>CBDCVO010000001.1:0-28018 GCA_965223085.1 Gammaproteobacteria bacterium | reverse complement strand
CCACCATCCGCACCCGCCGCCGCATTGCCGCGTAATCGTATCGCCTTGTTATCAATCGTGCCGATTGTGAAGCCGGTCGGTATTACCGTGTGGTCTGCGAGACGGCATAACAGCTCATCGCCGCTATTCAATGTTGATGCAAACCCGTTTGCCAAGACCCAAGCTTTAGTCGCGGCGTCTTGGTCGCTAACCGGGTCGGCTACATCGCTTATTAGTTGACTACCCGCATCGAATGCGCCAGTCATTGCCACTGACCCGTCTGGCTTTAAAAACCAATCCATATCTAAAATGCTGCCGGTCAAACCCGGCAAGCTGCTCTTTAGCGTTGATTTGATTAACCGGATATGGTCATCGCCCGCGCTTTTCTGGTCGGTATTTAGCGGCCAGCTCGCGTTCAGGTCATCAATATACGTTCCCGTTTCTAATCCCATTAGCCCGCCTCTATTTGCATACCTTCTAATGACTGCAAGTTAGCGCGATTAATGCGCGCTACTTCACGGTCGAAAATATCACTTGCTGCCGCAAATAAATCGCCGTCCTGCTCTGTTGCTGCCGATTCAATCATGACCCCGTACACATAGAGCATCGGCCACATCGTCGCAGTATCGTTCGTGTCTTCGTCTGCGTCCATGTCTGCCGGCGTGTAGTAGTACACCATTGTGTAATCGCCCGCTACGAACGGATATATTTCTATTTCATTGCCGCTAATCAGGTTGTAAAAACCTGCGCTACCTTCGTTACCTAACGCGCGCGTGAACCCGGCACCGGCTTGGAGTTTGATGCTTCCGCCGTTTTCACCTGTTCGTAGTAACATCTCCATCTCTACGAAGTCTGCCGGTAGTCCGCTAATACGCTCCGTTACGGTTAGCGTGTACCGCGTGCAATTGGAATGGCTACGTAAATCGCGGCCTATTCTTTTGTTGGTCCAATTTATCCAATTGTTTAAATCGCTGTCCGTGTGCTGCCGGTGCACGTAGGACTTTATCATTGTTTTTATCTCGCCTCGGTTCATTAGAACATCGCCCCGCCGACATTACGCGCTATTCTTGCGGCGCCGCGCCCACCACCACCGCCGATATTATTTAGCGTAAATCCAAAATCTACGCTTTGCAGTGATTCATATTCACCGCCGTTTGCCGTAAATAGGTGGGTGGTGTTCGCGTTTTGCTCTATCTCTGTTATTCCCTCTATTTCGCAATTATTAAATTCGGTCGTTAATGTTTGACCAGTCGTGCTAGATATTACCCGCACTGTTGACCCTGCTGCGCCGCTTACCCCTGTTACTTCCACGTTCGTTAATGTAATCGCTTTATCATTTGTCCCGCCCGTGGTCGTGTGGTGTCCGAATATCACTAGCCCTTCGTCTGAATCGCCCGTAATGTTTCTTGCTGAAGAGTCCGTTATCGTCGCGTCGCCGTTACCCCCAGCATAAAACGCTAACCCATTTATCGGATTGTTGCCGGCCAAATCTAGCTGGCCGTTATCATCAATATTGACGCAATGTAAATTGTTGCCTATTAGTTCCCCGCCACCGGTCGCATATGCCGCGATTCCGTAAAATCCGCCGCTGTCGCTCACGTTAACTGAGCTAACCGTTGCGACCGTTCCGGCACCTTGTATCTGTATTACCCCTCCGATGCTGTTGCCTCCAGCGCCCGACTCCCTTCCCGTTCGCCACATGTCCGTTACGTTAACGTTACTCAGTGCGTGCCCCGCTGCACCGTTTTGTACTTTAATCGCTGCATTGGCTTGGCCGTTGCCGTCCAGTGTAAACCCGTCGATTTGCCATCCTGTCCCGCTAAACGTACCCGCCGATGAATTCCCCCAATATATGCCATTTATTTCCTCGCCCGTGGTCGCATGTAGCGCGACATTATCAACGGTCACGTTGTTCATGGTGCATTGCTCGGTGTTTAGAGTGTGCATCACTAACCCGTAGCAAGTCCCGCTCGTGCAATTAACATCAATATTTTGAAATGTTAGCCCATCGATATTAATTATGTGTTCATACACACCGCCTACTTCCTGCTTAAACAGCCCGTGAAAATCGCCAGCACAATCTATATCAACGTCTCTTACCGTGCAGTCTTCTATCGTTAGGGTTTGTTGCGAATTATTCATCACAAACCTTACTAGCACCGGCTCTGCGTGTCCCGCTGCTGTCGATGTTAAGTTTTGAAATATGCAATCTCTAAATGTCACATCGCCGCAATGCTGCCCAAATATGAACCATTGTTCGCTGTTAGCTGTCCACGTCGCGGCGCTACCATCGAATGTTAGGTTTTCAAATATAAAGTTTGCCGTGTCTGCCGTATCCAGGTGCGAAAATAGCCGCGTTGTCGCATCTACTGTCTTTAGCGTTGTGTTGCCCGTTCTGCTGGTAAGCGTATACGTGGCCCCGTTTGCCGCATTATTCATCGATACCGCGCTGATATCTATCTCATCATCATCGAATATGATTGACCCAGACCCGCCTAATTGCCCTATCGCTGTTGGTATGCTGGTAGGCGGATAGCAATTGCTATCGCTCCAATCATCCGCCGCGCTTTCGCCGCTCGCGCGCGTGCCGCCATTCTTCACTAATTGCGCCATTTATTTGCCCCCTATGTATTTATCTAAGCGTGGCGGATTAATGACATACTGACCCCCTACCGGGTCACGCTCTAAAAACTTTTTCCATGCGCGCGCTAGTATCTCTTTGTCCGGCGACATTAAATCGGGATTAATTTTTACTAAGTACTCAAAGTCCTTTTCTGGAATCGTTGCAGTCGGTCGCAACAGCCCACCAAGGAACTTATGGTTAATTGCATCGCGCGCCTCATTTCTAAGGCGCGCGTTGCGTTCTAGAATAATCTTGCGCCCCGGTTGTCTATCACGACGCACCGTCTTTCCGAGTTGCTCTTTCCACTCGATATGCCGTATCCCATCGTAATATTCGCCGGTCTTCACCATTATTCGTCCTCTTCTACTTCGCCAACATCTGGACCTACCACTTCAGCATGTACGAACCGCTTAAATAGTTCCTTGCTGAGCGTGATTGCTTCGCCTGCTAGCACCTTTCGTTTAACACCATCTTCATCGATGAAGAAATTCCGCTTTGCAATCGCCTTTACTCCGCGCGTTTGCTTCGGCTTTTCATCTTCGATTAGCGGGTTTTGCGTTTCGTCATTCATAGCGCCCCCTTATGCTGTCCACGCTGCCGTGTGGTCGATATCGGCCATTACTGCGTGACTTGCTTCGTTAAGCACCATTAACGTCGTGTCCATTGACATCAAGCGCTTATCCGCTAGGCCGGTCTTCGCTAATGGCTCCACCCGAATACCTTGCAACATACCAATACGGAGATATTCCGGGTCATAAGCGTATAGGTTCGCCCGGCCCGATGCGGATTCTTGCTGCAAGCGGTTTGCGCGCATCATCAGCACTTGGCCGTGGTCGGTCACAAACACGTTAACCGATGCCTTGGCCGTCATTTCTTCCGCGCTCTGTCCTGCTTCGCTGGTTAGCGTGGCAATTTCTGCCGAGCTGCTCAGCAAAAAGCGAGAAATACCGCGAATGACTGCGGGCATTGACATCAAGTGCGAGATTTCCGCGCCACCTTCCCATGCTTGCGCAATCAGTGCGCGTAGCTCCGTCATCGTTGCTGTCCGTGCGGTGCCAGCGGTCGCCGCCGACACTGTGCCGGAACTAAATCCGCCGTCTGCGCCGCCTGACCCCCGGTCAGTGTTCGTGGTTAACCACGCATCTAACCCGCCAAGCTTGCCTGCCGTATCGTCGCCGTTATCTGCTACCGATGCCTGATTGTGCAAGTAGATTGCTTCCGCATCGCGGCGTAATTCCTGCTGTCGGCGCGTCACTTGGCGCGATAGCGCATTACCACCGATACCCGCCGCGTTTTGTGCGCGGTTGGTCACAGAGACACGCTTGACCATTTCTTGGCAGTGATTGCCCACTCGCGTACCGCCTGTTGCATCATTCTGCGTAATATCCGCGCCATCAATCACGGCGTTCGTCAAGTCCGGGTCCGCTAATGCGTCTAACGGCCACTCTGTGTAGCTTTGCTTTACTTTCGTGCTACCGATGCTGTCCGAAAACGGCAACGGTATTTTTGTGATGTCCCATATCTTGTCCATCACGTCTTCTAAAATCCAACCGTTATGCACTAATGCTTTCAGGTCGGCTTCGCTGTACTCATCTGCTGGGTTAGCCATTTAATTACCCCTAGCGCTTTTGGCCCCGTAGCGTGCCATCACCCGCGTTCGCCCTCGGTGCATTACCCATCAATGCCCCTACCGCGTCGAGTTTATCGGCTTCGCTCGCGCCTTGGCGCTTTGCTTTGTTAATCTTCGCCCGTAACGAATTCGCGCTTGCGGGTCGTTTCGGTGCGCCTCGTTTTGTTCCCGTGCGTTCACGGAATCTATCGGGGTCGTTGTTTTTTACGGTATCCTTTAACTGTTGGAATTCGCGTAATATCGCCCACACACGATGGTCTATTATCGTGTCTGCTTCGTAACTTCGATAACCGTATTCGGCGAGTGTCTCCCTAATTTTGGATTGCTCTGCGCTCATCACGTTACCGTCCTGCCATTCGGGGATACGCTCTAATAGTGCGGCCCCTTCTCTTATCGCTGTTTCTCGCGCCACTCTTTGGGACGCTTGCAGCAATTCCGGTGTGTACGCCTCGCGTGGTAGTACCGTCATTAGCTCGGTCATTTCCTTACGCGCAGCGGCCTGTTCTTTGTAAAATCGTTTTTCACGCTCTAGCGTGTTCGTCATTACCTCGTCGATATGCGCTAGGTCTTTTACTCGGTCTTTAAATTCACCAAGCGTAATCGGTTCTTGTCCTTGCCCCATTGGAATTAGCAATTCGTTGTACAAATCCTTTGCGCTTACTCCAAGTTCTTCGGCGATGTCTTTTAAGGTAACGGGCTTGGCGTCTTCGCCAGCGGCACCATCTGTCGTTCGTGTATCGTCGTTATCCTCGTCACCGTCTGCCGTAACTTCTTCGCCGCTCTGTCCGCTCTCTCCTGATGCTTCATTACTTCCGTCATCTGCCTGTTCATCTTCCGCTCCAAATACATCAGCGTCACTTTCTCCACCATCAGCGCCGCTATCCGTTTCAGATTCTTCATCGTTTCGCGCTCCGTCAATTAGTGCTTGTACTTCGCTAAAGTCTACTGGGTTGTGTATTTCATTCTCGGGTGTGCTCATTGAATGATACCTCCGTCCACTTCTCCCATTTCTTCGGCGTGCGCTGCAATAACGTTTTGCGCGTGCTGCATCACGGTTTGTTTTACGTCCTTATAGGCTAGTGCTAATTGTTTAAAATGTTCTTCCAACTTCTCGCCTTCGCTGATGTGGTTTAACCACTCGTTAAAACACTGCTCTATTTTACGGTCGATGATTTCCGTAAATAGCTTGTTCTCTACTAACGCTATCGCGTCCTCAAGTTGTTTGCTGGTCGTTTCCTCGTTCATTAAATCTTAACCTCGCCTGTTGTTGTGCTTGCTCTAGTGTTAATGTCGCCTGTCCGACTATCTTTGCTTCTTCTATTTCCGCTGATAGCCACGCATCGAAATACTTGAACTGATTTTCCTTCGTGAACTTGTTCCACTCCAATCGGTTCTTTTGTGATTCGATGTGCTGTGAGAACTTCATCATCATCATTTGCACTTCCGCTTGTTGCTTCGCTTGCTGCTCGGCGTTGCGTTGTGCGTTTTGTGCCATTTGTTTACCCCGCTTGCTGCGCGGGTCTATCCAAAATGCGTCCGGATTGTTGAGGTTGGCACTGTATCCCCATTCTTTAATCATCTGATAAATGCCCTGGCTATCTTGCAAGGTCGTTCCCATGCCTGCCTGTTTGAGCATGATGCCAAAGCCTATCATTTTCTCTATATTGCCCATTAAGCGTTCGCGTGCTTGTAAGCTGGCACCTAACGTCACATTGACTCGGTCTCGCTCTTGCCACTGTGACGGCGAAGTGTTCATCCATTCGTCGCCCCGCTTGATAATTAGCGGGGCTGTTGCGTCCGTTCGGAGCGCCCGGTGAACGAGTAACGCCGTGTCCTTTACCAGGGTTTCGGCCATGTTCTGGGCCATCATTTCGCATAACTGTTCCTTCGAACTAAATTGCCGCTCAATACCTCGTGCTGTGTCGCCGACAATTTGCGATTCGGCGCCTTGCATATCCAATGATGCGCCGCCTTTCTCGGTGCGCATCTTATCCATATACCCCATCAACATCGCTGCGCTTGGTCCGATGTCCACTGTTGGCATCGGTTTAACCGCATCGATGTTGCTCGCTCGGATTAAGCCGCCCGGTACGCCGTTCATAATATCGCCGTAGTTCACTTCGTCTTGTTGCACCAAGTACCGGCCATAAGTGCATGTCGCGTTATTGTCTGCCCAATGACGTATGGTCGCGGTCTTCGCTTTCTGCTCGCCTTTCAATTTATCGAACAGGCTTATGCCCTCCCATGTGTTCGGCATGATGAACAGACACCCGTTCGCGTAGGGCACAAACGGTTTTGGTTCATTGCTTAAGATGGTGCCGTTCATGCCGCCACCTACCCATATTTCGCGGCGCTCTGCTACGTTGTCGCCGTCAAAATCCACTTTCATATAGACGCGGTAGACTTCGATAAGGTCTCCGGCTTTATCGTCCACCGCTGGGCCTGATGTATCGCCATCCACGGCATTCGTAACCGGCGCGTCTTCGATTGATTCTAGTTTCATCACTTTCTTTTCATCGAATCCGCGTTCAAGCAAATCGCTGCGTGTCATGTAGTCCTGCTCTGCGACTAATGGGCATTCTTGCAAGCTGTGCTGGTCCCATGATTTGGTGACAATCATATAGGCCGGGTCTACTGCGCTTACTTCTAGCTTTTGGCGGCGAATAATTGTCTTAACTTTGATGTTCGTTAAGTCCCCATCCTTTTCTATGTCGCCATATTCCCGCACAATCTCTATCCCGGCGCGCGGGGCTTGTTCTTCTGTGAGCTGTCGCAGTGCTTCCGGTGTCAACGCCTTAAACCGCTGCGTGTCGCTGTCCTCTTTGGTGACCACTTCTACCCGGACAAACGCATTACGCTTTAACGCCGCGTTCTTAATCGCCATATTGAACAACATATAACCGTTGTTTAATTCCATGATTACGTGGTTAACGGCTTCGCTTTCTTCTTCTGCCGCTTGTACGTCTTCTTCGCTCAGCGCTTCAAAGCTCACTAGTTGGTCGTTTGTGAATGACGGCATTAACTGCGCCAGCGTCGCTTCGGTCATGTCTGCAATATCGGTGCTGACTAGTTGCGAGCGTCCCGGCTTGTTTGCTGGCATATGGCCGTGATAGTAGTCGATTGCTTCCTTGAAACGCTCGGCGCTACTTCCTTCCGGGCTTGCCGCCTGTAGTGCGTTCGTTACCACGGCACTTAGCCGCTTTTCGCTCATCTTCGCCATTAAAACGTTCCCGTTAGGTCTAGCTCTAATTCTTGTTGTTGGATTTTTCCGGTTCTCGCGCCTGCGCTTGTCTTCACTGCAAAGTACCGCAATGAATCGGCATAGTCACTTGTCCAATCGTGTATTGGCCTTGTGCTAAATGCGCCGCGCTTGTCGTCGTACTCGGCCTTGTATTGTCGTAGCGCTTCGATTCCATCCCGGCATAGTTCCTCATCAAACCACATGCGCTTAATCATTGAGCGCGTTGCATTGATGCCGTCGATTATTGGGATATTACGCGCGATGTCGAAGTTTACCCCGTTGCGCTGTGCGACTTCATACCGACTTACACCTGTTCCCATTTCACGAACCCGCAAATCGTGTGGGCCTATCCATTGCTGGATGTTGTACCAACTACGGTGCTCTTTTATCCATTTGAAGATATCCGGTAAGCCGGTTCCCGTGAATGCTTGGCAATCTATCGCTCTTACTTCGCTGCCCACTACTTGCAAAAACCACACCACCGTTTGGTCGTTCATTCCTAGGTCAAAGGTTGCCACTACTGGCAACATTTCATCGTGTGCTACGCGGCCTATTCTACCTTCGGCCTGCGCTTCGTTCATTACATGGCCGTAATACGCGCCCCTTATCGCTGCCGACCAACTGCACATCATTTCCTGCGCGAACTCATCTTCGCTTAGTTCCTTTTTAAGCGCTTTTATTTCTTCCGCGTCTACGTATCCGCTGTCCTCGTGCGTTATTAACATACTGAACCAGTCCGGGTTCGCTTTCTCGCCTGTCTCCGGGTCGCGCTCGTTACCTTGGTTGTAGAAGTCGTAGAACACATTGCGGCCTGCCGGTGTTCCGATGAACATCGCGCGACCTTTTCTATCACTGAGCGCTGGCCTTATCACTTCACCCCACACCCTGCGCGACATCTGCGCCACTTCGTCCAACACCACGGAGTCTAAATATATACCGCGCAAGCTGTCGGCATTGTCTGCACCTAGCAAGGTGATTTTTCCATTGTTCGGGAGATAAATTGCGAGTTCGGCCTTGTTCGTCTTCACACCTGGAATGTTTGCGCAAAAGCCGCATAGCATGTCCCACGCGACTAGTCTCGCCTGCTTTTGATAAGGGCATAGATACGCACCGCGTGGATTGGGCATTTTGCACGTTAAAATATCCTTCAACAACTGGTTAATGACGCAAACCGTTTTACCAAACCTTCTATGACAAACCAACACACCAAATCGATGTGTTTCTAGTGCTTCGTGTATCTTTGCCTGTAGCGGCCTAGGTTCGTACGGTATCTCAATCAGCATGTTCAGCTAATTTACCCGGCTGTCGCCACGTAAACGCCATTTCATTTTGATTGTCTGCGTCCCCAGCATCGGTTATCTCTAGTGCTTTAACTTGGGGGAATCGATACTTGATGAGATGCTTTGCCGCGTCTATTTTGTGGCTTGCATCCCAATGATGACTTTTATCGTGTCCGCTAAGGACACGGAACAGAAATTCTACCGGGTCTGTTTCGTACTGGCGCGCGCAATCCTCATACTTGATGATGTAATCGAGCGTTCTAACGCGGACTGATTGACCCGTTGCCATAGGGCGATACTATCTTAGGGGGTTTTGCTTTGTCAACACCACTAGATGTAGTGGCGTCTAATCGTTTTGTTGCTCCAATTGCCCTAGCTTCATAAGTACCAATACCCGAAAGCGCTCAACTTCATCAGGCGGGATGGTTTCGACAATATCTGTTATGTCAAAAACAAACGCCTCAAGCTCAGCGATTCGGGCATTCGCTTCGGTGAGTTGTTGGGTCATATGCCGTATTCGGCTGCACGCCCACCCAGGCTCCGTCCTGACAAGCTTTTCCAAAGTGACATTATTCCCGTCAAAATCTCGGTATTGGGTATCATCAATCATCGTTTTGTTGCTCCTTACTTCGCCCGGCCTTGTAGTTTTTCCACGGTTCGCAGTGACCCTAGGCCCAATAACGCCAACAGCACCGTTGTTAGCTCCCCGGTTGCTAGTTCCGGCGGTACATTCTCTGGCATCGCCCATGAAATCAAATCACGTATAATGTATTGATATGCAAGGGAAAACCCTGCCACCCATCCCACGAACGGCCGCCAACCCGCGACAAATATGCTGCGGTGCGCTGCTTCTATTTTGTTGAGCTCGACTTGTGCGAGGTTTGGCTGTTGAGCGAGTCGAGTAAGAAGCGCCTGTTTATCTAGGCGCTCCTCATCTGATGTGAATAGCTCATCTAGCACATTACCGACACCTTCAACAGCGCTGATAGCTGCGCCACCTATGAGTTTGTTAATCATATTTAAGCCTCCGTACGCCTAAAATACGCGATTCCTCATACCAAAGCGTCGAAACCGTATTTCCTTGATTGCCGCCACACACGGCAACCATGGGTCGATGGACGCCACGGCTTCGGTCATATCGCCTATCAACATAAAATCCAACGTGCCCTGGCGCCTTGATGATTGCCGGGTCTTGTGGTCCATCGCCGCGATTTAATATTACGATATCGAAACCGCATTTTGCTTGTTGATAATCGATTGGTCGGCCAACGTTCAACCAGCTACGCGCCCTTAATGATTTTGAGCGTGGTAGCCGCAAAAGCCACGCGATGTAGTTAACAAATGCACTACACCACGGCACCGAATCATCTTCCGGCCATTCATTGTCAAGTTTTAGCATCGTCATAATTTGCGGGTTCGCTGTCGGCCCATCTATTTCGGGTATGCCCACAAATCGCGTTGCTAAATCATATGCTGTTATCTTCATTTTTCCTCCAAGTCATAAAAACAAGTTAATTGCTAACTTCCTCGCCTCGTCACATCCGATAGCAAATGCCACTATCAACGCCGTGACGAATAACGTTGATACCTTGTACAACCGCACTAGCCATTTATCGTTTGCTCGCCGCCGGTACCTACGTTCTTGCTGTTGTTCTTTCATTTCGGTACCCCTATATGTGATTGTGGGGGCTAATGCCCCCACTCGTTTCTTTTTCTTTGCAGTTTAGCGACTTTCCGCCATCGCTTACTTTCCTGATATAGCGCCAGTATCCACCCAAGCACTATAAATAATATTAGTCCAATAATCGCATAACAAACGGTCGTTAACAGTATTTCACCCATTGCTGAAACTCCGTGATAACGCTTTCGCGTGCTTGTCCCTCAGTAATTGCAGCAGTAACGATTTATCTTCTTCCGTCGTTGCCCCCCTTACAAGCGGGTCATGCTTCAACGCTTCGTCGTACGTTCTATCGAAGTACTCCCTTAGCGTTTCTTGTCTCTCCGGCATTACGTTAACACTATCGAAGTCGTGTTCAGCACAATAGCCAATTCCGATTAACTTCTTTTCGATGCGGTCTTCGTCCACCTTACACCATTTCACAACGTGCGCTTTCACAATAACGCCGTAGTTTTGGCACCTCATGCCATCCGCCCAATAACAACAAAGTTGGCTATCATGCCTTGATACGGCGTTAATTTCATCTTCTATGGTTGGTCCTTTTTCACGCGGCATAGTATCTCCTTTAAACTGATAGTTAGCGAGCGATAAGCGAGTTAACTTCAGTTTTTTATTAGAGTTTGATTCAATAGATTTAGAATTAACAAAAAAGATGTCCCCGCAAGGGGTAAATCTTTTGTGTTAATGATTTATAAATCAAACACATTTAATGAAGTTAAATTTTTATCACATTTTTCGGGTTTTGTCAATATAGTAATTTCCTTGAGTCAAAAAAAACCCCCGTGCCTTATGGGACAACGGGGGTACCAACGGCGAGGTTGGATTTACTGAATGAGCTGGTTACCAGCTCCTACGGCTGCCGCGCCGCCCAGATTTGGGATGCCGAGGGGACTAAACCCGGCGTTTGGAGGAGATACTATGCCCCCGTTAGAGGGGACTTGGGGAACACCAAATCTTAAGAACGACTCCGGCAAGTATGGCGCGATAGCTTCATATCCACGCCCTACCGTATTTCCTAATGCTGCGTTTAAAACCGCGCCTTGGGGGTCTGATAGCGCATTTTGTACAAACATGCGCGTTGCGGTGCCCGAATTGCCTACAATGTCTCGTGTCGCGGTCATCGCGCGCGCCCAGTCCATAATTTGGGCCAGCGTGTTATCTGGCGCAGTATCCGTCGTTAGCCGCCCGCGTGCGAATTCCTCCGGAAATTCCTTCCCGAGCGCTCGCGCGATTTGTCGCGGTCGGATACCTTGCCCGCCAGCATCGACCGCGCGCGCATTCTCTATCGTTTTGAGCACCCGCCAACGCCCGCGCGCTTCGTTATATACGCCCGCTAATTCCTTACCAGCGCCCTGTTTGATGACCTTATCTAAGTTATCAATCATGAGGCTAATCGCTGGTTGGCTGCCCGATAATTGATTTCCAGGCTCTCCTGCCTGCTTCATTAAATCCGCGAGGTCAGAGCGCCATTGCATCAATTGGCGAGGCTGTACCGCGCCCTGAGATGCCGCCCTGCGCGCCTGTTCAAGGAAATTATCGAAGAACGGTTCTACATTTGAACGAAAACGGCTATCTAGTTGATTTAACTCAGATAATTGGTTTCTTTTTCCGGCTTCGAGCACGTCAAAAAATGATTCTGGTAATTTTACCGGTTGCATCTCTGCCGCAACGCGCTCGAATGCACCCTGTATTACGTCGTACGCCTGCCCTAGTTCCTGCTGGGTGAACTGCGTCACGTCCCCTAAACCAAGGTGACGCCCTATTAATATTTCACCCACGCGGCGATTGTTGTCCGATTGCGACTGGAAACGCGAGCCCATGCCCGGCGTTGACGATAACGACGCTTCAAACTGCAATTGCTGTGGGTTGTTTGCTTTCTGGCCTGGCGTGAATTGCATTCCTAGACGTTCACCTGACTCAATAAGCCGGTTGTATTCTGGTTGTACCTGTCTCGCCTCGCCCACGGCTACGTTTTCAATCGCTGCCGGTCCTTTCCTCACGGTTGTTTCTGCCGCTTCGCGCGCGGTTCTTCCTGATATTGCATTCGCGACTCGTGACGCCATGCGCCCAGCGCGGCCAAATAGCGCGTTTGCTGCGATATCTACCGCGCCACCTACCGGCGCGCGTGCTAATTGCTGGCCTGGGTCGCCCGTATAATCTAATCCGGTTAACGCCGCCCCGGTTAGGAACTGCGCCCCCGTACCGCTTACCGGTGCCGTCGCCAAAAATGGCGCGATTTGTCCGGCTGTCGCTGCTATCGGGCTTTCCTGCTGCAACGGATTAAATAGCCTATCTCCTTCGGCTTGCTCTGCTCGGCGCGCTTCGATGCCGTCAAAGTCGCCTTGCGCTAGGTCTACGAGGTTACCGATACCCGCGCCGAACCGGTCGAACTGCCGACCCGCGCCGATTAGAAACGCTTCCGCTGGATTCGCATCTAATGCCGGATGCCCGTGCGTGACATCCTGCCACTCACCATTAATCAATGCGTAGGTCGCGCCGGTCTTCTCGTTTTTCGCTAATTTCAACGCCATCAGAATACCCCTGGCCGTTGGCCAATGTTCAGCGCTGAATTACCGCGTGGCAAATTCTCGATAATTACCGCGCCTTCTGGTGGTGGTGGGTCCACGCGCCGCGCTTGTTTGCTTGTACCCGATTCGCTTAGGCGAATGTTGGTACCAAAATCAATATTTGGCGCGTTGGACCCGTAGCTGTTTAAACTCCCGTAAATTTGTGACTGTATGACCGCTTTCTGTTGTAGTAACTCGAATATCTTTTCATATCCGCCCAATGCACTCGCAGCGAACGTGCTACCGACACCCGTTATTTCTGGCGCGCCTGTCTCGCCTAGGAATTCAAGTTCGCCCGGCGTTAATACGCCAAGGTTCCGCGCTTGCGATAGCTGCGAGATGATTTCTCCGCGTAGCGACTCCATTCGCGTGCGCGTTGGCCCGGTCAATTTGCGGCCATGCGTGCGGGCTAGCTCTACTAGCTCTTTAACATTCGTAAGCGCGTCGTTCGTCGTGGCTACTTGGTCGAACGCTTCGCGCCATTGCTCGGTACCCAAAATCGGCCTTAATTGCCGGTTCCCCATTTGGTCTACCCGCATCACTTCATAGCCGCTCGGTACATTGCGGTGAATGTTATCCGCTATCAACGATTGCGCGTGACGGTTCGCCGCGTTTGCGGTGTCCTGTGCTTGGAATCGTTCGCGCTGGTCGAAATTTAAATCAAACTGACTGTTTAGCCGGTCCTCTTGGCGCGTGAATTGACTCTCTTGCTGTGCTCGACCAATCGCGTTTTGTTCCGCTGTGAAGTCCTGCTGGTCTTCGCGGTTGAGATTTTCCTGACCAAAGCGCGCTTGTTGCCGCGTGTTCTGACCGCGTTCAGTAAAGATGTTTTGCAACAAGGCTTGTCCCGCTGCTGCGGTGCGTGGGTCGCTGAGCATTGTAATAGCGGCTTGTAATTGAGCACTTCCCATGCTGTTACCTTCGGCGAACAGCTCGCCAGCCACGCCAGTACCACCCAAACCCGGCAAACCTGATTGCCCAAACGCTTCATTTAATCGTGCCTCTCTGCTTTCGCGCGCGCGGTTCATGGCGTAACCTTGCCCCGCATACGATGCGGCTAGGCCACCGAACCCCAATAGCGCTAATAATGGTAACGGCATTATGGCCCCCTAAGTAACGCATTAAACCCAAACGAACTTGACTCACTTTGCCCCGTGCTTTGTCCTTCACTTAACACGGTTGGATTACCCAAAATTGTTGCGAGGTTCAGCAACGGCGAGAACTGCGCGCCGTATGGCGCGAGGTTTAACGCCAGCAAATTATCCAAGCTATTCAATCCCGTTTGCGCTGCCGCGATGGTGGTCGCGCCTGAACGGTTCGATAGGTCGCCTGCACTCAGCGCGGTAGAACGGTTTAAATCTGCCGCGCTTAGTTCCGCGCCAATACCGGCCCGGTTCGCATCTAGCGCGCGCGACAGCGCATCGCTTCGCAAACTACTTGCGCCGCGACTAAATTCTCTTAACCCTGCTTCGTTCGTTAACGCGCGCTCGATTTGGTTTCTTGACCCGCCTGCTGTGCCGCTGTCAATAAACTCACTATCTACGCCTGGCAAAATCCGATTAACTTGCGTTGCGATATCCTCGCCTAGCAAATCGATTTGGTCCTGTAAAAATGGGTCAGCAATCGGGTTCGCTAAGTTTTGAAGATTCGCGAAAAAATCGCTTCCTTCAAAATCGAAGGGGTTGTTAATGAGGCTTGACGTGATGTCCTGATTGTTACCGCTACCGGTCACATTCAGCAAGCTATCTAAAAACTGATTGCCGCCACTGATTAGTGGTCCCGATGCCCGGCGCGCTTCATTGCCAATACCGCTTTGACTGTTCGCAACACTCGTTGCCCGCCCGTACAAGTTTTGCAGTGGTTGGACCTGCTCCGGAAATACAAAACTACGGTTGGTCGCTTGCTGCGTGCTTTCGCTATCTGATTTGGAAAAGCCGCCCATGTTATACCCTCATGCACATAATACGTTGAACTGTTTTAAATCCATACCGGTCTAGTTCCCTTGCCCAACCATTTCTCCCGGTAAACGTGACGCCTACACAATCATTATCTTCCGCGCAGTTTCGTAAAATCATCACGAGTTCGTCTAGCCATAACTGCATGTCCGTACCGGTTAACGAGATGACCCGCAACATCTGCCCTTCGTTTGTGTCCACAACATCAATTACACATCGCGCGACTGACTGAACGCCGTCATCCGTTAATACATTAATGCACAAAATACCCGCCGGTCCTTCTATCGCTTTCGCAACGACTTCCGATGCGTCGCCACCGATGAAATTTTTATCCAATGCCTTTTGAATATCCATTTCATAAAACCAGTGCCGCGCTTCGATTAGTTCGCGCGGCGCATAGGCAAAATTGACCCGGTTCATGTTCATAGGCCACCCGCCGTTAATCGTTCTCGCGCATCATCTAACGCCGCCTGAATGCGTGCGAGTTCTTCTACTAACCACGCTATCAAAGCGCGCACGTCATCCGTTTGTGGCGGCGTGCGTACAAAATAAGGTGCTTCATCAGACACTAGAAAAACCCTTTGACTTTGTAATCTAAATCGAATCCGGCAATTTCCCAATAATCGCCGTTAGATTCGCTAAACTCTATCGCGATGTAACGCCCGCGTTGAAACACCCCGATACTTGCCATTGACCCGACCACATACGTGTATGTATTTCCCCATGATATAGGTGCGTCTCGCGATTCCTGCTCACCTAATCTGATGGTTATCTCTGTGCCGTTCGCTGCGGTGATGTGTGGAATGACACGCTGCACTAATTTAATGAAGGATGGTTCGCCACAATCTAGCCCGACTTTCGCTAACCGTGAATTAATCGCCGTATCGTCTATATTGGTTGTTGACACGTCGAGCGCGATAATTTCATCTTGCTCCGCTTGGGCTGCTATGATTTTTTCATCATATTGCGTGAATATGTCTTCATTCCATAGCGTGGAGTCACTACCCCATGTATCCGAGTCACCTTGCCAAACGTCCGATTGCAGTGTTTCTGCAACGCCTGTTACCAAATGAACAATTGCGCCTTTGGTGGCCTTGTTTGCGCCATCAGTATATAACTCGCGAACCCCCCACCCTGCGTCCTCAAATGACCACGTTAGCGCTAACGATGGATACTGCTTTCCCGTTTCCGGAAAGCAAAACCACGCTTCATTACGCTCCACATTCAGAAACGCAAACGAATTTTGATAAAAATCTGGATCTATCTGCGCGAATAACCAGCGCCGATTTTTTGCGTCAATTATGCTTTGAGGTCGTACGCCATCATGAAGCACAATATCGTCAAGTGTCCATGCCAGATGGAAGCCACGATGTGCCAATGCACAATTTCTAGCGATTAATCCGATGTTGTGAAACAAGGGACGGAACGCAAAAACCGTATTGCCGCCGACATAAGAACACACGTAGCAACTGTTCTCTTTGTAAATTATCAGATTACCGCCTAATAACGCACCATCAACTATGACTCCTCGCGTGTCTGTGAGGTCTGCGTCCCCTGCGTCGTTTCCTGCTCCGGGTGTCCAATTCGTAGGAATCGAAGAACCACCGCTGGCGCTCCACTTAACATGGGAACCGCTAACGCTTGTGACACCCAAAGCAAAAAGGTGTTCTTTGAACGCTCGCATAGCATTACAACTGCCAGCACTATAACCACCCAAAGTAGATAGCACACCCACGCCACCAGTAGGCTTGTAGTACGGCACATCCGCAGCATGGTTAATAATCGTGTGCTGATTGATTTCCGTAGCCGTGAAAAGGTCTGGTATTTCGTTTGCATCTTGCCATCCTACCGGCGTGACATCGGTCACCGTGTCGAACTGGTCACGCATCAATACAGCTTGCTCACAAACGACTAGCCATGCGTCCGGGTCTGTTGCTTTCGCTAAAAATCGCGGCTCTACATAGAGCGCATCATCAAACGCGGCGTTTTGTCCTAAAACCCGCTTACCAACGCCATCGTCAAACCTAAACCCGTAGCCCTCCGTCCACGCCTTCGGCTCCGCATCCTGCGGTTCTGGGTCTTGCTCTATCGTTCTTGGTCGATAGCGCGTGATTTGTTTGCTTGGTTGTCTCATCTACGCGGCAAGTCCACTCGTGGAATATCTGTTAAGCCTGCGATGCGCTCCAATTCTGGCGTTGGCTTTCCTAGCGCTTTTGAACGTAGGGTTTCTACATGAAGTGCGCGCACCATTTCCGCCGTGTTTCTAGCGGATTCATTGATGTTTGCCACGTCGTCTAGCATTCCTACCATTAACGCCGTTCGGCATTTAAACTCCTCCGGCTTAGCGGGTACTTGGTCGTACCATGCACATTGATGCTTCATACATGGGTCGCCTATCAGCGGGCATATTGGCTCGGTGCTCATATCTTCACCAATGAGTGGAAGTCACGATACTGCACGTTGACATTAGTCGTGTGGCTGTGCGAACCACCGGAACTAACCGCGCCTGTTAAAGTGTGTGTGTGTGACGATGCGTTGACCGTAAACACTCCCCCTCCAGCCGCTGCGGTACCGCCCGAGGTATACCCCGATATAGCAAACGTATCTCCGTGGCTGTGACTTCCCGCCGACGAGCTGCTGATATTGCCATTTAATGCGCTGGTAAATGAATTGCTCCCACCATCCGCACCCGCCGCCGCATTGCCGCGTAATCGTATCGCCTTGTTATCAATCGTGCCGATTGTGAAGCCGGTCGGTATTACCGTGTGGTCTGCGAGACGGCATAACAGCTCATCGCCGCTATTCAATGTTGATGCAAACCCGTTTGCCAAGACCCAAGCTTTAGTCGCGGCGTCTTGGTCGCTAACCGGGTCGGCTACATCGCTTATTAGTTGACTACCCGCATCGAATGCGCCAGTCATTGCCACTGACCCGTCTGGCTTTAAAAACCAATCCATATCTAAAATGCTGCCGGTCAAACCCGGCAAGCTGCTCTTTAGCGTTGATTTGATTAACCGGATATGGTCATCGCCCGCGCTTTTCTGGTCGGTATTTAGCGGCCAGCTCGCGTTCAGGTCATCAATATACGTTCCCGTTTCTAATCCCATTAGCCCGCCTCTATTTGCATACCTTCTAATGACTGCAAGTTAGCGCGATTAATGCGCGCTACTTCACGGTCGAAAATATCACTTGCTGCCGCAAATAAATCGCCGTCCTGCTCTGTTGCTGCCGATTCAATCATGACCCCGTACACATAGAGCATCGGCCACATCGTCGCAGTATCGTTCGTGTCTTCGTCTGCGTCCATGTCTGCCGGCGTGTAGTAGTACACCATTGTGTAATCGCCCGCTACGAACGGATATATTTCTATTTCATTGCCGCTAATCAGGTTGTAAAAACCTGCGCTACCTTCGTTACCTAACGCGCGCGTGAACCCGGCACCGGCTTGGAGTTTGATGCTTCCGCCGTTTTCACCTGTTCGTAGTAACATCTCCATCTCTACGAAGTCTGCCGGTAGTCCGCTAATACGCTCCGTTACGGTTAGCGTGTACCGCGTGCAATTGGAATGGCTACGTAAATCGCGGCCTATTCTTTTGTTGGTCCAATTTATCCAATTGTTTAAATCGCTGTCCGTGTGCTGCCGGTGCACGTAGGACTTTATCATTGTTTTTATCTCGCCTCGGTTCATTAGAACATCGCCCCGCCGACATTACGCGCTATTCTTGCGGCGCCGCGCCCACCACCACCGCCGATATTATTTAGCGTAAATCCAAAATCTACGCTTTGCAGTGATTCATATTCACCGCCGTTTGCCGTAAATAGGTGGGTGGTGTTCGCGTTTTGCTCTATCTCTGTTATTCCCTCTATTTCGCAATTATTAAATTCGGTCGTTAATGTTTGACCAGTCGTGCTAGATATTACCCGCACTGTTGACCCTGCTGCGCCGCTTACCCCTGTTACTTCCACGTTCGTTAATGTAATCGCTTTATCATTTGTCCCGCCCGTGGTCGTGTGGTGTCCGAATATCACTAGCCCTTCGTCTGAATCGCCCGTAATGTTTCTTGCTGAAGAGTCCGTTATCGTCGCGTCGCCGTTACCCCCAGCATAAAACGCTAACCCATTTATCGGATTGTTGCCGGCCAAATCTAGCTGGCCGTTATCATCAATATTGACGCAATGTAAATTGTTGCCTATTAGTTCCCCGCCACCGGTCGCATATGCCGCGATTCCGTAAAATCCGCCGCTGTCGCTCACGTTAACTGAGCTAACCGTTGCGACCGTTCCGGCACCTTGTATCTGTATTACCCCTCCGATGCTGTTGCCTCCAGCGCCCGACTCCCTTCCCGTTCGCCACATGTCCGTTACGTTAACGTTACTCAGTGCGTGCCCCGCTGCACCGTTTTGTACTTTAATCGCTGCATTGGCTTGGCCGTTGCCGTCCAGTGTAAACCCGTCGATTTGCCATCCTGTCCCGCTAAACGTACCCGCCGATGAATTCCCCCAATATATGCCATTTATTTCCTCGCCCGTGGTCGCATGTAGCGCGACATTATCAACGGTCACGTTGTTCATGGTGCATTGCTCGGTGTTTAGAGTGTGCATCACTAACCCGTAGCAAGTCCCGCTCGTGCAATTAACATCAATATTTTGAAATGTTAGCCCATCGATATTAATTATGTGTTCATACACACCGCCTACTTCCTGCTTAAACAGCCCGTGAAAATCGCCAGCACAATCTATATCAACGTCTCTTACCGTGCAGTCTTCTATCGTTAGGGTTTGTTGCGAATTATTCATCACAAACCTTACTAGCACCGGCTCTGCGTGTCCCGCTGCTGTCGATGTTAAGTTTTGAAATATGCAATCTCTAAATGTCACATCGCCGCAATGCTGCCCAAATATGAACCATTGTTCGCTGTTAGCTGTCCACGTCGCGGCGCTACCATCGAATGTTAGGTTTTCAAATATAAAGTTTGCCGTGTCTGCCGTATCCAGGTGCGAAAATAGCCGCGTTGTCGCATCTACTGTCTTTAGCGTTGTGTTGCCCGTTCTGCTGGTAAGCGTATACGTGGCCCCGTTTGCCGCATTATTCATCGATACCGCGCTGATATCTATCTCATCATCATCGAATATGATTGACCCAGACCCGCCTAATTGCCCTATCGCTGTTGGTATGCTGGTAGGCGGATAGCAATTGCTATCGCTCCAATCATCCGCCGCGCTTTCGCCGCTCGCGCGCGTGCCGCCATTCTTCACTAATTGCGCCATTTATTTGCCCCCTATGTATTTATCTAAGCGTGGCGGATTAATGACATACTGACCCCCTACCGGGTCACGCTCTAAAAACTTTTTCCATGCGCGCGCTAGTATCTCTTTGTCCGGCGACATTAAATCGGGATTAATTTTTACTAAGTACTCAAAGTCCTTTTCTGGAATCGTTGCAGTCGGTCGCAACAGCCCACCAAGGAACTTATGGTTAATTGCATCGCGCGCCTCATTTCTAAGGCGCGCGTTGCGTTCTAGAATAATCTTGCGCCCCGGTTGTCTATCACGACGCACCGTCTTTCCGAGTTGCTCTTTCCACTCGATATGCCGTATCCCATCGTAATATTCGCCGGTCTTCACCATTATTCGTCCTCTTCTACTTCGCCAACATCTGGACCTACCACTTCAGCATGTACGAACCGCTTAAATAGTTCCTTGCTGAGCGTGATTGCTTCGCCTGCTAGCACCTTTCGTTTAACACCATCTTCATCGATGAAGAAATTCCGCTTTGCAATCGCCTTTACTCCGCGCGTTTGCTTCGGCTTTTCATCTTCGATTAGCGGGTTTTGCGTTTCGTCATTCATAGCGCCCCCTTATGCTGTCCACGCTGCCGTGTGGTCGATATCGGCCATTACTGCGTGACTTGCTTCGTTAAGCACCATTAACGTCGTGTCCATTGACATCAAGCGCTTATCCGCTAGGCCGGTCTTCGCTAATGGCTCCACCCGAATACCTTGCAACATACCAATACGGAGATATTCCGGGTCATAAGCGTATAGGTTCGCCCGGCCCGATGCGGATTCTTGCTGCAAGCGGTTTGCGCGCATCATCAGCACTTGGCCGTGGTCGGTCACAAACACGTTAACCGATGCCTTGGCCGTCATTTCTTCCGCGCTCTGTCCTGCTTCGCTGGTTAGCGTGGCAATTTCTGCCGAGCTGCTCAGCAAAAAGCGAGAAATACCGCGAATGACTGCGGGCATTGACATCAAGTGCGAGATTTCCGCGCCACCTTCCCATGCTTGCGCAATCAGTGCGCGTAGCTCCGTCATCGTTGCTGTCCGTGCGGTGCCAGCGGTCGCCGCCGACACTGTGCCGGAACTAAATCCGCCGTCTGCGCCGCCTGACCCCCGGTCAGTGTTCGTGGTTAACCACGCATCTAACCCGCCAAGCTTGCCTGCCGTATCGTCGCCGTTATCTGCTACCGATGCCTGATTGTGCAAGTAGATTGCTTCCGCATCGCGGCGTAATTCCTGCTGTCGGCGCGTCACTTGGCGCGATAGCGCATTACCACCGATACCCGCCGCGTTTTGTGCGCGGTTGGTCACAGAGACACGCTTGACCATTTCTTGGCAGTGATTGCCCACTCGCGTACCGCCTGTTGCATCATTCTGCGTAATATCCGCGCCATCAATCACGGCGTTCGTCAAGTCCGGGTCCGCTAATGCGTCTAACGGCCACTCTGTGTAGCTTTGCTTTACTTTCGTGCTACCGATGCTGTCCGAAAACGGCAACGGTATTTTTGTGATGTCCCATATCTTGTCCATCACGTCTTCTAAAATCCAACCGTTATGCACTAATGCTTTCAGGTCGGCTTCGCTGTACTCATCTGCTGGGTTAGCCATTTAATTACCCCTAGCGCTTTTGGCCCCGTAGCGTGCCATCACCCGCGTTCGCCCTCGGTGCATTACCCATCAATGCCCCTACCGCGTCGAGTTTATCGGCTTCGCTCGCGCCTTGGCGCTTTGCTTTGTTAATCTTCGCCCGTAACGAATTCGCGCTTGCGGGTCGTTTCGGTGCGCCTCGTTTTGTTCCCGTGCGTTCACGGAATCTATCGGGGTCGTTGTTTTTTACGGTATCCTTTAACTGTTGGAATTCGCGTAATATCGCCCACACACGATGGTCTATTATCGTGTCTGCTTCGTAACTTCGATAACCGTATTCGGCGAGTGTCTCCCTAATTTTGGATTGCTCTGCGCTCATCACGTTACCGTCCTGCCATTCGGGGATACGCTCTAATAGTGCGGCCCCTTCTCTTATCGCTGTTTCTCGCGCCACTCTTTGGGACGCTTGCAGCAATTCCGGTGTGTACGCCTCGCGTGGTAGTACCGTCATTAGCTCGGTCATTTCCTTACGCGCAGCGGCCTGTTCTTTGTAAAATCGTTTTTCACGCTCTAGCGTGTTCGTCATTACCTCGTCGATATGCGCTAGGTCTTTTACTCGGTCTTTAAATTCACCAAGCGTAATCGGTTCTTGTCCTTGCCCCATTGGAATTAGCAATTCGTTGTACAAATCCTTTGCGCTTACTCCAAGTTCTTCGGCGATGTCTTTTAAGGTAACGGGCTTGGCGTCTTCGCCAGCGGCACCATCTGTCGTTCGTGTATCGTCGTTATCCTCGTCACCGTCTGCCGTAACTTCTTCGCCGCTCTGTCCGCTCTCTCCTGATGCTTCATTACTTCCGTCATCTGCCTGTTCATCTTCCGCTCCAAATACATCAGCGTCACTTTCTCCACCATCAGCGCCGCTATCCGTTTCAGATTCTTCATCGTTTCGCGCTCCGTCAATTAGTGCTTGTACTTCGCTAAAGTCTACTGGGTTGTGTATTTCATTCTCGGGTGTGCTCATTGAATGATACCTCCGTCCACTTCTCCCATTTCTTCGGCGTGCGCTGCAATAACGTTTTGCGCGTGCTGCATCACGGTTTGTTTTACGTCCTTATAGGCTAGTGCTAATTGTTTAAAATGTTCTTCCAACTTCTCGCCTTCGCTGATGTGGTTTAACCACTCGTTAAAACACTGCTCTATTTTACGGTCGATGATTTCCGTAAATAGCTTGTTCTCTACTAACGCTATCGCGTCCTCAAGTTGTTTGCTGGTCGTTTCCTCGTTCATTAAATCTTAACCTCGCCTGTTGTTGTGCTTGCTCTAGTGTTAATGTCGCCTGTCCGACTATCTTTGCTTCTTCTATTTCCGCTGATAGCCACGCATCGAAATACTTGAACTGATTTTCCTTCGTGAACTTGTTCCACTCCAATCGGTTCTTTTGTGATTCGATGTGCTGTGAGAACTTCATCATCATCATTTGCACTTCCGCTTGTTGCTTCGCTTGCTGCTCGGCGTTGCGTTGTGCGTTTTGTGCCATTTGTTTACCCCGCTTGCTGCGCGGGTCTATCCAAAATGCGTCCGGATTGTTGAGGTTGGCACTGTATCCCCATTCTTTAATCATCTGATAAATGCCCTGGCTATCTTGCAAGGTCGTTCCCATGCCTGCCTGTTTGAGCATGATGCCAAAGCCTATCATTTTCTCTATATTGCCCATTAAGCGTTCGCGTGCTTGTAAGCTGGCACCTAACGTCACATTGACTCGGTCTCGCTCTTGCCACTGTGACGGCGAAGTGTTCATCCATTCGTCGCCCCGCTTGATAATTAGCGGGGCTGTTGCGTCCGTTCGGAGCGCCCGGTGAACGAGTAACGCCGTGTCCTTTACCAGGGTTTCGGCCATGTTCTGGGCCATCATTTCGCATAACTGTTCCTTCGAACTAAATTGCCGCTCAATACCTCGTGCTGTGTCGCCGACAATTTGCGATTCGGCGCCTTGCATATCCAATGATGCGCCGCCTTTCTCGGTGCGCATCTTATCCATATACCCCATCAACATCGCTGCGCTTGGTCCGATGTCCACTGTTGGCATCGGTTTAACCGCATCGATGTTGCTCGCTCGGATTAAGCCGCCCGGTACGCCGTTCATAATATCGCCGTAGTTCACTTCGTCTTGTTGCACCAAGTACCGGCCATAAGTGCATGTCGCGTTATTGTCTGCCCAATGACGTATGGTCGCGGTCTTCGCTTTCTGCTCGCCTTTCAATTTATCGAACAGGCTTATGCCCTCCCATGTGTTCGGCATGATGAACAGACACCCGTTCGCGTAGGGCACAAACGGTTTTGGTTCATTGCTTAAGATGGTGCCGTTCATGCCGCCACCTACCCATATTTCGCGGCGCTCTGCTACGTTGTCGCCGTCAAAATCCACTTTCATATAGACGCGGTAGACTTCGATAAGGTCTCCGGCTTTATCGTCCACCGCTGGGCCTGATGTATCGCCATCCACGGCATTCGTAACCGGCGCGTCTTCGATTGATTCTAGTTTCATCACTTTCTTTTCATCGAATCCGCGTTCAAGCAAATCGCTGCGTGTCATGTAGTCCTGCTCTGCGACTAATGGGCATTCTTGCAAGCTGTGCTGGTCCCATGATTTGGTGACAATCATATAGGCCGGGTCTACTGCGCTTACTTCTAGCTTTTGGCGGCGAATAATTGTCTTAACTTTGATGTTCGTTAAGTCCCCATCCTTTTCTATGTCGCCATATTCCCGCACAATCTCTATCCCGGCGCGCGGGGCTTGTTCTTCTGTGAGCTGTCGCAGTGCTTCCGGTGTCAACGCCTTAAACCGCTGCGTGTCGCTGTCCTCTTTGGTGACCACTTCTACCCGGACAAACGCATTACGCTTTAACGCCGCGTTCTTAATCGCCATATTGAACAACATATAACCGTTGTTTAATTCCATGATTACGTGGTTAACGGCTTCGCTTTCTTCTTCTGCCGCTTGTACGTCTTCTTCGCTCAGCGCTTCAAAGCTCACTAGTTGGTCGTTTGTGAATGACGGCATTAACTGCGCCAGCGTCGCTTCGGTCATGTCTGCAATATCGGTGCTGACTAGTTGCGAGCGTCCCGGCTTGTTTGCTGGCATATGGCCGTGATAGTAGTCGATTGCTTCCTTGAAACGCTCGGCGCTACTTCCTTCCGGGCTTGCCGCCTGTAGTGCGTTCGTTACCACGGCACTTAGCCGCTTTTCGCTCATCTTCGCCATTAAAACGTTCCCGTTAGGTCTAGCTCTAATTCTTGTTGTTGGATTTTTCCGGTTCTCGCGCCTGCGCTTGTCTTCACTGCAAAGTACCGCAATGAATCGGCATAGTCACTTGTCCAATCGTGTATTGGCCTTGTGCTAAATGCGCCGCGCTTGTCGTCGTACTCGGCCTTGTATTGTCGTAGCGCTTCGATTCCATCCCGGCATAGTTCCTCATCAAACCACATGCGCTTAATCATTGAGCGCGTTGCATTGATGCCGTCGATTATTGGGATATTACGCGCGATGTCGAAGTTTACCCCGTTGCGCTGTGCGACTTCATACCGACTTACACCTGTTCCCATTTCACGAACCCGCAAATCGTGTGGGCCTATCCATTGCTGGATGTTGTACCAACTACGGTGCTCTTTTATCCATTTGAAGATATCCGGTAAGCCGGTTCCCGTGAATGCTTGGCAATCTATCGCTCTTACTTCGCTGCCCACTACTTGCAAAAACCACACCACCGTTTGGTCGTTCATTCCTAGGTCAAAGGTTGCCACTACTGGCAACATTTCATCGTGTGCTACGCGGCCTATTCTACCTTCGGCCTGCGCTTCGTTCATTACATGGCCGTAATACGCGCCCCTTATCGCTGCCGACCAACTGCACATCATTTCCTGCGCGAACTCATCTTCGCTTAGTTCCTTTTTAAGCGCTTTTATTTCTTCCGCGTCTACGTATCCGCTGTCCTCGTGCGTTATTAACATACTGAACCAGTCCGGGTTCGCTTTCTCGCCTGTCTCCGGGTCGCGCTCGTTACCTTGGTTGTAGAAGTCGTAGAACACATTGCGGCCTGCCGGTGTTCCGATGAACATCGCGCGACCTTTTCTATCACTGAGCGCTGGCCTTATCACTTCACCCCACACCCTGCGCGACATCTGCGCCACTTCGTCCAACACCACGGAGTCTAAATATATACCGCGCAAGCTGTCGGCATTGTCTGCACCTAGCAAGGTGATTTTTCCATTGTTCGGGAGATAAATTGCGAGTTCGGCCTTGTTCGTCTTCACACCTGGAATGTTTGCGCAAAAGCCGCATAGCATGTCCCACGCGACTAGTCTCGCCTGCTTTTGATAAGGGCATAGATACGCACCGCGTGGATTGGGCATTTTGCACGTTAAAATATCCTTCAACAACTGGTTAATGACGCAAACCGTTTTACCAAACCTTCTATGACAAACCAACACACCAAATCGATGTGTTTCTAGTGCTTCGTGTATCTTTGCCTGTAGCGGCCTAGGTTCGTACGGTATCTCAATCAGCATGTTCAGCTAATTTACCCGGCTGTCGCCACGTAAACGCCATTTCATTTTGATTGTCTGCGTCCCCAGCATCGGTTATCTCTAGTGCTTTAACTTGGGGGAATCGATACTTGATGAGATGCTTTGCCGCGTCTATTTTGTGGCTTGCATCCCAATGATGACTTTTATCGTGTCCGCTAAGGACACGGAACAGAAATTCTACCGGGTCTGTTTCGTACTGGCGCGCGCAATCCTCATACTTGATGATGTAATCGAGCGTTCTAACGCGGACTGATTGACCCGTTGCCATAGGGCGATACTATCTTAGGGGGTTTTGCTTTGTCAACACCACTAGATGTAGTGGCGTCTAATCGTTTTGTTGCTCCAATTGCCCTAGCTTCATAAGTACCAATACCCGAAAGCGCTCAACTTCATCAGGCGGGATGGTTTCGACAATATCTGTTATGTCAAAAACAAACGCCTCAAGCTCAGCGATTCGGGCATTCGCTTCGGTGAGTTGTTGGGTCATATGCCGTATTCGGCTGCACGCCCACCCAGGCTCCGTCCTGACAAGCTTTTCCAAAGTGACATTATTCCCGTCAAAATCTCGGTATTGGGTATCATCAATCATCGTTTTGTTGCTCCTTACTTCGCCCGGCCTTGTAGTTTTTCCACGGTTCGCAGTGACCCTAGGCCCAATAACGCCAACAGCACCGTTGTTAGCTCCCCGGTTGCTAGTTCCGGCGGTACATTCTCTGGCATCGCCCATGAAATCAAATCACGTATAATGTATTGATATGCAAGGGAAAACCCTGCCACCCATCCCACGAACGGCCGCCAACCCGCGACAAATATGCTGCGGTGCGCTGCTTCTATTTTGTTGAGCTCGACTTGTGCGAGGTTTGGCTGTTGAGCGAGTCGAGTAAGAAGCGCCTGTTTATCTAGGCGCTCCTCATCTGATGTGAATAGCTCATCTAGCACATTACCGACACCTTCAACAGCGCTGATAGCTGCGCCACCTATGAGTTTGTTAATCATATTTAAGCCTCCGTACGCCTAAAATACGCGATTCCTCATACCAAAGCGTCGAAACCGTATTTCCTTGATTGCCGCCACACACGGCAACCATGGGTCGATGGACGCCACGGCTTCGGTCATATCGCCTATCAACATAAAATCCAACGTGCCCTGGCGCCTTGATGATTGCCGGGTCTTGTGGTCCATCGCCGCGATTTAATATTACGATATCGAAACCGCATTTTGCTTGTTGATAATCGATTGGTCGGCCAACGTTCAACCAGCTACGCGCCCTTAATGATTTTGAGCGTGGTAGCCGCAAAAGCCACGCGATGTAGTTAACAAATGCACTACACCACGGCACCGAATCATCTTCCGGCCATTCATTGTCAAGTTTTAGCATCGTCATAATTTGCGGGTTCGCTGTCGGCCCATCTATTTCGGGTATGCCCACAAATCGCGTTGCTAAATCATATGCTGTTATCTTCATTTTTCCTCCAAGTCATAAAAACAAGTTAATTGCTAACTTCCTCGCCTCGTCACATCCGATAGCAAATGCCACTATCAACGCCGTGACGAATAACGTTGATACCTTGTACAACCGCACTAGCCATTTATCGTTTGCTCGCCGCCGGTACCT
>OZ244981.1:2150000-4741713 GCA_965223085.1 Gammaproteobacteria bacterium | reverse complement strand
GGCCGGGTCGCTGCGCTCCAGAAGGTGCGCTGCGCGCGTTGTTCGTCCCCGCCCCAGGCGGGTCTGCTGCGGGCCGGCTCCAGCCGCTGCGCGGCTTGCGCTACGGTCCTCGCAGCCAGCCTCCCACCCTTTAGGAAAGCAAAGGCGCTAAAATGGAATTTATGAGTACCAAAACCGTTACCGTTGAAGAAGCGGAAAAGCGACTCACCGAGCTTATCGGCCTGGCTCAGCAGGGTGATGAAATCGTCATCGCCGAAGATAACCAGCCGAAGGCCAAGTTGGTTCCCGTGCTGCAGAAAGCAGGTAAACGCGTGTTCGGGCAACATCGCGGCAAGATCCATATCGCGGAGAACTTCAACGATCCCTTGCCGGATGACTTCTGGTTGGGCGGTAATCCGTGAGGCTGCTGCTTGATACGCATACCTTCCTTTGGCTCGATTCCACCCCTGAGAAGCTATCCGAAGCAGCTCTCGCTGCCTGCAACGATCCGAATAACGCGCTCGTACTGAGCGTCGTCAGCGTTTGGGAGATCCAGATCAAAACACAGATCAATCGGCTGGAGTTAAACGTGCCATTACAAACGATGGTCGAGGTTCATCAGGCCGATAACGGCCTGCAACTCCTGCCGGTCGAGTTCGAACACGTCTACGCGCTGCAAACCCTCCCGATGCGCCATAACGATCCGTTCGATCGCCTGTTGATCGCGCAAGCCAGCACCGAACAGCTAACACTGCTGAGTGCCGACGAGCAGTTCGCCAACTACGAGGTCACGTTGTTGTGGTAGCGCTTGCCGAGCGTGCATCGTTAAGCGGAAAACCGCCTCTAGGGCCAAAATTTTTGGATCGACGTTGGCGTCGGAGGAAATTGCTTGCAAGTGCCTGGCGCGTCGGGAGAAAAACCGCCGGGCTACGACGAGGCACGTCGGGGGTTCGATATCTCCAGTCGGATCCGATTGGGCTCGAAGGAGGCATTAATACTTACGCTTACGCGAATAACAATCCGCTGAAGTTTATCGATCCACTGGGCTTGACGGCATGTGGGGCGGAATCTAAATGCAGGGTGTATTTCGATATATGTTTCGAAGAGGGAACTGAGATTTGCAGAGATCCACGCAGCGCACATTACGGACAGAAGCGGTTCGCTAATTGTTGGAAATCCACGTCATGCAAACCGTTTCAACGATTCAGAAGATTTGATCGATGTCCGCGACTGACTTGTCCCGGATGTCGAGGTTAGCGCGGCGTGGACGTCGTAAAGAAGTCTGTTTTGTATCTCCTCGTACCGTTGATGTATGCGATAAATCTGGTGGCGGCAGTCTACATACGATGCCAATTCCCTGGTGCTGAATGCTCGGCGTCCGTTATTGGGCTAATGATCGTTTTACTTATCGCGACATCAGTTTCTGCAATATTTTGGATCCCTATCACGAGCTGGAGTTTGAAATTTGCTCGTGATAACGCCCAAACGAGTTCGAGAAAATACGTAGTTCCCTTCGGTATGGCCACAATGGTGGGCGTTATCTCTTCCGTCATTGCGTTCCTCCTACTTCGAAGCGACGAAATGGCTATTGGTGATGCGTTCGGGTTTTTTACTAGCTTCACGATTGGGGGAATAGCCGCGGGGATCTTAATTTGCGCCTATATCTACTACCAGTACCGGTTCCAGAACCAGTCACGTTGACGGTTTTCCAAGCAGCAAGGTGAGGTATGTCCAATCCGACCCGATCGGGCTCGCCGGCGGAAATAACACATACGCTTACTCTTTAAATAACCCGATTCGGTTTGCCGATCCGCGCGGTCTTTTTGTTTGGAAAGGAAGCTTCGATATGAAGGGATGGGCGTTTATTGCTGGCGGCGCGTGGACAAGTTTTCAACTGGAGTCTGAATGTGTGAACGACGTTAAATACGTTGTTGGGGTTGATAGCCGAGCCTTTAGTTTAGATTATGGACTGAACGGTGTTCCATCTGGAATCCAAGGAAAAGTCGAGTTCGAAGATCATCAATTGGATTTGTCTCCGTACGTTTTTAACGGTTCGATGAGTTATCTTGCTATTGGCCCGACGGTTGGAAAGGTATCTGGAACTTTAGATTTTCACGTTGGCAAAGCGACTTCTACAAGAACTGAGATTGACGTTGGTGTAGATGCGTCATTAATCGGTGGTGGTTTTGGAAATTCTTGGGTGACTGGTGTCACTCGGAAGGACTGTGGATGTGAATAGTACGGAGGGACCATCTGGTAGATCGGAAGACGCGATATTAACTGTTGCACTATTGTTGATTTTAACGGCACCGCAAATAGCTTGGTTTATTACCGCGACAAATCCAGATAGTTACCAAGAAGGTATGTACCTATGTCTAATTGGAGTTATTTTGACGATGGCGTACTACGTACCGGAGCGCAGCATTCTGTTTAGAGCAATTAATGAAATCGTGTTGGTGTTCGGCATACCAAGGAAGAGATACACCATACTTATTCTTGCCTTTGGCGTAAGCGCAATCGGCATTGCCAAATTTTTTACACTAAAATGAATTTTGGTGGCTGTATACGGGCGGCTACGAGGCTTGTTGTAACACGGTATCGATCATCTCCATCACAAACCGCTGCTTGGAATAAAGGTGTCAGGTTTATTTTTTCGGGGTGCGGTGAAAATACAAAGAGTTGCTAGATGATCCCATCATCCAGCAGGCCTGCGATCTTTGTGAATAGGTCTCAATGATCCTAATTACAATTTTAGTTTTCGGTTTGGCAGCTCTCGCTATGGTAGCCGGTAGATTCGCATTTCCGGAAACTGGAATGGCGAAGATTTGTACCATCGTTTTGATAAAGTCAGTCTTGGTGGAAGTTGTGCTTCTCACCTGGATTCATCGAGCCGCTAATACTGTGCCTCCTGATGCGATACTCTTTGATGGAAAGACCAGCGACGTCGAGCTTCCAGGTAGCGATCACACGCCTGAAAGGTAGCGTAGATATCTCCAGTCTGATCCGATTGGGTTGGACGGGGGAATTAATACTTACGCGTACGTGCTTAATAACCCGCTACGATTTATCGATCGTTTTGGGTTGACAGCAGAGTGCCCACTATTTCCACCAAGTCCAGGCGACCCGAGATGGACGGGCGACAAGGGGTCCGCTTGGTTTCATTGCGGATATCGGGTTTTTAAAGAGGATCGGCCAGCAACTCCATGCGACCCGATCGGGGAATGTGTTTACGATGAATTCGATAACCTCGTCGATGATAATCACCCGTGGGCGGTGTGCCAAGGCACCCCAGATTCATATGAGTGGTGGGAATTCATTGACCATGGATTTAAAGACCCTGGCGGTCCACTAAACAACGTCCCAGCATTCAAAGCGTCGGTGCGAGCACGACTAAAAAAACCGGCGCGATAGAATGGAGCGAGACACCAGTCCTCAACGTCGTTCGATCGATAAAGCTGGAATCGGAACGGGCGTACTTCGTTCGCTGTTCGTTGTAGTAGCGATAGTGACAATCCTTGCGCTCATGTACGGCAAACCCGGCGAGCCGGTTATGGATAAAATAATCGGGATTGCAATGATGACATTCCTCTCTATTTTTGCGCCATTCTTGTCGGTATCGGAGAGCGTTTTAACTATATTGCCAACGGCTATTGTGATCGGACTGATCGTATGGATGATTAGAACGGACCCTTTCCCGGCACATCGAGTGATACTCGGAAGCGCGATAACGTTTCTGTGGTTTATCTACGGGTATGGTTGTTTTATGTTTGCCTTAGCGACCTAGAAATTCACGCACCCGATACAGCATTCGCATACCACGTGCATAAATAATCGGGACAGATCTATCTAACAGCGCACATCCGGCCCGAGTCCCGCGCTGCGGGGATTATTGTTCAAACGACATCCCACGGTTTTGCTTCTTTAGCCGCGAGGTTGCGGCTGCCGTGGATGACGGCGATGATCTGCACGCGGTTAGAATTTAATCGGTAGATGATCCGGTAACTCCGGAAAATTAGTTCCCGCACATCCTGTCGGTCGGCCTCTGGAACCAAGCGTCCCATCTGGGGCTGGTCGTGCAACGCCGCGGCGGCATCGAAGATGCGCTCGATGAACCGCCTTGCGTAATACGGCGAATCCTTGCCGATGTGGTCGCGGATGTCCTCCAGGTCATCGAGCGCCGGATCGGTCCATTCAAGCGCCATCGCCGAGCAGTCGCCGTTTGGCTTCCTCGTGCGAAACAGTACGGCCCTCATCGGCGGCCTTTAAACCAGTCTCGATCTTCTGCTTCACATACAGCTCGTACATGATGTCATCCCAGGTGGCCTGATCCGGCAAGTGATCGATGATCTGCCGGGCGGCGTCTTTGGCGCTTGGCATGGTCGGGTTCTCCGTCGTTTACGTTTAACGTTTCACTTGGCGGTGGCTGTTCTGGCGGTGTCCCATCGCCGGGCCTGGTACTTGATGATCAGGCTTTCCATAACCTCTATCACGACTCGCTGTTCGTCGCCGGGCAGTTGGCTGACCGCCTCGAACTGAAGTGCCAACTCGTCGCTGGGATCACGTTCATGTTCGTCGAATAGCAAGAAGTCGGTACTGACGTTTAACGCCAGGGCGATCTTCTTGAGTACATCCAGCGACGGCTGTGCATGGCCGGACTCGTACTTCTTCAGGCTGTTGACGTGGATCCCGATGGAATCCGCCATCTGCTGTTGGGTCAGGCCTCGTTCCTTACGCAGGGCGATCAGTCGTGTGGGTAGGCTCATGGTCAGGTATATCGTCATTGCGTTGGCCATCATGCTACCCCCGGTATACAAGGCTGTTTGACAAAAGAACATGGATATGTACTAGAATAAGACACATCTATGGTCTTGACAAGTATATGAGGGGGTACCTGATGGCACGCATACCGGACGAGGTGATCGAGCGATTGAAGTGTGAGGTCTCGTTGGAACGCTTGGCTGAGACGGCCGGGATTGCCCTCAAGCGCCACGGCGCGGATTTACTGGGTCTGTGTCCCTTCCACGATGACCGCGAGCCCTCGTTGGTGATCTCACCGGAGAAGAATCTGTGGCATTGCCTGGGTGCGTGCCAGACGGGTGGCTCGGTGGTGGACTGGGTGATGAAAGCCGAAGGTGTGTCGTTCCGGCACGCGGTTGAATTATTACAAAACAACTATCGTCCTTTAGCCGCTGATGGTCGCCGGCCGAAGCACGCGACAATACCAAAGCTGAAAGCGCCAGTCTCCGCGACCGCGGACGACGCAAAGCTGCTCGGCGACGTCATCGATTACTACCACGAGACGTTGAAGCAGAGCCCGGAGGCCCTGGCTTACCTCGAACAGCGCGGTATCGCCGACGCCGAGGCGATCGACACGTTCAAGCTCGGCTTCGCGAACCGGACCCTGGGTTACCGTTTGCCACAGGCGAACCGCAAAGCGGGTGCGGCATTACGTGGTCAATTACAGCACTTAGGCATCATCCGTTCATCGGGGCATGAGCACTTCAACGGCTCGGTGGTGTTCCCGGTGTTCGACGGTGGCCAGGTGGTGGAAATATACGGCCGCAAGATCAACGACAACCTGCGCCAGGGGACGCCGAAACATCTTTACTTGCCCGGGCCACATCGCGGCGTGTGGAATATCGCGGCGTTCGAGGCTACCGAGGAGATCATCGTCTGTGAATCGATCACCGACGCGCTGACGTTCTGGTGTGCGGGTTATCGCAACGTGACGGCGAGCTACGGGATTGAAGGTTTTACGGCTGAGCATCTGCAGGCGTTTAAAGGTAACAACATCGAGCGGGTGTTGATTGCTTACGATCGCGACAAGGCCGGTGGTACTGCGGCGGAGACCTTATCGAAAAAGCTCATCGCCGAGGGTATCGACTGTTATCGGTTACAGGTCCCAAAAGGGATGGACGTGAACGAGTATGCCGTGCAGGTGACGCCGGCGGCCAAGAGCCTGGGGGTCGTTATCCGCTCGGCACAGTGGATGGGTAACGGACAACCGAAACCGTTGCCGAATGAAACGATGGCACCTGCCGTCAAGCTGGCAACCGAAACCCCTGTCCCCGGGCCTGTTGTTCCTTTAGCTGCTGATGTGGAGCCGGAGCCAGTACCAGCGTTAGCGGCATCGCCATTACCCGAACCGCCGCGCACTGACCTGCCCGAGTCAGAACAAACTGACACCGAGATCGTGTTCCCACTCGGCAATCGGCGCTATCGGGTCCGAGGTCTCGACAAAAACGGCAGCTTCGACGTACTAAAGGTGAATATCCTAGTCTCGAAGGATGATGTTGTGCATGTGGACACGTTCGACCTGTACCAATCGAAACCACGGGCGAGCTTCATCAAACAGGCATCGATTGAACTCGGTGTGGCCGAAGACGTGATCAAGGCGGACCTCGGCAAGATCTTGTTGAAGCTCGAAGCGCTACAGGACGAGACCCTGCGCGCGGCGCTCAAACCTGGCGCACCGCCGGCGTTGAATGACGCGGAATCTGCCGCGGCTTTGTCGTTACTCAAAGACCCGAACCTCCTGGCTCGAATTACGGCCGACTTTAACGCCTGCGGGATCGTGGGCGAGGCAACGAACAGCCTGGTGGGCTATCTGGCGGCGGTCTCGCGCAAGCTCGAACAGCCGCTGGCGGTCATTATCCAATCGACAAGCGCGGCAGGCAAGAGCTCGCTGATGGATGCGGTGCTGCGCTTCGTGCCGGAGACGGAGAAGGTGCAGTACTCGGCGATGACGGGTCAGAGCTTGTTCTACATGGGCGAGACAGACTTGAAATACAAGGTGCTCGCGATTGCGGAGGAAGCAGGCGCGGCCCAGGCCGCGTATGCGTTGAAACTCTTGCAGAGCGAGGGTGAGGTCACGATTGCCTCGACCGGCAAGGACGACGCCACGGGCGAGCTCGTGACGAAGGAATACCGGGTAGAAGGTCCGGTGATGTTGTTGATGACGACCACCGCGATCGATATCGACGAGGAGCTGCTGAACCGGTGCCTGGTGCTGAGCGTGAACGAGGACCGGGCACAGACCGAAGCCATCCATCGCTTACAGCGCCAGAAACGGACGCTTGAAGGGTTAAAGGCCGGCGCTGCGCGCGATGCGCTGTTGACGTTACATCAGCACGCGCAACAACTGCTGAAACCGCTGGCCGTCGTCAACCCTTACGCCGAGCAGTTGACGTTCCTGAGCGACCGCACGCGGACGCGGCGCGATCATGAAAAGTACCTGGCCTTGATCGACACGATCGCGCTGCTGCACCAGTATCAGCGTGAGGTGAAGACCCACGCCGGGATCGAGTACATCGAGGTCACGGTGGACGACATCGCGCTGGCCAATGACCTGGCACACGAGGTGTTGGGTCGGACGCTGGATGAGCTGCCGCCGCAGACACGTCGGTTGTTGCAGCTCATCGATGCGCACGTCGCGACACACACCGCGCGACTCGCGATGACACGGAGTGATTACCGCTTTAGCCGCCGAGAACTCCGCGAGGTGACGAGTTGGAGCGACACGGCCTTGAAGGTGCACCTGGCGCGCCTGGTCGAGATGGAATACGTGCTCGCGCATCGCGGTGGTCGCGGGCAGTCCTTCGTCTACGAGCTGGTCTATGACGGCGGTACCATCAATGACCGACCACATCTGAGCGGGTTGATCGACACCGAGGCATTGAAACGTGACTACGATGGAAACCGGTCAGGGCCGAAGCGTGCATGGTCAGGGTCCGGTCAGCCCCTGGTCCGGGGTCGGTCAGGGGGTGGTCAGCCCAAGCGAAATGACCGCAAACCCAATACCGATGCGGGGTTGGACGATACCGCTGATGAGATCCCACCAAAAGCACCTCCTGGGGGTAACGGCCAGGACGCATCATACGGACAGATATCCCTTTTAGCTGCCGAATAAGCCGTGGCGCTCAAGCGGAAACGTAAGATGCGCTACCGGCGGCCGCCGGTGGCGATCGAGCACACGGGGTTCTATCCGTACCTGGTGCAATACAACGAGGCGATGGCGGTGCGGGGTTACAGCGACAGCACCTTACATCGTCGTGAGAGCGACATCCGACGGTTCGTCGGCTGGTGTGATGAGCGGCACATCAATACCCCACAGGACGTGACAAAGCCCATCCTCGAGCGTTACCAGAAGCATCTGTACTACTACCGCCAGGCGAACGGGGAGCCGCTGAGCCCGACGAGCCAGAATCATTACCTGGTCAGCGTCCGGCAGTTCTTCAAATGGCTGACGCAGCAGAATCATCTCTTGTACAACCCGGCGAGCGAACTCGTCATCGTGAAACAGGCAGTGACCTTACCGGTCGTGTTGAGTATCGAAGAAGTAGAACGCCTGATGCAGCAACCGGACTTGCGAACCCTGGGCGGAATACGAGACCGGACCGTGCTCGAATGTTTTTACTCGACCGGGATGCGACGCTCGGAGCTGTGCAATCTCTGCGTGCAGGACGTGAACCTATCCCGCGCGACGATGCTCATCCGACACGGCAAGGGGAACAAGGACCGCTTGCTGCCCATCGGCAAACGTGCGCTGACCTGGCTGGAGCGTTATCTGCAATCCGTCCGGCTGGAGCTGCTGCTCGACATCAAGGCGCAGACCCTGTTCCTGAACGACTACGGTGAGCCGTTCCGGGACAGCAAGCTGGGCGACAAGGTGAAGCGGTACATGAAGCACGCTGGTATCGACGCGCCGGGGTCGTGCCATCTACTTCGGCATGCCTGCGCCACGCACATGCTCGAGAACGGTGCGGAGATGCGGTATATCCAGGCGATGCTGGGTCACGCCGATCCACGGGCGACGCAGCTGTATACGCACGTGTCGATCCGACGACTCGCTGAGATCCAGGAAGCGACCCATCCGGCGAAACTGACCGCTCGGGAGCAGACTGACACCAAGGAGAACCCCTGATCGCTGTCACGCGGCTTGCAGCGTCTTCGGATGCAAAGGACGTCCTCAGCCGGCAAGCCGCGCGCCAGCTCGGGCGGTGTCGGCCCGACGTGGCGGTGACTCCGTTCCGCGCCGTGCCGTGGATCCGGTGCGCTCCGCGCGTGTGTTTATCACCCCCCGTCCCCCTAAAGGGGGCTTTTATCCGGCCAAGTCACATAATGCGGGGGATTATGCGCTATCGGCCTGAACGGCCGACAGTGCGCCCTGGTGGCCCACATAATCTGCACTATGCGAAATGGCCGGGTCGCTGCGCTCCAGAAGGTGCGCTGCGCGCGTTGTTCGTCCCCGCCCCAGGCGGGTCTGCTGCGGGCCGGCTCCAGCCGCTGCGCGGCTTGCGCTACGGTCCTCGCAGCCAGCCTCCCACCCTTTAGGAAAGCAAAGGCGCTAAAATGGAATTTATGAGTACCAAAACCGTTACCGTTGAAGAAGCGGAAAAGCGACTCACCGAGCTTATCGGCCTGGCTCAGCAGGGTGATGAAATCGTCATCGCCGAAGATAACCAGCCGAAGGCCAAGTTGGTTCCCGTGCTGCAGAAAGCAGGTAAACGCGTGTTCGGGCAACATCGCGGCAAGATCCATATCGCGGAGAACTTCAACGATCCCTTGCCGGATGACTTCTGGTTGGGCGGTAATCCGTGAGGCTGCTGCTTGATACGCATACCTTCCTTTGGCTCGATTCCACCCCTGAGAAGCTATCCGAAGCAGCTCTCGCTGCCTGCAACGATCCGAATAACGCGCTCGTACTGAGCGTCGTCAGCGTTTGGGAGATCCAGATCAAAACACAGATCAATCGGCTGGAGTTAAACGTGCCATTACAAACGATGGTCGAGGTTCATCAGGCCGATAACGGCCTGCAACTCCTGCCGGTCGAGTTCGAACACGTCTACGCGCTGCAAACCCTCCCGATGCGCCATAACGATCCGTTCGATCGCCTGTTGATCGCGCAAGCCAGCACCGAACAGCTAACACTGCTGAGTGCCGACGAGCAGTTCGCCAACTACGAGGTCACGTTGTTGTGGTAGCGCTTGCCGAGCGTGCATCGTTAAGCGGAAAACCGCCTCTAGGGCCAAAATTTTTGGATCGACGTTGGCGTCGGAGGAAATTGCTTGCAAGTGCCTGGCGCGTCGGGAGAAAAACCGCCGGGCTACGACGAGGCACGTCGGGGGTTCGATATCTCCAGTCGGATCCGATTGGGCTCGAAGGAGGCATTAATACTTACGCTTACGCGTATAACAATCCCCTTCGATTTATTGATCCGTTCGGGCTTACAGCCACTTGCCCTCAACGACTTGAGCTAATCGCTGCTCAAGGTGCTATGTGGGTGCCGTACGCCAGTATCGGCGACTCCAGAATCTTCCACTGCGGTTTCACTGGGTTTCTAGAAAACCTGGAGAAACGCGACGATTGTGATAAGTCTCCGGAAGGTGAATGTTTCTACGATGGCGGCGGTAATCTAGTGACGGTATTCCACCCCATGGGTGCATGTCGCGGAACACCGAACCGAGCGCCGGCAATCATTTCTAAAGGTGATCATTTGAAGCAGGATGTTCTTGGCCCCGGCCTTAGAAACCTCCCGAACGCATGGGGTGCGTTCAATGCATCGATGGGTGCTTTGATAGTTAGCCCGCCTCGATGAGAATGGGCAATCGTCGTTGACGATATTATCTGCGACAAAGCTGAATCTCTGGCTGAGTGTGATTGCGGTCGCAGGGTACTTTCTCGCTGCAAAAATAAGCTCAGGTGTTACAGCCCCATTCGCCGTCGGATTGTTCTACATACCGATTGGATTCGGGGCGGCCTTGATACTAAGTTTCGCCTCCGCTGGATTGCTTTTCAGAGAAGAAGGCAGAGAGCAGAGAAAGAAGAGCCTTGTGCTGAACGGTTTGACGCTAGCCGTATTCGTGGGTTGGTGGATTTCCCTAGACTTTGGTCGACAGTTGACGATCTAGATTGAAAGCGAAGTCAGGTTAATTTGACCACCAAGCGTCAACGCCCTGCCTGAGCGATGACGGTATCGAGCATCTCCATGACGAAACGCTGCTTGGTCTTTGGCAGTTCCTGGATGCGCTCCATCTGGCGCTGAAGCTTCGGCGTCGGTCCGCGCTTTGCGGCCGTGGGCTCTTCCCCGAGCAGCTCTTCCAGCGACACACCGAGTAATCGCGCCAGGGTCGGTAACGTCGATACCGGCATCCGTCGCCGTCCGACCTCGTAGGCGTTCACCGTCTGCTGCGATACACCGAGCCACTGAATAAAGGTGTCAGGTTTATTTTTTCGGGGTGCGGTGAAAATACAAAGAGTTGCTAGATGATCCCATCATCCAGCAGGCCTGCGATCTTTGTGAATAGGTCTCAATGATCCTAATTACAATTTTAGTTTTCGGTTTGGCAGCTCTCGCTATGGTAGCCGGTAGATTCGCATTTCCGGAAACTGGAATGGCGAAGATTTGTACCATCGTTTTGATAAAGTCAGTCTTGGTGGAAGTTGTGCTTCTCACCTGGATTCATCGAGCCGCTAATACTGTGCCTCCTGATGCGATACTCTTTGATGGAAAGACCAGCGACGTCGAGCTTCCAGGTAGCGATCACACGCCTGAAAGGTAGCGTAGATATCTCCAGTCTGATCCGATTGGGTTGGACGGGGGAATTAATACTTACGCGTATGCAAATAACAACCCGACAAGGTATGTCGATCCAACCGGCCGTGTTGCTTGGGAAGGATCAGCGTTTGGAGTAGCTGCTCTGACTGCTGGGGTGTTTACGTTCAACCTGAAGAGCAAATGCGTAAATGGCGAGCGTGGCGTTGCAACTGTCCTACTCGCGGGGCCAGGATTCGGTTTCGGTGTTACAGATTTTTCGTTTTCTTCTTCCGACGTTGAACTCGAAGATTCCCTAGAATTCGTGGACCCAATGGTATTTAACGATCCCTCACTAGATGGTGGTTTTATTGCTTCATTTGGGGCAGCCATGGGCCCGACTGCTGGCGGCCAATTGGGTCAGCTGCTGGGCGGAGCGTCTCCTGATGGCGTCACTGGCGGTTTCGGGTGCGCAGCGATTCGTCTGGGCAACGCAGGTGGAAAAGGGTGTGGCGGATTACGCGGATTCGAAATTGGAATCGGGGCTTTTGTCGGCTCGTCGACAGTAATTTCTTCCGGAGTCGAAAGTTGTACTAGCTGCGATCAATAGCACGAATGGGCGTTACGCATATCATAAGAAAAGTAGTTGGCGTGGTTTCGCTTATGAGTGTCGCGGTACTAGTCGGACTTCAGATATGGTCTCTAGGCGATCAAGTTTCGGATCTAGACGTTCCTTATTCTGGTTATTTGATAGCGCTGCTTATACTTACTGCCCTTTGGTCTTTTTACATTCCGAAGCAAACGGGTGAAGACAAAACGGGGCCTCGACCGCTGAAAGTCGGTCTTGTTAGTATCGTAATTGGGATGCTTGGTTACATCATTGCGTTATTAGTCGCGCTCATCGCGACCGGCGCAACTGGCATAAATACATTGAATTCTTATGCAGGATTGCTGATATTTGCTGTGGCCATATTGACATATCCAATTTTGAGAAAGAAATTAGATTAGCGTTCGATATGTTCAAAGCGATCCGATTGGGTTGGATGGAGGACTGAATCCATACCGCTATGCCGGGAATAACCCGGTAATAAGGATTGATCCTTTGGGTTTGGTTGAGTGGGAAGGGTCTGCCACTGGTGGCGCTGTGCTTACAGCGGGTCTATTTACCTTTGAATTGAAAAGCGAGTGTGTAAATGGTCGTGGAGTGCGAGCACCGTGGGTCGGGGTACCGCTGCGCTGGGTCGGGGTCGAACCAACCTATCTACGTGTATCGCCAGCACTAATTTGTGGGAAACGCGACCTACAGAGCGCTAAAAGTAAAAGACCGTCCGCGAATTCTGATTATGAACAGTTCGCTTCCTTGGTCAGCGCTGTGGGGTCGTATATTTCTGTGCCTTACATTGATGTTTTCCGCAAACAATCGCGTTCTAAGTACGTTTTTCGACGGCGTTTACGGAACGATTGCGAAACAAATCAAGCATCTGAGTTGGTCCGACCCCGGGCTACCTCTCAAGCATGTCATTCCCGACCACAGCCAGACGCGGTCGGACGGCTCTCCGTGGTTCGTCGAAGCCAAGAACTACGACGGAACGACGCTCGGCAGCGATTCCAACGCAGCCGACATGCTTCGCTACCTCACCGATGACGCAAGGCAGAACCCCGGGAGGCCGGGTCGAATGGATCTGATCGTCAACGAGAACACCAAGCTGAGCGGGCCGATGGAGAAGGTGATCGAGAGCGCCAGAGACAGAGGTGTCGAGGTCAACATCATCCGCCGACCGGACAGCGGGGCGCCGAGCGGTGGAGGATAGCGGTGAGTGGATCTAGATTGCCGCGATGACCGAGAAGTGGGGATTCGACATCAAGCTCCTACCGGGAGGTCCTCCGCTCGAACGACTGCATCACTTGTTCCGTCTACTGGTTGGTGACAGCGTCCTGCTGGAAGCGGAACGGCTCGACAATGAGAGGCTCGATACCGCCGATCCAGCATCCTTTGTCGCCGAACGCTATGCCTCCGCGCTGTCGGCGAGCGCCGCTGGGATCGACATGTTTCTTCACGGCCCCGGCGACACCTACGTTTCGATAGACTACTCGCTCAGGTCGAACAGCGGTAGCTCGATAACTGGCTATGTGCCAGAAGCCGAACCCGGCGTCCTTCTCGAACGCGTCTCTTCGATCTTCGACGAGATGGAGGCGATGTTTGCCGCCGTCTTCGTCGGCGAGCGCAAGCGGAACATGCTCGGCCGAAACGCGGCCCATCGCGAAGCGACGAAGGCTGAGCACGGCCAAGCAGCCTTCCCGTTTTGGATCCGTTGGGGTCTACCAGGACTGGCGTGGCGCTCGATGCTCGGCCGACCGTTCATCGAGCAGATCGGTGAGGACCGGCTCCACGAGCTCGGCTCCGATCTGGCCTGGCCCGTCGGTGATCATTGGGTCGTCGCCGGCTGCGATGACCCAGCGGAGTGGACCGTCGACCCGATGTGTTCACAGGAACGATCGCTGATCGACCAGCTCGGCCCCGAGCACTTCTTCGACATCGACACCGAGGCTCTCCCTACTTGTCTTCCCGATCTGCCGCCGCATCCGTCGTTTCCGGTCCTCCTCAAAGACCCCGAGCCCGAGAGCAGACCGGCCAAGCGAACCGCCCCGGTCCCTACCAAGACGGATAGCACCGCACGGCTCGAAGCCAAGTCGGCCTGGGTCGTGCAGCGGATGACCGAGATGATCCCCGACTTCGAGGACGACGCCCAGCTGTACTGGGTCGAGGAGTTCCTGCGCGACAGCGCGGCCGCCGACCACGACTACCTGGTCGACCTCTACGGCGCCTGGCTCGGGGAGTACTTGCGGAAGGCCATCGACGGGGCCTGGGTCGAAAGCCCCGACGGATGGATGGTCCGCAGTCCCGACGGCGCCACCCACGATCCCCACGGTCGGATGCGGGCCTACCTCGAGGACAACACCGCAGAGCTCGACCCCTGGATCCGTTCGATCACCGATCCCGGCTGAGCCCGGGGCCATCGTTTCGAGACAAAAGGTGCCTGGCACCGGTGTCTCGAAACTGGCGGGTCTATTCGACGAATTCGAGAACCCGGCTGGTGCCGAGTCGACGGCCGTCGGGGTAGGTGACGATGAGCGTGACCCGGAACACGCCGGCACCGTCCGGTTTCACTATGTACTGGTTCCCGGGGAGAACGCGGCCGTTGGGATCGTGCCATTCGGGATCGGTTGCCCCTTCGGCGGCGGTGAACATATAGATCTGCTGCTGGCCGATCTTGACCGTGTCCGGCCCTTCGATCCTCGGGCCGTCGGGAGCCTCGACGATCGTGATCGTGTGCTGGGTGCCCGCCGACCGGCCGCCTTCTGCGTCGATCGCAACCACGGAGAAGGTGAGTGAACCGGGAGCGACCGGGGTCACGGTGAACTGGTCCGACGACGTCACGTTGCCCTCCCAGTCGATCCACTCGAACCGCTCGGCCCCATCGAAGGCAGCGGTGAAGAGCTCGGGCTCCACGGCCACGACCGAGGTCGGACCGGTGATCGTCGGCCCGACCGGCCGAACGGCGAACCACACGCCGGCCAGGGCCACCGCCGCCACGACGGCGAGCAGCACCCATCGGCCTACCCCTCGGGTCGAGCCATGGACCTGCTCATAGGACAACCGACGATCGGACCGATGGTCGAATCCGTAGGTCGGCTCGCCGGAGACGACTCGAGCGCCCGACACTGGTTGCCGCTGCTCGATGTGCTCGGTCGGGGCGTAGGACTCGAGGACCGGGTTGTTCACACGCGGTGGCTGGGCGGGGGCGGCCGGCGGCGGTGTCACCGGTCTGGCTTCGCTGCTCGGTACTTGCACCGAGCCAACGCTGGGCATGCTGCGGGGATCCCTGATACGAGAGTGTATAGGAAGAATAAACGCCCTTTTCGCCCTGGTCGAGCAGCTCTGACCACGGCAGCTCTGACCACGGCTCTGACTGCGCATGACTAGCCCGACAACCGTTCGACGGCCCCGAAAGGGCCTGAATTCCGCTCACGTTGCCGACAGTTTCTACAGTGTCGGCTCCATTCCAGCCACCCGGCACGGCAACCCCCTGCCGCGGTAGTGTGAGCGCAGCATCCTGGCCTGAACTATTGGTTTTCGGGCTCGTCAGTCAAACAACCCATAGTGCAATTCAGCCGGCGGTGCCCGGCTTTCGGGTAGCGCCCTGAGCTCACTGGCCTCTGCTTTGTGCTCCAGGTGATCGAGTATCTGCTTGATCACTATCGGATCTTCAATACAGGCAATCACCTTCATGGCGCCGCCGCAGGCGCTGCAGGTCTCGATGTCTATGTTGAAAACACGCTTGAGGCGTTGCGCCCAGGTCATGGCCGCACGTCGTTCGGCGGGAGTTTGTGCTTCATCCGATACCTTGGCCTTGCTGCCCTTGCCCCGCTCGGCGGGCGTGACCAAGGCTCGATGCTTGCTGTTGGGGGCAAACACACCATGAAAACGGGTGAGGTTGACTCTGGGCTTCGGCACCAAGGCCGCCAGTCGGGCAATGAAATCCAGCGGCTCAAAGATGACATGCGTGGTGCCATCCCGGTACGGCGTCTTGAGCTGGTAGCGCACGTTGCCATTCTTCGTGAGCGACAGCCGCTTCTCCGACACCGCCGGGCGGCTGATGTACCGGCACAGGCGTTCGAGCTTCTTGCGTTCATCGGCCGTGGCCGCCACACCAGCATGCAGGCTGAACCCGGCTACCTTGCCAATCCCGTCACCGAACGGATCACCACTGGCCGGCAGAGTTTGCAAAGTGAACACCTTGCGCCCCGCATGTGGACCGACCGCAATGCGGTAAGTGATCGAGTGCCCCAGCAGGGGTGTCATCGGGTCGTCATCCACCGCATCCGAGGCCAGATAGCTGTTTTCGAGATCCCGTTCCAGCAGGCCTTGCCGTTCCAGATAGCGACCCACCCGGTGGGCGATGGTGTGCGTCAGCTGGGTGAGTTCTGGGCTGGTCGGCACCTTGACCCAGCGGAAACGCCCTGAGCCGTGGGATTGCTCGACAAACACACCGTCGAGAAACAGCATGTGGAAGTGAACATTCAGATTGAGCGCCGATCCAAAACGCTGGATCAAGGTGACCGCGCCCGTCTTGGCCACTTGGTGGGTATGGCCCGCTTTCTTGACCAGGTGCGTTGCGATGACGCGGTAAACGATACCCAATACCTGGCCCATGACCTCCGGACGACTGGCGAACAGGAAACGCAGCTGAAACGGGAAACTCAACACCCACTGACGCATGGGTTGTTCAGGCAGTACTTCATCAACCAGCAAGGCGGCACTTTCGGCCATCCGCCGCGCCCCACAGCTCGGGCAGAAACCGCGACGCTTACAGCTGAAAGCGACCAGGTGCTCGGCGTGGCAAGAGCTGCAACGCACCCGCAGAAAGCCGTGTTCCAGCCGCCCGCATTTGAGAAATTCCCCAAATTCCCTTTGCACATAGCTCGGCAATTCCCTGCCCTGGTCTGTCATGAGCGCTGCGAACGCCGGGTAATACTCGTCAACGATCTGATAGAGAAGGGTTTGCTCGGGCCGATGGCGCTGGTAACGACCAGCATCCTCGTCCCGGCTGGCCATCCTGGCCGCCACATAAGGCATGATCCGCTTCCTTGCGATACTGGCAGATACGGTATTGCGTCGTGCTACAAACGGCCTGTCCCGACTATCTCTGGGTCAACGGTCTATCGGTCTTGGGAATAGGGACGGTTAACCCGGTGGCGGGGGAAATACACGTCAACGGTTACGCGCTGTAGGTTTCGAAGCAGGTTTTCCGTCTAGCGCTCACGCTGTAACGAGCAACAATAGAGCCGTCGACGAATGTCGGGTTGCTTTTGCGGGATATCAGGGTCAGTTCGTACCCTTTGCCGCAAATTTCGCAGATAGGAAAAAACAAGACCTGACCCCTAAGGGCAGCGCAAGCGCCGAGGCGATTTGCCAAGAAATTTTACAGTTCGGAGCCCGGAAATGGGGCAATTTTCTGATGTTTTTTACACGCGCCCTCGCGTATCAATGCCTTAGCTAAGGCATGATATTTGCTTCTGTTTTATGTATCGGGCTCGCGAGCCTAGACGGACTAAACACCAAGGAGGCCGTTGTTACGGTTACAGAACTTTGCGGATACGATCCGGCCACCTTTAGTTTTGAGCTTGGAGAACGCTGGGGCGTTGGTCAAAAGAAGTTTGATAACGGTGTGGTCATCATGGTCAAACCATTTGGGGGCCAGGGACAGCGGCATGCCTTTATCGCTGTAGGGTATGGTCTGGAGGCCGTCATTCCCGATGCCATTGCCAAGCGCATTGTTGAACTTGAAATGATCCCTGAATTCAAAAAGAAAAATTTTGACCAGGGTATCCTTAACGGCGTCGTAAATGTGATGAGCTTGGCCAGCGGGGAATATACGGCTTCGGAATACGCCAAGCGCAGCAAAGGTGGTAGGACACCCTTTTTACCGATTCTGTTCGTTTTGGGTTTTGCCTTGGCCCAATAGCCAGGTTTACCTGCATTATGTAAAAGTCGGCTGGGGAACAATTTCAAGCGAGTTCGTGTAGAGTGGAAATGCACACTCGATAAATAAATGCTCGATGCCGAAACCATAAAATGCGGTGAAGATTCTTGGAGGATCTGAGTATATGAAAAATGAATCAAGAACAATTGCAGCACTAATCATTAGCACTTTTACAGCACTTCTCTCAAATCCGGCGTTGGCGATTACTTATCAGGTTGATCGAACAGTTGGCAGCTTTGGTTCCGTGACCGGCCTCATTGAGACTGACGGAACGCTGGGCACGTTGGGTACCAGTAATATCGTCGATTGGGATCTTGACCTGACGATAAACGCTACGACGGAGAATTATACCCCCAGCACAGGTTCGGTTGGTTTCATTTCAATCTTCATCGACGCATCGCCAACGGAACTGACATGGTTGCGCGGTGGCGATACGTCAGGTGTCATGGGTTTCTGCGCGCCAACAATTTGCGGTAGCGTAACGCAATGGACTGTCTTCGGAAACGGTATAGAAAGATTAATAGTTTCGGGCGAACCTACACAGGAGAATTTTTTCCCCATGGGTACGGACGAAGTGATAGCCTCTGTGGTGCCAGTTCCCGGCGCGGCGTGGCTTTTTTCGAGCGGCTTGATTGCGGGTATCGGTTACAACAGAAAAAGAAAAGCGGCGTAAGCTGAATCCAAACGGCGTTGACGAGAACCCGCCTTGCGCGGGTTTTCTTTTTTTCGGGATATACGGGGGCAGGTTTTGCCTTTTGCCGATCTGCGAAATTTGGGGCAAGAGGCGAGATCTGACCCGATCACCAGCTGTCTAATGAAGCGGTATTTGTCTATTATTCCAATGTGAAACGCGCTGGTATTCGCGGATCAGAAACCCTATATCTCAAAGGCGGAAAGCCGCCTGCATTGAAGATCCCAGCGTCATCGGCAAGATTCTCAACCACCTGGACAGGCTCGCGCCAATCACAGCGGTCAACTCATTACGCGAACCCCGAGCACCACCTCAGGTTGGCCTATTCGACATCCCTTGACCGCACTGCTTTCCCCGCGCGCATGCCGTTTCCCGACACGGCACGAATCCGTTTGGTCTGGCGCCGGAAAATACACTTAACTCAGACTGCAAACACCCCCGATACAGCAAAAATTCGGCTGTATCTCCGCCCATCATCCCGTTACCAGACTCCGTTTCGACCGTGCCGACAGGATCCAACACCCTATAAGGTTGGAAGTCCACCGAATACGCCGTTTATACTTCCTATACGCGATGAAGCATTGTATCGTTTTCGTTACCGAATATATTGCGAGGAAGCTTATATTGATCCAATCGATCACCCGCAAGGGAAATTCAGCGACAACTATGAGCAGGCATCTGCCAGCGTTATCGCGCTGGCAGATGATGTGATTGTAGGTGCCGGTCGGGCCACACACATGTCGGCGGCGGGGTTGCCGACCTTGCAATACTTCAATGTCGTGTTACCGGATGGGATCTCGGATGATACGCTTGTCGAGATGGGTCGATTCATGATCGATCGACGCTTCCGGGGTCGTTCTCGCATCGTCTCCCAAGGCTTGGTCGTGCAACTTAGAGCGTATCTCGATGCCCAGCCTTCGGTTCAGTGGTTAATCGCGTTTATGTCGAGAAAAGTTTGCCGTGCCTTTGCGCCGTTTGTGGCATTCGAAGCTCTGCCTGAGCACCCCTTGCAGCAGCGCCACCTCGACGCCCGTCGTATGCTCCCGGGCTATTGGAGACAAGCTGATATTCACCCTTATATCGCGCGCGCTTCTGCGTTGCTTGGCACTAAATAGTCACGGGCGGAGAACGGAAATAATGAAAAATCCTGGAAATCCTGGGGTCAGGTCCTGTGGGATCCCCACAAGTTTCACGATGCGAACCCGTAGCTAGCAAGCATTTGAATCAAAGCGATGGCGTCGTAAAATTGTGCCACACGGTATCTAAATTTGCGTTGCAAACACTGCCACCCGATTGTGAATGTCGACAGCACTGAACGATGACGAATGCTATTGGCTTGGTAGGAGTGATGTTGGTCTGCTCGTTTCGCGATGATACCCAGTATCCATAGGGCAAGCATCGCGACCGCTGAGATTAGCAAAGCGATGTTCAGGCGCTGCCGGTCAAAGCTACGGCAATGGCGCAAGCTAAACCCATTGCGCGTGTTCTTCAGGTCACGAAAGGCTTCTTCAATCTGCATTCGCGTTCGATAGATCCCAATAATTTGCTTTGGCGAGTAACTTTCCGGGGGAAGTGAGCTGAGGAGTAACCAGGGCTCACGTTCACGTTTCGCGTGTTTCAAGTTCACTGAGTTTTCACGCTTTTTCCCACGCAAATTTTTGCTCTTTCGCTGTTTTCTTGGCCCTCGATATAGATAGAAGTGGCCAGCCACCGGGTTCGATTTCGCCAGCAGCCCTGAGAACAAGTAACGCGCGACACGCGTGGCCTTGCTATAGTAGTTTTTCACCGCAAACCATTCATTTTGCCCTGCTTCGAGACAATAGGTGTTGTTGCGAACTCGTCCCACAAAATCCCAACCCGTGTGGCGGATGAGCTCAAACCACGGGTTACGAAATCCGGCGTCCGTGACGATGATCGCTCGACAGTCATCAGGCAATAGTCGCCTGAGCGTACGCACAAAATCACGATGCGCTTTGACGCTCGAATATTCCTTTTCTGTGTACGTGCTTTCCCATATCACTAACGCTCTACCACCAACCGCAATCGATGCGCGTAAAAAATGATACTCCCCACAGCGCGTCAAGCCCGACCAGTCAACGATGGTCACTGGCCGTCGCGCGTGCCGACGAGTAGCCGCGTCATTACCTGATAATACTGTTCGCGCTTGTGATGCAAGCACGCATTGCCAAACAACCGACCTATCGTAAGCGCCACGTGAACCCCAGGGTTGATTTTTATACAACGCGTGATTTACAAACTGCGGTTATTTCACTGGAAAAATTTCTGCAGAAACACGATGTGGCAGCAGCGATTCGATTGCCTCAACCGATTCGGCTCGCGGTAAGTCGCTAAAAATACGCTGCAAATATCGATACGGTTCGAGTCCGTTGGCTTTCGCAGTCTCGATAAGGGAATAGAGATTTGCTGAAGCTTTGACGCCGGCCACCGAATCGCTGAACAGCCATGCTTTACGGCCCATCACAAACGGCCGGATCGCATTTTCGCAACGGTTGTTGTCGATGTGTAATCGGCCATCATCAAGATAGCGCGTGAGTTTGTCCCAATGCTTATTGAGATAGCCCAACGCTTTGCCTAACGCCGTTTTCGGTGGCACCTGCGGTAACGTGTTATCGAGCCACGTGCGAAGCTCATCGAGGAGCGACGAAGCATGCTCGCGCCGATAGGCATAGCGGTCTTCGGCAGACATGGCCTTCGCTTGTTTCTCCACGCGATAAAGCTTTTGAATGAGCGAGAGTCCCCGCCAGGCACGACCGCCGCGCGTTTTTTTACCTTGCGCTTTCACCGCTTCGTCGAACTTGCGCCGCGCGTGTGCCATACAACCCAATGGCACGATGTCATTCGCCGCGACGACCGCGTTGTAACCCTCATAGCCATCGGTTTGAAGATACCCTGCGTAATCGGCGAGCAAGTTTGCCGGCACCGAGCCCGCGCGGGTCGGCGAATAATCGTACAACACCACCTCCGAATCGGGCGGCCCACCGCATTGTACCCAAAGATAAGAGGTGGATTGCGCCGTGCGGCCAGATTCCTTCAGCACCTGAACAGTCGTTTCGTCCATTTGGATGATGTCATAGGCGAGTAACCGATCACGCATCAGATTAATCAGCGGTTGAACCAATACGCCGGCCTTTATCATCCAACTCGCCAACGTCGTGCGCGGAATACTGATGCCGATACGGTTTAAGATCGCTTCCTGGCGATATAACGGCAACCCATCGACGTATTTACACACCGCGACATGCGCCAATAAACCCGGTGAGGCCATACTCTTCGGTACCGGTTGCGCCGGCAAGGGCGCGGTTTTAATGCATCGACCGCAATCACACGCATATTGTTTGCGCACATGACGAATAACGCGGATCACTGCCGGCACGATATCCAGCTGTTCACAGACTACCTCGCCAATCTCAGCGAGCTGTCGGCCGTCATGTCCGCAAACCCGGTCTGCCGCCGGCAACTCATGGATCACCTCAACCCGCAGTAACGCGTCCGGTAATGGTTTGCGACCACCCGATTGACGCTGATGTGAAAGGACTTCAATCGCCGGGCTTTCCTGTTCAACGCGCTCATCGTGTGATGACTCTGTCGCATCGAATAACTTGATCTGATCGGGCGAGACCGCTTCACTGCGTGAAGCAAATCGCTTCGCCAACGCGACGTTCAATTGTTCTTGTAGGATAACGACCTTTGTGGAGAGTTCGTCGTTGCGTCGTTCAACGTCAACAACTTTAGAACTTAACTGCTCATTGCGAGCAGCGTGTTCAACGACCAGCGACTTTAATGCGTCAACATCGTTCGGTAATTGATCGCGTAGCGTCGACATACAAAAAGTATAAACGATGCGCGATCATGTGTCCTATCCAACTTGCGAAAAATGTAACGCTTGATGACCTTCAATGTCATGCCCAGACAGTAACCAGTGTAATTGCGCTTCGCTTAACGTGATCACCGGTTCTGGCCAACGACGTGGCCAACGGAACTTATCTTGTTCCAATCGCTTGTACCACATCGCAAAACCACTCTTGTCCCAATATAGAATCTTTAGTTTATTACGACCCTTATTGATGAATACAAACAACGCACCCGAGAACGGCGATAAATCCATCGTTTGCTCAACAATCAGCGACAGCCCGTTGATGGCTTTCCTGAAGTCTACCGGCTCGCGATGTAAATACACACCGCTAACCGAACGAAACACCTCCACCGTCTAGGCTCGCAACGCCTTAATCACTTCAGCGACTCGAACGCCTGGTATCTCTGTCGGAAAACGCACCACCACATCACCCAGCTCAACCGTAATCGCACCTAACGATTGAGGCGACGACACGCCAACCGGATGAAAAGATGTCGCACCCGCGTTCGATTCACCCATCAGTTCTTGCCGACGGACACTAAAATACTTCGCATCTACTCCGCGTTCACGGCAGAATGCAGCCGCCGTTTGGCCACTGCTCGCATGTGCCTCGATTAACGATAACCACTCTGATTTTGTTCGCTTTGTCATCTGCCATTCCTCTCTTGCGGGAAAACAGATCACCTTACCGAATTATATATCCAAGCATAGCGCGTCGTTTACGGGGCGCTTACGACCTATCCGCTTGATCACGTACTTTACCGCGACCCTTGAACGAAAATGACGCCCCAGCCCGGCAATCGATAGATGCCTGCATTCGCACAACGTGTTCGCCGCTCCAAACAACGTGCGGTGTAACCGTTTATCGATCCCAATGGACTTGTGCGCAAAGACCTTATTTAATAGTCTCTCGAAGTGCATCGTCGGGTCTCCCTTGATAATTTCTTTGGTCGGAAATAACAAGGAGATCATGTCTCACGGTGCACTTCAATCTCTTTTTTCTCTATCGCTTTGTTTTCTCTCCACTTAATATGGGGGGCCTTCAGCGTCCTTCAGGGTCAGGTCTTGCCTTTTGATCTCCTTCAAGATCGTAGAGGCAAGACCTGACACCTTGTCGCTACGTACAGGCGAAACAGCACTGGGTGAGTGTTGTAAGCATGGAAAATGAGGAAGGTGTGGTCGACGAATACGAAATTAAGCCAGACCGAAAACTATACCTGGACGACTTTCTCGATATTGTGAAAGAGGAAATTGAACAATTCGACGATACCCACAGTACCGACTGGCGAGTAGATATATACCGGCTGACGGGTGGTAGGAGCTAATGATAGCTATCCGTCAGGGCAAACACATTCATAGTGTTCACAGGCTGTTTCACGTTTGCTATCGAAAAAGACTACCTAGCGGCGAGCGCTACAGAATATGCGCCTGCTCTTCGATAGTTCCTGCGGTCTGAGGGTCGCCCACATAACTGTGACATTACCCGCTTGCTCTCCCAGCTCTATCAATAGCTGTTCCCGATTTTCGAGTATCCCCGAAAAGACGGTCCGCATACGCGGTTCCCAATCGGTGGCCTCGTCATAGGACTCGATCTTAAAACCTGCCTTCTCAAGATACGGGCGATAGTCCGCAATGGGGCCTGCACCGCCAAGACTTACGCTTGGTTCCGCAAGTTCAAAGCTAGTAAAGACGAATCGACCACCAGGTCGACATATCCGTGCTGCTTCCTCAAACGCCCGTCCGTATTGTTCGGCAAACAAGAGAGCGTCTGTGCTCATCACCCCATGCGCAAATTTATCCGGAAGCCCTGTCGCATCAAACTCGCCATGAACAAATCGAGACCCTCCGGGTAACGTCGTTAGGTGTCTGTCGTTGGCGATTTGGATTGCCGCAGGTGACGCGTCGATTCCAGTGAGTTGAACTCCTAGACTTCTGGCCACTGAAAAGGACCGCCCGCGCCGCATCCGAGGTCAACCAGATCTTCATTTTCGCCTAGGGACAGGGCCCTTGCTATCCGAGACAGATCGGACTTTGTGACAAAGCTCAGGGGGTCCGCGTTCTCAGGGTAGTCATCACCATAAGCCTGGCGCCAAATCTCTCGCATCAGCGGACTCTTGTCTTGTGCTTCGAAAACCAAGGAAAACAATTCGTCATCCATTATCGCTTCTCACTTCCAGTTTCAGGTCGCAATCTATCTAGAAACTCCAACAGCGCTGCGTTGGTGGCTTCCGGGTTTTCTTCGTGCATAAAATGCGAAGCCCCAGGGATGGTGACGCGCTCCACGCGTGGGAGCAGCCCGGCAATGTAATCCATAAGTGGGAACATCCATCTAGGGCTGATTTCGCCCTGCAGAAAAAGAACAGGTACGGCTATTTTGCGGGCGTCATCTGGTGTGAATTCTGGCACATCAGGACTACGCACGAAGGTCAGTATGGTGCTAGAGTTTTCAAAACACTGCCGCTTCCTGGCATCGCTCAAGCTCTCGAAGATCTGATCCCCCAGAACGGCGCGAATGAACACTTCTGCGCCGCGTTCATCCTCGCCACGCGAGAGCGCTTTTTCCATAGGTCGCATTGCCTTCAAAGCAAAGCCCATTGCCGAGCGTGCTAATTTCGGTTTGGTTAAGCACAGCGTGATAAAGTCTGCTGGTTTCGGTGGCATGCAGGGGCTTAGTAACGGCATGGCTGCCGGTTCCTCTAAGGCAAGACTTCTAACGAGGTCTGCATGTTGTTTCGCCAAAACCATGCTGATGAATGCGCCCTGCGAATTACTAACCAGATGGGCAGGTGCTGCATCGATTTTTCGCAGAAATGCGGCCAGGTCTTCAACATGCTGCCCCCAGGGGTCTGCTTGGTCTGGGGCGATATCAGCATTCGGACGCGCATATCGGCGGCTGTAGGAAATAGCTCGGTAGTTCTCACCAATTGCGGGAAGCTGGTGCTCCCAAGTGCGCATATCGCTGATCGCCCCATGGACAAAAACAACAGCGTCGCCACTACCTTGCTCGGTATAGGAAAGTTCGGTGCCGTTAACTTCTGCTAGCTTGGTCATCGTTCGGTTCCTTATTATTTGTCGCAAACCATCCTGCGACAACCATGGATCGTTAAGAAAAGAACACACTAAGTCAATTAGACCCATCATGCACTTGGCATGAAAGAACGATGTTTGTCCTGTCGGACCACGCTGCGAATTGCGATAGCTGGAAGTCTATATGGTCTACGCGCCAGGTCCAACGTAAGCGCAAAGGGAACCGCATCTTGTTTAAGGCGATAAGTTTTGCTTGGCATTGATCCGGTTGGGCAACAGCGCTTCAATGTCGTCGACGGTCGCTGCCAGCGGCAGCTTCGTGAATACTTCGCGTAAGTAAGCGTAAGGCTCAAGCCCGTTCGCCTTCGCCGTCTCGATCAATGAATACAGATTCGCCGACGCGTTGACGCCGGCAACAGAGGTAGAGAAGAGCCACGCCTTGCGGCCCATCACAAAGGGCCGGATGGCGTTCTCGCAGAGATTGTTGTCAATCTCTAAGCGACCATCGTCCAAGTAACGCGTCAGCTTGTCCCATTGTTCGTGCAGGTAATGCAGCGCCTTGCCGAGGGCGCTTTTCGGCAGCACCTGGGGTAACGACGCATCAAGCCAAGCGCGCATCTCGGTGATAACCGGCGTCGCGTGTTCCAGCCGGTAGGTGTACCGTTCCTCAGGCGTCATGCTCCGCGCCCGCTTTTCCACTCGATAGAGTTTCTGGATGAGCGATAAACCACGCCATGCTTTACCCCGACGTTTCGTCTTGCCTTGCGCTTTCACCGCCTCATCGAATTTACGCCGCGCATGCGCCATACAACCGAGCTGCTTGAGTCCGTTAGTCAAAACCACCGCGTTATAGCCGTCGTAGCCATCGGTCTGCAGATAACCCGAGTATCCCGCTAATAAGCGTTGCGGCACCGCACCACTGCGCGACGGATCGTAGTCGTACAAAATGATACGCCCATCGGGCGGTCCGCCACGTTGTACCCATAAGTAGGACTTCGACTGCGCACGACGACCCTTCTCCTTATAAAACCTGGACAACCGTCTCATCCATCTGCACGATGTCGTAGTCCAACAGCCGGTCTCGCATCAGATTAATCAACGGCTGCACCAAGGTCCCGGCGCGGATCATCCAATTCGCCAAGGTCGACCGTGGGAGATCAACGCCAATCCGCTTTAGAATCGCCTCTTGCCGATACAACGGCAAGGCATCCACGTACTTCGAGACCGTAACGTGCGCCAGCAAACCGGGGGAGGCCATGCTCTTCGGCACCGGTTGCACCGGTAACGGCGCTAATCTGATGCATTGTCCGCAATCACAAGCATATTGCTTGCGAATGTGACGGATCACTTGGATCGTCGCTGGAATGATATCGAGCTGTTCGGAAACCACCTCGTTGATCTCGTTGAGGACGCGGCCATCGTGATCACACACGCGTTCGTTCTCAGGCAGCTCATGCACAACCTCGATACGCGGCAACCGCGCCGGCAAGGGTTTACCTCCGCCCTTGCTGCGGCGATGCGGTGAGATCTCAACAGTCTGTTCAGCTCCCTCATCGGCGTCAGGCGTTGACGTTGCCTCCGCTTCATCAAATAAGCGGATCTGATCGGGTGATAGCTGCTCACTGCGCGAGGCAAAACGCTTCGCCAACGCAAGCGCTAATTGCTCTTGGAGTAGGACAACTTGCGAGTGCAACTGCTCGTTGCGAGCAGCGTGATCAACGACTAATGCCTTTAACGCTTCAACATCATCGGGCAACTATTCTAGCACGTTGACCATGCATCACAGTATACCCGATGCGTTGATCTCAGTCGCTAAAAAACGCTCGAATAACTTAAAGAATGATGCGCTTGCAGGCGCGTAATATCGTAGCCGTCCAACAACCAATGCAGTTGCTGCTCGGATAAACTAATCTCCGCACCCGGCCAACGCCGTGGCCATTTAAACTTCTCTTTCTCCAAGCGTTTGTACCATAGTGCGAAACCACTGCGATCCCAGTACAAAGCCTTCAACTTGTCGCGACTTCGATTACAGAACACAAACACTGCACCTGAGAACGCTGATACCGACATCGATTGTTCGACTATCAATGAGAGGCCATTGACTGCTTTGCGGAAATCAACGGGCTCCCGATGCAGATAAACCGCCGAAACCTCACGGAACATCTCCATCGGTCAATCTCGCAACGCAAGAAGTAACTGTGATACCCAGCGCGGCTCAATACCGAAGGGCAATTCTACCGTTGAACCGCCTTCACAACGAACTGTGACCCGGTCTACCGCGCTTGACCGCGAAACCGACACCGGCACGAAGGCGGCTTGCTTGTCCACGTTGTCCAAACAGAGCTGACTCCGGACGCGACAAAAATAATTGGCCGGAACCCCTTGCTCGCGGCAGAACGCCGCTGCTGTCAATCCGCTCTCTCGCTGCGCTGTGATGAGCGCTTGCCATTCGGCTTTCGTGCGTCGTTTCATCGTCCGATCTCCCGTCCATCAATAAACGGAGTCATTTACACTCCATACGAATTCCTGTGTAGAGCGGGGATTACGGGGCGCTTACAAACAATCGCGTTCTAAGTACGTTTTTCGACGGTGTTTACGGAACGATTGCGAAACAAATCAAGCATCTGAGTTGGTCCGACCCCGGGTTCCCGCCGCCGGGCTCCATGATCCTTCTTTACATAGTGTTTCTCATTGTTGCGGTTGTAGTGTTTTTCTTTACGCCGCGATTGGGGCTGCCGACTAGACTGTTGATTGCAGCTATAGTATTTGCGCTTCCGTCCCTAGTGATGACAGTGTGGATGACAAAAGTGGGTGACAAGCCTTTGTCTGGTGCAAGAACGATTCATCTAGCTCCGAATGACGAGGACCGGAGGCCTGAGAAGCAGTAGCGCCATGTTGATTATCACGCTTAGTAGGGTATTCGGGGACAAAGCACCGTTTTGTTTTAGCTCGCTCAAACGATATCCCACGGCTTGATCTCTTTAGCTGCTAGGTTGCGGCTGCCGTGAATGCCAATGCCGTCTGTCCGCTTTCCGCGTGCGATTTTATCAACGCCTCCCATTGTGCTTTCGTCCGTCGTGCCATCGCTCGTTTCTCCGCTTTAGATTTAAACGGAGAACCTCTACATTCATCGACACGATTTAAACAGGGTGCCTATTACGTGGCGCTTACAGTATTCGGAACGGATAGGAAGCCGTGAGTGAGGTAAATCGGTTCTTGCGGAATGCCTGATGCTCGGCTGAACGCCGACGAAATGATTATATTTGCAAACTTGCTCAGCGAATATCGTCCTCGCGTGGATTGCTGATCTCGACCAACCTGGCCCGCGCTGCCAGCGTCGCGACTGCTGGGCTCGTCAGGCTACGGAGAAATGTAACAAGGTCCGAGTGTTCTTCCGTGGTCAGACTGAGCGGACGGATCAACGGGTCGAGCAACGGGTTATCGATACCACCGTTGTTATAGAACGCGACAACGTCATCCAGTGTCGATAGGGAGCCGTCGTGCATATACGGTGCGGTAACGGCAACGTTTCACAATGTCGGTGTACCGTATTTCTAGCGGTCATCGGGATCCTGCGATACTTCGTAACGGCCCAGATCATTTGTTCGCCGTTCGGCGGATGCAGCGACGTAACTGATTTCGATTCCGGGCGAGAGTTCAACGCGGCGTTGCATGGCGACGGTGCCCATCGACGTACGATAACCAATACCGGTGTTGTGCACTGCCTGATCAGTAAACAGGGCATGATCTTCATCGATCGTATGACAGGCGGCACAATTTGCCTTCCCTCGAAATAGCGCTAATCCACACTTAGCCGCGGGCGATAATGCAGTATCGTCCTTCCCGAAGGTGTACTGATCGTACGGACTGCCCGCCGCAATGAGCGTCCGTTGATAGGCTGCAAGTACGGACCCAATCGATCGCATGGTGACTGCTGCGTTGAATGCGATGCGGAACTGGTCCCGATAACCCGGTAGCGCATTCACCGTGTCAATGACATGGCCTACCGATGGATTATCCATTTCGTTATCGGCCAGCAGCAGAGACCAAACCTGAGTCTCGAGCCGCGTTTCCCGCGCGTCATGGAATAGTGTTCGAAGATACGCAACGTTCAGAAGAGTCGGCGCGTTACGCTTGACCGTACGGCCTTCGATCCCGACTGCGGTGGCAAGCTCATTCACCGAAAACCCCTGGTCAGGCACGTGACACATGGCGCATGAGATGGTTTTGTTCAGCGAGAGGCGACGGTCGAAGAACAGTCGTTCTCCCAGGCGGACCTGGGTTGGCGTTGGTGTAGTCGCGGCATGTGCAAACTTATCGGGCAACCCTAGCTCCGGGTTCATAGCGTGCTCGGAGGAATGAATATTCCGGATTGCATCGACGTCGCTCTTTCCGGAAATTGACGAATTGCGCTGTTCGGCCAGAACACTCCCGATATCGCTCGCCAAGGTATCGGCATGCAGAAACGCTGTGCTGTAGATGGTGCGGATCCGGAATTCAGGATCGATAAGAAAAACTCGCAATATATGAGCGAATGTATGTCCGTCGGATACCTGAACTGATTGTTCGTACGGCGCTAATGTATTGGCCAGAAACCGGTGATCCGGCGCCACAACAAAATCCCAGTCGATTCCTTCCCGCCTGAAAGACCTGGCGTACTCCTCCGGGTTTGCCGGCGTGTCATGCGCGAGATCGAAGCTGAAACTGATCAAGCGAACCCGGTCTCGAATACTGACGTCTTCCGCGAGGCGTTGAGCCACCTGGCGCATTACGTAGCTGGCGAGCGGACATCCGTTAACATCGCTGCATTGCGCAAAGATAAAGCTGAGCAAAGTTGCGCGAACGGCGTACCGTTCGTACAACGTACCGCTGTTTTCATGCGAATCTACGAATCGTGCATCCGCTGCGCGCCCTAGAGAGGGCAGGAAGTAGCTGCCGGGTTTCGGCGCATCGAACGACAAATCGCTGTACCCGGGCGCCAACACGACAGGGTTCGTGTCGTCCTTGCTTTCATGCGCCGTCACGAAGGACAGGCACAGAAGCAGTAGCGCGCTGGCTAACGTTTCACGAATAAAGCGTTCCGTTCCGAGCGGAAGACAGCGCCGCACGGAACGATATTTGCCTTTAAATGGAAGAGCACAATAACGCGACACCGGACTTGAACGCCACACGTCCCCATCCCCTCAAATGGAGGGGATGGGACAGGGATGGGGTAAGCCTAACGCAGCGACAGGGATTGAATCGCAGGGTGAAAATTACCGTGCGGTCTGGCGTTGACGCTTGGCCTTTGCCGATTTCGCAGGTGCGCAGAAGTATGCGTACAGCGTCGCCATAATCTCTTCTACCGGCTCGCTCGCAAGACTGTAGAAAATCGACTGCGAATCTCTGCGTGTTTTCACGATGTTTGCCCGCCGAAGAACCGCGAGGTGTTGCGACAAGGCTGACTGAGTGAGATCAACACACGCTTGTAATGCGCCGACAGACATTTCGCCTTCGGCGAGATTGCACAGGATCAGTAATCTCGACTCGTTCGACATCGCTTTTAACAGTTTTGCCGCGTCGACCGCATTATCCTGTAATTCTGCTAGTTCCAATCTTTGTCTGCACTCCGGTAATCGTCAGGTGAGCATCCCGGTGTCCGATGTTCGTCGCGAATTACTCGCAGCCGTCGAAACCATCAGCTTCCATTTTCGCATTATACGGTTCTACAACGTCCGGGCCGGCAACGAGCCGGGGTTTTACCGACTCCCAATCGTCGGCCTGCAAGATGACCATCCATCCCGCCTCATAAGGATCGTCGTTAGCGAGCGCCGGATTGTCGACCAGGGCCGTATTGACCTCAAGTATTTCGCCGCCCGCTGCCGATTTTGCCGGCCCAACCCATTTTCCTGATTCAATCGTGGCACACGACTTACCCGGCTTGACCGTACGTCCGACCTTTTTCGGTGTGAATGCAACGAGCTGACCCGCCATTGCCGTCGCAACCGCGGTCATGCCGATTTTAACCCTGCGGTCTCCGATTTCCTGCATCCAGATATGATTATCGACATCGTACAAACGATCTTCCGCCAAGTAGCAACCTCTAACGCTAGGCATTGTCAATCTCCGCAACGTCGTTCGCCTGCCTGTGAAGCAGCGCTGACGAACAACAAAATTCGCCAATAGCTCGTACTTCCATCTTACCACCGACGAACAGGCACAAATGATTCGTGATCAAAACCATCATCCGGTACAACTCGCCGCACTCCAATCCTTCATTTTCACGCTGCTGGATCAAATTGTAGTGATAGACGAGCTCGCGACAGGTCTCGCGACACGCATTGAAACTCGGATCGCCGATCGCACCCTGACGCTGCAACGCTAACAAGCGAAACCCCTCGCGCGTTTCATCCGTCGGGACTTTCTGATGTGCCTTCAACCAGGCAATCAGTATCAGTTCGCCCATTTCGAGCAGCGCAGCCGCCTCGACGTTCGCCACCTCACTGGCGATCAACGCATTGAGTTGCGCTTCAATCTCGCGAATCCTGGTCATGCGAGGCCCTTGTCTTTCAGAAACGTCAGGGAATCCGAGATATTTTCATGGATCCCGACTTTTTTTGGCTTCAGCCCCAGCGCGAGGCCTAGCAGCTGAGTGAAATAAATGATTTTTACTTTTGTCTCGACGCCAAATTCTTTCTCGGCACGTATCTGATGCATTTCGAGGCCCGAATGACAGGTCGGGCATTCTGTCGCAATGATTTCCGCGCCGGCTGCTTCGGCGGCGCGCAGGATATTCAGGACGAGTTTTGTCGACGTGTCACTATCGGACAAGGTGTGGGCGCCACCACAGCAAGCGGTTTTGAGAGGGAATTCAACATTCTCCGCACCCGCCGCCGCCAGGAGATCGTCCATAAAATGCGGCTTGGATGTCGATTCACTGCCGGGACCACGATCCTTTTCCGGAAAAATGTGCCTGGGACGGGTGTACATGCATCCGTAATAGTTGGCGATCTTTAGCCCGCTGAGCGAGTTCCTGACCCGTTCGGCCAATCCTTCTTCGCCGATCGCCGCGCGGATCCAGTCCAGCACATGAATGGTTTCCACCTGGCCCGCCTGATAGGTCTCATGCCCGGCCTTTGTGGAAAGCTTGTCCACGACATCCCGCGACGGTTCATCGTGACCTAAATCATATTCAGCTTTTTTGAGGTTGTGATAACAACCGTTGCAGGGCGCCATGATCACGTCCCTGTCCATCTCGTTCGCCGCGATCGACATGACACGCGAGGAAAGATACGTCTGGATCCTGGCATCGATATTCTTGACTTCCATGGCGCCGCAGCAATTCCAGTCTTTGACTTCGACGAGATCCAGACCCAGCACCTTGCCAACCGCTCGGGTGGAGCGATCGTACGCCGTCGCCGACCCTTCCAGCGCACAACCCGGGTAATACGCAACCTTCTGGTACTTCTGCTTTTTGTTCGTCATGCCTGTTTCCCGGCGGGCGATTCAAGTCCCAATTCGTTTTCGGCGATGTCAATTAATGCATCGAGTCGCAGGGCCTTGCGTTGTCGCGTTTCAACTTCTTCCCGATATTCGGTGAGCGCGGTGCGAGCTTTCGACCATCCGCGTGCGCGGGGTTTGAGAATGCCGGCGATGCCCATTTTCGCAAGCACTGTCAGCGGCAGGTATTTGATCATCCGTTTCGTCATTTCGATGAGCCACGCCTGCATCAATGGCTGCCCGGTGCGTTGCAAAAACCGGCGTAAGGTTCGGCCTTCCTCGATTTTCCCGGTCTCAATGACCTGATCGGTAAACACTTCGTCGAACACCATTGACGGCGATTTCGGGGTATGCCCCTTGAGCTCGAGCCAATGCGCAGTGGCCTTCATCACGCCTTCCGGCATGACATCGCGCGGGCAGGAGTAGGTGCATTTGTTGCACGATACGCATTGCCAGATGAGATCCTTGTCACGCAGCAACTCTGATTCCATACCCATCCGAATGAGATAAATCCAGTAACGCGGGTTGAACTCGGGTTCGATCGCGTTGATCGTGCACGAATTGGTGCACGATCCGCATTGCCAGCAACGATGGATATACTCGCCACCCGGTAATGCGCCAATTTCCTCTTCCAGGGCTTCGTTGTAATCGGTGACGACACGCGACTCGATGAACGTGCTCCAATGTCCCGAGACGTCGATACCATCGATCACGAGTTCGTCGTTCGTATTGAGGTCTTCCGGTCGGATCAGGGATTTTTCGTGAATTGGCATGGTCGTCGTTTATCCCAATAAAGACCGGTCTTCTTCGATAACATAAGCTTCGCCGTCGATCGCTTTCAGACGCGTACGACCGGATTTCGCTTTCACACCATCCAACCCCAATAGTCGTCGAACATACTGCATTGGGTCATCGGGCGAGGCGAAATCCGCGCGCAGGTAACTGCCGCCCTGGGCGCAAATATAATCCGCGTAGATCTGTGCGCAAAGCAGATCGACGTAGTAGCTGACGTCGCGAAACACACCGTTGTTACTCAAAAACTGACTCAATTCTTCGCGCAATACGAGAAACGTCGCGTAGGCATCGCCAACGTCTATCGTGATGTGGTTGACCTCGTCAGCGAACCAGATTTCACGCAGGACGCCGGTATTCGATTTGCGATCCCAGACCCACCGATTCATCAATGGGTAACGTTCCGGATCAAGATTGTGAAGAATCTCCGCCCCCAAATCCTTCGTCCAACGATGCGATTTATCGGTGGGAAAGTACGTGCAAAATGTCATGAGGCGTTCGTCGGTCGTGTTCGTGTCGTCGCCCGACGAAATCAGCGCACCCACCGCGCCCGCGACCAAGGGGTAGATCTCCTCCTCCAGATACGGCCCGATGCGGCGGCGCACGCCCGCCATGAACGGGCACAACGACTTGAACGCATTGAGTTCCAGAGTGGCGCTGCCGCACGGCCCCAGAACATCGGTAAACAGCTGCTGCTTCAGTTTCAGCGCCGCGACATAGGCTTCGATGCCACCCAGCGCCTCGCTGCCGGTCAGCATGGATTCGAAGGCCGCGGCCAGTCGCGGGCCGCTGAGATCGAGATGGGGGTGATCCGGATGGCCGAGGGAATTCGCGGGCCCGGTAGCAGTGGTAAGCACCTTCATCGACGCGGCTAACCTGCGGCGACACGCGCCGGTTCACCGATGCCGAGCGCCGCAATGGCAGCCGCGGTGCCCTGGGAAATCGAGTCGTCGATGGTTTCCGGGCCCATAGCCGCGCCGGCAACAAAAACGCCGGGCCGCGACGTCTGCGCGTTATTGTTGTAAGTCGGCGCCTTGTCGATGAAGCCGTGCGGTTCGAGATCGATGCCGAACACGGACGCGATACGCTTGTTATCGACATTGGGATCCATCCCAATCGCGTGCACAACCATATCGAACGGGATTGTGATCGGGCGTTTTACCAGGGTGTCTTCGCCTTTTACGATGAGTTTTTCCCCGTCTGATGTCACTTCAGCGATTCGGGCTTTGATGTACTTGACCTTGAACTCTTCCTGGCTGCGCCAGTAGTACTTCGTTTCGTAGAGTCCGAAGGTGCGAATGTCCATGTAGTAGATGTAGACATGGCACTCCGGGAGTTCTTCGCGGATTTCCATGGCGATATTCGATGACACGGTACAGCAGATCTTGGAGCACCACTCGCGCCCGATCTGCCGGTCACGCGACCCGACGCACAAAAGGATCGCCACGCGCGACGGTTTGCGACCGTCTGATGGACACCGCACACCCGCGCCAGAAGAAATCATTTGCTCGACCTGGGTGGTCGTCACGACATCCGGAAACGTGCCAAACCCCCATTCCGGTTTGTTGATCGAGTCGAAATGCGTAAATCCGGTGGTCAGTATCGCTGCACCGACGTCGATTCGATCCCCGTTAGACAGCTGCGCGGTGAAAGCGCCGGGCTCGCCGCCGAATTCGTCGACAGTGACGCCCGTATTAACGTCCACCAGGGAATTGTCGTTGGTGCGCATGACCATTCCGCCGATGGCATCTTTTGCCCACTCGCCGCTCGGTACCAGTTTGGCGTAACCGGACAGAATCGGCGCGCCGCCCAGGACCGCTTCCTTCTCTACCAGGACACTGGCGTGACCGACCTGCGACAGTGCTTGCGAGGCGGCAAGGCCGGCTGGTCCGCCGCCGACAATTAAAATGGGTTTTGTCATTTTTGATGCTCTATGGGGATCCCTTTGAATCCCGGGCCTGATGTATTCATCAGGCGGGGATCGTAGAGATTTTCCTGGTGGCCGGACTCAACGACTTTCAGGTACGCTTCGAATTCGGCTTTCTTCGCCTGCCAGTCGATACCCAGTTTTTGCATCAAGGTCTCGGTCGACGATGCATGCCAGTGCGACTGAACAATCTTGTAGGGGTGCGCACCACAGACGAGGGCTGCAAACTGGCAGTCCGCGAGCACGGGTAAGTCATAGCCTTTGCCCGCCGCCTTCCCGATCCACTGGTTCTTGTCCATCGTCGTGATGCAGCCGGTGTCGTGGCCGATCATGACATCGGCCGCGGCTTCCTCGACCGCCACCTTGATTTTCCGATCGATCGCAAACGATCTCGTGAATTCACGTTCGGAAATAATGTGACGAAACCCGAACCCGCAACAGTCGTACCAGGTCTTGTAGTCGACGACTTCAGCGCCGAGCGCCTCGATAACGCCGGTAGACACGGCAACCCGGTTACCCTCGAGAATCTCGTCGTCGTAAATCGCATCCTCCGGCACCATTTTGTAGACATGGCATGCGGGATGGATCGTCGCGCGAACCGTTGACGCATCGATGACCTGGCGTTCAGCAATTCGGTCGCGCATCACATGCAGCCACTCTGAATAATGCACGACCTCTTCGGGGATCAGTAACTTGCCATCCACGAGTCGGTCGAGTTTACCGAGGATCTGCTTGACCCGCTCACGCAGTTCTGCCGAGTGCAGCAGGTAACCGCGGACCTCCTTGTAATTACCGAACGACGTTCCACAGTGAACCAACGGGTAGAAATAACCGTCCGGTAAACCCTGTGCACGGGCAGCGACATAAGCCTGATGAAAATTGCGCAGAAACACCGCGGCAAGACTTTCGATGTTGCCGATACCCGAACCGTGGTAGTTCCAGGCGGTACACGAAGTCTGGTCGGTTTCGTCAAGATATTCAACGCCGAGCTCATTCATCAACCACAGCAGTGACGCCGGATAGCCGGGTATATTGCCGCACTGCCCGCAAGACTTGTGATGCCATAAACGGCGGGTTGGAATTTTCTTGTCCCACCCGTAAAGTGTTTTTGCCGTTACCGGCTCGTGATCGCCGGAAACCCGATGGACAACGATTTCTCCATCCTTTTCCAGCTGCCACAGGATGTCGCGAACGTCTTCGACCCGTTCCTTGTTCGTCAGCATTGAGCGCTTGTCGATTTTTTGTTCGACCCAGTTCGTCGCGACCGCGGCTTCGGCGGGATTCAGATTTGAATCTCTCCACTCGGCGCCATGGCCGGTAAACCGCTCACCATTTCCATTGTCTGTCGTGCTCATTGTCGGTCTCCCAAAATGTCACGCGCGCCGTTTCGCGTAAGATATTGCGTGTGACTAATCTTCTTCCTGCTCTTCCAGGAAATCTTCCCAATCCTCGCGTTTTTCATCCATGATGTCAGTAATCACATCAAACAGGTTTTCATCAATCGTTTCGAGCTGATCGAGAACCCCGGTTTCTTCCCAGATGGTGTAGAGCTCAACGGAAGTTTTCAAATTAACTTCCCAGGCCGTTTTCGTCGTATTCAACGTTGGCATCGGGATGGCTTTTCGCAAGGTTTGCAGCGGTGCATCGATCTTGGCGACGTTTGGGCCCCAATCAGCGAAGTGGTCCGGCGTAATCATGTCCGGACTGAGCTGATTGCCCGTCGATATCAGCTTCAGCATCACTCGGCTGAAAGGTCGCAATACGTTTTTGGCCGACACCATGCCGTGCTTGATCGCTGTTTCCCGCATGAGCATGATGAGGCCGCCCGGTGAATTACCGAACGGACAACGGGCGGCACACGTATAGCACTGCGCGCATGCCCAGATCTTTTCCTGCATCGCGTCGTAGATCCCTTCGAGGTTCTCGGTCCACAACAGCTGTACGATTTCGCGCGGGCTGAAATCGTAGTAGTGAGCCGCCGGACAGGTTGCGGTGCAGATGCCGCAATTGAGGCAACCGTTCAGTTCATGGTCGTAGCGGAAATCAGACTGCAGGTCTGAAAAAATTTCTTCCAGTTCCTCGCGCTCTATCGGCCCATCGCCTGAAACCGGATCGCCGATAAACGATTGCACTCTGGTCGTGGCGGCCTCGCTCATACCAATCTCGTTCAGTAAGTGAGGACCTTGCAGTCATCTTCCATGATCAGCTCGATCAAATGAGCGCCACCGACTATCCCTTCGCATTCCGGCACCAGGTCCTCTTTCGTCATGTCGAAGAGATCGAGGTTAGGCGAGCAACAATAGAATTTGACCCCTGCTTCGTGCGCGTCCTGTATGAAGTCGTAAACCGATTTCGGAGAGCCTTCCTTAACGTAAAGATTCTCGGCAACACCCTTTTTCATTAGCCGGCCCGACGTCGCGGTGCAAATGACGTCCACATCGTAGTCCATGGCGGCCGCCACGCTGGCCTGGAAAATGGGCGCACCGAGTTCCTCCCCGTTTCGGGGATCCGTATTGGCCATGACAATAACGAGTTTCTCAGACATGGGTTGCAACTCCGCTAGCTTAGGCAGCTTATTTATTAGATAAGGCTAATATAGATTCCGGACGCGCGCAACGGCCGCAGGCTGTTGTTCCGATCAGGTGCAAAGTGCGGCAGCGCAATAAAGCGACGCCGTGGTAATTTCGTTGTTTTCCATAGTGTCAGTCATCGCGCATTAGTCCGGTTAGCTGAATCAATCCCGTCATCATGGGAACCAGCGCGTTCTCGATTTCCGTCTTTATCACACGTAGCTCACGGAGACCCGCGGAAGTGTTTTCGGGGATCTCTTCGAATTCCATGATGAGATTTTCCACCATCGCAAGCTTCATACCAGGATGCCCGGTAAAACCAAACGCCGCCGCGCCGATCTGGAACACAGCGGGGCGCTGCAGTTCATCGCGGGCAAGAATGTTGGCATGGCGGGGCGGTGTCGCGCGGTCGCGCATGTATTCCACCAACGGAAACCGCCGTGGCAGAAACCCGTTCAGGGCGTTATCGTCGCATGACTCAACGTACCGTACGGTCAACGCTAGGGGTTCGACCGACGTGGTGCCACCGGCAGCCAGTGCGAGAATCTGGGCGCCCAGGCCGATGCCAACGACAGGCAACCCTGCAGCGAGACACGCATGGGTCAGCTCCACTTCTTCGACCAGCGTGGGGACGTTGCGAACACCGGCACTTCCCCAGGGACCACCACCAAGCAGGATCAGGCCGTCACCGACCTGCGCTATCGACGGCACGGAACCACGCTCAGTAAACGGTCTGCGATACCGAAAGCGAATTCGGCGGCCTTCCAGGTGGTCTTCCATCAAGCCGAGATAATCGGCGGAGGTGTGCTGTATGACGCTCAACTGCTTCACGGTCAGGGCGCGTTGTGATGCGGGCTCAGGGCATCTTCTATTGCCGTGGCGAAATCCGACGGCGTGACGCTCAACATGTCGTAATTCGCGCGGGCGAAAAATTCGCTAACCACCGCCCGATACTGACTAACGTGTGTGCCTCGGAGCGCCGCTTCGAGATCAAAAACAAGTCGTGGCGGGGTAACGAATATGTCGCCGGTAAACACGATCTCCCGGAATCTGTCCTGTTTCCCGCCCTCGAGCCGCACGTAGCAAGTCAGTGCACCACCGTCCGTCTGGTGATATCCAACCGAGGTGTCTGCGCTCTCTGCGGGCGCGTCAATCTCTTCGACGAACGCGTCCGTACCGACTTCCTCGCCGAAAACGCGTCGGGCAATACGCTCTTCGGCAGCAGCAGGCTCATCATTGTAGGTTTGTATCCCGAGGCGTTGCTCGAATCCGTGGACCAGCGCCGCTTTGATGGCGTCAAAGTCTGGAACGCCATCGCCGAGCAATTCACCCAATGTCACGACTCTCGCCGCCGCCGACGCTATGCCGCGCTTGCCGAGTTTCGCCGCCGGTACACGCAACGCCGACACCATGATTTCAGGGTCCATTTGCACCAGTACCGTGCCTTGATAGAACAGACAATCACCGTCGAAAAAACCGCCCGTGCCGCTGACTTTTCTGCCGTCGACCTCGATATCGTTGCGCGGACGGTAGCGCGCGTCGATTCCAAGGCTGCTTAATCCGAGTGCCGCCGCTTCACAGATTTCGCGGGTGAGTTCGGTAAGCGAGGCAATGCCGAGGCTCGCACGGCGAAAGACCAACTCCCAGCCGATTTGTCCTTCATCGAAATAAATCGCGCCCCCGCCGGTTAATCGGCGCGCAACGCCAATATCGTTCTTCAAGCAGTACTCGAGTTCGACTTCGTGGCGTAGCGCCTGGTGCCGACCGACCAGCACGGTCGGACAGAAACGCAGAAACCTGATGCTGTCCGGGATGTCATTGGTGCCGATCGCTTCGAGCATCGCACCGTCGAAGGCGATGTTTTGCCGACCACTCCGGACGCCCGTATCGATCACCCGAAAATTGGCAGGCATCGGTTTCGATTTAACCCGGGCTCGGCGAATCGGAAAACTGCTGTGACGATCACGCCCGGTGCCGGCTTTATTTCAGGGCGACCGGGATGTCCAGCTGCCGACGAATTTTTTCGAGATCCTTTTTCTTCGGTTGAAACGGGAAGCTCGCGATGTTGCTGGGCGGAGAATCACCGTACGGGCGATCGCAGGCCGAGACGTCATCGCGTTCCGTGCCGGGACATCCGGATGTCCGGAACGCGATGCCTTCGTCAACGATATCGCCCAATTCCGCTTCCGAGATACCGTACGCGACGAGGCTGCCCTGGTCATCGAACTTCATATCGCGCACATTTACACCGCGATAATCGATCAAATAGCGGGCCAGCTGCACTCGACGCCATTGATCCCGCGGGGTCGCGGGCAAGTGGTCCATCAGGGACCCGCGCTCGGGAAAAAAACAGAACATGTGGCTGTGCCCACCGAGATCGACTAGCTTTTGAACGAGTTCCAGTACTTCGGCCTCGGTTTCACCCATTCCGACAATGATGTGCGCGCCGAACTTCTCGGGTCCGAAAATATCCCGGGCATCCAACAGAACCTCCCAATACTTCTTCCATTTGTGTGGAGATTGCATGCCCTTGCCGCGTGTCTGGTCGAAGATTTCCGGTGTTGCCGCGTCCAATGCAACGGTAAAGATATCGGCGCCCAGATCCCTCAGGCGGGCGACATCCGCCCGACCCATCGTCGTCGGGTTAGAGAGTATGGAAACAGGAATATCATTGGGGTCGATGCGGTCGGTCCAATTTTTTAAGACCGTTACCGTATCGTCGTCCGAACGAGGGTGGGTGATCATCGAGATGCACATCCGATGAAATGGTGAGTGATCGACGTCGCTCGCGACGATATCGACAATTTCGTCCATCGGTACCGCCGGCCAGTCGACCCGAATGAAGTTCCGGTCTGCATAATCGCGCGCCGTCTCACGATGACGCGCAAGTCCGCAATACGCGCAGTTCGCTCGACACCCCTCCGGGTAGGTCAGCAGCAAATTCAGGCAGTGGGTACAACGGCAGCGATACATCCTGCCGCTCGTGATCCCCAACGTGATCGCCGCAGCCGTCGATAACTGGACGTACTCGGGCGACTGCATGTCGGGTGTAAGACGGTTATTGTTTGGCAGATAGACGCCACGCGGTGCAATCGCGTTCGTTTTAACGCGGTTTCCGTTGCGCAACATTCGCGGCGTCGGCTGCGGCGCTCTCGGCACCATTTCCGATTTCTGATTGATTCCCGTGTGTCGCGCGCGATCGGTGTTTTGATCGGTTCCTTGGTTTTTGATGCAACTCATCTACGTTCTTTCCTGCTTCGGAGTCCGGTGACCTCGCACGCCCGTTCAGGCGGCCCAATATTCCGGGTAGGCAATCCACGATGCCCGCAGATCCGCGTCAGTCGGTTTCGCATTGCGAGAATACGCTCGCATCAGGGCCGCACGGCCGGCGTACGCCCTCGACAACGACGGCCCGAATACGTCGCGTAGTTCTTCATCATAGTCGTCGCCTGCACGGTCGTCGCCTGCGATGAACGACGCCGCTGCCTCGCCAGCGAGATGGCCGGATTGCACCGCTGCGTTGATCCCGGCGCCCGTGATCGGATTGGTTAAACCGGCAGCATCACCGCAGAACACCACTAATGTGTCTTCAACTCGATGACGGGTCGCCGTGATCCCCCCGACCGGAATCATACCCCCCGTTCGCGAAAAAATCGTGCGGCCAACACGACCTTGATCAGCCAGGCTAGTGTGCAATCTTTCTAGGAGTTGCTTGAGCTCGGCGCTGACCTCCGGCACTACGCCAATCCCGATATTCGCGACTGAGCCGCGCGGGAACAACCAGCCGTAGCCACCAACGTAGTCGGCATTTAGGAAAATGTCGGTTGCAGCGTGAGGTTCGATCAATTCGACACCGAGCTGACGTGCCGCGACCATCTCTTTGTTCCTAAGACCAAGCGTCTGGCCCACCCGTGATCTCGGTCCGTCGGCGGCGATAATGACGCGCCCTTCGATGCCAGTCCCGCCATTCAAAACCAGCCGTCCGTTCCGATCAAACCGGTGAATGGCCGTTCCGAACCGGCAATCCGCGCCATGGCGCATCGCACGGGTGACCAATGCCGCGTCGAAACGTGCACGGTCGATCATTACTCCGGGAAATTCGTGCTGGACGTCCGCTGGTTGTGTTTCGACGAAAGTCCGCATGGCGTCGATCATCTGACACGCCGCCTCCCGGGACGACTCTACGGAGGGCAAAGGGAAGCGCGGGACGAATTCCGCGCACTGAACTGGCGTTCCGGGTTCGTTTTTTCGATCAACCCCGATGACCGAAAGACCAAGCTGGGCCGCGGTAAGGGCGGCACTGGCGCCTGCCGGGCCGAGCCCGGCCACGACGACATCGGTTGTGATGACGGTCATGCGATCATCGATCCCCGCTGACGAATCGGTTGACTGAGACCCAGCTTTATCGAGCAACAGGCGTGCTCCTGATGATACGGTCGCCCGATTGCATTCGCGACGGCGACCGCGCCGTCGGCCGGAAAAGCAATACCATCAAGGCCCGCCATGACCGCGTACGCATCCGTTACTCTCTTGTGCATGCCGGCCGGCCGTGCGCAGCCCAACAGCACGCGTCGCTTGGGTAAAGTTTCGCGAGCCTGCAAAAAAATCCCACCGACGTCGTGCGCGGATGGCGTGCTGAAGGTGTTCTTTCGAGCATAAAATGGCATCACTACGACCAACACGAGTGCACTGACAGCGTATCGGCTCACAATTTCCAGGGCAGCGAACTCGCCCAGAATTTTCCCGTAGTGCAACCCGATAACGATATGCGGCGTGATTTCCATCGCCGTGTCGCACAATGCGTCCAGCGTTGCCTCGAAATCCTCGACAGGCCGCGCGAGGTGATAAACGTCGCGGATAGTCTCCTCAGCGCCAATGACATCCATCATCGCGGTATCGACACCGGCGTCGGCCATTGCCTGCGCCCCACCGCGATCGGTCAGCGCAGTGTGGATCGCGATCCTCAGATACGGAAAATCGCGTTTTAGGTTTTCGATTACAGGATAAAAGCGCTGGTATTTGATCTCGTTTCGTCGATTCGACCCACCGGAGAGCAGAAACCCCTGCAGGTCCTGCATGTCGATCAGCGCGCGTACTTTTCGATCAAGCATGGCTGGATCAGTCGCTGGAATCATCGGCTCCAGGATTTTCGCCTGGCAATGATCGCAATCGAGGGCGCAAGCGGACGCGGTGATCGAAAAAGCCGGAAAGCTATTCTTGGCGCAGCCGTTAAGCTCCGTACTTGCATAGTCCTTGAAGGTCGGTGTCGAAAATCGAATCGGATTCAACGCCCGGTACGCCGCTGCATGTTCCATCCGTTTGATCAATGAGCCATCGATGTCAGTGTCTTCGAGTTCTTCGATTTCGCCAAGCCTGGTCGTCCAAGTCATTTCGTCACCTCGACGGGTCGTTCGGCCGAAGCGGCAAATTCTATTGGTTGTAGTTCATCGCCCTCGAGTGTGGTCAGCCGGTGTGGATCAAGGGTAACGAACAACAAAACGCCATGCCCGCCATTCAGCAGTCTTCGTACCGCAGCGTGCCGGCACTGCTGTTTCGATGCGGCGACTTTTTGCGATATGTAAAAAGCATCGATGCAGTTACGGGTTTGAAACCTTTGGGAGCGTATGTTCACGCCAGCCGACTGCAAGCAGACTACGGGGCTGTCCGGGCGCCAATCGAGTGGCTGATACAAATCATACACATCCCCGGTGCGAGGATTCGCATGCGGATGGTTAGAGTCGTTCCCGTTACGTCGAAAGACTGAATTGTCGACACGCCGAGCGCGTCGTAACCCGATACTGCGCGGTGTTTGCTTTGTGGTATCTGGCTTTGCTTTCCGCATGTTGCGCTGCACCTCGACAACGCCGGAAGCTTTCCATGATTGACTGGGTCAGCGACAGGCCCATCGACGTTTCGAGACCACTATATTCGATTTCACTAATAAAACAAATCGGATATAGTTTGAGCCGAATTCTTTTTTGTCCGGGGTACGTATCATGACCGCCGATGCAAAGAGTATGTCGATCATTGTGACGAAAGGCTCGCTCGACTGGGGTTATCCACCTTTCATCCTCGCAACCACCGCGGCCGCGATGGGCTTGAACGTCACCATGTTTTTCACATTCTACGGCTTACCGTTATTGCTGAAGGATTTCAAACCGCAAATCTCGACGCTCGGCAATACGGCGATGAAACTACCCGTAGGCGGAATGCATATGTCAATGCCGAATATGGTTTCCGCTATTCCGGGCGTAGACGCCGCCGCTTCGATGATGATGAAAAATCTGATCAAGAAAAAAGGTGTGGCTTCATTGGAAGAGCTGCGCGAAGCCGCTGTCGAGTCAGATGTACGCTTGATTGCCTGCCAGATGACCATGGATCTGTTCGAATACGACATCGACGACATGATCGACGGCCCGGAACTCGGCGGGGCGGCAACTTACATCGAATGTGCAACGGAGTGCGATATCAACTTGTTTATTTAATTTGCTACGCGGTGGCGAAGCACGGAGATATGAACGATGGCTGATGAAGTATTAGATGCGAAAGGACTGAATTGCCCGCTGCCAATTCTCAAAGCAAGGAAAGCGCTGAATAACGTCCCTGTCGACGGTACCCTGGAAGTCTTCGCCACCGATCCGGGCGCCGTTGCAGATTTTGAAGCGTTTTGCCGAACAACGGGCAACGAATTGGTCGAGCATGAACAACAAGACGATACCTACCGGTTTCTGATCAAAAAAACGGCTTAGAGGGCGCATTTGGCGCTCATACAAATGAGCGACCAGCTTTGTCGCCAGGTATCGCTGGTGGATGCCGGCAGCGATCAGTGCGCGTATACCTGGTGACGGCCGAACGGAAATCCAGAGCTGGTTTCGATTCACATTCAACTCAGCGAATACAACCGCGCGTCCGAAGCTTTCCAGTACATTTTGGATTTCATGCGTGATCTTGCGAATTTGCGACTCTGATTTGGCGCGCAGTCGCGGCATCGGTATCAGCAAATCGCCCACAGGCCCGCCGAATTCATCGACGGTGGGGACTCGGTCCAGTAGCGGCGCGTCGGCATCGCCGACGTTTCTCAACGAACCTCTCAGACGACGGGTCGTATCCCGCTGACCTTGGTGCATGGTACTAGGTAGGCGACGCAGCACTGCCAGGAAACGCGTACCGCGAGCATTGACAAGCCGACTGGCGTGTTGTCATCTAGGATCCCTTTGACCAGGCTTCATAACCGCCAGCCATCGATACGGCATTGTCGTAACCGAGCTGCTTTAGGGCTAATGTTGCGAGCGCCGAGCGTCCACCCGTCTTGCAGTACACAACCACCTGCGCGGATTTATCCTTCAGCGAATCTTCGTCCGCCGATTTCCATTCAAGTACACCACGGGGAATGCACAGGGCATCGGGCACGGTTCCATCTTTCCATTCAGGCGGCTCGCGGACATCGATGAATGTCGCACCGTTGCCCAGCATCGTCCGCGCCTCATCGACGCTCACTTCTTTGATTTCCGCCTTCGCGGTTTTCACCATTTCTTCAATCGTCGTTGCCATCATTGAGTACCTGCATCGTTTAACGTTATGCCGGGCGTACCGGCAGCGGTCTCGGGAAACAATCCTCGCGAAAACCGTTCGGGAGCGTATTGACAACCGCATCGAATTCGCTTCGAGAGAGCTTGCTCGATCATTAAATTAGAATATACTAATATCTATATCAAGTGGACTGAAGCGCGAGGACACTGGAAATCGGGACCGGACGCGCGTAAGACATTACGAGGGATGTTGCGATCATCAACGGATCGCCATTCAGGGGCACAGCATTGTTGCCTTGCGCTTGAACAGACAACGTCGCGATATCAACGGTTTTATTTATGCGCCATCGGTTTGAAATCCCGCCTGGCGCGCGTGGTCTACTTTCGCAAACCGGGAAATTCGGCGTTGAGCGTTCGCCTGATTTGGACAATGTTATGCGCCACATGATTTGTACCTGGCAACTCGGAATCAATCGCTATTGAAAGCGAATCGCAACTACCTCAATCTAGGGCGCCAACATAATCCACGTCCGCTGGTGCAGTTTTCCGCCGGATGGCGGGATTTCGATCCGGATGTGACCGCGAATTCATCGTCGTGCGACGTGAGCGATTGAGGGCGTCTAAGGGATAATCAGAATTGGATGAGGAGTAAGTGACCATGAGCGCACCTGAGCTTTACATTTTGCTTTGCTCCGGAGAACACGAAAAAATCCAGATGGCGGCCATGGCCGCATCGGTTGCCGCCGTCTCGGAACGACGCGTTGAAGTGTTCGTCAGCATGAACGCGCTGAATATCTTTCGAAAAAAAGCGGGCGACGGCCGCTATTCCGGCGGCGAATTTTCGAATTTGATGTCGAGTGCAAACGCCCCGGATCCGATCGACTTGTTTTCTCAAGGAAAAGCGCTCGGCGAAATGACCATATACGCCTGTTCGATGGCAATGGACGTGGCGAAACTCGATATCGAGGACTTTGAGGATGATGTCATCGACAGCGCCGGCGGACTCACAAAATTTCTGGCGGATGCCGAGTCCGGGCAACTGGTCGTTTTCTGACTGAACATGGGCAACTAAGAAAATGTCGACAAGAACACGCATTGACGCGCGGGGCGCATTCTGTCCCGGGCCGCTGATGGAACTCATTGCTAATCTGAAATTGGTGGAAATTGGCGATGAAATTGAGGTACTTTCCACGGACAAAGGATCTGCCATGGATATTCCGGCCTGGGTCGAAAAGGTGAAGCACGAAACTGTTGGTATAGAACAAGACGGGGACGTCTGGCATATCGTCGTGAAGAAGATGAAATAATTTACCTGGCGTACACCGAAGCGATAAGAGGGGATCGGTAATGGCCAAGAAACTACTCATCGTCGGTGGTGGACTTGCGGGAACCATCATCGCGAACGGATTGTGTCGCCAATTGGGAACCGAGATCCGTCGCGGTGATGTCTCGGTGACTCTGATTGGAAATACCGATCAGCATATGTACCAACCGGGGTTGCTCTACGTTCCTTTCGGACGCTTCCGCGAAAGCGAATTGTTTCGCGATCAACGCAAGGTGCTGGACCGACGTTGCAACTTCCATATCGATCCTGCGACTAAAATCGATGTCGAATTGCGCGTTGTCACGACCGAATCGGGCAAGAGTTTCGAGTACGACTACCTGGTCCTCGCCACGGGCTCCCGCCTTCGGCCGGACACGGTTCCGGGAATGTCGGAGGGCGCGCACTGGTTTTACGATTTGGACGGCGCACGGAAATTGCGCGATGCCCTGGAAGACTTCGACGGCGGAAAAATTGTCGTCAACGTCAATGCCCCGCACAAATGCCCAGTGGCGCCGCTCGAAGTTACGTTCATGCTGCGCGATTACCTTGCGGGACGAGGCTTGGGTGACAAGACAGAGATTACCTACACCTATCCCATCGGTCGTTTGCATTCGCTCGAACCCGTGGGTCATTGGGCGGCTTCCGAATTTGCATCGGCAGGGATCAAATCGGAAACATTTTTCAATACAAAGTCCATCGATCCTGACAGCAAGGTGATCCATTCCGAAGAAGAAACCGAACTGCCCTACGACCTGCTGATCACGATTCCGCCGCACCACGGGTCGGAGGTCATTACGAATTCCGACCTTGGTGCCGGCGGGTGGGTTGCGACGGATCGTCACTCTTTACTGCACGAGGGCACCGACAATGTCTTTGTTTGTGGAGACACCACCAACCTGCCAATTTCCAAGGCGGGCTCCACCGCCCACTTCGAAGCCGACACTATCGTCGAAAACCTGACGTCGTTGGTCACGGAAGGTCGGCTTGCGTGCAGCTTCGACGGCAAGGTGTTTTGCTTCGTCGAAACGGGAATGAACAGTGGTACCTACGTCTGGTTCAACTACGAAACTCCCCCGAACCCGGGCCCGCCGTCGCAGATGGTGCACTGGTTCAAGCTCGCATATAACCGGCTGTACTGGTTGTCAGCTCGCGGCTTACTGTAGGGGGCGGGCGTATGGCTACTCAAATGTCCGGCAACGCACAAACGTCAGACGAAGTGAAGCGCCTGGCCACCGCGATGAGCGAAGCGCTCACTGATTCCATGGTGAATCGTCTCGCCACAACCGCGGGAGTAGCGCTGGAGGTCGTGGATCGGCTGAACGACGAAAATACGCGCGACGCGATCCATAAATTAGTCGATCGTATCACCGAGCTTCATGAAATAGGCGCGCTCGACACGTTGTTCGAGACGGTGCTGCTCGTCCACGCGGTGCGGTCGGCTGCGACCGATAACATCGTGGAGCGGTTAGCGATTTTCGCAGAGGAACTCGCCAATAATCTCGGGAGCGACGATGTGATGACGTTGACAAATGATATTGTTAGCTCGCTCAAGACGGCGAGTGAACAAACGGCCAGTACCGGCGGGATCTTTTCCGTGCTGTCGTTATTGTCAAAACCGGAATCCCAGGAATCTCTTCAATTCCTGCTGAACTTCGGCAGCGCCCTGCGCAGCAAGCAAAAACCGGGTAACTGAGCTGCGTCTGGCGTTGTAGGTCGCGTACTACACCAGCGTCGAAATCGACGCATGGTTTTCGCAGGGCGGGCTCTATCAGAGTGCTTCCGTCTGGACGAACTCATTCAGCAAAATCGCGAGCGCCCCGTATGGGCCATTGTCTTCCTGTTTCGACACCGCTTCTGAGAACGGGCCAACCCAACACCCCAGATGCCTCGTCAGAAAGTCCCGACGGCCGCGTCGAATGTCGTCGTGGCCCTTTTTTGCTCCCGCTTCCAGAAAGCTGAGATAGCGCATGAATTCGAGTTCAATCAGCAAATGATCGGGGTTCTCGCCGAGCCCGCGATCGGAAAGATCGAGGCCAAAAACCATAGAACCGCAGCAGGTCCTCCCAGAGTTCCTGTTCGGGATTTTTTCGCTCGGTATAGCGTCGCTCTAACAGAGAGATTGTGCGGCGGCCCCCGCCGATTTCAAACAGGCGTGTGTAAATTACCTGTATTCGGTCGCGGGCATCGGTACCTACAGGAAGGATCACGCCCGTGGGGACGTCGACTGGTGTCGGTAGCGTAGCCGCTACCGCCTGTATCTCCGCGAGCAGACTGCCGCCTAGTAGGCGCCTCACTACCGACTCGTTCGGATAGGCGAAGGCCTCAGCCAGCAAGGCGTACATTTGGCTGCGGGCCGCCGCAGACGCATTTGTCGGGGCATCCAGAAACAGTTCTTTGGCTTCCGCGACGCCGCTCATGCGTGCAGCTCGGCCGCAACGAAGTCGCCCGAAAAGGACTTACGCCCGGCGCGCTCTCGATTACCCCCGTCCCACACGGCGAAAGCCACCTTGATCGGCTTTCCCGGGAGGAAACGGGCACGATCCTGGCCGACGTCGAGTGGCCGGCTAAGTACGACCCGCCAGCTACCGTCTTTATGCGAAGTACCGGTGCGAACATGGCTTGCTTCCCCGCCTTGACGCGCCGACGTGCCGTAGCCCTCCGCCACCACGTCAAAACCGACGTCCTCGAGATTGCCCTTCCAGTACCATGCGTTGACCGGCTGGTCCTTGGCACCCATCGTTATCGCACTCGCATTGGCGCTCAGCGGAAACATCACCGCCACGCCGTCCACGAATTCGTCGAGGTCTACGATCTTGTCGTGCTTCTCACTCGACCAGGACAGGCGTATGGCGAGAACCTCTCCATTGTGTAATCCAGCGGCCGCAAGTTTTTTCACTGTCCCGTGATCGGTACTTTTCGCGATGAACGGCGAAACGTGTTCGATCATGGGATTTCCGTACAAGGGCGCCGGAACCATCGGGAATTCCCGTGCGGGGGCCTTGTTCCAGGCATCGGCGTCTGGATTCAATAACGCTTCGGAGCTTACAGTTGCGCGCGAGATCTTCACCCTAAATCCTCCCCCAGGGGACCCCTCCTGAACGCTATATCGTCCTCCAGGGGATCCCTGCTGAATTCCTTGAAGCGATCCCAATAGTTTCGGCCAATCAACAAATCCATGATTTCAGACGGTTCACGGCGCTGACGTTTGGCACGCTCGGTGCGAAGCGTACGGACGACGTCACCGACGCCGGGACCGAACAGCTTTTCCAAAGTTTCGTTTTCTATTCGCCCTTCAGCGCTGAGGGTACCGTCTTCGGCGAACGCCCTGGTCGACTCAAACGGCGGCATGCAAAAGACGTTCGGCTGCGTTTCATACTCCGGGTGCAATGGCAGCGCCACCTTGTGCACGTAAATGAGTTTATACATATCGCAGTCCTTGTCATCCAGGTAACCGAACAACCTGGTGCGTCCCGGGCACTGCCGGTCGCAGGCGGGTGCGATCCCCTGCTCTACGCGCGGGAAACACATAATGCATTTTTCGCTGGTTTCGGTAACCGGGTTGTAATAGATCGCTTTATACGGACAGGCCTCGATGCATAATCTGTCGCCGTTACAGCGGTCCTGATCGATCACCACGATGCCGTCCTGCTCGCGTTTGTAGATGGCGTTATGTGTGCACGCCTTGAGGCACGGCGCATCTTCGCAGTGGTAGCACTTGCGAGGGAGGTGAAAATAGTAACCGTTCGGCCACTTACCCGCGCCTTCGTCCTCATTCCAGTTGTATCCCCATTCCGGATCCTTGCCGTTCAGCAAGGTACTCGGCTTGATGTGAACCTTGTTGCCTTTGCCGCCGAAATACACATCGGCATGGTTGAACTGCAGATTGTCCCCGGTATCACTCATGTTGGGAAGGGGCCCGGGAGTCGGTTCACCCTTTTCATCGTAACCGCCTCCCGTCTCCTCGTAGTTACGCGGATAAGCCTGCCCCGGATAGGTGATGACATTCATCCGGCGCATTTGTTCGGTGCCTTCCCGGGTCAGTTTTCCGTGCAAATCAACAGATAAGATGTTAACGGTCATGGCGGCATTGCATTCTGCCGACCGAGTAATAGCTGTCACGCGCACCATTCACACTTGCGAGAATTAAGTGAAAATATTACATTACTCGGTATAATGTAATATTATTTACAAATGATCGTTAGTCTAAAGGGCAAAGTCGCTAAGGACATCTGGACTACGAACCAGTCGAAAACATTGCCAGGAGGGCTATGGCTCCGTGCTAAAGCACTGCTAACGATTATGCATGTGAGCTCGACGCTGGAAGATCTTCGAATCGAAGGTGAACCGCCAAATATTCGTTTGCACAAATTGAAGGGCGATCGACGGTCGTATTGGAGCGTAACGATCATATTACCTTGGGCCATCACGTTTAAGTTCAGCAACGGTGAGTTTTCCGAGGTCGCAATTGAAAACTACCATCGAGGATAGACATGATCGAAAATCCCTTGCCACTTCATCCTGGAAAAGTACTGGTGGAGATCTATATGGCTGAGATGGAATTAAATCAATCGAGCTTAGCCAAACTCTGCGGCTGCTCACCACGCAAGATCAACGAGATCGTCAACGGCAAGCGGGGAATTTCTCCATCGTTTGCGATTACGCTAGAAGCCGTACTGGGTACCAGTGCCGAGATGTGGGTGCGAATGCAAGCGGAACACGACTTGTGGGAGGCGCGGCAAGAAGTTGCCTAACTTCGTTTATTCATGATCTCTATCCTGACGGCAGACCACGGATAAAAGGGTTGCGACAATAGTCGTTGACGATTCGCCGTTTCGAACGAGCTTACCGATTAGAAAAATTGGCATCTGGCGTTTGCCTGCTCTAAAAACATAACGATTATGCTGCGAGGCACGCGTATAGGTGTCAGGTCTTGCCTTTTGCCCTGAAATCCTACGATACCTGGTGTTGAATCTGTAATCCTCTATGGGCGGAGGTCGTTAAGAGGCCGAAAGCGCGACAGAGGAGTAGCCGTCCGAAGATGGTCGCTGCCAGACCGCCCTCGGATTGGTCCGCTATTGATAAGACAAAAGGCAAGACCTGACCCTTGAAGGCAGGAAACTACCCGACCCCACGGTTTCAACTTCCTGCAGCAACAAAGCCGCTTTGACGACTTCCTCGAGGTCTACAATAACGACCGGCCGCATCAGGGCCTGGGCGGGCACTGCCCCGGCGAGGTCTACACACCGTCCGCTCGCGAGTATCGCGAACCGGAGCCACCCGAATACCCGTTTCATGACCGCATCATCAGAGTCACCCAGTGCGGGCGGATCTGCCTCGGTCGCAGGAAGATCAACTTCTCAACGGTCTTCAGTGGCCAGTTCGTGGGGCTCCGCGAGGTCGCTGACGGCGTCTGGCTCGTCAGCTTTATGGACTATGACCTCGGTTTTTACGACAATCACGAGAACAGGGTGGAGCCAGTGGGCCATAACCCATTCGCTCCAAAAGTGTTACCCATGTCCTCGGAATGAGCTGTTACTATATGACCGGAACAGACCAGAAATAATTGGTCGGGGCGACAGGATTTGAACCTCCGACCCCTGCCGCCCGAAAACCGTTGCCCACGCGTTCTGGTTCAAGGGCTTACACAATAGCATTAAAAAAATGAGTCACATAGCGTAACGTTCGGGAACGCAGAATCCCGCACGATCTCGTTAGCACTGTGACATTTTCCCTGTCGAACACGATCAATTAGCTCAGGACCTACTTCATAGCCTTCGATCGACAGGGAGTGGTATGCGTTCGTGACATAGATCTCGTCCACGTCGGCGAGATATTTTTCAATATCCACGCTCGTTACGGGTGCTTCGGGAAAAACTTCCACGATGCTGTCCCGATGCGCTTGCGACATCAGGCGTAGCCGGTTGACGCAGGGTGACTGGAGCAGAGCTTGGGCCAGCGGAGGGGGGCTTCAAACGGATCGTTCTCCCGCACGTCGTATCCGGCAGCGCGCATACCTTTAAGAATATTGTCGGCAATGGTGGTCTGGCCGATGTTGCGGAAAGCTCCCGCCAGATGGCCGGCGACCGAGCTGCGACCGCCTTCGACCAGAATTGTCAGAACGTCCGAAGCATCGAGGATCATGGCAAGCGCCGCGCGTTCGAGTTTCTCGTACGCAACGGCAACTGGAACGCGGAGGAAGCCCTGGACGCGGGACTCATCAACGAGATCGTCGCCGACGAGACGGCGCTTCGGGATGCGGCGCAGTCGCTCGCAGCTGAAATCGCCGCCGGACCGACGCTCGCCTACGGCGGCATCAAGCGCCTGTTTCTGTCGTCGTTCGAGCAGCCGCTCGAAGCGCAGCTCGACGCAGAGGCAAGGGCCTTGGCGGAGGTGTCGCGCTCGGACGACGCTTGGAACGCGCTCAACGCCGTGCTAGTGAAGGAAAAGCCCGCTTTCGCGGGTCGCTGATCAACTGGTTCAACGAGGGGACGACAAGCATGTGGGTCTACAAGGAAATCCGCACCGTCGGAGACTACGTGAGCTACTACGCCCGCCGCGCGCCGGAGCGCACCGCGCTCGTCTACCGGGATACGGAGACGAGCTATGAAGAGCTCGACGCTTCGACGAACAAGGTCGGGCGGGGTCTCCTTTCCGCCGGACTCGGCGCCGGGGATCGTGTCGTCTATCTCGGCAAGAACTCCGATGACTTCTTCATCGCGCTCTACGGCACGACGAAGGCGGGCGCCTGCTTCTGTCCGCTCAACTGGCGGTTGTCGAAGCCGGAGCTGTGTGTCGTGCTCGCCGATGCGAACGCGCGCTTCGCGTTCGTGGAGCCGGAGTTCGCGGCGCTGTGGGCGGAAATCCTCGAGGAGACGAAGCGCGACATTCCGTCGCAGGTGGTCGATCGCGATGCGGATGCGGATCCGGATCCGGATCCGTTCCGCAGCTGGCTCGACGGCTTCGGCGGCGAGGCCCTGCCTCCTGTGGCGATGGAAGCGGCCGCGATCCAACTCTACACTTCGGGCACGACGGGCGATCCGAAAGGCGTGGTGATCACGCACGACAATCTCAATCACATGCGCCTGTGCGAGCATTTCGAGCCGGCCTACGAGTGGCATCCGGAGGACCGCTTCCTCGTCGCGCTGCCGAACTTTCATCTGCTCGCCATCGGCCTGTCGCTGCAGTCGATGTACAACGGCATGGCCGTGCTCGTCGAGAAGCAGTTCGAACCGGGCGCGGCGCTGCGTTCCATCGCCGAGACGAAACCGACGATCACCGCATTCGCGCCCGCAATGATCCAGATGCTGCTGGATCACCCCGACGCCGCGGCGACGGATTTTTCCTCGCTGCGGCTCGTGATGTATGCCGGGTCGCCCATATCGCTCGGCCTCATCACGCGCGCGCTCAACGCCATGCCTTGCGAATTCATGCAGTTCTACGGCGCTACGGAGACCGCGGGCGCGGTGACCTTGCTACGCCCGAACGAGCACGATCTCGAGCACGAGGACAAGCTCAAGTCCTGCGGCCGTCCGCTGCCGCTGATCGATCTCCGCATCGCCGACGACGACGGCAACGACGTGCTCGACGGCGAGCCGGGCGAGCTCTGGATCCGATCGCCGGCACTCGCGAGCGGTTACTGGAACAAGCCGGAGGTGACCACCGGCGTGTTCCGGGAGGGCTGGTACCGCAGCGGCGACATCGCGATCCGTGATGCCGACGGTCTCTATTACATCCATGATCGATTGAAGGACATGATCATCTCGGGTGGCGAGAACATCTATTCGACCGAGGTCGAGTCGGTGCTGTCGACGCACGACGCCGTGGTATCGGTGGCCGTGATCGGCGTGCCGGACGAGCGCTGGGGCGAGGCAGTGAAGGCCTGTGTGATCCGCGCCGAAGGCAGCGAGGTCACGGAAAGCGAACTGCTGGAGTACTGTCGTTCGCGCCTCGCCGGTTACAAGATCCCGAAATCCGTCGCCTTCCACGAGTCGTTCCCGATGACCGGCAGTGGCAAGATCGCGAAGAAGGATCTGCGTGCGCCGTACTGGGCGGACGGGAAGCGATCGGTGGCGTAAGGGTTCCGAGTGCTGGATTTCGTTCAGCGCCACCCCGTCGTCCCCGCTTTTGCGGGAATGACGACACGGGGTGCGGGAATGACGCCCGGTCACTCGGTCGCTACCCCAATGACGTGGAGATAACCCCATGATCGACAAATCCCACATCGGACACACGTTCCCGCCTCATACCGCAACCGTGGAGGCCGGACGCCTGCGCTTCTTCGCCACGGCCATCGGTGAAACCGATCCGATCTACACGGACGAGGACGCGGCGCGCGCGGCCGGCTACCGCGCGCTTCCCGCGCCGCCGACGTTCCTATTCTGCCTCAACAACGAAAAGCCGGAGCCGCTGGCGTGGATCGACGAACTGTGTCTCGATCTCGGGCGGATCCTGCACGGCGAGCAACTGTTCGCGTATCGCACGGAGGCTTACGCCGGCGATGTGCTCAGGTTCGAGACCACGGTCGCGGACATCTACGACAAGAAGGGCGGCGCGCTCGATTTTCTGGTGCGGCGCACGACGGTGACGAACCAGGACGGCGTCCATGTCGCCGATCTGCAGAACACGACCGTACAGCGCAACGGCTGAGGAGCGACACGATGACCATCAACTTCGACGACGTCGCCGTCGGCGACGAATTACCCGAGCTCGCGGTGCCGCCGATCACGCGGACGACACTCGCGCTCTTCGCCGGCGCCTCCGGTAATCACAACCCGATCCACATCGACCTGGACTTCGCGCGGGCGGCAGGTCAGGACGACGTGTTCGCCCACGGCATGTTGACCATGGCCTACATCGGGCGCCTGCTCACAGGCTGGGTCCCGCAACGCAATCTGAGCTCGTTCCAGCTGCGCTTCATGGGCATTACCCATCTACAGAATGCGCTCAAGTGTACGGGCAGGGTCCTGGAGAAGGTCGAAGAAAATGGCGAGCACCGTGTTCGGCTGGAGGTGGCGAGCGAGGATCAGGAAGGTAATCGCAAGGCGGTGGGGGAGGCGGTGATCGCCTGGTAGCAAAGGGAAAAGGGGGCAGCTTTATTTTCCGCGGGAAAACAAATTGTAAAGTTAGGTTTCCTCTGACAGATTAGCATCTCGGTTTCGATTTGAACCGCCAGGTGCCGGATGACCCTTGTACGCCGGAAGGCTGCCGTTCGCAGCGTCGGCGCGTCCGTCAGAGATGTGCCCGAAAGAGACATTCGCGCGTCGCCGAAGTTGGCTTCCCGCGAACCCTAAAGAGATCATTCCCGGCGACGAAGCGGAAAAGGGCTGTTACACTAGACGGCAAGACGACTTCGCAAGGACGCGAACATGTTGCCGTTGCCTGCCGGCAGGGAAGTCAGTGCGGGGGTTGCTGCGTCGCGCCTTGCCTTAGGAGGTGACGCATGATTGTTCAACGTGCTGTCGCCGGTCTGGGGGTCGGCATCATTTTCGGTGTCGGATTAGCGGTCGCACAAATGACAAACCCGGAAAAAGTATTGGCGTTTCTTAACATGGCAGCCGATTAGGATCCCAGCTTAGTCTTGGTCCTGGTCGCAGCGTCCTCTGTACCCTTATCGGGTTTCGTTGGGTAACCAAAAACGCACCGCGGTTCGATTCGCGGCACTATATACTGACCAAAAAGGATATCGATGCCAAGCTAGTTATTGGCGGCGTACTTTTTGGATTGGGTTGGGGCCTTGCGGGTTACTGCCCGGGACCGGCCGTCGCCGGACTCGCCAGCGGATCGGCGGAGCCGTGGATATTCGTCATCGCCATGATCATAGGTAGTCAACTTGGACGCGTGCTGACCCCGTCCGGATTCTGGTTTAAGCGAGCCGGCGAATCTATCACCTAGTATCGAATAGGCTGATCGATTACGCTTTTGTGGGTATATGCTTCACACTGGGATCACGTTTCTTGCGCTGGTTATTATCGCTTTGGCTGCGGCTCACTATTACTTCATATCTAAGTTCGATCGATCTGACCAGCTGTCCATAGATGATGTCCTTCGACCCAACCCAGGGTCTGCTCGCAAGCGAAGTCAAGAGAATCTACCCAGCCTGGTCCGGTCGTTCGTCGGGCGTTGCGGCGTGAAATCGCATGACACTGTACACAGCGTAGCACTGCGACAAATCGCACAGTTAAGGATGGCTCCAGAAAAGGCCTGGCAACAAATTCACACACAGCAAGTTGTCAACGTCTGCGAATCGGCATTCTTCTGGCTGGCGCAACGACGCCTCGGCCCGCTTCCTCTGCTCAATGTGGTGGATGGCTATGTCGTCGGCAATGGTTTCTTGCAGGCGAGATTGTTTGGATCTATTCCCATAGCACAGTACGAAGGCGCGCAAATGTCACACAGCGAACTGATGCGATATCTCGCTGAACTACCTTGGGCGCCAGATGCCATTCTGAACAATCCGAATCTTCGTTGGCGTGAATTGACGGAAAACAGCATAGAGGTCTCTTCTGAAAGTGCGGGTGGGATCGCGACCGTTCGCTTCCTGTTTAACGAAGTCGGCGATATCGCCGAAGTGTATGCTGAGGCGCGTGCAGCGGTTGAAAATGGCAAGACCGTCATGCGCCCGTGGCGAGGCGAGTTCTCAGAGTACCGGATTCTGGGTGGCCGCCGCATTCCTGGCCATGCCGAAGTTGGATATGTGTACGAAGACGGTTATCAGCCGTACTTTAGTTGCGATCTAAAGCACTATGAGATTATTACCGATTAGTGCGGCTATGCCTATTTATTGCGTGCCGCACGCTATCGACCAGCTGTTCTTCTGTAATCGGTTGGTCAACATTGTAGAGACACCGGCGTCGATGACTGCCTTGGTCTTCTGGCTCGTGGGGCGGCCCGTTAATCCGATGATCGGGACGTCAACGAGTCCATTACTCATTGAGTGAATTACCTCGGAACCGCTCATACCCGTTAGATTGGAGTCCCGTATAATGCAGTCTGGCGGTGCGCTATTGCTTAGATCCGCTAGAAATTCTTCTCCGGTTAGGTACGTGTGAATCTGCCAGTTCTGAAATTCCAACGCCAGTCGAATAGAATCTAAAATAGCCGCATCATCGTCAACGACGGCAATCGTGACCAGCCGCTCCGTAGCCCTACTACTCATTTGTGGACTGTAGGACTAATTAGTAACGCGCGGAACCAGGGTTTCTACGTACATGACCGCGCTATGCGGCAATTGCCGTCGCACTAGCAGCGTGTTGAAGAAGTCTTGATTTGGGATAATAGCGTAACGGTTTATGGAGAGAAGCGATGCGTGGCGAGATCGATCCCCAGCCTTCTATGTTCAGTTGCGTGGATCTGGATTCGAGGATTCCGAATGACCATCCGATTCGCAAGATTCGGCGCATCGTGGATGAGGCACTGTAATGAGCTGGAACCGGCCTTCGAGGCGATGTACTCGGGTCGAGGCCGACCGTGGATTCCGCCAGAGTAGTTGCTGCGCGCCTTGTTACTGCAGATCTTGTTCACGGTACGCTCAGAACGATTAGTGATGGAGCGGATCGACTACGACCTGATGTTTCCCTGGTTCGTGGGTGTAGGCATGGACGATGGGCTGTGATGCGGATGAGCTGCTGTTTGAAGCTGTCAAGAAACAGGCCGATGCAAACAAGCTGCTGTCTCGGGATCATTTCACGGTGGACGGAACCCTGATCGAGGCCTGTGCCTCGATGAAGTCGTTCAAGCGGAAGGATGGTTCCGGTGATGCCGATGATGGCGAGAACTTTCATGGCCAGAAGCGCAGCAACGAAACGCATGTGTCGCGCACCGACCCGGATGCGTTGCCCGGGGTATCGGAAAAGCGGTTGTCGCTGCTGAGCAATGGCAAGGTGTGCTACGAGCTTAAAACGCCGTACCGCGATGGCAGCACGCACGTCATCTTCGAGCCGATGGACTTCATCGCCGGGAGCTATGTTGAACCGCCGCAGGCGGGCTCGAAGGGCGCAGGGTAGGATGCCCGGAGTACTTCATCGCCAGACTCGTCGCGCTGGTGCCTAAGCCTCGAGTCAACTTGACACGATGTCATGGCGTGTTCGCCCCCAACAGTTCGCATCGTGCGCAGGTGACGCCGGTCAAGCGCGCAAAGATGCAACCGTGACTCTGCATTCGCCTCCGTCTCGGGGTCTGCCCCAGGTTGCCTTGTTCGGCTAATACGCATCAAACGCGCCGGCAGCGGCTGCGGCACCGACAACGCGGTACGGTCGCCGTTGTCCCGTCGCTCGAAACCGGCTGAAAATTGCGCCGAAGTGTGGGATTTCTCCCGGCTCCGGAGGCCCGATCACAGCCAATACCCCCTCGAAGCATCGGTTGACGGCTGTTCGATACCCTCGAAATACTCTGTGGATTTGGAGAATGCGGCGTTTATTCTTCTTATACTCTTATACTCCTGCTCATGCTTCATTGGTGGGTTGAATTAGCGATCCGTGGCTTAATGCAGGCGCCAGCGCCTGAATCATGTGCTCCGCTTGTTTGAGTTTTTGCGATTTTGTTTCGCCTTTGGCGACCGGTCCGTCGACCAGTAAATTGGCGAGCCCATGAACGGACGCCCAGGCCAGGAGCTCCTGCGGACTGAGGCTCATCGGATCTTCGTCTTCAATGGTGTCTGCGAAACCGCCCTTTAGGTGCACGCTGAGTTCGTTGGCGGCGGCAAGATAGCTCTCGTCATTGGCATAGATCGCTTCTTCACGCCACATTGCGCGAAAGAAGGCAGGTTTATTAATGGCGAACCTAACGTAGGCCAGGCCAACGGCTAGGAACTCGTTCGTGCCGGCCTCGTCGGCTTGCGTTCTGGCGGCCGCCATTGCGTCGGCGAGTTGCTGTAATGCTCGGGTGGCAAAGGCGGTCATCAGCGCGCGCTTATCGACATAGTGCCTGAAGGCGGAAGAGGGCGAGACACCGATCAGCTTCGCGCAACCGCGCAGTGTAACGGCCTCGAAACCAAATTTCGTGGCTAGCTCATCCACGGCGTTGAGCAACGATTCCGCCAGATTCCCGTGGTGGTAGGCCTTCTTCTCCTTACTGTGTTGCTTCATGGCTCGCTTCCGTAATGAGGGGTGCCCACATTGTTCACTTTTTCTGCTCAGAGGGCTTGAAAGGGGGCCCCGGTTCGCATAGTATATGTGAACAGTGTTCACAATGACCAGTTAAATCGAATCGTATCTATATCTACATGACCCGTTAGGAGGCCGAGTGATGGCATCAGAAAACGCTTCAACCAATGATCAGTCCACCGTTCGAGTGGAAGCCCGATACTGTGGCGGCCGGGGCAAGTGTGGAAACTGGTCTTGCATCAACATCGCGGCGATGGTTGCGGGCTTCATCCTATTCTGGCCGATTGGCCTGTTTTTGCTGTTCTGGATCTTCGCGGGCGGGCATGTTCATGAGGTGCCCCGATGGGTTTCTCAACAATGGTCTAAGGTGACAGACATGCGGAACGGTTTTGAAGGATTCGGCAGCGATGTTCACAGCGACAATGTGGTGTTCAATGAGTTCCAGCAAACTCAGTACGATCGCATTCGTGAGATCCGGGAAGAAATAAAAGAGCGCGCACGGCGATTTACCCAATTTCGTACCGACGCGAAGCGGCGTGCCGATGAGGAAGAATTCAACCGATTCATGGCGGATGCACCGGCGCGGGCCGATTCGTAGTCGTCATAAGTTTTGAAATGCACACTGGGAACTGACGAATCAATTTACCGCGCGTTGTTCAGCTGTTCACGATTCGTGCCAATACCACACCCGCAAGGACCAGCAGAACATAGACCCACTGGACGCGCTCTTTTAGGATCAGACTTCCCAGGATTGCCGCGAATGCGACACTCGATTCCCGTACGGAAGCAACCAGAGCCATCGGCGAGACGCTCATGGCCCAGATGGCAATCCAATATCCGCCGGCTGAAATAAGGCCAGTACAAAAGTCTTTAACCCACGTAGAACCGATAGACTTCATAAAGTCTCGTCCCTGCGTAGCGGCCGCTATTGCTGGCAGTGTGATTGCCAACATCAGAAAGAGGCAAGCAACATACGCATGGGGCGTTAGGCCAGCCCGTCCGCCAAGCCTGTCGATGAGCGTGTAGACCCCGATCAGGACCCCCGTAAGCAGACTGAGCAACAGCCCCCTGGGGTTGCGCGATTTCGGGTCTAATCCCAATCCCATAATGCCTGCAACAATGAGTCCCGTCGCGACTAAACCAAGTGTGCCAATTCGGTCATCCAACAGGGTAACCGAAATTACGGCCACCACGAGCGGGCCCGTTCCCCGTGCAATCGGGTATGCTGAATTTGAGCGATACGGTGCTGATAGTCACCTTTAGAAACTTAGCTCTAACAATCCTATTGTTTGTCGCATGTCCGATAGTCGCTGATTCCGCGAAGGACATGGCGGACTTTAAGAACGCTTATGCTTCCTATGAATCGGCAGCCACGCAGGATGATGCGTCTCGCACTGTGGAAGCAGCCGAAACCGTATTCGTGCTAGGCGAAGAGCTGTTCCCGGATGGGCATCGAAACAGGGCAGCACTTGCCTACAACTACGGTGGAGCTCTGCTATACGTAGGCGAAAAAAATGCAGCCAAACGCGTTCTAAAGATCGCTTTGAGTCGCTTCGAAAACCTCGTTGGTAAAGATTCCTTGGATTTGATCGATCTGCTTATGGACCTTGGCGAAGCGAGCTCAGAATTGCACGATCCGCGTCGACAGCAGCGCTACTACAGTCGGGCACTAAGAATCGTGAAGCAACATCATGGGCGTGACTCCATTGAATACGGTCGCCTGTCACTTCGCGCCGGTGTTCGAATCATGGATTATGCTCGTTCACCAGCGGCTAGAGGATTCTTGCGAGATGGTTACAAAATTCTACTAGCGCAACTTGGACCTGAGAATCCCGAGACCGGTCAAGCCGCCTTCTACAATGGCAAGCTGGAGATCGCCAGATACCGCCATGAGGTTGCCAGAGATTACCTACTACGTGCGTTAGATGCCATGGAAGAGTCCGAATCTTCATCGAATCATATAGAAATGTTGACGCACGCTTTCCTAGTCGAGACATATGAAATGTTAGATGAAAGTGATAAAGCGACGGAGCACTGTTTAGCGATCGGTAAAATGTCTCCAAACTCGCCAGAGCAAGATTACCAACCACTGTTTAGGCGCGTTCCCGATTATCCCCAAGGTGCGTTTAAACGTGGCATTGAAGGCTCGGTAACGGTGGAATTTGATGTCGACGATCGCGGGTTTGTTGTCGATCCAGAGGTCGTTTCGACGGAAGATACCGAGTTGTTCGAAGAGTCTGCACTTATCGCCGTAAAAGGCTTTCGTTTTGCACCACGATTTATTGACGGCGTGCCGGTGGTTAACAAAAACGTGCGCTACAAGATTGAATTCAACATCGACGACTGAATGAAAATAATCAGTTGTGGTGAATGCGCGGCAAGTTTTTTTAAACGGAGCTGTCGCATTTGATTCTCCGGATTGAAGAACCGATTGTCGAGGCCTCAATTGGTTCGGGCTAGTTTGTTATGCGTTTTAGATCCGCTGAAGCATTCAATTGGTAACCTCATGATTCTTTGTTATAGCGGGTTAGGACGGTAGTCGGAACCTGGGAAGCACGGGATTGCTCGAACAGGAAAAATAGGTGGCTACTCGCGGCAAAGCAGCGGGCGGACGCACGGTTGGGCAAATACCGTATAGAAAACCCAGACTTGGTTACCACAAAGGAATCGGCAAAAGGAAGCCGAGAATCTTTAGCGGTCAACGGTTTTTCTTCGACAGTCTAGAAAGCGGCGCGTCCGCGCTTTTGGTGGTGGATCAAACGATGCCGCGAGACTAAAGCATGTGCGGGATGTGGAATCCCTCGTTCAGTCAAGCAATCTGCTGCTGGGGTATTCCGCTGAATTGTATCTCAAGGCTGGGGCGACATTGCTATAAGTTGGTTGCTCGCGTGATCTGTTTGAACGGGAGATAAAAGGTAAGTACGGACACAAGCTGAAGAGGCTTGCCAAAGCCATAGCGTTTCCGTTGTCTACTGTCAGTAGGAAAGATCTTGATGTGCTCGAGGAGACTATTCGATATGAGGCGCGATATCCTCCTTTCGCCGACAATGAAAAAGATGCAACCAAGCGCAGGAATGTTCGGGCTACGAATTTGTGGGGCGATAAAGATTTTGACCGCCGCGTAATACCGGTGAGTGACATAAGGAATCATGTGGCTAAGCTTGATCAAGACGCTGATGACCCCGGGATTACATGTAGCGTCGGACTAGATTCGGATGGATACTTGGCCTTCCGATCTGGCGGGCATCTTAAGCCCAGAATGACCGTGAAATTCAGCAGTCTTCGGAGGAGAAACCGGCAAAACAATAAGCGTGCCCTGAAGTCGTTCATCAGGAAGCGTGCGACCAATCCCATGGTCATGCATCACTGGGATCGTTCCGAATGGTGTGTCGTAAAGCAATAAGAGGCGTACGGTTGCACAAACTGCTTGAGATCGAAGTAGTGTACGGTTGTTTAGGAGCATGCCACGAAATTACGGCTTTCGGCAGTTGGCTGAATTCGATACACCGCGAATGTCTGTTTTCGACTCGAGAGGAGTCGTATACGTGTTGGGGGTGCCGTCTGGCGGGATTCAGCCCAAAGTAGTCGTTTGTAATTTGAGGCTGCCGGCCAATGTCATAGCCGTAGGTCGAATCGGCCGCGCACGCGCTGGGCGGTCTTGCATGGACAAGAACGTGAAGCCGGTCGGCATCAACATCGGCGGCATGGGTACCTTCCCGGGACGACTCTGCATCCGGAATATCACGCCGGATGTCGAGACCGGCATCGGCGACTGGACGAAAGACGCTTTTATCCAGCGCTTTCGCGTCCATACTGAACCGTTTCCGGTTACCGAAGACCAGAACTCCGAAATGAACTGGGTCGAGTTCTCGGGGATCCGATCGACCCGGATCCCTCTGGTTAGTGCAGCGAGCAGCTTCGAAAAATTTTTCGCTGTGGTCAGGATGATCGCATTAAGCGAACCATCGAATGAGCTGGGAGGAAAATAGGCAGGCGTAACCTGTATAGAGACACGCCGAATGGAATGGACTCCATGCCTGGGCCCATTTCTGCAGACGATTCTGTGTCGCTTGGTATCCGCGACGAAGGGTGGGATCCACTTTCCCCCCAGGTCTTCGTTTGGCGAAATCATGTGCGCGTTTTACGCGCCTTTCTACTGAGAATGCTGGTAAGAACATCAGCAGCAGTCCCAGCGTATCCAACGTCTTTACAAGATGGGGCCAGGCAAGTAGCTTGATAAACCAATCAAGCATCGATTGCGCTGCCTAATTCTCAGCTACCTGCCGTTGAACAGCATGCAACAATTCTTCGGCTTCATCTTGATTGCCAAATGGGACAGTGAAAATCTGATCGGCGCCATCATCTATGGTTGCAAATATATAGCCCGCAGTAGCGTGGCAAGCTCGAGCGTAGCTTGCAATGGTCTTCGGACTTGGAAATGCACCGGTGGAAGACTCCAAGCGCGAGATGAAGGCTTGATCACATTCCATGGCCGCGGCCACCTCTTTTTGGGTTAAACCAGCCTTGCGGCGCATTTGAATCAAGGACATCGCTAAGACACGACGAGACTCGCTTTCACGCAGCCGCTGATCGAGTTTCGGGGAACGCTGGCGCAATTCCTCCATTACGCCCTTCATATTCCGTGTCTTTTCCTTGGTCATAACTATGCTCCGTCCATTGGAATTAACTAGGCGTAGGGTTTTGCACCCTCTGAGGATTGCTCAGTGAGTGTGCCTCACACGCATTTCTATACACTGCTTCCTTCGCGGGTTTCCCGAGCTCAGCTGTGGTCAACCCGAGGTAGTAGTAACGATTGTGTCCCACTTCTCGAGTCATCATCACGTGGTGGTTCCGGTCGCCACCGACCGGCAAAACATAAGTCTGGAAACGATCATCCAGCGTTTCCAGGTGTTCACGCTGGTCCCAGCCGTAAGAATTTGTTGCGCAAATAAAATCATAAAAAATCTGCTGAAAATCGAGATCTTGCCGCTCAATTTCCTTAAGAATTTCTTCACCAGGCCTATCCGGCCGAATAAGGACCTCATACCGGTCGGCGCCCATTCCATCGATTCCCTAAGTGGGCATGTATTTTAATACATATGATAAAAAAGTCAAGTTCGAGGCTCGTACTAGAATCCGCTGGGCTGCGAGATGATGTTCTAGTCTTAGACATAATACTGAGGCTGGCGTCGGGCAATTTTCTTTTCGCGACTGACTCAACGAACCGAATACCAGTTTACCGGAGAAGCTTCAAAACGCTCCATGACTGCGGAACCGTAGTTGAGCTATGCAGTTATCGGATCTACGGGGCCAATTGTCTGCTCAATTCGACCCAAATCAATTCCAAGAAAATCTCCGCTCGCGTAAACGAAATCGCGCGTCGACTGGATTCTTTGCATGACGTCGGTCGGCGACTTTGCGTGGAAAATTAGGATGCTCGGAAACGACCGACGGTGTGAGACAAGCCGGCCCTCACATTCGCGCAGCGAGAACGGTGCGTATTCAGCATGAGTTAGGCATGACAACCGTTCGACGGCAACGGGAATTTCATCATCTCGGTGCATGAGCGCAATGGCAATTTTGAACGTTTCCTCGTTTGGAGGCCTAGCATCTACGCGATCCTCGCTGAAGGATGCGCCTGAAACATCTTCCCGCAGACAAGGGATGAAGTTCGGCAATTGCGAAAACATGGCTGTCGGTGGACGCACATTGTTTTCAATAAAATACAATTCGTCATCATCGGTCAGGCCGCACTGAATCGCACCAATCGCATGCGGGGCAACCGGCGCGATACACGTGAGAAAGCGTTTTAGCGCGGCGTCGAACAGATGTGCTTTGGGATGCGGCGATACCGAGAAAAAGCAGGTATCGGATGTTGACGAATGACGCCAATGTTGCGGTGTCTTCACCGAATCGGTGATAAAACTGTGTTTGCCATGCAGACAGTACATGACGTGCATCGTGTCAATGATGTCAACGTATTCTTCGAGCATGAACAACATGCCGAATTTTGCGTACGGTGTTTGCGTGATCGCTGCGGTCAAGTGATGGCGAGAACTTTCATGGCCAGAAGCGCAGCAACGAAACGCATGTGTCGCGCACCGACCCGGATGCGTTGCCCGGGGTATCGGAAAAGCGGTTGTCGCTGCTGAGCAATGGCAAGGTGTGCTACGAGCTTAAAACGCCGTACCGCGATGGCAGCACGCACGTCATCTTCGAGCCGATGGACTTCATCGCCGGGAGCTATGTTGAACCGCCGCAGGCGGGCTCGAAGGGCGCAGGGTAGGATGCCCGGAGTACTTCATCGCCAGACTCGTCGCGCTGGTGCCTAAGCCTCGAGTCAACTTGACACGATGTCATGGCGTGTTCGCCCCCAACAGTTCGCATCGTGCGCAGGTGACGCCGGTCAAGCGCGCAAAGATGCAACCGTGACTCTGCATTCGCCTCCGTCTCGGGGTCTGCCCCAGGTTGCCTTGTTCGGCTAATACGCATCAAACGCGCCGGCAGCGGCTGCGGCACCGACAACGCGGTACGGTCGCCGTTGTCCCGTCGCTCGAAACCGGCTGAAAATTGCGCCGAAGTGTGGGATTTCTCCCGGCTCCGGAGGCCCGATCACAGCCAATACCCCCTCGAAGCATCGGTTGACGGCTGTTCGATACCCTCGAAATACTCTGTGGATTTGGAGAATGCGGCGTTTATTCTTCTTATACTCCCCGACGAGGGGCTGACACATACACTCGGGCATTATTCAATGAGCACTAAAACCCGAAGACGGCGCTAATCACCTCTCCAGGCGCGGCGCCGGTTTGACCTTGCCGCCGCGCAATCGCTCGCGGTACTTGTCGCGCGCCAGTTTCTGCATGTCGACCACGGCGTCGCTCTCGTCGACGATTTCGCGACCGAGCAGGGTTTCGATGGCGTCCTCGAGCGTAACAATGCCCGATGTCTGGCCGAATTCGTCCTCGACCAGGCACAGGTGAACGCGGTTTTTCAGCATCAGTTCGAGCAAATGCACCACCGGCAGCTTTTCCGATACCGCGAGGATCTGCTTAGCGAAATTCTTCACCGGCTCGTCGCCCTGCCCGCTGCGCTCCGCCATGAACAGATCGTGGCGCAACACCTTGCCGACGATGATGTCCGGGCTTTCGTCGTATATCGGCATGCGCGAGAACTGCCGGGTCTGCGGGTCGTCCAGAGCCTCGCTGACGCTCATGTCGTGCTCCAGCATGTGCACCACGGTGCGCGGGGTCAGCACTTCCTCGGTGGAAACCTCGCGCAGGCTCAGCGCGTTCGACAGGTATTCATCCTCGCGCGCGTTGAGCGCGCCGCCCTGCTTGCCCAGAGACGCCATGGCGATAATTTCCTCGCGCGTGACTGCGTTCTCGGCCCGGCTGCCGAACAGTTTCGTCAGGCGCGTGGATACCCACACCAGCGGGTACACGACCTTGACCAGCCACAGGATCAGGAACGCGGACGGCACCAGCAGCCGGCGCCAGAATGTCGCGCCCAGGGTCTTGGGAATGATTTCCGAGAAATACAGGATCGCCAGGGTCAGCAAAACCGCGATCAGGGTTTCCCATCGCGGGCCGAAAACGGTCAGGGCCTGCGCACCGACGCCGAAGGCGCCCATGGTGTGGGCGAAGGTATTCAGGATCAGGATCGCCGCCAGCGATTCGTCCATGCGCTGCTTGACCCGCTCCACCATGGCGCCCGCGCGCGGCCTTTCGGCCGACAGGGTTTCGACGTAACTTGGCGTCGCCGACAGCAACACGGCTTCGAGTATCGAACACAGGAAGGAAACGCCGATCGCGATCGCCAGGTAAAACAGTAACAATGTCATGGGCGCAATATAGGGGCGCGGGCGATTTTTTCAGCCGCTGCTTCGGGAACCGCCATTGTATCAGCGCCGCGCGTTATTTGTTGCCCGTGTTTGCGCGCGGCGAGCCAATCCGGAGACAAACCGAATCCGGGCTGCAAGCGGCGGTGAATGTGCTATTCCGATTCGCATCCCCCCGAAATAATAAGCCATGAGCAACGTATTTTGGTCAAATATCTTCCGTAGCGGAGACAGCGAATTGTGCGCCGTTACGCGCCTGTGGCAGGCCACGCCGCTGTCGCGCACAATGCGATAGGCGTTTGTCGTCGAAGGATAGCCGCCCATCATTCCCGAGGAGGTCGGTGTCGCATTGCCGGACGATGAAGTGTCTTGCGTGATCACATCGGTGTTGTGGGGGATGAAGCGACTTTCGGCCGATAAGCCGCCACGATAACGGCCCGCGCCACCAGAGTCCGGGAGTTCTTTGCGATACAAAATAGTACGGGAAAACTTCGTTCGGTATGCTCGACATTCGGCAGTTGACAAATCGGTGTGCGCGATTGGGCACCGGTATTAATGCCGTCGACCATGGAGAACGCACCGATCGCGCCGCCTATGGGATCGATCAACAGATAACCATAGCGCTCCCCCCATTGATCAATACCGCGAAACAAGGTCGCAGGCCATTGACTTGTGCCGCCGATGCACATGATGTCCTTACGCGTTTCCGCATCGGGATAGAGCATCTTAGATAGCACGTTATAAGTCGGGTAGAGGGAGATCTCCATAGATTGGATCGGTGCGGTCGAAACGGACGCGGGAAAATTAGCACAGTTAAACGTCCCGGGGGTCGGATCAAACTCGATGTGGCGTAAAGCGCCACCGCAGGCAAAGTACTGGTCCCAGCATAAGAGTTCGTTAACCGCTACCATGATCGAACCACGCCAACCAGAGTACGTCGCGTTCATCGCACCATCTTGCGGCGCTGGGCAATGTGCAAATACAAGCGTCTTCGCGGCAAGAAGACGCGTGCTGGGCAGTTCTTGGAAGGTATTTCTAAGGCTCGGCCAAGCTTGTTCATTCACTGGCGATCGGGCATGACTGGTGTGTTCGCCTGATGGGAGCGGCATGAGTCGAGAGGCTCACGTGCCGTTCTGCGAGAGGCCGGGGGTGAGATCCCCCCGGCCTACTCACCGGGCCGAGGTGGGTACCGCGTATGTTGGGGTTATTCAGAGTTTGATTGTTACCTGCCGCTTGCACAGCATCAATCCCTGTACCTATCTCGTTGATGTGTTGCAACGGATCGCGATCCATCCCGACAGTCAGGTTGAACAGTTGACGCCGCGCCTATGGAAATCGATGTTTACCGACGAACCACTTCGTTCCGATCTGGCTGTTGCAACTGAAACCCGGCCAGAATTGCAAGACGTCGCCGTTTGACCGGTTACCGCCAAACTACTCTAGAATTCCTACCAGTCCCTACGGCTTCCTACTCAAAGCGCCAGTTAGCAACAGGTTTGCCGTAGGGGCAGGGTTCAATAAATCATCGGCGGAAGCATGACCGTGCGATAATTAAAGCCGCAGACCCACGTTGCATCATGTATGCCATTCGGGCTCAATTCCCATTAAGTTGATGGATAAAGAGACGCACGTTATGGATGTCTTGTGATGACATACGATTAACGAACGGCGATATGCCCCTTGCAGAATGCGAGGCATTGTATTGCTGGCAGCAGGCTTAGCTAATGGCTGCCTGGGTCACAATAGAAACCTTTCGGAAAACCCGGGTTGATTCAGCACCACTGAATGCGACGGCGTACTCGAGATTGCAGATACGAGGTAGCGAGAAGTTGTATGTGGTATTCGCACACTACGCAATTATTGGATAAGCGCGCGATCAAGTTTGCTATTGACGACGGTTCAGCGCAGTTATCGTACGCAGAAGTTTTAGCGCGTTGGCAGGACGATCTCGACTTTCGAAAATTTTTTATCGCGCTATTGCTTGAATCGCCGTTTCCGGCGTTTAGGTGGGAAACGCCGCCGGTTACCAAAGCTACGGTAGATCGGCCTTTTGAATTCGTTCTACTCGATAGCCCATTCTTAGCTGGCGATCCAGATCCATCGGCATTCGTGAAGTACTTCGCTGCGGCTACTTCCGGAGCGGTTATCGAGTTCCCCAATCTGGGTAACGACGCCATCATGGTCGTACCCTGTCCGGATGAAACCCGGTCAGACTATGGGCACCTGGCAGCGTTTCTACAAAACGCGAGTGAGTCCCAGCAGCATGAGCTATGGGAGTTGGTCGGGATTGCGATGCAGCGTCGACTCAGCACCAAGCCAGTGTGGCTGAGTACCGCCGGTGGTGGTGTCGCATGGTTACATGTACGCCTAGACGACCGGCCAAAATATTATGGTTACAACGCTTATCGTAGTGCACCCTAGTCACCGCAAGCGGCGGATATTTTTGTTCACAAGACAATTTGTTACATGACCACAGTCGCACATGAGGCGATTTCCGATATTCGGGACCGAATATGAATGACGAGGTTTAGCTTCCTCCAGAAACCCAACACGCTTTGACGAGGCTATATGGAGGTGCCAAGAACACCCAGTAGACGGAAGGGCTTGATCTTGGTTTCGCAATGTCAATGAAGCGTATTTCATCGAAATATGTGGTAATCGGTAAACCGGATGTTTTTAATTTTCTGGTTTGAGTTTTTGGCTTTTCTTGTCCTTGCGTCGTTCTTGTCGATGCGAGAGCGAGGCGATTACGCCTACATGTTCTTTGTGATCCCTATACTGATGCCCGCGTTCGGGTATTTATTAATGAAACAATTCGTGTTCGATTTAGTCGACGAAGTATGGGATCGCGGAGATCATTTAGTCGTTAAGAACCGAGGATTGGAACGGAAGATTCGATTGGATGCAAATCAACACGCCCGGCTAAAGACCCAAAAAGCTCCTCCTTACCTGCGTCAAAGCTGCGCTCAATCCACGCGCGGCCTCAACCGAAATACCGGAGCCCGAAGATGATGCCGAAACACGCGGCAACCCATCCCTCGAAGAGTAGCCGCAACCCCCAGGGAGCGAACTTGATCTCCATGTAGTAGAGGATTATTGCTCGGGCCTTGAACACCGCCACCCCCAGCACCACCGCGACGGTCCAACCACCGAACCATCCCCGGTGCTCGGCAAGCCACACCGTGGCCAGGCTCGCGAGTACGAGAAATACCCATACACCGACATTTTGTCGCCAGGTCACATGATCCATCATCCACCTCCCAACAGATAAAGCAGTGGAAAGATGAAGATCCACAGCAGATCCACCATGTGCCAGTACAGGGCGACCGCCTCGATCGTACCGAAAAATCTGCCGTCGACCGTTTCACCGGCGGACCTGAAGTAAATGTAGGCAAGCGCGGCCATACCCCCGAGAAAATGCAGGAAGTGCGCCCCCGTGAGCGCGTAGTAGAACATGAAGAAATCGTTCGTGTGCATGGTGATGTCACGCGAAATCTTGTCCCCATACTCCGACACCTTGCTGACACCGAAGCCGGTTCCTATGAGGAACGAAGCGGCGATCCAGCGATGGGTAACACCTCTCAGGCCCTTACGGGCCGCGTCCACGGCAAGCGCGATGCACAAGCCACTGGTCACCAGGATCAGCGTGTTGAGCACGCCCACCCGGGGATTCAACTGCGCGGCGGATTGATCGAACAGCGCGACCTCGGCCGAACGCTCGACCATGAATCCGACGAACAGGGCAGCGAACACGAGGATGTCCGCAAGGATGAAAAAGTGTACCCCCGCGAACAGTTCTTCCGCTTCGGTGCGGGTGCCGTCCGGCGGCACCCGCTCGTCGTACTCACTCATTTCGCAAGCAATGGATCTCCGGAGGCCTGCGCCTGCGAGATGGTCTCTGACTGTTCCAGGCGACCCAGCAGTTCGGCCCGTTCACGAGCCAGCCGCGGCACGGCTTTCCAGGTGAAATAGCTGGCAATCAGAATGTAGGAGAACCAGACGAGGAACTCCACCCAGAAGTTGAGCCAACCCTGGCGGGAAAACAGCCCGCTGTAAAAGAACGGCATGAGCAGTTCGAACAGGAAGCTCACGCCGGCCCAGATCGAGAACCAGCAGGCCCAACGGGGATAGAGCCTCTGGGGCCTCTTGTCCATCAACCCGGCCACACCGAGCGCTAGCATGGGAATCGTGGTGATGAAATAGAACATATCGATCAGCAGCCACCCCTGATCGTAGAGCATCCGCAGAATGCTCGGATCCAGCGCTTCCGGGCGATAGGCGCCGGTGAGCCAGAAGACGCTCGACGTCACCAGGGGTACCACCGTCAAACCACCACCCCACATCTGCAAGGTGGGCAGCACGTCGTTCTTGTCGAAGTTGATCCAGTACATCACCTTCGTGATGGCAAGCGTAAACGTCAGATAAAAGCAGCCGAACAGCATCGCCCCGGCCATACCCGCGCGCACCTGGTTGTAATTCGTACGGAAGTGCTCGGCCATCTGATCCGCGGTCCAGTCGGCGGGGATTGGCGGAATGTTGTAGCCCAAAGTACCCCAGAACAGCAGGAACGCGCCGAGGAACATCGGCCCGGAGAGCGCACAGGCGCGCCAATACTTGAAGTACTCGTCATTGCTCAGATGCGGCATCACATTCATCGGTAAATTCATCGGAGTCTCCCTGCTCACGCCATTCGGATCCATGAGCGTCTATTGATACGCATGTTAATAATACGCAGGCTAACACTATATTGATAGCAATATCAATATCCGTGTTGGTACAATTCGTCGAATGAAAAGCGCCGCCGAGAAAACCGTACGCCCTCGGGCGCGAAGAATGTCGCCGGCGGAACGGAAGTCGCAGCTTCTGAACGCGGCACTGAAAGCATCCGCCGAGAAGGGCCTCGGGTACTGCTACCACAGCGATCTTGCGGAGATGACGGGGGTATCGGTTCCCACCGCGTTTCACTACTTCCCTTCCAGCGAGGATCTGGTCAGCAGTGTCATCAACGAGGTGACCCGATACCTGATCGAAGATTTCGTGCAGGTTCACATCGTAGACGTGAAAGAACCCGGCGCCATCGCCGTGCACGACATGCTCATCGCCTTTGCTGACGCCATCGACGAGCATCCGGACCCGATCAAAATCTGGCTGCACTGGAGTGCCGGCATTCAGGAGCAGTACTGGGAGGACTACCTCGCCTTCTGCCGCAAGGCGTTCGCCGCCATCAGGGTGCTCGTGGAACGCGGCATCGAAGATGGCTCTATGCACCCGGATCTCGATGCCGACTGTGCCAGCAAAATCATCTACAACTGCGCCAACCTGATAGCGACCACACGATTCGGTGGGGGGACGAGAAAGGAAATTCGGCGCGTCGTCGGATCGCTCGTCGAGGGCTACTTGGACGGATATCGGCGGTAAACGGGGACGACGGGTGAGTCGCAGGTCGATTCCCCGACGTCACGAATTCCCCGTCGTCTTCCCCCGCATATACTCAATCAAAGCGCTCGTCCACAGCGTCTCGCACCAGCCGATCCCGGCCTTGCCGTCGATGTCCACAATCAGCGGCGCTTCATACAAACTCACCATGGGATCGACCTGCATGGGAAACACCGCGTAGGCTTCCGCGCTCACGGCCGTCGATCGACCCGCCGCGTCCTGCACGATTGCGCGCAGTGCCTTCTGCTGCAACTCGTCGTCGATGCTCATATCGACGTCGACGCTGGTGACCTGGGCAATGCGCCCATCGCTATGTACGTAGCCGTACAGATGTGTGCGCCCGAGCGATTCAAGCTGCCAGAAGTGCAGCCCGAGGTCGTCGCCGGCCTGCGCATGCACCCATTTCCAGTGCTGGTTCACGCCCCAGTCGCGGGTGCCCCAGGAATGGTCGCGCTGGCTGAAGCCGTCGAACGCGACCTCGCGGTCGCCGATCCGGAGTCGCCCGCGGATGCGGCCCTGCTGCTCGAAGCGGTCGTCCGCGATCCAGGGCGGGCAGCCGTTCGCGTTGGTGCTGTAGGCATAAGCCGGATCCGTCGCCTCGAATTCGTAATCGATGGCCATATCCCGGCCGGCGAACGACAGTCTTGCCGACAGCAAAGGCTCACCCAGTTCGAGGTGCAAGCCTCCGATCCGCCAGTCGGTGAAATCCGCGTCGTCGGCCACTGCGATCCCGTCGCAGCGATCGAACAACGGGTTATCGCCGATGCCCGGCCCGAACAGGCAGACCGCGGCACCCGCGAGACCGCCGCCGGTAACCCAGGTGTAGACGAAGCCGCCGATGCGTTCTTCCGGGACCTGTATCAGGTAGACGAGGGATTCACGCGCGCGAGAATCGCTGCCCAGAGAATGGCGGTTGTCGTGCGCCGGCGCGAGCGCCGGGAGATCGGTGGTGGTATCGGGTCGCATGGTTGGTTTCTCCTGTTGGGCGCGGCGCTCGTTCGTACTTGTGTTCATTATGTACAGCCGATCGTCGAGATCGGGGACGGCGATCGGATCGGGTTCGAATCCCATGGGCTGCGTCCGCGATCGATCGCGGCCTGAGTATCGGGGCCCGGATCGGAGCAGAAATTGATTCCCGTCAATCGTGGATCACCGTCCCAGCGGAAGTATGCTTGATAAGCTAGTGTACTAATTGATACACTAGTGTACAATAAGCATGCGATGATTATGTCATACATCACGCGGACTAACGCAGGAGAAAGAGAGTGCGAACCCAGCGTGTCAAGAACCTGCAAGCCCTGCTGGATCCCACAGCCGCGGGGTGGGCGGGGATCGATCCGGAGCGGGTGCCGATGATTCCGATCCCGCTGCCGATGCAGCCCACCGAATATATCCGCAACGCCTGGCAGGGCCGCGATTACGGCAAGATCGACGCGCTCACGGTGGCGAGCGCACACGACGGCAAGGCGTGGGCATTGCGCGCGGAGTGGGAAGGCGTGAGTCCCGCCGGCGGCGACTTTCCCGACGCGCTGGCCATTGCCCTGCCGGTACGCGGCGAACCTGCGCTCGTGTTGATGGGCGCGGCGGACGCGCCGCTGCATTTCCTGCGCTGGCAATCGAACAAAGAGGGTGCGGACTCGCAAATCGCGACCGGGATCGGCAAGACTCTGGCGGGTCCGGCCATCGACGCGCAGGCCTGGGCGGCGGCCGCCGGCGGTCGGTGGTCTGTGGTGGTATCGCGACCGCTCGGCGGCGGTGACGTCGCCCCGCTCGCCGCGGGCAGCAAGACCCGGATCGGTTTCGCCGTGTGGCGCGGCGCGAACGACGAGCGCGGCGGCATCAAGGCATTTTCCATCGACTGGGCCGAGCTGGCCCTCGACGCATGAGGCATCCCACATGAGCAAGCGACAAGTGGCCATGGTGATGGACCTCAACAAGTGTATCGGCTGCCAGACTTGCACGGTGGCGTGCAAGGGGCTGTGGACGCGGCGCGATGGCATGTCGCACATGTTGTGGAATACGGTGAACACCCAGCCCGGCAGCGGCACGCCGCATGGCTGGGAGGGCATGGGCGGGGGATTCCGCGACGGCGCGGCGCAACCGGGCGATCGGCCGAGCGTCGAGGACTTCGGCAAGGCCTGGGAATTCAATCACAAGGACGTCTTCTTCGGCGGCGAGCGCGACGCAACCCTCACCGCTGACGGCGGCCGGCACGGCAAGGGCCCGAACTGGGACGAGGATCTCGGCGATGGCGAGTACCCGAACAGCTACCATTTCTACCTGCCGCGGATCTGCAACCACTGTACCCATCCCGCGTGCCTCGAAGCGTGTCCGCGCGATGCCATCACGAAGCGCGACGAGGACGGCATCGTCCTCATCGACGAGGACCACTGCAAGGGCTATCGCTTCTGCCAGGAGGCGTGCCCGTACAAGAAGATCTACTACAACGAAATGGAAGGCGTGTCGCAGAAGTGCATTTTCTGTTTCCCGCGCATCGACGAGGGCGTAACCACCGCGTGCTCGCGCCAGTGTCCCGGGCGGGTGCGTTTCGTCGGCTATCTCGACGACCCGGAAGGGCCGATCTACAAGCTGGTCACGAAGCACACGGTTGCGTTGCCGCTGCACGCGGAATACGGCACGGAGCCGAACGTGTTCTATGTGCCGCCGCTGTCGCCGCCGAAGATCGATGCCGACGGCAATCCCACCGACGAGCCGCGGATCCCCACGGATTACCTGATCTCGCTGTTCGGCGGCGGTGTGGTCGATGCGCTCGCAACTCTGGAGCGCGAGCGCGAACGATCGCGCAAGGGCGAGGGATCGGAGCTGATGGATCTGCTCATCGCGCGCAAATGGCTCGACATGTTCGGGCCGTTCACGAAGCACCCGCGCGAGGTGGCGCCGGTGGCCGAGGCGCCGCTAACGTTCTATCCCAAAGGAGCGCGGCCATGAGCACCGATCTCGCCCGCCGCGGCTTTCTCAAATCGGCCGCCGCGCTCGCCGGCACGCTGTCGCTGCCGAACTTCGTGGTGCAGGCGGCGGGCGGCGGTGTCGCCGTGCCGCGCTACGATTCCTGGAAGGACGTCTACCGCAGTCAGTGGACCTGGGACAAGGTCGTGCGCAGTACGCATCATCTGAACTGCTGGTTTCAGGCGCACTGCGCGTGGGACGTGTACGTGAAGGACGGCATCGTCTATCGCGAGGAGCAGGCGGGCGACTACGAGCAGGTCAATGCCGAGCTGCCGGACTTCAACCCGCGCGGCTGCCAGAAAGGCGGCTGCTTCAGCGCGCGCATGTATGATGACACGCGGATCACGCATCCGCTCAGGCGTGTCGGCCCGCGCGGCAGCGGCAAGTGGGAGCGGGTGAGCTGGGCGGAGGCGCTCGACGACATCGCCGACACCTATCTCGACGTGACCGTCGAAGAGGGCACGGACCGCACCATCTGGGACCTCGGTCCGGGGATCGATCTCGGCGTGTCGATGGCGGCGCAGGGCCGCTTCAGCATGCTCACGCAATCCGTCGGACTCGACATGGACGGCGAGATCGGCGACTCGCGCCGGGGCACGCTCGAGACGTTCGGCAAGATCGTGTTCGAGCGTTCCGCCGACGATTATTTTTATTCCGATCTGATCCTGTTCTGGGGCGGCAATCCCGTCTACACGCAGATCCCGCAGGCGCATTTCTTCACCGAGGCGCGCTACCGCGGTGCGCGCATCATCTCGATTACGCCGGACTACAATCCCTCGGCGACGAAAGCCGATCTGTGGATCCCGATCAAGCCCGGTACCGACGGCGCGCTCGCGCTCGGGATCTGTCAGGAGATCGTGCGCGGCGGCCATGTCAACGAAGCCTTCGTGAAGGAGCAGACCGATCTGCCATTACTCATACGGAGCGACACGGAGCGGTTCCTGAAACAGGCAGACATCGCGGCGGACGGGCGCGAGGATCACTACCTGCTGTGGGACGCGCGCAGCGATGCGCGCGCCGACGCGCCGTTTCGATCGCTCGCGCTCGGCGAGCTGGACCCGGCGCTCGACGTCACTCGGACGGTTACCCTGAAGGACGGCAGCGAGGTCGAAGTGCGCAGCGTCTTCTCGCTGTTGAAAGATCGGCTCGCGGAATACGCCCCGGAGACGGTGGCGGAGCTCTGCGGCGTCAACGCGAACATGGTCCGGCAGCTTGCGCGCGAGATCGCCAGTGCCGAGAGGGTCTCGAACATTTCGCAGACCAGCATGTGCAAGTACTACCACGGCAATCTCACGGAACGCAGCATGGCGTTGCTGTTCGCGCTGACTGGCAACATCGGTCGCCGCGGCGCGAACTTTTCCGGCTTCCCCGTGCTGATCCCCGATGGCAGCGACAAGTTCACGATTCCACCGTCGCTGGCGGAAGCGGCGCAGACTTTCGGCAAGCTCGAGCCGCTGATTCAGCAGCGCCTCGAGGCCGGCGACTCCCACGAGATGGTCGTCCGCGACATGGGTCGTCTGATGTTCGTGCCGGGCAATCCCCTGATCCGGCTGCCCGTGTGGACATCCGGTACCTTGTTTTGGTCGGTGCACGGCGGGGTGGGTGAGCTGTCCGAACGCCACGCGGAATGGGGCCTCGGTAACCCGCGTCCCCTGGAGGAATACGTCGACGAATCGCTCGAGAAGCAATGGCAGCCGCTGCATCCGCCGCCCGACAAGCCACCGCGGGTGATGATTTCCTTCTGCAGCAATCCGCTGCGCCGCGCGCGCGGCAGCGAAAAGCTGCTGGAGGTCCTGTGGCCGAAGCTGAAGAAGATCGTGGTCATGGACTGGCGCATCAATTCCACCGCGCGCCACGCCGACTACGTTCTGCCGGTGGCGCCGTGGTACGAGCGCACCTCGCTGAAGTGGGTCACCCCGCTCTCGCCTTATCTCACGACAACGGATCAGGCGACCCCGCCGCTCGGCGAGTCGAAGACCGACTGGGACATCATCGTCGCGCTCTCGCGCCACATCCAGCAACGCGCCCGCGCCCGCGGCATCACCAAGGTCGAGAGCCCGCAGGGTCTCGAGGTGAAGCTCGATACGCTCTACGACGATCTCACCATGAACGGCGAGTTCAAGGAGGGCGACGACGACAAGGTCGCGCGCACGATTTACGACCTCGGCAGCACGCCCAAGAAGCTCTCCTGGGACGAGATCAAGGAGAAAGGTTTTGCGCGTTTCGAAAAGATCCCCGAGGAGCCGGCCTCGATCGGCAACATGTGCGAGATCCCGGAAGACGACAGCATCGTGCCGCTGACGTTCCACGTGCGCGACAAGGTGCCGTACCCCACAGGGACGCGGCGGATTCAGTTCTTCGTCGATCATCCGTTCTACGACGAGCTCGACGAGCTCCTGCCGCGCTACAAGGCGCCGCCGAAGATCGGCGGCGACTATCCGCTCATGATGACCGGCGGCAAGACGCGCTGGAGCATCCACTCGACGTGGCGTGACAGTCCGCTCATGTTGCATCTCGACGCGTCACCCGAGCCGTATATGTTGATGTCGCTGGCGGACGCTCAGGCACACGGCATCACCGACGGCGACTGGGTGCGCGCGTACAACGACATCGGCAGCTTCAACGTCAAGGCCCGGGTGTCGCCGGGTCTGCGGCCGGGTCAGACTTTGATGTACCACGCCTGGGAGCAGTATCAGTTCCCGGGGCAGGGCGACATGAACACGGTGTCGCCGACGCCGCTGAATCCCGTGGAGCTCGCGGGCGGGCATCCGCACCTCGTCGCCGGGGTGCTGCAGGGGCAGTCCTCGGTGTTCGATCGCGATACGCGTATCGCGATCGAGCGGCTGGGTGAGGACATGCCGGTATGAGCGCGGTCATGGTCCCGGACGATATCCCCTCGACCGCGGCGGAGCGCAGCGCGTACTACGCGGTGCTGTCGCGCGCGTTCACTTACGAAGGCAGCGAACACGGGCCGCTCGCGATCCCTGGCCCCGTGTTCGACGAGGCCTTCGAACCGTCGATCGGTGCCGAGGCGTGTTCGCTGCGCGAAAGTACTTACGTGGACGGCGACGTGAGCGCCCTGTTCGAGGAGCTGATGCGTTTCTACAGCTTCTTCGGCCTCGGCCGCGGCGAGCAGGCGTCGATGCCGGACCACCTGAGCGTGGAGCTCGAGTTCATGCATTACCTGACACATCTCGAGGATCGGGCCGACGGCGATGCGGACGCGCTGGCATCGCTCGCGCGGGCGGAGCGGGATTTCCTCACCCGCCACGTCGGCCGGCTGGTAGGCGGCATCAAGTCGTCGCTGGCGAGTCGTGATCCGCGCTGCGTCGAGCTGGTCGAAACCGCGGCCGCATTCATCGACGAAGAGATCGCGCGCTTCGGCGCGAACGGGCAACGGCACGACGGGAGGCGTTCATGAAAGTCATCGTCATCGGCGGCGGTCCAGCGGGCTGCGCTGCCGCCTACACCGCGAACAAACAGGGCCATGACGTGCGCCTGTTCGAGGCGGCCGATTGCGTCGGTGGCCGCACGAAGCAGCTCCGGCGCGACGGTTTCAACCTCGCAACGGGCGCATTGTTCCTGATGGGCGGCATTTACCCGCGGACCATGGCGCTGCTGAAGGAAATGGGACGCTACGACGATCTGGTGCCGTGGAAGGGCGCGACGGAGCTCGCCGACAACGACGATTCGCGCTACCAGGTGCGCTTCGATTCGATTGCGAGTTTCGTGGGTTCACCCTTGCTCGATTTCCGGGATCGCATGCGTCTCGTCACTACGGGGCTGAAGTTGTTCCTGAGTCCGGGCCCGAAGAATCCGTTCAGCGGCCACGAGCTCGCCAAGTTCGACAAAGGTGAGAATCTCGAAGACTGGTCGCGTGCCCATATCGGCGACAACGCCTTCGAATACGTCATGCGCCCGATCATGGATTTTCTCTACGCGGTGCCACTGAAGGAACTCTCGACCCCGTTTCCGAAAGCCGTCATTCAGCAGGCCTACAAGCTCGGTCTGTCGGTGCCGCCCGAGGGGATCGGGCAGGTCAGCGAATGGCTCGTCGAAAGCCTGGCGAAAGATCGCATCCACCTCTCGAGTCCGGTCGAGCGCATCGAGCGCGAAGGCGATCAGTATCGGGTGTTCGCGAATGGACAGAGTTTCGACGCCGACGGCCTCGTCGTCGCCACGGAATCCTTCATCGCGGCGAAGTTGCTGCGCGAGTTCATCTCGCACGACACGAATGCGAGGCTCATGAGTACGCCGTATACGGAATACGCGCACGCCGCGCTGGCTTATGAGCAAGACCCCTGGCCGGATGCCCCGATGGACGTGGTCCTGCCCGTCGGCGCAGGGGAGCAGCGTAACGTCGGCGCGGTCGTGTTGCACGGCCGCCGTTGCCCCGGTTCAGCGCCGTCCGGTGGCCAGATCGCCGGCGTCTATTTCAATACCCCGCCGCTCGCGAACATGAGCGACGAAGACATCAAGCAGGAAGCGATATACATGGCGCACAGTGCGTTCGGCGAGGCGCCGCCGCCGAGCTTCGTCCATTTGTTCCGCTACGACCACGGTTTGACGATTGCGAAACCCGGGCACTACGGCCGGCTGGATGCCGTGCATAAGGCGCTGCCGCCGAACGTGCAACTCGCCGGCGACTATTTTTCGCAGGCCGGGGTCGAGGCGGCGGTATACAGCGGCGAACGTGCCGCGAACGATTTGCTTCGCGGGAAATGAGTCAGTAACTAAAGGAGACAACGGCATGAGTGCTACGACGATTAGTGAAACGGGTACGGGCGCACCAACTACGGGTGCAGCGCGTATCGGTGCAGCGAGTGGTCATCGACTTTTCCAAAGATCCATGGTGTTCTGTGCCTGGACCGGCTATGCGGCGGTGATCCTCTTCATCATTGGCGGTGTCCTCCTGGGCGGCATGATTCCGCCGCTGCTCAATGCGAACGATGTGCCGGAAGAGGCGGTTCGCAAGCTGTCCGAAAATCTGTTCCAGATCCGAATTGGCACCGTCTTCATGCTGGCCTCGTTCGCCCTGTTCGGCACGTTCGGTGCCGGCATCGCGGCGCAGACGCGGCGGTTCGAGACGCATCCGGTCTTTTCCTTCATACAACTCGTGTTTACCGCGGGCGGTACCACCATCGCCTTGCTGGTCGCGTTCGGCTGGGCGCTGATGGTGTTCCGACCGGAAGCCTATCATCCCTCGATCATTCTGATGTGGGCCGACTTCGCCTATTTTCTGGCCTTGTTCTCGGTGCCGTTGTTCGGCGGCTGGTGCGTGATGATCGCGCTGCCGATTTTTCTGGCGGAAGAAGGCAAGGCACCGTTTCCGCGCTGGGTCGCTTACGTCAATCTGTGGGCCGCGCTGTTATACGCGCCGGGGCAACTGATCCTGTTCTTCAAGGACGGCCCGTTCTCCTGGCACGGCATCGTTGCGTTGTGGATCCCCTTCGTCGCGTACTTCGGCTGGATCTGGATCATGTCCTTCGCGATGTTGAAGGTGGTGAAGGCCAATGAGTATCCCGTCGACGGCTGAACCGTTTGATCACGCCGAAACCCGGATACCGGGCGAAGCCGGTATCTGGGCGTTCGTGGGCGGCGATCTGCTCGTCTTTTCGGTCTTTTTCATTCTGATCGTCGTTGGTCAGGCCGAGCAGCCGGAAGTTTTCTCGTCTTCCCGCGCTAGCCTCGATCTGTGGATCGGTATCGTCAACACCCTGCTGCTGCTGACCGGCTCCCTGTTCGTGGCAATCGGAGTGGAACGATGCCGCGACGCGCACGGGCCGACGGACAGTCGTTGGTTCTGGCTGGCTATCGGTTGCGGCGCGGGTTTCGTCGTGAACAAGGTCTGCGAATGGGGTGGGAAGATCGGTGCCGGTCTCAGCCCGATGACGAACGACTTCTACATGTACTTCTTTATCTTCACCGGCATTCATCTGCTGCACGTGCTGGTCGGTCTCGGGGTACTGTCGTTTCTCCTGCGGGTCAGCCGGCGGCCCGTGCTGACGTTAGGTAACATCCGTACGCTGGAGAGCGGCGCAATTTTCTGGCACCTCGTCGATCTGCTGTGGATCATGCTCTTTGCGCTGCTGTATTTGTTGTGATGCGTACCAGACCGTCATCCCCGCTTTCGCGGGGATGACCGGAATGACGGGAACGACGTGCGATGAGTAATACAAGAAAACTGCACGGATTCAGCGACATGACCCGGGCGTGGCTCGTCCTCGTCAGCATGACCGCGCTCGCATGGTGGTTCGGCGTGTCCGCGCAAGATGCCGTGAACGCCACTCAGGTGGCGCTGCTCGGCGTCATCGCGACAGCGTGCATCAAGATTTGGATCATCGGCTACCAGTTCATGGAGTTGCGCATCGCCCCGGCAGGTCTGCGCTACGGCTTTCTCGCCTGGGTGGTGGGGATTGGCGTAATACTCGCAGCGATGAGCCTTGAAATGTCCTAGCCCGGATATTGCACGAGCATCGCGAGAGTCGGCGGAATTCGCAGCGGGTGCGAGCCTGGTAGTCCTGATAAGGCGGAAGTACCGCCGTCACGGTCGCCCACAGGCGAATCGCGCTCCCGTCCTTCGGCGCCGACTTGAACCTGAACCGCGGGGTCGGCGAGCACGTTGCGTACCCAATGTGGATCGGTATCGGCGCCGCCCTTGGAGCCGACGCCAACAAACGCTCGCCATCCTCGGCGTACAGGAGCGGATGCGTGTAGGTTTTACCAGTTCGTCTTCCGCGAACCGTCAACAGCAGGCACGGGACATCGGAGCCACCACCGACGGCCGTCGCACCCCAGTGATGACCATTGCGTCCGCCGTGTGCACGATAGGCAGCGAGGTGCTCGCTGATCCACGCGGGCATGTCGCCGCGGTCAATGCTGTCGACGGCGTCTTGAACTATTTTCCCGACCACGCTCGAATCGGCTCCCACTAACGAGACTTGCCGATCCGAGTGTACGTTCAGCGGGTACCAGTCGTCGACGAGCAGCGAGTCGAACGGTGGTCCCTATTTGTAGAACTTCACGAAATCCGGGTCGCGCTTCTCGTTCAGTGCCTGCACGCCTTCTTGTGACTCTTCGGTCCAGTAGTAGAGCTTCACCGCCTGCATCGCGAACTGACCGAGACCGCGAATGGACTCGGAATCCGCGTTGAAGCTCTTCTTCGCGAGCGCGATCGCCGTGGGGCTGCGTTTGTTGAGCTCGTCGCACCAGCTCTGCACTTCGGCATCGATCTGATCGTCCGGGTACACGGCGTTTATCAATCCCATGTCGAGCGCTTCCTGCGCGGAATAGCGCTTGCACATGAACCAGATCTCCCGCGCCTTTTTCTCACCCACGAGCCGGGCGAGGTAGGCGGTGCCAAAACCGGGATCCACCGATCCCATTTTCGGTCCGACCTGGCCGAAGATGGCGTTCTCCGAGGCGATGGTCATGTCACAGATCGTGCAGAACACGTTGCCGCCGCCGATGGCGTAACCGCGCACTTTCGCGATGACGGGTTTCGGCACGTCGCGCAGCACCGAATGCAGCTCCTCGACCGGCATGCCCACAGCGCCGCGCGCGTCGTTGTTGCCGTACTGACCGCCTTCGTGATCGGACTGGTCACCGCCGGTGCAGAAGGCCTTGCCGCCGGCGCCTGTGAACACGATCGATCCGATGTCCTTGTCCCAGCCTGCGCGCTGGAACGCGTCGATCAATTCGACGACCGTGCGCGGGCGGAACGCGTTGTATTTTTCCGGGCGGTTGATGGTGATGGTCGCGGTGCGGCCTTCTACTTCGTAAATGATGTCTGCGTAGTGGCTCATGGGAGGTTCTCCGTTGGTCATAATTGATTCAATTCGTCATCCCCGCGCAGGCGGGGATCCAGTCGGATGTAGCGCCGCGCAACGCGCGGCTCTTGCTCTCACTGGATTCCGGCCTTCGCCGGAATGACGGCGGGGTCGGGAATGACGGTGCGTGTTCCGTTCATCCAATCATGCTGTAGCCGCCGCTCACGCTCAGCACTTGCCCGGTGACGTGACCGGCGACGGCATTCGAGGACAGGAACACCACGGCATTCGCAACGTCGCGCGGGCGGCCGAGCTTCTTCAGCGGCAGCGATTTCGCTATCATCTCGAACTGCTCCTGTGTGAACAGTTCGTCCTTGTTCGCCCACGCGCTTGTGGCGCCGACTTCCTCGTTGTCTTCCGGCACGGTGACGCCGGGACACACCACGTTGCAGCGGATTCCGTTGCGGCCGTTCTCCTTCGCGATGGTCTTCATGAAGCTGTTCACCCCCGCCTTCATGCCGCCGTACACGGCCTCGCGCGCTTCGCCCTGGCGGCTCGCGTCCGAGCTGATAGAGACGATGGCGCCGCTCGACTGCGGCGCCATGACGGAAAGTGCCTCGTAGGTGCAGTTCAGCATACCGACGAAATTGATCTGGATGATCTTCTGCCACAGATCCGGCGTGGTCTGGGTGAAGAACTTGAGGTCGTCCCAGCCGACGTTGTTGACCAGCACGTCGACCGTGTCGAACGCATCGACGGTCTGCTTGAACATGGCCTTGACCTGTTCCTGATCCGTGACGTCGCAGGCGGCGACCTCGACGGCGGCGGCACCCGCAGCGCGCGCGTCCTCCGCGACGGCACCGGCCTGTGCGGTGTCGATGTCGCCGATCGTGATCTTCGCGCCTTCGCGCGCGAAACCCAGGACGATGGCGCGGCCGATGTTGGAGCCGCCGCCGGTGACGATGACGGCTTTGTCTTTGAGTTCGAGATCCATTGTGTGGTCCTCTCCTTAACGATACGTTGATGAATTCAGTTGCCAATCAGGGCGGCGTGCGCCGCGCGGTATTCGTCGACGAGTGCGCGAACGCGTTCTTCGGCCGGCACGATATTCGTGATCCGTCCGATTCCGTGGCCGCAGCCCCAGATGTCGCGCCAGGTATTCCGCGAGTCCCCCGAGGGACTCACGTTCATCTGTTTGTCCAGATCGCGCACGAGATGTTTCGGGTCGAGCCCCGCGCGCTCGATCGAATCCGCGAGGAAGTTTGCCGGCACGCCGCTGAAATAATCCGTGGTGACGACGTCTGCGCTCGTCGCGCGGGTAACGAGATTCTTGTATTCGCCGAGCGCGAGCGGGCCATTCCACCAGGCGCGGATTTCCTCGACGAGCGCAAAGGGCGACACCTTCCCGGTATGTCCGCCCGCGCCCGCAGCGACGGCGATGAGACCATCGCAACCATTTTCGATGGCCTTGCGCGCGTGACGGTCGGAGACGACGTCGTTGAAGACGAGGCCGCCGTAGCCGTGCACGGCGTCGACGATGTCGCGGTGGGCCGACAGGCTGATGATGACGATTGGTACCTCGTGCTCGACGATGGTCGCGGTGTCCTCCATCAGGCGGTCGTTCGACGGGTGCGCGATCTGGTTGATCGCGAACGGTGCGGCGGGCTGTGCGGGATTGGCGCGGTCGTGATCCGCGAGCGCGCCCTTGATCGAAATGATCCATTCGCCGAGCTGTTGCTGCGGACGCGCGTTCAGGGTCGGCATGGCGCCGACGATGCCGGCCCGGCACTGGGCGATGACGAGCTCGGGACTCGAGACGATGAACATCGGCGCACCGATGACAGGGCCGGCGAGGTGGTCGAAGACCGGTGGCAGGGACATCGTTGCAGACCCGCTAAATCGCGGGACTTATCGGCTGATTCAGCACCGGCCGCTACCCGTCATTCCCGCGCAAGCGGGAATCCAGTGAGACAAGATCTGCGCTTTGCGTGGCCCGACTTTCGACTCGGTCCCCGCTTTCGCCGGGACGACGAGTCGAGGGTTGCCTCCTCCGGCCTCCGTCATTCCCGCGCAGGCGGGAATCCAGTGAGACAAGAGCCGCGCATTGCGCGGCGCACATTTCGACTGGGTCCCCGCTTTCGCGGGGACGACGGGAGACGTGAGACTCATCGCAAGCATTACTTCAATAACTCTTCGGCAGGTCCAGAACCTTCTCCGCGATGAAACACTTGATGAGCTGTTCAGTCACGGGCGCGATGCGGGTTACGGTGACCTCGCGCAGCAGGCGCTCGACGTGATACTCCTTGGCATAGCCGAAGCCGCCGTGGGTCAACACTGCCTGCAGGCAGGCGTCATGCCCGGCCTTGGCGCCGAGGAACTTCGCCGCGTTCGCCTCGGCGCCGCACGAGCGGTCGTTGTCATACAGCCACGCGGCCTTCATGGCGATGGTGTAGGCCGCTTCGAGCTGCATCCAGTTCTCCGCGAGCGGATGCTGGATCCCCTGGTTCATGCCGATCGGGCGGTCGAACACGACCCGCTCGTTCGCGTACTGCGCGGCGCGCCGGAGCGCGTCCTGGCCGATGCCGATGGCCTCGACGCCGACGAGCACGCGCTCGGGATTGAGGCTGTGCAGGATGTAGGAGAAGCCCTTGCCTTCCTCGCCGATGGGATCCGCGTCCGGAATGAACAGGCCGTCGATGAACACCGCATTGGAGTCCACTGCTCTGCGGCCCATCTTCGGAATACGTTGGATCTCCATCTTCGAGCGGTCGACGTCTGTGTAGAAGATGCTGATGCCGTCGGTCGGCCGCTCGCAGTCTTCGAAACGCCTCGTGCGTGCCAGCAGCATGATCTTGCTCGCGACCTGGCCGGTCGACGTCCACACCTTCTGGCCGTTGACGAGGTAACCGCCATCGACCTTCTCGGCGAACGTTTTGATGCGGGTCGTATTGAGACCGGCATCCGGCTCGGTGACGCCGAAGCAGCATTTGTCTTCGCCCGAGACCAGCCGCGGCACCCAGCGCGACTTCTGCTCGTCCGTGCCGAACACCACGATCGGATGCGGGCCGAACAGATTGATGTGCACGGTGGAGGCCGCGGCCATGCCGCCGCCGTGGCTCACGACCTCGTGCATCATGATCGCCGCTTCGGTCACGCCGAGGCCCGCGCCGCCGCAGTCCTCCGGCATGGTGATCCCGAGCCAGCCGGCTTCGGCCATGGCGGCGTGAAACGCGTGCGGAAACTCGCCGTCGTTGTCGCGCTCGAGCCAGTAGTCGGCGTCGAAGCCGCTCACCACCGAAGCCACCGCTTCGCGGATGGCGCGCTGATCGTCTGTGAGGTCGAAATCCACGAAAAAGTCTCCCGAAAGCCGACCCCGCGGCCGCGTTGGGACCCGGTCCGAGCGGTATGGCGTGAAAGTTGATAAAACAAGATAGGAAGCGTATAGTACACATCCGTATTAATACTGTCAAACGGATTTACACAAGCGTATGGTTAACATCGATACAATTATCGAAGCTCCCCGCGGGGATGCGTTCGCTATTTCGCAAGAGGAAGTCGCCATGAGTCAGCAAGACGAAGCACTAGTCAGCGCGATCGCCGGTTCCGGCGACACGGATGAGGACTGGGGGATCCGCCTCGGTTTCTACATTCACGACACCTCGCGCCTGCGCCGGGTGATCTACGATGCGGCGCTCAAACCCGCCGGTGTAACCCGATCGCAGGGTTGGTTGCTCGCCTACGTTTCGCGGCAGGACGGCATGGCGCAGTCCGAACTCGCCGCGCAACTTGATCTCGGCAAGGTCGCACTCGGCGGGCTCGTCGATCGCCTCGAAGCATCCGGCCTGCTGGAGCGCAGGCCCGACGCCGACGACCGCCGGGTGAAGCGCGTGTTCCTCACCCCCGCGGGCCGCAAGGTCGTGAACAAGATGCGCAAGATCGCCGGGCCGACAAACGCGGAGATCCTCAAGGGCATCAGCGCGAAGGATCTGCGCCAGTGTGCAAAGACCCTGAAGGTGATCAAGGGGAACCTGCTCAAGATGATCAACGAGGAGGGATTGGTGGACTAGGTCGTCCGCGCCTCGTCGTTCCCGCGAAAGCGAGGACCCGGTCAATACGTACTGATTGATCGACTCCCGGTGTTCACTAGGTGGACGGTGCGTGCTGTCCGCGCCCACTTGCGTCCGTGGACAGCGCGAATCGCCGTTCATTTCTGACTGGATTCCCGGCTAGGACTGCGTCCTGCAGTCCTGTGCACTTCCGCCATCCGTGGCGGTCGCTTGCGCGGAAATGACGGTGTAACCGTTACGGGACAAACATTTATCACTGCGGGCGAAGCATCGGCGCCTCGGCCGCCGCGAGAGCATATCGAAATGAAAAACATCACCATTGAAAAAGACAACGACGGCATCGCCCTCGCCACCATCGACATGCCGGGACGGCCGTTCAACGTGTTTTCCGCGGACATGATGGACGACCTCGAGACGCTCATCGACAGCATCGAGCACGACCGCGAACTCGCCGGTGTCGTCCTTACCTCCGGCAAGTCCGCGTTCATGGCCGGCGCGGATCTCGCCATGGTGCGCGGTTTCACGTCGTTGCGCTTCGAGCACGGCGCGGCGGAGATCCGGCGCATCGTGTCGCGGCTGACTTACCTGCTGCGCCGCCTCGAACAAGTGTCCGTGCCGACCGTTGCCGCCATCAACGGCCTCGCGCTCGGCGGCGGTCTCGAACTCGCCATGGCGTGTCATCACCGTATTGCCGCCGAGGGTGCGGCGCCGTGTCTGGGCCTGCCGGAGATACTGCTCGGCCTGCTGCCCGGCGCTGGCGGCACCCAGCGTCTGCCGCGGCTCGTCGGCCCGACGCTCGGTGCACGCATGCTGCTCGATGGCCGGCCGATCACAGCGGCGGATGCGCTCACGGGTGGGCTCGTCGACGCGCTCGCGGAGCCGGGATCCCTCGTGGAGCGGGCAAGGTCGTTCGTACGCGAGGCCGCGGCGGGCGCACGCTGGGATCGCCCGGACTGGCAGGCGCCGGCCGATGCGGATGGGCTCCTCGGTACGGACGGTCTGGCGCGCCTGTGGGCGCTGTCGTGGATCGAATCCGAAGTGAGTCACCTCTATCCGGCCGTCGACGCCATCTGCCGTTGTCTGCTCGACGGATACGACAAAGCCATCGAGACCGGCATCGAGGTCGAGATCGACAACTTCATGCCGCTGATGTTGGATCCGGTGGCGGGCAACATGGTGCGGACGCTGTTTCTGTCGAAAACGGCTGCACCGAAGCGCGCTGCAAAGCGGCTCGGCGCCGGCGACGTCGTCGTCAAGCGCCTCGCAGTTGCCGGCGATGAGGGCGCAGCTTCGCGCATTGCGCGTCGCTTCGAGATCACCGACGACGTAAATGGTGCAGACGCGGTGATAGCGATACCGCGCAGGCGGCGGAAATCACCGCCGGCGCCGCCGACGCGGCGGCACGTGCACTCGCCGTCGTGAACCGTCTGCAGTGCGTACCGGTCGCCGTTGCCGGCGACGAGCCCGGCGCGACGGCGCGCCTCGGGCACACTGCCGCTGAGTGGCTCGACGAGACGACCCGGGAACCTCGGGCGCTCGCGCGCATCGCAACCGCCCTCGACCTTGGGGCGCTGTTCTCCCGCATCGGCTGCGAGGTCGGCGTCGATCCGAATTACGCCGAGGACGAGCGTGCGGCCGGCCTCGATCTCATGACCCGTCTCGCGGCCCAGGCGGCGGAAATTCTCGCCGACGGCCTCGTCGAGGCGCCGCAGGATCTCGACGTGCTCGCCGTCACCGGCCTCGGATTCCCGGCCTGGAGCGGCGGACCGTTGTCGTTCGCCGACATGTTGCGCCGCGGAGAAATCGAGGGCCGGCGCACGCCGGCGGCCCTCGGCGACACGGTGTTCTATCGGGACTGAGCGAAGTGGTCCGGGATTCCTGCGCGACGACGACGAGGAAATGAGAGTATATTGTACACATGCATACGATATGCTACAGTACGAAAATTATCTACTGGAACAGCCGACCCATGATCGCACGCAAACTGTTCACCGCGGAGCACGAGATGTTCCGCGATGCCGTACGCCGGTTCATTGAGAAGGAAATCACACCGCACCACGAGGAATGGGAGAAGACCGGCCAGGTGCCGCGCGAGCTGTGGCTGAAGGCGGGCGACGCGGGGTTACTGTGCTGCACGGTGCCGGAGGAATACGGCGGCGCCGGCGCCGACTACCTCTATGACGTGGTCGTGTTCGAGGAGATGGCGCGCGCCGGCGCGACCGGACCGGGATTCATGATCCACACGGATCTCGTCGCCACCTACATTCGCTCGTTCGGCACCGAGGAGCAGAAGAAGCACTGGCTGCCGAAGATGGTCGCGGGCGAGGCCATCGGCTCGCTCGGCATGACGGAACCCCATGCCGGCAGCGACCTCAAGGCGATTCGCACCCGGGCGGTGCGCGACGGCGACGAGTTCGTTATCAACGGCCAGAAAGTATTCATCTCGAACGGCCAGCTCTGCGATGTGCTCGTGCTGGCGGCGAAGACGGACAACGCCGCCGGCGCGAAGGGGATCACCCTGTTCCTGGTCGAAGGCGACCGCGAGGGTTTCAAGCGCGGCCGCAATCTCGAGAAGCTCGGGATGAAGGCGCAGGATACCTCCGAGCTCTTCTTCGAGGACGTGCGCGTGCCGGTCTCGAACATGCTCGGCGGCGAGGGCGAGGGTTTCGGCCTGATGATGACGAAGCTGGCGCAGGAGCGGCTCGCGCAGGCGATCCGCAGCGCCGCGGTTACCGAAGCCGTGCTCGACTGGACGGTCGAGTACACGGCCCAGCGCGAGGCATTCGGCCAGACCATCGCGGACTTCCAGAACACGCAGTTCAAGCTTGCCGAGCTGAAGACGGAAGCGACGGCCGGCCGCACCCTGACGGATCGTTGCATCGAGCTTTTTATGAACGATGAACTCGATCCCATCGACGCCGCCATGGCGAAGATGTTCCTGAGCAATCTGCATTGCAAAACCGTGGACGAATGTCTGCAGCTCTTCGGCGGGTGGGGGTATATGTGGGAATATCCGATCGCACGTGCCTATGCCGATGCGCGGGTGGTGAAGATCGCCGGCGGCTCGATTGAGATCATGAAATACCTGATCGGGCGCGACATGTTCAAAGACTACAAGGATCGGGGCAAACCCCGGCTCGCCGCTTCGAACTGAGCGGCTGTCCCGCGTGAGGAGGTTGAAGATGTTTACGGATTACGCACGTTACTACCTGCCCTTCGGGCTGCAGATGCTGACCGCCACCGGTCTCATCATCGGCGGGCCCTATGCCTGGCTCGGCTTGTCGACGCTGGTCTTCTTCGCCGTGGTCGACGAACTGGTGCCGGACGATCACGCTGTTCGACAGATCAACAATCGCGCGCTGGCGAGAACTCCGCTGTGGCTTTGCACGGTGAGTGGTCCGCTGCTCGTGCTGCTTTTGGCGTGGACTGCGGTCCACGGGTATTTCTCCGGGATCCATTGGGCCGGCGCGATCATCAGTACGGCGTGGATGTCTGTGATCGCGTTCGTACCGCCGTCGCACGAGCTCTGTCACCAGCGCGGTTGGCTGCCGCAGCTCGTCGGCACCTACTGCCAGATCGTGTATCTCGACTGCACGCGCAACACGGGCCACACGGTCGGTCATCATATCGACTGTGGCACCGAAGCGGATTCGGATACGGCGCTGCGCGGCAAGAACCTCTATGCGTTCACCGGTAAAGCCGTTGTCGAAAGCACCTTGCTGTCTTTGGGCATCGAGAGCGATGCGCTCGAGAAGCGCGGCTACGGCCGCTGGTCCATTCGACACAAGTTGTGGAAGGCTGTCTTTGCGCAAATCGTATTTCACGCCATCGTGTTCGCAGTGGCGGGACCGCTCGGCAACGCGGCAGCGCTCGCGTCGATGATCGTGGCCCGCTTCTGGGTCGAGTCGTTCAATTACTTCCAGCATTACGGCATCGTGCGCGCGCCCGACAAGCCGATCGCACGACGCCACCTGTGGAATCACCTCGGCTTTTTCACGCGCGTGATCGCCATCGAGATCACGAACCACGCGGATCACCATCTCGATTCCTACATCCCGTATTACAAGCTGAAACCGGATACCACCGCGGTGCGCTGCCCGAACGTGTTCCTGTGCTTTCTCACGGCACTGATCCCGCCCCTGTGGCACACGGTGATCATCATGCCGGCGCTGAAGGAGTGGGATCAGAAATTCGCGAGCGCCGAGGAGCGCGAGCTCGCGCGCCAACAAAACCTCGCCGCCGGCTGGCCGGACTGGTTCGGCACGGACGAGGCCAGTCCGAGCGCCGTTGCCGTCTGAGCCGCGAGTAGACGTGGCTGAAAGCCGGCTCCAACGCCGGCTTTTCTTTATCCAGTAACAAGACCGGCCAGAGCCGCCGGTCACCGCAAACCGAAAGGACAACACTATGAACCAGGTCGTCATCGTCGACAATATCCGCACCGGTCTCGCCAAGGCACACCGCGGGAGGTTCAATCTCACGCGTTCGGACGACATGCTCGCGCATTGCATCGACGCGTTGCTCGAGCGTAATCCGACGCTCGACCCCGCCGAGGTCGAGGACGTCGTCGCCGGTATGGCGCGCCAGACGGGGGAGCAGTCGGCGAATATCGCCCGGCACGCGGTCGTCCTGTCGAGGCTGCCGATGACGGTGAAATGGCGCAAGCTCGTGAACAAGGAGACGAAAGAGACTGCGATCGCCGAAGGCACGGTCGATCGCGACGAGTGCAACCGTCCCGACACGACCGCCGAAGGGCTCGCAAAGCTCAAGCCCGTGTTCGCCATCCCGCGCCTGCTGAAATACAAGGGTCTGAACCTCGACGACATCGATCTCGTCGAGCTCAACGAGGCGTTCGCTTCACAATGTCTCTACTGTCGCGATGCGCTTGGTATCGACAACGAGATCTACAACGTCAACGGCGGGTCCATCGCGATAGGCCACCCGTTCGGCATGACGGGTTCGCGCATGACCGGCCTCGTCATTCGCGAGCTCCGACGGCGCAACAAGAAGCTCGTGCTCGTGTCGATATGCATCGGCAAGGGCATGGGAGCGGCGGGGCTGTTTGAGGCTTGTTAACCGGCGATCCGCGCGTCCATACATTCGCTACATGCGGAAGACCGGGTGAGTTAGCGGATGCCTGTTCAGGAAATAAAAAGGCCCAACACTTCGTGTCGGACCTTTTTATGACAGGATTTATTCGGTCACTACGTAACCTCACCCTCCGGGCCAACGCCGTCCTGCGGCCGGCGTTGTTCTCCGCCACGTTCGGTGGCTCCGTGAACCTACGATCCCTGCCTCCCGAAGACCGTCGCACACTCATTCTGGTTCAAGGGATTACAGATTAACACGCCGATTAACAGTCACATAGCGTGCTTCTCGATAAGGCCCGTTCACGCGGAACGCCGTTCGTGCTGTGACAAAATTGTGACAAGGAAGCCATCCGTAGTGATGAGATCGAGACGCGCTCGCCCGGCAATCACAGTCGCCTTTGACGCTCGCTCTTGAAATACCGAAGCAAGGGAATTACACTATTACACATAGTGTAATAGTTTTCTCAAATGATCGTTAGTCTGAAAGGTAAAGTCGCCAAGGACATCTGGACGACGAATCAGTCCAAAACGTTGCCAAGAGAGCTTTGGGTCCGTGCTAAAGCATTGCTGACGATCATGCACGCAACCTCTACGCTCGAAGACCTGCGCGTCAGAGGTGAGCCGCCGAACATTCGTTTACACAAATTGCGAGGTGATCGCCGGGACTATTGGAGCGTCACGATCAAGTTACCCTGGGCCATCACATTCAAGTTCAGCAACGGTGAGTTTTCCGAGGTGACCATCGAAAACTACCATCGAGGATAGACATGATTGAAAATCCATTGCCGCTCCATCCCGGAAAAGTCCTTGCAGAGATCTACATGGCCGAGATGGGGTTAAATCAAACGGACCTGGCTAAGCGATGTGGGTGCTCGCCACGCAAGATCAACGAGATCGTCAACGGGAAGCGGGGGATTTCACCCTCGTTTGCTATCACGCTCGAGGCGGTGCTTGGCACCAGTGCCGAAATGTGGGTGCGTATGCAGGCCGAACATGATTTATGGGAGGCGCGACAAGAAGTGGCTTAACCAATAAAACGACATGTGGATTGCGTAGGGTTAATCGTCGTGGCGCATTTCCAAGATCCAGTAGACGTATCTCGCGCGCCCGACGCTATTCGGGATCTGAAGAATTTTCAGCGAATGTCCGGTCGCTGGCACCAGGCACGCTCGGAGCTGCGGTCCCGGGTCGGGATCTTTTCCAGTTCGTTCCCGATTTGCTTTTGCGCGGTTCGCAATTCATAGCTCTTCTGCAGATTGAGCCAAAACGCGGGAGACGTGCCGAACCATTTGCCGAGGCGCAAGGCCGTGTCCACGGTGACGTTCCTGCGGCCCGCGATGATCTGGCTGATCCGGTTAGCCGGGACATTGAGTTGACGCGCGAGCTCGGCGGCCGTTACGTCCAGCTCGTCACCGAGTATTTCGCCGGGGTGTATGGGTGTTCTGCTCATGTCGGTATGTGCTCAGTGGTAATCGACGATCTCGACGTTTTCAGGTCCATCGGTTGACCATTCGAAACAGATGCGCCATTGGCTATTGATTCGGATGCCGTACTGATCGCGCTTGTTGCCGCTCAACATGTCAAGCGTAGTTTTCTGGGCCGTCCGCTGGTGGCATGTGGCGCGCGGTACGGGAGGTCGCCCATTACTCGCTGTTGAGAATAGTTTGTCGATCCTGCGGCCCGCCGAGGATGCGTAATACACCAATAAGGTCGTTCCGCGGGATGTAATAGATCAACCGGTCTTCGAATCCTGGAACGGGCCACACTCGTAGACCAGCTAACTCGGCTCGATTGAATTCCTGGACAGCACCAATCTGCGGATTTTCGGTGAGCCTTACATATGCGTGTTGCAATGCGTCCAGGAAACGGTTGGCCGCCGCTACATTGGCGCAGTCCAAAGCCAGATAGATGAAAAAATCATCGACGTCTTCCTCAGCCGCCGGGCGAGGGACGCCGCCGCGGTTCATTTCTTGCCGTTTCGCTTGACCAGTCGAGCGTTGAGTTCTCGGCGACGTTCCTCCCAGTACTCGGGGCTGACCTCGACGCCCTGACCAGACTCCAGGCCAGCCAGCAGCAGTTTCTCCAGCTGGCTTTGTCGGGCCTGCTGGAGTTCAGCCCGGAGCGCGGTTCGAACATATTCGGCGACCGAACTGAATCCACCCTCGCGCATCCGTTGGCGCACCTCCGCGTCCAGTTCCTGACTCACCGGGACACTGTAGCGGACGATTTCAACGTCGCTGCTCATAATGCCACCAGTTTATCGAGATTCAGCATATTGCGCAATTATTATGATCTACGATCCGTTGAGAAGCCTACTCCCCGGTCACTGACCGGCCGGCACGGTTGCAGCGATGAGGAGCGCAGATACAGCGTGGGGGTCACAACCTTATATCGGCCTATTGCTGCATTGGATTTGTCGCTGCATGCCGGGAATCTCAAGGGATCGTTTTTGGCGTCAACGGACGTGCATCCCTGCCTCACGAGAGCAGGGGGCGCAAGGATGCTGTATTCCGGGAAGCGGCCAGTCTCACGTTTCGCGGGTATTCGATAACGACGAGTCGCCTCTGCGCCTATTCACCGCCGCCGATTTTTGCGTAATTCGCTAATCGAGTGTGACAAAAGTGTGACAAGGAAATTTTCGACAACGGGTCGGCCGCCCGAAAGCCCACGCAACAATTTGATAGAAAAATAGAAATTGGTCGGGGTGACAGGATTTGAACCTACGACCCCTGCCGCCCGAAAACGGTTGCACACTCGTTCTGGTTCAAGTAGTTACAGAATAGCATTCGAATAATGGATCACGTAGCGTAACGTTGGGCAATGCGGAATGCCGTACGATCTCGATCGCAGTGTGACGTCATTGTGACAAATGCCTGGTCGCCGGAATCAAGCAGTCGAAAAGGGGACAGATTTAATCGGGTGATGCCGGCCGAACTCATGCTGGGCGGGTGTCGCAGACGCGCTCGAGACGACGTGGCCTGAACGCATTCATCTATCACCGAATCGAACATCGGCTACCTAGCGGTCAATGCATGAGATCCGCTGAATGGATTCATTCTCTACGGAACCCGGCGAGCGACATCACTTCAAGACGTTACGGCTGATCAGTTCCTTCATGATCTCGTTCGAACCGCCGTAAATGCGTTGAACCCGTGCGTCGACGTAAGCGCGTGAGACCCCGTATTCACGCATGAAGCTGTATCCTCCGTGCAGCTGTAGGCAGATGTCCGCGACTCGTCCCTGCATACCGGAAGCGGAATACTTGGCCATGCTTGCGGTAGCGGCGTCCAGCTCATCGTGGACTTCGCTTCGGCAATTTGACCTTGGGCAGCTCTGTTCCGGTCGGCGTCAGCTCACGCGCCCTGATTAGAGCAGGGCGTTGTTTCATTCGCTGCAGGTAATCTTGAGTCTGGGGTTTGTAATGGTCGGTTAGGCCAAATTTTTCGCCGAGTAAAAGCGCATAGGCGATCGTGACGTCAGCAATGGTGAACTTGTCGGCGCAGAGGTACTCGTGATCCTCGAGCCGGCCGTTCAGCATGCGCAGGCGAGCCAGATGCCAGGCCGCATAATCGGTGCCGGCGACATCGCATTTACCGGGCTCCTGAACGAGATAGCGTAGCGTCACCGTTAACGGAAACGTCAGTGTCGCGTCGCTGTGATAAAGCCAGTTCAGATAGTTACCGTACTCTGGATGTTCCGGTTTGAGACCGAAATCGTAACGCTGATACTTGTCGACCAGGTACTGACAAATCGCCGACGATTCGGTCATCGTCACATCGCCGTCGACAAAATAGGGTACTGTGCCAAGCGCGTTGGTCTTCAGGTATTCCTTCTGAAAGACACGCGGCGGAAACGGCAATACGTCCAACTCGTAATCGAGTTGCATTTCCTCGAGCGCCCACAACGGTCGTAACGAACGCGCATCCGCGCAATGCCAGAGTTTCATATCAGACTCCATACTGCCGGGCGGGAAGATCCCACATGACTGCTTTTGTGCCGGCACGAATCGTACGACTCGAGCACGGTACTACCTTATCAACTATAATATGACCTGTGTCCCCGGCCATTCGTTCGAGGACGCAAATCCCGGGAACCGCTCGATGTCTGTGACCTCAAGCGCAAAAGGGACCGAGGGAGCGTTCTTTCGCTCAAGTGGATCCGTGTTTGGCGAAGTCGATCAGACCCACGCCGGCTACGTGGACAGCTCGTGTCGTCGTTTGCTTCCTCATGCTTATGGAGGTCTGGCGGGACTGCGCCGCGAAGCGCACGACGCGATGATGTCGTTGGCCGTCAATCCGGTCCTTCAGGTTGAATGAGCGCCTTCTGTCGGAGCGTGCGACGAAAACGCGAAGATCACGAGAACTTCGGCAGAACGGAATCTTCTATCCACTTGATGTCGATATCACCGGTAACGAACTCCGTTTGTTCTATTACGAACCGAAGGAAAGAGATGTTCGTCTCTATACCCTCGATAACGAACCCGTCCAGCGCGGTTTTCATGTTCGCTATGGCTTCGTCCCGGGAATCGCCGGTGGTGATCAGCTTCGCCAGTAATGAGTCATAGAACGGACTGATCACATATCCCTGATAGCAGTGCGTATCGACGCGAACATTGTCCCCGGTGGGTGCGACGAATTTTTCGATGCAGCCCGGCGACGGGAAGAAATCGTCCGTCGGATCTTCGGCGGTTATCCGGCATTCGATGGCATGCCCACTGAATTCGACGTCCGCCTGGTCGAGCGAGAGCGGGGCACCGAAGCCCACCCGGATCTGCTCTTTGATCAAGTCTACCCCGGTGATCTCCTCGGATACCGGATGTTCGACCTGAATCCGGGTATTCACCTCCATGAAGTAAAATTCATCGCGGTCTTTATCGATCAGAAATTCCACCGTGCCGGCGCCACTGTAACCAATGCTGGAAGTCAGGGCGACGGCGGATTCCAGGATGCTGTCCCGTAACTGATCTGGAAGATTGGGCGGCGGCGCTTCCTCGATGACTTTCTGATGGCGACGTTGTGGCGAACAGTCTCTCAGTCCGAAATGGATCACCTTGCCAAAGTCATCTCCGATCACTTGTACTTCGACATGCCGGGCATTCTGAATGTAGCGCTCTACGAACAAGGTCGCGTCGCCGAACGCGCCGAGTGCTTCATTGGAAGCCATGTCGAAAGCGTTCTTGAGGTCTTTCGCTTGCGCGACGATCCGCATCCCGCGACCGCCACCGCCGGCAGCCGCTTTGAAAATAACGGGGAGCCCGGTTTTCTCAACCTCCGCCTCCACATCGTCAAAACTACGGAGACCTTTACTACCTTCGGCCATGGGAACGTTGTGCTTCTTGGCCAGGCCGCGCGCGCTTATTTTGTCCCCCAGTTGCCGCATCGTCTCGGAGCGGGGACCGATGAAAGTAATTCCGTCGCGCTCACAGGCTTCGGGCAAACCCGGATTTTCGGCGAGGAACCCGTATCCGGGGTGAATGCCATCGACACCTGTTTCCTTGGCAGCATGAATAATCTTCTGTATATCGAGGTAACTCGCAGCCGCCTGGGCGGGGCCAATACAGACAACCTCGTCCGCGAATCTCGCCCCCATGCTTTCCTGATCCGCTTCAGAAACAGTCAGCACGGTCTTCAGACCCATATCTTTGCAGGCCTGGATGACGCGGACGGCAATTTCGCCGCGGTTGGCGACAAGTACTTTTTTTTCGGTCACGAGCGCATCTCTCAGGGCCCTACGAGCCATCGATATGGAGAAATCAAGTGGTGATTTGTCAGGTTGTTAGTCCGGCCTGATGAGCATTATCGCGTCGCCCTTTTCAACCATCTCTCCGTTTACGGCAACGATTTTCTCTACCGTGCCTTTGACACCGGCCGGGATGGAACGGAAACACTTCATGATCTCCAGCAGACAGATCACCGTATCTTCCTCGACCTGATCGCCCACTGCCACGAAAGGCGGCTCTCCGGGGCTGGCCTGAGCATAGAAAACACTGTTCACCGACGCTTCGACAGGCACGAGGCCGTCTTCATTTTCTTGACTCATGAAATTTACCTCTTTTGTCTAATGGCGATTTTGTTGTTTCAAGTGATTTTCAATTACCTGAAACCGAAAAAATTCAAAAACGCATTCAGGCGGCACAGTCCGTTAAACCGGACTTATTGCTCGATAAAGACCTTTCCTAGAGATACTTTTGATAAGCATCCGGGCCACCCGGGGTGCAGTTATTGAGTTCATCGTCTGTTCGCAGCTGGTATCGCAGCACAAAATCCTCGGTGGAGGCGTCCGGCGGCAAACCGACGCTTGCTTTTACCTCCTCCTCCGAAGGCGCGGAATTCATGTATTCAATCATTTTGCTGGCTTTTTCGATCGCCGCCTTGGCTGCGGGCTGGCTCAGCAGTTTGTCTTTTATCTCCGCTTTCATGCGATCAACTCCGGGGTCTTCAATACCGAACAGACCGGCGGCCAGGTCGACACAGGAGTCGAGACACTCCTCCCATCGTCCCAATTGGATGTTCAGAACGGCCTGGGTCACGATGAACTGTGAAAACGGCGTAATCATGATGGGGTACCCTAGGTCCTCGAGAATGCGCGGGATCTCGTTCAATACCTCGTCGAGCTTCTCGGGAATACCCAGTTGTTCCAACTGGGTGCGGGTATTGGAAATGACGCCACCGGGGATCTGGTGCTTATAGGTGAACAGATTGAAAGGCAGAGGATGATTGTCCACGGAATGGCCATATGCCTTACCAATCTTCGTCAAGCGCTCCTCCACAACACGCAGTTTATCCAGATCCATGTTGTGCTTGAGACCCACCTGTTCGGCATTGTTGACGACATCGAACACTGAGGGATGTGACGAGTCGTTCGCAAGTGGCGGAATGCACGTCGTGAAATGCCGCATGCCCAGTTCCATGCACACCACCATGTTGTAGTTATGCAGCCCGTTCATGCCGTGCGAGTGCAGCTCGAGAGGCGTGCCGTCGGCGACCGCCTGCATGGCCGGAACGAGACGTCTGACACGCTCCGGTACCAATAACCCGTCGACGTCCTTGATCGCGATCCGTTTCGGTTGATACTTTTCAACCAGTTCCTCAACGACGGAGGCGTAGAACGATTCGGTATGCCGCGGACCGTGCCCGATCGAAAGATAGGGGATAGGCTCCACCCCCATCTTACGCCACAGCGGAAACATAATGGGGGCAGATCGAGGGAGTTCATCCTGGGTACACATGACGAACATGCCCTCGTTGAATTGCGGCAACCAGGTTTTGAATTGCTCATAATGCATCCGCACGACCGACGAGTTTTCAGGCGGTGCGGAGACGGCTACCTGGGTCGACAGGCCGGCCAGCATGACGTTCGATTTCGTATTGGCCAGTTTTTCCGTGAACATGTTGTAGAGGGCTCGGGGGTCTTCCTGAAAGAAGCGGGTGCTCACCATCATCGTGGCGACGTTCAGCGGCATATCGATGGTGGCATAACCGGCTTCGCCGATATCGCTGAGGACGGGCTCGATCATGTGATAGCTCATCATCATGCCCCACAGACTCTGCGAACCATCGCGCAGGGTTTCGTCGGTCAAATGAATCGTGTCGTCTAAAGCCATAATGATTGCTCCTCGGTTCTTTGTTCCCTGACTCTCAGCAGGGGGGATGGTACCGTTTTATGCTCAACCCAGCTCGCGCGGCACCGCAAAATCCTCCGTCGTCGCCACGTAATCGACGAAAAAGTCGATGGCGGCGGGATTACGCATCGAATCCCTGCTTGCGGCCTTTTCCAGCGGCCAGCCCAGCAGCAGTTTGCGTACCGGCACCTCGAGCTTCTTCCCGGTCAGGGTATAAGGGATTTCCGGAACGGCGTAAAATCGATCGGGCACATGACGTGGCGAGCAGTTCTCTCTCAGGTCCGCGCTGATCCGCGCGATGAGATCGTCACTGAGTTGCCTTTCCGCTGCCAGCTGCACAAACATGGGCATGAAAAAGCCGCCGCCGGGTAACTCGATGCATACGACCAGGCTGTCGGCGACCTCGGGTATTTTTTCGACCGTGCGGTAGAGCTCGGCGGTACCAATGCGTACCCCGAAGCGGTTGAGCGTTGCGTCCGAACGGCCGTAGATGTAGCTGCCGCCGCGCTCATTTATCTTGATGAAGTCCCCGTGTCGCCACACGCCGGGGAATTCACTGAAATAGGCATCCACGTAGCGCTCGTTATCCGGATCGTCGAGAAAGTAGAGGGGCATGGAAGGGAAGGGCTTCTTACACACGAGTTCACCCACTTCACCCACCAGAGACTCGCTGTCGTCGTTCCAGCAATCGACGTCCATCCCGAGTGCCCGGCATTGGATCTCACCGGCGTAAACGGGCAAGGTCGGTGACGCGGCGACGAAGGCGCCGACGAGCTCCGTGCCGCCGCTCTGGGACGTTAGCCAGATGTTTTCGCTCACGTTGCGGTAGAACCACGCGAACGTTTCGGGCTGGGCTGGGGAGCCAGTGCACAGGATCGTGCGCAGTCTGCTCAGGTCGTATTTCTCACCGGGGACGATACCTAGCTGCTCCATCGCCTGCGCGTACGTGGGGCTCGCGCCGAACATCGTCGCCCGGGTGTCCGCCGCCATCTTCCACAGCACGTCCGGGGAGGGCGACGCCGGATGGCCGTCGTAGAACGCGGCTTTCGCGCCGGTGAGCATCATCGCCACCAGCGCGTTGAACATCATCCAGCCAGTGGTGGTATAGAAGAAGGCGACGTCGCCGGGCTTCAGGTCCATGTGGAAGGTCATGACCTTGTGCATTTCGATCAACGCACCGATGTGACTGTGTACAATCGCCGTCGGCAGCCCCGTGGTGCCGGAGGAAAACAACACCCACAAAGGATGGTCGTGAGCCACCCTTTCGAAACGGAAATTCTCCGCGCCGGGATCGGCGCCGGCCAGCAGCTCCGGCCACAAAACTCCGGCCACCGGCATCGTCGCGTTTTCCGGGTCCAGGTAGGGCAGGAATACCACCTGTTCGAGCGAACCGGACAGCGCATCGATGATTGCGCCCATCTCGTCGCGCTTGTCGAAAGGTTTGCCGCCGAACTGGTAGCCGTCGGCCAGGAACAGCCACTTCGGCTTGATTTGGCTGAAGCGGTCGAGAATAGTCTTGGTGCCGAATTCCGGTGCCGCGTTTGACCACACCGCGCCGACGCTGATCGCGGCCAGCATCGCGATGACCGTCTCCGGCAGATTGGGCATCAGAGAACAGACCGCATCGCCGGGGTTCACTCCCAACGCCCGCATGCGTGTCGCGAGGATGCGCACCTGACGACCGAACTCATCCCAGCTCAATGCGGCCAACGGCCGGGTTTCGGAGAGGTGATACAGAGCGGGCTCGCCCGTGCGCGCATTGCGCAGGATGTGTTCGGCGAAATTGACCCGCGAGCCGACGAACCAGCGGTTGCCCGGCTGCATCTCCAGGCTGTCGGTGACCTGCTCATAGGGCGCATCTGAAATGATCCCGAAGTAGTCCCACAGCGATGCCCAGAACGCCTCGATGTCGTCCACCGACCAGCGCCAGAGCGCATCGTAATCATCCACGTCGACGATGCCCCGCTCCCGGAGCCAGCCCATGTAACGGGTGATGTTCGCACTTTGCGAGATGGCTCGCGGCGGCTTCCAGAGCAGTTGGCCTTCGGTTACTCCCATGGGGGCTAGGAGACTGCCTTCGTGATGGTCTTGGTTCGGTAAGATCGCTCGCCGTCGAGAACCCGAATGTCGGAAAGTGTGCCAGCGTGATCGACGTTGATGAGTTTACCCATAATGGCTTTTCCACCTTGTCTGGTTGCCGTCACAGAGTGACGGGAAATGGCGAGTTGACGACAGGGGAATTAACGCCAAAATAGGGGGAATACGCGCCATTTTGTTGGATGTAACCGACCGTGAAGCGCTCTGATGCAGTCAGGCAGGTACCGAATACGTATCTGCGCCAGTTTTTCCGTTTTCTCGGCGGACGCGAGTCCCTGTTGGTCGGTACCGCGCAGACCGCTGAAACCCTGGCCCGGCTCGATGGCAGCAACAGTTTCCGAGATTATTGCCAATTCTTTCGCAACGCGCGTGACCAGCTCGAATGGCCGGATGTCGGCCTGGCGTTAGGACGAGTCAACCAGCTCGCCAATATGCATGGGCCGGTATCGTCCGCTGTGTTTCAGAGCGTCGACATTGAAGATTGCCTGCGCTTGTTGTATCGCTTTACACCGCTACGCCTGACGGTGATCCGCCTGACGCTACTCGAGGACAGTCACTACGTCGGACTGCAAATTGACTTCAAGGAGAATGCGGGCGACATTCACGTGCCGGTAGCCGAAACCTTGATGTTATCGTTGACGGGTGTGATATCAGCCGTGAGCCAGGGCAACGTGCGGCCGAGCAGAATCGAATTGGACTACCCGCGGCCGACCTACGCCTCCAAGTACCCGGATGCTTTCCGGGTCAATTCGTTCCGGTTCGACTGTGCGCAGTTGCGCCTGCTCGTCTCGCGAGCTGACGCGCACTATCCCACCGGAACGGACTCGGATCCCAACCTGCGAGCCGCCACCACCAGGCGTTGCGAGGAACTGCTGCGCGGCGTTGTGGGATCTCGCTCCACCGCCGGCAGAATCACGCAAGTTTTCACCGATAATCCCGGACATTTGTGGACCCTCGGCGAGATCGCCACCCACCTGAATTCCTCACCTCGGACGCTGCAGCGGCGGCTATTTGCGGAAAACACGAGTTACCAGCAGTTATACAACGATTGGTTGAAACGGGAGGCGCGATCTCTGCTCGGCGAGCGAAGCTTGTCGGTGGAAAGCATCTCGCAGCTACTGGGTTACAGCGACGTCAGCAACTTCCGGCAGGCTTGCCGGCGGTGGTTTGGGAAATCACCGGATGCCTGTCGAGGATCGCGCAAATCGTGAAAGCGCAGGCCGTCGATTTCAGCGCGACGAAGCGCACGCATGTAGGACCGTTTGATCGCCTCCGCGGTCACGCCTCGAGACACCTCGGGGTGTTTGCCGCTGTGCAGGCTGCGCAACACGCGGGCCGCGGTTGACGACAGCGGTACCGATCGTGACGCCGTTCGTATTTGAGATCGCTTGGCGTTAAGTTGCCGCGGCCGGTTCGGGGATAGCGTCTGGCCGATCCATGCGCCGGTTTTTCATACGGATAAAGATGATGACCCTCGGCAATGACTTCTTCAATAGGCAACCCCAACATATTGCGTTGGTATTCAATACGCTGGGGTAGAATCGGGCACTCATGCCGCGCCCCGGGGGTTGCATGACGATCGATGACCATGCGGCTCTCAGCATCGGCGCTGAAGGGGGCCTTGTAGCAGCGCTTTTTATAACCATCGCGCCGTGAAACCAGACTCGCACCGGGATCCGATGCGCTGACAGGCGTCTGATTGGCATACTTGCGTGGTTTCTTGCCCGTTTTGAAATCGTGGTAGCGTTGCTGGTACATTTTGAGCGCACGCGCGTTCGGATCGGCATCATCTCGTTCTACCAGGGAATCGACCGCTGCATCTGCCACGATGCGGCGCCCGCAAATATGCCCTTCCTGCTGCCAACGAGCGATAAGTTGCTCGAATATCTCCGTGAATGTTGCCTCCCCGAAACGGTCCCGAATATGGGTCATCGACGAATAACCCGGTACCTGATCGTGTAGGCTCAATCGGCAGAACCACCGATAGGCGAGGTTCAGATGGATTTCTCGACAAAGCGCCCTGTCTGACTTCATCCCATACAGGTAACTGATCAGCTGCATTCGGAAAAACAGAACGGGGTCGATCGAGTTCCGGCCATTGTCTCTGCAATACAACTCCTTGGTCACTTCGTCGATGAAATCGAAGAAGCAAATGGTCAGCTGGGATCAGGTTTTCCAGATCGACTGTGTCAAACAAAACACGTTGCGAATCTTGTTCACCCTGCATAGGCTGCGTCCGTCCGGGCGTTAGCTAATTTTGCTATAACGAGGATCACCCCAGGGACTTTTTCAACACGCCGGCGACCCGATCTGACAGTTACCGATTCTGGGGAGAGTGTATTGTCAGTTGAAGTCTAGCTTAATTTCTTCTCCTGCCAAATTTGTTTTCCGTCGTTGAGTGTTTCCGTCGGCGTTCGTCCGCAACACATTTTTCCTTGGTGAGTTCGTTCATTGTTGTAGTATTCGACCCATTCATCAAGGTCGCGTTGCAATGTTTCGATGTCCTGGTAACCCTTCTTTCGGACTTGCGCTTGCCACAGGTATGGCCCGCGTTTTCTGAAGGACGCCATCGTCACGCTGCGCGATTTCGCGAACGAGCGTGACAAATACTCTTTTGGAAACCCTTACCCGGATCGTGGTGGTTTCTAAGTACTTGTTTTAATTGGTCGGGGTGACAGGATTTGAACCTACGACCCCTGCCTCCCGAAGACCGTCGCACACTCGTTTTGGTTCAAGGGCTTACACAATAGCATCAGAAAAATGAATCACATAGCGTAACGTTGGGCAATGCGGAATGCCGTACGATCTCGATCGCAGTGTGACAAACCCGGGTAACTCGCTCCGGTCATTACCGAACATCTGGTCGTCGCGATCAGGCGCGCACGGGATCGCGATCCCGAGTCGGGATCTTTTCCAGTTCGTTCCCGATTTCCTTTTGTGCGGTTCGCAACTCGTAGCTCTTCTGCAGATTGAGCCAAAACGCGGGAGACGTGCCGAACCATTTGCCGAGGCGCAAGGCCGTATCCGCGGTGATGTTCCGGCGACCCGCGATGATCTGGCTGATCCGGTTAGCCGGGACATTGAGTTGACGCGCGAGCTCGGCGGCCGTTACGTCCAGCTCGTCACCGAGTATTTCGCCGGGGTGTATGGGTGTTCTGCTCATGTCGGTACTTTTTCATTGACGTTCGGCCTGTTACCCGACAGAACCGGGCAATTCTTCCAAAGATGCGAGCCGGTAACTCGTGCTGCGGCCGCCTCCTGGATTCTTGATGACAAGTCCATGACCGAGCAGGCCACGGATATCGCGCAAAGCAGTGTCCGTGGAACACTTCGTCAGCTTCGCGTACTTCGACGTATTCAGGTGGCCTTTGAAGCCGTTCAGCATTCGATTCATGACGTTACGTTGACGCTCATTCAATGAGCAACGGTTCGCGTGTTCCCAGAATCGCGCCTTGAATATGACCGACTCAAGCGAAGTTTCGGCACTTTCCAATGCCCGTCCCAGACAATTCAGGAACCATTCGAGCCAACGGAAAATGTCCACGCTACCGCGTTGCTCGCGCTCCAATTCAGCGTAGTAGAATTTTCGTTCCGCTTCTATTTGGGTAGACATACTGTAGTAGCGTTCGCGCACGCCGTCTGCACGCGCCAATGCCATATCGGCTATCGCACGTGCGATACGACCGTTGCCATCTTCGAACGGATGGATGGTGACAAACCACAGATGGGCGATTGCGGATTTCAGGATAGGATCGACGCCGGTCTGATTTTCGAACCAATCAAGAAATCTATTCATTTCCTGATCCAGGACGTTGGCTGAGGGCGCTTCGAAGTGGACCTTTTCACGCCCGAGGGCACCAGACACGACCTGCATCGGCCCAGCACTTTCCGGCCGCCACGCCCCGACCGTGATGGCAACCATGCCGCTGCGTCCGGTCGGAAAGAGTGCGGCGTGCCAATCGAACAGGCGCGCGGCCGTGAGCGGCGCTTCGAACTGCTGGGTGGCATCGAGCATTATCTCGACGATGCCTTCGACATCGCGACTCGCCGGCACGAGCCCCGCGATATCGAGCCCAAGCCGCCGGGCAATCGACGATCGAACTTCGTCTCGATCGAGGAGTTCGCCTTCGATCGCTGACGAGTTGATGACGTCGGTCGTGAGGGTATTGAGCGTGGCTTCCTGTTTGAGATCGAAGCCGAGCGCTTCCATGCGGCCCAGAAGCTTGCCCTGGCGATGGCGAAGCTCGGCTAGCTTGGGCGTAAGCGCTTCGCTATTCCACGTGAAATTAGGCCAATCGTCGTCTTCGTATATCCAGGTCATAATCACCGCATATTTTGCGGTAATAATAAGGGTCTATCAGGGCATGGACAACAATATTCGCCGTGTTACTTGCGGTGAATAATCCGTCTAATCACCGCAAAGATACATAACTATTTGTATTTATGGATTTATTTCGAGATCCCGGCAGTGGAAGCCTTGGCGGGATTGTCCTCTCAGCCTCCAGGTGCTGTAGGCCCGCCGCGGCGACCGCTTTTACGGAGAATCCGGCTACTGACTGAGCGCCGCTCTATCGACGATCCGCCGCAGCGCCGTGCCCGTTTCTTTCAAAGTACCCAATTCACGCGCCCATTCACCACTAAGCCGTGAGGCGCAGAACGTATCGGCGACCCCTTGCGTCGACTGGCGGATGAGCAGGCTGCCTGCAGCGCCTGGGCGATCATGGACATCAGCCGTCGCGCATGCGGCTCCATCGTGCCATCGGCGCCATCCAGTTCCTTTTCCAGTGTTCTGACGTAAGCGTCGAAATACTGATCGGCTCCGATCGCCGATTTGATTTCTTGAAAGAGCGCCTCCCGCGTTCCCGGCAAGGCATCGAACGCACGAATCATGTCCAGACCCATCATCGCGGATGTGCCTTCCCAGATACTGTTCAGCGGTGCCTCCCGATAGAGGCGGGCGATGGTCTGCTCTTCCACGTAGCCCATGCCACCATGACACTCCATGGCCTCGAGCGTCACCGCGCCTGCGCGCCGGCAATTCCAGTATTTCGCGACGGGGACTAGGATCCTGTTGAGCAGTTTGTCCGCTTCGCTCGTGCGGGAGTCATCGGTGGCGGTCGCCGCTCTCAAGCCCAGCAGAAAAGCCGCTTCGGTTTCAATCGCGAGATCCGCCAGGGCGTTCTGCATTTGCGGCAAGTCGCGGATCGTTTTACCGAAGGCGCTGCGGTTGCCGGTGTGGTGTAACGCCAGCGTCAGGGCGTAGCGCATGATGCCGGCCGAGCCGGTCGACAGCCCCATCCTGATGTAATGCGTCATGTACTTGATGAACTGGCGAATACCGTGCCCGTCTTCGCCGATGCGGTAGGCGATGGTGTCGTCGAGCTCGACTTCCGAACTCGCGTTGGATTCGTTGCCGAGCTTGTTCTTGAGCCGCTGAATATGGATGCTGTTGCGGCTGCCGTCCGCGAGGGTCCGCGGCGCAATGAAGAGGCTCACGCCGTTATCGGTCGTCGCTGTCAGCAGCACGATGTCACTCATCGGGGCGGAGACGAAGAACTTGTGTCCCGACAGAACGTATTCCCGTTCATTCCCGGTAGGGACCGCCCGTGTGTCGTCCGCCTGCAGCGGCCGCGGGTCGTACTCGTTCGAAAGAATTTTCCCTAGCCACCGATCGCCAATCTCCGGATCGCTTCGCAACAAAGGCACGACTGCGAAAGACATGAGATTCGCACAGCCGACGATGCCGTTCTCGACCTGATTCCACAGATAGAACAGGACGGTTCTGGCCGTGTGCGGGCGCGTTTCGGTGGTCGTCTACGCCAGCGAATGAACCTCCGAGCGGTAGATCTCGGCGGTCAACTCGTGATAGGCGGGGTGAAACTCGACAAAATCGATGCGGCGTCCGATTCTGTCGTGAGTTCTGAGCACCGGCTTGAGTTCGTTGGCGATACGTGCCAGTTCCCGGCATCGTCGACTGCCGGTAATTGCTCCAAGGTTTTCAGCCCGGGGACGGGCCCATTCAATTTCTTCGCGGTCACAGGATCCCACCAGGACCTCATCGCCAAGGAAGAGGTTCTGATCGGGCAGTTCCGGCGGCATGTTCGTGACTTGATGAGTTGGACGCCCGTGGCCCGACGGCGGCGTCGGATACACGGAGACGAAATCTTTCGCCGGTTTGTAAGTTTGATTTTTCATGGAATGGCTCCGGATTCACGATGTCTGGCGCTCGCGATAATCCTGTTGCTGCTTCCCGGCCTCGAAACGGGACTCGATCAACCGTCTCAGCTGCGCCGGATACGCTTCACACAGTTCGTCGAACGCCTCTTTGCCGAACATCTGCGTCAATGTCGGTTCTGACATGACAATGTAGTTGATGGCGCCCAGGAACTGATACACGATTGCCAGCGCTTCGGGGTGCGTGAGCTCTTCCTGTCCGGGGATGCGTTTAACGATTGCTACGAGCGCATCCAAGAAAGGTTTTAAGTACCACTGTGTCGCATGCTCGGCGCGGCTCTGGTTGTCCATGAGTTCGCGCGTGACGACTTGAGCGTCCTCCTTGTCGTCAGATTGGGCGTTCAGCTGGTCGATCATGAGTTCCTCGAGCAGCAGGCGCGGGTCGGAAATCTCCACTTGCGTCTGAAATATCCTCGTGACGTAGCGGGCCGAAATGTCTTTCAGCACCTCCCCATAGAGCTTCTTCTTGGTGCCGAAGTGGTGCAGTAGAGCTTGTTTGCTCAACCCCAGCTCAGCGGCAATGCCGGCAATGCTGGTGCCGGAAAAACCTTTCTGCGCAAAGTGACGCCGGGCGACTTGAAGCAGGTGTTCGCGCGTATTTTTTGCCAATTCTCGTCTCGCATACATACCGTACGGTAAGACTACATTAACTTTCCCTATGTAAACAGTAAATATATAGTTAAATACACGCTATTGACATCTTACCGAAAGGTTGTATATAGCATACCATTCGGTAAGAAACGAGATTGCTCGGTGCCAATAAACGGAGATCCGCAGACATGACCGACCCGGTGGTTTGTGAGAAGAACGGGCGCATCGCCGCACTCCGGCTGCCTCGACCCGCCAAATACGACACGTTGCGCAACGACATGGTCGATGGCCTGTGTTCGGCGCTGGAAGACGCGAATTTGGATAATGAGATCCGCGTCATCGTGCTGGAAGGTGCCGGCGACAGTTTCTGTGGCGGCTTCGATTTCTCGGATGGCCTGGAGCACTTCGAAAATGCCACCGAGGATGGCTCTACGACCCGGGCAGGGACGCACTCGGCGTCACGAACCACTATGGGAGCCATATTCCGGCATTCGTGGGATTGAGGCGGGTCTGAAGCCGACCATCGCGAACGTTCGCGCCAAACTAACGGCGATCGCGGAATCCGAGGACGCCGGCTCGCATGGGCGCGATGCCGCCCGGCACGCGCTCGATCAAATCGAGCGCACTGTGGCCAGCTACCAACTGATTGAAACGATGTTTTTCGGTCTGAGTCTCGGCTCGGTCCTCGTGCTCGCGGCTATCGGCTTGTCGATCACTTTCGGCGTGATGGGCGTGATCAATATGGCGCATGGCGAGCTGATTATGCTCGGCGCGTATACCACCTATGTGGTTCAGCTCCTGCTGCCCGATCAGCTTCAATGGTCGCTGTTCGTGGCCATCCCGGCGGCGTTCTTGGTTTCAGGACTGACCGGGGTCGCGATCGAGCGGGGCATCATCCGTTTCCTCTACGGGCGGCCATTGGAGACTCTGCTTGCAACGTTTGGCATCAGCCTGGTCCTACAACAAACCGTGCGTTCGATTTTTTCGCCGCTCAACCGCTCCGTGGCAACGCCGCAGTGGATGAGCGGGTCGATTGATCTCGTACAGGGTCTCTCATTCACACTGAATCGCCTGTACATTCTGGTCTTCACCGCACTGGTTTTCTGCGCGCTCCTGTACATTCTCAAGCGTACACGCCTCGGCCTCGAGGTGCGTGCCGTCACCCAGAACCGCGCCATGGCGCAGGCCATGGGCATTCGCTGCGCGCGTGTCGACATGCTGACCTTCGGGCTTGGATCGGGGATCGCAGGGGTCGCGGGCGTCGCCTTGTCTCAGCTCACCAACGTCGGCCCGAACCTCGGGCAGGGCTACATTGTCGACTCATTCATGGTTGTCGTGTTCGGTGGCGTTGGCAACCTGTGGGGCACCATGCTCGCGGGCATGTCGCTGGGCGTGATAAACAAGATCCTCGAGCCTCAATTCGGCGCGGTTGTTGCCAGGATATCGATCCTGGTTTTCATCATCCTGTTCATTCAGAAGCGGCCGCGTGGCTTGTTCCCGCAGCGCGGCAGCGCGGCGCAGGATTAGTCGTGCTGGCGCGGTTTTATGCCAGCGATCGGGGCGGCAGCATCATGCTCATGCTACTGACCGGCACGCTCATCATCGTGCCGATCGCGAACCTGTGCGTAGCCGAAAGCTCGCCGTTTCACTTCTCCACGCTCACCGTGACGCTGCTCGGCAAGTACTTGTGTTATGCCTTACTGGCGATCGCTTTGGACCTGGTGTGGGGCTATTGCGGGATATTGAGCCTCGGCCACGGCGCGTTCTTTGCGCTCGGCGGTTACGCCATGGGCATGTACCTCATGCGCCAGATTGGCGCCAGGGGTGTTTACGGTCATCCGGAACTTCCGGACTTCATGTTTGTTTTCTCGCCGCCACCACTTGAACAGCTTGACGAGTCGCTTGAATCGCTCGTTGGTCGCCTGGTTCATCTGCGTGGTCCACGTCGTATAACCAGGCGGATCGGTACGAAGCCAGCTCTGCTGCAGGCGATCGGCAATGTAGTACGTACCGTCATCGTAAGGATCGATTAGCGGCACTACGTCCATGTCGGCCAGCGCCGATGACACCGAGACCAACCGGGCCTGGCGGTTCGTCGGCGTGTAGTGCCGTGTCAACACGGCGGTGCACTGCGTCGACGACGGAAACCGGATTGTCGTAGGTGTTGTGCATGGTGACCACGATGATGTCGATGTCCGGACGCTCGGCGTTGCCGTTCTTCACCCGCGGCCGTATCGCGGTGTCGCGTTTGTATGAGCCGGATAAGAACGTGTGGCGATGAAACGGCCGGAAATCTTCGTCGTGTTCGAGGGTCGAGCGCAGGCGTGTGTGCGCGCTCGAGGCATTGGATTTGGTAGTCGAGCTCGGCTCGATGTCCTTCAGAAACTCCTGAAAACGGGCGTTGGGGGTCATGGATCAGATCTCGTTACGGTTCAATTTCGCGAGCCTTAGGCTAGGTAGCGAACAGAATACTGGACGTAAACAGGTTTCCATGATAGCCTGTTTGACATTTAATGCGTAGAATAATACCCCATATCTATTTTACCGTCCATTTTTATAGACAAAAGCATGGCTACCCCACATTCTCTCCCGATTCCGGCGGCCCGCGCGCTGCGCAAGCTCGGTGCCGATCTTCGTGATGCCCGCCGCCGCCGCCGCATCCCCACCCAGGTTATGGCGGAGCGGGCCGGCATCAGTCGCACCACTCTGTCCAAGGCGGAGAAAGGCGAGCCCGGGGTGTCGATCGGCACCCTGGCGACGCTGCTCTTCATCCTGGGGCTGGCCGAACGCCTAGGTGCTGTGGCCGACGTTCGTCACGACGACGTCGGTCGAGATCTCGGCGATGAGCTGTTGCCACAGCGTATTCGGACGCGCGGACGAGAGACCAAGACCTAGTGGACCGCGAGACTTTGGTCTACGTCGCGCTGGGCGACGACGATCGCTTAGTCGGTCACCTGTGGACACGGGTGCGTCAAGGCCGCGAAAGCGCCACGTTCCGATACGAGGATGCCTGGCTGGACGATGACGAGCGATTTGCCCTGGAGCCCGCCCTCGCCCTCGGTGCAGGCGCGCATCACACCGGCGCTGGCCGGGCCATCTTCGGTGCACTGGGCGACTCGGCGCCGGATCGTTGGGGGCGTGCGCTCATGGGTCGGGCCGAACGCCGTGCCGCGCGCGCTGAGGAAAGACCGCCGCGGACTCTGACTGAACTCGACTATTTGTTGCGTGTGAGCGATCGTTCGCGGCAGGGTGCCCTGCGCTTCAAGAGCGAGCCGGACGGCGACTTTCTGGGCGACGCGAATCGTGACGCGGTGCCCCCACTCATCGAACTGCCGCGCCTGCTTGCCGCCAGCGATCGGGTGTTCGATGAGGACGATGACGCCCTGCTCGCGCTGCTGTTGGCTCCGGGCTCCTCATTGGGCGGCGCGCGACCCAAAGCGTCGGTCGTGGATATGGACGGCCAATTGGCGATCGCCAAGTTCCCGAAGCGCGATGACGACATCGACATCGTTCGCTGGGAAGCGGTGGCCCTGACGCTCGCCGCGCATGCGGGTATCGACACGCCCAGCTGGCGACTGGAGCGAATCGACGACCGATCGGTTCTGATGCTGCGACGGTTTGACCGCAATGGCGAGCATCGGGTGCCCTACCTGTCGGCCATGAGCATGCTGGGTGCCACCGATGGCGATCAGCGCAGCTACCTCGAGATCGCGGATGCCCTGCGACAGCATGGATCCTCGTCGGAATCCGATCGGCAGGCCTTGTGGCGTCGGATCGCGTTCTCGATTCTGATATCGAACACCGACGATCACCTGCGCAATCACGGGTTTTTGTACGACGGCACCGCAGGTTGGCGGCTCTCCCCGGCGTTCGATCTCAATCCCGTTCCCGTCGACCTGAAACCGCGCTTTCTGTCGACCGCGGTGGATCTCGACGATAACGAAGCCTCGATACAGCTCGCGTTATCCGTCGCCGAGCATTTCGCGCTCGACGGCGACTCGGCACGTGTGATTGCCCGGGAGGTGGCGCGTTCGGTCTCCGAGTGGCGCCGCGTGGCGACTAATCTCGGTCTTCAAGGCGGTGCGATCGAGCGCATGGCGAGCGCCTTCGAGCACGACGACCTTTGCACCGCGCTCGATTTCTAGCGCTCAGAAGTCCACTTTCGTGAGGTCGCCAAGCTGTCGGGCGACATTGGCTACCGAGTTCGGTATCCACCGCGACATTCGGATCGAGCAATCGAAAACCCAGTGATGCTTGGCTTCTCGCTCCCACCTGAGCTAACGCTAACTCGCACTCCCTTTCAGCCGCCCGCCGCCGCGGATTACTGAGCTCACACCCCAACGTGCTCCCAACAGCACCACCTTTCTGGTGTGCTGTTATCGTCACACCTCTAAAGCACACTCTAAGCGCCAGGTTAAAAGCAAGGCAGCAGCTGAACGGATTTTTCGTATCTCCGGCGTGCGATCAAATGCCTCAATGTGTCTCCTGCATCACAGGAAAGCACGTTAGGGAGACGCGACGTGAGCACAAAACACTCTTCGAATGATGTGAAGTACTACACTGATGGCGAGATTGCCGGATTACTGGGCATCTCACTCGGACGATTACGCAACAAGCTGTCCGCCGGCAAACCGCTACCGCCGCGTATTCAACCGCCGGGCTGTCGTAATCGACTGTGGCCCCGTCACGCAGTACACGTCTGGTTGGAGCAGTTCACGGTTACCGAATCCGATTCCTCGGCCGATGACCCGAAGTCACGGCGGCCCGGACGCCCCACGAAGAAGGAGACACGCGCGCGACGTCGGTGAGCATCGCGGCGATGAACTGGGCGTGGCAGCAACGGCTTTCGCCAAACCTGAAACTAATTTTGATGGCGTTGTTCGACGCGGCAGATGGTGACGGGGTCTGCTGGCCGAGCGTCGCGACGATAGCCGAAAAATGCAACGTGTCCACGCGCACCGTCAGGTGCGGTCTACAATCATTGATTGAGAATGGCTTATTGGTATCTGAGCCGCGTTATCGCAATGACGGGTCGAACCGCTATCGCCTGCGACTGGGAGGGGGTGACAAATTGTCACCCACCCCTGACAGCGGTGACAGGCTCCCCGGACACGGTTGTCAGCGGCCCCCTGACACCGGTGTCACCCGAAGAACCACCACTGGAACCCATATAGAATCACCACCACTTCCGAGTCACGACGTCGATGCGGTTTCGCAGGAGGTCGCAGCAGGTGGTAGTGGGGATTTATCGAACCTGGAATATCCGCGTGCGCTCTCGCAGGCAGAATGCGATGAAGCCGGTGCGAAGCTTGCTGGGCTGGGCGAAGAACTGGCGCAGCAACTTCTCGACGAGCTCGCCGCGAGCATGAAAAAGGACGCGATCAAAAGCACGGTCCTGGCCTACCTGAGGGGATTGGTGAATCGTGCGCGCGCCGGTACGTTTACCCCGGAGGGAGCGTTGACGATAGCGCATCAGCGACGGCGTAAAGCCGAGGTCGACGCAGCTTTGACGCGGTGCGACGGGAGTTCCGAATTTCCGACGGACCCGGCGCATCTGGATAATCCGTTGGTTAAGAAATTGCTCAATATCCGGCAACGCACGAGAGACTCTGAACGCGGATAGCAGCGGTATTTGTTGTTGCGTCCGGTTCTTCAGCTCCTCTGAGCGGGAGCCGTGTTGGCAAGTAATCAAAACGCAATCGCGTGCCGTGCTGGAAAACTACAAGACGTTACGCGCCGAACTTAAAGTCGTTAGAGTGTTACCCAGGGCAACAACTGAGCAAAAAGTAGCCAACTGTCGAATATCGACACCTTGCCTGGTCTGGCAATCAGGTCTTCCGTCAGCGGCGTTCGACCGAATTGCGGAACGGACGTCCGTGTCACTACAAAGCGAAGCGGGGTAGTGACGCGGACGGAATCAGAGCCCTGGCCTGGCCCTTATCCTGTGGGCAGCTCGTCGGGCTCCTCGCGAATGCCACGCGAATTACGGTGGAAACGCCGCGCGTTCGTGATTGGATTTCCCAACGCGGCGAAACGGTCGCTCTTTATACTGGCTCGACGGCAACGAATTTATCCGCGGCCACTGCGGCAAAGTGGCAAGTAAGGCATCTTCGGACCGTGTAATCGATGCATCGGCGAAAGCCGCGGTCCATCTTCAAGTAACGGGCAACCCGATCGGGGCGTCCATCTTCTCTGGCGGCAGTCAGCGAATCAACCGGCGAGCGGCCTTTTAGCGATATCCGCTTAGCGCTCATTTATCAACCACTGCAGGTTATCCTTGCAATCTTCAAAGGAGGTGTATTAACCATTGTCGAAAACCACCCGGAAACGGGAACGTTGGATTGCGTGAGATCTACCTCAGCAGAGGAAAGCTCGCGTTGCCTGTGACCAGGCATATTCAGGTCGATCGGGACGATCAAGAATCGGATGGCCGTGATCCGTTGGTGGGCACAGAAGGTAGACAAGTAAAACGTCGTTGCCCGAACCAACGAACACTACGGCATTCCGGATCGCAGTTTCATTGCCGATGAATCCAGGGCCAGATCCGTCACCCGGTCGCAATTGGACAGGGTTACCGATCCGCAGTTCGTATGAGTCTGGAACTGCAGCAAGCCTTCGGGTTGCGCCGGGAGGAGGCGATCAAGTTCCAGCCGAGCTTCGCCGACCGCACAGATCATATCGTGCTGAAGCCGAGCTGGACGAAAGGCGGGAAGGAGCGCGTGATACCGATCCGGTTGGGAGCACAGCGAAACGTGCTCGACCGCGCGTGGAAACTGGCCGGCTTCGGATCGCTGATCCCGAGTAATCGTAGCTATGTCCAGCAACTGCGGATCTACGAGCGTGACACCGTGCGCGCCGGACTTTCCCGGATGCACGGACTACACCACGCGTATGCGCAGAGACGATACGAAGAAATCACCGGATGGGCCTGCCCGGCGGCGGGCGGTCCGGTGAAGACGTCCCTGAGTCCGGAACAACGGGCGGCCGACCGGGATGCGCGGCTAGTCATTAGCCGGGAATTGGGGCACGAGCGCGAGCAGATCACTGCCGTGTATTTAGCTGTAGAAGTTTCGATTTGATCTGACACTTGAGTTGAAAAGACGAGGGTTACCGGTTTTGATGGAGATACCACTCAACCATTAGAACCGAAGAGGTAACCCTCATGTTGGATACTAACGATAAAGTCATTAAGCACAAGGTTGGATTACTGAATCTGGCCGAAGAACTGGGTAACGTATCGAAAGCGTGCCAGATCATGGGTTTATCCCGTGATACGTTTTACCGTTATAAGGCGGCGGTAGAAGACGGTGGTATCGAATCGCTGATCGAGGCGAATCGCCGCAAACCGAACCCGAAAAATCGCATCAACCCGGTGATTGAAGAAGCGGTGGTTGCGTATGCGCTAGAGCAGCCGGCGCACGGGCAGGTGCGCACGAGCAACGAGCTGCGCAAACGGGGTGTGATCGTTTCCCCGTCGGGAGTTCGCTGCGTGTGGTTACGTCACGAACTCTCTTGCTTTAAAGACCGGCTAAAGGCCCTCGAGGTGAAGGTTGCCGCAGACGGCCTGGTGCTCACCGAGGCTCAAATCGCGGCTCTGGAGAAGAAACAGCACGACGATGAGGTCGCCGGCGAAATTGAAACGGCTCATCCCGGATATCTGGGTTCCCAAGATACCTTCTATGTCGGCACGCTGAAGGGCGTTGGCCGGATTTACCAGCAGACGTTTGTCGATACCTACAGCAAGGTTGCGGCGGCGAAGCTGTACACGACGAAGGCGCCGCTGACAGCTGCTGATCTGCTCAACGACCGAGTCTTGCCATTATTCGAAGAGCGCGAGCTTCCGCTGTTGCGGATCTTGACCGACCGGGGCACCGAGTATTGTGGACGGGTCGAACAGCACGACTACGAACTCTATCTGGCGGTCAACGACATCGACCACACGAAGACCAAAGCAAAATCACCGCAGACGAACGGGATCTGCGCGCGCTTTCACAAAACCATTCTGAATGAGTTTTACCAAATCACGTTCCGGAAAAAGGTCTATGAGAATATCGAATCCCTGCAGCGGGACCTCGACGAGTGGTTAGACTATTACAACCACGAGCGAACGCATCAGGGTAAAATGTGCTGTGGTCGAACGCCGATGGAAACGCTCATCGACGGAAAACAAGTTTGGCAGGAGAAGAAATTAAACTAGACTTCGACTGACAAAAATATCTCCGAAAAATCGGTAACCGTCAGATCGGGTCGTAACTTCTACAATTTAGCGTCGCTCGCGATTATGCGAAGCTGGTGATAAATAGTCCTTAGCATCAATCACTTACCTCCAAACAACTTTACATAATATTTCCGCTAAGTTGAGTGGTGGCCTTGTGGCCCTATTCAACGACAGAGGATTATGTATGAGCTCCCACAGATCGAAAGCAATAAAACTCCCTCTGGATGAACTGGTCTTTAGCGCGCTGAGCCAGCTCCAGGCTCTCCAATACAACCCACGATCAATTCGCCGCAATCAAACTGTCTGGCGGAAGTTACTCATTTATGCCCAACAGCGTAACTATAAAGGCAAGCTGCGCGAACAATTGATTGTCGACTTTCTGGCACATCACGATATTGACCCGCGATTACCAGTTGGGGTGAACAAGGGTTGGAAACTCCATGCGGAATATGCGCTCACGTCATTGTGGAGCTACGCCCGCTACGGATATTTCGAGCGCGGCAAACAGGATGTTAAGAGGCTCAACGTGCCTGCCACCATGCGAAAAAGCCTGCAAGACTACAAAACGTACTGTGAGGAGGAATGCCATCTCAGTCCCAACACTGTAGAGCAATACATGCGGGAAGTTGTCGCGTGATCTCAGTGATTGTTTGCCCGGCGTGTGCTTCCCTGAGCATGCCTCGATTCCGTCAGTCTGGGACAAAGAGCTGCTTGCACTGTTACTTGAGAAAGTTGACCGGCGTTCACCAAGGGGCAAGCGAGATTATGCCCTTTTACTCCTGGCAGCACGCCTCGGTCTACGCGCAACTGACATCAGAAACCTGACGCTCGATCAGATCGATTGGGCCGCTGAGACGATCACTTTTAACCAATCTAAATCCGGAATGCCGGTGCAACTGCCATTGACTGATGAGGTAGGTAGCGCGCTGATTGACTACCTGAAGCATGTACGGCCGACTACCCACTACCGCGAGGTTTTCCTCAAGCTCCAACCACCCATCAAACCGTTCAGCGACACCAATCACCTGCACAACATCATCCGTCATTGGCGCTCACTGGCAGGCATCCGCTTTAGAAGCCCACAGAAGAATGGATTGCATTCTCTGCGCCACACCCTGGCGACGCAACTTCTGGAGGACGACGTGCCGTTCTCGCTCATTGCCAACATTCTGGGACATGCGTCGATGAATTCCACCATGATCTATGCAAAGGCGAGTGTCGAGTCGCTACGTGAAGTCGCATTGTCGATTCCGGAGGTGAAAGATGTCGATCAAACGTAAGGAGATTCACTATCAAAGCCTGTTGGCCCCGTTCATGGTGCGACTGGTTCTTGAGAAACGGGCCAGCGGATACAAATACGATACGCCGGCCGACGTTCTCAAAGACCTTGACTGCTTCTTGTGTGGCACGGATGTAACGTCAGATGCGCTACCGAAGTCATTAGTGGACCGGCGGCTATCGCTAAAACCCCACGAGCGACCATCAACCGTTCAACGCCGAATCATCGTTGTCAGGCAACTGGCTCGACTGATGGTCCGTCTGGGACATTCTGCGTACGTTCCACCCAAGGGTATCGGGCCCCGTCGATCCTATACGTTCTCACCAAGAATATTGACCCACGCAGAGGTACAGAAGTTGATTCAGGCCATTGATGGCCTGCCCCGCAGTCGGAAAACACCACATCGTCATCTCATCCTGTCAGAGATCTTCCGCTTGCTCTATAGCTGTGGGTTCCGGCTAAGAGAGGTTCTGGCACTAAGAGTCCGTGACGTGGACCTTCAGCAAGGTGTCATCACGGTGAGGCAGAGTAAGTTCGGTAAAGATCGTCTCGTGCCACCCACCATAGAAATGGTCGAACGCCTGCGGTGCTATGTTGACGAACTGGGTAAGCGAACTTTACCCAAACGCACCACCGATTCTCCCTTCTTCCCAACAGTAAGAAATACCAGTTGGCATGGTTCGTCGATCTACTCAGTTTATCGGCAAGCCTTGTATCGATGTGATATTCCCCATTGCGGGCGAGGTAAGGGACCAAGGGTACATGATCTGCGCCACACGTTTGCCGTCCATCGGTTACTGCAGTGGTATGAGGAAGGCGCTGACCTGAATGCAAAATTACCGTTTCTTGTGGCCTATCTGGGGCACAAGGATTTTACAGGCACACAGAAGTATCTTCACCTCACCGCAGAGTTATTCCCTCACTTGAGAGCACGAATGAATGCCCAGTTTGGCGGTGTGATCCCGCGAGGGAGATGATTATGAAGCCTACAACACTGTCTATACATGTTAGCCGTTTCCTGAGCTACTATCTCGGCGGACAGCGAGATCTAAGTCCCAACACGATTAAGGCCTACCGCGATGTATTCGTCTTGCTGTTGCGATTTTGTCGAGATGAGAAAGGGCTCGTTATTGAGCGGTTGGAACTTCGACATATTGATGCGGAGTTGATTGGCGACTTCCTGGATTATCTTCAAAGCGAACGCCGTTGTTCAATCCGTACGATCAATCAGCGGTTGGCGGTAGTGCATGCGTTCTTCCGCTATCTACAGGTCGAGGATCCTGAACGGCTATCGCAATCCCAACGTGTACTCGCCATTCGATTCCGCCGCTATGTCCGCAAAGAGGTGGGCTACTTGTCCAGAGATTATCTCGCGGCACTGCTGGATCAGCCTGACACCAAGCGACGTGACGGACAACGAGATGCTGTACTCCTCAGCCTTCTCTATGATACGGGCGCGCGTGTCCAGGAAATCATTAATCTGACGGCAGGAGATATTCGCCTGGAAACCCCCGCCCAGGCCAGAATTCTGGGTAAAGGGCGAAAAGTACGCGTGGTGCCATTGATGGAGAATACAGTTTGTCTATTGCGGCAGTATATTGACGAAAATGCCTTGGCAACGCCTGAGCAGTATGATCATCCACTGTTCACCAACAAGCAGGGAAATCCATTAACCCGTGCTGGCGTTAATTACATTCTGCAAAAGCACGTGAAGGCCGCGCAAGCGAGTCACACTGCCTTCAAACAGAAAGTCACTCCGCATACGTTGAGGCATACCAAAGCGATGCACCTGGTCGAGGGTGGTGTATCGTTGGATATCGTTCGCGACTTCTTAGGTCATGCGGATATCAAGACGACGGAGTTGTACGCCAGAGCAAACCTTGAGATGAAACGCGCTGCGATTGAGAAAGTCAGTCCGACGCCTGTCCCCGACATTCCTTCATGGAAAGAAAATAGAACATTGTTGGAGTGGTTGCAGCATCTATAGAGGACACCGAAATGGACAGATCAAACCGCGGGCCGCCCGCCGGGCACGGAATATTATGTAAAGCGTTTGATTTATAACGGTCTGATGATGGCGCAGTTTTTATAGCAACTTTTCATAAGTACTTTCTACGCTAAATACACGTTATGAAAAGCTTTACATAAGATCTACTGCGGTTAGGTGCTGTAGCAATTCAAACTTGTTCTTACAGACGTAGGTTTCGCGCTTCGGCCATATCGGACAACCATCGAATGCCTCACGTGCTCCATAGCAGACGTTCGGGAAGAAAACCTGTACTTCCGAAATGTGCCCAAAGGAGCCGCTGTGGCGGAGTCATTTAGACTGCTTGTCGGTCTAGAAATGCTTGTATCGCGCTATTTGTTTCCAGGGGGTTATCCTCATGCATCAGGTGCGAGGCGTTGGGAATTTTTACTCGCTCAGCCAATGGCAACAGCTCCTCGAGGCGATCAATCAGACGACGAAAGTAAAAGGGGCTGTTTTCACCTTCGACCAACAATACGGGCTTCGTAAGGTTCCGAACCCCATCGCGATCAATTCTAGGAAATGGCTCGCGGCTTAATAGTATGGGTTTCAACCACTTGAAGTTTTCACGGGCCTGACTTTGGCGCTCTTCAGAAAGATCGCTGAATGATTTACCGAGTACGCCTTTGACAAAGTATCGAATCGCGGCATCGTCGTCACCGGCGGCACACGCCCGCCTCGTCCTCTCCATCACTCCGGCGCCAAACACTACAATCCCGGCGGCTGCTCCTGGGTGCCTAAAGAAAAGAGCCAGCAGCTCACCAAATCGGGGAAGTGTATCGACGTACATTGAAACCGCCGGAGGTTCTTCCAGTACGAGCGAGCGTACTAGTTCGGGCCGCTGGAGCGTTAACATCAAAGACAGAAAAGCGCCCGATGAATTACCAACAAGGTGAGCCGGCGCTGCATCCAAGGCTTCGATGATCTTCGCGAGGTCATCGAGGTGCATTGGAATTTGGGGGGGAATGTCGTCTGTGACTTCGGCGTTCGGCACGGCATATCTGCAGCTATACGAGATCGTTCTATATGAATCTGATAGCCCGACGACTTGATGTTCCCATGCTCGCAGATCGCTGAACGCGCCATGGACAAAAACCACGGGCTCGCCAGCACCGCGTTCGACGTAAGCGAGCGTTGTGTCACCGATATCGACGGTTTTCGCTGATTCGAGCATGATCAGAAACTAAGCTGAATCCGAGTCAAGTCTAAACACCAATATGGCGAATGTCTTTCGTTGGCCGGTTTCTGCCTGTTGCAGCGACGCATGAGAAGGGCTGCTCAGTGGCGCAAAGGGGACCTAGGATTGCCGCGGTAGGCGATACATCATGCGCATGCGCGGCACTGTGGACTTGTCCGATCAGATCGAACCTTCGATCCCAAGCCGTAAGAGCGAATCCAAGTTTTTACAGCTGCAAATTCGGCTATTCGGTTCCGGGCTAACCCAGCTTTCGCGCCAAATCCTCGGCCTTCAAATGTGTATACCGCCGCAACATCCGCAGATCCTTATGCCCGGTGATACTCGCGACTTCCATGATATTCAGCCCTTTCTCGAATAACCGGGTGGTCGCCTCATGGCGCAAATCGTGGAAACGAAGGCCATCGATTTCAGCGCGACGAAGCGCCCGCACGTAGGATCGTTTGATCGCCTCCGCAGACATTCCGCGAAAAACTTCCGGGTGTTCGTTACTGTGCAGGCTGCGCAACACGCGCACCGCGGTTGACGACAGCGGTACCGATCGGGACTCGCCGTTCTTTGTGTCGGGCAGCAAGGCGACGCGACGGTCGAGATCGATGTGTTCCCATTTCAGGCTAAGCAGCTCCCCGCGGCGCATGGCCGTCTCGAGTGCGAGCTGTACGATGGGCAGCAGGTAGGGGTTACGGGCTTTGCGACAGGCTTCCAGTAATCGCTCTTCTTCTGTTCCGTCTTCGTGATCTCCTATTTCCAGTCGCCGGGTCCGGGCATTGGCGTGTGGCGGCAGCTTGATGTTGCGCACAGGATTCTGCACTGAAATACCCCACTCTTTGCGCGCGACTTCGAACAGGTGCGAGATGATCACGAGATCACGTTTGACGGTACCGCCGCAAACCTTCTTCAGACGCTCATCGCGAAAACGGGCGATGTCCGCGCCGCGGATCGTAGCCACGTAGCGTTGCGACAAGGCGTGTCGTAGGAGGGCGCCGATCCGAAACGATTCAGTGTCGGCGCCTTTCTTCTTCGGGGTAATTTCCTTGCGGTAACGTTTGAGCAATACTCCGAGCGTCGTCGTCTCCGCTTCCCCCCGTGAACAGTAGAGGCCCTGATCCATCTCGTGCTCGGTCGCACGGGCCCAGGTCTGGGCAGCGGACTTCGTTTCGAAGGTTTTCGTTTGTAGGGGGTAACACTTCTTTCGGACTTGCGCTTGCCACTGATAGGGGCCGCGTTTTCTGAAGGACGCCATCGTCACGCTGCGCGATTTCGCGAACGAGTGTGACAACGTTGTGACAAATACTCTTTTGGAAACCCTTACTCGGGTTGTAGTGGTTTCTAAGTACTTGTTTTAATTGGTCGGGGTGACAGGATTTGAACCTACGACCCCTGCCTCCCGAAGGCAGTGCTCTACCAGACTGAGCTACACCCCGACGGATCGATATTGTTTGAAACTGCGCTGCACGGCGAAACTCACCCGGATGATTAGAGCATCGACATCGGCCGGCAGATGCGGCATACAAGGTCGTGTTTTACGGGCGCCGCACCCAACTCAGCGAGGCCTAACCCGGATATGGTAGGAGGCTCCCTCTGTGCTCGTGCAAACGCGTCGAGGTAACCGGCCTTTTCATGAGTTCGTGGCCCTTCAAACCGAGATCCCACTTGGAATACCCTTGCTCGCTACCGCGGCCTTGACTCGATCAGCTCCCCTGGAGCTTGCGCTTCACCCTCAGCGTCGCTACGGCTACGATTCGGATTCCAACGCGGCGCTCAGACAAAGCTGCCCCGCGTCATCATCCGCGCTCCGTGTGGCATATCCGGGCTCGGGAGTGTACGCGATGGCCTCGGTCGGTTCAATTAGTGGAGACTGCTACGATCGTTTCGATCCTCGCCGGTGCGCCAGGATTTTTGCGCGGTGCTTGAGGCGATCGGCAAGCGCTGAACTCGATCGCAATTGATATCAAAGCGAGCGCAAACGGCGTCGGAACGCGCTGGTTATGGCTGCCATTTTTTTGCCGATGTTCGAGCGACGAACATCAACGCCATGCGGCATAATGCGGGTCTGGTGCTTACCGGCACATAGCTTACAGATTATTCCGCGCTCTTGGTTTACACGTTTCGGCATTTGGACTTCCCGACGCCCCTGCACCGACAATGGCACCTTCTTCGCCTTGGGTAACGTCCTGTTAGGACGCTCACGTCTCGCCGTGGGATGGTGGAGCGTGACCGCGGCGAACCCGGACCCAACCCCTTATCCCCGGACAACGCGTTAGCTACGTGTCCGGCATACACCATTGATTTATTGGCGGAGAGAGAGGGATTCGAACCCTCGATACGCGATTAACGTATACACACTTTCCAGGCGTGCGCCTTCAACCACTCGGCCACCTCTCCGTTGCGTTCACGCGCGGCTAATTATAGCGTAGCTCATCCGGGGCTTGGCTACGTCCGTTAAGGACGGTGGTGCGTCACGCTAACCCGACTATTGTACGAGCACTGCGGACGGCGATTTGCTCAGATTCGCTGAGCTCATGCTATCTCTGAGTTAGTGGGACAAGATCGAGGTGTGGGTGTTGGTCAGCTTGCGATGGTTTGCAGAAAGTCGGGCGAGCAAGCGTGTTTCCGCGCTAGACAAACCGCAGATCGTGCTGACTTCATCAGTTGCCAATCCTTTGGCGAGGAGTTTTTGTGCTTGACCTACCAAGGCTTCGCCGTCGGTTAAGTGAGCAAAAGAATTGAGTCGATTGTCGAAGTTACGTTGCTTACGGTTATATTCGCTAATGCGATCGCCGATATCCCGAGAACACGACAACAAGGCCCGAAATTGATGACCGAGATCTTGATGCTCGGCGGCGAGCGCGTCCAAACGCGAGCGGGCCTCGCGCAGTTGGTGCCGAATACTCAATGTGGCAATCCCCAAGCCGATACAGACCACCGCCAAGACGATAACCAGCGAACCAGGCGTCATGCGAGCCGCTCGCGCCGGCAGATAGAGACACTACCGCTAAGCATAGGTATCGATATGTCCATCGTCGTCCTCACGTTTTTCCGTATCGGGGATCTCATCGCGACGTTTCGGCTTAGGCTTAGCTTGTTCATCTTCGTCCTGCGATCGGTCGCGCTGAACGCGCTTGATGCGATGGATCGGAGTTAGCGGGTCGAGCTTTGGGCCAACCATAGCGCGTCTCTGGCTAGGATTAGAAACCTGCCAAGGCGTCTTGCTCCTCGGCGCTCAACAAGCGATCTAAGTCGACCAAAATCAAGATGTCCTCGCCTTCGCTATAGACGCCTTGAATGTAACGCGCGTTGGATTCTTTACCGACGCTCGGCGGCGCGTCGATAGCAGATGCTTCGATATTAACGACTTCCGCGACGCTATCTACGAGCAAACCGACCGTGACTTTATTGCATTCCACGATCATAATGCGCGTCTGCTCGCTGACTTCGGTGGCAGGGAGTCCAAACAACTCGCGCGTGTCGAGTACCGTGACGACATTACCGCGCAAGTTAATGATGCCGAGCACGTAGTGCGGCGCGCCCGGAACCGGGGCGACATTGGTCATGCGCAAGACTTCTTGCACTTGCAGAACGTTGATCCCGTAGACCTCATCGGCCAGGCGAAACGTGACCCAGCGGCAAAATTCACTCTCCTGAGGTGTAATTACAGCGCTCATATAGCCCCCTATGCTATTGCCATGTTACGACGGGTGCCAAAAATCCGTCGTCTAAGCCGGTCATTAGGCACCGTTCCTAAATAAAAGCAGAATTTGGGCCAACTCATTGCTGCGCCCTTAAGAAATGAAATTTCAACGCGTCGACATCCAACACGAAAGCCGGTGGACGCCGACTCGTGCCGCTGATCCAGGGCTCGCTGGCACGTTCGGCGCGCGGCTTGAGTTCCACCTCTGCGGAACTAAGGACTGTGGTGCTGGTAACCCCGCTAAGCGCTAAGCGCCCACCTTGGAGAACCACCGGCGGACCATTGTCGTCTGCGCTGCGCGCGTGAACGCGATACTTCTCCGGGACCAAAGTCTGCGCATCGATCAAGACGGCCTCGGGCGACGGTATCGCCGTCGTGATAGCCTCGCTAGGCAACAGAAAACGTAATTTTCCGACACACAGTTGTACGAATGTTTCGGCGGGCGCCGGACTCGGTTTTGCGATTGAAGCCCCTTCGCTAAGTTGCTCATCGATATATTGCGCGACCAAGGCAAGGGTATGACTACGGCGCGGTATATACCGCATTTCGATCGGCTCATTCATCCAACGACCCTCAGTTGCGCGGCTGCGCGGTGGCCCAACAACTCGTCCACCAACTTCGCATACGCACGGCTGCCGCGCGCGTGCGGTTGCAACAACGGCAACGGCTGACCGATGCGACTGGCTTCGCGGAATTGGGTATCGACGGGAATGATGTCGTCCCAGAGACGAAAATCGTGCCGACCGCGCAAGCCGGCAAGGGTGTCCTGCGAAGCGCGGGTGCGACGATCGAACATCGTCGGCACCACCAGATGCGGCAAGTCCACGCCGCGTGAGTTTTGCACCAACCGCAAAGTATTCATGAGGCGATCCAGCGACTGCGCAGCCAGAAATTCTGTTTGCACCGGTGCGATCAGTAGTTCGCAACAGACCAAAGCGTTAATAACGAGCACCCCCAGTGTCGGTGGGCAGTCGATAATGCAGTAATCAAACGTCTCGGCGCACTGCGCCAAGGCGCGTTGCAGCACCAAGCCCATACCTTGTCGCTGCCCAAAGCGCCGTTCTAACGACACCAGGGCTGCAGAACTCGGGAGGATCGCGATGCCTGGCACCGCGGTGCTCCGCACGACGCCGTCGACTGCCAGTGCGCGCTCATCGCTGACCGCCTCAAACACGGAGTAAATGCTGGGTTCGACGGTATCGGGATCCAAGCGAAAGTAGCTAGTCAAAGAACCGTGAGGATCAAGATCGACTACGAGCACGCGCGCACCGTCCTGCACGAGTGAGCCTGCGATGCTCACAACGGTCGTCGTTTTGCCGACCCCGCCTTTCTGCGCTGCAACTGTCCAAATTTTCATCGGCCAAGCCCTGCGGATGGTGGAAGCTGGGTATCACGCTGAAGCTGCAATTCTTGTGCCGGATTTTCGTCAGCGCTGGTCGCCGCCGTTGCGGCGGTGCTTCCTTGCGGCGTGAGGCCTGGTTTGCCTACCGCAACGCTCAATTTTACGTAGGTCGGCGCCGTTGTCGTGTGTGCTTGCTGCTCTAACACTTGCACGAGTGCGCCAAGGTCACGTACAAAACCCTGCGCCAAAGATCGGTCATCTGTGCGCACGCTTGTCACTGTTCCTAAAGTCAACTGCAACCATCGTTCGTCTTCACTGACGATGATTTCCTCGCGTTCGATCGCGCGGCCAAAAATCTCACGCGCCGCAAGCGCCGGGTCGCCGGAGGCGGTGAGTGCATTGGGTAGTGGGTGCACCGGGGTCATGAGGTCGTCGGCGGATAAGCCCGCCAAGGCGATGCTTTCTAAAGTCTGAAGGTTGCGGCCACCGCTAGTCGGGGCTGTGACCTGATCCGATCCGGTCTCGGTGACCACGAGCGTGGCCTCACCCCGATTGAATGCGTTGAGGAGCGAGTCGGCCAGGACCCGCAGTTTGCCGTTATGGATAGACGACGAAGCATAGAGCACCACAAAAAACGCAAACAGCAAGGTCACGAAATCTGCGTACGATATTATCCAGCGATCGTGTCGTGCGTCTTCATCATCGCCCGGTTGAAAGTAAGGAGAGCGCGCGCCTTTCATGAGCTGAGACTTTGCAAGCGCGCTTCGATCGCGCGGGGATTGTCACCTTCCGCGATCGCGACCACGCCGGCCTTAATCAATTCTTGGAGCCGCGTCTCATCGCGGATATAAGCCTTTAGCTTATTGGCGATCGGAATGAATACGAGGTTCGCGAAACCGACGCCATAGATCGTTGCGACAAAGGCAACGCCGATCCCTTCGCCCAACATACTGGGATCGGTCAAATTATGCATCACGTGAATCAGACCGATGATGGCACCGAGTATGCCCAGCGTCGGCGCATAGCCCCCCATACCATCGATGACACGCGCGGCCTGCAAGTCCCGTTGTTCCCGCGCATAGCTATCGAGCTCGAGCGTATCGCGAATGACGCCGGGCTCTTCACCATCGACGAGCATTTGCAGCGCTTTGCGCGCATAAGGATAGGTGATAGTCGTAACCGACTTTTCCAGCCCCAGCAAACCATCACGACGCGCAACCCGACACCAACTGACGATGTCATCGAGCGCGTCGTGGTAGCGTTTAAAGGGCGGGATGATAACCCAGGCCAGCATCTGAAGCGCGCGCACAAACACCGGCCACGGAGATTGCACCATCGTCGCGCCGAGTGTACCGCCCCCCACGATCACAAGCGCGGGACCGTTGATCAGCATACCAAGATGCCCGCCTTCAAGGTGCTGGCCGAGAACGACCGCCGCAAACCCGATCGCGATACCAAGAACCGTTAAGCTGTCCATATCGTGCGCAACTGCTTGGCCCCTCCCCGCAGTCTCAATGCTACGGTTTAGAAGCGAGCGTAGGCGTCGATCAGTTCAGGTAGATCAATGATCAACGCAATCCGCCCATTACCGGTAATGGTCGCGCCGGCAAAGCCTTTCGTGGTATCCAACATCGCCCCCAACGGTTTGATGACGACTTCTTCTTGGCCGATCAATTCATCGACAACGAGCGCGAGCTGCTGATTACCGACCGTAACGATAACGACGTGTCCGGCGTCGACCATAGTGTCGGTAACCCCTTTGACGAGCCATCTACTGAGGTAGAACAACGGCAATGCTTGGCCGCGCGAGACCAAGGTTTTGTTGCCATTGACATCGCGCGACTGTGAGATTTCAAAATCGATGATCTCTTTGACATTGACGAGCGGCAACGCAAATATTTGTTTTCCGAGCACGACCATCAAGGTCGGCAAGATCGCGAGCGTCAGTGGTAAACGTATGCGTATCGTGGTGCCGACGCCAAGTTCGGAGTCGATTTCTATGGACCCGTTGAGTTGCGTTATACGGGTTTTCACGACATCCATGCCAACGCCACGACCGGAGACATCGGATATTTGTTCTTTGGTCGAAAACCCCGGCAAAAAAATCAATTCATAGCACTCGCGTTCGCTTAAGCGACCGGCGGCGTCTATATCTATCAAGCCCTTCTCGACGACTTTGGTTCGCAAGGATTCGGCATCCATGCCCTTACCGTCGTCTTTGATTATGAGCAATATCTGATCGCCGCTCTGCTCGGCAGATAAATACACCGTGCCAGCGCGTGGTTTATCTGCAGCCGCGCGAGTATCCGGATCTTCGATGCCATGATCGACGGCGTTGCGCACTAGGTGGACGAGCGGATCCGCCAGCGCTTCGACGAGGTTTTTATCGAGATCGGTGTCCTCACCCGACATCTCCAACTTGATCTCTTTTTTCAAGTTGCGCGCCAGATCGCGTATCACACGAGGAAAACGTCCGAAAACCTTTTTGATCGGCTGCATGCGTGTTTTCATCGCCGCCATTTGCAAATCGCTGGTCACGACATCGAGATTTGAGATCGTTTGATTGACGTCTGGATGCTCTACTTCGGCTTGCAAGTTGCTCAGCCGATTCCTGATCAGGACCAGCTCACCAACCATGTTCATAATGCGATCGAGGATTTCGGTCTCAACCCGTACGGTGGTTTCTTTATTCGCTTGGGGCTTAGCGCCGTCAGCCGTATCCGCACCTTTCGCCGCAGCGGGTTTCTTAGCGGGTGGCGCGGCCTTAGGGTGTTCTGCATTCGCCACTTCCGCTGTGGGTGCCGCCGCCGGCGCCTCAGATGCCACGGGCGTTGTCGCCTGTTCGTCGGCATCAGATTGCGCGGCCGCTTTTTGCTCCCGCTTGAACTGCCCTGTGCCGTGCAGGTTATCGAGCAGATCCTCGAATTCATCCTCGCCGATTTCATCGCCGCCGGCGTTCGCGGCTACCGCTTCATCCGTTTGCGATGACGCTTTGCCGGCCTGCAATTTATCCAACAAGGCGTCGAATTCATCGTCCGTTATCTCGTCCGATTCGGAACTCGGTGGCAACGCTGTTGCCGGCGCTTTGTCATCCTTGTGCAATTTGTCGAGCAATGCATCGAACTCATCATCGGTGATTAAGTCCGGATCGGCAGCTTCTGTCGCGACGCCCTCAGTCGCGTTGCTAGCACCGGGCTCGTCCTCATCCACCATTTGCGCGACAACTTCGTCAAATTCGCCATCCGACGCTGCGCTCGCCGTGTCTTCCTCGGTGCTTGGCGCAACATCGCCGGTGACGATCGCTTTCAGCGCGGCGATGAGATCCGGAGGTGCGGTACCGGGCTCACTGCCCGCATTTAGTTCTTCGAATTGCCCCCGCAGGACATCGAGTACACGCAAAAAGAGATCCATTACTGCGGGTGTCAACTGCGCCTGACCGTTGCGCATCAGATCGAAGACATCTTCCGCCTTGTGCGCGACTTCTACTAAAGCTTCAAGGCTTAAAAACCCCGCGCCGCCTTTGATGGTGTGGAAGCCGCGGAATACGGCATTGAGCAGATCGTGATCCTCGGGCGCATGCTCAAGATCGATTAGCTGTGTATCCAGCTGATCGAGGATCTCCTGGGCTTCAATTAAAAAATCTTGCAGTATGTCGTCGTCCAACTGCCCGTCCTCACGCCATGGTGCCGGCCACACAAGCGAACCTGATGCACGGAGTTATATTTACGGAATCGCGAATTGACCACTTGAAACACCGTGTCGTGGTCGGCTTCAGCTATACGATCTATCGGCCGAGGTGATAAATTGCTTAGTACCAACTTGTGGTCAGAGACGTCGATGCGCCGGAGCACGGCAGGTGAGGACATCGCTACAGACAGCGCACTTAAGGTGCGAGGGGTCGCGCCGGCAGCGCCTATCTCGCAGTGCCCGTCAGCCGGCACTTCCGCGCGCCGTCCGTGGTTCTATACGCCTAAATCCGCCAGCAGGGCATCGACGTCAGCCTGTTCGTTGACGACTTGTGGGGCGCGCCTAATCGCCGGCCCCTCGGCCACAGTGGGATCCGTAGCTTCGACATCGCGAGCATAATCGGCGGGGATCAAGCTACACAATTTATCCTCGATTTGAGAGACCAATCCGATCGTACGTTTCACGACTTGGCCAACGAGATCCTGGTATTCTTGGGCCATCAAGACTTCCGATAAACCGCCGCGCAAAGTTGCGCTTTGGGTACGCACATCGGTAGCGAAATCAGTTAACTGTTGGCGCACGGCCGTGCCTTTGAATTGGCGCGCGTCGGTGTTCCTCGCCACCATGGTATCGATGAGATCGGCTCCCGCCACGATCTCATCTACGACCGGCGTCATGCGTTCGACTGCGGCGAGTGTTCTATGCGCCGCCTCTTCCGTTTTCTCAATCACGTACGCAAGCCGTTCGCGAGTATCGGGCATGCCGTCTTGTGCCATTTCGCATAAACGTTGGTCCGCGATCAATCCGCCAAAACCATCGTGCAATTCACGCGCGATCGCCACCAGCTCTTCAGCCATCATTTGAGGCACCGAGCCACCCGTCAACGCCGCCGCGAGACGCTCCGCATCGGCTTCGCGCCCCGTCTCGAGCGCGATCACCAGCCCTCGCGCCAAAGCTAGACGCTGTTCTTTTCTCACGATGGTACTCCTTTGGGTCCGCCGAAAACGCTAAGCTGGCGCCTCTAGACGTTCGAAAATTTTCGTGATTTTTTCTTGCAGTGTTTGCGCAGTAAACGGTTTAACGATGTAGCCGTTAACACCTGCTTCCGCGGCGTACACGATTTGCTCGCGCTTGGCCTCCGCCGTCACCATTAACACCGGCAAATTCGCCAGCTCTGGATCGGCGCGAACTTCTTTCAACAAATCGATGCCCTGCATGCCAGGCATATTCCAATCGGTGATCAGAAAATCGAAATCACCCGCCTTCAACATCGGCAATGCTGTGTTGCCGTCATCTGCTTCATCGGTATTCGTGAAACCGAGGTCACGCAATAGATTCCGGATAATTCGCCGCATGGTTGAAAAATCATCGACGACCAGGATCTTCATGTTTTTGTCCACGACATACTCCTAGTATCACGTATCAACGGTGAGAACTGTTGCTGGTTGCGCTTTCTTCACAACGTCCATTCGACCATTCTCGCCTTTAATCTAATCAAAGCCTGGGAATGGATTTGGCAGACGCGCGATTCGCTCACCCCGAGCACTTCACCGGTTTCTCTTAAATTCAACTCTTCCTTGTAGTACAAAGACATTACGAGCCGCTCCCGCTCTGGGAGACCTTGAATGGCTTGCGCTAGAGCATCCTTGAATTTATCGCTTTCGACATTTTCCAAGGGCTCCGGAATGCGGCCATTCAATCCTTCCGAAAGTAGTTCATCTCGTGACGGTAGATCTTCAAAGCTAAAAACTTTATGAGAGCTCGCGTCTTGTAAGGTTTGGTAGTACTGATTCAACTCCATGCCGAGGCGTTCGGCGACTTCTGCATCGCGTGCGTCGCGACCCTGTTCCGCTTCGATTTCGGCCACGGCTTTAGTAATTTCTCGAATTTTTCGGTGTAAAGAACGAGGTGCCCAGTCGCCTTTGCGAATTTCGTCGAGCATCGCACCGCGAATACGGATCCCCGCATAGGTTTCGAAGCTTGCGCCCTGCGAGGCGTCGTAATTACGCGAGGCCTCTAACAAGCCGATCATTCCCGCTTGCACTAAGTCGTCCATTTGCACAGTCGGCGGTAAGCGGCTCATTAAGTGATAGGCGATACGCTTCACGAGCGGTGCGTATTTGCGCACGAGTTCGTCTTGGTCTTGGCCTTGCAACCCGGTCTTTGCTGCGTTGGTGTATTTGGCAACTTTTTTCATGCGTGGACGCGCCTCCCCAACTTATCCCGTTCGATGATCCGCTCCAAAAAAAACTCTAATTCACCACTCGCCGCGTCGGGCATAGGCCACTTATCGGCGGTATCTGCGAGTTTCTTGAACGCCAGCGCGGCAGCGCAGTTGGGATAAGTCGCCACGCAAGCATTCCGACGTTGGAGGGAAGCCTTAATATTTAGATCAAATGGAATGGCACCTACAAGCTCGAGGGTGACATCCAAAAATCGGTCCGTCACAGCGACGAGTCGATTGAAAAGTTCTAATGCCTCGAATTCCGATTCGCATTGGTTCACGAGGATGCGAAAACGGCGCCGTTGATTGCTTTGATGTATGACCTTGATCGTCGCGTAGGCGTCGGTAATCGACGCCGGTTCGTTGCACACGACGACGATAACTTCTTGCGACGCGTTGCAAAATTGCAAAGCATTCGTAGCGATGCCGGCGGCAGTATCGACGACGAGCACTTCGGGCGGTTGTTCAATGTTGCTGAACGCATAGAGCAGACCAGCCCGTTCGTTCGCGCTCAGCTCCGCCATATGCGGAATGCCGGAGGCCGCGGGTAAAATGCGGAAGCCTGCCGGTCCCGGCAACATGATGTTCGTCAAGGTGCACTCACCGCTGATCACGTGTTGCAGCGTGTGGGTCGGACTCAGCCCTAACATGACGTCGACGTTGGCGAGCCCCAGATCGGCGTCCATCAACACGACGTCGTGACCGGACTGCGCTAGCGCGGTGGCTAAGTTGATCGATACCGTGGTTTTGCCGACACCGCCTTTGCCGCTGGTCACTGCGATCACCCGCGTTAAATTGGGTTCGATTTTTTCTGCGAGACGCGTGCTCATGAAATCTCAAATAACTCCCTGGTGGTGCTTGGTTTTAGGCGCTAACTGAAAACGCCTGTTCTATCGCTTCCGCCTCGGTGGTCGCCGGGCTGGTAGTCGCCGAGCCCCACAATTGGCGCACCAGATCGCGGGCATTTGCCGGGGCGATATCATCGGGGATGCGCGGGCCGGCGCAGCAATACGCCAACGGTAGCGATGCCTCGATAGCGACCGACACCGCGGGGCCTAAAGATGCGGCTTCATCGAGCTTCGTGAGGACACAAGCGTGCGGTGAAAAATGCGGCGCCTTGATCGCGTTGCGCGCCAAGGACAAATAATCTGTCGTTGCCGCCATGACCAGGTAATCGTCAAATCCCGCTGCTTGACTCGCTTCGTTCAGGCGCTGGACGTTAGCATCCCGGCCCGCAAAACCGGGCGTATCAATAATGACCAAGGCCCGGTTGTCGAGCTGCGCGAGAACGTCTGTAAGTTCGTCTTCGCTGCGCAACGCAAACACCGGAATAGATGCCAGCCGCCCGAAAAGTTTTAGTTGCTCGTGCGCCCCCAGGCGTTGGTCGTCGATCGAAATCAGCGCGACGTTGTCCGCGCCATGCGCCAGGGCGTAGTGCGCTGCGATCTTGCTCGCAACCGTGGTTTTACCGACCCCGGTAGCGCCCCATAAAACGATGCGTCCGCCGTCATGCATGACATCCTCACGCGCCCTCACAACGCTCTCCACCAGGCGCGCGAGCAAGGCCCGCCGCGCGTTTTCAAAAGACGTGTCATCGTCGATCTGATCGGTAAGTTGCCGCGCTAGACGTGGGTCGATACCCGAGCGGGCAAGCAAACGCAGCAAACGCGCCTTGTGGGGATGACGAACACCAAATTCGGTCCACGCAAGGCCCGACAACTGCGACTCCAGCAGCGACTTGATGTTCTGCAACTCATGTTGCATGTTCTCGATAATCTCATGATGGGTCCACAGTTGACCGTCCGCGTAGTGCGCTTCAGTCCCGTGAGGGTTCGTCGGTCGCTCGGCGTCGGGGACGGACCGTTGTTCGGGCTGGGGCGTGAAACGTCGCAACACCTCTTCGTCGACGTCACCCTCGGCGGTGAGCAATTCAAAGCCACCATCGACTTTACGATTTGACAAGATCGTGGCGTCTGGCCCTTGTTCTTGGCGGATCATTTCCAAAGCGTTGCGCATGCTAGTCGCAAAGTAGCGTTTTACTTTCATCGTTCTTGCGTCCTCTAAACTCTACTTCTCACACGTAAGCCCTGATTTACCCGCCACTTCGCTACCCGCAACCTCATGAAGTTTGTCCGAGGCTACCGTCACCGACGCTGGCAACAATGCGTAGTTGTTTGTCCTCTGGCACTTCGTTAAAACTCAACACATGCATGCCCTTGATGCTTTGGCGCACAAAACGCGCTAGCAATTCCCGTAATGGCGCCGCGACCAACAAGATCGAAGCCTGACCGCTGCGTTCCTGGCGTGCGTGCGCATCGTTGAGCGATTGCAGCAGCCGATTGGCCAAGCCTGGTTCCAGCACGAAACCGCTGTCGCGTCCCGCCTCTAAAGACTTTTGCAATAACTGTTCCAACGAATGATCGAGAGTTATCACTTGTAGTTCTTCTTCCAAACCATTGATCTGCTGAACAATGATTCGGGAGAGTGCTTCCCGTACCGCGGCGGTCAGCACGACGGTGTCTTGACTCTTAGGCGCCCGCTCCGCCAAGACTTGGAGAATCGTGCGCACGTCTCGGATCGGCACTTGCTCGATGAGCAGGTTTTGCATCACGCGCACGAGCACGTTCAGCGGGACGAGGTTCGGCACGAGGTCCTCGACAAGTTTGGGATGGGTGCGGGCGACGCCATCGAGTAGTTTTTGCACATCGTCGTAGTCCAGTAACTCATGCGCATGGTCTTGTATGACTTGACTCATATGCGTCGCGACGACGGTGCTGGCATCGACAACGGTATAGCCTTGCGTTTGAGCGAGCTCCCGTTGACTTTCGTCTATCCATACTGCGTCGAGGCCAAAGACCGGATCCTTGACCACCGTACCGGGCAGATCGCCATAGACTTCGCCGGGATTGATCGCCATATCTTTGCCAGGAAACACGCTCGACTGCCCGACCGTGGCGCCATGCAATAAAATTCGGTAAGTCGTGGGATCGAGATCCAAGTTGTCCCGAATGTGCACCGCGGGCACTAAGAACCCCAACTCTTGGGAGAGTTTTTTGCGTACCCCACGTAGGCGCGCCAAGAGCGGCCCTTCCTGGTTGCGATCAACGAGCGGAATGAGGCGGTAACCGACTTCGAGACCCACCGAATCGACAGGTGCGACATCGTCCCATGACAGTTCACTCATCGCCGGCGCTGCCGGCTGCGGTTCTACTTCGGTCTCGACCGCGGTCTGCGCGCGCCGGCGCTTGACGCACCACCAGGACCCGTAGCCCGCGATCCCGGCGATGCTCAAAAACGCCACATTTGGCATCCCCGGGATCACCCCCATGATGGCGAGAATGCCGGCGGTTACGCCCAAGGTTTTGGGATTATCAAATAGCTGCGAGGTGACTTGTTGGCCCATGTCGTGCTCGGCCGACACCCGCGTGACCATCATCGCCGAGGCGGTCGCCAAGAGTAGCGACGGTATTTGTGCGACCAGGCCGTCACCGATCGTCAACAAGGTGAATACACGTGCGGCGTCGGCCATCGGCATACCGTGCTGCGTCGAACCAATGACGAGGCCGCCAAGAATATTGATAAATAAGATCAAGATGCCGGCAACGGCGTCGCCGCGCACAAATTTGCTCGCGCCATCCATGGCGCCGTAGAAATCCGCTTCTTGCGCGACATCAGCGCGGCGTGTTTTCGCTTCATCCTGGTTGATTATCCCGGCGTTCAAATCGGCGTCGATGGCCATTTGCTTACCTGGCATGGCATCCAAGGTAAAGCGCGCGCTGACCTCTGAAATGCGACCTGCGCCTTTTGTGATCACGACAAAATTTATGATGACGAGGATCGCGAAGACGACAAAGCCCACGGCGTAGTTGCCGCCAACGACAAAATCGCCAAACGCCTGAATGACATGCCCAGCGGCGTCCGTGCCCTCATGGCCTTTCAACAGCACCACCCGGGTGGAGGCAATATTCAAGCCTAAGCGCAGCAAGGTTGCGACCAAAAGAATCGTCGGGAAAGCGGCGAAATCGAGCGGTCGCCGCGAATACACACCGGCGAGCAACACCACGATGGCAAGCGAAATATTGAAGGTAAACAACACGTCGAGCAGCAGCGCCGGCAAGGGCAGCACCATCATTGCGAGGATGATCAACAGCAACAAGGGCGCACCGAGGCCCTGCGCATAGACGCTGCGCAAAAACTGGGAATTAAGGAACTGTGTCGCGGGAAAGGCCATGGTCTCGATGATTAGAATTGGTATTCAGGTGGAATCGGCAAGTCCCGCGGGAGTACAACCGGCGGCGTCCCCGCACCGTGACGTTTCAGTTGATAGACGTAGGCCAGCACTTGCGCCACGGCCACATAAAGCCCCGCTGGTATTTCACCGTTGAGTTTGGTCGTGAAATACAACGCGCGGGCCAAATGTGGCGCCGCGACCACGCTGACGCCGTAGTGTTGCGCGATCTCGCGAATTCGAAATGCGACCAGATCGGGGCCTTTCGCGACCAGGCGTGGGGCCGCCATTGCTGTTTCATCGAAACGCAATGCCACTGCGTAGTGCGTGGGGTTGGTAATGACGACGTCGGCCTGTGGCACTTCCTCCATCATGCGCCGCTGCGCCATTTCGAGTTGCAAATTACGGATCCGACCGCGTGTCTCCGGCGATCCTTCGTGCTGTTTCAATTCGTCGCGGACTTCGGTTTTCGTCATCCGCAACTTACGACCGTGGTCCCAGAGCTGAAAAGGAACATCGACGAGCGCAATGACAATCGTCGCCGAGGCGATGAGCAAGAACGAGCGTCCACAGATCTCCAGACCCCGCGCCATGCCCACATCTACGTTGATCACCGCGAGATTCATGACTTCTTTGAGTTCCAGCCGCAACGCAACGATGGCACACAACAGCACCAGCAGAAATTTTGCGACCGACTTAAGCGTCTCAACGACACTGTTGAGACTAAACAACCGCTTAAACCCCTTGATGGGATCGACTTTTGAAAACTTCGGCACGACCCCCGAGCCGCTCCACGCCCACCCACCGAGTAAGGCCGGACCGAACAACGCGATCAATATCGCGAGCGCAAAAAACGGCAGAAACGCGATAAAACCATTTGCAACTGCGGTACCGAGCACCCCGATCAAAACCTGTTCCTGCGCCGGCGCGGTGGCGATCAACGTAAAACACGCGGCCATGACACTACGCAGACCATCGACGGCGGCGCCGGTACTGAGATAAAGCGCCCCGGCGGAGCCGATCAAAATCAACATCGTCGTTAGTTCCCGCGAGCGCGGAATTTGGCCCTTTTCACGCGCTTCGCTCCGCTTTTTTGGCGTCGCCTCTTCGCTTCGTTCTTGCCCGTCTTGATTCTCTGCCACGCCGTCACCGCGTGCTCAGCAGTTGCTGCGCTGCCTGAATAGCACCGCGCAGAATGTTATTTACTTGCGATGGGAGTGTGTCTAGCAAGGTTAGAATCATGCCCATTCCGAAGAGGATCATGACGGGGAATCCAACCGCGAAAATATTCAATTGTGGCGAGGCGCGCCCCATCACACCGACCGCGACATTGACGATCAGCAGTGCCACCACCATCGGTAAAGCGATAATGAGTGCTTGCGCGAAAACCTGCCCCGACCACAGCATGACGTCGGCCAAGCCAGCGCGCGAAATGCCGCTAGTCCCGACCGGCAATAGTGCGAAACTGTCGGCGATCAAACTCACCAACAATAAATGGCCGTTGGAAGCAAAAAACAATAAGGTCGCGAGCAAGATATAGGTTTGACTAACAACGGGAACTTGGGCACCCGTCTGGGGGTCAACCATGGCCGCAAACCCGAGCCCCATCTGCATGGCGATAACTTGGCCTGCCAATTCCAAAGCGAGCAACAAGAAGCGCAGCGTCAACCCCAATAACACGCCGATAAACACTTGTTGGGCGGCGACAAACAAACCCTCGGCACTCGCGGGTGCAATCGTCGTCGTCACCGAAATGACCGGCGCCAGCACCACCGCGATACCGATCGCGATCATCATTCTGGCGCGTGCGGGTACCGTCCGCGTACCGATGAAAGGGGCTGCCATGACGAAACCCGTAATACGCAAGAACGGCCACCACCAGGTCACCAACCATTTCAATAGTTGCGCATCTGTGAACGTGATCATCGCTCTCGCTCGAGGTTTTGACGCGCTAGCCGATCAGTCCGGGAATCGCCTCATAGAGTCGCACGGTATAGTTCATCAACAACTTTATAATAAACGGACCGGCAACCATCAATACAAGAACGGTGACCAGTAACTTTGGAATAAAGCTCAAAGTCATTTCATTCACTTGTGTCGCCGCTTGGAACACGCTCACTGCTAAACCGACCACTAAAGCCGGCACTAATAGAATGAGCATTAGTAGTATGGTTAATTCGAGGGCACGTTCACCGATACTGATTACGAGTTCTGGGGTCATTTTTGTTACTCACACGTAAAAACTGGCCGCTAGTGAACCAATCACTAGAGCCCAACCATCGACAAGCACGAACAACATGATTTTGAATGGCAGAGAAATCATCAACGGTGATAGCATCATCATGCCCATAGAGATCAAAATGCTCGCGACAACGAGGTCGATGACCAAAAAAGGGATAAACACGAGAAAACCAATTTGAAATGCGGTTTTCAGTTCACTGGTGACAAACGCCGGCACGAGAATCGAAAACGGCGCATCTTGCGGTTCGTCAAAGCTATCATTGTGCGCGATCTCTGCAAATAATGTCAGATCGGTTTCACGCGTCTGTGCCAACATAAACTCGCGCATTGGCGCCGAGGCTCGCTGGAGAGCATCTGTCGCGTTGATCTCGTCGTCGATGTAGGGCCGCACCGCGTCGTCATAGACTTGATCGATGACCGGCGTCATCACGAACGCTGTCATAAACAGCGCCAAAGCAATCAGCACCTGACTGGATGGCGTCTGCGCGGCGCCGATCGCTTGGCGTAAGATCGCCAACACGATAATGATGCGCGTAAACGCCGTCATCGCCAAAATTAATGCCGGCAATAGCGTTAATGCCGTCATCAACGCCATGACTTGCAGGGTCAAGGAATAGGTTTGTGTGCCGTCTGCGTTCGTGGCTACCGAGAGCGCCTCAAACCCGGTCTGTGCTTGCGCTACCTGCGCGCAAGCACATAGCAAGGTGATGGTGAAGAGCCGCTTAATCACCCGAGAGCGCGCTGCTGATCCGTACCGATAGCATCGTGTAGCTGCGCTGGGAAGTCGCTGCGCTGGGCACAAACGTGCAAGCGTTCAATGTGACCGCCGCTCACACCCAGCAGCACACGCTCACCATCGACATCGACTAATAGCAAACGCTCACGCGTGCTCAAGGGCAAACCTTCGAGGATCTGTATATGCTGACCGCGTCGATGTTGTAAGCGACCTACGCGCTGGCTTAGATAAGCAAGCGCAACGATTAAAAGCAGCACCAATGCGAGCCCGCCGAGTACCTCCATGATGCGGGCCGTGTTGAGAACCGCACCGGGCACCAGTGGCATCTCTGCTGCGGCAACTGATCGGCTCGCCACAACGGGGTAGAGCAGCGCGGCGAAGCGCGTGACGATGGCGGCGGGAAATGACGCTGCGGTCATGCCCGTTAGCGGAGACGATTAACGCGCTCGTGCGCACTGACGACGTCGGTGAGCCGGATCCCGAATTTCTCATTCATGACTACGACTTCCCCCCGTGCCACCAAAGTGCCGTTAACCATGACGTCCAAGGGCTCTCCCGCAAGGCGATCCAACTCGACAACGGAGCCCTGGTTCAATTGCAACAAGTTGCGAATATCGAGTTTCGTGCGCCCAATCTCGACTGACAGCGATACTGGGATATCGAGGATCGAGTCGAGATCAGCGCCGGCCCCGTGCGTGCCGCCGGGCTCGGACTGTAGCTCTTCGATCGGTGCGGTCGCGACGCGCTCCGTGGCGGCGTTGTTGGCCTCGGCCGGGGCTTCGATGGCAGCATCGGTCGGCGCCGCCGCTTCACCCGCGGATTCTTCACCCTCGGGTGCGCCTTGTTCTTCCAGCGCTGCGGCCCACTCGTCGGCCATCGCGTCTTGATCAACCGCTTCGTCGGTTTCGCTCATCTTCTACTCTCCCAATCTTCGCGCTTCACGTATTCGATCCATGGTGTAACATCTCCGTCACCTTCAACGCTAAATTCCCGCGGGACACGCCGTAGTGACCGCGAAACACCGGCACCTGATCGACCGCGGCTTCCGCCGTTGTAGATAAGTCGAGCGCCAAAATATCGCCCGTCTGAAAACGAAGCACGTCCCGTAATGTCAATTCGGAATGCGTCAATGTCGACGTGATCTCAATGGGCGCATCTTTGATCTCATGCTGTAACATGCGATTCCACTGCGCATCTTGATCACCGCTATCGCCTGGCAAATTCGCATCGGTCATATTACGTAGGGGTTCCAACATGGTGTAGGGGAGGGTTACGTGCAGATAACCTGAGCCACCTTCGAGTTCGACGTGAAACGTCGATACGACGACCACTTCACTCGGCCCGACGATATTCGCGAACTGGGGATTCATTTCTGATCCGATCAGTTCACAGTTGACTGGCAACACCGGTTCCCATGCATCGTGCAGCGCATCGAATACAAAATCGATCAAACGCCGGACGATGCGCATTTCGGTACCGGTGAAATCGCGACCTTCTATTTTGGTGTGAAACCGACCGAGGCCGCCGAAAAAACAATCAACTAGCGAGAATACGAGCTTTGGGTTGCATACCACCAGCCCGGTGCCGCGCAGTGGTTGCATTTTGACGATGTTGAGATTCGACGGCATCAACAGCGTGTGCACGTATTCGCCGAACTTCATCATTTGCACGCCTTCGACCGACACAATCGGAGAGCGCCGCAACATCGAAAACAATCGCAATCTCAGCGTGCGTGCAAAGCGTTCGTTGATCATGTCTAAGGTGGGCAAACGACCGCGCACGATGCGATCCTGGCTCGCAAAATCGTAGGGACGCACGCCGTCCACTTCGACCACTTCTTCGGCGACTTCGGTCTCGACGTCGCCGTTATCAACGCCAGATAACAGCGCGTCGATTTCGTCCTGCGAGAGAATATCTGCGTTCGCCATCGCGGCTTACTGCATCACGAGGCTGGAGAAAAACAGATCCGATACGATCGGCGTGCCGGCTTGCTGCTCCAACACGCCTTGCACTTCCGACAAGGCATCCGCGCGTAACTTTTCTTTGCCTTCGTGGGTCATCAGATCATCGTAGATCTGGCGGCTGAGCAGCAACACGAGCACGTTGCGAATGGCCGGCATGTGCTTTTCAATCAGCTCTTGGGCGTCGTCTTCGGTGCTCGCGACACTGAGTTCTGCCTTGAGAAATTTCGTGCGTTGTCTTTTGTCGTGAAAATTAACGACAAAGGCGGGATTGAGGGGAACGTAAATCGGCTCGGGCGGCGCTTCTTCTTCGACGACTTCGCCGTCGGCGAGCGCTTCCTCACCGCCGCCCATCATCATCAGGGTCGCGCCGACAGCGATACCCACTAGCAATACAACGGCAGCGACGATGATGATCAGCTTTTTGCTGGAGCCTTTCTCTTCAACCTCTTCCGCGGCGGCCTCTGCCATAACGTACTCCTCGGGAAATAATACCTAGCACGTGATATGGAAGGGGTAGCAAGCGCCATGCCACCACCCAGAGGGTCAGGGTTTCAACCACTTATTGCCCCCGCCTGCTCGCGATGACAAGGAATTGACAGCGACCTACGCAGTGATGCGGAGGGATACGCCAGAGGCTTGACGGGCGCGCCGCGCCGCCGCTCAAACGTAGGCGTCGATGAGCCTCACTTGAAGGTGTGGGGACAATGTTTGCTCGAGCTGATCGAGCGGTACTTCGTCGATATCTAGCTGCCATGCTTGCGCTTTAAGCTCGGCCAGCTGGTGATCCGCGCGACCTTCGCGTTGCGGTAGTTGATCAAAGACCGCCGACTCGCCTAAGCGGATCCCGGCGTCACTAAAGAGCTCGCGCAAACGCGGTAGCGCTTGTTCGAGGGTGTCGCGCACCCCAGGGTTATGCGCGGCGAGCTGGACGAGCGCCTCGTCATGACGCATCGAAATCCGCACTTCTAGGGGACCGAGCTCCGGCGGATTGAGATTAATCTTTGCCTCGTGCAAGCCACCGCGTGCGAGCATGAGAACTTGACTGTTGAGGTTCTCAGAAAAACGCGGGTGGCTTACCGGGGTCGGTTGGCTCAGCGGGGGGCGGCTATCGGCACGGGTGACCGCGACCTCGCTCGTGGCACTCGTAATCGTCGTCGCTGCCGTGGGCGTATCCACCCGCTGCGGTAGTTCATCGCCGGCGCGCGCTAACGCCGTAAAATCGATCGCGGCCGGTGCTACGACCGGCGCTGGTGTTTGCGGCTGTACCGGGTCTGCTGGTACCACCGGCAGCGGCGTGCTCGCTGGAACGACCGCGCTCCGCGCCAATGTGGCGCTGCTTTCCGGTGCCACCGACCCGCGGGACGGTATCGGCGGCGTCGCGTCAATGACCAGGCCCGGCGGCACCAAGCTGGGCGTGGCGCGTGGCTCCTCAGCCGCCATGACGTCCAACTCGGCGTCCCCTAATGCTACCGGGGCGAGCAGCTCGGCGGCGACCGCTGCCGCGTCCGGATCCGGCGGCAACAAAGTAGCTGCCAAAGACGGGGGTGCGGTAAAGATTGCCGCATCGAGGTTGGCGTGCCGTGCTGCATCACGGGCGATCAGCAACTGTTGGTAGACTTGCGCAAACATGCCGGTTTGTGGATCAGCCATCCCAGCCAATTGTAACTGATTAATATCATTACCGATTTTACCTTGGGGACTGGTTTGAGGTTGGAGCAGTGCGAGGACCGGCTGGTCGACCATGGTGTAATTCTCGAGTTAGCTTAACCACCATGCTGCAAGCGCTATGCCAGCCGGGGCCCCGCGACGGCCCCCCGGCCCTGGCGTTTGACCGGCGCCGGGATAAACACGTGCAGTGTGGCTTGCGAAAGGCCGCTAAGCATACCAACATCACCGCACCCAGGGGGTAAACATGCATTGCAAAGTCGATGCCAAAAGACAAGGGGTCTGCCATGAGCACTAAACCACCGAGCACGCTACCGATCGCGGTGCGCCAGCGCATCGTCGTCACCGGCGGTGCGGGTTTTCTCGGCTCGCATTTGTGTGATGCGCTAGCCGCAGCCGGCCACGACCTGCTGTGCGTCGATAACTTCTATACCGGCGCCAAGGACAATGTCGTCGCCTTGCTCGACAGCCCCTATTTTGAACTCATGCGCCACGATATTACGTTTCCCTTGTACGTCGAGGCCGATCAAGTCTATAACCTCGCCTGCCCCGCATCACCCATTCACTATCAGTACGATCCCGTGCAAACGACAAAAACCAGCGTGCACGGCGCCATCAACATGCTCGGCTTGGCGAAACGCATCGGCGCAAAGATTTTGCAAGCCTCAACCAGCGAAGTCTATGGCGACCCCACCGAACACCCACAAAACGAGAACTATTGGGGACATACGAATCCGATTGGTTTGCGCGCGTGCTATGACGAAGGTAAGCGCTGCGCGGAGACCTTGTTCTTCGACTATCACCGCCAACATCAAGTGAAAATAAAAGTAGCGCGCATATTCAATACTTATGGGCCGCGGATGCACCCACAAGACGGCCGTGTCGTGTCGAATTTTATTATTCAGGCGCTGCGCGGTGAACCGATCACGATCTACGGCGACGGCTCTCAGACCCGTTCATTTTGCTATGTCAGCGATTTGATCGACGGTCTCATGCGCCTAATGACTTCACCCGACGACATCACCGGCCCGATCAATTTAGGCAACCCCGTCGAGTTCACGATCCGCGAACTCGCCGAGCGCATCATTGACTCAACCGGCTCAGGTTCAAAATTATGTTTCAAAGCGCTGCCGAGCGACGACCCTAAACAACGCTGTCCCGACATCGGGCGCGCCCGCGAAGCGCTCGGTTGGGAACCGGTTTGCGGCCTCGAAGCGGGGCTGCAAAAAACCATCGCATATTTCGATGCACAACTGAAAAAAGGTGCCTGGGCGGCGATCGGTTGATGCGGGGCTGCGCGACTGCTAGCGCTTGCGTCCGTGCTGGTCGTCTAATTCTACTTGTTCCACTTGGGCGTGCCGCTGCGCTTCCTGGGTGGCAGTGCGGGTGATGATTTCGCCGAGCGCACGGCCACGTTTGCGCCTTTGCAACCACTCGATGCGGCATTGTCCGTAATGTTCCTCGGCACCGCTCAGCTTGCTCTCAAGCTCGGCGATGACTTGATCGATGCGCTGTAAGAATTCTGTTAGACGGCGCGCCTCAGCGCCATCCATCACGGCATTGAGCTCGTTGAGTTGGGCTTGATATTCACGGCGATACGCGGTCATCTCGCGTAGCTGTTGCTGACCGCGTTGCAGTACCTCGTGTGCTTCGGCAAGATTTTGCGCCGCGACTCTCTCCTCCGTGTCAGATAGTTTCGCGATACGGCGCAGGCGTTGGCTCTTAGTCACGACGGCTGTTGATCACCCGCCGTTTCGGTGACTGCCGCCATCAACACCGACTTCAGTGCGGCAATGGAAGATGCAAGATCAACAGCCGCGTTTTTATCTTGACGCAAGAATTGCAAAAAGCTTGGGCGTAGTTGCACCGCGCGATCAAGTTCCTTGTTTGCGCCTGCTTGGTAAGCGCCGACATTGAACAAGTCCTGGTTTTGCTCGTACAACGAATAGTAATGGCGAAACGTACGCGCCATTAGCAAATGCTCCTCGGAGACGGTTTGCGTCATCGTGCGACTGATCGATGCCTCGATATCGACCGCAGGATAAATATCACTCTCCGCCAATGAGCGCGACAGCAGGATATGTCCATCGAGAATTGCGCGCGCGCAATCGGCGACGGGATCATTGGCATCACCAGCCTCGGTTAAGACGGTGTAAAACGCGGTAATCGAACCTTGGCCGCGAAACCCCGTACCGGCGCGCTCGACGAGTTGCGGTAAGCGTGCAAATACCGACGGCGGATAACCGCGCGTCGCAGGCGGTTCACCGATGGTCAGAGCGATCTCACGGTGCGCTTGCGCATAGCGGGTCAAAGAATCCATCAGCAACAAGACGTGCTGGCCTTGATCGCGAAAATACTCAGCGATACTCGTGGCGATGGCGGCCCCGTGCATGCGCATCAAGGGTGGGTTATCGGCGGGCGTTGCGACCACTACCGCGCGCCCTAAACCTTCTTGGCCGAGGATGTCTTCGACAAATTCTTGCACCTCACGCCCGCGCTCGCCGATCAAGCCTACGACGATGACATCGGCTTCGGTGAAGCGTGTCATCATGCCGAGCAACACACTTTTGCCGACCCCGCTAGGCGCGAACAGCCCGATGCGCTGGCCACGACCGACGCTTAGCAATGCATTGATGGAACGCACACCGACATCGAGCGTGTCTCGGATCGGGCGACGTTGCAGGGGGTTCGTCGGCGCGCCATAAAGCGGGCGGGTATGGTGGAGCGCGAGCTCACCGCCGCCATCGAGTGGATCGCCAGCACCATCGATAACCCGCCCCAGCAAGGCTTCGCCGACCGCGACGTTTCCGGATCCGCGCCGCGGAATCACCCGCGCATTAGGCGCCAAACCCCGCAACGCGCCTGTCGGCATCAGGAAGACGCTCTCCCCGGCAAAACCGACAACTTCGGTATCGAGACGGTCTCCCGCACGGTTAACGACCACGCAGCGATCACCGATCGCGGCTTCGCAACCGACCGCCTCCAAGGTCAACCCCACCATGCGCGTGAGCTTGCCTTCGACGATGATCGGGGGGGGCGTGGTGAGACGCTCGGCAAACGTTGTAAGGGCGGGCTTCCACCTGTCTATAGCGCGTTGCTCATGGTTCACGGTCGCTCTCCCGCTCGCCGCCCAGCATGCGCGAGGCGAGCGCTGCGATACGGGTTTCGACCGAGGCGTCGATACGTGAAGTCTCGGTATCGATCGCGCAACCGCCGCGGGTGAGCAAGGGATCGGCCTCGAGACGCCAACCTTGGGATTCGTCCTTCATCGCGAGCGCCGATTCCACCAATTCGAGGTCTTCCGGATGCAGTCGTACCCGCACATTGCGTGCCGAAGAAGGTAAGTGACTAATTGTTTCGCGCACGACCGCGACCACTTCGCCCGGGTTAGTATGTAACTCACGGCGCACGATATGTCGGGAAATTTGCAACGCAAGTTCGCCCAGTGCGTGCACGACTTCATCGTCCAATTCCGCGAACGGGGCCTCAAGCTGTGCGATTAAGCCGTGCCAACGTTGAATAAGTTTCGCAACATCCTCTTGGCCGTTCTCGAAACCGGCGCGATAACCTAATTCAAAACCTTCTTTGTAAGCCTGCTCTTGGAGCGCTTCTAGGTCGCGCGCCGTTGGCATTTCGTGTGGTTCGACGATCGCGTTCTCACCAACGATAGGACCTTCGACCGCAGGTAGCTCGAACGTCGTTGCGGATGGATTGTCGGTGCCGTCTAGCACGCGACTCATCTACAACATCTCCTCACCACCCGCGCCCCCGAGGCTCAACTGTCCCTCGTCGGCTAAGCGCCGCGCAACAGTAATGATTTCTTTCTGGGCGAGCTCGACTTCGGAGAGCTTCACCGGTCCTTTCGCTTCGAGATCGTCGCGCAGCATATCGGCAGCGCGCGAAGACATGTTGGCGAAAATCTTCTCCCTCAGCGTATCGTCCGTACCCTTGAGGGCTAGCACCAGATTTTCCGTCGAGATTTCCCGCAACAAAGTTTGAATGCCGCGATCGTCGACATCGACTAAATTGTCAAACGTGAACATCAAGTCTTGAATACCAACAGCTAGATCGGTATCGACTTCGTTGATTTGATCGCTAATTTTGGCCTCGATACTGCGATCGACGAGATTTAAGATTTCCGCGGCCGCTTTGAGTCCACCCAAAGACGCGGGACCTCCACCGGAAGCACCATCGTTATCGCGCAACTGCACTTCGAGCATGTCATTGAGTTCTTTCATCGCCGCAGGTTGAATACCATCGAGGGTCGCCACTCGCATCAATAGATCGGAACGCATGTTTTCGGGCAAAACACACAGAATTGACGCAGCTTGGTCACTGTCTAGATAAGACAATACGATCGCCTGAATTTGTGGATGCTCGTAGCGGATGAGTTCAACGACGCTCTTGGGATCCATCCACTTGAGTGATTCAAGCGCTTTAGTATTACCGCCGGCGACGATGCGATCGATCATCGACTTCGCTTTGTCTTCGCCGAGGGCATGCACCAAAACATTGCGAATATATTCATCGCTGCCGATCCCAATCGCCGTTTGCTTTTGAATCGTCACGACAAACTCTTCGAGTGTCGTTGCGACCATGTCGCGCGAGACATTTTGCAGCGACGCCATCGCCATGCCGATTTTCTGCACTTCGCGGGGCCCCAAGTGCTTAATGACTTGCGCCGCCACCGGCTCGCCTAGGCTCATTAAGAATACCGCGGCCTTGTCGACGCCGCTCAATAGGGGCGCGCCGGTGGCCACGTTTATTCACCCACCCAGTTACGCACGACTTGCGCGGCCACGCGGGGTTCTTGATTGACGAATTCTTTGATCTGATCGAGATCCTTGGGTTTTTCCATGGTCGGCAACATCTTCACTTGGCCGGCTGCACCCGACGCACCCTGGGTTGCGCCGCCGGCGTTCGCACCAGGCGGCAGAGCCGCCTGGTCCGCCCCGCCGGTCGCGTTAGCCGTGTTACCGTCCGAGGCGCGGATCTGTTTCGCCATGAGATTCTTCATCGCCGGCCGCAGCACACCGAACAGCAGCAACAACACGAACAAGCCGCCCATGATTTGCTTGGCGACGTTCCACACCCAGGGTTGCTGCCAAATCGGTGGTTCGGGCAACGGTTCCGGCGTGGGCGGCGCGAGAAATGGCGCGCCGGTAACGCTCACCGTATCGCCGCGCATGGCATCGAAACCGATCGCCTCTTTTACTAGCTGGGTCATGCGCTCGATCTGCTCCGCGGTGTAAGCGCCAGGCGTGGTCGCGGCCTCCTCTTCGAGCGGTGGCTCGCTATCTTCCTCGGGTGCCGCCGTGGCGCTCGGTGTCGACGCCGCATCTTTTACAACAACCGCGACCGACAGTCGGCGAATAGTACCCAGCGACGGCTTGACATGGCTGATGGTGCGATCGAGTTCGTAGTTCCGCGTGGTTTGCGAACGTCGGTTACCCGGGTTGGTCGCGGCATCGGCGTCACCGGTGGCGCCCGCGCCCGTAGCCTGTTCGGGGGCGGTGGCGGCCGTGGGCGGGACATTCGATAAAGCGCCCGGCACGCCGCCCGCACCCGCGCCGCTACGTTCTTCTTGCAACAAGCGCTCACTACGCACGGCAGGCAAATCGGGGTTGAAGCTTTCCCGGGTTTGTTCCGTGGTGGTGAAATCTAAATCCGCAGTGACCTGCGCGCGCACCCCGTCCGGTCCCACTAGTGGGGTCAATATCGCCTCGATGCGATCGACGTAGGACGCCTCCAAGCGGCGCGTATAATCAAAGCGTTGGGCGGTGATGCGCATGTCGTCACTGCCCATTTGATCGGTGAGCAGCGCACCGTTTTGATCGACGATGGTAACTTTCGCAAGCGGTAGGTTGGGCACGCTCGCGGATACCAGATGAGCGATCGCGGCGACTTGGGATGGCTCTAGGCTACGCCCATTGTAGAGATCGAGCACGACCGAGGCACTTGGTTCTTTGCGCGCCCGCGCGAAGACTGTCTGTTGCGGTATCCCGAGATGTACACGCGCGGCGCGCACATTTCTTATGCTCGTGATCGAACGCGCTAACTCGCCCTCGATGGCGCGCTGATAGCGCGCTTTTTCAAGAAACTGACTGGTGCCGAAAGCTTCTTGTTCGTCGAGTAACTCAAAACCCAAACCCGCGCTTTTCGGCAAGCCCGCGGCCGCGAGCTGCAAACGTGCGTCGTCGACCTCGCCGGCCGCAACGAGTATCGCACCCGATTCGTGATTAATGCGGTGGGGGATCTGCGCACTCGTTAAGGCGTCCATCACCGCCGCGATATCGCGATCCGAAAGATCGGAGTAGAGTAACTCGAAGTTTGGTGTCCGCGCCCACATCACGACATAGGCCCCGAGCGCGACGCTCGCCGCAATGCCAACCAACATACCGATCTGCCGCAGGATCGCCGCGGGCGAGTTTTGCTCTACGTAGACAGTCGCGTCAGCCATGGCAGTTATTGAACCACGTTAACAGTCATATTCAGATCGGCATATTCATGATGTCTTGGTAGGCACTGACGAGTCGGTTCCGCACCTGCATAGCAGCTTGAAACGAAATATTGGCCTTCTGCATCGCAACCATCACGGATGCAACATCGGCGTCCGCTTCACCTCGTTCGAACGCGGCCGTTAATTCGCCGGCCGTCCGTTGCGCCTCGTTGACGTGATCGACGGCGGATTTAAGTAAGCTGCCGAAGCCTTGCGACTCCTGTGCAGGTGCGACATAGGGTTCGAGCCCTTGGCTGCGCGCCGCGAGTGCGCGCATTTGGACCAGCAAATCGTTACCATTGATCGCACTCATTGTGGTTCTCCGCTGACCTTGTTAAGCATCTGGAACGTCGATCCCATCGGCACGCATACGCGCGATTTTGTAGCGCAATGTACGCGGGCTGAGACCGAGTTTTTCCGCCGCGTACTTACGCGACCCTTGGCCTTCAGCAAGCGCGCTTAAGATCAAACGTCGTTCGTGATCTTTGAGATCACTACCCAAGGATTCATTGGCCTCGTCTTGTGGTTCGTTGAGCACCGTTTCGCGGGCAGTCATGCTTTCCTCGAACAGCAAATCCACGGGTTCGATCACCTTACCGCCGTGCAACACCAGGGCGCGTTGCATGACATTGTCCATTTCGCGCACATTTCCCGGCCAAGCGTGCGAAACTAAAGCCCCACGGGTAGCTGGCGCCAAGTCTGGTATGACCTGTTTTAAACTCTGTGCGGCGCGCGTGAGGAGAAATTCTGCAAGCGGCACGATATCGCCGGGACGTTCGCGTAGTGGCGGAATATGCAAAGGAAAAACATTGAGTCGATAATAAAGATCCTCGCGAAACCGCCCCGCGGCAACCTCAGCCGCCAAGTCACGATTCGACGTCGCGACTATGCGCACATCGAGCTCGATCATTTCTTGGGACCCTAAGCGCTCCACTTGTTTTTCCTGTAAAACACGCAACAGTTTTACTTGCAACGGCAGGCTCATTTCCGAAATTTCGTCGAGCAATAGCGTGCTATGTTGTGCCTGTTCGAATTTTCCGGGCATCGCTTTATGGGCCCCCGTAAAAGCGCCTTTCTCATGCCCGAAGAGCACCGCTTCCAGCATGTTATCGGGGATCGCAGCGCAGTTGATGGCGACGGGTCGGCGCTGTGCGCGGCTCGATGCAGCATGTATCAGGCGGAAAAAAACTTCCTTGCCGACGCCAGATTCGCCCGTAATCATCACCGCGGCATCGCTTGGGGCCACGCGCCTGGCCAAGTCCACAACCTGCTGGGTTACGGGATCGACCGCAACCAATGGAACGTCTTGATCCGCTGCGGGGTTTTGCAACCACTGTGCGAGATTCGCGATCAATACTTCGCTCTCGAATGGTTTGATCAAATAGTCGTTTGCACCGTTTTTCATCGCCGCAATCGCGCTATCGATCGTGCCGTAGGCGGTCATGAGCAGTACCGGTAAGTCACGAGAGCGACGCCGTATGTTTTGCAACAAAGTCAATCCGTCCATGGGTGCCATTTGCACATCGGTAACGATGACGTCGACGGATTCCTCGCCGAGCTCACGTAGACACGCTTCGCCGTCGGCAGCCGAAAGAACGCGATAACCAGCTAAGGCCGCCGTTTCGCACAACGCCTCGCATAGATCTTGATCGTCTTCAACGATCATTACGGTGCCGGCGTGTTTTCCCGCATGTTCTTCGGCATATTTGCTTGCGCTCCCCATCGCGCTAGGCAACCGCATCCGCGGCACCTGCGAGGCACGGCGCGTTGGGCGCCGCGGGTACAGGTATCGCGACCGGCAAGCTGAGCACAAAACACGCGCCATGCTCATAACTGGTGTCTAAAACGAGATCACCGCGGTGGGCACGCGCGATCGCCTTTGCGACCGAGAGACCTAAGCCGGTGCCGGATTTATGCGTCGTGAAAAACGGCTCAAAAATCGTTTGCACATGACGTGGCTCGATGCCAGGACCGTTATCTGCAAAGCGAAAATGAATAAAACGCTCATCTCTGATGACCTCCAAGCACAAGCGCACACCATCCGACGCCGCGTGTTGGGCGTTGTTAATAAGGTTCTGCATAAGACTGAGCAAAGCCGTGTGATTACCGGCGACGCAGGTGTCCTCCACAGCAGTGACGTCGCCCAACTTGAAATCGATGTTCTTTGTTAGGTTACCGACAGCCTGTTCGATGTCATTGAGTAAGTCCGGAACTCGTAGCGTGCTGTGCTCGAAAACCCCACCGCGGGCAAACGTCAGCATGTCTTCCACTAGGCGTTCGAGCTGGCGCAAACTGTCCTTTGCTTTCGTCACAGAACGATCGCGCCGCTCAGCATCATCGATGTGACGGTCGAGGTTAGACAGATGCAACAAGGCCGTCGCCAAGGGGGTGCGAATTTGATGTGCTAAGGCAGCCGCCATTTCTGTTTTTGCCGATAAACGTCGGTGGTGTTCGACGAGGTCCTGCAAACGCCGGGTCTCGGTCACATCGTTGAGCAAAACGATCTGCCCCGGTTCACCCCGCAACGCCTCGGTCGCGACATTGACCCGTCGGCCATTGCGTAGCGAAACATCGTGACCGTCGTCGGGGCGCGGCGCCACTAGCCGCATAACGATGTCGCCCCAGGCGGTTCCGAGCGGGATATCGCCGAGCAAATCGGTAGCCGTGGGATTTAACGACTGCACGCAACCGCTACTATCGAGCACGACGACACCGGCGGGTAGGGCATCGAGCAATGAGCTTAGGCGCGCAGTGAGCTGTGCTTTCTCTTGCAGTTCTTGGTCGAGCCGTTGACGCGATTGACCTAATGCAGCGGTAAGTTCGGCGACGCGCATTTCCAAATCGCGATAGCAGCGCGACAAATGCTCAGACGTTCTTTCAAACTCAGCAAATGCCGCCGCTAATTGTTCCGTGTCGTGTTCTTCACCCCGGCCCATGGCGGGCAATGCTCCCGTCGCTCACGCGCTTCGAAATTAACTTGCGTGTAAGGGAGCAAGGTTTATGCCAGGACCTTATCTCTTTGAAATTAGGCGTCCAGCGAGCACTGCCTGCGGTGCAAACGGCAACGGCGTCAAAGGCCTGACGCCAGTTCTTGACGCTCGCTACGGTGCTTACCAGCCGCCAGCGGCGCGCGATTAGCCCGGCACTAACGCACACGGCGCCGATGCCGGCACAAGCCGGCGCGTCGCGGCGCGCGGTTTATAGCTGCGTCGAACCGAGCAAGTTTCCGCCCAAGGACGGGTGCCCGTACTTTTTATCACCGACAACGTTGATTAGGGCGGGACGCCCCGAAGCCAACGCACGCTCGAGTGCGACTTTGACGTCTGCCGGTCCGGCGACGTGCTCGGTATGCACGCCCATGGGCGCAAAAACTTTGTCGTAGCGAATATCGGGCAACATATCGAAGGGATCGGTTTTGCCCGCCAGTACCGGCATTGATTCAAACGCGGGTCCCCAGGAACTATTATTCCACAGTAGGCAAACGATCGGGATATCGTATTTTGCGGCGCTCTCCAAATCCATGCCACCGATGCCGAGGCCACCGTCACCCGAAATCACGACAACCTGTTTACCAGGGCGCGCGAGCTGCGCACCAATACCCATGCCAACGCCGTGTCCCACCGGTGCCAACGGTCCGGCATCGACGATCTGGCCCATCTGGTGAGCAGTAAACCACTGGCTTGTATAGCCGCTCAAGGTGAAACTATCGACGATGATCGTCGCGTCGTCGTCGATCACTTCAGTCATCTCCTTGATGAGACGATCGGGATGCACCGGTACTTCGTCATGAGTCGCTTGCGCACGCGCCTCGATCGTCGCGGCGAAGTTTGCCCGTGCCGTGCCGACTTGCTGCAGCCATGCGCTCTCCTGTTTCGCAGCGAAATCGATCTCATGGATACGAATAAAATCGATTAGTTGCCGCATGACGAGCTTGGGATCGCCGATGATCCCGAGTTCGGCCGGCACATGCCAACCGATCCGCTGGGGATCGGTATCGATCTGGACATAGCTTGCCTGGTCCGTCCAAGTCGGGGGTTGACCGAATTTCTCACCACTCCAAAAACGAAAACCGATCGCCACGACTAAATCCGCGCTCCCGGTAAACGGTTTCTTCCATGCACCTCGAATTGCCAGGGGGTGGGCTTCATCCAAGGCCCCTTGCCCGGCGCGGCGGCAGTAAACCGGCGTATGAGTCAACTCGGCCAACTCTCGCAGTTCCGCGCTTGCATCCGACCAAAAAATGCCATCACCACCGGCGATCAAGGGTCGCTCCGCAGCCACAAAGGCCGCGGCGAGTTGCTCGATCTTGCGCGGGTCGGCTTGCGCCCGCAGCTCATCGAGCTCATATACCTTCGCGCCCGGGCGCTGTTTCGCAGCGTCATCGACGTGGTAGAGAATATTGGTTGGGATCTCCAACAAAGATACACCCTGGGGTGGATTAAGCGCTTCGCGAAACGATTGCCTAAGGTCGATCTCTATTGTCGACCAATCCAGCACCCGCTTAGTGTATTTTGCGAACGAACCGACAAGCTCGGAACCATAGGCCTCCTGAAACGAACCGATATCATCTTCCGTCGTAGGATGTTGGCCAGACAAACACACCACGGCGCTATTTGTCAGCGCAGCCGTACACAGACCGGTCACCGCGTTGGTCAAACCACACCCTGCGGTCACTGCGCAAACACCCGGCGTGCGCGTGAGGCGCGCATAGGCGTCGGCGGCGTACGCAGTCGCCTGTTCGTGGCGCATATGAATGAGCTTGATGCCGTGATCGCGAATATTCGCGAGAATGGGAAAAATGTGTCCGCCGTTAACGGCGAAAAGATATTTGATGCCTTGCTCTTTGAGCAGGCGCCCAATGATGACACCACCGTCTACTTGGGTCATGACGCATCCTCCCCATCGTTTTGGCCCCAGCGTGTACGGCCGTACTCATTGCATTTGCGCCTGCCCCTGCTGACGCTGCAAACCAAGTTTGCGCATTTTCTCGACCAATGTCGTACGCCCCATATGGAGACGCTTCGCCGCGTGCGCAACGACCCAATTCTCTTCTTCCAGCGCCTGGGTTATGAGACTCGCTTCCACTTCAGTTAGGTGTTGCTTTAAATCGATCCCAGCGCGTGGCAACCGTGTTTCGGCGTGCTCTTCCATCGCAGCGTGCGGTTTGTCGCCGTTGCCAACTGTGGTCGCAACAGCGGCCGAGGCGACGCGATATTTATCGGGCAGGTCGTGCACATCGATGACGCCGTTTGGATAGAGAATCGACAAGCGTTCAATGAGATTAGCAAGTTCCCGCACGTTGCCTGGCCAATTGTAGTGCATCAGTGAATTGATCGTTGCCTCGGAAAGCTTAATTTTGCCTCGCCCTTCGTGAGCTAAGCGTTCGACCAGATCGTTGATCAACAACCGTAGATCCTCACGGCGTTGTCGCAACGTTGGCGTCTCGATAGGAAACACGTTGAGGCGATAATACAAATCTTCGCGAAAACGTCCGTCGAGGATCGCACGCTCGAGGTTGACGTGGGTCGCGGCAATGATCCGTACGTTGGTATGCACGCTTTTGTTCGAGCCGACGCGTTCAAACGTGCGTTCTTGCAATACACGCAGCAATTTGACTTGCATCGGCAAACTCATATCGCCGATTTCATCCAAAAACAAGGTGCCGCCGTCGGCCATTTCAAAGCGCCCCTGGCGAGAAGTAATCGCACCGGTGAACGCGCCTTTCTCGTGTCCAAACAATTCGCTTTCGAGCAGATCGGCGGGGATCGCGCCGCAGTTTAACGGCACGAATGGTTTGCTACGGCGCACGGAATGATGATGAATATGACGCGCCACCACTTCTTTGCCGGTACCCGACTCCCCAACAATCAACACATTGGCATCACTTTTTGCGACCATTTCGATCATGCTGCGAACCCGTTGAATGCCGGCACTGCTGCCGACGAGGTTACGAAACAGTTCCAAGGATCGCGGTGAACCCGCTTGATGTCGGTTCTCCAAATAAAGCGCGACTTTCTGCAGCACTTGCTCCACATCACTGTGCTGCAGCGGCAGATGCAAACGATCGAGCAGCCCCGCGTCCATTTCCGGGGTAACACCGTCGCCGAGCTCGGATTCGTTGCCCAGTAACACGACGGGCACATACGCGTCGATCGCTTTTAGCGCCCGAAACGTAGCACGCAATTTCTCGCGACTACCGCAACCGCCGAGAATGATGAGTTTAGCGCCGTCGTTTTTTTCAAACTCGTCCGACCAATTATCGTCAGCAGTGCAGGTGCTGACGGTCAGGCCGACATAGGTGAGAAGCTTTCCGATATCAGCGGCGAGCTCGAGATCATGTTCGATCAATAACACAGATGGATTGGGCATGGGCTGTAGTAATCTCTTGACAAGACACGATGGTGTCCTGCGGTTTTTTCTTGCTGAGTATGTATTTGCACGCGCCGCTGGTCGCATTCCCCTGGGACGTCCGATAGCCGCGCTCGGCCGCGTCGCCTGCGATGTTATGTGGCGATGATGCCCAGGTAGTATACGCCAATATCGTGGCGCTCGGAACTTTTATTGGAGGGAACTTAGCGCTTCTTTCCCGAAGACTTATTATTATATTTATACAAGCTACTAATATTTATAGGCTATGGACGTCATATTATTGTCGTTATAAAATGTCACATCGGCCGCAACGCAGCGCTCAGCCCGCGTGCGCCGCATAGGTACTTGCGACGTTACGCGCGCTGGCCGCCGCCACTTGCTGCGCCTTACGGAACGCGATCAAGCTGCGTTCACAGTGCATCGTCGCGGTTTGCGCGTATTGCAGTGCCGAACGCAACGTTTGTCGCAGCGCCTCGCCGGCGGGGATCGCTAAGCGACTAAGAATGACTTGACGTTCACGGTCGAGCGTGCCGACCCGCTCCCACTCGCCGGCATCGGCGGCGTCGATCATCGCTCGTGACAAGCGTTCCAGCGCGGCGCTGGCGGCGCACGACGCGGGCGAACTCGGCGCCGCGGCACTCACAAGGGCGCTTCCGCAGCGCTCGTCGTGGCGTCTTCAAGCTGCCCCGCGATCCCGACCCACCCGGTGCGAATTTCGATGAGCAGACCGGTCACTTCCTCGAGCAGGGTGGGATCATTCGTGGCGTTCGCGAGGGCGAGTCGCCGAATCATGTAATCATAAAGGTCGAACAAATTTTGCGCGATTTCCCCGCCTTGCTCCATATCTAGGCTGCTTTTCAGCCCTTCGATAATTGCCATCGACCAATCGATATGTTCGCATTTACGGGCAATTTCTTGGTGCTCCAAGAAGCCCTGCGCTTGGTGAATTTTGCCGATCGCGCCTTCCAGCAACATCTGTATGAGTTTGTGCGGGGACGCATTTTCGATATCGGTCGATACACCCACTTTGCGATATTCTGCGATCGCCTCGTCGCCACCGTGTTTCGCTAGACCCATTAATCCACCTTGTCGTATAGTTTTGCTGTTTTGTCCTTGCCTAGCGGCCGGTCGCCCGAGCGACGCGATCGTGGCAGCGTGCCTTTCCCCCTAGTTTGCCGCGCATTTGCGTCTATTGGGACTTATCTCTGTATCGGCTGGAGTTGTGATAACTGTTGGGTTACCAAAGACCCGGTCGAGTTGAGCTGCGCCATTAAGGTATCCAGGCCATTAAACTGATCCAGTAAGCGCTGCTCGGTGAGCGCTATGCGTCGCTCTAACGCCGCCTTGCGACCACCGAGCGCTTCGACCCGCGCTTGCAGCGAGCTCGTTTTGCCGTCAATCAAACCTTCGAATGTCACGAACGACTTCACCAGCGCATCCATTTTCTTAATCACACCCGTATCGGGCGCGGCGAACAATTGCGCGACGGCGTCCGGGTCTTCGCGCAACGCACTGCTCAAAGCCGCTTTGTCTAACGACAGCTTGCCGTTATCGCCGGCGCTGGAGCCAAACGAGTAAGAGCTGCTAAAACCGATCTCGAAGATCGATTGATAGGCGTTACCGGTACCGCGGGTCACGGCATTCAAGACACCGCGCATCTGATTCTCTATCGCGTATAACACATTCGCATCATCATCTAAGGTCTTGCTGCGCAAGTCACGTAAGCTCGTGAGCGCCGCATTGTAAGCATCGGCAAAACCTTGCACCCGGGTCTCGAGTTCAGCGGTGTTCTCTTGCACCGAGATCGTAGCCGTACCGGGCGTGACCAATTGCATGTTCACACCCTGGATTACACCATCGAAGGAATTATCACCCTGCGTAACGCTGAATTGGCCTTCGACGAGGATCTCGGCATTGAGATCATCGGCGTTAAAACCCGCGTTTGCATCTCGGTCTTCGTTAAGCGCGCTAAAGCTAAAGGGATCTGCTCCGCTGTAGGAGACCGTAATGAACGACTCGGCACCGCTTTCCTCGGCGCTGAGCATCAGACGTGAACTCGTGCCATCATTGAACAACGTGGCACGCGCGCCACTATTGTCGGCGGCACTATTGATCGCGGCGCGGATTTCGTCCAAGGTCTTGCCGCCGATCTCGACGGTAAACGCGGAACCGCCCACGTCGATCGTCATCGTCTCACCGGCCGCGCCCACGGTCGTGGTGTCACTGTCCGGCAAAGTCGTGCCGGCCGCGAGGCGGTGATTTTCCGCCAAGCGCAAGACGTCGATATTATGCGTGCCGATGCTCGCGTTCGTGCCCAGCGATACTGCCAACACCTCCTCGTCGCTGGAACTCGCCGCTAGAATGTCAAAATCAGCAATATCGTTCAAACCACTGAGCGCATCCCGAAACTCGCTCAGAGCGCCTTTGAGTTGGCCGAAGGCACTGATCTTTGCTTGAATGCCAACTTCCTCGCGCGCCAAACGCTGTAAAGGCTGGCGCTCGATTTCAACGAGTTGACTGACAATCCCGTTGACGTCGAGCCCTGAGCCGATTCCGGGTGAGCTGATCATCTTGTTATCCTATTGTTACCCTTGCGATACCACTGCTTATCCGTTGCGAATTTCAGGCCAACTCCGATAACAGCACGCCGGCTGACGCGTTGTACGTCACAGCGTCTAAAGACTCGGAGATTTTCAACGCAACTTCGGGCGGAATCTGGCGGATCACCTCATCGGTGTAGCGATCGACAACTTTGATCACCGGCCGGCCCGCGCGTTCGTCGACGCTAAAACGCAGCGTTCGTTCTAAAGATTGGCTAACGTTCAAACCTTCAACGAGCTCCTGCAAACTTTCTTCGGAGACGGGCTGGGACGTTGCTGTCTCAGCCGCTTTTTCCGTCGAGTTAACGTTTCCCGCTTCGGTTGCCGTTGCCGGTGTCACTGTCGCAGGGACACGTTTGACACCGTGCAACTGTTCCTTATGCGGAACTTCCACCGGTTTGCCTCCCCCTACCAGTACTGACGTAATTCTTGGATCCATAATCGTATCCACCGTCAACGGGTGACACGGCGTACCCAGGAACACCTGGGTACGCCGGTCACGGTATTAACCTAAGGTCCATTGCACCTCTATTAGCCGAGAAGTCCCAAGACCAACTGCGGTAAGGAGTTGGCTTGCGCTACCTGCGAGATACCCGCTTGTTGCAGGATCTGAGCTCGCGTGAAGCGCGCGGTCTCGACCGCGAAGTCGGCATCGACGATGCGTGACCGTGCGGAGGAGAAGTTCTCGGCACCCACTTCCAAGTTCGCAATCGTGCTGGTCAGACGATTCTGAATAGCACCGAACTCGGAACGTAGAGAGCTCACTTGCTGGAGCGCAAAGTCCAGTGTCCGCAGCGCGGAGTTAGCGCTGTCCGCGGTCAAGACATTTGCACCATTGAGCACATCGTCAGCGAACGTATCGTCGATAGTCGCCAATGTTGCGGTACCCGCGGTGTTCGTATAGGTTCCAGCTAAAGTAATCGTCTCACCGACTGCACCGTTGAACACGATCCCGGCGTAGAACTCTTCGTCACCGCCGAGAATGTCAGCACCGCCGTTCGACCCGCCATCGACAACTTCGATATCACGACCATCGGACGCGAGCACGACGGCACCACTATTGTTGGACGCGGTCACGCCGGTCGCATCGGTAGCGGAGTTGATCGTCGAAATGACATCGTCGACGGAGGCATTCGCACCAATTTCGATATCGACGCCGTTCAACGAAATCGTCTGGTTAGAGGCATTGCTGGTATAGGTCAGGTCGCCCGAGCTCGCGCTAGGCGCCACTGCTGCGGTAACTCCGGATGTCTGAAAGACATCGTTGACCGCTTCCACGACATCAGCGACCGAGGAGCTTCCTGCTGTCAGTCCCGATAAATCGACCGCCGCACCGTTAATGACGACATCATCGGCACCGATCATCGCATCGAGGGACGTACGCGAAATCGAGCCGGCTTCGACGACTCGTGCGCCTAACATTTGACCACGCGCATCCACACCTGTGACGCTCAAAGTTTGGTTCTGGTTGGCGCCAATTTGAAACGTCATGCTGGAAAGCGTGCCGTCTAAAATCTTTTGGCCGTTGAACTGCGTCGTGCTCGAGATACGGTTGACTTCACCGATGAGCTGCTGCACTTCGTTGTTGATCGACTGACGGTCCTGCGGTGAGTTCGTGTCGTTGATCGACTGTACCGCCAATTCACGCATGCGCTGCAAAGCGTCGTTGATGGTCGACAAAGAACCTTCGGCAACCTGGGCAAACGACACACCGTCGTTAGCATTACGAACCGCTTGGTTCAAACCACGGATCTGAGTGTTGAAACGGTCGCTAATGGCAAGACCAGCAGCGTCGTCTTTAGCGCTGTTAACCCGTAAACCAGACGACAAACGCTGAATGGAAGTCGCGAGATCGGATTGCGTACGGTTGAGGTTACGCTGAGTGGTCAGCGACAGAATATTACTGTTAATAACTTGCGGCATGAGTAGAACTCCCGCTGGGGACACTGCGGCCAGGACGCAGTCTATAGTTCGAGCGCTTAGCAGCGCTTCGCCGCATCGAGCAAGGTTCGCTAAGAACCTTCGAGACGTCTACAGCAACAGCCCTGGCCAGAGAGTCGTTGCACACTGGCTGATATACCCTAAATGGATATTCACAGCCTCCTGCCGGTGTTTAGCGACGTTGCCAAAAGCGCCTTGAGACGAACGATTTAAACTGCGAGCGAGGTCACAGATCACCCCTATGAGATGGGTCTAAGCCCTGCGAACGCCGCCGCTTGCGTCGCGTCTGGGTAGTAAGCGCGGCGCAATCCCGCTCTCAGCGGCGTGTACGGGGAATTCTTTGCACTGGGTTCCCGCCGGCGCGGGAACGACGAGGTTTTGTCGCGGCCACAAGAGCGAGGCTTTGCTGCGCCTACGACGGCGAATCACGGCGGTCGAGCTCAGAAAACTATATGTAGTTGAACAGCGATAATCCTTGGGTGCGTACGAATGTCTTTTGTGCCGCTTCCAAGGCCGTCGTCTCGCGCGCGAGCCGGCTGAGCACATCGATCATATCGGCGTCTTCGAGTTCGGAGCGCACGGTTTTGAGCTGTACCCCCAGATCCTCATTCGTACGCAATTGCGAATCCAGGGCATTTTGGCGTGCGCCGATCGTCGCGCGCACTTCGTGCATCCGGTCCAGAGCTTGGTCGATGTCGCCCAAAGCATGATCCATATTAAAGTTGAACTGGGCTTGGGCCGCGGGCGCGACCGCGCCAGCAGAAATCTCCGCGATTAGCTTCTCCATGGTCGTGAAAATCGACTGATGCGCGCTCGGTTGAATCGTAAACTCATCGCCCGCCACTGGTTCGCCCGTTATCGCGACCGATAAACCGTTGAACTGAATGCCGATCCCATCGACATAACTTTGACCGGCCAGAACCGTTGCACCCGTAGTGTCATTGATGACGTCGAACGTGTCCGGTGCACTGAAGACGATGCGAAAATCGTGTGCTTGATAGGTTGCGACGTCGGTGACGACGTCATCGACGATACGGCCGGTGCCCACGTTCGCCTGATTCATTCCCATATTGAACGTACGATTGCCGTTGCGTATCGCCATAAATACCTCAGCGCCGTGCACGCCTTCGCGCAGCGTACGAAAATCGCTGATTTTGATCTCGCGAATCGATTGATTACCGTTATAGACCATCGCACCGCTTGCATCCCGACTGAACGGTGGTGTATCCACCGCCGTACCGGCAAAAATATAATCGCCGTTTGCAGAGCGCGAATTTGCGAGTTCTTTAAATTCCGCCAAACGTTCCTCGAGTTCGGCCGCGATATAGCGTCGATCCGCTTGACTCAAAGCGGTGGTTTTACCGCGCACGACGAGCTCGCGTACGCGATTGAGCGCATCCGAAGCGGACGAAATGGCGTTTTCCTGCTCGCTCAAACGCAAGTTCAGCAAATTCGCATTTCGTGCATATTGGTCCAGCGATTTCACCCGCGCATCGATATCCAGCACTTCACCGGCCGCGACGGGATCGTCTGACGGTGCCAGCAGCCGCTTGCCGGAGGAGGCTTGCTGCTGCAGCTGCGCGACTTTTTGATGAATAAATTGCAACGCGTCGACCGAACGTCGGAAACTGTCGATATTAGTTACGCGCATAACTTAACTCCTCACTGCGTCTAATAGCGCTGCAAACGTCTCGTTCGCAGCGACGATGACTTGGGCGGCCGCCTCGAACGCTTGCTGATACCGGATCATTGCCGCCGCTTCTTCGTCCAAATTGACGCCGGAAATTTCATTACGCGCTCCTTCGGCGTTTTCGCGCAAAACCTTGAGCGCTTGCTGACTGATTTCCGCCTGTTGAGTGCGCGCGCCAACGACGCCGACTAATTGGCTGAAGGCGCCGTGATAACTCGCCGTGCCGCCTTCGAGCAACTCGGTATTTTGCAGCGCCACCAGGGCGAGACCGTTGGCGTTATCACCACGCCCGTCGAGGTTTGCCCGCACCGTGAAACGGTCTCCGGGCTCGGGCTGGCCGCTGATCTGAAAGCGTTTGCCTTGAAAGTCGATGTCGGCACCCGGAGTGTAAGGAATCAAAGGTCCGGCGCCGTTCACTTGATAAGTCGAGGGCGGATCGTTGAAAACAAATTGCACGCTCGTGAGCAAGTTGGCATCACCAGAATCTAACACCGTGGGCGTTGAGATCTCGCCGTTGCCGATATTATTGAGCGCGATTTCTGCCGTGACCGGATTGGCAAAAGCCAACGCTTCCGGTTCGGAAATCGCTAGCGTCAAGGTGCGTGCGAGGTCTTTGGTCGGTTGCAAAGAGAAAATGTCTCCCGCCGCAGGCGGCGTCGTCACCGTAATTACCATGCCGTCGACATTGAACGGTCCGCCACCACTGAGTGTCGTTTGCAGGCCGTCGTTTATGCGAGTGAGCACGAAATTAGCACCGTCGTGCACTAGCTCATAATCTGAGGTCGTCAGTTGATCGATAGCGTTTGGGTCGATGCTGATGCTAACCGCGCCGGTGTTCGTCGCCGCAGCGGTGACCGCGCCATTGCCGATACTAAACAGATCGCCGCCGAGCTGGCCATTTAAATCCATGCCCTCGCGGTGCTGTTCGTTTTGCGTCGTCGCGAGACCGTAGGCGAGTCGGCCGATCGCATTCCGGGTCGGGTCCAAAACCTCGTCGCGGAACTTAAGCACGCCGCCGAGACGACCATTGGTGATCAAGTCGCTGATCTCGGAGTTGGCGGTACCACCCTTGACAGAAATCTCAAGTCGCGACGCGTCGGTCGCGTTTTGCGTTGCGACCAATTCCATAGTGCGGCTGCCGGTAACCAAGATTTGACCGCTGCCGACAAAAACATTGATCGAGCCGTCACGCTGCTCGGTCGTTGAAACGTTGACCAGCTCCGATAACTGGCGGATCAGCTCGTCGCGTTGATCCAATAGGTCATTCGGGGGCTCGCCGGAACTACCGATCGCTTCGACGACTCTTTGGTTCAAACGTCCGACTTCTTCCGCAAACGCGTTGATCTGGTTGATCGAAGCAACGATGTCGTTATTGACACCGCGCTGCACATCGGTCAGGCGCGCGTCGGCATCGTGAAAACGTGCCACCATACCGCTAGCCGCTTCGAGGAAAACGAGGCGTGCGGGAATGGAAGCCGGATCGTTGTTGACGTCGTGCATGGCCGCGAAATATTGGTCTAAGGCCGGCGTGAAAGTGCCATCACCAAGATAGTTATCGACTTGCTTTGCGAAGCGCACATAAGCATCGGCGTTGGCCTCGTTGGAGGTCGTGGTTTGCAATTGGCGTGTCACAAATTGATCGGCGATCCGATTAATCCCTTCCACTGCAACGCCCTTGCCGATCGCGCCGACGCCGGTGATTTGCGGCGGGCGCGTAACCATATCAGCGCGCTGGCGGGAAAAACCCTCGGTGTTGACGTTGGCAATATTGTGTCCGGTCGTCGTCAGCGCCGCGCGATTCGCAACGAGGGCTGATACACCGATATTAAACAAGTCCGGCATGGCCTATGGTCCTTACATTTTGTCCAGTGCAATCCGCGTCGCGGCTTGCAGTTGATCGTGAATAGCGAGGATTTTGTCCGCATACTGGGGATCGGTGGCATAGCCAGCGCGCGCGATCTCGTGAATGTAGGCATGCGGATCGGATGCTTTTGCTAGCGCGTGTTGGTAACGCGAATTGTTTTGAATAAAGCGCGCATAGTCGTCAAACGCGGCACCTAGATCCGGATAAGCACGAAAAGCAGCTCGCACTTTCACCGGTTTGCCGCCGAGGTACTCCATGGTGCGCCGCTCGACCGTCGCCCCGTGCCAGGCCCCGTTGGCCTTGATGCCAAATAAATTGTGCGAACTCCGACCGTAATCGTCGCGCATCACGTGTGCCCCCCAACCGGTCTCCAATGCCGCTTGCGCGATCAGAATCTCGGGGGTCGTACCAAGACGCTGGGCGGCACGCGTTGCCGGCTGCTGTACGGCGTTGATAAACGCCGTCATCTTGGGATCGTCGACGAACGCCGCGGTAAAGACGTTTTCCGTCGTGGTCGTTGGTGTCTGTGCAGACCTCACGGCAGTCGCCTCGGACCGTGTGGCTGTGCTTGGCGGAAACTCACGCCGCGGTGGCAGCTTGAGCTCGCCCTCGGCGTGCGCCTGGGCGGCGAGACCGGGAATACTGGGCGCCAATAATTTTTCAAAACCGAGCATGCCCTGATCGGCGAGTGCCGCTGCGATTTGACTGTCGAACATGTCGCGATAGAAACGCATTTGGTGAGAGTCGAAAATACCGTCACCAAAACTCGCCTCGCGCGCGCTTTTCAACATCAACTGCACGAACAGCGCTTCAAATTCGCGCGCGACTTTCTGGTAGGCAGCCGGCGCATCCGCACGCGCTTCGCGGCGCAAGGCCCTGTAGCGCGCGAAGTCCGCAGCTGGATTAATCGTCGCAGCGGGGGTCATGGCAGTGCAATCTAGTCATCCTATCTACGACTATGCACGCCTAATGCCAATCAAAGTATAATCAAGAAATATCTTATAATTAATTGATTTTAAATAATAATTTTATTAGATTTAAAGTTCTTTATGAAAATTACGTTGGTCTATTCGGCAAAGCCTGCCGACACTGCGGCAAGACCTACCCTAGCGGCCTCGCGGCGGTTTTCCCGGGTCGATGCGCCCACACGCGACCAGGCTAGATAATGACGAGTTCAGCCTTCAGCGCCCCAGCTTGTTTTAGCGCTTCTAATATCGCCACTAAGTCCCCGGGGGCGGCGCCAACTTGATTAACCGCTTGCACGATGTCATCGAGAGACACACCGGGGTTAAATAAAAACATGCGATTGCGTTCTTCTTCGATATCGATCTCTTGATTTGGCACCACCACGGTCGCGCCCCCCGACAACGGCCCCGGTTGGCTGATTTCGGGATTACTGGAAATTGCCACCGTTAATGAACCGTGGGTTACCGCAGCCGCCGTAACCCGCACGTTAGCGCCGATAACGACCGTGCCGGTGCGTGAGTTGACCACCACCTTGGCCGGCGCGATCCCCGGATCCAACTCGATGTTCTCCACGATCGACATGAACGCCACCCGTTGCGTGGCATCGGCCGGTGCAATCACCCGCACCGCCGAACCGTCGATGGCCAACGCCGAACCCGGGCCAATGATTTGATCGATCGCTTGCGCCATGCGCGTCGCGGTAGTGAAATCCGCGGCGTGCAAATTCAGGGTTAAGTATTGCTCTTGCAAAAATGCCGTCAAGACTTCGCGCTCCACGGTCGCGCCGTTCGGAATGCGACCGACGCTGGGAACATTCACCGAAATGCGTGACCCGTCATCCGTCGATGCCCCAAATCCGCCCACAACTAAATTGCCTTGGGCGAGCGCATAAACGCGGCCGTCGGCGCCTTTCAAAGGCGTTAGGATCAAACTCCCGCCGCGCAGACTTTTCGCATTACCCATCGACGAGACCGTCACATCGATGTTCGATCCCGGTTTCGCGAACGGCGGTAAGGTCGCATGCACCATCACGGCGGCGACGTTTTTCAATTGCGGGTTCACGTTATCGGGCACCGTCACACCGAGTTGCTTGAGCATATTACGGATACTCTGCACCGTGAACGGTGTTTGCTGCGTTTGATCACCGGTGCCGTCGAGCCCAACGACGAGGCCATAGCCAACGAGCTGATTGTCGCGCACACCAGCGACGCTTGCGAGGTCTTTAACGCGCTCCGCCGCACTAGATAGCGGCAGCGCCAAGGTCGCAAACAAAAATAGGAGCGAAACGTAACGCATAAGTAACTCCGCTATTTATGCGAGAAAATTCAAAAGGGAAACAGGGCGCTGACGAAAAACCGCGCCAACCAACCAATTTTATTCGCGTCCGCTGTGGCGCCGTCGCCGTTATAGACGATCGTCGCATCGGCGATCTTCGTCGACGGTACCGAGTTATCGGGCAGAATATCGATGGGCCGCACGATGCCCGCGATCTTGACGTACTCATTGCCTTGATTGAGGTTTAAACGTTTCTCACCACGCACCATGAGATAACCGTTCGGCAACACATCGGCAACAGTTACGGTGATATCACCACTGAGCGAATTTCGTTGTTGTGCGGCCGAGGATCCTTCGAACTCATGGTTGGACTCGATCGAAGTCTGTAGGTTGTTGTCCTCAGTACTCCCCAAAGGCGCAACGCTGGGCAAATCGAACTGCGGCGTGGCGCCGAGCAACGTCGGGTTCGAGACGCTGGAATTTTGATCGCGGGTAATATCCGTGCTCGAAGATTTTTGCGCGTTCGTGTTTTCCACTAAACGAACAGTGAGAATATCGCCGATGCGACGCGCGCGCGCGTCTTCGAATAGCACGACGTCGTAACCCGGTTGATAGATCGCACCGGTCGTGACTTGCGCCGGCATCGGCGACGGGCGCGGTGCCGGATACGAGGGTGCAAACATTGGGTCGCGGCGTGGCGTCGAATTGCATCCGAGAAGCATGCTGCCCAGCAGACAAATCAGCAGCATGCGATGAGCGCCTGGGCGGTATTTAAACATCTATAAAGTCTGCGTGACGAACTGCAGCATCTCGTCGACCGTTTGAATCGCTTTCGAATTCATTTCATAGGAGCGCTGTGTTTCGATCATGTTCACGAGTTCTTCGACAACATTAACGTTGGAAGATTCTATGCTGCCTTGAATCAGCGTGCCGATACCATTCAAACCCGGGGTGCCCGGTTGTGGATTGCCGCTCGAGACCGTTTCCTTGAATAAATTTTCGCCGATCGGTTGCAAGCCTTGCGGATTAATAAAATCGGCGAGTTGCAAGTTTCCGACCTGAGTCGGACTCGCCGCGCCGGCCACGAGCGCGGATACCGTACCGTCCGGCGCGATCGTTACCGACAACGTTTCCGGCGGGATCGTCACGCCGGGATCGACCTCGTAACCCGTTGCCGTCACGAGCTGCCCCTGGGCATTCATCGAAAACGAGCCGTCGCGCGTATAGCCCGTAGAACCATCGGGCAGCAAAATCTGAAAAAAACCGCGCCCCTGGATCGCGGCATCGAGCGAATTGTCGGTTTGGATCAACGTGCCTTGGGTGAAGATTTTCGCCGTCGCCACGGTGCGCACGCCGGTGCCAAGCATCAAGCCCGAAGGGAGCTCGGTGTTTTGTGACGAAGACGCGCCCGGCTGGCTCACGGTGTTGTAGAGCAGATCTTCAAACGTCGGACGACCTTTTTTGAATCCCGAAGTGCTGACGTTGGCTAAATTATTCGCGATAACCGACATCCGGGTTTGCTGTGCATCCAGACCAGTTTTCGCGACGTGTAATGCAAATGCCATAGTGTTTGATACCTTTCGTTAGCTCAAGCGCAATAGGCGCGCACCGTTGGAATCCGACTCCTGGGCCGTATCCATCGCTTTGATCGCGGTTTCGTAAATGCGCTGCGCTTCTATCATTGAAATCATTTCGTGCACCGGATTGACGTTGCTGCGTTCCAACGCCCCACGCTCGACCCGAACGCTGGCATCCGCCGCGGCAATCGTGCCGTCACGCAGCCGGAACAAGCCGTCGGCGTCCTTTTTCAAATCAGCGAGCGGCGGATTTACCAGCTTAATGCGGTCGATCTGCGCAAGTGTATTCGCGTCCTGTCCCAATGGCCGGATCGATATCGTGCCGTCGGTTCCGATTAAGATAGATTCAGCTTGTGGAAATGCGATCGGGCCACCGTTGCCTAATACTGGCAAATCGGTCGCCGTCACTAATTGACCGTTGACTGTTTGCTTGAACTCCCCGGCACGGGTATAGGCTTCCGTTCCATCGGGCGCGATAACGGCAATAAAACCGGCGCCGTTGATAGCGATGTCGAGTTCGTTGTCGGTCGTCTCCACGGTGCCGACATTGAAATCGATACCGGGCCGTTCCGTCATCGCGTAGACGCGCGACGGATAACCGTCGCCAAACACGGGCATCGCCCGCACGGCATCGAAATCCGCTTTGAATCCCGTGGTGTTGGCGTTGGCGAGATTGTTCGAGGCGAGTGCCTGCGCCGTCATCATTTGCTTCGCCGCCGACATCGCCAAATAAAGCATGCGATCCATGGTTTACGATCTCATTGCCTGATGGTGTTTCGCTGCAGCCCCGCCCCGGATCGAGTCCGGGGTGACGCCCCGCACCAAACCCGGTGTCGTCCCGCACTTGATGCGGAGCCCAGTAACACAATAAAACTACGGCACATCGGACTAGCGAATATTCATGACCGCTTGGGTGACGGTGTCCGCGGTCGAAATCACCTCGGTATTGGCTTGGAAGTTACGCTGCGCGATGATCAGTTTTACCAACTGCTCCGATAGATCGACATTGGAATCTTCCAATGCCCCCGCCTGCAGCAAGCCCAAGGAACTCGAGCCAGGCGCACCTTCGAGCGCCGCCCCAGCGGCGAAAGTCTCGGCCCAATTATTTTGCCCCAAGGATTGCAAACCCTGCACGTTGGCAAAGTTAGCTAAGCCGACTTGGCCTTGCACTTCGGATTGACCGTTCGTGTAGCGCGCGAATACGATGCCTTCGCGATCGATATCTACACCGGCCAAACGACCCGTGGTAAAGCCGTTTTGGCTGAGATTATTGACCCCAAAGGGCGCCCCAAACTGGGTCGTCTCATCGAGATTGATTTCCATCGTGATCGGACTGCCACCACCCGCGGCGGTGAACGTCGGGATATTGATTATCGTGCCCGCCGGCAGGCTGCCATCGGCATCGAAAGTCAAGGTATCCGGCCCCCCGACGGGTGCGCTATCGACCAAGGTATACATTTGCCATTCACGCGGATTTGTGGTTTTCACAAAATACATTTGCATCAAGTGCGAACCGCCCAAGGAATCGTAGATCGTCGTCGCGGTGGTATTGTTAAAACTGGTCGCGATGGCTGGATCGAACGCCCCTACCAAGGGCGGGGTTGCTTGCGAGTCCAAGTTCAAGCCGAGGATCACCGAGCTACTCGCTTGCGGCGCCGTATTAGCGGTCGAGATCTGCAAGGTCCCGAGTTGACCGGTAATCGCGCCGTTCGCGTCGGCTTGATAGGCCATCAAGGTTTGACCATTCGCATTGACGACATTGCCCTCGCGATCCAAACCAAAGGAACCGTCACGGGTAAATACGCGTGCGCCGTTATCATCCATGATGAAAAAACCTTGGCCGCTGATCGCGAGATCAAGCCCATTGTCGGTAAACGTGATGTTGCCTTGGGAGAACTGTTGCGCGACTCGTGCCGTGTTTGCGCCCTGACCGATCGCGTTAGAAGCAACACCAAGGTTAGACGTCGCAAAGACATCGTGAAACTCGGCGCGCGAGGATTTGAAACCGGTCGTATTGACGTTAGCAACATTGTTACCGATGACGGTGAGATCCGATTGGGCCGCACGGAGGCCGCTAATTGCGATTCTGAAAGGCATGAAAAACTCTCCTCAGATTATTCGTGACGTCGATTACAACACGCGCAAGATGGACGTAATATCCACCGCGCCGTAGTCGCCGAGGTTCAACACCGGTGCTTGGCCGTTGCGCGGCAGGCTCACGCTCTCGACCAGCGCTTTGTTGTAGACGGAAACTGCCTGGGGCTTATTGTCGATAATCGCCTCGGCGACGATCGAATAGCGCCCCGCAGGTAAGCGCTCGCCATTTGCGTCCTGGCCATCCCAGGTGAATTCAAAATAGCCCGCCGGGCGCTCGCCGAGAGAAAGTGCTCGCACTGACTGACCCTGGGGATCGAGCACGGCAACTTTGACGTTGCCACTGGCACTGGGTAAATCCACGCCCACGATCGGCGCATTCTCTGTGTTCAAATGAACGTAGTCCGATTCCAGTAGCACGCTACGTCCCACCATCGTCGAAGCTTGCAACGCCTGGCTAGATTGCAATGAAGATGCCAGGGCGTCGAAAGATTCCTGCAGTTGTGTGATCCCGTTAACAGTGCCGAACTGTGCGATTTGCGAGAGAAACTCGCCGTTCTCCATTGGCTCCATGGGATTTTGATTATTGAGCTGGGTGATCATCAGCTCGAGAAACGCTTCTTGACCCAATTCACCTTGAGTCTTTTTGGCCTCCTGCTGACGGCTTTCGATACCCAGTGCTTCGAGCCCGGCGCCTAGCTTTGAAATCGGATTATCCATAGAACACTCCGGTATTGGTGGTTCGCGTTACTGTCCTAAACTCAAAGTCCGCGTCAGCATCTGCTTAGATGCCTCCATGACTTCGACATTGGTTTGGTAACTACGCGAAGCGGAAATCATATTGGCCATTTCTTCGACCATGTTGACGTTCGGTAAAAAGATGTAGCCATCGTCATCCGCGAGCGGATGATGGGGGCTATATTCGCGGTCTAGCGGAGCGACACTCTCGATGATGCCGTCTACGCGCACGCCCGCCTGGGGCGCGTGCTCATATTCAAACAGTAAAGAACCGAAATCCTGATCGATTGTGCTAAAGACCGGATGGCGGGCGCGATAAGTCGATTCCAGAGAATTGCTCGCGCTATTCGCGTTCGCCATATTGCTGGCGGTGACGTTCATGCGCACTGCCTGGGCATCGAGCGCGCTACCAGCAATATCTAATACCGTAAATAATGACATGCTTATTCCCCTCTAATAGCGCGCAGTAGCCCGCTCAACTTACCGTCCAAGAAACGCAAGCTCGCTTGATAACGCAATGCGTTATCCAAAAACGCGGCCCGCTCGGCGTGCACATCCACCGCGTTTTGATCCAAGGATGGTTGTTTGGTGTGGCGATAGAGCACCTCGGCACCAAAAAGCTGCGGATCACCCACCTCGAGATGACGGGCGTGAGTACTGGTGAGCTCGACACCACGACCAAGTTGTTCGCTGGCGCCGCGCAATACCGCGCGAAAATCGACATCGCGGGCGCGATAATTCGGCGTATCGGCATTCGCTAAATTCGTCGCGAGCAGGCGTGCACGCCCCGCGCGCAGCATCATTGCTTGCGGATGAATACCGAGAGCGTCGTCTAATTTCGGCATGGATCGGGTTCGAATCTATTAACTTACCCGCTTTACAAGCGAATCTCATGCCAGCTTCTGGAGCGCCCCACGGGCGCGTAAAAACCGCTGTGCAACGCGCCCCGGCTAGCCCCGCTGACGGCAAACTAAGGCCGCTCGGGCGGCAACCATAAGTGTGCCAGCCTCGCCGATTGCCGCTCGTGTGTGCTCGTTTAGAGTGCGCGCACTTCGGGTGCGTTTTCGACGCACAGAAATTCTTTGACGAGTTCGGCAAGATCGTTGGGATCGAACTTCGGCACGAGGCGATCGGCACCCACCCCTTCGGCCATGGATTGGTTGAAATTACCGCTCAAAGAGGTGTGTAAACAGACAAATAGCGAGCGCAGTTGCGGGTCTTCTTTCACTGATTTCGTCAAAGTGTAGCCGTCCATCTCGGGCATTTCGATGTCGGAGATCAACATCCCGTAACGATCCGTGACGTTTGTCGTGCCGTCGGCAATCACGTCTTGCAAAAACTGCAATGCTTGGCGTCCGTTTTCCGCCACATCGTAGGTGATGCCGAGTTGGTCGAGTACCCGCGTAACTTGTTTCCGCGCGACGGTGGAATCATCTGCAACGAGCACGTGGCGCAACCGTATTTGGTGTTCCTGGAATTCTTGGACAATGTCCTCGCGAACATCCTGATTGGGACCGACGATTTCGCTTAAGATGCGCTCGACATCCAACACTTCAATGAGCTGATCGTCTAAGGACGTCACCGCGATCATGTAGTTCTGGGCACCGACGCCTGGGGGTGGCGGTTTGACCTCGTCCCAGCGCATGTTGACGATGCGTTCGACCGACTGCACCAAATAGCCCTGCACGTGGGCGCTATATTCGGTGACGATCACGAACTCCTCGGCCGTTCCTTCCAGGCGACCGTGACCGAGTACGGCGGCGAGATCGATAATCGTGATCGTTTGGCCGCGTGCGTGCATGACGCCACGAATATGGTGATGGGCTTGAGGGATCGGGCGCAACGGCGGGCATTTTAGGACTTCCCGCACTTTAAAAACATTAATGCCGAAAATCTGCTGATCGGTGAGACGAAATAGGAGCATTTCTAGGCGATTTCGACCAGCGATCTGGGTCAGGCGGTCGACCCCCTCCATAACACGTGACATGGGTTACTCCCAATGCGAACTATCGTGCATCTCTATCGACGCGCAGCGCACGATACTTAAGAGATGGGCTGCCGGATATGGCACGCGGGCTGCTGATAATCGCACAACGACCGCATGAAGCGGCACATTGCTTGCATATTTTCGCTCACGAACACACTGGAGCAGGCGCCCCAATGCAACGTAAAAGCCATCGAAACCCCCGACCACGACGAACGCTAGCGCGGCGTTTTGCGCTGCTTGTCCTAACCACCGCTGTGCTTACCGGGCCGTCCATGGTAATCGCTCAAGATATCGAGCGCTTGGCCGATATTCAAAGCGCTGTGAACGACTTCGTGGCGGCGAGCACTGTAGGAGATGCGACCGAAATCACCGTCGGACGCCTCGACCCACGCCTGCGGTTGCCGCGCTGCGATACGCGGTATGCTGTGGACTTTGCACCCGGCAGCGCTGCCCTCGGCCACAGCACGGTGGGCGTGAAATGTGAGGGCACGAAACCGTGGTCCTTATACGTTCCCGTTACCGTGAAAAAACGGCTCAGCATGGTCGTTAGCGTTACCGCACTGACGCGCGGCCACGTTCTACAAGCACAAGATTTGCGGAGGGAACAACGATTGGTTGTCAATCAACGCGCGGGTTATTTCGGGGCCGTTGCAGAACTCGTAGGCCAAGTCTTGACCCGTGATATTAACGCGGGCACCCAGCTCAATAGGGTACTGGTAAAACCACAGCGCCTCGTCAAACGCGGTGAAGAAGTTACTTTAGCGCTTGAGCGCGGCAGCGTCGCCATTCAAATGACGGGCACTGCTTTGCGTGATGGCGCCTTGGGCGAGCAAATCCCAGTAAGGAACGCAAGCTCTAAACGCGTTGTCGAAGGAGAGGTCGCTGCGCGCGGCCTAGTGTTAGTCACAAGCCGGCGAGAAGTGCATTAAAAAAAGCGAATTACTTCCGGCAATAAATGTGATCCATGTGGGATAAAGGAGCAGATATTCGCTTGATCTCTGTTCCCGCGAAGTGGAGAATTTGGCCAAGGTCACATCTCCACAAGCTATTTTCAAGCACGGTAAAGTCATGCCGTTAACTCGGCTGGGATGACTGGAGAGAAGCAATATGGTCTCTAATGTAAAAGGTCCAACATCGACGGTGGTCACACCGCTAGATCAACGGTCGATTAAAGTCGGCAAGGCAGATACGGCGGATAGTGTCGCAGCGGCAGCCGGTCAACAAGCCGATGTCGTAACGCTGACGGATTTGGCGGCGCGCCTGCAAACATTAACTCAGGCAGTCGCGGATCTACCCGCCGTTGATCGAGAAAAAGTGGCGAGTTTTCGCGCCGCGATCGAAGACGGTTCCTACGCGATCGATTCGCGCGCAGTGGCTGAGAAGCTAACGCAGTTCGAAGCTCTGCTGTCAGGCTCACCGAAAACCACGCAAGGCTAAGGAACAGCAAGTCTCCGCCCCCCTCAATGAAGACCATGCTTGAATGGATAACGAGGCGTTATTAGTCGAGCTAGAGGCGCTACTCACGCGCTTCGAAGACGCCTTAGCACGTGAGTACGACGCGTTGCGCACACGCGACGCCGTGGCTCTCGATGACGCCATTGCGGCAAAAACTACGCTCGCACAATCACTGGAGCAAACCGCACGCCGTGCGGGCCTCAGTGGTGATCATGATCCGGTGCCGCAGACCCCAGCCTGGGATGCCATACGCGAACGACTCCAGCGCTGCCAACAGGCCAATCGCCGCAACGGTGCGGCGATCGATGCGAGTCGCGGTTTTGTAAATTCGATGATCGACATTCTGTCGGGCAGCGGACCGAGTGAGCGCACTTACGATGCCCGCGGTCGGCTCGACCAGCACGGTACCCGCAAAGCGTATACGAGCGTTTAAGTCAATATGCGTATAAAATCACGACGAAGGATTTTTTGAGTTAAGAGCACCTACATCTCAAAACACCATGGCGGTGAGTACTGCAAACACCGAGACCGACGTAACTAAACTCGATTCGCCAGCACAAATGGAACACCTGTTCTGTGAGCTACAGGCGCGTCGTGTGCCGCTCACCGTCGCGCTCGATAGTTCCGCTGGTGCTTTCGGCAGCGCGATCCTCGAAGTTGTTGCCGGCACCAAACCGTATATCGTGCTCGATGAACTCGTACCCTCGCAAGGTCTGCGCCGCCTCAAGAAACACACGCTCATCGATATCATCACGTCGCTCGACGGCGTTGAAGTAGCGTTTCGTGCAATTATCGACCGCGTTGGGCAAACAAATGGGATCCCCTACTACCGGGTGCCATTCCCTGCGTTCATAAATTACTCTCAGCGCCGCCAGGATTTTCGCGTGCCAGTGCCGCTCGCACGCAACTTAGAAGTCGCGGTTACGTTCGATCGAGATACCTGCAAGCGCGGCGAGATCCGCGACATTTCGGTGGGCGGTTTTTGTGCCCGCCTGCAAGACGGCGCGCTAGAGCCGCGACAATACGCCGGTCGCACGGCGCTCGCGCGAATTGACTTCGACGAAGCTAAGCACATCATTACGAAAATCAATGCCAGTCGCATCGATTCGCCAGCGGCACGGCGCGTGCAACGGCTCGCCGCACAATTTATCGGGCTCGATGCGGCTGCGCTGAGAACGATCGAATCACTGGTCGCCGAGCTCGACCGGCATTATCGACGTCTACGCTAAAGCATAGGTAAAATAATCCATCACCGCAGATGCGCTAAGTCGGCTGCTTCGTCGATATCATGGCGTAGCGCAACTTCAGCACAGGACATCCCGCTCGCAGTGATCCGCGTACGCGTTTCGGCATAGACCGTCGCCGAGCTCCACGAGATGTCGCAAAACAAGTTCGGCTGTGGCGCGCGCAAACCGATTAACCAGTAGCCTCCATCCGCGCTCGGTCCGATCACGCATTCATGATCGCCCTGTAAGGCTGCAAACGCGGCGTTGAGGTCATCACTATGCATATCGGCAATGTCGGAGCCGATCACAACGACGGCGCGGTGAGCAGCGAGCAACTCAGCAAAACAATTGGCCATGCGTGCGCCTAAATCGGCGCCCGTTTGCGTCGCGACACGCCACCGCGTCGGCTCGAGTTGCCGCTCAAAATACGCCACCTCATTAGCCTGGGCCGCGTAGAGAAACGCATGCTCGGCTTGGGATGCCGCCGCGCATGTGAGCGCGCGGGCGAGCAAGCGGCGATAGACGGCAAGGGTCGAAACCGTACCGAGCGTCGTTTCCAAACGTGTTTTCACCGCCCCTAAGCGCGGCGCGCGCGCGAACACCGCTACCGCGCTGGCGCGCTTAGTCGTCACGCGCATTGCGTCGGTGATAGTAAAGTGCATGCAAACGCTTCGGATCGACGCCGATTAAATACGCAGCGCGTAAATACCACATCAACGCGACCGTTGACCAGATCCCGTATGCTTCCCAGCGCCGCGATGACACAGTCACGCAAGTTCCCGAACACAGCGGCCGAGCATAACGACGTAATTTTTTTGTCAATGCGACGTCTTCCATAAGATCGATCTGCGGAAACCCACCACTGGCCTCGAACAGTGCCGTGCTGACAAACAACGTTTGATCACCGGTTGCTACCCCAGTCCACTTTGAACGCAAATTCATGGCCCGCTCGATGATGCGGAACGCGACACCGTGGCCACTCAGCCGCACCGAAAATCGGCCCCACAACGGTACTTCGGGCGCGGCAGCAAGCCGCTCGGCATGCCCGAACAGTTCCACCGCGGCGCTATCGGGGACGGCCACATCGGCGTGCAGAAACACCACTAAGCGACCCGTCGCATGCGCCGCGCCGGCATTCATTTGCCGAGCCCGACCCCGTTCAGCCCGTAATAAAACATCGCAGCGCGGCGCCGCCAGCTCACACGTGTTGTCTGTGCTGCCACCGTCGACGACGATAATTTGCGCGCCGCGCGCCCGCCACGCGCCTAGACGTTCGAGTTGCGCGGCGAGACGCGGCGCTTCGTTGAGCACCGGGACGATGACGCTGATAGTCACGCCCAATAAGAAACACGCTACGGGCGATCGGGTCAAGTGCGGTCGCCGGATCCGGCATCCACTAGCCGAGATATTTCACCACTTGGGTACGGCGCTAAAGCGAAATGATCGATGCAAAGACGAAGGTACAGCGACGCGGGCGGAATGAGGAGAATCGCCCCGCCATCGTCGTCCCGCACGATTTCTTCGGCCTGCCCTAGGCAGGCCAGCGCGTAGCGGCGCCTATTGCAAGCCGCCTTGCGATAGGCGATAAATTAAACGTGCACGCGGGGCCCCGTAGAAAAATAACGTAAGCGCCCCGTAATCCCCGCTCTACACAGGAATTCGTATGGAGTGTAAATGACTCCGTTTATTGATGGACGGGAGATCGGACGATGAAACGACGCACGAAAGCCGAATGGCAAGCGCTCATCACAGCGCAGCGAGAGAGCGGATTGACAGCAGCGGCGTTCTGCCGCGAGCAAGGGGTTCCGGCCAATTATTTTTGTCGCGTCCGGAGTCAGCTCTGTTTGGACAACGTGGACAAGCAAGCCGCCTTCGTGCCGGTGTCGGTTTCGCGGTCAAGCGCGGTAGACCGGGTCACAGTTCGTTGTGAAGGCGGTTCAACGGTAGAATTGCCCTTCGGTATTGAGCCGCGCTGGGTATCACAGTTACTTCTTGCGTTGCGAGATTGACCGATGGAGATGTTCCGTGAGGTTTCGGCGGTTTATCTGCATCGGGAGCCCGTTGATTTCCGCAAAGCAGTCAATGGCCTCTCATTGATAGTCGAACAATCGATGTCGGTATCAGCGTTCTCAGGTGCAGTGTTTGTGTTCTGTAATCGAAGTCGCGACAAGTTGAAGGCTTTGTACTGGGATCGCAGTGGTTTCGCACTATGGTACAAACGCTTGGAGAAAGAGAAGTTTAAATGGCCACGGCGTTGGCCGGGTGCGGAGATTAGTTTATCCGAGCAGCAACTGCATTGGTTGTTGGACGGCTACGATATTACGCGCCTGCAAGCGCATCATTCTTTAAGTTATTCGAGCGTTTTTTAGCGACTGAGATCAACGCATCGGGTATACTGTGATGCATGGTCAACGTGCTAGAATAGTTGCCCGATGATGTTGAAGCGTTAAAGGCATTAGTCGTTGATCACGCTGCTCGCAACGAGCAGTTGCACTCGCAAGTTGTCCTACTCCAAGAGCAATTAGCGCTTGCGTTGGCGAAGCGTTTTGCCTCGCGCAGTGAGCAGCTATCACCCGATCAGATCCGCTTATTTGATGAAGCGGAGGCAACGTCAACGCCTGACGCCGATGAGGGAGCTGAACAGACTGTTGAGATCTCACCGCATCGCCGCAGCAAGGGCGGAGGTAAACCCTTGCCGGCGCGGTTGCCGCGTATCGAGGTTGTGCATGAGCTGCCTGAGAACGAACGCGTGTGTGATCACGATGGCCGCGTCCTCAACGAGATCAACGAGGTGGTTTCCGAACAGCTCGATATCATTCCAGCGACGATCCAAGTGATCCGTCACATTCGCAAGCAATATGCTTGTGATTGCGGACAATGCATCAGATTAGCGCCGTTACCGGTGCAACCGGTGCCGAAGAGCATGGCCTCCCCCGGTTTGCTGGCGCACGTTACGGTCTCGAAGTACGTGGATGCCTTGCCGTTGTATCGGCAAGAGGCGATTCTAAAGCGGATTGGCGTTGATCTCCCACGGTCGACCTTGGCGAATTGGATGATCCGCGCCGGGACCTTGGTGCAGCCGTTGATTAATCTGATGCGAGACCGGCTGTTGGACTACGACATCGTGCAGATGGATGAGACGGTTGTCCAGGTTTTATAAGGAGAAGGGTCGTCGTGCGCAGTCGAAGTCCTACTTATGGGTACAACGTGGCGGACCGCCCGATGGGCGTATCATTTTGTACGACTACGATCCGTCGCGCAGTGGTGCGGTGCCGCAACGCTTATTAGCGGGATACTCGGGTTATCTGCAGACCGATGGCTACGACGGCTATAACGCGGTGGTTTTGACTAACGGACTCAAGCAGCTCGGTTGTATGGCGCATGCGCGGCGTAAATTCGATGAGGCGGTGAAAGCGCAAGGCAAGACGAAACGTCGGGGTAAAGCATGGCGTGGTTTATCGCTCATCCAGAAACTCTATCGAGTGGAAAAGCGGGCGCGGAGCATGACGCCTGAGGAACGGTACACCTACCGGCTGGAACACGCGACGCCGGTTATCACCGAGATGCGCGCTTGGCTTGATGCGTCGTTACCCCAGGTGCTGCCGAAAAGCGCCCTCGGCAAGGCGCTGCATTACCTGCACGAACAATGGGACAAGCTGACGCGTTACTTGGACGATGGTCGCTTAGAGATTGACAACAATCTCTGCGAGAACGCCATCCGGCCCTTTGTGATGGGCCGCAAGGCGTGGCTCTTCTCTACCTCTGTTGCCGGCGTCAACGCGTCGGCGAATCTGTATTCATTGATCGAGACGGCGAAGGCGAACGGGCTTGAGCCTTACGCTTACTTACGCGAAGTATTCACGAAGCTGCCGCTGGCAGCGACCGTCGACGACATTGAAGCGCTGTTGCCCAACCGGATCAATGCCAAGCAAAACTTATCGCCTTAAACAAGATGCGGTTCCCTTTGCGCTTACAAAATAACCGCGCCTCGCGCGGTGCATAGTCGGCTGGATCCCCGCCTGCGCGGGGATGACGAGAGGGCCCGGCCCGTCGCCCCGTCAAACGGTGATTACCCTGACAAAGCACCGCCGCAACTGCTGCCTTGCCCGGCAGTACAACCGTAACAGTGATCGCCCACCCCAATCGCCCGATCGGTAAGCATATCCGCGCTAAGATCTTTAAGACGCATCGCACGATGTGTCCCACCCAGACCTAGGCCCAGCATTTGATTAAAATCGCAATCGTAGACCCGCCCACGCCAATCGACGCTCACCGTATCAAGACACATGAGACGGGCGAGATTCTCTGCTTCGTAGGACCTCATGAGTAAGCGCATATAGGTTTCAAGTTCACCGTCACGTTCCAACGCGTGGCGGAAGCGATTAATCGGCATGTTCGTCAGGGTCAGGAGCTGATTGAAATTTACCCCATAACACTGCGCGAGCTCGCGCTTGTAGTCCGCTTGTAGATCCGCCTGAGCAGCGGGCAACTGCGCACCGATGGGATTGTGAACCAAATCGAGCGACAATCCGCTTTCGACATCGCCATAACCATGCTCGTTCAAACGCCGTAATGCCTCGATGCTTTTCGCGAAGACACCGTTGCCACGCTGTTGATCAACCCGCATTTTGCTGTAACACGGTAAGGACGCGATGATATGAACCCCGTTCGCTGCTAAAAACGTAACCAAAGTTTCTTGGCCCGGTTCAAGCAGAATGGTCAAATTGCAGCGATCGATAACTTCTAGTCCGCGTGCCCGGGCTGTGGTCACGAGATGTCTAAAGTGCGGATGGAGCTCCGGCGCCCCCCCGGTGATATCGAGCGTAGTCAGCTCATGGGCTGCGATGAAATCAGTCACTGTTGCAAGCGTGGCCGGGCTCATTTGCTCCGCTCGTTTGGGCCCGGCTCCCACGTGACAATGATCGCAGGCCTGGTTGCAGCGGTAGCCGAGATTGACTTGCAGCGTTCGCAAAAGCATGCGACGAATGGGTGGGAAAGGGCTTATGTTACTTTGTGGGGCCGCCACGGCAGCGCGATGAGGAGCATTCATGCTGCACGATTATTATGGCCCGACGCGCCGCTTGCAATGCCAAACAAAAAGACGCGCATCGAGTAAGGTAAAAACACTGGCGCCAGCCGCCCGCTACCGTTACGATCCCAGGCGTCAAGCATAGGCGTTTATGGGGCTGTAGCTCAGATGGGAGAGCGTCGCGTTCGCAATGCGAAGGTCAGGGGTTCGATCCCCCTCAGCTCCACCATAATATTGGCGAAAAACTCCGCTTTTTGGTTTCCTTCATGACGCTCCGGCATCCTGGAGAGCACCTCCCATAACCAGGCGATTTTTCTGGACCCCGCTTACGCGGGGGTGACGAGAAATACTAACGTCATGCCGCCGGTCCAGTATAAAGTACGCGCGCCTCGCGCGACTTTCGATTTCGTGCAACCCGACGCCCGTAGGCGCAAACGTCACGGCTCAACTCCGAATCGGCGAAAAATCTGGGTGGTTAGGAAACGGATAGACGATCGCGGGTTGCTCAATTTCCGCGCGAAATTTTTGATAAAACATAGGATGCAACACACATTCGTCTTCTGAAGTAACCGCTAAGCGGTCTGCCATCGTATATTCGAAATCCGCTTCAATGATTTGCGCATCTTCGCTCCACTTTCTTATCACCCCCACGATGCCGAGCTCTGCGACGATTTGACGGAAGCGCGTCGGTGAATAATCGCCAAACGGCCATTCCGAGGCCGTCCTTTTTGCGATCTTATCGAGCCAACTGCCGCGAAAAATGGTCGGTGTGCCGCTAAGGGCATCGAGAATTTTGTTGACATTTGGATAGACCGAGGAGTATGCGTTGATCACACCGTTAGCAAGGCTGATCTCGGTGGCGTTTACGACATCGATCAGTTCATCGGGTCTTTCACCGAAGTAGGGAAAATACTTGCCGTTCTGTGCGCGTTTTGCGATGGCATTGCACAAAACCACGATCTGACGAGGACGCATTTGCGTATGCCTCAACACATAAGGAAAGGTTTTTTCCGTGATCCCCGTACCGTTCGTAATATGCTCACCGAAATACGGGATCCAAACGTTTTCCAATACATCATTGTAGTCGGACCAATCGATCGTGTGTTTTGCGTGCGGATGCAGTTGATTGTTTGACTTCAGGTGAGAGAAGAATCGCCAGCATGTCAAACGCATCAAGTCCTTCGGGCGCCACTGCATAAAAACCGGATCGCGCACGTACTTGATTGGGTTAGCAATTGCTGTTTCTGTCAAGTACGGAAAGACTTCCGCAGATACAAATGTTTTAACGTGGATGCCGCGACTAGAATATTCAACGTTAAAATTACTCGAGCATTGAATCAGCGCTGCCAACGACATCATGACGTCTTGATTGTCGATCGCGTATTTCTCCAGCGAATCCATAGCCAAGATCACCGGTGTTTCGGCTGCGATCTCGAGCATTTTCTCCTTTGCAACTTCAACGGCTTTTGAAGAAATAAAATCTTCCAATTGTTCGGATAAGAATTGGCAGTCGTCAGGCAGAAAACGTTTAATGATGTGGGTCAGTACGCTCTTTATAAAAAACGACCCCTTCGACTCCGTGGATATGCACGCCGCTTTGATTTCCGGGCTCTCATTTTTGAACTTGCTAAATATGAGCGTCCAAAATACATATTCCCAGATCTTCGTTATTCGCGGGATTGCGATATTCGCATCAGCCGCGGAGAACCTCGAGATTTTAGTCAGCACATTGGAATAAGCATCCGGCTCATCGATGTCGATGCAGCGCGCGTTAGGGATTTGTTGTTGAAACGAAAAATGATGCGCTAAAGAAGTTTTTCCCGTTCCGCGACGCCCCACGATCAGGTAGCAGTCTTCGTCTAGTGATGCGCTGTTGAACGGCGTCTCGTCGAAATAGTATTTTTGGTAATTCGACTTCAGAATTTTAAGTTCTGCCTCACAGCTCTCCTCACCAAACGGGTGTTTAAGCGCATACTGTTCATTCATAAAAATTCCCTCTTTGTGCGCCCAGGTTTTCGGCTGACAAACGGCTGGAAACGGTCGGTTTCCTACAAACTGCCCGATTCAAAAAAAGAATTCTCTTGCGCAGCCAGCAATAAAAGTTTAGTCGGTGGCACATGATCTTGCTGTGGTGTTCCCCACGATCGTTCGTCATTGAGATGCCGTGTCGGCTTCTGCTGGATCGGTAAGGGATCATGCTTTACTGGATCCCGATTTACGGCGGAATGATGGGGAGGGGAAACCTGGGGACACAATACTTAATTTTGTGTGCTCAGATGACAGAGGGTCGGTGGGTCGTCAAAAATTGGTTAATGGGTCCCCAGAATTCCTAGAATTTATGCGCTCAAAAGGTAACCTTGATTCATTAGCAGCATCCATATTGCGAAAGTGGCGACTACTGCAACGTCAATTTTAATACGCAAAGTCGCAAGTGAGTTCTTAGGTTCCCGTTTGCAGAGGCGGACCGCGGAAACAATCAAAATCACGGTCATTAACAAACCCACCGGAAGGTACAAAACAGAGGTGGTCCCGGAAAATCGGACAGCGGTATAAGTGGAATCTGGGCCTGATATGAGCCATGTTATTGGCCTCCCTATCAGGAGGCAATCATGCCGAGAAGACCCCGCCGGAATCACACGCTGGTATTCAAATCGAAAGTCGCGTTGGCAGCGATCCAGGGTGACAAGACGGTTGCTGAGCTCGCCCAGCAGTTTGATGTTCATCCGAACCAGATCACGCAATGGAAGAACCAGCTGCTCGAGCGAGCGGCCGATGCGTTCGACGGTAACGGCCCGAAGGAGCCGCCGGTGGACATCAAGGCGCTGCACGCCAAGGTCGGTGAACTTGCCTTGGAGAACGATTTTTTAGCAAGCGCGCTCAGCACGGCGGGCCTGCTGAGCGCAAAAAGATGATCGACCGGACTCACCCGTTGCCGATTACTCGCCAGGCGAAGGCGTTAGATGGATGGTGCTGAAGATGTTTTTTGGTTCTTGGCTGTTATTAGTGGTTATTTCTGGAGTGCTTACTTTTCGCGGCAGGGAGCCACTTGCGAAAAAATTCCAATCTGTAGGGTGGTCATTTTTGTTTCAAAAAGGCCAACGAACACAAGGGAAATGGGGGCGATGTAATTGGTAACGGTAATAGGGGTCAGACTAAATTAATAGATTTCGACGACTGCAGTTTTGTCATCCTACGCAAACGCCTCAATCGGCTCCTGGTTCTTGAGCAGCAGGTTTTCGACGTACCAACGCGGCCGATTGTCGCACTTGAGCCAGATGATTTTCCGCGGTGCGCCGTAGAGGGTGGCCAATTCGTGGAAGTCGGAGTCCAGGGTGACGACGGCGAAGCCGTTGTCCTTTGCGTACTGCCAGACGGTGTAATCGTCGGCAGTGTCGAGATCGAGGCGGCTGACCTGGCTGGAACCGGGGAATACTGGTTCCAGTGCGGTGAGTATCCGATGAGATAGATTCTGGTCCAGCAGCAGCTTCAAGGGTCGCCTTTTAGCTGCTGTGGATCGCGGTTAGCTGATGCTCACGATTGGCCGCAAAGGCCGGGCAGGCGCGGATATCCTCGACGGTGATTTCGGGATAATCCTCAGTAATTTCGGCTTCGCTCATGCCTTGGGCCAGCCAGTCCAGTACATCGTAAACGGTGATCCGCATGCCGCGAATGCAGGGTTTGCCGCCACGTTTTCCGGGCTCAATGGTGATGCGGGATTGATAGTCCATCAGCTTGCTCTCGCGGTGTAGCGTTTAGTGTCTTCCATCAGTAAAACGCCGTCGATCATGGTGCGCACGGCGTTGCGCTCTTTCGGCGCGAGCCGCTGCACGGCTTCAAATTTCAGCTTCAACTCATCATCCGTCGGCCCGCGCTCGCTGTCATCAAACAGCAACTGATCGGTACTGATGTGCAGATTCAGCGCGATTTTCTTCAAGCCCTCAATGGAGGGTTGCGCCTGACCGGTTTCGTAGCGGCGAATCTGATTGACATGCAACCCAACTGCTGCTGGGTCAGATTGCGGTCGCGCCGCAGTTTGATCAGGTTTGCTCCGATGCTCATCGGCCAAGAAATGAGGTTGCCATGAGCCGTGATTCTATCTCCGGTTTCTGGAGGGGTTTGACAAAGATACCTCAGTTAGGTTTCATAATAAAACCCCAATAGGGTATTGACAGCATTCCCAAGGGGGTCGGTCCGTGGCGCGCATTCCACCAGAAGAAATCGAACGCATCAAAAGTGACATTGCGGTGTCGCGTCTGGTTGAGTCGTCCGGTGTCGAACTCAAGAAACACGGCAAGGACTGGATAGGCCGCTGCCCGTTCCACGACGACAAGACGCCGAGCCTGGTGATTACCCCCGCGAAGAACCTGTGGCACTGCCTGGGTGCCTACCAGACCGGCGGCACGGTGATTGATTGGGAGGATAGTGGATCGGGGTCGAACCAAGCTATCTATCTGTATCGCCAGCACTAATTTGTGGGAAACGCGACCTACAGAGCGCTAAAAGTAAAAGACCGTCCGCGAATTCTGATTATGAACAGTTCGCTTCCTTGGTCAGCGCTGTGGGGTCGTATATTTCTGTGCCTTACATTGATGTTTTCCGCAAACAATCGCGTTCTAAGTACGTTTTTCGACGGCGTTTACGGAACGATTGAGAAACAAATCAAGCATCTGAGTTGGTCCGACCCCGGGCTCCACGCCAAGTCTTCGAGCATCTGAGTTGGTCCGACCCCGGGCTCCAAGTCTTCGGCAAGGGCCGCTCGAAGCGCGTGGAGCCGTTCGGGGTTTAGCGCTTCTCCCGAATCAATTTCGCCCCGGAGCTGGTGGAGGCGTTCTTTGAGTTCTCCTCGAGGCATCGCTCCCTTTCCGCGATCCGCAGGACCGTCCGCCGACTGTCGCGCCTCGAAGTCCTCGACGGAGAGGAAATAGACGCCGGCGCTGTCGCTGTCGTTCGCCACGACATGGCGAGTTTAGCCGGGCCCATCGGTGGGCATCGACGTGGTAAGGTTGGGCCGATAACGCCGAATCTCAGGAGATCGCTCGTGACTCATCTGCGCGTGGCCGTCGATATCGGCGGAACTTTCACCGATCTTTGCGTTCTCGACGAGCGAAGCGGCGAGATTCGCGTCGGCAAGGTGCCGAGCACTCCGGGTGACCCGATCGCCGGCGCCTTCGATTCGCTGCGCAAGGCCGGCGTCGACCTCCGCGACGTCACACTCTTTTCCCACGGGACGACGGTGGCCACCAACGCCCTCATCACGCGGCGCCTACCCGCTGCGGCGATGGTCGTGACCCGCGGCTTTCGCGACGTCATCGAGATCGGCCGCTCGACGAAGGAAGATCTTTGGGACGCCTACCAGGACAACCCGCCACCCTACATTCGCCGCCGCGATCGGCTACCGGTGGCCGAGCGGGTCGATACCTACGGCGAGGTTGTGCACCCGGTGGACGAAATCGAAGCGCGAGAGGTCGCCCGGGTGCTGCGCAAGCGGGGCGTCGGGAGCGTCGCCGTGTGCTTCATGAACGCCTACGCCAACCCGGCGAACGAGCGGCGCATGAAGGCGATCCTCGAAGAAGAACTTCCCGATGTGTTGGTGTCGACTTCGTCAGAAGTGCTTCCCGAGATCTTCGAGCACGAACGTTTCTCCACCACCGTCGTGAATGCCGTGCTTCGTCCCGTGGTGGGCGAGTACGCGCTCCGCTTCAACGAAAGCCTTCGCCAAGGCGGCTATCAAAACGACCTCTTACTGCTGCACAGCGGAGGCGGGGTGATGACGCCACAAAACGCGGCGCAACACGCCGGGCGCCTGGCGGGTTCGGGGATCGCCGCCGGCGCCATCGCGAGTCGCTATATCGGAAACCTCTGCGGCTTCGACAACACCATCGGTCTCGATATGGGTGGGACGAGCTGCGACGTCTCGATCGTGCTCGATTGCGAATCGACGATCACTCGCGATTGGCACATCGAATACGGCTCGCCGATCTGCTTCCCGAGTATCGATGTCAAAACCATCGGGGCCGGTGGCGGCTCGATCGCTTGGATCGACGAAGCTGGATCGCTGCGAAGTGGGCCGCAATCGGCGGGCTCGGAGCCGGGGCCCACGTGTTACGGCCGCGGCGGGGAGCTCCCCACCAACACCGATGCCAACCTCCTCTTGGGGCGCCTCGGCGCGCAGCTGGTGGGTGGCGACTTGGTACTCGACAGCGCCCGGGCCGAAGCCGCGATCCGCGAACACGTCGCTGGGCCGCTGGGGCAGAGCGTTAGCGAGGCCGCGCGAGCCATCTTGCGCGTCTCCAACGCTAACATGGCCGACGCCGTGCGCTTGGTGTCGATCATGCGCGGCCACGATCCGCGCGATTTCGCGCTGGTGGCGTTTGGCGGCGCGGGTGCCCTCCACGGCGCCGACCTCGCCCGCGAGCTCGCCATCCCCACCGTGATCGTGCCGCCCCACCCTGGCGTCACCTCGGCCCTGGGTTGCCTGCTCGTGGATATTCGTCACGACCTGGCGCTCACCCACCTGGTGAATACCGCCGACGCCGATCCAAAAGACCTAGACGAGGCCTTCGCCGAGCTCGAGCGCGAGGCACGCGAGCGCCTCGACCACGAGGGGGTCGCACCCGACCGCATCATGCTGCAGCGCTCGATCGATATGCGCTATCTCGGTCAGTGGCGCTCGATCGCGGTTCCCGTCGCCACCCCGTTCACATCCGTCGAAGGCGCCGTCGCGGATTTCTCGGCGGCCCACGAGCGCGAGTACAACTACCGCCGCGACGAGGCGCCGATCGAAATCTTTCGCCTCAATCTCACCGCGATCGGCACCACCCCCAAGGCCGAATTGGCCCGCAGCGCCGCCGCCGATACGGCGGTGACGCCGCGAAGCAAGCGGCCCGTGCATTTCGACAAAGCGGAAGAAGCAGTTGAAACCCCGATCTACTGGCGTCCGGAGCTGGTGGTAGGTGCGCTCCTCGAGGGCCCGGCGATCGTCGAGCAACTCGATTCGACCACGGCGGTGCCTCCGGACACCCGCTGCGAAGTCGATCCCTGGGGTAACTTGAGACTCCACATCGGAGACGCGCGATGAGCGACAACCGAGGGCTCGATCCGGTCACCTTTGAAGTCCTTCGAAACGCCTTTGTCACGGTGGTCGATGAAATGGCCGAGCAGGTGCGCCGCACCTGTTACTCCTTTGTCGTTTACAACCGCGATTTTTCAAACGCGCTTTGCGACGCCGAGGGCAATACGGTCGCGCAAGGCAACCAGGACCTCGCCGCCCACGTCGGAACGCTCCACCACACCTGCAAGGCGGTCATCGAGGAATTCGAGGGCGACATTCATCCCGGTGATATCTTCTTGGTGAACGATCCCTACGTTGGCGGCACCCACTTCAGCGATACCCGCGTCGTGCTACCGGTCTTTCACGAGGGCCATCTGATCGCCTGGACCCAGGCCAACGGTCACTGGGCCGATATGGGCGGCAGCGTGCCCGGCTCCTTCGATGTGACGGCGAAGGACATGTTCAAAGAAGGGATTCGCATCCCGCCGGTGCGGATTTGGGGCAAGGGCGAACGCCGTCTCGACGTGGCGAAGCTCATCGCGAAAAACACTCGTGATCCCGACGCCATCTTGGGCGACATGGAGGCGCAAAGCGAAGCCTGTCGCCTCGCCGAACGCGAAGTGCTGCGGCTGGTCGAAAAGTATGGTCGCGAGACCGTGGTGGCGGCGATGGCCGAGGTGCAGGACTACGTCGAGCGCGTCGTGCGCAGGCGCATCGCCGAGATCCCCGACGGCAGCTGGGAAACGGTCGACTATGTCGACCAGGACCCCACGAGCGAGGAGGGGCTGATCCCCATTCGCATGAAGATGTCGATCCGCGGCGATCAAATCAGCTGCGACTTCACAGGCTCCTCGTCGACAATCAATTGTCTTTACAATTCGGCTTTTGGGGCGACCTACGCGGGCGTTATTTCGGGGATCAAGACCTTCTTTCCCGATATCCCGCTGAATTCCGGCTTCTACCGCGTGGTCGATGTCGTCGCGCCACAAGACACGATCGTGAGCGCGCGCTGGCCGGTCGCCGTCACCGGCTTTGTCATGCCCTTTGAAAAGATCATGAACTGCGCCTTTGAGCTGTGGTCGCGCATCATGCCCGAGCGCGCGATGGCGTGCTCCTTTAACATCGAGTACCTGCAGACGGGCGGCTTCGACGGCCGCGCCAAAGACCGCTCCTACTTCATGCTCTACGACTGGCTCGCGGGCGGTTGGGGCGGCCGCAACCGCAAAGACGGCCTCGGTGTGACCGCATCGTGTTTTGGCGTGGGTCTGATGATTCAACCCGTCGAGGGGCAGGAGCGCCTCTGCCCGATTCAGACCGATCGCTTTGAAATCGTGACCGATAGTGGTGGCCCGGGTTGCTACCGCGGTGGCGTAGGAGCCGACAAAGACAGCACGCTGCTCGACGCCGAAAAGACCGTGATCTCCTATTTTTGCGATCGCGAACGCTCGGTGGTGTGGGGTATCGAGGGCGGTCTTCCGTCGCGGCCCCACGGTCTTTGGCTGACGCGGGCCGGCGAAGAGCACTTCTTGGGCGCCGTGTTCTCGGATGTTCCGGTGACGCGAGGCGATCAATTTCGCCGCGGCACGGCCGGGGGCGGCGGCTACGGCGATCCCTTGACCCGCGATCCGCTCCGCGTCTTAGACGATGTCGCCGATGACTATGTGTCGATCGAACGCGCCAAAAAAGACTACGGCGTCGTCATTCGCACCATCGATGCCGATCTCGCCCAATACGAAATCGACGAGGCGGCCACTCGCGCCGAGCGAGCGCGCATCGCAGCCGAGCGCGTCGCATGGCTCGAAGAAGATCCCGAGCGCGTTGCGGAACGCTACCGCGCCGGTGAGCTCGACGCTTTCGACCTCGTGCGCCAGTACGGAGTGATTGTCGATTGGGGGAGCGGCGAGCTCCTTGCCAACACGACCGCGGAGTTCCGCGGCATGATGAAGCGGCGCTGCGTGCCGCACTGGAGCGGTTCCGAAGCTCGCTGAACGCAAGGAGAGCCCGCTTTGAGTCACGGCTGTCCGGCGCTAAATGACACCCCCTTTTGATGGAGCGCCTGCCAAAACTGAGGTGCCTCGCGTTTGATCGTTTCCCCGAGCGCCGGGTGAAAGGCGATGTCGTTCATATCGTGGACGCCACCGCTAATGATGACGTGCACAATCCCGAGCTCCGAGGACATATTTTTGAAGGCGCGACAGCAGCCCGGTGGTACCGACAGCGCGTCGAAGAACCCGAGTGTCAGCGAGTGCTCGCCTTCGTCGCCCCACGAAAATCCAAATTCGCTTCTTTCTTCTGGCGACCCCGACCATCCCGAGCAGGCCGGAGCCGAAGAGCCAGACGGCTGGTGGGACGGGAACTGTAGCAGACGCACCAAAAGAATCGATATAAAATTGGCTGCCACCAGCCACAAGGGGGCCAAGATCATTTTCGGGTGGGGCTCCTACCAAGAGGTAACTTACAGCCGCAGCTCCCAGACCATGGGTGTAAAGACCGTCACCGGAGTCATCCGCACTGTTCACAACATCAAACGCGGCAAGCCCGGAGAGAAAGCCACCACTGAAGTCGGGCGCGGTTGTTCCAGTGGCCATCCAGATGTTTCGATCAAAGTTTGAGACATCGTCAATCGTTACTCCCGGAATGTCTACCGGCTGATCGAAGGAGAAAAGAGCGAAGTGGAAAGCTGGGACCGCCGGGTTAGGAACAGTATCGCGCCCATAACCACTGGAGAAGCCAGGCGCCAAGCCACCGGAACGGAAGTCGGAACCGTTCGCATCAATACCTGGAATCGAGTCGTCGGCCAGTAGTCCGAGTTGTTCGCTATCCAATCCTCGCAAGTCAACACCAAAGCCCGGCCCACTGCGCGAAGTCTACGTCGGCCAAGGCCCTACGACGTCAGCCTCTGTGTTAGTGTCATTAGTCTCCGCTGTGAAGGCACGTGCTGTCGCGGTTATGCCGTCAACCGTCAGTTCCAAGGTGTCAGTATTCACGACAATATCGGTGTTACCAGGTGTCCAGCTGAAGGTCGCTGCGAAAGCATTCGGGGTGAGGAAAATAAAAGCCAAGGCGCTTACGCGTGATTTCTTCATGGTGCGCTCCTGCAATGCACGCGATTATTCGGATTGTTGTTTGTTCTTGGCAGTACTAATGACCGCCAGCGAAGCAAGACATGGACGAATTTGGAGGACGGGTCTCTACGTATTTCTACTTAGATCATCGAGCTAATTATTAAATTTTTGTGAATGTCCGTACCGGATCTGAGCCAGTCATCTGACTAGCCCGCATATTGCATGAGTGCCGCTGATCGGGGCGGTAATTCGGGATGATTCCGGATTGTTGGAGGCGAGGCGATTAGCCGAGCGGTATATCGATTTGCCGAAGCCCATTTTCCGGTTTGCAGGCGTCGACAGCGGGCGCGGTCATGCGAAAACTGTTGCTTGCGATCTGGGGTATGTTCAAAAACAACAAGACTTGGGACGGCGATAAATTCTATCGGATCGCTTGATTTTTAAGAGAGCATCTAACGTTCGGATAACGTACGCTTGATAGTAGCCGACTGGAGCGGTAGCGAAAGGAGGATACTGTCAAGCGTCACTGTTCATCCGCTTGTTAGGCGCCGAGTCGCGACCGAATGTACGCAGGGTCTTGCGATGCTCTGATGACTGCCAAGACGATGACTGATTCTGCATCCTGCGTATAGAAAATTAGGTAAGGAAACGTGTGAATAACGGCACGCCGAATTCCTTTTTCTACCTCTTCGTACAACTCTGGGTGGGTAGCAATCCTTTCGAAAGATGTTTCGGCTTCACCTATGAAATTGGACCCTAGTTCTTCGAGGCTATTCTCATACCAAGAATACGCGTCTAGCAAGTCAGCTTCGGCTTCTCGGCTGACAATTATTGTCTTGCTCATTTAGACAATATGCGATCCTTAACCTCGTGCCATGGGGACGCAGATTGGGGATCTGCGCGATAAGCTTCCAGGCGTTTTCGAATCAACTCACGAGTTTCCTCCGTGAGTTCGATGTCGTTTGGAAATTCTGCGATGCTCTCCCAAATTTCGGCGACGAGTTTAAGCCGCTCTGGCACGGGAAGATCGAGCACGTCTGCTGCAGTTACACTCATAGGTCTAAAACTAGCACACATGCTGCATTGCCGCCATTTCTTGGAGCAAGGTGGTGCCTTGTATCAGTCGGTTCGCGTGATTGGCCTGAATGCCTCGCGGATTACCGGATTCAAAGTAGCGTTGTAGGCCCTTGTGGCGGAACGACTTGATCACCACAGAAGTGTAGCACGTTGCGCAGCGCGCAACAAGCCGCAGAGAGTTCGGTGTCCGCTGGAACGCCTTGATACTCATTGAGGCCCCCTCCTGGGACGTTCAGGCTTAATCAGCAAAACTGATCGTCCTACATAATAGTGAGTTCATCAGACTCAATGCCCAGAAAGAGACCTCAGATGAGATTCTATAACACAACTCACCAGCATTATTGCGGTATCGACCTGTATGCGAAAACCATGTACGTGTGCATCATTAATCACGATGGCGATACCGTTTTACATCGCAATATGAAAACCGACTCGGCACTGTTGGCCACCGCCATCGAGCCCTACCGTGAGGACCTTGTCATCAGTGTTGAGTGCTTATTTACCTGGTATTGGCTCGCCGATTGGTGCGCCAATGAAAACATTCCATTTGTCCTCGGGCACGCCCTTTACATGAAAGCCATCCATGGCGGTAAAGCGAAGAACGACCGCATCGATTCCGAGAAGATCGCACGCCTCCTCAAAGCCGGTATGATCCCACAAGCCTATGCCTACCCCGCCAGGATACGCGCCACCCGGGACCTACTGCGGCGTCGCATCAACTTCGCCCGACAACGCGCCGATCTCATCGCCCATATCCAAAACACCGTCAGTCAATATAACTTGCCGCCGCTAGGCGTACGGATTGGCCACAACAAGGGCCGGACCGACATTGCTGGGCACTTCCCAGATCCTGTGGTGCGTCAAATGGTCGAATTAGATTTAAACGTCATCGACCATCTCGATGAACAACTCCGGGTCCTGGAGCAAGACTTAGTCAACAAAGCCAAAGCACACGATGCCGGTGCGTATCACTTGCTACGAACAATCCCAGGGGTGGGCCGTATTCTCGCGATGGTCATCCTCTACGAGGTCGAAGACATTGGTCGCTTTCCGACCTTGGGGCAGTTTGTGTCCTACTGCCGCTTGGTGACATGTCATCGGGGGTCGGCGGGGAAGAAGTCCGGATATTCGGGCAAGAAAATCGGTAACGCGTATCTCAAGTGGGCCTTTAGTGAAGCAGCGATATTGTTCCTACGCGGTAACCCACCGGCGCAGAAAGCCGTACAACGCTTAGCCAGCAAACACGGCAAAGGCAAGGCCTTATCGATTCTTGCTCACCGCCTCGGTCGTGCCGTTTACGTCATGCTCAATAAACGACAGCCCTTCGATGAAGCGCGTTTCATGAGCACCTTATAAGCTTGGAAGGCGACCGTGACGAATACCGTCTAACTGAACCATGTCATCACACGACATCCATAACGTGCGTTTCTTTATCCATCACGCAATGGGCGTTGAGTCCGAATGACGCACATGATGCATCGTGGTGGGTCTGTGGCTTTGATTATCGCACGGTCGTGCTTCCGCCCATGATATTGACTGAACCGGTGTCTGCCCCTACGGTAAACCTGTTGCTAACGAGCGCTTCGCGCTGACGCTTTGACTAGGAAGCTGTAGGGACTGGAAGGAATTCTAGTGTCGGCTGTCGTTCATCGACGATATCGGCAGCCGTATAAAACTCGATAGGTGTTTATTGCAGGCAACGTCCTGACAATGACTTGGAATCAAAGACGGGCCGACGTTCAATCAAGTATTTCTATCGAGCAATACTCCCTGTGCGTCAATATAAGTTTGGACACTGGGGTTATAGTGGACACTGGGGTTATAGTGGACACTGGGGTTATAGAATGAAGCTCGCGATCAGGGCGGTAGGGGTGAGACAAGGTGCCCAAACCCACGACGGATTTGCCCGAAACGCAGGTGCTTGCCGAGGTCGCTCACGAGCGCGCGCAACGTCGGCGATTTAGTGCTGAGGAGAAGCTGCGAATACTGCAGGACGCCGATGAGTGCCATGAGCGTGGCGAGTTGACGGCGTTGCTGCGTCGCGAACGGATTTATTCGAGTCAACTGACCGATTGGCGTTGCCAGCGCGATGCCGGCGCGCTGGTTGGTTTGACGAATGCGAAGGTGGGTCGTAAGGCGCAGCGCGATGCGAAGGACCGAGAGATTGGACGTCTGCGACGCGAGAAGGCGAAATTAGAGGACGAGCTTCGGCTTGCCAACGATTTATTGGGGCTGCAAAAAAAAGCCTTGTCGCTGCTCGATCAACTCAAGGGGCGCGAGACGACGTGATGAGGACGTTGCTGCGCGAGCGTCGCGCATCGATACCCCTGAGCCGTGCGTGTGAAGTGCTGGGCGTGGCTCGAAGTAGCCTCTACTATCGTTTGAGCGAACCTCACGCGCGCAGTGACTTGCCTGCGCGACGTTCTCATCCGCGTGCGTTAAGTGAATCGGAACGTGATGAGGTGTTTGCGATGCTCAACAGTGAACGCTTTGCCGACCAACCCCCGGGTGAAGTCTACGCCACGTTGCTCGATGAGGGTCGTTATCTGTGTTCGGTGCGTACCATGCAACGCATTCTCAAGGCGCATCGGGCTCACGGTGAGCGTCGAGGACAACGTCAGGCGACCTCCCATGCGATCCCGCGTCTTCGTGCCACTGGGCCGAACGAGGTCTGGACGTGGGATGTGACGAAGTTGCGCACGGTGCAACGCGGTGTGTATCTGTCGCTGTTCGTCATTCTTGACCTGTTTAGTCGATACGTCATCGCCTGGATGGTCTCACAGCGAGAGAACACGTTGCTTGCGAAGCAACTGTTCGACGAAGCACTCGAACGCTACGCCATCGAAGCGCACACGCTCACGGTGCACCAGGACCGCGGTGCACCGATGGTCGCACATGGCTTTCTGGACTTGCTCGGTGAGTTGCAGGTGACCGCCTCGCATTCCAGACCTCGGGTGAGCAACGACAACCCGTTCATCGAGAGTCACTTTAAGACGGGGAAGTATCAGCCCGACTATCCGGGGCGCTTTGAATCACTAGCCAGTGCACGTCACTGGTGGGCTGACTTTTTTCAATGGTACAACAACGACCATCACCACAGTGGTCTGGCGAGCTACACACCGGCACAAGTGTTTAGTGGCGAGTACCTGCGCGTGGCGCGCGAGCGTCAACTGGCATTAGATGAGGCCTTTGCGCGCCACCCGCAACGCTTCGTCCAGGGACGGCCAAAGGTGACTTGGCCGCCAGAGGTCGTTGAGATCAATCCACTATCTGACGAGGAGGAACTTGACGCAGTCAATTTCCCGACACTACCAGCCGCGAGAAAGACGGCGCGTCCGACTCTGGGCTCAGTGAATGTTCACGGCGCATCATCGAATGCGCCGAAAGCATCGCTTTCGGCATGGCCACCGCATAGCCGAAACCGCTCGAGGCCGTCACCCGAAGGGCCGCAGCGAAACGCAAGAGGCGCGCAGCGCCTTGACGGGGTGGAGTCGTGAAGACTACCGGCTCAGCTAGAAGCTATGACTGCACCACACTTCGCTACATTAGTTTACCAAACAACCTGTCCAAACATATTGACACGTTCCGCTGCCTAGCAATGTCACCAGCTTTTTGTGTGTAGTATTTGAATTCATCTTCCGAGGTTTCTTTCGCCATTTTCACCTCCTCGTCCATGGTTAGGCCGCGGACAGAACCGCGCGTTCTGTGTCTGCGGGGAGGGTGACTTCGACGAAGAATTTCGAAGGGAACAAGTAGTCTTCGCCAGACTCGTCGATTACTCGAATCATTTCGTGCTTCGATGCAGCGTCATCGTCGAGTTTGACGTAGAGCTTTCGCTTTTCGAGCGAGGCCTCGTACCCGTCGTTCTTTATACAAACTACTAGTAGCTGCTTCATATCACTTAATCCAAGAACTTCTTAATCTTATATTCTTTTTTTCCTATTCCAGCTGCCTCGTACTAATGAATCTCGGCGCGGACAATCGAACCATCTGCCAATTTGACCTCAGAGACACCTTTTCGCTTTCGCCAGTTACCTCGCCCGTAGATCCTGTTCAGTCGAGATCGCTCGCGTGTTCCACGGCCAGACGCGAATGTTTCAACGTTCTCGATCTCTCCGAGGATTTCGAAATCCATTCGCTCATTTTAAACGATCCGTCGGATCTTGGTCGCGGCCTAACTATAATCTAGGTTGCGCTTTCGTATCCTTCATGACTGCTCGGCATTCCTTAATGATATTGCCGTATTTCTATTCTGAACCAATAAACCAGCCAATACGACCATCACGATTCCCATTGTTGTTTTTGACGTCGGAATATCGCCAAATAACATATAGCCCACGACCACGCCACCAACTATTTCAATATATACAATAGGCGCCAATGACGAAGTGGTCGCGAGAGCGAATGCCTGCACGATCGCAAGGTGCCCCACCGCCCAAATTACGCCGGCTACGAAGATCAGCATTGCGTCTAACCAGGTTAGCGGCTCCCAAAAAAATGCGGCCACCGGAAATAGGACCACTGCTCCGACGAAACATTGAAACCCTAACGTTGTGATCGGAGCAATTGTTTGTCCGGCTTTGCGCGTCAATACCAGAAATAATCCAAATACGACGCCAGAAAGCACAGCGTACAACATCCCGACATTCATCGAAGCTCCTGGTTGTACCACTAGCAACGTGCCCAGAAAACCGACAAAGACGGCAACAAATTGCGTGAGGGATGCTTTTTCTCGTAGATACACAGCACCGACGATTACGGCGATTATCGGTGCTACAAAATAAGCGCCAAGTGCGTCCGCAAGGGGCACTCGCGCGATAGCCAAAAAATACAAACTAATAGCAACTACATGCAATATTGTCCGCCATGATAATGAAACTAACTCGCCGGTCCGCAATCGAACGCTGTTTGAGAGGATCAAAACAAGTGGCGCGAATATTACACCACCGACCAAAAACCGCGCCCAATTCAGGAATAGAACGGAGTAGTGTTCGCTAAGGAGTTTCACGATGCCATCGGATACAGGGATGATTAGCATCGCGAAAACCATCAAGGCAACGCCTCGAATGTGCGTTCGATTCGACGGTGATAGGCTCAAGAGTTGTCCGCGCCACCTAACGCAAGCAACAGCGGCATTTGACGCCGGCGTGAGCTTGGCGTCCAGCCAAGGGAGCGACGGAGTCAAATGTCCGTTGCTTGCCCTGGTTAGGCGGCGGCCAACTGGATGCCAAGTATTTGACCGGCGATCGCGCGGTACCATCTCAGCCGGGACCACCCATCGGGCGACGTACGGTCGCCACAAGGGCCAACAGTGCGCTGATCAGGAGAAATGCAGCCGCCGGGAGGGGCACAACATAGCGCAATGTGTCGTACCCGATATTGCTGTCCGGAAACTGCGCATCACCGTCAATTTCCCGCACCAATAGACGGCTGATATTCGTCAACGGATCATCGGATACAAAGCCTACGAAGATTGCTCCACCGGGGGAACCGCCGGGCCCGGTACCGACGATATTCATCAATCCCACAGAGGATCCTGCGGCATCGAAAACCTCAACTGTGGGCGTGGTAACTCCTGAATCGATTGACTGAAACAACACATCGAGGCCCACGGCCCGTTGAGGAACATCGAAGACAACCTCAAGCGAGTCCTTCTCTTCCAAAGCGCTGCCAGGCACTAGCGCTTCTCCGCCGGGGGAGAGAACGTTGTCACCCGTGGTTGGAAAAAGACGATTTGTATCCGGATCAACTACCCCGGTAAAGCCGCCTGGGGTAAAGGTGCTAAGGCCCGCTACCACCTCTAGGGTATTTCCATCTGGGCTGCTGAGTGTGGCTCCCGCAAGTGTGGCGCCGTCCAGATCAGACCCGACCGCTAGCGAATCGAAATCTATTTGGATAGGAACCGCAACGCCAGCAGCCGCTTCGAAGCCGGCAAGGTCGTCTTGAAAAAAAATGACGGCTGAGAACCCTGCAATCGGAACTAAGCAGCTGACGGAAACAATAATAGTGTACCAGCGCAACATCGTGAATCCCTCAGGACCCTCCGTCCGCCGGTTGAAACCAGGTCGAAGAGCCCGCTTGTTGTTGTGAGACCTATGCTACCACGCGTCCGATAAGCCAGCGTCGGTACACGGCAGAGCCGGCTACGAGCCGGCCGCCGCCTAACGCCCGAAACATTCGCGGCCGCAGGCTGGCGCGGCTTTTGCGGAAGCAAAAGGCGTGACAGACAAGGATGGGCGATGAACTATAAAAAGACCGGCTGCGATAACTAACAATACCACGGCGTTGAAATAGACCAGCGAACGCAACGCGGAATAGTGCGACTCTGTGAGCGCAAACCATTCCGGGAAGAACATATACACAACACTTGTGAAATAGCGGCGAGCACCACAGCCACCAATCCGATGGGCCACTTCAGTGCCACCCCAACCAAACCCAGGACGTCCAGTGAGCCCCACCAAAGGTCGCCGATCCGCCACGCGAGGGGAGACTCGGGCCACGGCAGCTCACCGAAGCCAAGCAGATTGCCCACATGCACTGCACCGCCTAATCCGTACAGCACGGCAATGACGAGACTGGCGCTATAGAACCACTGCGTTTGGAACGCCTTTGCGATCAGATTCACGGTGTATCACGTTGGCATTTAACGCCGCCAACACCGAGCGAGCGTTAGCGAGTCCGTGTGCTTGGCCTTGTTAGGAGGCAGTGGCTTGTACACTAATTTCACCTTTTATGACTTCGATAGTTTCGCCGCCAATCCAAATCTGGCCTTCGGCTTGATTGACGTTGATTCGCCCTGTGCGTTTAAGAACTGTACCCTGCGATGAGACATACGGCGTGCTTATAAAGCCTGATTTGATAAGCCATTGAGCGATACTTGCATTGAGGCTGCCTGTAACGGGGTCTTCATAGCCGCCGCCTCCTACGAACGCCCTTACCTCGATTTGAGATTCATGCCCGTCCTCGTGGGGTGCTACCACACCAAGGTTTAGCGGTGATAATTGTGACCAATTTGACTCAAGCTCCAGTACATCCCGCGCAGACTTTAACAGAACAGCACACCATCCTGGCCCATTGTCCACCCATTGATGATGAAGAACCTCGCCAGGTGTAAGTGAAAGCCCCTTCATTATTTTTTGTAGTGTGGATTCGTCAAGATTGCCCGTGCGGATGAGTGGCGGTGCGGCAAATTCCAATATGGATTTTTTGTTTCTAATGCTGATGAGGCCAGCTTTACACTGCTGAACTACCAACTCTATATTTTTTGCTTTACCCCCTGCATCGAGCCAAGCGAAACATGAACCTAATGTAGGGTGACCCGCGAAAGGTAGTTCGCCACCCGGCGTAAATATACGAAGCTTATAATCTGCATCATCATGATCTGGCCTCAACAGAAACGTTGTTTCTGAAAGATTTGTCCATCTTGCAAGTGCTGCCATTTCCTCATCAATTAAATCATCTGCTGAATGTACGACAGCGACAGGATTTCCACCTAAAGGATTAGATGAAAACACATTGATCTGTGAAAATGGCAGTGTGGTCAATTTCGCCACCTAACGCCTGCAACAGCGGCGTTTGAGGCGGGCGGCGCTTTGCGATAGCAAAGAGACGGTCGGGTCAAACGTCCGTTGCTTGCACTGGTTATGTGTCGTCACAAATTTTGGGCTTCGTCCCATATGCGTTCGGTACCTACCTGTTTGTACCAGCGTTGGAAATCCTCGCGATACTGCTGAAAAGGTTCAGCAAGCTGTGAACGGGGATCACCGCTTAAGGCGTAAGCCATGCCTTCCTTGAACCACGCCGGAGTTAACCAGTATCCGAACAAGCTGAGGCGCTCCGCTTGCAAATGGTGGATCATCTCGTGTCGGATGTAGTGACCTTGCCAGGCACGCGGCCCGACAACGATCCCTGAGGTACCCACAGACTTCGCCGCCGATTTCCCCAGTCCGAATCTGCTACTACACGTCTCCGTGGAACAGAATACGACCCTGGGTTTGGTCCTGAACTCACCGACATGAGACGCCACGAATTCGTACGCATCAGTATACAGACCTGCCGCTTGCTGCTGCTTTGAAGCCTGATTTGTACAAATTACCTTGTCAATGCACGGTGCACCAGCAAATTGAGGGGCCATCACACGCATAGGCTTATAAAGCGCCCAAGCTGCGACGGGGGAAAGTGCTGCGACGATCAGTAGCAGGCGCGACAGAGTAAGGACGCTACGACGCATAACGCCTGCAATAAACGGCCGAGCAAAGTGGCGCGGCTTTTGCGGAAGCAAAAAGCGTGACACTTTGGACGGTCCGTTTGATTGCCTGGTTAGGTTGCTTTGTCGGCAGCCGCCTTCTTTTCGCGAATGACACCGCGAAGTGCGTCGTTAACCGCCTCAGCGTTTGGAAACTCTTTAGCGACATCTGGGTCCAGTAGCACGATATTGGTGCCCTTCTTGTACCGCTCGGCATACTTGCCGCGAACGCCTTTGCTGAAATCGTAATGGTCTCGCATAGCTATTGATTCTGAGAATACTGTGCTGCTTCTCGACGGTCCGCAGACCGCGCACTGATGATACGAATATTATCCCCTCGTTCGGCGTGAATCACCACTAGCAAATTGCCCTTTGCCGACACACCCAATAGAACATAACGGTCCTCAGACTCGGAGTGGTCTGGATCGTAGATTGTTAGGGACAAAGGATCGTGAAAGGCGGTCGATGCCTCTTCGAATGACACCCCGTGTTTGCGCTCATTCTCGGCAGCTTTGTTCGGATTCCATTCGAAAGTGAAGAGCATTCGCCAATCTCAACCCGCAACCTAACGCCGCATTCAGCGGCTTGTCCGCTGCAATGCTTTGTTAGTTTCATGTACTACGGAAGCAATAACAGCTTTTTCACCACTGCGAATATCTGCCAATATCGAGTACAAATTTTCGTCAGACTGTTTGAGCATTTCAGCTACCGCTAATTTCGCTGTTCGATAATTTTGAACATTTTGATGTTTATCCTGACTCCAAAACTTGTCTGGTGTATCGAGGCTGGTCAGTCTGAGAAATTCAGCCTGATCGATAGCCGCTATAGAATCGTACTTCGACCGGTAGTCTACCTGCATGGCAACTCCTTCATCGAACCATGTGGGAATATCGGTCTGGCGCTTGAGGTATCCCACACGTTGTACCACCTCAGCATGCACTAATTCATGAGAAGTAACATCAATGCCTGCGGTTTGATAATTTAATAGTAAGTAGGTATTCCACGGAGCAAACAAAAGTGACCCAGGGCTGTCATAGAGGCCGTAGCTCTTCAGTTCCTTCTGGCTTCCAAGTGCAACGATTACTGGGTCTGCATTTGGTTTACCATAATAAAAGGCAATACGCTTTCTGGCTCCGGACAGTAAAGCGGCTATTTTTTCCTCTGCATCATCAGGCAGTTCAGATGAAACATATACGCTTTCATCAACTTTCCGGAAGTCGGAATAGTCAATCAATACTAGCCTTACAACATTTGCATACGCGTATGTCACTCCAGATACTGCAAGAATGAAAGCAATAAACGAATACTTGAATATTTTCACCTAGCTTATCCCTTGAGAAACTAACGCTGAGTTGAGCGGCGCGTTACAACGGGCTTTTCTGGAGTGAAAATGCGAACGCCACGGAGGAAAAGCCCGTTGTAACGTGTCCGCTCCAACGACTTGTTAGGTGTCGCGGCGTATAACAGAATCAGATCCATTTTCCTGTCTTTTCTCTCCTCAGCTAAATATTTGTATTTCCTTCGTATTCCTATAGGTCGTAGTGGGCAAATGCCTGTATCACTTTCCCTGAAGGTGCAAAGTGGAAAACTTCGGTAGATAGCCCTAACACACCTTCATAAACCAATGCGACGCTATTCACTCCGCACAGAACGTTCAATAGCTTGAAATGCAAACGTGGATATTTCTCTAATGCGTCAGCCCAATAGGTCCCTACCGCCTTTTTGCCTTTAAGCATGCCCGAAGCCTCACCAGTAAGTTTTGTAATTGCAGGTGAGGACATCTCAAATTCATCTTCGTAGTGAGAAAGAATTCGTTGTAGGTCGTGGGCATTCCACGCCGCTATCCACTCTTCGGCAAACTTCAATGCAAGATGTTTTTCCATGCGTCTTCCTGACACCTAACGCCCGCAACAGCGGCATTTGACGCGGACGCGAGCTTGGCGTTCAGCCAAGGGAGTGGCCGGGTCAAATGTCCGTTGCTTGCGCTGGTTAGGTGGCGACTGCATTGAAGCTACTTTGGCGGTAACGAATCCACAAACTTTAAGCTGAGATTAACCCAAGACTTGAGATCTCGCGAAGTCTTGATGCCTGCGGGTACCACGAACACGAATCCCTTCATCGGTCTACCCGTAAAATCCATCTTGCGAGCATGGGTTCGCTTCAGGGCTTTCTCGTACTGCTCCGGGCCGACGCGAACCATGAGCTTGTCCTTGATAACGCCGCAGGACATATGACCGTTGACCATGAAAGCGGTGCCGCCAAACGCCTTCTTTTCGACGACGTTGGCCACATCTTTATATACATGACGTAGCCGCTTAGCGATGCGTTCATCGTACGCCATAACTCGCCACCTAACGCCGCAAATCACCGGCAGGCAAAAGTGGCGCGGGCTTTGCGAAAGCAAAAGGCGTGACGCTTTTGACTGTCCGAGTGCATTTGCCTTGTTAGAGGTCTACACTTCCAAAATTTTGCCATCTTCCGCATAGTCATAAGGAATTTCTTCCAAGCGTTTCAACATATCGTCACTCATATGGGTAAGCACCAAGCGCTTGGGTGATATTTCAGGTAGATGCTCCAGCAAACTCATGTAATCAAGATGAAGCTGAATTTTCTTTTCATAGAAGTAAGCTTCAGCTATAAAGATATCAGCATTGCGACCGGCTTCAATAAGCGCTTCAGTCCATTCTGTATCGCCTGTATAGGCCAATACTCGATTTTCGCATTCAATTCTGTACGAGAAAAATGGCCCGCCCGGATTACCATGATTTACGAGGTAAGCGGTAGTAGTTATCTCGCCGATTGATTGAGGTTGTCTCTCTTCCAACTCGATGAAAGTGACATCAAACCGGGTTTTGGTTTCTGATGATCCGGGAAAACTCGTCTCCATTACTCGACTATACCAAGACCTCAAATCATGCGGCCCGACAATTGTAAGTGGCTGCGTACGTTTGGAAAAAAACTGCGCATCCAGCATAAAGAACGGAATACCGCCAAAGTGGTCTGCGTGAAAGTGAGTGAACAAGATAGTATTGATGTTATTGAGATCTATATTGTTGGCTTTTAACGCAATTAATGAGGAAGCCCCACAATCAATGAGAAAATTGACCTTTTCCCCCGTGACGTGGAAACAAGTATTAAATTTACCGCCGTTCCCAAATGCATCTCCACTCCCCACAAATTGTATCTGCATGACTTTCCTAGACCTCTAACATTTGTATATCGAGCACGCGCGCTTTGCCGAAACTGATATTTCAGACATTGTCGCAAGGTCTCGAAATTTATCGATTAATTTCAAATTCCGAGTACTCCGTTTCGCGGCAAAGCGAGAGGGTCTCGATATCTAAATTATCGAGACCTCGGTATCTATTCTAGCGCTCGGTGTAAGGCTTTGTTTTCGCGAGAAAACGAGATTATCTTAGGGCAGAAAGCGAGCGCTTATGTTGACAATTGGTTGATATACTGATTAAACATAAGGGGTATCTATTTAGCGCCACGACCCCCTATATGTTGTGTTTCTCCTTTCTTGTGATTTGAGCATAGGTCACCGGCTCAGTCACCAACGCCTGTTCCAGCATGCGGTAGAACAGAAGGCCGCGGGACCTGGACGTTCTTCGATTGAAGCGGAAGGTGAACTCGTCCAGGTAGTAGTCCAGCTGGTCCGGTCGCACCGCGCCCTGGTGCGTCCCGAGCAGCCAGCGCTTGAGTAACGAGGCTACCCGGTGCACGCCGGGCATGGTCACATGCGCCGGATCATCGGCACCCAGCTGCACGGCTTTCTCGCGCCGATAGCCGTGCTTCTCCAGCTTTCGGTAAGCCGCAGAGCCGTCAGTACGCACCACCGAGCCCGGCTCCACAGCATCCAGCACGAACGGCAATGCGGCGTTCTCGGACTTACTGGTGACGCGCTGAAGCCGGATGCGGCCGAAACCCTTGGGCTGCTTGATCTCGATGGCGACCATGACGATCGAGCGCAGCGAGGCCCGCTTCTCGGCAAGTTCTTGTTTCTTCTTGGTATCTCGAAGGGCTGGGTCGGGGTGGCTGGGTCGGGGTGGCTGGGTCGGGGTCGAACCAAGCTATCTATCTGTATCGCCAGCACTAATTTGTGGGAAACGCGACCTACAGAGCGCTAAAAGTAAAAGACCGTCCGCGAATTCTGATTATGAACAGTTCGCTTCCTTGGTCAGCGCTGTGGGGTCGTATATTTCTGTGCCTTACATTGATGTTTTCCGCAAACAATCGCGTTCTAAGTACGTTTTTCGACGGCGTTTACGGAACGATTGCGAAACAAATCAAGCATCTGAGTTGGTCCGACCCCGTCAAGCATCCGCAATTAATAGCGGACCAATCCGAGGGCGGTCTGGCAGCGACCATCTTCGGACGGCTACTCCTCTGTCGCGCTTTCGGCCTCTTAACGACCTCCGCCCATAGAGGATTACAGATTCAACACCAGGTATCGTAGGATTTCAGGGCAAAAGGCAAGACCTGACACCTATACGGACACCTATACGAGATGCTAGACACGGTGGGTTTGGTGCAAATCAACAGTCATACCGACGTGCGAGCGCTTTCGTTTCATTCGGCTACCCGCTGGTCGACGATCCGACCGCGTGGTAATCCGAAACCGATTTCCGCCTGGTCGGCGGCGTCGCCATTGGATCCTAGGCCGGGATGTCGGGACCCGCGGCGCCTTGCCCGTCGTATCGCCGTTGTGATCCTGATTTGGTGCGGCGTACCGGCCGCCGCGCTCGGTGAAAGTGTTTTCAATGCCTCGTTGACACTCACGTCCGACTTTTTCTGGCGTGGCTACTCCAAGTCGGACGATGGGCCTTCGCTGCAGGCGAACGCGGAATATAGCAGTAATATCGCCGGTTCCGGATATTTTCTCGGCGCGTGGGTGGCCGAGGTGGATTTTACCGACGGCGACCGTGCCGACGCTTCGCGCTGGGAACTCGTGCCGTATTTTGGCTGGAGCCAGGCCGTTGCGGACGATTACCGGTTGGATGTCCAGCTGTCCCGCTACATCTACGACGAACGCATCTTCGGTAAGGGCGCGGACTACTATGAACTGTACGTCTTCGCTCATTACCGCGACATCGTCACCGCCGAGTTTGCGTATGCGCCGGATTCCTACGACATCGGCGAGGACACCTTCAATTACCAGCTCATCGGGCGGTATCCCCTATTGGCGATGCTCGAAGTTTCTGCCGGCGTCGGTTTTTTCCGTGCCGTCGATCTATATGAATACGATTACTGGTACTGGAATTTGGGCGTGACCTGGCATATCGAGCACTTCGCCGTCGATGTGCGCTACTTCGGATCAGCCGAGGTTAACGAAAAGCACCTCGAACGCAGTTTCTGGGTGCGGGAGTTGCCGTTCGAGAAGGCCGAGATGATTCTGACGATCTCGCTTGGTTTTTAGCATGGTCGGGTCGCCCCATTAGCGGCGAACCCGGCGGATTTCAGCGCTGCAGGACTGAACTATTTCTATTCCCAGACGGATATACGTCGTAGATCCGTAAATTACACGGATTGCGTGAGGCGGCGTGTCTTGCCCGGTTGCCCCTCGAGCGTGTGCCGGCAGCTGAGAGATCATGGAAGTATTTGATAGTAAGGTAGTTGACAACGATATGGAGGTCGAACTCCTTGGTCGCGTAGCGACCGGGGATCGGGCCGCGTTCGAAACGCTCTACGGGCTGTTCTACAAGCGCTTGTACCGCTTCGCCTACCGGATTCTAGGCCAGGAGGAGGGGATTCAGGAAGTGATTAACGACACGATGTTCGTGGTCTGGGACAAGGCCCATCGCTTCGACGGATCGAGCAAGGCCTCAACCTGGTTATTCGGGATTGCACTGCGCAAGGCCAAGACCTTCCTCACGAAGCATGGCGCCTGGCGGTCTGCCGCGGAATCGATGGGGGACCTTGACGATCGGTTCACTCACGACTGGCAGGGCCGGCTCGAGACGGCGAATTGGCTCGAAGCGGGCATGGAGCGCTTGTCACCGGAGCAACGCGCCGTGGTCGAGCTGACCTACTTTCATGGACTGCATTACCGGGAGATCGGAGAAATCCTCGGGTGCCCGGAGAACACCGTCAAGACACGCATGTTCTATGCGCGCGATAAATTGAAGACCGCGCTGCGGCACCTGTCACGGGAAACCGACGAACGTCAACGGCGGCGTGGGAACACACATGACTGATTACGAACACGCCCGATTCGAAAACCACGAGGAAATGTGGGAGTTACTGCCGTGGTACGTGAACGGCAGTCTCGACGATGATGAAAAGCGACTGATCGAGCGACACGCGCAGGTCTGCATCACTTGCCGCTCTGAACTCAACGAGCAACGCAGGGTCCGCGAAGACGTCAGACGTGTCGACGTCGAGATCCTCGTCGCACGCGGCGCGTTCCGGGAACTCGATGAGCGCATTCACCGTTCGCGCGCGCAGACTGAATTGCCTCGAGGCGTCCTTGATGCTACGCGTTTGTGGTTCACTGATATCGGCGGGGCCGCGCGCGCGTGGTCGGCCGCGGCCGTAAGTACAGCGGCCGTCGTTGCGGCTGCGTTCGTGTGGGCGCCCGGCCGAGATGACGGTTCGGTGACGGTTACCGGAGGCGAATATCGCACATTGACGAGCGCCTCCAGCGCCAGCAGCGTCGGCGCGCAAGACGTTCGAATCGTCTTTTCCGATCGCCTAACCTTCGACGAAGTCAGGAACACGTTGGCCCCGCTCGATGCTGAGATCGTCGAAGGTCCGAGTGGGCAGGGTGTTTTCCGCGTACGCATCGGTGATGAAAATACCGGATTTCGGGAAATCGTGGCCGTGATTTCCACGTTGCGGGCGAATCACAACGTTATTTTTGCCGAGCCGGCCTTCGCTATGCCGGCGTTGGACGATAGGCAATGATCACTAACCGAACGGCGCTGTCGTTCGCCGCCGCGCTGGCGCTGCTCCTAATTGGGGCACCCTGTTTCGCGGCGGACGATGTCGATACGGCGGGCGCCCTGTATGCCGGTACGCCGGAGGATGCCGAACGGCTCCTGCTCGTCTGGTACGACGGGCAGGGCGCCCGCCGCGTGCACAGTGGCGCGAGGGTCAACATGTACCGGCAGCGAGGCAGCTACGCTACGAACAGCTACGGCCGCCGTATCGCCAAGAAGGTCGCTGAGCGCTATGGTCTCGAGCATCTCGTGGATTGGCCCATCACGGAGGTCAGTATCCATTGCGCCGTGTATCTGGTACCCGAAGGCCCGACCATGGAGGCCAAGATTGCGGAGATCCAGGCGGATGACCGTGTGACCTTCGTGCAGCGCATGGCGACTTATCAGACTATGACGCACACCTACAGCGATCCGTATTTCGAGCTGCAGGCTTCCGCAAAACATTTCAATCTGGCTGAGGCGCACGCGATGGCCACCGGTCGTGACATCACGGTGGCGATGATCGATACCGGTGTTGCGGTGGATCACCCCGATCTCGAGGGCCAGATTATCGCGACCGAGAATCTCGTCCAACGGATCTCACCGGACTTCTCTGGCGACGCGCACGGTACAGCAGTGGCCGGCATCATTGCCGCGAAGGGCAACAACGGCGCGGGCATCGTCGGGGTCGCGCCCGAATCGGAACTCATCGCCCTGAAAGCCTGCTGGCCGACAGCGAGCGGTGCGTTCGAATCCCGTTGCAATAGCTTCACGCTGGCGCTGGCGCTGAATTCGGCAATCCGCATGGGCGCCTCGGTACTCAATATGAGCCTCGCTGGCCCGCCCGATCCGGTGATCGAGCTGCTTATCCGCGAGGCCGTGAGCCGCAACATCGCCGTCGTCGCGGCGATTCCACCGGGCGGTGACGTCAATGAGGCCTTCCCGGCGTCGATGCCGGAGGTCATCGCCGTACGTAGTCAAGACGCGCTCGCGGATGTCCTGGGCGAGAAATTGGACGGCGGTTTCCCCTGTATCAGCGCACCCGGCGAAGAAATTATTACGACACTCCCGAACGGTCGCTACGATTTCCTCTCGGGAAGCTCTCTCGCCGCCGCTCAGATTTCCGGCTACATCGCTTTGATCAAACAGATGTACCCTAATATTAGCATCGGGCAGATCCGCCGACATCTCGAAGTCGGCATCGACGACTTGCGTCTCGATCAGGTGATGAGCGTCGAACAGCGGATGCACGCCACCTATACGACTCATTGAAAAACACGACCTTCAATTTCATGGTGCGGACGTCGGATCCCGCATTCGGGACAAGTGCGCACCGGCTGCGACTCGCTTCATGGGCATGCGTCACAAAACGTTAACAAACGTAATATCCGATAAAACCGATCTTGCCTTTATCTGGATATACGACTGGTTGAACGATATTGGTGCGCCGAGAGCGGTCGGGGTACGAGTTCCATACGAATAATCATCGTCTTCGCCACGAAGACGATCCAACGGGACATAGGGAGAGGGACGATTTACAAACTGGATCGGTTTGTGGGCACTGCCAATTCCACTACACCGACGGGGCCCGACGCCGCGAAGCGTGTGTTGATCTATTCGCATGACACGGTGGGACTCGGCAACATCAGACGCACCCTCGTCATCGCGAACCATCTGGTCGAGACGCGTCCCGACGTTACGGTGCTGATATTGTCCGGTTCTCCGATGCTGCATGCGTTTCGCATCAAACCCGGAATCGATTACGTAAAGCTACCCTGCCTCGACCGCTCGGAGGCGGACGGTTACCGGGTCAAGACGCTGGGTGTTGGATTCAAGGATTTGATTCGACTACGCGCCAGCCTGATTCAGCATACCATGCTGGATTTCGAGCCGGATCTCATCCTCGTTGACAAGAAACCGCTCGGCGTCGGCCGCGAGCTTGCCCCCGCATTCGAATTGCTCGGTCTCCGTGGTCACAAGCCGAAGTGCGCGTTGATGTTGCGCGACATCCTCGATCATCCTGCACAGACGGTGCGGATCTGGGAGGAGCAGCGATACCACCAGGCGCTGGAGGCGTTCTACGACAGCATTCTCATTCTCGGGCGTGAGGACGTGTTCGATCTCGCGCGCGAGTACGAATTCCCGCACGCCGTCGCACGCAAGGTGCAGTACTGTGGTTACTTGCCCCGACCGCAGGGCCGGCGAGGCGCCCGGTTTGTCCGGGAACAGCTGGGTATTGGGCGCGAACTTCTCGTGCTCGTCACTGTGGGTGGTGGCGAAGACGGCGCCCCGCTGCTAAAAGGCTACCTGGCGGCGCTGCAGGAGGCAGGTGAACGTGCGCGACACCATACCCTTCTTCTCACCGGGCCCGAGCTTGCCTCCGTCGAGAGCAATCGCGTGGCGCGGATCGTGGGCCGCCTACCGCGCTGCCACCTCGGCGAATTCACTGACGACATCATGAGCGAACTTGCCGCTGCGGATCTCGTGATATCGATGGCGGGATACAACACGGTATGTGAGATTCTCTCGCTCGGTAAACCGGCGATCGTGGTGCCGCGTGCGAGACCGGTACGGGAACAGTTGATCCGGGCGGAGCGTATGTCGCGGATGGGCTTGTTTGAGATGATCCACCCGGATCAGCTCGAACCCACGTCGCTGTTCAATGCGATCGAGCGCAAACTCGGCGAACTTCATGGCCGATATTCCCGCGTGGAATCGATCGAACTGACCGGCATGGAGCGCCTGGGGCGGGCGATAGACGCACTCCTGCCGCGCGCCGGTACGATTGCCGCGTCCTCCGTTGCGGCGTCGGCATGATGCGCCGGCGGCAAGCGTGGCGCGGAGCAAAGCGCTGCCCGCGGGGAAAGCACATGTGAACCGCCGGGTGGCCGTACTCGTAAAGCGTTTCCCAAAGTTGTCGGAAACCTTCATCCAGGGCGAGATATCGAGCCTCGTTGCGCACGGTCTGGACGTACGGGTCTTAAGCATCGGGCGCCCGAATGAGTCGGTGTGTCAGCCGGATGCGGAAGCACTTGCCGAGCGCGTGTGCTATTTGTCGTCACCTGGTCTGATCGACGCGTTCGTGTTCTTACTGCTTCGTCTGCTGCGGCATCCGCGGCGTCTGGGCGTTCTGCTTCTTCGTTCCCTGAAAGAGCGGCCAGATCTGCGCACGCTGTCCGCTCTCGTCGCCGCCTGCGAAACGCACGCGATCGGTCACATTCACGCCCACTACATCTCCGAGCCCGCGCTGCTCGCCGATTTTGCGGCACAATTGCTGGGCGGTAGCTTCAGCGTGTCAGCCCACGCGAAGGACATTTATCTCACCGAGCGGACCGTCATTCGCAGACGTATTCGCCACGCTGCTTTCGTCGCGACGTGCACCGCCTACAACGCCGACTATCTGGAAGGCATCGCCGGCGAGGATGCGGAGCGGGTACATCTCGTCTATCACGGTATCGACAGCGAACGTTTTGCCCCGGCTGCCGCGGCATCGACGCCGCACCTTCCGACAGTCATGGCGATCGGGCGCTTCAAAAGAAAGAAAGGGTTCGACGTGCTGATCAAGTCGTGTGCCCTCCTGATCGCCGAGGGGACCGAACTCCATTGTGAAATCGTCGGTTATGGTGACGAGAAGCCCCTGCTCCAGGCGCTGATCCGGCAGGTTGGCATAGACGATTGGGTAAGCCTGCGGGACCCGATTGACCACGCCGAACTCGCAGGACGCCTCCAGCACGCTTCAATATTCGTTCTGCCGTGCCGCATCCCGGAAGACGGTGATCGCGACGGTATTCCCAATGCGCTGCTCGAAGCGATGGCATGTGGTATCCCTGTCATCAGCACAAATGTCTCCGGGATCCCCGAGGTCATCGAAGCGGGTGCCAACGGCTTGCTGGTAGCACCGGACGATTTCATCGCGCTTGCGAGCGCGATGCGAGGGGTGCTCATGGATGCCGATTTCGGCAGTCGTCTCGGTCGTGCAGCCCGGACTACGGTGCTCGATCGCTTCAACTGGCACAAGAACACAGAGCGGCTCTACCAGAACATTGACAGCGCGGCGAACACCGAATCGCCGCCGACGCTCACGCCAATGGTAGCCCAGCAATGAGTGCCGGACGCAAGATAGCGTATATCTTGAAGGGCTATCCTCGTTTGTCCGAGACGTTCATCGCCAACGAAGTGCGGCGTCTCGGGGATCTGGGCGTCGATCTCGACGTTTATGCGATCAAGCGCGGTGACGACCTCGCTGCCGCACCGGATCTGCCCGCAGCCCACTATCTGCCGCCGGTGACGTCGATGTCCAGGACGAGCTTGCGGTCCTGGCTGCGAGCGAATTTCTGCGCGTTTCGCCCGGCTCAGAACTACTGGTTGCGCCACGGTCCCGGACGATACGTGCGGACGGCCGTATTCGCCGCCGCCGCCGCTATCAGATACCGGCGTGCGGCCGGCGCGCCGCTCAAAAAGACATTCATCAAAGAGTTCCTGTTCGCGACGCACATCGCACGCCGCATCGAGGAACGAGGGAACATCACGCATATCCATGCCCATTTCTGTCACGATGCGACCACGGTCGCCTGGATGGTGAGCCGGCTCACCGGAATTCCATTCAGCTTTACCGCGCACGCCAAAGACATTTACCAGAAGTGGCTCAACCCGGGCGACCTGCTGGAGCGCAAGCTCGCCGCCGCTGCGTTCACTGTGACGTGCACGCGAACGAACGTCGATTTCCTGCGCGCGCGCTGTGATTCGCCGGCAAAAGTCCACGGCATCTATCACGGGCTCGACGTCAGGCTGTTCGCGCCGCCGGGGCGCGCTTGTACGAAGGATCCCCGACACGAACCGCGGCTCGTCTCGGTGGGACGCATGGTCGAGAAGAAAGGGTTCATTTATCTGATCGACGCTTGCCGAATCCTGCACGAGCGTGGAATCGCGTTTTCCCTCGACATCATCGGTGAGCGCGGTGATCAGACCGACGTACTGGCGAACGCAATCGCGACGGCCGGACTCGAAGCGCGCGTAAGGCTGTTGGCCCCGGTCGCCCAGTGCGATCTCGTCGACATCTACCGCAATGCCAGGGCATTCGTCCTCCCGTGTGTCGTCCTGCCCGATGGCGATCGCGACGGGATCCCTAATGCGATGGCAGAGGCCATGGCGTGCGCGGTTCCCGTCGTGGTCACGGACGTTTCCGGTATTCCGGAAATCGTCGAGAGCGGTACAAGCGGTGTCGTCGTGCCACCCCGTGATAGCCGGGCTCTCGCGCATGCGATTGAGTCGCTGCTCGCAGATCCTGGTGCGGCAGACCGAATCGGACGGGCCGCGCGCAAGCGGATTGAGAGCGTTTTCGACGCGGATGTGACGCACAAGACACTCAAATTGTTATTCGATTCCGAAATACCGGGCGCGGCCTATGCGGGCTGAGCGTTCGCTCCGGGCGCAATTTTCGTTTGCTGACGTCGAATGCGGCGCGGCGTGGCCACGACTCGGTAACATCCTCCCCCAGTTCGAGGAAGCCTACTGCACCGAGTCATGCCTGAGTGAGGTAGTCGCGAACCGCTTCACCTTCGGCGGGGAAACGCACGATTGCGGCACCTCGATGGACTGGTTGACGAATCCGTCAGCGGACGTTGAGTGGCACATTCTGCTGCATAAGTTCTATTACGCTCCAGGGCTCGCGCGTTCCTTTGTGGCAACCCGTGACGAGCGGTACCGCGCTTGCTTTCAGGCGCTCGTCGAGAGCTGGATTTCACAGGTCCCGATCGGGTTCATCGCCACCGACGTCACGGCAAGGCGGGTCCAGAACTGGATCTATGCCTGGTTTCTCTTCGCCCGGAGCGGCGCCAGTTTCAGCGCGGAGTTCAGTGATCTGTTTTTCGACGCCGTCGTGCGGCAGGTCGACCATGTGATCGAATTCATGGCGCCCGCACGTAATCACCGGACCCTCGAGCTCTACGCGGTCTTTCTTGCGGCTACGGCCTTCCCCGATCTGCCCGCGGCAGCAGGGTGGCGAGACCTCGCGCGTCGCGAAATGCTCCGCAACATCAGCACCGATCTGCTTGATGACGGTGTTCATTGCGAACTTTCCACCGATTATCACCACATCGTCCTGCGTAGCTATCTGCTGTTCGTACGTCTCTCCCAAATGAACGGAATCGAAGTGCCGCCGCCGTGCGCCCGGCGCATTTGCCGGGCTCTCGACTTCGCCATGCACGTCCACCGGCCGGACGGCCTGATTCCGGCCCTGTCCGATTCCGACAGCCGCGACTTCCGTGAACTATTGTCGTGGGGGTCCGAGCTGTTTGGTCGTGCGGACTACGCCTGGGTCGCAAGCGCCGGCGGGCGCGGACGGCCGCCCGCCATCACGAACCGGATATTCGATACGAGCGGCTATGCGATCCTGCGATCGCCGTGGGTGAGCAACGAGCCTTACGCCGACGCCCGTTATCTGGTGTTCGATGTGGGCCCGATTGGCGCCGGCAATCACGGGCACCTCGATGCGCTCAACATCGAAGTCGCCGCCTACGGGCGGCCGTTGGTCATCGATCCGGGACGCTACACCTATCACGAAGGTGGTGACTACAACTGGCGCGCGCATTTCCGCGAGACCCGCGCGCACAACACGGTACTCGTGGACGGGGAGAATCAGGCCATTTATCGGCAAAAGGGCGGACGCCGAAAAATCTACCACCCGCAACCGCATGCCGAACTGGTGGAGGCGCGTCTGACCGGACGCGTACCGTATCTTTGTGGTCGTGTGATCAGTCCGAACTACGACGCCGAGCACGAGCGCGAGATCTGGTTTCCCGACGGTCGCTACTGGCTCGTGCTGGACCGTCTGCACGCTGGCCGCGTTCATGATTACGAGCTGCGTTTCCAGTTGTCGGCGGCCGCTGACGGTCACGTTACGCTGCGGTCGCACCCGTGCGCGGTCGAGATACAGTCGCCGGGTCTGGTGCTGGCGACGTTAGCCGAAGATTCTGCGGTGAACATCGAGGACGGTTTCGTCTCTACGACCTACGGCGAGAAATGCTCGGCGCCGCGGATCTGCGTATCCATGACATCGCGCGACGCGCTCTTTGCGACCCTGCTGTACCCCTTCAAGACAAATCGGCCCGCATTGACGCTACTCGACCAGACCAACCGCCATACGCTGGTAATAGAAGACGGTGAGCGTCGTGATTTCTGGGCGTTCGACAAAGCTGAGTCGACCGTGAGCGGGCACAGCGACACGGGGGATTGGACGCTCGCAACGGAGCAGCAGCATGTTCAACGGTAGTTTCGCATTGTATGGCAACGACACAGAATTGACCGGGGCAGGCCGACTATCGCTGCGCGCATTACAGAGCGCGCTCGAGCGGCGGGTACCGCGGAGCTTGTTCAATGCGTCAGCGGGCAGCTACCAGATCAGCAATGTGCGTTATAAGCCGCGCCAGAAGCTTGTAATCGGACTCGTGTCCAATGTCGGCGGCAACCCAGTCGGGATCCGAGTCTTTCCTGAGGCAAAGCTCGAAAGCCGCCTCGAGAAAGCGCGCGACGTGCATCCGGATCACACGTTTCTCCTGCCCGAGCTCAATGCCGTCGCCTGGATCTTCCCCGCCGAACGCAAGCTCTCGCTCGCGGTGGTTGCCGACACGGCGTCCCTGCGAGATCTCCTGTCCGCCGAACGCGGCTTGCTGCTGCGTGCCGTGGAGCTCGTGCATTTCGTTCCGGAACGCAGTTATACCGCTCGCGTACATGCGCGGGACCTTGACGGTTCGTCCTGGTGTGAATTCCTGAAAATCTACGACGACGACGCGGGTGCGCGGACCGCACGCACGATGACGCAGCTGCGTACGCAATGCAAAACGTCGTCGATCGCCGTGCCGGCATCGGTATCGTATTTCGCCGGGCACCGTCTGATGCTGCAGTCGGCATTGCCTCGTGATCCGGGCGCGATGTTGTCCCTCGAGCAGGCGGCCGGGGCGCTTGCCGAGTTCCATCGAATGGATCTCGTCGGCGTGCCCGAGTTCGCCGAAACGAGCGACGACGAGATAGAAGCCGCGCTGTCGCTCGTCCGGGCGGTTTTTCCGGGATCGATTGGTGCGGTGAAACGAACGGTGGATCGGATCCGGCGCGCGCGCGCGACTACGGTATCGACACCGGATTGTCTGCTCCATGGCGACGCCCATCTCGGTAATATCTTCCCCGTCGCTGGAGGGCGGATCGGGATCATCGATCTCGACAGCGTGACAAAAGGACCGCCGGAGCACGACCTGGCGAGTTTTTTCGCATTCAAGGTGTGGCTCGCCTTGCGTGAACGGCGGGTAACCGGCAGGCTTCTCGAGGCCTATCCGCGATTCATCACCGCCTACAATCGTAGTGCACCCCATCGCGTGGGAATCGATCGGGCGTGGACGGTGCTCGCGGAGAAGTTCGTGACGGAGCGCATCGCGCGGGGCATCGCGCGGGGCAAGCTTGCCAGCGAAGCCGAGATGACCAGCTTCCTCGATCTCGCGGGACTGAGCCTGCGGGCGGCGGCGTGCGGCGGTGCCTGAGCTACGGCCCGCGAAGATCCCCAAGGCAGCAGGGGCGTTGATGTTACTGCGTCGACTGCTGCCCAGCTTGCGACGAGAATCACGGTTACTCGCCGCGGCATATGCGTCCTCGCTCGCAGGTGTCGCCCTCACGCTAGCCCTGCCCTGGCCGCTAAAGTTTCTCATTGACGACGTCCTCGCCGGCAGCGCCGATTCACAGTGGCTGACGGGGTTGTCGGCGGCGCAACAGGTCGCCGTGATCGCTGTTTCCATGGCGGTGCTCGCCGCGCTCACAGCCGTTATTCTGGGTCTTGACAAGACGCTGCACGCGCGGATACGGGAGCGTATCGGGCGATCGTTACGTGATGCCCTGATTCAGCAGATCTACCATCTGAGCCGTGCTTCGCGTCACGGCGAGCGTTCGGGTGAACTGACGATGCGTCTCGTCGGGGACGTCAACCAGGTGAGCCGCCTGATCTGCAAGACGGCGCCGGCGGCGCTGAAACACTGCGCGATCGCAGCGAGCACCCTGACCCTGACGTTCGCCATCAGTATACCAATCGGTTTGACGGCTCTCGCGACCGCCTTGCTGCTCGGTTCGCTCGTCGTTGTCTACGGGCCGACCCTGAAACGCGCGGCCGCGGCGAAGCGCAAGCGGGAAGGGCAGGTCGCGGCGCTGACGCAGGAGTCCGTCACTGGCATCGAGCACATCCAGGCGATGGCGCTCGAGTCGCAGGCCCGCCGGCGTTATCTGGACGACGTCTCGGCGGCGCTCGCGGCCGGTGTCGACGAAGTTAAAGCCGCGGTTCGCCTCGAGCGAGCATCGCAGATCCTCGCCGGTGTAGCGCTTGCGCTCACGGCGGGGATCGGCGGTCTGCTCGTCATCGGCGGAGACCTGTCGCTCGGGTCGCTTACCGTATGCATCGCCTACATCACGCAATTGATGAAACCAATCGAGAAGATCAACGAGATTGCTTCTTCGGTATCGCGCGGGCTCGCACGTGCGGAAAGGGTCGAGGCGGTGTTCCGCGCCGAGACCGCGTTGCCGCCTGCTGCCGGCGGTAGACGGATAACGGCACTGCGGAGCATTGAATGCCGCGATCTGTGCTTCCGCTATGCGGACAACGCCGATCCCACGGTGCAGGGATTCAGCTTCCGCTTCAAGAGGGGTGAATGCGCGGCGATCGTCGGCGGTAGCGGCACTGGCAAGACGACATTGCTGCGACTGTTGCTGCGGTTGCAGAGACCGACCGGCGGCGCGCTGCTAGCCGATGGCATCGCTTACGACGACATCGATCCGGTGTCTCTGCGCTCGCAATTCGCGGTTGTGATGCAAAATGCGCATCTGTTCTCCGGGACGTTCCGGGAAGTCCTCACCGAGCTCGACGCGGACGTCGACGACGAACGGATCCGTCAGGCGCTGTTCGACGTTCGCCTGCTCGATGTCGTCGATGCGCTTCCGCAAGGGATTGACACACTGATCGATGAATCCGGCGATCGTATCTCGGGTGGTCAAAAATCCCGCTTGCTGCTCGCCCGTGCGCTGCTCGCGGATCGTCCGGTGCTCATCCTCGATGAGCCGTTTGCGAATATCGATCGCACGTCGAAGAACATCATCCTCACGCGCCTGGGCCATGCCAAACGAGAGCGGATCCTGATTGTGGTGACCCACGAGCGGGACTTGCTCGAAATCGCTGACCACGTTTTGGTCATGGACGATCCGCGATCGTTCCCCGTGCCCCGGCAGGAGCCAGGCCACGGTGGCTGACGACGGTCGAAAGCAATTCGGCCACGGCGCCGGTGCTAACGTTTGTGATTGGTTGCCGATCGACACCCGCGTCGGGCGAGGGCGGGGCGCCGTGTTGATGTTCCGGCACGCCACGGACCGCCGGCGCCTGAGGGTTCTGCGCGACGATGACTACTGGCCCGGCGGATCTGAGGTCGACCTGCCTGGCCATGGCCGTCTGCGCGCGTACGAATTGCTCGACGATCCTGCATTGAGCTCGATGCGCGAGATCCTGGCGCAGTATTCGACCTATGAGGTGCTGCGCTATCGTCCCGGTAAACGCCTGACCGTGGCGGCCGACGATCCTGACTGCGGGTCCGTTATTATCAAATGCATTTGCGCCGGCGTGAGATCCGTCGTCGCGCGTCTCGAAGCCGCGGCGGGAGGGCGGGAAGCGCTGAGCTTCGACGTGAGCGCTCCGACAGGGGCGAATCTGAGCGAAACCGTGTTCGTGCAACAACGTCTGGACGGGCAGGCGCCATGCTTCGAACGGGTCGCCGATGCAGCGCGTCTTGCGCGTGACATGGCGCGGGCGCTCACGAGCCTGCACCGTTCGAGTATCGAGTTCGACACCGTGTTCCGACCATCCGATCAACAACGAAGATCGCACCGCTATGCCAACGCAATGAAATCCCGTTTTCCGGCGTTGGCCGACGCGGTAGATTCGCTGGTCGCCACGCTCGAACGACTTCAACGGGAACTCGAGCGGACATCGGCTCCCCTGGTGCCGGTGCATGGCTCGCTACACAGCCACCAATGGCTGGTCAACGGTGACCGCTTGGCGCTCGTAGACTTTGACCGCGCGGCGATGGGTCACGCCGAGCTCGATGTGGCGACGTTCCTTACCGAGTGGGACTACGAGCCCGGTGCGCTGGGGTGGGCCGTAGGGCGCGCGTTTGCCGGTGTCTTCTCCGGATGCGACGACGACAGGCTCGCCTTTTATCGCGCGCACAAGCATCTCGCGAAAGCGTTCAAGGCGTCCAAGGGTGTCCACGCGGAACGTGCGGCAGGGAAGTGCGCGCGGAACCTGGAGAAGGCCCGCCGTCTCGTCGCGTGAAGGACTACCGTTGCCGTGAAAACGCTGTTGTACTCTCACCACTCGGTTGGCCTCGGACATCTGATACGGGCCTTGAGGCTCGCTGAAACTTTGGTTGCTGACGGCCCCGTGACGGTCATCTGTGGTGGCGAGATCCCCCCCAAGCTGCGCACGCCCGCGGGCGTTCGACTGCATCCGCTGCCGCCGCTGTGCATGGGGGCGAACGGACAGCTTTTCGATCCGCACGGATGCGAAGCCGTCGAGACGATTCTCGCCGGGCGCGCGCGCCAGCTCGAGGCGCTCGGCCGGCGCTTTGGCCCGGATGTGTTGATCGTGGAAATGTTTCCGTTCGGCCGCAAGAAGTTCGCGGCCGAGATCGGCGCCTTGATCGACGCGTGTCGCACGTGCGGAACGAACTCGGTCGTGTGCAGCGTGCGTGACGTGCTGGTGACCAAACGCGCCGATCAGGCGCGCTTCGACCAGCGTGCAGTGGGCGTGCTCAACCGCGAATTCGATGCCTTGCTGGTGCATGCCGATCCGGCGTTCGTGGATCTCGAGGCGTCGCTGTCTACCTATCGCGACATTCGTATCCCGATCCATTACACCGGCTATATCACCGCGCGGAACTCTGCATCGAACTCGCCGCGCATTGCGCGTGCCGTCGTGTCTGCCGGTGGCGGCAGAGTGGGGCAGCGCCTCGTCGAAGTCGCTGCCCGGGCAGCAGTTCCCTTCAAGCGCAGGTTCGGCTTGGACACCTTGATCGTGACGGGCTCGCTCGGCGCGCCGCCACCGCCCGCGAACACCCGCAAACAATGCTTCTCATCGATCGAATTCTCGAACGATTTGCCGCGTCTGATGGCCGAATCGAGTCTGTCGATCAGTCAGTGCGGTTACAATACCGCCGCCGATGTACTCAGGATCGGGACGCCCTCTGTGCTGGTACCCTATGAAACGCCGCGAGAGGACGAACAACGGCGCCGCGCCGACCGTTTCGCCGCACGCGCGCTTGGCGTGGTTGTACGTGAAGCCAATCTCACGGTGGACACACTGATAGAGGCGGCTGATCTGGCTCTGAAACAAGTGCGGCAACGTCGCTTCGGCGTCGACACGAACGGCGCAATGCGAACCGGGAAACTCATTAGGGCCATGGTCGGACATGCGTGATTTCGATCCGGTACTGCGTGCGCTCGAGGCCCGTTCGAATCCGGCCCGCGTGTTCTTCCGTGACGATGATGCTGGTTGGGCGTCCGAACGTCTGCGTTTGCTGATCCAGTGCTTTGCCGCGCGCGATGTTGCGGTGGACCTTGCCGTGATCCCAGCGGCGCTCGATGCAGTGAGCAGCCTCGAGCTTGCCGAAATCGCCCGTGACTATTGCGGGCTGGTGCGCTTTCACCAACACGGCTTTGCGCACGTCAACCACCAGCGCACCGGGCGCAAGTCGGAATTCGGCAGCGACAGAAACGCGCAAGCGCAGTTCCACGATATCGTCGCCGGGCGACAGATGCTGATCGATGCGTTCGGGGACGCAGTAGACCCGATCTTCACCCCGCCGTGGAATCGCTGTTCGCAGGCCACCACGGCGGCCCTCGAGCGGAGCGGCATAACGGTCTTGTCACGAATCACGGGATCCGAACCGCTCGACAGCGGAACCCTGGTCGAGCTGCCGGTCGCCATAGACTGGCACAAGCGGCGCGATGGACACCGACTCGACCGTGCGCAGTTCTGCGCTTACGCGGCGGAGCAATTCCGGCACCATGACCGGATCGGCGTAATGTTGCATCATGCTATGATGGACGTCGAGGAAATCCATGTTTTTTCGTCGCTTATGGGCGCTTTGCGAGAATCTGGTCGAGCTGAATTTGGCGCCATGATGGAGCTCGCGCGGTCGCTATCGGTGAACCTTTGAGTATGTGTTTGAATGCTCGTTGCTGGCTGCCGACCGCGTTCTTCTTGACCATCGCGATGCCTGTTCAGGCGCTCGAGCAACGTCTCAAACTCGAAGGCCGTTGGGATGGCGAACGCATCGTCGCGCACGAGGTGAAGGAGCGCGACCCGAACAAGGACGCCAGCAGAATCACGCTCAGCGGGCGGGTTTCGGCGATCGACCACGCCGATCGTCAGCTCGTCATCGGACCGGCCACCCTTATCTGGCGCGCGCAGGACGACGGCGAGTTTGACGTTGTCGAAATCGGCAGCGAAGTCGAAGTTCGGGCGAGACGCGATCCGCAAGGAACGTTCGTCATCACCAAGATCGAGCCGGCGACACTCGATACCGACGACGCTATCGAAATCATCGGCAACGTGATCGGATCCGTACGACGAGACGGCCTCACTGAAATCTCACTGGCCGGAATCTCCGCCTTGTCGCCGCGGAGCCTGTACCACGACGGCAGGGTACGTCTTCGCCGTCTCGACGATCGCCGGCCCGATGAGCAGTTCACGACGTCACTCGGGCCGATCGAAATCACGCTCGGCGGCGAGCTCGAATTCAACGTGGAAGTCGCCGGGGATCGCGACCTCGACAGCCGTGACGACGACAGCCGTCTCGAGCTGGAAACCGGCTTTCAGCTCGAGAGCGCGTTTCAGATCACCGATTCCGTATCGGCCTATGCGGAACTCAAAGGTCAACACGTGCGCGACTACGACTTCCCGCCGAGCCTCGAGGAGGAGAGAACGGAATTGCGGCGGGGAGAAACGTGGATCTACGTCGACCAACCGTTTCACCTGCCATTCTCCGTACAGATCGGTCGCCAGAATTTCGCCGAAGACCGAGAATGGTGGTGGGACGAGGATCTGGACGCAGTCCGGATGTTTTTCAGCGCTTACCAATATCGGTTCGACATTGCCGTCGCCGAGGAAATGTTCAAGGAGACGCTGAACGAGGATCATGCAGCGGCAGACGACCAGGATATTCTGCGCGTGCTCGCCAGCGCGAAATGGCGTCTTTCATCGGCGCTCGTGATCGACGTTTTTTTTCTGCATCACAATGATCACTCCGACAAGTTCGCAGCCGGAACGGTGCTCGCAGCGCACCGGGAAGACGACGAGGACGCCGATCTGAGCTGGTTCGGCACGCGGTTCTCGGGCGAAGCCGACCTCACCGGCGATATTGAAATGGAATATTGGATCGATTGGGCGGTGCTGCGCGGCGCCGAGACGCGCTATGACTTCGACGACATCAGTGACGGCCTGGTACTGGTCGAAACCGCTGATGCCGGCGACCGCGACGGAGAGGCCGTGGACGTGGGCGCCAGCCTGACCTGGGAGAATACCGTCTGGGGCCCCCTGTATCAGCCGACGGTCACGCTCGGTTACGCATTCGGAAGCGGCGACGAGGACGGCGACAATTTCTTCCGCGAGACGGGTTTGAACGACAACAACGGCCGTTTCAACGGCGTCGATCGGTTCCGTTATTACGGCGAGCTCGCCGATCCGGAGCTCGAGAACCTCGCCGTGTCGACGACCTCGCTCGGTTTCCGCTTCGCCGACGAAAGCTCCATCGAGCTCATACATCATTACTATCGTCAGGCCGAAAAACACGAGGAACACGCGCTCCGTATCCGGCCGGATGCGACCGGCCGCTCGCGCGATTTGGGGAATGAATTCGATGTCGTCGTCGGTATCGAGGAGTGGGAACATTGGGAGCTCGAATTCGTTGGCGCGTACTTCATTCCGGGCAATGCCTTTACCGAAGACGACGACGCATGGCAGGTCACGTTCAAATTAAACTACAACTTCTGATCGCCGCAGGTGCAGGTCCGTGATTCCCGCCGGTGGCGTCATCGCGCTGTATCCCGGCTCGTTCAAGCCACCGCACGCGGCGCATATCGCCGCAGTGGAATATCTGCTCGGTATGCAGCACGCCGACCACGTTGTCGTGATCGTCTCGAACCGGTCTCGCGCCATCCCGGGCACGGGTATGGCGCTCGACGCCGGTGCGACTGGCAGGCTTTTGAAGCTGCTCTTGCGCGAGGGCGGTGTACCCGAAGACAAAGTGTCCGTCGAAATCGCGGCCCACCGGGCGGTCGATCACGCGCTGAGATATTTCGATCGTGTTTCCCCCGATAAGACTTTGTTGTTCTGCGTGGGTCAGGTCGATTTCGACAGTGGCGACGATCGCTACGCAACCGTCCCGGCTTTGAGCGAGATGACCGGGATCCGTGCTCGTATCGAGGCAATCCCCGCAGCCGGGAATCCCGTACGTGGCGCCACTATGCGCCGAGCATTGGCCGCCGCGGGAGCAGGCAGGCAGCAATACCACGACGGTTTGCCGGACACGCTGTCGGCGGTCGCCAAAGACATGATCTGGCATGTCGCCCGGCAATCGCTCGAACCGGTTTCAGCCATTGTGCGACGGAAAATCGGTGCCGAAATCGAGTCTCGCTTCGGCGTCGATCCGGCGGCCCTGGACGTCGAACACGACGGTACCCCCGATCCCGAATTCGTCTGGATTGACAAAAGCGGCGCCCGCTGTCGGGCAAAATACGCGGGCGACACCGTCGCCGCGGAGTCGTTCGAGGCGCGCGGCGAGGCAAAGCCGGCGCGCCGGCTGGCGGTCGAAGGTCGCGTGATCCGGCATCTTTCCGCCGCTATCGACGCCCGTTTTCGACTGCCGAGCGTGATGCATTTCGATAAGCGTCTGCGTCTGCTGGTGACCAAAGAACCCGGCGGGGTCACTTTGGACGACGCACTACGCGCCCGCTGTTACGACGCCGGGACCGCGCGGGCCGTCGGTGAATTTCTCGGGTGCCTGCACGCGGCGCCGCTGCCGTCGGCAGCGTTCTGGGGCAGTGTCGTAGAAGAGGAGCGGCACTGGCAAGAAGCGATCGAACGGTACCGGCTCCTGGTCGAGCAGCGGATCGCGGATCACGCGGCGACGAGGAACGCCTTACGGTTGCTGGCGGGCGCATTGGCGCCGAAGGTACGGGGCATCGTGCACATGTCAATGACGCCGCGGCATCTTTCCATGGTGGCGGGCAGACTCGGAATCCGCGAGTTCGAACGCAGCGTTTGCGGCGGCGACGGCGCCTACGATCTCGGTAAGCTGGTGGCAGCGTATCTGCGGGCGGCCGTATCAGAGCGTCCGCGGCGCGGCCCGTTGATCGCCTTGCGAGCGCTGCTGAACGCCTATCGTGGTGGCGCGCCAGACGTAGCCGAAGCGGAGCGCGATCCGTTGATGTGGTGTTTCGCCGCCTGTGCCCTCATCGACGCAGACGAAAAGGACGCAGAGAACGCGGTATTGGCGACGCGGTTGCTACGCTGTGGCGCTGACCGCGCACTGGCTTCAATGTGCGTCGGCATGACGCTTCACGACGATCGTGGTCGGCTCGGCGCAGATCGGCCGCCCGGCCCGACCGCCCGAGGATGACCGCTACGGAGGTTCGAGACGATGAAAGACACGATGCTCGCGCTCGGAGATTTGTTCAACGTCCCTCCCGACGCGGTAATCGTCGTCGCTCGCCTGCGTGTCATGTCACGATGGCGCGCAGGCGAGCGACCTGCCGGGAACGGGCGGTTACACAACAGGCGGCGTGCAGGTCGATCCCATCGCGATCGGCACGATGTTCGGTACGGCGGTACCGAGACTCACTCCAGATCTCACCGATGATCACCCGATCTGCATGCAGTACGCGGCGGGTGGTGTGCCGGGTACGGACCCCGAGAGTCTTTTCACTGGGACGCCTGGCGATTCTGACGTCGTTAAACCTTACGAATCGACCGTGAATGGTAATCCCATCGGGTAGGTCGACAGCTCCACCGGTGCTCCGGGAACGCGTGAGAAGACGGATACGATCCTGTATGCCGGCACAACGATCTGGCTATAGTCGAGCCCTTTGTCGAATGCGGAAGCTGCCACGATCCGCATCACGGCTTCACCAGTGGCCCCATCACTGTTGCGATCCTCCGTATTGACGATACGGAAAACCGAATCTGCACGAGTTGTCACACAAAATAAAAAGAGTTGCAGGTATCGTGAGGGAATGAGCAGGTGTCAGGTCTTGCGTTTTGCCTCTACGATCTTCCAGGAGCTCGAATGGCAAGACCCGACCCCGTTCACGCCTCGCCCATCGCGGGGAAATGCCGAATGTGCCGCACGATACGACGCAATACGCCAACAATCGTATCGAAGCGTCGCATCGCCGCACGTGTGTTCGGGAGCGGCAGATACTTCGATTTCGTTCACCCGCGAGTGCGCAAAGATTCCTGCCAAAGATTGATGCCCGCTATCACTTCGACGTGAGACGTCGGAACCCGAAAGTTTTCTAGTGACTCGTTAGAGTTCTCATCGGGCATTACAAACGATTACATATTGATTGCCTCGCTCTTGCGCTCGGCGAGAACACACCTAAAGAAGCTACGCGGTGCCGGTAGTTCGATAGGCGATGACGGTCCTCCGATAATGCGTAGCATCGGTATCCGGATAAATTGGATCAGGCTTGCAACCAATTCTCTACGTCGAGCGCAGGTACACGACGAAACTCTTTTGTATTAGCAGTCACGATGATTAGGTCGAGTGCGAGTGCGTGCGCGGCGATCAAAAGGTCGTTCGGGCCGATTGGCGCGCCCTGAATCTTCAGGGCGTGCCGGATCGCGGCATAGTGCTTGTCGATGGGCGGTTGCAGCGACAAAACATTCAGTGCCGAGAGCACAAGGTCGACGCGCTCAGTCAGTTTTTCAGATCCGGATTTTCGTGCACCGAATCGAAGTTCTGCGGCAACTACAATGCTTGTACAGACGGATGTTTCGCCAATCGAATTTATGCGTTCGGCGACGCCCCCTTGAGGATTTCGAACCACCTCAGAAACGATGTTGGTGTCCAACAGGTATCGCAGTGCCAAGTCTATAGCTCCACGTCGTCGAGTACCTGCAGATCAGAATCGACGTCGGGGAATCCGTCGTCCAACGGTTCCAGGGTACTCAGCAATTTCAGTAGCTGTCCCTTTCGAACCGGCTCAACGATCAAACGGTCACCCTCTTTGCGTACTATCGCCTCGTCACCCTCGAGCTCGAATTCGCGGGGGATGCGAAGCGCCTGGTTGCGACCGTTGCGGAATAGTCGCACTATGCGATCTTGTTCAATCATTATCGCGGCCTCATCGATGGCATATGCTATAGCCTATGCCTAACTTAAATGATGTGCAACAAGCAAGTCGCGGGGCGCGTCCCGACTTTTGATATGTGAGAAGGTGTCAGGTCTTGCCTTTTGCGCTATTGATAGCAGCTCAATCCGACGGCATTCTCGCGGCGACCATCTTCCGGCGGGCACTCCGCTGCCAAGCTTCCGGTCGGTTAACGACGTCCGCGCGTAGGGGATTACAGCTTCAACACCACGTATCGTAGGATTTCAGGGCAAAAGGCAAGACCTGACACCTATAACACCCTCGCGGAGTTTTCAAACTACTATGGAATACGCGATGAGCGTTTCACCGACTTTCTCGCGACCTTGGGCTTGCGTACCGTCGACGGCAAAAACAAACCCGCTTTTCGCGCCTTGATTCGCGAAGCGAACCGCCGCGGTTGGAAAACGAAACACGGTATCAGCTTCTAACAATGATGCCGACGGTGATATAGGACACACGCTTTATCTGCTGGCGGCGGTAGTTTTTGGCGACGAGGGGGCGGTCACAGATCCGCTGGATGAGAAGGCCGGGCCGTTGTTGTTGGCGCGCCTGAATAAAAATGAGCAAGCAGAATGCTTGCACTTGCTAAGAAAAGTTGGTGATACAAGGGTCTTAGCCCAGGTTATTGTGTCACCAGGACCACGGTTGTTGATGCGGGACAGCTTTACCCTAGTCTTCGTGTAATAATCCGCTATCGACCAAGTCCGACGGGCTAGGAGGGCTTGTTGAGAGCGCATCTATAGTATCTGAAGTGCCTGTCCCTTTAAAAAACCAGGGTTTATCCATCAACGCCATTGCACGCCATCTCGGCCGACGCTGTCGGTTCCTTGGGCGCGGCCATGATCTCGGCCAAGCATCATGAAAACCATTATCGAACCATTCCGAATCAAGGCCGTCGAGCCGATCCGTATGACCTCCCGCGAAGACCGGGAGCGATTGATCCGCACGGCGTGCTACAACCCGTTCGCGCTACGATCGGAGGATATTCTCATCGATCTGCTGACTGACTCCGGTACCTCCGCGATGAGTGCGGCGCAATGGGGCGCGCTGATGGCGGGGGATGAGTCCTACGCCGGTTCGCAGTCCTATTTCCGATTCGAGGCAGCCGTGCGCGACCTAATGCCGTTCCGGCACATTCTCCCAACTCATCAGGGGCGGGCTGCTGAGGGTATTCTCAGCGCCATCGTGGCGGGGTTGTCGGACGGCCCGCAGATTGTCCCCAACAACACCCATTTCGACACGACGCGCGGCAACTTTGAAAACGCCGGCATCGAAGCCCTGGACCTGGTGATTCCCGAGGGTAGGGATCCAGCCATCCGGCACCCCTTCAAGGGCAACATGGATCTCGAGAAGCTAGCAACGCTGCTGGAGGAAAAAAGCGCTCAGATTCCACTGGTGGTCACGACAATCACGAACAACGCCGGCGGTGGCCAGCCGGTTTCGATGGCCAACATCCGTAATACGAAAGCCTTGTGCAAAAAATTTGGCAAGCCTTTGTTCATCGATAGTTGCCGGTTCGCCGAGAATGCCTACTTCATTAAGTTGCGCGAGGACGGCTACGCCGAAAAGTCGGTCAGAGACATCGTCCGCGAGATCTTCTCCTACGCCGATGGTATGACGATGAGCGCGAAGAAAGATGCATTTGCGAACATCGGCGGCTGGTTGGCGTTAGACGATGACGACTGGGCTCAGCAGGCCCGCGCGCGGTTAATCATGACCGAAGGTTTTCCGACCTACGGCGGCATGTCCGGTCGCGACATGGAGTGCATTGCCATCGGTCTGAGCGAGATCACGGATGAGGACTATCTGCGCTACCGCATTCGGACGACCGAGTACATCACCGAACGCCTGAGAGCGATCGGCGTGCCGGTGATGCAGCCCGCCGGGGGCCATGCCGTCTATGTCGATGCCAAGGCCCTGTTGCCGCATATCCCACCTTTGGAGTATCCGGGGCAGTCGCTTTGCATCGCGCTGTATCTGACGGGTGGCATCCGCTGTGCCGAAATCGGCTCATTAATGTTCGGCCGTCAACCCGATGGCAGCGAAAGACCGGCGGCAATGGAGTTGGTGCGCCTTGCCATGCCCCGGCGGGTCTATACCCAGAGTCACGCCGACTATATCGTTGAGTGCTTCGACGAGATCCATGGCCGTGCGAGCCAACTGAAAGGTTTAGCGATCACCTGGGAGCCGGCGTCGATGCGGCATTTCACCGCCCGTTTAAAACTAAAATAGCCGCGAGCAAGATCTCCAATCCGCGCGGCAAGCTTATTCGTTAGCACGGCGCCAAGTCATCCCCTTGGGCGCTGAACCGCGCCGTCGCGTCGCAATGGCGGTCTCGGGATGGCAAGGAAGACCGAACGCCCGCCTAAAGGGAAAAGCGGGCGCACTTATGGCGAATGTCGGTTTTTCAGGGGCGAGTACGTAGGCGCATCTCTTGCTTCTTTCTTAAACCGTTATCGTCTAGGCCGATAGATTCCAGGCAGGGGGTTGTCGTACTGACACCCCAGTTCGGCTGCGTGTGCCGATCGGGTCGTAGAAACAGCGGTATGGCGCCGAAACAGAGCATAGGTCAACTGGCACATTGGCTGAAAGACGCCGGCGGCACCGTCGGATTTGATGAATTCACGGAATCCGCGAGCGCGGTGCAAGAGGCCGCAGCCACACCAGACCGAACGGCGATGCGCGCACTGATCGACCAGCTCAAGAAGTTGGTGGATGCGGTCCAGGCTCCCGGGACAGACGCCGAGCCAGCCGAGTCCGGGGACATGAGGTGATCTCGCACCGGCATCCTCGCGTGTCGCGTAAAAACGAAGATCGTAACGAGGCTATGACAAGATGAAACCGCACCTTACACAGGTTGTCGCGGCGCAGAAGGAAGCCGGTTCGGACGCCCCGAACGCGGTTCCGCATGCGGCGAATGTTGCGGACCTGACCAGTGCCACCATCATGATGGTGAACGATGGACTTATCACCATGGAGGTGGTGCAGACGTTTCTCGAAGAGGCCGGCTAGCAGAAATTCGTACTGCTTGAAGACTCTACCCGAGCCATCAAGGAGATCGTGGAATGTCGTCTTGATATCCTGCCGCTCGATTTGGTCATGCCCGAAGTCAGCGGCTTTGAAATTTTGCAACAAATTCGCGCACACGCCGAGTTGGCGCATTGACTGGCGATTATTCTGACTTCATCCTCAGATCCGTCGGCGAAGTCGCGGGCGCTGGATCTCGGGGCGACCGACTTTCTTGCCAAGCCGGTCGAGCCCAGTGAACTGGCCCTGCGGGTACGCAACACCCTCGCCGCCAAGGCGTATCAAGATCAGTTGGCCTATTACGACAGCGTGACTGGTTTGCTCAACGGTCGCTTATTCGTCGACCGGGTGAGCTGGGCGATCAAACAGGCGGCTCGCCATGCGAACCAGCTCGCGATTCTGCACATTAATCTCGGGCAACTGCAGCGCGTCTACGAAACCCTGGGCCCCAAGACCAGCGACAATGTGATCAAGCAAGTCGCCGATCGCATTAATGCTATGATTCGTGGATCCGATCTTTTCGGACATATGTCGGTAGAAGAATTGGATACGAGCGGCGTCTTTCGCCTCAGCGGTTCGGAATTTTCTATCTTGTGCACCAATGTCGCGAATACCGAGAGCGCGGCCTTGGCGGCGCGCCGGGTTATCGCTGCAGTGAATGAGGTTTTCGATGCGGATGGGACCGAGGTGCAGGTCACGCCCAGCATCGGAATCGCGGGCTTTCCCGTGGATGCTAAGGACACATCCGCACTGATCAAGTGTGCGGTTTGTGCCAGCGCTCAGGCCTCCCAGTTAGGAGGTGGGCGGTTCGAGTTTTTTTCCCCGAACATGAATGAAAAATCACTCCAGCGTCTGCGTCAAGAGGCAGAGCTGCGACGGGCAATAGAGGAGCAGGATCAACTGATTCTTTACTTCCAACCTAAGGTGGAAGTCTGCAGCGGCCAAATGACCGGCGTAGAAGCGTTGATACGCTGGCAAAAGCCGGATGGTCAGTTCGTTAGTCCTGAAAATTCATCCCGTTGGCTGAAGAAACAGATTTGATCGTCTCGCTGGGTGCATGGGCAATCAGAGAATCCTGTGCACAACTAGCGCGTTGGCAGCGCCGGGGGTTGGCTCTCGATATTTCCGTTAACTTGTCGGTTAGGCAATTTTTTGCCGGTGACCTAGTGGAGTTGATTTGTCATACGCTCAAGGAGAGCGGCATCGATGCGAGTTTTCTGGCCTTGGAACTGATCGAGAGTTTGTTGATCGAGGACGCCGAGCTAGCCATCGACATGTTGCAGAAACTCGCTGACCTAGGCGCGAAAACATCCATCGACGATTTTGGTGCGGGCTATTCTTCATTGAGTTATCTGAAGCGATTTTCATTTCACGAACTCAAGATAGATCGTTCCTTTATGAACGGTGTCACCCATAATCGCCAAGACAAGGCGTTGGTCTCATCGGTAATCTACCTCGCTCACGAATTCGATCTGCGCGTGGTTGCCGAAGGCGTCGAAAACGAGGAACAGCTCGAATTCTTGCGTAAAGCACATTGCGATCTGTACCAAGGTTTTTATTTTTCTCGCCCGATGTCCGCAGATGACTTGGCACCGTTGTTGGTGGACGCAAGAAAGCTTGCTCCAAGCTGAGCGGGTTGGCGCCTACCGAGAAATCTCGAACGCCTCATACCGCGTAACCAAGCTAAGCTATTGCGCGTCTCAACGCTGTATCGATTGTGGTCGAAGCGAACCAAGCACGTCCTCGACACCACAGCTATCTGAGTGCGGTGACCATCAAAGCGGGTGCGATACGGGATCGGGGACGGACGCCCCGCTTCGAATATTTCGAAGCCGGAGGAGGGCCTTTTTCGACGCCGATCACCCCCTAACAGGGGTCAATATTGCACGCCGATTAACACCCGGGATTCCACAAGGCGGCTAGGTATGAAGATCAATTTGGTGCGGCGACCGAGACGTTGACCGAACAGATGATCCCGGCGTCATGCATCGCAGAACCGCGCGAGGTAGCGAAAGCGTAGTCCATTACGTCCTTAAGCCACCTCGATGCTCGCTCAGAGGCGTGCTGCCGCGCGGTTCCAGCGCGCGATGCTCCCAAAGGTGGGTATGCAGAAACAACGATGCGCGGCCGATTAATGTTAAAGAATACCCGCGCTCGAGTGTTATCAGTCAAACTGTCACAAGGTAGGAAATGGGCGGCGATTAAGGTGTTATTCAGAATTTTGTTCCCCACGGGTAATGTGTTGCAGAATAGCTATGCGGTCGGCACGACGTTTCGCAATCGGTGCTTTACCATGGGCCACACTTTGCAGTTGCAGTTTTCTTGTTTGCCTTTGTTAACAGTATCTTTATGCATTAATCAGAAATGGTCGATCAAGGTAATTCCAAAATTGAACGACAGTGGTTAGCGATGTTAGCGCAATTACGACAGAAGCTTTACAACACCCTTGATGTAATCAGCGCCTGCTCCAGTTATGGCTGCAATCGGGTGCAATCTCATCGAAGTGAGCGAAGGCTTGCATAGCGCAATATCAAAAAATACTTGAATGGCACGTCATTATGGCAACTAAACCAATCGTTACGAGACATAGCAGCGATACAGGTGTTGATATTTGGTTTGATACGCCTTACCCCGCAGGGTTTTGCGATATCACTACAACGAACCCCGAGTTCCCCGCAAATCATTGGACAGCACACTACTATCATAATCTGCTGGTGGAAATAATTTCACGGCCCACTAACCTCCTAGCGCATGTTCAACGCATCAATCTGTTGCGCAAGAATGATGGTGATTCCCGCGACGAAGAAATGTTGGGCGCAATGCAAGATCTCATTATCGCACTCGACAACAAAGGACGCGATCTATTGCGCCAACTTACCGCCTATGTGAGGCCGATGCTAAAGTCCGAAGATCGGCGAAAACTCGATTCTTGGTCACATGACGTCAGTGTGGCAAAAACAACGAGGACAGCGTATTCCATTTTGAGCAAAGATGAACATGTGAGCGGCAACGTCATCGTTAGCAAGAAGACGACCGGCCAAGATATTTCGCACGGTCCTTTAGAAGAGGCCAACGAATACCTCGACCACGGCCAGTTTCTTGAGGCGAGGCAAGTACTTGAGCTAGCCGTAGTCGCGAGCCCAGCCCGCGATGACATTAGAGAATTGTTGTTTAAGATTTATCAAAGCAGCCGGGACAGCACCAACTACAAGCTAACCCGAGAAAAGGTGCTCGAGAAAAATCCAACAGTCGCGGGAGGCTGGCCGGAATTCGCGCAATTAGTCGATAGTAGTGCAGCTAGTACACTAGCGCATCAGAGTGATTGTGATGGCGTCTAAGAAACCCATTATTGTGGATATCCTCGCTGATAGCGTGAGAGCACAAAACATGTTGCAAATGGCGATCGAGAGACAGGGTGCGCCGACGTGTGCGGTCGCAACTAGCGCGACCGCAGATATTCTGATTCTCGACTGCGAAGGGACCCACATGAAGAACACGTGGGCAAAATATCACCAACGACACCGTGAACGCCCAACCTTGGTCTTATCTTATAACGACTCAATCATCGAACAACTGTCGGCGCTCGACAGTTCGGCCGTGCTCACTTATCTCAGGAAACCATTTAGGGTGAAAACCCTAATTGAAACGCTGCAAGTGATGAAAAACGACGCAGATGCCGCGAATCGAAGTACCGACACCGAAATTGAGGGCAAGACAACGCCCAAGGACGCCAAGCGCAGACGGAAGGCCAACTACGCTAAAGATCAATCCAAGTCCGTCGCGCGGAGTTCGGCCCCACTATCGGAGTCGTATGTCAGCAGGAAACTTGGCTCGCGCGAAAAGACGGCTGACGACAGGGAGGTATCCATCCCGGTCGAAGGCGAAACATCTAAGACGCTAGTGCTCGAGCCGTCTCAGGCCAACTCACGAGTGTTCGATAAGCTTGCCGCGAAGGATAGACAAGCCATTTGGGTTAAAGACAAATCTGAGGAGCAATCTGCGGAGAAATTCCGGCACATTTGCGGTTTATCGGACGACATTGATTTTGACGATGAGCAACAGGTTAACGATCTCAGGTTGGCGTGTGATGAATTACTTTTGGGTCACTTGCAAAAGGCGCTAGCGGTGGTGTTACGGGATAAAAAGCGGGTATGCATGGGGGTGAAAGGTGGCCATCATTTTTGTATCGCCGACGACCATATCGAGACGAATTGCACTAACGAGGAGCTTATCGGTTTGGCCGAAGAGACCATACTGACTGATGATGTCGAGAGGCAGCCTTATCGCGCACGACACGATGGCACTAAGCCGGTTTTGAAGGAAAACCTCGAAGGATTCATGTGGAAACTCGTGCTATGGACCTACAAAGGCAGATTGCCGGAGTCCCTTGATCCTACGAACCGGATCTATCTGGCACACTGGCCGAATTTTACCCGCCTGCATCCGATACCTAATCAAATGAGAATTGCGGCGTTGCTCAGTCGACAGCCGATGGAAATCGGCACCATCGCCGAGTTACTTAAGATACCTCAGCGACATGTAATCGCATTCTATTGCGCCACGAGCGCAATCGGACTCGCCGGTCAAGCAAGGCGAAGTGCCGACCACATGCTAGATCCCGAGCCGCTGACGAGCATCGATTTATCCCTTCCCCATAGACTAAACTTAAACGTGGCGGCCTGATCCTGGCGGCAGTTTTCAGCCTATCAGAACTCGAGAACGATACCCAAGGCAAGCACCTCGTCACGACACCATCCCAAGGGCTTTCAACCGCGGTGGCGCGAGGGCGGCGTTACCCGTCGTCCCATTGCGATCGCTAAACTGCGCTCCTCGTGTCACGCTTCGTGGCCCCCGGGTGGCGCCACGCGAGGAAGTATATTTGCGGGAGGTTCCACTACGAAGCGTTGACCGCGCCCTCCCGCACACGTTAGGTCGCGACCTGCCACCTAACGCGCCCAGCGTTTGCCGACGCCCTCACATCGAACCACCCTTAAGTTGATGTGGTTTTGAGCGCTAACCCCGTTACCGCCGTTATGTTTTCGCGTATCGACTTTGAGCCAGTGCTATACAAGGCCCGATAGTGTTTTGGAATTAGAACACGCGCGCGACTGTTTGATTCAGCCTTGCGATAATGTATCGGCGGGAATTGAACATCGGTTTGAATCGCCACCAATTTATCTGGCGTGTCGGAGGAGACGATCGCGTGAAATCCGTAAACACCCTATTAATGGGGGCTTATTCACGGCGAAATCAGTGTTAATCGTAACCAACTCATGAGCAAACAGGCTAAGTATCTAAACATTGGCGATCAACTGGACGAGTATCGCATTGACGACGTGCTCGGCGTGGGGGCGTTTGGCATTACCTATAAGGCACACGATACCCATCTGAGTTTAGATGTGGCGATCAAAGAATATTTTCCTCAAGAGCTTGCAACACGGGGTGATGATTACCGAATATTTGTTACGTCGAAAGAAAACGTACCGATCTATGAATGGGCTATGGATAGATTCCTGTATGAGGGCAAGGTGCTCGCCAAGTTCAAACATCAGAATATCGTGCGCGTCAATCGGCTTTTTAAGGCCAATGGTACTGCCTATATTGTCATGGATTATGAAGACGGCGATAGCTTGCAGGTGATCTTGAAACGATCCGATGAAGCGATGAACGAACAGAAGATAAAAAAGATTTTTGTTCCCATTTTGCAAGGCCTGGAAGTTGTTCACGAACAGCACTATCTGCATAGGGATATCAAACCTGGAAATATTTTCATACGAAAAGACGACATTCCGATTTTGCTCGATTTCGGCGCTGCGACGCTAGAGATGTCCAGTCCTGCAACAGATCCCACGACGGTCGTCACACCGGGTTACGCGCCCGTAGAGCAATACTATTCGGACGGTAAACAAGGTCCTTCCTCCGACATTTACTCAATCGGCGCGACGATATATCGCTGCTTAGTACAGCGCCGCCCGGTAGAGGCCATTAAACGTGTTCAAGAAATGGAACAGGCAACCGCGGATCCGAATATCCCCGCTGTCGAGGCGGCTGAGGGAAAAGGCTCGAAAGAGTTCCTCGAGTCGATAGACTGGATGCTTAGCATCGAGCCGCAAAATCGACCGCAATGTGTCGGCGATGTAATTAGCGCTTGGACCGGTAAGAAACCGGACGTTAAGAAAAAAGGGAAAAGTTCCTTTACTTACATCCCGGAACAGGCGTTCAAAACCTATAAATTGTTAGTGGCAGGCCCGGTAGGTGTGGGAAAATCAACTGCAATTAGCACTTTATGCGAAGCAAATGTCTTTTCAACCGACCAAAACGCCTCTGACCACGTGCGCGGAAGAAAGGACAAAACAACCGTCGCTATGGACTATGGCACGCTCAAAGTATCCGACCATGAACAGTTACATATTTACGGCATACCGGGACAGGAGCGGTTTAGCTTCATGTGGGAAATTTTGGAAAAGGGCGCGATTGGCTTGCTATTGCTTATCGACAATAGCCGGCGAAGCCCGTTTCAGGATTTAAAATTTTTTCTAAATTCATTTAAGCGGTTGGCGCACCGACAACCTGTTGTGGTCGGAGTGAATCGAATGGACACGCACCCGCAACCCACGATTGACGAGTACAATCAGCTTATAAAAGAAGAAGTGAGTGAGTTACCCCACAAGATCCCGGTATTCGAGGCTGATCCGCGCCAGGCCCGCGACATGGAAATGATGATTTCGGCATTATTGTATACCCTAGATCCCGCGATAGAGAAGCAGCATGTCTGAATTTCAACTACACAATGATGTGTTCATTACCCCTACCTCACTCGGTTGCCACTATCTCATCAGCGATGTTGAAATGGATCCGCCGCGCCGAGTGCTGCGCGACTTGATGATGTCGATGAGTAGTCCAAGGTCTACCGAAGAACACCTACAGCAATGGGAATATAACGGGCAACAACTTGACAGCGTCCTCGAGTTGTTATACCGAATGGAAACGGTTGGTTGGATTAGGGGGCAGGATAAACCGCTAACGCTCGAGACAGATAGGCTGGAGCAAGGTTTGACCAGCCTATTAGAAGAGTGCTCGATGGTGGGCAAGGCTCTATTGGCAGATGGACAGCAAGGTTTCAGCGTAGCCAATGTAGGATTCGCGCATGAAGAAGCCGAAGAACTCTCAGGCCTGAGCGCGGAAATCTCTACGCTGCAAGGCAAATATAGAAAACTTATTAACAACAATATTAAAGCTTCATCTGCAATTTTTGGCATCACGGATGCCAGTGGCATAAGCCAAATGGGATTTATGCCACTTTATATCGGTAAACATCAGTTTGTTCTGATCACGAAAGGCGTGGCAAGGCTGAACCATGTTGGTTTTTTGCGCCTGATCTGGGCACTTTTTATTCGCTACGGCGAATGATCGCGTGCGAACTTGGATGGGCGTCCCAACTAGCCGACTCAAAGTAAAGCCGATAGCCTCCCGGTCGATAAGGTTTTTACGCCATCTACATGACTAAGGTTATAGGGTGCCAATAATTCTTCCACACAACGCTTTATACGGTGTGAGAGGTGGTTTGTTGCTGCCGCCGTCGGCGAGCGCGCTTCCACTGCGCAACGTTGGTTACTCGATTTTTCGCTTGGCATGAATCGAACGTTGCGACGCGCGAGGGGTTGCAGCCCTATGCGATTGTTCGTCCTCGCCGAAAACTGATGTTGACCAGAGTTTGATTGATAGGGGAACGTATTTTGTTTGATTCGAACTTTAGTGAGGGATTTTAAATGCGGGAAGAAATGATAATCTCGATTTTAAACGATCTGAATTCCAGTTCTGGTGACATAGAAGCCGCTGCCGTTATTTCTACTGACGGTCTAATGATAGCTAGTATATTGCCCGCAACGCTTGACGAGGACAGAGTCGGTGCAATGAATGCGGCCATGTTAACGCTCGGAGACCGTAGTGCTCACGAATTGAATCGCGGTGATCTGGAGCAGGTAATGGTCAAGGGCGAAAACGGGTACATTCTGATGGCATACGCCGGCCCCGATGCTGTCTTATCCGTTCTTGCCTCCGCTAGCGCAAAACTTGGTTTGATTTTTCTGGACGCAAAACGAGCGGCAGAAAACATCGAAAAAGTTCTTTGAAATGATCGTCTGCGCTAAAGAAGCGGTAGAGGAACAATTATGAAAGACATGAAACCGGAAGATTGCGCGGGTGAAGCTACCGAGTGCACGTTGACTTATCAGGATGATACGGCTAGGACGGTATATGTAGTCGACGAAGAAGTACCTTTCCCGGAAGGAAAGCTGATCGTTTCTCGAACGGATCCTAACGGCGTCATCACGCACGTGAACAAAGCTTTTGTAGAGATGTCTGGATTTGAGGAAGAAGAGCTTCTCGGGCAGCCGCACCACATCCTTAGACACCCGGACATGCCGCGGGTCGCGTTTCAAGGCTTGTGGGACACGTTGGCCAGCGGTCAGAAATGGAACGGTTACGTGAAAAATCTGCGTAAGGACGGTCGTTATTACTGGGTGTACGCAACGGTAGTACCTAATATTCGTGGGGGAAATTTGGTGGGCTACAGCTCGGTTCGCCGTAAACCATCGCGAAAAAAGATCGATGAAGCGGCCGCACTTTATAAAACGCTTGATTGATTCGGCGCGGAGTAAGAATTAATCAACAAGTTTAGGAGATCTGGTTTATGAGTTATGTGCTCACCGTAAGCCCTGATTTTAATACGAAATACATCTCAGGATGGTTTGTGTTCAATACGTGGATACAAAAAAAGATCGACAAGAAAATACACTTTGAATTATTTGATGATTTCGATAAACAACGCCAAGCTATCGCGAATGACGAGATCAACCTGATCTATTCGAACCCATATGACGCTGCGAGTCTAGTCAGGGATAAGGGTTTTAAGGCAATTGCTCGCCCTATCGGTAAAAATGATGAAGCTATCATCGCGGTAAATGCCGATAGCGACATAAACAGCATTGAAGAATTGGTTGCGGGGAGCAAGATAGCGACAACCGATGATCCCGATGTACACATGATGTGCATGATTATGATTGAACCGGCGGATCTCGATAAAGATAACGTCGAAATATTGACCAAGACGAACTTCGTGGCGGTCGCCAAATCACTTATTCAACATGAAACCGATGTCGGTTTTTTCTTGGCGGAAACGTATGACGATTTATCTAGCATTATCAAAGATCAACTGCGGGTTCTGGTAAAAAGCCAAATCAACGTCATTAATCATGTGTTCCTGGTCGATCCAAGTTTAGAAGATACAAGTCAAGTGATTCTGGATTCACTCGTATCAATGGGAGACGATGAAAATGGGCAAAAGATCCTGAGTGATATTGGTATCCCGGGCTGGGAGAAGGTCGAAGAGGAGGACGTCGAATTTATGATAGATTTAATGAGCACATTGGTCAGTTGAACCTAGGCAGACTGAGTTGCGGTGCGACGTTGGTGCTTGGGCGGGTACTGCGTCTACGACAAAGTATATGTCCTCGATCTCCCGGTCTCTGATCGACCTTGTGCGTTAACGGAGCGAATGCGCGAGAGCAGCGTTTGTTTTGGTACGGCCGCTTAGCGGGCCGCGGCGATCCCGCCCATACCGGTCATCCACTCAACGATGGGTTCGTGATAGATCACTTCCGCCCCACGCGCGCGTGGCCGCGGCCATGAACAACCAGTGGATGATTTCGAGCCTACCGTTACCGGCGGCCACCTCGATCTCGCTCGCGGACGTCTGCGCCCACTTACGAAAACGACCCGCGCACATGTCTTCGAGGAAGACTCGGTCCCATTCGTCACTAACCGCGATTTTCTCGAGTCCGACCCCATGAGAGAGTCCGCCGGTTCCCAAAATGACGACCCTAGCGGCGCTTGTACACTGCTGCTCGATAAAGTCGCGTAGCACCTCGCCGAGGCGCCAGCAGCGCTCGATGGACGGCATTGGCCGCATCAAAATATCGAGATACAGCGGTACGATCGGGATCCATCGTTTGGGATCGACGAACATCAGCGGTACGGCCATACCGTGCTCGGGCGCGGATCCGCGTGCGGTGGCGATGTCGAAACCGCTGTGCGCCGCGTAGGCCGTGAATTCTTCGGCAAATGCGCGGTTGCCCGGGTGCGGCTCGTGCGGAATATCCATCTCCCCGAACGGTGTGTAGCTGTCATCGACCCCGATGAGAAACGGCGCCTGCAAAGACAGATTGAAATTGAACATGTGATCGTTCGTGACCACGACGAGGGCATCTGGCGTCAGTGCGCGAATACGGCGGCCGATGTCGGCCATGCCGTTGGTTACCCGCGCGGCCTTCTCTTCGACCCCGCGAGACGACATCAGTACAGGCGAGGTGGCGAAGCCGCCCACGATCTCAGCCATCGGTGGCCCCCGCTTGCGCGGTCGCGACATATTCGCTGACGGACATGTGGACCGCAGCGTCCGGGTTCGACAGCATCAGCCAGTGCGTGCGCAGGATCGGGTGTACGCCGATCCGCGCCAGTGATTCCACGGTGGACTTCTTCAATGCCGCGACCGCTTCATCCGTGAGGCCGAATTCTACGAAAACATCGTCGGGCACGGCAGCGAAACGCTTCCGCAGTACCGGTTTTGCGTGAGCAGTTTGTTTTTAGCGGTTGTGGTGGTGTTTTGATGTGTTATCGGTGTTTAGTGGTGGGGTTGAGGAGGTTTGGCGCATCCTGAGCGGTTGCCGAGGTGTTGCGATAGGCGTCTATGTGAGATGACGGGCAGGGAGCGGCCGCACCCGATTGGGTGGGCGGCTCGGATGCGGGCTTGGGCGGTAAGGCGATTGAGCTTAGCCCGTATTTGGCGTTGGCGTGTGGCGGTTGAATCGTTGCCGGTGAAGGGTCTTGAATTGGGTGGTTTCGATACGCCATTGCGGGGTGCTGATGTTGAAGCGTTCGAGGCGGGGCGGTGTTGCGGGGCTAGTGTGATGGTGGATGTCCCGGATGAGCCGGCTGGTCCAGTGAATGAGTTCGAGGTAATCCCGATAAGGGCAGGGGATGTCGTGGTGTGGTTTACCTTGAATGTTCCCTTTGAAAGGTGCCAAGGGTTTCAGGGGGAGATGGTACGCTAAGCTATCGCCGGGAGGGATTTGTCTGTGCATTGTTTTCTCTAGGCTGAACGTTGATTGGGTGCGCGCTTGGATACTGGTGTAGTTGGAATCCTCGAGAGTGCGGGCGATATTGGCGCGCAGGGGATTGGGTTGACATAAGCCATGCAGGCGAGCAGTGCGTGTTCGGTTTTCAGTGCTTGGGAAAGGAAGCGACATTCCCAGAATTTGCCGGTGCATTTATCTTTGCTATTGGCTTGGCGCGCGATGTTTTGATTCAAGCAGCGCATGAACCAGCTGATGCTGGTAAGGCGCGTGCGCCACGGGTTGAGATATTTCTGAGGGTGTTCATTTCAGGGTCAGAGAAGTCATGCCCGGCGCGATATTGCTGCACGAGCACAGGGCCTTTGAAGAGGGCGCACCAGCGTTTGATGATGTTCTGGTCGGCTAAGTCATTGAGTTGTGTTGGGCAGACTTTCAACACCAGGTGGTAGTGATTGCTCATCACGGCATAGGCGCAGACATCGAGAGCGAAGATAGCAGTCTGATGCGGTCGACGACCCACTGTCGTCGCTGTTCATAGTTCTGTCCCGGTTAGGCATCTTTACCGCACAACAAGGCGCGGCGCACGCCGCGAGAGGCGATGTGGTAGTAGGGTGTCTCATCGAGCGAGATCAGCACCGTCCTTGGTGTGGTCATGGTTGCAATCCCTTGGTGGTTTGAGTTGCAGTGCAACGTTAGCGCTTGGCCAGCTGACACGTCAATGGCTAAGTGTGTGTCCTCGATCTCCTTACCGCGACGACGTCGTGGTGCAAATCATCTATATTTTGGTGATCAAGCGTCAACGGGAGCTCGGCTACAAGACCGTATAATGGCAAGGGGCCCACGTCGGTGGTTGAGACGGATGAGGCGGATTTCTGTCGATCGCTCGCAACGTGTATCGCCTCGCGCCGATCATAACGCCGCAAAATCGTTCGCCTGGGCGTGGCATTGGCCACGCGATAATTGGTTTTGCACGCGAATGAGAATAGCGCCGACGGTAGTAGTCCTTGGAGAGTTGTGAATACAGAAACCGATAACGCCGCTGCGGCGACGCGACTGCAACATACACCGTTGTTTGAGTTGCACGAAGAACTCGGCGCGAAATTTGCCCCATTCGCCGGTTTTTCAATGCCGATCGCCTACGACACCGGAATCGTGCAGGAGCACCTGCACACGCGAGCGAACGCCGGGCTATTCGATGTCTCCCATATGGGGCAAATCGAGCTACGTGGCGAGAACGTTGCGGAGAATTTCAATGCCCTCGTTCCCAGTGACGTCACAGCACTCGCGCCGTACCGGCAGCGTTACTCGGTGCTGACGAACGATCACGGCGGTATCATCGACGATGTGATGATTTCGCGTCTACCGGACGGGCTTCTGGTGGTCGCTAATGCGGCATTCAAGCACGATGACCTCGCCCATATTAATGCGCGATTGCCGTCGGCGACCACAGTCGAGTTGCGCGAAGACCGTGCGCTGCTCGCGCTGCAGGGACCGGCCGCCGTCCACTGTCTCGCTAAGTGGGACGCGCGCATTGTGGCGCTGGCGTTCATGCGTGCGGGACGCTTTCGCGTTGGTGGGATTGACTGCCTCGTGCACCGTTGTGGCTACACCGGCGGCGATGGTTTCGAACTGTCGGTCGCTGCTACGGAGGCGGCGGCATTAGCAAGCATGCTGTTAGCAGACCCCGTCGTGGCGGCAGCGGGTCTCGGCGCCCGCGACACCCTGCGGCTCGAAGCCGGCCTATGCCTGGCCGGTGTGGATTTCGACCAAGACACGACACCGGTAGAGGCCGCGCTCGAATTTGTCATCGCGAAAAAGTACCGTAACGACCGCGCTGTGGTAGCGCGCTTCCCCGGCGCCGCGCACATTCTTGCCCAGCTCGAGAACGGCGTAAGCCGTCGGCGCGTCGGACTGCGTAGCGACGGTCGCGCGCCGGTCAGGGCCGGCACGGAGATCCAGCGGACTGGGCGTGTTGTCGGTACTGTCACCAGCGGGAGCTACGCGCCATCGGTCGGCAAATCAATTGCGATGGCTTATGTTGATGCGGAATTTTCCGCCGTCGGAAACGAATTCGAGGTCGTCATACGCGGTCGCTCGCATACGGTTCGCGTCTGCGAGCTGCCGTTCCTGGCGCACAGTTATTTTCGTACTTGATCTACGGGAGACTACGTTCGATGAGCGCATTGCGATTTACCGAGAACCACGAATGGGTACGCGCGGAAGGAGGCCGGGCAACGGTCGGAATAAGCGACTACGCGCAGGAGCAACTTGGCGATGTCGTGTATGTGGAACTGCCGGCGTTAGGACAGAAATTCGCACGCGGTGCCAATGTTGCAGTCGTTGAATCGCTCAAGGCCGTCGGCGAGATCTACATGCCGCTGGACGGCACGATCGAAGTGGTGAACGAGCGGTTGCAGGATGAGCCGGAACTCGTCAACAGCGACGCCACCGACGCCGGCTGGCTGTTCAAGATAAAGTGCGACGCGCAAGTCGATGTGAACGAGCTGATGGACGAAACCGCCTACAACCGCTACACCAGCGAGCTCTAAGCACGTCGCTAACGATATGAAGGAAACGCGTAAATCGCTAAGCGACCTGGAAATGTCTGGCGACTTCATTCGCCGACATATCGGTCCCAACCGTGCGCAAATCGAAGCGATGCTCGCCGCGCTCGATCTCGCGTCTCTCGAGGAACTCGTCGCGCGTGCCGTACCGCATTCGATCGTCTCGGAGACGCCGCTCTCGATGAGCGAGACGATCAGCGAAAGGGAAGTGATCGCCGACCTGCGCCAGATGTCGCGGCGCAATCAAATATTGGTGTCGATGATCGGCATGGGCTACTACGACACGATTCTGCCGGAGGTGATCAAGCGCAACGTACTCGAAAACCCCGGTTGGTATACGGCCTATACGCCGTATCAAGCTGAGATCAGCCAGGGGCGTCTCGAGGCCCTGCTGAACTTCCAACAGATGGTGACCGATCTCACCGCCATGGAGATAGCCAACGCATCTGTGCTCGATGAGGCGACGGCGGTTGCGGAGGCGATGGCAATGGCGCGCCGGGTGTCGCAAGCACAGACGAACTGCTTTTTCGTCGACGCCGCCTGCCACCCGCAGACGATAGCCGTCCTGCGCACGCGGGCGCGCTACTTCGGTTTCGATCTGGTGATCGACGATCCCGTTACAGCCTTGGCGCAGACAGCGTGTTTCGGTGTCGTCCTGCAGTATCCCGGCTCCGGCGGGGCGATCCGCGACATTGCCACGGACATCGCGAGCGCCCACGCGCACGGCGCCATCACCACGGTTGCTGCGGATTTGCTCAGCTTGTGTGTGTTGAAGCCGCCGGGCGAAATGGACGCCGATATCGTCGTCGGTAGCGCGCAACGCTTCGGTGTGCCGATGGGCTACGGTGGACCGCACGCGGCGTTTTTTGCGGCCCGCGAGAAATTCGTACGCTCGATGCCGGGTCGGATCATCGGGGTCTCGGTCGACAGCCGTGGCAAACCTGCGCTGCGCATGGCGCTGCAGACGCGCGAGCAGCACATCCGCCGCGAACGCGCGACCAGCAACATCTGTACCGCGCAAGTATTGCTGGCGGTAATCGCCGGCTTCTATGCGGTCTACCACGGGCCGCGAGGTCTGCGCCTCATCGCCGAGCGGGTACACCGGCTGACGCAGATCTTTTGTGCCGGGTTGGAACAGCTCGGCTTCGAGCTTGCGACGACGATTTATTTTGATACCGTGACGATCCTGACACCGAACCGCGCGCGTTGGTTTGCGGCTAAGGCCCGCGAGCAGGGGATTAATCTGCGTGTCGTCGATGTCGACGCGCTCGGCGTTTCCTTTGACGAAACCACCACTCGCGAACACGTAGAGACGCTGTGGCAGGTTTTTGGACAGCGCCGCGCGGCGTGCTCGATAGATGCCATCGATGCGGATCTCGACGAATGCATCCCGCCGGCGCTGCTGCGTACGAGCGCGTTTCTCAGCCATCCGGTTTTCGAACGCTACCATTGCGAGACTGAAATGATGCGCTACATGCGCCGCTTAGCGCGCAACGACATCGCGCTCGACCGCGCCATGATCCCGCTCGGCTCATGCACGATGAAACTGAACGCGGCGACTGAACTTCAGGCGTTGTCTTACCGGGGCTTTAACGCGCTGCACCCGTTCGTGCCGCTCGACCAAGCCCAGGGCTACCGCCAGCTCATCGAAGAGCTCGAAGAAATGCTATGCGATCTGACCGGCTTTGCGGCGTTTTCGCTACAGCCTAATGCCGGTTCACAAGGGGAATATGCGGGGCTGTTGACGATCCGCAAATACCACCAGACCCGTGGCGAAGGTGCGCGCGACGTCTGCCTCATTCCCGCCTCGGCGCACGGCACGAACCCAGCCAGCGCCGCGATGGCCGGCCTGCGCGTCGTTGTCGTCGCCTGCGATGACGACGGTAACATCGACGCCGACGATCTCGACGCCAAGGCAGCGGCGCACCGCGATCAATTGGCCGCACTGATGGTGACTTACCCGTCCACCCACGGCGTGTTCGAAGCATCGATCCGGCAAGTTTGCGCGCTCATACACGCGCACGGTGGCCAGGTCTACATGGATGGCGCGAATCTGAACGCACTCGTCGGCATTGGCAGGCCGGCCGCTTACGGAGCCGACGTCATGCACGTCAACCTGCACAAAACGTTTGCCATTCCGCACGGCGGTGGCGGTCCCGGCATGGGCCCGATCGGGGTTCGCGAGCACCTCGTGCGCTTTCTTCCCGACCATCCGATTGTCGGTGGCGTCAATCCCGCCGCGCATGAAGACGGTACGATCGGCACGATATCGGCAGCCCCGTGGGGATCGGCGAGCATCCTCACGATCTCCTGGGCCTATATCTCCATGATGGGATCGCATGGACTGCGGCGCGCGACATTAGTAGCGATACTCGCAGCGAACTACATTGCGCACCGCCTCGAGCACCACTATCCCATTCTCTATGTTGGTCAGAACGGCATGGTCGCTCACGAGTGCATAATCGACTTGCGCGCACTCAAGACGGCTAGCGGCGTCACCGTGGACGACGTCGCGAAGCGCCTCATAGACTACGGGTTTCACGCGCCGACGATGTCGTTTCCGGTCGCCGGCACGCTTATGATCGAGCCGACAGAAAGCGAAAACAAACGCGAAATCGATCGTTTCTGCGATGCGATGATCGCGATCCGGAGCGAGATACATGCCATCGAAACGGGAGCGATCGACCGCAGGGACAATCCGTTGAAAAATGCACCGCACACGCACGATATGTTGCTCGATCAGGAATGGAAGCACCCATACTCAAAACGCGACGCGTTCTTTCCGACGGCAGGTGCAGCAGCGGACAAGTACTGGCCACCCGTCAGCAGGATCGATAACGCACGTGGCGATCGCCACTTGTCATGCAACTGCGTCCCGATCGCGTCGTATATGTAAAATCGGATCGTGTGATCAATGCGACCAGCGGCGAAATCTTATTCCCTTTTTCTCGCTGCCTACAACGTAAACTGGGCGAAGAACCAAAAAATTTGTTTATCAGAACTTTGCGCAGGGTTGCGCGCGCGATTAGCTGCATTGCGATCGGCGGAGTAGTCCGCATATTTCAAACCAACCGTATAGTGCTGGGCAAATTTTCGTTGTAACAGCAGATCGAGCTCGTCGCCGTAGTCATAGCTGTCATTATCTGAGCTGAGCATGTGGTAGGAGGCGATGAACTTAAACCCAGCGATGCTTGTAATGAGATCAATATAAGTATTCTCGATGCCGTCGCCAGGTGTTACCAGAAAGCGATCGGCCCAACCCTGAAAAGCGTGATTGGTACCGAGTATCGTCACGAAACGATCGGCACCACCGTCGCCCCCGAGCACCTCGTGGTTGGCTTTCAGGACTACAGAACTCACCACACCACCGGGGGCATACGATACCCCGCCACTGAGCAGGTAGTAATCAGCGTCGATATCTGCAGAATTGTCACCATGGTCATGCTGATGCGCGTATTCCAGCGCATAGAGCGCTTTCCAGCCCTTGCGATACGGCCAGCTCCCATGCGCTCGTATGCCGAGCGTCGCGGTCGAGAATGCTGCCGCATTGTCAAAATCCAGCCAGTAACCGTAGGCCTCAAACTTAGCGTAGGCATAGCGCTCGAAGCGAACGTTGACGAGATGTGAATCACTATCGAAGCGATCTAGCGGCGAGCGTGCATCGTCTCCAAAAATGCGATTCACCCCCCATACGTATGCATAGTTGATCGTCCAGTCGTCGGCTGGCGTGGATGTCAGTGTTACGGCATCCATCGTCTGCCAATTCTGGCGCCACAACACCGTGCCGAGATAACGATGAAAGGGTGCTTTGCGATACGTGATGATCTGGCGTCCCGCCTTAAGCGAAGTGCGGGGCAATCCGGCGAAGCGCACCCACGCCTGGTTGACTTCGGTACCATCGGGATCGACGACCGCCGCGTAGCGCGTTTTACGATTAGAACCGTTGTTGAAATCATCTAAGCCGATTTCACTAACGTGTTCGAATTCTAGACCAGCGCTGAAATGTTTGAACGACGCCGTCGTATAACCCAGCACTAAGCGCAACGTAGACGCATCAGCATCACGGAGGCGATCACCACTTGGTGCGCGGCCGTCGTCTTCTACATGTTCGTAACGATAACGTGCGGTGAAGTTGATATCGCCATCTTTGATCGCTGTCCACAGCGCGTCGTCAGCTGCGGCACCGGTGCAGAACAAGCAACAGCTAGCCAATACGACACTCGCGGCGCGTCGCATGTAAAGATCAGGCATAAACATGTTGAACTTCACGTTTGCTATTCATCGGCAAACATAGATATTCTGATTGTGGTTTGCCTTGATTTTCATCAAGGCAGTGCAAGTACGGAAAAAGTGCCGAACAGCCATGGCATTGAGGCGCGACATGGTCGCTAGGGTAGAGCCGAGGGCTATCTCGCTAACGCGCGGGTACGTTGAGGGGCTGTGTCAAGCAATCGGTGCTAACTCGGTTATCGCCATCACCGGCGTCCAATCACTTTTTGCAAAGCCAATGCGTCGTCGCGCGTGGGGAAGGCCTCCTCGCGCATCAGCAACTCATTGAGGATGTCGCGGGCGCGGGCTCGCTCACCCGCTTTAGCTAAGGCGGCCGCGAAATGGAACTGGATATTAGGATCAGAAGCGCGCGCCGATACCGCTTTTTGCAGCACCGCGGTGCCGCGCTCAATGTACCCTTGCTGGATCAACAACCAACCATAAGTATCTAGGATCATACCGTTGTCACCGTATACATCAGCCGCCTGCGCCGCGAGTTCGAGTGCTGCGTCGATGTTCCCCTGAGCGCTGAGAACGTCCGCAAGATTATTTAATGCTACCGGGTGTTGTGCTTCTAGCCCTAGAACGCGGCGGTAATGTTCGGCCGCTAACTCCGTTTCGTCTTTTGCATGGGCATCCTGCGCTAATGCGAGATGAGCTGGAACGTCGCGCGAATTATTTTCCAGCCAGTTCTGCAGCACGGTAGACGAACCGTGAAGCTTTGATTCGGTTCTATGTACGGCAATTGCCAGCTTCGAGTTAGGTCTTCGAGCATAAGCCGTTCGATAGAGCTCGAGCGCCCTTTCGAGATCACCACTGCGTAACGCGATGTTTCCGTTGAGTACGGTAGTTTCGTTTGCCTCAGGGTGTGCCTGTCTGAGTTTGGTCAGCAATTGGTTTGCGTTTTCGACATCGTTGCGTGCTACGGCTAGGGTCCCTAGTCGAAATAAAGCAGCGCGGTGATCTGGCTCACGGGCAATGATTTCTTGCAAACTTCTTTCGGCATCCTTAACGCGACCGGTCGCTTCGTAGATGCCGGCAAGTTCGTACCAACTTCTTAGGTCATCCGCATGTGCATTTAAGATGGTCAAGTAAGTCGCGATCGCCGCATTTTTTTTACCAGTAATTGCTAACAATTGTGCTTTGGTATGCAGCACTCGCGGTTCATCGCGCGCTAACGCCTCTGCTTGTGCGAAGTAGTCGGCTGCGCGTTTTGCATCGAGCATGCCAGGAAGCAAGTTGATCTTGCATAGAGCGAGCGGCAGTCTGAAGTCGTCTGCATTGTTCGTCAGCGCTTTTGTCAACGTTCGCGTAGCGTTCGCTTTATCTTTATTCGCAACATGGATGCTCGCAAGACCAATTGCAGCGGATGCCGCACCGGGGTTGGCGGTCAATATCGTGTTATAAGTGGATCGTGCTTCACCGGCGTTTTTATTCGCGAGCGATCGTCGGGCGAGCGCCAGACCGGCTAATTCACTGCCGGGATCGAGCGCAAAGGCACGCTCGTAAGCTAGATAAGCCGCGTCCGTTTGGTTGACCGACAATAACGCCGTGGCCTGTATCGTATGGGCGAGCGGGTTCTCAGGAAATTCCGCTACGAGTGCCTCGGCGCTTACTTGCGCTTCGGCACTATTGCCTTCACGTAGAAACAATAGTGTGTCTAACGCCCTTATAATGGGCGACTTTCGCAATTTCTCATCGAGCCCCGTAAGCGTCGCACGTGCTTTATGTGTCTCGCCGGCTAGAAGCAGGCTGTGCACGAGTTGCAAGCGCACGCGGTCGGCGTTCGGGTACCTGTCGACGAGGTGTTGAAGCAAGTTGTTCGCCACGCCGTAATCACTTTGCCGAATTAGCTCGGTGCTAAACTCGTACGCGGTTTGGGGGTCGAATACGATGGCGGTAGCGTCCCCCATGAGCGCCATATTGCGAATTTCGTCGATCTGGCCACCTGCAACGAGCACGCGTGAACGCAGTTGGTGCCCCGGTAAATGCTTAGGGTAACGTGCCAACAAGGTTTCAAGTGGCGCCAAAGCTTGGTTGTATTGTCCCGCCTCGAGCTTGAGCTTAGCGAGCAAATAGAGGCTATCGGCGTGGTGAGGGGCAGCGTCTAGAACTTGCGTGAGTAAATTAACCGCGGATTCGTGATTACCTGTTTGTGCGGCAAGCAGTGCACGAATATAGAGCGAGCGGGGATCGGTTAAGTTTTTAGGTAATTTTGCCACCCACTTACGCGCAGCGTCATAGTCCGCGTTTGCGAGTTTTGCACGCGCCATGCCGTAAATTCCACCGATGATTGTTTTATCCAAGGTCAGGGCCTGCGTATAGGCTTGTTCTGCTCCGTCGAGGTTCTTTCGCGCGAACTCAACGTCGCCGAGGTGGACCCACAAACCGGCTTTTTGATCATCAAAAGATATTGCTTTATTGATCGTGGCGTAGCTCCCATCTAGATCACGCAACCCAAACTGCGCCACGGCGAGCCAGTGAAGTGCTTTTAGAGCGGCGCTACTTGGCGACGTGCTGTTCAAGTTATCCCAAGCACTTGATAGCAGTTCATGCGCTTGCTCGTAGTTACGCTCTTCCAATGCCGCGAGCCCGAGCAAGGCTTCCCACTTAGGCGTGAGTGGCGGCGGCTGCCCGATTATTTGGTTCCGGGCATGACCGATGTCGCCGCTGCGGATCAAGGCTTCCACGAGCATTCGTGAAGTTTCGGACTCGGGATCGTCCCAGCCCAATTCCAGCGCTCGAGACAATTCTTTCGCGGCAGCCGGGAATTGATACGCCTCGAAATACAGCTCGCCCAAGCGCAGTCGGGCGTCAGCCATGCGCGGTTGCACAGCTAGTGTATTCCGCAACTCAATGAATGCGGTATTTTTATCATCCGCATCAATGGCCGCGATCGCTAGCGCATAGTGTTGTGCAGCGCGGTCCGCCGGCGAACCGGGCGGCGTGCGGGTAAACAACACCACGACAAACAATGCAAACGACACTAACGCGCCGAGTAGCAAGGCGAACAGAATGTTTCTGCGGCGATGTTGAGCAGCAGCAATGGGATCTGCCAGCGATCCGAAAGTGGCGTCCGGTTCCATTGCGTCTAAACCCAGATCCTAGGTTTCAATTATAACGAACAAGCCTGTGAGTCTAGCACCCGTTTTTCAAGATAACAGCTAAAAAAATGCAAATAATCCGCACAGCTTCAGAATGCGGTTTCAGGAGCACGAAAAAACGGCGGGTCGATGGACCCGCCGTAGTTGTTAGATTTTTAAGTGCCTTGGGCTTGCGGCGCTTGCTTATTTATGCGCGACCGGTGGTACCCCGGCGACGTACACCGAACAAAGCAAGCAAGCCTAATCCGAGCAAAGTAATCGTGGTTGGTTCTGGAATTCGTGGTGGTTGCTCGTTGAAACGGCCGGTCAAGAATATTTCTTCACCGCCATTATCGACGTCAGCGAACTGCCAAGTCACTTTGAACAAATTATCGGCGTCCGCCCAGGGGGTTAAGTCCATCGTTGGTGCCACGACAACATAATCAGACTTACCAGAGCCTACGTTAGCGCTTAGCTCCACTGGGAGTCCTGTGTCGGGGTCGATGACGGTGATACTCCCAGGCGCTTGCACCCATGCTGGATCAGCTAGGTTGCCCGTGTCAGCGGCATCATAATCGCCGTCACCTGCTTGATCGATTCCATCAAATGCCCACGTGTGAAGAATCGTAGTGCCGTCGCCATCGATGATGTCGACTTTGGCAGTGACGAATAAATCCTTTTCCCCGCCCGTTTCGTTTTGATCGAACGTGAATTGAGGAACCGTGGTGTTGAAATTCGTCACGAGGTAGTCGAGTACCTCCTGCACTAACAATGGGTCACCATCGGTGATCCCTCCCCACATATCCTCGATCGGGGTGGTGTTCGGGTTCGTTGTTGGATCGGGGAATGGGTCCGGATTGCTCTGTCCGGAAGAGCGCGTGGTCAAAAGGATATCCAAACTACCCGTGCCCGCCGCAGCGTCCCACCCGTCGTCGGGGAAAAAGTAATCTAAGACAGCGATTGAGTACGACAAACCATCGTCGTATTGGGTCGCAAATTCCGGACCCGGCAGCACGGGTGCGGCGTGAGCGATACCGCCAACCAGTACTGCGACGGCGGTGAGTCCCACTCCGCCGCTTATTTTGTTGCCGAGTGTAATGCTTGATCTGGTCATCAGTCGTCTCCTTGTCCTTGTTACATTACCGACACTCACGACGCCATTCACAGCTACGCGATCATTTTGCTTCTTTCTTATGGTTGCCCTGCAACTGTGGACAATACCAATCTAATTCCTGTGAGCCGCGAATATAAGTAAATGCAAAACCCGTACCAGAAAATAAACAAACGTGATTTCAAGTATTTACTATCGAGAAATGTGAATTGGGCCACAAAAATTTTACAATTTTCTGGACCAAGGCGCCGTAAAAATAAGCGAAAAAAGATAGGGTTAATCAGACTAGCGTTTTTAAATCAATCACTTAAACGCAGCGGCACCATGGTGTGGGGTTGTCAAATATTTTTACACTCGCAGAACCCGCAGGTCCTTGCGGCCCGTACCGGGATTTCGAATCCGTGCTGCAGTTTACTTGTCGACGCGATCCACCTGCGTACCGTCCGCGCTTATATTTTTGTCCGAAATCCACTGCGCCCGGGTGCGGACTAAGTTCCCGTTATGGTAGTCGTCGAAAGCTCGCTGAATTTCCTCACGGGAGTTCATCACGAAGGGGCCGTATTGCACGATAGGCTCGTTAATCGGGCGGCCGGCGAGCAGTAGAAAGCGCAGTGCTTCGGTAGCGACGAGCTCGATGTGATCGCCCGTTGTCAGCACGGCGAGGGCGTGGCCCGGAACGGTTTCCGCAGCGATCGTGGCGCGGCCCTCGAACACATAGATGAACGCGCTCAGATCGCTGGGCAGCGTGAGACTAAACGATGCGCCCGCCGCCAAGGCGACATCGAGATACCGGATGTCGGTATGGGGATCGTTGATCGGCCCGCTTACATCTGCATAGCTGCCGGCGACCACGCGCACGGTTGCGGCCTCGTGCTGTGCTACCGGCACCGCGGCCGGTGAGAATTCTTGGTATGCTGGGGCGCTCATTTTCTGCGCGGCGGGCAGATTGATCCAGAGTTGAAAACCGCGCATGAGGCCTGCGGTCTGCTGCGGCATTTCCGCATGAATGACGCCGCTGCCGGCCTTCATCCATTGGATCCCACCGGCCTGCAGGTCGCCTTCGTTGCCCATACTGTCCCGGTGCTGCAAGTGGCCGTCGAGCATATAGGTGAGGGTGTTAAAGCCGCGGTGGGGGTGCGCCGGAAATCCTGCGAGGTACTCGTTGGGCTCATCGCTGCCGAAGTGATCGAGCATGAGAAAAGGATCGAAGTGAGGTAACGCAGCTGTTCCGATAGTGCGGTGTACCGTCACGCCTGCGCCTTCAGTCAGTGCGGTGGCCTGCACGAGCCGCGCGATTCGTCGTCGGGTCATGGTTATATTTTCGTCATCGGTGGGTAGTGGGTGTGTTCAGTGCAACTCGCTCGGGCGGTAGGCACACGCGATTGTTGCACGCTTGTAAGCTTAACTGCAGTGGAAGGATTTTCGTGCTTTGTTGCGCACCGCGGCTCCCCTTTGCAGTGATGACCACCTCGTCTTCGTACAGCGCCAAGCGGTGTTCGCGAAACGACAAATTTTTAATTACCGCTGGGGGATAGATGATCTGCAGTGACGGCCCCTGAGCGGACGGCGCCGCTATCGATAACGACGTTCCAATCAAATCTTCTTGCAAGGGTTCGTGAGCTTGTATATGCCACCCTGGCTTTATCTTAAGCTCAATCGCGATGCGATCCCGCTGCTGCCGGGTCGTAATTCGCACGGCACCGCGCGCTGCGTAGCGGATCGGTCCATTATCGCCCCGACGAAATATTTCATGTCCACGGAGCGCATAAGTATGTGCCGTCGGGCGTGCCCTCAGATCCCCGGCGATCGCTGCGAGCAATTCATCGATGCGTTTTTCGAACGCGAGGTCGGCGCTGCGATTGTTAAGTCCGACCAGTGCGGTCAACGCCATCGCGTTGCCTGCTGGGACGGCGCTATCTTCGAGCGATTTCGGGCGTGCCATTAGCGGAACATCCCGCTTGGCCATGCTCATGAAATAAGCGCCGGATTTAGCATCCCAATAGTTCTCGTCCAATATGTGCTGTAATTCCGTGGCGCGCGTGAGCCACTGGCTATTGCGGGTCGCGTCGTAAAGTGCAATTAACGATTCGATCAGGGCCGCGTAATCCGACGCCACGGCGTTAACGCCGCCATGACCTTGAAACGTAGAACGCCACAAGAGATTTTTCTCGGTTCGGTGGGCGTGCAGTAAGAAGTTCGCGCACGCGATCGCGCGCGTCAGGTAGGTCGGTTCCTCGAGTATCAGCGACGCTTCCGCGAGGGCCGTGATCAGCATGGCATTCCAGGCGGTGACGATTTTCTCATCGCGTGCCGGCCGCGGGCGCTGCGCCCGTCGAGCCAGCAGTGTTTGTTCGATCTGCGTGCGGTAAACGCCCCACTGTGTCGCCGAGAGGCCGTGTTTTGCCGCGAACACCCTGGCATTTTGGCTGACGTGCAAAACGTTTGCGCCGTCGAAATTGCCGCGCTCGGAGAGCTGATACCAATCAATCGCCAGGGCGGACAAGTTCGGCGTCAGTAGTTTTTCGATCTCTGTGCGTGTCCAGAGGTAGTATTGTCCTTCACCGCCGGGGCTATCGGCGTCGAGCGCGGCGAAATAGCCGCCTTCGGGGTGCCGCATTTCGCGATCGAGAAAGGCGACGATGCGAGCGACAACCGTGGCATAACGTGCCTCACCCAACAACTGATAAGCGTGTAGATAGACGCGTAACAACTGCGCCTGGGTGTAGAGCATTTTCTCGAAGTGTGGGATGTGCCAGCGACGGTCGACGCTATAGCGGTGAAAACCGCCACCAAGCAGATCGTGAATGCCGCCATTTGCGATTGCATCTAAATCGAATTTAATCCATGAACTTATCGCCGAGTCGTTGGCGCGCAGCGCATGGTCGATTAAGAACAAGTAGGTGGATGCTCGGGGGAACTTTGGTCCCCGTCCGAGGCCACCGTATTGTGGGTCACGGGCGTGTCGCAGTGCTGCCAGCGCGTTTTCAAGCGTGGCTTCGTCGATACGCCGGGTCGCGCGCTTGTTGCGCGTAAGTTCTTCGACGGAGGTCGCAATTCGTTGTGCTTGGCGTTCAATATCGTCACGCCGCTCACGCCAACTTTGACTGATTTCTTTGAGCAGTTGCGAGAATTGTTCAGGAGGAAAATAGGTACCGGCCCAAAACGTGTTGCCATTCACGGTTAAAAAGCTGGACAGCGGCCAGCCGGTGGATTCCATCATCAATCTTGCCGCGGTCATATACACGTTATCAACGGCCGGGCGGCGCTCACGATCGACTTTGATCGCGATGAAGTTTTCGTTCAAGACGCGCGCAATCGCCACGTTATCGAAACTTTCCTGCGCCATCACATGACACCAATGGCAAGTTGCATAGCCAATCGACAAAAAAATCGGTTTGTCTTCTGCTTTCGCTTGCGCAAAAGCTTCCCGGCCCCAGGGAAACCAATTCACCGGATTGTGGGCGTGTTGAATCAGATAGGGAGCGTCTTCGAGTAGCAAACGATTCGTATATCGTGGTGTTCCAGCGGCGCCGAGGTGCGCGGTACGCGCTTGGTAGGATGGCCCTTTGGCGTGCAGTGCGCGCGCCAATTTATGCGCCAACACCGCGTCGGTGCCGACCCCGGGCAGCTCCTCGGCGAGTAGCTCAGCGCCTGCGGCGATCGAGAGCGCAAACATCATCGCGCCGAGGCGGCTTATTGTCGCGCCAGCGCGGATAATCCTAGCATCCTCAGTTGCACGGCATTCAAGCTGCGTCTCTAGTGGTGTCTGGCAAGGTATCACGTGGCGGAATAGTTTGATCGATTACGACGCGTTATAACGCCGCCCCGCACCGCGCGAGACGGGCACTGGAGGTCGTCGCGGCGTTGACCTAATGAGTGAAACTGAGAGACACGTTATCATCGGTACACCGAACCGCTAGCTCGCTCGACGCGGTCAACTGAGGATTCTAGGATAATAATGTAGGTGGCGCTCGCTACGCTGCGGACTTCCGGTCGTGGTGCGTTTCATTTCATCCGGAGCCGTGTCACAGCGGCGTCAGGTGTCGCTATGGTAAACGGAACGAATCGCGATCGCCGGTGGATCGGTTATGCAGGTGCTGCGACACTGCGCGCAACCGACGCATAAGTCGGGGTCGATGCGCGGCGTTTCACCCGACCAAACTAGGGCACCCGCGACGGGGCAGCTCTCCCCGCAGGCGCCGCATTCAGGTCCGCGATAGGGTAGGCACGTGGTGGGGTCGATCGCGGCCTTGGCTAGCTGCGGCAATGGCGTGCAGCTTGTCGCCGCTTCTGCCTCGTCGCTGGCAGATGTCGGCGGGCGTCGTAGCGCCCCTGGTTCGCAACTCACCACGCACGGCCACGCCTCACATAACGCGCAGGCGTTGTGCAGCAGATCGAGTGCGGGCGTACCCACGACTTGCGCACCGAGACGCGCCGGCAACGCGAAAATGACCCCGTGCGGGCACGCTGCGATACAGTCCCCACAACGGGTGCAGGTGGTCAGAAACGACAGTTCATCTAGCGCATAGGGTGGTCGGATCCAGCGCTGCGCCCGCCGTCGCGCATGCGTTTCTGCCGCTGCAACCGCGGTGTCGGTGGCCTTGTGAATGCCGGCTTTCAAGAATCTTCGTCGATCCATAGGGTGATCCAGTGGCGAGTGCTAGAAGCGCATCGTCATCGGTTGCATCATCAATGCTGTATTCAGCGCGGTTACGGCGGCAGCGAATAATACCGCCGGTAGCGCGCCAACTCGGCCGTGTTGCGTGAGTACCGGTACGCGGTGGTAGCGGTGGCGGATAAGCTTCAGCGCTAACCAGAAGCCGCCGGCGAGTAACACGGCTTGCAATGCGAACATTACATCCTGGGGCAGCAAGGCGTGCAAGTGACGCTGGTGCAGCGCGGCCATGCCCAGCGGTAACGCATCGATGCCGAAGGGGTTGGCGAGGACGTCGAGGAAGCCATCGCTTTCGCGGGCTAGATGTGTGAGATTGTGGGCGAGGTGATACGCGAACGCGAGCGGCAAAGCGATGCAAGCAAAATCCGCAAATAAGCGTCGATAACGCACGCGCCGACGCGCGGCGATCCGCATCAGCGCAATGCTCAGCGCGTACAGCGCGAGCGGCACGACCATGCCGATGAGCATGGCGACCGAAAAACTCCACAGCAGTCGACCGCTATCGCCGAGGAGGCCAGCGATGCCGACCATGAGACGCTCCCACCAGGGCGTCATGCTAAAGCCATGCACCGCAGTCAGCGCGAGCAACACCAGTAAAAACCACGCCTCGTCCCAATGCGCTCGCGCATCGTCGGCAAGCTCAAGCGTCGGCGGACGTAGGCGCCAAGTGACGTTATGATCCGGGCAGCTACGTACGCAGTGTCCACAGGCAGTGCAGTAGGTGCTCTGTTTCAGACGCCCCATCACAAGTTGGGTCGGGCATGGTGGTGTTTGCTTATCTCCGTGAAAGCAGGCGAGCGTCGTGCAGCGTTGGCAAACGCGCTCATTCAGGGGGCGTAACTCGACCATTGCGAGTTGTGAGTAGGCCCCGATGGTGCGCCCCACTGGGCAGAAGTAGCGGCAAAAGGCTTTGCGTTCGAACAGCGCTAAGCTCGCGGTGGCGGCGACTATCATAAACAAGGCCAGCAACCCCGTCGCGTACGGATCCGTCGTCACACCCCAACCTAGTTCGAGCCAACTCAAAGCAATCAACATAGCGCAAGCCGGCCATAGATTGCGTAAGGTTTTCGGCACGCGTAAGTCGAGGCTTCCGCCGACACCGCGGCGTGCCCAGGATCCCCGTCTTACTAGCCAGGTGGCGATATTGTCCCAAGGACAGATTGCGCACCACGCGCTGCCGGTAAAAAGCACGGCCAGGATCAAGCCGCTCCACCAGAGGTTCCAGGTCAACACAGTGGCGAGATTATGCTTGGCCAGCGGTGTACCAAAGAGGCCCACGGTGATTACCAATAAGAATACCGCGGCCAGGCAGATTTTCAGCGCTAACAGTGGCCAACGGCGGCGCAATAGGCGATCGATGACAGCGCGGCGCAACGGCGCGTCGCGGCGTGATAGACGCCCCACGCCGGGGCCCCCATCAAGTGCTATTAACAGATGTGCACTATTGGCCACCATAAAGATGCACACCGCTAAGGTCCAGCCCCAGGGTAGGCCCGCGTGGGTCATGATCATGGCGGCGTGTCGGCGCGTCCGGCGCGTAATTTGGCGCGCAATACGCGCTTATGTTTCAGCAACGTGGTGCCACCGAGGATAAGTATGAGCAGGGTAATGCAAACCCCTAGCGGTCCGAACGGTGGCGCTTGTCCGATGCGGAGAGGGAAGTCGATCACATAAGGATCACCGCCAGCTTCGAAGCTCGCGGTGATCAAATACTTCCCTGCTTCACGAAATTCGAAACGCTGGCGGAAGACATTATCGTCGGCCTCCTGCACGCCCAACATCTCACGTCGCGTGTTGAACCAGTTGTCATCGCGCACCGCAAAGTTGACTGTACCGGTGTACGGTGCACCGGAGTCAAGATGTGAGGCATAGAAATTAACGCGGCCAGGTTGATTGGGTTGTGGGAAAGCCGGGAACACCATATAGGCAATAAAATACTCGCCGATGCGAGTCTCGACCTGGAGACTGGGTGGGGTATTGGAGTCCTCGTTTAGATTGTAGGACGGGCGGCCCAAGACATGGTGCGCGTAGCCGCGCAGCGACCACAACAACAAGGCGCAAAGCGTTAGCTGCATGGCGAATTTGGAGGTGAGCACGGTCGTGGGATCCCTCATACCGCGTGGGATGTAATCGTAGCTTGGGCGCGTGCTACAACGCGAATCGGCAAACTCGGGTGTGGGCAGACTTCGACGCAAAGACCACAACCGACACAATCGCGGGTGATCACCGGTCGATATTGCCCCCACATTTCAAAACCGATCGCGCGCTCGCCTAGCGGGCATACGCTTACGCAGGCGCCGCAAATGCCGCGATCGACCCAGGGATAGCAGGCTGCGCGATCGATTTGGGCAATGCCCATGGTGACATCTTCGGGGGGCACGGGCTTGAGTGCGGCGGTTGGGCACGTTGCCATGCATTTGCCGCACAAAGTACAGCCACGCTGCTCGGGATCGATATAGGGTGTACCCTGGGCGCCACCGCCTTCGCGACGATGGAACTTGATGCAGCGCGGCGGGCAGATTTCTCCGCATAGTCCGCAGCCGATACAAGCGCTGACGAACGCTTCGTCATCTTCGAACGCCCCCGGCGGGCGCAAATGGCGGTGGGCCTCGAACGCGACCGGCGGCGCGACCAAGCGCGTGAGAGCAAAAGGCAATACGGCCGCACCCACGAGACCGCCGCCGTAACCCAAGCATTGCAAGACGCTGCGCCGTTTCATTGCTTGGCCGGTACGCTCGCACGCGCCCGCTGGGCACGAAAGCGGGGCCCTAGATGGCCTGGACCTTGGGCGGCAGCGTCGGCGATGGCAATACGTAAACTGAGCGCATCGGTGGGACACACTGCGATGCACGCGGCGCAGCTATTGCATTCTTGACCGAAGCCGTCGCGCAACGGATCGAGACCAAATTCGCAAATAGCATTGCATTTAGCGCAATCGTTGCACGTCTCGACTTGCCGCTGGACGCGCACTAAACGATAGCGCCCGAGCAGTGAATAAAGCGCGCCGCCGGGACATAGATAGCGACAAAAGCCGCGCCGCGCAACTAACATGTCGAACAGCAGTGTGAACACGAACAGCACTGCGCCGGCGCCAAAACCGCCCAGTGCGATCGCGAAATAGAGTTCTCGCCCAACCAACAGCGGTGGGTAAACCGCCGCGACCCAGACAGAGCCGGTGAGCGCAGACAACAATAATGCAACGCCCAGCACGACGTATTTAAAGCGTCGATCGAATTGCCGTGCACCGAGATGAAAACCCGTACGCGAGAGCAACGCGGTGAGATTGGTATTGAGTTCGTAGATCAAAGTCGCGGGGCAAATCCAGCCACAGAAAAAACGACCAAAAAGCAATGTGGCGACGAGCGGGATCAGCGCGGTGAGTGCAAAGGGCCAATAAATGCGCCGCGCCGCCGCGGATTGGCCTACAACGGCCAACGGATCACTCAGCTGTAGGCCAAAAAAAGTGCCCGACCATGTCGTTCCTTTGATCACGTCGAGCTCATTCGCCGGATCGCTAACTAGCGGTGCGGTCACGGTTTCCATTACGTCGTAAATTCGTTGTTCCGTTGGCGCTAGGAGATCGTAGGCATGGGCAGCGACATAAGTCTGATAGAGATGCACGAAGGGCAACACGATCAGCATCGAAAAAACGCATAGCAAACTCAGCCAGCGCAAACGATTGAGGTGACGTTGCCAGCGCACCGTGACTAACCGTAGTGAGGAACGATGCGTATGGCGTGCGGGATCTGGATGCAAGATCGCTCGCACAGTCCGCAGCCGACACAGGCTTCGTTTACCGTGGGTTGTTCGAGCATCCCGACCTTGATCGCAACATCAGGCAAGGGACAGGCGCGGTAGCACACGCCGCAGGTTTTGCCCTGGTAGGACAAACATAGATTTTTGTCGACCCGGGCGCGACCCATGTCAACACCGGTGAGAATTGCATCGAGTTTACGCGGGATCGGGGTGAGTGCATCAGTCGGGCAGATCGTGCCGCATTTCATGCACAAGATGCAGGCCTTCTCCCGCGGAATGATATAGGGCGTGTTCAACGACGAGAGCCCGTTCTCTGTGCCGAAGTATTGAATACAACGGTTCGGACAAATAGCAGCGCATTGGCTACAGCCTATGCAGCGCTGTTCAAACTCACCGCGAGGCAGCGCGCCCGGTGGTCGCAGGTAGCGGGGTGTTGCACCGCCGACCGCGCTGGCCAGTGGGTTGACCGCGGCCGCGGCGGCCGCGATGAGCTGCTGGAGTAGAAACCTGCGTCGTTGCACCGGTATCAGGCGGCACTGTTCATATTTTTTCGATACGCGCCGCCGACTTTTTGAAGTCGACTTGGCCGGACACCGGATCCCAGATCCGACTAGTGACGCGGTTCGCCAACCACTTATTCTTCTCCGGTACGGCGCTGTCGGCGACCGACAGGTTCCAGGGTCCGAACATATAGCCGCGCGGGACATTGTTGCGAGAGGGCTTTACCAATGAATTGGTGCCCACCTGGGCACGGGCCTCGAGTTGCCCCCGTCGCGTCACGACGCGCACCAGATCGCCATCCGCAATACCGAGATCGCTGGCGTCATCCGGATGGATTTCGACGTACATCTCAGGTACGAGGCGTCGCGTGGTCGGGCTGCGGTTCGACTTCGCGGTATGGAAATGCTCGTAGACCACTCCGAGTCCGAACCAGTAAGGGAATTTGTCATCGGGTACCTGATCCCACGGTTTGCCACGAAACTCGAGATCCGGTATGTCCGGAGTCAGTCCCTTGTCGCGCGCTTCGTTGATGAGATCGAGATGATCGATCGTATAAAGCCCTTTCTCGACCCCGAAGGCCATTAGTTTATTAGTTAGCGCTTCGCGGTTGCTGTAGTCCTGTTCGCAGAGCTTCATGTGCACTTTGCCGTCGCCGGTACGAAAATAACCGTAGGGTCGATTGTCCCATTGTCCTTCCTGCATCATGAAGCGCCGTTTGGCCCCACCGTTTTTGGCCATTTCGTAGGTTGGCGCCGGCCACTGGATGCCGCGCAGAGCCTTGAGTTGTTCGTAGGGGCTGGTGCCATCGAGCTTCTCAACTTCGAGAATACCGGTCAGATCGGTGTCGGTGCCGGCCGAGGCGCGCACCACGTCGCGAAAGACTTCCTCGGTGTCGATGAAACCATTTTTGTCTTTCTTCCACGGAAAAATCGCATCGGCGTCGAGACCGAGCAAGTGGGCGATCTCCTTGCCTTTATCGACCACCATATCGAGGTCCGGTAGGCAGCCGGGTGGCGGTAACGCCGCTTGCTCGCAAATATTGATGCGTCGTTCAGAGCTGATATAGACGCCGTTGACTTCACCCCAAGTTGCGGCGGGAAAAATTACGTCCGCATATAAATTATTCGCAGCGTGGCGGTAAATTTCTTGTACGACATTGAACGTCTTTGACAACGCCGGGCGCACCAGGTTTTCCTGATCGGGTAGATCGACATGCGTCGCGTAGACGAGAAACATCGCTTTCACGTCACCCTTCAACGCGCGCTCCATCATGCCGACTGCATAACCCGGATTCTTAGAATTTGTGGCGGTAATGAGATTTTCTTCGGGTACGTGCCAGTGTTTGGCCATGTGCTTGCGATGCGCTTCGTTGTTGAGCGGCTGATTAAACGGTAGCCGCCCGGTTAGTCCACCCGTGAAACGCTCTCCCATGGCGTTTGGCTGTCCGGTCATAGAAAACGGTCCACAACCCGGCTTGGCGAGATTGCCCGTCAGGGTGAGCAGGTTAATGATGGAAATAACGTTGTGCTGACCGTGAATGTGTTGGTTGTAACCGATGCCCCACATGATGATCACGCCGCCGTAACCCTGACCGTCCTGTTTGCCCTTGCTGCGCGCGAGGCGCTTGCGCGTGGCGTCGGCGAACATGCTCGCGACACGCCGGATCAGGGCGGGTGAGACGTCGTGACCCGGCCCGCCCATGCGGTCCTGTACTTGATCAGGGCTGTAGTTCTTGAGCACGCCCTCGGTGTAGGTTTCCCAGCCGGTCGTATGGGCACGCACAAAATCCCAATCGATAACATCGGGGTGATCTTTCAGTAAGACGTGGGCGATGGCGTTGAGAAAACTGATGTCACCATTGAGGATCGGCACGTGCACGGTATTCTCGGCATTGATATCTTCATACCCCATCACGGTACCGGTGCGGCGCGGATCGACGATGATAGTTGGGATATCAGTTTTCTTTTTGTGATCAGCGGCGCGCCAGAAAATTATCGGATGCGACTCGCGTGCGTTATGACCGAAGTGCATGATCAGATCGCTGAGCTCGATATCGTCGTAAGCGAGCGGTGGCGTGTCCGAGCCCAGGGTGGCGAAGTAGCCAGTCACGGCTGATGTCATGCACATGCGCGCATTGGCCTCGATGGTGTTCGAGCCGAGCACGCCTTTCATGAATAGGTTTTCGAGGTACTGGCCTTCCATGGTCAGCTGGCCTGAGCCATACAGCGCAATCGAGTTACCGCCGTGTGTTTTTACGAGATAGGCGATCTTATGCGCGACCAGCTCGGATGCCTGGGCGTACGGCACACGCACGAAATGTTCCTCCTCGAACGAACCTTTGCTCGTCGTGACGTAACCCAAATCGCCGTGATCGGGTTTGTTCCATTCTTCCCATACGTCTTTGCGTACATAAGCGTCACCTTTCATACGATCGACGTAGATCGGCTCGGCGGCGGTCAGCCCCTTGATGCATTGCAAACCGAAATTCGTCGGATGATCCTTATCTGGGCGCATCGAAACGATCTTGCCGTTTTCGGTGTGTATGATGGTCCCGCAGCCGACGCCACAGTAGGGGCACTGCGCGAGTGCCGTGCCGCGATCGGCTGGTGCCGGTTCCGCCGCCTCCAATTCCGGATTGTCGGCTACGTAAAGTCCCGCGCCGGCAGCGGCGGAGGTAATAAAGCCACTGCCTTTAATAAACGTACGCCGATTCATTTTGATGCGTTTCATGGTTGTTCTCCTCCAGCGCTAGCCAAGCTGCGCAGATACGCAATTAGGTCGTCGATTTCGGCATCGGATAAGTTGGCCAGACCCTCGGGGCCCTGGAATCCTCGCATACGGGTGTTAGAGCGGCCATGTTTGACAGTCTCGCGGATGAAACCGTCACTGGCTTTGTCCAGGAACGCCGGATTGCCGATTGCGGTACCGGTTCCACCGGCGGCATAACCGTCGCCGTTCGCTCCGTGACAGGTGGAGCAAATTTGATCGAACCAGTGTTTACCGAGTGCCGGATCGCCGCCGGATGTCGCCATCGCATCGATCTCTTCACTGCGGTTCGGGACCGTCGTGTGCGAGCGCAGGTAAGCAACGATCGACTTAATGCCGTTGCGACCCAGGTGCGCAAAGGGCGGCATGCCGGTACCGCTACGCCCATCTCGAATAGTGCTTTGCAGGAAGCGATCAGAGGCTGTCGCGAGCAACTCTGGGTTCGTCAGCGATGGTGCAAACCCCGCTTTGCCGATGGCGTCGGCTTGATGGCAAAACACACAGTTCTGTAGGTAGAGCTTCTCGCCCAAGGCCATGTCGCTCGGCTCGGCAGCCGGTTCTGGACTCGTTGCGATGAGCGCGAGCAAGGCGCCGGTACCGCGCACGAAGATCCAGGGGCACTTAAATTTTCGCATTGTGATTCACTCCCGTAGGGATTATTTGGTCGCGTGGATCAAAGTTGTATAGTCCGGTTCTCTCGCCGAATGCATTGATCTCCATCAAGGTCTGCTCGGGTGAGTACTTCTTAGGTCTGCCTAAAAGTCCCAGTCTTCGTCAGTTTCAGCGCGGGCCATGCCCTTATGGCAGCTGGCGCAGTCGACACCGTCGCGTTCGAAGCGTTCGTGTTCGTCTTCGAGAAAGGCTTCCGGCAAAGTGTGGGCGATGCCTTTATGGCAATCAATACAGGTCTGTCCGGCGGCGCGCGCGTTTTCATGTTGGGTCGCGGCGCTGCCCGTTTGGCGGCTCCCGTCCATATATTCGAAACCATGGCAATTGCGGCACTCGCGCGAATCGGTTGCCGCCATATCGGCCCATACTTTGCGCGCCAGGTGCAAGCGCTTATCGATAAACTTCTCGCGGGTATCGATCGAACCACGTAGCGCGTGATACAACTCGGCGGTGGCACCGACCTTGCGCACGACCATATGAGGCCAATCATTCGGGACGTGGCAGTCCGGGCAAGTTGCGCGCACCCCGGTACGGTTGTTGTAGTGTATGGTTTGCTGGTATTCGCGAAAAACATTTTCGCGCATTTCGTGACACGAAATGCAAAACGATTCTGCGTTGGTAAGCTCCATTGCGGTATTGAATCCGCCCCAAAATATGATGCCGGCGACGAATAAGCCGAGAGACGGCAGCCAATGGATATGCGCGAGCATGGCGCGGCGCCGACCGGAATTTCGGATCAGGGAACCTCCACTTCGATTAAGTACGCCACGAAGCACGGCGTAGTTAGGGCAAAATATTAGCGTATATGGCCACTCAAATCACGCGAGTGAGATCAGTGTGTGACGGCTGAAAAGCTCATCTGCCGTAACGTTCTCGAAGGAGTAGCCGCGACGCATCCGTCAATAAACGAAATTCATGTAATAACTCAGCGTGCCGCTGTCGCAAATCGACCAGACGTTGCCGAAACCGCTGCGTGAAACGTGCACGTAACGTCGGCCTTGCTCGCGGGTGGTTCCATCCGCGATTAAACGGTAGTCGAACCTCCCATAGCGTCTTCGTCAATCGACCAGTGCGTTAGCAGCGTCGAGATGGAGACGTTATCGACTTCTACGCTGATACCGTCCTCTGTGGTGAGCGGGCCGTTGAGTTCTGCTACTGTGACATCATCACCGGCCTCATGTGCGGCGCTTACTTTGTTGATGAGTTCGCGGCGATAGTCCTGTGCGATTTCGGCTTTAATGGCAGCGTGTATTTCCGGTGCGTTATGCGTGCCAGCGCCTAATACCCGCCACGCCACCAGTAATGCGAACGCGATGCCGACGATCCAGAGCTACTACTATCGATACGAAACTCGCCGTTCTCCCGCAACATATGCCAATTCAACATCGATCGCTTCTGCTGCAGTAGGCTTGAATTTTCTCTCGAATTTTATCGGCTTTGGGCGCTAAAAACTTTGCATGTGCATATGTCTGCGCGCGTCGGATAGAGCGCTTTTCGACCAGGGATCGCGCGCCCCGGGCGCCGTCAAGCGGTTCGCCAGCCTTAGCGAGACGCGCTCATTTTTCGCTGGATGTTTATTATTCGCTTATGATGTCCTCTATCACGATGTCCTCGGGGTTGGCGAGCACCTCACCGTGCAACCGAACCACTCGCTTCACAAGGAGCTTTTCATGTCCGATATGAAATCAAATCGCCTAGTTTTCGCCCGGGACCGACGTCGGTTTCTCATGACAGCCCTCGGCAGCAGTGTCTTTGCTGCGAGCGCCGGGTGGCGATTCGCGACTGCTGCTAGCGGCGAGCTGAGTAAGCGCCTCGAGGAATTGTCGGTCCTGCGAGCCGACGAGGCACGGGTGCTGTTGCAGCTAGCGCGGACCCTGTTCCCGCACGAATTTCTCGACGACGGCTATTACGCGCAGGCGGTAAAACAACTGGATAGCATGGCATCCCGTGATGCTTCACGCGCGCGCCTGATAAAAGATGGGTTGCGCCAGTTGCCGGATAACTTCATCGATCTTGAACAAAGCGCGCGTGAAACAGCACTGACGGAACTGCAACACGACGCCTTCTTCAAACTTGCTCGCCGGGCCACCGTTAGCGCCGTGTATCGCGATCCCGACGTGTGGCCACATTTTGGCTATCCTGGGCCATCGCTCGCTTTCGGTGGTTGGGTCACGCGAGAACTCGTCGATATCGACTGGTTGCCGGCGGTAAAAACAGGATGACGACCTTTGCTCATAACGACGACTCGGTAGTGGTCATCATTGGTTCGGGTGCGGGTGGCGGTACCTTAGCGGCGGAGCTGACCGCCAGTGGTGTGCCGGTCGTGTGTCTAGAGGCGGGCGGACCGATCGATATCGTCCAAGATCTGCCGGAAATGTATCGCCGCATTAAATGGGCTGATACGCGTTTGAGTGAAGGGGATCTCAACCCCGCTTTGCCGGTGTTTATCGGCAAAGCGGTCGGCGGCACGTCGGTGATCTGGGGCGGTGTCGCGTTGCGTTTGCAGGCGCACGAATTTAAACCGCGTTCGACCTACGGCGACATCCCCGGTACGACCCTGATCGACTGGCCGCTTACGCTTACGGAACTCGAGCCGTATTATGAGAAAGCCGAAAAACGCATGGGCGTAACCGGTCGCCACGGTAACCCGTTTCTTGCCGAACATAACCATTCGCTGTTGCTAAAAACGGCGGCGCGACGCTTCGGGTACCGCGACGTCAACGGCGGACACATGGCGATCAATGCCAAACCCTGGGATGGCCGTCCCGCTTGCCGGCAATTCGGTTTTTGCGCCGCCGGTTGTGTCATTGGTGCGAAGTGGTCGGCAAAACATGCGGAGTTGCCCCGTGCAAACGCGTCGGGCCGTTTCGAACTGCGCACCCATGCGATGGCGACCAAGATCGAACACGACGACCGGGGACGTGTTACCGGTGTGGTCTATAGCGACGAGGCCGGGACGCGTCAGCGCCAACGTGCGCGGGCCGTGTGCGTCGCGGCCAACGGCGTCGAAACGCCACGCTTATTAATGCTGTCAACATCGGGTAAATTCCCCCGGGGACTCGCGAACTCGGCCGACATGGTAGGGCGGCATTACATGACTGACTTGGTCGCACGGGTGATCGCTGAAATGCCAGGGCGAGTCGATAATTTTAAGGGCACGACTTATTCAGCGCTTGTCGCCGATGAGATGAAAAACGATCCGGGTCGCGGCTTTCACGGCGGTTATCTGTTTGTCCCCCGCGGGATCCATTTATCGAGTTTTCCGAACGAGCCCTTAGCCGATGGTTGGGGCAGCGACTATGCGAAATTGATCGAATCCTATCGCAACGTCGCATCGCTTGCGGTGCTCGGCGAAGACATGCCAACGTTTGAAAACCGCATCTCACTCGATGATTCAGTGCGCGATCAATTTGGCAATCCGGTGCCGAAACTCCACAAGCGCTTTCACCCTAATGACAAGGCCTTGGTAAATCACGCCATGGCGCGCGGCGCCGAGATGTTACGCGGTCTGGGCGCTCAAGAAGTCTATACGCGCCAGTCGAACGTGGTAATCCACAATTTGGGCACGTGCCGCCAGAGCGTCGATCCTGCCGATGGTGTTTGCAACGGTTTTGGTCGCACGCACGAAGTGCCCAATCTGTTCATCTCCGACGGCAGCCAGTTCGCATCATCAGGTGCAGCGCCGCCGACACTCACGATCGTCACGCTGGCTATTCGCCAAGCCGAACATATCGTCGCAGAGCTACGCGCAGGAACGATTTAAACTCGCCTCGAACGTCATCAAGATTGATGAAAGCGTTTGCCGGTCTCCTAACTAAAGTGCTTAGCGCCAGTGTTCCTCATCGTGGGGAAGTGCGTCTTCTCTATGCTCGGCGTTTTCAACGTTTGAGCAAGTCGCGCGCAATGATCAGCTTCATTATTTCGGACGTGCCTGCATATATGCGCTGAACTCTCGCATCCACATAGGCACGACTAATGGGGTATTCTTGCATATAGCCGTAACCGCCGAACAATTGCAGACAACCATCAACCACCCGTCCCTGCGCTTCGGAGCAGGCGAGCTTGGCCATGCTTGCGGTTGCGGTATCCAGTTCGCCGCGCAGGCATTTAGCGACACATTCTTCATAAAATGCGCGATGCACGCGTGTGTCGGTCGCATACTCGGCGAGTTTGAATTGCGTGTTTTGGAATTCCGCGAGCGATCTGTCAAAGGCCCGTCGTTGCTTGGTGTATTCGATTGTCCACTCTAACACGCCCTCACAGGCACCGACGGCGCCCGCGGCAACGGTCAAGCGCTCACGTGGCAATTCGATTTGCGTAGCATAAAATCCCTGATTCAACTCACCGAGCAAATTGGCACGCGGCACTCTGACGTCTTCGAAAAACAGCTCCATCGTATCCGCGGAATGGCACCCCATCTTTGCTAGATTCTTGCCCAGCTTGAAACCGGGCGTGTCGGTTGGCACGATAATCAGCGAGATCCCCGCGGCCGGTTTTGCGTCGCGATCGGTGCGTGCGACCAGGATCACGATATCGGCATGAAAGCCGTTGCTAATGAAAGTTTTCGACCCATTAATGATGAAATCATCTCCGTCTAATTGGGCGAACGTTTTAATGGCTTGGAGGTCACTGCCGCCCCCAGGTTCGCTCATCCCGAGGGCGGCTACGCATGCGCCGGTCGCCATCCCTGGGAGGTACGCTGTTTTCTGTTCTTCGCTGCCCAAGTTCAACAGGTAGTGCGCAAGGATATCCGATTGCATTCCAACACAACCGAACAGCGCGCCGTATCCGGCGCGCGCGAGTTCTTCCAGAATCGCAAAAGAAAATCGGGTGCTGGCGCCGAAACCGCCATAGACTTTTGGTATATCGACACACAATAATCCCGCTTCGCCGATGGTATTCCACAGCTCACGTGGCCACATCTCGGCGGCCTCCCACTCCGCGTAATAAGGTTCGATAGCTTCCTTCGCAAAGCGGCGAACGTTGCCGCGAAAAAGTTCGAGTTCCGCAGCGTCGTAGGTTTGCTGTGTCGCCGTCATGGGGATTTACATGTGCGACGCGTTGGGATCGAAGGCAAATGCTTGGTGCCAAGCGTAAGGGAGGTCGATGAGTTCGCCGGGCGTAACGCAGTTCTCCGCAGTGTCAAGGCAGTGCCGCAGTATCGCGGTTTGCATGTCGGTGTCGAACGGTTTTCCAAACGCGTTCCCCATGGGAAAATTGATAAACACGGAGCGTGGTGGGCGAACTTGTAGGCTAAGGTCGCGCGCCGTTGACAAACACACCGTGGCAATGTCGCTTTCCTCGACGATTCTGCAGACCAGACCCACGGTCTGGTGATCGAGAGGTCAGGCCGGCACGGCAATAAGCAAGTCGACTTCATCGCGATGCAGTTCGTGGGCAAAAGCCGGTGCTGATTCACTCAGCACTTTGCTGCGATTGTAAATCCGGCCCATAAACCCGCTCCAGAATCGATTCGCGAGCGCGCCGACTTCACCCGCCGCGCACAGTTCACGCAAACGATCGATCGGAAACTGACAATTGATATCACGCGCGGCGTCGCGATGGTCGTAGTAGGCATCGTGGATCTGGAAATCACTGGATTCTGCTCCCACGGAGATCGCATCGAGCCGGTGATCATTGCGTGCGAATGGGTCCCAAGCAGGCATCGCGCAGTGCGAAATGCCCCCGGAAGTTAGCAGTGTTACGCGACACTCGCTGATGGGCTTGTTCAGTCTATGCCAGGGCGCCTCGTCGTAAATGGTCCATTCGTACGGTGCATGGCCCATGGCACCATAGTGTTGCGCCAGTGCTTCCGCGTAAGCTATGGGTTGTTGGCGCCAGCGCTTCATCTACGCCCTCCTGCGTTCCCAATCTCGACGATTTACGCGCAGTGTACTACTTTAGTAAGCGGCTCGTCGGGATAGCGAGCGCCGCTTTGCCGCGATGGCGCGGGGTGCAGCGTCAGCGCTGGTCCCGTGCTACGTTGCGTTGCAATATTCCAAGCACTTGGAGGTGCGCTCGCGCGCCGCGATCCGTAACGTCACTCGGCCGGGCAGGGCGCATTGGGCGCTTGACTCAGATCAAGTCTTTCTGGCGGTCGCGACTTATCCTCAATCAACGGTTGGCGCGTTGTTATCGCAAGATCGCCGGCCCAACGCACGCACCTAGGGCGCGGCGGTGGCGACTCACGGCACCGGCCTCGACCCTAGAGCACTTACGTCGAGCTCAGTTTTGGAGGTAATTATGAGATTAGGCATGCTCCATTTGTTCGAGAACCCAGAGGGTTTTACCGAACATGAAGTGGTGAAAAATCAAATGGAACTCATGATCGAAGCCGAACGCCTAGGCTACGACACTGTGATGCCAGCGGAGCATCATTTTTCTGAATATGGCTATTGCGCCTCACCGCAAGTATCGCTCGCTGCAGTGGCCGCGCGGACATCTAAGATTCGCCTTAGCACCGGAGTCGTCGTGCTGCCGTTCCATAACCCGGTACGGGTCGCTGAAGATTTTGCGTTTATCGATCTCATGAGTGACGGCCGGGTTGATTTAGGGGTCGGTCGCGGCTACCAACCGATGGAATATAAAGGTTTTGGCGTCGATCAAACGCGTTCGCGTGAAATCTTTCACGAAGGCATGGAAGTCATTCATAAGTGTTGGACCGAAGATCGTTTCAGTTATCATGGTAAACACTATCAGTTTGATGATCTCTGTGTTCGGCCTAAGCCGCTACAGCAACCACATCCACCTATCTACATGGCTTGCCTGTCACCGGAGACCTTCGAGATCGCGGGACGGTACGGCTACGATATCTTAATGTCGACGGTCTTTGGACTTACGGCCGAGTTAGCCCGAGAAGGGATCGCTAGCTATCGCAAAGGCCGGCAAGCCGGTGGCCATGATCCGAATAGTGGCAAGATCGCGTGTTTGCTGATGGTCTATCCTGGTAAGACGCGCGAGGAAGCGCGCAATACCTTTGGGCCGCGTGTTACTTGGTATTACCGCACGATCGCGAAATATGTCGCACCTCCGCAGGGCCAGCAGGATGTTAAAGGGTACGACGGTTACGGTGAAGCGCGCGATCTGGCCTCGCAAGTCGAGTTCGAAGATCTCGTCGATGGCACTTCGATCGTATGCGATGCACCAGATGCTTGCGTTGAGAAGCTCGTTAGTCTGGGCCGCGAATTCGGTTTTGACGAACTCTTGTGCTGGACACGTATCGGCGGACTGGAAAACGCGAAGGTTTTGAGCGCAATGGAGCTATTGGGTACCGACATTCTCCCCGCGGTGCGCAAACAAAGCGCCGATAAACAAGCGGCTTAAGGCCGGCGGCAAACTAGCTCGCGGTTAGTGGATGCGATCGTGCCGCGCGGATTTATTGCGCGTGGCACGCCGGGCTTAACATTTTTCCACGCCGCTTTCCGGCGCGGCGGTATTAATGCAAAGGATGCTGAAAATGCAAGCGCCGGTCGCAGCCAGGAGAGGTGATCGATTCGTGAAGTTCGAGGTGGCCGATAGGCTGCCAGTGCGCGGCCGCTTTGCCCGCAGCGTGATCGCCTGCCACCTCGATCTCGTAGATAAGTTTACCGTCCGGATAGTTTCGCAGCGAGAGTTCATCGCGAAAGTCCTGTGCGTCGATCCGTGGGGTATCGGGCACCACCCGCAAGCGTAACCACTCAGGCGCGTGAACGAGGTTCTCGTCGGTGACGCCTAGCGCCGCAGCATGCGCGACGCTGCGGTATTGAATGCGCGCATTGGCAATCCCGACGCCGTGAGCTACGGTCGTATTCGCACGCGCTAAATCCTTGCGGATCCTCAGTGCAGTTCCCCAATCCGAGAGGCGCGGAAGACTCCCTAATGCGGGTTCGTTATCCATAACCGCAGTGCTTGCATGATCGATGTAAGCGCCACCCATCGATGCCATCATGAGAAGATTTAGTGAGCGTCCAGCGCGACGTTTTTGCGGGAAAAGCTTGATCGCCATCGCGAAGGCGCGTTTTTCACCTTTGTTCGTGCCGCTTAACATGACAGAAATCCGCACGATGCCGCGGGCTGCTGCCGGCGCGGCGAATAAGCCGGTAAAGTCGGTTTTTTTGTCGATCCGCCAATGGGCCGCGAAACAAATGCCATTGGGTTGAAAAAGTTTTTGTCCTTTGGCGAAATCAATCAGGTCGGCATTCGACGTTAAGGTTCTAAGTGCCGCTTGATAAAGTGCATTTTGCGTTCCAGTTCCGCCGCGCCCGAATAGTTTCTTATCAACGACATAGTGAGGCAAGGTTTTATACGGCGCAGAGAAGACTGCGCGATAGACCGTCTCATAACTGGCCTGGCAGGCACCACTTACGATCCATAGTAGCGTGATCGCAGTGAGCCTTAAGTTCACGGCGCCATCGCTTCCAGCAAATCCCAATGCCACTGCAAAGACATGGCGCTATCCGCTCGGTATGCTTCGCCTGGGTTGCAGGGGTAGAGCACCAGGTGTGTTGCGCCCGCGTCGACATAGGCGGTGAGTTTTTCTTTGATCGCTGTAGCATCCCCCCAAGCACAAATGGCGTCGATCAAACGATCACTGGTAGGCATGCACCAGTCGCTCTCGTCAAAGCCCTCAAGCGCCCACGCTCTATGATACGGCGGCAGGCTCGTATAGAAAGCACAAGCACGGCGCGCTAAATCACGCGCGGTTGTGGGGTTTGCGTCGAGCGCGCAGCGCACGACGACATGGATCTGCTTTTCGGGGCCAAGAATTTCGCGTGCGCGGCACACGGTATCGACCGTTTGCAGAAACAAAAACAAACCATTAGCCTTTTTCGCGGCGACTTTTTGCAAGCCAGGGCCGTGACCGGCGATGATTACCGGCGCCTTGCTGGTGGCCTCAGGGCTGAGTATTTGCGCTTTTTTCATGCGATCGAGATAAGCGTCCATTTTGGGCACCGGCATTAACCATGTGTGACCGCGCGGTTCGACGAGAACCGGATGCGAGACCCCGAGCCCGAGAGTGAAGCGATTATGTGAAAATTCGGCGAGCGTATTGGCTGCTTGTGCCGCTGAGTCAGCATCGTGGGCGTATACATTCGCGATACCGGTCGATACACGAAGGCGAGACGTTAAGGCCAATAAGTAACCCGCAGTCGCAAACGGCTCGCGCCCAAAAATCTCAGGTAGCCAAAGTTCGTGATAACCAAGGCGTTCGAGTCGCTGTACGTATTCGCCCAGCTCGGCGCCGCGTGTGCCTTCAGTCCATTGGATAAGCCCGATCGGTACATTCATTGAGAAGCCTCTTTATGATCTTATGGGTTCGTCACTTGCCGCGGGTCTACGGCCGCAGGGATGATATTATCTCTGCTAGCGGTTGAGATCGATGCAAACCACGGGCCTCGCCATAGACAGCGCAGAAGCCAACCCGGTCGCACGGCATCGAGAGAAAACGTGCCGCCATATTTTCATGGAACTAAATCCCGCCGGCCGTTCTCTAACTACCCCTATGAATAACCACAATAAGAAGCTATCGCACGCCCGGGAGCGCATGAACAAGGTTTTCTCGCCGAATCAGTTAATCGGTAGAACGCTAACGATCGGCTGCACCGCGGTCGAAATTACGCAGCGTTGCAATTTAGATTGCACGCTGTGTTATTTGTCTGAGAATTCCGAAGCCGTCGCCGATCTCCCGATTGAGGAAATATTTCGCCGCCTCGATGCGATTCGAGCGAGCTACGGCGCGCGCGCCAACGTGCAAATTACCGGCGGTGATCCCACCTTACGCAAACACCGTGAGCTTGTGGAAATCGTTCGCTACGCGCGAAAAATCGGCTTGTTTCCGGCATTATTTACCAACGGCATCGCCGCGTCGCGTAGGTTGCTCGTCGACCTCGCCGAGGCGGGACTGTGTGATGTCGCGTTTCACGTCGATACAACTCAACGGCGATTGGGTTACGACACCGAGCGAGCCCTCAACGCAGTAAGGGATGAATACTTAAGACGCGCGTCGGGCCTCGGATTGATGGTAATTTTTAATACCACCATTCACGACGGAAATTTCGCCGAGATTCCGGACTTGGTGCGCTACTTCATTGCCAATGCCGAACACATCGGTTTCGTCTCATTTCAACTGCAAGCCGATACGGGTAGGGGGGTGTGGCATCAAAAAGACCCGCTCCTTTCTCTAGCGTCAGTGCGGATAGAGATCGATAAAACATGTGATCGTGAACTTCCGTGGGATGTCGTTCGAATCGGCCACCCGAAGTGCCACAGTTATGTGCCGATGCTCGTGATTAATCGTCAGATATATCCAGTCATTGCCGATGAAACGTTATTTGCGGAACTGCTCGCTGCTTATCGTGGTCGGTATTACGACGCGCGACTTGGAAAACTACGTGTGGCGATCGGCTATTTGCAAGAGTTGCTAAAGCAACCGCGATTCATGGCGAAAGTTGTACTCATCGCAATCGGGTTTTTGTGGCGCGCTAAGAAGGATCTATTTATCGCCCGCGGCAAAGTACAAAAACTTTCACTTTTTGTGCAAAATTTCATGGATGCTAAAGCGCTGGATCCAGAGCGACTCGAAGCGTGTTCGTTCACAGTCATGACGCAAGACGGGCCGGTGTCCATGTGCGCGCATAACGCGGAGCGCGATCGCTATATTCTAAAGCCTGTGTTAGTGCATAAACGCGATGGGTCGCTGGTCAAATTCGAACCGCGCAAGAAAGCGCAACGTACGGTTTCACGGCGCGATAATGTACGGCACAGCGTGACGGTATGAACGGCGCCCGTACCATCATCGCCGTTATGCTCATGGCACTAGGTCTCGGCGCCGAAGCGAGCTATGAAGATGCCTTGAGCGCTTGGGCAAACGTCTTAGCAAGCTATGTCGATCCCCACGGTAGAACTGACTTTCGCGCGCTAGCGCAAGACCGTGGGGATCTCGATCGTTTTGTTGCAGCGCTCGCCCAAGATGGACCACGGACGAATCCAGACGCGTTCTCATCACGGGACGAGATTTTGGCGTTTCACCTCAATGCTTACAACGCGATGGCAATGCAGGGTGTTATCGATAAAGATGTCCCGCAAGATTTTGACAGTTTTTTCAAGCGTGTGCGATTTTTTAAGTTTAGAAAAATTGTCGTCGACGGTGACCAAACGAATCTGTATGACTATGAAAACGAGGTTATTCGACCGCTGGGCGATGCCCGGATTCATTTTGCTTTGAATTGCATGGTCAAGGACTGCCCGCGCCTACCACAGGCACCGTTTCTGGCCCCGACCGTAGATGCACAACTTACCAAGCTCGCACGTGAATTTTTCGCTAGCGAAAAACACATTCGCTTGGATGCTAGCAAGCAAGCGCTATGGGTGTCCGAAATTCTCGACTTCTATACTGAAGATTTTGCCGCGAGTGAGCTGGATACGGAATTGATTACTTACATTAACCAGTTCCGCGAGAATAAGATCCCTACTAATTGGCGCGTGCGTTTTATTGATTACGATTGGACGATCAATCAACAGCGGTAGCGATGATCGCGTGACTTTAATTACGCGGCTGATTGCTGATCATGAACGAAGCTCTATTCTGAATCTTTGAGCTCGGAAAGTAGCGTGCGTACACCGCTGAGCAGATGGGCGGTATCGGCGCTAAGCACGATAAGTTTGAACCCCTGCGCAATCGCCGCCTTGGCGTGTGCCGCACTGACCGTAAAAATCGCCGCGGTGATCTGCGAGTTCGTACAAACTTCAGCGACGCGGCCAATTGCTGCGCTAACTTCGGGAGCGTCGATATCGCCAGGTTTGCCGAAGCTGGCGGAGAGATCCCAGGGCCCGGCGAGAATCGCGTCCACCCCTGGGACTTTGACAATGTCTGGAAGGTTCGCGATTCCGTCTTTGTGTTCCGCCTGTAGGACGATTGCCGTGCGTGCGGCCGACTCGGCGAGATAGTCCGGATCGAGCCCATAATTGTGCGCCCGCGCGAGACCCATGCCGCGCACACCTGCAGGCGGATAGTGGCACAATGAGACAATGCGCTGGGCTTGTGCTACCGAATTGACTTGCGGGACGACGATTCCGGCAGCGCCGATGTCGAGCGCTTTTTTCACCCACACTTCATCGTGTCCCGGAAGCCGAATCAAGCAAGGGCAGCGGGCGGCTTGCAACAGTTTCTGGGCGTCATGCGGGTCGAAGGGGCCGTGTTCAGCGTCGATAAACAGCCAATCGAAGCCGCACTGCGACAGCATTTCAACGACTTCTGGACAAGCCAAGGTAATCGCCGTACCGATCTGGAGGTCACCCTGGCGTACTTTGCGCGCGAAATTCCGATTCGTTTCCACCATGGTGTTCATCTACGCCTTATCGCTAACAATCAACCGTGCCGTCTTCGATCTCGAATTGCAATTTCGGCAACGCAAGTCGTGTTTTGTCGTTGCGTTTAACCGCGGTGTGCGCGTTCTGCTTCGAGCTCAGCGATGCGTCGATCTTTGGGGTTGGAGAGCATAATGCCGGTCATTTCGCTGGCTTTCATGCGATACCGCGCCGCACCGGGCGGGGTTGCGATGACTTCGTCGATATCGTCACCCCAGCTGTCCCTATACGGTAGCTCAGGATCTGGTTCGTCTTTGATCCAAGCGGTGTAGAACGCATCGAAGGGTACGCCGCGCGCTTTACGCGCCTCGCGTTCGGGCACTCATCACCGGGGTCGAGCAAAGCGTTGCGATCGGTTAGTACTTCGATCGGGCTGAACACGGCTTGATTCACCGCCAGGTCAGGCCACACGTAGAGGATCATGTTCGTCGTGAGACAAGTTTTCAGCGAATTCAAATGCGTATTGATCGATCGATTTGAAAGCTCGGGACACGCACCGCGCAAATCGAAGATCATTCGCTGTCCCGATACGGTAATGGCGAGTGGCCACTTCGCCAGAATGTGCTCGTGCAGACTGTCGTCTATCCATGAATTTACCCGCACCGTGCCGTCGGGAAGTTCCGCGATGCGTCGACGTACTTCGGCCTCCGTATCTGCGAGCGTTTTGCGTAATGTCGCGACTAAATAATCGCTACCAAACCCGTCGATGACCGCGGGCAAACGCAATACCGCATGCAGTTTAACCTTCATGTCGGCAAGGCGCCACTCCCATTTTCTCGACCATGTTGTAGCCTTCTTCGAGTGCGGATGCGATGCGGCTACGTACGAGATTGACTTTGTCAACATCGAGTTCGCCCGACAATCCGCGCAGTTCGATAGCGCTGCGTGGCATAAGGCCGTGGTTGCGCATGATCTCCGGGTCAGGGCCATAGACGCGTTGATGCTCACTGAGGAACGCATCGAGCAACGCACGCTCGTCGTCGCTGAGTTCGGCTTGAGAATGAATGTTATTGGCGGGATCACTCATTCGACGATTCCTTTTATGCGCTCGGGCTAAGGAGTTTGCCCGTGAGCGCCAGCAGGCTGCCGGACCCCTAAGTCCGGCAGCCTGCTGGCATAAAAGTTTCCGCCGCCTACTACTAGGATCCGGTTGAAAAACTACGGTGGAAGCCTGCTGTCGATAGTAATTACCACGCGGTCGTCGAGCGACAATGCCTAGACGTGTTACGAACGCTGCTACCAGCTGCTCGAGATACTAAATACCAGCGATTTACACAGATCGTCGCAGCCATCTAAATCGGCATCGTGCCAGGAAAGGTCGAGGCTTATGGGGCCAAAGGCTTTAGAAAGGCCGATTGCATAATGAAAATAATCAAACCCATTAGGACCCGAGCTCTTATCTCCTTCGACGTCTTGATAACCTATTGTCACATAGGGGCTGAAGTCGTACGGCAGAGAGAGGCCCGCGGTACTGTAGAGGTAGACACCGTCCCCGTCTTCGCCAAAGAAGTCGGGAGAGTAGCTCACCCCGGCTTCCACCGACGGGGTGTGTTGCACACTTGCAAAAGTGTAACTCGCCACGCCATAGATCTCGAAGAAATTATAATCCCCGGCGCCGGCATCTTCGTTTTGTTCAGGATACCAGTAATACAGTGCGCCGATGTCCCAGCCAATACCGTTGCCCAAGCTACCCGCCAAGCCACCATAAAAATCGATTTCGACAGAGGCGCTATCGGTGCTCTGGGCGTTGTACTCTATATTCGACGCCCACGTGCCCAGGTAGAAACCCGATGCATGCGCGTAGTCGAAGCCACCCTGAATAGTGGGATCTTCGTTGCTGTTGGAAATACCGCGAAACACGTACTCTGATCCCAATAAGACGTTCGCACTAAACGTATGCGGTGATTCGTCACCTGCGAGGCTTTGCTGAAGCGGTGCTACTATTAAGAGCAGAGCCGTGCCGATATGCCCTAAGTTGGTGCTAAGTGCGCGGCGACATCGGTTGCGAGTCGTAGCTTTCATTGTCACTGTTCCCCATGTTCGTTGGTTTTGCCCTTGAGCATGTTGCTTGGCAACGCCCGCGCGGCAATGGTGTGATCGGTATTCTCCCTATAGTTAACGCAAGATCTATGCCGATCCTTTAGCGCCGGAAACGCGCAACAAGTTAGCATCGTAACCACGTCTGTCCCGCCTGTTAACGGTCAACTGTTTGTACGAGGAGCGATGTCTGATCAGCCTGAAGCCTGGCCACCGTGAGCAAGAGTTTAAGCGCTCGTGCGCGGATTAGCTACGCTGGAAGTGCCTGTATCTGAGCAGGCGACGCGTTAGTCGCTCGGCGTTAGCGGATTTATTCCAGTTCAGGGCGCCGTCGCCAGCTGCGGGAAGAAAACCAGCAACATCAGTAGCGCTAACATGATCAGCGCAAACGGTAACGCGCCCACAAAAATATCGTTCAATGAGATACTTTGATCGGGCAGCGACGCTTTGATTGCGTAAACACTGAGACCTAAAGGTGGGGTGAGCAAACCGATTTCGACACCGATGACGCTAATAATCCCGAACCAAACGAGATCACCGCCTAGCGCTTGAACTATCGGCAAAGCTAAAGGCACCATAATTAAAAGTATGGACGTTGAGTCCAGCACCATGCCGAGCAGGATCAGTACGACGAGATACGCGCACGCGTAGGCGGTCAACTCAAAACCATGGTCCGCTACTTGCGCGCTCAAATGCGCGGGGATCTCCGATAAACTTAGCATTATCGCAAATGCGCTCGCGGTAACGATAAGAAATAGAATCGACGCGGAATTTCCAGCTGCCTCAAACACCAGGTTGAGCAACGAGCGCAGCGATACTCGTTTCATTGTCAACGCCAGCACGATCGCGGCAAAAGCGCCGACGGCACCGGCTTCGGTGGGCGTGAAAATTCCACCATAAATGCCGCCTAGTACGATGCCGATCAAGAAAATGATGGGGAGCGATTTTTTCAGTGCGCTGCGGCCAGTCATCATCGTGCCGCTTGGTAGTGCCGTGGTGCCGCCTACCGCGAAAGAAACGCGAAATATCGAGACTACTATGACACCGGCCGCGTATGCGATGGTCAGCAGTAAACCTGGAATCACGGCAGCGCGAAACAATCGACTGATCGAAACTTCAGCGACGAGACCGTAAATGATCAACAGTAGGCTGGGCGGGATCAGCATGCCGAGCACCGACGAACCGGCCACCAAGCCAACCGCAAAACGGGGGGTAAACCCGTGTTGAATCAACGGCGGCACGGCGACGCGACTGAAGATCGCCGCCGATGCAATGGAAATCCCCGTGATCGCGGCAAAGATCCCGTTGGCGGCGACGGTGGCGACACCGAGGCCGCCGCGTACGCGGCGCAATAGCCAGTGACATGCTTGCAATGAGTCACGACCGATGTCGGCGGCGCCAACGACCAAGCCCATTAAGACGAACAGCGGTACTGCGGCGAAGACGTAGTCGGAGACGGCGCCATCGGCAACTAATCCTAGGGCCGCGATGGCGACACGCGCATCACCGGTGATGGAAAGAATGCCTAAGACCGCGGCGGTTGCTAAGGCAAAAGCGACGGGCATGCCGGCGTAGATGAGGACAAACATGACAATGATCGCGATTGCCCCGGCGGTGGAACGGCTCTCGCTATCGCCGAGAAGTAGGGCGCTCGTGAGAACCACGCCGACAACGCCAGCCACCGCAGCAAACCACCTCAGCGAGCGCCGTTCCCGTACTCCAGGGATAAACGCATAGGCACGGCATAAACATAGCGTACCTAGCATCAATGCACCGAGCGTTAAGGCCAACTTTGTTGGCCACACGGGCGCGGTGAAATCGCCTTCGACGCCAATAAACTCTGCGCGCCCTATCGCGCTGTGCAAAGCGCGACCGCTAAGCGCCGCGATACTCAGCGCCACCCCAGCGCCGATGAGGTGATAGCTAAACTGCAGTGCGGCCGCGGTATGCCGAGAACGCGCCCGCAAACTACCCAGCAGCACGTCCGATTGGATTAGTTGACCGTGACTAAAAAGATAGCCGAGGGCTAGAAATACGATGATCGGAATCGAAAGTGATACTAGCTCGGGCACACCGCGGAGGGGAACGTGCAGAAGTGTACGGCTGCCAATGTCGCTTATAATCAGTATGACGATCGCAATGATCAGCCATCCCGATACCTCGAGCAGTCGCCGACTAATAGCCTGCAGCGCGCGTTCGTGCTGGGCAGGCGGCGGCGTGGTTACGCTAGTCAATCGTACTATCCCAAGCGCGCATCGGCTGTATGCCGCGGGCGCGAAGCGCATTCATGAGCATGCCGAGCATCCGCTCCGCGGGCAAACCCTTCGCTTCGTTACGCTCGACCCACGTTTTGCCGTAGTTTGGTAGCCCCTCGATCCAGCGTTGTTTTTCCCGTGGATCAAGCTCGGATACGTGCGCACCCGCAAGGATCATTTGAGCTAAGGCGTCGTCGTAGCGGCGTAAGGTCTCATTTGCGACTCGCCTGCTATATTCGTCGCCTAGTTCCCGCAAGATATTTTTGGTGTTCTGTGAAAACGTGTTCCAAATATTCACGTTTACGGTAACGGCGCCGGTGATCTGTGCGCCAATACCAACTAAAGTTAAGTACGGTGCCACTTCATGAATGCGGTACGGTTGTGCACCACTGAGGATGGAGAGCACGCCGTCTGCCACGCCTGTCTTAAGTTGCGTGTAGTAAGTCGTCAACGCGCCGTTAACGGGTACCGCGCCAGTGCCGCGTAACCAGACTGCGGATGGGCCCGGAGCGAGCAGTTTACGTCCTTTGAGATCTGCTAGTGAACGTACCGGGAAAGTTGTGAGAAGATGATAGGTGTCGATCCCCGTCGCGCCGAGGTACACTTGATTATGTTCTCGCCACGCATTTCGAACCGCGGGCAATTCGGTGTGAATTTGATTGTAGATTTGCACTAAAGCATGCAGATCATCGGTGATGAATGGCAGGTAGTAGGTTATGTTTTGCAAGGGGAGCTTGGCCGGTTCCCACAATGATCCGACCCAGCCGATGTCAGCCAAGCCGACCGCAACGGTCTCCAGGCTATTCTGCCATTTCGAAATAGCACCACCATAGATCTCGATGCAACGGTATCGAGGTGTTGCCGGCAACGCTGCTGTGCGGCGCACGAATTCGGGCACAAAAAAGTGTTTGAGTTCGTGCACCCACGGCGTATTCGCGCTATGGGTCGCCGCTATTGTGAGCTCTACGGGGTGCTGCGCCTGCGCGCGCGCCGGCATTATAAACGCCTGTGCGAGCATCACCAGCGCTAGCGTATACCAACGAATACGCAACTTTAGAACGCCGGCTCCACACGGCGGTGCTGGTAGGCGACAGAGAACTGCTTTTTTCACATTCAGTGGCCGCAGTAGACTGGCAGTTTATGCGGCCGTCTCGATATAGAGTGGTTGTTTTGCTATTACGTAGGTGAGTTTGCGCGCGAATAAGGATTCAAAAGCCGCGCGTATCGCGGTTTTGCCCTCGTTTTTTGGGCCGTGAAGTTCTTCATAAACGGCATCGTCGGTGAAGAACTCCATCGTTGCGTCGAGATCGTGGCGATTAAAACAAGCGCCAAATTGCGCCGCGAGTTGCTGTAATTCGGTGTAGCGATCAGTCATCTAAATACTCCTTGGGGACAGGCCCAACTGGCACTAGATATTAAGTACGGTGTGGTTATTGTGCCGTACCTCGATGTTGTTCAGAGCGCGGACCGACACAGGACGAAATTTGCCATAGTTTTCGCTCACTGGAAAATGCCCGACGCCGCTGATCATCTCACAAGTCACCGCGGCGCCGTCGCTGCCTGTGAGACGGTTGCTAGGCGCTGAAAAAGTGTGCGAATATCCCCTTCGAAGCGCATCTTTCCCACCTCGCTCCCAGCTGGGCAGCAGCTTGCCCCTACACCCGACAGACTGCGAGGCCGCCGGGTGCATGCGCGCAGCGCAGGGGAGGGGCGGTTAGCGAATTATTGTGCACCTTGGATTAACGCCTTGGAGTTATGAGAACGGCTCGGCCACCGCCATGGTCGAGCAAGCTCAGTTTGGTGAGGCTCACGGTTATCAATCGTTTTGGTTGCCGGAGTTTCACTTCAATACTGTCGCGCTACCGGATCCCTTGATGGTGCTCGCGGCGGTCGCGGCGGGCACCCGGACGCTGCAGCTCGCCACGACGTCCTATCTATTGCCGCTGCGTAACCCCTTGTTAGCGGCGGAGCAAGTCGCGGTACTCGATCACCTCTCCGCCGGGCGTGTTTTGCTCGGCGTTGGGCGCGGTTATTCCAGTGAGACCTTGCGCAGCTTTGCGATCGATCCGAGCGAGAAACGGGCGCGGTTTCAATGGGCCCTGCAGCTCATGATCCGCGCATGGTCTGGCGCGGCAGTTTCCTTGCACGATGACGGTGCTTGCGCAGTCACGGTGGAGCCGCGACCCGTGCAACGCCCCCATCCGCCGATCTGGATCGCCGCGTTTGGCCCCAAGGCGCTGCGGCAAGCCGGTGCCTTTGGCATGCCTTACCTGGCCTCACCTTTGGAGACCCTGCACGCCTTGCGGGATAATTTCGAGCACTACGATAAGGCCGTGGCCGCGGCCGGCCACGCGCCGGTAACGACGCGTCCGATCATGCGTACCCTGTTCGTTAGCGAGCACAGCACGACCGTTCGCGATCTGCGTGCGCGTCTCACGCAGGCGGCACTACCGGCGGGACTCACAGCATCTCCGCAAATCGAGGATTGGGCCATCATCGGTGATCGCGCTTACGTCGTGGATAAACTGGCACAATATCGTGAACTCCTTAAACCTACCCATCTCGTCGTTACCCGTCTGCGCATCGAAGGGCTAGATGAAAATACACTGCGCGCATCGCTAGGGAGAGTGGCCGACATCGTTCACGCGGCCTAATTCAGGGCGCTACGTAAGCCCACGCATCGCGGTGGTCGAGCAGCGTGAGTCTGGTTCTACGATATGCCTCGCTTTCGTAGGCATCGACTTGCGCAAGCTCCATGGTGGTCAGTCGCATAACGAATCCTTCAGTTACCGCCTCTGACGTTGGCACTAATATCGGATAGGATTTGCCATCCAGTATAATGCGACGTTTGCTGTAACCGCGAACGGCTTGAGCTTCGAGTTCGACTTTCCGACCAATAACGGCGCGTTGCACATCGGGATCGATGAGCGTGCCATAAACAAAGAGGACGTTTTCACTTGCGTGGCGGTGCATCGAGCCGCATTGTACTGCTAGTACGGCAGGGACCGTCGAACGACGGGTCGGGGGCCGCGCGCGAATTTGCTTGAGCACGACCACTAAATCGTGGATGCTGGTGCGCAAGCGCGATATCGAATAATCACGGGAGGGGAAATCTGTGGGCGTACGCACTGAACGACGAAGTTATTGGACCTGGGGTTATGAATCTGACGAGCCCAGCGATGACGAGCGGGCCGCCCACGCCACAAAAGTCGCGGCACGGCTCGGTTGCGAAGTACGGCCGCCGGTGGTCGTGCCGTTGGCGGAGGCGGCGCTCAGGCCGCCGCGGATCGAAGTCCCCAGCAATTTGCCGTGGGTCAATCAAGACCATATAGACCGCGCCACGCATACATACGGCGGGCACCCGCTAGAGTTACTGGCGGGTTTGCGCGGCCACTTCGACCACCCGCCGGATGCGGTCGCGCATCCACGCAGCGAAGACGAATTGGAAGCGACCTTAGCGTGGTGCGATTCACGCGGGCATGTGGCGATCCCGTTCGGTGGTGGCTCATCGGTTGTTTGGGGTCTCAATGTGCCGGCGACCTGTGAAGCCGCTGTTACGATCGATTTGGATCATCTAAATCAAGTAATTGAAATCGATCCCATATCACGCGCGGGTCATTTTCAGGCCGGTATTTTGGGACCCGATCTCGAAAGAGAACTAAAACCTCACGGCCTGACGCTGCGACACTTTCCGCAATCATTCCCTTGGTCGACCGTCGGCGGTTGGATCGCAACCCGCGCCGGCGGCCACTACGCGACGAACCACACCCACATCGATGATTTTGTCGAAGCGACGCGGATGTTAACGCCAACGGGTTGGTTTGAATCGCGGCGCTTGCCCGGTAGCGGCGCCGGGCCCAGCCCGGATCGGCTTGTGATCGGCTCAGAGGGGATCCTCGGTCTGATAAGTTCTGCCTGGTTACGCTTGCAAAAACGACCCAGCTTCCGCGCTACTGCGGGCATTGCTTTCCCGACCTGGGAAGCCGGGACGACGGCCGTACGGCACCTGGTGCAATTGAAACAGTGGCCGGCTAATTTACGCATACTCGATCCACTGGAAGCCGCCAACAATGCCGGCATGAACGGTGAACAATCGATATTAATCGTGGGCTTCGAATCGTCCGATATTTCTCAGCGTAGCAATATCAACGAAGCCGTAGCGGTGGCACGCGAGTTTGGTGGCATCATCGACGACGACACGATTTTGATCGATGACGGTAGCGGTACACCAACGGGTCGCGAAGGTGCTGTGGGTGCGTGGCGCAACGCTTTCATCGGCGTGAATGGTGGTGCGATGATAGGTTTGGGACTCTTGTGGGACACGTTCGAAACTGCGATCACTTGGGATCAGTGGCCGGCATTCGATGCCGCGGTACGCGAGCGCGTTGGGCGCGTTCTCCGCGATACGCTTGGCGATAAAACCATGTTGTCGTGTCGGTTCACTCACGTTTACCCGGACGGGCCCGCGCCCTATTATTCCTTTAGTGGGCCAGTCGAGATCGGTAGAGAAGAGGTGGCTTGGCGAGTGATTAAGGAGGAGGCCGTGCAGGCGGTCGTCGATGCGGGCGGCACGGTCACTCACCACCACGCGGTGGGCCGCATGCATGCTCAAGGTTGGCATGCGCAAAGACCTAATTTGTTTGGTAACGTGCTCGCTGCGGCAAAAAATACGCTAGATCCGCACGGTATTCTAAATCCGGGTGTCTTATTGGATCGCTCTGACTCGCCAGGGCCGCGGTAGTGAACCAGTGCGATGTCATTTGGATAAGGTGTACATTATCGCCAGCAGATGAAACTACCGCTCTCAAACTATCGGCACAAGCGCGGTAAGCGCCTCGTGCAATATCCGGGTTAGTGGTGTACGCGGACGACGAATTTATTCACGCCGTCGTCGCCCTGGTGGCGGATGACTCGAGCGCCGCCGAGACCGCTGTGGAAACGCGGTTCGCAGAACTATTTTGGCGTCGCGTACCAGCCGCCGACGTGCAGGATCGCGACCCGCAAGATGCCGCCGCGATGACCCGTGCCTGTGCACAGCTATTCCACACGTATAACGGCATAGAACCACGCATCCGTATTCTCAATCCTCAGCAAGATCGTGATGGCTTCACCAGTCCGCATACCATCGTGCAAATCGTCACGCCGGACATGCCGTTTATTACCGATTCGATTTTAACTTCTATCGTCCAAGAGAATTTAGCAACCCACCATTTGCAAAATGCAGTCTTATATCCGCAGCGCAACGACGCGCATGTACTCTATGGGTTTGGAGACGAATCGGATACTAAGGCTGAGACGCTGATCTATGCGGAGATTGATCGTCTCGCAGAATCCCGCCTGCACGACCTCGAGTTAACGTTGCGGGAAGTATTGCTCGACGTTCGCTCGATGGTGGAGGACTTTCCTCACATGACGGCGAGAGTACAGGAATTGATCGTCGAGTTGAACGCACTCGGCGACGACGTCGCGGTCGAAAGCGCGGCGTTTTTAGAATGGCTCCTCGCCAATCATTTTGTCTTTCTCGGTTACCGTGACCTTTTGTTCTCACCTCAGGCGATCAAAGACGCATCTCCTCCGCTCGGTTTGGAGAAGCGGCGTCCGATCATGTTTGACGGTACCCGCGGAACCGTGACAGAGCGCCAACTAGAATTTTTGGCGGCACCTGAACTGTTGGCGTTTTCGCGTTCCGCGCCCCGTTCTCGCGTGCACCGCTCAGCATACCCGGATTTCATTGGCGTTAAGCGTTGGGATAAACAACGCAACGTTATCGGTGTACGCACGTTCCTAGGGCTTTATACGAGCCCCGTATATTCGGATAACCCGCAAACGATCCCCGTATTACGGCGCAAAGTCGCGCGGATTTTAACGCGCACCGGATTCGAACCGACAAGTTTTGATGGTCGGCTCGTCGCGCAAGTATTGGCGACCCACCCACGCGCCGAGTTGTTCCAGGGCTTGGAAGACGAGTTGCTTGAACAGATCATGCAAATCGCACACATACACGAAAAACATCGCGTAAAACTCATGTTACGCCGCGATCGTTCGGGTGGCTTCGTGACCGCCTTGGTTTATATTCCCCGTGATCTATACCGGGCGTCGTTGGCCGAGCGCATCCAAGCGCATCTAGTTACGGCTTTGCACGCATATGATTGCGATTTTATTCCGTATTTCAGCGAAAGCATCTTGGTTCGGGCGCAGTACGTATTGCGCGTCGATCCGAAACAAAAATCTGTATGGGACATCGACGTCCTGGACCAACAGATTTGCGAACTTGCACGTGATTGGGAGTTCGATTTGAAAGATGCGCTCGTGCGCCAACGGGGAGAGCTGGACGGTTTACGGCGTGCGCGTGAATATCGCACCGCGTTTCCGAACGCATATCGGGATAGATTCGACGTGCAAGATGCGTTGGCCGATATCGACCATATCGCACGCATGGATGCGAGTGTGGGCATCGTAATGCGCATGTACCGACAGCGAGGCCTAGATCACAAACATCTTAATCTGAAAGTGTTTCACAACGGCACATCGCTGTCGCTCTATCAAATCATGCCGGTATTAACAAATCTCGGCCTCGATGTTATCGGTGAAGTGCCGTACGAAGTGAAAACAGCAAACGGTGCGACCACGTTCATTCAAGACTTTCATCTACATTACACCGACAACGTAGATCTCGATGCGGTCGACGATATATTTGAAGAGACTTTTCTGCGTATTTGGAACGGCGATTTAGAGAACGACTCATTTAACAAACTAACGCTGGCCGCACAGATGGATTGGCGCGGCATCTTGATTCTGCGTGCCTACGCACGCTACATGAAACAGATTGGTTTTGGTTTTAGCCAAGGCTTTATTAGTGTGACATTAATAAATCATGCCGCCATCGCTGCCGATCTCGTCGCATATTTCCGGGCGCGCGCGGCATTGGACGATTCCGGTGACGCCGAGCCGATAAAGCAGCGCTTGCAGCAGCGGCTCGAAGCGGTTCAATTGTTGAATGAAGACCGGGTGCTGCGACGCTATGTCGAGCTGATCGAGGCCACGCTTAGAACAAACTATTTTCAAGCTGAACGTGCCGGCGACCCAAAAACCTATTTGGCGTTGAAGTTTGATAGTGCGGCGATTGCAAACTTACCTGAACCGCGACCAGCTTTTGAGGTGTTTGTCTATGCAGCGGACGTCGAAGGGGTTCATCTGCGTAACGGACGCATCGCGCGCGGCGGTCTACGATGGTCGGACCGCGGCGAGGATTATCGCACGGAAGTACTTGGTCTGGTGAAGGCCCAAGTCGTCAAAAACGCCGTAATTGTCCCCACTGGAGCCAAAGGTTGCTTTTATATCAAGGGTGATTTTGTTGTTCGCGAGGACTGTCTCGCGGCCGGTCTGAACGGCTATAAACGCTTTGTGCGTGGGTTACTCGATGTAACCGATAATATTAGTGCTGGCAAAGTGGTACCACCGCTGAACGTGTGTCGCCACGATGGCGACGATCCTTATCTCGTCGTCGCGGCGGACAAGGGTACGGCGACGTTTTCCGATACCGCGAATGAAATCGCCGCGAGTCATTCGTTCTGGCTTGATGACGCGTTCGCTTCTGGCGGCAGTCACGGCTATGACCACAAAAAACTGGGAATTACGGCACGCGGTGCGTGGGTTTCCGTGCAACGGCATTTCGCCGAGCAAGGGATCGATGTGCAAAGCGATGCAGTTACGGCCGTCGGCATCGGCGATATGTCCGGTGATGTGTTTGGCAATGGACTGTTGTTGTCGCGATCCGTGAGACTCGTTGGGGCTTTTAACCACTTGCATATTTTTGTCGATCCTACGCCGGACCCAGAGCGCAGTTATGCCGAGCGGCAGCGTTTGTTTCAAACCCCGAAATCGACTTGGCTAGACTACAATCCCAAGCACATTTCAGTGGGTGGCGGGGTTTTCCCTCGCACCGCAAAAGCGATACGCATCACGCCACCGATGCAAGACGTGCTGGGTGTTACGCAGGGCGAAATGTCGCCCGACGAGTTGATCCGTGCGCTGTTGCGTGCGCCGGCCGATCTGCTCTGGAACGGCGGCATTGGGACTTATGTGAAAGCTTCGCACGAGACCCATAGCGACGCCCACGACCGTGCCAATGACGCGGTGCGCGTCGACGCGGGTGAATTACGGTGCAAGGTGGTCGGTGAAGGCGGCAACCTCGGTTTTACTCAGGCGGCGCGAATCGAATACGCGAGCTACGGTGGTGCGATCAATACCGACTTCATCGACAATTCTGGTGGCGTTGATTGCTCCGACCACGAAGTCAATATCAAAATATTTTTGAACGAGGAAGTTGCGGTCGGACGACTAACGACTTCTGAGCGCAATGAATTGCTCGAGAACATGGCTGTTGAAGTTGCAGAATTGGTACTGGCTAACAATTTTCGCCAAGCACAGGCGTTGAGTTTGGCGCAGCGGCATTGCGCGCAATCACCGGACGAATACATTCGCTTTATTGCTACATTAGAAGCTGATGGTGACTTCGACCGTAGTCAAGTGGGGCTCGGCAACGAAGACGAATTGGTCGAACGTGTCGCTGGGGGACAGGCACTTACGCGTCCGGAGTTGGCGGTGTTGTTGTCGTACGCAAAAATTCGCTTCAAGGAAGCGCTGTTGGCCGAGCCACAATTGACCGGAACGTGGGTAAATAAGTCCTTGACGTCGAGTTTCCCCAATACGCTGCTACAGCGTTATACAAATGAAATAAGTAAACATCGTTTAGCCCGCGAGATTGTCTGTACTCAGATCACCAACGACATGATCGACCGCATAGGGATCACGTTTGTGAATCAACAAATGGGCGTTGGTGGACACGCACCCGCCGATGTCGTGACCGCTTACGATGCGGCTGCGAATATGTTTCTGTTGCGCGAGTCGTGGGCCGAAGTCGTGGCTGCACCGTGCGCGGAAGCGCACAAATTTGAGATGTTGCTTGAACTCGCTAATCTTGGGCGTTTGGCGACGCGCTGGCTCCTACGGTGGTGCAAACCGCGCGCTAATATCGGCTTATTTGCGTTAACCCACGCCGATTCAATTCGCACCTTTGTGGTCGACAATCCGCAACGCATTATGGGTGTTGCAACGCAAGCGGATTGGTCTACTCGGGTTGCTGAGTTGGTTGCCGCGGGTGTGGCGGAGCACACCGCCCAGCGCTGTGGTGCGGCATCCCAACTCGTTGCCGTCTTGCCGGTAGCCAAAGTGGCCGCTGAGGCCGATCAATCCCTGGATACGATGGCAGATACTTTTGTCACAATCGGCGAATCACTGGGCTTCGAACGGCTCATTCGCGGCGTCGCCGAGCTCCCAATTCGGGGTCCTTGGCAGATGATCGAGCGTGATGCTTTGCTCGATGATCTAAATAATCACCAAGCCGCCTTGGTCGCATACGCGATGGCGCTAGATCATTGCGCTCAGGAAGGGCGCGGACTGTTGAGCGCGGATACCCCATTTCGACAGCGTTGGGACAAAGTCATGCAAAATGCTTTTCAAGCGAAGCACCAAGAACTGGCGGTTTACACGATGACAGTGCGTCGCATCGCTGAATTTGTCGCGGACGCAAAGACGCTGATCGAGGCCGGGCAAGGGCGTGGACTGAAAGCGGGTCGTAACGGCACTTCACATGCTATGCGCGCTTCCGTAGCGGGTGGAGATAAATCCTCGTCATTGGCATCTCTCCGCTGAGGACGGTCTAGGATTGCTTTAACCGTGCACGACACGCCTCACGCTCGTTAGGGTGAAGTGCTTACCAATTGCATCGTCACCCGACCTGCCGTGAGCGCGTTTGCGTTACTACCCTCTATGCGTTCGAGGCGCACCAACCCGGTATTCGGTGCATACCAAGCGCGAGATTTCACAGTGACCGTCAGTGGCCCCAGGATGGGTGCCTCAACGCTCGTCGATGTCCCCTCCCCTATGACTAACACGCAGTTATTGTATTTCCCCGCGAGCGTTTCCGCGGTGCTATTTAGCGTGCTGATTTCGTAGTCAATCGGCACCCACATCTGCACGCGAAACGTCGAATCCCATGGCTGTCCGGACGTCTCCAAGACTGAAGTCGGGCTGTGGCCTCGCCACTTAAATCCAACGTGAATTTCACCTGGGAGAACGAGTTCTGGGGCCGCGGATTTCGTCGTACTTCGGACACCGATCCGATAAATACCATCGGCTTTCAATTGATAGATGGTTTCGGTGCCCGCGAGTGTGCGCTGCCCATAGACCCGCTGACTTTCGAGCTTGAACGTCCCACTGTTGGTGACGACATGCCGCAGCTCCCGGGTGCCGTCCATCGTGCTTCGTTCTACGTGATAGACTCAGCGTCGCTCAGAGGTGAGCGGAAAATAGTCCTCACCCCGGGGTGCATTGCCACGAGATGGTAAGCACAGCAGCACTGCACACACAGTGCCAGGTGCGAGCACTTTAGCGATCCTGCCGCGCCGTGCTTTGCCCAGCCGCAGGGCGCGGATCGATGCGCTGCTTAGCGCTGAAATTTTTGCACCACGGCATACCCATTGCGCAGTTTGTTGTGTTCACCGAGCGCTATCAGGCTCGCATCATTGACGTTAGCTATGGTCCATGGTCCACGCACCCTGCGCGGTAGTGCACGGAGTCGCACCGAGCGACACGGGTTGCATTTAATTACCGTCAGTGCAGACAAGTGCGTAGATGCGTGCAAACTCGCGCTCAGCGAGCGCCTCTAATTCCTCGTCGGTACGATCTTGAATCGGGTGATCCACTAACACGTGATCGCTATGAAAACCCAGCGCTTCACCTTGGCTGCGCGCGGCGCGCTCAAAAGCGGCAGATGCGATGTAACCGCCAGGAATACCGCGTTCGTCGAGTTCCTTTATGTCCCGCAAACTGCACGACGTACAGGAACCTCAGTCGGCCAAGCCTTCAATTACGACATCGACCTCCGTTGCGATTTGTTGCAATAAGTCAGACGGTGCGGGACGAGTAAACGTCGGTTTCTTGAAGCGCCGTACTTCGATGCCTCGAGCATCGAACAAATCTGCAATGCGATTCAAGAACACATCACCGCGTGCTTTCGATATGTCGAGCAGGCCAATTTTCAGACCCGCTAAAGACGCTGGCTTAGACAATGGCCCACGCTCCGCGGGTGTCAATTCGCCGGTGGGATCGAGCAGTACATCGTTCATGAAGTGAGCTCCTTCGTTACGGGATCAGTGCCTAGCGATCCTTTCATTAACCACCCGGGCATGATAGCGGAGAATAGGCCCGCTTGTCCGCCCGCGCGGACTAAGTGAATACCACCGGGACGAAATTTTGCGACCGTGCCGTCGGCGTTACGATGTGGCGCTCGGCCGGTAGCGCTGTCGGTGCCCATGCCGAGGTCGCGGCCTTTAATACGGGTAGCGGTGTGCAAAGCCTCGGTCGCGTCCGCTTTGCTCCAACCCGCACGGTCGAAAACATTACCGTGCTCGGGGCCGATCAGGATCACGACATCCGCCGCGTTCGCCATGTTGACATGGTTAACGGCGCGTAGGGATCCCGCCAGCGATGCGATCAGGTTCTCAGGTTCTCGCGAAGTTTGATCGACGCAACCCAATGGACCGTCAGCGCTAAATAGGCTCACGCAGGAGCGTGATTTAGGCACACCACGATCTTCCCCTAGTGTTGTCCACGGCGTATCGTCGTCTTCCGCAAAGCAGCAGGTGTATTTTGCGGGTGTCCCAAATGTCGATTGATCGGCGTCACGCGGTTTTCCGCCGCCAACGTTGCTTATCGTCAGTTGCAGTGCGCGCCCAATCGTGGCATTGGCGCGGCACCCTTGCCCTAATACATTGCCTTCCCAGTTCATGCCGATGGCACGCCGTACCGGTCCGTTCACGATTGCCATAGGTGCGGAGAACCACGTCGTCGCCAGCAAGCCGTGCAGGCAAAACGCGGGATCGAGCGCCGCTTCGATCGCCGCAAGTACGAGCGGAAAATACGCTGGCTTGCAGCCGGCCATTACGGCGTTGATGGCGACTTTTTCAACGGTGCACGGTACCAAATTCGGCGGCATGTCGCCGAGCACCTCGCGGGGTTCGCGCGCGCTTCCCTGCAGCATCCGATAGACTCGCACTTCGGTCGGCGGTACCACGGGCAAACCATCGCTCCAGCCGCGTTCGAATGCAGTTTCAATGGGATCCTCGCTGGGGCCTAAGGCAATTTGCCGTGCCGAAAACGATACCGCGTCGAAGCGCACCGCGAGTTGCTCCGCGATACCCGGCTCGATAGATAGCGAAGCACAGCCCGGTCGGTAGTCGGGGAGCCCCGCGCCGAGGCTGTCGAGGTTGGTGAGTCGTCGCCATTCCCCACGTTCCCAACCGACGACGCGTGCTTGTTCGCGGCCCTCGTGAACGCGGATCAAAGTCGGCACGACTTCGATCTTGAGGTGATAAGAATGCCCGAGCTCGCGGTCATCGATCACTGTTTGAACACGTGGAAAGCTGGGATCATCTTGCACGTAGACGGTGAGCTCGCCACTACGGCGTTCGAGTTCTTGCAGCACCGGTTCGACTAACGCGCAGGTCGGGCAATCGCGCTTAACGACAGCAATGAGTCCTTCCGGTAGCTTCATAAGTGATCTCGACCCGGCAAGCTAAATCATTCCACTAGATAATTTATCCGCAGCTTTGCGAATAGCGAGACTGATGGTTGCGGCCGTTTGCGCACCCGAGAACAAGTAGCGGCCATCGATGAGAAACGCCGGCACACCGTTTATGCCGAGTTCGTGGGCGCGTTGTTCTTCTGCGATGATTTCTGTCACGCCCGCTTCGCTGGCGAGAAACTCGGCAACCGTCGATGCTGGCATATTGCAATCCTGCGCGATGTCGATCAGGGTTTGCCGAGCGCCGATGTCACGGCCGTCGACGAAATAGGCTTTAAACAACGCGTCGACGATAATGTCTTGTTGGTCGGCATCGGTCGCAAACCAAATTAAGCGATGGGCATCGCGCGTGTTCGGCATGCGCGTGATCGCTAAGTGATCCATGGCAAGACCGTCGTCCTCGGCCTGCGTGGCCACGTTGGCGTATAGCTGCTGCGCGTGTTCCAAGGAACCGAATTTCTGCACGCAATAGTGATCGCGTGCGATGCCTTCAGCCGGTATCCAGGGATTCAGCTCGAACGCACGCCAGGCAATATTGAAGTCATAGTCATCCCGCAATAGGCCTAAAGCGAGCTCCAAGCGTCGTTTGCCGACGTAACACCAGGGGCACACGACATCGGAGACGATTTCTAATTGGTGTAGCGTAGTCACGTATTGCGCAAGGCCGATAGCGGTTCTTAGTGATAAACTATGGCTGAGGCTTTTCGAGGATCAACACCGAACAAGCCGCCTCGTCAAATCCCATCACGCCTCCGCCGTTCTCGGCGAGCGCGTAGCGTAGCTTGGCGACTTGACGATCCCCGGCGTCGCCGCGCAATTGTTGGCATAGTTCATAAACCATCGATAATCCGGTCGCGCCGACAGGATGACCTTTGGAGACTAAGCCGCCAGAGGTGTTGATCGGCAGACGCCCGTCCAGTGCGGTCGCGCCGCTAGCGATGAAGTCACCCCCCCTACCGGGCGCGCAAAAGCCCATCATTTCGGCTTGATAGATTTCGCAAAACGACGTGGCATCGTGAACTTCCGCGATGCTGATGTCTGTCGGTGTAAGACCCGCCATACGATAGGCTTTTTGGGCCGCCGTGTGGCTCAAACCCGCTTCGTCGAGCGTGCGGTACTTACCGCCCGAGAGACCCTGCGCCACGATACGGACGGCGCGCTCGCGGACCGCCGCCGGGAGCTCGCGCAGGCGTGCGCCAGAGACTACCAGCGCCGCGGCCGCACCATCGCCGATCGGCGCACACATGGCGCGGGTCAATGGGTAGGATACCAGGCGATCATCAAGCACTTCTTCGGTCGTCATGCGAAAGCGATATTGCGCACCCGGATTGAGCGCGCCGTGGCAGTGGTTTTTCGCCGCGCCCGTGGCGATCTGTGCTTGCGTGGTACCGAATTTCTTCATGTGGTAACAGGCCTGCATAGCGTAAGTGTCCATAAACACCGTGCGATCGGGACCGGGTTCAAACGGTTTTCCACATTGCTCACCGGCGGCGCGATAATAGTCTTGCCATTCGTGCGCGTCGTATTGATCGATGCCACCGTCAAACAACGCTTTGGTCTTTTCCGCGGCGTCGGGGTAGAACGTCTTTTCGACACCGATGGCTAAGCTCGTATGCGCCGCGTTACTCCAAATATCCTTCACCGCGCCGTGCAATGCCAACGACGCAGTTGCGCAACCGCCTTCGACATTGACCATCGGTACGCGCTCGGGAAATCGCCCTTCCCGCAGCAAGGGGGTAAAGCAGACCTGGCCGCGAATACTGCCCTGGCCATCCGTCCACATACCGCAGTTGCCGAACCACGCTTGCTCGATGGTCTCACCATCATCATAAGCTGCGTCAGCAAGCGCACCGAGATAGGCTTCGCGGGTTAGGTCTTTGTAGCTCGAGCTTGGGTGCTTGCCAAACGGCGTACAGTGCACACCGACGATGTAGGCATCGGTCATGGTTGGATAACCCCTGCGGAATGCGAATGTGTCAAAATAGCATTCATCATAGCGAATTCAAGCGTCCGATGGTCGAATCGGTCAATGGTCCCTGAGGAGTCAGCTACATGCTTACCTACGATCCACGTGATCCGGCAACGATTCAAGACCCTATCCCGGTCCTGCGCCGGCTACAGGACGAAGATCCGTTGCATTGGTGTGAGGCTTTGAATGCGTGGGTTGTCACGCGTTACGATGATGTACGTCGGATCCAAATGAACGCGGAGGTCTCGGCCGATCGTCTCACACCATTTTATCGGCACCTGCCCCCAGCGGAGCAACGCGCGATCGCGAACATCATAAAGTATCTCAATACTTGGGTTGCATTTAAAGATCCACCCGACCACACGAAATTGCGTCAACTGCTGAATCAGGTTTTTACGCCCCGCGGTATTGAGCGCCTACGCCCCGCGGTACAAACCGCAGTCGATCATTTGCTTAAACCTTTGCTTACCCGGCAGCGGTTCGATTTTATCGAGGTTTTTGCCTACCCTTTGCCAGCCACTGTGATCATGGAAATGCTCGACTTACCGCTTTCCGATATGAACGATATCAGAATTTGGTCAAATAAAATGCAACCCTTCATCGGTGGCGCAACTGTTTCACCAGAAAAATACGCCTTAGCCGAAGAAGGTGCAGTGGCGATGGCCGCGTATTTTCGCGACTACGTTCGCGCCCGCCAGCGTGATCCAGGCGACGACATGATCAGTGAACTGATCGCCGCAACTGAAGACGGCTTGCATTTGAGCGAAGAGGAAATCATCGGCAGTTGCATGTTGTTTTTGTTTGGTGGTCACGAAACGACGACGAATCTGATCGGCAACGGGGTGCGCGCGTTGCTGGCTCATCCTGCAGAATTAGCTAAGTTGCGCGCCGATCCCAGCGGTTTGCGCCGCGCATTAGAAGAAATCTTACGTTACGATGGACCGACCGGTGCGTTAGTGCGGGTGGTCGCGGTTGAACACGAGCTTCACGGTAAAACGTTAATACCTGGACAACGAATATTCGTAATGATCAACGGTGCCAATCATGATCCCCGTCGTTTCGATCAACCCGAGCGCTTCGACGTCGAGCGTCACCCTAACCCGCATTTGACCTTTAACACCGGAATACATTTCTGCCTCGGCGCACCGCTCGCGCGCCTGGAAGGCGAGATCGCTATCGGTGCAGCGATCGAACGACTGCCCGACCTAGCGCTAAGCGAACACGGATATCAGTATATGGACACCTTGGTCATGCGTGGGGTGCGTGAGATGCCGCTACAGAACATCTGTTGAAATTGTCTATGCAGGTCCTCTATGTCGAATAGCGTGACGTTCGCTGATTTGATCGATGGCTTAACTCGCTACCTCTCGAGTGAGTCTTGGGTAGTACAAGTCTTCCTAGTGGTGTTGCTGACGCTGACATTGGATCTCGCTCAAACCCGGTTGCTAGGGCGCTTGGAGTCCCAGCTTAAGGGCACTAAGACGTTTTGGGATGAGGCGTTCATCGCGGCGGGACGCAAACCGCTGCGCGCATTGGCCTGGCTCGTCGGGCTAAGTTACGCGATCACTATTGCCCAGGCGGCTAAACCCAATCCAATCTTCGAAGCCGTCGGGCCGCTTCGTGATGTCGGTGTTATTGCCGCGTTGGCGTGGTTTTTATATCGATTTATCGGGCGTGCAAAACGTGGATATATCGCTGCGAGTTACGCGGATGGGCGGCGTGTCGACCTGACTACCGCTGATGCGATCGCTAAGTTACTGCGTTTAGCGGTCATCATTACCGCGACCTTGGTTGTTTTACAGACCTTGGGTTATAGCATCTCCGGGGTGCTGGCCTTCGGTGGGATCGGCGGTATCGCGGTCGGTTTCGCAGCCAAAGATTTATTGGCGAATTTTTTTGGCGGCATGATGATCTACCTCGATCGACCGTTCAATGTCGGCGATTGGATCCGCTCGCCGGAGCGTGACATTGAAGGCACGGTTACGCGCATCGGTTGGCGCTTAACGGAGATCCGCACGTTCGACAAGCGACCGCTATACGTTCCCAACGGCGTATTTACGCAGATCGCGGTGGAAAACCCGTCACGCATGTCTAATAGACGAATTTACGAAACTATCGGCATTCGTTACGAGGATGTATCAAAAATGGCTGCGATTGTAGCGGACGTAAAACAAATGCTACTCGATCACGAAGAAATCGATACGCGACAGACCTTGATCGTTAATTTCAATGCTTTCGCACCCTCATCACTCGATTTTTTTGTCTATACCTTCACAAAAACATCTGAGTGGATCCGGTATCACGAAATCAAACAAGACGTGTTGTTGAAGATTATTAATATCATCGAAGGCCACGACGCCGAGATCGCATTCCCGACTTCAACTATCCATATCGAAGCGCCTTTAGCGACTGATGATCCCGCCGCGGAAGCGCTTGTTCGCGATGTCGCGAAGTAGCTTCTCGAGCGCGGCGTGCGGAGCGCCCCAATTACCATCGAGAATCGAGATACCCACATAACCTGCGTCGAACGCGGCGAGGTCAGCGTCGTGTTGCTCGTCGTTGGAATGCTCTTGCGCGAGTACGACCTGTACTTCAGTGCTGTTTTGCGCCTGTTGGTAGTTCATCGAGAAGCCGCCGCGGGCGCCGACCGTAACAACGCGGACACCACGTACGGGCGTGCGCACGGGATAGTTAACGTTTAACGCTAAGCCGGGCGGCAATAAAGCACGACCATGGTGCTCCGTGCGCAGCGCTCCGAGCAATTTTGTGAGGAGTTCGGCCGCGGGAGCGAAGGCCTGGTGGGTGCTAGCAAAAGGCGGGTCTTGGTTACGTTCCACCCATTCTAGACCGACCGATAGTGCGATCGCGGGCACGCCGTTTTGTACTGCCATGAGCGCTGCGCCCACGGTACCGGAACTATTGGTGTTGGTGCCGATGTTTTGGCCGAAGTTCGCACCCGATATGACGATATCCGGTGGTGCTTCTTCGAACACCTTGCGCAGCGCGAAATTGACGGCGTCAGCCGGGGTCCCGTCGATTATCCACACATCGGGTTCAGCGTTCGTAACGCGGAGTTCGCGCAGAGATATCTTCATGCCGGTGCCGCTTTGCTGGGTGCGTGGCGCGACCGTAACGACGTCGTGACCGGCTGCGCGGAGCGCGGTGGCAACGGCGCGAATTCCCGGTGCGTCGTAACCGTCGTCATTGGTGAGTAACACGCGCAGCACACCCGTATCGTCTGCCAGGGCCGTTTGGATGAGCAGCAACGCGAGCCATGCGGGCAATGCAAGCGATGCGAAGGCGCGGCGAGGAGAAAGACGAAGGATCATAGTATTTGCAGCGCTTTGAAGGGGGTGTGGGTACCATTTCAAAATAATCAAAGCGCGGCCCAAATGCCAGCAGTCTGTGGCTAAGCTCCGTGCGGGTTGACAAAGTCGCGCTAACGAAGTCACAGTTAGCGTTGTCCGTATTGTCGTTTTAGAAAACAAAAAAACGTGCTACATCACGACGGTTACCGCTTATCCAAATTTCTGCAACTCGAACACGTTGAGGAGTATGTGCATGGCTACGCGTAGATCCGGCGTCCGCAAGGGCGAAAATTGGATTGCACTTGACGCCGGGGGCACGATGACCGACTCCGTTATCGTCGATGCCGAAGGACGTTTTCTCGTCGGCAAATACTTAACGAACAAGAAGAACGAATCGATCAGTTTCATCGGCGCGATCAAAGACGGTGCGGCTACCGCCGATCGCAAAACCGAAGAGGTAATGGGCACGAGTGAAGTGATCGTCTACGCCGGCACGATCATGCTCAACACCTTGCTGAGTAAGACTGGCGCGAAAGTCGGTTTAATGGTGACCCAAGGATTTGAAGACTATCTCTTGATGGAAAAAGGTGAGGGCGGCTGGATCAGCTATCCGTATTCTGATCGGCTACACACGGTTACCCATCATCACGAAGATCCAACCATTCCACGCGAACGCGTTGTCGGCGTGCAAGAGCGCCTCGATATGTTCGGTCAAGAAGTGATCCCGCTGCGCAAAGGCGACGTCGAGCGCCAAACGCAAGCCCTGCTCGACGCGGGCGCTGAGTCGATCGCGATCATGTTTTTATTTTCGCACATGAATCCCGCGCACGAGCAGCAGGCAGCGCGCATCGTCAAGCGTGTGGCAAAAAAAATACCCGTAGTGCTATCGTCAGAAATTGCACCGACCCATAAAGAATATACGCGTCTCGCCAGTGTTGTCGCGCAGGCTTATGCGGGAGAACGCGCGCGCGTGCATTTCAAGGAAGTAGAGAAAAAGGCGCGCAAGCACGGTTTCGACAAAGAAGTCTCGACACTGTTGGCACATGGGGGCACGGTGCCGATCAGCACGAAGCGACTCTATGAATCTTATGTTTCGGGTCCCGTGGGGGGCGTGCTCGGCGGCCACTACGTCGGCGAGATAATCGGCTCGGGTAATGTCGTTGGCTGCGATATTGGAGGTACCAGTTTCGATGTCGGCATTATTCGCGACGGCATGATACCCATCATCCGAGAACCGACCTTATTGTCGTTTCGCACCAATATTCCCATGATTCACTCGGAGTCGATCGGCGCAGGCATGGGTTCAGAGTTGGGGGTGCATCCTTTAACCGGAAAACTGACTGTTGGTCCGCGCAGCGCAGGTTCAGATGTGGGTCGGTGCTTGAATTGGTCGGTGCCGACGATCACCGATTGCCACATTCTACTGGGCATGTTGAATCCTGATTATTTTCTCGGTGGCGATGTGCAGCTAGACCTGGACGCCGCGGTTCGAGCCTTGGAACCGATGGCGAAACATTTCAACGCAGGAGTCTATGAGTTCGCGGAACGGGCGCATTTATTGGTCTGCGATTACATGCACGAGTTCTTGGTCAATATGTTACGTGGTCGTGGTTACGACACCAAGGACTATACCTTGATGATGTATGGCGGTGGTGGCCCGCTCGGCCTTGCCGATGTCGTCGAGGGTTTGAACATGAAAGATATCGTGACGTTCCCGTTTGCAGCAGTGTTTTCTGCCTTCGGCGTACTGTGCGCGCCGCGCCGCTATCGTTACCATCAGAGCATCGTCGCTGCCTGTCCACCGGGAAAAGAGTCGCATGTAAAAGAAGTGAAGCGTTTGGCTATCGATGCGATCAACAATGCCTGGGATGCTCTGGAAAAACGTGCGGCGGCAGATTTCAAGCAACATGGCTGGAAGTTTTCCGATGCTAAACTTTCCCATTTTGCTTATGTGAGGTTCACGAATCAGTTATCGGATTTTGAGGTGTTATGGGACAAACCGAGATTGAAAACCTTGGCTGATCTCGACGAAGTTATGCGTCGTTTCGAACAAGTCTACACCACCATTTATCCGGAGCAGGCGCTCGATAGCGCGGTCGGTTACCAGATCTTAGAGGTCGCGCTCGCGGCAGATGTACCGACCCCGAAACCCGCATTATCGGTAGTGCGGAAAAGCGGCAAGAAACCGCCATCGGCGGCCGAGAAGGGTGCACGAAAAATCTACTATCGAGGCAAGCGCCGCGAGTTTCGCATCTACGAAATGGACGAACTTAAAGCTGGGAATATCGTCAACGGCCCTGCGGTGATCGAACATCCGGCAACGACTTTGTATATTCCGCCACAACGCCACGTCGCGTTTGATAACCGGCGTCTCATTCATTATCGCCCGGGCGTAAAGTAAGTCCGCATTTGAGGAGAGCGACATGGCAAAAAAAACAACTCTATTAGAGAAGCTCGATCATTCAGAGGACCTCTATGAAAAAACGGGACATTATTACGGCCTGAAAAAACTCGCCTTGCACGACAAAGACCCACTGAAGTTCGAGGCCTTTCACTCGCGCATTTTATCGACGATTATTTCAGTCCGGGAAACGATGAAATACATCGCCTCCTCGCCGGCGATCCGGGACTTCGAGGAATTTGTCATCGGCGTCTACACGCCCGAGGGTGACGCCATCGCATTGTCGACTGGCATCATGGTGCATGTGCATACCTTATCGGAATTCATCAAATTCATGATAAGGAACGGCTACGAAGACGATCCAAAGATCCGCCCGGGCGATATTTTCGAAAATAATGAATCTTGGGCTGGTGGCGTGCACACACCCGATGTGATGACCTGCATCCCGGTTTTTCATAACGGTGAAATAATCGCTTGGATCGGCTCAGTATCCCATGAACTGGAGTCCGGTACCTACGAAGGGCCGGGCATGACGGTGTTCTCACCGGACCGTTTTGGCGAAGGTTTGCACATCAGCGCGGAGAAGGTTGGCGAGAACGACAATTTCCGTAAGGATTATTTGTTGCGGTTGAAAATGGGCCTGCGTAATTCCAATTGGTGGACCTTGGACGATAAAGCCAAGCTGTCGGGTTGTTTGATGATCCGTGAAGCGCTCGGAAAAATCGTCGACCAGTTCGGTTTTAGCTACTACCAGCAGGGTGTGCGCGAACTCATCGAGGAGGGGCGGCGAAATTTTGTCAAGCGTGTGAAGACGACGATGGTCCCAGGCACTTACCGGGGCTTGACGATGCCGGTGCACAAACGATCGCATATCCCGTTTACCCACCCTTTAGCTAAGGGTGACTTCATTGATTTCGTTCATAATGAAATGACTATCACGAAGAACGGCCATATTGAGCTCGATTTCGAAGGGTCGACGGGGTGGAGTTTTCATCCATTTAATTGCGCCGTGGGTCCGATGAACGGCGGTTTTTGGATCACGTTGACTCAGTTGTTGAACTATGACGGTCGGGTCAATGATGGCGCTTATCTCGCGGTCAAGCAGTATTTGCCCGAGGGTTCCATCGTCAATGCAAATTATGCGGGTGCGGCGACGTCGCTCGCATGGTGGACGTTGATCCCGATCTTCGCGAATGTGTGGCGCATGTTCGGGATCAGTTGGTTCGCGCGCGGTTTTATCGAAGAAATCATCATGTCGACGCCAACCTGTATTGTCGGAGTCGCGGGTTTTGATCAGTATGGCAACCATACCGGTTACCAGAATTTCGAAATGGCCGCCGAATCGTTTGGCGCCCGCGGCGTCGACGACGGTCTCGATTGCGGCAGCCCGATCTGGAATTCGGAAGGCATTCAGGGTGACGCTGAAGTTTGGGAGATGACGGGGCCCAATCTTTACATCGGCCGCAGCTTCGTCACCGATCATCATGCCGCGGGTCGTAATCGGGGCGGCGCGGCGTGGGAGTCCTTATGGCTCGTGCGTGGTTCGCGTTTGGTCAACGTAACGTTGTCAGCCTCCGGCGCGCACAACGGCGGTGTTTTTCATAAGGGTCTATTCGGAGGTTATCCTGCGCCTGGTTGGAAGTGCTTATGGGCACGAGGAACGAATATGAAAGAATTGATCGCGCGCGATGACAAAGTTCCCTCCAGCATCAACGAAGCCGAAGCGATGTTTAACGATGGTCGTTTGACGGCAGAGGAATGGTATTGTGGACCGCTAAATACGTGGTCACCTAATCTTGCGGACGGCGATCTTTTCGGGGTGAACTATAACGGTGGTTGTGGCTACGGGGATCCGATCGAACGGGACCGCGCTAAAATCGCGCGCGATTTGGCCAATGGACTCGTGAGCGAAGCCTATGCACGCAAAGTCTATGGTTATCGCAAAACCGCGAAAGCGACCGACAACGAGCGTGCCAAGATCCGCGCGCGTCGCTTGGCAGATTCACAACCCGCCGCGCGATGGTGGCGAGCAGAGCGAAAACGCGCGACTAAGGGAGACGTTGGAACGGTTGTTGCGCAAACGTTCGCGCGTTCCGCCAAGTTGTCCGAGAAAATCGTGGACCTCTATTTGGACTTTTGGGAGATCGACAAATTCCCGTATACCGACACCGGCACCGCTGATTTTCATACCGAAGCGCCGAGCGGTTTTTACTACCCAAAATCGCCGCAAAAACCGCATAAAAAGCAGCGACGCGCTTAAGGAGGCCACGCCATGTCGCAAGAGAATCAGAGCAGCCAGGAACTAACCCGAGGTTTGATGCGGCGCGAACTCGCGTGGCCCGATCTCTACAAGCTCATGCGGGATCCAAAGTCGGAAACCCGATTTGATGAGACGATCGCCGCGGTACAGGAGATGGTGCCGTGGAAAGAACCCATTTTGTTACCGCTGGGCGAGAATCTTTTTATCGTCAACAAAAAAGGCAAAGCAATTTTAAAAACCGCGGGCGGTGCGGAACTATGTGCCTGGAACGAAAATTGGAAGATGAAATGTCGCGTAATTATTCGCAATGATCGGGCAGCTTTTGAAGAAATATTTCCCGCTGAGCATTTAACCATCGATCCGGAACTGGTCGAAATCCGCGAATGGATCTGTCCTAAGAGCGGCATGTTGTTAGACGTCGACTGCGTCCCGCCAACCTACCCCGTCGAAGTCGATTTCACGCCCGATTTAAAAGCGTTCTACCGCGATTGGTTGAAACGCAAATTGCCCGTGAGCCTGTAGCGTGCTAAATGGGCGTTACCTCAAGGCGATGGGTACAAACGCAGTGAGGGCCTCGTGCGCTATCCGGGCTACTTAGGAACAAGCAACCGCGCTGCGGATCGCATGGTCGAGATCGGCGATCAGATCACTGGGGTGTTCGAGACCGATAGAGACGCGAATCAAGCCCTCGCTAACACCGACGCGCGCGCGAATATTTTCGGATACACCCGAATGCGTCGTCGAAGCAGGGTGGCAAACTAAGGATTCGGTGCCACCGAGGCTGACGGCAGATTTGAACAGGGACAAACCGTTGATAACTTTAAACGCGAAGTCGCGTGTCTCCCCGATAACGAATGAAAACGTCGAACCGGCACCGCTGCATTGACGCTGATAAGTGTCTCGATATTTCAGATCGTCGATAAAATCAGGGTGCAATACGGTAACCGGATGATGGGGGTTCGAGCTCAACCATTGTGCGACTTCTGCCGCTGACGTGGCGGCACGAGTCATGCGCAGCACTAACGTTTCCAGGGAGCGGGCGATCATCCAAGAGGAATGAGGGTCTAGCTGCATGCCCAAGGCGCTGCGAACGGTTCTTATCCTATCGATGTGGTTTTTTTTGCCGCACACACCGCCCGCAACCAGATCGCTGTGACCGCCGACATATTTTGTGAGCGAGTAAACACTGATGTCGATGCCGTGCAGCAGTGGCTTTTGAAATACCGGCCCGATGAGTGTGTTATCGCACACGGTGGTCGGGCGATATCCCTGTTGTTGTTCAAATTCATTCAAGGTATGCGCGACCATTTCGAAGTCGATCAAGGCATTGGTCGGATTGGCGGGCGTCTCTAGATAAACCACCCTAACTTCCCCGCTGGTGGCGGCGTTTGCGAGTGCGTCTTTCAGCGCGCCGTGCTCCAAGCCATCCTGAAACTCGAAGCTTGCGATGCCAAACTCATCGAGGAATTTGCGGATCAGGGTTTCGGTACCACCGTAGAGCGGCGTGCTGTGCACCATCGTTTGTCCGGGGCGCAAGAAGGCTAAGCACACCGCACTGATTGCTGCCATGCCGCTAGATAGCACCGCCGTAGCTTCGGCACTGGCAAGCAAGCCAAGCCGGTCTTCGATGATCTCTAAATTGGGGTGATTGAAACGACTGTAGACGAGGCCAGTACTCTCCCCCTCGGCGAGTGATTTTCGTCCTGCGACGACGTCAAAAAAAGCGGCCCCATCTTCGGCGCTACGAAACGCGAACGTCGAAGTCAGAAATACGGGCGGTTTGACTGCGCCCTCCGACATGAAAGGATCGTAGCCATAGGACATCATCTGAGTTTCCGGATGGAGCGCGTGCTCGTTGATCTTTGTTTGCCGGTAAGTTTTTTTTGCCATCGCGAACTCCACAGCTGATTCACGGCTGATGACTGCCGGATGCGTCAATGATGTGCGGGGAGGCCGTTGGTACGTTATGACCTTATCGTTATCATACGCCGCTCGTATTGCAACGCAACACCCGATTCTGACGTGAGAATAGTGATCCGGATCACAGCATATGTGGTATTTCTCACTGGCTTAGCTGAACAAAAAGAGAATAATGGTCGTGCTAGAACGCGATCGGCGTTGCACCGGAGCCCCCGCGACATACGGAAATGACCGGAGGTCGAAGCAAACTAACAGAAGGACGGGTACCGATCGTTACTGGCAATCCGTGTCTCGGTGATGGCTACGGATGGACAAGTAACAGTAAGGATCGCAATCTCACGCCAGACACTCGCCCCGCAGCATTCCGTGCTACGGGGCGATTTTTCGTCTAGCTTAGCTCTCATACGCCTCATCCCGTTCCTGGATGAGGCGCGGCGTTTCTGGGGTGGCGGATGTAGCAACGTCATCCCGGACTTGATCCGGGATCCAGATAATAAATGTCCTGCGCTTAGCATGGGTAAAATGCGACTGGATCCCCCCGGTTGCAGGCTGGTGGACCGCTAGTGATAGCGGTTCATCACGGTTTCGGCAAAGTAACGCATCTGCCCAATCGGATCGTCGGTCACTTGAAAAGCAAAATGCGTTAGTCCTGCTGTCTCCAGCTCGCGTATTTTCCCCAGGATCTCTTCCGGCGTTCCGATCATCGCGGCGGCCTGAGCTGTCTCCGCGGCCAAATATTCGCGTTCGTCTGCGCGGGTATAGATAAGATGACCTTCGTGTAGTACCAAGTGACGGCGCTCCGCTGGAAGTTTTTCTACGTAAGTTTTGTAGCGCTTGATATGGTCTTTGATGCGATCATCGGCCGGTAGCAGACGTTCGTCCCACTCGCACATAACGTGTAACAAATTGGTAATGAACGGTCCCAGGCTTTGTAAGACGCGCGGACTAGCGGCGGTCTCGCCGGGACGTAAGACAGCGAGTGGGTAGATCGCCTTCGATGGCACGGCTTCGGCGTTGCGCCCCGCCTTACTCGCCGCGGCTGTGATACGTTTGCGCGCGGCGCGCAGACCTTCAAGCGGCGAGTTCCAACTTAAGTGACCATCACATGCAGCGCCGCAAAAATCCAGGGTGCGCGGCCCGAAGGCTGATAACGTAAGCGGAATAGGGTGGCTTAGATCGATGAATTCGTGGTCACGGTGCAGTAGTTGAATCAAACGTGTCGCTCCCTCGCATTCGTGCGCCACTGCTTCGCCGCGTAACAAGGCTTGAATGACGGCGATTTCTTTTTTCATGGTCCCCAGAGGCACCGGCTTGCGGCCCATCGTCAAGCGTGCCGTGTTGCCATTGCCGACACCGAGTTCAACGCGCCCGGGTGCGATTTGCGCGATGCTAGCAATCGAGTGTGCGATCACCGGCGCCATGCGGGTCGATAGCACCGCCACCCCGGTCGCGAGTCGAATGCGTTTCGTCGCCTGTGCCGCGAGCGCCATGGTCGCGTAGACGTCGGAATAGATCATTTGCGAGTCAAAAAACCAGGCTTGTGAATAGCCTAAAGATTCCGCGAGGGCAACGAGATCGTAGTCGCCGATCCGCGATGTGAACGCGACGCCAAATTCCATTGAATTAATCCAGGCCAAGGTGGCTGTGCGCGACGCTATGTGTCGCCTAGATGTTGATCGCTAACCGATCACCGTCGCGGCTATTTTCGCCCAAACCAGCGCAAATGAAAACGCGCATCGCTAAAGTCGCGCATTCTATTATTTGCTATGCTTAGATCGCCTATCATTAGACGAATGTCGTCTCCGAGATGACCATGCCCGAGCAAGAAGACAAATGTGCGACGTTCGCCCGCCTACATGAGAGCGGCAATATATTTTTGATGCCAAACCCATGGGACGTGGGATCGGCGAAATTAATGCAAGGATTCGGGTTCTCGGCGTTGGCTACCACGAGCGCGGGCTTGGCTTTTACACTCGGGCGGGCTGACGGTGAGGTTACTTTGCAAGAAAAAATCGAGCACTGCGGTGCCCTCGCGGAGGCAACAACCGTCCCGGTTAATGCAGATTTCGAAAATGGTTTTGCTGACGATCCTAGCGAGGTCGCACGTAATGTACTGCGAATAGCGGAGACCGGGGTTGCGGGGTGTTCGATAGAAGATTATTCGCGCGATTCTCATGAACTCTATGAGTTTGCACATGCGGTCGAACGTGTTCACGCGGCGGCAGAGGCGGTCTCATCGCTGAACATGCCGTTCCAACTCACCGCGCGTGCCGAAAACCTGCTGCGCGGCAAAAATGATCTCGAGAATACTATCAGGCGTTTACAGCATTTCGAAGACGTCGGCGCTAACGTACTCTATGCCCCAGGTTTGACGTCCCTAGCACAACTGCGCCAGGTCACGGCGTCGATCAAGCAACCTTTTAACGTCTTAGCACCGATGTTCGATGGCGTTTCGGTCGACGACTTTGCGGCGGCTGGTGCGAGCCGCATTAGTGTTGGCAGCGCTTTGACTTGGGCCGCCGTTGCTGCGTTGCTGCAAGGCAGTCGCGAGATGCTTGATAAGGGAACGTTTAGTTGGATGTCGACAATGGCATCTGCGAAAACGGTGAACAGTCTAATAAGCGCCGGAGAGTAAGAAAATGTAAGGCATTCCGGCCTTGTGCCTACGGCTTCGAGGAGCGTGTTCACGGAACTGTGCGTAAGCGCCACGTAAACGCTTAGATTTAGCCATAAATATCATTAAAGACATCAACCATATCCATCAACCATTCTCACCCTCGCCATAGACTGATGGTCCCTGGGGGCGGGTCGGATGTACGGCCGATGTAACCCCCGAGCTCTACAATCCAAATAAGTGCTTCACGAATTGTTGGCGGTTTTTCGGGTGCGTGAAGGGTTTTATCTATCTTTCGATACAAAATCGTCCACTCAATATCAGCGAGCGCAGTAGAGCAGCATGCGTCTTTGTCGTTCTCGTGTGCCCGCGCCAACCAGGAGAGTCGCCAAGCAACCGCACTCTTGAGTACGATATATTGTTCAATCGCTTTTTTTGTGGTCTTGTTCGCTGGCAGCGGTATCGTGATTGGGCGATACACAATAGGTCATGCCGCCTGTCGATATTTTTTCTTGCCATTGACCTGGATAGTGACGGTCACTTTGCCTTGTGTTTTTCGGTTTTTAGATGATCAAATAGTAACCCCGTTGGGGACCTGCGACGTTTCGTTTAGTTGATGGCGCGATTTCTAGCTGCGCGAACCAGCACATTTACCCCTAGCTCGGCTGCGTCCCGGAAAAACTCGTACAAGTCACATTCACGGTCAGTGACATGAATGGTTTGCGTGTGACCAACATCTAACCCACGATAATCTCGCATAACATCGATCCACGGTCGACTTTCTTTTCCTTCGATAGGTCGATTCCAGTGGCCACGATTGCCACGCCCGAACTTCCTCGATGACGGAATCGGTAACGAAAGAAACTAGGTCAGGTGATATCGTCACACCGTATAGCTCGCCGACGTGCGCTTGGATGTCCCACGTGCTGATGCCGCGCCCGTACAGGGCGATGATGTTCTCATCGAATCCCGGAGGTAGTTCGCGATCAGCGCCGGGTCGAAGCAACCCTCACGGTCTCGAGGGATCGACAGCACCAGTTCACCATCATCACTTAAAACCGGCTTCTGGGAGCCGCCGTTGCGATGGTTGCCAGCTGTTTTTTCTGCTTCATCGTCGAGATGAACGTCCATCTCCGCGTTCAGCATGCACTCTGCCAGTGCCTAGTTCTGATCACCCGGTAATCTGTCTGAGCTGAGAACGCTGGCCGGGTCCTGGCCCGCCAACAGTTCGTCTAGGAGTTCGGCGCTAATCGATGTGATATGCTTCTTTGCCATACTCGCTCCTTCCCTTCCGGGATAGTGCATGACTCAAAAACACAAATTCTTACAGGCTCCTTTATCCTGCCTATTCGCGAAAGATCTCATTTATCTTCAAGTACACAACATGCCGATCGAACTCGCGGAGAAGAGCATGCGCATGTTCGCTAAAGAAGTCATGCCCGCATTGAAAGAAATCGACACCACTCCCATCACAATGCCAGACGCCTCTTGAGTCACTGGGGCGAGTGGCGAAGCTACTCGCCCCGTCACCTACGCCTTCGCTCGCAGTACATCACAGATCGGTAATATTTACTCCCGAAATTTTCTGGGATTAATAAACCTAAAGGGGTAGCGAATGACCGTTAAATATGCGCGACCTAAAATATTCTTGCGCATGGCATCTATTATCGCAGTGCGACCCGTTACACGCATCATCTTAATCGTTACTCTCGCAAAATAACGCGAGTGCGTGGATTTTCGCACATCTTCGCGTATTCAGCTTCTCGCCCAACAACGAATCTGCGATACAGTCGCTGATACAATGTTTCCGCAAGCATTACCAAGCTGCCACTTCGTCACCGGTGCCAACGGGTTTCTCGGTAGCAACCTCGTGCGTCATTTGCTACACAATGATCATCGCGTCGTTGCGATGACCCGCGGGAATCCGCGTCGCGTGCACGATGCGATCAAGCATGCGGCCAGTACCCACCGGTGGCCGATAGATGCGGAACAACTCGCTAGACTACACGTTGTAACCTATTCGTTTGACGATGGATTGGCTCGACTAAATCCTCGAGATATCTCCGGGGAAAACACGTTTTGTCTGTGGCATGCTGCGGCCAAAATTAGCTTTCTGTCGTCCGATATCGGTGAGTTGACGCAGGTTAACGTAAACGGTACGCGTAAGTTGCTAGATTGGTTTGATCAGCATGCTGCAGCAGATTCATGTTTTTTCTATGTCAGCACCGCTTATGTGTGTGGAAAAACATCCGGCGATCTAAGAGAGATTTACTATCCAAACGAGTCACTCGCGAATTTCCATAACCCTTATGAATACACAAAGCGATGCGCTGAAAATCTAGTCCACGATCGATTGAAACGCAGCGCGCATCGGTGTTTCATTTTTCGTCCCGGACAAATTGTGGGTGATTCGGATACGGGCGAGGCGGCGACCGGCTACGGGGTTTATCGATTTGCCGAGTTCGCCCATTCAGTTGCATCACGCGGGCATCGAGTTCTTAATGTAGGGGTCGATCCAGATGCGGCACTACATCTTATTTCGATAGATCATTGTGTTAGGGCTATGACATCAGCTGCGCAGCACCTAACGCCAATCAAGTGCCACCCGCGAATCGTACACGTGTTACCCGATAAACCGCTCCGGATCGATGCCGTATTACAAGCGGTATCCGCGGTGACGGGTTCAAAGATCTGTTGGCACCCGATCGGTAGTTACTATCGAAAAAATAGGTCGGCCGTCGATCGGATCATCGAGCGAAAGTTAGCGCCGATCATTCCGTATGTCCGCCGCGTGTATAACTTTCGAAAATCCGCTATGGCATCGTTGCGAGCGGAATTGAAACCAGCTGGGAATATCGACTCGGCGATCTTGAAGCGCACGCTACGTCGTCATCTTCTATCAAACTAATTGCACTCGACAAATGGATAAATCCTGACCTTGAAATCTAACGCTGCACCACTAAAGAGATCTACGCGTCCCGCTGCTGACGGTCAAGATATTGGCACTGCATTTGCGCTAATCGGATTCGTTAAGTTCAGTGCTTTAATTCGCGTAATCCCACGGATTCGTACCATTGCAGTGCAGCGGATTTTCCGGCTTATCGCAATAGTTCTCGCAAGCGTTCTTATGCAACCCTTGTCACTGTGGCAAACGTTACGCTATCGACGGCAGATAGAGGAACATCGAATATACGAGTCGCCGATATTCATTATCGGCCATTGGCGCAGCGGTACCACACACCTACACAATTTAATGAGCCAGGATCCACAGTTCGCCTGTGTGCGGATGGCCGAAGCTATTGCGCCAACTTGCTCACTCGCTGGTGGTCGCTTGTTCCGAGGGCTTATGGATCGGATCATGTCCGGCAGGCGGCCAATGGACAACATGCGGTGGCCGATGGATGCCCCACAGGAAGACGAAATTGGGCTGGCGAAAATGACGCCGTATTCGTGGTATCTGCAATTTCTGTTTCCGAACGACGCGCTTTCAATATTTCAGCACTATGTACTGTTGGAGCGTGCTTCACCACAAAAGCGTTCGGAAATTCAGGCGACCTTGCGTCGTTTATTGAGTCTCGCATCCTTACGGGAGCACGGGCGGCGCTTGTTAATAAAGAACCCCGTGCATAGTGCGCGTATTCCCATGCTTCTAGCGCTATTTCCTAACGCTCGGTTTATTTTTTTACACAGACATCCGCACGAGGTATTTTCATCGACGATAAACTTTCATAATAAGATCTTGCCGTTAACTTCGTTACAAGTCGTTAACCCGTCCACAATCAAAGAAAATGTACTCGTGCTCTATGAGAGCTTGCTTAGGCGATACTTGCGCGATCGTGAAATGGTATCGGCTGACCGCCTAATCGAGGTGTCGTTTACTGAGCTTGAAAGTCAACCGCTAGAAACCGTAGAAAAAGTTTATCGTAAGCTGGCGATACCGGGGCATGATCAAGCCCAACAGAAGATGAAGCTTTACTTAAAGCATGTGTCGAGTTATGAAAAAAACGACTTCCCCCCGCTATCGCAAGCGGATGTCCAGCGTGTCAACAGTCGTTGGGCCTTTGCCTTTTCTCAATGGGGTTATTAACGGTAAAGAGCGCAATCGTTTCAACATGCGTCTAGTAGATCTGCAGCAAGATCAGGGATCGCCCGGACGATTAAGTCAGGGGTGGGGCAGTCGTTCGATAGCACGCGATCGTGCGCGTTGATCCACGCTACTGATAAACCGGCCGGTTTAGCACCGCTTCTTTATAATGCAGTCCATGGCGGCGCAATAGCGCTTGCAGATGCTGGCACAGTTCGGTGCGCTGCTCGATCGGCTTCTGGCGGGCGCGCAACAACAAGTCCCGATCCGATCCCTGCGGGCCGTCAGATACGCTGATCACGGTCAACAGCCCGTTGGCGTAGTATTGCGTCGGCTGCGTTGCATCGAGGCGATCAGTTTTGATCGACTTGCCGCGTGGGCTCGGAATGCTGGAAGGCGCTACCACCTCACGGACCTAGCCGGTTTCACTTAAATCCCGTTGCAAGGTAAAGCCGATGTATGAGGCCTCATAACACACGCTCAGCTCGGAAAACACCGATCTAGATCTTCATGCTGGTAGCGTCGCCCTTCAAACGTCGCACGGCATTTAAAATCGACAACTTCGCCGGCGTGTTTGTTCACGGCTGAGCCGCGGTAGTGAGTATCATCGACATCAAGGCCGAGGTGGATTACAGTTTGGTTCATCGACGCCTCCCGATTAAGTCCAGTTCAGTGGTGGACTGACTTTGCCACTTTGAGGTATCCATCCTCGATGGCAGCCCTCGCCTCGGTTAAAAAGGGGGCGTCTATATCTTCTATAGGCGTTCGATGATCGTCACGTTTGCTTGCCCCCCTCCTTCGCACATCGTTTGCAGGCCGTAGCGGCCACCGGTGCGTTCGAGCTCGTGCAACAGCGATGTCATTAGCTTAGTCCCGGTCGCACCGATCGGGTGACCCAGTGCGATTGCACCGCCGTTGACATTGGTCTTCTCACGTGGAAAACCGATATCCTTCAGCCACGCCATGGGTACTGGAGCAAACGCTTCATTGATTTCAACGAGATCGATATCTTCGAGTCGCATGCCGGCTTTTTTGAGCGCGTGGCGGGTCGCCTCGATCGGCGCGCTCAGCATGATCATGGGGTCATCGCCACGCACCGACATGTGATGGATCCGTGCGCGTGGTTTGAGCTGATATTTTTTTACCGCGTTTCCCGACGCTACTAGCATCGCCGACGATCCGTCACAGGTTTGGCTAGACACAGCCGCGGTGATGGATGGCAAACCAAAAATCGTGTCGAGCTCTGCCATTTTCTCCAGCGACGTGTCACGCGGTGTCTCGTCCATCGTCAAACCGTTGAGCGGTGCGACTTCGCGATCGAAGCGACCCTCGCTGATCGCACGCAATGCGCGCTGATGCGATTCTAACGAGTAGACTTCCATGTCTTCGCGCGAAAAACCCCACTGATCGGCCATCATCTGCGCGCCGGTGAATTGCGTCGGTGGTTCTGGTCCATAACGTTTGACCCAGGCTTCAGAGTCGGTAAAGGGGTCCTCGAAGCCGAAAGCACCGCCAGCGTTGGCGGCGGAGCCGATCGGGATTTTACTCATCGTTTGCACCCCGCCCGCGATAACGACGTCATTGGTACCGGACATGACCGCTTGTGCGGCGAAATGCACAGATTGCTGGGAGGAGCCGCACTGGCGGTCGATCGTCACCCCGGGCACGACTTCACTGTAGCCCGCAGTCAGCCAACAGGTCCTGGCAATATCACCCGCGAGCGGGCCGAGTGCGTCGATCGTCCCAAAAATTACATCGTCGTAGTCTTCGTCCGGGATCGGATTGCGTTCGACGAGCGCGCGAATCGCATGGGCGCCGAGGTCGGCGGCGTGCACGTCTTGTAGCATACCGCGACGTTTTCCCGTCGGGCTGCGCACGGCATCGATGATGTAGGCTTCGGCCATGAACGTTCTCCTAGTGTGGCATGGATAAAGTGAGCATAGTATACGCAAGTTCGCGGGGCGGACGGTGCTCCGGACGCACGGCGCGCGCAACTCATTCTCATCAAGCGTTGGGAGGACACACGATGTATAAGTTAATGGGTGTCATAAAAAGGCCCGCAGGCATGGATTTCGACGCGTTCAAAACCTGGTGGCTCACCGAGCACGCACCCAAAGTGCAGCAGTGGCCAGGCCTCGTGGAATATCGCATCAACCTTTGCACGAGTCCCGATCAGACCTACGACGGCGTCGCAGAGATCTGGTTCGAGAGCCGCGAGGCGATGGATGCGGTGTTCTCGACGCCTGAAGGTCAACGGGCACGAGCCAGTGCGGTCGCTGGCGCCTCAGCGCTCGAAATTTTGCGGACCGAAGAACATGTTATCGTCTAGGGCAGGCCTTAGCGTCGCCACCGCCCGAGCGCCACGACAGCACTTATGAACAGCACGAGGCTTGCAGGCACGGGTACGGGCTTGACCAGTAAACGTGTGTAGGTATTGCCGTACTCGATCGCAAACGTGCGGCCATCAAACGTTGGAAACACCAGTGCGTCAAAAGCCCCGGTGACGGTGGTCGCGGTAATGATGTCATAGAAATCGCCGTTCGCGGGCGCGTAGCCGTCGAGCAACGTCACGGCCAAAGTTCCGCCTAGCGTCGTGGATCCGGTCACGGCGAAACGGTCGAACGCGTCGGCTGCGACACCCGCGATGTCGAATTCTGCCAAGCCGGAAAGTTCCAGTTCGTCGTCGATTTCGAATAAGCCGGTCGGGTCGAGTGTAGTCCCGGCAGCGATTTCAGCCGCGCCACCGATCAAGGTGGTCCCGTCGAGTGCGCCGCTGCCACTTAAGCGGCCACCTTGAACGTTGATCCCGGTGCTTAAGCCGGCGAGTCGGGCATTGTCGAGGGCGGTTGTACCGCCATCCTGGAGGTAGGCCGCGCTCGAAATATCAGCGTCGGTTACGACTACCGTGCCGGCGTTCACGAAGTTCTCGCCAACGAGTAAAACGGCATGCGTGACCTCCAGCGTGGCGCTGCTGGCGTTGCTGACGCCCCCGGCGGTGACATTTGCGGTTTGGGAAAACTGCGCCGCGCCGCGATTCTCGAAAATCATGATATCGGTAGTGGCCGCAGCGCTGATGCTAAGCGTACCGGCATTAATCAATCCTGCTGAGACATTCAGCTCACTGGCTGCGCCGCTTAGTGACATCGAGCCGCTAGTTTCGATGAGGCCACTGACGAGATTCAAGGCGCTGCTCGTGATCGTATTGCTGCCTGTATTCACGATGCTCGTTAAGCTAGCTGAAGTGCCGCTTTCGAGTGCGAGCGTGCCATCATTGGTGAGATTGCCGTTGACGTTGAGTGCCGTGTTGTTGCCGCTCACAGTAAGCGTGGCGGCAGCGTGATTGATACCGCTGTTGGTGCTTAGCCGCGCCCCGTCGCCAATGCGCCAGGAATCGAAGTTATCAAAACTTTCCGCGGCGATGGCGGCGGCGGTGTCGATATCAACACGGCTGTAATTGAATAGTCCTTCGACGATCGTCGCGCTGGTGGTGGCACCGTGCATGCGGTAAGTCGCGAATTCACGATTGATAATGCGACCCGCGGCAACGGTGCCGGCGCTGTGTTCAAACGGGCCGAAATTGTCGATCGTGCCGACAACCTCGAGCGCACCGCTTAGGCGTACATCCGCGCTATTATTGAGTTCTTTCGCGAGCTGCGATGCACCAGATGCCGCTGTGACGACGACACCGCTCGGCAAGGTCACAAAATCGTCCAAAGTCGGCAGCACGCCGCTAGACCAACTGGTGCTCGATGACCAATCGCCATCCCCGCCAATCCAGTTGACGTCCGCGTGCGCGTCGTTGCCCACACCGGCCAACGCAAGAATGACTAGGCACGTGGAAAATCGAATGCGATCACGTGTATACATGCTCAGGTTTCCTAAGGATTCATGGTTGTGAGACAGATGGATTCACGGCTTAGGACTTTCCCGCGTTTCCTCGCCCATAGCGTGCCATAAGTTCTAACGCCGGGGGCAACGATTATTTCAGGCGCGGTCACGGTCGTCGCCAAGCCTGGTGCGCCAATTATCGCACCTTCTTCGATGTGAACGGCAGTTTCAGAAACGATAGGACCGTCCACCATGCAGTTTTTACCGATCGTAACGCGGCCGACTGCTGTGACCGCGCCGCTAACGGTAGTTTCTTCGCCTAATACCAAGTCCCGATGCGCCTTGAGTTTGCCGTTCACACTGCAATGCGGGCCGATCGTTAAACGATCGCGACTAACAATGTCGCGGCCGATGTGGTGTCGCGGCGGCACCGCTAGAGCATCTCCGAATAGCACGGTATTTTCGCATAATTGCACGCCCTCAGCTTGCCATTCCGCGTGGCTGGCATTGCTGGTGCGTGCGGTGCCAGTTGGAGCGCAACGAACGCTGATGATTTCTGTCGCATTAAGGCGTTCGAATATCGTCGCGGCGCCGAGGACTAGCTGGCCACCGCAGGATACGCGCCCATACAGGCGGCACTGCGCCCCAGTGCTAATATCGCGCTCCGCGTGCAACCAGCGTGCGACCGAGACGGTCACACCGAGTCGGGCGTCGCCACCCGTGTAGGCGGCGCGTAGCGTGACTTGGTCGCCTATTTCTAAATCGCCATCCGCATAGATTTCACGCTCGAACCTCGCACCGTGCCTGAGACGTAAGTCGGCGGCGCAAATGAGCATTTCGGGCACAGTGTGGCCCGCCGACGTGCCGCGGTCGGGCACGGTGCTATCGACAGCGCACATGATAACGGCTTCGGCACCGCGCCACTGCGTGTGTCGCGGCATTTGCTCTGGCGTAGCTGGTCCGGTTTGCGTGCGACGAAATTCCGCTACTTGGCTTGCGAACGAGCGCGCGAAATGCCGAATATCGGTTGACTGCTGGCGGGCGACGCTTAAGGGTTCGGCATCGCTGGCGGCGCGCCATTCACGCAACGCCGGCAATAACGGCAACAAAAACAGCACGATAGTCGCGAGCAAAATGGTGATTTGCATCACTAGTAGTTCAAGCATCGTGCTGCGTACCTTGGTTTAGCGCGGTTTTGCCATTGCCATTGCCATTGCCATTGCCATTGCCATTGCCATTGCCATTCCGATAACGCTGGGTTTTGTCCCAGCGCAGTTCAGGTTTTCGCCAGGTGTCGAGAAATAGTTGCTCGAACAAGGCGCGCGTGATGCCGACCAGGCTCACTAGGAACGAGAAAAAATTGAGCGGCAGGATCCGCAAACGCCGTCCGCCACCGTCGAGGTGAACGGCCGTCGCGATTTCGTAGAATGGTGCGAAATTACCGAGACCGCTGAACAAGACAAAAGCGACTAATATCGCTATTTCGGCGGCGAACAAGCCGTCACCTATGAGGTAAAGTAAAAAGAGCGCGAACCAGGCCAGTACGATGAGCGGGGCGACTGCGTAGACACCGAGTAAGAGCGCGCCGTCGAGGTATTCTCGAAAGCGTAAACCGCGGCTACGCAATAAGGCAAAAAGATAGCGGGCCGCGGTTTGATTGTGCCCTTTTGCCCAACGCATGATTTGGCGCTTGCGCGCGGGCCACGCCTCGGGCACTTCTTCATAGCATTCTGAACGGTTCTCGTAGGCGACTTTAAAGCCATGGTTAATGAGGCGATACGTTAAATCGGTGTCTTCCGTGAGAGCCGCTTCGTTCCAACCGCCGACCGTGCGCAGCGCTGCGGTCCTCACGCCACCGACTGAGCCGCCGTACTGCGGCACCAAGCCGAGGTTCATGCGCGCCTGCTGGTCGACTTGATAGCCGCCGGCGCGCTCCAAATCTAGGAGTCGGGTAAGCAGATTCGAGGCGGTGTTGTGCGGTACCACGCGTCCCATGACAGCGCCCACTTCCGGGTCAAAAAACGGCGCACAGAGTTGTTTTATCAAGCCCCGCCCGGGTACATAGTCGGCATCGAAAACGATGATTATCTCTTCTTCGACGGAGCGCGAGGCATGAGCGATCGCGGCCGCTTTGCCGGCGCTACCGCCAGTTCTGATCACCGGCGAGACGACGGCGGGGTGGCACTCGTGAAACGCCGCGATAATCGCGCCAGTACCGTCGGTCGAGCGGTCGTCGATCGGGATGATGCGTAAGCGGTCGTGAGGATAATCGACCTCGACTAAGGCCGTTAGCGCTTCATCCAAGACCGCTTCTTCGTTGTGCGCCGGTACTAGCACGGCCACGCTGGGCCAATTCGCCGCGTCGATGTCTAAGTACGGGTGGCGTTGGCGGCCAAAGAGGCGATTTAAAGAAAATACCACATGGCGAATTTGATAGATCAACAGTACACCCATGACGCTAATAGCGACGCCGTGCAATATTATCCGTAAGGCGTTCACTGGCTGCGGTCGCTACTCATTAGCCAAGCATATAGGGCGATAAAAATAATCGCGTTCGGTAAGAAACCAAAAAAGATGAATAACAAGGGAGCCAAGACCAGCGTTCCCCAGTGGAGCAAAATTGCGTGGGAGGTGTACTGCAATGGGGCAAACAGCACTAGCGTTGCCACGATCATAAGCGTGCCAAAGCATTTGTGGGGTAGTGAGTGGTCGAACGGATAAAAAGACAAAGACAGCAACAAAGGTGTCACCAATGCAAGTATCCAGCTGATCGTAAAACCCGTGCGCACGTGCGAACCGATAGTGTGTGGGAACGGTATCGGACTCCATGCAAACCAAGCGACAGACAACAAACCGGTTCCACTTAGTGCGCAAATGACGTAATGCAAGGGTAGGCGTTGAGCATTCGCAAAATGTGACCAGATGAATGTCGTACTAGAAAAAATAGCGACGATCCACAAAGCCATAACTGTGGGTGTGTTGCCGCCGAGATCCGGATGGGGGACCGCGAAGCTTAGGCCTATACGGGAATGGTAGTGCTGCGAGGTGAACGTGGATTCGAGGCCGGCAATGTCGAATAAGCGCTGCAGAGCCACTTGCCAGATCTGCATTACGGGATCGGTTGCGATGATAAGCAGCGCGAGAAATAGTGATGTCAACACCAACGGATGCAGCCACCTAGCATGGTGCCACTCGATCGTTCGCAATGCGCGGTGGATCGGGATGCGGCGACCAGCAATGCCTGTGAAGCGAAGTCGCTCTAGGTGCGAGGAAGGTTTAGGCGCGAGCATGTCTAGCCCAGATGTGGCCATTCTTTGTCAGCATCCGCGGTCCTGATGCAACATCCGGGCTAGAACTCATAGAAAAAGCCAATTTCGACACCATGCTCGTCATAGACGTCACTGAGAAACGATTCGCCAACCACCGAAATCCCCCAGCGCGTACCGAGGTGTTCTTTCCAGTGCAAACGATAGGCGTGAAAAGGGAAGTCGACGACCGCCCGCTGCGCGCCGAGCGCCTGATAAGATTGGTTGCCACCGCTGATTTTCGCGACGATGAAACGTCGCTCCCCGACATAAGATAATGCGACGTAGCCTGACGCGGACAGCAGGTTGCCCGGGTCACTGTCGTTGACAGCCATCCCGGTCTGCACCACCCACGGTGGGTTGAGATAGTAGGTCAAATCGGCGAAGTAGCGAATATCTTGGTGGTCGTCTTTAGCCTCGACATAGCCTACGCCCACAGCGGTGAGCAAGTTCTGCTGTGCCAGCCAATGTCGCCCGACGCTGGCGTCGATGCGGTAGGCAGGCCAGAAAAAACCGTCGAGTCCAACGCCGCCGGCTAAGTTTGCATAGAACACCGGCCCGAATGCCTGGCGCACCATACCGCTGAGAAATGTGCCGCCTTCGCCAAAGCGATCTAAATGGCTGGCCTCGAAAACCCACTGACGTTGAGGGTGACGACTGATCCGGGTGATGAGATTCACGCCACGCGTATTTGCGAAACCATCGCTGAGGTCTTTATAGACGCCCCGCACCTCTACCTCGACTTCGGGAACGATGCGCGCCTGCGGCGTACTTACGGGTGTCGTCGCCAAGCATAAGCATACAGCGCCTATGATCGGCCACGAACGAACCGAGGAAACATTATCAAACAGCAACATGGCCGAGTTTTTATCGCGTAACGAGAGATTCTCGAAAATTATTTAGTAAATAGCAACTCGTAGGATGGTGCGCGTAGAAGCGCTGTGACTTGCTATCGAAAAAACGCCGGTAGGCATCTTTTGAGTAAAGCTCGGGTTAACGTACACCTTGCGCGGCCCGTAAGCGCAGAAATTCGCGCCGCGTTTTAGGGCCATAAGTGGTGAAATGCGGCCTGCGTTCCGGGTGGTATTCTGCTTTAGCCTGGGCGATGCGATCGTAGGGATCACGGGCGCGATGTCGGGCGATTTCAGCCGCTGTGAGGGCGTAGGGCGCGGCTGCGTTGAGGCCGAAAATTTTTGCGCGTAGCGTCCCGGTGAGTGCGGGGTAGTCATGGGTATCTTGCAGCGCTGGTGCGATCTGGAAGCGTCTAAAAGCTTGGATCTGATCTTGCGGCGAGCCATACCAGATCGAATCAGTTCCCCATAACACGTTGTTCTCACCGCAATATTTGCACAACTTGCCGATGACGTGTGCGGCTTGCTGTGGTTCACGCATCAGAAACCGCCACGTGCTGCCGAGCTCGGCGTAGACGTTGCTATGCGGGGCGATGTCGTTGTCCAGCAATGACTTAATCAGCGTATCCACGCCATCGTCGGCGGCGCGGTAAGGGCCTTCCGGGTGGCCGGCAACGTAGCCGGAATGATAGACGATGAACGATACATCCGGATATTGCTTGGCGACGACACCGATGTCCTGACATTGGCTGTGTTTGTAGGACCGCTGCCCTAGCGGCAATCCCTTATGAATGCAAATCACCTTGACCCCGAGTGCGCGAGCTCTCTCGATAAAAGCCAGGCCGACATCGTCGCTTAAGTAGTAACCCTGGCCATCGGGACCGAATTGTGTGTAGGTTTTCCATGCGGCGATGCGCCACTGCTGTGCCAGCACCGCCATGCGTTCGAGATCGTGCGCTTGGTTGGGATTCACGCGCCCGTGCAATAACAAGCGTTTACTGCCCGCCATCTCGGCGATGACCTCGCGCGTCGCAGCGGCGGCCTCGATCGTCAAAGGTTCGGCAGTGGCGCTGGAGGGCACGAACGACAGCACCATGACATCGGTATCGGAGTCGAGAAAAACATCCTTGATGAATGCAGCCGGACCTAAGCAATCCAAGTAGCCGCGAGCGGTGTCCGTGTCGCCACCATCGCAGGCTGCTTGTGGCAAGCTCGCGAATGGTCGGGCGAACGACGGTATTTGACGTAGCCAGGGGCCGTGTGGATCGACGTAGTGGCCCTGCACGTCGAAAATGAACTCATCGCCACCGAGCGTGGCGTTCGCGAGTTCGACGTCTAGGGCAGCTTCGGCCGTGATGTCGAAAAAGCCACCGTCTTTGCCTAGCGCGGCGTTAACCTGGTTCATTGCTAACAAGGTTGTCGCCGCGCCGCAGTTAGAGATCAAGAACTTGCGCCGGCTGATGCCGGCGCGACGGGCATTTTCGGTAGCCCAGTTCAGCGCGGTGCGATTCGCAACATGATGTGCCCGGGCGAGGGGGCGCGGTTCGAATTCACCGTTTGACGTCGCGTCGATTTTGATCGGCAAACGGCAGCCATCGGGATCGACGTCGCGCTGACCTCGACCATCGGTGCGAGCACTCGCGGCCCTGCGGCGACTTCCAGACCGCCCAACTTTCGTGGCTTGGCGCATTGATTGGCCCGCTCCTGCGGCTCGTTCAGGGACACAAACCCCGCCGCAGCTTAACGTGTAAGATACTGTGTTCCAAATCCTTGGGCGCGTGCTCGAGGCTATCTGGGAGCCAACATACCCTACGGTATGGGGCTGGATGGGAACGGGTTGCGATAAGGTCGGTGCAAAAATACACCGACATATGCATAGACCTGGCGCGCAATCGGTTTTAGGATCGGTGCTGTTGGGGCTACCCGACGTTTGATGCAAAGGCATATGAGTGGCGGGGCATCGTCCCTGTAGGAGGAGTGTTGAAGTGAAAAGACAAGTTAAGCCCTTAATCGCGGCCGTCGGTACCAGTGTGGTACTAGCCGCGGGCAGCGCCGGTGCTGCTGATATGGAGAAAATGGCTAAGAAAGCCATGGATATGGCCAAGGGCATGGTCGCTGGCGAAGCTCGCGATATGCAGGGCAATAAAGTAATGATCGATGCTGAAACTGGCTTTACTTTTGGCGGTGACGGTATGGGCACTTATGCCGGTAACAAAGTTGGTACTGGTAAAAAGGATCCGACGGTATGTGGAACGTTTGGCGGCTCAAGCTGTTCGATGCCGCACCTAAAAAAATAACAAAAATCTCCACATCGTGGTTAACCCAACCACGTGCACCCTATACGGGCCTCTGCGGAGGCCCGTTGTTTATGCGCGCCGTGCGAAGCGCGCGCGGTCGTGAGAGGCCGCGAAATCGAGGCACGGGCCGAGTGACATAATACGATGCGGATTGACTGACTCGTGCGAGCGAAAATAATGGTGGCGAATGTGGTCGAGATTGACGGTCTCGGCTAAGCCATCGGTTTGGTAGAGATCGCGAACGTAGTTATCGATATTCGGATAATCGGCAATTCGCTTCCGGTCGCACTTAAAATGTGTCACATAGACCGCATCAAAGCGCACCAATGTCGGCCACAGTCGGATATCGGCTTCGGTTAAGTGCTCGCCGGTGAGATAACGTGTCTGTGCTAGCTGTTCTTCGATCTGATCTAAAGTCGCGAAAACATCTTGCACTGCCTCGTCGTAGGCCGATTGCGTCGTGGCGAAACCGCAGCGGTACACGCCGTTGTTGAGCGCACCATAAATTGCATCGTTCCAGTGATCGATCGCTGCTCGTAGCGCCTGCGGATAGTAGTCGCCCGGAGCGGCACCAAGCGCCTCGAATGCGGTATTAAACATTCGAATGATCTCGGAGCTTTCGTTGTTGACGATAGTTTCTTGCTGTCCGTCCCACAGAACCGGCACAGTTACACGCCCGGAGTAGTGGGGGTCGGCGTGCAAATAAAGTTCGTAGAGATAATCGTGATGGTAGAGCTTATCGCCTGTAGCATTGGCAAAGTCGCGTTCAAACGTCCACCCAGAATCCAACATCAGCGGGTGCACGACAGAAACATCGAGGTGTTTTCCCAGGTTTTTTAGACGTCGCACAATTAGCGTACGGTGCGCCCAGGGGCAGGCGTAGGAGACATACAAGTGATAGCGATCCCGCGCAGCCGTGAAACCGCCGCGACCGTTAACGCCCGCGGCACCGTCAGCAGTTATCCAGTTTCGAAATTGCGCCCGTGAGCGTTCAAAACGACCACCGCTGGCTTTGGTGTCATACCATTGATCGCGCCACTTACCATCGACAAGTAAACCCATGTGATGATTCGTCCCCGCGGCGGCTAAATGATTGCGCGTACCGCGGCGCAAAAGTAGTCTATGTTGCTTCGATTAAGGCCGGCCACGTTAATGCGGCTCGAGTCCACCATATAGACACTAAATTCTGCGCGCAAACGTTCAATTTGTTCTTTGGACAAACCGAGAAAAGAAAACATGCCTTGTTGGTGGGCGATGAAATCAAAGCGTTGCGATCCGGTCAGGTCGCGAAAACGGCCCGCCAAGTCGGTGCGCAACCCGTTAATGCGATCGCGCATCACGGTAAGCTCGGCTTGCCACGCCGTTGTTAATTGCGAGTCTGTGAGTATCAGGCCAACGAGCGCCGCGCCGTAATTCGGTGGCATGGAATAGATCCCGCGGGCGACGTTCTGCATTTGGCTGAGCACCGTGCGACGCTCGTTCGCGCTCGAGGCAACGATCGATAAGGCGCCGACGCGTTCGCGATAAAGGCCGAAATTTTTTGAGCACGAGCTCGCGATCACAAGTTCCGGCACGCGCTGCGCGAGTTCCCGAACACCGTGGGCGTCCGCGCTAAGTCCCGTTCCTAAGCCGAGATAGGCGAGATCGACAAACGGCGTAAACCCTTGTGCGACCGCGAGATCGGCGACGGCCCCCCACTGTTGTGGCGTGAGATCGACACCGCACGGATTGTGGCAGCAGCCGTGTAGCAATACCAGATCACCGGCCGGCACCTCGCCCAAGGCCGTCAGCATTGCCTCCGCGCGCAATGCCTGACTCGTAGCATCGTAATAGTCGTAGGTTGCGATGGTCAAACCGGCGTTACCGAGCAGCGGCACATGGTTAGCCCAGGTGGGATCCGGAACCCAAATTTTGGCATCCGGTTTGGCCCGTGCAATGAGTTCGGCACCGAGGCGCAAGGCGCCGCATCCACCCGGTGCTTGCACGGTGGCAACGCGTTCAGCACCCAGGGTTTGGTGTTCGTGACCCAAGATCAACGCCGTGATCTGTTCGTTGAATTGCGCATCGCCAAGCGGTCCGACATAGCTTTTGCTTTTTTCGTGTGCGCTATGAATAGCAGCAGCACGTTTTACGCAATCGAGGATCGGCGTTGCGCCTGTTTCATCGCGGTAGACACCAACGCCAAGATCGACTTTCTTCTCGTTTGGGTCGTTACGGTAGGCTGCCATAAGCCCTAAAATCGGATCCGGCGCGAGCGCAGGTAATCGTTCAAACATGATAAATTCCCATGAAATAGATTCTCATGTCTCAAGCGCCCGCTGCGCGGGCCATGCGGTACCAGGGAGCCGTTGCATCATACCGGGTGTTGGAAGCTATCTCATAATTTTTCGCTAGCGTGGTGAGAATCCACAGAACTCGCGCGGTGTGTTGTCAATAGTGGACAAAGCAATCTTGTTGTGCAGAGGCGTCGCGCAAGGTTTCTATTTCTGCGTAGTGTCGTCCCTTGCGGACCGACTTCAGGTAGGACGATAAAGCGCTGTACGGCAGGTAATAATAGGCTGGTGTAAATATCGAACCCAAGATCACGGCAGCTTTGTTGCGGGGATCGTCGAAATACTTGGGCGCGTAATCCTGGGTTGCGCGCCACAGAGCGACACGCCTCTCGTAGAGTTCATGACAGGATAGGCCAATGGCGGCGCCACTATTTGGCGACAGGCGAGGGCCAAGCAATATGTCGCGCGTATCTTGATAGCGGTCGCGGGCAAATTCTTGGAGCTGTTCTTGGGCAGTTTGCCGTGGCTGTTCCTGGGCATGCGCGACTGTGCCAATAAAGATAACGATAGCCGCAATTAGTCGATACATCGGTTTCTCCGGGCGTAGTCAGCCTTGTCGACAAGTTGTGCCACCAACTTGAATTCAGGACGAGTCTGTCTATGGGGCTTGTGTATGCGCATTCCTCATTATACTGTTAATGTATACAGTTCTCGTAAAATACTCGATGTCCCAGCCTGCATCTAGCATGTCACCAGACTACGCCGAGCTTCATTGTTTGAGCAATTTCAGTTTTCTGCGCGGCGCAGCACACCCCGAAGAGCTTGTTGCACGGGCCCAGAAGCTCGGCTACAGCGCTCTGGCGCTAACTGATGAATGCTCCTTTGCAGGCCTCGTGCGTGCGCATGTTGCGGCGCGGGCAAGCGATCTTAAACTTATTATCGGTACGGAAATTCGTGTTGCCGATGGCTTGCGACTGGTTCTGTTGGTTGATTCAGCAGCGGCTTATGCGGAAGTGTCGAGCCTGATCACCCATGCGCGTAGGCAATGTCCAAAAGGTCAGTATTATTTAACGCGTGGTGATCTCGAAACCCGCCTTGAACATGCGCTCGCTTTATGGTTGCCAGGACGGCCAGCAACAGATGAAGAAGATGTGGCGTGGTGTGCGAGGCATTTCCCGGGGCGTTGTTGGTTGATTTTGGAATGCTTGTACACGGGTGTAGATAAAGCCTTGCAAGCACGTTTGCAAGGCTTGAGCGTGCGCCACAATATTTCTATCGTGGCAGCGGGCGATGTGCATATGCATGTTCGCTCACGACGTGCGCTATTAGATGTCATTACTTCGATTCGCCTCGGCACTACCGTGGCAGAGGCTGGACACGCTTTGTTCGCAAACAGTGAGCGTCATCTGCGCTCGCGCGCACGTCTCGCAAAAATTTATCCTGCGGCCGCGTTGGCAGAAACGCTACGCATCGCTCAACGATGTAGTTTTTCACTAAGTGAATTATCTTACCGTTACCCACGTGAATTAGTCTCTAACGGTAGCTCGCCACGTGACCATTTACGTAAATTGACTCGGCGGGGCATGGTGCGACGGTGGCCAAACGGTGTTCCTGTCAAAGTGCAGCGCTTGATCGAACATGAGCTCGAGCTAATAGCGGCTTTGGCTTATGAAGCATTTTTTCTGACAGTTTATGACCTCGTGCAATTCGCGCGTAGTCGGGACATCTTGTGTCAAGGGCGTGGCTCGGCTGCAAATTCTGCGGTTTGTTTTGCGTTAGGCATTACCGAAGTGGATCCCGCACGAATGGAAATGCTGTTCGAGCGTTTTATTTCTCGGGAGCGTAATGAACCACCCGATATCGATGTGGATTTTGAACACGAACGACGCGAAGAAGTCATTCAATACATCTATGAAAAATATGGGCGTGCACGCGCGGCTTTAGCTGCGACGGTAGTCACCTATCGTGCGCGGAGCGCTATTCGGGATGTCGGGAAATCACTGGGCATGAGTTTAGGCCAGGTCGATCGCTTGGCTAAGAATATGTTTTGGTTTGATGGCAAAAAAAGCATTACGGAACGTTTAGGAGAGCTCGGTTTTGACCCCCACAATGATGTCATTCAGAAAATGACATCATTGGTTAGCGAATTGATTGGTTTTCCGCGACATCTTTCTCAGCACGTGGGCGGATTTGTGATCTCAGATAGCCCGCTGCACGAATTAGTCCCGATCGAGAACGCCGCTATGGTTGGTCGCACGGTGATCCAATGGGATAAAGACGATCTCGAGGCGCTCGGATTGCTTAAAGTGGATTGTTTGTCTTTAGGCATGCTGACAGCAATGCATCGAGCTTGCGATCTGATCGGCGCTCATCGCGGCATACCGTTTTCGCTTGCAGATATTCCACCGGAGGACCCAGCTACTTATAAAATGATTCAGCAGGCTGATACGGTGGGTGTATTTCAAATCGAGTCACGGGCACAGATGGCGATGTTGCCGCGCTTACGCCCCGCCAGCTATTACGATCTTGTCATCGAGGTCGCGATTATTCGCCCAGGGCCCATTCAAGGCGAAATGGTGCATCCCTATTTGAGGCGTAGGAATGGCGAAGAAAAAGTTGAATATCCTAGCGATGAAGTTCGTGATGTATTAAAGCGCACCCTCGGCGTTCCGTTATTTCAAGAGCAAGTCATCAAATTGGCGATGGTGGCAGCGGGTTTCTCTCCCGGGGAGGCGGATATGCTGCGCCGGAGCATGGCGAGTTGGCGACGCAATGGCAATCTCGAAGATTTTCGTGGCAAGCTCGTCGCAGGCATGCGTGCCCGGGGTTATGAGGAAGCTTTTGCCGAACGTATTTTCAATCAAATCCAGGGGTTTGGCGAATATGGGTTTCCCGAGTCCCATGCTGCAAGTTTTGCTTTGTTAGCCTATTTTTCAGCCTGGTTGAAGTGTCACGAACCGGCGGCATTCACAGCGGCGCTGCTCAATAGCCAACCGATGGGTTTTTATGCTCCAGCACAATTGATTCAAGACGCGCAGCGGCATGGGGTAGAAATACGGGCGGTCGATGTGTTTGCCAGTGATTGGGATTGCACTTTGGAGCATATCGAGGCAACAACTAAAGCGCCGGCCTTACGCTTAGGTTTGCGTATGGTAAAGGGTTTGCGACGCGAAACGGTGGAACGTTTAATTGCTCACCGAGAAAAAGTAGACGAAATCAGCTTAGAAAACTTGCACAATAGCGCTGGTATTTCACGCCGCGACTTTAAAATACTGGCACAAGCTGGCGCTTTGAAGGGACTCGCCGGTAATCGACATCAGGCATACTGGGCTGCTCTGGGTGCGGAACAAGGTACGTCTTTGTTGCCAGAAATGGTATTTCAAGAAGCAACCCCTATGTTGCGCACGCCCCGCGAAGGGGAGAATATTTGTGCGGATTATGTCAATCTTGGGTTGACACTTGAACGACATCCCGTCGCTTTATTACGTGCCCATCTGCGCGATTTGCGTTGTCTGAGCGCGGCTGAAGTCCAGCAGATCGCGCATGGGATAACGATCGATACAGCAGGCTTAGTTATTGCGCGGCAACGTCCTAGTTCTGCTGCGGGTGTTGTTTTTATGACTTTGGAAGACGAAACAGGCAACGTCAATCTCATCGTGTGGTCGTCTTTGGCTGCGACCCAAAGGCGCGAAGTGTTGAGCGCGAGCTTGCTTAAAGTGACCGGTACGGTGCAGCGCGATGGCGACGTTGTGCATGTCATAGTGCGACGGTTGCAAAATCATTCTCACTTGCTGGGACGTTTGCCGACAAAATCTCGGGATTTTCATTGAGCGAATTTGCCTTATCCTATGAGTCGCTGGCGTCCTCCCGTTGAACAAACTTCGCGCTACATTACCGCTGCGGGGTATGCCCGCCTCGACAAGGAACTGAAGCAACTATGGGAGCGGCGCGCGGACGTCGTGCGGCACCTCGCAGCGGCAGCAGCCGAAGGGGATCGCTCTGAAAATGCTGAGTACATTTATCGTAAGAAGGAGTTGCGTGAGATCGACCGCCGCATTCGCTACTTGCAACGCCGTATGCCGGTTTTGAAAGTTGTCGCAACGGTCCCTGAGGATATGACCCGAGTGTTTTTTGGCGCCCAAGTCATGCTTACAGATGCCGCGGGAATGGAACACTGTTATCGCATCGTCGGGCCCGACGAGGCAGATGTTGCAAGCGGATACTTGAGCATGGATGCACCTTTGGCGCGCGCGTTGCTCGGACGGCAAGTAGCGGAGGAAGTTGTCGTGTCGACCCCAGACACCAGCAGTCACTACACCATTATCGCGATCGAGTATAAAAATGGATGACACCGATCAGATCGAATCGACTTACGCATGGTTGCGGTTGACGATTGCTTTACTGCTCATGACGATCGGCGTAGTCGGAATGTATGCAGTTGTCGTCGTACTGCCATGGATAGAGCAAGACTTCAACGTGCAACGCGCTGCTGCTTCTATCCCTTATAGCGCCGTTATGATCGGTTTTGCGCTCGGCGGCATTTTTATGGGGCACTTAGCGGATCGCTGGGGCATTACTTTACCGGTCATAATTGGTGGTTGCGCTTTGGGTTTAGGTTTCTATGTCGCCAGTAGGGCGCAGACCTTAAGCGAATTCGTGTTGATACACGGTCTCCTGATTGGGTTGCTCGGTTGCTCGGCGACGACGGCACCGCTCCTCGCCGACGTATCGATGTGGTTTTCTCGTCGACGCGGCCTAGCGGTCGCGATCTGCGCTTGCGGTGTTTATCTAGGTGGCGCGCTGTGGCCCCCTATCGTACAGCACTTTACCGCTGCCTATGGTTGGCGTTCCACGTACGCGGGCATTGCTGTGTTTCTCATCGCGACCTATATACCACTGAGCCTGTTGTTACGATGTCCCGTGCCTCACGAAACGCTGACGACCGACGTGACATCTCCAGCGTCGCCGGGGCGGATTGATTTTGCGCCCAATACCGTGCAGGGATTGTTGTTCCTCGCCGGGATCAGTTGTTGCGTTGCGATGTCGATGCCTCACGTACATCTAGTCGCTTTGTGTAGTGATTTGGGTTTCTCGCCGGCACGCGGTGCGCAGATGCTGGCTGTGATGTTGGCTTGCGGCGTTATATCACGCTTGAGCTTTGGACTTATCGTCGACCGCATCGGCGGCTTGGCGACTATGCTCATCAGTTCCCTGTTGCAAGCGTTTGCGCTGTTGTGTTTTCTGCCTGCCAAACAGCTTGTGTCGCTGTATTTAGTCTCGGCGCTGTTCGGCTTATTCCAGGGTGGTATCGTGCCGTGCTATGCGATCATCATTCGCGAGTACTTCCCCGCTCAGGAGGCCGGGGCACGCATTGGGATCGTGTTTATGGCGACTTTGTTGGGCATGGCCCTGGGCGGTTGGTTAGCCGGCGGGATCCACGATTGGACCGGTTCCTACAGCGCCGCATTTATCAACGGGATCGCTTGGAATCTGCTCAACGTTGCCATCGTCTTAGTGCTGTTGTGGCGACGAGTACCGCTCGCGCCGGCGGGTGCGCGGGCGTGATTAAAACGACGGTAAGCCGCGCGCGATCGCGGCAAGTGTGGTATCGAAACTGCCCGGCGCGTCATCGATCCACTCGAACCACCAAGTCGCCCCCGCGGCAGCGTAGCGACGCATCTCCGCGCGCGCATCGCGGCCTGCTCGAGCGCTGATACGGCCACAGGCAACGGCGTCGCATGTCTTGTTAGCGCCAAACTCGTTCACTCGGGCGAGCGCAGCGCGTAATTCATCCGGCGACAACCACCATTCCGGCCAGGGGACCGTGGTGACGTCGCCGTGTGCAAGCGTCTCTGGAAGCCGCAGTGGAAATACCCCATGCCAACGGGCGGCGCGCCGCAGTCCCGCAGTCGCGGGCAAGGCGGCGGCGATCCAAATTGGTATTTCGCGACGGTTGAACGGTGGTGGCTGCAAGCACATATCTCGAACCTGGTAGTGAGTACCGCGGTGATCGAGCGGGGCGCCGGACAACAACTGCTGCAACACGAACAAACCCTCGTCGAGACGCGCGGCGCGCGCGGTTGGATCCTCACCGAAACGGCTGAATTCTACTTCCGCGGGTTCGCCGAGGCCGGCGCCAAAAATAACACGGCCCTGGGAGAGCTGATCGAGGGTGACGAGTTCTTTGGCGAGTTTCCACGGCCGACGGCGTGCGAGGGGTGTGATCATCGGACCGAACTTGAGCCGTTGCGTTGCTTGTGCGATTGCGCCGAGAACGGTCATGGCGTCGAGGAGTGCGAGGCTTCCATCCGGCACGATGGCGAGATGATCCCAGATAAAGAAACCGTCGTAACCGGCGTTCTCGGCCGCGACCGCGAGGCTTACGAGCCGCGCCGGATCGCTGTAGTCATTGAAGATCGGTGCGTAGACTGCAGTATACATGGCGCGGGTTGTCTCGCGAGCTGGCAGAACCGCTGTCGCCACCATAGCATAGGCAGGTCCGCGGTGGCGTTGGCATACCACTAGAATTTCAGGAATGACTGCATGGACAAAAAACCGCACACCAAACCCTTGCGCCCTTATTTTTCATCCGGCCCCTGCGCGAAACGCCCGGGTTGGCATAGTGATGTTTTGAACGGGGCGTTGCTCGGGCGATCGCATCGCTCCGCGCTTGGCAAGAAGCGGTTGCAACTGGCTCTCGCGCGTACCCGCGAGCTGCTCGCAATACCGGCCGAATACCGCATCGCGATCGTGCCGGCCTCCGATACCGGTGCGGTCGAAATTGCGCTGTGGAATTTGCTCGGTGCCCGCGGCGTCGATGTGCTGGCTTGGGAGAGTTTTGGTAGGGATTGGGTTAACGACGTCCTGTCAATATTGCAACTCGCCGATGCGCGTGCTTTTACCGCGGACTATGGTTCTTTGCCCGATCTAAATGCGGTCGATTGGCACCGCGATTGCGTATTTGTTTGGAATGGTACGACATCCGGGGTCAAGGTTCCGCATGATGATTGGATCGCCGCGGAACGCGAAGGTTTAGCGATTTGTGACGCGACGTCGGCGGTCTTTGCGATGCCCATCCCGTGGCATAAACTCGATGTCGTTACGTTTTCTTGGCAGAAGGTCCTCGGCGGTGAAGGTGCGCACGGCATGCTGGTTCTGAGCCCGCGCGCGCTTGAACGCCTCGAGTCATACACGCCGTCATGGCCGTTGCCGAAAATTTTCCGCCTCACGAAAGAGCAGCAGCTCATTGACGCCGTGTTCGCCGGCGCGACGATTAATACGCCCTCGATGTTATGTGTAGAAGATTATCTCGATGCCCTCGCGTGGGCGCAGCGCATTGGGGGCCTTGCGGCACTCATCGCCCGCAGCAGCGCAAATTTTAAGGTCATCGAGCAGTGGGTCGCGGTGCGCGAGTGGGTCGAGTTTTTGGCGCATGACCCGCCCACGCGGTCAACGACCTCGATCTGCCTAAAGCTCGATGGCGCTGAGTTACGGGGCTTGACGGCACCGCAACGAGCCCAGGTGCCGAAGATAATGGCGGCGTTGCTTGATGCAGAGGGCGTCGCGTACGATATTAACGCCTACCGTAGCGCGCCACCGGGTTTGCGTATTTGGGGCGGTGCGACCGTGGAGACGGGGGATTTAGAAGCCCTATTGCCGTGGCTAGATTGGGCCTATTCGCGGGCCTTATCGCAGCTATGAGAGTGGGTCGCTGGTGCCCGGCATCGATTCGCAGTCGTCGATCGCGGTTCTTAACAGCTAAGGATCTAGTTCATGTTTAAAGTGTTTGTCGCGGACAAACTGGCCGCCTCAGGTCTTACCGTATTGGAGGACTACGCGGAGCTAGAGGTCGATTTTGCGCCGGGTTTGGCGTTACCCGAAGCTTGCGCGCACGCCCGCGACGCCGACGCGATAGTGGTTCGCAGTGAGACCAAAGTTAAGGGTGAACTGCTCGAGGCGGCGGCCAAATTGCGCATTGTCGGGCGCGCTGGGATCGGTGTCGACAACATCGATCTGAACGCCGCTACGGAGCGCGGCATCGTGGTTGTCAATACCCCGGACGCAAATGCGACGACCACCGCGGAACTCGCCGTGGCGCATATTTTCTCCTTGAGTCGCCACCTGCCCCAGGCCGATAGTTCGGTGCGCCATGGCCGCTGGGAGCGAGCGAAGTTCGTGGGTAGCGAGATCAGCGGCAAAACAGTCGGCATCATCGGTTTCGGTACTATCGGTCGTTTAGTCGCCGAACGTTGCCGCAGCCTGCGGATGCGCGTGTTAGCGCATGATCCCTTCGTGGCGCCAGCGACTTTCGAGGAGTTAGGGGTGGCGCGAAGCGAACTCGAACCCTTGCTCGAGAACGCCGACTACATAAGCTTGCATTGCCCGCTGACGGAAGAGACGCGCAATTTTTTGAACGCCGAGCGCCTTGCACAGATGAAAAAGGGCGCGCGGATCGTTAACTGCGCTCGGGGTGGATTGATCGATGAGCAGGCCTTGCTGGAGGCGATTCGAAACGCTCACTTGGCGGGTGCTGCGCTCGATGTATTTGCTCAGGAACCACCGCTGGTCTCACCTTTGTTCGAGGAGCCGAGAATTCACTTTACCCCGCACTTGGGGGCTTCAACGCAAGAGGCACAAACAGCGGTTGGGGTTGAGATAGCCCATCAGATCGCCGCGTTTCTGATTCGCGGCGAGATAAAAAATGCGGTCAATGTGCCAAGCATTGCCCCGCAAAAGCTCGCCGTGCTCGGTCCGTACATGGATTTGGCGCGGCGCTTGGGGCGGTTCATGTCGATGATGCTGGAACATCCCTTGGATGCGGTGGAATTTGGTTTGTTCGGTAGGGCGGCCGAACTCGAGTGCCATCCGATCGCGAGCGAAGCGCTGATCGGTCTGCTGGAACAACACATGTCGGCGCGCGTCAATCGCATCAACGCCGCACATATCGCGCGTCGCCAGGGGCTGAAAATTACCGAGTCGGTATCCCCGGATTCGCGTGATTATTTGTCGCTGCTACGTATTCGCGGCACTTCGGGTAGGCACGAGTTATGTCTTGAGGGCACGTTGTTCGATGAACGTCGCCCGCGTCTAGTGCGTGTCAATGACTATCATGTCGAGGCCGAGTTAGCCGGCCAGATGGTCGTGACGCATCACGCCGACCGACCCGGAGTGATTGGCGCGATTGGGGATATTCTGGGCGGCGCGGGGATAAATATTGCGCGCATGCAAGTCGGCGCGGCGGACGGTCAGGACACCGCGATCGGTCTGCTCGGCGTCTCGCGGGCCTTAGATGCAGCTACCTTGAGTAAAATTGGGGCACTCGACGCGGTGACCAAAGCATTGCAGGTGTCTTTTTCCACTTGAGGGCTAGGCGGCTTGGCGGACGAGCAAACCGCCGAAAGTATTAACGACGGTCGCGAATCGTTCGCTCGCCGCCGCCGCGAGTTCATCGAGCTGCTCCGCGCTCAACTCAGTGATCGACAACGCGGTCTCATCGAAGGGAATTGCGGCATTGTGCTCCCGCATTGCTAGGGTGCCGGCGATATTTACGAGCGCTGTTTCGAGCGCGCAGTGATCGGCGTCGGCGGGTTGGTATTGATGGCGCACTACCGAGATCAGTGTTTCGGGGAGCTGCCACAATGCTAGCAGGCGGGCACCGACTTCCGCATGATCAAAGCCAAGTCCCTGTTTTTCGACGATGTTCAGCGGTAATTGCTTCTCATTTGCAAAGGAGACGATCGGGACTAGCTTTTTTGGCATTTTTTGCAGCAACACCATTACACCAATTTGCGAGACTAAGCCTTCGATGAATACGTGCTCGGCGTCCAACACGCCAATCTCACTAGCAACGACTTGGGCGTAAACGCCCCGCTTGACGGCCGTGTGCCAAAAAGAGCCCACATCGATGACCTCGCGCGGCACTTCCTGAAACGCGGTGGCGACAGCCGCGGCAAGTACCACGTCGTGAACGAGTTGTGTACCGAGCACTGCAACAGCTCGGTCTATGGTGGTGATTTCTGAACTCGAGCGGTACAGGGGGCTGTTCGCGATCTGCAAAAATTGCGTCGACAGGGCGGGGTCGAGCTGCACGGCTTTGGCAACTTCCGGCATCCCGGAGAGCGGGTCGTCGAGAATTTTTCGGATCCGGAAATAAACTTCTGGTAGGGTAAATAGCGCTGTTTTGTCCTCGAATAGGGTCTCGAGTTGTGACATTGGTCCACTCCCGTATTGCTGCTCGGTAGCATGTGGGGACGCATTAACCAGGGGTTACTGTCCGCACCGAATTAAGGCCACAAGCAGGTTATCGTCGCCTGGCGAAAAATGTTAAAGCGCTGTTTTGTGACGGCATTAACGTCGTGAGCCCTGATGCCTGTACGATATCATCCAGAATATTGACAATAGGTGCTACGAATATGGTGAATTCAGAACTAAGGCCACGCGGGAGTCGTCTTAGCATGCCTATGGCCTCACGCTTACCCAACGCAACCCACTCCGGTACCTCGCTATTGTTGATCGAAGATGACCTGCGTACCGCGGAGCTGGTCTCAAATTATTTGCAGCAGCACGGCTTTAAGGTTACCCATGCCGCTGATGGGGTGCACGGTTCAACGCTCGCCAAACGACTGCGGCCGGCGTTGATCGTGCTCGATCTCATGCTGCCCGGGATGAGCGGCTACGAGCTTTGTAGCGGCTTACGTAGCTGCTCGGATATTCCGGTAATCGTCATCTCGGCGCGGGATGACGAATCCGATCGGCTGCGTGGTTTTGCTGTCGGCGCTGATGATTATCTGATTAAGCCATTCAGCCTGCGGGAATTGGTGGCACGCGCGGAGGCGATTCTGCGCCGCACGACCTCGCAGTTAGCGTCCCCCGGCGGCCGTTCCGTGGGCAACTTACACTTAGAGGTCGAGGCGATGCATAGCGCCGTCGATGGGCAGCCGTTGGCGCTGACGGTTGCGGAGTTCCGCCTGCTGGACGTGCTCACCAAGCAACCGGGACGTGTTTTCTCGCGTGCTGAGCTGTTGGACGCGTTGCATCCCGACGGTACCCCGGTAGTCGATCGCGTCGTGGACGTTCACATCGGTAAGTTGCGCAAGAAATTGCGCGATGCGGGGATCGTGGGTGCGTCGATTGCAACGGTTCGCGGGGTTGGCTACCAACTCGCGGTAGTAACGTGAACGGGCCGCGCCGCGGAGTGCGTTTGGCGCGCCTAGTGTCGATCTCTAACATCGCCGCCGCGGTCGTGGCGTTGTCGGTTAGTTATCTCGCCGTGCGCTACTTGACCGCCGATCATTTTATGGTGCTGATGAAGAAATTTGGGCTCGAGACCGATCCGATCGAGGCGATGTTTCTGCATGCGGTGAACCGCGGCTTTCTGGTTGCGCTAGGCGGGGGCTTGGTGGTCGCTTGCGCCCTCGGTTATTGGATTCGGCGCCGCGTTTCCGCACCGCTGGAAGGGTTCGTGCGGCAATGCGAATTGCTCGCCGAGGGTCGATTTGGAGGTCAAGTCGCCGGCTCCTCGGTGCTAGAACTGGAACGCCTGGCGCAGGCGTTCAATCACATGATGCACCGCCTCGAACACACCGAGCGTTTGCGCAAGACCCTGGTCGCCGATGTTGCGCATGAGCTGCGCACGCCGCTGATGAATGTGCGCGCCAGCATCGAGTCGATTCGCGATGGGGTGCTGGAGGCGGACCCCAGGAATCTCCAGCTCATGCTCGCTGAGACCGATCGCTTAAGCATTCTGATCAACCATATCTTGGATCTGGCGCGTTTCGAAGCCGAGGCTGCCAGCATGGCTAAGGAGCCGGTGGCACTGACGGCTTTGCTCAGCGACGCTTGCGAGGCGCGGCGTTTGCGCTCCGCCAGCGATGCGGCACGCATTCGCTGTGAGGCGGTTGACCAGGAGCAAACCACAGTGCTCGCTGACCGCGGCCGTATGCGGCAGGTTGTCGATAATTTGCTCGAAAATGCGCTGCGCTACAGCCCGGCTTCCTCGCCGATACGGATCGCGCTCGGCCGGGAGGCAGATTGGGTGCAGTTAAGCATGACCAACGAACTGCTCTCCCCCGTGGCTGCAGACGAATTGTCCTTGCTATTCGAGCGTTTTTACCGGCCCGAGTGGTCGCGCTCCAAGAAAAGCGGGGGCATGGGGTTGGGCTTGACGATCGTCAAAACCATTGTCGAGGCCCTCGGCGGCGCGGTAGGTTTGGACCAGGACGGCCAGACGTTTACCGTCTGGTGTCGTATGCGCGCCGCGGAAGCCGAGCTTTAATCTAGCTTTACAATGTACCCCTAAACTAATCGAGTTTGAAATAGTCAGCTGCAATTTAGGAGTACATCATGAAAACAAAATCCTTGCTGATCGCCGGTGCCCTCACGCTGGGGACAACCGTTGCGAGTACGGCACAGGCAGTTACCTTGAGGATCGCGGTAGAAAACCTTGCGCCGATGATGGGTACCATTACGACACCTGTGTGGATCGGCATTCACGATGGGAGTTTTGACCTCGGAGATCCCGGCACCGCAGCCTCAGCAGCTATTGAAGCCGTTGCCGAAGTCGGTGATTTCGGCCCTTTAACGGCGACATTCTCGGCGGCTAGTGCGAGCGGCCAGCAGCAAGTGGTGTTTGGCCCAGGCACGCCACCGGTGTTGACGCCGGGCGACAAAGGCAGTGTGACTTTCGATATCGACCCCAGCGCCGGCGACTGGTATCTGAGCTATGCGGCGATGGTGTTGCCTAGTAACGATGCGTTTTTCGCTAACCTGGACGCGCAAGCGATCCCCTTGTTCAGCGGCGGTCAATTCGTCGGCAGCGACTTTGTTGTCAGCGGATCGATGGTCTACGACGCGGGCACGGAAGTGAACGACGAAGTCAACGCACCCTTGCTCGCTGGCGATCCCGCTGCGGGGACGATGGAAGGCGGCGTGATAATGGCGCATTCGGGCTTTATCGCGGGTGGCAATATTCTCGGTAATCCCAATTACTCAAATGCCGATTTCACTATCCCCGGTTATGCTTTGGCATATGTCGACATCGCCGCGGTGCCGGTTCCGCCCGCTTTGGGCTTGTTCGCGGCCGCGCTCGGTATGCTCTGCGCTCGGCGACGCGCCTAAGCCCATTTAGGACTCAATCACAAACCATGCAAACAAGGTGGTCGCGGCTCTGCGACCACCTCGTACGGTGCCCGACTAAGCCGCCGGATATTGCACGAGGCGCACACCGCGTTCGTGCCGATAAATTGAAGTAAAAATAGTTTTAGCGGCTGCGCTTGAGGGTGTTTTGGTCGAACTCTCGGGCGCCAAAGCCATTGCCGAAACGGTAATTCTGCCACGTCAATAACGTGCTCTTACCCGTTTGGTGATTTTCCATCTTCATTCTCGCTGGCCGCCAGTAACGCTCTAGGTATTGCTCATAATCGCTGGAGGTGAGCGTCTTTAGTAGGGCATTCTTGCGATCGTAGAACTCGATTCGGCGATGTTGATAGATGGTTTGGTCGATCCACACGATCTGGCGGGTGTAACCTGAATTCTTGTAGGCGGGACGACGTTCGATAACGAAGCATTGGTGGGCCCCGCAAGCCTCGTCGCGCAGCCACTTATAATGATACTTCTCGAGCTCTTGTGAGGTGAGGTCTTCATAGGCGAATTCGCTGCCCACAAAGGGCCCTGATTTGTTCGCCGAGGCGATACGCTTGACACGCTTCAACGCGGGCAAATAAAGCCACTGCTCATCGGGCTTTAAGGCGTGGGTATAGCTTAAAAACGCCGTGCCGGCGATGTCACGTGGCGAGTGAAACACGATCAAACTTTTGTCGCCATCGCCAGCGACTTCCAGCGTGCTTATGCGCAACACGCGAGCACTTGCCTCACCATGCTTGTTACGCAGCAGCATGCGTAACTCAGCACGTTGATCCACCCAGCCACTATCCCGGCGATCGGCCTCGGTGGCGATCTCAAGACCCTTTTGCGCCGCGTCATCGGTAGCCGCAATAGCGGCGCTCTGGAGGCTTATAAATAACAGGGATAAAGCGAACGTCCTAGGGCGCATCAGCGGCCTCCTCGAGTTTCATCAGCAGCGGTGGTAACAGCACGAAATCGGCTAATAACGCGAACGTAATCACGACAGAGGTTAGTAAGCCCATGCCGGCATTTAGTTCAAAACTCGACAATGCTAAGACGAGAAAACCGGTGACTAACACAAAAGTAGTCACACATAAGGCGCGACCAACGGCGTCAAAGGCGGCTCGAATAGCGTCCGCGCTGCGGCGTCCCTCGCGCCGTCGTGCGCGTAGATACTTGCTCAAAAAATGCACGCTATCGTCGATCACAATGCCCAGGGTCATACCGGCAACAACTGACAAAGACAGGCCGATTTGACCCACTAGCAGTCCCCACAGGCCAAATCCCATTACCGCCGGCACGAGATTGGGAATGAGACTAATGAGCCCGACCCTTATCGAGCGGAGTGCGATGAGCATGATGCCGGAGACCAAAATCAACGCGACCGTTGTGCCAAGTAACATGGCTTTGATGTTGCGCTTACCGATGTTCGCGAACATGAGGGAAACCCCGGTACCGACACCGCTCGCGATCTGTGGCGCATTTTGGGCAAGCCAGGCCTCGGCGCGATGATTAAATGCGATGGCTTCATTGCTCGATAGGGTTTGCATCGCGACGTGAATGCGTGTCGAAGATTTGTCGACATTGATCTGGTTGTTTAGGTCCAAGCCATAAGGCAAAGAAAATTCGTAGAGCAATAAATACTGTGCTGCGAGCTCACGGCTAGTAGGCAGCCGGTAGTAGCTGGGATCGTCGCCGTGCATATTTTTATTTAAGCGTTTCATCGTATCGGTCACGCTGGCGACGTGCACGACTTCCGGTTGTTGTCGCAACCAAGCGACGAAATCGGATGCTTGGTGCAAATAATTCGGATCGCTGATACCGCCGGCTTCATGGGCGTCGATGACGAAATCGATGTGGTATAAGCCGGTCAAATGTTCAACGATGTAATCCGTATCTGTACGAAAAGTGATGTTTTCACCAAAATAGCGCACGAAAACGTCGTTGAGCTCGTTGCGCGGAATATTTAGCGCCAAGGCCAACACCAACAACGACATTATCCCCAGCAGCGCTCGTCGGTTATTGATCACAAATTCTGCAAAACGGTTCATAGCCGTCGTGCTTGCGCTGTCGCGTATGCGCGGTGTGATCGGTACGCTGGCAAGCACCGCAGGTAGCAGCGTTATGGACAATATAAACGCGGTCAGTACGCCGATCGCGACGATGTTGCCGAGGTGTTGAAACGGCGGCACTTCGGAGAAATTAAACGTCAAAAACCCGATCGCCGTCGTGGTACTGGCGAGCGCGATCGGCTGTAGGTTCTGTGCGATGCTTTCGCGCAGCGCATCCAGTTTTAGCGCTCCTTGCGCGAGTTGTTGTAGGTAGGTGGTGACGATATGAATGCAATTACCGATCGACACCGTCAAAATGATAACCGGTGCGATCGAGGATGCCGGCGTGACCGGATAACCGATATACCCGCCCACGCCCATGCCGCAGACCGTGGACAACAATATTACAATTGCGATCGAGAATGCGCATAGGACGCCGCCAGCGAAAATGGCGATTAACGCCATCATGAGCACGAAACTTAGCGGAATTAGTGTTTGCATATCGCGCAATGATGACTCCGCGAACGCGACGTCCATCATGATGATGCCGGTAATATGAGTTTTTAAATGTGGATACTCTGCTTCTAGTTCGCGCGCCAATCGACGCGCGTAAGCTGCGACTTCTGGGGATTCTTTGGCCACATCTTCGCGCGGTAACTGTACGGTGATGTTGACCGCGGCCACGCGCGCATCCGCTGAAATAAGCGCGTTTAAGAGGAGCGGTTCACTTAGCGCAAGGTCACGAATACGGGCGCAATCGTCGGTATTCAACTGGGCCGCGTCGTGCACCAGGTCTTCGACAATGAGGTCGTCACCTTCGGCCCGCGTGTGTTGAAAATTCGTGATCGAGTCGACCCGGTTCGAGTACGGAATCTGCCAGGCGCGTTCCGTGAGTTTGCTCAGCGCTTGCAGTGTTCGCGGCGTGAAAACGTTTTCGTCGCGTGGTGTCACCGCGATCATCACGTTTTCTATTTTCGTAAACTTATTTTCACTGGCTTCGAACGCCAGGAGTTGGGGGTTGTCGTCGCTAAAGAAAACCTTATATTCGTTCGTGAATTGTAGGTGGCGAACACCCTGGCCGACGAGAGCGATCGACGATATGAGGCCGACAATAAGTAAGTAGCGCCAGCGGATCACCGTGGCGCCGAATTTTTGTTCAAATGAGATCACAGAGGTGCTATTCCCACGGCGAGTACCGCCACGCGGTTTGTGGCGACGCTGATCTGTCGATGGTATGTAGGTGTTTTCAGCAGCGTCACAAGCGCCTCACGTTCATTGCGCAACAAAACCGCCGTCGACCGGGATCGCGGCACCCGTGACAAAGGATGCCTGATCCGACAACAGCCACACGACGGCTGCGCCGACCTCTGCGGGTTCGCCGAGACGGTCCATCGGTTCTTGGGCGACAAAACTTGCTTCATCGATACCGTTTTCTTGTTTGAGACGTTCGACCATCGGTGTTTGAATGACGCCGGGGCAAACGGCATTAACGCGGATTTTTTTGCGTGCGAATTCTAGCGCCGCGCTCTTCGTCAAGCCAACAACGCCGTGTTTGGCCGCACAGTAGGCCGTGCCGCCGCGTGTGCCGACGAGGCCTGCAACGGATGCGGTATTTACAATCGAACCACCGCGTCCTTGTGCGAGCAGTTGCTGGATTTCATATTTCACGCTCAACCACACGCCTTTGAGATCGACGTTTACGGTACGGTCGAATGCTGCTTCGGACATTTTCGTAATATTGGCAAAATCACCTTCAATGCCCGCGTTGTTAAACGCACCATCCAGGCCACCGCAGCGCTCGACCGTGCTGCTAACGAGGTTTTGCACTTGGTTCGCATCGGTGACGTCGGTGGCTATGAACTGGGCTCGATCACCGAGTTCCTGTACGGTGATCTCGGCGGCGGCCGCATTGATATCCGCGATTACGACCGTCGCGCCCGCCTCGACACAAGCGAATGCCGCCGCCCGACCGATACCAGTGCTGCCCCCACTTATAATGATAACTTTGTTTTGTAATGATTTTGGCATGGCAATAGCTTCCTTCGTGCCGGTAGGAGATAGTACGCTAACAATCAGCTTTACGCCGTGACCAAAGAAATGGTACCAGAACGCATCGAGCTCGTGTTGACGTGCGCGGCGATCGATGTCACTTAGCCCAGAGGAGAGAAGCACAATGATGCTCAAGCGTGGTCAGACTTATGAAGAGACGTACAAGAATTTTGCTTGGGATATTCCCGAACACTACAACATCGCGGATTCCGTTTGTGACCAATGGGCAGACGATCCCGCACGCCTTGCCTTGGTCTACGAAGACGAAGCGCGCAAAGTTCACACATATACGTTTCAACAAATCCGTGATCTGGCGAATCAACTTGCGAATACGTTACTTACGCTCGGCCTTAAGCGCGGCGACCGCGTAACCTTACTACTCGCGCAAGACCCCGAATGCGCGATTGCGCACGTTGCTTGTTGGAAAGCCGGGATGGTCTCTGGCCCTTGTTCGGTGTTGTTTGGCGCTGATGCGATTCAATATCGCCTCAATGATAGTCGTGCACGCGCCCTCGTTACCGACATGGCAAATTATCCTAAGGTCGCAGAAGTACGCGCTGAGTGTCCGGCCTTGGAGCACGTATTGATCGTAGATGGGGAGGCGGCGGGTGCGCGTAATTTTTGGGACGCGATCAAAAACGCTAGCGATGAGTTTGATAATTTTCGTACCCACGCAGAAGACGTGGCCTGGATCAGTTATACCTCGGGGACGACGGGGATGCCAAAAGGTTCCGTGCAACCCCACCGCATGATGATAGGGCACATGCCTTCCTTGGAATTCGTGTTTGATTTTTTTCCGCAAGACCATGACGTGCTGTGGTCACCGGCAGATTGGGCTTGGATGGCGGGTTTAATGGACATTCTGATGCCCGGGTGGTTCCACGGCTGCACGGTGGTGGCGACGGCGATGAAAGGCTTCGTCCCCGAGGATGCTTATCGGATCCTCGATCAGCACAATGTCACCTTGGCTTTGTTAACTCCCACGATGTTGAAGCTCATGCGGCAGGTCCCAGATGCCTTATCTCGCTATGATCTCAAGTTGCGCACCGTGGTCTCGGGTGGCGAGGCGGTTGGCACGGAACTATACGAGTGGGCTAAGCGCGAACTTAAGATATCGATAAATGAGGCTTTCGGACAAACGGAGTGCAATGTTGTGCTCGGTAATAACGGCAATCTCATGCCGATCAAACCGGGCTCCTTAGGGCGTCCTACGCCCGGCACGATAGTCGCCATTGTTGACGACGAAGGTCACGAAGTCGCGCCCGGCGTAGTGGGCCACATCGCGGTGAAACGACCGCACCCGGTAATGTTGAAAGAGTACTTAAATAAACCGGATGCCACGCGGGAAAAATTTATCGATGATTGGTTGATCACTGGCGATACCGGGTCGATGGACGAGGATGGCTATTTTTGGTTTCACGGGCGCGCCGACGATGTCATTACCTCCTCTGGCTACCGCATCGGGCCGGGAGAAATTGAGGACGCGTTGCTCAAGCACCCAGCGGTGCAAATGGCGGCTGTCATCGGCGTGCCAGATCCGGTGCGTACCGAGGTCATCAAAGCTTTCATATTGCCGGCCACCGGTGTGACGCCTTCTGGCACCTTAGAAGAAGAGCTACGGGATTCGGTTAAAGCGCGTTTAGCGAAGCACGAAGTACCACGTTTCATCGAATTCGTTGATTCATTGCCCCTGACAACGACCGGGAAAATCATGCGTCGTGAGTTGCGCGAGCGTGAAAAATCCCGAGCCCAGTGCGGCTAGATCCAGCCCCATGAAGAACGCAGCGACGTGTTTGACTGTGGGTGAACAGTCATGAAAACGGTTGCTCCGGTAACGGCGATTGAGCAGATCCCGGACGGTGCCACCGTGGTCATGCCCGGCGGTGTCGCGGAACCGCGCGACCTGTTTACCGCCTTCAGTGACAATGTCACGCGATTTAGTGGGCTTACGCTCGTGGCGGGATTTGGTTTTGGTAACTACAGCTATTTGGCGCGCGGCTTAGGGGAAAACTTTCGCTTCCTCACCTGGCAGGCGTCACCGAAGTTGCGCGCGCTGTTTGCGGAGAACGATCCCCGCAAAATCGGCTTTGTACCTTTGCGTCTCGGCGATGTGACGCGCGTGGTGCGCAAAGGTGGCGAGATCAATCCGGACGTGGTCATTATTCAGACTTCCGTGCCACAAGCCGACGGCACCGTCAGTCTCGGGGTGTCGGTGGGTCCGTATCTCGATATCGTGCGCGATGCGAGCCTCGTGATTGCAGAATTTAATCACAACATGCCCGTGACTGCCGGCGATAGTCGGATCCCATTGACGCGCATCGACGTCGCAACGGAATCCGACCAAGCGCTGTGTACCTATTCGACGCCGGCGCCAAAACCCCGCGATGAACAAATCATTGCGCATCTAATGACGCTGATTCCCGACCACGCCACGGTGCAAATTGGCATCGGCGCGGTGCCCGAGAATGCGCTCGCCCATATGGCGGACCATAAGGGCGTGCGGATCTTGTCGGGCTTATTGACGGAGTCGCTCGAGGTTTTTCTCGAACGCTGTACGACAACACCGGTAGTGCTAACCGGTGAGCTCGCTGGTTCGCAAGCGTTTTACGACTATTGCGGACGCACGTCGTGCATCCGTATGGGTGGAACCGGTGAGACCCACGATGTCGCTCGCCTCGCCAAGCTACCCCGATTTATTTCGATTAACTCCGCCATCGAAATCGACCTGCAGGGTCAGAGTAACGGCGAATGTTTAGGCCGCTTACAGCTCAGCGGTGCTGGCGGCTCAATGGAATATGTAGAGGCGGCGTTCTGGTCGCCACAAGGACGTTCGATCATCGCGCTGCCGGCAACGACCGAAGATGGTAAGCATTCCAAAATTGTCGCCCATTTTGCGGCAGGTACACCGGTCACGACGCCACGATTTTGCGTCGACTGTGTGGTGACAGAATACGGTGTAGCGAAGCTCAAAGGGCGCGACTTGCATGCACGGGCGCAGGCATTGATCGAGATCGCACACCCCGATTTTCGCGCCGCTTTGGCGCGCGATTACGGTGCTCGGGACTAGCCCCGATATCTCAACACGTTGGCACGTGCGCCATGAGCGCCTCGTGCCATATCCGGGCTAGCGCCGTCGCGACGTGCAAGCGCTCGCCGAAAACCTCCTCCACGCGATCCTGGATACGATGCCAGTCCTGCGTCTAGGCCTACGAGACCACGATGGGATCCCCGAAGTATTGCCGATCGTTGCGGCGCGCGTAGACGCCACGCTATGGTCACCGATCGACGGCAAACCGAAAAAAAACCCCCAGTTAAGTCGCCTCGAGAGGCTCCGGCGCGCACCGCAAGTGATGTTGTTGTGCGACTACTACAATGATGATTGGGCGGATTTGTGGTGGTTACGGCTGAAGGCGAAGGCGGAGGTCGTGGTTGGAAAGCATCCCGATTGGGGTCGTGCTCAGGCCGCGTTGCGGAGAAAATACCCGCAATACGAGCACACCACGATGTTGATCGGCGAACCCACCATGGTATGTTTTCGCTGGCACGCGTTATCGTGGTGGAGTGCCGGCGGTGTGAATGGTGTCACTAATTGGGTGAACGAGCATGCGGCGACTTGACCAGCGAGGACGCTGCGCGCGCACGCCTAAACGGTTATATTTAGCCTAGTCGTGGCCGCACCGATGTTCTCGCGAAGTAGGCCTTGAGTGACGGCATGCCGGCAGGAGTGTAATCGTTTGAGAACCATACCCGCAGCTAGCACGTTATTGAGCGGCGAGCAGATTGCGACGCTGCAGCGCCGCACGAACGCTCGCGGGCTGTTGTTAGTCGCGCATGCGTGGGGTGTGATCGGCTTGGCGATGTATTGTTGCGCCGTTTTTCCGCATTGGTGGACCTATCTCGTCGCGATCGCCATTATTGGTAGCCGCCAGTTGGGTTTATTGATCCTCATGCACGATGGCGCGCATGGCATTTTGTGTGCGGCGCCGCGCTTAAATCGATTTCTAGCACAATGGTGTTGCGCCTATCCGATGTTCGCGGACACCGAGGTCTATCGGCCCTATCACTTGCAGCATCACGCGAGAACGCAACGCGACGACGATCCCGACATCGTCCTGACCGGCCATTATCCAATCTCGCGGGCAAGCCTGCGGCGCAAACTGATCCGTGATATCACCGGTCAGACGGGGTTTTCGCAACGTCGAGCGCAGTTTCGCCATGCGTGGGGCCCGCGCGAACTAAGTTTGCGCGCCCACGTGCGGCGCTTCGGTACCCATTTAGGGCGCCCACTCGCGGTGAATTCGCTGCTCGCCTTGATCCTGAGCGCGCTGGGACAGGGTCATTTTTTTCTATTTTTGTGGCTCGTGCCGTTATTGACCTGGCAACAGCTGGCATTGCGCGTGCGTAATATCGCGGAGCACGCCGCGGTTCCGGAGCGTCGCGATCCGATGCGTAACGCGCGCACTACATTGACGGCGTGGTGGGAACGGATCTTCGTTGCGCCGTATTGGGTCAACTATCATCTCGAACACCATCTATTTATGTGGGTACCTTGCCATCGGCTGCCGACCGTGCATCGGTATCTCATCGCGAACGGCCACCTACCGCGAATGTTGACGGCTACAGGTTATCGCGCGGTACTGGGCGAGGTTACCCACCTTGATGGTGATGAGGACGGCGGACCCCGTGCGCGCCGTGCCGCGGGCACTTTCAGCGACGGTTTTCGTTACCAGAAATCTTAAGCGCGAATTAGCGCATCTGCACAGTTTAATCGCGTGAACTGACTAGAATTCGGGTACTAGGAGCGCCCCAGCGTTAGCACGTCGGGGCGCGTATGGCCTCAGTCATCGCTGGCGACGGCGCGATAAATCACCCCGCCTAGGAATCCGCCGATCAAGGGCGCGACCCAAAACAGCCACAATTGTTTTAGTGCCAGCCCACCGGCGAAAACTGCCACCCCGGTACTCCGTGCAGGATTAACCGAGGTATTGGTCACCGGAATCGAAATCAGGTGGATTAAGGTCAAGGCAAGGCCGATGGCGAGCGGTGCGAAACCGGCAGGGGCACGGCTGTCCGTGGCGCCCATGATGATAAACAAAAACATCATCGTCATCACGATCTCACAAATCAACGCAGCCGCGAAAGAGTAACCTCCCGGCGAATGCGCCCCGTAACCGTTGGACGCAAATCCGGCTGTGACGTCGAAACCCGGTGCGCCAGAGGCGATCACATAAAGCACAGCGCCAGCAGCAATAGCACCGGCTACTTGAGCGCCGATGTAGGGGGCGAGATCGCCGGCAGGAAACCGACCTCCAGCGACTAAGCCCAAAGAAACGGCTGGATTGAGGTGGCAACCGGAGATATGTCCGATCGCATAAGCCATCGTCAATACCGTGAGCCCGAAGGCCAGAGAGACCCCGAGCAAGCCGATGCCGACGTCCGGAAAAGCGGCGGCCAGTACCGCGCTCCCGCAACCACCGAGTACGAGCCAAAATGTGCCGATGAATTCGGCTAATAAACGCTTCATCGTAATTCCTCCTCCCGCGAGTTATTGTCATCGTTATGCGACGCATCGCCGCTAGTGCCGATTCGGGTTGGGGTACGTGCAACCTACCTCAATAGCCCAATTCGAGCGGAGCTCATTGTAGGTGAAAGTCAGCAATAATTGCACGTTCAGAGAACGGCGCTAAGCGCGATCGTCACAGCCCCTGGCGGGCCCGGGAATAGACCGTGGCGGTGCCGCTGCCATGGTGCCGGTGAAATGCGGCGATCTCCGCCTTGCCCATATATTTCGCAAGCAGATTTGGGTCGGTGCGCAGGAGATCTACCCATAACAAGCAATCGATAGAGTTCGCGAAGTGCGTATCGATGTTGAATCCCAATATGCGCCCGCCGAGCTTTAGATATTGCCTCAATAACACCGGTACGCCGCGATCATCAGATTCTATAACATTTAGCAGGTCCGCGGTGATACGTAGATCGACACCGTCGAGATCGATAATTTTGTCGACCACAGGATCGCGGCTACTGAACGGTCGACGCGCCTTTACCAAACTGGCGCGTCGAGTTTCGTAGGTATGCCCGCGCAAATAATGAACAATGATCTTTTGCGACAAAGGGTGGTAATCGTTGCTGATACTAACCGGTCCAAATAAGATCCGGTAGCGCGGATTACGGACAACGTAAGTCGAGATCCCTTTCCACAATAACATCAGCGCCGAGTAACTACGCTGGTATTCTGCGCGGACAAAAGATCGACCGACTTCAATAGACTGGTCGAGGTCGGCGCGGAGCTCCGCGGAGAGCTTAAACAAGGAATGCACATAAAGGCCACGCATACCATAGCGTTTGATAATGGCGTCCGCCCGACCGAGACGATAACCGCCCACGATGGCTCGCTCTCTCACGTTCCAGACGAATAGATGTAAGTAGTAAGCGTCATATAAATCGAGGTCCAGACCCTTGCCGGTGCCTTCCCCGACTTCACGAAAGGATAGCTCTCGTAGGCGTCCGATTTCTTGCAAAGTATGGGGGATGTCATCGGCAGCGGCATAGAAGACGCGAAAATCACCACTGTCCACCAAACACTGTGCGGGCGGTAGCGCGGCAATTTCCGCGGCCATTGCGGTCGCCGGTATGGGCGCAATGACGTCCTCGGTAGATGCGGTCTTCCTACCGGCTCGCGTTAACGCCATACGCGCGTTGCTGCGTGCACCGAGCAAATAGGTCTTAGTGCGCAGATAATTTACTTGCCGCCGATAGTCGCCGAGTTCATCGAGAATGTCGCGCGGCACCGGTTCGCCGACGCGGACGACGACGTCGCGTTGTTTTTTTGACAGCATCTCGCGCAGCAACAGTGCCGTGCGGAACGCGGGGTGTAGGAGTCCACTGAGCTGAAATCGTATACTGTTACGGCCGCCGATGTGCAGCGGTACTACCGGTGCACCCGCTGCTGCTGCGAGTCGCGCGACACCGGGATCCCAGGGCGGATCGACAATTCGACGTGCCAGCAAATCCAGGTTCGAAACTTCTCCACTCGGAAACAATACCAATATGCCGGCGTTATCGAGCCAGTTGCGGGCCGCGCGTGAAGCGGTAATATTCGTGCGTCGCGCGCGCGCGCCGCCGAAGGGATCGACGGGTAGAAATAGTGGACGCAACTCCGCGAACATGCCGAGAAAGTAATTGGCCATCACCCGTACGTCGTGGCGCATACGCAGTAGTAAGTCCATCACGATGAGGCCATCGATGCCGCCGTGGGGATGGTTTGCCACCACCACGCACGGACCTTGCGCGGGGATGCGCATGCGCTCGTCGGCGCTGACGATCGTCGTTACTTTGAGTTCTTCGAGTGCCAGTGCCACGAAATGTCTTGCATCGCGCGCAGGCGGTACGCCCCGGTAACGTTGCGTTAAGGCGTGAAAGCCCAGTATGCGATCCGCGAGGTAGGCGACCGGGGTGCGCAATCTGCCGAGTTTGTCCGGTAAATGCGGTTCAATAGTGCAACATGGACGGTGCAGCATGGTGGTTACCGGAGTAACGCTCGGTGGCGAGCTGGGGACCGAACCCTGCTGCAATCGAGCTTATATCGATGTAGTTCGAAAAGATTCGGGGCAGACGCTGCATATAGGCGCGCATGATTCAATGCGACACAATATACATGGCTTGCGCGGCGAATGCATGAAAGCAAGCTGAACGATTGGTGCTTAGTTAAGCAGGAGGAACCTAAAACATGTCCGCGGCCGCAATGCCTTATGATCATTGGTCTTTGTCGGATATTGCCTGGGATAGGTTGACACCTACCAGGGTGTCGTCTGAGCTGCTAGAAACGGTCAAGACAGCCGCTCTCGTTGAAGCGAATAGTGCCGATTACGTTACTTATTTGCGCAATGTCTTTGGCAACGATCACGTGTTTTGCGCTGCCGTCGATCGATGGGGCCACGAGGAACGGCAACACGGTGATGCGCTCGGCCGTTGGGCTGAATTGGTCGACCCTGAATTTTCGTTTGAACACGCGCTCGCCAATTTTCGTGCGGGTTATCGTTTGCCCTTAGAAGCCACCGAATCTGTACGCGGCTCACGTGCGGGCGAGCTCGTCGCACGCTGCGTCGTTGAGTCGGGGACGTGTTCGTTTTATGCGGCAATTCGCGATGCCACCGACGATCCGGTGTTGAAACAAATTTGCGTTTTTATTGCCCAAGATGAAGCGCAGCACTACCGCCTTTTTCACGCGCATTTGCAACGTTATTTAGACGGCCAACCCCTGCGCGGGTGGCGGCGAGTTCAGATCGCGCTCGGGCGGGTCAAAGAAACCGATGATGATGAATTATCTTATGCCTTCTATAGCGCAAATTTCGCTGCTACGAGTGCGCCGCCAAGCTACGATCGACGGCTGTGTTCGCGCGCTTACTGGCGGCGTGCGTTAGGCCTCTATCAGCCCAGACATATAAAGAGCGCGGGTTTTATGATTGCGCGTGCCGCAGGTATCGATCCCGGTAAGCTGTGGTTTCGGCACAGCATGGGTTTGTTATGGCGCTTGATCCGATGGCGTCGACGTCGTCTAGCGAACGATCCTGTAGTGCCCTAAAGCAAGTTAATGCGTTAGGCGTTGCCAGGAGTAGAATGGGCTGCTTGGTAGCGTTGCCATACGAACGGCGCGTAGAGTTGGGCGATGAAATTGCGTGGCATGTGTTCTTTGATGCCGATATCTGCGACGCTGCTTCCCGGACGGTGGTAGAACGTACCGAAAATCATATCCCACAGCATAAGATTCTCACCGTAGTTGTTATTCCCGATCTCTTGTTGTAGAGAGTGGTGCCAACGATGCAAATTGGGCGTATTGAAAATGTAATTCAAGGGACCGCAACGCGTCGCCAGGTTGCAGTGAGTGAGAACGCCGATATACGCCGTAATCGCACTTACCCAAATGATGGCGTCCATAGAGATTCCACTGAGCAATAAAAATGGCAAGCTCGCGGCAACGCTGTCGAGGGAGTCGACAAAGTGGAAACGGCCGGTGTTCCAAAACCATAAACGTTTTACGCTGTGGTGCACTGCGTGAAAACGCCACAAAAACGGCCATTCATGATCGAGCCTATGCATCCAATAGAGGCCAAATTCGGCGCCGACTAGGCCGATCAAAACTTGCCACGGTAGTGCCAGCTGACCCAATACCGTCGCCTCACGTGCGCCAAGCAGATCGGCGCCGACAAAACTGACGACCAGCAATTGCACCAAACCCTTGTTCAACACGGTGTGAGACAGATCCGCTGCCATCTGGCCATCGTTGTCCAACCAAGCGTCGCGGAAAGGCAGCAAGCGCTCGAGCAAAGCGAGCCAGGCGACGATCCATAAATAGGACAGATTGAAATACCATGTGGTTGCCTCGGCGCTGAAGCCTAGCGCCATTATCAGGCAGCTGGACAGCAATAAACCTGGCCATGCGACGATACTCGCCAGTCGCAGCCAAGCAGGATTCGAGCCCGGATTCGAGCTCAGATCCGGGCGTGTTTTAGCAGATATGGGCTTAACGTCGATACGGCGGTTACTCGTGCCTTGGCCCCTCACCTTGCTCGCTACGTTTGCCTACGTCCGACGGCTAGCCAGGATCATTCTGCGGCCAAAGTGTCCGCTGCCAGGCAGCTCGTGCGGATCACCGTCGAGATGCGGTAATCGTCTACTTTGCGGTCACGCGCGAGGCCACATTGCACCGCCGTGTCGACGAGCAGGCCAGAGGCAACGTGGGTAATGGTAAACGTATAACGAGGGCTACAGTTCGATGAACATTGGTCATAGAGCTGTTTGCCTAGATCCCCTCGGCCTTGAGAGAATTCCATGATCCATTCGTTCATCTCCTCGACATCGCTAAACCGCTGGGGCGTGAACGTTAAGGGGTGTTCGTCGCTATCGGCTTCAAAGGCGAGGCACACGGGGTCCTGCTCTGGCTCGGAAAGAAACGCCGTGGGGGTAACGCGGTAAAGTATTTCCGAGTGCGCGTTCGAGCATTGGGTGGCGCAAACGGGGGTCGCCTGGGAGGCTTGTTTGTCGACCGCATTATTCAGTAGACGTTTGGCGATCGCGCGGATCGATTTGGGATGTTCGGCCAAATTGTGCATAAATCCGACCGAGCCGATGGCGTTTTCAAGCGGTGTATCAACGACGTTCGCGACGCACGCATCGCTGCTCGAGGGCGCGAATTGCTCGACCACGGGGCTGTTCACTTCATCGCCAATAGCCGTACTAGCCCACGTTGAAAAGCACGCGGCGCCAACTAGAAAATACTTTTTGATGTTGACTTTACCCCATTGATTTTACAGAAGTATATACGGCCAGCGGTGAATTTCCGCTGAATGTTGCCAAGCAGCAATTTGGCCCCAATCATTTGCCCGCGGCGAGTTGGAGGTGTTGAGATGCGGAACGATAGACCGCTACGCGCGGCAAAAGTTCGCGTTCACGGCGCGTACCAGATGATAACAGCTCCGGGTGCAGGGCATATCCATCTGGAGCGTATCCGCTAAGTGCAGCGCATAGCCAACGGTTTCTTCGAGTTCTAAAGGTCTTTGGCGCAGCAAATCTTGCAAACTGGACATGCGATGCTCGGGCGCTTGCGCTTGCAGCGTCTCGCCAACGTCTTGAACGGTCGCGGTGGCGGCCTCGAGGCTACCGTCGAGGAGCACCCGTGCCGGCAAGGGTGAGAGGTTTTGCAGCTTAATCTCTTTTGCCGCGGCGATGTGCGCCATTTCACGCACGATCGTTACCATCATGCGGGCACTGTCGGGATCCGCGAAATAGCGCCAAGTTTGCAAGCGTGTCAATACCGAAATCACCATCATCGCGACCCACACGACGTATTTCGACCATTCCACGCTGGTGATGTCGCTAACCGCACGGGCGTTGATCCCAGCCGCATCGATGGTGGCGGCCAAGTGTTGCGCGCGCGCGCTGCTCGCTGCGGTTTCGGGCTCGCCGAGGTGCAGGCATATATTGCGGGTAAACTCGACCTCACCCGAGGATAACAATTCGCCGCTGAAATCCGACATCGCGCCCAGTACTTTGCGCGCGCCGAAAACATCGCCCAGTTGCACGTTTTTCAACACACCGTTTTGCACGGATAAGACTGTAGTGAAATCCGCATCCCGAAGCGGTGTCAAGGCCTCGACCATGTCATACGTCTTGACGGTAACGATCAGGGTATCGGCACCAATGACGAGCGCGGGATCGGTGATGATTTCGCAGTGTGCGTTGCGACGCGTAAGACCGGTCAGCGTAACGCCACGCGTACGCAAAAACTCAGCACGCTGTCCGCGCGCCATTAGCTGGACGCGATGTCCCGCGTCGTGCAAGTGCGCCGCTAGGATCGAACCTAAGGCACCCGCACCCAGAATGACAAAATGCATCGTACCCTAAGCACCAGCTGCTACTTTATCCGTCACGGTGGATTAAGCGGAGCGCTTATCGCCAGGCCGAGGCTATAGCAACGGGATCACTTTATGCGCAAAATCGCGCGCCACCTCACGTAAATGCATCAACGGTGGTAGCAAGCTCGCTTCTTTGAGCCCGGCGCGATGTGCGCTGCGGAGTTGTTCAGCGATTTCGGCTGGTTCGCCGACCAGGCAGGTGCCCTTGATTAATTCCGGTGTGATCAGCTCGCGCTCCTCGGGCATATAGTAGCTACAATGGCCGGCGTGGAGCATTTGGTGCACATCCTCTGGTGCACAAGGAAACGCCTTAACGCGTTCGAGATATTGATCCCACACATTGAGCATATATCCGGGGATCACGCTATCGTCATTGACGTAGCGCCACACTTCGTAGACAAAATGCAACGCCGTTACGGCCCAAGAGCCGGCCGTTTCAATCACGCGATGATCGCTTAGTTTCTCGCCCGGTCGCAAAACCACGGCATGGCACAGGGCGACCGTGTGATAGTCGTCCGGTAAAGCCCGGTCGAGTTTTTGGGCACCTTTACCGACCAGCTCCAAGTTTGCTTGCATGACTTCTGGTTGTTCATTGAATATCGAGATCAAGCCGTCCCCATACGCGCCCGCGGCGCGCAATGCTAACGGCCCGTTGGCGGCGACATAGATCGGAATGTGGTCCCAGGTATTACGGAATCCGCCGCCATGGTGTTGCCAGCGGATGTTGGTCGTTTTGTCGTTGTAGGTGTAATCACACACATCGTCGTGGAGCATTGTTCGCAGGACGCGCAAATATTCGCGAAAGGCTTTAACTTTCATTGGATCTTGTCCCATCACACGCATGGCGGTGTGGCCGGTACCGATGCCGATAAAGGTTCGTCCAGGCGCTAACACATTGATCGATGAAATCGCCGCGGCCGTGGTCGGCGCGATGCGCGTACCGGTGATGGCGACCCCCGTGCCGATCTTTATTGTCGAGGTGTTCGCTGCCGCCAAGGCCATGGTTGCGTAGCAATCCGACCACATCATCTGGGTATCCGGAAACCAACAGGCGTCGTAGCCCATATCCTCTAGATCTTTGGCAATCTGCCAGTCCGAGATCCGAGTTTGCACGTGCAGACTAAATTTCATCATGTTCTCCTGGTATCGCGTTATTCGCGTGAAGTTGGTTGCGAACAAGCACACGCTAGCTTGCGCTTCGTCCAACGACATGCGCGCAGCGCTGAAAATGCCGACTCTCGATCAGTCAATCAGATAGGAAATCATACCGTACCGAGTAGACAACGATACAGTTCGTAACGTAAATCCTCGCTTTGGCCACGTACCTATGCTGCAATCGCACAATGGCACGCTATACTGGCACTCTAATATAGATGCCCGAGATAATGTGCTTAGGTGAGGCCATGCTATACCAACTCTACGAACTCAATCACGCCGCTGTTGCGCCCCTTAGAACGATAGGCCAATGGCAACACTTTTGGTGGACGCATCCCTGGAATCCCTGGACTTACACGTATCCGGTGCGCGCGCTCAGCGCGGGTTGGCAGCTATTCGAGCGTGCCACCCGCCAGTACGGCAAACCCGAATTCGGTCTCAACGAAGTGCTGGTCAGCGGGCGTCGGGTACCGGTTACGACCACCGTGGTGAAGTCGCTAGATTTTGGCGATTTGCTGCACTTTCGGCGTGACCCAGCGCGCCTTCCCACCCAGCACCGCGACGATCCGGTTACCCTGATCGTCGCACCAATGTCGGGTCACTACGCGACGTTGCTGCGCGGTACGGTACGCGCCATGTTGCAAAATCATGATGTTTATATCACCGATTGGCGTGATGCACGAGAAGTTCCCTTAACGGCGGGCGGTTTTGATCTCGATAGTTACATCGACTACCTCTTGGCGTTTTTGCGTCACTTAGGTCCGCGTACGAATGTGCTCGCGGTGTGTCAACCTGGACCGGCGGTGCTAGCGGCGAGCTCGTTGTTAGCCGCGGAAGACGATCCCTGTCAGCCGGCTTCGGTGGTACTTATGGGTTCGCCAATCGATACTCGGCGGAGCCCGACACAACCGAACATACTGGCGACTACAAAACCAATAGAGTGGTTCGAGCAAAACGTAATTTTGCGCGTACCCTGGCCAAATCCCGGTTGGGGACGCCGCGTCTATCCGGGCTTTTTACAGCTCACGGGATTCATGACAATGAATCTCGACCGCCACCTCAACGCACACCAAAAGCTGTTTCAAGATCTCATCGTCGGTGATGGCGATTCGGTCACTGCGCACAAAAAATTCTATGATGAATATTTGGCGGTTATGGATTTGACCGCTGAGTATTATCTGCAAACGATTCGAGTCGTGTTTCAGGAACACGATTTGCCCGAAGGGCGGATGCGGCATGGGGGACGCCTGGTGAGGCCCGCGGCGATGCGCAAAACTGCGCTCATGACGGTGGAGGGCGAACGCGACGATATTTCCGGCATCGGGCAAACACAAGCTGCACACGACTTATGCGTGAACATCCCTTCGGCTTGGCGGACCGATCACGTGCAAGCCGGGGTCGGGCATTACGGCGTGTTTAACGGCGCCAAGTGGCGCACCGAGATCTATCCGCGGGTGCGCGATTTTATTCATAGCCACGCGCGGCGTTAGCTGCACATAGCTACGCGAATCGCGTCGCGGTACTGCCGCTCAGCTTGCTTGAGCGGCGATCATTTCTACTTCCATCAACCACTCCGGTTTTAGCAGTTGGGCAACGCACACGGCCGTCGAGGCGGGTTTATGGCCGCCGAGATGTCGTGCGCGAGCGGCAGCATAGGCGGGGTAGTGATCCGCAGCCACGAAATAGGTGGTTAGCTTTACGATATCGCGTGCACTCATCTGCGCCGCGCGAAGAATGGCCATTAAGTTTAGCCATAACTGTTCTGCTTGTGCGGCAGCGTCGGCGGCGATACTGCCGTCCGGCGCCATGCCGATTTGCCCGGCGGTGTGCAGCACGCGCGCGTTCGGTGGCACGAGCACGCCATGGACATAGGCATTGTTGAATGGCGTCATGATACTGATCGGATTTATCGTTTGCATGGCCATAAGCATCTCCTCCCGGGTGGGGACAATGGATCGAGCGCTAGAGGGCGGCGCGGCGCCGAAACTGGCAGACACGGCCAGGCAGGCGTTTGACAAGCGTACGACGTAGCGACGTGGTGCGCCATACGCGGCGTTTACTTGGCATTTTTCGAGGGGGTTTATTTATCCATCTGGCCCTGTTAGCCTCAGTGCGGATCTTTTAGTACGGGACCAATAACTGATGTCTTCATTAGCAACCGATGAGACACCTCGGCGCCCGGGGCGACCGCGCTGTGAAAATGCTCGCGTAGCGATATTAAAAGCGACCGCGAAATTACTGAAAGAGCAACCTTTGGAGAACCTTGCTATCGAAACAATTGCGCGTGAGGCCGGGGTTGGTAAAGCAACGATCTATCGCTGGTGGCCGAATAAAGGCACCGTCGTCATTGATGCATTTTTAGCAGAGTTCGCCCCCAAGAGCGCATTCGACGATGCACCTACTGCCGCGATGGCCATCGAGCGGCATATTAAACGTGTGGTGAGCGTCTTGACCGGACCGCAGGGGCGTGTGGTGGCGCAGATCATTGCCGCCGGTCAATGCGATGCCGACGTTTTGGAGCACTTCAACGAAGCGTTTTTACGCACACGGCGTCGTACCGCGAGAACTTTGCTCGAGCGCGGTATTGCGAGCGGCGAATTTGATCCGCGTATCGATGTCGACGTTGCGCTCGATATGATCTACGGAGCGATATGGTTTCGCTTGTTGGTTCAACACCTACCGCTGGACGCTGATTTTGCGACACGTTTAGCAAGCGCGGGGATCGAGAATTTGCGTGCCCACCGACTTCGCCATTGAGCAATTTTCTGGCCTCGAGATAAGTTGACTTGATCTATGTCAATCGTTAGCAGCGTCTTTCAAGGCAACCTTCATATGATCACTTATAGCGCAAATGCGGGGCGCTGGTCGGGCAGCAAGTGTTAGAGTGACTTCTATCAAACCTACACGAAAACTTAGGGGAGTATTCATGAATATCTGGTGGGCCTCTCGAGGCAATCGATTCTTACGCGCGGCTGTGCTCGTTTTGTTAACGTCCGCAGCGACTGTCGTCGCCGCCGACAGTATGGACGACTTTGAACCTGTTGCTACGCCTGATGCCGTAGCCGAGTTACAAGCGCGCCTCGCGCAAATGGAACGCGAGATGAGCGCGCTGCGTGCCGAGCTCAATAAGCTTGCTCAAGATGAACCCCGCCAAGCGCAAACCGTCGCCGCGATCGAGCAGCGAGTCGCTACCGTCGAACAACAAGAACCACCTTCCTTGCCGGCGGCGATCAAGGGCAATCGGGTGTTTTTTCGTGGTGGTTGGGCGAACCTCAACGAAGACCGCAGCAATGGCGCCTTTACCGATATGCTTAATGTGCCGGCCGCGCTGGGTTTAGGTTCGACCGTTAATAATGACGATAGCGGTTGGTATTTTGGTGGTGGCTTTGATTTCCTCCTCTCCCCAGACACGTTTGGGCTGTTGCCGGGCACGTGGGCGTTAGCAGAGCTGTCGGTGGAATTCCGCAATTTGGGTGATGAAGAAGTCCATTTGATTGGCCCGGTTGCGGAATGTCTGTTGTTGAACGAAATAGGTGCGGGCGGTGTGCCCGGTGCGTTGAATTGCACCGGCATTACCGGCAACGAAGAAATGACGATGCTCACCGTGAGCGCTTCACCGAAACTAAAATTCCGCGCCGGACATCGGCTTCGTCCTTGGATTATTCCCGCTGGCTTTGACGTTAATGTGATTTCGCCGCCGTCAGACAGCACGAATTATTTGGACGTCGGTATTCAGTTCGCCGCGGGCCTCGATTATGAATTGTTGCCGGGTATTACCCTGGGCGCAGATGTTCGCTATCACTGGGCCGCCGACTTGACCGATCCAGATTATTCGAGCGCTGCGGTCGCGGCCGCGCGTAACGCCGGTCTGACGTTGAATACCGATCCCAGCAACGATAGTTGGACCGCGGGCATCTCGCTCGGGATCGGCTTTTGATCCGTAACGGCGATATCCGCACCTAAAGTTTGTTAAGTCACCGCTACTGGCGGCCCCGGCCTTGGAGGGTAGCTGTGACGCCCGCTGGGCACCGATAGATGCGTTCTACGGGGTCGATGGCTGGTAAGATCGGCGTATGAATCAGCCGCTCGCAATTCCCCTCGCGCCGGTCACAGAGCGCGATCCCAAGACGTTGCCCGCAGCATTGGGTTTTGGTTGCCACTTTACGGATCGCATGTTCTCGCAACGCTACGATCGCGAGCGCGGCTGGCACGCGCCCCTCATCGGCCCCTATGCGCCGCTCACCTTGTCGCCGGCGGCGCAGGTATTTCACAACGGGCAAATGATATTCGAAGGCACTAAGGCCTATCGACGTCCGGACGGCGCTATAAACTTATTTCGCCTCGATCGGAATATGCAGCGCTTCAATGCTTCGGCGGAACGCATGGGCTTACCGATTGTCGATGTCGACTTTCATCGGCGAGCGATCGAGGAGCTGGTACGCTTAGAGCATCGCTGGGTCCCCTATCAAGAGCACGCGGCGCTCTATATCCGACCGGTTATCGTCGCGAGCGAAGCGGCGCTCGCTGTGCGTGCGCCGCTAGAGTGCTTGCATTACATCATCATGAGCCCGGTCGCACCGTATTTTGCGGGCGGTTTCGCCCCGATTTCAGTGTTGACATCGGAAGATTGCGTGCGCGCGGTGCGCGGCGGTACGGGGGAAGCGAAAACGCCCGGGAACTACGCGGCGAGCATCGCTGCAACCGAAGCCGCGCTGGCCGCCGGTTATGAGCAAGTCTTGTGGTTGGACGGTGTAGAGCGACGATTTGTCGATGAAGTTGGCGCGATGAATATCGCGTTTGTGTATCGCCATACGATGCTACGTACGCCGAGTTTATCCGGCGCGATCTTGCACGGCGTAACCCGTGAATCCATTTTAGTGTTGGCGCAGAATCTTGGTCTTGACACGGTGGAAGACAAAATCGACATACACGAAGTCGCCCGCGATATCGAAACGGGTGAGATCACCGAGATATTTGGTATGGGCACCGGGGCGGTCGTTGCGCCTGTCACGCGCCTCGGCTTTCAAGGACGTGATCTAGTGCTTAATGAGGGACAAGCTGGGCCTTGGGCGCGGCGCTTATTCGACGAATTAACGGCCATTCAATACGGTCGCACAGCAGATCCCTATGGATGGACGCACCGCATCGAGGTGGCGACATCCCCGACCTAAGCGCAAACTCATTACCGCACGGCTTGGATCACTTGATTGCGACCTCTGGTTTTTGCTTCGTATAAAGCGTGATCGGCGCGTTCAACGAAGGCATTTAGCGTTTCTTTCGCCTGCAGTTCGGCAACCCCGAAGCTAGCGGTCGCCTGGGGGGTGTTGTCGTGACCCGACCCGCGAGCGATCGCAACGCGTAGCCGTTCTGCGAGCGCGACGGCACAGGAAAAATCAGATTCCGGCATGATAACGATAAATTCCTCGCCGCCCCAGCGTGCCGCAATATCCGTCGCGCGGATAGTCTGAAACGTGATTTCTGCGACCGCGATCAAAACACGATCGCCAACGAGATGGCCATAGTGATCATTTATGTGCTTGAATTCGTCGAGGTCAAATACGATTAATGACAGCGGACGCTTGTAACGATGCGCCAGTCGTAGCGCGGCTTCCAGTTCCCAAAATGCGTGTTGGCGATTGCACATCCCGGTGAGGCCGTCGATACAGACGCAATGCGCCAGGTAGCGCGCTTCGAGCCAGCGTCGGTAGGCGAATAAAATCGTCGCTAAGCTGATGATCGTGACGCCGAGCATCCGGTCACGGCTAGAGACGACGATCTCTGCCAGTAAAATAACCGCAGCTAGGCGCAGCACGTCGAGCAGGGCAACATTGTCGCCGAGCAAGGCCTGCAGGCGCCGTCGCCGCGAGTCCCGGGTGGGGTGTCTGAGATTCGGCAGTGGCCGCAATAGGGCAGATGATTCCGCGCGCACAAATAAGGTGTTGTAGATCTGTTTCCAGGGCGAGGCGCGAAAAGCGCATAGTCCGCGCCATCCCCGGGTACGGGCCGCTTTGCGCCGAGCTTCGACGGTGTTTAGTAGTTTTAAGACCGCGGCAAGTTCTAATTTAGTCAAATCGGCTTCCTTCTGCACCCGTGGGCGACGCCGAGCGAGCGACCCGGCGATTCCGTTATGTTTAAGTTTAGATGAGCCGCCGGCGCGATCTTTGACCCGGCTCTCGTCTTACCCGACCTCAGCACCAAAACGGGAACAATTACCCCATTTAAATCCTTAGATACAGGCGAGCACCAGCGCCTGGGGATCTCAAGATCTAGCGGCGCTAACCGCTATCAGAGTGGGCATTTCCTGTCTCACACTGAAGACCCCTGGAGTTGGACGAGCGTGCGGGGCCAACACGCCGTTCGCTGAAACCGATGAAACCGACATCTGCTTCAAGCCGTACGAACTCGCTCAACTGCCAAATGTTGTTGTTGGCGGCATTCGTCGGCTGCGTCGTACTCATCGCGGCCGTGTTTCATCATGCGCACTACGCGCGTCGCATCGAACAAGGACGGTTGAACGTGGCGCTGGCGCGCCTAGGCGAGCGTCTCGGCGAGCTGCTACAAGATCCGACGAGCACGCCGGAAAGCTTAGCGCGCACCCTGTCGGTTTTGCCGTCGCGTTTTGTCGGGGCGGCCGTTTATAGTCGAGACAATGCGTTATTAGGCAAGTCTGGCGGTGCGCAGCGCGATGTCGCGGCCAAAGAGGCGCGGGCAGGGCTCGATAATAGTGGTGACGTCCACCTCGACTGGCGGGAATTTATCAACCCCCACCTGTTCGTGGTTCGCACCATCACGGCGCCTAACGGTAAAATTCTCGGCACGTTGCAGGTGACGATCAACATGCGCCCCACCGGTGCCGAAATTTTGCGTTCGCTCGGACACAAAGGTTTGTTATTGCTCGTCGCGTTGGGCGTCGGGTTGGTGTTGACGGTGCCATTGCGACGCCAGGTAAATCAATCTATAGAGCATCTCGTCAGAAACATCCGTGACATCGTTGGCAGCCGCCAATACCACTTGCGGATCACGGGACAATATCGGGGCGCTTTGCGTGTATTCGCCGATGCGTTCAACGAAATCTTGGCCCGAATCGAGCACCGTGAGCAAAGGTTGTCGGCGTCGCAGCGAGAATTGCAGGGCTTAGTCGACGAACAAATTGTTGAGCTGCGACTCGCCAAGGACGCGGCAGAAGAGGCAAATCGTGCGAAGTCACAATTTTTGGCCTCGATGAGCCACGACATCCGCACACCGATGAACGGCATCTTGGGTATGACCGAGCTGCTGTTGCATTCGCAACTTGACGAGCGCCAACGACGCTACGTCAAAGTTGCCCATCATTCTGCCGAAGCGTTGCTCAGTTTAGTGAACGATATTCTCGATTTTTCAAAAATCGAGGCGGGCAAGTTCGAACTGCGCCCGACGCAATTTAAGTTACGCGTATTGGTTGAAAATACGATGGCTAGCGTCGCTGCTTTGGCACGCCGCAAGGGGCTCGTCCTAGAGTGGCATTGCCCTGACGCAGTGCACGACAATTATCTTGGCGATCCCGACCGAATCGGTCAGGTTTTGACAAATCTACTCGGTAACGCCATCAAGTTTACCCACGAAGGCAGTGTGCAACTGACGGTGGGTTGCATTGAAGATGGAGATTTTTGCCGTTTATCGTTCGACGTTCAGGACACAGGCGTCGGTATCAGTGCAGACGCCGTGCAGGATATATTCGAGTCCTTTACACAAGTGGACGTAGCGCAAGGTGCGCAGGAATCCGGCACCGGTCTCGGTTTGGCAATCAGTAAACGCCTAGCGACGTTGATGCACGGGGATATACGCGTCGTTAGCGAGAAAGGATTAGGTTCGGTTTTTACTTTCGAGGTGCCGTTAAAGAAATGCCTTACGGCGCCAGCAAACCGAGATATGGACGGGCGCGCTACGGCGCTGCCGGGCCCCCAGCTCGACGCCGCCGACGGACTAGTTCCCGACGTCGTTGCTAGCAGCACTGAAAATAATCACAGGCCGTTACAGATCCTCGTCGCGGAGGACAATTTAGTGAATCAGGAACTAATGAGTGCGATGCTAACCTCGCTTGGCTTCGGGTTCGATATTGTCACGAACGGCGAGGCGGTGTTGCAGCGCTTCGATGACCCCAGCAAGCGCTATGATGCAATCCTGATGGATTGCCAGATGCCGGTTATAGACGGGTTCCGGACGGCGCGCGAGCTCCGCACACGCGAGGCGCAGAGCAAAAGTTCGCAACGCCTGCCTATCATCGCGGTCACCGCCAATGCCCTCGAAGGTGACCGTGAAAACTGCATTGCAGCGGGCATGGATGATTATGTCAGCAAACCGTTCAAGCAAGCTGACTTAGAAGAAAAGTTGCAGCGCTGGCTGCCGTCGCTGCCAAGCGCTCCCGAGCAGCCTACAGTTGCACTCGCAACCGAAATGACGGAACCGCGTCTAAACGCGAACGCACTAGATGAAATTCGCGCACTCCAGCGGCCAGGACAGGAAGATGTCTTAAGCCGCGTCGTGAGCACGTTTTTACAGTCCGTGCCGCGCTTAGTTGAAAAGCTGCAAAGTGCGGTCGCGACGGACGACAGAATAGCATTGCACCGCGCCGCGCGGTACTGCGCTTCTAGCGCGCTACAGCTCGGTGCTGAGCGCCTCGCCGCGATGGCGGCAGCGCTTGAAGTCTCGAGCGAGAATAGCCATCAAGATCTGTTTGCAGAAGTCACGAGCTTGCTCACGGAGTTGCGCCTCGTGAGCGAGCTACTCGCAAGTGAAATCGAAGTCCCCGCGGCGCCTACCTCGCCACCGCGTGCGCAGGCCGGCACCCCAGTCGTAGATGCATAATGATTTCGCTGCAAAACAGCGCATCCTACGGCGCTGCCTGCTTGTTCATTTGAACTGTTGCACTGCTACCCCCTCTCCGCGTCGCGCAATCGTCGCCGGCGCATATCTCAGCAACGTCTTCACAGGCGGCTAACGCCAACGATCTCGGGTCCTTAGCCTAGATTGTCATCGCGTCCATGGCTCACCGCGTTTGCCCTACTGCGGTGATGTTGCCGCTCCTGAATTATTGATATGTTCGTTTGGATCGAATCCATGAAAACTTATGCGTAGCGGGTTTTGGCGGCAGCAAATGATCTTGAGATTGGCGGTGGACGCGGTACGATTCACGTCATGACGGCAGCATCGTTGATGGTTACGGCGAATACTGTAGACAAAGTAGTGAGTGAGGTGGTGCAAATTCATGAGGGCTGGGGCTACATGTGGGAAACGGAGATTAATCTCCTCGAAATCGGTGCTGATACGATCGAGGTTTGCACCTTAGTTATTTCTCGTGAGCGACTTAGCGTATCTTGATGTCCACAGTGTCTACCGAGTCAATTAGTAATGACGTACTCGCGCAGCAAAAAACCGTTTTTGCGCCCGATCTCCTGCGCGGTCAGGTTATCGTCGTTACTGGCGCCGGCAGCGGCATCGGTCGCGCGACGGCATGGCTCGCGGCGCGCTTGGGAGCACAAGTCGTGCTGTCGGGGCGCAGCGAAGAGAAGCTCGTGACGGTTGCCGATGCAATGCGCGAGTGCGGTCTCGATGCGGACGTTGAGTCGCTCGACATCCGTGAGCCCGCGCGTGTCGATGCGGCGCTGGACGCAATTTTCTCGCGTCACGAGCGTGTCGATATGCTCGTCAATAGTGCTGGTGGCCAGTTTCCGCAGGCCGCGATCGACTACTCGCTGAACGGGTGGCACTCCGTTATCAATACAAATCTCAACGGTACGTTTTTCATGATGCACGGCGTAGCACGTCGCTGGCGGCGCTGCGAGCAGTCCGGCAACATCGTTAATGTCGTCGTCGTCCAGCGCGGTTTGCACGGCGTTGCGCACACGCTAGCCGCGCGAGCTGGCGTGATCGCATTTTCGCAAGCCGTCGCTGTTGAATGGGCGCCCTATGGGATCCGCGTCAACTGCGTTGCACCGGGTCCCATCCGTACCGAAGGCTGGGTGGTTTATTCCCGCGCGGCGCAGCAGAAATACCCCGCGACCAACCCCATGATGCGACCCGGCTCACCGTGGGAAATAGCGGAAGCGATCATCTATCTCGGCGGACCAGGCGGTGCTTTTGTCAACGGTGAAGTGCTAGTGGTCGACGGCGGCGGCCGGCATTGGGGTGAGATCTGGACCACCGGCAAGCCGGAGTACTACGCACGCGCATCGCGACTCTGGGATGAAGACACGATCGACCCCTAGTGATGCGGGGATCGCGTGTTTCTCCCATCGCCTGCGGCGCTGATGTCGAGCCGCGCGCAGTTTACTTTATTTAGCCGAAAATCTTCTTCAAAAAGCCCATGAAACCGGTGCGATTCGGATCTTCGGCGTCTGTGCTGGCCACCATGCTGTCGCCATCCGCCGGTTGCTGGCGGCTTTCCGGCGCACGTCCTTCGCGCTTTGCATTTTTGGGCAGAGATTCATCTACCCGCAATTCGCGGCCATGCATTTCGCTGCCATTCAGCGCGCTAATCGCTTCGCGGGCCGCATTATCGTCGCTCATTTCGACGAAGCCGTAGCCGCGCGAGCGTTGGGTGCGTCGATCGATAATCACTTCCGCGGAGGTAACCGCACCAAAGGCCTCGAATTTCTCGCGGAGCTCGTCATCGCGGACTTTATAAGGCAAATTGCCTACGTAAATGTTCATGGTCTCACTCATCGTACTTCTTAATTGTTGGTCGGTCGCCACACAGCTGTAAATGCGCTTAAATTGTCGCAGCATAGGGCGCGACTCCGATCTGGCCAAGACGTAATAAAGACCAAACCGTAATGCCCAATTCTGACGCGCTATTCAGTCGGCATCGCTTGGCTACAGCGTAACGGTCGACCGAAGCAACGAAACGTAGCGGGTTAGCCGATACCGGCGCAGCTAAAATTCAAACACAAAGCCAATCGGGGTGCAATGGACAGGCGCACGGCAGCGTCGCTCACGCCGTGAACGCTTGCAGACCGGTTTGTGCTCGACCTAGGATCAACGCGTGCACGTCGTGGGTACCTTCGTAGGTATTAACGGCCTCAAGATTCAATACGTGGCGGATCACGTGAAACTCATCTGAGATACCGTTGCCGCCGTGCATGTCGCGCGCCTGTCGGGCGATATCGAGCGCCTTGCCGCAGTTGTTGCGTTTCATGAGGGAAATCGCCTCGGGGGCGCCGCGGCCGGCGTCAATCAGGCGCCCCAAGCGCAATGACCCATGCAATCCTAAGGTAATTTCGGTCTGCATATCGGCAAGTTTTTTCTGAATCAATTGATTTGCCGCCAAGGGGCGCCCAAATTGGTGCCGCTCTAGCGTGTATTGACGTGCGGCGTGCCAACAGAATTCGGCCGCGCCCATCGCGCCCCAGGAAATACCGTAACGTGCCCGGTTTAAGCAGCCAAACGGGCCGCGTAGACCCGTTACATTGGGTAGGAGATGCGCCGCGCTGACTTCCACCCTGTCCATGACTATCTCACCCGTTGTCGAGGCGCGTAGCGAAAACTTACCTTCGATCTTTGGTGTCGAAAGGCCGCGCATGCCTTTTTCGAGCACAAAACCGCGAATGGTCCCTTCATCTGTTTTGGCCCAGACGACAAAAACATCGGCGAGCGGCGAGTTGGTGATCCACATTTTATTACCGCTAATACGGAAACCACCGTCGATCGCGGTCGCACGGGTCTTCATGCCGCCGGGGTCAGATCCCTGATCGGGCTCGGTGAGCCCAAAGCAACCGATCCATTCACCGGTGGCGAGTTTGGGCAAGTATTTTTCGCGTTGGGCCGCTGTTCCATAAGCATAGATGGGGTACATGACGAGGCTCGACTGCACACTCATTGCGGAGCGGAATCCGGAGTCAACGCGTTCGACTTCGCGCGCGATCAAACCGTAAGAGACGTAATTCAACCCAGCCCCCCCACAGGTTTCAGGGAGCGTCGATCCTAAGAAGCCGAGCGCACCGAATTCACGCATCAGGCCGGGATCAAATGACTCGTGACGATGCATGTCACGAACCCGCGGTAGGAGTTCTTCTTGGCAAAATTCCCGTGCGGCCGCCGCAATCATGCGCTCATCTTCGCGCAAAGCATCGTGCAAGCCTAAGGGATCCTCCCAATCGAACGGTCCCTCAGCCTTGGCGCGATTGGGGTCGCCCTTTGATACCGCGGATGTACTCATTACGCTTCGCTCCCTGTTCGGTTTGTGGGTGCCGGGGGTGTTTGCCGCACAGCGTTGAGCGGCCAATTGAGGCACATTTTAGCAGCTCGTGCGTAGCCGCACTTGACGGCCGTAAGGCAATCGTTGCGCGTGGGATTTGATTCAACCCGCAGGTGATAATTTGTTAGTATGTCGCGTTCCAAGCGTATCTTTAGGTCGTGCATCGCACGGCAAAAATGGTGGAGGCGGCGATGAAAATATTGGTGGCGGTGAAGCGCGCCATTGATTACAACGTGAAAGCTCGGCCGAAAGCGGACGGCTCCGACGTCGAGTTATCGAACGTTAAAATGTCAATGAACCCATTCGATGAAATTGCGGTCGAGGAGGCGATACGACTGCAAGAAGCGAATCTTGCAGATGAAATTGTCGCCGTCTCGATCGGTCCCAAACAGTGCCAAGAAACCTTACGTACCGCGATGGCGATGGGGACCGACCGAGGAATTTTGGTCGAAACCGAAGACGAGGCACAGCCATTGGCGGTCGCTAAATTATTAAAGGAACTCGTGGACAAGGAAGAACCGCGCTTAGTGATGCTCGGTAAACAGGCAATCGACGACGATTCCAATCAAACGGGACAAATGCTTGCGGGGCTGTTGGGTTGGGCCCAGGGTACGTTCGCGGCTCAGGTCACGCTCGATGGTGACCAGGCGACTGTGTCGCGGGAAGTCGATGGTGGTATGCAAATCCTGGCGTTGAAGATGCCCGCTGTCGTCACCGCGGATCTCCGCCTTAACGAGCCTCGCTATGTGAAACTCCCGAATATTATGAAGGCAAAAAAGAAGCCGCTCGATGTCGTAACACCGGCGGAACTCGGGGTCGATATCACACCGCGCTTGAAGTTACTCAAAGCGGCGGAACCGCCAGCACGTGAAGGCGGTGTGAAGGTGGCCGATGCGGCAGAGCTCGTGACTAAATTGCGTAATGAAGCGAAGGTGATTTGATATGGCGGTATTGGTAATTGCGGAGCATAACAATCAACAGCTGAATATCGCCACGCTGAGCGCGCTCGCCGCGGCTGCGGAACTGAACGACGAAGTGCACGTGCTAGTCGCGGGTCATGACGCGAGTCATGTGGCACAGGAAGCGGCGCGGGCGATGAGCGTCGCAAAAGTCCTGCACGCTGATGCCGATCATTACGCCCACGGCTTGGCAGAAAATATCGCGCCTTTGATCCTCAACCTGGCCGGTGACTATTCCCATGTGCTATGTGCGGCAACGACGTTTGGTAAGAATATTTTGCCGCGTGTCGCGGCTCTGCTAGATGTTGCGCAAGTAACCGACATTATCGCTATCGAGGCCGCAGATACGTTTGTGCGCCCCATCTATGCAGGTAATATTTTTGCGACTGTGCAGTCAGCCGATCCGATCAAAGTAATCACGGTTCGAACCACTGCCTTCGATCCAGTCGCCGCAAGCGGCGGCAGCGCAGCCGTTGAAAGCTTAGCGCCGACGCCAGATGCGGGTCTGTCCACTTTCGTTGGTGAAGAATTAACAAAATCTGAACGACCAGAATTGGCCGCCGCCGACATCATCGTTTCGGGTGGGCGCGGTGTGGGTAGCTCGGAAAATTTTGCCATTATCGAGCAACTTGCGGATAAACTCGGCGCCGCTGTGGGCGCGTCACGCGCCGCTGTAGACGCTGGTTATGTACCCAATGATTATCAAGTCGGGCAAACGGGCAAGGTGGTTGCCCCACAACTCTATATCGCGATCGGTATTTCGGGTGCTATTCAGCACCTTGCGGGCATGAAAGACAGTAAAGTAATCGTCGCCATCAACAAAGATGAAGAAGCGCCAATTTTCCAAGTCGCGGATTATGGTTTGGTCGGGGATTTATTCAAAGAAGTGCCGGCCTTGATCGTGGCGCTCGATGACTAATTATCGGCCGCTAGCGGCGAGTCCCGAGGCATTGCTGCGGGGAACAAAAGTATTTTTGAGGAGCGCGTGAGTGGAACGCGAAGCGATGGAATACGATGTCGTTGTCGTTGGCGGTGGGCCATCTGGTCTCGCCGCGGCCATCCGTATACGACAATTAGCAGCTGAGATAGACCAAGAACTATCGGTGTGCGTGCTCGAAAAGGGTTCTGAAATCGGCGCACATATTTTGTCAGGTGCCGTCATTGAAACCCGCGCCTTGAATGAATTGCTACCCGACTGGCGGGCGCAGGGTGCGCCGTTAAATACCGCTGTCACAAAAGATACCTTTCAGTTTCTGACTGCAACGCGGGCAATGAGCTTGCCGACACCTCCGCAAATGCGTAATCACGGCAACTATATTATTAGCCTGGGCAATCTTTGCCGTTGGTTGGCGGAGCAAGCGGAAGCACTCGGCGTTGAAATTTATCCGGGTTTTGCAGCGGCTGAGGTGTTGTATCACGAAGACGGTAGCGTCAGAGGCGTGGCGACGGGTGATATGGGTCGTTCCCGGGACGGATCCGAGGGCCCGAATTTCGAACCCGGCATCGAATTGCACGGCAAACAAACCCTATTTAGTGAGGGTTGTCGCGGATCGTTGACGAATACTTTATTCCAACGCTTCAACTTGCGTGATGGCGTCGATCCCCAAGTCTATGGGATCGGGATTAAAGAACTGTGGGAAGTTGAATCGCAGCGTCACGAACCCGGTGCTGTCATTCACACGGTCGGTTGGCCGATGGATACGCAAACTTACGGCGGGTCGTTCACTTATCATTTTGAAGATAATCTCGTCGCCGTTGGGTTTGTTGTGGGTTTGGGTTATAAAAATCCTTATTTGAGCCCGTTCGAGGAGATGCAGCGATTTAAACTGCATCCTGCAGTGCGTGATACGTTCCAAAATGGACGTCGCGTTGCATATGGCGCACGTGCGATCAGCGCGGGGGGATTTCAAGCTATTCCGAAACTGTCATTCCCAGGCGGTCTTATCATTGGTGATGCTGCGGGGTTTCTCAATTTGCCAAAAATCAAGGGCACTCACACAGCGATGAAATCTGGTATGACCGCCGCCGAAGTCATCGGCGCAACGGTCAAGGCCGGACGAGATCTCACCGGGGTGGAACTCAGCGAGTTCCGCACCAGATTAGAAGCGACGTGGGTGTGGGACGAGCTGTATCGGGTGCGCAATATCAAGCCGGCGTTCCATTGGGGCCTATGGCCAGCGATGGCTTATTCGGCGCTCGATACCTACTTACTTCGTGGCCGTGCGCCGTGGACCTTGCATCACACGCCCGATCACGAAAGCTTGCGCGAAGCGGCGCAAGCACGACCGATCGAGTATCCTAAACCAGATGGAACTTTAAGCTTTGATCGCCTGTCTTCTGTATTTTTGTCGAACACGAACCACGAAGAAGAGCAGCCGTGCCATCTGACGCTAAAAGACTCGAGCGTGCCAACGCAAGTGAATTTTGCCAAATATGCGGGCCCCGAGGAGCGCTATTGCCCTGCTGGTGTTTACGAATTTATGGTGGAAAACGGCGAGCAACGTTTGCAAATCAATGCGCAAAACTGCGTGCATTGCAAAACCTGTGACATTAAGGACCCAACCCAAAATATCGTATGGGTGACACCTGAAGGGGGTGGTGGTCCGAACTACCCGAATATGTAGGATGCCCATTTCCCTAAACTCTCGAGATAAGGCACCGGCACTGCTTTTGCGCGGTCTACGGTTCCTCGACTATACAGATGCCAAAAGTAACTTTTAAAGCGTGCGATGGCACGACAACAACCGTCGATATTCCCGTGGGCTGGTCCGTAATGGAGGGGGCTATACAAAAAGACATCGATGGCATCGTCGCAGAATGTGGTGGCGGCTGTGCGTGCGCGACCTGCCATGTTTTCGTCGATACCGCGTGGTTCGATCAGCTTCCAGCGCGTTCGGACAACGAAAACGATATGCTCGATTGCACGGCGACCGAGCGACGGCCGAACTCTCGGCTGAGTTGTCAGATCAAACTAACGACAACGCTCGATGGCATGATCGTGGAGCTGCCCGAGGCGCAAACATAGGGACCTGTTGAGTACAGGTTCCCAGTAGTAGCCTCTTTAGCGTGCGATGAATAGTTACGGCACGGTTATCGTCGGCGCAGGTCAAGCCGGGTTGCAGATTGCCGATACGCTGCGGCGAGAACAGTATCCACATCCGATCACGCTCATCGGTGATGAGCCCTACCCACCCTATCAACGACCACCGCTATCAAAAAAGTATCTCACCGGGGAGTTTGACGAGGCGCGTTTGCCATTCCGTCCGCCGTCGTACTACGAGAAATTTGATATCACGACCCGCTTTGGCGTTGCTGTCGAGAGGATCGATCGAGAGCAGCGCTGCGTCGTACTGGGCACGGGTGAGGCGATTCCCTACGCTAGCCTGGCGCTGGCGACGGGCAGCCGCGTGCGCAAGGTGCCTGTCGCGGGTGGTGATTTGCCGAATTTATGTTACCTGCGGGGTCTCGATGACGCGCAACGGATCAAAGAACGCTTGCGTTGTGCACGGTCGCTGTTAATTATTGGTGGTGGTTTTATTGGTCTTGAAATCGCAGCGATCGCGCGGGGCATGGCGATCGAAAAAGTTATTTTACTCGAGGCGCAAGCGCGCCTCATGCCACGGGTTATTGCACCGGTAGTTTCGCAGTTCTACGATTGCCTGCACCGCGCTCAGGGGGTCGATATTCGCTGCGATGCGCAAGCCGATAGTCTCGAAGTGCGCGGCGACGGCTTTCGGGTTAACCTTCCTGATGACGCACCGCTCGATGTTGATATGGTGTGTGTCGGGATCGGCGTTGTTCCGAATCAGGAACTCGCAAGCAGCGCGGGGCTGGATTGCGACGACGGTATCGTCGTCGACGAATATGCACAGAGCAGCGATACAGCCATCGTGGCAGCGGGTGATTGCACGCGCCATCGCAATGTTTTTCTCAACGCGCCGTGGCGACTCGAATCCGTACAGAACGCCGTTGACCAAGGCAAAATCGCCGCCGCAACTATTATGGGCGAGCGCCGCCCATATGATGCTGTGCCCTGGTTTTGGTCGGATCAATACGACGTTAAGTTACAAATGGCGGGTATCTCTGCCGGCTACGACAATGTCATCGTGCGTGGTGATACGAATAGGCGAACATTTTCCGTATTTTACTTTCGTGCTGACCGGCTGATGAGCGTTGACTCGATTAATCGTCCGGCCGAGCATATGGTCGCGCGACGGGTGCTTGCGAAGCAGATCGAAATCACGCCACAGCAAGCTGGGAATGAAGATTTTGAACTCAAAACATTATTGCAAACAAAAACGTGATTCGCGTGGGGAAAGCTGTGCGCGTGAACGTACGCGTTTTCGTCGTCGATATCATTAGAGGAGAAGTATTTCAATGCCTAAAATTGTCTACATAGACGTTGATGGGGAGCGGCACGAGTGCGAGGTTGATGTCGGCTTATCGGTGATGGAAGGCGCTATCGCCAATGACATCAACGGGATTCTGGCGATTTGTGGCGGAGGTTGTGCTTGCAGCACTTGCCACTCATATATCGATGACGCTTGGACTGAGCGGGTCGGTCCGCCGAATGATGTGGAAGCGTCCACCCTAGAGTTGGCAAGCGACACGCGTCCCAGTAGCCGCCTGACTTGTCAAATCGAAGTCACTGAAAACCTCGATGGCCTCATTGTGCACGTCGCGAACAATGAGTAGGGAGAAGCCGTTATCGCCGAGCTGAGCGCTGCGAGCTTATGCACATTAGCGGTGTGTCGACGGCAGCGACCCAAGGATTTTTGCGGTATGCTGTGGCCAAATAATAATCTCAGTGCGGAGCCCAGCTGGTGGAGTTATACGATTTTGGCCTCTCGGTGGCATCTTATCGCGTTCGAATTGCGCTAAACCTCAAAGGCTTAGCGTATCACCGCGTTCCGGTATCGCTGACTAAGTCCGGCGGCGAACAACATGCGGCAGAGTATCGGGCGCTGAACCCGCAAGGTTTGCTCCCGACGTTGGTCGATGACGATTTCGTTCTCACGCAATCACTTGCGATCATCGAATATCTTGACGAAACACGTCCCGAACCCGCCTTGTTACCCGCCACGCCGAAGGAGCGAGCACGTGCCCGGCAGTTGGCACACATTATGGTGAGCGATACGCATCCGTTGCTAAACTTACGCGTGTTGGCCTATATGCGCGCGACCATGCAGCAGGACGAGGTGACGCGGAGTAAGTGGTTTCGTAATTGGTTGACCGACGGGCTAGATGCGTTGGAATTGTGGTTGACCGCCGATTATCGGCATATGCGCTACTGTCTCGGTGAGGAAATTACTTTGCCGGATGTCTGCTTAGTACCCCTGATGTATGCCGCGCGACGTTTTTCGTTAGCCGTCGACGATTTCCCCCGCTTGTGCAAAATCGAGGCAGAATGTCTTCGTCTTGACGCCTTCGCGAACGCCGCACCCGAGCACGCGGTGCTAGCAAGCTAGGTTCGGAGTACCGTGGATAAGACGGTGCGCACGGTAATCAGACAAGAAGACTTTATTGCTAGCGTCGCGGACGCCCTGCAGTACATTTCTTATTATCATCCGCAAGATTATATTCAAAGTCTGGCCCGCGCGTACGAGCGCGAGGCATCGCCAGCAGCGAAAGACGCGATGGCTCAGATCTTGATCAACTCACGTATGTGTGCCGAAGGGCACCGACCGATTTGCCAGGATACTGGCATCGTCACCGTATTTTGCCGCCTCGGCATGGACGTCGGTTGGGACGCGCAGATGAGTTTCGAAGATATGGTTAACGAAGGTGTGCGCCGCGCCTATCTACATCCGGATAATAAGCTACGGGCATCGATACTCCGTGATCCCGCCGGCCGGCGTCTCAATACCGGTGATAATTCGCCGGCCGTGATTCACGTCTCGTTAGTGCCTGGTAATACCCTTGATGTGGTGGTGGCAGCAAAAGGCGGCGGCTCTGAAAACAAATCGAAGTTCGTAATGCTGAACCCGTCTGACAGCATTGTTGATTGGGTATTGAAAACCGTACCTACGATGGGTGCCGGTTGGTGCCCGCCGGGGATATTGGGGATCGGAATCGGCGGCACGGCGGAGAAGGCCATGGTATTGGCGAAAGAATCGATAATGGAGCCGATCGACATCCAGGATTTAATCGCCCGTGGGGCGCGCAATAGCGCCGAGGAACTGAGAATCGAGCTCTACGAAAAAGTAAACGCCCTCGGCATCGGTGCACAAGGTCTCGGTGGATTAACAACGGTGCTCGATGTGAAGGTGAAAGACTATCCTACTCACGCAGCGTCAAAACCTATCGCGATGATTCCGAATTGCGCCGCAACACGGCACGTGCATTTTGTGCTCGACGGCAACGGACCGGCCACCTTGGTAACGCCACGCCTGGAGGATTGGCCGGATGTTGCTTGGTCGGTTGGCGAAACCGCGCGGCGGGTTGATCTTGCCGCGGTAAGTCGCGATGACGTCGCGGCTTGGCGGCCGGGTGAGACTTTGCTCATCTCAGGTGCAATGCTTACGGGGCGGGATGCTGCGCACCAACGCATCGCAGAAATGCTCGCGCACGGAGAATCTTTGCCCCCGGGGGTCGATTTCAATAACCGCTTTATTTATTACGTCGGTCCGGTCGACCCGGTAGGCGACGAAGTCATTGGTCCCGCGGGTCCTACCACCTCGACGCGCATGGACAAGTTTACCGACATGATGCTTGCTGAGACCGGTTTGCTGGGCATGATCGGCAAAGCGGAACGCGGGCCGGTGGCGATAAATGCGATCAAAAAGCACGGTGCGGTGTATTTGATGGCCGTCGGCGGCGCTGCTTACCTCGTCTCTAAAGCGATCAAAGAAGCCCGCATCGTTGCGTTCGAAGATCTAGGTATGGAGGCGATCCACGAGTTTGTGGTGGAAGACATGCCCGTCACGGTTGCGGTCGACGCCACCGGCATTTCAGTGCACGAAACCGGGCCAAAGAAGTGGCGGAGAAAAATCGGGGAAATTCCGGTTAACGTCACGTCTTAAAACGCGGCCGCGGCACTTATTGCGCCGCGTAATAAACGCGAATGTTAGGATCGCCGTGAGATGGTTTAACGTTGGTTGAAGCTGACGTAATCGCGGTGCGTATAGCCGGTGTATAGTTGCCGTGGTCTGCCGATGCGCTGGTCAGGGTCTTCGATCATCTCATTCCACTGCGCGACCCAACCACAGGTGCGAGCGAGTGCAAACAGTGCCGTGAACATCGTGGTTGGAAAACCCATCGCGCTCAAGGTGATCCCGGAATAGAAATCGATGTTCGGATAGAGTTTCTTTTCGACGAAATAGGTGTCGGATAAGGCAATTCTCTCGAGTTCCATGGCGACGTCGAGCAACGGGTTGTCTTGGCGTCCCAGCTCTTTCAAGACTTCGTGGCAGGTTTGTTGCATGACGCGGGCACGCGGATCGTAGCTTTTATAGACACGGTGGCCGAAACCCATGAGACGAAACGGATCATCTTTATCGCGCGCACGCTTGATGTATTCGGGGATCCGTTCTACCGTGCCGATTTCACGCAGCATGTTCAATGCTGCCTCGTTCGCCCCCCCATGCGCCGGTCCCCAGAGACACGCGATCCCAGCTGCGATGCAAGCAAAGGGATTAGCGCCCGATGAACTGGCGAGGCGTACCGTAGAGGTAGATGCATTCTGCTCGTGATCCGCATGCAGGATGAGAATGCGGTCCATGGCGCGGGTGATCACCGGGCTCGGTTCGTAATCTGCGATCGGGATCGAGAAACACATGTGCAAGAAATTGCCGGCGTAATCGAGATCGCCGCGTGGATAGACGAAGGGACGGCCGAGCGAATATTTGAAGGCCATGGCCGCTATTGTCGGCATCTTGGCTATCAAACGACGGCTTGCGACTAAGCGCTGATGTGGATCGGTAATATCGACGGAGTCGTGATAGAAAGCCGATAGCGCCCCAACGACCCCACACATGATCGCCATGGGGTGTGCGTCGCGCCGAAACCCAGAGAAGAATTCGTGTAATTGTTCGTGCACCATCGAATGGTTAGTGATCGAGTCGCGGAATTCTTCGTATTCACGCGGCGTCGGGAGTTCGCCCTTCAGCAATAGGTAGGCGGTCTCGGTAAAGTTACTGTGCTCGGCGAGCTGTTCGATGGGGTAACCGCGATAGAGCAGTATCCCTTCGTCGCCATCGATATAGGTGATTTTCGAAGCGCAACTGGCGGTAGACGTAAACCCGGGGTCGTAGGTGAATTTACCGCTCCGGTCGTAGAGATCGGAGATGTCGATCACACTTGGACCGACAGAGCCCGGGTAAACGAGAAAATCGAATTCCTCGGCGTCGGAATTCAACGTGGCAGTACTACTTGAGCGAAAATTCTCTTCACCGTTCATAGTGCAGTAATCCTTCGTTTTTATCAGTATTTCTGACTATTTTATTTAATCGCCGCAAATATCGGGGCAGGTGCTCCTGCCGCGCTAAAAAGCAAGCCATGCAGTGCTCGTCTAGCCATTGTAGACCACGTTGGCGTGGACTTTTTCCCTATGCTCAGTGTTGTTTGAGACGGGCTTCAATACAGGCATTGCCGGCGACGCAGCGGTCGTCCAGGTACCATTCTTAGGCGGGCGCCCTTTCTCCCGCGGCGCATCAACACTGTACCCGAAATAAAACGAGCTGTAAGTCTGGCGCGCGGCCGGTCAGACGTGGTATAGGGCCTTACCCTAACGGGGCAGTGGGAATCAGGTGTACCTCCTCGCCGACCTGCGCTGCGGTCATCTCGACACGAAAGACGTCGCGCAGCAGCGGCGGTATTAAGACCTCGTGGGGACGCCCGACGCCGACGATGCGGCCGCGGTCGAGCACAACGATACGATCGCTGTAACGACTCGCCAGCGCTAAATCGTGCATCGCGATAACGACGCCCCGACCGTTAGCTGAGATGTGCTTAAACGCCGCAATTATTTGCAGCTGAAAGTACGGATCGAGTGACGCGGTGGGTTCGTCGGCGAGAATCAGGTCTTGTTCTCCCGCTAATAAGCGCGCGACGTGGACGCGCATTTTTTCACCGCCGGAAAGCGTCGTAATGGGTTGTCTGGCGAACTCGGCAACGCCCATCATCGTCATAGCGCGATCGATGGCTTTCTGATCATGTGGTGTTAAACGCTGCCACGATCGGCGATACGGAAAGCGACCTAGTTCAACGACTTTACGCACCGGCAAGGGCCAATGACAGCGGGCTCGTTGTGGTAAGTAGGCAATCTGGCGTGCACGCGTCTGCGCCGGTATGGGAGCCATGACCCCATCGCCGAGGCGTATCGTACCGTGGTGAGTTTTGATAAGTCCCGCGCAGGCGCGTAGCAGCGTGGATTTCCCAGCCCCATTGGGTCCCACCACCGCGATCAATTCTCCACCCGTCACCGTCAAGGATACATCAATCAACACGGCCCGGTTTCCCAGGCGTACACCGAGCTTGTCAGTCTCCAGTAAAGGCATCGTGGCCGCGGCCCATCTTGATAACGAGGTAGAGAAAAAACGGTGCGCCGATCAAACTTGTTACAACGCCGAGCTTGAGTTCACCGTGCACCGCAGTGAGACGAATGGCTAAATCCGCCGCGAGTGTCAGCGCGGCACCGCCGAGCGCACTCGCGGGCAGCAACAAACCCGGCTGTCGGGTGAGACACGGTCTGAGCACGTGCGGCACGATCAAACCGACGAAACCGACGACACCAGTGACAGCTACGGCGGGGCCAATCAGCAAGGCGCTGGCGAGAATCACTTCATTTCTCATGCGCCGGGTATCAACGCCCAAACTGTGGGCGGTGTCTTCACCCAACGCGAAGGCATCGAGTTTGGGCGCGCTCAGCAGTAACAATATCGCGCCGGCGACAAAAAATGGCGCGACGAGAAAAACGTGATCGAGGCTGCGATCAGCGAGCGAGCCCATCAACCAGAAAAAAATCTCATAGGCAGCATAGGGGTTCGGCGAGAGATTGATGACGAGCGCGGTGAGCGCACCACCGATCGCATTGACGGCTACACCGGCAAGGACTAACACGGTGGTGCTCGTAGCTTCACCGATCAGTGCGTGCAGTAACACGATTGCGGTACATGCCCCGCCGATACCGGCGAGGGGTAGGGCGAGTTGAAAGGCACTGCTCATCCCCGTATAAAACGCGATCGCGGCACCGAGCGCCGCAAGCGCCGAGACGCCGATGATCCCCGGTTCCGCCAAGGGGTTATGGGTTAAGCTCTGGAGTGCGGCGCCCGCCAGACCGAGACCGGCGCCGATCATAATGGCAAGCGCAACGCGGGGCAGGCGAATTTCCCATAAGATGGTCTCTACGAGTGCCGCTTCGCGTCCTAGCATGGCCGCCAAGGTTTGCTCCCAGCTGATCGTCGCGGCGCCGCTGTGCAACGATGCAAAGCCCAGCGCCACGACCGCCAATCCGAGTACCCACAACACTGTCCCATGGGGAGTGATGGAACGACTCATGGCGGTGTGGTTGTTACCTTGACCAAACCCGCTACGGTCGTGGCGAGGTGTGTGCTGGGGCAAGTCCATGCGCGCATCGGCAAGACCCGCGCGCGCAGCCGCTGTGGGTGGCGCTGTCGAAATCGCGCTAATGCTCTATGACTAAGTAAGGTTTCGCCCAACGCTGGCCGCGCGGGCGAGACTTGGTCCATCAACAAAAAATCTGGCGCGTTTAGCAACAACTTCTCCAGCGATACGACGCCGCCGGCGTGTAAATTCAGCGCCGTCGCTGCGTTGCGCAGGCCAGCCCCGGCCATGATGTCGTCGAGCAAGCTAGGACTGCCAGGCACATAACCGCGGGCGAGGAAGACCAACGCCGATGCGCGCGGTGGGCGCCGGGTCTGGCGCGCTGCTGCGAGGGCACTTAGTAAGCCCGCGAATTTTTTTTGGGCCACATAACGTCTGCTTAACAAGGCGCCGAGGCGCAGAAAATTCTCACGATAGCTGGCCAGGTCTCGCGCGGATGGGAACACCGCGACCCGCTGTTCGCTGCGTCGCAGGAGTTCGACGGCGAGCGCGTTGCTATCTCGCGCAGCGATGATCAAATCCGGCGCTAAGGCCAGCGCTTCTTCGGCGCGACCGTGATTACCGTGAATGGCGCGTGCCCGAACGGAAAAAGGTGATAATCGCGGGTCGCGCGATAAGGTCGTTACGGAAACAATGGCGTTGTCGTCGAGAAGATCGAAAAGCATCGTATCGGTGCATAGATTCAAAGACACGATCCGCTGAGGTGCTGCCAGGGTCGAGCTCGTGGTCCAAAACGCGCATATCAACATCGATGTGCAAACGAGTAAACGCCGCACGCGGTTTGTGATCTGCCGCATCGCCCATACCGAGTGGAAGTCCACCGGGGTTGTAGGCCGCGCTAGCGGCGGCGCGCCCGCACGGCGCTAGCTAAGCGTTGCAACACCGGCATGGTCATGTCCCACGACATGCACGCATCGGTAATGCTTTGGCCATAGGTTAACGCGTTTGTAGCGCGATGATCTTGCCTGCCGGCGACGAGGTGGCTTTCCAGCATTACGCCGCAAATATGTTCATCACCGGCGCTGATCTGGGCGGCAACGTCAGCGGCTACGAGCGGTTGACGGGTGTGGTCTTTGCGGCTGTTACCGTGGCTGCAATCGATCATAATGCGGTTGGTGATATTGCCAGCAGCGAGCGTGTCGACCGCGTTACGGAGCGCCGCGGCGTTGTAGTTTGGTCCGGCGTTCGAGCCCCGCAGAATCAAATGGCAGGAATCGTTCCCGGTGGTAGTAACGATGGCGGAGATCCCTTGTTTTGTTACCGACAAAAAATGATGGGGGTGCGTGGCTGCCGCGATGGCGTCAACGGCGATCTGTACACTACCCTCCGTACCATTTTTGAAACCGACTGGCATCGACAAACCCGAAGCGAGTTCGCGGTGGATCTGGCTCTCAGTTGTGCGGGCCCCGATGGCACCCCAAGCGACGAGGTCGGCGATGAATTGTGGACTGATAGTGTCGAGAAACTCCGTGCCGGTCGGTAAGCCGCAGCACGCGAGGTCAAGTAACAAACGGCGGGCGATCCGTAATCCGTTGTTGATATCAAATGTACCATCGAGTTGCGGATCGTTAATCAGTCCTTTCCAACCGATAGTCGTGCGCGGTTTCTCGAAATAGACGCGCATTACGATCAATAGATCCTCACCTAGTAAGTCAGCAGCTTGACGCAGGTCGGCAGCGTATTCGAGTGCGGCTTTCGGATCGTGAATCGAGCATGGTCCGGCTACGACGAGCAAGCGGTCGTCGTCGCCTTTGATGATGTTAGCGACCGCTTCACGGGCCTGTGCGACCGTATGCGCGGCGCGCTCGTCGAGCGGCAGCTCTTCCATTAAAATCGCGGGCGGAATCAGCGGACGATAACCGCCGATACGTGCGTCATCGGTGGGTTCATACATATTCATAGGTAAAGATATCGCCTAAAAGGGTGGCGTCAAATAAACGCCCCGTGGCCGCGCCTAATGAATCGCCCGCCCCGTCGACGGGGCGGGGGCCTTCGCTAGCCCACGAGCGCGGTGCTGAGACGGTACACAATGAGCGCACCAAGGTAGCCTATTACCGTCATATAAAGCCACGCAAAGATTGGCCATCGCCAAGAGTTTGTTTCCCGTTTCATCACCGCGATTGTTGAGACGCACTGCAGACAGAGCGCGTAAAATGCCATCAGCCCCAAGGCAACGGGCAGATTGTAGACTAAGCGGCCGTCGCTGTGGCGACTTTGTTGCAGCGCTTGCATGAGCGTCTGCCGCCCTTCGTCAGCTGGGGCGTCGACCGCGTAGAGTGTGCCGAGAACGGCAATGACGACTTCCCGCGCCGGAAACGACGCCAGCACAGCCGCGGTTGTTTTCCAATCCCAGCCCAGCGGCGCGAATATCGGTGCGATAGTTTGACTCATGCGCCCGAGGTAGCTTTGATCGAGGCGTGAGTTTTGCGTGGCGCTGGTGATTGCGGTGGTATTCCCTTGCGGGTCGCTCATCGGCTCGGCACTTGGACGTGGAAAGTATGCCAGCGCCCACACGACCACAGCGACGGCGAATATGATGGTGCCAGCACGTTTTAGAAAAATTCCGGCGCGTGCCCACAACTTCATGGCTACAGAGCGTGGGTTCGGTACCCGGTAGGGCGGCAGTTCGAGGAGAAAACGCGGAGCTTTGCTGCTAAGCACGGTGCGATTGAGGAGAAACGCGGTACCGATTGCCGCCCCGATCCCGATTAAATAGAACGCCAGCAAGACAAGACCCTGGAGGTTGATGAGTCCGCCGAAGTAGCGTTGTGCGGGTACGAAAGCCGAGATGAGCAGCGCATAGATCGGCAAGCGTGCGGCACAGGTCATGAATGGCGCCGCGATAATCGTTGCAATTCTGCTCTGATGATCGCCGACTACTCGGGTACCCATAATACCGGGCACGGCGCAGGCGAAGCTCGATAACATCGGTATGAAGGATTGGCCGGAAAGACCACACCAGCGCATTAAGCGATCGACGAGAAACGCGGCGCGAGCCATATAGCCTGAATCCTCTAACAAAATAATAAACGTGAACAAGATAATAATTTGCGGCAGGAAAATTACTACGCTGCCGACACCAGCAATAACGCCGTCGACTAAAAAACTACTCAGCGTGCCCTCACCTAACGTGGCCTCGACACGGCTACCGAGCGCCGCGGCGAGGTGATCAACCCCATCCATTAATGGTGTTGCCCAGGCGAATACCGCTTGAAAAATCACCGTCATGGCGAGGAGAAATAAAATAGTGCCGGAGACGGGGTGATTGACCGTGCGGTCGATGAGGTCGGATTTCGTTGGGCCGCGAAGGGCGCGGGTCTCCGCTGTGTTTAACAGTTGGTTGATCCAGCTATAACGCTCGCGCGCTTCGAGGGTCGCGAGATTGCGTCCTTGGCCAAGCGTCGTGCGCACCGCTTGCAGACGTCGATGGGCGTCTGCACCGAGCGATTTTGCAAGCTGCTGTTCTGCGTAACCGTCTACGTCGATCAAGGCCCTTTCCATGAGCAAGGGATTCACGGTGTAGCCGGGTGTGGTGAGTTCTTCCGCGAGTTCTGTTGCGGCTTCCCGGACGGCCGGGAAAAGTTGTCGCTGAGGTGGGTGGGGCGCTACTAGCGCGGAATCGATTGTGGCTTTTAGAGTGGCGATACCGAGCTTGCGGCTCGCGACGATCGGGACTACCGGCGCATCACAACCACGGGCCAGTTCCTCGACGTCGATCGTGATCCCACGCTGGTCGGCCAAGTCGGTCATGTTTAGGACGATGATGACCGGCAAACCGAGTTCTAGCACTTGACTGGCAAGGAAAAGGTTGCGTCGTAAGTTGCTTGCGTCGACCACGATCAGTGCGAGATCGGGAGATCCAACCTCGGACACTTGGCCTAAGCAAACCCTCACCGCGATGGCCTCATCTGGGGATTGTGCGGTAAGCGAATATGTGCCGGGCACATCGACGAGTCGAGCCGTGCCGCTCGCGAGTTCGGTCTGCCCGCTGAGGTATTCAACGGTCACACCCGGAAAATTACTGACTTTTTGCGCGAGACCGGTGAGCAGGTTAAACAGCGTACTTTTGCCGGTGTTGGGGTTGCCGAGGGTCACGATAACCGGTTCAGTGCGCCCTGCCGGCGAGTGCTCAGGCATGCCCTTGGCGCTCAAGCCGATGCAGCCAATAGCACGGTCGCCGCGTCCTCGCGGCGTAATGATAACGTGTAGTCTTGAATGCGAACTTCTAGGGGGTCACCCAAGGGCGCGTGACGTAGCATTTTGACCGGCGTGCCGACGATCAATCCCAACTGCATGAGTCGAACGCTGGAGTCGCTGTCCGCCGTGAAACCGTCGATGACAGCGCTCTGACCAGGTTCGAGATCCGCGAGCGTGATGCATGACATGGCGATCAACTTGCGGAATGGCTAGGGCGTGCGCTCGCAAGGCTGGCGTCGACGAGGCCGACTTCAACGAGTACCGCGTCATGCTCATTGACCGCCCACCGCGATTCATCTACGGCGATCAGCATCGGGTTGCCGCGCCGCAGTACGGTAAGGCTCGCGCCGGGTGCGAGGCCACGCGCGTGCAAACGTGCTTGCGCGGCGGCCTCTCCGCTAACCGCGATGACGAAGGCGTGATCCCCAACGTGCAGCGCGTTCAGCGTGATAGTGTCAGCGGCGGTAGGAGTGGACACGGGACGGATCGATCAGCCCATTAAATGAGAATGATTCTAATTTACCAAAAAAAAGAATTTTGCAGAAGAGGAGGCGGTGGCAGCCATAGACTCGAATCGCTTCTCGACGGGGCTTAGTCCTTCGCGGCACTGATCTGCGGACGTGGTTTGTAGTAGGGGACGACCTCGGGCGTTTTTGGCCCGCTATGTTGGGCCTGCAAGTCGCGCCAGAAACCGACGCTAAGCAGATCCGCATGGTAATGCAGAAAGACCTCGCGCAGCTCATCTGGGAGAGCAAGAAAACGAATAAACTCTTCGGGGAAAACATCGTTCGGCGCAACATGAAACCAAGCGCCTGCACGCAGTTCCTCATCTTCGTGCCGCGCCGGTGGTAGTTCGCGAAAATTGCAGTCGGTAACCAAACACAATTCATCGTAGTCGTAGAAGATCACACGTCCGTGGCGCGTGACGCCGAAATTTTTTAGCAGCAGATCACCTGGGAACACGTTCGACCGGGCGAGGTCTTTAATCGCCTGGCCGTAATCGATGATCGCTGGCGCGGCGGCAGCGATCTTTTGTTCTCTTAGAAAGAGATTTAAGGGCATGATACGGCGTTCCAAGTAAAGGTGGCCAAGCACGAGTTTGTCGTTATCGACACGCACCGTGCGACCGGCTTCCGTTAACAGCTCCGCGATAACTTCGTCCTCAAAACGGCTCAAGGGAAATTCTAAGTGCGTAAATTCTTGCGTATCTATCAGCCGTCCGACACGATCGTGCTTAAATACGAACTGATAGCGCTCCATCACATCGGCGCGGGTCGAGGTTTTAGGGTAGCCAAAACTGTCACGAATGACCTTGAAAACCAGATCGTAGGAAGGCAAGGTGAAAACGATCATCACCAAACCGCGGTCGCCTTTTGCGTGGATAAATTTGTCGGTCGATTTTCGCAGGTGGTGAGAAAACAATCGATAGCGCTCGGTCTTACCCTGGCGAACCCGACCCAATACCGTATAGAGCTCGTCCAGCGGTTTGTGGGGTAGCAGTGAGCGAATAAAGTGCAGCGCGCCTTCCACGGGTTCTAAATCGACAAAAAAATAGGATCGTGTGTAGCCGAATAAGACGCTCACGTCATGCGGCTCTGTCAGTACAGCATCGACGCGGATCCCCTCATCGACCCGTTTTAACGCCACGACCAGTGGTACGCGTCGCTCGAGCCAAATAGCTTGGCCGACTAAATAGGCACGGGTGGATTGATAAAATACGGCCGGTAAGAATTCCAAACGCAGGAGCGCCATTACCGATAAGTCTAATCCCTCGGCAGTGGTGATTAGCGCGCGATGGATCAGCTCGCAATCACCACTGTGGTCGGCGTATGGCACCGCGAACGCGAAATCCTCCAAAAACTGTCCGGCAAGTTCCTCCGGTTTGCCCCAGTTGATGTAGTCGCGGTGGGGCGAACTATGATTGTGGCGTTCGGCAAGTTCGTGGTGCAGATCGACGAACTGGATTTCAGGGTCGATACCGACGGTGCTGAAGATCCGTCGGCAGATGGAGTTGTAGAACGTCTTGAGGAACACGCCGTCGGGAATACCCGTGACGCGTTCACCAAAAAAGCGCTTGGTGTCACGCCATAATTGACGCTCACTGAATTCGTCGCCCAGAACACGCTCGAGCTGAGTAAGCGTGCGCGCGACTGTCTTAGTGTAGAGCTCGAGTCTTTCGCCGAGATCTTTTTCCGATCCGTCCCAGTCGCGGTTTTCGAACCGTCCTTTGGCACGACGCGTTATACGCGCGAAGTTATCGTCGTATTTGCAAAAAGCTTCATGAACGATGCGGCTAACATGTGCGACGCCAGCGTCACCGCCAGAAAATTCCATGCGAGATTATTACGGTTACTGCGAGAGACTATCTTGCTTACATACGCTCGATCAAGGCAGTCGCGAACTCGCTACATTTCACTTCCTTCGCGGATTCCATGAGCCGCGCGAAATCGTACGTCACGATTTTCTCGTCGATAGTCGCGTCCATGGCGGTGATAACGCGATCGGCGGCTTCTCTCCAACCGAGGTAACGAAGCATCAACTCACCGGATAGCAGCACTGATCCGGGGTTGACTTTGTCTTGGTTCGCGTATTTTGGGGCGGTGCCGTGAGTCGCTTCGAAAATCGCGTGACCGGTTTCGTAATTAATATTGCCGCCCGGTGCGATCCCGATGCCGCCGACCTGGGCAGCGAGTGCGTCGGACAAATAATCGCCATTTAAATTCATCGTCGCGATGACGTCGAATTCCTTGGGGCGGGTTAGCACCTGTTGTAGCGTGATATCGGCAATCGTGTCCTTTATCAAAATTTTACCCGCATCCAAGGCCGCCGTTTGCTCGGTATTTGCGGCTTCGATACCGTCGCGTGCGGCGGTCTCATCCCATTGATCCCAAGAATAAGTGTCGTTGGCAAACTGCTCGGCGGCGACGCGATAACCCCAATTTCGGAACGCGCCTTCCGTGAATTTCATGATATTGCCCTTGTGCACGAAAGTGACGTTACTACGTTGATTATCGATCGCGTACTGGATCGCGGCACGCACCAAGCGCGTCGTGCCTTCTTGGGATATGGGCTTGATCCCGACCCCAGAGGTGTTCGGAAAACGTATCTTCTTATAAGCATCTGGAAACGCTTCAGCAAAGAGTTCTAAAAATCGTTGGTTTTCTGCGCTGCCCTGTTCAAACTCGATGCCGGCATAAATGTCTTCGGTATTCTCACGGAATATCACCATGTCGACGTTTTCAGGATGTTTCACTGGCGAGGGTACGCCGCGAAACCAGCGCACCGGCCGTAAACAGACGTAGAGGTCGAGTATTTGCCGCAGTGCTACGTTTAAGGAACGAATGCCGCCCCCGATCGGTGTCGTCAGCGGACCTTTAATCGCAACGAGATACGCACGGCAGGCGTCGAGCGTGGCATCGGGTAACCACGTTCCGGTCAGATTGTTTGCTTTTTCGCCTGCATAGACTTCCATCCATTCGATGTGGCGCTGTCCGCCATAGGCCTTCTCTACTGCCGCATCGAGCACACGTTTGCTCGCCCGCCAGACATCCGGTCCGATGCCGTCGCCTTCGATGAACGGGATGATTGGGTTATCGGGTACTATCAGTCGACCGTCCGTTATCGTTATTTTGCGGCCGCCGTCAGGAGCGTTGGGTTGCGCTGACAAAGTGCTCTACCTCTCATTTCGAAAAGCATACTAAGTGTTTCATAAATCGCAGTGGCCTGTCATCAAGGTCGGGCCATGCTAGTGTCGATGTTTGGCGCGCGTATCTAGTGCCGGGCGAACCGTGTTCGTTGCAGGGACAGCGAAGCAAACACTATCGATCAATTTTCAGTATAAAATGGCGGTGTGCCCACGACAGGGGGTTTTACGGCGGCGCCGCAACTCGGCTACACCTAGAAGCGGGCATCAGGCAGTGATCGAAGGGCGAAGCTATCAGCGGCGGGCGCGATAAGCCTTGACTGAACAATCAAGAATAATTCTGCTGGATGAGGGAGAGCATGATCGGGCCTTACTCGCGTTAGCATTGCGCAGCGCGCGTAGCGGCGTCGAAGTGCTCGAAGCGGCCAGCATTCTAGATGCGGTAGGTCAGATGGCCGTCGCTCCGGTGGACGCTATGGTGGCGGATCCGGGTGCCTTTTTGCATGAGGTGTCGAATTTAATCGCCGAGATTCGACGCCAACGTCCCCATTGCGCCTGGTGGGTATTCGCGCACGAACATGCGTTGCCGCCGGACAGCGAATGCATCGGTCTCGGCATCGACGGGCGTACTGTTAAATCGAGTTTAGGCTACCTCAAATTACCTGAGCAATTATTCTCGCGACTGCGGACCATGGATGAGCTCGCACGCGTGCGCGCTGTCGAACTACGCGCAATTTGTAACAAATTGTTACCAGCGGCGTTTTGCGTACTCGATAGTGACGGCCGTTTTTTGTGGCTCAACGAGCGGGTCGAAAACATGCTCGAATACCCACGCTATCATTTGCTCGGGCGCACGCTCACGCAATTGCTCGCCGCCGCCGCTGACCGCGAACGCTGGGCGCATGAACTACATGCGGCACGACCGGAGTGGTATTTCAACGGCGAGCTGAGCACCGGGCTCGGTACTTTGCCCGTGGTCATTAGTTTAAGCCTGCAGCGGGAATTTGCTGGTTACGGGCCGCTGTGGGGAGCGCAACTGATTGATATTAGCACTGTATCTAAGGCTGACTCCGATGCCGCAATTACGCCACGTGAGGATCGAGATCATCTCGCCTTGGCATTGGCGCACGATTTACAGGCGCCACTGAATTCAATTCTAAGCCACGCTCAATCCTTGCAAGACGCCGTAAGCGATAACCCTGATGCGCAGAAGACCGTTACCGACATGGAACTTCTAGCCAAACGTCTGCAGCATATGTTAGACGGCTTGGCTCACAATGCGCAGCTCGGGCAAGACGACAGCGCCATCGAAATGGTGAGTCTAGATAGCGTGGTCGAGGATGCCGTAGAAAATTTACGGGCGGAAATAAATCGTTCCGGTGCTACAGTAGAGAAGCAAGCTTTGCCGACGCTGCGGTTGCGACGCCATCAAATGACACAGGTTTTCCAAAATTTGGTTGCGAATGCGATTAAGTTTCAAGATAACAGTACACCGCGTATCAAAATTCGCGCCGAGGATACGGACATGGTGGTACGCATTTTTGTCGAGGATAATGGTATCGGTATTGACCCGCGGGATACGAGCCGCGTATTTGAATTATTCCGGCGCCTGCATAAGGACAGCGAATACCCCGGCATTGGGGTCGGTTTGACAATTTGTCGTCAGATCATCGAAGCACACGGCGGCGAAATCTATGTCGATTCGGAGCCTGGTCGTGGCGCCTGTTTCATTATCGAATTCAAAGGACTCGCGTTACGGACGCTGCGTGGTGAACGTCTTACCCATCAGGATCAGATGAGTTAAACAAGGTGCTGGATGAACGAAGAAACGCGTACTTGCCGTGTCCTTTTAGTTGAAGATATCGATTCCGAAGCAAAGCTCGCGATCAAACATTTACGCAACGTCAGCGGCTGGCGTTTCATTATTGAACACGTGGAACGTCTGGATGAAGCGACTAATCGGGCTTTAGAAACGAATTTCGATATCATATTGCTCGATCTAAACTTGCCTGACCTTGCTGGCATCGAAGTCTGCCGGCGCATGCACCGCGCGGTTCCGCACTTGCCGTTGATTGTCCTAACGAACCAGTCGAGCATAGATCTCGGCGCCAAAGCAGTGCGTGAAGGGGCGCAAGATTATCTGGTCAAACGCGAGGTGGACGGACCCCTGATAGGACGTGCTATTAACTATGCGATCGAACGTGCACGTGCGGACCGCGCCTTGGTAGAGAGTGAGCAACGCTATGCACTCGCGGTAGCCGGCGCCAACGACGGTATTTGGGATTGGAATCTTCGTGACCAAGATATTCATTTCTCTTCGCGGTGGAAATCGATACTCGGCTATACGGAGAAAGAAATCACCGATCGGGTAGACGAATGGTTCGATCGTATCGACGCACGTGACCGCGAGTCTTTTGACCTCGCGATCAACGCGCATATGGAAGGACGCACCAGCCATTTCGAGTGTGAGTATCGGATTACGACCAAGGGTGGTGAAATTCGCTGGGTATCGACGCGTGGATTGGCGGTACGGGACGAGAACGGTCAAGTCTTGCGGATGGCCGGTTCTATGACCGACATCACTCGACGCAAGCAAACCGAAGCACGATTGATGCATGAAGCAATGCACGATGCTTTGACCGGTTTGCCGAACCGTATATTATTCTTGGATCGGCTCGACTTAGCGTTACGTCGCTATCGACGGGATCCATCGCGTTTATTTGCGGTCTTGTTTTTTGATCTAGACCGATTCAAGCACGTCAACGATAGCCTCGGACACGCGGTTGGGGATGAGTTATTGGCACAAATCGCCACTCGCCTTCACAGCTGTTTGCGTCCTGGCGACACGCTCGCGAGGCTGGGCGGCGACGAGTTCGCGATCGTGTTAAACGACATCGGCGGGCCTTCCGATGCCGTCTACGTCGTCGAGCGTTTGCATGCGGCCTTAGCGCACGAGATCGAAGTTGATTCTCATGCGGTATTCACTTCGGCAAGCATTGGTATCGCGCTTAGTTCTGAAAACTATCGAACCCCAGAGGAAATGTTGCGTGACGCGGATATCGCGATGTATCGCGCCAAGAGTTCGGGCCACGCAGGTTACGCGGTGTTCGATACTTATATGCACGATCAAGCGATGTTTCAGCATCGTATGGAGACCGATCTGCGGCGTGCGCTAGAGAAAAGCGAATTTGAGTTGTTCTACCAACCGATCATCGCAATAGAGTCTGGGCAAGTCTCCGGCTTCGAAGCTTTGCTACGCTGGATTCATCCGAGTCGTGGGGTGGTTATGCCGGAGGAATTCATCGGCATCGTAGAGGAAACGAGCTTGGCGGTGCCGATCGGATGGTGGGTTTTAGAACGTGCGTGCTATCAATTAGCGAAATTACAGAAACTCTTTCCCGTTTCGCCGTCGTTAACTATGAGCATCAATGTGCCTGGGAAACTATTTCTCACCGACGACATGGGAAAACGCATGGTTGCTTTGCTCGAAGATGCGAACGTCGAACCGAGTTCCGTAAAGCTAGAAATAACTGAGCGCGTAGTAATGGATCATGGTGACTTGGTTATGAGCACGTTGACGGATTTGCGCGATCTAGGCATTGAATTGCACGTCGACGATTTCGGCACTGGCTATTCATCGCTAAGTTATTTGCAACGGTTCCGCTATGACTCTTTAAAAATCGATCGTTCCTTTGTTTCCACCATGGGAGATAAGGACGACAGCGGCGCGATCGTCGCGGCGATTATTACCCTAGGTGCGACGTTGGGTATGGACGTCATCGCTGAGGGCGTGGAAACCCCAGAGCAGGCCGATCGCTTACGTGAAATGCACTGTCCTTCAGCCCAGGGGTTTTTATTTTCTAAACCCCTGCACCATGACGCCTTGGCAGACTTCTTAACCGTCGACGGCCAATATTGCGGCAGGATAACGCGCACCGGCTAGACGCGCGCCGAGGAAACGACATCGGTGCAGCGTCCTGTTGATGTGCCAGCCGCGGCACGCTTGTGCCTGAAAACGGCGCAATCAGTGCGCAGGAAGATGTTGTGGTGAGTCTAAATGAGCAACCAGCAACGCCGGGCGAGGCGTTTTCAAGCGTCACCTGCAGCGCGCGCATGCGCTCGCCTGCACGTGGCGTTGCCCGTTGCTACGGTAGCTCCTCTGGACAGCGCGCCTACCGCCATGGTGGGCGCAAGGTGTTTGTTCGGCAGCGGCGCGAGTGACGCCCGTGCAGGCCCTAATTCGAGTCGCGTTCTACCCTTTGGCATGCGCTGCTGTCGTTTGCATCGTGTCGCTGACGCGGGACGCGGCGGAGGTCAACAGCTACGCATATGACGCGTTGAATTTGCAGGGCACTGCCGAGCTGGCGTGGAAGGACTTTGTCGAAAAGCTATCGTTTTCGGTCTATAAGGGCGGTTCGCGCGCACGCGCAGAGCTTAACGGCATAGTGGCTACGGTGCATCGAAAAGAGTCTCAGGCTCGACACATAAGCCTCGTTTTCGCAGCTGCAAGCGCGCTTTTCGTCATTGCATTATGGGCCTGTTGCCCGGCACCCATGCAGACGCCGCGCGAACGCCTGCGCCGCCTACTCCCAGACCTGTTAGGCTTGTGTGGGCTGTGTCTGATGGCAGGATTAGCGGCACCGATTATCACCTACCAAGCCGACGTGGACATACCCTTACTCGGTGCCATTGTTCTAGAACACGACAGCAAAAGTGTGCTGTCGACGATAGTGGCCTTGCTACGTGCCCACCAGTGGTTCGTTGCGGCGATAGTCGCTATCTGCAGCGTCGCGATCCCTACCGTAAAGTTATTGCTGGCGGCGGTGTTGCTGCAATCACGCGCTGGACGTGGCAAAGCGAGGGCGAGAACCTGGGTACGGCATATCGGCAAATGGTCTATGGCAGACGTGTTCGTGGTAGCGGTATTGATCGCATTCTTTGCCGGCGGGCAAGGTGACGGCTTGACCGCCAAGGTCGGTATCGGCTTGTATTTCTTCGCCACCTATTGCCTGTTGTCGCTACTGTGTGGACATATAATCACGGAATGGAACGCGCCCGAAAAGGATATTGTGTCACCATCGTGACTGGTGTCGCGGCGCTAGTGTGCGGGCTGTTTATCATCGGGCTCGGTGCAGCGACGGCAACGGACAACACTCTAACGATCGTGCGTCGCGATGGCGTACGGCTAAATTTCAATGTGGTTTATGCACGCGACGCGGCGAGCCGCGCGCGCGGTTTGATGTTTCGTAAGCATTTACCCTCCATGCAGGGCATGGTGTTTGATTTTGAACACGAGCAAATCGTCTCGATGTGGATGAAAAACACGTATGTCGCTTTAGCTATGTTGTTCGTCGATAGCGGCGGCATCGTGCGAAGTATTGTGGCGCGGGCGGCACCCGAATCCACTGCCGTCCTATCATCATCCGTACCGGTTCGCTACGTTGTGGAAATCAATGCTAGCGATGCGGCGCAATTGGAGATCGCGATCGGCGATCACGTCTATGGTGCGGCGCTACCTTGAGCCGCGGTGCTGTCGTCGGACGTCGTGCGAACCGCGGCGAGGCCGGTAGCGAACCCCTGTAAGGACAACGGCACTTCTATCGCTTCGCGCTGCGCATCGAAAAACTTGATTAATATGCGCTCACCGGCGCTAATTTCGGCGACTAGCGGGGCTTTCAATTTGAGGCCGGCGCGGCAGCCGTTGGGTTCGCAACGTTCGATCGCGAAACGGGTCGCCTCGCCATCGTCGATGCTAATGCTGACCCCGGGCGGCAGCGAAATGCCGAGCGGTAGGCTAAGCAACGCAATCGGCTCAACGGCGGCCGGCACGTAGCCTACCGCGAGTTGCAGCACACGCTGACCACCTTCGCGCAAAACCAGATTTTGAAAGATAAAACAGCTATCCGGCGCGTCGTCGGCTTGTTCGCACTTAACCGTCCAATTGCCATAGGTGGCACCGTCGGTGGCGCCGGGGGTGACGTCGGCCGCTTCGGATCCCGTCATGCCTGCAGCCACAACGGCGAGGCAGAGCCGCTTAAAACGTTTCATTTTTGCAACAAAACTGTCTTATGTGTTTCAAAAATACAACTTTACCGTAGGAGCCGTGACAGTGCCAGCACCCCTTAAGCGGGTGAATTGCCACGCGTCGCACGGGCATGCAGCCATCCCGGTACGCGCGGCGCCGCCACGACGTCGTAGAGATCATAGGGTTTGATGTCGATCACTGGTGTGCCGTGATATGCGTCGAGTCGCAAGACCTCTAAGCGACCTTCGCTAAGCCCGATTAGTTCCACCACCGCGAGACCGATGGGATTGGGATGGTTGCGCCCGCGGCCGGCGAACGCACCGGTGGGCGGCAGTGTTTGATCGCCTCGCGGGTGACTGACGAGCTGTGGTTCACCGCTGCGGCGATGCATCCAAAAAACTACCACGAGGTGCGAGTAATCTTCGATGCCAAGCAGCGCAGGAACATACGGTGGTGCGATGACGATATGCGCGCGCAGGGTGCGGCGCTGCCGCGCGATATCGGCGTCCGGGACGTCGGTCTCCACATGGCCGATAGGGATCGCTTCGTAACGGTCACTAGTAGTAAGGTTCATAGGCGTGTGTATGATGACGGTTTAGGGCTCGATATTTTAACTATAGGTGGTGGCAGCCGGTATGGAGGAGCATTGCTCGGCGTGGGTGGCAACGCTCGCGTGTCTGGTGTGATCTGCGGCGTTATCGTCGCCCCACCTAAGCGCTAAGAAAGCAAATGAATACAGGCGCATTTCAACCCGCGGTACAAGCCTGGTTTAACGCCAGCTTTGCCGCGCCGACGCCCTGCCAGGTACGGGCCTGGGAGGCGCTGCGAGGGGGTCACCACACCTTGGTCGCAGCACCCACCGGCGCGGGCAAAACTTTGGCAGCATTTCTTGCGGCTATCGATGATCTGGTCGCCCAAAGTGGCGCCGCGCCACTCGCGGATGGCGTACAGGTTTTGTATGTCTCACCGTTAAAGGCCCTCGGAAACGACATCGAGAAAAATCTGCAAACACCCTTGACGGGCATCGAGGCGTGCCTCAGCGCACGTGGCGCACCGGCGCATGCGATCCGCGTCGCGGTCCGTTCGGGTGATACCTCGGCGCGCGCGCGGGCGCTAATGCGTCGCCGCCCACCGCATATTTTAGTGACCACCCCAGAATCTTTATACATTCTTCTAACCAGCGCCAGCGGCCGCGAAATGTTACACCGCGTGCGCACTGTGATTGTCGACGAAATACACGCCCTCGCGGGCTCTAAACGGGGCGCGCATTTGTCGTTGTCCTTAGAACGATTAGCGGCCTTGACGCTGCAGGAGCCCATTCGAATCGGCTTGTCGGCGACCCAGCGCCCGATCGATAAAATCGCGGCGTTTCTGCTTGGTGGCGCCGGCTCGGTGGCAGATTGTGCCATTGTCGATGAAGGTCACCGACGCGCACAGCGTTTGGCGATCGAACTACCCAGCGCGCCGCTAGAAGCGGTATTACCGACGGAATCCGCGCAGGAAATCTACACGCGTATGGCGACGCTCATCGCCGCACACCGCACGACCTTGGTTTTTGTCAACACCCGGCGCATGGCGGAGCGCGTCGCGCGCGCCTTGAGCGAACGTCTGGGCGAGGACGTTGTTACTTCGCACCACGGCAGCATGTCGAAGGAACGACGCTTAGACGCGGAGCAACGCCTTAAAAGCGGCACGCTAAAAGCATTGGTCGCGACCGCCTCGCTGGAGTTAGGTATCGACATCGGCGAGGTCGATCTCGTGTGCCAATTGGGTTCGACCCGTACGCTGGCGACGTTTTTGCAGCGCGTTGGCCGTTCGGGCCACGCTGTCGGTGCGGTCGCAGCGGGGCATTTGTTTCCCCAAACGCGCGATGAACTGGTCGAGTGTGCGGCGTTGCTGGCCATGGCGCAACGCGGTGAGCTAGATGCCATTGAAATTGCGGACGCGGACCTTGATGTATTGGCTCAGCAAATTGTCGCCGAAGTCGCGGCGCAAGAATGGTCAAGCGACGCGCTCTTCGCGTGTTTTCGGCGCGCTTATTGTTACCGCGACCTGGCGCGTAAAGACTTCGATGCGGTCGTCACGATGTTGGCGCGTGGTTATAGCTTTGCGCAAGGGCGGCGCGCCGCGTATGTGCACCACGATGCGGTAAATCACGTACTACGAGGTCGTCGTGGCGCCCGTCTGACCGCGATGACTTGTGGCGGTGCGATCCCGGACACGGCTGATTACGATGTTATTGCAGAACCGGGCAATCTCTTTGTCGGTACGGTAAATGAGGATTTCGCGATCGAAAGTTTACCGGGTAGTGTATTTCAGTTGGGCAATACGACTTGGCGAGTGTTGCGGGTCGAAGCGAGCGCAGTGCGCGTCGCCGATGCAAACGGTGAAACACCAAACATGCCTTTTTGGTTGGGAGAAGCGCCCGCGCGCAGTATGGAATTATCGCAAGCGGTTGCGCGCCTGCGATCCGAATTCGTCACCCGTACCGAGACCCAAGATGCACCGCGCGCGGCGATCGTATCGTGGCTGATGCGCGCGACCACTTGTAGTGGCGAAGTTGCCGCACAAATCTACGACTATTTTATGAGTGGTATGCGTGCCTTGGGAACAATCCCGACGCAAGATACTCTCGTGATGGAGCGTTTTTTCGACGAGTCTGGTGGCATGCAGCTTGTGATTCACAGCCCCTTCGGCGCACGCCTAAATCGGGCCTGGGGGCTCGCGTTGCGCAAACGATTTTGCCGTACTTTTAACTTCGAATTGCAAGCGGCCGCGGTTGAGGACGCGATCGTGATATCCCTGGGCGCGGTGCATAGTTTTCCCTTGGAGGATGTGTGGCGTTTTCTGTCTCCGGAAACGGTTGAGGATGTATTGACGCAAGCGCTTCTCGATGCACCGATGTTCGCGATCCGGTGGCGTTGGGTTGCAACTTGTGCGCTGGCGATTCAACGTTTTCGTGCGGGCAAGAAAGTCGTGCCTCGCTTGTTGCGTACGCAAGCAGACGACCTCGCGGGCGTGGTATTTCCGGATCAACTCGCGTGCCTCGAAAATATTCGTGGCCAGCGCGAGATTCCCGATCATCCTTTAGTGAGCCAAACCATCAACGACTGCTTATATGAAGCGATGGACCTTAACGGACTGCGGCACTTATTACGGGCGATCGCGGCGGGTGAAAAAACGCTCTATGCGCGTGATTTAACCGCACCGTCGCCGTTCGCACAGGCGGTCTTGAACGCTAATCCTTATGCGTTTCTCGATGATGCGCCGTTAGAAGAGCGTCGCACTCACGCCGTGCAAGCCCGTCGTTGGCTCGACCCGACAACAGCAAGTGACCTCGGGACTTTGGATCCCGCCGCGATCGAGCGCGTGCGTGAAGAAACTGCACCCGTACCACGTTCGGCAGACGAATTGCATGACGCTTTGCTGATTTTAGGCGCGGTGCCGGCCGGTGCGCGTGGCGCAAGCGTATTGCAACGGGCCGATATTTCGCCGTCGTCCCTGGCGGCAAATGCCGCCTACGGACAAGAATGGTATGGCGCCTTGCGTGCCCAAGGGCGCGTGCAGTTTATTGCCCACCCAGCTGAAAGAGCCGGGTTCTGGCTCGCGACCGAACGTCACGAGGAACTCGGTGGGCTGTGGTCGGCGTCTCACGAGTCGCCGCCGGAGGCGGCCGTTAACGCGCTCGTGCGGGGTTACTTAGAAGTACTGGGCCCGGTATCGGCGAGCGCGCTCGCGACCCTGTTGGCGTTACCGGTTGCGGCTCTCGAACAAGCCTTGGTGGCGCTCGAGACCGCCGGTGTTTGTCTCCGCGGTCGCTTCACCGCGGGGACCACGGTCATGGAATGGTGCGACCGAGGTTTGCTCGCGCGCATTCATCGTTACACGTTGAAGCGCCTACGGGCCGAAATTGAACCGGTCTCGGGAGTCGATTTTGTGCGCTTTTTGCATGACTGGCACGGCCTCACGGGTGCTAATCGTGGCGTGGGTGTCGAAGCCACCCATGCAGCCTTAGTGCAATTGGCTGGTTACGAAATCGCAGCGAGCGCGTGGGAAAGTTATGTGCTACCCGGTCGCGTGCGGGACTTTGCACCTGCTCATCTTGATCAATTGATCGCGACGGGACGCATGTTATGGGCGCGATTATCGCTACCATCGGCACGGCGCACACGTGCTCATGCGCCGATCGGCACGACCCCGATAGCGATCTTACCGCGCAATGAAATCGGTTTATGGCGAACGCCACGCGCCTGGGATAATGACGGCGAACCACAGGGTGTCGCGGGGCGCGTGCATGTTTATTTGCACAGTAATGGTGCCGCTTTTTTCGATGATTTGATCAGCGCCTTAGATATTCCGCGCGCGCTCGGTGAGGCGGCGCTTGCGGAGTTAGTCGGGCTGGGTTTAGTCACCGCCGACAGTTTTATTGGGCTCCGAGCTTTGATAAAGCCGACGCGTGAGCGTCGCCACGCGCCCGGCCGACGGCGTTCGCCGGCAACAGCCGCTAACGTGATCGAAAATGCTGGACGTTGGGAGCTCTTGAACGGGATTATCACGCGTCAACGCGGCTTGCCGGCTGACAGTTCTGTTGGCGATGCTGAACGCGATGCGGAAGCGATCGCCCGTCGATTGCTCGGCCGCTACGGAGTCGTGTGTAAAACTTTGCTGGCACGCGAGGCGTATTTATCCTCATGGCGCGAAATCTTATGGGCATTGCGACGTTTAGAAGCGAGCGGCGCGATCCGTGGCGGTCGATTTATTGCTGGCGTATCGGGGGAGCAATTTGCCACGCCCGAAGCACTCGAGCCGTTACGTCGGGTAAGACGGCGCGAGCGTGATCAGGACATCGTCGTTATCAGCGCGTGCGATCCCTTAAACCTCGAAGGTCTATTGGTTCCCGGAGCGCGAGTCCCCGCCACGCCGCGCAATCAAATCGCCTATGTCGATGGCGAGTTGATTGCGACACTTATTAATGGCGAGGTCGATTTCGCGCAACCGGTGCCAACGGACCTCGGGCTACGTGTGCGTACAAGGCTTATCGGTCGCGGCACGACGCGACGCGCTATGCGCTCGCGTTTTGCTAGGGCCTATCGCTAGCCCAGATATTTCACGAGGACCGCGGCAGCTGGTGACGGGCAGATCGTCTGGGCGCCGTGCTGGAACCCGAATCGTAACCGTCGCTACGCTGAGCATGACGCACAAGCCCAGCTGGGCAGTAGCTTGCGCCTCAGTCCGCCGGAGTGGTAGCGGTAGCTATTTCGCGCCGCTTATCTGGCGAACGTCGTGTCGACGGCGCCGCTTATCAGATCCGGTGCCACGAGCCAAAAAAATAGGCCGGCAACGACGATAACCACGATGTCGAGCAAGATTATTTTTTGCCTGCGGTTCATTACCAGGCCCCATATCACCATTATCTGCACGTCAGGATAACATCGTGGTCGTATACATAGGCGACCGTGCTTAAACCTAGAATTCTCAGTTGACCGCTTCGAGCAAGCTACAGCTTATTTGGTGTACCGATGATAAAGAGTCTCTCAGTTTCCCGCATTGGGTGAACGCCGCTACGACCTCCGGGACACATCCTCGCTTGCGTGGCTAGGATCGGGTCGCGGGGATCTGTCGATTGTGCTACAAATGTACAGCGAGTGATTTCGGCACTGATGTGCCGTGGCGCGATAAGTCGCGCAAACTGATGATACCGGTCGGCGTTACCTCGACAAGCAGGTGACGCCGCGACACGCGTCGGTAACGCGCCGATAGTTTTATCCCGTCACTAGCATCGCGGCCGAGAATGTGGCGTCCGCGCCGAAGTTTATGGTATCGCCCGTGCGGTTCGATCCAGCGCCATGCACCGTAGTAGGCGAGTACGAAAGCTTGATCGGCCAGTCGAATGGGGGTGATGAATTCTTGTGCGCGCGGCAAACTCAGGATTTGCCGTGGCCGCAAACGTTGCCAAGTCGGTGTTAATGATTCTGCCCAGGTTTCGATATCGCTGGTCTCGAGCCGCGCATGAAGTTTCTCGGGAATTTCACGTCGCGCGAGGCTTGAATGCAGGGCGGCCTCCCAAGCGCATAAGAAGCGCTGGTAGTGGTTCACTGCTACGTCGTAATAGGGCGACTCGGTAGCGGTCAAGCGAGCCAAGGTGCTAAACACTTGCCGCCACACCGTTTTGTCCCAAGCACTACCTAGACCATTGCTGTTGCGCTGTATATGCAACAGTTCGGTTGCGCTCGGTGGCTTGTTGCCGGTCCCCCACAGCCGCGTACGGAGCGCACGCAGTCGCCGCAGCTCGGTGCACAACTGTCGAATCGATGTTGAGAACATCGCTGCAATATCACTGCTCGCTACAGTCGCCTCCGCTGAGAGGGCGAATGCGAAGCTTTCTGGGGACTCGAATCGAAGTGCCCGCCCGCCGAGATCTACGTGCAATATGATCTCGCTATCGATATTTTTACGGGCTTTATATTTCATATTTATCAAAAAGTTAATAGGTTTTATTAAACAATAATTTTAATAAATACAAAGCTAGCACAAACGGCCATTAATGCAAGCGCGATAGTTGCCCGCGCACGATAATTCAGCCAACGCTGGGGATTGCGCGTTGCGTCTGCGCTAATTGTTTGAAGTCAGTCGAACGGCCACAGATCCAAGACTTTAAAGATGAACGGAGACCACGCGGCGATAAGCACGACGAGCAAACTCGTTTCGAGATATATGGCATGGCGGAGACGGCGTTGATGGGACGCCTCTGCGTCGATCATGAAAACCCGTGACATGGTAATGTCGAGTAGCAGCACGAACAGCGCGATCATCATTAGCGACGGTATCACGACGCTGGTAAACAGGCGCCACCCGTGCACGATAACTTGGCCGTCGGTAAATGGACCCATGGCGGCAATGACGCTAACGACGACGGCCAAAATGCAGCGTAGTGGCCCGAGTGTATGGTAAAGATTGCGAATTATATTCATGCGTCTCATGCGTCATTGTAGAGCTTATTTTCACCCAAACGCCCGTAAAGGTGCCGTAAGGATTAATCCCCGTCGGGTTTCCCAGTAAGTCGGTAAGATGGCCGATTTTGGGCCGGTGCTCAGGGTCGGACCAATCTAAGCGACTGAATTGAGGTAGTAAATGTGGTGAATCACAGCGATTTAAGACCTTAGATTGCAGTTGAGATACCAATTTCGCGATGTAAAGACCCTGGGGATCACTTTGGAGATGCCGCCACCATCCAGCTCCCGCGTCGCTTACTTCACCCGAGCGCAAGGCACACTGCGCCGGGACAAGCGGGATAGCGACTTCGCGTGGCATCGATCGCTATTCGTTCCGAGTGCGGTCATGCGGTCTGCTCGCGCCTATCGCCTTGTCCTGCTCCTGCGAATGTAGGTGAGGCTCGGAACTAGCGTAGGCGTGCGGTGCTGTCGTGCCAATATTTGGGTTGACGTGATACGCCGGGTAAGCGCGTAGCATGCGCGCGCAACGCGGATTCTAAGCGTCAGTGAGCCCGACAAGGCCGTGCCATCGCGATGCGAATTCAAAGACCTAGGTTGGTCCGACCCTGAAAGCGGCCTGAAAGATCTGAAAGAGTGTGAAAGAGCTGGAAAATGCCGCGTTCCGCCGCGAGCTGGGAACAGGTCGTAAGCCGTAACAACGCTTGGTTTGCTCATCAGGCTATCCGACAATGTGCCGTTAATCACTGAAATCAGATTATGCGACTATCGAAATTTGGGCAACGCTTGGCCGACGGCACCGGCACACGCTCATTGATGGACGATCTCGGCCTGGTCCTGAACTCCGGCGTCGAGGTGATCAATCTCGGCGGCGGCAATCCCAGCGTCATCCCCACGATGATGCAACGCTTTGACAATATCCTCAAAAAACTTGCGGACACTGGGGAGCTCGGTGCTTTGGCCTCGTGCTATGCCGATCCGCGCGGACATCTTCCGTTTCTAGAGGCGTTGGCGGATTTGCTCAACGGCCACTACGGTTGGTCCTTGAGCGCCAAGCATATTATGACCACGACGGGCAGCCAAGCGAGCTTTTTCATGCTGTTCAACGCGCTCGCGGGCGACGATCCTCAAGGGCTCGCGCGTCACATTCTAATGCCGGCATCACCAGAATATATCGGTTACAACGATCTTGGGATGTCATCTAGCATCCTGCGCTCACAAGCTGCTCGCATCGAGCTACTGGATGCACGGACATTCAAATATCACGTCGACTTCGATGCGCTGACGATCGATGAGAATACCGCAGCGATCTGCGTCAGCCGTCCGACCAACCCGACTGGCAACGTCATCAGCGACACTGAACTTGCAAACTTACGCCGCCTCGCATGCGAGGCCGACATTCCGTTAATTATCGATGGCGCCTACGGCTTGCCGTTTCCAAACATTCTCTTTGAGCCCGCGACGATGTTTTGGGATGAGGGTGTTGTCCTGTGCATGAGCCTATCGAAACTCGGTTTGCCTGGTTTGCGCACCGGGATCGTGATCGCATCAGAAGCCTTGATCGACGTATTGGTTACCTTAAATGCCGGCCTGACCTTAGCAAACTGTTCCGTAGGCGCGGCCGTTGCCACGCACCTGTTAGCCAACGGGGAGGTTTTGACGCTAGCCCGAGACGTAGTGCGACCGTATTATGAGGATCTCGCGCAGCGCGCGTTACGATCCTGTCATGAGGCATTTCATGATTTGGATTTTCGCGTTCACCAGCCCGGTGGCGCGATTTTCTTGTGGTTATGGTTCCCGGGCTTGCCGATCACGACGCTAGAACTCTACGAGCGCCTCAAAGCCCGCGGGGTGCTCGTGATCCCCGGCCCTTATTTTGGTCCCGGCTTGCAAGCACCGTGGCCGCATCTAAACGAGTGTCTACGTTTAAGCTACGCCCAAGCGGGTCCACGACTAAACCAGGGTTTGATGATCATTGCCGAGGAGGTGCGAAATGTTTGAGCAGTTCCCGGTGTTCGATATTGTTGGTTTCCGCGGTATGTGACAACGTGCGTTCTAACCACGATTTCTTGTCGATGTACTTCAGTTCATAAATATCCGCGTTGCGTGCTGAAGTTGTCAAATATTCGTCGCTGGTTTGAACTTCATCGATTAGGTTTTTCTCGAGCGCTTCGGTGCCAAACCAGTGTTCACCGGTTGCGACCGATTCGATGTCCAATGATGGTCGGTATTTACGCACGAAGTTCTTAAATAAATCGTGCGCGGCAATTAAATCTTTCTCAAATTTTTCTCGATCTGCGTCCGTGTTTTCGCCGAAAATCGTAAGCGTGCGCTTGTAACGACCTGCGGTAATCTGTTCGAAATCGATGTCGTGTTTTTTCAACAAGCGATGAAAATTCGGTAGTTGGCCTATCACACCGATAGAACCGACAATTGCAAATGGCGCGGCCAAAATGCGATCGGCCACACAAGCCATCATGTAGCCACCGCTGGCGGCAACGACATCGATGCAGATTGTAAGCGGGATGCTATGTTCACGCACCCGCGCGAGTTGCGAAGCGGCCAAACCGTAGTCGTGTATCGTGCCACCGGCGCTTTCAAGCAATGCGACGACTTCATCCTCCGGGCGTGCGACCGACAGCGCTGCGGTGATTTCCTCGCGCAAGCGCTTGACGCCCGATGCCCTGATATCGCCTTTGAAACGACATACAAATACGCGTTTCCTCGGGGTCGCCTCCGGCGCTGATTTTGCACGTTCTTTTTGTGATTTTTTATGTTCTTTGAGCCGCTGCTTGAACGCCTTCGCCGGCAATAGTTGCCCCTGTAAAGAGAGCTCCATAGATTTATATTTATCGTTGAGATGAGTAATCTCCAGGCGCTCGGATGTCTGTGTGCGAGCACGTAGACTCAAGGCCACAATTAGTAGTAATACCAAAGCGAGGGAAATTAGTACGGTGAGCCATTTGGCGACAAAAAAACCGTACTCAATTGCATAGTCGTAGAACATGGCAGGCATCAATCCAACAGCGAATCAATCGTGATCCTAGGAGATATGGCGCTGGATTACACTCGCACTTAGTGTCAGACGCATCGCCGCCACGCTCGATACCAAACATGCGCGCACGCTAGCGCAAGCTGAGGTTGCCAAGTTTCAGTGAACGGGTCGCGGCGTAAAGTGTGACGATAGTGGCGGTCGTCGGGAGGGCGCCGCTTGCCGTTGATTAGGCTTGCGACGTTGGCGGTCCAGGGTCGCCTCGAGGTGGCAAATTTGCTCGACGAGTCGCGCGCGCACACCGGTTTCGACGTCGTCCAACCACAGGCCGAGTTCATAGCCGCGCCAGATTTCCCGAACCAAAACGACAGTGCCGTTGAACTTTTGCAGCGCGCCGCGCAAAGGGATCGTCACCTCTATACGCGTACCAGTTGGCAGGTATGCGTCATGTCGAAACCGCAAGCCAACGTCGGCGCTCGGTGCGCGCTGACGCCGAAATAACTGCGGCCAGCGCGGTAAGCGTCGAATAGTGAAAGGAAAGTCGCGGGGGTGCGGAATGAATTCGTTTTTGATTAAAGTGAAATTAGCTTCCGCCGTATGTGGGACTAAATTGGGCATTAGCATCGAGGCGTGCATTTCATCGTGATAACGATTCATAGGCATCGGTTGTTTCCTCGGGACCTCTAGAAAACCTTCATATGATTAAGATCTTATAGGACATATTTTTAGCGAACTACGAAGTAACATGCAAGCAGTTTCTTAAAAAAAATTATGTTTAACAATCGAATACAGGTTTTTATTAATGTTATAGGTGATCAGAGAAGCTGTGAGCAATCCCCCAGAACCTAATATAAGTAATTGTTTTATATATAACTTATTCATGTGCACGAGCAGCACGCAGCAAGGCTGTCGTTCGCCGCCATTCAAGTCTTTCGGTGTTTTTCTATTACCGCGTTAGGGATCAACAGGTAGGCGAGGGTGAACAGGGTTCCACAGATCAGCAGATCATCCAAGTGACCTAGTATCGGAATGACGTCGGGGATCAGATCGAACGGCATGGCGAGGTAGGCTAACGCCGCGCCGATGCACCATCGTGCCATGCGCGGCGTATCCGCGTCCCCGAGCAACGCGCGCGCGAAGCCCCAGTGAGCGCGTGCGCTCGCCACGAAGTGTGCGAGCTGTCGCGGCGTTTTCACCGCAAAAACAATAAATGGAAAACGAAAGCGATCACGATGGCGTCAAAAGCCAGTTTTAGAAAGGTTTCGCCGCGGGTGACGGTGACGTGCGCGCCTAGCCAACCTCCACACGCATTGCCTAGTGCGAGCGCTGCACCAGCGGCCCACAGGATCCCGGCCCCATGCGCGAAGATCACCATCGCGATGAGTGAAAATGGCAGCACGATGGCCATCTTGTGCATATTGACGCGCACGAGATCGAGTTTCCCGACGTGATAAAGGACTGGCATGATCAATAAACCGATCCCGATATGAATTAAACCGCCCCAAAATCCTACTACTCCCATGAGGACGTGGGTCAGAAGCGGCCGCGCGAGCGCGTCATCTGCACAGGCCGTGTTCACGCGACGGTTTGGTGATTTTAGTTGCGTGACGAGAAGGACCCCGATCATCACCGCGGCGAGCAAGCGATTGAACCATGCGCCCTCGAGTTTCATTCCGAACCACGCGCCGATCATAGCCCCGGGAATGAGACTCAAGGACAAAGTCAGGCTAAGTTTCAGATCAGATATACCGCGATGAATAAATGTGAGCATGGCGGCCGCTGCTTGGGCTACAACCGCGATGCGATTGGTACCGTTGGCGATGGGCCCAGGAATATCCATGAAAACCATCGTGGGTATAGTGAGTAGCGAGCCGCCCCCTGCGATTACATTGATGAATCCTGCGCCCGCCCCCGCACAGCTCAGAATAACGTATTCATACAGTGTCAAAGCATCCATATGAGTTTAAATACCGGCGCAGATGGACGGGGACTGTTCGAACGACGACCCGTGAGGACGTCGTGGTGTGGCTACTAACTGGGCATTGGGTGCCAGCCCGCATCGGCCCATAGTTGGCCGCTGACGGCCGAGTTTCGGATCAAAAAACAGATCGCGTCGGCGATCTCTTCGGGGCGAATCAAACGGCCGATCTGCGTCGCGGGTAGAACTTGATTTTCGATATAGTCGTTGCCCAATGAACGTACCATTGGCGTATCTGTAAAACCGGGATGAATGACCGCGCACCGCACGCCGTGATACATCGCCTCTATTTGCAAGGTCGAGGCCGCGCCTTCGAGACCGACTTTTGTACTTGCATAGGCGATCTGTCCCTTATTTCCTTGCGAGGAGACCGAGCCAATAAAAATTACCACGCCTTGCACGCCTTCGTCATGGTGCCAGCGACCGAGTCCCTGTGCGTGGCGGATTTCGGCCATTTCCGCGACCAATTCTAAAGCCCAATACACCGGTGCGATGAGATTGACTTCGACAACCTGGCGGAAGTTTTCGAGCGGGTAGACGGTCGCTTTACCTTTTTCTTTGTTGACACGCACAGCGAGAGCATCGCGGGTGATCCCGGCAGCGGGAACGCAGATGTTGACAGTGCCATACGTGTTACGGGCGTCGGCAAAGACGCGTTGGCGAAAACTTGGATCGGTAGTGTCGCCCTGAAACCCGGTGCAGATTTCACGCCCCGCGGCGCGGTTAATCTCGGCAGTGAACTCGTATACGCGCTCGGCAACGTCGACCAACGCGATGCCACCGATTTCGTTTTTAACGAGTTCGCGTGCAACTGCCGCGCCGATACCGCTGGCCGCGCCGGTGATTACGGCAACTTTATCTTTGATCTGCATGCACCAACCTCATAATTGGGTAGCTCGGTTCTAAAGAGTGGTAATTATAGTCACTATTTGTGCGCCGCACAAATAGAGATTTTGTGATACAACGAAAGGCCGCAACCCTATTACTAGCGGCAAATCAAAGGATTTCGACAGTGAAATTGTGACCGGCGCTAGCTCGGATCTCGGGTGAGGGCCGCGGTAGCGAGCCGGTGCGACACCATTTGGATTAGGTCCGACAGACCGCTAGTGGCGTTGAATGACGATGACGCCGGCGATGAGTAAGCCGGCGCCGAGAACCCGCCACGGGTTAAGCGCACGTACGGGGAAACCCAGCAAACCATAGTGATCCGCAACTAAGGCCATGCCGATCTGACCGGCGACCACGAGGGCTAAGAGAGTGGCGCCGCCGAGTACGGGTGCTGCGAGCGTCGCGATCAGCACGTAGCTTGCCCCGAAACAACCGGCCGCCCAGGCCCATGTAGGGGCGCTTTTCAACATCGATGCACTGGGCCACGGGTGGCGCAGTGCGACGAACAGTGCACACAACACCAGCGCGCCGACGACAAAGCTCGTCGCCGCGGAAAACACTGCGCTATTAGCGGCTTTGTCGAGATGAACGTTCGCGCCTACTTGCACGGTAATGGCCACGCCGCCCAGCAAGGCCAACATGGCATAGATCACGATCGCCATTAAAACGGCCCCCCAAAATCACGATGACCCATGTTAACGTAGTTTAAACGCGTTGTTCTAAAGATCTTAGCTGGTCGAGAACATACACTGATCATCCACTATTAGGAGACTAGGGTGTGGAGGCTTTAGCGCATGCAAGCGATTATTCGCAAGCGTTTCTGGGGGAATTACGTGAACGCTTGGAACAAGACAAAAACGACTTCTCGCCCTTTGTTGCGATCGGGGTTGGCGGATCTTTAGGCCGGCATGAGGCGACCGCGGTTTCAGATGTCGATAGTGTTCTCATCGTCGACACCAGCGTCAACGAAGACTCGCATGAGACACGAAAAGCGGTAGCGCGTTTTTTCGACCTGATCGCAGAACTCGGACTGCAAGCTCCAAAACCGGATGGAATTTATCGTCACCCGATTTCTCGTGAACGCCTACTCGACGTGCGTGCTCGAGGTTCGTTACGTGAACCACCGGCGGTATTTGGCAAGCGCATCCAGATCTTATTGGACGTGCGCGGCGTCTATGGCAGCAGCGCGTTTTACACGCTGCAACAAGAGCTGCTCGAATGGTATGGGGCACGGTTTTTGGATCGCACCACAGGCTCGGGCCAGTGGGCCTATTTGCTCAACGATCTCATGCGCTACTTGCACAGCTACGCCGCGTGGCAACAATTTAAGTTTGACAAGTCGCCCAGCGACGGCTGGTATTTGCGCCAATTAAAACTCCGTTCGTCACGCGCGATCACGATCGCGGGTTTGGTGTTTTTGCTGGCCGAATACGACGGTACCAATGAGAGCCACAAACAACGTATTATGGAGCGCCTAACGCTCTCGCCCCTAGAACGTGTCGCGGATGTAATAAACCGTTATGATCCGGACTATTTTTCCGAGCTCGCGTCCACCTACGATTCGGTATTAGCGCGGTTGAGCGACGCCGATCATCGCGCCGAACTCGTCCGCTTGAGTCCCGCAACCCTCGAGCAAGTACCGGATACGTATCCGGTTATTTATCAGCAAGCCTACGACATATCTGCACACTTGCTATCGATGCTCGCGAATTTCGTGATCGCCCGCCGCAGCGATTGGTCACCGGTATTTTATGCTTACCTCATATTTTGAGCTTGAATGCCGTCCAACTGAGGATTCTAGGTTTAGGTGGCACAATTTTATTGGGGCTGTAGTCTCGCCGCGGGTGATGCTACTCATAGCGTAACGCTTCGGCAGGTTGAATGCGGCTAGCCGACCAGGCGGGATAGAAGGTCGCGAGCACGCACAGGCAAAAAGCGGCCAGCGCCACCAGCGCCACGTCCGCGATTCGGATTTCAGCTGGTAGGTAATCGATGTAGTAGACATCCGGCTTGATAAATTTTATGTCAAACCATTGTTCGATTACGGCGACGATCGACGGTGCTTCTAGTACGCCGATGTAGCCCAGGATGATGCCTAGCGCCGCACCGATCGCACCGATGATCACCCCTTGGGTCAAGAATATAGCCAACACGGCACGGGGCGTGTACCCAAACGTACGCAAAATGGCGATGTCGCGGCGTTTTTCTTTTATTAGCATGATCATCGAAGCAACGATGTTAAATGCGGCAATGGCGATAATTAGCGACAGAATGACGAACATAATGCGTTTCTGCGACTTTAGGGCGTAGAAAAAATTGCGATGGTATTGTGTCCAATTAACTAAACCATAGGGTGTGCCGAGCTGCTCCGCGATCTGAGCTGACACTACGGGGGCGAGTTGTGGATCGTCTAGTTTAACGCGCAAACCGCTTGCTTTTGTGCCGAGTTGCAGCAAGGCTTGTGCTCGCGTGAGGGAGGTGAGTGCAAGGTTGGCGTCGAATTCGTGCATGCCGCTGTGAAAAGTTCCGGCGACGCGAAAGCGTGCGTAAATTGGTAGTCGCAGACCGTTGTCACGATCCCAATTTGGTAAAGCTAACGTGACGGGATCTCCCACCCTGACGCCGAGATCGCGTGCGAGCGCTTGGCCCAGAAAAATATCGTTCGATGCAGCGCTGAGGGATGATATGGAAGCGCTGCCAAGATAGTTCGAGATGTCGGAAACCTGGGTTTCGTAGCGGGGATCGATGCCGTATACCATCACGCTTCGCACCGCATTGCGGTGACTGAGCATGCCACTCGCACGTGCAAAAGGTGCGGCTGCGATCACGTGTCGTTGAGCACGCACAGTGGCGCCCACGGATTCCCAATTATCAAGCGGCTCACCGAGTTGATAGACTGTTGTGTGGGCCGTCATGCCGAGAACGTGCCGAGAGACTTCGACCTCAAAACCGTTCATTACTGAGAGCACGATCGTCAAGACCGCGACACCTAAGGCGATGCCAAATACGGAAGCGATCGTGATAAAAGAACCGAAGCGGTTACGTCGTTTTGAACGCAGATATCTTGTCGCTATGCGCAGGGCGAGGGGGGAGAACAAGTTTGTCCCTTAATCTGTTTGCGCCTCTACACATAAACCCCACATGACTTTATAACGGTGTGGCCCCGCTTTTTGCACCGACCACAAGGGCTCCTCTGGTCCTCGGCAGAGGCCATTGCCCCGCCATGATTCGTGCTGATCGGGGAACATATTAGCCGTCGCGATGCCCGCGCTGATCAATCGTTGACGCGTACCAACGTACCAAACGCCATAGGAATCGCAATAGACTTCAATTCTTTCCGCCACGGACTTAGGCCTGTAATTAGTTATTGCTATCGTAGTCGACTTTGAAATACTTGAATACACTTCTTATTGCTAGAAAGTAATAGAGATACTTACTGAGCCGAAATTGTGCTTATCTGCTTGACCCTCAAACTCGCGGGTGCGAAATACCTGCGCATAGGATAGTTTGATTCGGCGGTAGGTAAAGCTGGCACCGACGATGAGGTCTCCGACGAGCGACTGTTTGTCCACATCGTGGCTATTCGAAAAAGTGTTGCCATCGAGAAAAATATCACGGATCATGTAGCGACCCGTGAGTGCAGAGAAGATGTGCACGCCGAAATCATGCTTGGAGGTTAAGCGCGGGTCGTCGACTGTGGTTGGTGCGTTCGTGTCACCACCTGGGCGAATAACAGAGGTGCCGTAATCGCCCGGCAAGTTCCAGCCGACACGGACTTCAGCGCCCGCGTTGAGGTAGGTGAACACATTGCCTGCCGCACCGCCGGCGTGAACGATGACATCGTAGCCCCACCCGCTAGGGTTCGTACTACGCCACGGGCGACGCTTATGTTCATATATGAGTGCGAAGCCGGGCTCGTTCTCTAGCTGATTGTCCCACCCTTTCGCGGTCAGGAGATCGCGAATGCTATGAACAAAATTTTGCGTTTCTTCACCTTGCGCGTAAGGACCGACAACCCCCGCTTGGATTTCGATTGTGTCTAGACGTTCAGCGCTCTTGCTCACGAACGCGAGTCCCGCGTATAACCAACCCGCATACGGGCGGTCTTCCCGGATGAGGGAGAAAGACTGGATGTCACGTGGTGTATAGATTTTTTGCCCGAGGCTAAATCCCACGTTATGTTGGTTTCCTGGGGTATTGATAAACGGCATCGCTGCGACGATGGGTAGAAACCAGCGTGGAAGTCGCCTCGCCTCCGCGTAATGCTTCAAATCCGGTGACAACCACCCTATTTGAATCCCATTGGTATACTGTTCATCTCTATCTCCGAACAGATCGTTTTCAAACATAAACGTGAACGTGGAGGTTTCAGACGGCGACTTCGAATCATCCGCCGGTAGCGCGTGCGCAACACCGACGAGGCAGCAACAGAGCACGAGACGGCCGAACGACTTCCATCTAGTCGAACGGTTATCTGGAATTTTTGAGAGCATCGTTTTTGTAGGCAGCACGGTTTTTGCGCCTTGTAATACGCGGAACATGCAAAATTTATCGTCCGGTGCTTAAGTTTGTTTCGTCGCCGATCTCCGACGTACAGCGCTCGGGTTTCTGTTCATGTCCGGCAGCACGCTAGTATCCTTCAACGGAGCACTGCGGTCGCCGCACGCAGCGCTCAGTCCGGCTAAAATTGTAGCGTAAAAATGGTCTTTACATGGAGCGCCAAGTATTACCGCCCAGCGATCAAGTAGGCGCTCGTTAGAAGTTTGTTGTGGGAGGAATTAAGCATGCATTTACAACCGAGAACGCCCGTCATGCCGAGCGCCACGGAAGTGCTTGCCGGGCGCGCTACGCCGATGCCCGTGAGTGCCGAGCACCATGTATTAGGCACGCCGCTACTACCGCCGTTCCCGTCGCATACGCAACTGGCGTGGTTCGGAATGGGTTGCTTCTGGGGTGCAGAAAAAAAGTTTTGGGAACTGCCGGGGGTCTATTCGACCGCGGTGGGTTACGCCGGGGGGGCGACACCGCACCCCACCTATGAAGAGGTTTGCTCGGGTTTGACCGGACATGCCGAAGTCGTCCAGGTGGTCTTTGATCCGCGTCAGATTGCCTATGCATTTTTATTGAAAATTTTTTGGGAATCCCACAATCCAACCCAAGGAATGCGCCAAGGCAATGATGTAGGCACGCAATATCGGTCAGCGATCTATGTTACCGGGGATGCGCAGCGTGATACGGCGCGGCACAGCAAAGTAGCTTATGAACGCGCTTTGAATGGTGCTGGTTATGATGCGATCACGACAGAAATCGAGAGCGCCTCGCGGTTTTACTACGCCGAGGACTACCATCAACAATATTTGGCGAAAAACCCGGGCGGTTATTGCGGGCTTGGTGGTACCGGTGTCGTATGCGAGGCGCCGCCAACAAAGAAAGAGCGCCCGATAACGGGCGCTTAAAGTTTCGCGGAGGGAGGGAGAAGTCTGTACTGCGTTGCTAAGGTCACAATCACTCGGTGTTTCAGATGTCACCATAGTTGCAATCGACATGCCAAATGATCTATTTCGGTAACAGCCCGCGGCAATGTGCGAACACCGTCACAATTAGATCCTCGTGAAGTCGGCGGAAGTCACAACGCGCACTGCGGTGGGGGCGCTGCTGACGCCGTGCAGCGTTTCAAATTAAGTGTCAAGTCTGCGCTCGGCGTCGTCGGTTGACCCACCAGCGGCACAAACTGACGTGTCTCGGCAGGTCTGGACCTAAATATCATGTCCGCCGCTGTGCGTGTGGCGCGACGCAACATATGAGCGTTGTTACGGTGTGCTGCGCGAATTTTTCCACAAGAACCGCCACCACGGTGCGCGCGCTTCACCTGTGGAAATATTCGCTGTTGGCGCGGGCCAACCGGTGAGGTTCGCCAACTGTATCGCGGCCGCACGTCGTTGCTGCGGCAGTGTTACGGTGAAGTATTTCGTCGCCGCCGGACAGCGGCTAGCGCCTGTCCACGGATGGCGGATCACATAGCGACCTTGAAAATTTTCGCGATCACCCGTTTCAATGAACATGAGATCTTCGGGAAAATGTTGCTGGTCGTAGCGGATGTGCAGGCGGGTGACAAATGTGTTCACACCCTGGTTGGTAGCCGCGTTTGCGTCTAGCCAAAAGACCCCTAAGGCGCGCAGTTCTTGTGCGCTTAGGGGATCTGCAGCGCAGGGATCACACCACGCCATGTCCCAAGCGTATTCGAGAATGCTCGCGCGGGCGCGATGTTGCTCATGCGTGCGGGTAAACATTGCGCGATAGAAATCAGCAAATTTTGCTTGCACCGAAACCGGCAATGTCTCACCGCTGGGAATACGTGCGGTGGGATAATTACGTGTCTCAACACGGCCGGTACGGGTCAAGGTATAGACGTAGAGGTCTTGGGGGCCGTTGGCGTTCACCATGCCGAGCCGTATCGGCAACATGAAGCGGGGACTGTCGTAGGCGATTTGCAACGGACGGAGAAACGAGTAGCCGAGCTTCGCTTGGGTCTCCAAGTTAACTCTGGCGACGAAAAATCGCATACCTTGCTTGAGGTAGCCGGCGATCACTTTACCGGCGTCAGTGGGGATTTCGTAGTTGTTCTCGTCTAACCATCGCATGAGTCCTGCGCTTTGGGTCGCGGATAAGATGAGAATATCGTACTCACCCACGGCGTAGCGCGCTTCGACGGTCACCCCGAGAGAACGCGCACGCGGGGTACTCGACTTTGCTGACATCTCGCTGACTGCATTTGCCATAGGCGCTTCCAGGCGATACAGTGTTCGGCAAGGGTCGGCGTCGAAATATTCCACTAAGCGCGGCGCTGTATAGGCGTCGAGACGATCGAGCAGCGCGGGATCAGCGACGTTAATTTGTTCACGTTCGATCATCGTCGGCACCGGAACGATAAGTGCGAACTCGTTGGTGTCGCCTCGAAAGTCGTTTTTCATCGTGATCACGGTTTTATTTTGGTCGCGCACGAGAACGACTTGCGAGGCTTGGTTGTAGAGCTCCGCATCGGCACGGGCGACATAGAAGCCACAAAATGCGACGCATTGACCCGTAAACGTGAGACTGATGAGTAGCAAAATACGATTGGCAGTGGTTTTCGACATGTAATAACTCCTCTTGCTTGTTAATTAAAAGCGGGCTAGCGGTGTGACTGCGGCGGACGTTGCCGCGGGATCGCGACAGGGTCGAGCCGTGTCCCGCGCGGGGAAAAGACGGTCTAAGGCCGGGATCAGCGGGGCACACCAGACTAAGGCGAAGATCAGGCCGTTCGGCTCGTAGCGGACGAATTCCCACCAATAAGCGAGGATCGCAACTACCATTGCAAAGCTAATGCGGCCGGCACGCGTAGCGGGCGTCGTGCGCGGATCTGAAATCATGAAAAACGCAAAAATCAGTAGCGAACCATTGCTAAGTTGGTGGCCGACTAGCGCGAGTGGATCGTCTAGATAGTAGGCGCGGGCGGCCACTAAGGCGGCGTAGCTCAGCAGCAAGGCCAACGAGACGTCGAGGCGCGCAGCACGTGAGACGACGATGAGGCCACAACCACAAGCGAGTAAACAAAGATTGTAGCTGTGTCCCCACTGCCCAGGGCTGATCCACGCTTGGTCGAATATCGAAGTCGCCGCGACGAGTGCTAAGGCAGAAGGGTTAAACAAATGCCCCCGGGGTCCACGCAATAAATATTTGCTGGCGATAGCGAGCGCACCGGTGCTGGCCGCGAGCCACGGTACAGAAGTGCGCAATAGCAAACACAAAGACAAGCCCGTGATCAGTGCACTCCGCCACTCGAATTGCCGCTGTGAAACCAAGTTGGCCGCTAAGCGCTCGCTCACCAAGACGCTGCACAGGATCGCCCCACAAACCAGCCCTTGAAGTTGCAAGTCGCAGCGGGCAAGCCCAAACAACATAACGGCGGATAACGTGACCATCTGGTAGTAGCGAGGGTCGGTGAGAAGCAAACGGCGCATCATGAACTCCGGCAAACAGGGCGATATCCATACGAACGCAGGGAGGGCCGTTGCGGGGTTAATGAATCGTCGATTTCTGTTGCATGGTCGACGGCCGCGCCGCTAGGACTACGCCGCACTTGCTGCCAGGATGCGCCGTCACTGACAATGCGGTTATGAGCAAGAGAGCGAAAACCGCTGATTGTGCCTGTGGTGCGGGAAAACGGCCGCGCCACCGAAACGATGCCGCGCCGTTGCCCGTAGGCTATTGTGGCCGCTGTGCCTTATGTGGTCGGCCGGGGCACCGGCGCCCTCATCCCATCACGGGTCAAGAAGGGGCGTGGTGCGATCGACACTGGCGCGCGCTCAATCGCGACGGTGTCGACCCGACAAATCTCGCGTTGCTGCTGGTGACGAGCGTTGCGGTGCTCGGTTTCCCGCTGTGGGTCATCTGGCGGTTTTTTTTCTAAACACCGCGTCGCAAGCCTCTCGTGCAATATCCGGGCTAGGCGCTCCGCAGACCAAGCGCCCGGGTTGCGGCAATGGTGAATAGCGGTAGGGCGAGGGCCAGCACGCTCACGACGATCAGCAATGCCCCTAGCTCGCTGTAGTCGGCCGCTTGGGTAACGGCTTGGGTGACGGGGTGACGAACTTCTCGGGTCACAGTGAACAGGAGATTGAGATACTTTGTACCGAGTTGCGCGGCTGAGAGGGCGAGGTTGGTAAACGACGCCATGACCGCGAAAAAAGTCGCTTTCAGGTGTGGCGGCGCAGAGTTGGCGATCCAGGCCAACATCGGCACCATGGATATTTGTCCTAGCGGCGATTCCAATGCGGTATCTACTAAGGCGATGAAGCGAGCATCGACGAGGCCACCGGTGAGCTCAGCGGTCCACTCATGGAGGCCGAAATACATGCCTATGATCGGTAAGCCCAATAGAAATCCTATGATCGTTAGCAAGGCAACGATGTAGGCGATCGATGCTTGTGCCATCAAGCGGCGAAAGGCGAATAGTCCAACTAACGTCAAACAGCTTGCGATCAAAGCGAGCTTGGCGAGAAATGCTTGGTCGAACCCCAATTCGTCGATCATCCACCAGCTAGAACCAGCACCAGGACCCGGTAGTGCCCGAAACGCAAAAATAATGATCGCCGTGCCGAGCAAGGTACGACGTGCAGCCTCATCGAGTTCTTGCAACAACTTCCACATTAAGACGCCGACGACCGTCATGGAACCCAAAAAGATCAGTTCCTGGCCGTAAGTGAATTTGCCTAAGCCGATAAAAAGCGTGAGCGCGACAAAAATCGCACTACCAACGAGTATCCACCAGTTCGGCTGTGGCGTTTCGCTGTGAATGTCCAACAACGCGGCAATTTCTGCTGGGGATTTGCCATGCGCTCGCAAAGTCGAGATCCGGCGTCGTTTTAGCCGCCAAGCGAGGATGACTCCCAGCACGGAAATCACGGGAATGATCAAAGCGAGGCGGTAGACGTCGGCATATATTGCGGTGCGTTCCGCTTCTGCGAGCGTTTCAACATTTCGAAACATATAGACGTTGACGAGTGAGACGAGAACGCCTCCGCCGACAATAGCGACGCGACCTAAGGTTTGCATGGTCGTGTTCATTAAACGCCGCTGTGCGGCAGGGACTGGCTGGCCGCTATCATCGACACGTGGAACTGCCTCGACGGTCATCGCGTCGGCGACGGTGTCTTGCATCATGTAACCAACCGGTGAGAGCAGTGCGGCGATGACAAACCAATGCTCAGCTGGCAACACGCGGCGCATCGCGACGGGATCAGAGATCAAACCGATCATAATCAGCAGACCCGTCGTGACCAAGGCGGCACCGAGAAAAACAAAAAACGCTTTATAGCGCCACAGCAGGTCGACGAGATGACCTAGTGGCATCTTCAGCGCCCACGGGATCCCAGCCCAGAAACCTAGAGCTGCAAGGAATGCGGCGGATAAGCCGAGGTAATCTTTAATGAAAAAAGTTCCGACTATTCCGGTTAAGCCCTGAATACCCGCCGCGAGGTAAACCATTAACGGTGGTAGAAACGACAACCGTATTTCGCGACCGAGCTCGAGAATGTTATCGTTAAACCACTGTCGCAGGGTGGTCATCGCGATGATGCCTCACGCATTATTTTGTTTGCTGAGCACAATTAATCCCATGTGGACTTTGAGCACGTACTGAACCTGATTGCAACCCGTGAACGACTACAAAACTTACGCAATTCCCGGGTTCACCACGCAATCTGGTGTAACCTTAGACGTGCGGCTCGCGTATAAGACTTTTGGCGAGCTCAACGCGGCACGCGACAATGTCGTTGTCATACCGACGTTCTACGGTGGAAGGCACGGCGAGACAGAGTATTTTCTTGGCCCTGATCGCCCTATCGATCCGAGGCGGTATTTTATCGTGATACCTAATATGTTTGGTAATGGCTTGTCGAGCTCGCCGAGCAATACCTTGGCACCTCATGGCCGCGGCGCATTTCCGTTGTTTACTCTCTACGATAACGTAGTGTGCCAGCAAAAATTGCTATTTGAAGAATTAGGTGCGCAGCAATTGCGTTTGGTGGCGGGATTTTCGATGGGCGCGCAACAGGCATTTCAGTGGGGTGCACTCAGTCCCAAAAAAGTCATTGCTATCGCTCCGATTTGCGGCTCTGCCCGAACCTCGGAACACAATTATCTCTTTGTGGACAGCGCTTGCACGGCGCTGCGGCTGGATGCGACGTTCCAGGATGGATGGTATGAATCACCACCGCTGCGCGGCTTGTTGGCGTTCGCAAAGATCTACGCTGCGTGGCTGTTCTCACAGGATTTTATGCGCGAAAAGCGATACACGGAATTGGGGTTGCGGAGTCGCGAAGACGTGGTGCGTTTTACCCAAACCTATTTTTTGCAAAACGACGCGAATGATTTGCTTGCCATGGCGGCGACGTGGCTTGCCGGCGATATCAGCGCGAATCCGGTCTACAATGGGAATTTGGCGGCCGCGCTAGGTGCGATTGAGGCGCGCGCAATCGTTATACCGAGTACCACGGATCTCTATTTTCGCGTTGCCGACAACGAACAAGAAGTCGCATTGATGCCAAACGCTGAATTGCGTGCTATGCCATCGTTGTGGGGGCACGCGGCCGGTTTCGGGGTCATGGCTGCGGATCAGGATTTTATTGATGCTGCGTTAGCAGAATTGCTGGAATGAGCAGATACTTGAAATTTCACCGCGGTGACAGTCTGCGACTTAACCGTCGTCACGCCGCGGAAATAACCCACTAGGTCGTCCTGCATGAGAGCAAGCAGCGTTGTTGGATTGCTCCTTTTATTGTTCGCATGTTCCGAGGCATCACGCGAAGAAGTGTTCACGCGTCTACGCTCTCCAGACAAAAAACACACTTTGCTCGTCACCGTCATCGCCCCAGCATTTCCACTTTCACCACACAAAGTTGTTGTCTATCTAGAACCTCAAGATGCGGCGCAGGCACAGCGCTTGTCGACCACGACGTTAGCAAATGATGGTGTTCCTTTTACGACCAAAAATATTGGTGCACGTTGGATTAGCGCTGACCAAGCTTTGGTCTGTCTACGCGCCGCCGATCGCCCCGATAGAGGTGTGCGCGTGACGGTATCTCCACCACGTGCGACGGTGGTACAGGGCTGCTAAGGGGCTACTGTTGGGACCGAGGATGGAACCTACGCTACAACGTGAACACCGTGACAACGGTGATGTCGTGATCCTCGGTATTCGTGGACGCACGGAGCTCAATTTGCTCGGTCGCGAGACGATGTTAGCCTTGGGTGAGGTACTGCACGAGCTAGCGGATGACGAAGCGGTGCGCGCCATTGTGCTGAGATCCGCACTTCCCAGCGCCCGGGGGTGGATCGGTGGTGCGGATTTGCGAGAATTGGCGGTACTGGATCGCGTCACGGCCGAATCCTTTATTCGTGCGGTTCATGGCGTATGCGAGGCGCTACGTCGTTGCTCGGCACCGGCGCTCGCGGCCATCGAGGGTTACTGTCTCGGCGCAGGGCTGGAGATCGCGGCGGCCTGCGATATTCGCATCGCCGCCGCTGGCGCCTCATTCGGGATGCCCGAAGTGCGCGTCGGTGTGCCCTCGGTCGTCGAGGCGGCGCTGTTGCCGCAACTGATCGGATGGGGCAAGACGCGAGAATTGCTGCTACGCGGCCATGTAATCGAGGCAACCGAAGCACACCGCATCGGGTTGATCGAGCAGTTGGCAAGCGCCACGGAACTAGAGCACGTCGTCGCGCAGATCGTTGACGATATTCTCGCCGGCGGACCCTACGCGATCACGACACAAAAACGCTTGATCAACTACTGGGAAGAAGTCTCTCTCGGCACGGCGATCGAGGCGGGCGTCGCGGCCTTCCGGGCGGCCTATGAGACCAATGAGCCTCAGGATTATTGCGCGCGTTTTTTTGCCCGTAAGCCAACCAAGTCATGAATTCTGTCGCGGTCGTTTACTCGGCATCGCGCCTTAGCCTCAGCGTCGTTACGGTTATGATTCGGTTTCCGGCGCGGTCGCCAGACGAACCTGCGCGCACCGGCATCCCCGCTCCCCGGGTAAAATCCTCAACTTGCGGTCTGTCGGACTTAGACAAAGTTTGCTATTCAACCAGTCCTGGATTGCCTTGGCAGCCGCCGTCGACAGCGATGATCGAACCGGTCGTGTAACTCGACGCGCTACTGGCGAGATACAATGCTGCGCCGACGATTTCTTGGGGTTCGCCGCCGCGCTGTAGTGGGATGTGTGTTGCGGCGCGTTGCTGAAATTTTTCCAGGTCCCAGGCTTTAGAAATATCGGTTAAGAAAGGCCCGGGCATAATGCAGTTGACGCGTACCTTCGGCGCGTAGGTGTAGGCGAGCGTGCGCGTTAGTTCGTTCAATCCGGCTTTGGCAGCGGCGTAAGGTTCCGATTTCGGACTCGGTGTCACCGCGGCGGTGCTCGATACATTGATAATACTGCCGCCGTCTCCCGCAGCCATGCGCGGACCGATGAGGGCGCTGAGGCGCAACGGACCCTTGAGGTTGATCGCGACGACGTTATCGAATAGCTCCTCGCTGAGTTGCTCTAGGGAGTCGTAGAGCGGTGATAAACCGGCATTGTTCACCAGCACATCGATGCGACCGAAGTGAGCGTATACGGCGGCAGCGAGGCGATCTAGGTCGGCCCACTTGCCGACATGGCAGGCGTGCGCAAACCCCCGTTGGCCGCGTGCTTCGATTTCTTTCGCGGTCGCTTCACATCGGTCGATCTTGCGGCTTGCGATCGCTACATCGGCGCCGTGTTCTGCGAACGCGAGCGCCATTTCTCGCCCGAGGCCACGACTGCCACCGGTGATCAAGGCGACTTTCCCGCTCAAGTCAAAAAGATCCTGCGTCATGGACATTACCTCTCCTGCACTGCGAGCCCCAAATCTTGCTCGCGTTTGACTTCGGCATCGTGTTGCGCTTTATGGTCCCGTGCTAGCAGCATGTAGAACGCAGGAACCACAAATAACGTAAATACTGTTCCGATCCCGAGTCCGGCAATGATAACGAGACCAATATGTGAGCGGCTTACAGCGCCGGGACCGGTGGCGAGCAGTAAGGGTACCATCGCAACCATCATCGAGACGGTTGTCATTATAATCGGACGCAGGCGTGTCATCGCACCGCGTTCGATAGCTTCGCGTTTGCTTAAGCCCGCGACGATTTGCAGTTGATTGGCAAATTCGACGATTAAAATCCCATTTTTTGCGATCAATCCGATCAAAGTTATAAGACCTATCTGGGTATAGATATTGATGGACGCGAACCCTAAAGTGACAAACACGAGTGCCCCGGCAATCGACATCGGTACCGACATCATGATCACGAGCGGGTCGCGCCAGCTTTCAAACTGCGCCGCGAGTACGAGGTAGATAACTAATAAGGCTACAAAAAACGTTATCAATAGGACGTTACCTTGTTGCGCATACTGGCGTGAGACACCGGCGAAGTCCCAAGTGTATCCCGGTGGCAGCACGTCGCGTGCCGTCTTTTCTAAAGTCTCGATCGCCCCACCCATCGACACCCCGGGCGTTGCTAAGCCTTGCAGCGTAAGTGAATTGAGCTGTTGGAATTGAGTGAGTTGACTCGGTTCGACGCTTTCTTTGAACGACACGAGCGTCGACAGTGGCATGAGTCTCCCGCTCGAGGTGCGTACGTAGAAAGATTCGATCATCTGCTTGTTACCGCGGAATTCTAGGCTTGCTTGCGGAATAACTTTGTAACTACGGCCCTGCAGGTTAAACCAGTTGGCGTGACCCTCGCCCAATAAGGTCGCAAGCTCGCGACCGATGTCTTCCATTTTCACGCCGAGCACGCCGGCACGATCGCGATCGATGACAACGGTCGTTTTTGGACGGGCAAATTCGACACTTTTCTGCAGAAACATGAACTGCCCTGTCGCCAGCGCCTGCTCCAGCAGTTCATCGCTCGCGGCATCCAGATCGGCGTAGTTCTCTGGAGTCAAGACGACGAATTGCAGCGGTAGACCGCGCGATGATCCGGGTAGGCTCGGGCGCGGAAAAACCGCAGTTTGAAAGCCCGTAACGTCGTTGAGTTTTTGCTGTAACTCCGGTTGGATTTCCGATTGTGAGCGGCTGCGTTGTAGTGACGGGGTTAACTTGAAGCCGCTAAACACCGTGTTCGGCGAGTTTCCAAAACCGAGAATAAAAAAACTCTCACTATATTCGGGAACGGTTTCGTATGCCTCAAAGATTTCGCGCGCATAAGTCTCCGTATAATTTAAGTTCGCGGCTTCAGGTCCACGGCCATGGACAAACAAGATCGCTTGGTCTTCGTTCGGCGCAAGCTCTTGTTGGCTAAATAGAAACATGGGTACGTTGCTTAGCAAGATGGCAAACCCGAAAAATATCGTGACCGGGATATACGACAAGGCATGATGCAACAAGTAGCGATAGGCGTTTGCGATGGCGTTAAAGAAGCTTTCTGCCTGACGTTCAAACCAACCCGGTGCGCCTTCGCGAAGTACTTTCGAGGATAACATCGGTGACAACGTTAGCGCGACGATACCGGAAATAAGTACGGCAGCGGATAAGGCGTAAGCAAATTCGGTAAACAGTGAGCCGACCAAACCACTCATGAAGCCGATCGGTGCGTAAACGGCGATTAAAGTCGTTGTCATCGCGATGATCGGTAAGCGGAGCTCACGGGCGCCGACTAAAGCGGCTTCGAAAGCAGATTTGCCCTCGATCATGTGGCGGTGAACGTTTTCGACAACGACGATGGCGTCGTCGACCACGAGCCCAATAGCTAGCACCATGGCGAGTAAGGTCAGGGTGTTTAGCGAAAATTCCATCAACAGCATCAAAAATGCCGCGCCGATGATCGAAAGTGGCACCGCCACAGCCGGCACGATGGCGGCCCGAATCGATCCCAGGGAAAGAAAAATGACTACCAGCACGATTGCTACGGCCTCAGCGAGGGTCGTGAAAACTTCCTGGATCGATTGTTCGATAAATTCACTCGCGTCATAAGGGACGTGAACCTTCAGCGGATCCGGCATTTGTTGTCGAAGTTCGGGCATTAGATCGCGCACGGCTCGGGCAACCGTCAAGGGATTAGCACCCGGCGTCGGCTCGATGCCGATGTAACTCGCAGTGTTGGTTTTATACCAAGCGTTTGAATCGTAGTTCGCGGCACCCATCTCGAGTTCGGCAACATCACCAACGCGAACGACGATGCCGTCGGCGGCGCGCACCACTAGATCGCGAAAATCTTCGACCCGATTGATATCCGTCGTGGTGCTAAGATCGACGGTGACCAGATTGTTTTTCGTCGAGCCGGCACCGACGAGGTAGTTATTTGCCTGCAAGGCGCTGCGAACATCGCTCGCCGTCACGCCCAAACCGGTCATTTTTCGTGGGTCCAACCACACGCGCATGGCGTAGAAACGATTGCCGAAGATCTGCGCTCTCGCAACCCCGGGTATTGCTTGCAGCTGAGGGCGTACGACGCGTAGCAAGTAGTCAGTAATTTGTTGTGACGTCATCGTATCGCTATAGAAAGCGATGTACATCAACGCAGTCGATTCACCCGTTTTCGATTGAATAACAGGGTCATCTGCAGCGTCGGGCAATACGTTACGCTGGCTCGCGACCTTTGACTGAATTTCTGACACAGCGCTGTGGGCGTCGTAATTGAGTTTCATCGTCACGTCGATTGAGGACACCCCTTGCTTACTGCTAGAGGACATGTAATCGATACCGTCGGCTTCAGCTATTGCTTGCTGCAGGGGTGTGGTAATGAAGCCTTTGATGAGCTCGGCGCTAGCACCCGGGTAGGTCGTGCTCACGGTAACCACCGTGTTTTCGAGCTTCGGAAATTGTCGTAAGTCCAGTGAGACTACCGCGCGTGTGCCGAGCACTAGGATCATTAAGCTAATCACGCTTGCGAGGACCGGCCGCCGCACAAAGATATCGGTAAAGGTCATTACTCTATGGGTCCGGTTAAACTAGGCTCGGCGCCGCTCTTCAAGCGTACCGGCATGCCGTTACGAAGTTTATTGTGTCCTGCAGTAACGACAAGATCATCAACGTCTAAGCCTTTAGTGACTGCTACGCGACCGTCTCGTACTCCGGCCGTTTCGATTTGACGGCGCGTTGCGGTGAGCGATTCCGCCGTGCCTTCGACAACGAATACCGAACTACCGTAAGGCGTGTAATTCACCGCAATTTCAGGCACGGTAATGACGCGGTCGTGTTGCTCGCCGATGGTGGAGACCTCGGCGAACATGCCGGGGCGGAGGCGTTCGTCACCATTAGCAAGTTCAGCGCGTACACGCACGTTGCGAGTATTTGGATCGATGTTGGGCTCGAGCGCCTTGACCCGACCCTGGAAAACGTCGCCTGGATAGGCTTGCACCGAGAGCGTTACTTCTTGACCCACTGCGATGGCACGTAAATAGCGCTCGGGCACCGCGTAGTCTACATAAATCGGTTTTAACATTTGCAGTGTCACCATCGCCGTGCCGGGTTGCACGAAGTCGCCAATATCGACGCGGCGTAGCCCGAGTGTGCCGGCGAAAGGCGCGCGAATGGTTTTCTTGGCGATCTGCGCTTTTTTTGCCCTCACCGCGGCCACAATTTCTTCGCGCCGCGCGGCCGCCTCGTCGTACTGAGACTGCGATACGGTGCGGTCTTTGAGCAGGCGCGCCATGCGTTCGAATTGAACTTCGGCGAGGCGGCGCTCGGCGATAAGACCATTGAGTTCGGCTACATCGACACTGGCGTCTAACTCGACCAAAACCTGCCGCGGTGTCACGGTCTCGCCGGATCGAAACTTAATTGCTGTGACTAAACCGCTGACTTCGCTCGCCACCTCGACTGCTTGCACTGCGCTAATGGCGCCAACGGTTTTGAGCGTGCGTACCCAAGTATCTTCTTTGACCGTGCTTGTCTCAACCATGGAGGGTGCCGGTGGAACTTCGAACTTTGTTTGCAATGCCTTGATTTGGTTCATCTTCAATGTGGCAATGCCGCCGAACAACGCGGCCAAGAACAGCAACATCAACAGAAATCGAAGGATCATGAAATCTCCAGTATCGGGTGCGCGTCGCCGCCTGATGTATTGCGACACGGGTGGTTTCATATCATACCATTCGTGTCAAAAAAGCCTTAACAATCTCACGCGCGCGTCATCGCCTATGCTTGCCGTGTGCGGCGGTGGTACGCGCGACTATGCGTTGGATTCCAGCTCGTCGCTCAAATGAAACTACCCTGCGTCATGATCCGCGGTCCCCGTGCAATATCCAGGCTAGCCCGGATACTGCACCAGGCGCTCACGGCGCCGGTGCCGATAAATTGAGAACGGTCGTGTCGTCTGCTGGCGATGATGCACACCGTATCTAAGCAGCATCGCAGCGGTTCACTACTGCGGCCCTGGTGTCATTTGGTTGATGTAGTAGGATTATTTGATTTTCGATGGTGGTACATCAACATCGTCAACGCAGCACCACAGCGAGGAGGGCAGGTTAACCCGCGTTGTTGTCTAGGGGTTAGTGTTGCGAGACGCCGCTGTTGTGCTAGGGGTGTGTGCGGCGGCAAACTCTTTGCCTTTGCTAGTATCCTGTTCTGCGACGCGTTTGGTGGGGCGGTTGGAGAGGATCATGTCGGCGAGTACATGTCCAGCTTCTTTAAGTATCACGTCATACTCTTTGTCGTTCTCTTGTTCGAATTCTGAGGCGATGTCGTCGTCCTCGACATCCTCATCCGCTTCCGCATCTTCCGGCAGCGGTTCGAGCCCATAAGCGGTGCGAATACGGTTTTCCAGTACGCGTTGATCGTGCCGTTTTTTTTCATATTCCTTTTTACGTTCAGATTCAACTAAAGACAGCGCCTTTTTATCGCGCGCCACTTGAACCGCCCGTTCTTGGGCGAGCAAGGCTTGAAAAGCATCGTCGTTGGCCACGCGTCGCTCATGTGACCGACGCAAGGCCATCAAATCAACGAGTGGTGTCGCCGCCGGCGTGAAGCGGGCCGCCGGGATCTCCGCCCATGGCAAGGCATTGTCGAGCGCGCGCTCACCGGCGTCATCGGCGCTCAAGCCAGTGGGAAAATTAATATCTGGGATCACGCCTCGGTGTTGCGTGCTACCGCCCTGAACACGAAAGAACTGAGCAATGGTCGCTTTCAGCTGGCCGAGTTTACCCGCCGATTCTTCGTCGAAGCGATTGAGGTCGACCAGATTTTGCACCGTCCCTTTGCCAAATGTTGCCTCACCAACGATGACGCCGCGGCGATAATCCTGGATCGCGCCGGCAAAAATTTCTGACGCCGAGGCGCTGTTACGGTCGACGAGCACAACCAGGGGGCCAGTGTAAGCCAGGCCCTCGTCGGTATCTCGCTCGAGTTGCACACGACCTTGCGAGTTGCGTACTTGCACAACCGGGCCGGTATCGATGAATAAGCCAGTGAGTTCGGTGGCCTCTGCCAGCGAGCCGCCGCCGTTGCTCCGTAAATCGATCAGCAAGCCGGCAACGTTTTGCTGATTCAATTCACCGATCAATTTACGCACGTCGCGCGTCGTAGAACGATAATTTTCTTCGCCCGCCATACGGGCTTCGAAGTCCATATAAAACGTCGGGATTTCGATAACACCCAGCTTGAGTTCTTCACCGTGTCCAACGTCGAGTTCTAGGATCGATTTTTGCGCCGCTTGTTCTTCGAGTTGGATCGTGTTGCGGGTTAGTTTTATCGTTTCGGTCGGGCCATCCAAGCCGACATTTTTTGGCAAGATCTGCAGTTGCACGATCGAATCTTTAGGCCCACGGATTAGGTCCACGACGTCGTCGAGTCGCCAGCCAATGACATCGACTAATTCACCTTGTTTCCCTTGGCCTATGCCCACGATACGGTCCTCGGCGTGCAGCTTCTGACTCAGGTCGGCCGGACCACCGGGTACGATTTCGCGTACCACGGTAAACTCGTTTTCGCTTTGCAATACCGCGCCGATCCCTTCCAAGGAAAGGCTCATGCGGATTTTGAAATTCTCCGAGGTGCGTGGCGAGAAGTACGCCGTGTGCGGATCGATCGCGGTCGTATACGCATTGATGAATATTTGAAAAATATCCTCATTGTTGAGCTGCGCCGTGCGCCGTAATAAGCCCCGATAGCGTTTCGTCAAGGTGTCTCTAATAGCGTCGGGTTTTTTGCCGGCTAAACGCAAGGTCAAGATGTCGTTTTTTACGCGTTTGCGCCACAATTCATTTATGTCCGCGCGAGTTATAGGCCAGTCTGCATCGCTGCGGTCGAACACGAACTCTTCCTCGCGCGAAAAATCGTGTTGCTGATCCAATTGTGCTAAGGCATACGCAACCTGCGTTTCCAAGCGTTGTCGAAAACGTACAAAGATATCGAATACGGCGTCTAGATCGGAGGTGCGAAGGTAGTCGTCCAGGCGTCGTGCGTGACCTTGAAATTCATCAATATCAGTTTGCAAGAAGTAGCTCTTAGTTGGGTCGAGCGCTTCGAGGTAACGCGCGAGTACGGCTTGCGAGAGTTCGTCGTTGAGCGGCGCTTTCTTGTAATGGTAGTTGGCCAAAAAATGGGTAATCAGCCGTGTCGCACGCCGGTGTTCAGGCTGAGGATCGATATCGTCGAGCGCGACCAGCGGCGCTACAGCGAACGCGTGTAACGCGGCCGCTGTGCCGAGCCAGATATAAAACAGGTTTGCGACCCATTTCCTCATAAATTTACCCGTGGTGCTATGTCTTATCGCCGTAGCGTTGTTGTCGATGGCCAATTCGCCTTGCCGACGCCCGCTAGTGTAGCCTAAAGGCTTAGCGTTCGCTTCTTATGACAGGGGTTACGGCGGATCGCTACACTATCAAGCGTCAAATATCGTCAATCTGGGAACGGGGCAAGGTTTTGCACCACGATTCAAGCACGCCGGTTGGTGCACCCGGAAACGTGAAATATCGTTTGATCGACGACGTCGCGGGCCTAAGCGCGGTCGTTGACGATCTGTCTCAACAGCAGCACGTGTCGCTTGACACCGAGTTTATGCGGGTCGACACCTTCTATCCGCAGCTTTGTTTGCTACAAGTCCGTGGCCGGGGTTGCGTGTACTGCGTTGACGCGCTAGCGCTAAACGATCTATCGGCGCTCGCGGCTGTATTGGTGGACCCCACTGTTGAGAAGATTGTGCACGCGGGGCAACAAGATATCGAAGTCATTAAGCTGGCGCTCGATGCGTCACTTTTACCTATTTTTGATACCCAGCGGGCCGCCGCATTTTTGGGCTTGCCGGAACAGATCTCCTACGCCCGCATCGTCGCGGATCGTTTCGGCGTGGTATTGGACAAATCGCTTACGCGCGCGGACTGGCAACGTCGCCCACTGGCGCCGGCAGCGGTGCGTTACGCCGCTCTGGACGTGTGGTTTTTGCAAGCGCTGCGCGACGTGCTCGTTGAGGAGCTGTCGGTGAGTGGCAAGCTCGCTTGGTTTAGCGAAGATAGCCGGGCGGTGCGGGATATCGAAATCGATGCGCCCGTGGAAGATGCGTGGTTGCGGGTCAAAGGCATTACCGGGCTTGCCCCCGCAGACTTCGCGTGCGCCGTACGACTCGCCGCATGGCGTGAACGGGAGGCGCGCCGCCGCAATCGACCGCGAGCCTGGGTATTGCGAGATAAAACGCTGCGCGCAATCGCTTGCGCCCACCCCCGTGATCCAGTCGCGCTAGCCGCGATCCCCGATGTTCGGCCCGCGTTGCTAAGGCATCATGGTAGCGAGTTGGTCGCGTTACTCCAGCAAGCGCCGAGTGGCTTAGAAAAGCGGCCTAAACCGCTCCCGCGGCTTACCCATCGTGGTCGCCAATTGGTCAAAGAACTCCTGACAGTCGTGCAAGAAACGGCCTTGGAACACCTGCTTGCACCGAGCGTTCTTGCCTCACGTAAATCGCTGCAAGCGGCGGTCGCGGGCCAACGTGATTTACCGTTGTTTCATGGTTGGCGGCGCGACGTGATCGGCTTGACGCTACTGCAGAGGCTCGCCGATCACGCCCCGGAAACCCTCGTCGAAGACTAGGGTCTAGATATAGTTGCCGAACTCACGTTCAAAACTGGGGAAGTACATGTTAATCACGTTGACGTCGAAGCTCTTAAGAATGTCCGATTTCGTCTCGCGTTCGAGCAAAAACTTAAACGCCGACTCAACACACTCAGCGGGCGAGATTTTCCCTTGGGTGAGCTTTTGGTATGACGCCTCGGTGAGCGTGACGCGATGAGCGGTTTGGCCGGCGGAATCCGCGATCGTTACGTTAAAAATCCAGGGATCGGTACCTGGTTTTTGTTCAACTTCTATGACTTGTGTCGCTGTTACCACGATTGTTTCCCTATGTGTTTGCCCGAATTCCGGACCCCGTTATCGCTGGTGTCGCTGGAATCTATCGTTATCGTAATTCCCGTGCCGCGGCGCGGCGCTATACGCTAGCGTATAGTTAGCAATGATCCGTTAGATGATATCGGCGGCAACGTGACCACACTTTATTTAGCGATGTCGAGCAATTCGATTTCAAAAATCAGTGCTTCGTTTGGCCCGATAATCGAACCCGCGCCTTTGGCGCCATAGCCGAGTTCGGCGGGTGCGTAAATCATCCATTTTGCGCCGACTCGCATGAGCGGAATGGCCTCTTGCCATGCTTTTATCACCTTGTTCAGCGATAAAGTAACAGCTTCACCGCGACGTTTGGAGCTATCGAATTCCCGTCCGTCGACCAGTGTGCCGGTATAGTGCACGACGACCGCATCGTGGGGTTGTGGTTGGGCTCCCGCACCTTTGCGCAACGCTTTGTATTGCAGGCCACTGGATAAGGTCACGACGCCGTCGGCGCTTTTGTTCTCACGCAGAAATTCCCTTCCAATTTTAAGGTTTTGCTGTGCGCGCTCCTTATAATTCGCGTTGATGCGTGCTTCGCCTTGGGACAAGATGCGTTGCATGTCAGAGGCGGTTAAACGCGGTTTTTCGCCGTTTATTGCATCGCGGACCGCGAGGCTAAAAGCATCCAGGTCGATCTCCACCCCCTGACGAACCAGCGATTGCCCGATCTGTAAGCCAATGGCATAACTCCATTGCTTCGGCTCGCTATCGAGGGTGACACCGGCTGCGCCTACACATGGTGGGAAGACGAGATTGAACAGGACAAATAAGCGCGTTCGAAACATACATTCTCCTCGCTGGCGTCGCGTTAACTAATTATGATTATCAGGCGCTTCGCGCGACGCCGTAGTGCGGGCACCTTAGGTGCCTCGATGCGCGGTGATTTTTGTAACCGGCACGTCACCGAGCACGCGCAAGATTGCGCCGGCACCGCGGGGGACATACACGATATCGCCGCCGCTGACGGTTTTCGTGTGGCCATCGACGTCGAGTTCCAGCTGCCCGGTGAGAAGCGCGAACACGGTCTCGAGTTCATGGGGTGCATGCGCGACGGTCTCGCCCGCGGCCAAGGTCGCGTGGCGGGTGTCATAGTCCCACTCGAGCAATTTTTGCAGCATGCTTTGTTCGCTTAAGGGGCCATCGTGGGCCCGCTCCCAGTGTTGCACGCGAAATTTTTGCAACGGCTGATAGCGGACGACTTTGTTTCCGCCGGTCTCGCGCGCTTCTTCGCAAGCAGATGTTACCTGCGCGCGCAGGGCCTCGACGTTGCCGTTGCGCCGCGGGAGCACGGTCGCCACGCCGATATGTGCGCTGAGGCGTTCCTGACCATGTTTGCCGGGGTGGGAAATATCGGCCCGCTCGACCAGGGCACGCAATGTCTCCGCGGTTTCGTTGCCGTGTGCGATGTCGCAACCGGGCAAAAGTAATGCGAAGCGGGCATCGTCGTAGCGCGCGGCAAGGTCGTGAGGGCGGCGAACAAGTGTTTGCGTCATCTCAGCGAACCGTTTGAGGACGGTATCGCTCGCCTGCCTGCCACGCGCCCGCACAAATTCCGCGAAATCACCGAAGCCCACGATAAGGACCGTGAGTGGTAGTCTTTCACGTTCCGTGCGTCGCCATTCAGCATCTAGCCGCTGGTCAAAGTGGCGACGATTGCAAAGATCAGTCACGGGGCAATAAGGTGAGACTTGCTCGAGCGTTGCCGAGACTGCTTGCGCCTTTCCTTTTGCTAGCCCGAGTTCGGCAACGGTGTGTTGCAAGGTGTGTTCGATTTCTTCGAGTTTTGCTTGGTTGGCATTGGCGGTAGCGCGATGGTGCTCAATTTCAGCGTTGCGTTCGTGCAATAGTTTCGTCATCTGTTCACTTTCACCTTGCAAGATCGCCAAGGTCTGCGGGATGTGGCGCCGCTTGTCGGTGCTGAGTAGCACGGCGAGCATGCTCGCGACGACCAATAAACCTATTGGTAGCGGCGGCAGGGGGCTTTTCAAGAGATAAAAAAGCGCCGCTGGGCCGAGTACGAGACAACTCCCCACCAGGGTTGCCAGCGTCGACGCGGGGTAGCAGCAGACGGTAAAAATGACGATAACATAGCCGATCAGTAGTGCTGCCACGGACGCGTCGAATCCGAGCTTTAGAAAGACTGCAACGATGCCTAGTCCCCAGGCGGCACTCACTAGTACGATAGCGGTGATCGCGAGCGTCGGTGGCGTATCGCCCTCGCTTGCGATATGCGGACGGCGGTGTCTCGCGACGCTGAGTGCAACTTGCAATGCGTAGAGAACGAACATCGCGAGTCCCCACATGAGCATCTGTCCGCGCGGAAATTCGCCGAAGTAGATCGCGATCGCGGCCACCACCATGATGCAGCCCCCGATGATCGCGACCGTTTCGTCGCGCAACGGTGAGGGGTGGGTAACACGTTTGAGTGGCGCTGGGTGTTCGGTCATTTTCGCGTAGCTAGGCATTTCGGTGCGAACCAAGCCCGTAAGCCGAGATAATCGGCGCGGTCATCGCTAGTTACTATTATCACGCAACTCCCCGCCCATTGTTGGCGTCTGATCCTTACAATCGGTATGCTGATTACCGCTAACGAGACGAACTAATACGCACACAGTTTACTTAATTCTGAGGTCGTGCGGGAGCGCTCGAGTCGCCGACCGGGCACAGTTGAGCTAGCCGTTTAGCAGTTATTCTCGCATTATGTTTCGAGGGGTGAATGGTAATCGGTGCGGTGAGTGTTGCCGCCAAACGAGCCTGGCGAACACTTTAGCGTCTCGCAGTGCCGGCCAGGTGCTAGTGATCGAGCGCATTGGAATCATTGCAACGCTAGTAGTGCGTGCAAGTGGCGGCTAACAACAGCGGAGAGGTGGCAGAGCGGTTGAATGCACCGGTCTTGAAAACCGGCAAGGGTTGACGCCCTTCGAGGGTTCGAATCCCTCTCTCTCCGCCATCACCCGTCGCGACGCGATAAAAGCACATCGATTGGCTGCGAAGTGCTGTCAAAAAACTTTACATATTCCGCATGGCGCTGCATTGAGATAATGTTAATTGCTGGAATTTTCACTTGAATTAGCCCTTGGCACTGTTCGTGCCTTGCATTATCCGACAATAGAACAAACTTGCTTCACGCATTCGGAGGAGCACATTATGATTGCGAAGATATTTCACAGCGGGTTGATCCTTCTCATCCTTCTCGTTCCCATCGGCGGCCTCGGATCACCGCTTGAAGTGGTCATTTTCGGTGATAGCCTATCCGATACAGGCAATATGTTTGGCATTAGCGACGCGCTGTTTGACAGCCTCGGTTTGCCGCCCGATACACCAAGAATTCCGCCTAGTCCCCCGTACGCAGAGCGTTTTTCCAATGGGCCGGTGTGGGTCGATCATCTCGCTCAGCGCTATGGCGCCGGCCCGGTGAATAACGCGTTTCTGAGCGGGGCGTTGACCGGAGGATTCGATAATTTTGCAGTCGGTGGGGCGTATGCGAATTCCTATCCATTCCCGCCGGGTGTCGGTGGCGGCGGTGATTCCTTCAACACGAACGATCGTTTCCTAGGTGCCCCCGGGTTTCCCGGCCTTCAGCAGCAAGTTGAGTTATATAGTTTATTGAGCGGCGGCAGTGCCTCGGCAACGGCCTGGCACGTCGTGTGGGCGGGCGCGAATGATCTGGTCTTCGCCGACGAACAAGGCAGCACCGCACCACAGCTTGCGGGAGCGGCGGTTACCAAAGTACGCGAAGCTATCGAGACGCTAGCCGGTTTTGGTGCCACCGAGTTTTTAGTGCCGAATATTCCCGACATCGGTTTAACGCCGTTTGGTTTTTTCAGCGGACGTGCGCCGGAGTTGTCTGATGGCGCCGCAGCGTATAACAACGCACTCGAACTCACGATCGCCGAGTTACGCGCTACGCTCGGCATCGATATCATGTTGCTCGACACCTATGCTTTGCTCGGTGATCTCGGCGCGAGGGTCTTGGCCGACCCCGTCGGGGCGGGTTTTCCGGGTGGCGTTGGTCCATGTCTCGATGCCTGATTCACGGACTTGTGTTCTGCGGCGGGGCTAGACCCGAATGATTTCATGTTTTGGGACGGACTCCACCCTAGCAGCCGCACCCATTTGCTTCTCAGTGAGGCGATCGTGGCTGCGAAGATCCCGGAGCCGGGCACCCTGGCATTGCTATCGCTCGCGCTCGGGGGCTTGGTTTCACAGCAACTCAAACGCCGCGCTGTGCCTCGCGCTTAGTGCCCCTGCTCGATGCGGGGCGCGGTGAGTTGAGAACGTCGCTGTGATTTTTCACGGCGCGGCGTAAATTAGCGCGCCCCGCATCGGTGTGCGCCGGCGGAAGAACGACTGCGGACGCCGTTTTGCGGCATCGCGGGCACGCTCGCAGCGCGCCTATCTAGCTGCTATCTCCCCGCGCGCATTGTACGGCTACTTGCAGCCAAGCTTCCTCAAAACGTCTTATTTGCATCTAGCACGCCAATACATCTCGGGGTGCATATCTTAAGCGTTGAACCTTCTGTGCCGACAATTGGAAGATCCCGCAGTGCAACTGTTAACTAGTGAGATCGGTTATGAGTCGAGGCGCTTTCGATGGTGGCGAGAAAACAAGCACTTAATTGGAACCGCGAAACCACGTCACCGGAAGGGGTCAGGGACCTACCGCTGCGCTCCCGCGTCTATCGAATTCTTGAACCTTCCAGCGACGGTGATGTTCTCAGTCGCATTGTAGATATCGCTTTGATAAGCCTGATCATCGCGAACGTGCTCGCCGTCGTGGTGGGGTCGATGGAACGTGTATCGTCGACCTACGGCGATTGGCTGTGGGGTTTTGAAGTATTCTCAGTGATAGTGTTCACGCTCGAATACTTGGCGCGCTTGTGGACCTGCAGCGAGCATGATCGCGGCAACCCCCATCCTAGTCGCTACCCAAGACTGCGATTCATAGCTTCGCCGATGGCCCTGGTGGACTTGGCGGCGGTGTTGCCGTTTTATTTATCGAGCGCCGGTTTGCTCGCGGGTGTGGATATGCGCATCCTACGTGCGCTGCGCCTAATCCGGGTATTTAAGCTTACGCGCTACTCGCGTTCCGCGACCTTACTGCTGACGGTGCTCAAAGAGAATGCTCGCAATTTCGGGGTCGTTTTTGCGCTGTTGGTTGTGATCATGTTAATTGCTGCAAGCGGGATGCATCTGTTCGAAAGAGAGGTGCAACCAGAAGCATTCGGGAGTATCCCAGCTTCGATGTGGTGGGCATTTGCAACGCTGACGACGGTGGGTTACGGCGACGTGACACCGGTAACAGTGGGCGGCAAAGTTTTCGGTGCGATGATCACCGTGGTGAGCGTTGGTATCGTCGCCCTTCCGGCCGGCTTATTGGCGTCTTCTTTTTCGGAACGCTTGCATCTACGTTCCTTTAACTATCGGAAACGTGCCGACCAAGCATGGGAAGACGGCGTGCTCAGTGTCGCGGAACGCCAGCAGCTGGAGGAAGACCGCATAGCGCTCGGGCTCGGCGAGGACCTCGCTGAAACCATTATCATGTCCGAAGCACGGACGCGCGGTGGCGCCACGGCGCGTTGCCCGCATTGTGGTGGCCCGCTTTAGATCTTGACGCTGTTTGCATTTTCTGCGGATGATCTTTCGTCCGAACCTGTTCTTTATCACGTAGTGCTTGGTATTAGTTTTCCAGATCAAAAACTTGACGATTATAGTTAAAGTTTCAGATTAGAAATCGTAGAAAACCAGCACAACCGACAAGACGTGAACAGTTTCACAGCTTTCCGATCCTCGATACTATAGCGTACGTTTTAAGGCTCGCGCCGGTTCCTCCTAACTCTGGCTCCCGCATTCCCCCAATAGCCAGATCCCCCGGCGCGAGCCTCTTCTTCTGTAATCTCCTTCCAAACTTGCCGTACATAGCGCGCGCGGTGCCGCAGTCTAGCCTGGATATTGCCGTGTGTTGAAAATGCGCTAATGGATGCCAAAATAGCGTCGTTCGATGGCGACTGAGGCAGGTCTGTGAAGCACGTGGAATATCGACATTAGGGGGTCATCTGCATGAATTTTTTGTTCGTTTTTATCGCGCTGATCACGCTCGCGGGAACGCTCGCGTACTTTGGCACGCCACGGCTCATCGCCACGGTGCTGGCTGCTGTTGGCTTGCTCCTCGTTGGCCAGTTCGCCAGCGGCAGTTGGGCGAGCAGTTTGATGATCGCCGCCTGGATCACCTGGGCGGTATTGTCGGCCTTAAATTTTCAAGGCCTGCGCCGGCGTTTTTTGATTGAACCGGCGTTGCGACTGTTTAAACGCGAAATGCCGACGATTTCGCCGACGGAGCGCGACGCCCTTGACGCCGGCACCGTCTGGTTTGACGCGGAACTGTTCTCGGGCGTGCCTAACTGGCAGCGCCTCTTAGCACTGCCCAAGGCGACTTTGAGTAAGCACGAGCAGGCCTTTCTCGACGGGCCCGTCGAAACATTGTGCGAGATGGTGACGGAATGGGAGGTTCACCATGAACTGGGTGATATTCCTGCAACGGCGTGGCAGTTCCTCAAAGAAGAAGGGTTTCTCGGCATCATCATCCCGAAAGAATATGGTGGCCTGGGCTTCTCCGCGTGGGCACATTCCTGCATTGTAACGAAACTCGCCTCTCGTTGCAGCACGGCGGCGGTCAATGTAATGGTGCCAAATTCTCTCGGGCCGGCGGAGCTATTGCTCAGATATGGCACCGAAGAACAACGGGGTTATTACTTACCGCGCCTCGCTCGTGGCCAGGAAGTGCCGTGCTTTGCCTTAACGAATCCGCTCGCGGGTTCGGATGCCGCTGCTATCCCCGATTTTGGCATCGTCTGCAAGCGTGAGCGCGAGGGGCAAGAAGTCCTAGGGATCTCTGTCACATGGGAGAAACGCTATATCACCTTGGGGCCGGTGGCGACGTTGCTGGGACTCGCTTTTCATCTCTATGATCCCGACGGCTTACTCGGTGGCGAGCCTGATGTTGGCATTACGCTCGCACTGTTACCCAGCGACCATCCAGGTGTTGAAATCGGACGGCGCCACTTGCCCGGTGGCCAAGCTATTCAAAACGGACCGAACGCGGGACGCGACGTGTTCATTCCCATCGAATGGGTTATTGGCGGGCAAGCGCGATGCGGCGATGGCTGGCGAATGTTGATGAATTGTCTCGCCGCGGGGCGTTCAATTTCTCTACCGGCGTCCAGCACCGCGGCCCTTAAACTATGCGCTCGCACCGCCGGTGCTTATGCGCGGGTGCGTAGCCAATTTGGCATTCCAATCGGTAAATTTGAGGGGGTGCAAGAAGCGTTGGCGCGGATCGCAGCCAACACTTACGCGGTTGATGCGGCGCGCGAGATCACGGCCGGTGCCCTTGATCGCGGCGAGGAACCGGCGGTAATTTCAGCCATCTTGAAGTACCAGTCGACGGAGCGCATGCGCGCGTCTCTGAAGGATGCGATGGACATTCACGGTGGGCGGGCTGTGTGTGATGGGCCAGCAAACTATTTGCTTGGCGCATACCGCGCTGCCCCCGTGGCAATTACGGTAGAAGGCGCAAATATTCTGACGCGTTCGCTCATCATATTCGGGCAGGGTGCGATACGTTGCCATCCCTGGTTACTCAAAGAAATAGCTGCAGTCGAAGAAGATAACGAGGCGCGTGGTATCGAGGCCTTCGACCACGCTTTAATGGGGCACATTGGATGGACGGCGCGCAACGCGGCACGTGCTTTGTTTGCAAATTTAACCAGCGGCTGGATAGGTAGCGATCCATCGGTTGGCGAAGTCAACTATTGGTACGCGCAACTAGAACGGGCCAGCGCTTCCTTCGCGCTCCTCGCAGATGTCGCTTTAGCCCAACTAGGCGGTGCCCTGAAACGCAAAGAAAGCTTATCTGGACGCTTTGCCGATATTCTCGGCGAACTTTATTTACTGAGCGCGACCTTGAAACGTTTTGAAGACGATGGTCGGCCAGAGCGTGATCTGCCGGTGGTTGAGTATGTTTTTCACGCTGGCTTGTTCGCGATCCAGGCGCGTTTTCACGAGATCTTATTGAATCTGCCGTCGCGGTCTATTTCTTGGCTGCTGCGCCGTATCGTATTTCCCTGGGGGCGACGCACGAAACCAGTTTCTGACCGCCTCAATGCTCGGGTCGCCGAGCTGTTGGTGGGGTCGGTGGAATTTAGAGCTGCGCTAGCACGCGGAATGTATTTTAACGAGCGCGCCGAAGACCCCGTTGGCTGCTTAGAGCATGCGGTACGCTTGGTTGAGAACAGCGCGGCGGCCGCCAGCAAGCTGCGCACCGCAATCAAAGAGGCACGTCTTCATGGCTATGGCGATGACGTTATCGCTACCGCCGAGTCCGCGGGCGTGCTTGATGCCGCCGAAGCAGAGATGTTGCGACAAACGCAAGTAGCTGTGCGGCGTGCGATCGATGTTGATGACTTTGAAACCACGGAGTTATGGGGACGCGTGTCGCAGGACCACCCCGTTAGCGATGCGGCTTGACTAAACGGCTGCTTCGTTGCCCGGGGCGCGAGCGATGTGCAAGCGTAAGATTGTTTCGACCGTCACGGTTCCGATATTTTGTGCTGCCGGGGGTCGCGGGCAATGCGTAAATTATCGAACCTGATGGTAGCGCGCCCGAGACCTTGGTTGTGGTTCTAGCGTACGATCGCAATTGCACCGCTTGTCCGCGCCTCGCCGCGCATCTCGCGGCCGTGCGCGTGCAATATCCAGATTATCACGCGCGCCCGGTTGCACCGTTCGGCGCCGCCGCGGCCCGTCTGTTGATCGTTGGGCTCGCACCGGGAATGCACGGTGCCAATGCTACAGGTCGCCCTTTCACGGGCGACCACGCGGGGATCTTATTGTACGAGACGCTGTATGCGCTCGGTATGAGCAATCAAGCGCAGGCTGTCTCGATCGATGATGGATTGCAATTGCACGATTGTCGCATCACCAACGCAGTGAAGTGTCTGCCCCCCCAAAATAAGCCGCTTGCCGCGGAAGTCCGCATCTGTAACCGTTATTTAGTGACCGAATTGACCGCCAAGCGACCGCCCCGTGCGGTTGTTGCCTTAGGCCGAATCGCGCATGAGGCTGTCTTGTGCGCACTAGATTTACCGCTGCGCGCGTATCCGTTCAAACATGGCGCACACCACGACCTATCGTCCTCAATGGTGTTATTCGATTCTTATCATTGTTCGCGCTACAACACCCAAACTCGGCGTCTAACAGCGTCGATGTTCACCGCCGTCTTAGCGTCGGCTCGCGATGTTTCAACGACATGAGCGAGACCACGCGCACCCGACCGGCGGGGTTGGTGGAAAACTTAAGGGCACGTTGTGGTCGGTTGCCGAATTTGCCCGGCATCTATCGCATGATCGATGCTCGCGGCGCAGTTATCTACGTGGGTAAAGCCCGTGATCTCAAAAAACGTGTGGCGAGTTATTTCTCCCGCTTCGACTCCCATACGCCGAAAGTGCGCGCCATGGTAAGTCAGGTAACCAGCTTCGAAGTGCTTACGACGCGGAACGAAAACGAGGCTTTGTTGCTAGAAAGCAATTTAATTAAAGAACTGCGGCCGCGTTACAACATCGTACTGAGGGACGACAAGAGTTATCCCTACATTCGCATCGAAATTGACCACGATTTTCCCCGAATCAGTTTTTACCGTGGTTCGCGCCGCGAACCCGGGCGCTATTTCGGCCCCTATCCGAGCGCCGGTGCTGTGCGTGCAACGATTAATTTGTTGCAAAAATTATTCATGATACGGCAATGCGAGGACAGTTATTTTAGCAATCGCAGCCGACCATGTTTGCAATATCAAATCAAGCGTTGCACCGCGCCTTGCGTTGGTTCGACGTCCGTGGCGGAGTACGCTGCCGATATCGATCATGCAACGCTCTTTTTAAATGGGCGTAGCCAGGACGTGATTGATGTTTTGATCGCGAAGATGGAGCGGGCTGCGGAGGCACTCGATTACGAACGCGCTGCACGCTTGCGGGACCAAATCGCGAAACTACAGCGGGTTCAAGCCGAGCAACACGTGAGTAACGAAGCCGGCGACAACGCGGCTGGGGATTTCGATATCGTGGTGGCGAGAGCTCGTGACGGTCACGGTTGCGTGCAAGTGTTTTTTGTTCGCGGCGGTCGAAATCTGGGCAATAAGAGCTTTTTCCCGGCCCATACGCGCGACGCTACGGACGGCGAGTTGCTTGGTGCATTCGTCGGGCAATTTTATCTAGCGTCCGACGTAGATCGCGACATACCGCCCGACATTCTGCTCTCCGAAGCGATCGACGACGCGGGCTTGATTACGACCGCACTCAGTGAACGCCGCGGCAGCGCGGTGCGTTTGCGGCACACCGTGAGGGGTGCGCGCGCTAAATGGTTAGAGATGGCGATGAGTAATGCCGATCTGGCTTTATCTCAGCGCGTCTCAATGGATGCGGATCATCGGCGTCGTATGGAGGCTTTGCGAGACGTCTTGGACTTGGCTGAATTGCCGCAGCGTATCGAGTGTTTCGATATTAGTCATACGCGTGGCGAAGCACCTGTCGCCGCTTGTGTGGTGTTCGGTCCCGAGGGCCCGATGAAATCCGAGTATCGCCGCTTCAACATCGAGGGAATTACCCCCGGCGACGACTACGCAGCGATGGCCCAGGCGCTCACGCGGCGCTACTCGCGTTTGCAACGAGAAGAGGCGCTGATGCCGGAGGTATTGCTTATCGATGGTGGCAAGGGGCAGGTGAGGCAAGCGCTAGAAGTCTTGCAAGCGCTGCAAATTGATGACTTGCAAGTCGTGGGTGTGGCCAAAGGCAGTAGTCGCAAACCTGGCATGGAACGCTTAATCATGCACGACGGTAGTGAAGAGCGAATCCTGCGCAAAGACGCCATCGCCCTGCATTTGATTCAGCATATTCGTGATGAAGCCCATCGTTTCGCAATCGAAGCGCATCGGCGCTCGCGGGCGCGATCGCGAAGCAACTCACCGCTACAACAAATACCCGGCGTGGGTGCGAAACGACGCCAACGTTTGTTGCAGCATTTCGGTGGTTTGCGGGGCCTTAGCAGCGCCAGCGTCGATGATATTCGACGGGTGCCGGGAATTAGCCAACAACTTGCGCAACATATTTTCGAGGCATTGCATTAAATCAGGTGAATATTCCAAATACATTGACGCTATTGCGGCTGGCGCTGATTCCCATTTTCGTGGCTTTGTTTTATTTGCCCGCGCCGTTGACCACCTACCTTGCAGCGCTGGTGTTTGTCGCCGCCGCGGTGACTGATTGGTTAGACGGATATCTCGCGCGACGTCTAGGGCAGGTCTCGAAATTGGGCGCGTTTCTCGATCCCGTCGCAGATAAGATAATGGTTGCGGTTGTTTTGATCGTGCTTTTGCAACGCGAACCGACGGTGATCATGGCCCTTCCGGTGGCCGTTATTGTTGGTCGTGAAATCGCGATCTCAGCGCTGCGTGAATGGATGGCTGAGCTCGGCATGCGGAACCACGTCGCTGTGTCATGGATTGGAAAAGCGAAAACGGCTTGTCAAATGACCGCCATCGTTTTGTTGATATTGGCGCAAGCTGGCACCGGAATTTCTTTGCACAGCTTCGGCATGTTGTGCCTTTACGTCGCCACCGCCCTGACCCTGTGGTCGATGGGTTCCTATTTACGCGCTGCATGGCCGGAATTAACGAGCGACTAGAAGCAATATTCGCGTTTGCTTTTTTGTCTTGCTGGGGCCCGTCCTTGACAGCTTGCAAGGCCCGACTAGAATGACTAGCTTGCGATAGCGCAGCGGGAATAGCTCAGTTGGTAGAGCACAACCTTGCCAAGGTTGGGGTCGCGAGTTCGAGTCTCGTTTCCCGCTCCAAATCAGCACTGCGGCCCCGAGCAACTCGGGGTTTTTATTTAGTGCCTGGATCGCTGTGCAGCGATTAGATAACCGTCATCGGATGTGGTGGCGCAAGGCTGGGTGGCAGAGTGGTTATGCAGCGGCCTGCAAAGCCGTCTACGCCGGTTCGATTCCGACCCCAGCCTCCAAATTTTATTTTATGATGGCAAACGTCGTCCCCGATGCCCGGGTGGCGGAATTGGTAGACGCAAGGGACTTAAAATCCCTCGGAGGTAACTCCGTGCCGGTTCGACTCCGGCTCCGGGCACCAACGATGCCGTTGCCTACGATGATGAGGCATCGGCTACCCGTACTTACTTCGGGTCGTCGAGATTGGCGAGCTAGTATCGTTACTACTAGTGGTGAGTAAATCAGCTGCCGGTGCGTTGCCTCGGGATACCCTAGGGAGGCGTCGATGATGCGCGTAGCAGGAGTGCGAACACGGCGTACATCGCCACGGCGAGACTCAGGTAGGGTAGGGTGTAATCGCCGTTTACGGTCAACAATAAAGCAAATACCGGCGGCATGATGACGACGCCGAGATAAGCCAGGGAAAGGCCGCCTCCCGTCGCGTAGGAGACTTCCTGTGGGCCGACCCTGCGGCTGATCTCTGCAAGATAAACACCGTTCCAGCCCGCGCCAGTTGCACCGAACAGCGCGCAGATCGAGAAAATCGCCCACAGCGGCCAACGCGTGCCAAAGTACGCGGTAACGGTACTCGCGATAGCGCTGCAGAGCGCGAGAAATGCGAGAATGCTGTGGCTCCGCCCGACGAGCCGATCCGCTACAATGCCCCACAAAATACGCCCGATTACTGCGCCCGCGCCGAGCGCGGAGAGGGCCATCCCGGCGTGTTGATTTGTCCACCCGAGATCCGTTTCGAGATAAGTCACTAAATAATAGATGTAGCTTTGCTGGGTGGCTGAAAAAAAGAACGCGGCGAGGGCCAGACGCCGCAGCGCCGAGCGACCGAGCACGAGTTGCAGTGGTGCGCGCACATTACCGCGAATTAGTGGCGTATCGGCACGAGGGTCGATATCGAACGTAGACCGGCAGCTTTGCAAGGCGATCGCGGTGACGATGAGAATGGCGACTACCACATACAGCGATCCACGCCAGCCGAAATGCAGTATCAGCAGGGGTATGACGAGACCCGCCAGCAAGCCGCCGAGCGGCACCCCGGTCTGCTTGATGGACAACACGAATGACAACGCATGCGCGGGTGTGTGTCGCGTTAGAACGTGACTACTTGCAGGTGTTGCGGGACCGTAACCGAGGCCGCAGACGAGACCTGAAGCGGCCAGAAATAACCAATGCGGGCCCAAGCAGAAAAGCAAGCCTAGCGCGCAGATCACAGTCAATATTTGCGTGAAGCGTACCGCACCAAAGCGGAGGACAAAGCCACCGGCCATGAGTGCGCCCAGCATGGCACCAATGAAGGTCAAGGATGCATAGATACCGATCCACTCGGCACTAATACCGAGGTCGCGCGCGATCTCCGGTGCGGCGATTGACACAACCAGCGATGCCACCGTAACGATCGTCTGCACCGCTGTCATGGCCGTGACTGCAAGACCGACGCGGCGTGGCTCGTCGCTAGCGTTTGGTGTGCGGGCGCGTGCTACTTGGTCCGAATTCGGACGCGAATTTTTCAACACGCGCCATGATAACGCGTTCGCGCTGAAAACGTGGCGAGCTTAGCGCGGATATTGCGTTAGGGTCGCGATAGTGAACCAGTGCGATCCCATTTGGATCACGGCTACATTACCGTTAGGTAATAAAAAAATGCGCGTTACCTCAAAACTACGGCCACAAACGCTGTGCGCACCTGGTGCGATGACCGGGCGATGGGGGTGACGGGCGCGGATAGCAAGCGAGGCTGCGGTCGTAAACAGCGGCAATCGCCAGCCGTCGAGAGCCACAGAGTGTTGTGATTATCCAACAACCAAGATTTATCTGTCGTAAGATTGGCCTGGTCGCTTGCATTTCTGGTGCTCTCGCATAGAATGTTGTTGCGTTTTGTCAACTTGATTAGTGAGCGCTTGAATCAAAGTTGTCTTCCGCCCGGCGCCGTTACCGATGCAGAACTCGCTACCGGTATACTGCGTTTCCAGCGTGCCTGCCGCCATGATAGCAAGGGTGGACGTGGGGGCGATCGACGGCGCGCAGAACTCGGATATCGGGGGGCCGGGTTCGTTTACCGCGGAATTATTGGCACATAACCGGTTCTTATAACTCGTAGGCGACGGGCGTGCGTAGAACGCGATAGCGCGCGAACCGAGCAGCACTTAAACAAGAAGTTTGAGAGTACACGCAGAAGAATGAACGAACGAAATCAAATTGTCGCGCAGACATCTGTCGGCGCAGGTGAAGAACTCGACATTGATGTACTTCGCCAGCCGACCATTCACTATCTCGAGCCGGTCAGCAACCCCGTTGAAACCGCACTAGCACGCGCCACGCAAGCATTGCTGTCGCGCCAAGCAGAGGATGGACACTGGCGTTTTGATTTAGAGGCGGATACGACCATCCCTGCTGAATATCTATTTCTGCACTACTTTATGGGAACTGTCGATGCCGAACGCGAGGCTCGGATCGCAAACTATCTTCGTGCGCGGCAACAAGATAACGGCAGTTGGGCGCTGTATTGCGGTGGAGCGGGCGACATGAGTGCCACCGTAAAGACCTATTTTGCGCTAAAACTCGCGGGCGACGATCCGCAAGCGCCGCATATGACACGGGCGCGGCAATGGGTGTTAGAGAACGGTGGCGCGGAAAGCGTTAATGTTTTTACGCGCATCACCTTAGCCATTTTTGGCCAACTGCCGTGGCGCACGGTGCCAGCGATGCCGCTGGAAATCATGTTTCTGCCTAAATGGTGGTTTTTTAACCTGAGCAAGGTTTCCTATTGGTCCCGCTGCGTGATTGTTCCGCTGTTAATTATTTTTGCGCATCGACCAGTGCGCAAAATACCAGCGGAACGGGGCATAGGCGAACTGTTTTGCACTGATCCCGAACACTTGAAGCACCTCGATCACTTCAAGCGAGGCAAACCCATTGCCAATGCATTTCTGCTCATCGACCGAATATTGAAAACGATCGACCCGATAATGCCGCGATTCATGCGTGCGCAAGCGGTGCGTCGCGCTGAAAAATGGATGCGCGCGCACGCCCAAGGAAAAGGTGGCATAGGCGCTATTTTCCCGGCGATTGCGAATACCGCGATGGCGTTGAAATTGTTGGGCGCTAAACCGCACGACAGTGATTTGCGGCGTACGCTCGCTGCGATAGAGGATCTGGTGTTAGAAAACGAGGAAGAAACGTACTGTCAACCCTGCGTCGGGCCGGTGTGGGATACGTGCTTGTGTTTGAATGCTTTGACTGAATCGGGCGCGACGATGACCCATCCAGAGGTGCGACGTGCGGTCGAATGGTTATTTGATCAACAAATATTTGTCCCCGGTGACTGGTGCGATCAAGCGCCGGGCCTCGTGCCGGGCGGTTGGGCGTTCCAGTACGAGAACGATAAATATCCCGATGTCGACGATACCGGCATGGTATTGATGGCCTTGTTGCGCGCCGGAGGTCACGAGCAGGAGCATAAAGTTAAGCGTATTAATCAGGCCGTTAACTGGATCCTTGGCATGCAAAACAAAGACGGCAGCTGGGGGGCGTTCGATATCGGAAATAATTACGAGTATTTAAACAATATCCCGTTTGCCGATCACGGTGCGTTGGTTGATCCCGGTACGGCAGATCTGACCGCGCGCTGCATCGAGATGCTGGCGATGCTCGGCTACGATCGCAGCTTTCCACCGATCCGCCGCGCGCTCGAATTTCTGCGGCGCGACCAAAGAGATAACGGTGCGTGGTACGGTCGCTGGGGCGTAAATTATATTTACGGTACTTGGAGTGTGCTAGCCGCTTTGGGCGTGCTCGGCGAGGACCTCGCTGAACCCTACGTGCTGCGCGCGATCGCCTGGCTAAAACGCGTTCAAAATGAAGACGGCGGGTGGGGCGAGAGCTGCAATACTTACGATGAGCCGAGGCTCGCCGGGGTTGGAGCAAGCACTGCGTCGCAAACAGCGTGGGCTTTGCTCGGCCTTATGGCCGTCGGCGAAGGCGACTCACGCGCCGTAAAACGTGGTGTGGACTACCTCCTTAGAACCCAAAACGAGGCTGGCGAATGGGACGAGGCCGCATACACCGGCACGGGTTTCCCGCGTGTCTTTTACCTACGCTATCATGGCTATAGCCGCTACTTTCCGCTGTGGGCATTGTCGAGTTACGCGCGTTTGCAACGTGGTATTGCGACGCGGCAAGAGCAGCTCATTGCGGCGGGATCCATCGATCTGGGAGCGCTTGCCGCGCTCGGCCCCGCCTAGGGTCAGTTGATCTGTTAGATCCAATAACCGTCCGCGACACACTATTTCAGCCAGCAAGTCCGAGGCAGCGCAGCGCAGTTGGACTGAACGCCAAGGCTGGCGACCGTTTATCCCCCTGCCGCTAGACTAGCCGCTGTTTGATATTCTAGTCGACGACCCCGAGGTGGCGGCGATGCGGGTGTACTCGTTGCGGCACGGTGTCAGAAGCGATATTTGGAGTAGTGCACGATGAGCGAATATGTCGCCCCGTTACGAGATATGAAATTCGGCATCGAGGTTCTGGGCAGCCTCGATGACATCAACATTTTGCCGGGTTTCGAAGATTGCCAGGCGGATCTCCTCGACGCCGTCTTGAACGAGGCAGCTCGGTTTGCTGCGGAAGTGTTAGCGCCCCTAAACGTAGTCGGTGATCAAAATGCATGTCGTCTAGAGAACGATGTTGTGCATACCCCGCCTGGTTGGCAAGAAGCCTATCGCCTATTCGTTGAGGGTGGTTGGGTCGGTTTAGCATGCGCGCCTGAACATGGCGGCCAGGGTTTGCCGCAGCTCGTCGCGGCGGCGGTCGAAGAAATGTGGAATGCCGCGAATCTTTCCTTTGCGATCGGTCCGATGTTGACGCGCGGTGCAGGACACGCCGTTGAACATCACGGCAGTGCCGCGCAAAAAGCGCATTACCTCAAACGCATGGTGTCCGGTGAGTGGACCGGGACGATGAATTTGACCGAACCGCAGGCGGGATCCGATCTCGGCACGGTGCGGACAAAAGCGTTGCCCGAGGGCGATCACTACCGCATCAGTGGCCAAAAGATTTTTATCACTTATGGGGAGCATGATCTCACCGACAACATTATTCATCTCGTCCTGGCACGTACTCCCGATGCGCCTGCCGGCACGCGCGGCATCTCTTTGTTCATCGTGCCCAAGTTCTTGGTAAACGACGACGGCTCGCTGGGTGAGCGCAACGATCTGCGTTGTACGTCGATAGAACATAAACTGGGCATACACGGGAGCCCGACGGCGGTTATGACCTACGGCGAGCATGGCGGCGCAATCGGGTATCTCGTCGGTGAGCAACACCGTGGCCTCGCTTATATGTTTACGATGATGAATGCTGCCCGTCACGCGGTCGGGCTCGAGGGTCTCGCGCTCGCCGAAGCGGCGTACCAGAAAGCGCTAAATTTCGCGCGCGAACGGGTCCAAGGACGCCCGCCGGGTGTGACCACGGACGTCCCGGTAGCTATCATCGAACATCCTGACGTGCGTCGCATGCTCATGATGATGCGCGCCCAAACAGAGGCCATGCGGGCGGTGGCGTATGTCTGTGCAGCCGCTTTCGATCGTAGTGCGCACGAAGTGGATGCGGACCTCCGCGCCTACTACGCGCGTCGCGCGGATCTACTCACCCCGATCGTTAAAGCTTGGTGCACAGAAACGGGCCAAACGATGACATCGATGGGGGTTCAAGTTCACGGTGGCATGGGGTTTATCGAAGAGACCGGCGCCGCACAGTATTTTCGTGATGCGCGTATTACGACGATTTATGAAGGCACTACCGGGATTCAAGCTAATGATTTCGTGGGGCGTAAAACCCAACGCGATGGCGGTACCGCCGCGCGCGAGTTATTGCACGCTATGCGGGCAGATTGTGCGGCGTTAGAGGATGTCGACGATCGGCGCGTAGCACGCCTTCGCAGCGCGCTTGCACAGAGTTGTGACCAAGTGGAAGAAGCCCTGGCGTGGGTTTTATCCGCCGATGAGCAAGATCCACGCAATAGTGCCGCGGCCGCGGTCAATTACCTCAAGCTCTGGGGGATCACCGCGGGGGGCTGGCAGTTTGCGCGTGCCGCACGCGTGTGCGTCGAGCATATCAGCGCGGGCGACGACGATCCTTTCTACCCGAACAAACTCGCCGTCGCGGCGTTTTTTGCCAGTCAAGTCATGCCGCAGACGTTGGCATTGAAAACGACGATTATCGATGGCTGTGAGGTCGTGATGGGGCTCGAAGCGGACGCCATGTAGCCGCCGGCCTCAAGTTCTGCGCTAGTCGCTTTCGTGGCGGCTTATCTGTTATCGTAAAAAAAATCATCGACTATCGTTTACATGGCTTGGTCCTGGATCCAAAGCGCGGATCAGTTCGTCTCAGACTACATCACCCGTCGCTGTCACAATAGTGCAGATTTTCGTCGTGCGGCGCAGCGACGATTGCCCGCACCGATGTTTCATTATTTGGACGGCGCGGCCGATGACGAAGTCACTTTACGTCGTAGTGAGCGTGATTTTGACGAGTTGGAATTATACCCGCGATACTTAGTGGATGTCAGCGCGGTCGATGCGGGAACTACGGTGATGGGCCAAGCCATCGATTTTCCCGTGGTGCTCGCGCCGACCGGCATGTCGCGGCTGTTTCACTATGCGGGCGAGTTGGCCGTCGCGCGTGCGGCGAGTGCGGCGAATACGATCTACTCGCTGTCGACTGTGAGTACTTATTCTATCGAGGACGTCGCGGCGGTTTGCGCCGGCCCGAAGTGGTTCCAGATTTATGTGTTCAAAGATCGGGGGTTGGTCACCGAATTCATCGAACGCTGTCGGGCCGCGCAATACCATGCGCTAGTATTGACTATCGATTTACCGCTGCCCGGCAACCGCGAGCGCGACTTGCGCACCGGCATGACTATCCCACCAAAATTTACCACCAAGAGCTGGCTTGATTTTGCTTTGCATCCGCTTTGGTCCTTATGCAACTTCAGCTCCGATCCTTTCGTGCTAGCCAACGTCGTGCACCGTGTGGAACCAGATCGCAACAAAGACGTTGTCACCCTCGCCGAGTATATTGGCAAACAGTTCGATTGCAGCGTGACATGGGACGATGCCGCAGCGATGGTGCAAGAATGGGGTGGACCGTTTGCGGTGAAGGGGATCCTCACCGCGGCTGACGCAAAACGCGCCGTGGAGATCGGTGCACACGCGGTGATTGTCTCTACCCACGGGGGACGGCAGCTCGACCACGTACCGTCACCGCTCGCCGTGCTGCCCGAAATCGTCGCTGCGGTCGACGGCCGTGCCGAGGTGATCCTCGATGGTGGTGTGCGGCGCGGCACCGATGTCATAAAGGCGCTTGCCCGTGGGGCACGGGCCTGCATGATAGGGCGAGCCTATTTGTATCCGCTGGGTGCGGGTGGAGAACGCGGTGTTGCCGCCGCACTGGCGCAGCTGCACCGCGAAATCGTCCGCGATATGGCTTTGCTCGGCACGCCTAGGATAGAGGATATTTGCAGCGACTATGTCCGTTCCCGCACAAGAATTTGAAGCCGACATTCCGTTGTTGCGACACATTTTATCTGTGTCCCGTAACATCGCTGTCGTCGGTTTGTCACGCAATTGGCATCGACCCAGTCACTTTGCGGCGAAATACATGCAGGAACATGGTTACCGAGTAATTCCCGTCAACCCCGCTTACGAGGAAGTATTGGGCGAGCGCTGTTATCCGAGTTTGCGCGAGGTTCCCGCAGCGATCGACATGGTGGATTGTTTTCGCGCCCCTGCTGATATTCCACCGCTAGTGAATGATGCGATTGCCGTAGGCGCAAAAGTACTCTGGTTACAGCTCGGTGTGATCAACCTCGAGGCCGCGCGTCGAGCACGGGACGCCGGACTCGACGTCGTGATGGATCGCTGTGTGAAGATCGAGCACGCACGCTTATTCGGTGGATTGAATTTCGTCGGTGTCAATACTCGGGTGATCTCTGCCAAGCGTCCACGGCACGTCGCCAATTGAGTTATTACGCAGTCGCATCGCCGCAGTTCTAGGAGGGCTAGCAACCTGTCAACGTTTAGCTATTTGAGGTATCGAGTTTAGTATGGCAGACCACGAATACGGTTTTGAAACTTTATGCCTGCACGCTGGGCAGATCCCGGACGCAGCGACGGGTGCCCGCGTTGCACCGATTTATCAAACCGCCTCCTATGTGTTCGACAGTGCGGATCACGCGGCGAGTCTGTTCAATCTGCAAACTTTTGGCAACATCTACACGCGCCTGTCAAACCCTACCACCGCGGTATTTGAAGAACGCATGGCGGCGCTTGAGAATGGACGCGCCGGCGTTGCGGCTGGCTCTGGCTTGGCGGCGCAAATGGTGGCTTTGCTGACCCTGCTCGAGGCGGGCGATCACCTGGTCGCCGCGAATACGCTCTACGGCGGCACTTATTCCCAATTTGATGTGACGTTCAAACGCTTAGGGATCGATACGACGTTCGTGGATCCCGACGATATGGATGGTTTTGCGGCCGCCGTGACCCCCCGCAGCAAAGCGATTTATGCCGAGACGCTAGGCAATCCCCTGATTAACGTGCTCGATATTACGGCGCTAGCAGCGGTAGCCCACGATGCCGGTGTGCCGCTCGTGATCGACAACACATTTCCTACCCCTTACTTATGTCGCCCGCTCGACTTCGGCGCCGATATCGTGGTGCATTCGGCGACAAAGTTTATCGGTGGGCATGGCACATCGATCGGTGGTATGGTCGTCGAGTCGGGTCACTTTCCCTGGGACAACGGCAAATTCCCCGGCATGGTCGAAGCCTCGCCGGGCTACCATGGGGTTAAGTTCTACGAAACTTTTGGCGATTTTGGTTTTACGATGAAAGCGCGGGTCGAGACTTTGCGCACGTTGGGACCCTCGCTGAGTCCGTTTAATGCTTTTTTGTTTCTTCAAGGTCTAGAAACTTTGCCGCTGCGCATGGAGCGTCATTGCGAGAATGCCTTGGCAGTGGCGAAATTTCTCGATGAGCATCCGCTAGTAGCGTGGGTGCGCTATCCGTCTCTGCCGGGCGATAAATATTACGCGCGGGCACAGCGCTACGTTCCTAAAGGCGCGAGTTCGATTTTGTCTTTTGGGATCACAGGTGGCCAAGCGGCGGGTGTGAAATTCATAGAAGCCGTGCAATTCTTGAGCCACTTGGCGAACGTCGGTGATGCAAAAACGCTCGTTATCCACCCGGCGTCTACGACGCACCGTCAAATGTCCCCAGAACAGCAACTCGCCGCAGGGGTTGCGCCCGATCTGATCCGAATCTCGGTAGGATTGGAAACACTAGACGACATTTTGTGGGATCTCGATCAAGCGTTGGCGAAGTCACAAGCGTGAATGTGAGCGCCTGGAGAAGATGTAATGACTGATCTATTAGCCGCGTTCCGAGATATTCTCGATGCGCGAGGTATGTTGACCGGCGAAGAGGTCAGGGCGCGCCAGGTTCACGTCTGGAATCAAGAGCCGATCATCGCGAAATGCATTTTGTGTCCGACAACTACCGAGCAAGTCGCGACGGTGTTGAAACTTTGCAACGAACACCAGCAAACGGTCATTCCGCATGGCGGTTTGACGGGGCTGGTGCAGGGTAGCGTTAGCGGACCTGATGATGTCGTGTTGTCATTGGAACGAATGCATGCCATCGAAGATATCGATCCCATTGGGCGGACGATGACCGTGCAAGCTGGGGCGCCGTTGCAGACGTTGCAAGAGGCTGCGGAAGAACACGGCCTGATGTTTCCGGTCGACTTAGGCGCCCGTGGTTCTTGTCAAATTGGCGGTAACGTCGCAACTAATGCCGGCGGCAACCGAGTAATCCGTTTCGGCATGACGCGTGAGAATGTATTGGGCCTCGAGGCCGTGCTGGCTGATGGCACGATCGTCACGTCGCTCAACAAGATGTTGAAGAACAACGCGGGTTATGATCTCAAGCAACTATTTATCGGCACCGAAGGCACGCTCGGTATTGTGACACGGGTGGTGATCCGTCTACGCGAGGCCCCGCACGGTCAGCATACCGCGTTCGGGGCGTTTGCGAGTTTTGCGCAGTTAACTCGTTTTCTGCGTTACATCGATCGCGAGCTCGGTGGCGCCTTGTGCGCATTCGAAGTGATGTGGCGCGACTACTATGAGCTGGTAACGACGCCGCCCGCAGACAACGAGCGACCTGTACCGCTGGCGTATCCGAATTATCTTTTGCTCGAAGCGCTAGCCGCCGGGTATGAGGGTGAGCAGGACGCGTTTGAAGACATCATGGGGTGTGCGCTTGAGAAGGGTTTGTTGGCCGATGCCGCGATCGCACATTCTGAGAAGGACCGCCGGGCAATGTGGCGTATTCGTGATTCGGTGGACGAATTTTTCCGCTATGGCCCCGCCTTTCTATACGATGTCAGTTTGGGCATTCGTTATATGGACGAGTACGTCGCAAAAGTTAAAGCTGGGCTTTCTCAGCAATGGCCGGAGCACCATTGCTTTACGTTGGGACACGTCGGTGATGGTAATATTCACTTCGCCATCGCCGTTGGTGAGGGTGGGCCAGATGCTCACGCGCTTGTCAATCGTTGCGTATTCGAACCCCTGGCACCGATCGGTGGTTCTGTTTCGGCCGAGCATGGTATCGGGACCGAAAAGCGTGATTACCTCACCCTCAGTCGTTCGACGGTAGAAATCGATGTAATGCGACGGCTCAAAAAGGCCTTAGATCCGCGTGGGATCCTCAATCCCGGCAAGGTCTTCGCGATGTGAGCCCACCTACCCAAGGACACGATCCATCGTCTTGCTAATACCGATCCCAAGGTTCGCTATGGCCGTACCAACCTGCCGCGAGAATGACTCGCGCAGCAATGCATGAGCTGCAGACCGTTGCCACTTCAACGCCAGCAGGATCAACGATGGGCGCCATAGTGCCAGCACCTTATCGCACTGAAATGGTGGTCAAACCGGCGTGGTTGGACGCCAATGGCCATATGAACGTGGCCTATTACATGACCGCCTTCGACGACGGTGGCGAAGTATTTTTCGCCGACGTCGGTATCGGCTGGGATTATACGAAATCCGGCTCGGGTACTTTATTCATGACGGGATCCAATCTCGATTTCAAACGCGAACTTTTCCAGGGCCAACGCATAGCAGTCGAAACAATATTGTTGGATTTCTCGCCACGCTTAGTGCATACGTACTGCGCACTCTACAATGTCGATGACGATTATCTCGCCGCCGAGTCGGAGGTGCTGTTTATTCATGTTGATTTCACCACGCGTCGGAGTAGCGATTTACCCGCCGCTGCACAACAACGGCTTGATGTGATCCTGGCTCGGCACGGTGCCCTCGCACGACCAGAGATGATAGGACGGGCGCTCGGCATTCGTCGCTGAGCGTGCCCGCGAGTAGCGCGCCTGGGTGCGGCACTATTCCCAGAATTGTGGGGCGCTTTCGGTTACCCTGTGATGTCACCACAACGACATTCACCGAGCATAGTTGGTAGCTCCCCTATGCCGCAATCCAATGTTGCTTTCATCGGTCTGGGCGTGATGGGCGCCCCCATTGCGGGGCATTTATCCCGCGCCGGCCACGCCCTGACGGTTTTCAATCGCAGTGCAGCAAAAACTGAGCGCTGGTGCGCGCGCCATCGGGGGCGCGCGGTTGTTTCTTCCGGGGAGGCGGCTGCCGCGGCTGATTTTGTCTTCAGCTGCGTCGGGGACGATGACGATCTGCGGGCGGTCGCGTTGTCACCTGGCGGGGCGTTCGCGGCGATGCGGCCCGGCAGCCTATTCATCGATCATTCAACAACCTCCGCCGCCGTAGCCCGGGAGCTGGCAGAAGCGGCACGCGCGCGTGAGCTCGAATTTATCGACGCACCGGTCTCAGGAGGTCAAGCGGGTGCTGAGCAGGGCATATTGACGATCATGTGTGGGGGGTGGCGTCGCGGAATTTCAACGCGCTGAGCCGCTAATGCGGTGCTACGGACGTTGCATTACCCACCTTGGGGGCTCAGGTAGCGGTCAGCTCGCGAAGATGGTCAATCAGGTTGCCATCGCCGGCCTATTGCAAGGATTAGCCGAAGGGCTTAACTTTGGGGTGCGGAATGGGCTCGACATGGCGCGGGTGATTACCGCAATCTCTGGGGGTGCGGCGCAGTCGTGGCAGCTCGAGAACCGTGGTGAGACGATGTTGCGACGCGAATTCGATTTTGGGTTCGCGGTGGATTTGATGCGCAAAGATCTCGGTATCTGCCTGTCCACGGCGCGCGCCAGTGGTGCGCGCGTCCCCGTGACCGGTCTTGTGGACCAGTTTTATGCGCAGCTGCAAGCGCGTGGCTGCAACCGTTGGGATACTTCCAGTCTGATAGAATTGCTGCGTGAACCTTAATCGTGAAAATGTGACGCCGTTGAATTCGGCCACCCGCATGTCCGGCAAAAAGCTCACCCGCGCGGCGGAGTCGGGTGACGCAAACGCGCAGTTCGATTTGGCGGAACGATTGCGGCGGCATAGCGATTTAGATGTCGATGCGTCGCGCGCGTTTGCGTGGTACGAACGCGCTGCCGACGCTGGACACGCGCGCGCGCAATATCGTTTAGGCTTGATGTTATTGGACGGCGTCGGTTGCGATCGCGATGAAAACGCCGGCTTTCGCCGCATCGTCGCAGCAGCAGAGCAAAATTACGCGCCCGCCCAGGTTGCAGCAGGCTGGTGCTACCAGGCGGCAGTAGGTACCGAGGAGGACTTAGAAAGCGCTTTCAGTTGGTATTACGCCGCTGCCGCGAATGAAAATTCCGTCGGACACTACAATCTCGCCGAGATGTATGCGCGCGGTATCGGCGTAACTCGCGATCCCTTCGCCGCGGTAAGGCATTGGGAGCATGCCGCGGAACTGGATCACCCCAAAGCGCAGCTCAATTTGGGCTTGGCCTATGCTAATGGTGAGGGTGTTACCACCGACTATGAGGCGGCTTTGCATTGGATTATGAAAGCCGCGGAAACCGGCTATGCGAAAGCGCAGTTTAACTTAGGTTTGCTGTACGCTTCGGCGCCAAAACGCTATCGCGACGAAAACCGGGCCGAGCGCTGGTTGGAGGCGGCGGCACGCCAAGCATTTGTCCCCGCGCAGTACGCACTCGGCCGCTTTTATCAACAAGGCCGTGGCGAGGGCGGTAGTGCCGAGACTGCCGTCAACTGGCTGCGTAAAGCCGCCGAAGCCGGGTTTCCAAAGGCCGCCTACCGCATTGCGCTCGCTTATGAGAAGGGGGAGGGTATCGACGCAAATCGACCACGCGCTATGGCCTGGTTACGCCACGCTGCGGAAATGGGGCATGCCGCCGCCCAGTACGAACTGGGCCGCCGCGGCCTGTTTGGACGCATCCCGGGGCTGCCGCGCGATGAAGTCGTGGAATGGTTAGAAAAGGCGGCCTATAAGGGCCACACACGCGCGCAATATTCCCTCGGCGTTTGCTACTATAGCGGTCGCGCCGTAAAGCGGGATTTGGTGCGCGCGTTTGCGTGGTGGTCAGTTGCTGCCGAGCAACGTTTGCCCAAAGCCCGCCATCGCCTGGAATTGCTCGAAGAACGCATTGAGCCCGAAACGTTGGTTGCCGGGCGTCATTTCTACAGCGAACTTCGCACCAAGATCCGCCCGGAAAGCTAGTACCTAGGCTATTGCCGGCCCCATAAAGCAAGCTCCTCATCGCAGTGAATACTTTCGCAGCGGGCGACCGCGTGCGTGGGCAGACTGGAAATTTGGGTGCTTCGCGAGCAAACTAACCTTGATAGGTGAGTTTCGGATTCTGACGAAGGAGAACGGTCGTGAGTTTAGCGCCAGGCAGCATGCAAGCACGAGATGCTGATGCGGTATTTCATCCTATGGTTAATTTGCAACAGTTCCATGCCAAGGGCCCACTGATGATCACGAAGGGCGAGGGGGTCTACGTCTGGGATGATCAAGGTAAGCAGTACATCGAAGGTTTGGCTGGCCTGTGGTCAACGGCACTGGGCTACGGCAACGAAGAGCTCGCACGTGCGGCCTACGAGCAAATGCAAACATTGTCGTTTCAGCACATGTTCATGGGTAAAGGGCACGAACCAGCAGTATTGCTTGCAGAGAAGCTCAAAGAAATCGCACCGATGGCCGCCTCGAAGGTTTTCTTTGGCTTGTCGGGGTCAGACGCAAACGATACCCAAATCAAGATCGCCTGGTTCTACAACAACGCGCTCGGTCGTCCACAGAAAAAGAAAATCATCGGGCGCATCAAGGGCTATCATGGCATTACGTTAGCGGCCGGCAGCTTGACCGGTTTGCCACCCATGCACGCGGGCTTCGATCTGCCCTTGGACGGGCGCTTTATACACACGGCCTGCCCCGACTATTTTCGTGGCGCCGAGGCCGGCGAGTCCGAGGAAGAATTCTCGACCCGCCTCGCCGCAGAGCTCGAGGCGCTAATTCAACGCGAAGGACCGGACACCATCGCGGCCTTCATCGCCGAACCGGTGATGGCGGCGGGTGGTGTGTTACCACCTCCAGCGACGTATTTTGAAAAAATCCAAGCCGTGCTGAAAAAATACGACATCTATTTTATTGCCGATGAAGTCGTGTGTGGATTTGGACGTACCGGGCAAGCGTTTGGGTCGCAGACTTACAATATTGAACCCGATACGATCACGCTCGCGAAAGCGTTAACGTCGTCATATTTGCCACTGAGTGCGATTTTGATCCCCGATCATATTTATCAACCGATAGTCGATGCGAGTGCCGAGATCGGCACGTTTGGTCACGGCTATACCTATAGCGGTCACCCCGTCGCGTGTGCGGTCGGCTTGAAGACCATCGAAATATATCAGCGCGACCGTATTTTTGAACGCGCTGCTGATCTTGCACCCCACTTCCAGGCACGTCTACGCAGTTTTGCGGACCACCCTTTGGTCGGGGATGTGCGCGGTGTCGGCCTCATCGGTGCGGTTGAGTTTGTCGCGAACAAACAAACCCGGGCAGCGTTTGAGCCCGCCGGCAAAGTGGGCGCCCATTGTTTTGACCGCTGTCATGTGCATGGACTGATCGCGCGCAATGTTGGTGACGGCGTCGCATTCTGTCCGCCACTGATTATTACCGAAGCCCAAATCGACGAGATCTTCGCTAAGTTCTCACGCGCACTCGATGACACATTAGATTGGGTGACTTGCGAGGGACTGCTCGCCGCCTGACATCTGTTCGTTGCACGCGGCACTTTAACTCGGTCAAGCTCGACTAGCGTGGTCATGGCACGATTCTGTTGCGTGCAATATCCGGGCTAGATGCCGGCCGTCGATACCTATTTCAACATACGTGTTGGCGATACGGCGCTCGAGTGCTTGCATTTACCCGCGCAACGACTCGGACAGCCTACCTTGGTATTGCTGCACGAAGGCCTCGGTTGTTGTGCGATGTGGCGCGATTTTCCGCAGCGCCTCAATCGGCTTACCGGTGCGGCGGTCTTTGCTTATTCGCGCGCGGGTTATGGCGGTTCTTCACCGATAGCGTTGCCGCGCCCGTTAGACTACATGCACCGCGAAGCGGTGGACGTGCTGCCATTCGTGCTCGCGGCCGTGGGCAGCGAGCGCCATGTGTTGCTCGGTCACAGCGATGGCGCAAGCATTGCCTTGATCTATGCTAGCCAGATCGCGGATGCGGCGCTATCGGGCCTGATTGCAATTGCGCCCCACGTTTTCGTTGAAGCGCTTGGCGTGGACAGCATTCGCGCCGCGCGCGCTGCCTTCGACGGCGCAGATCTGCGCCCACGCCTGCAAAAATATCATGGGCGCAATGTCGATTGCGCGTTCCGTGGCTGGTGTGATGCGTGGTTGGATCCGGGTTTCCGTGCTTGGAACATCGAGGCGGGGCTCGTCGACATTCGCGTGCCGATGCTGCTACTGCAAGGCCAAGAAGATCCTTATGGAACCACCGCGCAATTGCGGCGTATCAGGCGCCACCTGGCGGGGCCGGTGCAGCAAGAAACGATCGCGGGGGCAGGCCACACGCCCCAGCGCGATAGACCTGAGATCGTCGATCGTTTAATTGCCGATTTCATGCGCCGTTGCGCGTCGGTGAGGTGAGCAGCTACGCTATCGAAATGCCGCTATCGGCTGTTGCTAATTTACAACGATTAGGGTTTTTTCAATCTTTTTTTCGTATTGCTGAAAAATATTTTCAGGAACCAAGGACTTGTAAGAGGATGTTCCCCCGACAAAGTACTGGTGTTTCTACCACACCAGTGGTAGAGTCCTAACTGTTGGGATGGAAGCAGTGCGCACAGCAATCTGGGGCGTGCGGGTCAATACAGCAGAACGACGTTGTCTAAACGATTTAGTTTTAGTTAAAGAGGAGAGCGAGAGTGGTCAAAAATAGGATCGCACGCATTCTCGTCACCGGGGGGATCGCTGCAAGCATTTTGCTACCGCACGTGGCCACCGCGGTTGATTGGAATATCACCGGTTTTCTACGCCAGGAAATCGCGGTATCGATTACCGATCAGGAAAACCCGTATACCACATGGGGCAATCCTTGGACACACAGAATTCACCGTAGCATTGGCGCTCAGGCCATCACGGCACGCCTTTCACCACTCGCCACAGCGGCTATGCCCGGTGGGGACGGTGATGTGGTCAGTGGCAACACCCTGTGCGGATTAGGTGGTGCGCCGAACCCGCCACTGAACATCGTCAATGCGTGTGATCGCAACGGTGACGGGATCAACGATCTCGGCAACGCGCTCGAGTCCAATAAACCGATTAACTTGTTTGCGACGCGCGGCGAACTGGACATCCAAACGAAGTGGAATAGAAAACTATCTTCATTCGTCAAGATTAGAACTTATTTCGAAGGGACAAGCGCATTCACAGACGCTCAGATTGGCGATCATTTTCGCGCGGGACAGGGCTTCTACCAAGACACTGATGCGCGTGATTACGATGCATCGGGCAACATCTTAGAGTGGCATTCGCCGGACTTCATGATCGATATACCCTCGTTCTATTTTGACTATAATTCGGGCCCGCTGTGGTTGCGCATTGGTCAACAACAGATCGCTTGGGGTGAAGCTTATTTCTTCCGTGTCTTTGACGTGCCTAACGGTTTAGATTTGCGCCGTCACTTAACCTTAGACGTCGGCGCCGAAGAGTATTCCGACAAACGCATGGCCTCACCGGGCATCCGGGCGAGCTATACGTTTAATAATGGGATAGAAATCGACGCTTTCATGCAAATGTTTGCACCGACGGCACTGCCCCCGACAAATACACCATACAGCCCAGTTTTCGCAGGGTTTTCGTGGTCCGATGCGACGGGCGAATTTGACGAGGCTGAAAACTCCTTAAATTTTGGTATTCGCGTGAATTGGCCGGTGACGGATAATCTGACTTTATCTGCGATGGCGGTGAACCGACGCAATCCCGATGGTGTTGCCCGCTGGGACGATGCACCATTGACTTATGGCGGTGGGACGCCGAACGCGAACTGCTATGGACCTAATAATGCCAATGGTCAAGCCATTCGCGCCGGTGCGATTGCGACCGCCGGTAGTGAAGCGGCCGCTATGGTAATAGGCTCTAACCCGTTTTCTAACGATTTTAATCGCAATGGGATCGTCGATTGGTTAGATATCATCACGCCGTTGTCGAATGGTAAGTGTGGATCGTCGGCGATTAACGACCAGCACGCGGCGATCGGTGCCGGCGAATGGTATTGGGGAGCGCCGAACGTCCGCCTGGATCCGGCGACGACGGTGCAGCACTTTGTGAAAGGCGGCGTGACGAAAAACGGATCGTCGGCAGCCGAACTCGTTGTGATGAATTTTGGTTTGCCGTCGACCCAAGTTCCGAATAGTCAATATTCTGACGCGGATTCCTTGATAACGCTCGACGCGTTCACGGGATTACAGTTTAGCCGCGGTTTTATTACCCGCGAATTTAAACGCGAGAACATTTTTGGTTTCGCCGCCAACTATCTGGTTGAGGCAACACCGGGGTCGTGGCTCGACCAATTAATTATTCGCGGCGAGATGACTTATACGCCGGATAAAAAATTCACCGAGCTGAGTTTCGGGAAACCCTTTATCGAAGAGGACGAATTCGTCGGCGCGGTAATCTTAGAAAAATACCATAACGTCGTACCCGGTATTCCCGCGACTTACCTCGTCGCGCAATGGATGACCAAGACGGAATCCGATCTATTTGGGCGTCATTTGAGTGGCAATGGGATCAAGGGATTGGATTCGGAAAACTACACCTTGGCGGATCCCTATGGATCGATCGAAGTTCGGCGTGAAGATCAAGGCGAAGACATGTCGCACTATGTGTCGTTTGCCTTCCAACAACCGTTTCCGAATTTGATCTGGCGCTTTGATTTCGCCATGTTGATCGATATCAACGGTGGGTTTTTGCTGCAACCCGGTTTGAAATATAAGCCGAGCTCGAGTTGGCAGTTCGATATCTACGCGAATATCATTCAGAGTGGCGGCAGCAAAAACAACGACGTCATGGAAACCCTGGATTGGGCGGACGAGGTATTCGTGCGTGCGAGCTATTATTTCTAGCCCAGGTGTTATAGGGGTCGGCTAGCCGGCACGTTTTAACTGCAAGCGGCGGTTCTGGCTCAGAACCGCCGTTTTTTTTGTGCGCTCTATATCGCTATAGGCAACCGCGCATTTTGGTGCTCGAGCGATTACAATAAGCGAAGCGACAACTGCCTATGGGAGTGTGATCATGGGGTGGCAGAAAACGATCCTACGCGTGGATTTATCCACAGGTGCGGTGACGCACGAACCACTCAATATGGACTGGGCGCAACAATTTCTCGGCCAGCGCGGCTTGGCGACGAAATATCTAATGGAAGAAGTTGACCCGCGCGTCGACCCGCTAGCGCCCGAAAATAAATTGATCATTACAACGGGCCCGTTAACGGGTACCAGCGCGCCGACCGGCGGTCGTTGGTCGGCGGTGACAAAAGGTGCGCTCACCGGCGCGATTGCGTGTTCGAACTCAGGCGGTCAGTTTGGTGGCGAGCTAAAAATGGCCGGCTATGACATGGTGATTTTTGAGGGCCGCGCAAAAAACCCTGTCTATCTCTACATTCAAGACGATCACGTTGAACTGAAGGCGGCCGCACACTTATGGGGCCGTAGCGTGTGGGACATCGAAGCAGCCATTAAGGCGGCCCACGATGATCCCCTTATCCGGATCGCTTCTATTGGACAAGCTGGGGAGTACGGTTGTCGTTTCGCCTGTATCGTAAACGATATGCATCGTGCTGCGGGGCGTTCGGGTGTGGGCGCGGTGATGGGCGCTAAGCAACTGAAAGCTATTGCGATACGCGGTACCAAAGGCGTTGCGGTGCATGATGTCGAAAAGTTTCTTGCTGCGCAAAAAGAAGCGGCCGAGACGTTGGCGCAAAATAAAGGTCGCCAAGGCATGACCAAGGACGGTACCATCGCGATGATGGATGTAACGGGGTCATTTGGTGCTTTGCCGACGCGCAATAACCGCCAAGTTCAATTCGAAGGTCATGAGCATCTGAACGCTAAGGCGATGCAGAGCCAAAACGATAATGGCCACACGAATCTCATTCAAAACAGTGCGTGCTTTTCGTGCACGATCGGTTGCGGTCGGGTGAGTCATATCGATCCTGCCCATTTTTCCGTTAAAGACAAACCGCAATACCATGGTGCTTCTGGGGGGCTCGAGTATGAAACTGCTTACGCGTTAGGCTCGGCCGTCGGTGTTGATGATATCGACGCGGCGACTTACGCGGGATTTTTATGCAATGAATACGGTATGGATCCCATCTCCTTCGGCGGTTCCTTGGCCGCGGCGATGGAGTTGTTCGATGTCGGAGCGCTCACGACCGCGGATACCGGTGGCATTGAGTTGAAGTTCGGTTCCGCCGAGGTCTTATGCACTATCGCGGAGCAGGTGGGCAAAGGCGAAGGTTTCGGCAAAGAAATCGGCATGGGTTCGAAGTTGTTGACGGCAAAGTATGGCCATCCGGAGTTGTCGATGGCCGTTAAGGGTCAGGAATTCGCGGCCTACGATGGTCGTGCGATGCAGGGCATGGGCTTAGGCTATGCGACCAGTAACCGTGGCGCCTGTCACTTACGTGCTGAGCCCTATGCGCATGATTTTCAAACGACCGAACCCGACGAAAAACCGAAAGTCATTAAACGTACGCAAGACTATATTTCCGCAATCGACTCCTCAGGCATGTGTTTGTTTGCCCATCACGGTGGTCTGAAACCGGATCACTATGCCGCCTTAGTCGATGGCGCCTGCGAAGGTGACTGGGACGCTACACGCCTAAAAGAAACCGGCGAGCGCATTTGGAATTTAGAACGGCAGTTCAATCTTGAGGCGGGCTTGAGCAGTGCGGACGACACGTTGCCAAAGCGTATATTGGAGGAGCCCGCGCCAAGTGGCGCTGCTAAAGGATTAGTCAGCAAGCTCCCGGAAATGTTACCCGTATATTATGAGCTTCGCGGTTGGGACGCCCACGGTAATCCTAGTGACGACACGCTTAAACGTTTGGGCCTCACCTAACGCCTAGGTGGTGTTGTAACTCATGCTGTGGTCTCGAGAGATGTCGCTTGGGAAACCGCACCCGGCTTAAATTGCGTCTAATCGGCTATTTACGCGAACATTTACCGCCTGGTGGAGACTACGACACGATAGAAATCGACGTACAGGAAGGCGATACGATTTGTGCGATTACCGATCGCATCGGCCTCTCAGCCGAGGTGGAATTTTTTGCGATGCTCGATGGCGAGCATGTGCCGGAAGAAGATTACGCGAGCACGCAACTCGCTGAAGCGAAAGAACTTCTCTTGTGCCCACCTTTGAAAGGTGGGTAGCACTAGATAGTGCATGAGGCGTTCATTGCGCGGCGCCTGGGCGATTTAGTGCCTCTGTGTTTCGTCAGGATCCCCAATGGGCGCGGCGTTCGCATCCTCGATTAAGGCCTCGATATGGGGGCTTGTGAGACTGCGCATGAAGGCAACCAATGCGTCGCTTTCGTCAGTATTCAACCCCAGTGGTTTGATTAGCGGATCGAGCAGTTCATTCGGCACGCCGCCGCGATTATAAAATGCTACCACGGCGTGCAGATCGGGCAAAGAGCCGTCGTGCATATAGGGTGCTGTGTGTGTGAGGTTGCGCAAGCTCGGGGTTTTGTAGCGCCATCGATCGTCGGGATCTAAGGTGACTTCATAACGTCCCAAATCATTTGGTACCGGCGCGCTGCTGGCGGCGATGGCGGTCGTGTCGATTTCTATCGCTGTTCCGGGGGCGAGCAATACTTCGCGGCGTGCCGGTGTGCGTGCCATGGAACGCGCATATCCGACCCCCGTATTGTGAAAGCCGTGATCGGTAAACAGGGCGAATTCTTCGCCGATAAGATGGCAATTAACGCAGCCGGCCTTGCCGGTAAAAAGTGCGAGTCCGCGCTGCTCGGTGGCAGTGAGTGCGGTGTTGTCTTTAGCGTAATAGTAACGATCGAATGGGCTGCTGGCGGCGATGAGCATGTTCTGGTAGGCCGCCAGTGCGACACCCAAAGTCTCCATTGTGAGACCTCGTTCGGGAAAAGCGGTGTTGAACGCCGCGCCGTAATCACCGGTCGTGCTTAGTTTTGTTAGCAAATGACCTATCGATGGATTTGCCATTTCGTTTGTTGCTAGCAGGGGCGACCAAACTTGTTGTGCAAGATGCGTTTCACGCCCGTCGTGAAAAAGTGTCTTAGCGAATCCAACGTTAAGCAGCGTCGGCGCATTGCGTCTTACGGTACGACCTTCGAAGCCGATCGGGGTTTGCAGTTCTTGGGTCGTAAATCCTTGTGCGGGAATGTGGCACATGCCGCACGAGAGGGTATTGTTATGTGATAGACGGCGATCAAAAAAGAGTTGTCGCCCGAGTGCGATCTGCGCACTACTGAACGCGAGCTTTCGTTGCAGTTTTGCCCGAGGTAGTCCTAGCGCCGCTTCGGACGCCAGCGCCACAAGATCGTGCCCCCGTGTTTGGCGGTGCGCGTAAGCGCGCGAACTCGTCGCGTACGCTGCGGAGTCATAGCCGGTGCGGTCATCTGCAGGTTTGATTACCGCAACCCCAGGTATCGCCTTTTTCACTGCCGGGCGGGAGGGATTATCGTTGAGGATCGTCTTAAGATCGTTGATCACGGTTTCCGCGTGCAAAAACGAGGTGCTGTAGAGATTACGAATGCGCTTTTTCTGATCGATTAAATAAACGCGCAAGATGTGTGAACGTGGCGTGCCACTAGCATCGCGCACCACACTCTGCCCATAGCCACGCAGTAGTTGTCTCAGCGCGGTATGTCCCGCGGGGGTGATGAAACGCCAATCGACGCGCGGTACTGCGAAAGATTCCGCGTAATCGGCGAGTACCGTGGGCGTGTCGTGATCGGGATCAAAACTTAAACTGAGCAAACGCACTTTGTCGCTTAGTGCCGGCTCTGTCGCTAGACGCCGCGCTGTTTGCTGAAAAACAAATGTGGCGAGCGGGCAGCCGTTGACATCACCGCAGCGGGTATAGATAAACGCCAGCACCACCGCACGGTCCTCGAACAGATCATGCAAGCCTGTGGTTCGACCCTGGGCGTCGATAATTTCACCATCGCTAGCGTCGCCCAAGGGTGGTAGGGTGTAGCTGTTCGGTTTTGGGGGCTCGAAATCCAGTGCTTGATAGCCGGGCGCGAGAATTTCGCGATCGCCCGCGACAGTCGTTTCCTGGTCTTCGTGGTGGGCGTGGCCCTCGTGAGAGGATGTTACGGTGCCGCCATTAAGCGACCAACAGATTAACGTCGCCGCCGCACAACACCGCACGGCGGCTTTCACAATGTCGAATGTTTCCCTAAGGGTTGGTGGCAGTAGCCAGTGCATTTCCCGTAACGTGAGGATGCGACTTGGCGTAGAGCGCATAGGCGCCGAATCGCATCTGGTGGGGACTACCGAGTTTCTCCGCAAAGAAGTCGATCGCAAATTCCTTCTTCAACCGCTGGCCGTCCCACGTATAAGCTTTAAAGTACTGCAGGTCTCCGTTAGGACCCTTTTTCTTATCCCAATTGTTGAGCAGTGAGGAAGTGAAATATACCCGTTTCCCATCCCAACTTTGAGACAACATATTTACCTGTGCGCCGATTTTCTCGGAGAAGATCTCGTGTGGCGCGTGGGGGTCGGAAATATCGAATAGCCGCGTGGTGCCGTCATTCCAGGTGTCTACCCATAGCAGACTATCGTCTGCAGCAATGGAAATATCAACGGGCAACGGGATTTTGCTGGCATCGCCGATATCGGCAACCGCCTTTGATTGCCATTCACCCTCAGCATCACGGTATATAAGCCAAATCTTCGAGGTTAATGCCGTCGTGGTGAAACAATAATCGTGTTGCGGGCCCCAGGCGCATCGCACCTCGAGTGGCGCACCCGGCACATCGAGCACTTTGCGTGGCTTGCGCGTGTGCAGATCCCAAACGGTAACCGTGTTGCCAAAGCGCTTCATGGCTTCGCCATCAGCCATGAGCTTGCCCAAATCCATCATATAGTTGTTCCACCCCGTGAATGAGGACGCAACCATGACGTTTAAGCGCGGCAGTGCGCGAATATCGTAGCCGTAACCATCGGCAAAACGGCCGCCTTTTATTGCCCCTTGAAGGTTGTCATCGGTGGGCATCCAGTACGTCGCAACATAGTTTCCTTCGTTCGTATATTCCACCAGCGCGGTACGCCCACCGTGGTCTTGGTTGTTCGACAAACCAGTGACGAGCATGCGCCCGGGCAGCGCATAGGTCGTGTGAGGACCGACAACACCACCGCTGTCGGCGACGAAATTGGTAATGGTCTTTTGCAGTTTTGGTTTGGCCGGATCGCTGTGGACATCGAAAATAAATATTTTGTTGGTGTCTAAGCCGCCGGCCCACAAATAGCGCCGATCATCGGTCAACCCGGAATGATGTGCTTCATTGCGCCCGCCGACGGACAAGGTATGGACGATTTTGCCGTAATTACTGGATTTTGGATTCACATCGATGGTCACGAGCTTATCTTGTTCGTCACCCATGCCGGCTTGGCCGAGCGTCCAAACATAGACGAAGTCTTCCTGGCCAACAATTTTGGCCATGTAGGGCGACATGCAGGTCTCGTCGGCTACGACGTTCGTTCCTAGCCAACACGTCATTGCCAACGCGCCGAAACATCTTGCGAATTTTTTCATGACTAAGATCCTCCTGTCCAAGATTAAGCGTTCCCGCGGGATACGTCGGTGCGACGGGTCAACCCAAATGGGCGATGATTTTATTTGCTGTAATGCCACTGGCCTGCGAACCGACGTTACAGCGTCCGCAACGCGGATGCATTGGGGTTGCGCGTGAGCAACGGGTTGGACATGTTTAGGAATACGCACCGAATTCAATCACCCGATGTCTCACATCTGCCACATCTAGGCTAGCATATTTAATGTGGCCATTGGAATCCAGCTGCTAAGCGCCCCGGCGGGGAGAAAATCGCCGCAGGCAAAATTCTAGTGTGTTTTAAATGGCTGCCACGACAAGATCAATTTTGGCATCAAAGTCAGCGCTGCGACTAGCGCGATCGTCATTGCAATCATCGTAAGACAGCCAAACAGAATCGTGGGAATGAAGTTGGAGAAAACCAATATCATAAAACCGCCGTTGATCGTGATCGTAGTAAACAAAGCTGCTTTGGCGATATTGGCGTGACAATAGTGCATAGTTTCGACGTCATCGAGGATCCGGGGATGTTGGACCTTGTACTGATATAGATAGTGCAAACAATCGTCGACGGCGATGCCGATCGTAATCGCAGCGATGGTGATTGTCATTACATCGAGTGAAATGCCGAGCCAACCCATGATGCCAAGAATAAGCAACGCTGCCAGCGCATTTGGTATGGTCGCGACCGCTGCTGCGATGGGGGAACGAAATAGAACACAGAGCATCAAAAATATCGCAATAAGTACGACCGCGAGGGTTTGTATTTGCGACTTGAATAGACTCTGGAGCAGGTTGTTATATAGCACTAATAAACCCGCCAGCTCATATTCACTCCTATCCAAACCAATTTCTGTATGCAAATCGTTGTCGATTTTATCCAGCAGCGCTTTGCGGCGTAAGTCGGGCAGCGAGTCTTTGATGCGAATACTAATTCGCACTTCGTTATCTTCGATTGATACATACGGATCGATCAGTTTTGAACGAAGTATCGATGGGATACGGCGGTGAATAACATTCAGCTCGAAAGCATCGAACTGCTTGCCGTCGTTGAGATCCTCGGCAATACGCACTACTGAGGCTAAGGACAGCACCTTGCCTACTTCTGGAAGGCCTTCTAGATAATCGTGTACCGCTTTGATGCGGTCAACTTTTTCCGGCGAGAACCAATAATCGGAGGCGTCGTAGCTAGTATCGTCGAACATTGCCGCGAGTTCGTCGTCAGTTTCGTCCGCGTCGCCGTCGGGGTCAGAGAATTTCAGCAATATTTCCAGCGGTGTCGTGCCGCCCACCGTCTCATCTATTAGCTTTAACCCTCGGTATATCTCGCTATCTCGTTTGAAATACGAAATAAAACTATTTTCAACTTCCAGTTTCGTGATGCCCAGCAGCGCGAAACTGGACGCCAGACCGGCTATTACTAATACGGCCACGCCGTGATGTTCGGTGAAGCGAGCGAAACGTTGTGTAAAGGCGAAATCATCTCGTTCCGGTACCCGTAAAGGGCGACGTGTCGTGTGCAGTAATAACGCCGGGAAGACGACAAACGAGACGACATAGATCGCCAATAAGCCAACCCCCATCATCCAGCCAAAATCTATAACTGGTTTGATTTCGCTCAACATGAGTGATGCGAACGCGGTGATAGTGGTGAGCACGGTATAGAGGCACGGTTGCGCCATGCTATGCGTAGTGAGGCGGACGAGTGTTTTTTGGTCGGCGTCGGGGTTGTCGCGGTGAAGCTCGCGGTAGCGTACCAGGAGGTGGATGTTCATCGACATCGTAATGATCAGCATCAAGGCAACGAAATTGGACGAAATTACGGTTACCTTCCACGCTGCTAATCCCAACAGCCCCATCATGATGATGACGGAAACGAAACAGCTGACGATCGGTATCGCTACCCAACGCCACTCGCGAAAAAGCAACCACAACATCACCACGAGAAATGCCAACACGAGGCCGCCAAATGTGATTAAATCGCTGCGAATGAATGCGATCATGTCGTCTACTATCATGGGGACTCCACCGAGATGGAGTTGCGCCTCGTCGGCGTGTTCCGCTATGACTTCGCGAATCGCCGCAACGGCGCTGTGGTTGCGTGCATCCGCCTCGGCCTTGAGTTCGGCATAGCGTTTTTGCAGCGTAGCGAGCTGTGCCGTTTCTTGTGAGGTCAATTTGTCAGTACTACGCTGAAACAATAGTTCGTTGCGCTGGCGTTGTAATTCCCGATACTCCGGATTCTCCTTTATGAAAATCTGTATCGCAGTGGTTTCACCGCTGGCGCCAACGACTAAGTCACGATAGATAGGACTTTGCAGTAATTCTTGCCGCGCGCGTTCTATATTGACGTCGGGTGAATCCAAGGTGCGATAATTTTTCGCGACTTGGTATAGCCGCCCAGGCACGTTTTTCACCAACGGGACGTCGAGCAGGGTGATCACCGAATCCAGCGTCGGCAGTGAGGTAAGCTTAGCGCGTAATTCGCGCAAGAGGCCCAGAGACTGCGGGCTCAATAAATCGTTGGGTGGCGTTACCGTAAGAAATAAAAATTCGCGCGTTTTGTAGCGTTTCGTCAGTTGTAGGTACTTGCGTAGATCCGCGTCATTGTCTAGCAAGAGGGAATCGGCTGAGGCATCGAGATTGAAATTGTTCGCCGCAGCGCCGAACACGATCACCGCCAGCGCGATCAGCAAGAGCGCGATACGCGGATGGCTAATGACAAGGCGATCATAGGTAGCCGCAACGGTGTTGCTCATCGCAGGTACAGGTTCGTCGTGGTATTGAAGTTGGAGTTATTTTGATGTCTGGCAGTGTAAAGTCCTGTGCTGCGGCGCAGATATCGTCGCGGATAACGGCGGTGAGCGCAGGCCGGCGCATCATACCATTAATGACTTAGGTCAACAGGAAACCTTAGCAAGCATTGACTATACGTTACCGTATGGGAAAATATTCGGTTATTTGTTAGAAATCTCACCATTAGGTGGCGATAGGGCTACCCATTTCCGGATCCGATTCGCTAAGCTAGATGGCTGCTACCGGCAATACGACAGACAGGCTTATTTGTGACAGGAGATTCGTTTGCTCCCCCCGGCGATGCGCGCTCGACGACGTCGAGCGATTCTGTAGACCTGCCCCAGATTAGGGAGGTAACCGCAGAAGCGCTGCGCGATTTGCGTCTGGAGACATCAAATCACTCTGCAGCGCGAGCGTTGTTGCCGATGCTGCTCGCCTCGCTTTGTTATGCCGGTTATCTCAGCTTGGAGTTGGGGTCCGACCTTGCGTGGAATTGGTTCGGCGTTGTCGCGACACTAATCGCTGGCCGCGGCCTTCTAGTTTGGGGATATTTTCGCTCGGCGAAGAAACACGCCCGTTTCTGGGTATGGTCGCAAGCGATTATGATGGGTTTGGTCGGCGCTTGTTACGGTATTTCCGTGTGGTGGTTGGCGCCGAGCGTGGAACCGGGCGCGACGGCCGTTGCTGCTGTTTGGATTACCGGTTTATTTATCGGCGTACTGATGGGGCAGGGGATCGTCTCGCCGGTTGTGATTGCTTTTTCGGTCTTCTCCCTCGTGCCGCTGGTAATAGCACTTTTTGCTTCTACGGTGACATTCTTGCAGTTCATCGGCGTCGGGTTAGTACTGTTTACGACTTATTCGGTGGACGTCATATGTCAAGCTCACCGCACGACGCTTGAAGAAGCACGACAGCGAATGTTGCACGAAGCTACTACCGCCTGTTTGCGGCAACGCAATTCCGAGCGCGAAGCGCTGGTACGGGAACTTTCCGACGAAATAGAACGCCGCAAGAAAACGGAGGGGCAACTGGAGCAGGCGCGGCGCGCAGCGGAGCGGTTGTCGGAGCGCGATCAACTGACGGGCTTGCCGAACCGGCGGGTGTTCGAACGGGTGTTACAGCGTGAATGGTCGTTGGGCCGACATCAACAACGGCCGATTTCTTTGGTGCTTTTAGATATCGACCGATTTAGTAGCTACAACGACCGTTATGGCCATCATGCGGGAGATACATGTTTATCTCGGGTTTCCGAGATCATTCGCCAGCATATTTTTCGCATCGGGGATTTGCTCGCCCGTTACGGCGGTGAGGAATTCGTCGTATTGTTGCCGGATACCGCAGAGCATGCAGCGATGGATATCGCAGAATCGATTCGAGGGGCGGTTGCGGACCGCACTATTTTGCACGGTGATTCTGATGTCGAATCCTATGTTACCGTGAGTTGCGGTGTTGCCACCATGATCCCGAATGATCAGCACGATTGGGAATCGTTAGTGGAGTCTGCCGCCAACGCGTTATTGCACGCAAAGCGTGCCGGCCGAAATTGTGTCTATCTAGTTTATCGGGCTGATGAGGCGGAAGAAGAAACCGAACTCTAGCGCTCGCGCCGCGTTGCGAGATGTTGATGGTCGGTTCGGATCAGCAGTCTGAGTTCCGTGCGTTTATTTGGTCACTAGCGCGTGACGCAGGACCAACGGTGCTGCGCTATTTTCGTGCTGCGCTTGAGGTTGCGAACAAAACCCCACAGGGGAACTTTGACCCAGTTACTATCGCGGACCGAGAAGTCGAACAGCAAATGCGTGCTGCGATCACGGCGCGTTATCCCGAGCACGGTATTGTCGGTGAGGAATTCGGTACCGTCTTAGGGACGAGTGAATTCCGCTGGATACTCGATCCGATCGACGGTACCCGCGCGTTCGTGAGCGGCTTGCCAACGTGGGGCACGTTGATTGGTTTGTGCGAAAATGATCAAGCCGTGCTCGGCGTTATGAGTCAGCCGTTCGTCGGTGAGATTTTTATTGGCGGATACGGGTCGACGGCGGTGTGTCGTAGCGGGCAAGAACACCCGCTGAGCGTTCGCACCGGGGTCGCGTTATCGGAGGCGTATTTATTTGCGACAGCGCCGGATATGTTCGCGACGGGTTTCGAGAGCGACGCGTTTGCGCGCTTATCGCGGGCCGTACGTTTGACGCGTTTCGGCGTCGACTGTTATGCGTATTGCTTACTTGCAGCAGGTTTTATCGACCTCGTGGTCGAGGCCGGGCTCGAATTTTTCGATATCGGACCGCTTATTCCGATTGTCGAGGCGGCCGGTGGCATCGTCTCAGATTGGGAGGGCGGCGCCGTTAGAACAGGTGGTCGCGTGATCGCCGCGGCGAGTCCCCAATTACATGAACAAGCGCTGCGGTATTTGCGCGACGCTTAAGCGTTGCACGGTGTGTGCCGTTGCAAGTGGACGTTAACATCAAGATTGCCGTGTGTGTCGGCGAATTCCAACCGCTCACAACCTGCCAGGTCGAGACGATCAACGAGCTGCTGCTTGCAGGTAACTCGGTGATCGTCGCGCTTACCTACTGTGGTAAGACGCGCTCTCTGCAGCAACCGTGGCTAGAAGCGGAACGCCGCGCAATGTTGACGGCTGTTTATGGCACCGATGCTGGGCATGATCTGCGCATCGTCTCCCTACCCGAGTCACGCTATGACGATCGATATAGTGCGATGCTGTTGCGCCATGCCTTGACGGTGCCGGCGAGTCGCGGCGTGGCCATGATCGCTTGCGATACCCATTCCGAACGCTACCTAAAATGGTTTCCGGAATGCGTGCCGCGCTCGTTGGGGCCTAACGATGATGTCTTAGAGGCTGTGCTTACGCATTTTTTCGAGGCTCGGATGAGCGCTGGCGTGGCACCTCCGGCGTCTAGCACATCAGTGCCCGCATCGATTTGGCCGCTCTTGGAAAGCGTCGCTACGAAGCGGGAATTTCAGCGCCTGCGGGAAGACTACGAGCACGTAGCAGCGCATCGCACAATGTGGCAGGCCGCACCTTATGCGCCGATCTTAGTCACTGTCGACGCACTCGTCACATGGCGCGAGCACGTTTTGCTAATACGCCGGGCACGCCCTCCCGGGCGGGGTTTATGGGCGTTACCGGGTGGGTTCCTCGATCCCGATGAAACCCTGGCGGCGGCGGCTCGGCGGGAATTGCACGAAGAAACCGGTCTTGCGCTCGATTCCCTCGCACCCCCCGCTTCGCTAGTCGCGATACGGGTATTCGATGCCCCTAGGCGGTCGGTGCGAGGTCGCACCATTACCCATTGTTTTCACTATCGGCTTGCGGCGCATAGCGATCGACCCAATGTTCGCGGAGACGACGATGCGGCGCACGCGAGTTGGTTGCCGTTGACGCAAATCGCGGCGCTCGGCTGGTTCGAAGACCACTACGCGATATTACAGGTGATGCTCGGGTGTGAGTAAAATGATCGGGCGCGCAGCCGCTATCGTGGGGCGAGGTTTGGCGATGGTGCCCAACGTAGGGGTTCAGATGCAAAGATACGGACTTGACGAAATATCGACGGGCGATATTTATACCTAGTGGCCGCGCGTAAGCACACTGCGGGTCGGCGTCGTTTTTCCGTCGCGCTCGTCGCTGCGACGGTCGCAATCACGGCTGTTGCATGGGAACCGGTTGGTAGCGAGTTCGACTACGCGGTTCGGGTGGCGGCCGCCGGAAGCGAAGATGATCGCCTGGTTTTTGCGCGCGCGGCATTGAGCGCTTTGATCGATGAGAGCCGCGGCGAAATTCAGCGCCAGTCGATACGCGATGACAATGCCAAGAATGAGGAGGCGGCGACGTTTGCTGCATGGCAAGCAGGTGTGTATGGGTATATCGCCACTCTCGAGCGAGTCGCCGATGAACTTGAACGGGCCATCACGATCGAGATCTATCGTGAGCGGGATGAAGAGGTCCGTCTCCTTATCGACGACCAGCAAGTGATGGTCAGCGCGACGCGTGTCTCCGAACAAGAACGCTTAGAGGCGCTGATTGCCGCAGAAGCCTGTGTCTATTTGACGTGCGATGGACCCACACCGAATACCGGGCCGAGGCTAAATATAGCGAGCGCGGAGAGGGAGCGGCGCTGGGTTTTTGCGCAAAATGCGCGCCCGCGCTATGAGTATGCTGACGGCTTACAGTGCATATTCGAAGACCACCGTCATCTGAACCTGAAAAGAGCTGCCTGTGAACGTCTCATGGCGGAATTGCGGCAACTTGCGCAAGCGTTGCGTGCGGTAGAACTCTCCGGGGAGCGTGTCGATTGGAATGCGGTACGGATTGGCATCAAAACGAGCCGGGGAGAGCAAACCGTAGTCTACAATAGGGCCGGGCGCACGTTTAATTTACGGCTACCCAATCTCTACGCCGCGGCCTCAGTGTGGCAAAACGCGATCCCGTGGTTGCGGGCGCACAATCGTGGGGTAGTGCAACCGTATGCCATCCTCGCGCCGGATCGGCTCGCCTATTTGGGTCGTTCGATATCTCGCCACAGGCGCGAGCGAGGCGCGGGGCCGGGTTGGCGACGATCACGAAATCGGTAAGGCAGCCGATAAGAGAAGGGCTCGTCAATAAACGAAGGGACCCGGAAGGAGTATCTAGTGATGAATACCGAGCTAAGCAGGGGTGGCACATTTTTCGCTACCGCAACTCGCGCCGATCGCAGCGCCCACCGCCGACGGAGCGGGCCTATTCTCCCGAAGTTCTGCAGCGCGGTATTGGCGTGCTTGGCGCTCTACGGCGCGTCATTCAGCGTGACCGCCGAGGAACGCTATCGGGCGATCGCGCTCAATCCTGGCTATGAATTTGGCACCGAGAAGGCATTGATCCTCGACACTCAAACAGGCCATTTATGGTTGTGGACGGAAAGCCCCGCCTCGGATCGACGTCCGGGTGGACGTTATGTCATCTACCAAGGTCAGCTTGACCCCGGGCGTGAAATGGGCGACATCATTGCCAAGCAGGAATGGCCCGCCGGCAGCAAGGGGCGAGGCAAGTAGTCACGCATGCGCTTGAGCGGTAAACGCACGGTTGTCACAGGTGCGAGCAGCGGCATTGGACGTGCGATTGCGTTGCGTTTCGCGCATGAAGGTGCCGATGTCTGTGTCGGCTATCACCGCACGGCGGAGGCGGCCGCGACTTGTGTCGAAGCGATTCGTGCATGCGGCCGCGAAGCGCTCGCCGTGGCGGTTAACGTCGCCGAGACCGCCAGCATAGATCGCCTCGTAGCGAAAGTCGTCGCGGCGTTTGCGGACATCGATGTGTGGGTCAACGTGGCGGGTGCGGACATTCTCACCGGTACCGCAGCGGATTTAAGCGACGCGCAAAAGTTGCAGCAGTTATTGGACGTCGATTTACGTGGGACGATTCGCTGTGCATGGGCCGCGGCGCCCGTGCTACAGCGGTCCCACGGCACCATCATTAATATGTCCTGGGATCTCGCCTTGGTGGGCATGGGTGGCCGAAACCCGGAAATATTTGCGGCCACAAAAGCAGGGGTCACCGGATTTACCCGCGCGCTGGCGCGGAGCCTCGCACCAGCGGTGCGGGTGAACGAACTAGCACCCGGTTGGATCGAGACACGTTTCGCGCGCGAACAAATGTCCGCGGATTATCGTGAGGCGGTAATGACATCGACGCCGCTAAGACGCTTTGGCACGCCGGGCGACGTTGCGGCAGCGGCCGCATTTCTAGCCTCTGATGAGGCCGCATTCATTACTGGACAGACGCTCAAAGTTAACGGCGGATTATCGAGCTAGCCGTTAATGAACGATGTCGCTAGGGCTGGGTAGTGCCGTGTCCGTCTAATGCCAGGCGCATGCCCGCGAACTGCCAGCGGTTGTGGGGATAGAAGAAATTCCGATAGCTGGCGCGAATATGGTCGAGCGGCGTTACGCAACAACCACCCCGCAAAACATATTGGTTATTCATGAACTTACCATTGTACTCGCCGAGTGCACCGGGCGCGGCGTGGTATCCGGGATAGGCTGCGTAGGCGCTCGCGGTCCACTCCCAAACGTCACCGAATATTTGGCTGAGGCCAGCATCATTGCTGGCGACAGGGTGGAGCGCACCGGCGTCAAGCAAGTTCCCATTTATGGGCATTTCTCGCGCCGCGAGTTCCCATTCACACTCGCGCGGCAGTCGCGCCCCGGCCCAACGGGCGAATGCATCCGCTTCGTAGTAGCTGATGTGAACGACCGGCCGATTATCGTCGAGTTCGCGCAACCCGCCGAGCGTAAATTCTTGCCAACCCTGATCGGCGCGCCGCCAATAAGCCGGCGCGTCGCACTGATGTCGCTGGATCCATGACCAGCCGTCTGACAACCATAACGTCGCCTTCTCGTAACCGCCGTCTTCGATGAACTGTCGAAATTCACCGTTCGTGATGAGTCGCTGCGCGAGCGCGAAGTCAGCTAGCAAAGTTCGATGTTGTGGTTTTTCATTGTCAAAACTAAATCCGTTGTCATCAGCACCGATCGTTACGGCGCCCCCGCTGAAGCGACGCCAGTCGAGACTGGCGACGGACGCATGAGGCGTCCACGCAAGGGTGTCATCGTATGCCGGCGCGAGCGGATTTACGCTGAGCAAATGTTTTACATCCATTAACAGCAATTCTTGATGCTGTTGCTCGTGGTGTAGGCCGACTGCAAATAGCGCGTCGAGTTGTGGCGACTCCGTGGTCGCGAGCAATCTAGCGACCGCGTCATCCACCTGGTCCCGGTAGATGCGTAACTCTTGCAAGGACGGTCGCGTTAGCATGCCCCGCGATGGGCGCGGGTGTTGCGCGCCAACGGTATTGTAATACGAGTTAAACAAGACTTTGTATTCGGGGTTTGCGGGCCGGTAATCGGCGTAAAAATCGGACAAGATAAACGTTTCGAAAAACCACGTCGTGTGCGCGAGGTGCCACTTCGCCGGGCTTGCGTCTGGCATCGATTGAACGCAGCAATCTTCAGCACTGAGCTGCTCGATCAAGCCACAGGTCTGGGCACGGATACGCGTATACTCGCTTTGCAGTTGGGTATTCATTGTGGGTTCGCTTCAAGAAGATGGGAGGGCGTCGTTGTTAGAAGTCATAGCGTCGAATTGAAAATAATCATCGCCGGTTGCGCGACCGGTCGCCGCGTAGCGACGCTCGATAAATTCAAGCATGCCGTTCTTATGCCACAACACGATGGTCGAGCTGCGCGTCCCATAATGGGCAGTATGCACGAAAATTGCCGACACGCGTCGCGCCATGTCTACATCTCCTCCGATATCGGGCAGCTCATTGTTGGGCGATGGTACGCGGTCGGCAAGCATATCAAGCAATCCTTCGACCAAGGCTGAACCGCGTAAATTGCTAACTTCTGCAAATCGGTTTTTCAAACGTGCGACTTTAGGCCACGGGGTGTCCATCAACTGGTTGCTCACCGCGTGAACGCCGGGGGCGAGATGGCGCGGTTCCCCGCCGACGTTGGACCACCAGTGCAGAGCCTCTGGGGTACCGATAACGAGATTGAAACCGTCGTAGCGCGCGGCGCCGCCGCGCAGCGTGTCGAGATAAGCGGCGGCGTTCATCGGCGCGGACAGATAATCAACGATCAGTAAACCTCGTGAGCGGGCGTTGTTTGTTTTGGCGGGCGCGCCGGGAATATTCGTCAGCGCTGCGAAACGCCCGGCTCGATCGACGGCGAGCCACGTGCCGCCCTGCTCCAAATCGCGGCCGCCAAGCAGGTCACGATGATCTGTCCAGAACGCCGCCGGGGCGCTAGCGCGGGTATAAAACTCATCCCGGTTCGCGGCGACGATTAGTGGGTATTGCGGATGAATATCGCGTGCGGTTACCAGAATGCACATCGACTTACGGGGGGCGAGCGGACGCTTAGAAATGGAGCAGCGAGTGTACCCTAGAGGCCCCCAGCTGGTCGCGTCCGTAGAGAAAATCGAGTTCGATTACAAAAGCGAAGCCTGCGACATCGGCACCACTTTTTGCCACGAGCTCGGCACTAGCGGCGGCCGTTCCACCAGTCGCGATTAGGTCATCGACGATCAGTATTTTGTCGGTGGCAGTAGCGGCGTCTGCGTGCATATGCAGTGTCGCTGCGCCATACTCGAGTTCGTAAGCGGCGGCGTGAGTGGCGGCTGGTAACTTTCCCGGTTTGCGGAGCGGAATGAAGCCCGTTCCAAGCGCTTGGGCAACGAGGCTACCGAAGATGAACCCGCGCGCCTCCATGCCAGCGACTGCGCTTATACTATGGTCGTAGAATGGTTCGGCGAGCAATTCAGCGGCTTCATGGAGTGCTTTGCCGTCGCCTATCAGCGGGGTCAAATCTTTGAACACGACGCCCGGTTTTGGAAAATCGTTAATGTCCCGGACGTAAGACTTGAGGCTGTTGAGACGGACCTGCATTTCAATAAACTCCGTTGTGGATGGCCGGGCTAGATGATTTGACGAGACTTCGGGAATGGTGCAACGTTAATAGTCAAATTTTGCGAGCGGTGTTCAAGTAATTACTAGTTCAAGAGCAGATGGCGCAACTTAACGATCCTGTCCCGCTTCAAAGTGCGCCACGCGCGTTGGCAAGCTGGTATGGAGGGGAGTTGGGCGCAGCTATTGCTGAACTAGAGGTGGCGGCGCTTAAGTCCTCTCTACTCAACTTGTTCGGTTATCATATCGTTCAGTTCGGGTACTGTCACGGTACCGAATTTCTTTCTGCGAGCCGCATCACCCATGGATTTTTGGTGACCGCAGAACAACACGCGCTCGACGTGCCTCAAGTAGTAGCGCACGCCGACGCCTTACCGATCGATTCAGCCTCCGTAGACGTGGTCGTACTCCCGCACGTGTTGGAGTATTCGGACAATCCTCACGGGGTGTTGCGGGAAGTGGAACGAATTTTGATACCAGAGGGTTATTTGATCGTATTGTGCTTCAACCCGCGCAGTTTGTTTGGCTTGCGGCGGATGCTCGTCGGTTGGCGGGGACAAGCGCCATGGGATGGCCGGTTTTTCGGCCCCACGCGGGTCAAAGACTGGGTCACATTGCTGGGTTTTGAAATTGAGAAACTGGACAAAGCCTCGTTTCGGCCGCCGTGGAGCAATCGAAAAATGTATGACAAGGCCATCATGCTGGAAAAAATCGGTGCGCGGTGGTGGCCGGCGCTGGGAAATTTCTACGTAATTACAGCGTGCAAGCGGGTGCACGCAGTGCGGCCGTTGCGTCTCGCGTGGTCGCGTGAACGGCGCCTCGTCGGTGGGCGTGTGGCCGAACCAACTGCACGTAATGGCAACGTCTCTTGAGCGAGAACGCGATAAATTGTGGTCTCGTCGAAATCTACACCGATGGTGCGTGTCGTGGAAATCCCGGTCCGGGCGGCTGGGCCGCGTTGTTGCGTGTGGCCGGCGCTGAGACGGAACTCTACGGCGCTGAAGTCGCGACAACGAATAATCGCATGGAATTGACTGCCGCGATAAAAGGCCTCGAGCAACTCACTACACCTAGTCACGTTATCTTGTATACCGATTCACAGTACGTCAAAAGGGGGATCACAGAATGGATGTCCGCCTGGAAAGCCCGAGGTTGGAAAACAGCGAGTCGCAAACCCGTTAAAAACGTCGACTTGTGGCGCGAACTCGATGCTGCCGCAAATCCTCACGAAGTCGTGTGGCAATGGGTGAAAGGCCACGCCGGCCATGCGGATAACGAACGCGTCGATGCACTTGCCAACAAAGCAATCGACGAGATGGAGTTATAGATGCGCCAAGTTGTGCTCGATACCGAAACAACGGGTTTGAGTCCCGAAGAAGGTCATAAGATCATCGAGATCGGCTGCCTGGAGATTCTCAATCGTCGCACCACCGAGCGCACGTTCCACCATTATTTAAACCCAGACCGGGAAATTGACGCTGGCGCGCTCGAAGTACACGGCATCAGTCGCGAGCAGTTAAATAAATGCCCGCGTTTTGTAGAGATCGCGCCAGAATTTATCGAATTTATACGCGACGCAGAGCTGATTATTCACAATGCGCCGTTCGATATCGGTTTCATCGATCACGAATTCGCGCAAGCCGGCGAACAATGGGGGCTTTTGCAAGACTACTGCACCGTTTTCGATACGCTAAAACATGCACGGGAATTGCATCCGGGACAGCGTAACGGTCTCGATGCCTTGTGCAAGCGCTACCGGATCGACAATCGCCATCGCGCTTTGCACGGCGCGTTGTTAGATGCGGGCCTGCTAGCCGACGTTTATCTTGCTATGACGGGTGGACAAGCGTCCCTCGTATTAGAAGAAAAGGCGGATCACGAGTTGGCAAGCGCTGCGCGTGGCGTGCAAGGGATCGGTACAAGCCGCGCGCCACTCCCGGTGATCCGCGCAACCGCGTCTGAACGTAGTGCCCACAATCGGCGCTTGCAACAACTGGCGGCGCACAACGGTGGCCGTTGCTTATGGCTTAAGTAAAGAGCACTAGCAACGCGAAGTCGTGATTTGCGAGCTCGGATATTGCACGAGGACGGGGGAACCTGAGCCAGTCAGGGTCATGGCGGTGAACCAGCACGATTCCAAGTTATATCATGGCCTACATTGTTGTTGACTCATGACAATACCCGCTATCTCAAGCTATTGGCAGAAACGCCGTGAGCGCCTCGTGCAATGTCCAGGCTAGGCGATTGTTGGGGGCGCTACGAGTTCTTGTAGCTCTCCGCGTTGATACAAATCCAATACAATGTCGCAGCCACCAACGAGCTCGCCATCGACAAACACTTGCGGGAAAGTCGGCCAGTCAGAAAAATTTGGCAACGCGGCACGGAATTCTGGCTCGGCGATGACATCGACGTGGTGAAAATCGGCGTTGCAAGCATGCAATGCTTGCGCAGTGCGCATCGAAAAACCGCACTGCGGGAATTGGGGTGTGCCCTTCATGAAAAGTACGACGCGGTGATTTTCGACTAACGCTTTGATTCGTTCCTGTGTGCTCATGTAATTCGCCTCGCTGACATTGAATAGTGACCAAGCCCATAACAACCCAGTCTAATCGAGATGGGTAATAAAATTAAGACTTTCTGGCTCTCGAAACGTTCTTTGGTGAGCCTATCTCTCCACTTGGCATTCGGGCTCCCGTAAACCCTGCAGACGATAAACGCAAGCGTGTCCTCTCGGCGCGTTGCGGGTTACTATTTAACTATTGTGATTGTGGTTTCTGTGCCGGATGCCGAGCTCGCGCGTGTACTTAGCACCTCGTGACGGGGCACCGCTTGCATAGACTAGGTGGGTCAACCAAAATCGCTGCCTGGCCGAACGCGTGTCGTTCTTGCTCTTAGGCGATGGTTTGAACCGATTTGCGCCGGCGTTGGCAGTACGCGTCGGCTGTGGTTTCGAAGCGTTGGAGAAAATACATGAATATTGCGGTCGCTCAACACGACCCCATCATGCCAACTTACGCGCGTCTGGATGTGACTTTTGTTGACGGTCAGGGCGTATGGCTACGCGATCAAAACGGGCGTCGCTATTTCGACGCCTTGTCGGGCATCGCAGTATGTGGCCTCGGGCATGCGCACCCGGCGATAGTTGCGGCGTTAACCGCGCAAGCCAACGCGCTCTGGCATACCTCGAATTTGTATCGCGTCGAACACCAGGAAGCGCTGGCTGAACGACTAGTTGGGCACAGTGGTTTGCGCAACGTGTTTTTCTGCAATTCAGGTGCTGAGGCCAACGAAGCCGCGATAAAACTTGCACGCAAATTTGGCCACGAGAACGGCATCGCGGAGCCGGTGATAGTCGTCATGGAAGGCGCGTTTCACGGTCGTACTTTGGCCGCCTTGAGCGCGACTGGCAACGCTAAAGCGCAGCAGGGATTTGAACCTTTGGTCGCTGGTTTTTTAAGGGTCCCGTTTGGCAACGTTCAGGCCGCGGCGCAAGCCTTGTCGCGGCGCGAGGTGGTGGCGGTTTTGGTCGAACCTATCTTAGGGGAAGGTGGCGTCGTTATTCCGCCACACGCGTATTTATCGGGACTTCGTCAGGCGTGCGACGCAAACGGCGCCTTGTTAATGGTCGATGAAGTGCAGACCGGTATGTGTCGTACCGGGCAGTGGTTCGCATGCGGTCACGACGATATCGAAGCGGATGTGATGACGCTTGCAAAGGCACTCGGCAACGGTTTCCCGATCGGCGCGTGCTTGGCGGGTGAACGTACCGCCTCGATATTGGGGCCCGGCACCCACGGGTCGACGTTCGGTGGGAATCCGCTTGCGGCTCGTGTGGCGTTGACGGTTTGCGATATTCTCGCCACGGAAGACTACGCCGCCCGCGCGGCATATCTGGGGGCCCGGATCCTCAATGATTTTTCCGAACGCCTTGCAGATCAGGCGGGCGTGGTCGACATTCGCGGGCGCGGATTGATGCTCGCGCTAGAACTTGATCGACCCTGTGCCGAGCTCGTGGCGACCGCATTAGAACGCGGCTTATTGCTCAACGTCACTGCGGAGCGAGTTGTGCGCCTGTTGCCTCCTTTAATCATGACGGATGATGAAGCGCGTGAACTCGTCGAACGCGTTTGCACACTCGTAGAGAATTTTCTCTCTTAATACCGACCATGCCACGCTTGCGACACTTGATTCAACTGACCGACTTGAGCGCTGCGGAGCTACGTAAGCTGTTGGCGCGGGCTACGGTCCTGAGAGAGCAGCGATCATGTGGTGAGCGACCACGTCTATTCGCGGGGCGCGTATTAGTGATGATCTTTGAAAAGTCATCCACACGTACGCGGGTTGCATTTGAAACAGCGATGGTCGAGGGTGGCGGCAGCGCAATATTTTTACCGCCGCACGACTCCCAACTTGGTCGTGGAGAACCGTTGCGGGATACCGCGCGGGTGTTGTCGCAAATGTGCGATGTGATCATGGCCCGTACCTATAAGCACGAGACCGTTGAGGTGTTGGCCGAATACGCAACGGTACCTGTGATCAACGGCCTTACCGATCGTTCCCACCCCTGCCAGCTGCTCGCAGATTTGCAAACCTACCAGGAACATCGCGGTGACATCGGCGGTCGGCGGGTCGCATGGATCGGTGACGGTAACAACATGTGCAACAGCTACATCGAAGCTGCCGGGTTGTTAAATTTTGAGTTGGTCGTCGCGAGCCCCAAGGAATATGCACCTGTCGCGAGCGTGTACCCGCCCGCACGTGTGACATTGACCGAAGATCCCGTCGCTGCAGTCGAGAATGCCGATTTAGTGGTAACCGACGTTTGGGCTAGCATGGGGCAGGAATCGGAGGCGCAAACACGTCGGCAAAAGATGAAGCCGTACCAAGTCAATGAAGCATTGATGGGCCACGCGAAGCCCGATGCCTTGTTCATGCATTGTTTGCCTGCGCACCGCGGGGAAGAAGTGACCGAGGCGGTAATCGAAGGACAGTGGAGTGTTGTATGGAATGAGGCAGGCAATCGACTCCACGCACAAAAGGCGTTGCTCGAATTCTTACTTAATGATGCGAGCACCGTCAGCGCGCGTGGTGCGAAGGCGTAATAGCTACAAGCTATGCGTTTAAACGATAAGAAGTAATGGTTGATGCGCGGGGTATCGGGCTGACCTCACAGCGTGCTCGTGACCGTATGGTTGAACAGCTTCGTGCCATGGGAATTAACGACGAACGGGTGTTGGATGTGATGAGGTCCGTGCCGCGCCATGTTTTTGTCGACGAAGCGCTGGCGAGCCGTGCTTACGAAAACAATGCGTTGCCGATAGGATATGGTCAGACAATTTCTCAGCCTTATATTGTCGCGTACATGACTGCGGTCTTGGTCGCCTCGGGGCCGTTGCGAAAAGTCCTCGAGGTCGGTGCCGGCTGTGGCTATCAAAGCGCTGTGTTGGCGCCATTCTCCGACCAAGTCTATGCGATGGAACGGGTCGCGGGCTTAGCGCATAAACTTCGCCGCCGTTTCCACCAATTGGGGATTAAAAACGTGCGCGTACGCCATGGAGATGGGCGCGACGGCTGGCCTGCGCAAGCGCCGTTCGACGCTATTCTCGTGGCTGCCGCGGCGGGCGCGGTGCCGACAGAGCTCACCGCACAGCTCGCCTTAAACGGACGTCTGGTGATGCCCGTGGGTCGCCCCGGCGATCAGGCTTTGGCCTTGTTGACGAGAACGAAAAACGGTTTGCATGAGGCGTTTTTGAGTCGCGTTAGTTTTGTACCACTGGTCGAAGGCGTGAATTGATATATTTTAAAGATCCAAGAATACTTGGTTTGGTGGTTGTGTTTATCGTGAGCCGGTGTTGCCTCGAAAGACGACTCACATTGCGATGATTAGAAGGCGTAGCGTGCGCATCGCTACGCTTTGCGGCGCGCTAAGCCTGGTCGCCTGCGGCGGTGGCACGGCGCCTATCGTGCACAAAACGCCCGGCGTCCGGGCGGCGTCAAATCGCGGGCCGAGTTCTCACCCACTGCCTGGGACCGCGTCGACGTATCGCGTTCGTGGCGGCGACACATTGCAAGAAATCGCGTTTCGTTATCGGCTCGATGTGCGTGACCTCGCGCGTTGGAACCGAATTTCAGATCCCGATCGCATCTTTGTTGGTCAAGTGTTGTCATTAGTACCCTCGAAATCGAGCGCGGGTAAAACAGCCGCCGGGGCACCAAAAAACGATCGCACGGTTCCACGAGCAGCACCGGCACGTACTACGCCTGCCGGTGAAATTACGTGGCAGTGGCCAACGCGAGGCGATGCCCGACGGGCAGTGGCGAGCTCCGGCTCTGTCGGACTCGACATTCGCGGCCACCGCGGCCAGCCGGTACGCGCCGCGGCACCGGGCAAAGTCGTCTACAGCGGGAGTGGACTCCGCGGCTACGGGCAGCTTATTATCGTCAAACACAATGAAGATTTCCTAAGCGCGTATGCGCACAACGACCGCCTGCTGGTTGAGGAAGGTGCATCTGTCGCGGCGGGCCAAAAAATTGCGTTGATGGGCGATAGTGACGCCAAGGAAGTTATGTTGCATTTCGAAATTCGGCGCCAGGGAAAGGCCGTCGAGCCGCTAAATTACTTACCGAAGCAGTAATCTTGAAGCTATTGTGAGTGGGAAAAGTAAAGATCCCGAAATAACTACGGTTGTCCTCTCTGACGATATGGATGGTAGCGAGGATGGTGCAATCCTTGAATCAGATGTGGGCACGGATGCGACCACTGACGGGGACGTCGACGGCAAGCAAGACGATCCCGAACCGACGGTCGAAACGCGTGAGATCTCACCGGGCGATCTAGATGCGACGCGCTTGTACCTCAACGAAATCGGTTTTTCACCTTTACTCAGCGCCGAGGAAGAAATTCATTTTGGGCGACTCTTGCAGGCGGGTGACGTCGCCGCACGCCAACGCATGATCGAAAGCAATTTGCGTTTGGTCGTAAAAATCGCGCGCCGCTACATGAATCGCGGCTTGGCCTTGTTGGATCTTATTGAGGAAGGGAATCTTGGTTTAATCAGGGCGGTTGAGAAGTTTGATCCCGAGCGTGGGTTTCGTTTCTCGACGTACGCGACTTGGTGGATCCGCCAGACGATAGAACGGGCGCTGATGAATCAAACTCGCACGATCCGTTTGCCGATTCACATCGTCAAGGAGATCAATATCTATCTACGGGCGGCGCGCCAACTTGCGCAAACATTAGACCGGGAACCAAGTCCGGAAGATGTTGCGCAAATGTTGGATCGGCCGTTAGAAGAAGTGCGGCGCATGTTGGGTTTGAACGAACGTACGGCGTCGGTCGATATGCCCTTGGACCAAGATTCCGAACGTTCCCTGCTCGATACAATTCCCGACGATCAAAATGTCGACCCCTTGCGAATTCTGCAGGACGACGACATGCAGCGAAACTTAGATGCCTGGTTATCGCAGCTAAGCGATAAGCAACGCGTCGTAGTGGAACGACGTTTTGGTCTGCGTGGCCGTGAAGTGGCAACCTTGGAAGAGGTCGGTACCGAGATCGGCGTAACGCGCGAGCGCGTGCGCCAGATTCAGATCGAAGCCTTGCGGCGACTACGTCACATTTTGGAACGCGAGGGTTTTTCGATCGACGCGCTGTTGGCCGAAATATAATCACAGTGGTCTACGCCCGCGCATGACGGATTTATCAACTTCGTAGCGGGAATAGTGCCGCAGCAACCGCACGTTCCTCAGAAGTTAGCACGTTGTAGCAGCGACAGGCGGCAGCCGTATCCATGACTTCACAACCGATTTTTTGAGCGTGCAGCCTCGTGATGCAGAGCTGGTCGAGAAAAACTTGTTTGCTACCCGTGCCAATGATGAAGATGTCGATATCGAGGCGTGCCCACGATTCGACGTGCGCGAGCGTCAGCTGTTCGAGATGTGTTGGGAGCAGATCTTCGTACACCGCGTCGGCGTGAATAATGAACGGAGTTGCGATGAGCCGTGAGCCAATCTGAATCCCGTCCGGTCCATAGGCGTTAATCTGTAATCGACTATTTGGTGCGGCGATTTCAAACTTCATTGTCGTGTGGTTATTTTCTGACCATGCAGTTTCGTAACCGTTGAGGTATCAATATGAAGCTTATTTTATTGGGCGGGCCCGGCGCCGGCAAAGGTACGCAAGCGGAATTCCTGTGCCGACGGTTTGGGATCCCGAAAATATCGACTGGCGATATGTTGCGTGCCGCTGTCGCTGCGAACACATCGCTCGGTAGGGCCGCAAAAAAGGTTATGGACAGTGGAGGTTTGGTCTCCGACGAGATTATTCTGGGCTTGATTGAGGACCGTCTTAAGGAACCAGACTGCAATGATGGGTATCTGTTCGATGGTTTCCCACGAACGATTCCACAAGCAGACGGCTTGCACGAAATCGGCGTGAGACTGGATGCTGTCGTGGAAATAGCGGTAGATGACGAGGAAATCGTGCGTCGTTTATCGGGTCGACGTGTGCATCCAGGCTCTGGTCGTACATATCACATCATATTTAATCCGCCACAAGAGGACGGCAAAGACGATCTAAGCGGTGAAGATTTGGTGCAACGTGACGACGATCGGGAAGAAACGGTGCGAGAACGTCTCCGTGTTTATCACAGTCAAACCGAGCCGTTGGTCGTTTATTACAAGAATGCCGCGCAGAAATGCTCAGACCTGCGTTTCATCCATGTCGATGGGGAAGGATCAGTGGAATCGATACGTGATCATATCTTTGCCGCTCTCAACAACGAATGACATGGTGATTCTCGCGTTGACATCGGATCACGACCGCCGTGGCCTGGATAGATGTTGTATTTGAGAGACACGAAATTTAAGTAACATAAATTTTTTACGCTATAATTGTTTACACTGCAAATGCAGTGATGTATATAAGCAAATGTGGTGTTGTATTTTTTTGTTCAATCTATCTAGTTGAAGGGGGATCGTCACATGGCGACAGCAAGAAAGAAGGCTTCTAGGAAAAAGGCGACCAGTAAGAAAACATCCGCGAAGAAAGCGTCTGCGCGGCGGAGTGCTAAAAAGAAGGCCGGCCAAAAGAAAGTAACGCGTAAGAAAGCAACGCGTAAAAAGGCTACTAAGAAACGCGCAGGTAAAAAGAAGGCGACAAGAAAAAAGGCTAAGAAAAAAGCAACGCGACGGGCAGCCAAAAAGAAATAGGTTGCTCGCCTAAGCTCAAACTCGCGGCGCCGAATGATATCGTTCAGGTAACGTTTGGCACCGCGAGTTCTTTCATAGTTCAAGCTTCCATTCAGCGCTAGGAGCACTCAGATCGCGACGCTAGCGCACACGCTCTTCACGCTATCATTTACTAAGCGTTATCCTAGAATCCTCAGTTGCTCGCTGGGAGCGAGCTACAGCTTATTGGTGTACCGATGATAACGAGCCTCTCAGTTTCACGCATCGGGTGTGAACGCCGCGACGACCGCTGGAGCCCGTCTGGCGCAGTGCCTGGCGGCGTTATAACTCGTTGGCATAGGTCGACTATTCCGTCTCGCGATGCCTTGTCGGACAGCCCGCGAGACGCTGCTTGAATGCCGTGCGACTGAGGATTCTAGGATTATAGTGTCTGGCCGTTATGGTCAAACAACCTTCCCGACGGACTGCCGCGCACCGTCACGATGGTCGACCACCGTGGCGCGCGACGGTGTGCTTTTTTGCGCGCCATATGTCGCTATGGTGCCTCGTTGCTGGTTGTGCCTATTGGTTGTGGCTGGATCATCGTGTCGTCGCCGCGTTTGAGGCCCGACAATGGGATCTCCCGGCGCGCGTATACGCCGCACCGATCGAGCTTTACGTCGGCCGTAAGAGCCGGCTTGCTGAGGTCGCGGGGTTGTTGCGTGAACTCGGTTACCGTGAGGTGGCGGAAGTAACCGCACGCGGTCAATTCGCGCGCAGTCGCAACGGATTGCGGGTAAATATTCGCGGATTTCCTTTTTGGGATGGGGCCGAACCCGCTCGGCCGATTGATGTTACTTTTCGGGGCGGCAAGATTGACAGTTTGCGCAACGTCGTCAGCGAAGAGGGCATCGCCTTGGCGCGTTTGGAGCCGTTGGAAATTGGTCAATTACATCCGCGCGAATTCGAAGACCGCATATTGGTAGATTACGGTGAATTGTCACCAGAATTTATCGCGACTTTAGTCGCCGTCGAGGATCGCCGTTTCTTTGCGCATTTCGGTGTCGATATTATCGGGATTCTACGTGCTGCCGTTGCAAATCTGCGTGCCGGTACGATCACCCAGGGTGGTAGTACACTCACTCAGCAACTCGTCAAAAACCTCTATCTGACGAATAGCCGTACTTGGTCGCGTAAGTTCAACGAGGCGTTAATGGCGGTGTCGCTCGAGCGACGCTACTCCAAAGAAGAGATCCTCGAGACCTACTGTAACGAAGTCTTTTTGGGCCAGGAAGGTAATCGCGCAATTCATGGTTTTGGTTTGGCGGCCCAATACTATTTCTCCAAGCCAATGCGCGAATTGTCATTAGACGAGCAGGCGATGCTCGTCGGTATGGTCAAAGGGCCGACACTGTACAACCCGCGGGGCAATGAGGCGCGCGCGCTGGAGCGGCGCAACGTGGTACTTCAGTCTATTCATGAACTGGGCATGATCAGCGAACAACAATTCTCTGCTTATGCTCACGCGCCGCTCGGGGTGACCCTGGCGCGGGTTCGCAGTGGTACCCGTTTTCACGGCTTTTTACAGCTCGTACGTCGCCAGCTGGTGCGCGATTATGCGCAGGCTGATTTGCAAACCGCGGGCCTGCAAATCTTCACGACGCTCGATCCGGCGGTACAACGCGCGGCCGAGAAATCTTTGCAAGACGTGGCCGCCGGGCTCGGCGGTCCGGCTAACCCGGCCCGCACGCAAATTCAAGGGGCCGTGGTGGTTACCGATGTTCGCACCGCCGAAGTGCGAGCCCTCGTGGGTGATCGTTCGCATACGCAAGCCGGCTTTAATCGCGCGTTAGATGCGCGGCGTCAAATCGGATCGCTTGTAAAACCGTTCGTCTATCTAACCGCCATAGCCCAAGCGGAGAACTACAATGTGCGTACCCTGCTCGTGGACCGGCCGCAAGAATACACGCAACCCGATGGCAGTATTTGGCGACCACGCAACTTCGACGGCAAGGCCTATGGTATGGTCGCATTGGAAGAGGCGTTTGCACGCTCTCTGAATCTCGCCACGATCGATCTGGGATCTCGAGTTGGCGTCGCCGCAGTTGCAGAGCAGTTGCGCAAATTCGGGTATCCACGCGACATAAGGGAATATCCGTCTTTGTTGTTGGGCGCGATCGAAATGTCGCCCTATGAATTGACGCAGTATTATCAAGTGATCGCCAACGATGGTTTTCGCGTACCACTGCGCGCGGTGCGGGCGGTCGTTAACGCCGAGCACGAACCGCTTAAACGCTACCCCATCGAGGTCGAGCGCATCGTCGCCGCAGGCCCAGCTTACTTGGTGAAATACTTGCTGACTCAGGCGGTGAGCAAAGGAACGGCACGCGGCGTTGCGGCTAAATTTCCCCATGCCCTCCCTTTGGGTGGCAAGACCGGTACCTCGGATGATGCCCGTGATAGTTGGTATGCGGGATTTAGCGGTGAGTATCTTGCGCTTATTTGGTTAGGTCGAGACGATAATGCGCCGGTCGATTTGACCGGTGCCTCTGGCGCCCTGCGAGTTTGGGCAGAACTGATGGCGGCTATCGGCGTCTCACCGCTGGATATGCGGCCGCCGTCCGATATTGCTTGGGACTGGGTCACGCGCGACGGCACAGCGCGGCTGCCAGCCGATTGCAGTGACGCCCTGCGGGTGCCGCTCAGCGCCGGCAGTTTGCGCGCTAAAGTAGCTGCCTGCGAGGCTGAAGGTGACAGCGGTATTCTGTGGCCGAGTCGCTTACACTGAACGGATGAAAATGAAATACGGGATTGCTGTGATTCTGTGCGTGATCGCGGTGGGGTGTGCGTCGCGACCAAAACCTGCGCCTGTGGAAGGGCGCGAGCTAGACGGGTCGGGCGCCCAAGCCAAAGCGCAAGAGCAGCCGGGGGTCGACAATGGTGCGCGGCCGGCGCTCGCTAAGGTAAACGTCGAACCGTCCGGTGCCCGCGTTATGGCAGCACCCAATCCAAGCCACGCAGCACCGATCCCCCTGCCCGAAGTGGGCATGACCGTGACACCGTTGCCAGGCGATCGCAGTAGCACTGAAAAACCCTACCAAGCGAGCGCTGCGGTGCTCGAACTTGTGCGCCAGGCGCGCCGGCAGTTGGTTGCCGAGCGCCACGTGAGCGCCATCGCGACATTGGAGCGCGGCATTCGAATCGCGCCGCAGGATCCCATGCTCTGGCACGAACTTGCGCGCGCCCAGTTGCTAGCAGGCGCGGCCGAGCGCGCCAAATCCGTGGCTGAACGAGCGCTCGCGTTTTCACGTGGTGATTTGGCGTTGTTGCACGCGAATTGGTTGCTTATTGCTGAAGTGGAATATCTGCGCGGCGACGCCGCGGCAGCGGCCTATGCCAGCGAACAGGCCGCCCGTTACGGCGCGGCACGCACAAGGCAACCGTGACCGTGGCGGGCATCATTTTCACAGGTGTTTACCGCGCAAGCGGTAGGCAAACGCAATCACTTCGGCGACCGCGACATAGAGCTCCGGCGGTATTTCGGTGCCGAGTTCGACGCCGCTCAACACGCTTACGAGTGCCTTGTCCTCGCTCAACGGGATCTGATGCTGTTTGGCGATCTCAATGATCCGTTCCGCGACGTCACCGTGACCTTTGGCGGTGACTTTCGGGGCACCTTTGCCATCCCATTTTAAGCTTACGGCTTGTGGATGCGAGCGCGCGGCGGTCACACGCTCACCTCGAGCAGGTTTTTGGGCACGTAGCGGTGGGGATCGGGCTTGGGCGTACGTTTGACACCGACCTCGCCGACATTGAGGCCGGCCTCGGCCAAGGCTATTTCAAGTGCGCTGCTGTGTCGTTCAATGTGCTCCACCAGAGCTTGATCCTCCGACCAAAGGTTGACGTGGATCAAGCCTTCATGGAGAACGATCTTGGCGCGCAGACTACTCGTCTCCGCTACCGGAACCTCGAGCGTGGCGGTAAACGGTGGGTTTTGGTCAGATGTCTCCGCATCCCGCTCTTGTTCAAATAATAACTCGATGACGTCCACGGTACCGGCACGCTGATGCGGTATCTCTGTGGCGAGGTAGGTATGTTGTTCGAGCGCTGCGTTGACGGCTTTGAGTTGCTGCGTTTCGATTCTCGCCACCGCTGCGTCCAAGTTTTGCGTGAGCGCTCTAGGCTCGACGTTGGGACGCGTGAGCGGAGCGCTCTCGTTCGTGTTTGACGGTGCACGTGACCCGGGACTGAGCTCCGTGCCGCGTGCCGCTACCGGCGTTGTGAACGTCGAGCGCCGGGTCGTAAGCGCGGGGGTGGGGAGGCGATCTGCGGTAGGTGGCGGGGGTGGTTCACGCGTGCCTGGAGAAGATTCTGGTGTCTGCGCAGGCGGCTCGCGCTTGACCGCCGGTGTCGTGGTGTGGCGATCGATCAGGGACCGCAGTAGTTGTAGTTGATGCTTGAGGTCGTGCTGGGCTGGCTGAGTTTTTGCAGCCTGCGGTTGAACCGCGAGACGTGCTTCGAGAAAAAGGCCGGAATCCTTCACCGCGCGCCGCAAACCCTGGGGCGTCGCGAGCGTGCCGAGATCGGGAAGTTTCTCTAGGACCCGGTTTACGGCGGTAGTCAAAGCTTTGGTGTCTGGCGTAGGAGGTGCTTGTTTGACATAGCTCAGCAGTGGTGGCAATGCGTGTTTTAAGGGCAATTGCTGCGGCAAGTTCGCTTTGAAACCGTTTTCAATTGCCGTTTGCAGCGTTTTGTTGTTGGGCGGCGTGACGACTTCGAGGGTCGGGAGCGGTGTTGTTTTCGTCACCCGCAGGGTTAATTGGGTGCCGTTCGCCACATCGAGTCGCGTAGCGGCCGAAAAATTTTCGCGGCCGATGCGTAGTGTGATCGAGTTCTCGGTCGTACGGCCGATAACGGTAGCCTCGAATAGCTGTCCGACCGACCATAATCTAACGGCTTGCGGGGTCGGCACGGCGGTGCGGCTAAGCGGCGCACTGGGTTGAATGTTGGTGAGTTCAGCTCCCATGCGGCAGTCAGCGGCGGTGAGGCGAAAAACTGAACCGCGGCGCCCGTTAAGATCGACGCGAATGCGACTCAGGTCGTGCCGCAGTGATGAAGGCAGTGCGAAGGAAGTTTAATGATCCCGCGTGTAGCGGCGGCATCTAGCCCAGATATTGCGTGCGGCGCTCACTGCGTTCGTGCCCCTTGGTTGATGCGACGGAATTTTTCATCGTTTGATGGTGGCCTATCGGGAAATGCAATTTGCAACGCGCTGGTTCGCTACCGCGGTGCTGGCCTCGCTCAGCCTCGCCTGGGCTTGTGCTTCACCCCTCCCTAGATGCTTGCTAGTTAGTTAAATCGTGGGTAGGAGAGCGGCACATTGGTGGTTTGTGCATCGCGACGAGACGGTACTGGGCCCGTTTCCACGCGCCGAGATCGAGCGTGGTATCGTGCTCGGCCGCATTCCACGTTCGGCCCGCTTGAGCCCCGATGGTGTTACGACGATTGCCCTAGAATCCTATCCTGGTTTCGAGGATTTGATGATGGCTGCGGCAAGCGCAAAGGCGCGCGCTCGCTATGATGAGCGACGCGTCGAACGGCGTGAGACCGCCCGTGCAGCGGGAGACACACGCCCCGACCGCCGCGCCTTCGAACCACAGGTCCGGAGCGCGAAACGACGCGCTGCGATGTCAGTATGGCGAGGGCTGCGGCCACGGCCAATAAAGACGCTCGCGCCAGCGGTGCTCCTGGTGATAGCGCTTGGCGTGGTGGTCATTGCAGGCATTGAGACGACGCAGAATACCCTCCGTGAGCCGATCGATTGCACGCGTGCACCGCTTCCCGACATCCGCCTCGACAATTGCCATTTGGTCGCCGTTAATTGGCGCGGACAACGCCTGCCTAACGTCAGTCTAAAAAATGCTGTGCTAAGTAACGCCCACCTGGCCGGCATTACGCTGTTTGCAAGCGACTTATCATTTGCTGATTTACGCGGCGCCGATCTGTCACTCGGGGATCTGCGTACAGCGCGGTTCACGGGGGCCGATCTACGTGGTGCCAATTTGTCGCACGCAGACGTTGCGCAGGCGGATTTCAGTTTCGCCGATTTACGTGGTGCCCGCATCGAAGGCACGAATTTTAGCGCCGCAACTTTGCGCAGCGCGATTTGGGTTGACGGGCGGCGTTGTCGACCTGAGGGTCGCGTGAATTGTGGGGCACGCGCAAACAGACGCGTGCCTCCTGAGCGCGGTCGGCCGTATCGCCGACCTAAGTCGGTGGATTCACTTGATAATTCTCTGCCCTCTCAGTAGGATAATAAACTTAACTGGTGCGGGGTGGAGCAGTCTGGCAGCTCGTCGGGCTCATAACCCGAAGGTCGCAGGTTCAAATCCTGCCCCCGCTACCAAGCAATAAGAAAGGCCCCGGGACAGCGGGGCTTTTTATTTGGCGGTGCGTAATGTCTGTACCGGAAAGATTGACAAACTTATTGACCCCGACGGTTCGTGGTCTGGGTTACGAGTTGCTCGGCGTCGAATGGTCGCGCAGTGGTCGAGGCACCACGATTCGCGTGTACATCGATTTCCCTACGGGGGTTACGGTCGATGATTGCTCGCGGGTAAGCGAACATGTTAGCGACATTTTGGATGTCGAAGCGCCAATAAGTGGTGAGTACACCCTCGAAGTTTCGTCACCTGGAGTCGATCGTCCGTTATTTAATATCGAGCAGCACCGTCGATTTTTGGGTGAGACGATTCAAATTCGCTTGCGTGAGTTGGTATCGGGGCGCCGCAAAGTGACAGGTGCATTGCGGCAAGTCGACGATGCGCATATTACCGTGGACGCCGATGGCGAACGATTTGTCATCCCGTTCGCGTGCGTGGAGAGATCTCGTTTGGTGCCGGATTGGAACGTGATTGGGAATCGGATCGGAAAACATAAACGCCAGTGAGTACCGTATCTCACCCGGGCGATTGAGGTATCGAATAGGTATTTCTGATGGTTAACAAAGAAATTCTTACTGTAGTCGACGTTGTTTCTAATGAGAAAAGTGTGGACAAGGAAGTTATTTTTGAAGCGCTCGAAGCCGCGTTGGCAAGCGCTACGAAAAAACGTTTCGATGATGATGTCGAAATTATTGTAGAAATCGATCGAGATTCGGGTGACTACGCTGCGTATCGGTGTTGGGAGGTTATGGATCCCGCCGATGTCAGAGCACTGTTCGAGCTCGAAGACGATGAAGATGTGTATTTAGAGTTTCCCGATCGGCAGATTTGGTACGCGGATGCACAGCTTCGTGATCCCAGCTTGCAGGTCGGAGATTTTGTTAAAGAACCGGTGGAAGCAGAGGATTTTGGGCGCATCGCCGCGCAAACAGCGAAACAGGTCATTGTGCAAAAAGTTCGCGAAGCAGAACGGGCTCAGGTCGTCGAAGCGTTCGCTGATCGAGTCGGTGAACTGGTGATGGGCGTGGTTAAGCGAGTCGAACGTGGGAACGTCTATCTCGACCTTGGCGGTAACGCCGAAGCGGTGATTGCTAAAGACCAGTTGATTCCGCGTGAACTTATTCGCCCGGGTGATCGTGTGCGTGGTTATTTGTTTGACGTACGTTCGGAGAAGCGCGGGCCCCAATTGTTTGTGAGTCGTACCTCTCATGATCTACTGATCGAATTATTTAAGCTGGAAGTCCCCGAAATCGGCGAAGGCGTGATCGAAATCCTCAGCGCGGCTCGGGATCCAGGCTTGCGGGCGAAGATCGCAGTTCGCAGCCTCGACGCGCGTATCGACCCCGTTGGGGCTTGTGTTGGTATGCGCGGTTCGCGGGTGCAAGCCGTTTCCAACGAATTGGGCGGCGAGCGGGTAGATATTATTCTCTGGGATGAAAACCCCGCTCAGTTTGTCATCAACGCGATGGCGCCGGCCGAGGTCGTTTCGATCCTCGTGGACGAAGAGACCCACAGCATGGACGTGGCGGTCATCGAAGAGCAGCTTTCCCAAGCGATCGGACGCAGCGGCCAAAATGTTCGTCTCGCTAGCCATCTGACCGGCTGGGAATTGAACGTAATGACCGAGGAAGAAGCATCGCAAAAAAGCGAAGCTGAAGCACTCAAGGCCCAACAAACATTTATGGAAACCTTAGACGTCGACGAAGAGATCGCGGCGATTTTGGTCCAGGAAGGCTTTACCAGCATCGAAGAAGTCGCCTATGTCCCGGAGCATGAGATGAATGAAATTGAAGAGTTCGATGAACAGCTTGTCGGCGAGCTCCGTCAGCGCGCGAAAGATTTGTTACTTACCCGCGCGATTGCATCGGAAGAACGCATTGGCGATGCGAAACCGGCCGCAGATCTGTTGCAGATGGACGGTATGGACGAGGAGTTGGCGTATCAACTCGCCGCGAAAGGGATCGTTACCATGGAGGATTTAGCGGAACAGGCGGTGGACGACTTGGTGGAGATCGACGGGCTCGACGGAGCGCGCGCCGGCGAGCTGATCATGACTGCGAGAGCACCGTGGTTTGCAGCCGAGAGCGTTGGTGCCGGAGGTGGGAATGGCTGAAGTAACGGTTCAGGATTTTGCCAAATCAGTCGGCATCTCGGTCGATCGACTCGTCGCACAGCTCGACGAGGCAGGTTTACCAGATCGCAAACCCGCGGATGTTATTACCGACGGAGAGAAGAGCCAGTTGCTCGGTTACTTGCGCAAGATGCATGGTAAGGAGGAGACGGCGCCGGAACCCTCGCGGATTACGCTCAAGCGCAAAACCGTAAGCGAACTCAAGGTCCCGACAGAGCGCTCGCGCACACGCACGCGGGCGACTAAATCAACGCCGGGGAAAACGGTCAGTGTGGAAGTACGCCGCAAACGCACGTACGTTAAACGCCAAGTGGTAATGGAGAGTGAAGCGGCGCGGGTCGAGCAAGAAGCGGCCGAGATCGAGCAGCAACAGGCGAACCAAGAACCCGCGTTAGACATCCCGCCACCGAGCCCCGATCCCGTTGTCGATGCGGCCGTGGAAGCCCCCGTTGAAGAGCGCGCAGAATCGCATCTTGAGAGCGCGCCGAGTGCGGCAGACGATAAGCTTGCTGAGGATGCCGCTGCACCAGTGCCGGCTGCCGAGTCGCAAGACGATGCTAGCGTAGAAACTGCGGCAGCTGTTGTCGCAGAGATAGCGTCGGTGCCACCGCCAGAAGTAGGTGAAGGCGAGCAGCGTCCGAATAAGCGCGCTCGCGGTAATCGCCGCGAGGGCGGTGATGATGCTCGCAGCGGTAGCAAGAATCGCAAGGAACTGCACGTTGCGAGTGAAAAATCGGGGCGCCGCCGTAAGAAAGCGTTTACGCCGCGCCGGGTCGTCGCGCCAACGTCGACCAAGCACGGCTTCGAGCGACCCACCCAACCGCAGGTCCGGGATGTCCAGATCCCGGCGGGGATCACGGTCGCAGACTTGGCACAACGGATGTCGATAAAAGCGGCGGAAGTCATCAAGGTCATGATGAATCTCGGTAGCATGGTCACCATCAACCAGGTGATCGACCAAGATACCGCCGCTGTCGTGGTTGAGGAGATGGGACATCGGCCCAAGATTGTGCGCGAAAACGCCATTGAGGAGGAGATTCTCAGCGTTACGGAAACTTCTGCGGAGCGCCGTCCGCGCGGTCCCGTGGTGACCGTAATGGGGCACGTCGATCACGGCAAAACCTCGCTGCTGGACTACATTCGCCACAGCCGGATCGCCGCGGGAGAGGCGGGTGGCATTACCCAGCATATCGGTGCTTATCGCGTCACCACTGATCACGGCGCTATTACGTTCATCGATACCCCGGGCCACGAGGCGTTCACAGCCATGCGTGCGCGCGGTGCGCAGGCCACGGATATCGTTGTATTAGTCGTTGCCGCGGACGATGGCGTGATGCCCCAAACTGAAGAGGCGATTAAGCATGCGAAGGCCGCAGAAGTACCATTGATCGTTGCGATCAATAAGGTCGACAAGGAGGATGCCGATATCGAGCGCATCAAGCAGGAGCTCGCCAACCGCGAAGTTATCCCGGATGACTGGGGCGGTGAGACGCAATTTGTGGCGGTGTCGGCCAAAACCGGCCAGGGTGTGAATGAGCTGCTCGAATCGATTTCTTTACAGGCGGAACTGCTCGAGCTTACCGCTGTATATGAAGGCGCAGGCAAAGGTGTAGTGATCGAATCTAGGCTCGATAAAGGTCGCGGTCCGGTCGCGACTGTACTCATTCAACACGGCAGCGTGCAGCGCGGAGACATTTTGTTGACCGGTACCGAATTCGGTCGCGTCCGTGCCATGTTGAGCCACGACGGTGAGACCCTGCAGGTGGCGGGCCCGTCTGAACCGGTCGAAATCCTCGGTCTATCTGGAACGCCAAATGCCGGTGACGAGGCGACGGTGGTTGAGGATGAACGCACGGCCCGCGAAATTTCTGGCCTCCGCACCGAGCGTAACCGCGAAACGAAACTCGCGCGCCAGCAAGCCGCGAAGATGGAAAACGTGTTTTCACAAATGCAGGACGGCGCGGCGCAGTCAGTAAAACTATTAATTAAGGCTGATGTGCAAGGATCGGCGGAAGCCTTGGAAGAATCGCTACTGCGTTTGAGCAACGATGAAGTCCGGGTTGAAATCGTCTCCTCTGGAGTCGGTGGAATTACCGAGTCCGATGCTAATTTGGCCTTAGCCTCGGGTGCCACGTTGGTCGGGTTTAACGTCCGTGCGGATGCTTCAGCGCGGCGAATCGGCGATGAAGAAGGATTGAGTATTCGCTACTACAGCGTTATTTATGACGTAATCGATGATGTTGGTGCCGTGATCAGCGGCATGCTGGCTCCTGAGATACGGGAGTCGATTATCGGTGTTGCCGCGGTGCGCGATGTATTCCGTTCTTCGAAACTCGGTGCCGTTGCCGGCTGCATTGTTTCGGAAGGTGCAGTGAAACGCAGCAACCCGATCCGGGTGCTGCGTGATAACGTCGTTATTTACGAGGGCGAACTGGAGTCGCTGCGCCGGTTTAAAGACGATGTCGAGGAAGTCAAAGCGGGCACTGAATGCGGCATTGGCGTGAAAAATTATAACGATGTAAAACCGGGTGATCAGATCGAGGTGTACGAACGCGTCGAAATTGCGCGCAAGGTTTAGAGTAGATCGGTGAGCTGCAAGCACCAAGCGTCGCGTTACAATGCACGGGAGTTTGCTCGTCACGAGCGCATTTCGGAAAACGTACAACGGGTATTGGCACCGCTCGTCGGTGATACCGGGCGGGCAGTGGGCGGTACGCTTGTGACCTTAACCAAGGTGCGTGTCTCAGCGGATTTGTGCAACGCCAGGATCCACGTCAGCGTTCTCGATGCCGAGCACGAACAGGGCGTCATTGAGGCGCTGGCAGCTACTCGCGGCCGTCTGCGCCGGGCTGTGGCGCGGGAGCTACGGTTGCGCAAGACGCCGAGCTTATCGTTTGTGCTCGATAAGTCTGCCTCGCGAGCGGCAACCATCGACGTCTTGTTGAATCCGGCGGGCACGCGAAAACCGGCCCAATGAACCGCCGCGACGCCGCGTATACGCGGATTGCAAAACGTAAAGTCAATGGGATTTTGTTGCTAGATAAACCCATCGGCTTGAGTTCGAACGCCGCCCTGCAAAGAGCGAAAAAAATATTTCGCGCCGCAAAGGCGGGGCACACCGGAAATCTGGACGTGCAGGCGAGCGGATTGTTGCCGATTTGTTTCGGTGAGGCGACGAAAATTTGCGGTTTTCTGCTCGGGGCGAATAAAACCTATACTTCTGTTTTCCGCCTCGGTGTTACGACGACGACAGGAGACAGCGAAGGGGAGGTTGTCTCAGAGCAAGCTGTCGGGCGGTTAAGCACCGCACAGATCGACGCAAGCTTACGGCAATTCGTCGGTGAAATCTGGCAAATACCACCGATGTATTCAGCGTTGAAACACAACGGTCAGCGATTATATAAACTTGCCCAGCAGGGTTTGCAAGTTGATCGACCCGCGCGGCAAATCGCCATTTATGAACTGCAACGGATGCGCTTTCACGGTGAAGAGCTCGAAGTTCGCGTCGTGTGTTCGAAAGGAACTTATATTCGTACCCTTGCGGAGGACCTCGGTAAAGCCTTGGGATGCGGGGCTCATGTGGTGTCGCTGCGCCGTCTGGCCGTAGGGCCATTTGAGCATGGCCGAGCACACAGTTTGAAAGCGCTCGCCGACGCTACTCAGCCCTCCGCATTAGACGATTTACTACTGCCCATCGACAGCGCTTTGCAAGACTACCCCGCGGTCACATTGAGTGCCGACGCATCGTACTATTTGCGTCGCGGACAAGCGGTGCAAGTACCGCGGGCACCGACCCACGGCGCGGTGCGCTTGTATGCACCAGCGGCGCGATTTATCGGCATTGGACGGATTCTCGACGACGGGCGCGTGGCGCCGCAACGCCTGTTACTGACGGCGCCCGGTGGCGAGACATCGATCTGAAAATTTGTTGTGGTGACGGTAGCTTGGCGCTAAAATATATTTTTTGAGCACAGCGAAGCGGAATTCGTCCGCGCTGCGCGCGGCGGTGGGGCTGAAATTCGGATCGACGAGCTCAGTCTACGAGCATAATGAAAGATACCGGAGCGCGAGATTCCGCACGCCGGGAATTGTGCTGAGCATTAAGCATACGCTGCGATTGAAACCCTTGCACGACTGGGAGCTTTGCATGACGTTGAGCGGTGAGACCATTCAAAACATAATTAGGGACTATGGCTTGAGCCCTAACGACACCGGCTCACCGGAAGTGCAGGTCGCATTGTTGTCTGCGCGAATTGCCGATCTCTCCGATCACTTCAAGGTACACCAACACGACAACCATTCCCGACAAGGTTTGCTGAGAATGGTGAATAGACGACGTAAATTGCTCGACTATTTGAAAAATCGAGATGTGGAACGCTATCGAGGTTTGATTTCTCGGCTTGGTTTGCGCCGGTGACAATACCTTTGTGGGGCGTCCACTACAATTTAAACTTTCTTCCCTCCCCGATCTGGGCTCCTACCGATCGCAAACAATAGTACTAGGAAATCGATGACGCCAACAGAAGTCTCGTTTAAATACGGGGACCATACGGTCCATTTGGAAACTGGCCGCATCGCAAAACAAGCCACCGCAGCCGTGCTCACCCGCATGGGAGATACCGTAGTTTTGGCAACGGTTGTCGGTCATCGCGGTGGTGGAGATGAGCGCGACTTTTTTCCCCTCACCGTCGACTACCAAGAGAGAACGTACGCCGCAGGAAAAATACCCGGTGGTTTTTTTAAACGAGAGGGCCGTCCGAGCGAGAAGGAGACGTTGACCTCGCGCTTGATCGATCGACCGATCCGTCCCCTATTTCCGGATGGCTTCAAGCAGGAAGTTCAGCTTATCTGCACGGTGATGTCCTTTGATCCCGCCATCGACCCCGACATCCCTGCCTTGATAGGTGCTTCAGCGGCGCTAAGCATTTCGGGAATGCCGTTCGGTGGACCGATCGGCGCCGCGCGGGTCGGTTACAAAAACGGGCAGTATTTGCTCAACCCAAGTTTTGATGAACTCGATTCTTCGGATCTCGACCTGGTGGTTGCGGGAACGTCGACATCGGTATTGATGGTCGAGTCGCAAGCACGCCAACTTTCAGAAGAAATTATGCTGGGCGCGGTGATGTTCGGGCACGAGCAATCGCAAGTTGTGATCGATGCGATCAATGGACTAACGCAGAAAGTGAGCGTTGCGCCGTGGGAGTGGCAAGCACCGCCCGTGGATGAAACGCTAGCGGATGCTTTGACCCAGCGCTACGGCGGTCGTTTTGCTGAGGCGTATTCAATTTTTGACAAGCTGCAGCGACGTGATGCCTTGTCCGCGTTGCGGGCCGAGGTCTTGGAGGATTTCTGCGCAGGAGAGGATCCGCAAAGGGCAGAAGGGGATATTGCCAAAGCGATAGACCACTTAGAACACGCCGTTGTCCGCGGTGCGGTAATCGCGGGCAAACCACGCATCGATGGTCGAGACACCGCCACGGTGCGTCCAATCAGCGTCGAAGTCGGTGTGCTACCACGTTGCCATGGCTCGGCGCTATTTACGCGTGGTGAAACCCAAGCGATAGTTATCGCAGCGCTGGGTACGGAGCGCGACGCTCAGATCGTCGACGCTATCGAAGGCGAACGACGTGAGCCGTTTATGTTGCATTACAACTTCCCCCCGTTCTGCGTGGGTGAAACCGGCCGTGTCGGCTCTCCGAAGCGGCGTGAAATTGGCCACGGGCGGCTCGCGAAACGCGCCATTGTGGCGGCGATGCCGGACATGTCCCAGTTTCCTTATACGATTCGCGTAGTCTCGGAAATCACCGAGTCGAACGGGTCTAGCTCGATGGCTTCCGTGTGCGGGACCAGCCTCGCGTTGATGGACGCGGGCGTTCCCCTGATCGCTCCGGTGGCAGGTATTGCGATGGGTTTGATCAAAGAAGGTGATAATTATGTCGTTTTGTCCGACATCATGGGGGACGAAGATCATCTAGGCGATATGGACTTCAAAGTCGCGGGCACTGCAACTGGTGTGACGGCGTTACAGATGGATATCAAGATCGACGGCATTACCCGCGAAATTATGGATACCGCTTTGGCACAGGCTCACACCGGACGCTTGCACATTCTGCAAGCTATGAACGCTGTGATCAGCGAGGCGCGGGCGGAAATGTCGGAGTTCGCGCCGCGCATTCTCACCATTAAGATTGACCCTGAAAAGATACGCGACGTGATCGGCAAAGGTGGCAGCACGATCCGGCAAATTACCGAAGAGACGGGTACGACTATCGATATTAGCGACGACGGGATGGTGAAAATTGCCTCGGTCGATAAAGCTGCCGGCCAAGAAGCAAAACGCCGAGTCGAAGAAATTACCGCGGATGTGGAGGTGGGCGCGGTTTATTTAGGGCGAGTTGCAAAATTGATGGATTTCGGTGCTTTTGTGAATATTTTGCCGGGTAAAGATGGTCTCGTTCATATTTCGCAGATCTCCCACGAGCGCGTGGAAAACGTCAGCGACAAATTATCTGAAGGTGAACAGATAAAAGTCAAAGTTCTCGAGGTCGATAAGCAGGGCCGAATTCGGCTTAGCATGAAGGCTGTCGAAGAAGCCTGATGGCCCGTATATTCGCGTGCCCAATCGGCCAACGGCGCGAATTGCGCGGCATCACTACGTCTTTGCCGAGGTTCACTAGGCCCAACCCATACACACCGCTTTAGTACGCCGCACCGTCGATGATAGCCGCACAGCGCAGCGAGCGCCTCGTGCAATATTCGGGTTAGACTCTTTCGTATGCCAACCATGGTTTGTCCCCGCCGTGTAACCCAGTTGGACAAATCCGTGCGTTTTAATAATTACGCTCGCCGTCATGGTCACACCGGAAGCTGGTGGAAAACTCGCAGCGCTGCGCACGTAGCTCGCAATGAAACCCGACGATCTGTGTGACGATGTGGATTTGATGGTCGGTTACGTTCGTGGCGACATGGCGTGTTTTGAGGCGCTATACAACCGCCATCGGAATGGTTTATATCGTTACTTGAAGCGCATGTGTGGAGACGGCCCTGATGTAGATGAAATTTATCAAGAAGTCTGGATCAAGCTCATTCGGTCGCGCGATCGCTATCGTAGGCAGGCTTCATTCAAAACCTTTTTGTATACCATTGCGCATAATCAGGCAATCGACCATTGGCGTCGTCGCCGTTTTCGTGATGCGCAATCATCAGTATCAGACATAGATCAGTTTGAATCGAACGAGCGCGGGCCAGGCGATTTAGTTGTAAGTGAGCAAACGAAACGACGGATAAAATGTGCGTTAGAACAATTACCGCATGACCAAAGGGAAGCCTTTTTGTTGCGTGAAGAAGCGGGCATGAGTTTGCAGGAAATCGCGCAAACCACCGGTGTCGGTGCTGAAACCGCCAAGAGTCGACTGCGTTACGCGGTACGTAAACTGCGAACTTTGCTAGGCGAAGAAAGATGAGCGAAAAGCACAACGACGAAGACGCCTACGAGCAGTACCTGGCGGGCAACTCGCGCTTATCAAACGTCTATGTGCAGCTGTCTCGAGAAACACCATCCGCGGCAGTCGATAAGGCCATTATCGCTGCCGCGAGTGAAGCTCAGCAGGCGGGTAAAACGCGAAGATGGCGGGTCACGACACCGCTGGCGACGGCTGCAATCGTAGTGTTAGGGGTAACGCTGTTGCTACGTACGCAGGACTTTCTGACGCGCGATGCGCCCCATTCGGCGAGGACAAAAACATCTGACGGTGACGCGCAATATACGTCCCAGAAAGCGTCTTCGCCCGACATCGATCGGGGTCGTGTTGATGCGCAAAGCGATATCTCGAGGCCGCCGTTAACACCATCGCGTCCGGCGCCAGAGACCACTGCGCCATCGCTGCAGCACACGACCCCGAAAAAGTCGCAACCGGCTGCACCGTCGATTGTCACTCAACAGACACCTGCAGCGCGCAAGGCGGCGGGTGGTAGCTCCGCCCAAGGTATGGTGCCGGAGAACGCGGAGGTCTTAGGCTTACCACGCGAGGAAATCTCGACCCAAGATCGCGCAGCGACGCGCTCGCAGACTAATACCGCGCGCGAACAAGATAACGCGGCGATAGCTGTACCAGGAACCGCGGCTGACAGCTCGAGACGTCCGCGTATTAGCCTGAGCGAGATCCGCGCGTGGTATGAGGCGGGGCAAATCGAGCGAGCACGTGATGGCTTAGCGCGTTTTCGTGAAACGCGACCCGCTGTCTCAGAGGCGGCGATCGCCACCGCGTTGGGAGCTGCCTACAATGCCTTGGTAGTGACCGCGGCTAAGCCCAGCACAACGCCCGGCGCCGCGCAGTAAGTGTTGCTCGGGCCCAATATATAACCGTTAGCGACGCTCACTACTGCGTACTTTGGTGTAAATGGTGGCGTGTTCGGTGACCACGGTGTCCATGACTTGATCGTGTGGTTTCGATGCGATGCTGGACGCGAGTTGACAATCGTAGGCGAGCGCAATGCGATAGGTATTCGGATGCGCCGCTAACCAGCGGTCGTAGTATCCGCTGCCATAACCGACGCGATCGCCTCGCCGTGTAAAACCGAGGCCGGGCACCAGCGCGAGGTCGATGGGGTGAGTGTAGGCCTCGTTTGCACGCGGTGCCAGGATCCCGAGTGGCCCTGCTTGCATCTGCTCCCACCCGGGGAAGCGTACCGCGTTCATCGTCGTTTTTGTGGTGATTTTCGGTACTAATACACGGCAACCGCGTAGCGCAAGTGCGTCTATCAGCGCATGTGTGTCGAGTTCTGGTTCGATGGATACATACACGAAGCAAGACCGAGCTTGCTGGTAGATCGGTAAGCGCTCGAGACGTTGTAACGCGAGCGCTGCAGCATCGGCCCGGCCTTGCGGCGAAAGCGCTGCGCGGCGCTCGGCCAGTTCGGCTCGTAATCTCTGTTTGCTTGCTTGCACCGCGTGTCGGGGCACCCATCGGCTAGCGCCGCGTGCTTTTACTCAGTCCACTGATACTATTACAATATATGCAATCTCGCGGCGTTGACAATGATCCCGCTTGTCTGTGGGCGACGCTTGCAGCGAACGATTTATCTAAGGAGTTTGAATATCTCGATGGTCACAATTCGGTTGTCCCGTGGCGGCGCTAAAAAGCGCCCATTTTTTCACCTGGTCGTTACCGACAGTCGTAACAAGCGCGACGGCCGTTTCATTGAAAGGTTGGGATATTTCAATCCCAAGGCGGCTGGCAAGGAAACGCAATTTGAGCTCGATCGAAGCCGCTATGAATATTGGTTGTCGGTGGGTGCGCAACCGTCCGATCGCGTTGCCAGTCTTGTCAAACATCATGCGGAGCCCGCGAACGCTTGACTGTAGATCAGGTCATCAAACCGCGGTCGTGATACCGCGGTGAGAGTGGGATTCAACTGTGTCCCGCATCTCAGATCCTGACACTGAATTGGTCTTCATGGGCCGCATCAGCGGCATTTACGGGACGCGCGGTTGGCTCAGAATTTTCTCCGATACTCGTCCGCGGGAAAACATTTTCGATTATAAACAATGGTATCTCGGCGACGAGAACGATCCCAAATTCTTTGCTATTGCCGATTGGCGCCGCAACGGTCGGGGCTTGATTTGTAAGCTTAGCAGAGTCGATGATCGCGAAGCGGCGCGCACCTTAGTCGACCTCCCCATCGCTGTTGCACGTCGCGATTTTCCCGCCTTGGATGCGGAGGAGTATTACTGGGCCGATCTGATTGGCATGCGCGTGGTCAATCGCAACAATGTTGATCTCGGGACAGTGAGGCGAGTTCACGAAACCGGCGCACACGATGTGTTAGAAGTGCAAGGTGCTGACGTGATTTTGATCCCCTTCGTGCGCTCGATTTATGTGCTCGCCGTCGACCGGGACGGGGAACTGATAACCGTTGATTGGGTGTCGGAAACCTAGGCGATGCAGCGTTATACAGTCGTTACTTTATTCCCAGAGTTGATCGACGCGTTTAGAAACGTCGGGGTTGTGCAGCGAGCCTGTGTCCGGGAAATCGTGTCCATTGAGACGCTCAATCCGCGAGCCTATAGCGACGATAAACGCGGTACCGTGGACGATACGCCTTACGGGGGCGGGCCCGGTATGGTCATGAAAGCTAAGCCGCTACGCCGGGCGATCATGCACGCAAAGACATCTCACCCCGATTCTCCTGCCCATGTCATCTATCTCTCACCGCAGGGTCGGCGTCTAGATCAATCGGGTTTCGTGGAACTAGCGGGGTACGAATACCTCATCTTGGTCGCGGGCCGTTACGAAGGTGTCGACGAACGCGTCATAAGCCGCGAAGTTGATGAGGAGTGGTCGCTGGGTGATTTTGTGTTGACCGGCGGAGAAACGGCGGCGATGGTGCTTTTGGATGGTGTGATCCGTTTATTGCCGGGTGTCGTTGGTGATGCAAATTCGGTAGCCCAGGATTCATTTAGTACTGGTCTGTTGGATCATGCGCACTACACGCGCCCCGAAGTCGTAGATGGGGACGCGGTGCCAGCGGTGCTGATCAGTGGCGATCATGCAGCAGTTGCTCGCTGGCGTCGCCGCGATGCGGTGCGGCGAACGTGGTTGCGGCGTCCCGATCTCCTGGCGAGTGCTAGGTTGACGGCCGATGATAAGCACTATCTGGCGGAGCTTTCCGCTGCCGAGTCTCGTCGGGACGGATCCGCAAGTGCCGATAAAGATGAGGCTTAATAGAACGGCAAAATTGCGCTAAAATTGCACGATCGCCCCGGTCGTGGGGTATGGTGGAGGCAAGACCGATGGCGAATATCGTCGATGAACTCGAGGCGGAACAACTAAAACCAGATATGCCGGACTTCGCCCCGGGCGATACAGTTGTCGTGCAGGTGAGGGTAAAAGAGGGTAATCGTGAACGCCTGCAGGCCTTCGAAGGGATCGTGATCGGTCGCCGTAACCGCGGGCTAAATTCGTCGTTTACAGTGCGCAAGATTTCCCATGGCGAGGGTGTTGAGAGAGTATTCCCGCTTCATAGTCCGCTCATTGCTTCGATCGCTGTCAAACGCCGTGGTGCCGTCCGTCGCGCAAAGCTTTATTATATGCGTGGGCGTAAAGGCAAGGCCGCGCGCATCAAAGAGAAGATCACGCAAAAATCGAGTAGCTAGATAAAATTAAATAACAGCGCAGGGCGCGTTGGGATATTTTTCGGCGACGCACTATTTGCCCTGATTTCGAGCCCCTTGCATTAGTGATCGGTGCCGAAGCGAGCGTTTAAGTAGTCACGGATCCGCGCTGATTCGTACATCCATTCGATAGTCCCGTCGTCACTTTCGACGCGCAGGCAGGGCACTGTCGCGCGACCACCTCCGCTAATCAACGCCGCTCTGTGTTCTTCGTGAGCGGCGATATTTCGCAGCTCTACATCGATACCAAGATCGTCGATCGTATGCCGAACCAGCATACAGAACCAACACGTGGGTAAATGATAAAGTGCGAGATCGCCAGTGTAGATAACGGATTTCGAGGGCGTCATTAATTTGATCGTAGTTGATAGGCGGTCATTATTTGCATCCACTTTAAGTATAGTAGGGCGAGATTACTCCTAACAATATTTCTAAGGTGGGTCACGCGCGACACATTCAAAGGTTCTTGGACCATCTGTGGGCAGAATACGGGCTCAGCGGCAATACCGTCGCTGCTTACCGCAGCGACATTCGCGCGCTTACGAAATTTTTCGAAGCCCGAGATATCGATCTGTTGGCGGCTCAGGAAGCGGATTTCTACGATTTTTTTGCCGCGTATGCGACGACGCTTGCGGCGCGGTCGAGTGCGCGTCGCTTGTCGGCGTGCAAACGTCTATATGCTTATTTGCTGCGTGAGCGCCTCATTATGCGGGACCCGACTCAGCATCTGAGCAATCCGCGCATCGGGCGGAGCTTGCCGAAAAGTTTGAGTGAGGGAGAGGTTGAAAAATTGCTCGCAAGTCCGGCGGTTGACACGGTGATCGGTTTGCGAGACCGCGCGATGTTAGAAGTGTTATATGCTACCGGCTTACGTGTCTCCGAACTCGTCGGGCTAAGCCTGGTGCAAATCAATCTAGGACAGGGTGTCGTCCGTATCATCGGTAAAGGAAGTAAGGAACGTCTCGTCCCGCTCGGCGAAGACGCGGTCGACTGGTTAGATCGATATCTACGCATCGCACGGCCACAGTTGCTCGGGCGGCGCTTAAGCGACGCACTATTTCCTGGTCCCTCGGGGAATGCACTGACGCGCCAAGCTTTTTGGTATCGGATAAAAAAGTACGCTAAGACCGCGGGTATTGATCGTAGTTTGTCACCGCATACATTGCGACACGCGTTTGCTACGCATTTGTTGAATCATGGAGCGGATTTGCGCGTGGTGCAAATGTTGTTAGGGCATAACGATATTTCGACCACACAGATCTATACCCACATCGCGAGCGAACGCTTGAAGTCACTGCACAAGGCACACCACCCACGGGGTTGACGAAAACCCACCCGTGCTCGTCTCTGGTGTGAGTTTACCAGTGGCTGCGAATCGTCCCGCAGCTCCGCGTGCTAAGCGTTACTATTGACTATCATGCGTGAAGTAAAGCCGTTTGTGCCCTTGTGTGAAAATTGACCTGCTTTACTTTGGTGGGTATGAATGACTGATTCGTACTGGGTGTAATGGTGGAAGACTGGCGAGGGCAAGCCGGCTATCGTAATTGGTGTGCCACCTAAGCCGCGCAACATTTTCATCTCGACCTGGGAGTTTGGGACAGAGAAGGCGACGGTGTCGGTGCTGCGTTTCACGGTGAGCGGGACGCGCTCTATGACCCGTTTAAGCTTATTAAAACCAGCGAAAGCGATTGGCAGTATGGCATCGAACGCCTGCATTTGCCGTTCGCTTAATGTCTCGTCCACATAGAGATTTACCCACTTGCGCATCTCAAAGGTGGCGACAAAAGAAATCCCGGCGAGATCGTTGCCGTTGACGTGGCCGTTCGTAATTTGAATTAGACGTGATCCGTCGCATTGTAGTTTTGTTGGTCGGCCAAAATTGCACGGACAAGGTATCTCACAACTACAGCATTCAGCGATTTCTGCGCTTAAGGACCATGCTTCGCTGCGATCCGCGAGTACCCTATTGCTTTTCAGAGTAGCTAAGGCTGTTGCCACTAGGGTGGTATTGAAATGTCGTCGTTTCACTTTGTTCCGCTCACTAAACAACTTGCAGTGTAAATAATATTCTTGGCAGTCTACAGCTTAGCCCAGTCGCAGGATAGTGCTATTGCTGGCGCCGGCGCTGCGCGCGTTTCGTGCCGTATTCGGGCGGCGCGCGCGCCGTTAGCGGCGTTCGCGTGCCAATTTCATCAGCTTCGAGCTTAATTTGTACTTGGCGTCTTTTAAGCGGTTTTTGTTGACCGCAAACCGTAATTTCCCATCCACCACAAAAAACTGCATCGTATAACCGCTTTCTAGCGCATCCGGTCTGTCGCTAATCAGCAATACATCGTAAGATTTTATCGCGCGATTTAAAGCTTGGCCGCTAGTGTGAGAATCTCCGTACTCGACGAATATAATATGGCAACCGCCGGGCTGCAAATCGTCCGAAACGACAATGCGTTGTTGGTTCATACCAATATCCCGACCGTTTAGTTGGTGCACGAGGTTTGTCATCGTCGTCTCGGCATGCACGCAAATACGAATTTCCTGGCCCGCATCCGGCCAGGTTGCAAATTTCGCTATGTTGAATAGAAACGCGGTTTTTAATTTCGCGAAAGTAACATGATCCATGGATTGAGATTCTACGGCGCTAATATGAGTGCTTAGTGTAAGTATTAACGTCAAACACGTGCGCGTAATTGGGCTTTTTGTTATTGATTTCACTGCGGGACGGCGCTGGATCTTACCGGGACCAGGTATACTCTAAGCTCAGGAAAAATTCGCGACCGGCTATGCGGCCGTCAACCCCATTCAATGTTTCGTACGGTTCCTCATCCAGCAAGTTTTTCGCATAAAAGCTAACGCGCCACGGTTTATTACCGCGCGAATCGCCAAGTGGCAGGACGTAACTCAGCGCGATATTAAGCAATGCATAGTCGTCTAGGGGGCGCACTCGAGGATTGGTTGGGAAAGCGAACATATACCAAAAGCTCGGCGCTAGATATTCGTCACGCCAACTTAAGTCGAACGTTGCTGTAAACCCCCTAATCGGGGTGAAGGTCGCGCCGATGTTGAATTTATGTTTTGGCGCATAGCTAAACTCGATCCGGTTGCCGGCGCTATCGCGGCCGCTGCCGCTTTGATCGTCGTCCTGATACGACCAATTTGCGAAAGTTGATAAATTGTCAAATGGTTCAGCGCGAACTTCTATTTCAAACCCACGTGTCCGCACGTCATTGGGATGGTTCTCGTAACGGAAGCGGGGATAGGCGATGACGATCGAATGGTCGATGTGGTTTTGATATAAGTCGAGCTTGAATTGCAGTTGTGGCGAATATTCATACTGAAATCCGAGCTCGATCGTCTCAAGTTCTTCGGGTTTTAAATCGGGATTGGCAATGAAGCTCGAGAGTGGAATAACGCCGCTCGGGGTTTCGGCCGAAATGAACCAAGTGTTTTGATATAATTCGCTAAACGACGGATAGCGCGCAGCCTTGGCCCAGCCGGCACGAATGACAAGTTGAGCGCTCGGTTTATACACGGCCGCAAGGCGCGGGAATACCGCATCGCCGAATAAGCGTGGGAATGTGCGCGTGTCGTAGCGGAGGCCGGCGACGAGCTGTAGCTTGTTGTCGAATAACTCCCAAAGATCTTGGATGAACAGCGCACCTTTTGTATAGTGGGTTACAGGCTTTTTGCCCTGCAACGGTGAACCGACCCGTCCATGCAATTCGCGCGCGTGGTCGCCACTATCAAGGTGGCGGAGTTCACTTCCGACAACTAAGTTGTGATGTTTAAACGCATGCAGACCTAATTGTGCGTTGACGAATGCTTGATAACCGTGATCTTCGGTAGATTTATTCCGATGGGGGTGGCCACCGGATGCCGCTCGGCTATCGAGAGACTGAGTGCGTGCGTGGCAGCTAGCGCAGTGGGCGCCATCCCGATTTGCGTAGGATCCATGTGTCTCGAACGACCAGCGGCCGCTGTCGGAGCGCTTTTGATATTCGAACGAGGCAATGTTGATGGTCTGGCGAACTTTGTCGATGCTGCGAAAAATTGCGTCTGGAATATTTAGCGCTTCTTCAAAACCGTCGAATTTGTCCTGTCTGCGGTAATAGGATAGTGTCAAATCTTTATAGCGACCTTTGAAAAAAAGGTCGTATGCCTGCGCGTCGGCGTCGCTTTCGTCAAACCATAATCGCGTCGGTAATTGACTCTGCATGACGCGGCCGGACGCATAGATCGATAAATCATCGTTGAATGTTTGGCCGTGGGAGAGTGTGAAGGAGGCGGTATTACGATCGCCGCCAAAGAGTTTTGCGCGGGTTTTGGGGAGTTCGTCGCCTGATAAGCTGAGAATATTTATCACACCGTTAAAGGCATTCTCGCCATACAGTGCGGACCCTGGGCCGCGCACGACTTCGATATGTTTAACGTTATCTAGATTAAAGAAATCAAACCCGGGGTGCTGAGGAAAACCACCTTTATTCCATGAGTTGTATGGGATCCCATCGATAAGCAACAGCACTTTGTTGGTAAAGGGATTTGAGCCGAACCCGCGGATATTAATCGTCTGCATCATGGCGTTCCAGCGGACATTGACCCCTGCTACAGTGCGGAGTAACTCCGGAATCGTTTGTGCCGGGGAGCGTTGAATCTGGTCATGGGTAATCACCGTCACCGCCCCGGGTGCATCGATGAGTCGCGTGGCGGTTTTTGTGGGCGTAATAACTTCGTAGTTCACCAGTTCCTCTAAGCTCAGCTCCAGTAATTGATCCAAAGACGGTTCACGTGGTGTCCCGTAAACGTCAAAATGCCACGCGGTGGCGCAGATAACCGTCAGCAAAAAAAATTTATGTACGAATCGGATAGGCCTTGTGGGGTCTAAGTAATCTTGCGGGTGAAATGAGCGCATAAGTTTTCGCCAGGCAGCTTCATGATAAAAATAAAAACTAAACGACATCGTGTGAGTTCGCCTGGTGTTTTATTAATGTGTTACGCAACTGATCCATAGAGAACGGTTTGCTTAGATAGCCATCCATGCCAGCTGATAAAAATCGGATTTCGTCGCCCTCTAATGCGTTGGCAGTCAAAGCGACGATAGGGATTTTGGCGGCAGCGCCCGCCGTGTTCGTCCGCAACAGTTTGGTCACTTCGATGCCGTCCATTATGGGCATTTGAATATCCATTAAGATCATTTCAAAGTCATCTCCGTGCGCGAGCATTAGATCCAATACGTCGCGACCATTGTTCGCGATGGTAACGGCGCAACCAAGAAGCTCTAACATCTCGGTGGCGACCACTTGGTTAACGACGTTATCTTCAGCCAATATGATATTCCTTACAGATAACGGCCGCTCGCGTTCATCGGTAAGAACGGCGGGCTTGCGCGGTGGGTCAATGTCGAGCGCGGTTGCTAGATCATCGATAATAGCTTGAAAGCGAACGGGTTTAACTAAAATGTCGGCAGGTGAGATCAGTGCTGACAGCGCTTCTTCCTGGTCAGGGTAGGCGATGTAGCGTACGGCGACATTCTCGTTCACATCTAAGTGGGGCAGTGTATCCGGTGACATCTGAACGGGACCGTCGGGGAGATCGATCATCACTAGGCGAAGGTCGCTCATTGCGATAGCGATGGCGTGCATCTCGTCCCAACAATGTGAACATATTGGATCGAGGCCGAGTCGAATCGCGATATTTGCGAAATGTTGACGGCGCCGTGCGACGTCGCTGTAGACGAGCGCGGTACCGTAGTGGACAGGGTGAATTATGGAAGCAATGCCCGGCTCGGTTGTTGCGTGACAAAGCCGTAACCGCAGTAAAAATCGTGATCCGTGGTTCGGTGTGCTAGTTACAGTGATTTCTCCGCCCATCAATTCAGCGATCTGCCTACAGATCGCCAGCCCTAAACCGGTCCCGCCGTATTGTCTTGTCGTCGATCCGTCTGCTTGTTGGAATGGGTCAAAAATCGACGTCAATTTATCCGCAGATATCCCAATCCCGCTGTCTTCGACGACGACAGTAAAGCCAACATCCTGTGATCTTATGTCCACGTCAATCACTTCGATGAAGACATGTCCGGACTCGGTGAATTTAACGGCGTTACTCACCAAATTCACTAGAATTTGCCTGATGCGGTCCTCATCTCCATGCAACGCAAGCGGTAGTTCGGTGGGGAGTACGTAGCTTAACGCGATCCCTTTGCGCTTGGTCGAGCCGCTGAAAATCTCTATTACGTCATCTATAGTTTCGGCCAAACTGAAATCGACGGTGCTGATCGCCATGTAACCGGCTTCGATTTTGGAGAAATCGAGTACATCATTAATGATTGCTAATAAGGCCTCCCCGGAAGTACGGATCATGCTCAAGAATTTCGTTTGCTGCGCGTCCAATTTGGTTTTCTGCATTAATTGGGCCATGCCCAAGACACCGTTCATAGGTGTGCGTATTTCATGACTCATCGTGGCGAGGAACTCGCTTTTCGTCCGGCTTGCAGTCTCCGCCTCGTCTTTGGCGATTCGCAATTCGTCGACGGCACGACTGAGCGCGCGATCTCGCTCTTGGATCTGCAACAGCATGTCGTTGAAGCCGTCCACTAAAAGGCCTAGTTCATCGTCGGTTTTGCGCTCCGCGCGGACGGTGTAGTCGCGATCGCCGGTTACGCTACTTACTGCATCGGACAGCGCTTTGACTGGTTCGGTAATTTTTCGCTGCAGGTTGGAAGCCAGAATATAGGCACATAGAAATGCCACGCTCGCTACTAGGGCGATGTAAACAAAATCCTGCGCGAGTCCCGCCCATTGGCGTTCGAGATCGGCATGGACCATGATTACGCCAATTGGTTCGTCACCGACGACGATCGCTTGATCGATGTGCAAGTGTCTCCATCGGGCTAGCGGACGCGCAAAATTCCACCACGAGCGCGCCGGTATGTCGTCACTGTAATCGTAGATGTCCTTGTCGTTAATGTGAGCATCGACCTCGGTGACACTGCTGCGAGCAAATAGCTTGCCGCTTGCGTCGAAGATCGCAGCGTCGACGATCGTCGTTTCGGCGATCAGCGCGTTGAGCATTTCGACTGCTGCGTCAACATCCGCAAAAACCAGTGCAGCGGAGCTATTCAGTGCCACGACTCGCACAGTCGCACCTAGATTTTCTTTTGCAGACGCCCGCTCAGAGCGAAAGTCGGCGAGCACGACCAGCAAGGCAAACACGAAAATCGCCAGGGTCGAGGATATCAACGTGATCGCGATCACTTTATCTCTGATCGTAGGCGTCCACTGACCGAGGAGTGGTAAATGCATGCTTAGGTTTCTCAAATACTTATCTGTCGTTGATACGAGACTACCTTAGCCGCATAGGGTGCGAGGCGTAGTCACAGAATCTACTCAGATTAAGACTAGAACCGGCAGTTTTTCTGGTTCATTCAAGTTGCCGTACATTTTGGACGGCGCGCGTGAATGTGCTATTGACGTTGTCGTCAATTCGCGAGGTGGGCTTGAACAAACCTGCCCCCGTGCGGATGCCAACGTCGCGGGGGATGCGGCTCCGATGGGTGAGGGCAGCATCTGCCTCGGGAACTAATCCCTATAGGCGCCGCGTGAGTCAAGCGAGGCGCGCAGGGGTACGCGACGCCGCAGAGGGGCGCGTAGCTTAGTTTTTCAACCGGCTCTAGCCGAGGATAGGGCCGGAGTCGCTCGCTGCGTTTGCCTAAGTCCGACAGACTGCGAGTAGACGCGTGCAGCTAGAATTCGAGACGAAACGACACGCCGCAGCGATGCGCTAAATCTCTTTTTTCAAGATCGGGGCTTTCCGCCTCATTTTGAATGACGTTATCACGCACTAAACCATCGGTCGCTTCTTGTCGCAAGATGACGATCACGTGGGTATTATCTTCGAGCGCGAACGGAAATTCATGCCATGTTCCCAGCTTCATCGTAAACCCGGCCGAGCCATCGAAACGGAACGCACTGACCTTGTCGAGATCGGGAGTTTGCTGGTCGTTCGGGGGCGCCAATACGGCAACGATCGGTTTGCCGCTGAGCGGGATAAAAGTCTGCGTATGCTTGAAGTGGCGCTCCATCCAGCGCACATCAAACGGTCGCCGGTTGATGGTGACGAGCGGCAACTCGGTTTGGTTATCGGATATGAAATCCACCGTTCGCCGCACTTCGACAGTGCCGTCATAAAAGTCGATCGGCATCGGCTCTATACTCTCGTCATAGCCGAGTATCTGTCCGTATGGCGCAACTGCAGCTGGCGTTGCGTCTTGCACTTTAAGGGTCCGAATATCATTTGCTACCGCACACATAGTTTTCTCCTTTCCTGATCGATTAGCTTTTCGCAACCTGCATCGCGAGTTTGGATGCAGCATGTACTGCTCGCACAATGCTCTGATAACCGGTGCATCGGCACAAGTTCCCGGCGATCGCCTCGCGAATTTCACGATCATTAGGTTCGGGATTACCTCTTAATAGGGCAACAGTTGCCAGCACCATGCCCGGTGCGCAAAACGCACACTGCAAGCCAGACTCATCCCAAAATGCCTGTTGCACCGGATGCAGCGAGCCATTCTCGTTTGCGATACCTTCGATGGTCGTGATCCGTCTGTCAGTCACACTCGCGGCTAAGGTGAGGCAGGACTTTGCGACTTCACCATCTATCATGACCGTGCAGGCGCCGCAGTGCCCGGTCATACAACCCATGTGTGTACCGGTTAGCCCGCACTCCTCACGCAAAAAATCCAATAGCGACAGCCCCGGGTTGACCTCTGTTTCAACGAGTGCCTCGTTCACGCGGCATTTCAACAACACATAGTCTTCGAGTAAATCATCCATCGTTTAATTCGCCATGAGGTTATTTTTCTGGTTGGTCCATAAATTCTAGCATCCGGGAAACTGCGGCCATTGCCGCGCGTCGACCGACGACGCCCGCCATCGCGCGTCGATACTCGCCATCGCCGCGCTGGTCATCTAGCGGGTTTGCGACTGCTGCGACGCACTGATCCGCAATGAACTCTAGCGCACTTTCGTCTACCGGCTGTCCGACACAGCTTGCGAGTTCGTCGGTCAGAAGGATCGGAATTTCTGTTACCGCACCCAGGGCGAGCCTAATTTTCGTGGTGTGCTTGTTGGTATCCAACTCTACGAGCGCTGCGGCATTCGCAGACGCATAGCTGCCTTGAGTCAGTTTTAACTTCTCATAGCCCCAGCCGGTGGTCTCGCTTGTGATCGGCACTTCGATGCGCACCAAAATCGCCGTCGAGCCAAGACCGTGATGCGGGTTGCGCAACAATTCGTCTAGTCTCATGCTGCGGGTACCGTCGCTATCGCACAGCGTTATGTTTGCGTCCGCAACGAGCAACGGCGGTACAATGTCATAGAGTGGATGTGCGGCGACAATATTCCCACCTATCGTGCCCCGGTTATGTACTTGCCAGCCACCCCCGATGTGAGTAGCCGCATGGGCGAGTATCGGTAGCGCGGTTACGATTTGTTCATTACGCTGGATTTCGCGATGCGAGGTAAGCGCGCCGAGCGCGAGTACACCATCGTCAAGCTTGATCGCCTTTAGCTCGGCCAGGGCGCCTATGTCGATCAATACTTCTGGCTCGAGTCTGCCGTAGTTCATGTGTGGCATGAGTTCTTGGCCACCCGCGATGATCGTCCCGCCATTGGCTAAGCTAGATAACAAGCTGGTCGCTTGTGCCAGGGAGCGCGGTCGCGCGAACTGTGGATATAAACTCATGCGGCTTTATCGCTCTTCTTCGGCGCGGCGCGCCGCTGGGCGGCTTGCAATGCGTGCCATAGACGCGGTGCTGATAGTGGTAACTTCGTAATCTCGACGCCAAACGGCGCGAGCGCATCGTTGACGGCATTGATGATCGCGGCGGCAGAACCGCCTACGCCGGCTTCGCCGGCACCTTTCAAACCTAACATTGTCACCGGGTTAGGGCTGTCGTGGTGACCCATTGCGACAGCCGGCACGTCGAGCGCGCGGGGCATAACATAGTCCATAAAGTCGGTCGTGAGTTGCCGACCGCCCGTATCGTGGATGATTTGCTCGCCTAACATGCCGCCGATCCCGAACGCGATCGCCCCACACGCTTGCCCTTCGACAAGTACAGGGTTAATGACTTTTCCGCAATCGTGTACGACGGCGAATTTCGACAGCGAAATTCGCCCCGTATCAATGTCAACCTCACACACGCATGCATAGGCAGCATTCGAATAGCTCGGGTAGGGGTTGATATTGCCGTTTTCGTCCGGCGCATGGCGAATAAGCCCGGGCCGAAATGTTGCGCTCGCCTCCAGGGGTGGTTCGACACTCGCCGCGATATCGTAGGCGCGCGTGTAGGCCGCGTAACAGACTTCCGCGATGGTGAGCGTGGTTCCGGGTTTATCGCTACTAGAGACGACGCCGTTGCGCACCGTAACCGTCTCGGCCGCGACTTCGAGCAGGCGTGCTGCGAGATCGACTACTTTTTCTTTCACTTTGCGCGCGGCTAATGCGGCGGAGCCGCCGCCGACTATCGTGCTGCGGCCGCTGTAATTACCGAATCCGTAGGGGCAGGTTTGCGTATCGCCTTGCAAGACGCGGATATCGTCGTAAGCAACCCCGAGTTCGTCGGCGACAATTTGCGCGATGCCGACTGGATTTCCAGTGCCAGGGCTCGTGACCCCGGTCAAGACGGTCACGGTACCGCTGGGATCGAGTCTTACGGTGGACGTATCATAACCGGCGACCATGGTCCCAGGGATTGCGCCACCCTCGGGCGTCAACTCATAGGCCATGCCGATACCGACGTAGCGGCCCTGTTTGCGGTCCGTTGCTTGTTGTGTCCGTAGCGTTTGGTAGCCGATCAGATCTAAGGCCTTCTGTAAGGTTGCGTGGTAATCGCCGGAATCGAGTATCAGCCCTGTCGGACGTGTATTCGGGAACGAATCTGCCGGGATAAAGTTCTGCAGTCGCATGGCGGCGGGGTCAATATCGAGTGCTCGCGCGGCTTTGTCGAGCGCTAATTCGAGCGCCAGTGCTGTCGCCTCTTTGCCGTAGCCTCGCGACGCGTTCCAAGGGGGTTTATTGGTTACCGCCGCGGTCATGTGCACGTCGATGTTGTCAACATCGTAGGGCCCCGGCATTGTGAGACCGGTTAGAAACGCCATCGCCCACCCAGGACAGGCTGACGGCGCACCCGTATTGGCGATGAAGCGGTCCCGCAAACCAAGAATTCGGCCACTGTCGGTGAGCGCTAATTCGATCTCGTGAATTTGTTCTCGACCGCCGATGAGCAAACACTCGCGACGGTCCTCGACCCACTTCACTGGTCGCCGAGTTAACTTGCATAACAGGCAGATAAGCCCTTCTTCGGGATGTCCATGCATCTTCAGCCCGAATGCACCGCCTATCGCAGGCGCGATGATGCGCAACCGATTTTCAGGCATGCGCAAGGTTGCCGCGAGCACGTAGCGTAGCGGATGGGGGTTCTGAGCAGTCGCATATAAGGTGATCGCGCTATCCTGCTCGTTCCAAACGGCATTGTAGGCGCGCGTTTCGATCGGCTGGGTGGATTGTCGGTGGATGTCCACGCTTAGAGAGACGACATGATCAGCGGCGTCGAAGGCCTGCTCGATGTCGCCGCCGACAAACGGCGCACTGACGACGACGTTTTCGTCCCAGTCTGAGATCACGCGCCGGGCACCGTCTGCCAACGCGCTGGTGGCGTCTAAGATGGGGCTATGCGGTTCGTACTCGACGATCACTTTTGAGGCCGCGTAGCGCGCGATGCGCTTCTCCGTCGCGACGACGACCGCGACCGGTTGACCCTCGTAGGTTACGTCGTCTAAGGCTAAACACCTTACCGGTGTGTAGCGGCCTCCGATCACGGTGGGATCCAAATAATGCGGGATGGGGTCAAGTTGCTGGGCGGCTTCTCGCCCCGCTAGGGTGCGCACGACCCCGTGTATCTTTTCTGCAGCACTGAAATCGACCGCACGGATTTTGGCGGCCGCATGCACGCTGCGCACGATGCACGCATGAAGCTGGCCGGGAAAGGAGAAATCCGCGGTATACCGCGCACGCCCGGCGACAAATGCATCACCATCGCGTGCGACCACGGAGCGACCCACGTAAGGCTGTTGGGTATCTGTATTCATCGACATCCTCTGTTGGTCAACGACAGCGCCCCAGGCATTTACCAAGGGAAATCATAATTAACCCGCCGCTGCGGGTCATTTCAACGATTTTTTTACCGACTAGCTCGCGCTAAGACGCAGGCATGCTATGTAGCGCCCAAAGCGATGAGCAAGCAGAGCGGCGTTATTATCGCTGCGATCGCATTCAGCGCCAAATACGGTACCAGATATGCGGCCCTATCGGCGTGGCGCTGTGCGCCGCTGGCGGCGATGAACGCTACGCTGAGCGACGCTAGCGCCGTGAGGCACGATGGTGGCAGGTAACGCAGCGCCACGCCCAGGCTAATCACAATCCCGGCGGCCACCGCAAAGAGGCGATAAATAACGATGCTCACGCCCGTGCCGTAGACGATGGGAATATGTCGTCGTCCGCAGCGGGCATCCGCCTCACGGTCGGGAAACTGGTTCAGTAACAACAGATTGCTGGTTAAAAAAAACGCGACGAGTGAGACGATTAGCGCCACGTATGAAAACTCACCCGTGAGCACACGATAGGTACCGACTACTGTTATCGGACCAAGTCCGATGCCGGGTGCGAGAAGGCAGATCAGCGGATGTCGGTTTATCCACGTCGAGTAAGCACTGACCAAAGCGATGCCGGCAATGCCAAACGGGAGGACCGCGATGCCGGCGCGCACAATTAAACACAGCCCGACGATAATCGTTACGCCCAGGGCGACAAAACTTGCTCGATGCACGATGGCAAGATCTTTTGGTGCGATGATTAACGCGCCGCTGCCACCACTAAACGGTGTTCGGTACGTTTGTTGATCGAGGCCGCTATTGAAGTCGATGTACTCGTTACGCCAATTAACGCTCGCGTGAGCTGCGATCACGCCGAGGAGTGCGAGCATCAGGTTCAGCGAGTCGAGTTGTGATGCGTTGTGAGTGTACACCGCCGCGGCCCAGCCGAGACCCACACAAATCGGCGTAAGTACCAAGAACGGAATTCGTGCCGAGCGAATGAGTGTTGCTAGTGGATTTCTCGCACTGCGTTTAGACTGCGTCCTAACGGCATTAATGCGGACTAATTTGCGGGTCACTTGAGTTCATGAGTAGGTATCGCTGTCTGCGACAAGACGACTGCTGTTATAGTACGCCCCCTAAACAGCACGGTGAATCAGGTCGCTTCACTCGTCGGGTTGCCTTATTCGCTGCGACGATTGTGGCACGCAAAGTCCTACAAAGCGAGGAGGGTTAAGACCATTCGATACGCGATCAAGACACCACCGCAATTCACCAACTTTCACGACATGCTATCTGTATGGCAGGAAGCGGATTCGATGGAAGTATTCTATTCCGCGTGGAATTTTGACCATTTCTATCCGATCCTCGCAGAGGATACCAGCGGCCCTTGCATGGAGGCGTGGACAACTTTGAGCGCCCTCGCCCAAGCAACGACGCGCATCCGTATAGGTTGCATGGTTGCCGGAATTCTCTATCGGCACCCGGCCGTGTTTGCGAACATGATTTCCTCCCTGGACATCATTAGTAACGGGCGCTTGGAAGTGGGTTTAGGCGCTGGTTGGAACGAAGAAGAATGTAACGCCTACGGCATCGAGTTGGGTTCCATGAAGGAACGTTTCGATCGTTTTGATGAAGCGCTGGCTATCATTCGCGGCATGCTTTGCGAAGAAACCACAACATTCCATGGCAAGTATTATCAAGTTACGGAAGCGCGCAATAACCCACCTGGCGTGCAGCAACCTCACCCGCCAATCTGCCTCGGCGGAAAAGGAGAACGGCGCATGCTGCCCGCGGTCGCACGTCACGCACAGCATTGGAATTATTCGGGGTTCGACGTGGCGGGTTTCAAAGAAAAGCGTGCGCTCCTGAATCAGCTGTGCACGGCGACCGGACGCGATCCTGCCGACATCATGACTTCGGTCCACCAGCGCGCCAATACCGAGTGTTTGCCGGCGCTGGAAGAATCCTGTCATGCGTTTAATGAAGCGGGCGTGGATTTAATGATTTTCTACCTGCAGGCGCCGTACTCACCGGCAATACTAGAGCCACTGGCACGGCTGGCCGCGAAAGTAGGTTAGAGTCCTTGAGCGTCACCTTGGCGCGCCATTTCCCACGCCCAACGAACTTCCTCTTCTTTGAAAAACAAACCGGCACGCTCAGCCGCCGGAAGCCGCGCGCGGATTTTTTCGTAGCGTGAGTTTGCCGTCGCGACAAGCTGGCCAATGACCCGACGGCCGTTTTTCGGTCGATCGAGATAATCAAAGGTGGCAATGTATTGATGTTCCAACAGGGCGTTGGCGACCCGTAAGCTCGCCGTAGTAGCGCTTGGCGGGAGCCTGCTCAGTAAGCTCGTGACTTGACGCACATCGTCGTCGTAGGCTGCCACCGCGGTCTTGGCATTGGCGATATCACTACGATCAATCAGCAGCATCATCTCGGCGAGCCGTTCGCGGGCGTTTTGCAAGTAGGCAATGAGCTTAACGTCATCACACAACGCCAATGCGCGTAGGCTACGTTCATGAAGGCGGTCAAGCCAATACGTCGCTTGACCGGGAACGACGCCTGGCGGTGGCAGCCAGTCGATATCCGCAAAGGCGTTGAACATCCCGTGACCAGCCCATGTCGTCGCGTTCGCTAAGAGCGCCAACACCACGCCCAGAGCGCGCGTTCTCAATGGTCACGCTCGTGCGCCGATGCCGCGCCGACTTCGACAACGAAGTCGAATACACGTGGTTTTCCTCCCGGCGCAAGCTGCACAAAAACAACATACAGTCCTGGGGCGGGAAAACGATACTTGAGCGGTATCTCGGGGCCCGGAAATTCTAACTGAGCGGGCGTGGACATCATCGCTGCCATCATGCGGCTCATACTTTCCGCATCCGGCGCCTCGCGCAAATGTCGTGACAGCTTTGCCATGGCCGAAGTGTAGGCGTGCGTATGGCCGAAATGCGCGCCGTCGGTGCGCCATAGCGCGACATGTGCCTCCGACCCAAGGTATAGCTTGAGGTCACGGATCGGTAAACGATCCCGCGTGAGGCGTACGGTTAGATCGACTTCCTGCGCCGCGATCAATGGGATGCTAGCGACATGCAAGTCGGCTTGATAGGCCTCTTGGCGATCGACGTAGCGCGGTTTTGGGATCGGCGCGGGACCGGTAACGCTGCCGCGAACATCGACGTCGAAATGCTTCGCCCAGGTGCGGTCGCGATGGGTAAATTCAGTGACGATCCGGTAGCGGCCGGGACGCGGAAAGGTGTATGGAAAACGAAACGTCGCGCTGTCGAGATCGCGTTTGTCGAGGGCGTTGAAATCTTCATGGTGAATATGGGCGAAGCTCGAAAAATCGCGCGCGACAATGAAATTGTGCATAACGCGCTCGTGAATAACTTGCAGATCGACGACGGGTTTTTTGGTCGCGGTGTGGGACAGGTGGAACGCTAGCGTTGGTGTCTCGCCCGCCATGGGTGCCGGCGGATCCATCGCCAGGGTGAGGCGGAGGGGCCCGCTGGGCAGGCCCTCGATCGCGGCCTGTTCGCTAGTACAGGCCGCCAACAGAACGACAACAGCGAAAATGAAACGGCGCTGGTTTGCTTGGGACCGTAGCGTCCCCGTTATCATTGCGCGGCGAGATCGGCTTTGCTTGGTGTTTCAAAAACGAGGTGACCGGCCGCATTCTGCGCCGCAATGCGCGCCGCGAGTTGCGCTGAGAGCACTATTTTCCGATGCCCGGGAAACTTATCGCGGTCGACGTGTGGGCGCATGAAGTATTGCTCCGGCTCGGGTATTAGGGCCTGTGATTTCAGGGGTTCGATTAACCACTGCCGACGCATGAATTCCGCGGTAAAAATCGTATCTCGTTCTTCAGCAGTCCACACCCGCACGGTATGCGCATCGTGCACGCTGTAGGTGATGAGATCGTGTGGCACGTCCCAATAGATGGACATAAACGCCGCATAACCGAAACCCTCACGTGCCGGGTGTTCTTGTTTGGCGTTGCGAACTTCGATCATGATAAGTTCATCGTCGTGGTTATATTTTTCCATCCGAAGCGGGTAGAAGTAATGTTTGTCTACCCAGTAGATGAGTGTTTTTTCGCTGTAGTCGGGCAGCCATTCGGGGCGTGCAACCGCTTTGATGACCCAACAATCTACACCGCCGTCGTCTCGATAATGCGGGTAGTTGGTTCCCATAGGTTTGAAATCGCCCGCGGCGCGTTCGACAAACCCGCGCGTGGCGTCGTTTATCACCATGCTCGGGCGGGTGTTTGGAAAGCGTACCGTTTCGTAGAGGACATCGGTTCCAATTAGCGACCATTCGAATTCCCAAGCGTCACGACCTATAACGTCGTCAAAGGTTTGCGCATTGTCTGGGAAGCGTTGATCGCGTCGCGGCTGTGGCTGCCGGCGCACGCGTCGTAACTGCGGTGAATAGACGAAGAAATCCATTTTTGTCGACGATTCGAGATCGGTGCGGCGGGGGATCCACAGTTGTTGCTCAGCTTCGATTTCGGGTGGAAACACCGTATAGATGAGCCAGCGCGAGTACTCCTCTCCTGCTTTCGTTCCATATAGATATCCCGCTGAGCCGTCATCGGCGTTTTGCATGATATAAGTGACGCCCGCGCTTTGATTGATATAGCCGGAACTCGTGATAACGCCAAAGACATCGATGAGCGCGTGTGACCAGCGCGATATATGCACGAACTCGCTCAAGCGGTACCCCATTTCCTCTGCCGTAAAGGGCGCTTCAAACGGGAAGCGGGCCGCGGGCAGATAAGGGATCTGGGGATCACGTGCGGTTTGTTTGCGCGCATCGAATAGCGCCTGGTCCGCGTCGCTGAGTTCATCGGCGGTGCGCCAAGTGCGTTGTTGCGCGAGGCTGGCTTGGGCGAAGAGCAGCGCTATCACCAGGCTCACAAGCCAAATGGCGGGTGGCGTTGCACGATGTTTAGAACTCATAACTCAATTCCCAACCGAAATTGTCCCATTCGTCGAATTGCCCGTAGAGCTCATCACCTCTGCCGCTGTCGTAACCGTTATATATGAGTTGTACATTAACGAACTGCGAGATTTTGTATTTCAGTCGTAGTTTCGTTTTGAGTCCTTGCCAGCCTCGCTCGGGGCCACTGACAACCGGAAATGCTGTGAATTCTATGTCGAGTCGGTCGCGCGTAAACGCGAACGGTCTCGATATAAAAACTACGGGAATAACGCTCCATTCGTCACGGAACGCTGCACCGAAACCGCCTCCGAGCGTGTTTTTCCAGCCGAAAGTGTGATTGTAAGAGGGTTGTAAAATCAACGTCGTGTTGTGTGGGAGTCCAAATTCGACCGCCACGGCCGCCCGCAGCGTGTCGTGTTCTTCGGTCCCGTTCGTATTAAAACCCTGGCGCGCGGCATTTTGTTTGGCGAAATCGACAAAACGAACACCGCCCGTCCACAGAGCTTCGATGCGAAATACCGCTGGCACAGCGCCGACCAGCGGCAGCGTTGGCAAGGTCGTGGCGTAATCTGCGGTGATGCCGACATGGTGAAGCCGTTCGTGACGAGCTTGCAAACGTAATGCGGTCGCGCCACCGCGTTGCGCCGTACCGACGACGCGTGTGACCGGGTTTTTGTCCCACATGTAGGCATAGACGAAGCCGTAAGTCAGCGCGCCGGCCGCTCGATCGAAGCGCAAACCAAATTCGTGATCGCCAAAATCGTCCGTTTCCGGTCGCACCGCGGGTAGTAAGATGTCGCCGCTTGCTGTTGGCGGCGGGACTAGCGGCGAGGCCCAAGGAGAGCCGGGCAGTGCGTTGCGATCGTGTTCGAAATCGAAAATATACAGTACCTGCAAGGAATTTCTGCCGAAATGAAACGTCGCGTTCGCCATCCACGTCGGCAAACGTCGCCACTCGTAGTCTTCGGTCTCGAGTTGCACTGACTCGCGGCGATCCATGGCGTTGACAATGTCGATGTATTGGCCGTCCATCTTGCCCCAAGCGATCTGTTGTTTGCCCACGAGCAAGTCAAAGTGGGGGCGGCGGTAACTGACATACAGTTCCCTTAACGTGCGTTCGGTGTCGTGGTAGAGCTCCGCGGTACGGTCTATCTGATCGGCGAACAAGCCGTTGCTGCTTTGCCAATCGTAGACGCCATCATACAGAAAATGTGCAACGCCATTGAGATCGAGCCCCGGCGCGAAGTGATAGGCGGTCTCAATTTCGAGCAGATTCTGCAGTTGTAGAAAGCGAAAGTCCTGATTGCGAAATCCGACGCTGTGATCTTCCTCCATGAGCAGGTCGGACCAGTGGCGATAGAACCCCTTGAAGCGTAGCCGGGGCACGGCGCGTTCCAAGGGTTGCCGCACATGTTTGCCGATGGGATCAAACGTGGCCATGGCCCGGTCGAACGTCGAAAAGGCCGCACCCAAACCGGCGCCGAGAACATTCGAGGTGACGCCGGCTAATAAGGCGACACAAATCCCCCAGAGCGTTCGTTTAGACGTTGAGTACAGTTTAAGAATTTTCAAGATATCGCATCTAATTAGCTAGATCTTATTTAAATATTAATTTCTATCTGATAAGTATTGAAAGTTAAGGCTATCGGCTTTATCGTCCGTTGTCACCTCATCAGCTTCGCGGCCGTATCGATGAACACGGTAACATCGTTGCGTGGACGCATCGTATCGCGGCACAGTCGTTTTTGCTCGGTAAGCCGCTTGCTGCGATGGTCAACGATGGCGTCGATCGCACTTGTCTCGAAGGAGCTCATAACCTCCCATACGCGATCCCGAATATGCGTTGTGATCTCCACCTCGCCGACGCAAAAATTTCGACGTTGTGGTGGCGGTCGGTTCGCCACACCCACAATGGCTTTGCGACCGACGTGTTTTTCGATGAACTAGCTACAGCGGCCGGTCAAGACCCCGTCGCGTTGCGGCGGCGCCTTTTGCGCGTCCATCCGCGCCACTTGAGCGTGCTCGATCCCACCTTAGAAAAAGCCGGTAAGCCACCGCGAGAGGCGCGGCGCGGGCGGGGCGTCACGGTTCACGCATCGTTCCAGAATTTTGTCGCACAAGTTGCCGATATCACCTTAGCCGACGACGGCCGCTTCCACCTCGATCGGGTTGTATGTGCGGTTGATTGCGGGCTTGCTATTAATCCCGATATTGTGCGGGCCCAGATGGAAGGCGGGATCGGTTATGCGCTTAGTGCCGTATTGCGCGAAGAGGTTCGTATCGAGAACGGTGCTGCTGTGCCAAGCAACTTTGATACTTACCGACGCTTGCGGAGCGACGAAATGCCGCGCGTCGAGGTGCAATATTGTAGCGTGCGCCGAAGCGCCCACGGGCGTAGGAGAACCGGGCGTTCCGCCGCTAGGGCCCGTCGTGGCGAATGCATTACGAGCGGTCACAGGCACCGCGGTTCATCGTTTACCGATCGGCGTAAGCATCCGCGCTTAAATACGCCGCCGTTTAGCTTTGCGATTGCCGCGATTGAAATACTTCACCGTTTTGATCCGTCGGGCGCGGGTGAATTGTTTAGGTTTCCAGATCGTCGCTGGGCGGCGGGACCGTGCGGAGTACTTCCTCGAAAGTTGTTTTTCCGGCCGCGATTTTGTTGGCGCCCGCGAGTCGTAATACGCGCATGCCGTTCGACGCTGCTTGCGCGCGCAGCTGGCGCGGTTGTACGCTGGGCTTGATCAGCGCCCGCAGATCATCGTCCACAACCATGATTTCGTAGATTCCCTCGCGCCCCAAATAACCCGTGTGGCGACACTCGTCACAACCGCCAGCATCATAAACGCGCTCCGGAGCTGGGATTTTCTCCGGCGCGACAATTCGTCGCCACGCCTCGGAGTCAGGCGCACCCGGTATGCGGCAGTGCGGACACAGGGTTCGCACTAGTCGTTGGGCAATAGCGCCGAGCATGGTGGCACCAATGAGATATGGTTCTATTCCGAGGTCCATCAAACGCGTTAGCGCCGACGGCGCATCATTAGTGTGCAGCGTCGAGAAGACGAGATGCCCCGTCAACGCGGCTTGTATCGCCACGTCCGCGGTCTCGCGATCACGAATTTCACCTACCATGATAATGTCGGGGTCTTGGCGCAGCAGTGTACGCACACCGCTTGCAAAGCTTACCTCGATAGCCGGCTGCACCTGCATTTGATTGAATTTTGCCTCGATCATTTCGATCGGGTCTTCGATGGTGCAGACGTTTACCTCCGGCGAGGCGAGTTGGCGCAACGCGGCATACAAAGTTGTGGTTTTGCCTGAACCCGTCGGCCCGGTGACCAGGATCACGCCGTGCGGATGCGCGGCCATTGCATTCCACGCCGCGGCGTCTCGGCGTGAAAAACCTAGCGCGGTGAACGATTGCTCGAGCTTTTCGGGATTGAATATTCGTAATACTAGTTTCTCCCCAAAGGCGGTCGGCATCGTCGAGAGCCGCAACTCGGTTTCTCGACCCTGAGGTGTTTTCGTCTTGAGGCGCCCGTCTTGTGGGCGCCGTTTGTCCGCCACATCCATGCGGCCCAGGCTCTTGACACGGCTGACGATTGCGCCGACGACGGAGGTCGGGATCTTGTGTACGAGATGCAATACGCCGTCGATACGAAAACGGATCAGCGATTCTGCCCGTCGCGGTTCAATGTGAATGTCACTAGCCCGTTGTTCGAAAGCGTATTGGAGCAGCCAGTCGACGAGATGCACAATATGTCGGTCATCGGCATCGGGCTCGCCCACGCTGCCGAGCTGGGTGAGTTGCTCAAAATTGGTCAGCAGATCACTGCGTTCGCTCGCCTTCCCGATTTCTGCGCGGTTGAGCGAGCGACTAACGCCATAGAATTCTTGAATGTAGCGCTCGATGTCTTGCGGGTTGGCCAATGCACGGACAATTTTGCGCTTCAGGATGGGTTCGATTTCTGTTTCCCATTCGCGTACGAAAGGCTGCGCGGTAACGATCGTGACAGCATGTTCGGTGACTTCTACCGGCAGAAACTGAAAGCGGGTCGCATAGGCTTGGGGCACTAAGGCGGTAATTGCGGTCACATCGATTTTCAGCGGATCGATGCGGTAGTAAGGTAACTTTGTGGCTTCCGCAACCAAGCGCGTTATCGTCTCTACTGTCAACGGGAAATTTGTTTCTCCCCCACTATTTAAGTTGTACGCTGCTATATGGACAAAAGGATGCCGTCCATCGCGCGGGTCCGCGCCCGCCTCGATACGCTCGATCGTGCGTGCATTGAGCACCTGTAAACGGCGCAAAATAGCGAGCGTTTCTCGCAGAGAGAGTTTGTGTTCTTGGACGACAGCGTGCATGACGAGGGCGGCTTGGGGGCGCTAGTTTTGGTCCTGTTCGGAGTTCGTATCGGAGAGGCTGGCGATGCGTTCCGTGGCTATCTCGAGGCGTTCGACCAGCGCGTCCATGAATTGTCGTTGTATTTTTAGTTGAGAATTTATCGATGTGCGTTCGATTACGCTATCTTTGATTCGCATCATGATCATATCGGAGTTGGCAACAATGCTGGCGATCCGTGCCCGGCCGCTTATCATGCCCATTTCCCCAAAACAGTCGCCGGCGACTAATGTCATGAGTTTTTGTTCGCCTTTGCGAACCTCCACCTCGCCGTCTACGACGAGATAAAAACACGATTCCTGCTCACCCTCGTTGATGATGCGTTCTCCTGCCGCTTTGGATTCCCACTCCGCAGCATTGAGAATTTCCCAAATCTCGGCGTCGGAGAATTCACGGAAAAACTCCAGATCGCGACAGAGGCGAAACTTTTCGTCTTGCGGAACTTGTGCGGACGCACTGACAAACTCGTGGATCAGGCTCACGTCACCCGCCAGATCTGCTCCGCTGCGGTAGCGGTGTTTGAGATCCTTAGTCAGTGCGCGCTTAAGTATGCGCTCGAATACGTCTGGCACTTCGGCACGATATTCCTGCGCCGGGGTTGGTTTGCTGTGCAAAGTGCGATGTTGAATCGCCTCCAGGTTGCTTTCCGCAAAGGGATGTTTCCCTGTAAGTAATTGGTAAGCAACTACGCCCAGGGAAAATAGATCGGTCTGGGAACCTACGGTCTCACCGAGAATTTGCTCAGGCGACATATAGAGTGGCGAGCCCGCGTTTTCCGTGAGCTGGCCGCCTTCTGGCCCGGCAACTAGCGCAATGCCGAAATCGCTTATTTTTACTTTACTATCGGCGGTCAGGAGGATATTGCGTGGTTTGATATCGCGGTGAACGACGCCGTTTTGATGGGCGTAATCTAGCGCGAGTGCGGCTTGATAAACAATGTCCGCAACGAAGTCGATCGGTAACAGTTGGTTAGCGACGGTAAAGTCCTCCAAACTGCGACCATCTTCGACGTATTCCATCACGATATAGTTGTACCCCGCATCGGCGCCGGCGTCGTAGATCGCAGTAATGTGCGGGTGCTTGAGCATTCCCGCGGCTTGAGCTTCGTTGAAAAACACCCGTTGCGACAGTTCATCGCTATCCTCGTCGTCGGCAGATAGCGGCTTTGCGACTTTGACCGCGACTTGGCGATCGATGAACGGGGCGTTGGCGAGATAGACATCCGCCATGCTGCCAGAGCCGATTTTCTCGAGGAGCTGGTATTTTCCTAGCGTCGAGCCTGCAAGCGATGTGTCCGGATCGGTGCCCATGATGGTGCTGCTATACAGTCAATTTCCTAAAATTGGCGTTACGCGCCTTCACGGTCTGTCGGGCTTGGCAGCGATGTCCTGCGACAACGGCAAAGCGGCGCATAATCTTGGCGATTTTTCGCAGCGTAGCATGACGATGCCGCCCAAAAATCTCAGTAATAGGAACGCGATTTCCCACTGGCTTTGCTACAACCCCCTAAGCTGGACAAACCGTTTGCTAACAGGGCCTCGATAGAATCCTTGAAATGGTATGTGATTCAGGTGTTAGCGGCCAGTGAAGTGATTCATTCACTAGCGGAACATGGGGCGTTTTTTTTAGTCTGAGAAAAGCGCGGTCCGGTGCGCGACGGCCGCCAACAGGCAAGCCGCGTAGAAATCGTGCTGGAGGCGGAGTTTGCGCCCGGGAGTTGGCGAAAAATCCAGTGGGCGTGTCACCTCAGAGCTTCAGAAAGCGCGATTTTATGACGCTTCTTAAGCTCGTCTGACGCATGTGCAGCGACGCTGAGGCCGTGCCCAGAGCGACGATCGGGTCGCGTACGTAGCGAGACGGGGCTCGAAATACGGATTTAGTCCCATGTACACTGCAGCCAGTGGCCCATGCGCGTGGTAGTTTTGTTCTCAAGCACGTTTTACGGCAATCTCGCAGGGTTTTGACCGCAACCCCAGGAATGTCAATTTTTAGGTGATGCGCACGCCGCCCGCTGGCTAATCACCACCATGAGGAGTTTATTGATGAATTATAGTCGATTGGCCATAACGGTGTTCGCATTATTAGTTAGCTATAGCGTCCCGGCGAAAGAAGACTTAGTGGCGCATTTTACCGGCATAATTGCGCCCATAATGCCGGAAGCAGAAATTACTGCGGTGGCACCCGGGCCGATCGCGGGACTCTACGAAGTCATGCTTGGTCCTTCCGTGTTGTACATGACGAAAGATGGTCAATACTTAGTGCGTGGCGACATCTACGACCTCAAAGAACGCGCGAACCTCACCGACAAAACCCGCACCCGCGCGCGGCACGCCTCATTTGCCGATTTGCCCGAAGGTAGCGCGATCGAGTTTGCGCCTGCAGATGGCAAGCCGGCCCACACGATCTACGTTTTTACCGACATCGATTGCGGATACTGCCGTAAAATGCACGGTGAAATCGCGCGATTGACCTCCGCCGGCATCGGCGTTCGCTACCTCGCCTTCCCGCGTTCGGGTTTGCAGGGCGAGTCCTATGACAAAGCGGTAGCGGTTTGGTGCGCGAAAGATCGCCAAAAAGCGTTGACGGATGCCAAGTTGGGTAAAGAGATCGCAAAATCTCAGTGCGAGAACCCCGTTGCTACCTTGTATGAGCTTGGGCAATCTTTCGGTATTCGTGGTACGCCGGCGGTGTACTTGGACACGGGTGAAGAACTCGGGGGTTATATTCCGGCCAATGACCTTGCCCGGATCTTGGGAGACGAGGAAGGCTAGAAGCGCAGCTAGATGGGCAGAGACCGGTAGCGATGGGCAAGGCAAAACGGCGGCGATCGCGACGTCATCGTCGAATTGAAAAACGGCTCCGTCTCGCGGCATTCGTAACGGTGGCGCTCGTCATTGCGTTTCTGGCCTGGGTGTTTGTTGGCGGCAGGGGCGCCCCCAGTGGGAGTCTAGAGGCCGCCCGCGCGGCGCTTGCGAAAGGCGATTATCGGACTGCCACGGTGAACCTGAAGGCGGTCTTACAACAGCATCCAAATCAAGCCTTAGTACGTCACGAATTGGGGCGCACGTATGTGTTGATGAGCCAGCCGGATGCGGCTTTAAAGGAGTTCGAACGCGCGCGCGACTTAGGTCACGGTGGCGAGGCGTTTGAACAGGATTTTATTGAGGCGTTGATTCTAAATGGCGATACGGAGCGTGCGATCACCCAACTCGCGATCCATGCGCGCCCCGACGACGTGCGCTGGCAGATACTACAAGGCAGGGTAGATCTATCTGCCGGTCGTCTCGAGCAGGCGAAGCAAGTTTTTGTCTCGGTGCTGGAGTTGGAACCATCGAACGACGCCGCGCGTCGTGGTTTGGCGCGAGCTGAATTCGGTTTAGGTGATTACGATAGTGCGCGTGAATCCATCGACCAAGCATTGTCGTCACACCCCGATAACGTCGAATTGATTTTATTAAAAGCCCGCATAGCGCTCCAGGAAAAGAATTTTGCCGACGCCGAAGTGGCATTTTCGAGGGTATTGAAACTACGCCCGCAGGCGTACCCGGCGCAACTCGGTTTACTGGCTGCGAAAGTCGGGAACCGTGATTGGCCCGCGGCACAAGCCGTCGTCGCTCAGCTTGGTCCACGGGCGGAGAACGAACCACGAGCGCTATACCTGCAGGCATTATTGCAGCAAGGACAGGGGCAGCCGCACGCGGCGATCGAGATCCTCAAACGCGTGATGCAGATCGTGCCCAAACACCGCGATAGCCTTCGCCTCGCTGCGCTACTCAGCGTCGAAGCTAATAATCACGCCGCAGCAGAAGAGTATGCACAACGTCTCCTGGCCTTATCGCCGCAAGATGAAACAGCGCGACGTTTACTCGGCGTAATTCATCTTAACAGCGGTCGTCTTGAGTCCGGGATGAAGGAATTGGATTTAAGTAGCGATAGCGTCGAAACACATAACGATGCCCGGCTGTTGATGCTTTTAGGCACCGCGTACCTCAAGAATAATCAAGCTAAGCTGGGGCAAAAAAGTTTCGAACGAGCACTTGCGCTAGGCTCAGATACCCCTGAATTGAAGGCGCGCTTAGCGTTAGCAAAATTCGCCGCGGGAGAACGCGCTGCCGCGATCGAGGATTTAGAGCAACTGGTCACCGACCATCCCCGCAACGCTTTTGGCGAAGCCCTGTTGGTCATCGCCGCACTCCTGCATGGTGATCTCGACAACGCCGAGGGCCGTGCGGTCGAGTTTGTCGAACATCATTCGCAAGAGGCGGTGGCCCACAACGTTTTAGGTTTCGTACGCGAGGCGCGGGGAGACTTGGATGCTGCACGGGATGCTTATACGAGCGCCTTGGAGCACAACCGGGGCTTCCATCCGGCCCGTTTTAATCTCGCCAGGGTGGCACTGAAAAACCAGGACCGGGAAACCGCCGAATCTTATTTCAACGATGTCCTAGAACAGACGTCCGGACACGTGCAAGCCTTGTTGAATTTGGCACGACTTAAACTGGCGGTTCGTGACGTTGCTGCGGCAACTCGCTTTACGGAGAGCGCGCTTAAGCAAAATCCGAGCGCCTTGGCACCGATGCTGTTTGCATCCCAGTTATACGCTCATCTGGGGCGCTACGATGAGGCCTTGGACGTCGCAGAAAAAGCCTACGATCGGGCTCCGTCCGCACCGCGGGCGCAGCTGAGCTTGGTGCGGGCTGCGCTAGTAGCGCAACGACCAGAACGCGGTCGCGGGGCCTTGAATGACCTTAAAAATCGTTTTCCGGATTCACTCGAGATCGCCAAACTTGAATTGGAAGTGCAGGCGGCGCTGGGCACGGACGGCGATTTGGTGCAAAAAGCGGATGCTTTGTTGAGCCGCGCGCCGCAGGACCCCGAACTTAACATTGCCGTCGGTCGATTGGCTTTGCGTCACGACGATCCTGCACGCGCGCACACCGTTGCGGACAAAATAATCGCCGAGCTCGGGCTTGTGGCCGCGGGCCACGTGTTGCACGGCGACGCTTATTCTATGGAGCAATATTGGACCGCGGCACGCGACGCGTACCTCGCGGCGCACAAGGACAAACCATCCCGTACCGTGCTGATAAAATTGGCCGCGACCGAGAGAAAACTCGACATTGACCCGAGTCCCCGTTTTACTGAGTGGCTAAATGCGCATCCAAACGACGTCGCCACGCGTCTCGCTTACGCGTCTGCGCTGCAGGCGAACAAGCAAGCGGACGCGGCGATTGAACACTACGAAGAAGTACTCGAACGCACCCCGACCAATGCCGCGGCATTGAACAATCTTGCGTGGCTGTACGCAGAAACGGGCGACAAGCGGGCCATGGAGACCGCCTCGAAAGCACACCAAGTGGCACCTGAACAACCCGAGATCATGGATACCTACGGTTGGATGTTGCTTAAAGAGGAGCGCTTCGAGCAGGCCGCCGACATGCTGTTACGTGCCCACGAGCGACTGCCGGAGAACCCCGACATCAAATTTCATCTCGCGATGCTTTATGTCAAAACGGGCGAGCAAAAAAACGCCAAGCGTCTGCTCAAAGAGATCTTACAACCCGGCACCGCGTTTGACAGCCGCCAGCACGCAGAACGTCTGCAAGCGTCTTTGGGCGCGCGCTAAGCCGCTACTCAAGCCCGTCACTTGAACGTGATTTCGCGCAGGTCCGCGCGCGTAACGTCGCCATTTTTTTCGGTGTATTCAATGCGCGCCGGTAGGTGGTCCAGCGCCGGCGCGCACCAAATTAACGTTTTGCGCTTACTGCCGCTACGTTGGTAGCGTAGCTTTATGGTGTCAAAAGTCCCGGCTGGCACTTCTATCACGGCGTTCCCCAATAGCTCCAAGTCGTAGCGCTTAACCGTGCCTTTGTCGATGACATCGTAGGATATGAGCGGAGCGTCTCGAGCGAGGTCAGTCACGAGTGCGAGTTGATAAGAAATTGGATCGTGCGTCTCGGCGGGCGCCGCTAGTGACCACTGGCGACCCCGGTGCAGGCCCGAGAACAGCTTTGTTCGCGGATCGAACGTAGCATGAGACTCAGTTACTTTTTTGCCGCGGTGTTTTCTACGCATGTAGCGATAGGATCGCAGTCTGCCTTGGTCTAACTTTCCTTCACTGCGCTCTTCGATCGTGGTTTTAGTGATCAAGCGCGCCAGGCCGCGGGGTTGGATTTTGATAGTGAGCGCATAATTCGTCTCCGAGGACCAGGAAAACTCGCGCGTCATCTGTCCCACAGTGATGCCGTGACTGATGATCGCATAAGTGCTGGTAAAGTTACGCCACAGCGAGCGCGGGTACGCTACCGGTTCGGTTGACCCCGGCGTCGCGATTAAGAGCAACGCGCTAACCCAACAGGGACGCCACGCAAACCATAGCACCTCGCGAGCGTGTGCTAGGATCGAGCGCGGTAGTATTCCCGCGGCGCTCAACAGAACAGAAACTTCCAACGCATGATTGACAGTATAGTGCAGACGGATTTTTCCGTTGGTATCGAACGTTTAGGTAAAGCACGGGTAGTGGTGGTTGGCGATGTAATGTTGGATCGCTACTGGACCGGTGCGACGCGCCGTGTATCGCCGGAAGCGCCCGTTCCGATAGTGAGTGTCACGGAGATCGAAGAACGGGCCGGTGGCGCCGCGAATGTGGCTGCTAATTGCGCTGCACTCGGGGCCAGCGTGACGTTAGTTTCCATTACTGGCGCTGATGCGGAATCACAACGACTGGCGGAGCTGTGCGCCGCTGCCGGCGTTACCACGGATTGGATAACGTTGCCAGCGCTTGCCACGACAGTGAAGTTGCGGGTCGTCTCGCAACATCAGCAATTATTGCGCCTCGATTTCGATGCTGAAGTCAGCCTCGATAGGCGCTCGGAACTTGTAACTAAAACGCGACGGGCGCTGTCTCATGCGGACGTGCTCGTGTTGTCGGACTACGCTAAAGGCGTGTTGTCGCAGCTTGACTGTTTGATCGAGCTCGCGCGAGACATGGACGTGTTGGTGGTGGTGGATCCCAAAGGACAAGATTTTGCTAAATACCATGGGGCCGATCTTATCACTCCCAATCTGAGCGAATTTGAGGCGGTCGTGGGGCGCTGTGACGACGAAGCGCAAATGGCATCGCGTGGCCGCGACTTGATGGCGCGACACGCGTTTGGTTCCTTGCTGATAACCCGCGGTGAGCAAGGCATGTCGCTGTTGCGACCAGAGCATGCGGCGCTGCACCTGACAGCGCATGCCCGGGATGTGTATGACGTGACCGGTGCTGGAGATACGGTGTGCGGTGTTGTCGCGACAGCGCTGGCAGCAGGTGTTTCGCTTGAAGACGCTATCCGCATGGCGAACGTCGGTGCCGGCATCGTCGTCGCCAGGTTGGGTACCGCAGCATTAACGCGCACAGAACTGCTAACGGCCTTGAGCTTGCCGGGCGATGGAGATGTTCGAGACTTAGCAACGGTCGTTGCGCGGGTGATGGCCGTGCAAAAGCGCGGCGAACGCGTTGTGATGACAAACGGCTGCTTTGATATCTTGCACGCTGGGCACGTGCGTTTTTTGCGCGAAGCGGCGGCGCTAGGCCAGCACCTCGTCGTGGCAATCAATTCCGATGCATCGATACGCCGTCTCAAGGGTGAACAACGCCCGATAAATAGCTTAGCGCAGCGACTCGAGGTGCTGAGTGCCTTGGAATGTGTGGATTCTCTAGTTAGCTTCGACGAGGAAACCCCCTTGGGGGTGATCGAACGCGTGAAGCCCGACGTGCTCGTCAAAGGCGGAGACTACCCGCTTGAAAAAATCGTCGGCGCCGATTTCGTGCTCGCCAACGGCGGCGAAGTGCGCTCGCTCAGTTATCATCACGATGCACTATCGACGACGCAAGTGATCGCGGCGCTCGGTAGTGCAAACGGGGGGCGACGCTTGTGATCGTGGTAACGGGGGGAGCTGGTTTTGTCGGTAGCAACTTGGTGCGGGCACTCGCGGCGCAGGCGGCGCACCCGGTTGTGGTTGTCGATGATCTAAGTGACGGACGAAAATTTCGCAATATTAGCGACGTCGAAATTGCGGAATATTGGGATCGGGAAGAATTTCGCGACTCGTTTTGCCGCCGAGATGGCAAGCTTGACGAGCTTCGGCTCGTCTATCACCTGGGGGCATGTTCGGATACCACGGAATGGGACGGTCGCTACATGATGGACATCAACTATCGTTATTCGCGTGAATTGTTCGAGTATTGCCAAAGCCACGACGTACGCATGGTCTATGCATCTAGCGCCGCCGTTTATGGCGCTGGTACCTGTAGTAAAGAATCCCCGGCGAACGAAGATCCGCTCAATATCTACGCTTATTCGAAACGCTTGTTTGATGGCTATGTTAGGCGGCACCTCGCAGCCGGCGCGCGCGGCATAGCGGGGGTACGCTACTTCAACGTTTACGGACCCCGCGAGCAGCACAAGGGTCGCATGGCAAGCGTTCTATTTCATTTTAATCGCCAAGTTATCGAAACTGGTGTTGTAAGTTTGTTTGGTGCTTCGCACGGCTGCGCACCCGGTGAGCAACGCCGGGATTTCATTCATGTCGAGGATGCCGTCGCGGTGACGATGTGGCTAGGACAGCACCGTGACATCGATGGGATATTTAATTGCGGCAGCGGGCACGCCACGAGTTTCAATGATGTCGCTAAAGCCGTGCTCGCGTGGCACGGGCGCGGTGGAATCGACTATATTCCCTTTCCCAGCGATCTCGTGGCGGCTTATCAAGCGCATACTGAGGCCGACCTGACGGCGTTGCGGGGGCGCGGTTACGCAGGTTCTTTTCGCAACGTCGAGGAGGGCGCGCAGCAGTACTTGCAGTGGCTCAACTCGTGCGGTAGCGGTGCTTGATTCGAAGCGCGTCAGCACCTCGCGCGGGGCGAGATACCCACGGGACAGCACGGTATTAATCAGCGGTTCGCCACGTGAAAATCGCCTATCGGCTGCTTAGCGTATTGTTATTGCCACTCGCGCTACTGCGGCTATGGTGGCGTGGCCGAGCATATCCTGCTTACTGCGCGAATTGGCGCGAACGCCTTGCGTGTTACACCGCCCCGCGCGCAAACGCCGAACGTTCTATTTGGGTGCATGCAGTCTCGGTAGGGGAAATCGCAGCCGCGAGCCCGCTAGTAGAACAACTATTATTGCGTCAACCGCCGTCTATCGTGGTTACTACGACCACGCCTACGGGACGAGCAGCCGCGCAGCGCGCGTTTGGCACCCAAGTCGAGATCGTCTATTTTCCCTACGATCTCGCTTTCATCGTGCGTAGATTTTTGCAGCGCTTTAGACCGCAGGTGCTCATATTGTTAGAAACCGAATTGTGGCCGCAAGTCATCCGCGTATGCGAAGCGAACGCGATCCCCGTGACATTAGTAAACGCGCGCTTGTCGGCAAGATCGGCGCAGCGCTACGCCATGGTCGGCGGATTGAGCAGAGCTATGCTGGGAGCTTTGAGTTGCGTGGGCGTGCAAACGGGCGCAGATGCGCAGCGTTTTATCGACTTAGGGCTTGAAAAGACGCGCCTTAGCATTACCGGAAGCCTGAAATTCGACACCCAGCTACCGTTTGGGATCGAGCGCTCATCACTCGCGTTGCGGCGCCTGTTGGGAGCGCATCGTTTTGTCGTGGTCGCGGGCAGTACGCGTGCTGGCGAGGAGTTGATTTTGTTAGATGCGTTCGCCCAACTTGTCGCGCTCATTTCTAACTTGCTTCTCGTGATCGTGCCACGCCATCCAGAACGGTTCGATGAAGTGGCGCACGCTTGCCGCAAGCGCGGATATGCGGTTCTTAAGCGGAGTGAGAATAAAGACTGTACGCCGTCGACTCAGATCTTCGTCGTCGATCGCATGGGCGAATTGCAAGCGTTCTACGCCGCGGCTGACGTCGCTTTTGTCGGCGGTAGTTTGGTCGCCATGGGTGGCCACAATCTCTTGGAACCAGCGACGGTCGGCACCCCCATTCTCGCCGGACCGCATGTGTTCAATTTTCAGGGCATAAGTGAGTTATTAACGGATGCGGGTGCTTTGCATATCGTGGCCTCCGCCAGCGAGCTTACGGCGCGCATTCTCGCATGGCAGACACGCCCCGAGGAGCGCAACGCGGCCGGTCGTGCGGGACGCGACGTTGTTACGCAGAATCGAGGCGCAACCGCGAAAACGCTGGCGTTGCTGATGCCATATTTGCGACAATAGTCAGCTCAGCTAGCGCAATAAAGTTTGAATCGCCTTGAAGTGCTCGTGGCGGGCATCCGCCAGCCATTCGAACACGACCGACTCGGCACTAACGACGGCGATCTCGAATTGACGGAGTCGGTCTAGCGCGTTTTGATAGTTCTCTAAGCGACGAGAACAAATGGCATCCTCGACCACAAAAACCTCATGGCCGGTGGATTTTAGATCGAACGCGCTCTGTGCGACGCATACATGTGCTTCCATGCCTACTAGCACTAGCTGCCGCACCGCGAGCTTCGCTAACGCCGCGCTAAATCCTTCCGCCTTGGCGCAACTAAAAGCCGTTTTCGTGAAGCTTTGCGTGTTCGGTGGTAATGCTTGCTGGATATCGGCATAAGTCGTCCCGAGGCCACGCGGATACTGTTCGGTATGGAGTACCGCGATGTCCAACAGCCCTGCGGCGGTGCTTAGCAGGCGGGTATTGTCTAATATTCGATTTAACACCTTGCTGGGCATTGCTTGACCGAGCCGTTCCTGAATATCGATCACAAGGAGTGCGCTGTCTTTGGGATCGCAACTGAGGGTGAAATGTTTGTCGGCCACGGTAAGCGACTCCTCGACGTTAAATGAGCACGATACTTTCGCGTCCTTTGATCATTGAACAGATTTCGCGTGCGACTCAGATTCCAGCCAGCCGTTGGCGATCGTGAGATCTTCCGGTGCGAGCGTGCCTGTGGCATGTTTTAAGCGCAACAGATCGAGCACATAGTCGTAGCGGGCGCGAGCATAATCTCGTCGCGCCTGGAACAAACCGCGCTCGGCAGTCACGACATCGACCGCCGTGCGAGTTCCAACGTCGAAGCCGGCGCGGGTGGAGTCGACCGCGGTTCGAGATGATATTACGGCCTGCCGCAGCGCCTTTACCGTGCTGATTCTTGCGATGATGCCCAGATAAGCTTCACGAGCTCCACGTTGCACGGCGCGGCGCACTTGCACGACGCGCTCGAGCGCCGCTTGATGTTCATGCTCAGCTTGGCGCGTGCGCGAGGCCACTGCGCCGCCTTCGTAGAGCGGGACATTTAGGCGGATCCCGACGTTGCTCGTCGTCGCATCGGTGTTACCGAAACGTCCACCTTGAGAATTGAAACCATGGGCGCCTTGAATATCGATGCTCGGGTGGTGGCCGGCGAACTGCGCCTTAATTTCCTGCTCCGCGATTTCTGCAGCGGTTAAGGCTGCGGCGAGTTGCAGGTTTTGCGCTAAAGCGCCCTCGGTCCACGCCTCGATGTCGCCAGGTTGCGGCAACTTGAGGGGTAAGGTTTCGCCGAGCGAGAGCAGGTCATCAAAATACACACCGGTCGTCTCGCGCAGGGCCTCGTGCGCGTTCGCCAGTAAATTCTCCGCAAGTATTTCGCTTGCCACCGCGCGGTCGTAACCCGCCTGGGCTTCCTGAACGTCGGTAATTGCAGTGAGGCCGACGTCGAATCGTTGCCGCGCCTGTTCGAGTTGTCCGGCCAGCGATTTTTTTTCTGCCTGCGCAAACGCCAAGTTATCGGTAGCCGCAAGTACTTCGAAATAGCGCTCTGCGACGCGCACAATAAGGTCTTGCAACGACGCATCGAGCTCATACTGCGCTTGCTGCAAGCGTCGGTCGGCTTGTTTCAAGCGTACGAATCGATCGTAGTGGTAGACCGGTTGGAGTAGGCTGAGGCTATAGTCGGTAGTGTAGTAGCTGACTTCACCATCGGCACCAAAGCCACCATCTAAGCTGATGTCCTGGACAACGCGACTGCCGCCGGTGGTGAATTCTAGAACAGGTTTCCATAGATGCGCGCGCGCCTGGGGAATGCCTTCGGCAACGGCGAGTGCGTTTGCTTGCGCTTCCCTGTATGCCGGGTCGCTATGCTGCGCTTGTTCTAATGCGCTGACGAGATCAGTTGCAGCAAGAGCAGCTAGATTCGCAGCGAAGGCAAGAACAACGACGCAGTACGCCAAGCGCATGTGTCGTTGCAGCGTGAGTTTAAAACGAGAAAGTCGGTGTCGGGTCAGCGCCATGCAAATAGTCCAGCTCAGTTTCGAATATCGAAGCACAAGTGTAGGCATCGGTGGCGGCGCGCGTAATTAGCAAGGCCTCCATCGCGGGTGCGACCCCGCAAATTATGAACATGCGTCCGTTGAGCGCCAGTTGTGCCTCCAGTTCTGGGCGTCGGCTCGCGCACGCGCCGGTCACCGCGATGATGTCGAACGGCGTCGTATCCGTGAGCGCGCTTAAACCATCCGCATTCTGCAATGAGATGTCTTGGGTCCGAGCGCAGGCTAGTGTTTGCGCCGCCGTGCTCGATAGTTCTGGGATGATCTCGAAACTGACAACGCTGCCGCCCAGGCGCGCGAGCAATGCGGTGAGGTAGCCGCTGCCAGTACCGATCTCGAGCACGCGATCGTCGGGCTGGATCGCGAGCGCTTGCAAGAGGCGCGCTTCGAGCTTGGGGGTCATCATTTTTTGGCCGTGTCCGATCGGGATTGCGGTGTCCGCGAGTGCTAGCAGGCGATATTCGGGCGGTACAAACGCTTCGCGAGGAACGTTTGCTACTGCGTCTAGAACGTGTTGGTCGAGCACCTCCCAGGGACGGATTTGTTGGTCAACCATATTGGCGCGTGCGAGTTCAAAATCCATCGGTCTCATCCCGTATTGGGTCTAGATGCGATAAAAACCTGAGCTTATATAGCGGCTGGTAGTTGCCGCAGATTTGATCCTCTGGCATGCCGCAGTCCGCCTGGTGTGAAAATTATACGCGATCGAGGTCTCCGAGCTAGCGAAGTGGCGTGAGTTCACTGTCAGCGATCATGTCATCCAAAAACCGGCGCAGCGAGCATGTGGGATGCGGCGCTCGGTCGTTTAAAGAGGTCAAAAAACGGCGCCAATCTTTGGCGCCCGGGAGGCCTTTGAAGAGGCCAAAAAATGGTTTTATGAGTATGCGTAGCGGTACGCCCGCCCGGTATTGTTGCTCTATATAGATGGCGTAACGGCGTGCGACATCTCGCGCATCCGGGATCACCGCTGAAGTATCAAACATACACTGCTCGAGCTCTGCAAGTAGCATCGGCCTGGTATACACGGCGCGACCGATCATGACACCATCGACACGTGCAAGCTGGCTCAAGCTAGTCTCACAATCTACAATGCCACCATTGATGATGATGTTGAGATGGGCAAAATCGCGCTTGAGTCGATGAACGCGGTCATAGCACAGCGGTGGTATTTCCCGGTTCTCGCGCGGGCTTAGGCGTTTAAGCCACGCCTTACGTGCGTGCACCAGGAAAGTCTCGCAACCCGCCTCGGCGACAATGCCGATGAAATTCGCCAACGTCTCGTAGCTATCCAGGTCGTCGATCCCGATACGGGTTTTTACCGTAATCGGGATCTCGACGGCGCTACGTAGCGCTTGCACACAGCAGGCCACGACCTCGGGTGTGGCCATGAGGCTAGCCCCGAAACGGCCGGCGCTGACGCGCTCGCTAGGACAGCCGACATTGAGGTTTATTTCATCAAAGCCCGCGCGCGTGGCGTGCGTTGCCGCGGCTACGAGCACCTCGGGGTCACTGCCGCCAAGTTGTAACGCCACAGGCGACTCGCGTGGATCACGCGCTAGAAAACGTGTGCGATCGCCGTGCACGATGGCGGCGGCGACGACCATTTCGGTGTACAGCCGCGCATGAGGCGTTAGCAATCTTGCGAGGTGGCGGAAGTGCCGGTCCGTTCGCCGCATCATCGGCGCTACGCAGTAACGCCAGGGATTTACTCGGCGTACTTCGTTTATCGTGGCTCTCCTGCGGCGTGTGGCATTGTTCCTAGTTCATCTTACTTTTGCTTAGGTCTTCAACGGCCGCCATAATCATCGTTCCGAGCCGCTTCAAATGAGGATAATAATGAACCCAGCGACGCCTGGCCCCACCTCGCATAGCTATTTTTCGCAGCGTTTACGTCTTCACTATGTGGATTGGGGCAATCCCACGGCGCCGCCACTGATCTTGTTACATGGGGGGCGTGATCATTGTCGCAACTGGGACTGGGTCGCCTTGGCCTTACGGGCGAAATGGCACGTGATCGCGCCCGACTTGCGTGGCCACGGTGACAGCCAATGGTCCACGGACGGCAATTATACGATGCCAAATTACATTTACGACTTAGCCCAGCTCGTTCACCAACAACAGCTCGCGCCAGTGACGATCGTGGCCCACTCCCTGGGCGGCAATATCGCCTTGCGCTATACAGGCATATTTCCGGACGCGGTGCGGTCGCTGGTTGCGATCGAGGGCCTTGGATTTGCACCGCAAAAAGTTGCCGCGCGGGAAGCCACCGCGCTCGAGCAACGTCTCAGCGAATGGATTTTTGGGCAGCGAGATCTTGCCGCCCGACAGCCTCGACGCTATGCGAGCATCGAAGACGCTTACAAACGTATGCAAGAAGAAAACACGCACTTATCCCCCGAGCACGCGCGGCATTTGACTTTGCATGGCGTGAATCAAAACGAAGATGGTACTTATTCGTGGAAATTTGATAACTATGTTCGTGCGTGGCCGCCCTACGACATGCCGAGTGCTGAGATTGCCCAGCTCTGGCAGCGTATCTCGTGTCCGACACTGTTGATTTATGGCGCGGAAAGCTGGGCGTCGGATCCTGGCGAGGACGGGCGTTTGCAGCACTTCCGCAACGCCGACGTGGTGCGGGTTGCAAACGCCGGGCATTGGGTGCACCACGATCAATTATCGGTATTTTTGACGCACCTCGATGATTTTTTTTCGCGCCAGCTACCGCCGGATTAGGTCGCCGCGTTAAATGCTTCTCGCAGGATCGTGGCGGTAAAACGGGTACGTAGATAGAAGCCGCGCGGCAGAGAATGACTCGGGCGGCCCTCGGCATCGCTGGCCGGAGCCAGTGCTTTTGCGTCCGCCGCTTTCGGTCTGATCTGCAGGTATTGGCCGAGACGCGCGTCGAGGGCAGCGAAATTACCGAGCGCGATTAAATCCGTAAGCTCCTCCCAGTCTTGGCGTAAGATGTCGTCCTCTGCCGGCCCCGGCTGCCACAAAACCGCGGTGCCGACGCGCCGCGATAATGCTTGCTGCGCGTTGGATTCGATCGGAACCCACAGCACCTGGCGCAGCTTCCGGTACACTAGCGATCGTTCCCAGCTGGATTCGATCCGGCTTAGGGGGATGGTGCAGACAAAGGTGGATTCTTGAGGTCGACCCGTGGCATTGACGGGTATGGTCTTTAGTTCGATGCCGAGATGTTCGAAGTCGGGCGTTGGGCGTGAGCTAGCGTCGGCTCCTAACAAAGTCTCGATAAGTTCGCCGATCCAACCTTTGGCACGGCGCAGATCGGGCGGCGGCGCAACGCCGGCGCTGTGAGCCAAGGTGCCGATTTCGTGGCCCGCGAGCGCCTGTGCGCGCGCGAGCAGCTCTTGTGTCGATGCGGGTGTGGTTGCCAATTACTCACTCTTTACCGACGTAGTGGATAATTGCTGCGCGCAATTCTGTTTGGCGTTGCGCTGTCGACAGAGGCGCGTTATTGAGGTCGGTAATATAGAAATAGTCTTCCGCGCGTTCGCCAAACGTCGCGATCCTCGCGTCGTGGAGCCGCACATGACACGCTTTCATCGCTTCTCCAATGTCGGAGAGCAGCCCGGGTCGGTCGGTCGCAACAACTTCCATAACGGTGCGATCTGCATTCTGGCTCAGCGAGAAGCTGACTTCGGTGGGGATCGAAAAATGTTGCAGACGCCTTGCCGCTCCTAGCGGTACCCGTCGGGGCGGTATTTCGCCGGCCCTGAGGGCTGCACGCAGTTTTTCTCGGATGATATCGAAGCGCATATCGTCGAGGACGAGTTCCTTGGTCTCTGCGTCGAGCACCATGTAAGTATCCAAGGTAATGCCGGCTTCGGAGGTATAAATGCGCGCGTCTTGAACGTCGAGGCGTAGTCGGTCTAGTGTTGCTGTGGAAATCGCGAACAGATCGTCCATATCCCGGGTATAAATAAATACGGCGGTGCTCCCGCGCATCTCAAAATTATTTATCGCCACGAGTGGAAAGTCACCAGGCGCCGATGCCAACACGACTTGCGCGTGCCAGGCGATTTCAAATGGACGATGGCGCAGAAAATAGCTGGCGCTTAAGGTATCCCAGAACGCTGCTAGCGCATCCGGGTCTGTATCGGCGCCGGTAATGAGCTGTTGGGCGGCATCTTTGAGTGATTGGACGCGTTGTCCGCGGTCGAGGATCGTTTCGCTATCGGAGCCGAGGACCCGACGCGTCGCGAGTAACAGCTCGTTGAACAAAGACTCTTTCCAACTCGTCCAAAGTTCAGGATTAGTACCACGAATGTCGGCGATGGTTAATAAGAATAAATAGTCTAGGCGTTCTTGGCTACCGACGGCTGCCGCAAAAGCTTGCACGACGTTGAGATCGTAGATGTCCTGTCGTTGGGCGGTCGCGGACATCAGGAGATGGTTGCGGACAAGCCAACAGATCATCGCGGCGTCGTAATCGCTAAGACCGTGGCGCTGACAGAATTCCTGTGCCACGTCGGCGCCGGCCTCCGAATGGTCACGACCGGAACCTTTGGCAATGTCATGGAGAAGACCGGCTAGATACAGTACTTCCGGTTTCGGGATACGTTCAATTACCTCTCTGATAAGCGGGGTTTGATCGGCGCCTTCGCGCGGATACGAAAATCTCCGCATATTGCGCATCACGAATAAGCAATGCTCATCTACGGTATGCACATGAAAAAGATCAAACTGCATCAAACCTTCAACACGGGCAAAAACCGGCAAATAGGCGCTTAGCACACCGTAGCGATGCATGCGTTGCAATTCGTGACCCACGCGGCGCGGCTCACGCATGATTTCCATGAACAGACTCCGGGCTCGAATGTCTGCGCGGGTGCGATCGTCGATCAAGTACAGGTGCTCGCGGATCAAGCGTAACGTGCTGGCGCGCACACCTTTTGCGCCAGGGTTTTGTTGCAGTAATAGGAATACTTCGAGTAGGGCAGGAGGTGTGCGCTCGAAAACCTGGCTGTCGACAGCCTCGATATAGTCGCCGCGCATCGCAAAGCGGCGGTTAAGCGCGCGCGGTTTGAGCTCGCGGTCGTCATGCAGCAGTGCTTCCTCGAAGAGCCCGAGCAGTATTTCATTGAGGACGCTCAATTCACGCACGTCTCGGTAATAATGTTTCATGAATGTCTCGACCGCACGATTACCATCCGAGTCGCTATGGCCAAATAGCGCAGCGATATGTTTTTGATGATCAAACAATAAACGGTCTTCTTTTCGTCGTGCGGTGAAATGCAGCGCGCAGCGGATACGCCACAGGTGATCACGAATGCGCGTCAATGCAACGAATTCATTGTGAGTGAGGAAATTTCGATCCAATAACGCGCGGAACTGAGAGGTGCCGAAATGACGTTGCGTAACCCATGAGATAGCGTGCAGATCCCGCAGACCCCCTGGGCTTTCTTTCACATTGGGTTCGAGTTGCTGGAAGGCATCGTTAAAACGCTGATGTCGCGCGTGTTGCTCAGCCAATTTGGCCTGAAAAAATTTGGCCGTAGGCCATATGTCGTGCGTATCCAGCTGCGCTTGCAGTTGTTTCCACAAAGCCTGGGCGCCGGCGATGAAATGGCCTTCGAGCAGATTCGTCATCACCGTGAGGTCATCGCGTGCGGTCTCGATCGATGCCGCGATAGTGCGCACACTAGACCCCACCTCGAGGCCGATATCCCATAGATAGGCATGAAAACGCTCCCAGGCACGGCGTTGTTCTCCTTCCGGTGCGGCGCTCACGAGCACCGCGATATCGACATCCGAAAACGGGTGCAGCTCGCGGCGGCCAAAACCACCAACCGCGGCGATCGCCATGGGAAAACTCCCCAAACCGTAGCGCTGCCACGCGGCATAAATAATGCTTTCTACAAGTTCAGCGCGGCCTCGCACCACGTCGTCGGCTGTCGCGCCGGCGATAAAGTATTGTTGCAATACTTCGTGGGTGTTGTTGTAAGCTGCTTTGCAGGCGCCGATGTCGTCGTCTTTCCGGGGCGCCGCACTAAATAGTGATCGAAAGGTTTCGCTATCAAAATGGGTCGCTAAAAACTCACCCATCGGCATGCGCAAAAATCTCCCCTGGGCGGGCGGTAAGAACTTCGTGTCCGGTTTCGGTGACCAACACGGTGTGCTCCCATTGAGCGGATAAGCTGTGATCTTTCGTCACTACCGTCCAACCATCTGCTAATATCTTCACCTGTCTTTTGCCGGCGTTAAGCATGGGTTCGATTGTGAACGTCATTCCCGGCTGCAATCGGATCCCGGTTCCTTGTTCGCCGTAATGCAGTACTTGCGGTTCTTCATGAAATTCGCGACCGATACCGTGGCCGCAGTATTCACGCACGACCGAAAAGCGTTGCGCTTCGGCGTGTTTTTGAATCGCATGACCGACGTCGCCGAGGTGTATATCCGGACCAACCAAAGAAATCCCGAGTAGCAAACATTCGTACGTTGTCCGTATGAGGCGTTCCGCTTTTTTTGAACTCTCGCCGATCGTAAACATTTTGCTCGTGTCGCCGTGAAAGCCATCTTTTATCACCGTAATGTCGATGTTGACGACGTCGCCTTCGCGGAGTCTTTTGGTGCCGGGAATGCCGTGACAGACGACGTGATTAACGGAGGTGCAAATGGATTTTGGGTAGCCGTGGTAGTTCAGGGGGGCGGGAATTGCGTCCTGTTCGGTGACGATAAAGTCGTGGCAAATCCGATCGAGTTCTGCGGTGCTGATCCCAGCCTGAACGTGGGGCTCGATCATCTCCAATACGGCGGCGGCCGAGCGACCGGCGAGACGCATTTTTTCGATCTCAGCAGAATTCTTGATCGTGATCGGCATGCTGTTTAACTGAACTCAACTCATTGTTGTTACAAGGCTTCTATGTTATAAAGCGCCCTCCGAAGCGGCAATGCTAACGCATTCGAATCTAACTCGACGAGTACTGCGAGCACGTATTCGGTAATTTATTCCACACACAGGTCGACACGCCGTCTGGGGTGTCCGCGCCGCGAGCGGCGGATTGGACGGTGGGGCCTGTGGAGGCGAAACCCGAGCAGGAGTGATTAATGGCTGATCTCAGCATGCGTCAAATGCTGGAGGCGGGTGTGCATTTTGGCCACCAAACGCGTTTCTGGCATCCCAAAATGGCCCCCTACATCTTTGGGGAACGAAATAAAATCCATATAATTAACCTGGAAAAAACGTTACCGTTGTTTAACGAGGCGATGAATTTTCTGCGTAGTTTAGCTGCGCGGCGCGGGCGTATTATGTTCGTCGGAACGAAGCGCGCGGCCCAGCAAGCCATCGCGCGTGAGGCGCAACGCTGCGGTATGCCTTATGTCGATCGTCGTTGGTTGGGCGGCATGCTGACAAACTTCAAAACAGTCAAACAATCGATAAAGCGCCTCAAAGATCTCGAAGAAACGCTCGAAGGGCCTGGTATCGAACGGGTATCGAAGCGCGAAGGTTTAAGGATCCGGCGCGAGCACGAGAAGCTGAATCGAGGCTTGGCGGGGATCAAGGAGATGGAACGATTGCCGGATGCGCTGTTTGTAGTCGACGTCGATTTCGAACGCATTGCCGTCGCGGAGGCGGTGAAATTGCGGATCCCGGTTGTCGCCGTCGTCGACACTAATAGTTGCCCGGATGCGGTTGATTATTTGATCCCCGGGAACGACGACGCCATTCGCGCCATCAATCTCTACACTCAAGCGGTTGCCGAGGCGATCATCGAAGGTCGCCTAAGCGTCTCGACGGCCGCCTCGGGTGCGGAAGATGATTTCGTGGAACTAGATGAATCGGGCGCTCCGCTCACGAGTAGCGAAGAGGCTGCTACGGAGCCGGTTGATGTTGCGGAGAGCGAAGTACCACCAAGTGCTGCAAAAGACGTTGAGCCGGCGGATGTGACGGCCACGGCGCCTACGCTTACGCCTGCACCAGAGTGAGTGGTGAGCTAATTCGAGCGACGTGATAGGGGAAATTATGCAGATTACTGCAGCGATGGTAAAAGAGCTCCGCGCGCGTTCCGGCGCTGGTATGATGGCGTGCAAAAAGGCCTTGACGGAAACAAGCGGCGATCTGGAAGCAGCTTTTGAGCACCTGCGCAAATCAGGTGCCGCTAAAGCCGCAAAAAAAGCTGGTCGTATCGCCGCCGAAGGCGCAATTGTTTTGCATCGCAGCGAGGCGGGCGCGGTAATTGTTGAAGTTAACAGCGAAACCGATTTTGTTGCTGAAGACGACAATTTTCGGCGTTTCGCGAATGCCGTGGCCGTCACCATTATGCACCAGCGGCCGGCCGATCTAGCGGCGTTGGCAGCATCGCCGTTGCACGACAGTGGCGATTCGGTTGAAGCGGCGCGCACCGAGCTGGTCGTGAAAATCGGCGAAAACGTCAGCATTCGCCGTTTCACGATCTGGGATGCGAACGACGCCGAAATTGGCACCTATTTGCACGGCCAGCGGATCGGCGCCCTGGTAGCGCTTAAATCCGGCGATGCCGCGCTGGCGAAGGATCTCGCGATGCACATCGCGGCCAGCAATCCCTTATGCGTCGCACCCGAAGATATTCCTGATGAGGTCGTCGCGAAGGAGCGCGAGATCCGCCGTGCTCAAGCCGAAGCCAGCGGCAAGCCTGCGGACATTATTGAGAAAATGATAAGCGGCCAGATGAAGAAATTTGCCGGAGAAATTTCTTTGCTAGGGCAACCGTTCGTGAAGGATCCCGATACCAAGGTTGGCCAGCTGCTGCGCGAGGCGGGTGCCGAAGTGACCCGCTTTGTGCGCTTCGAGCTCGGCGAAGGAATGGCAAAGAAAACCGCAGATTTCGCCGCTGAAGTAAAAGCGCAGGCGAGCGAACGTAGTTGATTTAATCGTGAACGCAACATCGGCAACATCGCTCGCAACAACGCCTAAACGGCGCCGCGTGTTGATCAAATTGAGCGGTGAGGCCCTGCTGGGTGAGGCGGACTATGGCATCGATCCGGAAGTCTTAGATCGTATCGCACACGAGATCGGCGTGCTAAATAAGGCCGAAGTGGAAGTTGCGATGGTCATCGGTGGCGGCAATATTTTTCGTGGCGCAGGCTTAGCGGCGCGGGGTATGGACCGGGTCGCAGCGGACCAAATGGGTATGTTGTCGACCGTGATTAATGCGCTCGCGATACAAGACGCTTTGGAGCGCGCTAGCATGTTCGCGCGCGTGATGTCGGCGATCAAAATCAATGAAGTCTGTGAAGACTATATTCGGCGGCGGGCGGTTCGGCATTTGGAAAAAGGCCGCATTGTGGTGCTCGCGGCGGGCACCGGCAATCCGTTTTTTACCACAGATTCTGCGGCCAGTCTGCGCGCCATTGAGATAAACGCAGATTTGATGATCAAAGCGACGAAAGTCGATGGCGTCTATTCCGCCGATCCAGAAAAATTCTCTGATGCGCGTCGTTTTGACGTACTGCACTACGACGATGTTTTAGCGCGCAAACTAGGCGTAATGGATGCGACCGCTATCGTTTTGTGTCGCGATAACAACATGCCGTTGCGTGTAGTGGATATGACCCGGCCAGGCGCGTTGGTGCAAGCGGCGCGCGGTGAGGACGTCGGCACATTGGTGACAAGTGCACAGGAGGGGCAGGCATGATGGCAGAAATACTACAAGATGCCGACACCCGTATGGACAAGAGTGTCAAAGCGTTTAAGGCCGAATTAGCCAAAATTCGCACGGGTCGCGCGCATCCGAGTTTGCTCGATCATATTACGGTGGACTATTACGGCACGCCGACACCGTTAACCCAAGCCGCGAGTATCGCAGTTGAAGACGCGCAAACTTTGGCGATTACGGCCTGGGATAAGTCGCTGGTGCGCGTTATCGAGCGGGCGATCATGGAATCGGATCTCGGTCTCAACCCTGCGACCGCCGGCGCCGTTATCCGCGTGCCGTTACCGGCGTTGACCCAGGAGCGTCGCCGGGAACTGGTTAAAGTCGTACGCGGCGAGTCCGAACAGGCTCGTATTGCGGTGCGAAATATACGTCGCGATGCTTTGGGCGACTTTAAAGACTTGCTCAAAGAAAAGGAAATATCAGAAGACGAAGAACGTCGTGCGCACGAGCGGGTTCAGAAAATGACCGACCTGCACGTTAAGCAAATAGACGAATTAACCGTCGCTAAAGAACAAGATATGCTCGAAATTTGATTACCGTATCCACTACAGCTACGCATCATCCTTGGAAAGAAACGATCCGATAAATCGTGACTTGCCGCGCCATGTTGCCATCGTCATGGACGGCAATGGCCGCTGGGCTAGGCAACGAGCATTGCCGCGCATTGCCGGCCATCGGGCCGGTGTAGAAAACGTCCGCAACTTAGTTTCGCACTGCGTTGAAATCGGCGTCGAGGCGCTGACCTTGTTCGCGTTTAGCAGCGAAAACTGGCGACGCCCACCGACTGAGGTCAAGCTCCTGATGGAATTGTTCACTGTTTCTTTGGAAGAGGAGGCAGCGAAATTGAACGAAAATGGGATCCGTTTGCGCATGATCGGGGAACGCCGTAGTTTTGCCGCAAAACTGCAACGCCGAATCGCCGAAGCGGAAGCCTTGACGAGTCACAATACGCGCTTGAATCTCGTAATCGCGGCGGACTATGGTGGCCGCTGGGATATCGCGCAGGCGGCCAAAAAATTGACCGAGCGTGTCCTTGCCGGGGCGCTTTCTATCGACGAAATTTCACCTGCTGCGCTGCAAGCTCAGATGAGCATCGCCGACTTACCTGAGCCGGACTTGTTCATTCGTTCGGGCGGGGAGCAACGCATCAGCAATTTTCTTCTCTGGCAACTCGCGTACACGGAATTCTATTTCACGGATTGCTTGTGGCCGGACTTCGGCCCTGAAGAATTCGACCGCGCGGTGGACAGCTATGCTCAGCGCCAAAGACGTTTCGGTATGACGAGCGAACAGATAGACGCGCGCCGAACTTCCGCCGCTTCCGGGTGAGCATGAGCGGCGGGAAACTAGCGCTAGCTTGTCGTTCAGGCCCACACACCGGACCGGGCGCAACGCCGGCGTGAATCGCGCCACGCTCGTCGCCCGCGTTACCACCGCGAGCGTTTTGATTGCTGTCGTCGTGGTGGTGGTCTTTTTTTTTACCACGCCGATGTTGGCGGCCTTATTTGGACTTATTTTGCTCTTTGCGGCGTGGGAATGGGCTGCGCTGATAGCGCTGCGTTCATTCAATATGCGGCTTGCTTATGTCGTGCTCATCGGCACTACAGCGGCGAGCGCGTATATCCTGCGCGCCGCTGTCGAGGTGTTCCCCAGCGCTTATCTCGTCGCGGGCGCATGGCTGCTGGCGACGGCTGCCGTTGTGAGCATGGAATGTGGCGCAGAAGCGTGGTTGGGTGGCCAACTCGGCAAGGGCTTGTTAGGTTTTACTTGTCTAATCCCGGCTTGGTGGTGCCTCGTGTTCCTACATGCGCGGCAACCGCATCTTGTCCTCGCGCTGCTGGTGATTCTGTGGAGCGCCGATTCCAGCGCATATCTTGTTGGCGGGCGGTGGGGGCGCGCACGGCTCGCGCCTCGCGTGAGCCCAGGCAAGACACGGCTCGGTATGATTGCCTCCATCGTGACAAGTTGCGTCGTGGCGGCGGGCGTCGCAGCGGCGTTGGGTTATAACGGGTATGATGCGCTACAGTTTATTGGCATAGCCGTCGTCACGGTATTGGCATCGATCATCGGTGATTTGTTCGAAAGTGTGCTTAAGCGACAGCGCGGCGTGAAGGATAGCGGCGATTTGCTACCGGGACATGGCGGCGTATTGGATCGCGTCGATAGTTTGTTGGCGGCGGCGCCTGTGTATACGGCGGGCTTGTTAAAAGGCGGAATGATAGTGTGATCGGGATCACTATTCTCGGTTCGACCGGGACCATCGGCGTGAATACTTTGGATGTCGTTGCGCGCCATTCAGACCGTTTCAGGGTCTTTGCTTTGACGGCAAACAAGAATGCTGCAGTGTTGTTAGAACAGTGCCGGCGCCATCTGCCACGATATGCCGTAATGGTCGATCCGCAAGCTGCGGAGACGCTTGCCGACGCCTGTAACGAGGAGGCGCTCGGCATTGAAGTCCTGTGCGGTACCGATGCACTAGATTTAGTCGCGGCCCATGCCGAGGCGCCTTATGTAATGGCCGCAATCGTCGGCGCCGCGGGTTTAATGCCGAGCCTCGCGGCCGCGCGCGCTGGTAAACGGGTGCTGTTGGCGAATAAGGAGGCGCTGGTCATGTCGGGCCAGCTGTTCATGGAGGCCGTGCATGCCAACGGCGCAGAGTTGTTGCCCATTGACAGCGAGCACAACGCGGTTTTTCAGTGCATGCCCCGCGATTTTGCCCGGAATTTGCCCGCTGCGAGTGTTGCACGCATTATTCTGACGGCTTCCGGCGGACCTTTTCGCCGTACCCCGCTTGCCGAGTTGGCCGCGGTGACGCCCGCTCAGGCATGCGCGCATCCGAACTGGGTCATGGGACGCAAAATTTCCGTCGATTCCGCCACCATGATGAATAAAGGCTTAGAGATCATCGAGGCCTGTTGGTTATTCGGCGCGAGCCATGAAGCTGTTGAAGTGCTCGTTCATCCACAAAGCATCGTTCATTCGATGGTGGAATACGACGATGGCTCGGTGTTGGCGCAATTGGGTAATCCGGATATGAGGACCCCGATCGCTTATGCTTTGATGTGGCCCGAGCGAGGCTCAGCCGGTGTCGCACCCTTGGATTTGCTCGCCGTGGGCGCCCTTGAATTTGAAGCGCCCGATACGACGCGCTTTCCATGTCTGCGCCTGGCACGGGAGGCGATGGCAGCCGGAGGTACAGCGGCTGCGATACTCAATGCCGCCAATGAGGCGGCGGTGGCCGCATTTCTCCGCAGCGAGGTGGATTTTCCGAGCATCTCTCGATTGGTCGAACATGCCTTGGAGCAGGTTCCCAGCGTGGCGGCGGGCGATCTCGGGGTGGTGCTCGACGCCGATCAGTCGGGGCGCGCTAGCGTAGATGAATACCTGCAGCGGAGTGCCGCCTAGTGGATTTTGCTTACACGCTGCTGTCATTTATCGTCGCACTGGGCCTGTTAGTGACTTTTCACGAGTTCGGTCACTATTGGGTCGCGAAGCGCTGTGGGGTAAAAATTCTACGATTCTCTATCGGTTTCGGTCGCGCACTGTGGTGTAGCAGGCGCGGGCCAGATGCCACCGAGTTCGTCGTTGCCGCTATCCCGCTAGGCGGCTACGTGAAAATGCTCGATGAGCGGGAAGGCGAAGTTGCGCCACGAGATCTGGATCGGGCTTTTAATCGCCAACCGCTGGCACGTCGTGTTGCGATCGTTGCTGCCGGGCCAATTGCAAATTTTTTGTTTGCGATTGCGGCCTATTGGTTGATGTATGCGATCGGTGTAGAAGGACCGCGAGCGCTAATCGGTAGCGTGATACCGAATACACCCGCTGCCGTTGCTGGCGTGCGTGCCGGCGACGAAATCATTGCGGTAGACGGAGCATCCACGACCACCTGGGACAAGGTTTTCCAGGCATCAATTCGCGCGACTTTGGATTCCCGCGAGCTCCAGGTTCTCCTCAAAGACGCCCACGGTGCCGAACGTCCTGCGGTGATTAGTTTTGCCGGTATATCAGTCGACGATTTATCGCAGGGCGACCTGTTCGAACACCTAGGCATCGCGCCGTTGCGACCACAGATCCCGCCGGTTATCGGTCGACTCGTTCCCGGTGAGGCAGCGGAAGAAGCCGGGCTGCGTCCGGGCGACGTCGTCCTTAGCGCAGCCGGTCGCGACATCGAGGACTGGCTTACGTGGGTCGAACTGATCCGTGAACATCCCGGCCAAACGCTCGCCTTACAAATACGTCGCGGCGGTGAAGTGCACGATTTGTTGATTACGCCCGCGGTGCGAACCCATGAGGGCGAGGCGATCGGCCGCATCGGGGCCGAAGTTGCGCGGCCGAGTGAGACGATCACGGTGCCGACAGGCCTGGAGCGCTATGGTTTATTTGATGCGCCATGGAAAGCCATTGCACACACCGCGGATATGACCGTTACGACGGTGAAGTTTTTAGGCAAAATGATCACCGGACAAGCATCGGTGCAAAATCTCAGTGGGCCTATCAGTATCGCACAATATGCAGGTCAGTCGGCGCGCATGGGAATAGCGAGGTTTCTAGAATTCCTGGGGCTCGTCAGCGTTAGCCTCGCAGTGTTAAATTTGCTCCCAATACCGGTACTCGATGGCGGACACTTGCTGTATTACCTGATAGAATTTGTTTTGCGTAGGCCGATCCCCGAAGCGGTACAATCATACGGCCAACAAATCGGGCTAGTGCTGTTGCTAAGCTTGATGGGATTGGCGATTTATAACGACATTCTGCGCATACTTTAAAACGCTGGACCAACACATCACTGCAAACGAGTAAATGCTGAAAACCCTTGCACTCGCCGGGGCGATCCTCGTTTCGGTTATTTTCTGGTCACCTACATTTGGCGCGGAACCCTTCATCGCGGACGATATACGCGTGGAAGGGTTATCACGGATCAGCGCGGGTACGGTGTTTAACTATCTGCCGATCACTGTCGGCGATACGGTCGACGACGAACGCTCGCGTGATGCAGTGCGCTCATTGTTTAAAACAGGCTTTTTCAAAGACGTACGGCTGGAACGCGAAGGCAATGTGCTGGTAGTCATCGTCGAAGAGCGGGAATCCATCGCCGATATCACCTTCGATGGCAATGAAGCGATAAAAACCGAAGAGCTGCTCAAAGGGCTTGCGGAATCCGGTTTTGCAAAGGGGGAAGTCTATAACCAATCCAAGCTCGATAAGGTCGTCCAGGAACTACGTCGCCAGTATTATGCAAATGGCAAATATGGTGTGAGCATCGACACCACGGTGACGCCGCTGGATGAAAGCGCGGTTGTAATTGCGTTTGATATTTCCGAAGGTGACGCCGCACGCATCAAAGAAATCAATATTGTCGGTAATGAAGCGTATTCCGATAAGGAACTACTGAAGAAGTTTAAGCTGACGACGCCCAATTGGCTTAGCTGGTTTAATAAAAACGATCAATATTCGAAACAGAAACTTGGCGGTGATCTCGAAGCGTTGCGGTCTGTTTATCAGGATTCGGGTTATGTAAATTTCGCCGTCGAATCGACTCAAGTGTCGATAACGCCCGACAAATCTGATGTTTACATTACGATAAATATTTCCGAAGGCGAGCGTCATACGATTTCTGAAGTCAAGCTCGCCGGCAAACTGATCGTCGACGAAGAAGAGTTGTTCAAGCAAGTCTGGACTCGTAAAGGCATGGTCTTTTCTCGTAAGGCTGTCACACAAACCTCGAAAAATATTACTGATCGGCTTGGCGATGAAGGCTATGCTTTCGCCAATGTTAACGCGATCCCCAAAGTCAATGATGACGAGGGGACGGTATCCATCACGTATTTTGTCGATCCCGGGCAACGGGTCTATGTTAATCGCGTAGCATTTCATGGCAATACAAAAACACGTGATGAAGTATTACGGCGCGAAATGCGGCAGATGGAGGGCGGCTGGATTTCGACGAAAAATGTCGAACGTTCAAAAGTGCGCCTGCAACGCCTGGGGTTTTTTGAAGAAGTCAATGTCGAGACGCCTGCGGTACCAGGGTCTACTGACCAAGTCGATGTACGTTTTTCGGTGAAGGAACGCCCATCCGGTAACTTGCTTTTGGGTTTGGGGTTTTCGCAATCTTCCGGGATCATCTTCAACACGAATATCGCGCAGCAAAACTTCCTCGGCAGCGGCAAAGCGCTGAATTTTGCCTTCAACAATAGCGAGATTAATCGCACTTTCCGACTAGGCTACGTGAATCCCTATTGGACTATCGATGGTATTAGTCGCGGATTTAATTTGGGGTATCAAGAAACTGAAGCCGGTCGTACGACGATTACGCGTTACGACAGTCGTGTGATCGACGGTGGTGTATCTTTTGGAATTCCGATAACGGAATATAATTTCATCACGTTTGCGGCAAGTTACGAATCTACGCGTATCGAAACAAACCCGTTCTTGTTGGCGCCGCAGCTCGCGTTGTTTTTGTTACGTGAGGGTGATTCTTTCAATGTCTTTCGTTTAAGCTCGTCGTTTGCTTACGACACGCGCAACTCGGCGATATTCCCGACACGCGGGGTACTGCAGAAAATTCGCGCCGAAATCGCAGCCCCGGGCGCGGATTTGCAATACTGGAAACTCGATTACGACTCGCGAATATTTTTTCCCTTGCCGCGTGATTACGTGCTTATGCTCAAGGGCGAAGTGGGCTATGGCGACGCTTATGGCGATACCTTTGAACTCCCGTTTTTTGAGAACTTTTATGCCGGGGGGCCGCGCACCGTGCGCGGCTACGAAGAATTTTCGCTCGGACCTCAGGATCTCTTCGGCCGCGCGCTCGGCGGTGATCTGATGCTGGTCGGCAATGCGGAACTAATCTTGCCCGTGCCTTTCTTACAAGACGTTAAGTCCGTGAGGTTGACTGCATTTTTCGATGCGGGCAACGTCTACGGCGCTGGTGAGGATTTTGAGATCGGAGACATGCGGCTATCTGCAGGTCTTTCTGCCGTGTGGTTGTCGCCGTTTGGGCAGCTTTCCGTTAGTATCGCCCAGCCATTCAATACGAAGCGGGGTGACGAGATCCAGAAATTCCAATTTACGCTTGGAACTTCTTTTTAACGCTTCGTCCGCTTACAGTCAGGTGGCCCTTATCCAAGGTTTTTTTCATGTTTGAAGTAGGTATATCGAAAATGGCCAAATATCGTATTGCGATCGCAATCGGCAGCATATTGCTTTTATATGGTACGACGGTGTTCGCGGCAGACTACAAGATAGGTGTTGTCAACGCGGTGCGCGTCTTGGAAGCCGCACCGCAAGCGGAAGGTGCAAAAAAGAAGCTCGAGCAAGAATTCGCCTCGCGCGACCGAGCGCTAGTGTCTGCACAAAAAAGCTTAAAAGGTTTGGAGGATCGCTTGCAAAAGGACGGGGCCGTGATGAGCGAAACGGAGCGCTCGCGGCTAGAGCGAGACATACTAAATAAACGACGCGAACTAAAACGGGATTCCGACGAATTTCGCGAAGACGTAAATTTTCGTCGTAATGAAGAGTTTGGCAAGATTCAACGTCAGATAGTCGAAACGATTCAAAAGATTGCCCAAGAACAAAAATTCGATTTAGTGCTTGGCGAGGGTGTGATTTGGGCGAGTAAAACGGTCGATATTACTGACACGGTAATTAATCGGCTGAAAAAATCGAAATAATCGCGAGTCGCTAAACCCATACGACCTGGGATCCGCTTTGCACGGTATTCAGGCTGCGGCTTGCGGGTAGTCTGGCAAAGCATCATGAGGCGGCATAGTTGACCTATGTCAACGAGTTATAACGCCGCCAGGCGCGACGCGAGAAGGGCACTGGAGGTCGTAGCGTTGTTCACCCAATGAGTGGAACTGAGAGACACGTTATCATCGGTACACCGATCAGCGGTAGCTTGCTCGACACGGTCAACTGAGGATTCTAGCTTAAACAAACGTTCTCCTTGGTGGTGCGGGATTCGAGCATCTGCATTCCGATGCTGTAAGCACGCTCACGTTGCAACGACTGTTGTGGCGAATACCGTTAATTTAATATGGGTGAAATGTGCTTTCCAGACGCACAGGCTGAGGCATAATGCGCGCTCGAGGTTTGTTCGCACGCGCTGCCGCAGCCCGCGTGGTGATTGTGCCGTTGATATTGCGTAAGACTGGAAATGTCTGACATCGAAATCGATATTCGGCAAATTCTGAAGATGTTGCCTCATCGCTATCCATTTTTGTTGGTCGATAAGGTCATCGAGTGTGTCGCGTTTGAATCCATTACCGCAATAAAAAACGTCACTTATAACGAGCCCTGTTTTATGGGCCATTTCCCCGATCAGCCCGTCTTTCCCGGGGTTTTGATTTTGGAATCAATGGCGCAGGCAACTGGTTTGTTAGCTTTTCATTCCAGCGATACCCGTAGCGGCGCGCAGCAAATGTATTATCTGGTTGGTGTGGATAAGGCGCGCTTCAAACAACCCGTGTTTCCCGGTGATCAGCTAGTGCTGCACGCGACCTTGGAACGATGTATTCGCGGCATCTATCGGTTCGGCGCCGAAGCGCATGTGGCGGATCAACTTGTCGCTTGCGCCAATTTCATGACTACGGAGATGGAGAACAGAGATTGATCGACGCGACCGCGCGCATTGATCCAAGCGCCGAGTTAAGCGCGGGCGTCTCCGTCGGTGCGTGGTCGGTGATCGGTGCGGATGTGCGCATCGGCGAAAACACGGAAATTGGTAGCCACGTGTTAATCGAAGGTCCGACAAGCATCGGTCGCGACAACCGCGTCTTCCCGTATTGTTCGGTGGGCTTGGAGCCACAAGACAAGAAATTTTCCGCAGACAGTGAGTCACGATTGCAAATCGGCGATCGTAACACTTTGCGCGAATATTGCAGCGTCAATCGAGGTACGCCCCATGGGGGAGGCGTCACACGCATCGGTAACGATAATTGGATTATGGCGTACTGCCATATCGCGCATGATTGTCAAATCGCGGATAACGTTATCTTCGCCAATAATGCTACCTTGGCGGGCCATGTAGAAATCGCGGACTATGCGATTTTGGGCGGATTCACCGGTGTGCATCAATTCTGTCGCATCGGCGAATCGAGTTTTACCGCAATCGCCGCGATCGTCGTCAAGGACGTGCCACCGTACATGATAGTGGACGGTAATACCGCCCGCGCCCGCGCGATTAACCGCGAAGGTCTACGCCGACGTGGCTTTTCTGCGGTTACGATCGAGCGCCTCAAGCGTGCCTACAAAATACTTTATTTGCAGGGTTTAACGCTCGAGCAAGCTTTGCAGAAGCTCGACGGAGAAGTCGAGACGAGCCCCGAAATAAGCGCGCTCGTCGAATTCGTGCGCACCTCGTCCCGCGGGATCGTACGTGCGCGTCGCGATTGAGCGTTCGCGATGTGGCGGTTCGTGTGAAGCCCGGCGCATCCCTCCAGATCGGAATCGTTGCAGGTGAATCATCTGGCGACCAACTCGGCGCGGCATTGATCCACGCCTTGCGCGCGCGCGCACCGCAAATTGAAGTGAGCGGCATCGCTGGGCCACGGATGATCGCGGCCGGTTGCCGCGAACTTGCGCATATCGACGAATTATCCGTCATGGGTCTCGTCGAAGTCGTGCGCCATTACCCACGTCTGCGCGCGCTCCGTGAACGTCTTTTCCGTCATTTTTCCCGCGTTCGTACCGACGTATTCATCGGCATCGACGTGCCCGATTTTGTCCTCAATCTCGAAATGCGCCTACATCGATTAGCAGTGCCGACGGTTCATTATGGGTGTCCCCAGTTGTGGGCTTGGCGCGAGAAGCGCGTGGACAAGATCAAGCAAGCGGTCGACGTTTTACTGGCCTTATTTCCGTTTGAGGAAACTTTTTTTTGCGAACGAGGCATTAATACACGTTTCGTTGGTCACCCGCTCGCGGAGCAAATCCCACAGCGCCCGGATCGCTGCGCTGCGCGTCGTCGTCTCGGGCTCGATTTAGACGACACCGTCGTCGCCCTGCTCCCGGGTAGTCGTCGCCAAGAACTGCAACGCCATTGGCCCCTATTTGTAGATGCCGCGGAGGTGTTGCGTAAACGCAGCCCCGCGGTTCGGTTAGTGAGCAATTTAGTGGCTACGGCGGACGAGGCGTGGTTAGACGGGCTCGCGAGCCGCGCTGATACCGTCTCGGTGGCGATATTTCGCGACGCTATCGACGATGTGCTCGCGAGTGCCGACGTCGCGCTCGCGGTTTCGGGCAGCGTTACCTTGCAAGCGATGTGCTGGTCGACGCCGCTGGTGGTAGCCTATCGGCTCGCCCCGGTGAGTTATCACATAATGAAACGCGTCGTCCGCACACCATTTATTGCAATGCCGAATTTACTCGCCGATGGTGCGCTGGTGCCCGAATTTATTCAGCATCAAGCGACTGCCGAGTCATTGGCAAACGCCGTGCAAAATTGGCTCGAACACCCCTCGCGGGTGGCCGAATACCGCCGCACCTGCGCGCGCATTCACGCCCAACTTTCCCGCGATTCCGCCGCGCACGCGGCTGATGCAGTGCTGGATCTCATCGCAGCTCGGGGTCGAGGATGCGCTGAGGCCGTTGCAGGCGCATGATCGTCGCCGGCGTCGATGAAGCTGGACGCGGCCCGCTAGCAGGCCCGGTCGTCGCGGCGGCCGTGATCTTAGCCCCGGGTAAAAGCATCGTCGGTTTGGCAGATTCAAAAAAAGTGTCGCCACAACGCCGTGGCGAATTGATGCTCGTGATCGAACGTGACGCTGTCGCGGTGGCTGTTGCTGAGGCAAGCGTTGCAGAAATCGATGCTGTAAATATTTTGCAGGCCAGCTTACTTGCCATGCGCCGTGCGGTGCAAGCACTCGAGGTGGCGCCGGATCGGGTTTTGGTCGATGGCAATGTTTGCCCCCCGTTGCCTTATCCTGTGCAAGCCATCGTGCGCGGCGACGCGAGCGTCGCCGCGATCAGCGCCGCTTCGATCGTGGCCAAGGTTAAACGGGATCTTTTGATGCAAAACCTACATAAACGCTTCCCAATGTATGGTTTCGATCGGCATAAAGGTTATCCAACGGCGGCTCACCTGCGGGCGTTGCGGCAATTTGGCGCCTGCGGGATTCATCGTCGTTCGTTCGCGCCGGTGCGGCGAGTCTGCGAAACGCCAGGAGCGTAGCCATGACGTTTGTGCATTTGCATGTGCACACCGAATATTCGATGGTCGATAGTTTATTGCGGATACCGGCGCTAGTTGCGCGCGCGGTTGAACTGGAAATGCCCGCCTTGGCGGTTACCGATGTGAACAACCTGTTTGCGGCGATCAAGTTCTATCAAGCGGCGGAGCAAGCAGGGATTAAGCCGATCATTGGAGCGGATGTGTGGGTTGCAACAGGTGAGGACCCACGTTCGAGACTGCGAATGGTGTTGTTATGTCGGGATGCGGATGGCTACCGTAATCTGTGTTCATTGATTTCAAAGAGCTATCGTCATAGTGCAACGGTCGGTCCACCTTGCATCCAAGAAGCCTGGTTCACGACCTCGAGCTCCAGCGGTTTGATCGCCTTGGCTGCAACCCGGAACGAGGCCTTCGCGAGTCAATCCCGGGAGGGCACTGTAGCGCGCTTGAGAACCCGGATCGAAAAATGGATGACTTGTTTTCCCGAGTGCTTTTATTTGGAGCTGACACGAACAGGACGCGAAGACGAAACCAAGAACAATGCTGCAGCCATAGCCCTCGCTGAACAATATCAATTGCCGGTTGTCGCCACTAACGATGTTCGATTTCTGCACCAATCGAATTACGAAGCTCACGAGGCGCGGGTTTGCATCCACGACGGTCGAACGCTATCGGACCCTCGCCGCGAGCGTCTCTATTCGGAGCAGCAGTATTTACGTAGTGCCGCGGACATGGCTGAAATTTTTTCTGATATTCCCGAAGCGGTGGAGAATACGACTCAGATCGCGATGCGCTGTAATTTGGAATTTGAGTTTGGACGATATCACTTGCCGAAGTACCCCTGCCCCGAGGGCAAACAAGTCGATGACCTGTTACGCGATGAGGCGCGCGCCGGACTCGCACGACGCCTCGCCGCATCTGCAAGTAGCGCTGGACATGGCCCGCCAGAAGACACGGGCGCTTATACCGCACGGCTCGAACAAGAAGTCGATGTCATTACCTCGATGGGGTTTTCCGGCTATTTTCTGATCGTCGCCGATTTTATTCTGTGGGCGAAACGCGCGCGGATCCCGGTCGGTCCTGGGCGCGGGTCTGGCGCCGGATCGCTCGTCGCCTATGCGCTTGGCGTCACCGAAGTAGATCCGCTCAGCTACGATCTATTGTTTGAACGTTTTCTGAACCCAGAACGTGTCTCTATGCCCGATTTCGACGTCGACTTTTGCATGGCGCGTCGGGATGAGGTGATCGACTACGTCACGCAACGTTATGGGCTTGGCAATGTCGCCCAGATTATTACTTACGGTACGATGGCTGCGAAAGCCGTATTGCGCGATGTTGGGCGGGTGTTGGCTTATCCTTACGGTTTTGTCGATCAACTCGCGAAGCTCATACCCTTCGATTTGAATATGACACTCGCCCGCGCTTTGGACGAGGAACCCGCCCTGAAGGCGCGCTATGAGCAGGAGGACGATGTTCGAGCGATGATTGACTTGGCGCAATCGCTCGAAGGTCTGGTGAGAAATGCGGGCAAACACGCCGGTGGTCTAGTTATCGCGCCGCGGCCACTAGAACACTTCATGCCGTTGTACGTTGAGCGGGACGGAGTTGCTGCGGTCACCCAGTTCGATATGGCGGATGTCGAGGCCGTAGGGCTCGTGAAGTTCGATTTCTTAGGCTTGCGTACTTTGACCATCATCGATTGGGCGATACGCGAGATCAACGCGGTCGGAGACAACGTCGCGATCGAAAAGATCCCGCTCGACGATGAGTCTGCTTATCGACTAATCCAGCGAGCACAAACCACGGCTGTGTTCCAGCTCGAATCGCGTGGTATGCGGGAACTGATCAAACGTCTAAAACCGGATTCTTTCGAAGACTTGATAGCTTTGGTTGCGCTTTATCGACCGGGCCCCTTGCAGTCGGGCATGGTCGATGATTTTATCGATCGAAAACATGGTAGAGCGGTCGTTCGATATCCACATCCGGCGTTGGAACAGGTGTTGAAACCCACTTACGGTGTCATTCTTTATCAAGAACAGGTGATGCAGATCGCACAGGTGCTCGCGGGTTATACGCTCGGAGCCGCAGACCTGTTGCGCCGCGCTATGGGTAAGAAAAAAGCCGAGGAAATGGCGCAACAGCGCAGCTATTTTGTGTCCGGCGCCCAAGCGCAGGGTGTCGAGGCTGAGCTTGCGGCACAGATTTTCGATCTAATGGAAAAATTTGCGGGCTATGGATTCAACAAATCGCATTCTGTGGCCTACGCGCTCGTTGCCTATCAAACTGCCTGGTTGAAAGCGCATTATCCGGCCGCTTTTATGGCCGCGGTTCTGTCAGCTGACATGGATTCAACGGACAAAGTCGTACGCTTGATCGATGAATGCCGTAAGCTCGGTCTGACGGTAGTGAGTCCAGACATTAATTTTTGCGAGTATCGTTTTACGGTCGCCGATCATCTCAGTATCCGCTACGGCTTAGGTGCGATTAAGGGTGTTGGGGAAGGTGTGGTTGATGCGCTTGCCAAAGAGCGGCGAGATAATGGGGCTTATCGCGATTTGTTTGACCTGTGTCGACGTAACGATGGTCGAAAGTTGAATCGCCGTACGCTCGAAGCCCTTATTAAAGCGGGCGCCCTAGATTGTTTCGGCGCAACGCGTCGTGGTTTGATGGAAGCACTAGAACCCGCGATTCAGGCCGCGGAACAGCAGGCACGTGCGGTTGCGAGCGGACAAACTGACTTATTCGGAATTGAGCTCGGCTCGTCCGGCGCTGCGGGCTATGACAACGATGAACATGTGGCGACCCTGGCAGTGGCGGAGTGGTCGAAAGAACAACTGTTAAGCGGAGAGAAAGAAACCTTGGGTCTATATTTGAGCGGACATCCGTTCGACGCAGTTGAAAATCAGATCGACGCACTCATCACTTCACGCTTGGGCGATCTGAAAAAGGGTTCTCAACGTATCGCTGGGTTGATCGTCGCGTTGCGATTTACGAAAAGCCGTCGTGGCCGCATGGCGATCCTTACTCTCGATGACAAATCAGCGCGCATCGAGGTGACGGTGTTCAACGCTGCACTGGAAACCGCATTGGATAAACTTGCTGTCGATCGCATCGTGGTTATCGAGGGAGAGTGCGAGATCGACGACTTTAGTGGAGAGTTTGCCCTCAACGCACAGCGCGTCTACCACCTCGAAGAGGCGCGTGAAGTGTTCGCCCGCAGTCTGGTATTGAGTATCGGAGCGCAAGAAGCAAACGGCTTGGCTGCATTTCTGCGCGATACCCTGTCCCATCACACTAACGGTACTTGCCCAATTGTGGTGGAATATAACACCTCACAAGGCCAAGCGCGCATGCGCTTAGCCGACGAATGGAAAGTCAATGCTTGCGACGCATTGATAACGGCATTGACTACCCACCTTGGAGACGACCACGTGCGAGTGGAATACCGCGGCCGGGAGCGAGCCTGATGGCCGAGGGCAATTCCGATCAGGCGCAAGTAGATCTGAATTTTCTCGACTTTGAACAGCCGATTGCGGAGCTCGAGGCAAAAATAGACGCGTTACGCAAAGTCGGTGACGACGGTGGCGTCAACATAAGCGAAGAAGTGAAGCGTCTCGAAGAACGCTCCCGCGATTTGTCTCGGCGGATATATGCAAATCTTTCACCGTGGCAAGTCGCGAAAGTAGCACGCCATTCGCGGCGACCGTACACGCTCGACTACGTTGCACGATTGTTTGACGAAGTCGAGGAAATTCACGGCGATCGGCTTTTTAAAGACGACCCCGCGATAGTCGCTGGTATTGCACGTTTCGGCGGACGGCCGATTGCTTTTATAGGACACCAAAAAGGCCGCAATACGAAAGAAAATTTGCATCGCAATTTTGGTATGCCGAGACCCGAAGGATACCGGAAGGCATTGCGTTTGCTACAGTTGGCAGAGCGTTTTCGACTACCGGTACTGAGTTTTATCGATACCCCCGGCGCGTATCCCGGCATCGGCGCGGAGGAGCGAGGACAAAGTGAAGCGATCGCACGAAACCTTGCGACCATGGCCGCACTGCAAGTGCCGATCGTAGCGACTGTGATCGGCGAAGGAGGATCGGGCGGTGCATTGGCAATCGGGGTTGCCGATCATGTCAATATGCTGCAATACGCTACCTATGCGGTTATTTCTCCGGAGGGCTGCGCTTCGATCCTATGGAAGAGTACCGAGAAAGCCGCAGACGCTGCCGAGGCAATGGGGATCACTGCCTCGCGGCTGTTATCTTTAGGTTTAATCGAAACTCTGATTGAGGAACCGCTAGGCGGTGCACATCGGGATTATGATGCGGTCTCGAATGAGGTTGGTGAGGCTTTAGAGCGCGCTCTGTCATCGCTAACAATTTTCGCTCCCGCCAGACTCTGCGCGCGGCGTTACGAACGGTTGCGCAATTTTGGTGTCTACGACGAAAAATAATCGCGCCGCCCGCACGCGGATCCGCTAGCATGACGAGCTCTCGGGATTTCCTCTTGGCGCAGCTCATCGGTACGCTCGAGCGCGTTTTTACGCAAACGCCCCCGATCGCGACGAATAGGTATTGGGTGGCCCTGAGCGGCGGCCTCGATTCGATGGTATTGTTGGATTTAGTGGCCCATGCCCGAGCATCTATCGGGCGGAGCATCGCGGTAATTCATGTCGATCATGCGCTGTCCAGCAGCAGTCGAGCTTGGGCGAGGTTTTGCGCGCGTGAGACGAAACAACGCGGCTTGCCGATTACCGTGATCCGCTTAGAGGAGCGTCCGGCAAGTGGTGTGAGCGTCGAGGCGTGGGCGCGCGCAGCACGCTACCGCGCGATCGCTGCATGCGTGCGCCGCGACGACATCGTGTTAAACGCCCACCACCACGACGATCAAGCAGAAACCGTGTTGCTCAACGCGATGCGCGGAAGCGGTGCCCACGGTTTGCGCGGAATGCCGTGGTTGCGACCACTGGGCACAGGATGGTTGGCACGTCCGTTGTTGAACGTAAGCCAAAACCAGATCATGAAATACGCCGCGAGTTGTGATGTTCGATGGATAGAGGATCCGAGTAACAAGGATCTCGCGATACAGCGTAATTACTTGCGCCATGAAATCGTGCCGCGTTTGCAAACCGCATGGCCCGCCGCTACACGTCGCCTCACCGATCTGGCCGTGCTACAGCGAGACATCGCCGTTGCGAACGATGAGATGGCGGATGCTATCTTGCGCGCTAGCGGCGCGACGGATCGTCGCTTGCCGATGTCAGCATTAGAATCACGCTCGCCCGAACTTAAAAATGTGTTGCTGCGGCGTTGGATTGTGCGGGCAGGTCATTCTCCGCCTGATAAAGCACATTTGCGCGAAATCCAACGGGCGCTTCTTGAAGCACGCTCAGATGCGATCCCCGTACTCCGCTATAAAGGGGTAGAAGTGAGGCGCTATCGCGGGTCACTTTATCTGATGTGTGAGTTACCCCGCGCGGGCGATGGTGCGCTTAAGCCGTGGCATCTCCATGAAATCGCCAACTTGCCTGCGGGCTGCCTCAGCGCACGACGCTCACGCGACCGCGGGGTTGCTGCGCGCGTCCTGGCGGGCCACAAACTGGCGATCGGTACCCGTCGTGGTGGCGAGCGTTGTCGTCCCCAGGGGCGTCGTCATTCACAAAGTCTCAAGAAAATATTGCAAGAACTCGGTGTGCCTCCCTGGGAGCGTAATTTGTTGCCCTTGGTCTATGCTGACGGTGCGCTTGTTGCTATGCCACCGTATTTTGTTTGCGCGGAATGTGCCGCACAACCCGGCGAGGATTCCTGGATATTAGTATGGCGATGGATCCGTTGAGCGACGTTGAACCTAGAATCCTCGGTTGGCCGCTTCGAGTGAGCCACAGCTCATAGATGTAGCGATGATAAGGAGCCTCTCGGTTTCACTCATTGGGTGGATGCCGCTACGACCTTGCCCGTCTCGCGCGGTGCCTGGCGGCGTTATAACTCGTTGGAATAGGCCGACTATTGCGTCTCGTGATGCCTCGTCAAACAACACGCGAGACGCCGCTTGAATGCCGTCCACCTGAGGATTCTAGGTTGAATCGGTTTTTGCGCAGCGGTTCGGCGAAGAACCGTCAGTTTTTCGCGAGTTTCGGCGACAGCTCAGCGGCAGCGCAGGTCACTTATCGGGAAACAAGGGATCAGGTAAGTCGAAAAATGTAATGTTTGTAGACAGCTGACCGGCCCGAGTCTCGTCGCTTGGGCGGGCGCGCGGACCGACGACTTCTTCTTCTTTTTTGACTTCGCCCAGTTGCGGCAGGCCTTTGCGTAGTTTGGTACTGGCCTCGACTACGCGTGAATGCAGTTCCTCGCTGAACTCTAATCGATGGGCCCGAGGCGTGCGGCGTGAAGACCCGGCCGTCAAGTCGGTCACCCATAGGTAGATTTCACCGGCAGCTCCGCTGCGTTTATCTGGCTCCAAGACGTAGGCCGAAACCAAGTGAAAGCGTTCTGGCAGTTTATCCGCTGTTGGCCATCCGAACAGCGGCGGAAAGGAATAATACGTGATTATATAGAAGCACGAGACGATGAAAATCACGATAGCTTTCACCCGCCACGACCAGTTGGCGTAGAGATTAGCGCTCAGGAGCAATAGCGCAATGAGAACGTAGGCAGCGATCAATCCCACTTTGCTCAACAGGATCACAAAAATCTCCCTCTATTGAAAGATAACTATGCTTTTGTCGATTTGGCTAATGCCGCCAACTTTGCCACTTTGATCGATTGAAAATCTAACCGCCGTTTTTTCATCGCCTTTCTTCTCCAGCACTATTTCGTCGTAGTATACGATTTCTAAGGCTGGATTAACTTTAGCTACTTTCACTGTTACCGGGACAGCCTGCCCCGTTTCCGTCGCATAATAATGCACGTTGACCACGTATTCACCAGGCACCACTCCGCGGATTGTGGCGACCTCTTGGTTTAACGGATTTTGAATTTCGCGTCCGTTAATTTCCAACGTGTCATTGGCGAGGCCTCGATCGTCTCGATCTAAGTGGATTAGGCCCGCCTCCCGGTTACGAAACCAAACGATGTTGCCTTGTGGATCTTCGATCCAGGTATCGATATCGTCGGGGTTGTTGTCGGGCCACGTTACGGTAATGATGTACTCGGCTTTAGGATTTATGATGCCTTTTTTAGCGACTGGGTTCATGAACATTACTGCAATCACGAATAAGAATGTGAAGCCAAGTAATGCGTTGAAGAGTAGATCGGTAAACGGGTCTGCATTAGGACGACGCGCCGAGTTGCTAGCGAACAAGGGCATCCGAATTTCCAGGGGTGTCTTGGATGAACGGCTGCAACGTGACGTTGGCGAGTCGCAGCGTTTTCTGCGTTAAATCGTCGGCGCTTTTGTCGAGCAACAAGTAGTGCAAGCCCAGCGACACGCTAGCTACTAAGCCCGCGAGGGTTGTGTACAAGGCTGTGCCCATCCCAACACTCATTTGTTTGAGTACTTTTTGCATGGTGTTGACATCCAAAGACGTCGTGTCAGCAACTGAACCGAGCATTAAAATGAAGCCAACGATCGTTCCGAGCAAACCGAGCTTCAACAGCACATCGGTGATAAACCAGCCGACCTCGTGCGGGGCTTTTAGACGCGCGACAAAAGCCTCGAGCAAGTTATCTGCTGTTGACGATTGTTGCGTCGCGTTTTGCTCATGGTTGCGTGCGCGCATCAAGTCGTGAACATGACGTGTCGCTGCGCAATCCGGAAGCTGCTTATCATCGATGTGCACTTCGTCACCGACGACATGCACACTGGCCCCCGAGGTGACCCTTAGGGCGATCGCCGCAGCGGTCTTTGTGAGTTCAATTTCTTGGCTTAGTTTCCACACCAACATGGCGCAATGTAGGCTCGCGAGCGCATAAATGAGGAGAATCACTAACGAAATCCGGCTCCGATCGCTGCTCACTAGCGCGTGGATCAATCCTTCTTGCCACAATACGCAGAGCCCGAAAACGACGAGGCCAGTGAACATTAGCCACAGGAGAAACGGGTAGTGTGGTATCTCGTGAAGTTTCATTGTTCTTCTTCGAGTACGAAGGCCAGTATTTCGCGCAAAGTTTGATTCATTCGATCGGCAAAGGCGTTGACTTTTCGATCACGGTGGTCGTTAGGTAGCAATATCAAGCTAATCGCAGTTTTACTATCGCGGGTCTCGTGCACGGTAATACGGCACGGCATCATGGCAACGTACCCGGGATCGATAAGTAGCACTTCGCGCGCGTATTCTAGATTGCAAAAGTGAATCACTTCTACGTTAGGAAAATCTTTATAACCTCGCGCGCGCAGCCCCTTACCGATCGTATTGCGACCGGTTATCCGAAAATTGCGCTCGGTGATCGCGAATTCAAGCTCAAGAATTACATCGGCAAACGGTTTCTGGGTCAAGCCCCGCACGATCAAATCGTCTTGCGGGTGAGCGACCGGCGGCGCCGTTGACTCGTTGCAGCCACAGAGCACCAACAACGCCGCGATAAGGGCATAGCGCGCGATGGGCACGACCGGTTTCATTCTTTGATGACCACGCGCGTGCCATGAGACACGTAGCGGCGTAGATCCTCAATTTCGCGGTTCGTCAGAGCGATGCATCCTTCGGTCCAATTCTCGTCGGCGTGTATCCCGAGTTTTTCGTCGTTCTCGATCCCCAACCCATGGATCCCAATTGCGCCGCCCAGGAGGGTATTTTGCGGTGGCGGGTGGCCACGCCGCCATGCCGAGACAATGCGGTTGTACTCATTGTGCCCAATCACGCGGTCCTTGAGGCCAAAAAACGCGTCTTTAATATTCGGGTAGTTAAGGCGCATAAAAAAATGAAAGCGGCTATTGTTATTGAATCCGTAAATTTGATAGATACCGACCGGTGTTTTTTTGTCGCCCCGCCGATGTTTGTCACCATACCCCCCGCTGCCGACGGCAATGTTGAAACTTCGTTTGATCCTACCGTGTTGTTTAACGAATAACTTGCGTTCGCTTTTCACGATCTCCAATTCGTAAACTTGGACGTGAGCACGTGGGCGGTCGGCATCCTCGCCCGCCAAAGTCGGGGTCGCGATACTATTAATCAACAGTAATAGCATCACTGCGATATAGCGGAGCGTGCGATCTGTTTTCATGCCGGTTTTTCTAATAGGTGGTTCGCCGCGACTCGTCCACAACCGAGCGGGACGCGATCTCGAGCGATTTCGTGTCGCATTGTAATTTGGCACCCACATTATGGCCATGCCGTGTAGAATTCTTGTTTTGTCGAGAGGAAGAATCACCGGTGGATGGCGCCACGCCGACCCGCTACACAAAAACCGCAATTCTACTGCATTGGGCAACAGCAGCTTTGGTAATCGCACTGATCGGTTTAGGATGGTTCATGGTGGAAATCCCGAAAGGGCCGGGCCGAAGCTATTATTTTGGGTTGCATAAATCGCTCGGATTGACCGTCTTGCTCGTTTCGGTGTTGCGTTTGGTCTGGCGTCTGCGTTATCCGCCACCGCCGCTGCCGACACGTTTAACCCGGTGGCAGCGGGGGCTCGCACGCTGGACACATGGTGCATTTTATGTGCTGCTGTTTGCGCAACCGCTTAGCGGTTACTTGTCGTCCGCTTTTAGCGGCTATAAGACGCGCTACTTTGGCATACCTTTGCCCCATTGGGGTTATAAAGATGTGGTCTTGAATGAGACGTTTACAGAAGTTCACGTCGCGTGTTCGGTGGCACTTGTGTCGCTGATTATTTTGCATCTCCTGGGTGCGTTCAGTCACCTAATCCGCGCTGGAGACCACGGCTTCCGCCGCATGCTGCCTTGGTAGGGGTACCGCGGACGGCGCTAATAGGCCGCCACCGACGTATAATTCAGCTATGCCTATCCCGGCCCGATATTCGTTACGACGTTTGCTGCTGAGCCACGAACTGGCGTTTTTGGTGCTGGTTTTGGTCACAGCGCTGCTGGGTGGTGGGTGGGCCTACTTCTGGCAAAAAACGTCGCGAGAAGCCGTGCGCCTGAATCATATGGCGCATCTCAGCGCCGAAATCCGTGCGACCTTGTTTCGGCAAATTAAAGACGTAGCCTTGGCGCGCCTTCGCAATGCGTCGAATGCAGAGCAAGTTCACGACCGCTACACCGATGAAATCAAACAGAATTTCAACGCACTGCGGCGCACCTCCCAGTCGCGCGCAGAGGATTACGCGGTGCAAGCGTTGCAACAAGCATACGGAGAATTGCATGCGGACATGAACGCGATGTTCGATGACGTCTACCTGCTGAATCGGATCGTACGGATCAAACTTCTCGATCCGATCTATGAGCAGGCGCTAGTGGGGGATTTCGAAGCGGCATTCGACAGTTTCCGCGGCCTCATTAACCAACGGTTGAACGCGCAGCAAATGGCGATGGGGCGATGGCACAAAATTGCACCGTGGGTGATGCCTGTCCCATTGTTGATCGCAGTGGGCATCTTGTTTCTTTCCTGGCGTAGTTTGCGTGACGGGTTTGTCGCACCGATACAGCGAATCGTCTCGGGCGCGAATCGGATCAGCGCCGGTAAATTTGAGGAGCGTCTCGACATCGAGGGCGCGAGCGAAGTGACGGAGCTGGCGAGCGGCATCAATCAAATGGCTCAAGACTTGGTGGCGAGTCGTGACGCTTTAGTCGAACAAGAACGGCAAGCTGCGTTAGGTGCTTTGGTGCCCGTGGTGGCGCACAACATCCGCAACCCTTTGGCATCGATCCGCGCCACGGCGCAGTTATTGCAAGGAACGAATGACGTAACGGAAATCCAGGAATCGGCAGGATTAATAATCACGACCGTCGATCGTTTAGGTCGATGGGTTAATTCGCTGGTTTCGTATTTGCATCCTTTAGAGTTGCAGCTCAGCACCGTTCGTGTCGAGGTGCTGTGGCGGACTGTGCTGGAACTGATGCATCCGCGGCTAATCGAGCGCTCGATCCGTGTTACTAACACCGTGCCGGCAAACGTTGTCGTTACTGTCGATCAAGATTTGATGGAACAAGCGCTCTATGGCTTGCTATGTAACGCGGTGGATGTCACGCCGAGCGGGGGTCAAATCGGTATAGCAGCGAGTGTTAACGAGGAAGAAGTCGTGATGACGATTGAAGACGGAGGCCCCGGTATGCCGTTTAGCCCGACCCCCAGCAATTTAAATCCGGGGCCGACGACCAAGCGATTTGGTACGGGTCTTGGGATCCCGTTCGCGTTTAAAGTATGCAAAGCTCATGGTGGCACGCTGGTGTTCGGCGCCGCACAGCCGTGCGGCACGCGCGTAAGTATAAGCGTGCCTGGGGCGTGGACGGATGCGCCGTGATTTGCGCCGATAGCCAGCTTGCAGATTCAAGTAAACCGCTCACGGCGCCGCGCGCCGCGCCACGAATTCTCATCATCGAAGATGAGGCGGTGTTCGGTGAGGCGGTTGCGCGCAGACTAGCGCGCGCGGAGTATACCTGCGAGCTAGTGAGCACCTTGGCGGCGGCGGAGGCGTGGTTGGAACATAGCGACGCGGCGCTCGTTTTGCTCGATATCCGTCTGCCGGATGGGTCAGGGATGGATTTTCTCCAACGCTTGCGGTCCGAATTAGATCTCGAGGTCCCCGTTATTCTCATGACCGCCTACGGCGAAGTGGAAGATGCGGTTGCGGCGATGAAACAAGGCGCGACGGATTATTTAACCAAACCTGTGGACCTCGAAGAGTTGTTGCTCGATGTTCAAAGAGTGATCGCCAATCAGCAAATTTCCCTGAGCCTAAAATATTCGCGCGCTCGGGAAACACATGCCGGCGATACCGAGGAATGGTATGGAAATTCGCCCCCCATGCAGCGCTTGCGCGAACACATAGAGCGCATTGCACTATTGACGCAGCGCTCGAGTGAGCCGCCACCAACAGTGTTGATACTAGGCGAAACAGGCGTCGGTAAGGACGTAACGGCGCGGCGCTTGCACGCCTTATCGACTAGGTCGTCGCGGCCATTCGTACGGGTCGACTGTACCTCCTTACCGCAAGAACTATTTGAGTCGGAATTATTTGGGCACGTCAAGGGCGCGTTTACCAATGCCCACACTGATCGTATCGGCCTCATCGAAGCCGCTGAAGACGGTGTCGTGTTTCTCGACGAGATTGGTGAACTTTCGCAGGATATGCAATCCAAGTTGCTCTCGGTGCTGGAACGGAGGTGCTTACGACGGGTTGGTAGCAGCCAGGAGTTTCCTACGAGCGCGTGGTTTATCACTGCCACGAATAGGGATGTGGCGGCCATGAAGGACGAAGGTGCTCTGCGCTCCGATCTCTATTATCGTCTGAATTTGCTGGCACTTACGGTAGCACCGTTGCGGCAGCGCGGTGAGGACATCCCGCGTTTAATAAATGCGTTTGGCAGCAAGATAGCGCGCCGCTACGGAATCGAGAATTTTCATATCAGCCCGGCCGCAGTACACGCGTTGCAGAACTACAGTTGGCCAGGAAACGTGCGTGAGCTGAAGCACTGCATTGAACGCGCGGTGCTGCTGTCTGTAGACGGACATGTGGATGTCGACACGCTAATGTTGCCGGATACCCATCGTGATATACCATCATCGCGAGCAATGGATATTCGGCATATGACCTTAGACGAGGCCGAGCGCGAGATGATACTGGGGGCGCTGGAGACCTCTAACGGCAACGTATCTGAAGCCGCGCGGCGTCTCGGCGTCACGCGTATGACCTTGCGCTATCGTATGAAAAAGCACGCGTTGGATTAGGGTCGGTTAAGCGAACGTCGCGCTCGTCGTTAATGAAGTTTTAAGCGCGGTTTCGAGCGGCGCGTCAACACATTGGCGAGTGTCAATAACGTCGTGCGCACGGCGCCCAGCACAGCAATCTGATGCATTTTGTACAGTGACAAATACGCGAGCCTGGCTAAACGCCCTTCGACTGACACGTTGCCGGCACGTCGACCCAGTAGGTTACCCATTAAGTTACCGATCGTGCTGTGTTGACTCAAGTTAATGAGGGAGCCGAAGTCACGGTATTCAAACAAAGGCAAGTTTGTGTCGTCAGCCAAACGGCGATCGATCGATTTTGCGATGATCGCTGCTTGTTGGTGAGCGGCTTGTGCACGTGGCGGCGTGAGTGATGTGCCGGCTGGATCGGCGGGGCAAGCCGCGCAGTCCCCGAACGCGTAGATATCATCATCCCGTGTTGTTTGCAGTGTCGATCGTACTCGCAATTGATTGGTGGACGTCACCTCGAGCCCGTCTAGCGAGGCGAGCACATGCGGCCCTGCAACGCCCGCTGCCCACACTTTTATTTCCGCAGGTATAAATTTTCCGCTTTTGGTAGAAAAGCCATCGTGAGTGGCTTGGGTAATCAATTCATTCGTGTGAACTTCGACACCGATATTTTCTAGTACTTCGTGCGTTGTGGTCGAAATTCTTTCTTTCAATCCCGGCAAGATGCGTTGCGATCCTTCGATAAGGTGGATTTTAAAACCACGCCCCAGGGTGAGGCGGTCGAGTCCGAACTCTGCCAAGACGCCTAAGGCATGCTGCAGTTCGGCTGCGAGTTCAACGCCGGTCGCACCTGCGCCGGCGATTGCGAGCTGCAATTGACTTTCCCGCAATGGCGCCGTTTGGGCGTTAGCGCGATAACAGGCGCGCACCAAGTTTTGGTGGAAGCGATCCGCTTGCGTGCGCGAATCCAAATAAAAGCAATGCTCTGCTACGCCGTCGACACCAAAGTCGTTTGCGATGCTGCCGATCGCGAGAACGAGTAGATCGTAGGCAAAAGTTCGGCGCGGAATGTATTCATTGCCGTCACTATCAAAACTTGGTCCGACAACGATGGTTTTGCTGCGCCGATCGAGTGCTTCCAAGGGGCCCAAGCGGAAAGAAAAATGCTGCCAGCGTGCTTGCGCTAAATAGCTAATTTCCGTCTCGTTAGAGTTAAGCGTGCCGGCGGCGACCTCGTGCAACAGGGGTTTCCACAAGTGCGTGGTGCTGCGATCGACCAGCGTGATGTCGATTTTTTCTCGGCGCCGATAGCGCCTTCCGAGCCGCGTGACCAATTCTAGGCCGCCGGCGCCACCGCCTACGACAACAACCTTATAGGGTTTGGAGGAATTCAATGATGGCAAATCATACTGCTTGCGTGTGGTTACCGAACGCCGCGAATGGCAACTGAGTGGTTATAATACGCGATACGACTGGGAGTCGTAACGAGCGATTAAATATGAGAGCAAGCGACAATGGAACATGATACTCAAACAGAAGTCGAAGCGGCAACGTTTCGGCGTTTACGCGATTATTTACGGGAGCACACGGAAGTGCAAAATATCGATTTAATGAATTTGGCCGGATTTTGCCGCAACTGCTTGTCGAAATGGTATCGAGCCGAAGCAGAGCAACATGGCGTGACGATCGATTTGGCGCACGCTCAAGAATTGGTCTACGGCATGCCTTACGAGGAATGGAAAAAACGTTATCAAACTGAGGCCACCGAGGCGCAAAAAGCGGCTTATGCGGCACGCCAACAAGCCGGCGAGGCCGGCTAAGGCGACGCTACGCTCGTTTGAGCTTAATCCGGGCTAGCATATTGCTCGGTAAGCGTCCACGCGCCGTCCCAGTCCGTGGCTGGGGGAGACTGCGCATAATGGCGTGAGCGTTCGAGCAATATGCGACTTGGGGTGTCCAGCGGAGAGCACACTAGGGCTGCTTCAAAGTGGTGCATGGCATCCGTCCAGGACCGTTGTTGATAGTGCCGATAACCGGCACGAAAATGACGTAAGGTGTTTTCCATTGTTAGCGCCAGCGGCTCCTCGGCGAATCCCAGAACTTCGTAGACTGCGACGGGCGCCGTTTTGCCTCGCACGCGTAACAGGTCTAGCTCACGCAGTCGGTAGGTACCGACCAACTGCGTAACAGTCTCGCCTCCGGCGAGCACGTGGGTGCCGTAGTATTTGTTCGCGGATTCTAGGCGCGCGGCGAGGTTAACACCATCGCCGATGACGGTATAGTCCATGCGTCGCTGAGAGCCGACGTTGCCGACAACGACGTGATCGGAATAGATGCCGATGCGGATCTCGAATGTCAGTAGACCCCTTTGTTGTAGCCTTTCATTGAGTTCTCGTAGGGCACGCCGCATTTTGATCGCAACGCTAATCGCACGATCCGGATCGTCGGGGCTTGGAAACGGCGTACCGAATACCGCCATGATCGCGTCGCCGATGTATTTGTCCAATGTTCCTTCGTGCGCAAAGATCACTTCAACCATGGTGGTGAAGTAATCGTTGAGTAGCGTCACCGTCGCTTGCGGCCCCAGTTGTTCGGACAGTGCCGTGAAGTTAACGATATCTGCAAAAAGCACCGTGGCGGTTTGGCCGCGTCCGCCAAGCACGGCATCGCCTTGGGCGAGGACTTGCTCGGCGATCTCCGTTGTCATGTAGCGCGCCATGGTCGAGCGCAAGCGTTTCTGCTCCGTGATATCGTCAAACACGAGCGTAAAACCCAGTGCAGTATCGTCACCATTGCGTAGCGGCGCGACCGTTAAGTTTACGAAATAGTTTACGCCCTGAGGGTTTATGAACTTCGCATCGGCCGTGTAGTTAGCTGTTTGTGTTTGGGCAACGCGCTCGGTGGCCTCGTGGATCCAGATGTTCTCGGCATCGAATACCTGGGTGGTGCTAGCCCCGAGCACTAGCTCTGAACTCAGTCCCAGCAGCGCCGTCGCGGCTGGATTGACTTTTACGATGTTGCGGTTTAAGTCGAGCGTGATGACGCCGTTATTCAAGCCGCTTAGAACGCTTTCGCTGTAATTGCGCTCAGCACTAATTTCGTGAAACAAGCGTGCATTCTCCAACGCAATGGCGCTGTGCGCCGCCAACATTTCGAGGCGTCGTTCGTCGCGTGTCGTAAACGGGCCACGACCGCGGCGATTTAATACTTGCACAACACCGACTACCAGGCCGTGCTTATCTACGACTGGCACCCCCAATATGGTGCGAGTTAAAAATCCCGTGCGGTGGTCTATTTCGGGATTAAAACGCGGATCAGCATATGCGTCCGCGATGTTAATAACGGTATTATGTGTAAAGACCTGACCCGCGACGCCGACGTTAGACGGGAAACGGATTTCCTTTTCGTTGAGACCTTCCGCGACACGCGACCATAATTCGTTAGTTTCTTGGTCATGCAAAAACAAGGTGCTGCGTTCTGCGTCTAATAGCTCTGTAGCCGTAGCCATGATGCGGCGTAAAAGTTTATCGATGTTCAATTCGGAGGAGATGGCGCGCGTAACTTCGATGATGCGAGATTCTTCGCGTGTGGCGATCAGGGCTCGCTCCGAGAGCTGTGCGTTTTCAATCGCGCTCGACATTTGTGTACCGAAGACTTGCAGCAGTGCAAGATCACTCGCGTCGAAGCTACCTTGGTGTTTGTTCAGTACTTCGGTCACGCCGATGATAATGCCACGGCGGTTGCGCACCGGAATGCACAAGATGTTGCGCGTGCGGTATCCCGTGCGGCTATCGATCGTGGGGTTAAAACGTGGATCTGCGGGGGCGTCGTGCACGAGTGCTGGCAATCCAGACGTGAATACCGCGCCGGCAATGCCGAGTTCTGCGTTGATGCGAATTTCGTTGTTAGCTTCGCCTTGGGCACAACGTGAGTAAAGTTCGTGGGTGTCACGATCGTATAAAAATAAACTCGCACGATCCGCATCAAACGCTGTGCTGATGAGCGTGACGAGACGGGTAAGAAGTAGCTCTAATGGCAGGTTCGCGTGTGTTTTTTGCGTGGCCTCGATCAACGCATCGAGGCGCATCGCGAGTGACTCGGCGCGTGCGAGCAATTCGTCGTGGTCGAATGCGGAGAAGTCGGCGAGACGTTGTCGCAAGCTCGTGCGTCTCATGTGACCGTGCAGCGCCGCGACGACGTCGGACGTCGGGTCGGCGTGGCCAGCGTTGGTCGCACTCGGCGACGAAAATCGCGCGGTGCTCAGCGGATTGCGGGTGGGCTTCTCCGTCATAAACTATTCCTTAACAACGAACGTCGATCAGTGACGAGTATCAGCCTTGCAACTGCATCAACAGTGTTACCATTACGATGCCTTCGTAGTATAGATCAAGAAAGCTGATATCAATATTAATTGAATAAATGACCGGTATATCGACTGCTCGGTCTTACCGATCTAAGTTTACGCCTCGATATTTACCGCCCGATGACACGGAACGCGGCATGACTTTGCGCCAGCGCTTAAACGGTTTATTGATCATTGTGTTTTTGCTGACGCTTGTTTTTGGCACCGTTCTCGTGATGGTCAACGCGCGGCGGGCGGTAGTTGCTGAGCTGGTCTCCTCGGTGGGTTCGACTTCGGCCCTCTTAGCGGCCGTCGTGCCGGATGCGGTGGCCGGCGATGCGCAACTTTTTGCCACGGAGTTTAGTCGTCGTTTACGCGAAGTAGGGCGCGCGCGGCACCTGGCAATTTCCGTTCTCTCGCGCGCTGATAACCGCGATGTGGATGACCTGGCAAGGGTGCCTGGCAGCGCCCGCGCACCGCGATGGTTTGTCCGCCTCATTACGCCGGAACCGGATTTGCTCGCACGTCGCATCGAGTTGCCCAACAGCGACATCGATGTTCTCATCACGGCACGCGCGGCCGACGAAATCGAGGAAGCATGGGGAGAGACAAAAACGCTGTTATTTTCTTTGTTGATATTCGCGGGGCTTACTAGTTTGGTTATTTACGCCGTTGTTGGGCGTGCGATCGGGCCGTTTCGTCGCTTGACGCTTGCGATGAATAGTCTCGCGGAAGGTGATTTTGCCGCACGCGTCTCCCCTAGCGGTTTTGCCGAAGTCGATCTCGCCGCAGATCGTTTCAATACGATGGCCGCTGCGTTAGTGGAGGCGCTTTCGGAAAACGCCGCTTTGACCCAGCGTTCGCTCGCGATTCAAGAGGAGGAGCGCCGGCGTCTAGCGCAGGAACTGCACGACGAGATGGGACAATCATTGACTGCGATTCGTGCCCTGGCGGTATCGATTAGCAACCGTGGTACGGGTCTGCCCAGAGAAGTACTCGAGAGTGCCAATACTATTGCCATAGCGGCTTCTACCGTATACGAGAAAGCGCGTCAAATGATGTTGCGCTTACGGCCGCTAGCGCTTGACGAGTTCGGGCTCAGTCGCGCGCTCGCGCAAATGGTCGACGACTGGAATACGTATCACGAAGACACATTTTGTCGTTTCGAACAACGCGGGGTCGAGCCTCAATTACCTCCAGATATCTCCATCAACGTATACCGCATCGTGCAAGAGGCCTTGACCAACGTCGCGAAACACGCGGCCGCGACTACCGCGGGGATCGTGCTCGAGTATGCCGGTAGTGCAAGTATGTCGGCGACGCTATCGGTGCAGATTTGGGATGATGGGATCGGCTTCGATACGGCTAGTCGTCCGCGTGGTTTGGGTTTGTTGGGTATGTTTGAACGTGCAGAGGCGATCGGTGGGCAGTTACAGGTGAGCTCGCAAGACGGTGGTGGTACTCGCTATCATCTGCACGTCGATCTCACCCCGTCGTCGCAATGAAGCGCATTCGCGCGCTCCGTTTAGGCGATTCTTTAACACCAGAACGAGATAGACCAGAACGAGATAGACGTGAGCAATGACGCAACGATCGGCGTAGTCCTCGTCGATGACCATGCAGTGGTGAGGGCTGGTTATCGCACCTTGCTCGAAGGTTATGCCGATATCGAGGTCGTGGCGGAAGCGGCTTGCGGCGAAGACGCTACGCGTGCGTGTCGCGCAGCGGCTCCCGACGTGGTGATTATGGACCTGAGTCTACCCGGGATCGGGGGGCTCGAGGCGATCAGACGCATCCGAGCCTCGTGTAGTGATGTCCGGATACTGGTTTTTAGCATGCATGAAGACGCGGTGTTCGCGGAGCAAGCTTTGCAAGCTGGTGCGCACGGGTTTATCGGAAAAAGCAGCCCACCCGAGGTGTTGATCGATGCCGTGAAGCAGGTGGCGGCGGGTGAAGCATACCTCGATGCGGAGTTGGCCCAGCAACTCGCGTTTCAAAAAGTTCGTTGGGAGGGCACACCATTTTCGGCTTTATCTAACCGCGAGTTCGAAATTTTTTGCTTATTGGCGGAGGGGCATAGTGCAGGCGATATCGCAAAACGCTTATCGCTGAGCAATAAAACGGTTGCGAACTATGCTACCCAAATCAAGAATAAACTTAAAGTTCAAACCGTTGCCGAGCTAGCGCGCATCGCCATTCGGCACGGCTTCATCACCGCCTAGTGCAGTAGCTGCCGGGCTAGCCGGGGCGTTTTCATTCGACAACGACAACACCCCACGGCATTTCACCCACGGGGATTTTCGCCACGACTTCGTGGGCTCGTGTATCGATAACCGAAACCTGGTTGCTCACACCGTCGGTGGTATAGAGACGGTGCCCGGTTTTGTTCAGCGCCAAACCCCACACACGTTTGCCGACCGGGATTTCCGCGACGATCTCCAAGCTCTGTTCGTCCAAAACGAAGATCCGATTCGCACGACCACCGGCGACGTAGAGATGCTGGCCGTCATTGCTCAGCAAAACATCTTTGGGTTTGGCGCGATCATCGGCGAGTGGCATGCGGCCGGTAATGATGCCTGCGGCGACATCGACCTTTTTTACTTCGCCGCTGATTTCGGAGGTCGCGTAGACGATCTTACCGTCGTGACTAAACGTTGCGGCACGCGGGCGTGCGCCGACCAATATATTGGCAAATATCTCGTGTTCGGGCACTTTAATGAAATGCAACATATTGGTGGATTCACTGGTGACGACGACAGCGCTGCCATCGGGAGAGATCGCAACGCCTTCGGGCTCCAAACCGACTTTGATTTCTGCGATTAACTCTCCCGTTTTCGGATTGAAAACCGAGGCCTTGGCATCGTCTTCGTTCGAGATGTAGATGTTTCCGTTCGGATGCACCGCAAAAGTCTCGGGATCATCGCCGCTGGCGAATGTGCGCGTTACGGTTAACGTTTTGGGATCGATAACCGCGATCGCATTTTCCGCACTGATCGCGACATATATCTCTTCGCCCGTGGGGGCGACACCGATTCCGCGGGGGCGTTTGCCAACTGCGATAGTGGCTTCGACTTTGTTGGTTGCGGCATCGATAACTGAGACAGTATCGCCGCGTTCATTCGTGACGAAGACGCGTTCGGCTCCTACCTCGAAGCTGAGGTTCATGAGGAGCAGAAGAGCGGCGCAAGCAAGGGTAGGCTTCATGGTAGTTCTCTTGAGTTAAACGGTAGACAACAATTGAGTTAGGGGTACGCTATTTGGGACAGTCACTTTCGCCGAGGCTCTCGAGCGTGTTTGCAACCCCGCGCACCGGCGCCTCGCCCACAATTTTCCCGCCCGCGGTGAGCAGCAACGGTTGGGCGAGTTGGCCATTGGGTCGAAATTGCATGTCGATGCCCTTTTGACCATCGAAGGCGAGTTTTGTTCGCAGATTGTGCAGCAGTTCAAGGGCCAGGTTGGATTGGCCGCGAACGATCATGTCAGTGACCAGCTTCATCGCCGCCCAACCTGCCCACGCCGTATCCTGCATCGCTTCTGCGAAGCGTTCTCGGTAGCGAATATTCAATTGCGCAGCAGCATACTTTTTAAACGTTGGATGCCAAGCGCGGGGTGTCGCTGCGGTGCCGGGATGTTTTTGGCGCCACTGCGCTAGCGCATCGGCGAGCATGCTCGCGCTGGGAATGATGTGGAGGAGGTTCTCAGGGCACCGGTGTCGCAGCGCATCATCAGAGGCTGTGATGTTGAGCACAGCCGCGTGCGTACCGGCAGAGAGCTCGAATAACTGCGCACCGCTACCGGCGTAGAATACGACGCTGTAGTCACTGACGGTGTTCGGGCGAACCTCATCCGCCACGTCGAGCGTATAGCGGTAGCCCAAAAAATCACCCTGCAGCCGTGCCTCCGCCAGACCTTGCACGAGTCCGCGATAAGCCGGGCTGTCGGCGTCGCCCACAAACAGAAATTTCGTGGGCGCGGTTGCCGCGCCGGAGGCGCTCATGGCGCTCAGCAGGCAAGCGTATAGGCTTGCGTGGCGCATGACATAGACTATGCGCGTCCAAAATCTACCCCTACGCGCATCGCGCGCGTGGCATCGCTCCTGATTGTAGAATCGCTTCAACCTAGAATCCTCAGTTGACCGCTTCAAGGAAGCTACAGCTTATTGGTGTACCGATGATAACGTGTCTCTCAGTTTCACTCATTCAGTGAACGCCGCTACGACCGCCGGTGCCCGTCTCGCGCGGTGCCTGGCGGCGTTATAATTCGTTGGAATAGGTCAACTATTCCGCCGCGTGATGGCTCGCCCGAGACCACTGGAGACGCACCTTGAACGCCGTTCAACTAAGGATGCTAGGTTCAAATCACCGCCGGATGGCATTTTCCAAGATGGTAATTTTGCGGCAGAAAATATTATCACGCTACGTGCGGATCGTTATCGCCGTAGCGGTCCGTGCGTGCTCGACCCAAGCCGCTGCCACTTCGCCTCGATCTCGGCTAGTATGTTGGTTCTTAATCAAAGCGTCGCACTAAACGGCGCTGAATTGGTACGCACCGCGAACTTATTGTTGGTGCGTTGTTGTTTGCCACTATAGGGGGAGGTACCGATGCTGAAAGCCCTGCAACTTGAACCCGAAAAATGCACCGGTTGCTTGCAGTGTGAAATGGCCTGTTCGTTTGAAAAGGAAGGCGTTTTTAACCCCAGTAAATCACGCATCAAAGTTTTCACTTTTCATCACGAGGGGCGTTTTGCGCCGTACACCTGTTCGCAATGTGATGAAGCTTGGTGTCTCCGGGCATGCCCCGTCGAAGCGATAGTGATCAACGCGGCTACCGGTGCGAAAGACGTTATCGACGATGTTTGCGTGGGTTGCAAGGTCTGCACCATCGCCTGTCCCTTCGGTACCGTCAATTACAATGCTGCCTCTGGCAAGGTGATTAAGTGCGATTTGTGCGGTGGCGACCCCGCCTGCGCTAGTGCCTGTCCCACCGCTGCGATTACCTACGTTGACGCCGAGAATACGGGTCTTACCCGCATGCGGGCTCATGCAGGCCAAACCATTCCAAAAACGAGCTAACAGCACAATCACGACAGAGGGTTGCAATTATGGCTTGGACTAGACAGATACTGCGGGTCGACCTCGGCGCCGGCACCTGTACGGCGGAACCGCTCAATATGAAGTGGGCGCAAAAATACCTCGGGCAACGTGGTTTGGCGACGAAATATTTATTCGAAGAAATCGATCCCGCTTGCGATGCCTTGGCGCCCGAGAACAAACTCATTCTCGCAACCGGCCCCCTGACCGGCACGATGGCTTCTACCGGCGGACGCTACAGCGTCATCACCAAAGGTCCGTTGACCGGAGCGATTGCTTGTTCCAACTCCGGCGGTTTTCTCGGCAACGAGATGAAAAATGCCGGGTGGGATATGATTATTTTTGAGGGCAAGGCAGCCGAACCCGTTTATCTCTACCTCGAGAATGAACACTCAGAGTTGTGTTCCGCGGCCGATATTTGGGGCAAAACGGTCTGGGATACCGACGCATACTTGCACCGCAAATACCAGGATCCGCTGCTGCGCATCGCCTGTGTCGGCCGCGCCGCCGAGCAAGGTTGTCTCTACGCTGGTGTGATTAACGACTTGCACCGCGCCGCTGGCCGCTCTGGTGTTGGTACGGTGATGGCGTCAAAAAACCTCAAGGCCGTGGCGATTCGCGGTACCCGAGGGGTCGGTAATATTCACGATCCGCAAGCGTTTCTGCGCGCTACGGCCGAAGGCAAAGCGGTACTGTCGGGCAATCCCGTAACCGGCGAAGGCTTGCCAGCAATGGGCACGCAAGTGTTGATGAACGTGATAAACGAGGTCGGCGCCTTGCCGACACGCAATATGCGTGAAGTGCAGTTTGAGGGTGCTAATCGGATCTCGGCTGAAGCCATGCATCTGCCACGAGAGAGCGATGGCCGGCCAAACTTAGTTACTAACGCGGCCTGCCACGGCTGCACGATCGCATGCGGTCGCATTTCGACGATCGATCCGAAGCACTATACGATTGTGAACAAGCCCGAGTACATGGGCGCATCGGGGGGACTCGAGTACGAGGCCGCGTGGGCTTTAGGTTCTGATTCTGGGGTGGATGATCTCGACGCGCTGACTTACGCGAATTTTGTTTGCAACGAAGACGGCATGGATCCGATTTCATTCGGCGCGACGGTCGCCGCGGCAATGGAACTCTACGAAATGGGGGTAATCACCCAAGAGCACACCGGTGGCATTGAATTTAAGTTTGGCTCTGCGGAAGCGCTAACGCGTGCGGCCGAAATGGTCGCGACCGGCACAGGATTCGGGCGCGACTTAGGTTTGGGCTCGAAGCGCTTGTGTGAAAAATATGGCCACCCGGAATTGTCCATGACCGTAAAAGGACAGGAATTCCCCGCTTATGACCCGCGCGGAATTCAGGGCATGGGTCTGACTTACGCCACCTCTAACCGCGGTGCCTGCCATTTGCGGAGTTATACCGTCTCCTCGGAGATATTGGGCAATCCGGTGAAGACGGATCCGCTTGAGACAGACGGTAAAGCGGAACTTGTGAAGGCATTCCAAGACGCCACCGCGGCGGTCGATTCTTCCGGGCTGTGTGTCTTTACCACGTTCGCGTGGACAATCGAAGACATCGCACCGCAAGTAGACGCGGCTTGCGAGGGGGATTGGAGCGCCGAGAAAATGTTGGCCGTCGGTGAACGTATTTGGAATCTTGAACGGCAATTTAATCTCGCCGCGGGCCTTACGGCTAAGGATGATACTTTGCCTAAGCGATTATTGAAGGAAGCCGCCAAGACCGGCCCGGCGAAAGGCAAAGTAAGCGAATTGCACAAGATGATGCCGGAGTACTACGAACTTCGCGGCTGGGATCGCGAGGGCGTACCGACGCAGGCGACCTTAGATCGAGTCGCGCTCTAAGCAGTATCGTCGCGGGCGCCGGCAGGTATTTGTTAAGCGTCGTAAGCACGCTGAAGCGAGGACAGTTAGATGAAGCATGTCATCATCGGTGCAGGACCGGCGGGTGTCGTAGCCGCCGAGGTGCTGCGCAAAGTAGCGCCGAACGATAGTGTAACGTTGGTGGGCGAGGAGCCGGAACCGCCATACTCCCGCATGGCTTTGCCTTACTATTTGACCAAGCAGATCGACGAGCGTGGTACTTACTTACGCAAAAGTGCGGATAATTTTGAGCGCCTTAAAATCACCCTAGTACGAGATCGCGTGGCGGCTGTTGATCGCGCCAAAAAATCGCTCACCTTAGTGCAAGGTGGCGCGCTGGAGTATGACAAATTACTCGTCGCAACGGGTTCACGGCCAATTTCGCCGCCGATACCGGGGATCGATTTGGCCGGCATCTACCCCTGCTGGACCTTGGCTGACGCCCGCGAAATTTCCCAGCGGGCGAAACCGGGCGCGAAAGTGCTTTTGATCGGTGCCGGATTTATCGGCTGCATCATTTTGGAAGCGCTAGTGAAAAGCGGTGCGGCACTCACTGTGGTGGAAATGGAAGACCGCATGGTACCGCGCATGATGAACCAAACCGCCGGTGGCATGATCAAATCCTGGTGCGAAAGCAAAGGCGTTACGGTTCATACCAGCACGCGTGTCGAGCGCGTTGAAAACGGCACTACCCACGCCTTGCGCGCGGCGCTTTCCAACGGGGAGATGCTCGACGCCGATTTGATCGTCGCGGCTACCGGGGTGCAACCGAATATCGAGTTGCTCGACGGTACCGGGATCGAAACCCGCTCTGGGATTTTAGTTAACCAGCATTTGCAAACCAACGACCCTGATATTTTTGCCGCCGGCGACGTCGCCGAGGGGATCGACTTCTCGACGGGGGAATACAGCGTGCAAGCTATTCAGCCCACTGCGACTGAGCACGGTCAAGTAGCGGCACGAAATATGGCTGGCTTCGCCGGGGCAGCCCATCGCGGCAGTGTCAACATGAATGTGCTCGACACCTTAGGTTTGATTTCGAGTTCGTTCGGCCTGTGGATGGGGGCCCATGGCGGTGATATGGCGGAAGTGGTCAACCCGGAACGTTATCGATATCTCAACCTGCAGTTTGATGATGATGTGCTGGTGGGGGCGACGAGTTTGGGACTGACCGAGCACGTCGGCGTTCTACGCGGCTTAATTCAAACGAGAACGCGCCTCGGACGCTGGAAGGAGGAACTCATGGAAGACCCAACGCGCATCATGGAAGCGTATTTGGGTGCTACTCAAGCTGTCGGGTTTAATGCGGCGGTACTGTAAGACCGCCGCATCGACATTTTCTAAGGGTATAGCTTTCTGCTCGACCTGAAACGCTGTAAGAAATTTGTTACTGCGCAAGGACGTAAGTGCGGTTCTGATTGCGGTCGAGCGTGACGCTTTGCCTATCACTCAGAGCGTGGAGAACTGCTGGTGCGGCGATGCGCGGCAGTAAGTAATGAGATCGGGCACGCCGATGAAAATGAAACTCAAACTCTACGCGACCTTAGCTGAGTTTCTCCCGGCTGATGCCGAGGATAATGCTGCTCTTATCGATGTCGATGCCGCGATCACAGCGCACGGTGTATTAGATCGTTTTCACGTTCCGCGTGAACGCGCACATCTTGTATTGTGCAACGGTGTATTCGTTCCGCCGGGCGCGCGTGACGAAGCAGCGTATTTTCAGGAAGGCGATGTGCTCGCGGTGTGGCCGCCCGTAGCGGGAGGTTAAGTGACCACGCCAGGCCGCATCGCACAGCATCGAGAAATCTTTGACTACGGCATCATGCGCGACGATTTTTTTCGCATCATGCCCCGCGTGTTGGCGCCTGTGGTGCCGGAAATCAGCCCGGTGGGAATGACGGTGCGTTATGCAGACGGTCGGCGCGTGCTAATGAAAGTGGGCGCGCAACAATATCGACAGGTGGCGAGGATCCGCATGCCTTACGTCGAGTTACAGTTCATTTTCAGCGCGTGGAACGCGGATCAAATCGACCAATTTCTCAAAGATTTTGCGCGCGCATTTCTCAAAGGGGGCGGTTGAAGCGTTGAGAGACTGCCGAAGCAGCGCAAATTCTACAGAATTCGACGCGCAGACCGATAGTAATCTGTGGTGATGATGCAACAACGACGCTCCAGACGCTACCGAATTGTCTCATTTTTGATGAAAAGCGCTTGCTAGCGCATGAGTTTTGTTCTAACCTGGCAGCAATTCTTAAGACGGGTGCGATTCCAGTTGGCGCTGTGGCTGGTAGTCGATGTGGAGTGACGCGCTTGTTCGTGTAGATGTCGTCGCACCGGGGGACCCTAACACGGCGTTGGCTTTCGCCTTTAAGGGTATCGGGTTCTAGATCCTTGAGTTAGGAGGAAATAATGGAGAAACAATCGAGAAAGACGAAGTTGGCGGCGGCGCTGCTTACCGTTACTGCCAGCCTTGGTCTCAGTTCCGCGGCAAACGCCGTGGTCGTCGTCGGCGGCGACAACGGTTGGGAAGTCAGCTTCGATGGCAATATTAACGCCTTTTATGTGATGGGCGACTATGACGCGGGTTACGATGGACTTGGATACGTGGAACCGAATAGCACGGGCCAATTCAGCGGTACCAGCCTGGATGCGTCGCGCGTGACGTCTGGCTTCTTACCGGCGTTTTTCAGCTTCAATGTTAAAAGCCCTACGGTTAATGGCTTGACGGCTACCGGGCGTTTTAGTTTTGCACCGGCTATTCAAAATGCGAACACCAAAAACCAACTCTATGCCGCGGGCGGCATTGGCGGTTCGGGAGGCGGCATTCAAGGTTCCGGGATCGATATGCGTGAGGTCGTCGTCAACGTCGATGGCGCTTTCGGCACCGTGAGTTTTGGCCGTACCTTGTCGATTTTTGGGCGCCAAGCGATTCTGAAAGACATGACGCTGTTCGGGGTTGGCATTGCCAACGGCCAGGCCGGATCGGTGACGGCAGGACGCATTGGTCGGGGTTACACCTATCCCAACTTCAATGCGCGTTTTTCGTATAAGACACCGAACATGAGCGGTTTTCAGGCGGAATTTGGCCTCTACGATCCCAGTGTCATGTCGGGTGCTAATTCTGGCTTCCTGACGCAAACCGATACACCACGCTTTGAGGGCGAAGTGTCCTATACGAGCGCGTTCAGCGGTGGGAGCTTCATGGTCTGGGCTGATGGTTTGTGGCAGGACATCGAAGCGCGAGGTACGAGCGGTGCCGGCGGTGACGTCAGCGTCGTTGGTTGGGGCGTCGGTGCCAATATCAACTTCAGCGGGTTTGATGTTGTCGGTTACTACTACGACGGCGAAGGCCTGGGTCGCTCGCTGCAATTTGTCGGTGGTGCGCGCTGCGGTAACAACGGTGTCTTTTGTGAAGAAGCCGATGCCGATGGCTATTACGTGCAAGGCGCTTATACTTTCGGTGGCAAAACGAAAGTGGGCGTCAGTTGGGGTGAGTCTAACGAAGACGGTTATAAGGCCAATAGCACTGTTGGTTTAGGCGCCACGCGTGATGTCGAACTCAGTATGTGGACCGTGGGTATTTATCATGACGTGAATTCGTGGTTGAAGCTGATCGCCGAGTACAGCAACTCCGAGAACGATTTCGGTTCCGTGCCGGGCCAATTGGGCGGCGACACCGAAGCCGATACGTTCAGTTTAGGTACCTTCTTGCTGTGGTAATGGCCACCGCGTAACTGAACTTCGCGTTCAGAAAAGGCGCATCAAACGATGCGCCTTTTTTCATGGTCGTCGCAATCGGTCGTCTAAGCCCGCCTCGCTGACCTCACACATCGGCATGTCGCACTCGCCATCGTGCATTCGTTCATCGCATTTCGATATACTGCTCGGGTGGCCTAGACTTAAATGTGAGACGCGCGCTACGATGCAAACGAAGCTTTTCAGACCCTACCTGTGTGCACCGCTGCTGGGCTTAGTATTGTCCTTGCTGGGATCGCCGTGCGCTGCCGCCCTTGACTTGCTCCCCGGCTTTCTCGAAAAACAACCGATCACGAAAAAGATCTGGCGGGACCAAGAGCAATACATCGCCTTGGCACCGCAAGATAAGGATGGCGAGACGCCCAGCGCGAACCAACACCCGGTAACGCTCGCGCCGATCGACGTGCAAGACGCGCTGCGCTCGCTAGAGCTATGGGTAGAGGGTGGATTGTTTCGCAACGAGGCGGCGGTGCGCGTGTTCACTGATGCGCAGACATCAGTTTTGGCGCGTTATCTCGCCGAAGCTCTAGAAACAGCGAAACCCCGCGAGGATGTCGTATTTGTTGTTCGCGGCTACGGTCGAGTGGCATTTGATGTCGCCAAAGAGCGGTTTTGGACGAGTGGGCGGGTGTTCTACACCGACGGAAGGCTGAATCTCATCGTCGGCTCCTACCAAGTGAAAAAAGACCGTGGGATCAAACAAGCCGAAGCAGCCCACGGGATACTCGACAACTACAAAGATATTTTTTTCGAGCACGGATCGCGCCACCGTCGCTCGAAAATGCCCGGCCAAATTGTCTCGACCGCGGGCATTGATTTTGCTGCGGCGCAAGGTGCTACATCGAGACCAGATTGGATACGCATCGATGTCGACGCGGCGAAAATTGCCTACCGTGAAGGTCAAATTCCCCAGGAAGAGCGGGAACGAACCGAAAAGGTGAAGGCCGAGGCGGCCAAATTGACCATGGAACGACGTCAAATGCGTGAAGAAATGGCCCGCCTACGGCAAGAGCTCAAGGAGCTTAAATCAGCTGGCGTGCCCGCCGCATCCGCCCGTAGTCTCGAAGAACGGCTCGCAACCTTGCAAGACTTGCATGCCAAAGAACTTATTTCTGATGCGGAGTATCGGCGTCGCCGCGATGAAATACTCAATGAAATTTAAACCACTACCGATCTATAGCCTCGGGAGCGACGCTGGTGATAGGTGTCGCCCTATGTAAGCGTGGCGTTGAGCCGGTCTTGGGCACGCTACCTCATGACGCAAGCGCAACTATTTCCACTGGATCGCCCGCGGCGGGCGGAATGGATCGCAACCGGCGATGGGCACGATATCTACGTCGAAGAATCGGGCGCAGCGGATGGTCTAGCGGTGATATTTTTGCACGGCGGTCCGGGTGGCGGCTGCAAATCCGCTCATCGTCAGTTTTTTGATCCGCGACGTTATCGCGTTTTTCTCCTCGATCAACGCGGTTGTGGTCGCTCTAAACCCTTCGGCGCCACCGAGGGCAATACGCTAGCGACGTTGATTTCTGATCTAGAACTCGTGCGGACGCGATTTGGTGTGCAGAAATGGGTGCTCTTCGGTGGCTCGTGGGGCGCGACCTTGGCCCTAGCCTATGCCCAAACCCACCCCGACAATGTGGCAGCGATCGTTTTGCGCGGCACGTTTCTCGCGCGCGAGCGGGATTTGCAATGGTTTATCGGTGGCGGCGCCGGACAGTTACTACCACAGGCTTGGGCAGAATTTCAAAACGCGCTTGGGGGCCCTAAACCTTATAGCGATATTATCGATGAGCTCCATCGAAATGTTCTCGGCCCGGATAAGGTCTTGGCGGAACACTACGCTCGTGCTTGGTCACGCTGGTCTACCCACGTCGTGATGTATGCTATAGACAACTTTCCGGCGGATCCGCCGGTGGCGCGAGATGAAGTGATCGCTAAAACCGCGATCGAACTTCACTATGCAAAACATCGCTACTTTTTATACGAGGATCAGCTGCTACGAGAAATGACAAAAGTCCCGCTGGTACCCACGCGAATTATTCATGGGCAACGGGATATCACCTGCTGTGCTGAGGCAGGTTTTCTCGTGCATAAACGCCTAGCGCATTCGCGTTTCGGGGTATTGCGCAACGCCGGGCATTTGTCGGGCGAACCCGCCATGGCGGCGGCGCTCGTAGCAGCGGCGCAAGCGACCGCGCTTGAGCTCGAGTCTTAGCGGCGTGTCATCAGGGGATAGTGACAAACTAGCGGGTAGTGCGGCGCCTGGGCGGGGAGTTCCCGAGATCATGGGGATCCTCAATGTCACGCCCGATAGTTTTTCCGACGGCGGGTGTTATCACGCCCCTCGCGATGCCTTGGTGCAGGCGCAAGCGATGGTGGAAGAAGGTGCTGCGATCATCGATGTCGGTGGTGAATCGACGCGGCCGGGCGCGATGGCGGTTAGCGTCGAAGAACAGATTCGGCGGGTCGTGCCGATCATCGAGGCCCTGCAAGCGTTTGTGCCCGCGGGGATCGCGCTGAGCGTCGATACGCGTTCACACGAAGTTGCCCGCGCGGCCTTGGACGCTGGGGCAACGATGGTCAATGATGTGGCAGCGGGTGCGGACCCCGGCATGCTGCCCTTGGTCGCGGAGCGTGGCGCTCGGGTCGTATTAATGCATATGCAGGGCACGCCTGAGACCATGCAGGATGCGCCTCACTACGACGATGTCGGGACCGAGGTGCACGCGTTTCTACGCGCCCGCGCTGATGCGGCCGTCGCCGCAGGTGTGCAGCCGGACAATATATTGATCGATCCCGGGATCGGGTTCGGCAAGCGGAAGCAGGACAATCTCGCCTTGATCGCGACCTTGGACAAGTTGGTTGCGAGCGGTTTTGCGGTTCTGCTTGGCACGTCTCGCAAGCGGTTTATGGGTTCGATCTGCCGCGAAGCACGGTTCTCCGAGCTAGTGGGAGCAACCTGCGCGACCACGACCCTGGGCGTCATGGCGGGTGTGCAGGTGTTCCGTGTTCACGATGTCAAAGAAAATCGTCAGGCGATGGAGGTCGCCTGGGCGATTTTGAACCAGCGCTAATGCGTGATGCGCTTGACTGTACGCGTACGACGCGACCATAAATTCGTGATGGCAGCTAATCGTCGACACGATCATGACATGATCTATGAAGCAGTGATCATTACCCAATCCATTGCGGGCGAAGTTCACATTACGCCGATGGGTTATCGATATGAGGGTCGAGAGGTTCTCGTTGCACCGTTCGTGCCCTCGCAGACGGCCACAAATTTGCGCGAAATCCCCTTCGCGAGTCTTAATGCTACGACTGACGTGCGCGTTATCGCAGGTTGCTTAGTGGGCCGCCGTGGGTGGCCGACTGTTGCCTGTGAGCATGTGGCGGTGCGGCGTTTAGGCGACGCAATGACGCATTTAGAACTCGCGGTGCGGGACATCGATGATAGTGATCCACAACGACCGCGCTTTGTGTGCGATGTTGTGCATAGCGTTAACCATCAACCCTTCTTGGGCTTCAATCGCGCCCAACACGCGGTCGTAGAGGCGGCGATTACGGTTTCGCGCCTGACGCGTTTGGAGCGAAGTTATGTCAAGCAGCAATTGGCGCAACTTGCGCCACTGATCGAGAAGACCGCGAGTGCCGCGGAGCGTGAGGCGTGGCAATGGCTGGTCACGGCCGTTGCAGCGCATCCCGATCACGGTGACTATGGTAGCGGCGAACGCAGTGAGAGGGGGCCATGACGGCATTATTGGCGAGCGTGCGCAACCCGGAAGAATGTGAAATTGCTCTGCGCGCAGGCGTCGACTGGATAGATCTGAAAGAACCAGCAGCAGGTCCGTTGGGCGCCGTTTCTTTGTCGATCGCAGCAGAAGCTGTGCACATCGTCGCCGGACGACGACCGCTGAGCGCCACGATTGGGAATTGTTGGGACGACCCAGAAAAAATTGTGGCACGGGTTATCGCCATGGCGGGCGTCGGCATGCCCTACCTAAAAATCGGTTTGTTCGCGCGTGATTTGAGCGAGCGTATGTCTAACTGCCTCGCTGCCGCGGTGGCGCGTGGGGTCCCGTTGATCGCGGTGTGTTTCGCTGAATCACCGCCGCGTCCGCCCGATGTCGAGCTGCTTTCGGAACTCGGCTTCACGGGTGTCATGTTAGATACGGCCGATAAGTCGAGCGGCGGGCTGCGAAGCAAAGTCGATGATCACACAATTGGCGAATTCGTGCTCGCAGCACGCCGCCGGCGTTTGCTGATAGGACTTGCGGGCAGCTTGCAACTTTCTGATATCCGACCCTTATACAATTTCGACATAGATTATTTGGGATTCCGTGGCGCGATCTGTGGTCCTAGCGGCCGCACCGGGCAATTATGTCCGGCTGCGCTAGGTCGCGTATGCTGTGAACTGGAGCAAGCCTCTAAATTTGCCACGGCGAGGAGGACGACGCGATGGGATGGCGCGAAAAGACCGAAGAACGGGTTTATTCCGATGACGAAGTAAGAACCAAACTGGCTGCGAGCCTACCGCATTGGACACTGAAAGACGGATGGATCCGTCGCACCTATAAAACGGCCGGGTGGAAAGCCACGTTAATGGTCGTCAACACGGTGGGGCATTTAGCGGAAGCTGCATGGCATCATCCTGACTTGACGGTTTCATATGCTTTTGTGATCGTGAAACTGATGAATCACGCCGCGAAGGGAATTACTGATAAAGATTTCGAATTAGCGACTAAGATCGAAGACACCATCATGTGGCAACCTGGTTTGATTGCAAATAGCGTGCTCGACGGTACGCCGGAAGATGCGCGCTTTAAGTACATCAAATACGATTGATTTCAAACGACATCCCGTCGCCAATGCCCAGAACGGCCACCCGATTTTTCGAGTAGCCGAATATCTGACATGACCATTTCACGGTCGACGGCTTTGCACATGTCATATATTGTTAGCAGCGCGATTTGCACCGCCGTGAGTGCTTCCATTTCGACACCGGTTTGTGCGTGCGTCTGTGCGTGAACCACGCAACGCACGCCACCGCCGGGCTCGTGCGGCTCGAAGTCGACGCCGACATGGGTGAGGCCGATCGGGTGGCAGAGCGGAATAAGATCTGCGGTTCTTTTTGCGGCCATTATCGCGGCCGTGCGGGCGACGCCTAGCACATCACCCTTTTTGTGCTGTCCGGCAACGATCATCCCCAGGGTTTTTGCTTGCATGGTGATCCAACCCTCAGCGCTAGCGCGACGTAGCGTCGTCGCCTTCTCACCAACGTTCACCATGTGGGCGCGACCCTGATCGTCAAAATGGGTCAGCTTGGTCATGTGGTCTCCTCGATAGCCGTGTCGACGGCGTGACGTGATTCACCTAAGATGCCACCTCCCGTAGCGCACAGAGCTCACCAAAAGCCGTGACGATTAAAGTGAAATTATTCGCGAGTCTAGCTGACTCCTTTGGTTGGCGCGAGCGCAGCGTCGAGTTCCGCGACGGCATCACTCCCAGCGTGCTGTGGCACGATTTCGCCTCCGAACCCCCTTCGGAGGGCATATTGATCGCCGTCAATATGGATTACGGTGAGCCGGATACGGCGCTTGCCGATGGTGATGAAGTGGCGTTCTTCCCACCGATTACCGGTGGCGTGTAATGGCCGTCGAACTCCTATTCAAAAAACTAGAGCCATGGGATTTGCTCCATACCCATGAGATACGTAGCACTCACAGCGGCGCTGTCGGCGCCACCGCAACTTTCGTCGGAACAATGCGAGACTTCAACGAAGGTGCTGCCGTAGAGCGCATGTTCTTGGAGCATTATCCTGGCATGACGGAAAAGCACCTGGCCGGTATTGAGGCACTGGCGCGTCAGCGTTGGAAGCTTTGCGATGTTTTGATCGCGCACCGGATCGGCGACATCACACCTGGGGAGGCCATCGTGCTCGTCGCCGTTTGGTCCGCGCACCGCGCTGCCGCGTTCGAAGCGTGCCGTTTCATTATGGAAGATCTCAAATCACGCGCGCCATTTTGGAAAAAAGAAACGACAGCGCACGGCGAGCGGTGGGTAACTCGTAATACCCCCGGCTACAGTGAATAATGGGGTCGATTACATTAAGCCGAAGAACGGTTGCACTTCGACCAGGGTGTCGGGCTTAACGTCGGCGGACTCCATGGGTAATACGATGAAACAATTTGCCGCCGACATCGAGCTGAGGATCCCTGAACCTTGGTCACCGGTGCCAGAGACGCATAATTCGCCGCTCGCATCGAGTGTTAATCGCCCGCGTTGATATTCGACGCGGCCGGGACGTTTCTTCAAGCGGCCAACGCTACGGGCGCGCACCACGACGCGGTTTGTTTGCGTGCAACCCATTAATTTCAGTAGTGCCGGTTGTACGAATTGATAAAAGGTCACCATCACCGATACCGGGTTGCCGGGCAGACCAAAAAACAGGGCTTGATCGAGGTGACCAAAAGCTAACGGCCTGCCGGGTTTCATCGCGACTTTCCAAAACCCAACCGCACCGGTGGCGGCGAGAATTTCTTTCGTGTAATCCGCTTCACCGACGGATACACCGCCGGAGGTGATCACGACGTCCGCGTCTTTGGCGGCCGCCGAAAACGCGCTTTTAAGCGCTTCGTGATCGTCTCCAACGACGCCCAGGTCCTGGATCTCACATCCGAGGCGCGTCAACATGCCGAATAAGGTATAGCGGTTGCTATCGTAGATCTCACCCGGATTTAAGGGCTCGCCCAGCGAGCGGAGTTCGTCCCCCGTGGAAAAGAAAGCGACCCGTGGACGCCGAAAAACACAGACTTCGCCGATCCCTAGGGAGGCTATCAGCCCGAGCTCTGAAGGTGTGATGCGCTGTCCTATCGGTACTACGGTCGCGCCGCGCTTGATGTCTTCCCCCGCGGCACGCACATGCTGGCCGGGTTTATGTCGGGCATCTACCTCTAACTGCTCACCGTTAACTTGCGCGTGTTCTTGCATCACCACCGTATCAGTACCTTCAGGCATGACCGCACCGGTCATAATGCGAACCGCCTGACCGCGTCCCACCTCAGCTTGAAACGGTTTTCCAGCGTACGAAGTACCGATGATCCTCAGTACGCGCAGGCCATCGCGAGGTAGGTCACGCGCCGCGACGGCGAATCCGTCCATAGCGGAATTCGCGTGCGAGGGCACGTCTAGCGGTGAATTTAGCGCCGCGGCGACAACGCGGTCGAGCGCGCCGCGGAGGTGGACACGCTCGCTACCGTGCAAACTGTTAACAGCATCTAGAACGCGTTGCAAGGCGACGTCACAGCGCAGCGAGGTGGCGTCGAAGTCGTCTTCGCAACTGCTGTCTGTAGTTAGTGTGGCGGGGTTGGAGTCAGCGTTGCTCATGAGGATCCCCGGGACTACGCCCGAATAGACAATATTTTAAAATATATTCCGTAATCATGGCCGCATCGTTCAACGGTAGTTTTTCTACACCGCACGGTAATACGGGGTCGCTATCCGTCGCTACGGCGATAATAGAGTCGTCCGTACGGCACAACAAGGGGTGTCCTAGCGCGTGACGATGGATCTCGATTTTTGCGATCGTCGCGGCACGGTGAAACCCTTCGACTAAAACGAGGTCGAGGTTCTCTTTGTGCAGCATCGCGAGTAAGGCATCTAGCTCGAGTTCCTCGGCGGGCGTTTGTTCTAGGATAAGTGCTTGTCGCTGCGGCGATGCTAATAATACTTGTCTCGCACCGGCGGCGCGAATTTCATAACTGTCTTTTCCGGGTTGGTCGATTTCAAAATCGTGATGCGTATGTTTAATGACACCAACCCGCAAACCAAGGTGGCACAGTCGCGAGAGTAGTTTTCGTACCAGCGTTGTTTTGCCCGTCCCACTGCGTGCGACAAGGCCGAAAACCGGACAGGCAGTGATGGTCGAATTATTTTGCATAGCGCTCCAGTGTGCGCAGATCGGTCGGGGTATTGACGTTTAGGAAAAGCTCGGGACGCGCCTCTACGGGCAATACGATATATTGGTGTTGCGCATACCATTCGCGAACGGTGCGACCGCCGGTGGCGATAAAGGGCTCGAGGGATGGCGCGATACGCGTTGCGATGGCAGCAACAACCGGTAGATCATTCCCCGCGACCTGTGCTAGCGCCACGTCGGCGTCGTTGTCGATGCGTGTCTGGAGGAGCGCCCCAAGCGTTGCTGGGGGAAGTAGTGGCATGTCGCAAGGTGCGATGATAAGCGTGGGATCAGTGCACGCTTTGATGCCCGCAGCGATCCCGGCAAGTGGCCCTAAGCGTTCCGCATACCCGTCGGTGAGCACGGTGTGGCCTGCTTTGGCGTAGGCGTTCACATTGCGATTGGCGCTGATCAGTACGCGGCTAACATGGGGCGCGAGCGCCGCGGCGACATGCTGAAACAAAGCGCGTCCCTCGAACTGGAACAAACCTTTGTCCGCTCCATGGAAGCGGCGGCCGCTGCCGCCTGCAAGCACTAGACCTGTAGCTGACGATGGGCTAGACACCCGCTCTGCCTCAGCACTGCTAAAGTGCAGTTATATTATAGGCAGTCGTTTAACCACCCGTTTGATTCATATGGCGAAAAATGAGTGGTTTGGCACTAAGGTCGAATTCATGTCCATGGGGTTTTTTATCCATGCCGGCACGAATGGCCGCTTTTAACGCCGGAAAATCACCCGGATGACGGCGCACTACGGCACGCAAGTCGATGGCGTGCTCTTGACCTAGGCACAGGAGCAAACGACCCTCTACCGTTAGTCGCACGCGGTTGCAGTCGTCACAGAAGTTTTGCGAATGTGGCGATATAAAGCCGACGCGCGTACCGAATGCTTCCAACCGATAATATTTGGACGGCCCGCCGGTGGATTCAGTGGTTGGTATTAGTGTGTATTCGTTACCGATCGCGGTGCGAATTTCATCGCTAGAATAATACGTCTTCTCGCGTTCGTGGTCGGCAATAATGCCTAGCGGCATCTCTTCGATAAAAGAAATATCCATGCCACGCTCTCCAGCATAGCGCACAAGCGGGATGATCTCGTCGTCGTTTTCACCTCTTAAAATGACGGTGTTCAGCTTGAGCCGTTCGAAGCCGGCGTTGAGGGCCGTGTCGATACCCTCCAGAACGCCGCGCAAATCACCGCTGCGGGTCATGCGGCGAAAGCGCGCTGCGTTCAAGGAATCCAAACTGATGTTGAGACGCTTAACACCAGCATCGCGCACCGCGGGGGCGAGGCGTCGCAATTGCGAGCCGTTAGTCGTCATCACCAGTTCTCGTAAGCCGGGCAAGGCACTAAGGTCGTTTAATAGTTTCAGGACATTTCGTCGTACTAAAGGTTCGCCGCCGGTGATGCGAATTTTTTTGACCCCTAGTTGCACGAACGCACGGCCGATATTGGCGATTTCCTCCAACGTCAGGATCCGTGCTCGCGGCACAAACTGCTGATCAGGTTCCATGCAATAGACACAGCGGAAGTCGCAACGATCGGTGACAGAAATACGCACATAGTTGATGTGGCGTCCAAAGCGATCGATCAGGCGATCGGGATCTGATAGCGAATGTGGCACGAAGCTTGGTGACAGACTAATAACCTAGTTGGATGCTATGTAGTATATCACGGTATTCGCTCGCTCTCTGACCAGGCCACGTACGGGTAGGCGATTAGACAGACATTATAGTAGCGCCGCAAATGAGAGACTTCTGCTCCGAGCCATGGGGGTCGCTCAAAATGTTCGTCGGCGTGTGTGAGTTCAATTTCGGCGACGACGAGACCGGAATTAGCCCCTTCGAATTCATCGATTTCCCAATGATGATCGTGATAGTAGACGTGGTGGCGGACTTTACGCAAGGTGTTGTCACCGCAAAACTCTTGCAGCAGAGCCGCTGCATCCGTACGCGGTATGGGGTATTCGAATTCACGCCGTTCGATGCCGAGCGTTGCGGTTTTGATGTTCAAAAACGCGTCTTCGGTGTCGATGCGCACGCGCACAGAGCAGCGTTTCTCGACGTTTAAATAGCCCTGTTCCAAGAAAGAGCTGTGATCGATCACCGCCCGCCAAGTATCGTTAGCTAACAAAAACTTTCGCTCGATTTCTACTCCCATGAGCGTACCGGCGTCCTTTACTGTTGTGCACCACCGCTAATCTAATCGTACAACGCGGAAACCGATGCTGTCGTTGCTGCGGTTACCAGGGAACTTCTCGCGGGTCGCAGACCTGAGGCCTTTTGGCCCGCTCGAAAACGCCCCGCCACGCACAACTCGTTGCGTGCAGTCGCCGCCTTCGAAAACGCTGCCGTCCGTCGGTGCGCCGTCGTAGTTTTTGTGCCAGCAATCATAAACCCATTCTGCTACGTTGCCGGCCGTGTCATGAAGCCCGAAACGATTAGCCGCGAAACGGCTAATCTTAGTCGGTTGGCGCGGATCGAGGCCGGTATCGCAAGCGAAGCAATGCGCGCGGCCTGACTCCAGTTTGCGGCCCCACCAATAGTTACTCGAGGTGCCTGCACGGGCTGCGTATTCCCACTGCGCTTCGCTCGGCAGGCGGTAGGTTCTACCCGTCTGCGCGGATAGCCACTTCGTGTATTCGAGCGCATCATTCCAGCTGACGAAAAACGCCGGAAACCGATCCGGATCCAGATCACCCGTTTGCGGTGCTCGTCGACCAGCGGCGCGTGCGAATCGCAGGTACTCTGCAATGCTAATTTCATACACCCCGATTGCAAACGGCGTGACTTTTACCGCGTGTTGCGGTCGGTTGTTGAATTCAGCAGAAGAATCGGGTGCGCCCATAAGGTAGCTCCCGCCTGGTATGCGCACCATCAAGGGACCGTCGCCACCACTGGCGAGTTTGTCGCGAAACGTTTCTGGTTGAGCGGGTAGTGTCGTTGTATCAACCTCATCCGGTGTTGCCGCGATCTCGCTTTGTTCAGCATCTTCGAGTAGCTCATTGATACTCTCGACCTCGTCTGCCGGGGTGGGTGCTTCCACCTCTGCGGCATGTTCTGGGACTTGCGTTGCTGGTTCCCAATCGATGCTAGTGTCATTTTCCACCGGTGGTTTGGGCTTCAGCGCCCAATACGCTGCGCCACCCGCGGCCGCCAACACCGCCAGCAACGCCAACACGATCCATTTTCCGGCGCGTCGTGATGATTGCTCGATTTCCAGCGCTCGCGATTGATAGCGCCCGGTACGGCGCGGCGGGGCGGATGCCGTTGCATTCGGTCCGTGATCGTAGAGGGGTGCTGCCTCTACGGCCGGACTTGCGGCGGCACCGGCGCGGTTCGCGGCCAGATTCTTTTGCCCCACGACGGCGCACACCACGGTGGTGTTGTCTTGACGCGGAACTTGCGCATCCGCCACGGCGCCGAGCAAGGCATCGACGCAATCTTTTGCGCCAGCCGACTTTTCCAGAAAGGAGATGATTTTGGCGTGGCTGACCGTATCGAGGCCGTCACTTGCCAGTACGAGGCGATCACCCGCCCGGAGGTCTAGGGCTTCTGTAGGGCAATCAATTTCTGCGATCTCGTCACCAGTCAATGCGCTCATGAGCATGTTGCGGGAAAATCCGGCTTCGGGCTCCATCGGTTTGCCTTCCGCGGCCATGCGATCGAGAAATCCGCCGTAGCTATGGTCGGCGTTAATTTTTCTAATGGCGTCATCACGAACGAGATAGAGATGACTATCACCGACGCTGACCCAGCGCAGCTGATCGTCGGCCACGACGACGGCGATGATCGTGCAGCCCATGCCCTTCAGGGCGGAGGTTTCTGCGACCGTTGTTTTTATCGACTCGTTCGCCAGCAGAATCGCCTCACGCAGGACCGTCGGCATTTCATCGCTGGGGGAGTTCGCGGTAAGGTGCTTGTTGAATGTCTGCACCGCCATATTGCTCGCGACATTGCCCGCAGCGTGGCCGCCCATGCCATCGGCGACGATGAGCAATGAGCCACCTTTTTCGTCGTCGGCATCACCGAGTCGGGTGATCAGAAACGCATCTTCCTGATAATCACGGGCACCGTCGATTTGGCCGCCGGCTACATCGTAGGTCAACATCGCAGCGTATGCCTCAATATTCTGCGGTAACACAAATAGTTAGCTGGGAAGCTTACCAGCCCACATTAATTTTTGGAAGCAACATTCTTCGTGCTTTCGAAGGCTTGTAAGCCGCCGTTTCGCAGTTCTTAGTCGATGCTTCAAAAGCCGCCCTTGGCTGGTGTTCTCGCCGCATCAACACGGCGGCTGCGGCAATTACCGATTCACCCAGAGCGCCGCTTGCTATGTATCGTCTCCCAGCATCAAATAATTAAGGAAATCCTGAATCTGAGCAGACCAACGAGTTAGGGGGGGAAATCGAGGCAATGCCGGGAACAATCATTTTTTCCATCTTCATTGTGTTTGCGGGGGCCGCGCTCTGTGCGACGGCCGCCTTATTTGCGCGGCAGGCCATGATTGTCGCCTATATCGTGGTTGGTGTTGCCTTCGGGCCGGCCGGTTTGAGCTGGGTGACCGATGCCCATTGGTTACAGGAAATGTCTGGGATCGGCATTATGTTTTTGCTCTATCTGTTGGGCTTGAACATGGTTCCCAAGCAGCTCCTGCAAATGTTGCGCGAGGCTCTGACGGTGACGGTGCTGAGCGCGATCGCGTTTGCAGCGTTCGGTGCCGGCGTCGCGTACGCGTGCGGATTTCGTGGCGCCGACGTGCTTTTAATTGGTGTTGCGATGATGTTCTCGAGCACGATCATCGGGCTTAAATTATTGCCGACTACGGCGCTGCATCACCTCCATACCGGGCAAGTCATTATTAGCATTCTGTTGTTACAAGATTTGCTCGCGATCCTGGTTCTAATAGTGCTGCAAATCCTCACCACAGGGGAGCATACCCGGGGTGATATATTGTTGCAGGCGGTGGCGTTACCGGTATTGATCGGTGCAGCCTTACTGCTTGTTCGTTACGTGATTGAGCCGCTACTTGCGCGTTTTGATCAAATTCACGAATATTTATTTTTGCTCGTTATCGCCTGGTGTTTGAGCGTCGCCGAACTAGCACAGGCCCTGGGCTTGACCCACGAGATCGGCGCTTTTGTTGCGGGGGTCGCGTTGGCTTCATGTCCGGTTTCCATGTTTATCGCCGACAGTCTCAGACCATTGAGAGATTTTTTCTTGATTTTGTTTTTTTTCTCGCTGGGCGCGAGTTTTGATGCCGAATCGCTGCAGCGTGCGTTGTGGCCGGCACTCGTGCTCGCGGTGGCGATGGCGGTGAGCAAGCCATGGGTGTTTTCCTATCTCCTCAAGCGGGCGGGCGAGAGCGATAAACTCGCCCGTGAAACGGGCGCACGTTTAGGCCAAATTAGCGAGTTCTCACTATTGATCGCGATATTAGCGGCTCAGTCGGCATTCTTGACTACTCGTGCTAGCGATGTCGTCCAATTGTCGGCTATGTTGAGTTTTGCGCTGTCGAGCTATTATATAGTGATGCGTTATCCGACTCCGATTGCGGTGCGCGAATCGTTGCGACGTGATTAGAGCATGGACGTAGGCCTTGCTTGATGGATGGATTGTGACTCTGTAATGGAATCCTTTGAAAGCTTAATTGCGGCGACGGCTCAGCAACTAGTGTCTAGTCTGTCTGGCCTGCACGGTTTGACGGCGCACAACGGCGAGGTGAGGCGAGAGCAAGTCGCGCAGCGTTTGGGTGTCAATACTACCCAATTGATTTGTGCGATTGGTTTTAATTTTGCGGTAAACCATTCGCGTAAGTTGGCACGATTTCTCGGTTATGCATCCCCGGAAAATCTCGCTGCGGAACGAAATTATCTGTTTATTCACGATCGGTATAGCAAGCTAAGCGTCGATGACGCGCTCGAGATCTATGCAGCGCTCGGTCGCCGTTCGGCCCCTGGGGATGAGTGGGTCGATTTGGTAATAAGCCGGTTAAATTTTATTGAAAGTCAGCTTGAGGAAACGATAAATCCGGTACTGGTTGGGGGCTATAAACTGGAAGTGCGAGCTATTTACGAAAACGGCATCGGCTCCAGCGCTATTGTGACGACACGTTTGGCGTCTGATTATGCTCTAGTTCGCAACATCGCCGATGAAGGAATGATTATGTTAGAGACTCGCGCTGTCAGTCCCGATGATTTTTTGCGTCATCCAGGCGTCACCGAGGATGAAAAAAGTCGTGCCGTGTTTCAGAAGTTGATCGATCCGCACTTGGTTAGACAATATCTAGATGCGCATCCCGGTGAAAATCGAGAAGGTAAGCTCGTCGCGGCATTGGCGAGTTTAGGCTAAGCCTTAGTCTAGGGATCTTAAACCGCGTTTAACGCGCTCGCGTTCGCGCCGTTCTTTTTTCGTTGGTTTACCACCGTGGCGGCTCTCAGCGCGCGCGTTAAGCTTGATAAGCTCGGCAAGTTCGAGACGTTGCCGACGCGCGTGTTCGTCTTCGCGGTATAAAGACAGGGCTTTGTCGGCGGACAGGCGCCGCGCGCTCAAGCCCGATATTTCGAGCAAATAGCGATAAGGCGGGCGGCGAATTTCGATGCGATCGCCTACACGGACCAGTTTAGCGGGTTTCGCCTTAACCTCGTTGAGGGTGATCTTGCCACCCTGAATTGCGGCGCTTGCCAGCGTGCGCGTCTTACATAAACGCGCCGCCCACAACCATTTGTCAAGCCGCTGTTCTTCCATGTCCGTGACCGCGCCGTCGCGCTACACTGGTGATGGAGTTCATCCTAGGACACTTTGTCATGTCAGAGCGCGAGTTCATATCGCTTTCGATAGGCGTGTTGACAGTATCGGATTCACGTAGCGATGCGACCGACAAATCGGGCTGTCTCTTAAAGGATCGGCTCACTAGTGCGGGCCACAGGGTGCATGAAAAATGCATCGTACCTGACGACATTTATGCAATTCGCGCCAAAGTATCACAGTGGGTGGCCGCTCCGGACGTGAACGCAGCGCTATGTACGGGGGGCACCGGCATCACCGGTCGCGACAGCACGCCCGAAGCGCTGAGCGTGTTGTTTGATAAGACGATCGATGGATTTGGAGAAATGTTCCGGGTTCTTTCCTACCAAGAGATTAAAACCTCGACCTTGCAATCCCGCGCCGTCGCAGGGGTCGCTAATAGCACCTTCATTTTTTGCTTGCCGGGTTCACCGGGTGCCTGTGAGCTAGCGTGGGACGCTTTGATCGCCGCGCAACTCGATTATCGCACGCGGCCCTGTAACCTCGTTGAACTAATGCCGCGCTTGAATGAACGTTAGTAAGGTGGGGCCAGCTATCGGGTCCCGTCCGTGCGCGCCGGTAGTGTCAATAGCTGAAGATAAACCAGCAGGGTTTTTTGCCATGGGTTTTGGTTGTCGTCGCTGAGGAGAAAATAGCGATCTCCCTCGTGCCAGGCAATGGCTTCGAAGTTATCGAGCGCCCATCCCTGGGACGAATCTAGGATCAGGAGATCCTGTGCGACGAGCGTTGTGGTGGGCTCAGTATCGTCGAGTTCCAAGCGCCTTAATGCGTAGATAATAGGCCGTAATATGTGGGTGACTTGACGTTCGAGCAGCAAAAGCGATCCGTCAGGGGTCACTTCCATCCCACTAATGCTCGCGGTGGCAAAATCTAGCGGCGCGTATTGCCACTGGCGTCCGCGAAGGCTGAAAATTGTAAACACCGCCTCGTCAGTGACCGTCAGGGGTAGTTCTGGTGCGGTGAGCAGTCCATAACGGGGATGTCGCGCCAGGCTCTCGAGTTCTTTGTTGCGGTGGCGATAGGCGTCTTTAGCCGCGAGCGGTGCGGGTAACGGTATCGTGCCAAGATGTTTGCCGGTGACATCGTAACGTTCCACCCGTGGTCGATTTTCGAACGCGATCTGCAACTCGCTGTTAGCCCGCACGTTGTCACGATGCGCACTAATACTGAGCCCCTCCGCGTCACCGAGAAACCGCGAGAGTTTGCGTCCGTCATGAGCGCGGAGCGGGAATATATCGGTCATCGTTATTCGTACTAAGCGCCCAGAACTGAAAAATGGGACTAAATGAACGATAAAGCCACGGTCCGAGACGGCATACAGGCGTCCTTGGTCGGGATCCCAGGCCAGCGCGGATAAGCCCCGTGGTCGATAGCCGTTCATGAGGGTCGGGCGGAGCTCAAACGTGCCTAGAAAGCGCACCCCCATATAGGTACTGTCGATCGGATAATCCGGGTGCAGCGAGAACACGCGCCCGATATCAACCTGCGCCGCTAGACACGACGAAACCAGTGAGAGTAGGAACAGGAACCAGCCGGTTAGGTCGATAAGGCGTGGTAGAGTCTGATGACGGTGGCCGCAATCGGTATACATGTCGGGCGCTGCGTCCTATTTGCAAACCTCCCCGTGCGCTGGGAGTCGTATACTAACGGTATGGTGCGGGTTTGTGTTATCGCGGGCGGGATCTTTGGCGCTGTGGGGCTCGTCGCCGCCGCGGCTGGTGCGCACGTATTTGCTGGTTTGGAAGCTGGCTTGCAGAGAACGTATCAAACTGCGGAACACATCGCTGTGCTGCATGCGGCCGCATTGCTGGCGCTAGCGGCGCTACAGCAGCTTAATCAGTCCAATCGGGGCTTGCGCTTCGCGGCGGTGTTATTTATTTGCGGGGTAGTGTTGTTTAGTTTTGGGCTCCTCCTTAAGGTGACGACGGGAATCCACGCGTTTGGCCATCTGGCACCATTCGGCGGCGGGGCGTTGATCGGTGGTTGGGTTATGGTCACCGCTGCAGGGCTGAGCCTCCAGCGGCAATGAACGCGGTGATGCGCGTGCGTTTGATTGCTCGTTTGCGGTGCCCGGGACTCGTGCGGGGTGTCGTGTTCGCCGTGCTGTTCATTGCGGGCCACGCCCATGGCCGAATCTACACCTACAGCGCAGATTCCGATCTCGTCGGTGAGCTGGGTCTCGCTTCCAGTGTGCGCCGCGATACCATCGCCGATCTCGCCCGTGTCTATGACCAAGGGTACTACGAAATGCGCCTTGCGAATCCGACTGTCGATGCGTGGTTAATGGGGGAAGATACGGAAGTAATGATCCCGAGTCGCTATATTCTGCCCGCGACACCGCGTCGCGGTATCGTCATCAATGTCCCTGAAATGCGCCTCTATTTCTATTCCAAAGGCAAGGTCAATGGGCGCAGTGCGGTGGCCACCCACCCGGTTAGTATCGGCCGGCAAGATTGGGTCACACCGCATGGTTTAACCAAGGTCGTTGCAAAGACTAAAGACCCAAGCTGGTATCCACCCGAGTCGATCCGTGCGGAGCACGCCGCAGAGCGTGATCCCTTGCCACACATTGTGCCGCCGGGGCCGGATAATCCCTTAGGGGCATTCGCGATCCGGCTCGGCATTCCCGGCTATCTTATTCATGGTACCGACAAACCCTACGGGATCGGTATGCGTGTGACCCACGGCTGTATTCGCATGTATCCACGCGATATCGAGTCGGTCTTCAATGCAGCCGCTGTCGGAACGCCGGTACGGATCGTCAACCAGCCGTACAAAGTCGGTGTCGCCCACGGACAGCTTTTTGTAGAAGTCCACCCGCCCCTCGACGAAGACGCGCTACGTTTCGGCAACCCGCATTGGCATGTCGTTGAGTTGATCATCGAGCGCACCAGCGGTTTCGATGTCGAACTCGATTGGGAACGCTTGGGTGCGGCGCTGACACGTCGCGATGGCATACCCGTGAGCATCGGCACGATAAATCTTCCCCGACAGGTCGCCGGGCGCCCCTCGCGCTCACGGTAAAAAAAAGCCCCGCGGTGCGGGGCTTTGTCTGTTGTGGGCGTGCTTATTTACGCATCGCGCGTTCGAACATAGAGTCCAAGCGCGACTTATTATCGTTACAACAGGAGAGCGCGGCGTCGGCGGCGCTTTGCGCATTACGCGCCATCTCTGTGGCGGCCGCCGCTTCAGACGCGACTTGCATCGCGTTGCTCGCATCGCTGGCAGCTGCATTTGCTCTCGATAACGCTTCACTGGCTTGGGCCTGTACGGCTGACAGTTGTTCCGGTGTGACATTCGAACAACCGACCATTGCCCCCACAATACCCGCAGTGATCGTCAATCTCATCGCCAGAGGAAGAGTTTTCGTCATATGTTATCTCCTTTGTAAATACACGCACCAACTTTACTATTTGCCCTAAGGTCTGTTGACGTTTTATCGTCGCCGCTACAGTCCCTAAGTACAAAAAAATAATGACCGATTTTTTTGCAACGCGCAATTGGAGGGATCCGATCGTTCATGCGCGATGGTGCTAGCGAACAAGCGCGTATCAGCGCCGTCGACGCTTAAATTGGGAGCGCAAGAAATCCATCTGATCGACGAGAATGCGGCGATTTGAGAGGGCTAGAAATTCAGCCCAGTTCGGTACATAAGGGATCGCGAGCAATGGCATATGAGCGTGCTCGGGCGTGCGACCACCTTTACGCGTATTGCATGACTTACACGCGGTGACGCAGTTGGACCAAATGTCACGCCCACCTCGCGACAAGGGTACGACGTGATCGCGGGTCAGTTGTTCTTCGCGAAATTCGCCGCCGCAATACAGGCACAAGTTAGCGTCGCGGCGAAATAACTCGCGATTGTTCAACGGCGGTGCGGTGCGCTGTTTGTGATGGCCTCGCGTCGATCGTTTGATCGCAATGATGGAATGAATTGTCACGCGTGAACGTTCCCCGGTTGCCCGGGCGAAGCCACCACGGAACGTAAATTCGTGATCACCGGTAGTCCAGGCGATCAAACCGCGACTATAGAGGCATACCGCGTCCTGCCAAGGCGTCCAGCGAATCGGCGCACCGGTTACGTCCAGTCGCAAAATCAAGGGCGGGTTGGCCACAAGTCCTCTCCTAAGCACCACAACAGCGGTGGATCTGCTGCTATCTTTGGTCGACTTAATCTATCAACGATAAGTTCAATCAGGCTATCATAAGTTGATCAACGATACCTCTCATTTGCGCGCGCTTATGGTCGATCCTACTCAGAACAAGCCAACTTCTATCGCTACCCTAATCGCGATAATGCATCGTTTGCGTGATCCCGAGCGCGGCTGTCCGTGGGACCTCGAGCAAGATATGGCGTCTTTAGTCCCTTATACACTTGAGGAAGCGTACGAGGTTGCGGATGTCGTTACGCGCGAAGCGTGGCAAGAATTGCCGGATGAACTCGGTGACTTGTTGTTGCAGGTGGTATTTTATGCCCAACTCGCGAGCGAGCAGTCTTGGTTTACGTTCGAGCACGTTGTCGCTGCGATCTGTGCGAAGTTGATTCGTCGACATCCGCACATTTTCGGGGACGAACCGCGCGGTTCAGCCGCTGATCAACGTCGCCGCTGGGAGGAGATTAAACGCCGCGAAAAGTCTGCGTCGACACCGCGAAGTTTATTAGACGACGTGTCGCGCGGTGTGCCCGCTCTCGAGCGCGCCCTTAGGTTGCAGCAGCAAGCGGCGCGCGGCGGCTTTGATTGGCCCACCGTAAATCCGGTCATAGACAAGGTAGGGGAGGAATTAACCGAGCTAACTCAAGCGTTTAGTGAGGGTGCGCCGAGCGCTATGCTGAGCGAAGAATTGGGTGATCTGTTGTTTTCTTGCGTCAATCTTGCGCGCCACTTGAATATCAATCCCGAAGCTGCTTTGCGTGCTGCGAATGCTAAGTTCGAGCGTCGTTTTCGCTATGTCGAGGAGGCCACGAAGTGGGCGCCCGGCGATCATTCGCTAGCCGAGCTTGACGCGTGGTGGGATGACGCCAAAGCTGAGGGACTGTAGCACGCAAAAAAAACGGGTGCTTGCGCACCCGCAATGGACCAAAGGGAGGAGGCAATAGCCGTAGAGGTCTATTGCTAACAAGTATCACGCAGTTTGCGTGCCAACGCGGATTGATGGGAAAACACGAAGAAATTGCTGCGAATACCTGATTTGTGCGCCATGACTTGTCAAAAATCCGTCGCCGCCGCGTCAAAAAAATGACTTCGCCAAATTTCTGACGCAGTCTTGTCGCGGCGCCGTAGCACGGCGCAATGCCTAGCTGACGGTCACGGCGAACGGTCTTCCGACCCGCGCCCGGCTTTTGGGGGTGGCGACGCCTGGGGTGGAATTTACCAGGCAAAATTTGCGCCGTCGCGTGCCCGTCGCTTACAGGTGAGTTCAGCGATCGCGGGCGATAACGTAGTAGGCCATTTCGCGTAAGCCACGGGCCTGCTCCCCCAGCGGTTCCAAATTACGCACGGCTTCTTCACAGAGCTTCCGGGCGGTATGTTTCGCGGCTTTCATGCCTAGAATGTTGGGATAAGTTGGTTTTTCAAGATCCTTGTCTGAGCCCTGGGGTTTACCGATGACGTCGGTACTACCCTCAACATCGAGAATGTCGTCTCGAACCTGGAATGCGAGACCGATGCAGCGCGCATAGTTGTCGAGGTGGGCGGCGAGGCTCGCGTCATCGATATCACTGGCCAGATAACCTAATTTTACGCTTGCCCGAATGAGCGCGCCGGTCTTACGCAGGTGCATGGTTTCGAGCTCAGCTAAGCTCAGACACCGTCCGACCGCGTTCAAGTCGATCGCTTGTCCACCTGCCATGCCTAAGGAGCCACTTGCGGCGGCCAGCGTCAGGAGCATTTCGACTCGTCGATCGCCCCCGACGCCGAGCGCGGGATCTTCTGCAAGCACTTGAAAAGCTAGGGCTTGCAGGGCGTCACCGGCGAGAATCGCGGTGGCTTCATCGAAGGCCATGTGGCAGGTTGGTCGTCCACGGCGCAAATCATCGTCATCCATTGCTGGTAAATCATCGTGAATGAGCGAATAGGCGTGAATCATTTCCACCGCGACGGCGCTGCTGTCCAGCCGGCATAGATCAACCGCGAGCGCGGCGCCGGTTGCGTAAGTCAATATCGGACGCACGCGTTTGCCAGAACCCAAGGTTGCATAACGCATGGCTTCGTGAAGATGCGTCGGCTCTGTATCGGCGGGCGGCAACCAGCTTTGCAGACCCGCCGCGACGCGGCTTTGATAGATTGCGAGTTGGTCTTGAAATGCCATTGTTTTGCTTTACTCGTCGTCGGGATCGAAGTCCGCAAGTTGCTCGTTGCCGTGTTCATCACGGGTGAGTACGGCGACTTTTTGTTCCGCGTCGCGGAGCGCCGCGTGGCAGGCGCGCGCGAGTGCAATGCCACGCTCGAATTGTTTGAGAGATTCTTCCAAGGAAAACTCACCGCGCTCCATTTTCTCGACCAGCGCTTCGAGCTCTGCCAAGGACGCTTCGAAGTTGATTTTTCGTTTCTTAGCCAATGATTGCCCCCCCATCACCAAAGCCATGGCGCTAAGACACACAGTCGCGGTGCGAACGCGGCACTGTACTCAGCGACCTGATCGTGGTCAATGCAGGAAGAATTATCGGGGCCCAATGAGGCGCGCGGCCGCAGCTTAGCGATCCTCGTGGTTGACAGGATTCAGCGCGGATGTTTAGACTTGTTCGGTATTTAGACTTAGTCTAAATTTCTATTCTGATTATAAACGCAGTGGATTAACCAAACGTGGGTCGCGTGGCGACCGGGATTTGGCCGTAGTCCGCTACAACGACACGTTTTGATGGAGGGTAAGAATATGGCCGGGCTCAAAGGCACGAAAACCGAAGACAATCTTAAGGCCGCTTTCGCTGGTGAATCTCAAGCAAACCGCCGCTATCTATATTTCGCCCAAAAAGCTGATGTAGAAGGCTACAACGATGTCGCTACCGTGTTTCGTTCGACCGCAGAAGGTGAAACCGGACATGCGCATGGCCATCTGGAGTACTTAGAAGCGGTGGGTGATCCCGCCACCGGCGAACCCATTGGCAGTACCGATCTCAATCTCAAGGCTGCGATTGCCGGCGAAACACACGAATACACCGACATGTATCCGGGCATGGCGAAATCCGCACGCGAAGAGGGTTTTGACGAAATCGCCGATTGGTTTGAAACTTTGGCAAAAGCGGAGCGTTCACACGCCAATCGCTTCCAAAAAGCACTCGAAACATTAAACAGCTGAGTAAGCCAGCTGCGCATTCTGCGACGGTGCGTGCGAAGTCACTAGCATAACGACGGCGCGCGCATTTTCGTTGATGATACTCCCAGATCCGATACGGGAGGGCTAAGCGTGCCCGATAATGAGAAAACGACCTCCGTGCGTGAAGGCAGCCTCGAGGCCCCTACGAGACATCCTTTGGCGTGGCGAGAAGCGCGCTTTTATGATGAGACGGCGCTGTTTGCGGAACTAGAGCGCGTTTACGACATTTGTCACGGGTGTCGACGGTGCGTGAGTTTGTGCAACGCATTTCCAACGTTGTTCGATCTGGTAGACGAATCCTCTACTATGGAAGTCGACGGTGTCGCCAAGACGGATTATTGGAAGGTCGTCGATCAATGTTATCTCTGCGACTTGTGCTATATGACCAAGTGTCCCTACGTGCCCCCGCACGACTGGGAGGTCGATTTTCCCCATCTGATGTTGCGCGCTAAAGCGGTTAAATTCAAACGCGGCGAGGTTCCGTTGCGAGACAAAGTGCTCAGTGCCACCGATGCGGTCGGAAAAATCGCCGCGTTGCCGGTGATTGCCTCTACTGTGAACGCAGTGAACGGTAACGCAGTGCTGCGAGGTGGATTAGAAAAACTGCTCAAGATAAGCGCCGCTGCGCCCCTACCACGCTTCAATAGTAAGATCGCAACAAAACGCTTGGCGCAGTTGCCCAGCATCACAACGACAGCGGTGGCGAGTGGGGATACGACGGGCAAAGTTGCGATCTTTGTCAGCTGTTATGGCGAGCGAAATTCACCTCACGTCGTCGAGGACCTCTATCATGTGTTAACCCACAACGGGGTCGAGGTGGCGGTTGTCGCGAATACTCGCTGCTGCGGTATGCCGAAACTTGAACTCGGGGATCTCGATGCCGTGTCCGAACTTCAGCGGCATAACATCGCACAATTGTCGAAGTGGGTTGAGGATGGCTTTGATTTGATGACACCGATCCCAAGTTGCACTTTGATGTACAAGCAAGAGTTACCGTTGATGTTTCCTGACGACGCGGTTCAGCGTGTCAAAGCGGCTTTTTTTGATCCCTTCGAGTACCTCATGTTGCGCCACAAGGGGGGCAAGCTAAGCACCGAGTTTAGTATCGAACTCGGTAAGATCGCGTGGCATGTTCCCTGCCACCAGCGGGTGCAGAATATTGGCTTGAAAACTCGTGACGTGTTGGAGCTCGTGCCTGGAACCGAAGTCACACCGATCGAGCGTTGTTCGGGTCACGATGGTACTTATGCGGTAAAGGCAGAAAATTACGCGCACGCGCAAAAAATCTGTCGACCCGTAGTGCGGCACGTGACAGACGGCGACTTCGATCACTATTTAAGCGATTGCCCCATGGCGGGGGAACTCATCGAGCACGGTGTGGGTGCGCGGAAAGCGACCTCGGCTTTCACGTTGCTGCGGCAGGCCTACGGAATTTAGCCTTGGCAAACAAGCTCAAGCGCGCCGATCTGCTGGCTTTGGAACGTTACCACGAGGAACGTTCGGCGTTTCGTCGCAAGGTTCTTCTCCACAAGCGTAATCGTAAAGTTTTTCTTGGTCCCCACGCGGCACTATATTTCGAAGACGCCCTGACGGTGCAATATCAAATCCAAGAAATGCTACGCGTCGAGCGCATTTTTGCGGCCGCAGCGATTGAAGAAGAATTGGAGGCATATAACCCGTTGATTCCAGACGGGGATAATTGGAAAGCAACTTTGATGCTCGAATACGAAGACGAGGCACAACGTCGAGCTGCCTTGGAAACCTTGATCGGGATCGAAAACCATGTGTGGATGCGTATTGCGGATGACAAGCCCATCTACGCCATCGCGAACGAAGACCTCGAGCGTAGTAACGATACGAAAACCTCCGCTGTTCATTTCTTGCGATTCCAATTACAGAGCTCGCAGCTCGAGGCCGCGCAAGCGGGTTGCCCGCTGGCAGCTGGCATCAGCCACCCGGCATATATTCACCAGGCCGATCCGTTACCGCCCGATACTGCCAACGCGTTACGCGCCGATCTTCGCTAAGTAGCGAGTCATCGATAAACTATAGTTTGCCAAAATGAAGAACTGAGGGGTGCGTCGAGAGCTCTGCCGGCACTGCTCGGTTAGACTTGCCTTTCGATATTCGAAGGCATTACTGCCGCGTTCATATCATGAATTCACGCTACAACGCTGCTGACATCGAGGTCTTGACCGGTCTGGAGCCGGTACGAAAACGCCCGGGCATGTATACGGACACGAGTCGCCCGAATCACCTGATACAAGAAATCGTCGATAATAGCGTTGACGAGGCGATTGCGGGCCATTGCAAAAAAATTACCGTGACCTTGCACGATAATGGCGCGATAAGCGTTGCTGACGACGGTCGAGGCATGCCAGTCGACAAACATCCAGGCGAAAAAATCTCGGGTGTCGAAGTGATCCTCACCCGCTTGCACGCCGGGGGGAAATTTTCTAACAAGAATTACAAATTTTCGGGCGGTCTCCACGGCGTGGGTGTTTCGGTAGTGAACGCGCTCGCAAGCGCGCTCAGCGTTCGGGTTAAGCGCGATGGTGCAGAGTTCGAAATGCAGTTCGCTGACGGCATGCCGTTAGGGCCGCTAAAAAAAATCGGTAAGGTCGGTAAATACAACACGGGAACATTGATCCGTTTCAAGCCGAATCCCGAGTATTTTGATACGACAAAGATCGCACTCGGGCGTTTGCGGCATGTGTTGCATGCTAAAGCAGTGCTGTGTCCCGGTCTAAGCATCGAGCTGTTCGATGAGGAATCGAAGGCACGCGATTCATGGTGTTACGCCGATGGATTGCGGGGTTATTTGCAAGACGCGCTGGCAGCGGCGGAGCTGTTACCAGAACAAGTTTTAGCCGGTCACCATGAGACCGATCACGCGGCCTTGGCGTGGGTGCTGAGTTGGCGCGTTGACGAGGGCGATGTTATCAACGAGAGCTATGTCAACCTCGTCCCGACGACGCAGGGCGGGACGCACGTGAATGGTCTCAGGCAGGGTTTAGCCGAAGCTTTGCGTGAGTTTTGCGAATTCCGGAATTTACTCCCGCGCGGTGTCAAGCTCAGTGGTGAAGACGTGATCGAACGTTGTGCTTACGTGTTGTCATTGAAAATGTCTGAACCGCAATTCTCCGGTCAAACGAAAGAGCGTTTGTCATCGCAAGCCGCGGCCGCCTATGTCTCGGCCACAATACGGGACGCGGTCAGCACCTGGCTGCACCAACACGCGGAAACCGGCGATAAGATTGCCGCGCTTGCGATCGCTAGAGCACAAGCGCGTTTGCGTGCAGCGAAAGCGGTAGTTCGCAAGAAAGTTGGTGGTGACGGACCCACCTTGCCCGGCAAGCTTGCAGATTGTACTGCCGGGGATCTCGACATCACCGAACTGTTTTTAGTCGAAGGCGATTCCGCCGGTGGCTCGGCGAAACAAGCGCGTAGTAAAGAAAATCAAGCGGTATTGCCGTTACGAGGAAAAATACTAAATACCTGGGAGGTGGATGCTAGTCACGTGCTCGCCTCTCAAGAAGTTCACGACATTGCAGTGGCGATCGGGGTCGATCCAGGGTCTTCGAACTTGAGCGGTCTGCGCTACGGAAAAATCTGCATATTAGCGGATGCTGACTCCGATGGGGCCCACATTGCGACGCTATTGTGCGCGCTGTTCTTACGCCATTTTGGAGCTTTAGTCGCGGCCGGGCACGTGTATGTTGCGATGCCCCCCCTATATCGGATCGATGTTGGCAAAGAAGTATTTTATCCACTAGATGATGACGAACGCGAACGCATTATCGCGCACATCAAGTCTGAAAAGTTGAAAGGCAAGGTAAATATTCAACGCTTCAAGGGCCTAGGTGAAATGAATCCGCCACAATTGCGCGAAACCACGATGGACCCGACGACCCGTCGCCTGCTGCAATTGACGCTCGACAGCGAAAAACACGCCGAAAAAGTGCTCGATATGCTGTTAGCAAAGAAACGCGCCAATGATCGGCGCACGTGGTTAGAACATAAAGGCAATCTTGCCGTACTGGGGAATTAGCAGACGATGCCTGAAATCGCGACCATCGAATCACGCCCGCTGTGGGAGTTTACCGAACAAGCGTATTTAGACTATTCGATGTATGTGATCCTCGATCGCGCCCTACCGCACGTTGGAGATGGGCTAAAACCGGTGCAACGTCGGATAGTCTACGCCATGTCAGAGCTCAATCTGAGCGCCAACGCAAAGTACAAAAAATCTGCGCGCACCGTCGGCGACGTCATCGGTAAATATCATCCGCACGGAGATGTAGCGTGTTACGAAGCGATGGTATTGATGGCGCAACCGTTTAGCTATCGCTATCCCTTGGTCGACGGCCAAGGTAATTGGGGTTCGTCGGATGACCCGAAATCCTTTGCGGCGATGCGCTATACGGAGTCTAAATTGACCGCATATGCCGACGTTTTGTTGAGTGAGGTCGATCAGGGTACGACAGAATGGGTGCCGAATTTTGACGGCTCGCTCGAGGAACCGCGGTTATTGCCAGCACGCCTGCCGAATATACTACTCAACGGGACCACGGGTATCGCGGTGGGTATGGCGACCGATATTCCACCGCACAATTTGCGCGAGGTTGCGGCTGCTTGCATTGCGTTGCTGGAACGTCCTTCGACCTCGATCGCGCAACTATGCAACTACATTAAAGGGCCGGATTTTCCCAGTGCGTGTGAAATCACGACACCCGCGACGGAACTCAGAGCGCTTTACGAGCACGGTCAAGGGAGCGTTCGCGCGCGCGCCCGATATGCGCTCGAGCAAGGCAATATTGTTGTCGACGCGCTGCCCTATCAAACCTCAGGCGCTCGCATTATGGAACAAATTGCGCAGCAAATGAACGCGAAGAAATTACCGATGCTCGAAGACGTGCGCGACGAATCGGATCACGAAACGCCAAACCGTCTTGTCCTCGTGCCGCGCTCAAATCGAGTTGACATTGGTGCTTTGATGTCGCACCTCTTTGCGACGACCGATTTGGAGCGATCTTATCGCGTCAATCTCAACGTCATAGGCAACGACGGTTTGCCAGGGGTTCGAAACTTAAAGCAATTGTTGCGCGAATGGATCGACTTTCGTACCGACACGGTGCGCAAGCGTTTGCAGTTTCGGCTCGACAAGGTGGTCGATCGCTTGCACGTACTGGACGGATATCTGATCGCCTTCCTCAATATTGACGAAGTGATCTACATAATTCGCCACGAGGACGAGCCTAAGCCGGAGCTGATGGTGCACTTCGAACTTACCGGCACTCAGGCGGACGCGATTTTGGATTTACGCTTACGCCACTTAGCCCGCTTAGAAGAACAACGTATTCGCGGTGAACAACATGAACTCAGTGATGAACGCATGCGGCTCGAGAAAATACTGGGTTCTGCGCGACGTTTGAAGTCACTGGTGCGCGACGAAATCAAGGCCGACGTGGAACGCTATGGTGACGAGCGGCGAACAGCGATTGTTGAACGCGCGCCGGCGCAGGCGCTGACCGCAAGTGAGCTCATCGCAGCCGAGCCGATCACCGTTGTGCTATCGAAAAAGGCCTGGGTCCGCGCGGCTAAGGGACACGACATTAATCCCCGCGAATTGCAATTTCGCCAGGGTGACGATTATCAAGATGCAGCGCGCGGGCGTAGCAATCAAATCGTAGTCTTTCTGGATAGTACGGGGCGTTGCTATTCTTTGCCGGCCCATACATTGCCATCCGCCCGAGGTCTCGGCGAACCACTCGCCGGCCGCTTGTCACCCGCAGATGGGGTTGTGTTCGTTGCCTGTGCGATCGGTGAATTGAACCAAACTATCATGTTGTGCTCAGACGCCGGCTACGCGTTTACGAGCACCATTGGAGACGTAAATTCAAAAAACAAAGGCGGTAAAGCGGTGCTCAGTGTGCCCGTCGGCGGGCACGCCTTGAGCTTGCAGATGTGCGGCGATCGCGCGACTGATATGCTCGCATGCGTGTCCAATATGGGCCGCTTATTAGTGTTACCGTTGCAAGACCTCCCGGAGTTGCCGCGCGGCAAAGGGTTGAAAACAATGCACATTCCAACGGCGCGATTGAAAACGCGGGAAGAATACCTTAGTGCTTGCGTCGTGGTACCGGCTGGTGCAGCGCTACGGGTCAACGCGGGTAATCGACACTTCACGCTAAAACCGGCCGATCTGGACCGCTACCGTGGTGAGCGCGGCAAAAGAGGCATGAAGTTGCCGCGTGGTCTGCAACGTGTCGCTTCCTTAGAAACCGAATGAGGCGGTAAAAAATGCGGACCGACCGAAGCCGGTCCGCCAGTGAACGGTAGACAAGGAGGGGAGGATATCACCGTTCGAAAAAGTTATCGGCGCTGGTATAGCGGGCTTTAGATGCACCGCGCTGGAGCGTGGCGGAGGTATCAAATGGCCTTATCGCTCGCTCGCCGTGGTCTGCACACTAAAACGATAAACAGGACGAAAAAGATCCGATAACTATATAAATAAAAAACCTTTGTAGGATCTTCTAGTAACACGGGGAAGGGCGGTCACGGGCCCCCTTTAGATCTCGATTTTGTGCGGGGCAGCGGCGAGCTCGCGCACGAATCGTGGTACTAAATAACCTGGCAAAGCGCTGCGCAGTGCTTGCTTCAGCTCACGGGCCACGTCGTCGGAGACTTCAAAGTGTGCCGCTCCCTGGACGCGATCGAGCAAATGCATGTAGTAGGGCAGTATCTTAAGATCAAATAGACGTTCGCATAGGGATATAAGCGTTGCGGATTGATCGTTGACGCCCCGTAACAACACGCTTTGGTTGAGCAGCGGAATGCGAGCGTCGTCGAGTCGTTCACAAGCCCGTGCTAACTGGCTGTCGATTTCGTTGGGGTGGTTGATATGTAGCACTATGAGCGGCTGTAGACGCGTGCTCGTCAACAGATCGAGCAGCTCGGCGGTGATGCGACTTGGGATCACCACCGGGAGACGACTATGAATACGCAAGCGCCGTAGATGTGTCATTTCGCTGAGTGTCTCGACCAAGCGTCGCAGCTGCACGTCATTGGCCATGAGAGGATCGCCACCACTCAAGATCACTTCTGAGATGCTCGTGTCTTGTCGCAAAGTTTCGAGCGCCACACCGGCCCGCTCAGCCAGCGTCGCGCCGGCATACGCATAGTGGCGTCGGAAGCAGTAACGGCAATTAACTCCGCAAGCGCCGGATACCATTAACAATGCCCGGCCGTGATATTTTTTCAGCAAGCCGGGGGCGCTTTGCGCCGCACCGTCGCCGACAGGATCGCGATGAAAGCCCAGTGCGTGTTTATGCTCGGCGGCTAATGGCAGCACTTGTCGCAGCAATGGATCGTGTCGGTCACGGTGCCGCATGCGTTGCACGAAAGCCTTTGGGACCCGCAGGGGGAAGTGGTTACTGCTGTCTGCGAGGTGGAGGTCTCGCGGGTCTAGCGCGAGCTGGCGCAGTAGTGTCGCCGCGTCCGTATAGGCTTCTTGCAATTCTTGTTGCCACTTCGGAGGGTCAATTTTAGGTGCACTTCGCGCTATCATATCCGAGCATTTTTTCTTGGATCACATCAATGGCATCGTTCTCTACCAATCAGTTTAAACCGGGACTTAAGATCATGCTCGATGGCGAGCCCTTTGCCATCGTTGAGAATGAGTTCGTCAAACCCGGTAAGGGCCAGGCGTTCAATCGGGTCAAAGTTCGAAACTTAAAATCCGGTCGCGTCGTCGAACGCACGTTTAAATCGGGTGAGAGCGTGGACGGCGCTGATGTGATGGAGCAAGAAATGCAATACCTCTACAACGACGGCGAGGTATGGCATTTCATGAATCCGGATAATTTCGAGCAATTGACCGCCGATGCGACCGCGATGGGTGAGGCGGGTCAGTGGCTTAAGGGTCAAGAGATGTGCAATGTCGTACTGTTCAATGGTGCGCCGATCTCCGTCGAGGCACCAAATTTTGTGGCCCTAACAATTGTGGAGACCGATCCGGGCGTGCGAGGTGATACGGCCTCCGGCGGTACCAAGCCGGCGACGATGGAGACCGGGGCCGTGGTAAAAGTGCCGCTATTTATCGAACAGGGCGAAATCTTGAAAATCGATACGCGCAGCGGTGAGTATGTCTCTCGGGCAAAGGAGCTCTAAGCCACCGGGATGGCAGCCACGGGCGGCGCTGAAGACCTTGCAATTCAGAGCAGACGTGCTGGCCAGTATCCGCGCTTATTTCGCCGAACAGGGCGTCTGGGAAGCGGAAACACCGTTGTTGGACAAGTTCGGCAGCAGCGATCCGGCGCTGCGCAACTTCGTCGTGGAGGCTGCCCCGGGCGAGCCCCCGTATTATTTGCAGACTTCACCAGAATTCGCGATGAAACGCCTCGTGGCCGCCGGCAGCGGCGATATTTATCAACTAAGTCGCGCCTTTCGGGCCGAGGAGTGTGGCAGGTGGCACGCGCACGAGTTTACCCTCTTGGAGTGGTATCGTCTCGGTCGCGATCATCAGGCGCTCATGGACGATGTGACAGCGCTAGTTGCCCGCGTGATGCCCGCACTGCGTGTGCAACGGGAAAGTTACGCGCGGGTGTTTACGGCGCAATTTGGTCTCGATCCGCACCGCGCCTCGCCGGCTGAACTTTCCGCCTGCGCCGCACAGCACGGTATCGTGCTCTCGGCCGCGGATCAGGCAGACAAAGCCCTCGTGCTGGATTCCTTATTCGAGCGCGTGATCGCTGCCCACGGTCTGGGCCAGAGCGCTTTGTTCGTCTATGATTTTCCGGTCGAACAAGCCGCCTATGCTCGGATCCGATCCGGTGCTTATCCCGTGGCGGAACGATTTGAATTGATCATTGATGGAGTTGAGGTGGCGAACGGCTATCATGAACTCTGCGATGCGACGGAACAGCGTCGCCGCATGGCGTGGGAAAACCGGCGCCGCCGTGCGCGTGGACAGGCCAGCGTCGCGCCGGACGAGCGCTTCTTGGCGGCGCTGGAGTCTGGTATGCCAGCGTGCGCCGGTGTTGCCCTCGGGGTCGATCGACTGGTGATGTTGGCGTGGGGCGCACGGGCGCTAGCGGAGGTGCGATTTTGAGCTTGAACCCTATCCTGCCCTAGAAACGTAGCCGATTAAATTGTTATTTAAAATCATATACTAATAATATAAATATCATGTAGCATGAAGATGTTTCTATGAGCGTTTATGCAGTCGACAAATTGATGGCCGAGGCGCGTAAGCTGGCCGCCGAATATCGACGGGTGACCGGCAAGACACTGCCGGTGAGCAGTGAAATCGCAATCAGCGACGCGATTCGACTCCTGGACTTACAGCCGGCTGAAAACAATAGCGACGGCTGGGACGTGGTGCGTCACACGAACGGTAAAAACGCGCGTCTTCAGGTCAAAGCACGGATCGTGTTCGATCAGACAAAAGGTGCGCACCCGCTCGGCCAACTCAATTTGGACCGCAGTTGGGACGGTGTGTTGTTGGTGTTGATGAACGATGAATACGAAGCACAAGAGATCTACGAAGCGGATCGCGACGTCATCGTGCAAACGATTGCCGGTAAGGAAAAGAAAAAGCGCGGTAGCATGAGCGTTGCTCAGTTCAAAAAAATCGGGCGCCGCGTGTGGCCTGCGGCCGGGGCGTCCGCCAACGGCCCTGAAGATTGACTAAGGATCGCGACGCGCAAGGTTTTGCCGCGCTACTCGGGGCGCAGGGGCCGTTCGCTAAGGAAATAACGGGATTCCGCGCACGACCGCAGCAGCAGGCCATGGCGGACTGCATCGGCGCGGCGATCCAAGATGCCGAAACGCTGATATTGGAGGCAGGTACCGGCACCGGAAAAACGTTTGCCTATCTCGTGCCTGCGTTGCTCTGTGGCGGTAAGTCCATTGTGTCTACGGCGACGAAGACACTGCAAGACCAGCTCTACCACCGTGATCTGCCGACTGTGCGTCGCGCTTTGGGCTCAGGCGCGCGGCTCGCTGTGCTCAAAGGTCGGGCCAACTATATTTGCCGTTATCGACTCGCGCGGGCCGGCGCTGATCCGGCTAACAGTGCAAGCGATGATCGCTGGCTAACCCAGTTGAACACCACTATGACCCGGTCTCACTCCGGCGATATCGGGGAAATCGTGACGATCCCCGAGGATGCGCCGATTTGGCCACGAGTTACCTCCACAACCGACAATTGCCACGGTCAGACGTGTCCTGAATTCGAATCCTGTTATCTAGTGCGCGCCCGTCGTACTGCCGTACAAGCGGACGTTGTGATCGTCAACCATCATCTCTTATGTGCCGATCTGGTGTTGCGAGATGAGGGTTTTGGCGAGCTTTTGCCGAGCGCGGACACTGTCGTTGTGGACGAAGCGCATCAATTCCCGGAAATCGCCACAAATTTTTTCGGTACTCAGGTTTCGGCACGGCAACTGCGCGATCTACTGCGTGACGGCGATGTGGCGATGCGAACCGAGGCAGCGGACACTCCGGCCCTGGAGAATAGCTTGCGGCGGCTGGACGCCCACGTCCGGGCCTTAGGGGCGGCGTTCGGTACGCGCCACGGTCGCCATTCTGACGATCTGTTGGCGCAACAGACTGGGCTCGAACGACATATCACCGCACTCGGCACGGCACTCGGCGAACTGGCGGATATTTTGGAGCGGCTCGAGGAGCGCGGATCAGAGCTGCAGAGTTTGCGTCGTCGCGCGGCCCAATGCCACGCTACCACGCTCGAATTTCTCGAAGCGCGGCACCGCGAAGTTGTGCGCTGGTTTGAATTGTCTCGCTTTGGATATGTGTTGCGCACCACGCCAGTAAGTCCGGCGCCGGCGCTGCGCGCGCGATTTGACGACTACGCTGCGGTATGGTTGTTCACTTCCGCGACCTTGGCTGTCGGCACGGATTTCTCCCATTTCAAGCGTCAAATCGGTCTCGAAGAGGCGCGCGATGCGCTGTTTAGTAGTCCGTTTGACTATTCCCGCCAGGCGCTGCGCTATCAACCAGAAATCGCCTATCCGCCCGGGGATCCTCGTTATCTCGACGCCGTGTGCGGTGTCATCAAACAGATTGTCGGCATCAGCGGCGGGCGGGCGTTTGCCTTGTTTACCTCGTATCGTGCTTTGCATTATTGTGCGGAACGTCTCGACGGCACCTTCGCGTATCCTGCTCTGGTTCAAGGCCAAGCGCCGCGGAGCGCTTTGTTGGCGCGCTTTGTCGAGCTAGGCGACGCCGTGCTGTTGGGTACGGCAAGCTTCTGGGAAGGTATTGACGTTCGGGGCGAAGCGCTCTCCTGCGTCATTATCGACAAACTACCGTTTGCACCCCCGGATGATCCCATCACGCGTGCTCGGGCGCGCGCCATTGAAGACGCCGGTGGCAACGCCTTTCAAGATCTGCAGCTCCCGCAGGCGGTGTTGACGTTGAAACAGGGCGTCGGCCGCTTGATAAGAGATACGCGTGATCGCGGCCTACTTGTTATTTGCGATCCTCGCCTGCGCACGAAAAACTATGGGCAAATATTTCAACGCGCGCTGCCACCGATGTCGGTAACCGCTGACCTCGACGAAGTCGCGAGATTCTTCCACAAAAAATAGCCTAAGCGCGGGGTGCATGATCATGACAGCAATAGTATCGGATTCGCCCGACGAACTCATGGAAGAGAAAACGATCATCATGCTCAGAATGCAAAACGATATGAATGGCCGGGTTGATCAGAACTGGATCGCACAAAATCGCGAGTGGTATCGCGCGATTTGGATCGAGTGCGCTGAGCTTATGGATCACTATGGGGGATGGAAGTGGTGGAAACACAGTGAGCCGGATATTGAGCAGGTAATGCTCGAAATTGTCGATATTTGGCATTTTGGTTTGAGTTTGCGCATTGCGTCTTCGCATGATTATCACACGGCGGCACGAACGATCGTCGCCCAATGGTGCCAAGCGCTGTCGCCGCAATCAGACTTTCACACCCATGTGGAGGCACTCGCGAGCACTGCATTGCGGGAACGAGAATTCGCTGTTCCCCAGGTGGCGGCGCTGGTGGCGGATATCGGTAAGTCTTTTCAAGATCTCTACCGTGTCTACGTGGGCAAAAACGTGCTCAATTTTTTTCGCCAGGATCACGGCTACCGTGACGGTGCTTATCGCAAAGTATGGGCGGGACGTGAAGATAACGAGCATTTGTCAGAAATCCTAACGATCTTGGATCCCGATGCGGGTGATTTTCGCGACGCAATCTATCAACGTTTGCAAAGCCGTTACGCTAGTGTCCTGTTCAACAAATAACGTTGACAATTCGCGGGTCTTTTGCGCCCCCGGCTGTAATACCCGTCGCTGCGCCTGCCAGGAACGAGAAGTCCAGCGCGACTTAAGTGACTTGATTTCTCAGACAGGGCGCTAGCGCCTTACGACAAGAGCTCGGTATCATAGAAAAATGGCAGTACCAGATTCCATGCAAGCCATTGCGATTACCGCAGCCGGGGGGCCGGACGTCTTACGTTCGGTATCGTTGCCCTCCCCCGAACCGGGCGCTGGGGAGGTCTTGCTGCGGGTGTGCGCGGCGGGCGTGAATCGCCCCGATTGCCTGCAACGCCAGGGTTTGTATCCGCTGCCCCCAGATGCGAGCCCCTTACCAGGTCTAGAAGTCGCCGGTGAAGTCGTTGCATTGGGTCAGGACGCGCCGCGGTGGCAAATCGGCGACCGGGTGGTGGCACTGACACACGGGGGTGGCTACGCTGAATTCTGCGCCGTTGCTGCGAGTCATTGTTTGCCGTGGCCTGTGGGTTTTAGTGCCGCTGAAGCGGCAAGTTTGCCGGAAACCACGTTTACGGTGCAGCATAATTTGTTCACTCGCGCACGTCTCACCAGTGATGAGTGGCTGCTCGTGCACGGTGGTAGCAGCGGCATAGGCAGCACCGCGATCCAGCTCGCTAAAGCCCGTGGTGCGCGCGTCGTCACCACGGTGGGAAACGCGCAAAAGCAGGAGTTTTGCACGGCTTTGGGCGCCGACGCGGTGTTAAATTACCGCACCGATGATTGGGAGTCGGAAATCGGCAGCGTCACCGCAGATCGTGGTGTTAATGTCGTGTTAGATATGGTCGCCGGACCTTATGTTGCAAAGAACTTTAACGTGTTGGCGCAAGATGGTCGCTACGCCATGATTGCTTTTTTGTTGGGCGCTAAAGCCGAGGTGAATTTTGCCCACCTATTACGCAAGCGTTTAACGATGACAGGGTCGACGTTGAGGCCGCAAAGCGTACCGCAAAAAGCCGCGATTGCGCGCGACGTGGAAACGCATTGCTGGCCGTTGCTGGCGAGTAATAAGCTGCGTGCGGTGGTCTACGAGGTTTTCCCCTTGGCTGCTGCGAGAGACGCGCATGCCTTAATGGAATCCTCAAATCACATGGGGAAAATCGTCCTCAGTGTGGCAGAAGACGAGTAGTTAGGGCAGCGAAATAGGCTCGTGAACTTAAGCCTTAAAGCCGATATAGTTATTGGTTTGGACGTTCCGCGATGCGGGGGGTCCGTTTGAACAATTCTGCCGACTCGAGGAGGAATTCGGTGCGCTCGAATTATCTTTTCACTAGTGAATCTGTCTCCGAAGGCCATCCAGACAAGGTCAGCGATCGTATTTCTGATGCGATCGTCGATCAATTTTTGAGCGCAGATTCCGGGGCTCGAGCAGCCGTGGAAACCTTGTGCACGACCAATCGAGTGGTAATTGCCGGCGAAGTGCGAGGCCCTGAGGCCGTTAATCGGGACGCGATGGTCGATGCGGCGCGCGGTGTAATCAAGTCGATCGGGTACGAGCAAGACGGGTTTCATTGGCAGCGGGCCGACATTAGCTGTCACGTTCACAAACAATCTGCCGACATTGCCCAAGGTGTGGATTCGAGCAGCGATAAAGATGAAGGCGCCGGCGACCAAGGGATTATGTTCGGTTTTGCATGCACCGAAACCGACGAGCTAATGCCGGCGCCGCTGTATTATTCGCACCGTATTCTGCAGGCGATGGCGCAAGCACGACATAGTGGCAGGGCGACCGAATTTGGACCCGACTCCAAAAGCCAAATAACCTTGCAGTATGAAAACGGTGTACCGGTACGAGCGACGTCGGTAGTCGTTTCCACTCAGCACGCTGAAAACCTGGGCCATGAAGATGTACGCGAACTAGTGCGTCCGTTTGTAACCAGCGTGTTGCCTGATGGTTGGATGTGCAGTGAGGATGAGTTTTATGTGAATCCCACTGGGCGCTTTGTGATCGGAGGTCCAGACGGCGATGCCGGGCTTACCGGCCGTAAAATTATTGTCGACACTTATGGTGGTGCCGCGCCCCACGGCGGTGGCGCATTTTCTGGCAAAGATCCGAGCAAAGTGGATCGCTCGGCTGCGTACGCGGCGCGATATCTCGCCAAGAATGTCGTGGCTGCGGAGCTGGCGAGCCGTTGTACGATTCAACTAGCTTATGCAATTGGGGTCGCCAAGCCACTATCCGTATACGTCGACCTGCACGGCACCGGGACTGTCGAGGAAGCAAAGTTAGAGACGACGCTCACCGAGGTAATGGACCTGTCGCCGCGAGGTATTCGCGAACATTTGAACCTTAGCAGGCCGATCTACGAGCGCACCGCGGCCTACGGTCATTTCGGCCGTGCCCCGGAAGCTGACGGCGGATTTTCGTGGGAGCGGCGCGATTTAGTACCGGCGCTGAAAGCGGCGCTAGCGTAATCGCATAGCTGCTCGGACCCACGCAAAAGTGTTTTAACGTAGAGGCGCGCTCATCGCGGCGCCGCTCGTTACGGATTTGTGACCCTAAATATAATCCCTAATAGTTGAGGAAATCGATAATGGTTAGAGCGGCTAGTAATGTGAGGAAAATCAATACTGCACGGCGGCGGCAAACGACGGCTAGCGGCAAGCGTAAAGACTATGTCATCGCGGACATTGGGCTCGCAAATTTCGGTCGTACCGAAATCGAACTGGCGGAGCATGAAATGCCGGGATTAATGGCGACTCGAGATGAGTTTAAGAAAGAGCAGCCGTTAAAGGGCGCGCTCATCGCTGGTTCTTTGCATATGACGATACAAACTGCGGTGTTGATCGAAACGTTGCAGGCATTAGGTGCGCGGGTACGTTGGGCAAGCTGCAATATTTTTTCTACCCAAGATCACGCAGCGGCGGCGATCGCTAAAACCGGCACCCCGGTGTTTGCCTACAAAGGTGAGTCCTTGGAAGAGTACTGGGAATTTACCGATCGAATTTTGGATTGGGGCAATGGCCGTGGTCCCAATATGATTCTCGATGACGGTGGTGACGCCACGCTGTTTGTGCACCTCGGTTATCAAGCCGAAGAAAATCCCTCTGTGATCGCGAAGCCGTCGAATCCCGAGGAAAAAGCCCTTTTCAATCAACTAAAAAAATCGTTGCGCCGGGACCCACAACGCTTTCATCGCGTTGCTCCTGGGATTAAAGGCGTCACGGAGGAGACCACAACTGGCGTTCATCGGCTCTACCAGATGGCCGCGAAGGGCGAGTTGTTGTTCGCAGCGATGAACGTCAACGATTCTGTGACAAAGTCGAAATTCGATAACCTCTATGGTTGTCGCCACTCCTTGGTTGACGCTATCAACCGTGCAACCGATGTCATGATTTCCGGAAAAGTTGCTGTAGTCGCGGGCTATGGTGACGTCGGCAAAGGATGCTGCCAGTCCTTACGCGGTCAAGGGGCTCGGGTCGTCGTCACAGAAATCGATCCGATCTGCGCTTTGCAGGCGGCGATGGAAGGCTATGAAGTAATGACGATGGATGCGGCCTGCAAGATCGGGGATATCTTTGTGACCACCACAGGTTGCTGCGATGTCATAACAGAGCGTCACATGCGGCAGATGAAGAATTTGGCCGTCGTATGCAATATCGGGCATTTTGATAGTGAGATACAAGTCGAAAAAATGAAGCGTTACAAGTGGCACGAAGTGAAGCCGCAGGTGCATCGTATCGAAGTATCCGATCGCAAGAGTATCATTTTGTTAGCTGAGGGACGGCTTGTTAATCTGGGTTGCGCAACAGGGCATCCGAGTTTCGTCATGTCGAATAGCTTCACGAACCAAACAATTGCGCAAATTGAGTTTTATCAACACCCAGAAAACTATCCCGTTGGTGTGTATACGTTGCCCAAGTTGTTGGACGAAAAAGTTGCGCGTTTGCATTTGAATAAACTCGGTGTCGAGCTGGACGTGCTCACGCGTGCGCAGGCGAAATATTTGGGTGTGCCGGTTAAAGGACCATACAAACCGGAGCATTACCGCTACTAAGGAAAACTAGACTTAACTATGCCGAGTGCTTCGCCTGCCGGCCTGGTATTGTATAACTCGCTGACGCGGCGTAAAGAACGCTTTGTCCCCCAAGACAGTGGGCGCGTGACAATGTACGCCTGCGGTCCGACGGTCTATAACCCACCCCACATCGGCAACGCGCGCGCGGCGGTGGTATACGATTTATTGTATCGGGTGCTAAAACGTCATTACGCGAACGTCATTTATGCGCGCAATATTACTGACGTCGACGACAAAATAAACCTCGCTGCGCAGCAGGAGGGTGTGCCAATAAGCGTCATTTCGCAGCGCTATATAGATATTTATCACCGTGATGTAGCGGCCTTAGGGGTTTTGCCGCCGGTGCTCGAACCGCGCGCAACTGAGCATATCGAGACGATTATCAATATGATCGATCGACTCATTGTCAAAAACCACGCCTACGTTGCACAGGACCACGTGTTGTTCAGCGTGCCTTCCTTTAAGGACTACGGCAAATTATCTAGACGTACGCGGGACGAGCTGATCGCCGGGGCGCGCGTTGATGTCGTGTCGTTCAAACGGGACCCGGCCGATTTTGTTCTGTGGAAGCCGTCTGAGTCTGATTTACCCGGTTGGAATAGCCCGTGGGGGCGTGGACGACCCGGGTGGCATATCGAATGCTCAGCAATGATCGCGCGACATCTAGGCACGACGATCGACATTCACGGTGGCGGCAACGACCTGAAATTTCCGCACCACGAAAATGAGATCGCGCAAAGCACCTGTGCACATGATGGAAACACGTTTTGCCGTTACTGGGTGCACAACGGATTCGTCGAGATCGACAGCGAAAAGATGTCAAAATCGATCGGTAACGTCACGCTAGTCCACGAGTTGCTGCAACGCCATCACGGTGAAACACTGCGCTTAACGCTGTTACGAACCCGTTACCGAGAACCGATCAACTGGACCGAAGATCAACTCATACAAGCAAAAGGGCAACTCGACCGAATCTACGGCGCGTTGCAGCGTTTGGAGGACGTCGTGATTGACGAGACGAACACCGTTGATAGGGAATTTCTTGACGCTATGGACGACGATCTCAATACGCCCTTAGCGTTGTCTATTTTAATGCGGCGCGTGAACGCCGCAAATGCCAGCGCGAATCGTGCTGAAAAAGCAAAACTGAAAGCGCTCATTGTTGCGGCGACAAAAGAGCTAGGGATCGCGCAAAACGTATCGGCTGATTGGTTTTCGTACGCTCCAGCGCAGGGGCTCGACGTGCGCCGCATTGAAGCCCTTGTTGAGCAACGCCAGCAAGCGCGGGCGAATAAGGATTGGTCGACCGCAGATAAAATTCGTGATGAACTTGCGACCATGGGTGTTCGCATCGAAGATGCCAGCGATCGCACGACTTGGCGTGTTGAATGAAGTGGTTTGAGCATGGCTGATGATCTAACGACAGCTTCCTTGCACGCCGCGCCGGAGATTCTCGCCGCCCAGAGGGAGATTATCGAAGCTTTTGCCTTGTTTGAGGATTGGACTGATCGCTACCAATATATTATCGACTGCGGTCGCGACTTGCCGTCGTTCCCGGATGAATGGAAAGTTGAGGAGCGGCGCTTGAAGGGTTGTCAATCGCAAGTGTGGCTCGTAGCGGAGATGCGCGACGAGCGTCTGCATATCGCGGCGATCAGTGATTCGGCTATCGTCTCTGGTCTAATCGCCCTGTTACTTAAAGTTTACTCCGGTCGAAAACCGGCTGACATTATCGCTTCCCCACCAGATTTTATCGAAGCAATCGAGCTTAAGGATCATTTGTCACCGACGCGCAGCAACGGCTTGCACGCCATGGTCCAGCAAATCCGCCAGCTCGCGGTGGAGGCGCTAGCAGAGCAAATGAAGTAATGTCGTGGCGGGTATGGCGCTGGGCGCCGGACCGCGCACTTAATCCCGGAACCGCTCCCATATGTTTGCGAATTCTCGATGTTGACGTGCGAATAGGTCGAGTAACTCGGGGTCGAAATGGGCATGTGGATCGAGGCGGTCGTCGCCTTGGGTTAAAATTTTCACCGTTTTTTGGTGACTGAATGCGGTTTTATACGCGCGCTTCGAACGTAGTGCGTCGTAGACATCGGCAATTTGCACGATGCGCGCGGATAGCGGAATTTCCTTGCCGCGCTTTTTGTTTGGGTACCCACTCCCGTCCCACTTTTCGTGATGGTTAAGTGCGATCTCAGCGCCCAAGGATAGACGTGGGGAAACCGACAAAATGTGATGTCCATAGACCGTGTGACGGTCCATTTCGGCGCGTTCTTCAACATTCAAGGGTCCACGCTTTTTTAGAATTGCGATATCCACGCTCATTTTTCCGACGTCATGCAGTTGCGCGCTGAAATGGATTTCGTCGCACCACGATTTTGGCAAATCGAGTTGTGTCGCAAGCAGGCGGCTATATTCATTAACACGAACGATGTGATTACCGGTTTCTTCGTCGTGGATTTCAGCCGCCCTAGCCACTAGCCGGATAGAGCTTCGAAAAGCATCTTCGGTTTCCTCTTGGAGTGCAGCGATGGTCGCGCGTTGTGCTGCGAGCAGACGGTTGCGCTCGCGTAGTTTGGTATTCTGTAGCTTAATTTTTTCGAGCATTTGGGCACGTTCGATTGAATGCCCGATGACGCGCGCCATTGGTGTGACCAGGTCAACGACTCGCGGTGGAAATGGTCGTGGTTCGCGACGTTTCTGTGGCCGACAATTGATCAACTGTACGACGCCGATGACTTCGTCTTGGTAGTTTTTTAGAGGAAAGCAAAGCATTGAGCGCGTGGTATAAGATTTGTGTTCCCGGGAGGGGTCGAAGTTGTAGCGCTTATTCGCCGGTAGCTTGTAGACGTCGTCGATCAGCAAAATTTGGCCGGAGTGGGCGACGGTTCCGGCGATCGTTCCGGGTCCGATCGGTACGACAAAATCGGCGCGGCGCACGGCGACGGCGTCATTTTGAATCGATGTTGGTTCTAGCCACTTTTTTTTGCCGCGACAGCGAACGATAAAGATCGTACCGGCTTCGGCGCTAGTGAGCAGGCGGCTCTTCTCGAGGATCTTGTTGAGCAGTTGCCGTACGGACTGTCGCTTTTGACCTTCAACGAATTCTAGAAAATCGAGTATAGGGTCGCTTTTCACACAGTGCCCCGAACTTGTGAACGATCCGGCGGCCGCGCATAGACACACATTGCTCGCGCTAAGTTTCGGTGATCCATAGGCTATAATGGTGAGGGCCTTTTTGGCCATAGTAACCAAATAGATCGAAAACGTGTGATCGCGCCGATGTTTGTATCGGCAAACGAAGCAATAACAACAGAAAACATGCCACAGTCCGCATGACACAACAGTTTCCGGATAGCAAGAACTTAACACCTACGGCACTCGAGCACGAGATACTCAAATGGTGGGACGATCACCGCATTTTCGAGCAGTGTGAACGCCAGCATTGCGACGGTGCAAACTTTAGTTTCTACGAAGGGCCGCCGACCGCCAACGGGCGACCCGGGATTCATCACGTGCTCGGTCGCACCATCAAGGACGTTTTTTGCCGTTATCGAACGCTCAAGGGTTACCGGGTAGAACGCAAGGCGGGCTGGGACACGCACGGCCTGCCGGTCGAAATCGAGGTCGAACGGGCGCTCGGGCTAGACGGCCGCGAGCAGCTTGAGGATTATGGTATCGAGCGTTTTAATCGCGCGTGTCGCGAAAGCGTTGCGACTTATCAGCGTGATTGGGACGAACTCACGCGCCGGATCGGCTATTGGGTTGATCTCGAGCAGCCGTATGTCACCTACCACACGCCCTACATAGAGTCGGTGTGGTGGTTGCTCAAGCAAATCTACGCGAAGGGCTTACTCTACCGCGGCCATAAGATTCAATGGTATAGCCCCGGTAGTGGGACGGTATTGTCGTCGCACGAAGTAAGCCTCGGATATCAAGAGATAACAGATCCGAGTGCCTATGTACGCTTTCGCAGTGACGCCGAGCCGAATTTGTGTTTTCTCGCCTGGACAACGACGCCGTGGACGCTAATCGCCAATATGGCTCTGGCAGTCGGCCCGGAGATCGATTATGTGAAGGTCGGTATAAAGGCCGCTGGCGCCGAAGAACGGCAACAGCTCATCCTAGCAGCAGCGCGGCTCGATGCGCTCACCGAGGAGTATTCGGTGGTCGCGGAATTCAAAGGCAAAGATCTGCTTGGGCGGCGTTACGAACCCTTATTCGAGCTTCCAGGCGCTGATGCTGACGGCCAAAGTTTCCGGATCGTAGCGGGTGACTACGTCTCTACCGAAGAAGGCACGGGCATCGTGCATATCGCGCCGGCTTTTGGTGCCGAGGATTATGAGCTCGGTCGTCAGGAAAACTTACCGCTCATCAATCCCATTGGACCGGACGGACGGTTTTTACCACACGCACCGGTGGTGGCGGGTGAGTGGTTTCGCGACGCCAATAAGCTCATCAATCGTGATCTGCGGGCGCGTGGGCTGTTGTATCGTGAGATGTCGTATTTGCATAACTATCCCCACGACTGGCGTAAAGGCACGCCGCTAATGAGCTACCCGGTCGAAGGTTGGTTTATTCGCACCACCGCGATCAAAGATCGACTCGTAGCGCTAAATAACACCATCAACTGGTATCCCCCGGCGATCAAGGAGGGACGCTTCGGTAATTGGCTGGAAAATAATGTGGATTGGGCGCTGAGCCGCAAACGTTATTGGGGTACACCGCTGCCCATTTGGGTTTCCGACCAGAGAGATTCCGGGTATTTCGAAGTCATCGGTTCGATAGCCGAACTGCGCGAGAAATGTGCGCAGGTTTTGCCCGACGACGATCACCTGGACCTGCATCGACCTTACGTCGACGAACTGACCTGGGAGGCACCCGATGGGGGCACCATGCGGCGGGTCCCGGATGTCATGGACGTGTGGTTCGATTCTGGCGCCATGCCAGTCGCGCAATGGCATTATCCTTTCGAAAATAAGGTAGCGTTTGAGAAAAATTTCCCCGCAGATTTCATCTGCGAAGGGGTCGATCAAACACGTGGGTGGTTCTACACCTTACACGCAATCGCAGCTTTGGTAATGGACGAAGTCGCGTTCAAAAACGTCGTCGTCAATGGCCTTATTCTCGATGAGAAGGGCGAGAAGATGTCGAAATCCAAGGGTAATACCGTCGATCCTTTCGTTACAGTGGAGCAACACGGTGCCGACGTCGTGCGCTGGTACATGATGAGCAATTCGCCGCCGTGGGATGCGATGAAATTTTCACCGCGTGGCCTGACCGCAACGCGCAACAAGTTCTTTAGCACCCTGGAGAACGTTTATCGCTTTATGGCGAGTTACGCCAACATCGATGGTTTTCGCTACGCAGAAGCGCAAATCCCGGTTGCGGACAGACTGGAGCTCGACCGTTGGATATTGTCGCGCCTGCATTCCACGGTGGGCGCGGCGGATTCCGCCTATCACGACTACGATGCTACGCGGGCCGCGCGCGCGCTCGAGCAGTTCGTTGACGAACTTTCTAACTGGTACGTGCGCCGTTCACGGCCGCGGTTTTGGGCCGCAAAAAAAACATCTGGTGGTAATGAGCTGAGTGTCAGTGAACACGCGAAGTTGTGCGCCTATCAGACGACGTACGAATGCTTGCTCGCGGTTGCTAAAGCGATGAGCCCCATCGCCCCGTTTTTCAGTGAATGGTTGTATCGCGCGCTGAACGAAACTACGGCATTGGCGTCAGCCCCGTCGGTGCACATGGTCACGTTTCCGATCGCGGAGCCGGCTTATATCGACACCGATCTCGAGCAACGTATGGGTGTGGCGCGGACCGTGGTGTCACTGGTATTGCTGTTGCGTAATCGTGCGCGCTTGAACGTGCGCCAACCCTTAGCGCGGATCTTGGTCGTGACTGGGCCCGCCGGTGTGGACGCTAATGTCGTCGATGCCGTTCGCGATGTGGTCCTCGATGAAGTCAACATCAAAACGATCGAATATATCGACGACGCCGCGAGTGTCGTCAAACGCGCGGGAAAGGCGAATTTTCAACGCTTAGGGCCGCGCCTCGGGAAACAAATGAAGCATATCGCGGCATTAATTGCCGACCTGCCGGAGGACGATATCGCGGCCTTGCTTGCCAACGGCTCGCTGGTCTTAGCGCTGGCGGATGAAAAAGTATCTATCGATTTAGACGATGTGGAGATCCGCAGCGAAGAACTGGGTGATTGGATCGTCGCGCAAGAGGGTACTGTCACGGTGGCACTCGACACGCAGGTCGACGAGACTTTGAAAGCTGAAGGTTTGGCGCGCGAATTGGTCAACCGCATCCAAAATATGCGCAAAGCGATCGATCTCGAACTCACGCAGCGCATTGAAGTCGAGCTTGTGACGACCGACGCGGTATTAACGGATGCGGTTCACACTCACATGGATTACATCAAACGCGAAGTGCTCGCGGCGGCGCTAGGTATTACCACAACGCTCGCGGACCAACGCTGGGACGGGGTGGAAGAATTCACCATCAATGACGAGGCCGTGAAAGTCGCCGTGCAATGTGTGTGAATCCAGCCAAACGAGATAGACGCACGGTGCAGTGCACATGAAAAAACCCCGGCGCTGAGCCGGGGTTTTTATTTTAAGCGCTTAAAGCGTGCGGTTTAGGCAGCATTTTTACGGCGTACAGTGGCTAGGCCAACTAAGGCTGAACCCAGCATCCAAACAGCCGGTGGGATTGGGATGGGTGCGAGTTCTACTTCCATATAGGCTGACGTCTTGTTGATTTCTGCCGACGAACTCGCTGCTGCTATTACCGCCGCGGTCAAGCTATTGGTCGCGGAGACGTCAACCACTTCCGCCGTCAAGCCGCCTATCGTAATGTCGAAGCCGAAATCGCCGCTTGCCGAGCCCGTTTGAGCCACCACAAAGGTGCTCCCTAAATCCGCACCGATACCGTTGACAACTAATGATCCGTCGCCGATCACAATGCCGTTGTTGACACTCCAATTACCTTCTTCGACATATCGAACCGAAGTGATACGGTAGCCTGCATCCGGCGTGATGATCATGGACGATGTATCAAGCCTTGAACCCGGCTCCGTCAACGCGGCAGATGATGCGCTGAAGCCGTCTAAGCCGAGCACCACATGTACGGTATCGTCATCTACTGCCACCACGGAATTGTTCGTGTGGTCAAAAAGCTCAGTACCGCTGTCACTGCTATTTTCATTACTTAGCGTTACCGACGCGCCATAAGCGTTACCCGCGGCCATCCCCAGCGCAACGAGGGTAGGACCGATGATTGATTTGGTTAGTTTCATATCCACGTAACCTCCAATTAGCAGCTATTCATCCCTTTGCTTGCATTGCGTCGGGGTTGTAAAGCCTGATTGATTATTTGGTTCTAATCCGCTTCGTGGTGATCCTGCACCACAATTATTAAAACTTTATGAAATGTGTTCCGGCCCTCACTTTTGGCCCGTGATCAGCTGGCGACCACCATTGTTGTCATTTATGGTGTGAAATTATGCCTCTTTGGCCCCTCGGGTGCTAGTCCAGTGGCTGTCATTTTGAGGAAAATTACCTCAATTCGCAACTGCCGGGCGAGGGCGCGCCGGGCAGAAAGTCAAGAGGGATTATTTATTAGACAAAACAGTCACTTAAATTGCGGCGAGGATCTCAGTCCTGCGGTGCCAATAAATCGGCTAAGACGCGCAGGAAATGATCGGCGTCCAGGGGTTTTTTTAACAAGATGTCGTAGCTCCTGGGCGTCTCCTCAGTGGGTTCGAGATTGGCGCAATAGCCCGTCATAAGCAGGATCCGGGTCTGCGGGCGCTGTGCCTTAATGCGTGTGGCCAACTCAGTCCCCGTCAGTCCCGGCATGGTTTGATCTGTAATTACGGCGTCGAATGTCGCGCTATTGTCGGAGAAAATTTCCCAGGCGCCCTGCGCGTCGTCAGCACGCGTGACGAGGTAACCCTCCAATTCCAGCAATTCACTGAGAAAATTACTAATCGCCAGTTCATCATCGACGACGAGAATGTGGTGTTGGCGGCGTGCAGGGCCCGTCTCCGCATTGCTGCGAGCCGATGCACAACTGCCAGCAGCGTCCGTCGTTCGCAGATGGATCGCAAACGTCGCACCCTTATCCAGTGCCGTCTGCACGACGAGGTGTCCGCCGTGTCGGTGCACGATGCCGTGCACGATGGGCAAACCCATGCCGCCGCCATGACTTTGACGTTTGGTACTGAAGAACGGTTCGAACATGCGTTGTATGACCTCAGCCGGGATACCCGGCCCGTTGTCGGTCACGGCTATGGTGATGAAATCACCCGCAACATTTTCGTGGCAGGAACTGCATACGAACGCCGCCTGTGAAGATCGCGAGACGTCAACACGGATCTCTCCTTCCTCACCCAATGCGTCTCGCGCGTTGCCACAGAGATTAACGATTATTTGATGAAACTCGACGATGTTCGTTTTCACGTTCATGACGTGTTTTGGTGGTCTGCAATCGAGGCTTATCGTTGCGGGAAAAGTTGGCCGCAACATTTTGATCACATCCTGCACGAGCAGGCGTACGTCATATACCTCGCGACTCGTCTCACCGCCGCGACTGAACGCTATCATTTGATCTGTCAACTCGCGGGCGCGTTCTCCGGCGGTATAGATTTGACTCAAATATTCGCGAAGTTTTTCTGGAATGTGGCCGTCAAAGCGCTGCAGGGCGAGACGCGAATAACCAAGAATGCTGCCCAAAATGTTGTTGAAGTCGTGCGCAATGCCGCCCGTTAAATGACCTATCGCCTGCATTTTTTGCGCTTGCTGAAATTGCACTTGCAGACGAGTGTGTTCTTCGCTGGCAGCGCGACGATCAGTTACTTCTTCGGTAACACCGATTAGTTGTCGCTGCTTACCATCCCCGTCGGTTAGGAGACGCGCTTGCGATTCAAACCAACGAGTCGATCCCTCCGGATCGGTGACCCGAAACTCGACGCGGTAGTCTTGTTCGAGGCGGATCGTGTCGCTTAAGGCCTGCGCTACCTTATCGCGATCATCGGTATGCACTTCGTGCAAGTATGCGTGATGCGACACACAGATATCGGGGTGTTCGTGCACTCGCTCGGGTGTCGCCCGAGCCGGTTCCTTAGTAAGCGAGGTGGGTAAAATGCATTCCCACGATTCGAGCCGCGCAGCATCCAGCGCCAAGCGTAAGCGGGCATCGGTAATCCTGGTGCTCAGCTCGTTCGCTTTGCGTTCACTGACCTCGATCATAATGCCGACAACGCCGATATATTCGTCGCGTGAATTGAAGCGCGGCACGCCCGTGTCATGAAACCAACGATATTCGCCATCGTAGCGTCGGAGCCGAAATTCCGTTGAAATCGTTCGTTTCGTCTCGCGTCCTAGCCTGCAAACACGTTTCGTGTGGTCGAGGTCGTCGGGATGAATGCACGTACCCCAATTCGCCAGGGCTTCGCTCGACTTTTGGCCGGTGTAACGCGTCCATTGCTCGTCCAAATAGATGCAATTCCCTCGCCGGTCCAGCATCCATAAGATTACCGGGACGTCGTGTGCCATGTCGCGGGCGCTGCTTGGCGGCGCACCTGTCGCAGCGCCCGGCAGCGCGTGGGTGAGCGAATCGGTCGCGGTCATGAGCTTACCCTTTATGAATTACGTACTGGTATGAGTAGCGGCGATGTTTGCCGCTAGAAGTCGATCGTTGTGGAGGCCGTCGACCTGGGTCGCGCTGGCTCTCGGCGGCAGGTAGATTTCAAAACCGGCGCCGTTCGCGGCATCGCCACCGTCCACTAGCAAGTGACCGCGCATGTGATGTACCGCGCCGTGCACTACCGATAGACCAAGGCCGGTGCCGCTGCCGGGCGCTTTGGTGGTGAAAAACGGATCGAACAAGCGTTCCATGATTTCAGGTTCGATGCCTTCGCCGCTATCGAACACCGCAAGAACCACGTATTCTCCGCCGAAATGCTGTTTGCACGACGCGCACTGTCTTTGCGAGAGCGTTGTTTGGTAAGCGGAAATTGCGATCTTACCAGCACCATTGAGGGCGTCACGGGCGTTGATGCACAGATTCATTATTACTTGTTGCACTTGAATCGGTTCGCCAAGGATCGATGGTAGGCCTGGTTCGATAGTCACGTTCAAAGTGATGCTGGAGGGCAACATTGGGCGCAGTAGCTGTCGCGTCTCCTCGATAATTTTGTCCAATAGGACTACTTGCTCTTCGCTATCGCCGCCGCGGCTAAACGTTAACATTTTGGCGACTAGATCCCGCCCGCGATCCCCGGCCGCGGTGATTTCGTGCAGGTACACGCTAAGCTTACTGTCGTGATCGTCGACAAAGCGCCGTCGTGCAAGATCAGCATAGCCGATGATGCTGGTTAATATATTGTTGAAGTCATGCGCTACGCCGCCCGCGAGTTGACCCATGGCCTCCATCTTCTGTGCCTGGAGCAATTGCACCCGCAGCGCATCGTGTTCGATCTCGGTGTTGCGTTGGTTAGTGATGTCGATGACATAGCCTAAGAAGTGCGTGACGTCGCCGTCATCGCCCCGTAACACCAAAGTGTGATCGAACAACCAACGCGTCGCGCCATTATTATCGACTATGCGGTAGGGTTGGTGTGTGACGATGGTTGCCTGCGCATCGAGAGCGCTTCGCACTTCGTTTCCGACCCGCTCGCGGTCGTCTGCAGCGATCAGTTCGTCGTAGTAGACATCGCTGCTCAACAGCGCTTGTTTATCGACACCGAGCGTCGCTTCGACGTTGCCCGATACGTATTCGACCGGCCACCCACTTTGGTTACGCCATTTAAACACCACAACCGGACCGGTCAGAAAAAGGTTCCGTTCCTCTTGCAGTTGCAAGTCCGCGAGATGTCGGTCGGTAATATCTGTACCGATGTAGACATAACGATTTGGCTTTAGGTGGCTATCGACATGTGGGACGATCGTCAGATCCATCCAATAGTGGTCTCCGTCTTTACCCACATTGCGGATCTCGCCACGCCAAATTCTGCCCTGCTGTATGATCGAGGTGATCGTCTCGGTGAACTCCGCTCCGTGGAATTCCGCATCGATAAGGGGATGGGGTGTTCCCACGATCTCCTCGCGCGTATAACCGGTGGTGAGCAAAAACCGCTCATTGACATAGCTAATGGTGCCGTTCGCATCGACAATCGAGACGATTGTCGACAGATCCAGCGCTTCTTTTTGATATTCGACTTCGCGCAGCGCGGCCCGTAATTGCTCCTGAACAACTTTTTCTCGCGTAATGTCGTGACCGACGCCTAACACGCGAAACGGCTGACCCGCAGCGTCACGCTCGATGTCCCCTTGGGTATGTAACCACCGATAGCTCCCGTTGGCGTGCTGTAGGCGATATATCACGTCAAACGGTTTGCCACTTTCACGTGTTGCCGTCAGCGCGCCCGAGAGATTTTCGAGATCCTCGGGATGCACTGTGTCGGCAACCATTTCGGTAATTGGCAGCGGGCCATCGGGTTTAGGGCGCCCGAGCAACTCGAAATAGTAATCGGATGCCAGGAGCTTATCGCTACGGAGATCCCATTCGTAAGTAATGATTTTGGCAAAGCGGTGGGTGAGGCGCAGGGTTTGCTCGGTGTCTTGCAAGGCGCGGCGTTCCTTCTCTAAGGCTGCGGTCATGTCGTTTAAGGAACGCGCGAGTTCGCCAATTTCGCCACCCACGCGCGGATCAGAGCGGGCTTCGAGGTCGCCGTTTGCAACGCGGTGCGTGGTTGCAACCAGCCCCATGATGGGCTGCACGATATCGCGCTCGAGGCGTCGTGAGGCAAAAAATCCGAGGAGCGTAGCCATGCCCAGCAACAGCAAAAACATGATCAGCGCATGATCGCGGGCGAGTTTGTGCTCGGCGGCGAGGCTACGACGCACGATCAACATATTGGCTTGCTCGTGGGCCGGGGACGCGGGCGACGCGAGCGGGTAGTAGGCGAGGAGATAATCGGTGTCTGCCAAGGGCCATACACCGCCTTTGTTTGCAGCCCGGACCGTCGCGGCGGTAGCGACCGTTTGTGGCGATGTCACCCGTGCGAGGTTCGTGGTTTCGTGCACGGGGTTGGCGGCGTACACGATGTCGTTGTTCGCATCCGTAATCAATGCCAGATCAATAAATGGATCGGCGCTGAGGTTCGCGAGGTGGGTTCGCAAAGCGTCAACGTCGTGGTAGCGCAACATGGCGCTGAGATCGGTACGACTTATTTGCGCGCGTCGTTCGAATTGCTCGAGTCCGTTGCGCAGGAAGTGCTTTTGCTCAACGAGCATTACGATGACTAGCGCGAGCAGACCGAAGATAGCGACCGTCAGCGCAACAGTCAAAGTGATGCTGTGCTTTAAGGAGGTCATCCGCGCTGCACCGGGTCTTGCATCAGGGTAAGCAGCGCGTCGCCGTCGATCGGTTTGGCCAGACACTGTTCCGCACCGGCGGCCAAGATTCGTCGCGTCGCGGCCGGCGTCCGATAGCCGGTCATGGCGATGACTCGTATTAAGCGGGTAACGGGGGCGGACTTGATGCGTTCACAGACGCTAAATCCGTCGAGACCGGTCATCATCAGATCGAGCAACACGATATGTGGTTGAAATTGATGTATTTTGTCCCCAGCATCAAAACCGTCGAAGGCCAATTCGAGCCTACTGTTGTCGATTTGCTGGAGCAGTTCGCGTAGATAGCCCGCTAATTGGCGGTCGTCATCGACGATCAGCACGCGCAGCTCTCCGTCGGCTTCGCGGCGTAAGTTGAGGTGGTTCTCGCGCGCGAATTGGTCGACGTCGCGACGCAAAAAACGACGGTGGCCGCCTAGCGTCGTCTCGGCGCAAAGGCGCCCTTTGGCGGCCCATTGGCGTACCGTGACCGGGGAGACCATGAGTAATTCTGCTACCTCGTTCGGCGTGAGATACGGTTTACGCTTTGTCACGTGTCCTTATAGCTACTCCCGAGTCGATCCACGATGGTTCGGGTTATTAGAATTAACGATTATATCGCCGAAATCGATTATAACGATGCGTCCCCCGACAACCAAGCCTTGTGGGACTGCTCAGGCGCTCTAGACGGTTTTGAATTCGACTTGATTACCATTACCGAGGTAGTGCAGACGTCTGCACATGTCTGCGGTGCTGATGAGGCCGCTGAGAAACATGGCGGGAATGAGGCGGGTTGCGGGGTTATTTTTAATCCATCCGAAGGTAGCCATCGTCGACGATTGACGCACCACCGAGGTTCGGCTCGCAAGCGTTCATCATGGCGGGTCGTTGAGGGAGGACTTCGAGCGGTAGCTTAGGCGACTTGCTGTTGGTCGAGTTTGTCCAGCAAATCACCGATCGCTCGATCGAACACCGGGTCCGGTGTTCCGGGAATGATTGTAGATTTGCCGGAACGCAATTTTTCTACGAGTTCGGGCAAGGTGAGATCGAGTGCTTTTTGCCCGCTGCGCGTCGTGAATAAGTAGCGGCCCGTACCCGGACTTAACCACGTAAAACGGGCCCGCAGCGTATCTCCGCCAGATGTTTCAAAATCGATCCAGTCACCTAAGTTTAAATTCATCACAGTCTCCGTCACTTCATCGTTATCGGGCGACTGCTCGGTGCTGTTTAAAGCCTCCAGATCGATGTCTAGTTCGTCGGCGTCTAGGGTCTTTCGTGCGAAGAGACGATCCAATGCGTTGCTAATGAATTCTTCTTCGGAGAGCGTCGGTGCGCGTGATTCCGAGACCGGATCTTGTTCTTCAGGCTGTGTGGACAAACGCCGCTCTACCAGCGTGCTCTTCGTTGCTCGCTTGACCGATACAACATGCACGCTTGCCAAGGCACTTAAGAACTTTGCACATTCCGCGCGTGGCATCTCAAGCATTTTCATGCCTGCCTTAATTTCCTTGATGAGTGGCGGTAGTATTTGGGTCAAGCGTTTGCGTTCTTCGTCCGTGGATTTAGGCTCAACAGACCAAAGTAATTCATCAATGACTTTCAGACGGGCCTCCCAAGCTTGGGATTCAACGCCCTGCTCGACGTAAGTGATGATGAGCACTTGACGCCAATAGTCGTAGATGAAACATCGCAAAAAGTCCCGGGTTTTAACATCCACAACGATATTTTTGACTGCATCATCGACGGCAAATTTAGCCAGTGCAATTTGCTCGCGGGGCTCAAGCGATTTCGTGAGATCTTGGGCCCGGAGGTGTGCATTTTGCTCTTCCGTGGCGAGCGCAGCTTCGAATGTCGCTAAGGTTTCGGCAAAGATTTCAATATCGTCATCGAATTCGTTGACGATTTTTTCCACGGCGGTTTCGAGGCAGTGGTAGAGCTTGTCCTCGCCAAGGTCGTCGCGTTCTCCCCAACGTAACGCCGCGTTTGCCATGGCATCTAGGAGGCGACGGGCGGGGTGCGTCTTTTTTGAAAATAGGTTCTTGTCAAGTAGTGCGACCTTGAGCAGCGGAATTTGCAAGCGGCCGATGACGTTCTTAATGCGCGCCGATAAGCTGGGATCATTGAGAACGTAATCAAAGAGAATTGAAACGATATCTAAGGCGAGGTTGTCCGCCGGTTCTAAGCGTCCCATGGCTGCGGTATCGTGCAACACCCGCAACGTATTGAAGCCGCCGGATGATAATTGCTGTTGATTTAGAACTGCGGCGTCAACACCATCCGGTAGCTGCCCGTGTTGCAATTCCGTCAAGTAGGTAAGCGCGTTCGCGGTGCTGATGACCTGAGCACCCGTCTCAACACCACCAACTCCACCAACTGGGGCGCCGGCGGGGACGCGTGCATCGCACGCCGATCCGACCCCGCCCGGTCCATGGGTGGGCGCCATGAGCTGTCTTAAGCTCAAGCCTTGGGTGGCAGGGGCGAGGCGTTGCAGCGTCGCGAACACATCCTCTCCCGAATGCTCCTCGCTACCGTCTTCGGTTTCGATAATTACCCGGGTTTTCTTACCCGGTGCGTGAACGGGGACGCGTCCGTGCCCGTCCGTTATCGTCGGTAGTATGTGCTCTGCAATTAGTTGCCGATTGAGTTCGTGATATAAGTGAATTATCTCGCCGCTACAATGCTTGGCGAGCAACTTAAACATCGTCAGCTGCGGTTCGATGCCGTGTTCTAATTCACGGCACATTTCGCGGAAGGCCGTACCGATAGCGCGCGGGCCAAACGGGTTGCTTACATCTTGCAGTTGCGGATCATTGAGTAAGTGACCAATGCGGCAATCCAAGGCGCGCAGTTCTGCGCCGGCGCGCGCTTCGAGGTGTTCGACGAAGTTTTGCACCGCCAGGTCCAGCTCGACTTCGCAGGATTCGAGCAACGACAATTCGCCGTTCCAGCTCGAGGCGGGCGCGGTATCGTCCTTGGTTGAATCATCGAGCGCGCTGTCGAATTGTCGCGCGAGTCGTTGCGCGAGAATATTCTCTAGAGACTCTCGCTTGAGGCGAACTTCACGCATCGCATCAAAATATTGGGTTTGGCGCGCCGAGGTATCGGCTTTGTTCGCGAGTTCAAAAAACGCGTCGTCGATGCGATCGAAGACGAGCTGAAAACAGGCGCTGAGACGTTTATCCGCGGCCTCGCGACACGCTTTCAATAGCATCTGAGACCGTGCCGAGACGAGCCGGGAAACCTGCTTTTGCTGCTGGTTTTGCATGCCTGGTTTAGCGGCGCGGGGGTGATTTTCTCGCCTGCGGGTACGATAAATGTGACAGCGCTCACGCCCGTCGGGGACAATTGTGAAACAAATCGCCTGGCGCGAGGGTTTGCTAGCGACTTTGGGCGCGGAACAAGGTGATATTTGCTGGGGTAGTTTGTGCCTCGGGCGGTGTTTGGCGCCGCTGCGCGGCGAAGTGACGCCAGAGCTCGTTAGGGGACCACGTCGCGTGGTGGGCGTAAAGCGCGCGATGCAGCTCTGCGATGTCGTCTGCTAAGGGTGCCTCGAGACGTTCCGCGAGCGCATTGAGGGTGGTCGACGCCGGCGACGGTAGCGTATTTTGCGCCCAGGCTAATAGCGCGAGCCGCGCAGCCTTGGGATCGGCGTCGTCGCAGGCCCGTTGTAGGGCGCGTACAGCGCCGCTTGTCGAGACGCGAGGAGCAGGCCCGGTTGGTGTTTCAGTCGGCGTCTGTCGACGTCGCCAAAAATAGAGTCCTGCAAGCGTTGTCGCCAACCAGCCTAGCGCTGCGATGAGGGCGAGGGTTTTCCAGCGGAGATTAGCATGATGTTCCGGCGAGGCGACGCCCACCGGTGCCGTTATCGTCGTCGTCGCAGCGGGTATCGACGGCGTCGCGGGGCCGCCATTTGTGGCGTTACGCCCGGTGTCTCCCGCGGCGCTTTGAATTGTAAAGGATTCGAGGCGCGCAACCTCCGCTTGATCGGTCTCCGTGTTCCACCACGGCACTTCGATCGGCGGGAGCTCGAAGCGCCCAGCGGCGTGTGGGATCAGCGCGACTTTTTCCTGGCGAATCGCCGACATGCCGTCGATCGAGGTTTGTTCGTCGCTTTGGGCTTGATCGGGATAGGACAGCACGCCCTCCGGAACGGCAAACGGTATGCGGGGTAATTGGCCGCTGCTAAGGCCGTCAGCCCACAGGTGCAGTGTCCGGGTGAGCGGCTCACCTGCGGTCGTGGCCCCGTTTGCGGGTGACCATTCTTCGTGCAGACGAACGCGTTTGGCGGGTAACCAGACCGCGCCACGAAACGTCTTTGGGATCGGTTTAACGTCGAGCGTGAGGCGTTCCGATTGTACCCGTTGAGCTTTGAACGCCCCGCCAAAGGAAAACAACGATCGGGAGCGGTCTAACGTGCGCGCCGTAAGCACCGCGGGTTCGATCACGAGCGTGCCGCTGGTTTGGGGGAAAATGGCGTAACGACGCTCAAATACTTGATAAGTTCGCCCGCTACGTTCGGCGTCGTATTGACGATCTTCGCCGAGTTTCTTGATCAGAGCGTCGCTACTGAGCTCCGGTTCCGATAATGCGGCGTTAGTAATTTCGATGCGACGCCACAACCGTACGGTGTAGATTACTTGTTGTTGCAAATAGGGTGTCGTGGTATCGACTTCTGCTTCCAGCAACAAGCGATCGAGGTCGCTGGTCGGTGGTGTGGTGGTGGGATCGGCCAGTTTTATCGTGCGTGCGGTGCTCAATTCTGAATCAAAAACGATCGCTGGAATAACTACTTCAGGCGCATCCGGAGCGACGACGGTTAAAACCCAAGTTGTCGTTTTGTCACTGCGCCCGTTGATCCATCGATAGGCGCTTTGCTGGTTGCGCTCGATGATATCGAGTTCGGCTTCTAGCGGGGAGAAATCGGGTGGGGTGTCGATATCGAAGTCGGCGGTAAAAATCAAATTAAAGGATTCGTTGCGCAGCGGTTTCTTGGGGTCCCAGTCGAGCGTGACGTCCCCAAGCGCCTGCGGAAGCCAACAGCTCCACAGTAGTAAACACCAGACGAGTCGCGTTACCATGGCGTTTCCGAAGACGGCTGATCACGCTGTTGCAAGCGATATTGATATTGAAACTTACGTCGCAGCAGACCGCCTGGGTCATCGGGGATTTGGTTTAACCACTGTTCGGTGGCGAGTTGCATTTCATCTCTGGCACCGTTCGCTTCCGCGTCCTGCTCCGCCGCTGCCAGCGTATCGTCCTCGCCCGCGTCAGTCTCCGCGGCGTCTTGCTCATGTTGCGGGTCTTGCGGTGCCGCTAAACGCGGGTCGGAATTAGCTGCGTGTGAATCATCGCCCCGTGAGTCGTCCTGCCCGTCACCCCCGGCGTTATCCGCTGTTTCGGCTTGAGCTTGATCGGTCGGTTGCATTTCTCCCGCGCTGTTGCTGCGCTCAGCGTCGTCCTGAGCGCCATTTTGCGGGTCTTGTTGACCCTTCTCACCCGCTTGCTGCGATTGTTCTGATTGTTGCTTCTTCTTAAGTAGGTTTTCTAGCAGTGATTTATTGTGTTTCGCGTCGGCGTGCTCAGGGTTCGCTTCCAGCACCGCGTCGTAGGCTTCGAGCGCGCGCTCGTAGGCGCCGAGTTTGGCGAGTGCATTACCACGGTTGTAATTTGCCTCAACGCCAGTTAAGCGTTCATAGTTCGCCGCAGCGTCGGCGTAGTCGCCGGCGCGGTACTGGGCCGCCGCGCGCCAGGATTCGTCGCTAAAGCCGGCGGCCGCCTCGGCATAGTCGCCTCGGTCGTAGGCGCTTTGTGCCTGTTGATCTGGCGTCATCCACCAGCCTGCCTGTAGCGGTTGTTGCGTGCCCACGAGTAGCAGTAGCAGCAGTATCCCGCGGCGAAAAACCAGGCTCGCGAGGGCGATCGCGGGCAGCAGTAACCACGGACCGAGTTCGCGCCACTGCTCGAGCACGAGATCATCACGCGTAATTGCGTCCGCATTGGCGTGTTCGACAAAAAAGTTGCTCAAGCTTTGCACGTCGGCATTACTGTGCGGATCTAAGAGCGCGAAATGACCGCGACCGCGTCGGGCAAGATCAACGAGGGGTTTTACGTCGAGTTTTGCGATCACGATGGCACCGTTCGCATCAGCGATAAAGCCGCCCGCCTGATTAGGGATCGGGGCGCCATTTGCGGTACCAACGGCGAGCACGGAAAGACGATGGCCGGCCGCCGCAAGCCGCTCTAACGGGGCATCGAGAGGCTCGGTACTTGCCGTATCCGTAACCAGCAGAATGTCGCCTCGCACGACCCCAGCGTGTTTTAGAAGATCGATGGCTTTATCGATCGTGGGCCCGACATTCGTGCCTTGCTGTGGCATCAGCGCGGGTGTGAGCACGGGTATCTGTAAGGCGGATGTCGCGACGTCGCTGCTCAGCGGGGTGACGACATAGGGTTGCGCCGCAAAGGCGATCAACGCCGTTTGTCCTTCGGTTCGTTGGGCGAACAGATCTCGAACTTTAAATTTCGCACGACTGAGACGATCCGGCTTAATGTCAGCGGCAGCCATGGAGTGTGACAGGTCGAGGGCCACGACCAGCGCCCCGCGGTGTTGAAATATTGGTGCGGCTAAGCGCTCGAAAGTGGGGCCCGCTAATGCGATGATCACTAACACGCCGATGAGGGCAAAGTAACTCGTGTTTCGAACTCCTCGACGCACACCTGAAGGGATCAACAGATGGCGCAGCAGACGCTCGTCACAGACTCTGGCCCACACTCGTTCGTTACTCCGGTTATGCCAGGTCTGCCACAACAACCAGGCCAGTGGCGCGAGTGCCAGCAACCACAGCGGCCGGAGGAAATGAAATTCGCTGAAGCTCATCACCTGCGCATGATTGGTAAAGACTTGATCGCTAGCGCGACAGCGACAAACATGCTCAGACCCAAAGGCCAGGGATATAGTTCCTTGAGCGGTCGAAAATGTTGGTCTTCGTGCGCCACGGGTTCGAGCTGATCTAACTCGGCGTAAATCTCCCTAAGTCCGCCAATATCGAGTGCACGAAAGTACCGGCCGCCGGTCGCCTCGGCGATCGCACGCAAGGTTTTTTCATCCAACTCTTGCGCGGGATTGATACGCATACCACCAAATATGCCCCGCCGAAGCATCTGATTTGAGCCGATCCCAATAGTATAGATGCGCAGGCCGGCAGTGGCGGCGAGCTGTGCCGCACGTAACGGTTCAATACTGCCAGCGGTGTTGGCGCCGTCCGTCATCAACACGAGTACTTTGTGTTCGGCGTCTTGCTCGCGCAGGCGCTTAACCGCTAAGCCGATTGCATCACCGATCGCGGTATTATCACCTGCGAGACCGATGAAAGCTTCATCAAACAATTGCTGGGTCGTGGCGCGGTCAAAAGTCAACGGGACTTGCAAGTAGGCGCGCGTGCCGAACAATATCAAGGCTAAGCGATCGCCTTCCCGCCGCGCGATGAATTCGGCTGCGACGGCGCGGATCGCCTGCAAGCGATCGATGCGGCGTCCGGCGAGCACGAAATCTTCGACTTCCATGCTCTTCGATAAATCGATCGCGAGCATCAAGTCGCGCCCCGACACCGGCACCGTTGTCGCGGGCCCCAGCCACTGGGGGCGCGCCGCGGCGAATACCAGCAGGGTCCAGGCTAATAGCGCAAGCCAGAACTGCCGCGTGTAAGCCCCGGTCTCCGGCGTACCGGTGGGCGCAAGTTGAAAATCGTCGAAATCCGGGACCCGTAATGCCACTTGGTCCTGCATGGCGTAGGGCTTCAACCAGCGCCGCGCGGCCAGCGCTAGGGGCAACGCTAATAAGACCCAGGGCCAGGCGAGGGTGAACATTAGTTATCTTCCACCGCACTATAGGGCAGGGAGCGAATGAAACCTCGAAACCATGGTAACAGAGTGTCGAGATCCAGCTCCGGGTGCGCTTGATAAGGCGCGCGGAGTAAGTGCTCGAGTGCCGTTGCCTGCGGGTCATTCGGGGGCCAGGCTTTTTTCAGGTAGGCGATCCACGCGGCGCTGTGCAGGCCGGCAACGGTGCTACGTGGGGCGTTCGCTAATGCGGCGCGGCGCGCTAACACGGACAGTGCACGGGCGGCGACTGCGTCGTCGCCAGCGCGTGCATGTTGCGCCGCGATAGCCGCGAGTTCTCGCTGCAAAGCACGCCGGAACGCGCCCCGCCGATACCAAATATAGGCGGCGCTTAGAACGCATGAAGCCGCGACTAGGGCCACTAAGAACCACCAACCGGGTGCCAAGGGCCACCAGGCAATCGGTTCAGGCAGATGAATATCGCGCAGTTCAAGTGCACTTGGATTCACAGCTTGCGGGCACCCAGGGCATATTGCAGCACCACTAGGGGGTCTTGATCGGTGCGCAGCTGGACCAAACCGATCGGACGCACGCGTGCGAGCTCACGGAGACCGGCTAGGCGTGCCGCGAAACGCTTGGCGTAGCGTTCTCGAAGCTCTCGATCAGTTGCCGAGACCCGCAGGCTACGCGTTCCATCGGAGACAGTGGCGGGTTTTGCTAAGACCGGTAAGGTTTGCTCGAAGGGATCGAAAATGAATATTGCGAGCAGTTCATTGTGTTGCGCTAGCTGACTCATGTGGCGTAATGTCGCCTCCGACAGGCCGCGATAATCGCTTAGAAAAAATACCAAGCTGCCCGGTCGTACGACGCGCGTGAGGTGTTGGGTGGCGACCGTGAGTGCGGCACGGCTGGCATTCATTTCTGCGTCGTTCACTTGGACTTGGCCAACCGCAACAAACATTTTCAGCAAGCGCAAGACGGTTGCGGCACCGCGGCGGGGCGGCAGTTCGACCGGCGTGGCGGCGCGAAAACAGATACCGCCAACGCGGTCACCGAGCTGCTGTGCTTTCCACGCTAATAAGGCTGCCGCGCGTGCCGCCTGCACGCACTTAAAGGCGCTGCGCGTCCCGAAGAACATCGCCGGGCGTTGGTCTAGTGCGAGGTAGACAGGCCGCTCCCGCTCTTCGCGAAAAAGTTTCGTGTGGGGTTTGCCGGTGCGTGCCGTGACGCGCCAATCCAGGGCGCGAATATCATCGCCCGACTGATAGGGGCGCGATTCATCGTATTCCATGCCACGGCCTTTGATGCGGGCTAAATAACCACCGCTTTGGGGTGTGCGGGCGATTTCGCGCCAGGCGGGCAGTAGGCGGGCGCGGGTGCTTTGCGCCATCAAATCAGTGAGGTCGGGTGCGACAACTTCATCGGCGCGTGTTTCAGCAAGCGCGCCGGGGGTCTCCTGTGATGATCTTGACGCTGCCATGGGGACGCATTGCTCAAGGCACGGCGATACGTTGCAGCAACTCGGTGACGAAGTGATCTGGCGTTAGACCTTCGGCGTCGGCCTCATAGGTCATGATAATGCGGTGGCGCAGGACGTCAGCCGCGATCGCTTGCACATCTTCAGGGCCGACGTAATCGCGCCCCTGCAACCAAGCGCGGGCGCGTGAGCAGCGATCCAGCGCGATGCTAGCGCGCGGGCTAGCGCCATATTGAACCCAGCGACCAAGCTCTTCTCCATACAGTGCCGGCTCGCGGCTCGCAAATACCAGTTCCAGCAGGTATCGCTCTAGTTCCTCGCTCATATAGATCTCGAGCAGCTCGTGCCGCGCGGTGAGCAGTTGATCTTGTCCTATCGCTGGCGGCGGCGTAGTTTGCTCGGACTTTAAGACGCGTGCCTCGGCCCGCGCGAGCGCCAATATTTGTCTTTCATCGTCGTGGTTCGGATAAGTGATCGTGACATGCATCAGAAATCGATCGAGTTGAGCCTCGGGTAGTGGATAAGTCCCTTCGTGTTCTAGCGGGTTTTGGGTCGCCATCACGAGGAACAATTCGGGCAGAAGATAGGTCTCTCGACCGATGCTGATCTGGCGCTCTGCCATCGCTTCGAGAAGGGCCGATTGGACTTTCGCGGGGGCGCGATTAATTTCGTCAGCCAGCACGAGATTATGAAACAAAGGACCGTGTTGGAACTTGAATGAGCCATCTTGGGGGCGATAGATTTCGGTGCCGGTTATGTCCGCCGGCAGTAGGTCAGGGGTAAATTGGATCCGGTGAAAGCTCGCTTCGATGCCCTCACTTAAAACTTTAATCGCCCGCGTTTTCGCGAGTCCCGGTGCACCTTCGACCAATAGGTGGCCGTCGGCGAGCAAGGCGATCAATAATCGATCAAGGAGATAGGTCTGGCCAATAATGCGTTGTGCAATAAATTCCCGCAAAGCACCTATCGCGTGTTGCATAGACATAGTGTAGTGATGATATTCGTTGTTTTCGGTGAGAAGTTCACGCCCGTGTGAGCGTTTCATGCTTTTATGCGTAGTTCATCGATGTACGGAGATGGAATTCTAATCCCTACTCGGAGCCGCGGGAACCGCCGGCAAGAATGTATTCGTTTACGAGTCACTCGCTGGATCGGGTGCGGTGCGGCCGGCGTTCTAGCGGCGCTGAGCTTAGTAGCGTGCGCCCCGGAGCAGGCGGTCGTAATCGCCGGCCACACGATGGGGACCCGCTATCGCGTCAGTTATTTGTGCGCTGTTTGCGGCGATCATAACCGTCGAGAAATAACGCGCGCGATCGAGAGGTCCTTAGCGACCGTTGATGCGCAGATGTCGACTTTTCGGACGGATTCGGAGCTCGCCCGGTTTAATGCCCGCCGCGATACTGCCTGGCACGAGACCTCGCCGGCGCTAAATTTTGTCTTGCGCGCCGCGAACCGGATCAGTGCCGAGACCGGGGGTGCCTTCGACGTAACGGTCGCGGCAGCCGTCGAGCGCTGGGGTTTCGGTGCGGCCGGTCGTGTCGCGCCACCACCTAGCGAGCGCGAGCTCAATGGCCTTAGAGATCGGATCGGCTACCACCAGATCGATGTGAGATCCGACCCGCCGGCGGCGAGAAAACGCGTACCGTCGGTAACGGTGGACTTATCCGCGATCGCCAAGGGTTATGCGGTCGACAAACTCGCCGATCTGCTCTCAGAGCGCGGTTTAGGAGATTTCTTGGTTGAGATTGGCGGTGAAGTGCGCGCGTTCGGGCATGGTCCGGGTGGTCGGCGATGGCGCGTCGGTATCGAAATGCCGCGCGACGGTTACGCGCCGCTCGCCCAGATAGTCGAGCTCGATAATCAGGCTCTCGCCTCCTCGGGAGATTATCGTAACTACTTCAAACACGCGGGCCGCCGCTACTCTCATACCATCGAACCCCGCACTGCGGCACCGGTCAGCCACGATCTTGTCGCGGTCTCGGTACTCCACGCCCGCGCGATGGACGCCGATGCTTACGCCACCGCGCTGCTCGTCAATGGGCCGGTCGACGGAATTGCTTTTGCCGCGAAGCAGGGCTTAAGCGCGCTGTTTTTTATTCACGATGGGGCGGGAATAACGCTGACCAGGACGGGTGAATTCCCGCGCCCGCAGGGCGAGGGTGCGCCTTGAACGTTGCCTTGCTTACTGTGGCGCTACTGATATCCTACGGGATCTTCGTACCGCGCCGGCGTTGCGACTTTACTTGTCAACGGCAATGACAGGCGACATCATGTGCGCGAGTAATAAACAGACGTCGATCGCCACGCAAGTCGAGAAAAGTGTTATGGGTGACCCCGGATCGCTACCCTATGTTGTTAGCGACTTATCGTTCATCGCCGCCACGGAGAGCGATGCCAGAATCGCGGTGTATCCGCCTTCTAGTGGGCGCGAGAACGAGAGCCCCCTACGTGAACGTCGCGCAACCCCCATCTACGATTGCCGCTCGTTAACGCATGAATTATCGCTGGGTGGCGCCGGTTTCGAGCTCCGGCACTACCCCGCAGTGTGCAAAGATTTCTACGCCCCGGAGCGAGTCAAGACAGAATACTACCCACAAGTGGTAGCGTTGCTGAAGACGGTGCTTAGTGCCGAACGCGTGCTTGTCTTTGACCATAATGTGCGCAATAAAGCGCGCGCAAAACGCGGCGATCACGGTGTTCGATTCCCGGTCGACCATGCGCATAATGACTACACTCTGACGTCGGGGCCGCGTCGTATTCGCGAGATATTGAGTGAAAACAACATGCCGCACCTCATCGGCCGACACGCCGCTTTGATCAATGTCTGGCGGCCGATCGTGGGTCCGGTGCAAGATAACCCACTTGCGATTTGCGATGCGCGCTCCATCGACCTAGAGGATTTCGTCCCCACTTCGATCGAGCATTTTCTCGAAGATGATCTAGAAAATCCGCATTTGAGCGGCGAGATCTACTCGTTTCGCTACCGTCCCGTTCACCGCTGGTTTTATATCTCGAATATGCAGCCAGAGGAGGTCATTTTACTGCAATGTTACGATTCGGCTGCGAGCGATAAAGTTTCTTTTACGGGGCACACAGGTTTCAAAAATCCGTCTTGTCCTCCGCATGCGCGTGTGCGCGAAAGCATCGAAGCTCGAACTGTGGTGGTTTACCCGGACTGACGAATGCACTTAGCTGCTACGGTCCCCAAGATTTATTTTATTTCTGAGATATTGTGACGTGGAGCGACGCACCCATCGATCCCATATAAGCTATATCGATAAAAGCCGTGAATACTATGCCGCGCACGGTTACACGGAAGCTTACGCCTGGCCGCATTACAAGCAGGTGCCGTTTGTGTCTTTGCGAAAACCGCTGACCGAATGTCGAGTAGGGATCGTAACGACGGCCGATCTCGGGTCTAGTTCCGCACCGCGGGAAACGAAATTGTTTGCGCTCGGCGTCGAGTCGGCGCGAGATGGTTTGGTCACCGATAAGTTTTGGGATCGCGATGCCACGCATACCGATGATCCGGAAACTTATTTGCCGATTACGGCGTTAAAAAGCTGGGTCTCCAGCGCGCGCATCGCGTCGCTTTCGCCGCGGGTTTATGGGGTGCCGACCGACTATAGTCAGCGCCAAACTTTGCAACACGATGCGCCGCAAATAGCGGCTTGGGCGCAAGAGGACGATGTTGATGCGATGTTGTTGGTGCCGTTGTGACCCGTCTGCCACCAGGCCGTGAGCTTGGTCGCACGTCATCTGGAGAGCGAAGGAATTGCGACTGTGATTGTGGGTTCGGCGCGTGACATTGTCGAAGAGTGTGGGGTGCCGCGTTTTCTGTTCGTTGATTTTCCGCTGGGTAATCCTTGCGGTAAGCCTTGGGATACGGCGATGCAACGGGCGATAAGCGGTGGCGCGCTGGATTTGCTGGAACGCGCTTGGGCAGCGCGCACCACCGTGCAGCGCGCGGAAATCTGGGATGCACACGGGGATGGTGCCTGGCGTGATCGGTTCATGCGCGTCGACGACACTAACCGCGCGGCACTCGCGGCGGCGGGTGTGGCGCGACGGCGAGAACAGGCGGCGCGTAGGGCGGCGGCGCAGAACGCCATTCAAGATCCCCGCTGAGGCGGCGGTGGCGGCGGCAACCGTCGCGAATGTGTCGTGCAAACGGGGCGTTGCCGTTGGCATCGACCTGAGCGAGATGCTAATGAAAGCACACGGTGATGGCTTATATTTAAGCGTAGATTTACCGCCACCGATTGTTTCTTTCGACTACCCGTCGCGGCTAACCCGGTGCGCCTGAGTTTGGCCGAAACTCCGCAGCTAACTCATTTTGCACCGGCGTTGGGGCGGTCTCGTAATGATCGAAAGACATCGAGAACATACCTTCGCCGCCGGTGATCGATTTAAGCATGGTCTGATAATCACCGAGTTCTGCGAGCGGTACTTGTGCTTGGATTTTCGCGCGGTTTCCGGCGATGGTATCGCTGCCGGCGATACGGCCGCGGATCCCAGAGAGATGGCCGGTGATATCACCGACGTGCTGGTTCGGTGTGGTGACTTCTACGTTCGCAATCGGTTCAAGCACGATCGGTGCCGCTTTGGAGATCGCATCGAGAAAGGCTTTTTTGCCCGCCACGACAAACGCAACTTCTTTGGAATCGACCGGATGATGTTTGCCGTCATAGACGATTACCCGCAGGTCTTGCAAGGGATATCCGGCGACCGCGCCTTCCGTAAGAACCTGTTGCACGCCTTTTTCCACTGCAGGAATAAATTGGCTCGGAATCGAGCCACCGACGACTTTGTTAACAAACTCGAATCCGGCCCCGCGAGGTAGGGGTTCGACTTTCAAGAATACTTCGCCAAACTGACCGGCACCGCCGGTTTGCTTTTTATGGCGATGATGGCCTTCGGCGGCGCGCGTGATCGTTTCTCGATAAGAAACTTTCGGCGGATGGGTAGCTACTTCGACGCCGAATTCGTCGCGCATACGCTCCAGCACGAGGCGCAGATGCAACTCCCCCATGCCGCGCAGGACAGTCTCGTTGGCCTGGGGATTAAACTCTATGCGTAAGCTCGGGTCTTCAGCCGCCAGTTTGTGCAAGGCGTCCGAGAGCTTTTTTTCTTGACCGTGTTGCACTAATTCGAGCGCTACGCCGTACATCGGTTCCGGAATCTCCATGGCCGACATCTGCAGCCCATCTTCGTCGTGGCTAGAGTGCAGCACGTCGTTGAGCTCGATGTCGTCGACCTTGGAAATGGCACATAGATCGCCCGCAACTGCGGTAGCGATCTCGCTCAGCTGCTTGCCTTGCTGTTGGTAAATGTGGGCGAGTTTCACGCCTTTACGGCGCGCGCCAATGTAGACTTGATCACCGGTTTTCACCCGACCCTGGTGAACTCTAAAAGTCGCAAGTTTGCCCACGTAGGGGTCGACGTTGAGTTTGAACACGTGACCCACAAAATGCTCGTTCTGCTGTTGGGGATCGACGTGATATATTTCCTCACTATCGGCGCCACTGACTAGCTCCGGTGGATTGCCTTCGAACGGGTTTGGCATGAGCTCAGAAAATACGCGCAGCAATTCTGCGATGCCGCTACCAGTTTCCGCCGAAGTAAAACATACTGGGATCAGATGACCACCTCGTAGGGCACGCTCAAAAGGATCGTGCAATTGTTCTGGGCTGAGTTCTTCTCCAGCATCGAGGTACCGTTCCATTAATTCGTCGTCGAGTTCGACAACTTGGTCGGTAATGGCTGTATGTGCGTCAGCGACGGAGGAGAAATCCGATTCATCATCCCCCAATTCAAAAAAGCAATCCGTCACTTTGCCGCCTTGTCCAACGGGGAGATTAATCGGCAGACATTGCTCGCCAAACGTCGCGCGTATTTCCGTCAACACGCCTTCGAGGTCGACGCCTTCTGCATCGATCTTGTTGACCACTATTAGACGGCAAATCCGGTGTCGCTGCGCCGCGTCCATTATTCGCTGGGTGACTGTTTCCACGCCGTGTTGCGCATTGACGACCACGGCGACGGTTTCAACCGCGGGTAGAACCGCGAGCGCGCGGCCGACGAAGTCGGGGTAACCCGGTGTATCGATCAAATTGATAAACGTGGCGTTATGTTCGACATGACACAGTCCCACGTCGAGTGAGTGCTGCAGGCGTTTTTCTTGGTCGGTGTAGTCGCTGACGGTGTTGCCTTTGCCTACCTGACCAGGTGTCGGGATGCTACCGGTGGTGTGGAGCAGTGTTTCGATCAATGTTGTTTTGCCGCTGCCGGCGTGGCCTGCGATCGCGATGTTGCGAATGTTTTCCGGCGCATGGGGACGGACGTTTCGATTCATAAGGGACTCCTGGGCAGCACAATCAATTTGGCCGGCACACGACGAACCTCGCGGCCGCTTACTCGACGGTAATCGATTTTTGCACAGTCAAGTTCCGGATGCCATGCAACGCTACGGCATCTAGTTGATCCCGATCACGGAGCGGCGCGCGAAGCCGGCGGCCGGCCAGTCGGGGCCCGGGTCTTGCTCACCCAAGGCTAACGCTAAGTCTAATCAGATCAATGGGGTAGACTAGCAGTCCGGTGCATGCGGGGGGCGGGCAGCATTTGCATCGCCGCGAAACCCCGTGATTATGCGCGCGCGGCGCGGCACTGGCTGACACCCGTGCGTCGCTTTATCATGGTGCCAGCATAACTTAGCAGAGGACCTTAATGAATAAATATAAAATTATAATTTATAAAGGATTTACTTTAATAGAAGTCATGGTGGTTGTGGTTATTCTCGGGATTCTAGCGGCGATCGTCGTGCCGCGAATCATGAGTCGCCCCGATGAGGCGCGCATGGTCAAGGCGCAACAAGATATTCGTGCCGTTGCGGCTGCGCTCGACCTCTATCGCCTCGACAATTTCACGTATCCGAGCACCGATCAGGGCTTAGAAGCGCTCGTCTCACGACCGATCGACCTCACCCAGGGTAGCAAGTGGCGGGAAGGCGGCTACTTAGCCAAAGTGCCCATCGACCCCTGGGGCAACCCGTATAACTACCTCATTCCCGGGCAGCACAGCGAATATGATTTGTATTCCCTCGGCGCCGACGGGGTGCTGGGCGGTGACGGCGCGAATGCGGATATCGGCAATTGGACTATCGAATGATGCCGCCAACTACGCTTCGCCAAGCTTGCGCGCGGGGTTTTACCCTGCTCGAAATCATCGTGGTGGTGGCGGTCGTTGGCGTGTTGGCCTCACTTGCGGTGTTGGCGGTTGGTGATGGGGGCCGCCGCGAGCGGCTGCAAACGGCCGCCGAGCGCTTGCAGTTAGCGGCCGAGTTGGGCGCGCAAGAAGCGGTACTGATGGGGCGACCGGTGGGGATCGCGGTAACCCGAGACAGCTATCGTTTGCGCGTCTTTCAGAGCGGCGCGTGGGCAGATCGGGACGATGACAAGATCTATCAGCCACATCGCTTGAGTACCGGATTCGAGCTCGTGGTCGAGGCAGCGACGCAAGTCGCGGACGAGTCCCCGCCGTCGATGATTTTTCTACCCGATGGCGAAGCGTTTTTGATGCCGTTAGCGTTGCGGGACGAAATCACGATGCACGAAGTGCATTTGATTCCCGAGGCGGGTAGTTACGCGCTCGAAGAGCGCGTGCTGCAATGAATCGGCAGCGTGGATTTACGCTCTTGGAAGTGGTTGTGGCGCTCGCGATCCTCGCCACGGCACTCTACGGGGGGCTGTCTTTGTTGCATAACGCTGTGCGCAACACGCAGTATCTACAAGACTCTATGCTCGCCCACTGGGTCGCGATGAATGCCGTGGTCGATCTCGAGTTGCGCCGGCGACAAGGCGAGGTGGTCGAGGAGGAAGAGCGTCAAGTGACCCAGTATGGTGTGGCGTTTGTTCTCAGCGTCAAACGCGAAAAGGACCCAGACCCGGTGGGGGCAGGGGCAGAACCAACTGCGGACGTGTTGTCTATCGCCGTCGCGCGCGCCGATCAGCCCGCAGCCTTATTGGAAGAATTGGCATTGCCGGGGGGCACGCTGCAATGAGTAGTCGGGCGCGCGGCTTTACTTTGCTCGAGCTGATTGTCGCGGTGGCTGTGTTTAGTCTCATGGCAGTAACGGCATACGCTGGCCTGCGCAACTTTATTGCGACGCAAACGGGTTTAGAAGCACGTGAATTTGAATTGGCGCAATTGCAAATGGCGGTAGCGATCGCCCAGCAGGATTTCGAAAATGCGATCGCCCGACCGGTACGGGATGCATTCGGTGACGATCTTGCGGCGATGAGCGGCGGCGAAGCGCAAAGCACGCTCGAACTTACGCGCCGGCGACCTGGCTTACCCCCATCGTTTGGCCTCCCGGAACTCACGCGGGTGGACTATTATCTCGAAGCGGGTCAGTTGCGACGGCGCAGCTGGGAGGTGCTCGACCGAACGCCGGAATCGGCAAGCACTGAACGCATTTTATTGAATGACGTCGAGGCGCTTAGTTGGCGATTTTACGGGGATCGCTGGTTTAGCTTTTGGCCGTTGGCGCGTGATCCCGTCAGTCTTGCCAAGTTGCCGCGTGCGATCGAAATGCGCTTGCGTTTAGCGGGTGGCCGCGAAATCAGGCGCTTAGTTTTGTTAGCGAATCAGTAGTTGTGGCGACGATGCGGCTAGCAAAAACGCAAGGCGGTATTGCCCTGATCACGGCGATTTTGATCGCTGCGCTTGTGACGGGTGCCGCCGTCGCGTTGGCTACGACCCAGCAGTTTGGCATTCAACGCACAGCAAACTTACTCGCCGCTGATCGCATCAACACGGCGTTGTACATGCTCGAGCGAGACGCCTACACGGTGCTGGTCGAGGATCGTAAGTTAAGCCGGGTTGATAGCAACGATGAGGAGTGGGCGCACGCCGAATTGGCGGCAGATTATCAAAGCGTCGCGACGTCGGGGACTTTGGTTGACTTGCAAGGGCGTATGAATCTCAGCAATCTCGCTCGTGACCTGAGCCAGGACCGCGGTGCTGGTGACGATGCGGATCAAAGTGACCAGCGCGCGCTGACACAGCAGAGCGGTAGCGGTGGCGATGACGATGCCACCGCGCCCGCGGCAGCGCGCCAAGAGGCGGCCAGTGATGACGAAAACGAAGAAGAAGAAGATGAGGATGCCGAGCTCTTGGCATTCGATGACAATGATGATCCTTTAGCGGTCGCGGCAAGTGCGCGCGCTGCAAGCAACGGTAGCGACGCCGAGGACGCTGATCTGGATGGCGTCGCTGCAAACCCCGAGGCCAGCGACAGCACCGCGCCTGCGCGGTCGGCCACCGGTACGTCGGCGGAGAATATCGCTGAACAACGGCTACGGCTTCTGTTGCAAGTTTTGGACGTGGACGCGGAACCGGTCCAAGCAATTCTTGACTGGGTCGATAGTGACGGCGAAACACGCTACCCAAACGGCGCAGAGGATGACTACTATATGGAGCTCGAGCCGGGGTATCGTGCCGCGAACCGTAATTTTGCCTCGCGCCGTGAGCTGCTCCTCGTGCGCGGTATTACGCCTGAGATCTACCAAAAACTTGCGCCCTATATCGTGGTATTACCCGAGGCGACGAAGATTAACGTGAATACTGCGCCCATCGAAATACTAATGAGCATCGGCCCCGGCATCGATCGCAGCACGGCGCAAATGTTAGTGGATTCGCGGCGCGTACAACCGTTTCAGTCGGTGCGCGCGTTCTTGGGACACCCCATTATGTTAGGGCGCCCAATACGCTCGCGTGACCTAAGCGTCGCGAGCGAATTCTTCGAGTTGCGCGCCGATGCGCACGATGCACGTTTGCAATACAATGCCCGCGCGGTGCTCTCTCGGCGTGGGGGGCGGGTGGCGACCGTGCGACGCACACGGGGATTTTTTGATGAGTGAGCACGTATTCGTGCGGCCTTTGCATGCCCCACGATACGATGGTACATACGAATGGGTTGTGCGCGGCGAGGGTGCGAGCTTCAGTCGACCGGAACAGGGCGACGCCGCGACACTTGCCCAGCGGGTTGGTAATGTGGCGATGAGCTTGGTGCTCAACGCGGAACTCGTCGGTTTGCTTGAAGCGCACGTCCCGGGACGCTCCCAGCGACTCGTAGAGCAAGCAGCACCTTATGCCGTTGAAGAGGAGATCAGCACCGATCTCGACGCGGTACACATCGTCGTTGGCCCAGGCGAACCCAATAGTACGCGTCCTATAGCGGTTATTGGGCGCGAGCTTCTCGGGGCGATCCTCGCGCCGCTGCAAGATGCTGGTGTCAAACTGCGGCAGGCGATAGCGGAGAGTTTGCTGTTACCGCTAGAGCCCGGAACCTTATCGATTTTGCTCACTGGCGAGCGCGCGGTGTTGCGTTACGGGGCTTATGCTGGCGCGGGGATCGAAGCGCAAAATCTCATGCCGTTGGTGCGTCGCTTGTGCGCTGAGGATGCACCGACCGCGGTGCACGTCTATGCTGCGCGTGGGACGCCTTTGTCGGCGTCGCTGCGGACGACCTTGGGCAGCGCCTGCCAAGGAGCAACGGTGAACGCGCATCCGCTGGCGAACGATGCGTTTACCTGGTTGGCTCAAGCGGGCGAGTCCGGCGCGGGCTTCGATTGCCTGCCTCGGATGTTGCGTGACGACGCTAAGCGCCATCGCGGTGGCTCGATTTGGAAAGTCGCGGCGAGCGTCGCCGCGCTCGCGGTGTTGGCACACCTAGCGCTCGAACGGCGTGCCGTTACGGTATTGGAGCAACGTTTGGCGGATATCGAGGCCGCGCAAACGAAAATATTTCGCCGTGCTTTTCCGGAGGTGAAACGCATTGTCGATGCCGAAACGCAGGCTGAGCAAGCATTGGCTGATCTCCGCGCGGTAGGGCCGGTGCGCGCCTCATTTTTGGAGGCCTTTCACGATAGCGCGGCGGTGTTGCATGCAGACCCGTCACTCGGTTTGGAATTAAGCGGTGCGACGTTCGCTGATGGTGTGTTGATGTTGCGCACCGAAGGCAGCGCGATCGAACAGCTAGAAGCCTATCGTGAAGCACTGCCAATGCACTTGGTCGCAGAGGTCGTCAACGCCGAAGCCCAAGGCGACACGGTGCGCGGCGCGGTGCGCATACAACAGGGGGCGCAATAGTGGGTGCCTGGTGGGCGAATCTGAACGACCGCGAGCGTTTGCTCGTCGGCGGCGGGCTCGCTTGTGTTCTTGTCGTACTTCTCTATGTGTCGCTTCTCGAACCCCTGTCGCAGCGGCGGGCAAGCATCGAGGCCCGCGTTGCCGCAGAGCAGCGGGTGTTGACAAAATTGGAGGACCAAGCCCGTGAAGCGGCAGCGTTGCGAGCGCAGGTGCTCGCACAAGCAGACAATGCCCAGACTCAGGAGCAGAGTTTTTTGTCGGTGATCAACGAGAGTGCCGCGCGCCACCAGTTACGCCGAGATGTCCGCCGCATCGTGCCCAATGGCAGCAACGAAGCGACGATCGCTTTCGATAGCGTGCCATTCGATCGTCTGGTTGCGTGGTTAGTCGAGTTGCAAACGGATTTTGGGGTCGGCGTGCTGCGCCTTAATCTCGATCGGATCCACGACCGCACGGGCGTCGTGCGTGCGAACTTATCGTTGGCTCGTTAAGCGTCCGAGTCACTTCTGTCCGCCGTCGCAAGCACCGGCTGTGGGTGCTGAGCGCGGCGCGGTACGCGATGAAGCTAAACCTACACTAACTGATTCATCTCAAAAATCGGCAGCAGGATGGCGATCACGATGATGAGTACGATACCACCCATTACCAGGATTAGGGCGGGTTCGAGCAAGCTGAGCAACAAACTTTGCGTACTGTGTACGCGGTGCTCTAAGGCTTCCGCGGCCGTGTCTAGCATTTCGACAAGGTTCCCGGAACTTTCACCACTCGCGACGAGGTGGGGCACGATGCGAGGAATATTCTCGGCACGCCCGAGTGCTTTCTGCAAGGACTCGCCTTCACGCACGTTTACGGTGACCTGCTCCACTGCCTCGGCTAGCGGACGCAAACGTATTGATTTCGAGGCGATGTGCAGGGCGTCGATGAGATCGACACTGCTGCCGAGCATGATCCCCAGCATGCGCGTAAAACGCGCCACGTCGCTGTCGACCATGAGACGGCCGATGATGGGCAGGCGCATGCGCAGCGCGTCCCAGCGGAAACGCACTGCGGCGTTACGTAGAGCGAGGTGCGCTCCGAGGTACAGCGCTGCGATCGCGCCCACAAAAACGAGGCCGTGATCGCGTAGAAATTCGCTAACGGCGATCAGGCCGCGGGTCAGTGGCGGCAATTCGCGATCGAGGCTGTCGAAGACCTTCACGACTTCGGGCACGACAAAAGTGAGCAAACCGGTAACGACTAAGATCGCTGTGACAGTCAGTACCGCTGGATAAACGAGTGCTAGCCGCGTCGTGCGTCGAATTCGTTCGTTGGCCTCGACATGTTCGGCGAGACGGGTGAGCACCAGCGGCAAGTGTTGAGTTTGCTCGCCGGCACCAACGGTAGCGCGATACACTTCTGGAAATACCTGCGGATATTGCGCCATGCCATCGGCCAGTGAACGCCCTTCAAGAATTTTGGCGCGTACTCCGAGCACGATGCGTTCCGTGGCGCGCGATTCAGATTGACGTGCGAGCGCAGAGAGCGCGTCATCCAAGGGTAGACCCGAACCGAGTAAGGTGCCGAGTAGGCGGGTCAACAGCGCCAGTTGTTCACCGGAAAGCCGATCACGGCGTAAGCCGCTAGCACCGCGTTCGTCAACCCGGCGGCGTGCTTCGTTGACCTGTAGCGGCGTGAGCGCTTGTTCGCGAAGTTGGCGCCGGGCGTGGCGGTCCGAGTCTGCTTCGATAACACCACGGCGGGTCGAGCCGTCCGCCGTCAGTGCAGAATAATCATAAGCCGCCATGGTCGTGCGCCGTGCAGTTTCGCTCCGCTACCAACAAGCGCTACACCGCTTGCATGACACGGAGTAATTCTTCGGGTGCGGTAATGCCATTTTGCACGGCGTTGCGCCCGTTTTGCATAATGCTCGCTGAGAATTGGCGTGCACGCTGCTCGAGGGCTTGTTCGCTGGCACCATCGTGAATCAATTGCCGCATGGTATCGTCGAATGTCACCAGTTCGTAAATCGCAGTACGACCGCGGTAGCCGGTGTTGAAACACGCCTCGCAGCCAGTGGGGATGAAAATCGGCATTTGCACCTCCTCGTCGAAACCTAAGCGGCGTGTAGTCGCGGCATCCAGCACGCACTCGCTTTTGCATTCGGGGCACAGCACGCGTACCAGGCGTTGGGCGAGCACGCCGATAAGGCTGGAGGCGAGTAGAAACGGCTCGGCGCCCATGTCACGTAGGCGCGTGATCGCGCCGATCGCAGAATTCGTATGCAGGGTGGAGAATACCAAGTGTCCGGTGAGGCTTGCTTGAATCGCGATCTGGGCTGTTTCTAAGTCACGGATCTCTCCGACCATGACGACGTCGGGGTCTTGGCGCAAAATGGCGCGCAGCCCGCGGGCAAAACTCATGTCGACTTTAGCGTTGACTTGAGTTTGCGCTATCCCGTCGATGAAATACTCGATCGGATCCTCGACCGTCATGATGTTACGGCGGTTGTCGTTTAAGCGCGATAGCCCGGCGTATAGCGTCGTCGTTTTACCCGAACCCGTAGGCCCGGTTACCAGGAAAATCCCGTGAGGTTTATGAATTAATGCGTCGAGTTTTTCGGTGGTGGCCTGATCCATGCCGATCTGTTCGAGCTGCAAACGTCCGGCTTGCTTATCCAACAGGCGCAAGACGACACGTTCGCCGTGGCCTGACGGCATTGTCGAGACGCGTACGTCGACAGGTCGATTTGCTACGCGCAATGAAATGCGTCCGTCTTGCGGTAAGCGCTTCTCCGCGATGTCGAGCTTTGCCATCACTTTAATGCGCGATGCGACGAGCGGTGCAATCGCGGCCGGTGGCCGCATGACTTCGCGTAACACACCATCGACGCGCAAGCGGATCACGAGTGAATTCTCGAAGGGTTCGACGTGAATATCAGAAGCGTTTTCGCGGATCGCCTCGGTTAGCAGTGCATTGAGCAAGCGTATGATCGGCGCGTCGTCGGCGCTTTCGAGCAAATCGGTAGGTTCATTAAGCTCTTGAGCTAGTTGATCGAGGTCGATCTCCGCACCGAGATCCGCCATCATTTGCTCGGTCGCACGCGAATCGCTTTCGTAGGCTTGTTGCAAGCGCCGATCGAACTCCGCATCCGCAACTTCTTCGATTTGCAAGGGTTTTGCGACCGCGCGCCGCACTTCGATCAAAGCATTCGCGCTTGCTTTTGACAGCACGCAAACTTTGGCAGCGTCTATCCCTACCGATTCGACCAGCACGCCTTGGCGCTTCGCGAACGTGAACGGTAGGATCATTCAACTAAACCATCGAAGCTTGGTAGCACCGGCCCTGCTTCGCGCAAAAAGAAATGTTCTTTTTGCTCTTGTTCGATTTGTGTTTCGCGAATGTTCTCGTAGTGATGCCGGGTAAGGGCGTAGTTGGTCGCGCGATCACGGATGATTGTCGGCCGCAAGAACACCATTAAATTCGTTTTGGTGAAATCAGCGCTCGTATTCTTAAACAGCATGCCGATGACCGGGATGTCGCCGAGCAGCGGTACTTTTTGTTGGTTTTCCCGAATATCGTCTTCGATTAACCCACCGAGCACGATGACCTGTCTGTCGTCGACTAGCACGGTCGTTGTGATTGCGCGTTTGTTGGTGATCAAGTCCACTCCCGAGGTATCCCGATCGACACTCGAAACTTCTTGTTCAATTTCGAGCGTCACCGTATTGCCTTCATTGATCTGCGGCTTGACGCGTAAAACGATGCCGACATCTTGGCGTTCGATGGTTTGAAAAGGATTGTCCGGGGTAGTTGAATTATTCGAGAATTGCCCCGTAATAAACGGCACGTTTTGACCGACAACGATTTCTGCCTCCGCGTTGTCGAGCGTCATCAAGGTCGGCGTCGAGAGTACATTCGTTAGTTGGTCGCCGCTCAAGGCGCGGATTAAGGCGCGCAGATCGCCGGAGGATAAATAGCCGAGCGTGAGTCCCCGCAAAAAACTCGGTCCATCGGTGCCGATAAAAGGGCTGTCGATGCCGCCGGAATTGGTGCCCGGAAATAGCGTTCCTGCCACGGCGCCAGTGCCCGGGAGATTGGTCTTCCATTGCACGCCCAACTCATCGGCCTTGGTGGTCGAGACTTCTGCAACAATGCCTTCAACCAATACTTGCGCGCGCCGAATGTCAAGTTGGGCGACGACTTGTTTGATGCTGAGCATGGTCTGCGGATCGGCTTGCACGATCAGCGCGTTGGTAGCTTCATCTGCTTGTACCTGAAAACCAGCATCCTGACCGCGCGGCGCGACGACGACAGGCGATTGGCGGTTGCGGTTGCGGCGGCGCGGTTGCGCCGCGGGTCCCAGTGTGTCGCGTACTTGGTCAGCGTGATCGCCGACGGCTTGCAGAATCGTCACGAGATCTGCGGCCGAGGCATATTTTAAATATATGACTTCGATCAAATCGCTGTCGCCCGAGCCAGGCACATCGAGTTGTTCGATAAGGCGTCGCACGCGGATCCGGGCAGCGGTGGAACCGCCTACTAAAATAACGTTCGTGCGTTCATCGGCGGTGAGGGAGATCCGGCGAGGTCCCTGGGCGCCCTCACCGGACGCTGTGGTGAGTGTTTGCAAAGTCTGCAACAGCGTCGGCGCATGGGCGTGTTCCAAGGGCACTACTTCAATCTCTTCGGTTGAATCACGATCGATTTGCCGCACGATGCGGGTGATACGATCGACGTTCGCAGCCGCGTCCGCAATAACTAAAGCATTGCTCGAAGTGGCGGCTGCGAGGTGAGCTTCTTGCGGTAACAAGGGCCGCAAGATCGGTACGAGCTCAGCGGCGTTGACGTGGCGGGTTGGGATTACCGCGGTGACGAGATTCTCGGTGCGCCGAGGTGTGCCTTTAATGACTTCCGAGGTGCCTTCATGACGAGCACCGACGTCGGGCACGATTTTAATAACTTCGCCGCTCGGGACCGCTGCGAAGCCGTGCACCTTCAATACCGATAAGAATACGTCATACAGCGCGCTCGGCGTGGTGGGCGCTGCGGACACGACCGTGACTTGGCCTTTAACCCGCGGGTCGATGACAAAGTTTTTGCCGGTTAGCTCTGAGACGGCACTGATGAAGGCTTGGATATCAGCGCCGTTAAGGTTCAAAGTGATGGATTGTTCACCGCCCTCGACGTGTGTTACTTCGACGCCCTGAGGTGGGGCTTGCTGCGCCCACGTGGTGCTCGTCGCAGCACTCACCAACAACGCCACCGTCACGACCCACAGCGCGCGGCTCACGCTAAGCCTCGATTTCGTCGAATGCGTCATCGTCGTCGTCATTAAATTCGTCGGCTTCTTCTTGTTCAAGTTGCTCTATTGACGGGCGCTGAGGTGCGCGCAGAAATGGGCCGCCATCATTCGTGGCGCGCGGCGGGAAGCGAATCATGCCATCGGGCGTCGTCTCGGGTACGCTCGCGGCAGGGCCCGCGCTTGGCAAAGGGACCATGGGAAGCTGTCTGGCGCGCGGTCGGAATGCGCGGGTGCGCGGTGCCGCCGCCAACTGGCCGCTTCCCTCAGCCGGTAAGCTTAGTGATTCGAGTCGACCTTGCCGTTCGATCACAACCCGCCGCGCCTCGATCCCGCGGAGGTAAGTACCATCGGTCACTTCGTCGTCCACTTGATATTCGCTTTGCTTACCATCGGTGCCGGCGATGATCGCATAGGCACGCGCCGGGTCGAGTGCAAATGCGATGCCTCTAAGCTTCAAGGCTATGGTGCTTTCCGGTAGCTCGCCCAACACAATTTCAGGCTCTTTTTCCGGTTCGGGCGCCGGCGTGAGATCCTCGAGCTCGCTGGGCGGCGTATAGTCGCCAAACAAATGCCAGCGCGGAATGCCAGCTAAATCCCGTTCGATCTCAGGCGCGTCCCGTGGGGGTTCGGCGACGTCGTCGGCGGCGGCGCTACCAATGTTTGGTGTCGGCGGCGCATGGCGACTATGATAGTACCCAACGGTGATGAGTAGCGCGATGGCCGCGACTAATGCTAAAAGACCGAGATCAAATTCACCTGCGTGGCCGCTAGAATAAGGTCGATATGGTGCCTGCCACGCGGGGGGCCGGGTTTTTGCACCGATCAATGCCTGCCGGGAACGGCTCGCGATGGCACCGAGAACTGGAGTCAGACCTGACAATCGCCGGATTCTTAAACTATATCGCAACGCGGTATCTTACCTGGCATGTTGGGCGATGGACAATGAATGCATGCACGTTTCAAGTACCACCGCGGATAGTGGTCATATTTTTATGTGACTAGCCGATAGTCTCATGATGATCCCTCAAGCAAAAAAATAGTTACCTAGCTATGACCCAGATCCTTCCTATTGTCCTCGCCGGCGGCGGCGGGACACGCCTATGGCCGCTATCGCGCAGCCACTATCCGAAGCAGTTTTTAGCGGTTCGTGGCACACAAACTTTGCTGCAAAGTACTTTGACGCGTGTGGGCGCTGGGGCGCTCGCTGAGGCTACGGTGTTGGCACCCTACGTGGTATGCAACGAAACGCACCGTTTTCTGGTGGGAGAACAGGCACGTCTGGTGGAACAAATCCCCGCCCGGATTATCTTGGAGCCAGTGGGGCGCAATACTGCACCGGCCCTGACCTGCGCAGCGTTGTTGGCGCGCGCGGCGGGCGACGATCCTTTATTATTAATGATGCCGGCGGATCATTTGATCATGGACGTCGCGAAGTTTTGCGCGGCAGTGCAACAAGGTGTCGCTCAGGCGCTGCGGGGCCAGCTGGTGACGTTTGGCGTCGTGCCGCAGGCCGCCGAGACCGGCTACGGCTATATTCAGCTCGGCGCGCGCCTCAGCACGGGGAATACCGAGGGCCCCGAAGTCACGCAACTACAGGCGTTTAAAGAAAAGCCGGATGTGGCGACCGCCGAGGCCTATCTCAACGACGGTGCTTATCGTTGGAACGCGGGTATTTTTCTCATGCAAGCGAGCGTGTGGCTCGCAGCGATCCGGGAGTTTAATCCGGCTATTTTGGCGGCCTGCGACGAGGCTGTGAGTGGTGGCCAGGCGGACGGTGAGTTCTTTCGGCTCGAACAAGTCGCCTTTACGCGAGGCCCGAGCGATTCCATCGATTATGCGGTCATGGAACCGCTCGCGACGTACGCCAATGCCCGCGTGAGCGTGGTCTCTCTCGATGCGGGATGGTCCGATGTGGGTTCCTGGTCTAGCCTCTGGGAAGTCTGTGATAAAGATAAAGATAATAATGTCTTGCGAGGAGATTCTCATGTATTTAATTGCTCTCGAAGTGTCGTATTTTCGGAGTCGCGCATGGTCGCGGCTCTCGGGGTAGATGATCTTGTCATTGTCGAAACCGCCGACGCCGTGATGGTGGCGCCGCGCGCACGCGCCCAAGAGGTGAAAACGATCGTCGATTGGTTGCAGGCGCATAATCGCGAGGAGCGGCTTACCCATCGACGCGTCTATCGGCCCTGGGGCAGCTATGAAGGCATCGACGGGGGAGAACGTTTTCAGGTCAAGCGCATAATTGTGAACCCCGGCGCAGCTTTATCCTTGCAAATGCATCATCATCGCGCGGAGCACTGGATCATCGTGAAGGGCACCGCGCAGATCACGCGTGATGAGGACGTATTCCTGTTGACGGAAAATCAGTCGACCTATATACCGCTAGGGGCCAAGCATCGTTTGGAAAACCCTGGCGCCATTCCCCTCGAAATGATCGAAGTGCAGTCGGGCGCCTATTTAGGCGAAGACGACATCGTGCGTTTTGAAGATATTTACAACCGGACGTGAATTAGCTGGACGAAATCCACGAGTTTTCATTTACGTGCTGGGCGCGAGAGACAGGGGCGTGACGCCGAGGGACTGGGACGGTCATCTATCTGCCATGATTTGCCGCTAGGGTGCGTGGCTGGCAACGGCACGACGCGGTGATTTTCAAGCCCGCGTGCACTCCTATCTCGACGCTGACTGGCACCTGTTGCGATTCAATGATACATTCTGTAAATCATTGAGTTAGCGGCAAATATGGAAGCGAGCACTAAGCTAGATCTGTGGCCGCGCTGGGCCCCAATGGGCGCGGCACGTGGCGCACTGCAGAAACGGGACGGGCGGTAGCGTGCCGCGCGCCGCCACCGTGCCCCGGAACAAGCGGGCGAGGTTCACAGGAAAAAACAGGGGATGAAATCGAAAGGAACAATCATGGGACTAGATAAATTGCGCCGTCACCTTCTCGCGGTGTTCGTCGGTACATTGTTAATGGCCAACCTCAACGCGCAAGAAGCTGACTACAAAGTGCTGCCAGGTGACTTGTTGGCAATAATGGTATGGAAAGAGCCGGAACTGACGCTCGAGGTTTTGGTGCGGCCCGATGGTAAATTCTCTTTTCCCTTAGTGGGCGATGTGCAGGCGACGGGGCGTACGGTCGAACAGATCCAGGCTGACATCGTCACCCGCATCGATACCTACATTCCCGATGCAGTGGCGACGGTGCTGGTGCGTGAAATCGGCGGCAACAAAGTTTATGTGGTCGGCAAAGTAAATCGTCCCGGCCCGTTCGTGATGACCGACGACACCGATGTGATGCAAGCTCTCGCGCTCGCTGGTGGTACCACCACGTTTGCTTCCTTGAAAAGCATACTTGTACTGCGGCGCAACGGTGGTTCGCGCAGCGCTATCCCCTTTAATTACGATCAAGTCGAAGACGGCGAGAACTTAGAACAAAACATCGTGCTCCAGCCTGGCGATGTCGTGGTGGTCCCGTAAGTTATGCGGCTAGCGAGCAGCGCGTGTCGAAGCTAATGCATCGCGAACGTTCCAGCGCACGTATCCGCACGCTCATCTTCTTCGTCTGCACCTTGACGCTGGTCGGTTCCTGTCCTGCGTTTGAATATACCTGGGCGCCGCAAGCACGCGCCATGATGCGATTAGACGACAATGTTCGCGGTCGCGCGAATAATCAGCACGGCGCTCTGGGTTTCGATGTGGGTGCGGGTGTTGCACTGGCGGCGCGCAGTGAAACGATCACCTCGATACTGACACCGCGTTTCAATGTGCGCCGCTTTGCGATCGGCGATAACTTGGATGCTGAAGAATGGTTTGTCGATTTCGAAAACGAATGGCTGCAAGAGACTTTTGCGCCGCGCCTGGATTTCTCCTATTCACGCGAATCCACACTCGCACGTGATCTGACCGACGCCGGGCTCGTCGACGACATCAAAGACCGAGACACGATATCGGTCCACCCCTCGGTCGATTGGTTAATCTCTGATCGCTGGATAGCCAATGCCGGATTTTTTTATAGTGACGTCACCTATCTCGACGCGGGTCAATCGGGACTCGTCGATTACGATTATATGCAGGGCACGACCGGGGTTACCTATATTTGGGACGACACTTTGCAGCTGTTCAGCAATTTTTTCGTCAGCGAATTCGAAACACCTGATACGCGCGGTAAAACGAGAACCTACGGCGTGCAGGCGGGAGCGACGAAACAATGGGATGCGACGCTATCGATTTCCGCAGCGCTAGGGTACACGCATAGCGATATCGAATTTACGAGCTTGCAACAAGCTTTGGTATTTGACCCTTTTCCACGCTTAGTGTCAGTGTTGCGCGATGAACAAGTCAGTGACAGTGGCGCGATCGCGAACGTCAGTGTGAAAAAAGATTTCGAGAAACTAAAGACCGAATTCAATTACATTCGTCAGGTGAGTCCGACCGGCCGTGGCGCGCAAAGTACCAGCGATGACATCGAAGGTCGACTGCGGCGGCGCTTAAACGAGCGCTTGGAGCTAAGGTTGATTGGATTGCATCAAATTCGGGCCACAGAGGGTGAGCGTATCACGACAGTTTTAGATCGAGATATCACGCGTTTGCAAGGGGTTTTGTCGTATCGTTTGCACCCGGAGTGGCGCGTCGATTTTAGTTACCGGTTCGTGCACCGCGAATATACGCGTGGCCAAATACGCAAGTCGATCTCAGCAGATTCGAATACGATCTTAGTGACGTTGCGCTATAACGGTGCCGAGCGCGGTTTTGACCAAGGGCTATGGTGATGGAAGAAGCAGCTGTTGTTGAAACGAGCATGATAGAGGCCATTCGGCGCCGTTTGCCATTGGGATTAGGCATCGCGCTGGGTTTGATTTTATTAGCTTTATTGCTCGCTTTGGGTTTGCCGGCGATTTATAAGTCGCGCGCGGTGATCCTCATCGAACAACAGGAGATCCCGCAAGATCTCGTGCGTTCATTGGTGACGAGTTACGCGGATCAACGCATCCAGATCATTGCGCAACGGGTGTTAACGACGTCTAACCTCAGCGACATCATCGAGAAGTATGACCTCTATACGGACGAGCGCGAAGCGGATCCGCTAGAAATCGTTCTCGAAGAAATGCGTGAAGATATCACCTTAGAGCCGATTAGCGCCGATGTTGTCGACCAACGCAGCGGCCGACCAACGAAAGCGACGATAGCATTTGAGCTGGCCTACGAGAATGAAAGTCCTGACTTAGCGCAGCGGGTGGCCAACGAGCTCGTGTCTTTGTTCTTAAACGAAAATCTAAAGCAACGAACCGAGACCGCGGAAGAAACCTTGACTTTTCTGACCACCGAAGCCGATCGCCTGGGCGCGGAAGTGGCGAGCTTGGAGACAGCGCTCGCGGAATTCAAAGAGGGCAATGTGGATCGTTTGCCCGAATTGACCAACCTCAATCTGCAGTTGATGAACAGCCGTGAGCAGGATTTGATCCAGGTGGATAATCAGATCCGATCGCTGGAGCAACAGCGCGTCTACCTCGAATCGGAACTGGCACAACAACAACCGACATCGCAGCTTTATTCCGAAACCGGACAGCGTATTCTGGGGCCGGCCGATCAATTAAAGGTGCTCGAATCTGAATTCATTCCCCTGGCTGCACGCTACGGCGAAAACCATCCGGATGTGATCGCAATGCGCAAAGAAATCCAATCCTTGCGCGCGCAGGTAGGAGGTGCGACGTCGAATTCAGAGATCATTCTGCGGCGTAACCAGCTCCAAGCAGAGCTCGCCCGCGTACGAGAGAAATACTCATCGGACCATCCCGATGTCAAGCGCCTGAATCGGGAGCTGACCTCCGTGGAACGGCAATTAAAGGCGACGCGCAACGCAAACTATACGCCGCCGGTCGTTGGCCCGCCAGACAACCCTGCTTATATTCAACTGCAGGCGCGTTTGGATGCAACACGCGCAGATATTCGCGCCTTGCAAGCGCAAAAGGTGGCGTTGCGCGCGAAGATCGATGAACTCGAACAGCGCCTCACCGCGACACCTCAGGTGGAGCGAGAATACCGTACGTTAAGCCGCGATTACGAAAACGCTGTGGCGAAGTACCAAGAAGTACTCGCGAAGAAGCAAGAAGCAGAATTTGCCAAGAGCTTGGAGTCGGGGCAGAAGGGTGAACGCTTTACCTTGATCGAGCCGCCGTTGATCCCCGAAGAACCCGACAAACCAAACCGGCTCGCGATCGGGTTCTTGGGCGCGGTGCTATCGGCGGCTGGCGGTGTGGGCGTGGGCGCGATAGCTGAGTCGGTCGACAATCGGATCTACGGTCGTACCGGTATTACACGCGTGCTAGGCGTACCGCCCTTGGCGGTGATCCCAAATATTGACACCAAGGCAGCACGCGCGCGTAAGTTTCGCCGGCGCGCCTTATTCGTTCTCGCGGTACTAGCCGCGTTAATTGTCGCGGCCGTGGCAATTCATTTTTTATTTCGACCACTAGATGTGTTGTTTTACCAGGCATTGCGGGTGCTCGGATTCTAGTTTCAACGGGGGCGGAATAATAGGTTGCAAATTAAATGGAACGAATTAAAAAGGCCCTAGAGAAAGCCCAAGCCGAACGCGGGTCAGCCACGAAACCCGCATTGCGTTCTAAGCGACGCGAAAGCGGTGTGATCCCCTTAGCTAAGCATGACATCGAGTACTCGCAAACGCGTGTCGCGGAAATAAATCCCCGGCATTTGCGCGAACATCGCGTCATATACGGCGACGATGATCGAGAAGGTCTGACCGCGTACAAGATGTTGCGCACGCAAGTTTTGCAGCGCATGGTGGCTCAAGCTTGGAATACTTTAGCGATCACTAGCCCCGGACCCGGTGATGGGAAGACGCTTACGGCCGTTAACTTAGCGATCAGCCTTGCCCGTGAATTACATCATACCGTGCTGTTGGTAGATTTGGACTTGCGCAATCCTAGTGTGCATAAGTATTTCGGTCTGCATCCAGAATATGGGATCGGTGATCACTTGGTCGACGGCGTGGACGTGGAGGACGTGCTGCTCAACCCCAGTATCGACCGTCTGGTGCTGATGCCGGGGGCCAAGGTCATAGAGAATTCATCGGAGATCCTCGCCTCACCCAACATGGGGCAGTTCGTGCAAGAGCTGAAATCGCGTTACCCCGCACGCTTGGTCTTGTTTGATCTGCCCCCCATACTCGCGACCGATGATGCCTTGTCATTCGCCCCCCACGTCGACGCGTTTCTGCTCGTATTGCGAGACGCTAAAAGTAGGCGAGACGAACTCGAGCATGCGATGCAGATCCTGAAGAACGTGCCGATAATCGGTACCGTATTGAACGCCTCGGACGAGAAAATCTCGACATACTACTGACGGCCGCTTTTGGTCGCGGCCCGCGGCTTGAGGCACGGTGCCGAGATTGGCCCCCGGCGTCGTCCCCGCTCCGGCTCGTGGTCCGGGGTACCGGATCCGGGACCCAGTAAAAAACACGGTACGGCAAGGGGGCGTGGTTTAACGCGATCCTTGCTAATGTAGGGATCATCCTTAAGAAACGCAGGTGACGGAGTTGCCCGCCACGAAGCTCTCATGAATACTACTAAAAAGAAAATCATGTTGATCGCGGGCGCGCGTCCGAATTTCATGAAAATCGCACCGATCATTCGTGAGTTAGAAAAACATGCGGATAGATTCGATTATCGCTTGGTGCACACCGGCCAACATTACGACCGTGAAATGTCGGACGTTTTTTTTGAAGAACTTGAAATTCCCAAACCCCATTATCATCTCGAAGTCGGCAGCGGATCGCATGCCGAACAAACTGCGAAAATCATGGTCAAGTTCGAGCAAGTGTGTGCGAACGACCTCCCGGATATCGTGATGGTGGTGGGGGATGTGAATTCGACCCTTGCCTGCGCAATCGTAGCAAAAAAACTCGGCGTGCAAGTTGCTCATGTCGAGGCGGGCTTGCGTAGCGGTGACATGGGTATGCCTGAAGAGATCAATCGCATCGTTACGGATTCGATTACGGATTTATTTTTTGTGACCGAACAAAGCGGCGTCGATAACTTGCTTAAAGAAGGGAAACCCAAGGAGAACATCCATTTTGTCGGCCATGTCATGATCGACAATTTGTTTTATCAAGTGAGAAAACTCAAAAAAATCGATACCAGCGTCTTTCCATCAAACGCGCTGAAAGAAAAATACCGGGACTACGGCGTTGTGACCTTGCATCGCCCTTCAAACGTCGACGAGCCGAACGTGCTTGAAGGTATACTCGGTGCACTTATGAATATTTCTCGCGAATTGCCCTTGATATTTTCGGTGCACCCCCGCACTGCAAAGAATATTGAGAAGTTCGACATAAATCTACCTGATGAGATCGTGGTAACAACGTCGTTGCCTTACATGGAATTTCTGAATCTTTGGAAAGATGCCAAGGTTGTTTTCACCGACAGCGGTGGTTTGCAGGAAGAGACAACCGCCTTGGGTGTTCAGTGTGTAACGATCAGACAGAACACTGAACGACCGATAACTGTTGAGGAGGGCACAAACACGGTAGTCGGAATAGATCCCGAGGCCATAATGGGTGTCGTTGCCGAGTTAGATGGGCGAAGCGATGTTCGTAGGGCTTCTCGGCCTAAAATGTGGGATGGAAGCTCGGCCACTCGCATAGTCGAAGTCATAGGCTGAGGTGATGGCGTTCGTCGTGTGTCGAAGTTTTTTAAATCTAATTATCTGATTACTATCGGACATTACGTTCGTAAGTGGTGATTTACCGCTGTGACTCCGTTCGCTAGCCGTTTGGATAAGCTAGCCACATATTCATTCCTAAGTGTTGGCGTGGTTGGTCTTGGTTTCGTTAGGGAACTCGTTGTTGCTGCCCATTACGGCATAAGCGCCGAACTCGACGCATATGCCGCTGTATTTGGTATATATACACTTCTCGGTACGCAATCGGCTGCAGCGTCAGAGGCCGTATTTATTTCCAAAACGGCGTCAATAACCGATAAAAAAAAATCTGCTCTGGAGGTAGCACGGTACTTACGTGGAATTGCTATTCTAAACCTGTTTGCGGTCACGATTACAGTCGGCGTATTTAATCTGCTTTTGTCTTTCGTGTTCCCTGATTTTACGAATCATATGATTGATGGGGCGACAGTATGTCTGGCGGGGATGCTTCTTGCCGCATGCATGACGAGTCTTAGTGGTCCCTTGAGAGGGGCTTTGGCAAATATGGGTCGTTTCTCCATGACATTTGCGACCGGTGGTATCGTCTCTATCGGCGCAATCGTAAGTGTAGTGATATTTTCGGATATATTAGGAACGTTTGCATTGCCGTTAGGTTACATAGGTGGAAGCGCTGCGGCGCTGTTTGTTGCAACTATAGCATTAAGAGGTAGAATTTCTTCACCACAGAGAACCACACAGATAGGGCTTAGCTTTTTCTCTCATACCAAATGGTTATTGAGCACGATTGGAATCGTGCTGTTGGCAGAAGCTCTATTGCAAGCTTCCATGGTTGTTGAACGAGGGTTCATGTCACGATTCGGAGAAGGATCTGTCTCCGCATTTTTTTATGCCTCGTCGTTAACAGCAATGCCCACAGCGCTATTGGTGAACCCAATCGTTACTGTTTTGTATCCGAAGCTCGTTCGTTCCTTTTCTGAAGATGTGATTTCAGCACGCAGGTTTCTTATGCGGATATCACTCGTGCTGGTTGTTGGGGTGCTAATTTTCACACTTGTTTTGGCAATTTTCTCAGAAGCCTTGGTAGAAGCGGTTTTTGTGCGCGGAGAATTTGGGCTCGATGACGCAGAACGCACGGCGGAAATATTTCAAATTCTTGTTTGGACCTTGCCATTTCGCAGTATCTCGAGGTTGCTAAGGAACGCAGCTTTTTCTGTTTCGAATTACAATATATCCGTTCTTACACAAGTAATTAGAATCGGTACATTCATATCTTTAGTTTTCGTGTATGGTCCCTCAAATGTAACAGCGATCGCACATTTTTCTTTAATGTCGATTGCTGTTTCCGTGTTAGCAACTGCCGCGCTAATTTCAAGGCTACTCCGAAAGGCACAACACTAGTTTTTTCTCAAAGATGCGATTATTTAGGCAATCGTTAGAGACCATTCTATTCGCACTATGGATCGGCGGATTTATGGTTATTTTCTTGTGGGTTCGGTTTAGGGACATTGAGGAATCCATTCAGGGCGGATTCGTAACTCTGATCGCGTTGCTGTGGCCGGTATTCGTCTTAATTTTTAGAAGTAATGGCAGACATTCGCAGATTCAGCCTATGCAATTCTACGCTTTTGTTATTTTCTTCATGTTTTCGTTTCTCTCGCTTATTGTAACCGTTGCCCCATATCGCTCTGCCGCGTACGTTCTTCTCACCATCGTGACGTTGTGGGTATGTCAGAGTTTGCGTAAGAAATTAGCTTGGGAAGAAATAGCTACCGCACTAGCAATCTATAGTGTTATATCGGCCACGTCGCTCTGTATTATCGCAATGCAGATATACGAACCCGGCACCCGCTTGGGCCATGGTACCGAGATCTTATTTAGTCCGAATACAATCGGGTTCTTGTGCTTGTCTTCCGGAATCGCGTCCTTTTGTATCAAGCCGTTAGTAATCAGAAGCGCTGTATTGAGTGCGGTTTTTGTGATTCTGTTTTTTACTCAATCCAGGGCAGCAGGGATTGGATTGATTTTGGGGATTGTGGTTATCCAAGCTTTTTTTTGGCGAGAACGTGGCGGTGCTGCGCGCTCCCTTTGGGTGCTTGGAATATCCGTAATGGCCTTGATGGCCGTGTATACGTATACCGGCTGGGAATGGGCTGCAGAGGAGTTTTTCCGCTTTAACGACCCGTATCGTGGGCTTGGTACCGGTGCAACGGGCAGAATTCATGCTTGGTCTGCCACGTTAGATTTATTCTACAGCAGTCCAATAATTGGTGTTGGATTTCGGGCGCACAGCGATCTAATTGAAATCGCTTCATCATCACACAACGGCTACTTAGCTCTTTTAGCTGAAATCGGGTTATTCGGCTTTTTAGCATTTGTGAGTGGGGTGTTCATCGGATTGAGACAGTTGGTGCGCGGGTCGTTACATTCAGGCAGTAGCGAAGCACGAGCACGTTACGTTTTAACGGGATTAGTTGTTGGGTATTTGTTTGTTGCGATCTTTGAAAGATATCTGATCAACGTGGGCAATCCGACAAGTTTGATTTTTCTTTTTGCCATAGTATCCCCAACGGAAGGTACTGCTATCGCGAGAAAACACAATACCCAACGATCTAAATACGCGAATTTGCTCACGGGATAGTATTCATCAATACTGGACTTGAGCAAAAGGACAATATATAAGGCGCCCAGTGATATAAAACTTCGTCGAGTGCAGTCTCGTGTTTAATTTTTTCTTATAAAACTTTGTGGTAAATGGAATTAAGAACTAATTCATTCAGCTCGGTGAGGTAGCCAACCGGATTCATTGCCTGATTCCCGCACCGACTCGATTCACAATGCTTCTACACAGAGGACTCAAATTCATTGGCTTCCATTGTATATTTATTTTTTCAGTAACGGGCTGGAGCGCTTATTGTGATGATATCTACATAGCACCCAATTCAAGGGATTGCCCTGGAACCGGGAGTATTACTCAACCATTTTGTTCTTGGTCAAATGTAGATTTCAAGAAAGGCAACACTTATCGGCAGAAGGCCGGAACTGTTAGCAAAGTAGGGGTGCGCGTAAACAAATCAGGGACTCGCCAGAATCGTATCGTCTTAGCGAGTTACGGGGTCGGGCCAAAACCAATAATTGCACCAGAAATTGGTCGCGTTTCCATAGCGATCGGGCGGGACAAAAAGTTCATTACTATCGATGGATTGGAAGTATGGGGTTCGAGCGAAAGCACTGGTGCGGTGGTTGGAATTAAAAACACCACATATGAAAGTAGTCCGGCTGTACTTACGGCAATTATCATTAAGAACTCCACAATACGTAACGTGTTGGGTTTTGGTCGCTATCGTAGCAACGCGATTGATTTGCGTGGTGAACAAAATCAAGTTACAGGAAACACGATTACTAATGTCGCTAACGATGGCATTTGGATAGATGGGAAAAGTAGCGTTGTTAGCGAAAATATAGTTAGCAAAGTATCTCAACGGGAAAACTCCGGTGATTGCATCCAGTTTGGAAATAATAGCCCCGACTTTATTGCGAAAAACAACGACTGTCATCATGAAGATAGAGACGTTAAACAGTGTTTTGTCGTTAGCGGTGGAAAAAAGGGAGGGCTTTTCTCCGGGAATAAATGTTTTGCACCAACTGACGCGAGCGATTGTCAGGGATTTTTAATCGATAACAATAATGTGGTTGTAGTGGGAAATTTGGTGGTAGGGGGAGAGACTGCGATAACGAGCGGGAAACATGGGCGCGGACTTTTGATTGCGTCGAATATTATGATCGAACCGACATCATTCGGGATTGATGTGAAGAGGCCAGACATCGTTGTTGTCAACAATACGATTTTTGGCAAAAGAAAAAAATGGCTGGCCGCAATACGATCAAATGTAATGGAAGGTAGCATCATTGAAAACAATGCGATTGTCGATTTTGATGTCGGCATAAGTCTGAACGCAAAAAATTCTTTCGAGGGCAACAACGGTTTTCAAGGTGTTCGGATTCATGTCAGAGACGTTAAAACGAAGAAGGTTCTAAGGGCACGAAACCCAGCATTCGGGCCGTTTTTCTTCTTGCGGAGTGGACCGTATGTCTACGTTTTGAAGGAGAATTCGCCGTTGGCTGGTCGAGGTGTATCGAAAAGGTTTGATTATTTGGACTATTTCGGGCGCATGTACAAAGATCCTCCCGCGATCGGCGCGGTAGAAAGGCCGTAAGTTTGAATAGGTTCAGCGTATTTTTTTACTAGAAGCGGTCTCAAAAGTACCGAATAAGTGATTGATGTGGAGTACTGTGTTTCCGGTTGGATAAGCGGGAGCGAGCGATGCCACGACGTGAGGAGCTACAGGACGAGCAATGGGCCTTGATTGAACCGCTGCTGCCGAAGAGGAAACGCCGCACAGACGGCCGTGGTCGGCCGCGGTGCGAGGATCGGGCGGTCCTGAACGGTATTTTGTGGATTCTGCGATCGGGTGCGCGCTGGAAAGACCTGCCGGAACGGTTTCCGTCGTACCAGACCTGCCATCGGCGTTTCCAGCAATGGGTCGACGATGGCAGCTTGTCGAAGATCCTGCGCACTCTGGCAGAAGATCTGCGATGTCGAGGCCAAATAGACATCGAGGAATGCTTCATCGACGGCACCTTCGCAAGTGCCAAAAAGGGGGCTGTGGAGTTGGGAAAACTAAGCGGGGCAAGGGTTCGAAGCTCATGGCGGTGGCAGACCGCACTGGTCTTCCTGTCGCCGTTAGCGTTGGCTCTGCTTCGCCCCACGAAGTCACGCTCGTCGAGGCAACGCTCGCTGATCGATTCATGGACGAACTCCCCGAGCGACTGATCGGTGATCGCGCCTATGACAGTGATCCGCTGGACGAGCAATTGGCAGAACAAGGTATCGAGATGATTGCACCGCATAAGCGCAATCGAAAGAAAGCGAAGACTCAGGACGGCCGTTTACTGCGGCGCTACCGTCGCCGATGGAAAGTCGAAAGACTGTTTGCCTGGCTGCAGAATTTCCGTCGATTGATTACGCGACATGACTACAAAATCGAAAATTATCTTGGCTTTGTTCATCTCGGTTGCATACTCATTCTCATCAGACAGTATTTTTGAGACCGCTTCTAACAATGAGATTGTTGTTGTATAGCCCGAACTACCATCCAGAATTTACTGGGATTGGTAAATTCAACTGGGAGATGTCATGTTGGCTTGCCGAACGCGGTCATGAAGTAACTGTGTTGTGCGCCTATCCATACTATCCTGAGTGGAAATTACGTACAGGATTCCCATCTTGGCGATATTCTCGCGAGGTGCATAGTAACGTCAAGGTCCACCGGTCTCCCATCTGGGTTCCAAAGAGGGTTACCGCCGTAACGAGAATCCTACACTTGACGTCCTTCGCGTTTAGTAGCTTATTGTCATTGTTGTTTCTAATGAATTGCAAACCCGACGTGGTCATTGTGGTGCAGCCCCCGATATTGTGCGCGCCGGCTGCGTTGCTTTTTTGCTCGTTGACGAAAGCACGGTCGTGCATGCATGTGCAAGACTTAGAAATTGACGCTGCATTAGGGCTTGGTTTGATTAAGGAGGGGAGGTTGTCGAAAGGCATTACTTTTTTGGAAAGAGTGGTACTGGAAAAATTCGATTTATTATTGACAATCTCAAAATCTATGCGCTTAAAAATTGAGGAACGCGCTAACCTTAAATCCTCAGCGTATTTGTTTAAGAATTGGGCGGATGTTGACCGAATTCATCCACGGGTAGACGGTGCTCACTTTAGAAAAGAGTTAGATTTGTCGGTGGAGGATACGGTCGTCCTGTATTCTGGAAATTTAGGGTTTAAACAAGGTTTAGACATCGTAATAGATTGTGCAAGATACCTCGAAGGAGAGAAACGCATACAATTTGTTATTTGTGGTGCAGGCGCGGCAGAAAACGAATTGCGTAAAAGAGCAAAAGACTTGGTCAATATGCACTGGCTTCCGCTTCAACCAGAAAAGATGCTACCAAATCTGTTGGCGTGTCCGGACATCCATGTGTTGCCGCAACGCCTTGAGGCGGATCAATTAGTATTGCCATCGAAACTTGGTGGGATTTTGTCGTCTGGTCGACCGGTCGTTGTGACCGCTATGCCGGGTTCAGAACTGGGGGACGCAGTAGGAGGCGGCGGCATATTGGTGCCTCCACAAGATGCGGGAGCTTTAGCGAATGCGATCCAATCGCTTCATAAAGATCCAGTGTTCCGTGCCAAGCTTGGTAGAACCGCACGAGAGACCGCCCTACGCGATTGGAATAAGGAGGTAATCCTTGCCGATTTTGAGGACCATCTGCTATCTACAATAGGTTAAAGAAAGGTTTGTTGCTGAACGTCCCGTGATTCATGTCAAATAAGGCGAATAATCACCCTCTCGAGGGAATGTGGCGTAAATAAGCGCCTTAAGAGCTGATTTCCCGCCCCGACATGCTGCTTTCCCATACACATCAATTTATTTTTGTTCATATTTATAAGGTCGCGGGGCAAAGTGTTAGAAAGGCACTTGCGCCATTTACTTATTATCCAGGAGGGGTAATTGGCCGGGCGGCCGATCGATTATTTCACCTAAGTTATCTAAGTAGATTTAGGAAGTTGCACGTTCATTCGACGGCAGCTGAAATAAAAAAACATTTGGACGAAGAATTATTTCGAAACTATTTCAAATTTACATTCGTCCGGAACCCATGGGATTGGCAGGTATCCTTGTTTCACTTTATGCGTTCCCAGCCATTGCATCGCCAGTATCGTCTAGCGCTTCGATTTGAGGATTTTGATGAATACATTGCGTGGCGCATAACACAAGAACCTAGATTGCAAAAAGCCTTTGTAGTCGACGAATCCGGGAAAATGTTAGTAGATTTCGTTGGGAAGTTTGAAAATATCACTGACGATTTCGCGAAAATCTGCGATCTTATAAAAGTTACTGCATCTTTGCCTCATATGAACCGTACAAGCCATAGGCCGTACCAGGAGTATTATAATTTGAACACTCGTGAATTGATTCGGAAACATTTCGAGGAGGATATCGAGCTATTTGGTTACGAATTTGAATGAAAAGGAAGGTGTCGTGGGGATCAGAAAGCGGCACGACGAACACCAGACTAGTGTAATTCCCCCAGAAATTAGTCGAGGTTGGAAGTAGAATTTTCTAGTAAGAGGACATTCTGCAAAATGAAGAAGTCACGCTTTACCGAAAGTCGGATATTCCAGGTGCTTCGGGAAGCTGGAGCCGGTGTTCTGGTCCCAGAGCTGTATCGGCAGCACGGGATGAGCAGCGCGTTGTTTTATAAATGGCGAGCGAAGTACGGTGGGCATGGACACTTCAAGCATGAAGCGGATGAAAGAGCTCGAAGAGGAGAACGCGCGTCTCAAAAAGATGTATGCCGAAGAGGAGCCAAAGGCTGAGATTGTAGCCGAGGCACTTGAAAAAAGTGGTAAGGCTATCTCGGCGTAAAGAGATGGCGCAAAAAGCGGTGAGCGAAAAGGGTGTATCGGTCAGGATGGCGTGCGAAGCGTTTGGTATTTCTGAGACATGTTATCGCTACCAGGCCAAACCCAGTGATGATAACGCATTGATAACCGACTGATTGTTACGTCTGGCAACGACCAATCGACGCTGGGGTTTTGGTTTGTGTTTTTTGTATCTGCGAAACGTCAAAGGCATGCCCTACAATCACAAGCAGGTTTATCGCATCTATCGCAACCTAGAGCTGAATCTGTGTATCAAACCTAGGCGTCGACTGAAACGCGGTCGACTTGCTCCGCTCGACGTATCTCGTCAGGTCAACGCGGTATGGTCGATAGACTTCATGCATGATGCGTTGGCTAATGGCCTACCGTTTCGCACCTTCAATGTGCTGGATGATTACAACCGCGAAGGCTTAGGTATTGAAGTTGATTTTGGCTTGCCGGCACCGCGAATCACGCGGGCACTCGACCAGATCATCGAATGGCATGGTAGGCCTACAATCATTCGTGACGAACATCTATTCGAATCAATCGAACATGCGCAACGTACGGTGACCGAATGGTTGTGGCCTTACAATAATGAGCGACGTAATATGGCCATCGGTGGCATCACCCCAAACCAAAAGCTGGCGTTAGCCGCTTAATGTCTACTTCCAGTTTCGGTTATTAATGGGGGGATTACACCAATACGATGCTATGCAATCGTGATCACGGCCGCTTTGTACGACTAGATGCCCCCAAATCTTTGACCTTAGCCCTCTGTTAAGAGTTGTTGAGTTCGACGGTAAACAAAAATATGAAACTGTTATGTCATATTCGAACGATGTTTCGAGGCGACCAAAGCTTTGGTCTGGTTATTTTTTTACAATGTAAAGTGAGATGAAAGTAGTACTAATTCAAACAGCGGTAGGGGATTATCGAAAAAGCTTTTTGGAAGAAGTCATTAAAATTTTAGGTGACAGTTTTCACTTATATTGCGGAGAAGAATATTTTGAGGCTTCGACTATAACGGGTGTCAATTTCCCCGAGCATATGACAATCATTCGTAACGTTTTCCTTTTTCGCAGAAAAACATTAATACAAATCGGCGCAAATACTACCGCATTGAAGGCAGATGTGACGGTCTTGGAATTAAACCCTCGTATTATCACTACTTGGTGGGTACTAATAATTCGACGGCTACTGCGCAAAAATACAGTACTATGGGGCCATGCATGGCCGCGTTCCGGCAGAGGTAGCAGTACCGATCATTTGCGTAACCTGATGAGGAAATGTGCGTCGAGGTTGCTGGTATATACGGAAACCCAGAAGCGAGAGCTGGCGGAACGGATGCCTCGAAAAACGATAATTGCCGCACCAAATGCGCTTTATCCGGCAACCGAAATGCGAGAAGTAGCTGTTGCGGAACTTCCAACAAATTTTATCTATGTCGGACGGCTCGTGGCGAAGAAAAAGCCTGTCTTGCTTCTGAGGGCGTTTGCATCGGCAAAATTAAAATTGTCAACTGACTGCAAGCTCGTTTTTGTTGGTGATGGCCCCGAAAGGACGGCGCTCGAGGTAATCATTAGAGAACACGATTTAAATGATAGCGTTGAACTCGTAGGCCATGTATCTGATGCAGCTGTGCTTAGAAAGTATTACGAAAAGGCTATCGCGAGTGTTTCTCCGGGCTATGTGGGTTTGTCCATAACACAAAGTTTCGCGTTCGGGGTCCCAATGATAATTGCGAAAGATGAGCCTCACGCGCCAGAAATTGAAGCCGCAGTTCCGGGGGGGAATTCGCTCTTCTTCACTTCTGATTCGGAGGATGAACTAGCTGAAAGATTGATCGAGTTTGCCGGTAACGTGTCCCAGTGGAACGGAAAGCGGGGTGAACTAGTTGCCAATTGTCGCAGGAAGTATTCTACGGAGGTTATGGCTCAGCGGTTTGTAGATAGTGCGACGTTTTAGTATTGCAGATCACATGAATGACGGTAGTGTTTGCACCGTGTAGGATGATTTCGTAATGAAAGAGCTGTACGAGTACGATGTAAAATGCCCGCCGTTGCGGGCGCGGGTGCTCGATTTTTGTAAGCAAAACATGGGTAGAAGATCAAAATACTATCTAAGAAACGCGCAAGGCATTCTGACAAGAATATTGGCATTTACCGGATTATTTCCAACATGGCAAACGGGAAAGGCGGAAATCGAGGGGCTGCTTAGAAGAATCCACCCGGTTAAAGTAGACTTAGTTCGGTTAGGTCCAAATGCCGATGGTGGCTATTTGGTCCCGAACAAATTCGAGGGCGTCGAAGCATGTTTTTCCCCGGGCATTGATTCGGTGTCTGTGTTCGAAACTAAATGCGCCGAAATGGGGATGAAAGTGTATCTAGCGGATCGATCTGTTGATAGTCCGGCGGCCCAACATTCAGCATTCGTGTTTACAAAAAAGTACTTAGGCGCTTATTCCGATAACAACTATATGACCATAGAGGAATGGGTCGATAGTGCAGGTGTTGCTGAACAATCGGACTTAATTTTACAAATCGATATTGAAGGTTTTGAATACGAAGTATTTATGTCGATGTCAAATCGTCTGCTAAGTCGCTTCCGAATAATTGTCGCCGAATTTCATCAAATGGATCAGCTTTGGAATAGACCGTTCTACAAGGTAGTTTCGAGAGTGTTCGAGAAAATACTACAAAGTCATGCGTGTGTGCATGCCCATCCTAATAACCGTAGTGGATCGTTGAGGATGAAAGGGATTGAGATACCGAGGTTGATGGAGTTGACTTTTCTAAGAAACGACTATCTTCCCGACGAACTGACTTATAGGGATCAATTTCCACACGAGCTTGATTGTGATAATTCGGAAAATCCAACGATAAAGTTGCCGCCCGCCTGGTATCGAAGTGCAGGCAAAACCGACAAAACCAGGTCCGATACGTGAGATTCCCCATTACCCCATGTTTATCGGTAGCCCGGTTGTCGTATTAGCATACTTCGTGTGCAAGCGAGTTGGATAATGATCACGAAAGGTGGCTACAACTATTTGTTGTGGGAAATTTCAATAGGTTCTTTGTGACTATGAGGACGATGGCATACCCCAAATCAACATTATTAGTTGTTGGCGTACAACAATGACAGATATAGCGGACAAGGTTCAGCGGAGAAAAGGAGATCCCTCTTCTAGTGACCATGTGGCAGGAACTACGTCGTGGGCACTCGGACCATTACTATGGGGGGCTGTTATTCTCGCAGGTATATTTTTGGTGATAGCCCACAAGCGAGGAATCGAAGGTTTATTTTATCGTTGGGCAACCTGGGAGGAATACAGCTACGGTTATTTAGTCCCGCTTATTTCTGCGTTTATGATTTGGCAAAAGAAGAACCGTGTTGCTCTGTTGGAGCTTGATGGTAGCTGGTTTGGATTTGTGTTGTTGTTGTTCGGTATTTTGCTGTTGGTATTTGGTGAGCTGAGCACCATTCCGACTCTAATTCAGTACGGAATGATAGTCTCCTTATTCGGTACTGGACTAAGTTATGGTGGCAAGAAAGTAATGAAAGAGCTGTGGGTTCCTATAGCTTTTTTGCTATTTATGATCCCGCTGCCATTGTTTTTATATCAAGGTCTCTCGCAAAAACTACAATTCATCTCATCCGAACTCGGTGTCTTGGTGATTCGATTGGCAGGGATATCCGTGTACTTAGAGGGAAACGTTATTGATCTTGGCAGTTACAAACTGCAAGTGGTAGAGGCTTGTAACGGTTTAAGATACTTATTTCCACTAGCGAGTTTCAGCTTTCTGTGCGCATACTTTTTTAGAGCTCCTTTATGGCAGAGAGTGTTGCTATTTCTGTCAGCTGTTCCGATTACAATCATAATGAATAGTTTCCGCATCGGAATGATAGGCGTATTGGTAGAATATTTTGGAGAAAGCCAAGCGGAGGGTTTTCTCCATCAATTTGAGGGTTGGGCAATCTTCATGGCTTGCTTGGCTATACTGTTCGCTGAGATCTGGATTTTGGCTCGGCTACAGCGTCCCCCAACAACGTTCTCGGAAGCATTTTACATAGCGATACCGACAAAATTACGTGCCACGGAGAATAGGCGAGTGCGTGATGTACCGGTATCGTTTTGGGCATCGGTTGGCGTTTTGGCAGTTGGCGCACTTCTATCGATATCAGTAACTGATCGAGAAGAGATCATTCCTAATCGCGCCGATTTTTTCGACTTTCCGATGCAAGTTGGAGAGTGGAACGGCATACGAGACACAATCGAACAAGTTTATCTGGATGCGCTCAAGCTCACAGATTACGTCATGGCGAATTATCAGCGTGACGCATTACCTGGCATCGTGAATTACTACGTGGCTTACTATGCGTCCCAGCGGAGTGGCGAGTCAGCGCATTCGCCGCGTTCGTGCATACCCGGCGGTGGTTGGAAAATTCAGAACCTTGAGCAAGTTAAGCTTGCCGGGCATCGCGCGAATCGAGTTGAGATTGTAATGGGCGAGCATAAACAATTAGTGTATTACTGGTTTCAGCAACGCGGCAGATTTATTATTAACGAATACCTCGTTAAGTGGTATTTGTTCTGGGATTCGCTAACGCGCAATCGCTCCGACGGCGCGTTGGTGCGCCTGACTACGCCGGTGGGGCCAACTGAACAATGGTCCGATGCGGACCAACGGATCCGAGACTTTGCGCTTGCCCTAGATGATCGACTTACTGAGTACGTGCCGCAATAGCTGCTAACTAATTCCTTAACTAAATTCGCACGGAAGCGTTGTTAGATGTGATTAATCCATTTTTTATACTCGCGGTCGCCGTTGCTATTAGCATGCTGGTGATACCTTTGGCGTGGCGACTGGCGCCGAAAATGGGCATGGTCGATATGCCCGATCCACGTAAAGTCCACAAAGCGCCGATCCCAAGAATTGGCGGGTGGGGCATTGTACTTGGTGCGCTGGTTCCCATTTTAATTGTCGCGCGACTGGATCCGCTCATGCAGTCCTTTGTCATCGGCGGCCTAACGATGTTTCTCTATGGCGTCTGGGATGATGCAAAGCAACTTAGTCACTGGCCGAAATTTGCCGGGCAGATCTTTACCGTAGGTCTCGTGGTCTACTACGGTAATCTTTGGGTGTCTCGTTTCCCGTTTTTGGAACCCGAGGCCCTACCAGCATGGATAGGAAAACCGTTCACGATGTTTGCCATGATTGGTGCAATCAATGCGGTTAATCACTCCGACGGTCTCGATGGCTTGGCGGGTGGAGAGACGTTGTTGTCACTCATCGCGATCGCCTTTTTGAGCTATCTAGTCGACGATGATGTCAGTGTAGCGATCGCGTTCGCCACCATGGGCGGTATTCTCGGTTTTCTGCGCTACAACACCCATCCCGCGCAAGTGTTCATGGGAGATGCGGGCAGTCAATTTCTCGGGTTCACCTTGGCGTTTTTGGTCGTCTATCTCACGCAAGTGGGACACTCGGCAGTAAGTCCGGCGTTATCGCTATTGCTGATTGGATTGCCGTTGGCAGACATTGTCGTCGTTTTATTTTTGCGTATCCGTGGCGGCATGAATTGGTTTCGCGCGACACGAAACCATATTCACCATCGCTTGCTCGATAGAGGCTTTGATCACTATGAAACCGTAGTGATCATTTATTCATTGCAGGCAATACTCGTCACGAGTGCGGTGTTTCTTCGCTATTATTCCGATCTTGTCGTGATGTTGATGTATTTTGGTGTCGTCTGCGGATTGTTTGCGCTACTCGTAACGGCGGAGCAACGGCAATGGAAAGCGCGAACGCTAGAAGAAGATTCTCCGTTGGCTCGCCTTGTCGATAAGCTCAGGGGAAATCCGTGGACGGTGCGGGCGCCGAGAGCAGCAATTAGTACGCTAATCCCGCTATTTGTCGTCGTTGGTGCGTGTTGGATAAACGCTGTGCCGCGCGACTTCGGCGTGATTTCCGGGGTCATTTTCGCGGCTGTGGTGGTGGATTTTTTTACGCATAAACAGGGGGCGATATCCCCGATAACGCGGGGAGCAAGCTATGTCACAGCGGTTTTTGTTGCCTACCTGATTATTAATCACCCTGGTGTTAGCGGGCCTGTGTCAGACACTTGGATCATGAGCTTTATTATCGTCTTGGCCTTATTGGTTGCTTTGTGCATACGCTTCACTGCGAAGTCACAATTCGGTACGACGCCAACGGACTATCTCATCGTCTTCGGCGTGCTGGCCTTGGTGTTTTTCGGTAACCTCGACGTGGAGGCTAGGGAGACCAGCCAATTGGTCATGTACGCGATAGTGCTACTCTACGGGTGCGAACTAGTTATTGCTCAGATGCGGGATCGCTGGAATGCGTTTAGCTTCGCGACAGCGATCGCGCTCGGTGTACTTGCCTATCGAGGCATTTTGGTTGTCTAAAACGCACTAACGCATATGAGAAAAAAAGTTGCTTTGATTACTGGGGTTACGGGCCAAGACGGTGCTTATCTGTCAGAGTTCCTAATTAAAAAAGGCTATGAGGTGCACGGCATTAAACGCCGTTCGTCGAGCTTTAATACCGGCCGTGTCGATCATCTTTATCAAGATCCTCACGAAACCACGCGCAATTACTTTCTGCATTACGGTGATTTGACTGATGCAACGAATCTCATTCGCATTGTGCAGCAAGTGCAGCCGGATGAGATATATAACTTGGCGGCGCAAAGCCATGTCGCAGTTTCGTTCGAAACACCGGAATATACCGCTAATGCCGACGCCTTGGGGCCGTTGCGATTGCTGGAGGCAATACGGATCTTGGGTTTAGAAAAAAAAACCCGGTTTTATCAGGCATCGACGAGCGAAATGTACGGCAAGGTCGCCGAAACCCCGCAGCGTGAGACGACGCCTTTCTATCCCCGTAGCCCTTACGGCGCAGCGAAAGTCTACGGTTACTGGATTTGCGTAAACTATCGCGAAGCGTACGATATGTTTTGTTGCAATGGTATTTTGTTTAACCACGAATCGCCCATTCGTGGTGAAACATTCGTGACGCGAAAAATCACGCGGGCCGTCGCGCGCATTAGTTTGGGTTTGCAAGAACGGCTATTTCTCGGCAATTTGGATTCGTTGCGTGATTGGGGCCACGCCCGCGATTATGTGGAAGCGATGTGGTTGATGTTGCAGCAGCCACATGCGGACGACTACGTGATCGCGAGCGGAGAACAGTATTCCGTAAGGGAGTTTGCGCAGACGGCATTTCGTGAAATTAACGTGGAGCTTTCCTGGCAGAACTCCGGCATCGAGGAGAAAGGCGTATGTGAGAAAACGGGTAAGGTCTATGTCGAAGTCGATCCGCGCTATTTTCGCCCGACCGAAGTTGAAACGCTCTTGGGTGATCCGAGCAAAGCGAAAGCCCAATTAGGCTGGGAACCGAAGACGAGCTTCGTGCAAATGGTCAAGGAAATGGTGGCTGAGGATCGACGCGACGCGCAAAAAGACGAGCTCTGCAAGCGCGAAGGCTTTCGCGTTTTTGATTACTACGAATAGTGTTCGTCCTATAAGATCGCATGAATAAAGAGGCACCTGTTTTTGTCGCCGGCGGGGGAGGCATGGTGGGTTCCGCGATCGTGCGTGCGCTAACGCGCGGGGGATTCACGCGTGTGCTCGCGCCTGGTCGTCGGGAACTTGATTTAATGGATAGGGTGGCGGTTGAATCCTGGTTTTCCGCCAACCGCCCACGCTATGTGTTTGTGGCCGCCGCGAAAGTAGGCGGCATTCAAGCAAATGACTCATATCCCGCCGAGTTTCTATACAATAATCTCCTGATCGAAGCGAATACGATAAACGCGGCTTATTTGAACGACGTTGATAAGCTTCTATTTTTGGGTAGTACTTGCATCTATCCGAAACACGCCCCGCAGCCCTTAAAGGAAGAATATCTGTTAACTGGGCCACTAGAACCCACGAACGAGTGGTATGCGGTGGCGAAAATCGCGGGTATCAAACTTTGCCAAGCTTATCGCAAGCAATACGCATGCAATTTTATTGCTGCGATGCCGACCAATTTATATGGGCCGCGCGACAATTTTGATCTCGAATCATCGCATGTGTTACCGGCATTATTGAGAAAATTCCACGCAGCAAAAATAGGCCACGAAGACTCCGTGACTGTGTGGGGCTCGGGCAAACCTTTGCGGGAATTTCTACATGTAGATGATTGCGCCGACGCCTGCCTGTATCTACTAAAGCATTACGATGACGCCGAAATTATCAATATCGGTGTCGGCGAGGATCTTTCGATTTTGGAATTGGCAAAACTTGTACGTGAAGTCGTCGATTTCAAGGGCGAAATTCGCTTCGACAGTAGCAAGCCGGACGGAACTCCGCGGAAACTCGTCGATGTCTCCCGCATCCAAGCGCTTGGTTGGCGCGCTCAGATCGACTTACGCGCAGGGGTGCGAGACACCTACGAATGGTATCGCGGGCAGTTAAACTAGACGTTCATGCTGAGTAAACCTTACGGGCCGCATACATTGCGGAGAACGTGTAAAATTCTCGAATGAATTTTCGAGCTAAGGGTTGAGTTACCTATGAAGAAGACTTGGTTAATCACGTTGATTTTGACGATCGCCCTGCTCACTGCTTGTGGTGGTGCAGAGGACCGTAAGGCGGCCTATATGGAGAAAGGCCAAGCCTTGTTTGCCGAGGGCAACTACGAAAAGGCACGTCTTGAATTCAAAAACGTGCTGCAAATCGATCCAAAAGATGTGCCCGCACGTTTTGCACTTGCGCAGACAATGGAAAAGATGCAGAACTGGCGGGGCGCGGCCGGTCATTACTTGGCGGTGTTGGAACTTGATCCCATGCATAAAGAAGCGCTGGCGAAAATGGGTCAGATCTATGTGTTGGGGCGCAACCAAGAGGAAGCACAAAAGCTCGCCGGACGTTTGCTCGAAATGGATCCCACCGATCCCGACGGCTTAACGATCCGGGCGACGATTAAGTCATTGAACAAAGACGTAGACGGCGCTTTGTTAGATGCCGAGCAGGCACTCGCGGCGAAACCGGGTCACACGAACGCTGCGGCTTTGCTTGCGTCGCTCTACCTAACTAAGCAACAACCCGACAAGAGCATTGAAACGCTTAAAGAGGCGCTTACGGTTGATCCCGATAGTACCGCCTTGAAGACAGTTTTAGCGCGTGTTTACGCTCAAGTTGGGCGCAACGATGACGCGGCAAAAACACTGGAAGACATGATCGCTGCGGATCCCAGCAACCTTGGGCATCGCGTTAGGTTGGCGAATTTTTATGTATCGCAAAATAACAAAGATGACGCGGAACGTATTCTCAAGGCTGGTATCGAGCACGCGGATGACGAAGGGAAAGTGAATGCGCAACTTGCTTATGCCGAATTTCTGGCGCGCCAACGCAGCACAGCCGATGCCACTGCGACATTGAAGCAAATGATCGAAGCGCAGCCAGATGAAAACAAACTGCGATTTGCACTCGGCAAACTATACGAAGCAGCGAAGGATGCCGACGGTGCGCGGGCCACATATAAGGACATCATTTCCCGGGAAAAGGAGGCGATCACACCAGGGGCTCTGAGTGCAAAAACGCGACTCGCGTACGTAGACGCACGCTTCGGCGAGAAAGAAAGAGCGCGAAATCTGATTGGCGAGGTGCTCGCTGAAAATCCACGTGACAAAGATGCCTTGGTTTTGCGCGGCACGTTGGCCTTGGACAACAGCGATCCGGCTGGTGCCATTACTGATTTTCGTGCAGCCCTCAAGGACAATCCAAACTCCGCGGATATCGCGCGGCTGTTGGCAAAGGCGCACCTCGCGAACAAAGAACCGCAGCTAGCACTCGACACTTTGCGTAAGGCGAGCGATGCAAATCCAACTAATCTTGGGATTCGCGCCGATCTCGCCAACCTCTACACCAGCCAAAAAGATTTTTCGGCAGCAATTTCACAGTTGGAAGAAGTGATCAAAATTGATCCGAAAAATCGAGGTGCCTTTGAGGGTTTGTATAAAATTCATGTCTTTAACAAAGAATGGGCGAAGGGGCACGCTATCACCGAACGCATCAAGCAGGCGTTTCCGAAGGATCCCACCGGTTTCTATCTCGATGGCATTGCCTACCAAGCGAATAAGGAATTCGATAAAAGTATCGAGCAATTTGAATCTGCGTTAGCAGTCGCGCCCAATGCTGTGCAACCGCTTTCGCAGCTAATAAAAAGTCATCTCGCGTTATCTCAAAGAGATATCGCAGAAAAGAGATTGAAAGAGGCGATAGAACAAAATCCGAAACATTTTGTCGCACATAATCTTTTGGGGGAGTTGCAGCTAACGTCAAAACGATTTGATGACGCGAAAGCGTCGTTCGAATCGGCGATCGATACGAATCCAAAATGGGCGATCCCTTACCGCAACCTCGCGAGCGCGGAAATTGGTCTTGGCGATCCGGACGCCGCTATTCAAACAATGGAGCGCGGTATCGACGCTACTAACGGCTCTGCGTTGTTACTGACTGGGCTGGCATCGTATTTGGAGAAAAACGGCAAATTAGACTCGGCAATCACTCAATATGAGAAGGCATTGCAAGAAGCACCGGATTCTCAGCTGGCGGCGAACAATTTGGCGATGTTGTTGATCGAATACAAAGACGATCAAACGAGCAAAAACCGCGCGCGTGAATTAGCGAAAAAGCTAGATGGCGCTAAGCAACCCGCCTATCTCGATACGATCGGGTGGATCGAACATAAGTTTGGCGAACATCAAAAAGCCATTGAGTTAATTGAAAAGGCGGTCGCCGCAGCTCCTGATGCGGCCATTTTAAAATATCATCTTGGTATGGCGTATCTCGCAAGTGGGAATGAAGTGCTCGCGCGGGATAATTTAAAACAGGCGATCGAATCGAATGTAGATTTTAGAGGTTTAGATAAGGCGAAAATGGCGCTCGCGAGTCTTGATAACGATAGCTCTTAACGCTCCTCGGATTAGGTAGTATAAAATCGCGCTGGCCGCGGTTTTATTTTGCGATGCATTTATCAGTTCGGGAGTGTCAAATACAACGATGCTTACGAAAGCAAGTGTCAAATTTCTTTTTTGTGATCTACGTCCTGTGGGATCGGTAATTATTAACTATTTTTTTCCTCGTCATTGATATTTTTCAGTAGCGTGGGGAAACATGTTGGCAATGTCCACTTTCAGAGTGGCGAGCAGCTGGCGACTCGCTTGTAATAGGTGTCGGACCTGGACGGCATTCAATCTAATCAAACTATTTTTGACGGTTTGCTCGCTATTTGTCGTCGCGATCAGCCCGATCGTGCTCGGAGCGCAAGACTTTTCCGCGAAAATCGTGGTCGTTGATCACCTTAATGGTAACCGCATCGCAGGCGAACGTGTGCGAATATATCGCGTGGACGGAGATGGGGCTCGTACATGGGCGGCGGCGAAGGATACTGACTCGACGGGCACCGCGCTTTTTTCGCTACAAATTCCGCCTGGCGGTTCGTCATACGAAGCAACGGCGTCTCCACACGGGATGCCGGTTACACAACCGGTTAGTACGACTCAAAATACCGTTCTGCGCGTTGGTGTTGTGGAAGCGACCCTTATAAACGGAGCAAGCGGCTCCCTTCTAAAAGGTTACGACGTGTTGTTGATGAAAGTCGACGAACGAGGAGGGAGAATATGGGAAAAATCTCTAACTTCGAACAGTTCGGGGACGATCCGCGTTGATCCTAAATACCTCGGCATGAATAGCTATGTGTTACGTGCCGAGAGCCCTATTGACGGTGGCTTAAAATATAGCGCGTCGTTTTCTACGCCTGGGCGCATAACATTTACAGTTGGAAACAAGCCGGTCCATGTACGCCTGACAGACTGGCAAACGTCAAATCCGCTACCAAACCAAGAAATATCCGTGTTGGAATTGAATAGTAACGGCTCGAGATCATGGGTGACTAAGAGAATTACGGATGCCGAAGGACGCGTAAAAATAGATCTCGATGGCGTAGACATGGGTCGTCGCTACGTATTGCGGTCGAAACCATATCTACAATGGATAGAAAAAATCGTCGATACTTCAGGTTGGCACGGAATTTCTGCAGGAAAAGTAGTGTTTAATGTTACTGATGGCGCCGACTCCCAAGCTTTACGCAACTCACCCGTTGTATTGTTGAAAATACAAACTGACGGGAGTAGTAGAGGTCTTATCCAGGTAAATACTGATAATCAGGGACAGGTGAAGCTAGACCCGCCGGATCTCGGTCTAGATACTTACATGCTCCGCGCAACGAGTAGCGTCGACGGTAGTCTAAAATTCAGTCGGGTATTCAAGTGGGCCGGGCAATACGACTTTGCCGTCGGGAATCCCCCCGTCACGCTGGTACTACAAGATTGGGCAACTGGTACGGCTTTACCTAGAAAAAATGTGACTTTCTGGAAGGTCGGTGTGAATGGTGCGCGAGCCTGGCACGCAAAGCGGGAAACGGACGAAACGGGTCGGATCACGATCGATCTCGACGGCATTACCGAGGGCCAACGCTATGTGGCGGATTTACAACCGTACGATCAACGTATTGAAAGAGAAATTACGGCACCTGGGCTTTTAACGATCAAGGCAGGTCAACTTACTGTACGGGTGACACATGGCGGTAACGGTGCGCTTCTGCGGTACAAAGAGGTGTATTTATTCAAACGCGACACGGCGGGGAATTTAGAGGATGGCCGGAAGTTTGTAACCGACGGGCAGGGTTTACTATTGCTCGATCCGATGGGGCTCGGACAAGATACCTACGTGTTACGTGCGGCGAGCCCAATCGATGGAACGTATAAGTTTAGCGACCGAATCACGAGCGCAGGGTCGACAGAGTTTTCAGTGGGCAATCCTGCTGTCGTGGTACGTGTGACCGACTGGGAAAGCAAAAATCCGGCACCCAATCTCGATGTTACGTTTTTCGAAATACTACCGAATCAAGAATTAAAATACATTATCCGTCGGCAAACTGATTCCGACGGACGTATTACTATTGACCTCGATGATATCGATGAAGGTCGGAGATATTTGGCTCGGACTAAGTTGTACTTACAGAAAATCGACCGACTAATAGATAGGTCAGGTTGGCATGGAATAGTCGCCGGACGTGTGGTTGTAACTGTAAGAAGTGGCGCGTCGATGATGCCGTTCACGAATACAGATGTAGCCTTACTAGAAGACACTGGGCAGGGTTTTAGTTGGGTTCAATGGGCGCGGACTGATGGAACGGGATTGCTGCGTTTGGACCCAAAAGAACTCGGAACCAAACGTTATGTATTGCGTGCCGCGAGTTCCATTGATGGAACATGGAAGTTTAGTCAATCCATTACGCGCGAAGGAAAATTCACATTCGACGTCGGGAATAAGCCGCTCTCCGTCTCTGTTCGTGATTGGGGTGACGGTTCTTTGTTGGCAGACCGCAAGGTGCGTGTTTTCGAGGTGCTTGCCGACGGTACCCGTCAGTGGGTTACGGAACGACAAACAGATAATACTGGGCGCGCGGTGTTGGATTTGGACGGGCTGGGAACAGGTCGTACTTACATCGTAAGTGTATTAGGTTACGAACAGTGGCTAGAACGTCAAGTCACTCAAGCCGGCACACAAGTTTTTCGGGCCGGAGCCTATCCAGTCACTTTGTTGAAAGGCGATGGATATGATCCCATTTCAGGCGTAAAGGTACAGGCACTCGAGAAAACCCCTGGCGGCCATATGACGTGGCGCGCGGAAATAATCACTGACGGTGAAGGTATTGCGCGTTTTGATTTACCGAGTCTATCGCCCGGCAACAGCTTTATACTCCGCGCCATGAATCCCTTTGGAGATGGCAACAACTACCATTCCGCACCAGTCGCCGGATCCGGGCCTTTCCAGTTCAAACTCGATAACGAGGAATGGACACCTTTCGACAGAACCCCCCCGGAGCTGAGTTTGGCAACACAAGCAAAAAGAACACGTATTAGCGACGAAGGGTTTTGGGTTTTTGGTTACGCGAGCGATCCGGAATTAGACCATGTGGAAGTAGAATTGCGTTCGGTTGCCGGGTTCTCAATCTCGCGAACCGCTACATACGACAGCCATCGTCTGCGCTACGATCTACTAGTACGTCCCGATTGGCTCAATATTGGTCAACAAATTGACGTGACGATTCGCGCGTTGGACAAAAATTTGAATGCGTCCCATGTTACTTATCGAACGAACGTAGTAACCGACACAGAGCCACCGCGAATTATCGTTTGGTCACCTCGGGAGTATGCGACTGTTCATGATCGGGGTTTAGTTGTACGAGGATCGGTGCGGGATGACATACAGATACCACGCGAGCTTAATGGACGTCTACTGGCTGAGGGTAACTTAGTCGTTGGCTGGCATTCATTGGAAATTGATCCGGATACAGGTCGGTGGGTGTGGGCACTCCCAGAAGACGCGTTAACTGGGTTGACAAACATAACACTAGAGTTTGAAAGCCGTGATCTTTCTGGCAATCGTCAAATCCACCGACATGAGTTAATCGTAGATTCACAATCGTCGGCGTGGAGACAGCTTGCGGCACGGATCACATTCGGAATGACCCCTGAGCTGGAGAAGGAAGTTCGGCAGTTGGGATTTGGTGGTTTCCTTGAGCAACAACTTTCGCCTGGCGATTTGGATGACGCGCCTCTGGAGGCTGAGTTAAGTGGGCATACTATTGAAAACATCCGTGATTTACGTTTTCTTATATTGAATCGTGTGATCCGCTCACGAGCGCAGTTGAGGGAGCGCTTGACGCTATTCTGGGATAATCATTTCAATACGGATTATCGTCAACATGGTCAGGTGCAGTGGGAGCATGCGGAGTACGAAACGTTTCGTTTATTGGCTTTAGGAAATTTCAAAGCGCTACTGTTGGCTAGCGCAAAAAGTCCAGCGATGCTCAGATATCTAGATGGGTTCGCCAGCCACAAATGGGGGCCAAACGAAAATTATGCACGGGAATTACTAGAACTCCATACGCTCGGTGTTGGTAACTATAATCAGCATGACATCGAAGAGCTGTCGAGAGTATTTACTGGGTGGACGATCGAAAATGACACATTTCATTTCGACGCGATGCGGCATGATACAGGAACGAAGTTAGCCCTCGGCCTAAATATTGTTCCTAATGGAGTGAGTGAAGGTGAACTTGTTCTCGATTATTTAGCTCGACATCCGGCAACTGCGAAACGAATATGCACGAAACTAATCCAACATTTTGTTGGGATGGAAATCCCCAACGTCCTACTAAATCAGTGTCGTCATACCTTCTTAGAGGAGACGTACGCACCGGATCAAATAGCAAGGGTTTTATATTTAATCTTGAACTCTAAAGAATTCAAATCGGGAAAAAATCATGGCGAGCTTCTTAAAACCCCCATTGAGTATTTAGCGGGACTAGTCCGAAACACTATCGCTCTAAGAGATGGCGAAGATTTGCCTGGTGAACTCCTGCAGTTAGGACAAGCACTGTTTCTCCATCCTGTACCGACGGGATATTCGGAATCCGCTGAGGAATGGATGTCGGGTCACCTAATGCTGCAGCGTCTACGTCTGCTTGGAGGGATACTGGAAAGTTGGCCTCAAGGACAGAAATTGCATATAGACGTTGATGGTCTTGTTAACGAGACAGTTACACCGACGACCGAAGGAGTTGCCGCACACGTCTTATCGAGAGCGTTAAATGGCAGTTTTACACAACAAGAACTTGAAACCGCAAAAAATGTGTTGACCGACAGCGACCAGCGTGTGTTCGATATCAATGCGCCAGACAGCGATGTTTATATCAAGCGCCTCGTGCGCACGGTCTTTAGTTTACCGCGCTATCAACTGCACTAAGCCGGCGGAGAATCAACATGCAACGACGTACTTTTTTTCGACACCTCGGTGCGTTAGGTGTCACTGCTGCCGCCACGAGGGTAAACCCGAGCCTGCTAGTACGTGACGCGCGTGCTGCGAATACGAGTCACACGCTTGTCGTGCTGTTCTTGCGTGGCGCATGCGATGGCTTGAATGCGATCGTGCCTTATGGCGAGGACGCCTATTACCGTGCACGACCTGGGATAGGAATTGCGGCACCGGGCAATGGCGCCGAATCGGCGCTAGACATCGACGGCTTTTTCGGATTCCATCCCTCGCTGCGATCCTTAGCGCAGCGCTATTGGCAGGGCCAAGTCGCGATCTTGCCAGCCGTGCACCACGTCGATGCACCCCGATCGCACTTTGATGCGCAAGATGTATTGGAGCAAGCGGGCGGGGGCGCGGGTTCAGGGTGGTTGAATCGCTATTTGGAGCAAGTCACCGCCCCGGGCGCGCTGGGCGGATTGGCGATTGGCCCACATGCGCCGCTGGCTTTGCAAGGGGGCTTTCCGGCGAGCGCAATCGATAGTCTCGATCGCACGGGACTGAGCAAGGATCCGCAAGAAGAAGCCTTGTTGCTGGATGTGCTGCGACCGCATTATCAAGCAAATCCTGGTGATGATGTCTTAAGCAAGGTTAAGATGGCAGGCGCCTTGGCGATTTCAGATCTCGAATTTTTGCGCAGCTTTGCGGTGGCCGATATTCCTGTCACACAAGGTGTGAATTATCCAGAAACGCCCCTTGGGAGCCGGCTTGCAGATCTTGCGCGCTTACTCAAATCGGATGTTGGGCTCGAAGTGGCCACGCTCGACATGGGCGGTTGGGATACGCACCGCGCGCAAGGCGGCGGCTCGCCCACTGCGCGGCAGTCGCGTCTACTAGCGGATCTTGCTGAATCGCTAGATGCTTTCCATGCGGATCTCGGCGCACGCGCAAGTGACGTCACGACGCTGGTGATGACAGAGTTTGGCCGCACGCTGGGGCAAAATGGCAGCGGCGGTACCGATCATGGTAACGCCGGTTGTTGGTTCGCGGTTGGATCGGGTGTGCGCGGTGGACTGTATTTGGGTTCGCAGGGCTGGCCGGGCTTGGAAGAACACCAACTACGAGAGGGTCGTGACCTGATGCATACGATCGAATATCGCGACGTCATGGCGGAATGTCTTACGCGTTGGTTGGGACTGAGTGGTGCGCAGCTCGCGACCGTATTGCCCGGCGGTGCTGTGACGCCGATCGGATTTTTGGGGTAGTTTTGAATAGACGTATCGGCACGGTAGCCTAACCCTTTGTAACCAGCACGAGCTCAGTTCTCGTCGGTAGTGTCAGAAATTCTGTGTTTGAGCCGTTTAAAGAAATCAATCGTTTAAATTAAACCGCTCTCCGAACTGGATTGCAAACTGGGTTTTGGCATGAGACCAGGCGATGGGTGGGTTCTTCCATTTCGCCGTGATATTTCTCAATGCCAGCCAGATCAATTTCGTTGCCGCTTCATCATTCGGGAAGTGGCCTTTATTGCGGATGCTTTTTCGCACGCCGCTGTGTAGCGATTCAATCGCATTTGTCGTGTAGATAATCTTTCGCACGGGTTTAGCGAAAGCAAAGAACGGGATGATGTGCTCCCAATGCCGTCGCCAGCTTTGTCCGACCGTCGGAAACTTTTCACCCCAATCACTTTGTTCGAATTCGCTTAGCGCCTGCTCGGCCGCTTCGACAGAATCAGCTTGGTAAATCGGCTTGAGCGCCGACGCTAGCGCCTTACGATCTTTCCATGAGGCCAACGCGAGTGAATTGCGGATGAGATGGACGATGCAGGTCTGCACAACCGTATCGGGAAACACCGATGTGATAGCGTCGGGGAATCCTTTGAGGCCATCGACAACTGCGATGAGGATGTCGTTGAGGCCGCGGGATTTGAGTTCGTTCATCACACGGAGCCAAAATTTAGCGCCTTCAGTTTGTTCGATCCATAAGCCCAATACTTCCTTGTGGCCCGAGCAACGCATCCCGATGGCCAGATACACCGCCTTGTTGCGGACCAGGCCTTCGTCACGGATTTTCACGCGCAACGCATCGAAGAATACCACCGCGTAGGTGGATTCCAACGGACGCGATTGCCACGCCCTCACTTCGTCGATAACTGAATCAGTCACCACCGAAACGAGATCCGGTGATATCGATACGCCATACAGTTCACCAACGTGCGATTGAATATCCCGGGTACTCATCCCTCGCGCATACAGCGCGATGATCTTTTCATCGAAGCCTGGGAATCGGCGTTGATATTTTTTGATTAACGCCGGGTCGAAGTGACCGTGACGGTCTCGGGGAATGTCCAGAACAATCTCGCCATCGTCGCTCAACACCGTCTTCTGGCTTGAGCCATTACGGTGGTTGCCAGCTTGCTGCTCGGCTTCGCCGTCGAGGTGCGCATCCATCTCTGCGTTGAGCATTCGCTCAGCCAGGGCCTTCTTAAGGTCGCCAAGCAACCCCGCCGAACTCAACGCCGTCGCCGGGTCTTGTCCTTTGAGAAGCTCGTCTAAGATATCGGCGTCGAACGCCGGGGATTTTGCTTTTGCCATACTGCTCTCCTTCCCATAGCAGGATAGTATGGCTCAAAACACAAAATTACTGACAGTCTCTTCTCGTCTGGTTTGCGGGTCCGCTTCTTCAAGTGTGACGCGATTTACTACCGCTTTGACGGCAAATCGAAAAAACGCCAAGAAGAAGGAACCGCAAACGGAAAGGCGCCTTTGAAATTACCTCTCGGACCGTCACCAACAACTTACGATTCCCGGGACAGTATTACGACCAAGAGACGGGGTTACATTACAACTACTTCAGGTACTACGATCCCGCGACAGGGCGTTACGTTGAATCCGATCCCACCGGACTGGCAGGGGGACTGAACAGTTCTAATGTAATGTAAGCGTCCACGAATCGGCACCTATTTTTTGACGGCAACATTCGGGACACTGGCTCCTGACATCCAGCGCAGGAGCACCCCATGCCGCATAACGACACAGCGGGGTCTCGGTCAAACTACTGGCGCCAGCAAATCGAGGCGTGGCAGAGCTCAGGCCAAACGCAACGTGCTTTTTGCCGCGACCATGATCTCAACTACTGGCGATTTGGCTATTGGCGGAAAAAGTTTCGTAAGCGCCAGAGAATTACCTTGAAAAAGACGTCAAGAGAAGCTACTGGATATTCCAGGGCAACAGCGCTTCGAGCTTCTCGACAGTATCGGCAGCACCGATGTGCTGCAGCACGTGACTCAAGTACGCAAAGGGTTCCAGTCCGTTAGCCTTGGCCGTCTCGATCAGGCTATAGCAAGTCGCGCTGGCGCGAGCACCGCGTGGCGTGTCACTGAACAGCCAATTACGGCGACCGACGGCAAACGGTCTGATCGCATTTTCGGCCAAGGCGTTGCTGATGTGTAAGCGACCATCCTGGCAATAGCCCACCAACTCATTCCATTGATTGAGCGTGTAGTTAATGGCAACAGCGCTCAGGCTGTCCTTGGGTAGCCGACGCTGGTTGGTTTCCAGCCACTTCTTCAGATCATCCAGGACGGGCCGGCTCAAACGCTGGCGTTGGAGCGTTTTCTGTTCGCCATCAAGCTCGCTGAGCCTTTTCTCGATCGCATACAGCTTGCGGATCTTACTCAACGCCACATCGGCCTTACTGACCTTGCCACCTTTTTGCTTGGCCGGCGCGGCTTTGCTCGCCTCAACGAATTTACGCCGCGCGTGATCCCAACAGCCAATCCGGGTGATAGCGCTGTTTCGACACACCTCGTTATAGCCCGCATAACCATCGGCTTGCAGCACGCCAGTAAAACCATCGAGCAGCCGCGAAGGTACGTGTTCACCGCGTGAAACATCATAGTCGAATAGCACCGCTGGACGCTCTGGGGGGCCACCGCGTACCAGCCACATCCATTTGTCCGATGTCGCCACTTTGCCTGTTTCTTTCAGCACCTGGATCCGCGTTTCATCCACTTGCAGATAATCGCCGCTAAGCTGATGTTCACGCAACAGGTTGATCAACGGTTTGAAGACCTCGTCCAATCGGGTCACCCAATTGGCCATCGTGGTGCGCGTGACCGCGCCACCATAACGCTTGAGGATCTGTTCCAGCCGATACAGCGGCAGCGCATCGGCATACTTCGCCACCAAGATATAGGCCAACAGTTGCACGCTCGCGATGCACTTGCCCAGCGGGTGGATAGGCCGATCGGCAGTTTCGATACGTTGTCCGCCCATCTCCTCGTCAAAGACAGTCTTTTCCTGCCAGTATTACAATACCCGTGCCTGAGCCGGCACGATGTCTAACTCTTCTTTGACCTTGGTGAAGAAGGTCTTGCTGGCGCCAGCCTTCTGTTCGTCGCTCAACCTCAGGTGGATCTGGACCCGTGGCAATTGATCAGAGAAACCCTAGCGCGGCTTGCGTCGTTGACTTCGCGGCGGTGGCGCTTCATCCGGTGGCAACCGCGTTTCGATATCATACAAGGCCGCTTCCAACTCGGCCTCGTCAAACAAATCACCGATGTGCGGCAGCTTTTCGCTACTTGCACCGAAACGACGGATTTGCGCCAGACGCAGCTTCTCTTCCATCAGCCGCAGGCGCTTGCGTTGTTCCTCGATGATGTGGTTTTTTTGTTCGATACCTGAAGTAATTCCGGTACCGTGAGGGGAGGTAGGACAGCGCTTTGTTCGGATGAATGTGTCGCTGCTTGCATGCGTCAGATTATAACAAAACAGCGTGTTCAAGTCGTCACAATAACGCATCGTAGTGCAACTTTTTATGCCCCTTCATTCGCACAATATCGTAGCCGTCCAATAGCCAATTGATCTGCTGTCCATTCAATGCCATGACATCGTTACCTTGGCGTGGCCAGTGAAATTTTTCCTCAGCCAGGCTCTTGTAATACAGCACGAAACCGTTGTCTTCCCAGAACAGGCACTTGATCTTGTTGCGCCGCCGGTTGGTAAAGGCGTAGAGCCCACCACCAAATGGATTGTGTCCCAGCTCTTGTTCGACAATAGCAGCCAAACCGCGAAAGCTTTTTCGGAAATCCACTGGATCACGGTAGAGGTAGATCCGTGGCATGTTATCGGCCGGTCGCAAATACCGGTTCATGATAACTGCCTCAGCAATTGGCCGACGATGGCCACGTTGTCCGAACCAATACCGCGTATCACCACACCGTTGGGAAACGTCAGCGATAACTCATCATTTACCTGAGACGCCTGATGGACGACTGCCACGAACGCCGAATCGTTTGGCTTTGTTGTTCTGTCTGCTGTTTGTCGAAACTTTTTCCGCCAATAGCCAAATCGCCAGTAGTTGAGATCATGGTCGCGGCAAAAAGCACGTTGCGTTTGGCCTGAGCTCTGCCACGCCTCGATTTGCTGGCGCCAGTAGTTTGACCGAGACCCCGCTGTGTCGTTATGCGGCATGGGGTGCTCCTGCGCTGGATGTCAGGAGCCAGTGTCCCGAATGTTGCCGTCAAAAAATAGGTGCCGATTCGTGGACGCTTACGGTTTTAGGGGCTTGACAAGTGTAACGATACGCGATACACTAAAAGAATGATAAGAACGTTTAAAAACCGCGCGCTAAAGAAACTGTATGAGAAGGGTGATCCGAGCAAAATTAAAGCGGATCATGTCGAACGTGTAGAAGACATACTCTTCCGTCTGGATAACGCGATGCAGCCGTCAGATATGGATTTGCCAGGGTGGAACCTGCACAAACTAAGCGGCAAGCTGAAGGGTTTTTCGGCGGTCTGGGTTTCAGGTAATTTCCGCATCTGGTTCCGTATGGAAGAAGGGGACGCATTTGATGTTGATTATGGTGATTACCACTGATGAATGAAAGGAGTGAATGATATGGCGATGAGAAAACCACCGCATCCTGGACGGCAGATCAAGACTGCTCTTGATGCCGCTGAGATGAACATTACTGATGGAGCGACCCATTTGGGTGTGACCCGGAATACGCTGTCGCGTGTGATTAACGGACTTTCTGGAATTTCCCCGGAAATGGCTATTCGTTTAGCGAAAGCCTTTGGCGGGAATGCTGATATTTGGGTGCGTATGCAGGCGGCATATGATCTTGCACAAGCTATGGAGCATGAAGCCGAGATCGACGTAGCACCGCTACAATACGCGCACGGGTAGGAGCGCTAATAGCGCTATGAACCACAAACGGAAGCGGCCAAAAAACCGTAGAGGCGGCTGTCTCTACTGCAAGCCGCATAAAGCCAACGGCGCAGATCGCCGGACTATGGCTGAAAAGCGCCAAGATCAAGAGAAGATCGTCTATGAGCGTTGATTACACGCTAACGCTGTCACCTGAACAGCGTCAATTTGCATCATTACTGGATACACAGCCCCGGTTAAAGCCCTATTGGGACTTTGAGAAGCGGGAAGTGGACATCAAGGCCCTGGAAAAAGGAATGGGCGTGATGTCTCATGGTGAAAGAGTAATGGCCCAGTTTCTTCTTGGGATATGGTTTAACGAAAACCGCTATAAGTTCGACTTGTTTGATGCTGTAGGCGTTCTCGACACGGCTTCAACGCGGACAATGTCATCGGCAATGGCGGCATCCAGCTGTGCGAGTCCGCTCTTCAGAGCAGCACGAATGGGCTTTAGGTAGGCTCTGGCCGAACGGGATAATTGCAGCGACCGATAGTGCTGCGATCGCTGTGTTTCCCAGGTTTTATGCGGGATAAAGAGCTCATCGGGGTTGCGGAAGGCGTTGCTCTGGTCGATGTGTGCGGCGCCATTTTTGAGGCTTCGTTGCAACGTGACCAGCGTCGCCGCCTCAAAGCCCGCAAGCGATGCGCGCCGATCCCCATCATCGACAAACGCACCCCAACACGGACCGAACGGGTTGTTGATTTCCGCCGAATGAAGCCGATCTGCAGCGCGATACCCAATCGGTGCGTACTGCGCCGACGCGACGTCACAATATGTTGATCCGCCCCGTCCAGCGTGAAAAACTGATCGAGATCGAAGGCGGACAGCTCAGTGGGGAACTGTTCCCCTTTAGACCGAGCCAAGACGTGTGCCAGCGTTCCATGGCGCTCTCCCGTTCTTGTTTTTGGGAGAAATTCGGCTACGCCTGAACGCGTATTTATTGAAAAAGCTGAGTATTGAACAAAATCAGGAGCTTAGGAAAAACGGCCCTGACAAGCTGTTGATTCTAAAACAAGTCGCTACCGACACTTTTTGCAGCTTGGTAACGGGAACCCCTCGATGCATATATGGACCCATCCCGTTTTGCAAGACACAGGTTCGTTCGAAACAAGAACAAGGTTGCTACCATATATCCGGCCTGTTGATGCGAACGTACTGTCGCTGGCCTTGATGAATTCCGCTCGTCTTGACCTCAACACGCGATCGGCTTCGAAAGAGCCACTGCATCGATCAGGTTCTCAAGACGACGGTCTGACCTGTCTTGTCATCAATCGCTTCTGTGTCCTCGCAACCTGTTGATAGGTTTTCCTTGTTACCTGGTCGTCGATCCAGTCACGACTACTTCACCATGCTGTGACGACGCCGTTCCTTACACAGCTGGCTGATAGCACTCACCTCGTGACAGCAGCGCCCAGATGACCCTTGCATTTTTGTTGGCTAGAGCGACCGCGGCCTTGTTCTTCCCGCGTCGCGCCACCAGTGACTGCAGCCATCGACTGCGCGGGTCCTTTTTCCCTTCCAGCCACCGGATTGCTGCTCGCGCGCCATGGATGAGCAACGTTCGAAGGTACTTGTCGCCACGCTTGCTAATCCCGAGCAGCACCGGCCTGTCCCCTGTCGTGTGTTGGCGCGGCACCAGCCCGATACTGGCAGCAAATTGCCGACCATTGCGGAACTGCTTGCCATCACCATAGGAGGCTATCACCGCCGTGGCGATCTGCGGACCAATGCCCTCGATAGCGCCCAGTCGTCGACAGGCCTCATTGGTCACATACGCCTGCTGAACCTCTTCATCGTACTGCTTGATGCGCTCATCCAGCACATGGAAGGCTTCCAACAGCTCGGCAAGCCAACCCCAAAAGCGATCGGTCAGACCGTTTTCACCATCTTCCAGGATCTCCGGGATCCGGCGACGAACCTGGCTGATCCCGTAGCCAACCACTACCCCGTACTCGCCGAGCAGTCCCCGAATCTGGTTGGCCAGCGCCGTACGCTGCTTCACCACCGACTGGCGGATCCAATGTAACCCCTGGATGTCCTGCTGCTCGACCGTCTTGACCGTCACAAAGCGCATGTTCGCTCGCCCGGCCGCTTCACAAATGCCTTCCGCATCGTTGTAGTCATTCTTGTTCCCCTTCACGTAGGGCTTCACGAACTGTGGGCTGATGAGCTTGACTTCATGACCCAGCTTGCCGATCTCGCGCGCCCAGTAGTGGCTCCCACCGCACGCCTCCATCGCGACCAGACACGCCGGCAGGTTCGCGAAATAGGTCAGCACTTGCTTTCGGCGGAGTTTCTTTTTGACTGACGGTAAGCCGGCCTCATCAACTCCGACCAAATGAAACGTGTTCTTCCCCATGTCCATGCCTAGTCGAGCGACTTTTTTGCTATGGTTCATTTCGGACCCTCCCATTTTTCTCAGATGGATTAACCCATTCCCATCGTGGCGCGCTTGAAGCCGCTTGAGAACTGGGATGGGTCCATTTCATTACGCGAGGACCTTCACGCCGCCACCGCAGCTGTTACAGATAGCGATGTCGATATTGAATACGCGCTTCAGGCGTTGAGCCCAGTTCATCGACGCTCGCCGTTCGGCGGGTGTTGACAGTTCATCGGCTACCCTGGCCGTGTTGCCCCTGCCCCGCTTGGCCGGTGTCACCAATGCTCGGTGCTTACTGTTGGGTGCAAACACCCCACGAAACCGGGTAAGGTTCACACGCGGCTTCGGCACCAGCGCCGCCAGTCTTGCGATGAAATCCAGCGGCTCAAAAATCACATGCGTGGTGCCATCGCGGTACGGTGTCTTGAGTTCGTAGCGCACATGGCCATTGCGCAACAGCGACAGGCGCTTCTCGGATACTGCCGGGCGACTGATGTAACGACATAGCCGCTCAAGCTTCCGGCGCTGATCCGCCCGTGTTGCCACACCGGCGTGCAGGGAGAACCCGGCGACCATGCCGACCCCGTCAGCGAACGGCTCGTCACTCGCCGGCAGTGTCTGCAGCGTGAACACCTTGCGCCCCTGCTGCGGCCCGACGGCAATACGGTAGGTGATCGACGAACCCTGCAGCTGCTCCATCGGACCAGCCTCGAGGTCATTGCCAGCCAGGTAGCTGTTCTCCGCGTCGCGTTCCAGTAGTCCCTGGCGTTCCAGGTATCGACCGATACGGTGCGCCAGAGTTTGCGTCAGCCGCGCAAGCTCAGCATTGGTCGGGGCCGTTACCCACGTTATACGGTGCGCGCAAGGTCGTGCCGAATTGGATCTTTTCGAAGCTCATGCCTTTTTCTCATTTTGACATGGTGGAGGTCAGGTGCCCTCGGCTGGTGCGAGGAATTTTGAACTGCTGTCGTGAATACGCTGCCGCAGCGTCGGCGACAGCTGCGATGCCGCCACGTCCATTGCACGGTTGAAGAGGCGCCCGGCGGCCGCGCAATCGGGTTGGCCGGACGCCGTTGCGTCCGTGCTGCTCATCTCGGCGTGCAGGCGAAAGATCTCGGCGGCGAAAAAGCGTTCACCGGATTGTTCGATGGCCGTTTCGGCTGCGGCGAGCTCCGCGATGGCCTCCGGCAGCCGATCCGCGCGACGATAGGCATCCGCTGCGAGGCCGGGAAAGTAGGCGGCGCCCCAGCGCGCGCCCGTCGCCTGCCACGCGCGCACGCCATGATTCAGCGCTTCCAGACCCCGGCGCGAATCGCCGCCGATGCATGCGGCCCAGCCACCCAGGATCTCTGCCATAGCATGCCACAGAGGGTAGCCGGACCGCCGCGCGAGCGCCATTGCATCCGCCGCGATCGCGGCAGTTGAGTCGATGTCGCCCTGCAGTTGCTTCAGCATCGCGGCAAACGTCGTGACCATCGTCAGTGCGTAAGGATGGCCGATGGTCTCGGCCCATTCCACGGCTTGTCGGCTCTGCCGCTCTGCTTCGTCGGTCGCGCCGAGCGCCCACAGGTCGAGCGAGCCGATTGCCAGCATGGTCGCTTTCGGGTCCTGCGCATAGGTGCTGACGGCGTCCCGATAGGCCGGGGCGTGGTAGAGCGAGAGCCCCCGCGCATAGTGGCGTTTCGCGTCGGCAAAACGGCCGAGCCAGGTGTCGCAGGTACCGAGTCCCAGACAGGCCCAGACCATCGAGCGGGATTCGCCCGTCGCTTGCGCCTCGCGCATCAATCCCCGGGAAACCTGGAGCGCGTCATCGTAGCGGCCGCGCAGAATCAAAAATGCTAGGCGTCCCCAGGTAACGGGCAGGCGGTAATCGGCCTCGTCCGTGGCGTCGCTCAGGCGGCGCGCACGTTCGTAGGCATTACCCGTTTCCCTGGCGCCCCAGCCGCGCGTTTCGGACAGCGTAACGGCGAGTTGCGTTTCCGCGGCGAGCCGCGGTGACGCGTCTTCGTCGCCGAGGAACGAATCGACAGTGGACAGATCGTCAGACGTATCGACATCGATACGGGCCACGAACCGATAGCCGACACGGTGTGCGGTCTTGATGTAACGGGGCGCGGCCGCATCGTCATCGAGCGCCCGGCGCAATTCGCGTACGCAGTTTTTGATCGCCGCGTCAGCCACGATCCGCCCCGGCCACAAGGCATCGAGGAGTTCGTCTTTGGTTACGACCGCACCCGCACGTGCGACGAGATAGCTCAACAGGGCGAACGAGCGGGGCCGCAGATGGACCGTGTTGTTGCTGCAGCGCAGGACGCCGGCGCGCCGGTCCAGCGCAAAGCGGCCGAAGCGTAAGCGGCCGGCGTCGGCAAAAGTCAGTGTGCGGTAGGTCACCCGTCGCCTCCGAACTCGAGACCCAAATTTATACCGTTTTTGTATGACTGCCTACTCGTCGGGCGCGTACGCTGGTGCGGAATCGTTGAAGCAAGGGGGCGAATGATGCCGATCTTCGAATATGCCTGTACATTCTGCGGGGTCGGGTTCGAACGTCTGTGCGCCCGGGCCGCGGCCGATATCGGGGCCGATTGCCCCGCCTGCGGCGGACCCGCCCGGCGTCGCGTTTCTGCCTGCGCCGTGCGGCGATCAACGGCCGCCGCCGCGTCGCGCGCGGAAGATCGCGATCTCGCCAAAAAGGAGCGTCTGGCGCTGCCGCTCGATGAGCGGCAGCCTAAGGTCGCGCTGGACAATCGTCCGCCGGTTCCGCATCGCTACCTCAAGCACATGCTCGAACACGGCGGCTGTTAGTCGCCATTGGAGACACCGTCATGATCGTTGATTTCCATACGCACGTAGCCGGCGGGTTGAGCGAAAAGTTCATCACCCAGTGGCTGCACAAGACGCATTTCGGTGACATGCCGGCGTGGTTCAAGGACTGGAAGGACAAGTGGAAGCCGGAAGACTTTCATTTGTTCTATGCCGATCGTTACGTCGAGGAAATGGAAGAGAAAGGAATCGACTGGGTGTGCACGTGGCAGCCCACGATGCATCCCTACGAAATGCGCCAGGACATCGATTTCGTTCTGGAATTTGCCAAAAGGCATGAAAAGCGCGTAATTCCATTCTTTGGTGCCGATGCCATGGGCGGTCACGAAGAGGCCGCGCGACTGGAGTTCGCGATCAAAGAGCTGGGCTTTCGTGCCACCAAAATCTATCCGACGTACAGTTGGCTGAATCCCGACGATCCGCGAATCTTCCCGCTCTATGAGAAATGCGCCGAGTTGGATATCCCCTGTATCCTGCATACGGGTTTTACGTTCAGCCACGGTGCGTTTCTGAAACACCACCGTCCGGAATACCTCGACGCGATCTGCTACAACTTCCCGGAGTTGAAACTCGTCGCTGCGCACTGTGGGTTTCAATGGGCACAGGATCTGTTTACGTTGATGTTCGCGCACAAGAACCTGCACGCCGATCTCGCCTGGTTCATGATCTACCCGCTCGACTGGCTCGGACGGATTTTCGCCTGGGCGAAGCACTGGGGATTGATCGACAGGATCATGTACGGCTCAGATTATCCGCTGACGGATCCGAAGACCGAGGGCATCGACGTGATCCAGAAGGTTAAGGTCTACCAGGAACAACAAAATCTCGTGCCGGCCCTCGACGATGCGGACGTTGCGATGATCATGGGCGGTAACGCCCAGAAGATGCTGGGTCTGTAATTCGTCGACGGGGGTGCCGATGGACTGGGACAACCGCAGCCGATCCGTGTGGGAGGAAACCGCAGCGGCCGCCGCGGATTATCCACGGTTGACCGGATCCGTCGATGTCGAGGTCGCGGTCGTCGGGTCCGGCTACACCGGATGTTCTACGGCCCTGCACCTCGCCAACGCCGGGAGCGACGTCGCGCTGATCGACGCATCCTACCCCGGCGCTGGAGCGTCCGGCCGCAGCGCGGGCTGGCTTTCTCCGCACTGGTTCTTCAATACGTTGCCCGCGGACGTGATCGCGAGATGCGGGCAGGACCGCGGCCGGCGCCTGAACCACATCATTATCGACACCTCGCGCCGCCTCATCCCGGAACTGATTTCGCACCATGCTTTCGCTTGCGATTATACGAAGACGCCCCACGTCCATGCATCGCTGTCAGATCGCCGCCGCAGGGCGATCGAGGAAGAAGGGCGGCAATGGCGGGATTGCGGTGCCGATGTCGAAGTACTCGAGGCGGGCGACATCGCCGAGGTCGTGCCGAGCAATCGTTATCGCTGCGGGTTGCGCTTCAACGATGCCGGCCTCGTGAATCCGCTGGCCTACGTGCGCGGCCTCGCGCGGGCCGCGGCGTCTGCCGGCGCGCGTTTGTTCAACGATTCCGCTGTCGATTCCATGGAGCAGGTAGCGGGGCGCTGGGTGCTGCGTACTGCGGGCGGGGAGCTTCGCGCGGACCAGGTCGTGCTCGCAACGAACGCTTATGGCGGAAACCTCTGGCCCGTTCTGGCGCGGACCTACGTCAATGCCACCTACGCCTTTGTTGCGACGGCACCGGCGCCGGGCTTGTGCGATGTCCTGCTGCCGCGTGGTCAGGCGTTCATCGATTTCGATTACACGAACCTGTTCAGCCTGCGCTTCGATCGCGAAGGGCGACTGGGGACGTCGACGCTGGCACCGATCTTTCCAAATTACGATGCCGCAACGGTCGCACGGCAGTTCATGCGCAAATTCCGCCGTATCTTCCCGGATATCGCACTGCCGGAGTGGCGCTACGTGCACTTCGGGCACACGGCTTCGCAACCGCTCGTGGTGCCGCGCGTCTACCGTCTCGCCGACCGTGTATTCGCCGCCAACGGTTATTGTGCGAACGGTATCATTCTGGCCACCGCAATGGGTCGCGAATTGTGTTCGTTGTTGCGCACGGGTGACGAGAATTCATGTGCGTTTCCCGTCGCGACGCCGGACCCGATTCGCGGAGCCGCCCTATTGGGCGCCGGCCTGCGCTTTGGTATGGCGCCGCTGGCGCGGCTCAAGAGTCGGTTCGTCTGACCGCATCCTGCAAGATGCAGCGCAGTACCGATCCGAAATCCGGTAGACGCGTTCAGCAACCGAGGCGCGCGGCTTCTTCGTCCATCACCACGGCCACGCGGCCAATCGCGCGCCGTTCGAGAATGTCCGCCATTGCTTGTTGAAATCGCTCCAGCGGATAGGTGACCGCGACCTCGGGATTGATCCGCCCCTCGCCGAACCACGTGAACAGCCGGTCCATGGTAGCGCGCATGAGAGGCTCGTATTCGTAGCGCAGATCGTTCGGCGTCCAGCCGAAATACAACCCCATGTTGAGGCCGCAGACGGTGAGATTCTTCACGAGCAGAATGTTCGCGGGGATCTGCGGGATGTCGCCGCCGGCAAAGCCGACGGGCATGATCCGGCCCTCCGGCGCCATGCGGCGCAGGGATCGCATGAACACCTCGCCGCCGACAGGGTCGTACACGGCATCGACACCGCGGCCGTCCGCGAGTGCCAGCACTTCGTCGCGAAAATCCTTTTCGCGGTAGTTGATCACGTGGTCCGCACCGTGCGCGGTCGCGGCATCGAGCTTGCTCCGGGAGCCTGCGGTGGCGACGACCGTGGCGCCGCGGATCTTGCCGATTTCGACCGCGGCAATGCCGACCCCGCCGCCGGCGCCGTGCACGAGCAGCCACTGACCGGCCTCGACATCGAGCAGGCGCGGCCACGTGAGCGCGGCGCAGGTCGTGGCGTAGGAATTCGTGAGTCCGACGGCACGCGCGAACTCGAAATCGTCCGGGAGTCCGAACACGTTGACCTCTTTCGCCGCCGCTTCTTCGGCCAGGCCGCGCGTATAGAAGATATAGACGGCCCCACCCTTGCCGCGAGGGTTCTCCATCGCAGGCTGGATACCTCAAGGTGTGGTCAATAAAGAGCGGAGGCGTCTATGAACGAGACCGTAATCCATGTAGGGCTGGATGTCGACGACGTGAACTACCACGGCGCTGCGTTAAGCCAGGCGACGGGCGAGTGTTTGGATTTCTGCTGCCGGCCAACATTGAAAGCGCTGTTGTCACAGCTCGAAAGCGTTCGGGCAGCGTTGGGAGGCGATGCTCTGAAGGTCTGCTACGAAGCGAGCTACGCTGGCTTTTGTCTACAGCGGGATCTGAAACGAGCCGGTGTCACGTGCGCCGTGGTGGCGCCGACGAGCATCCCGAGCCGGCGGGGTAAAGCGGTGAAGACCGATCGGCTGGACGCATCGGATCTGGCCCCGTTCTATGCCAACGGCTTGCTCACCGAGGTTACGGTGCACGCCGTGGTCGAAGCTGCATTAGGGTTGGCTGGAGCGCGTCATCGAGGCGTGCAGCGGGAGCTTACAGGTCAACCTGAGGTTGCTGTTGCGTCAGCTGAAGTCGGTCGACGAGACGTTGGCAGCCGACGGTGAAGCGGTGGATGCATTGGCGAACAGCGAACGCTACGAACGGCCGGTACGGGCACTGACCTGTTAGAAGGGGGTCAAGAACCTGTTCGCGCTGACCGTGATCACCAAGATCGGCGACGTGAAGCGATTCTCGCATGCGCGACAGCTGGTGTCGTGGATGGGAATGGACATTGCAGAGTACGCTTCAGGCGGAAAGTCGCATCGTTTCGGGAGCACCCGTCAGGGGAACCGCTACTTGCGTACCGCGCTCATCGAAGCGAATCAGCGGGGCTACAGGTCTACTCAACTGAGCCGGGCCATCAAGGCCCGACGCGCGGGCACATCGCCAGAGCTCGTCGCTATCGCGGACCGTTGCCTGACGCGGTTAGACAAAAAGCACCATCGTCTGCTGCAGGCCGGCAAGCCTCCCAACAAGGTGAAAGTGGCGTGCGCGCGGGAGATGGTCCGGTTCGTGTGGGAGTCGCTGCATCGAGCGGCGGCCATCACGGCCTGATAGGCCGCTTGCCAGATTGTTCTCCTGAAGGAACAGCCATCGAGCCGAGAGGTTAAGAGGAAATCGGGAGGCCCACGCATGCTTCCTTAGGTCGCAAGGTTACTGACCCCGAGCACCTGGGTATAGATCGTGGCAACCCCGAGCGCGCACAGATCTTAATCTGTAGAAGTTACAACCCGATCTGACGGTTACCGATTTTTCGGAGATATTTTTGTCAGTCGAAGTCTAGTTTAATTTTTTCTCCTGCCAAACTTGTTTTCCGTCGATGAGCGTTTCCATCGGCGTTCGACCACAGCACATTTTACCCTGATGCGTTCGCTCGTGGTTGTAATAGTCTAACCACTCGTCGAGGTCCCGCTGCAGGGATTCGATATTCTCATAGACCTTTTTCCGGAACGTGATTTGGTAAAACTCATTCAGAATGGTTTTGTGAAAGCGCGCGCAGATCCCGTTCGTCTGCGGTGATTTTGCTTTGGTCTTCGTGTGGTCGATGTCGTTGACCGCCAGATAGAGTTCGTAGTCGTGCTGTTCGACCCGTCCACAATACTCGGTGCCCCGGTCGGTCAAGATCCGCAACAGCGGAAGCTCGCGCTCTTCGAATAATGGCAAGACTCGGTCGTTGAGCAGATCAGCAGCTGTCAGCGGCGCCTTCGTCGTGTACAGCTTCGCCGCCGCAACCTTGCTGTAGGTATCGACAAACGTCTGCTGGTAAATCCGGCCAACGCCCTTCAGCGTGCCGACATAGAAGGTATCTTGGGAACCCAGATATCCGGGATGAGCCGTTTCAATTTCGCCGGCGACCTCATCGTCGTGCTGTTTCTTCTCCAGAGCCGCGATTTGAGCCTCGGTGAGCACCAGGCCGTCTGCGGCAACCTTCACCTCGAGGGCCTTTAGCCGGTCTTTAAAGCAAGAGAGTTCGTGACGTAACCACACGCAGCGAACTCCCGACGGGGAAACGATCACACCCCGTTTGCGCAGCTCGTTGCTCGTGCGCACCTGCCCGTGCGCCGGCTGCTCTAGCGCATACGCAACCACCGCTTCTTCAATCACCGGGTTGATGCGATTTTTCGGGTTCGGTTTGCGGCGATTCGCCTCGATCAGCGATTCGATACCACCGTCTTCTACCGCCGCCTTATAACGGTAAAACGTATCACGGGATAAACCCATGATCTGGCACGCTTTCGATACGTTACCCAGTTCTTCGGCCAGATTCAGTAATCCAACCTTGTGCTTAATGACTTTATCGTTAGTATTCAACATGAGGGTTACCTCTTCGGTTCTAATGGTTGAGTGGTATCTCCATCAAAACCGGTAACCCTCGTCTTTTCAACTCAAGTGTCAGATCAAATCGAAACTTCTACAGTTTACGCAACTCCGCGGCTCGCCTAAGACTCCGGCTTACGTCTCCTAATCCCAACCGTACGTCCGACCCACTCGGGACGCGGTAAGGATTTCTGCGCTTCATGAAGCTGCTTGATGTTTGCTGCGATGTACGGTTCAAAAGCACAACTTTTGCGCGCCGATAGATCAAAGCTAATCGATAGGGTTTCTTGCGTCGCGAGCAAATCATCACCGCGATACATTTCTTGATACAGATGCGTACGCTTCGCGTCGCAATCCAAAATTCGCGAATGCACGACGAGCTCTTCACCCAACGCCGCCTCGTTTTGGTAAGTAATATGTGCTTCAAGCGCCACCGTGGAGCCCGAGCTCTTCACCGCTGCCTTCGATGGGGCCGAGCGGTTCGAGTGGATCGACTGGGAGGGCAACGTGACGTCGTCGGACCAGTTCACCGTGACCCCGGTCGCTCCCGGTTCACTCACCTTCTCCGTGGTTGCGATCGACGCAGAAGGCGGCCGGTCGGCGGGCACCCAGCACACGATCACGATCGTCGAGGCTCCCGACGGCCCGAGGATCGAAGGGCCGGACACGGTCAAGATCGGCCAGCAGCAGATCTATATGTTCACCGCCGCCGAAGGGGCAACCGATCCCGAATGGCACGATCCCAACGGCCGCGTTCTCCCCGGGAACCAGTACATAGTGAAACCGGACGGTGCCGGCGTGTTCCGGGTCACGCTCATCGTCACCTACCCCGACGGCCGTCGACTCGGCACCAGCCGGGTTCTCGAATTCGTCGAATAGACCCGCCAGTTTCGAGACACCGGTGCCAGGCACCTTTTGTCTCGAAACGATGGCCCCGGGCTCAGCCGGGATCGGTGATCGAACGGATCCAGGGGTCGAGCTCTGCGGTGTTGTCCTCGAGGTAGGCCCGCATCCGACCGTGGGGATCGTGGGTGGCGCCGTCGGGGCTGTTGACCATCCATCCGTCGGGCGTTTCGACCCAGGCCCCGTCGATGGCCTTCCGCAAGTACTCCCCGAGCCAGGCGCCGTAGAGGTCGACCAGGTAGTCGTGGTCGGCGGCCGCGCTGTCGCGCAGGAACTCCTCGACCCAGTACAGCTGGGCATCGTCCTCGAAGTCGGGGATCATCTCGGTCATCCGTTGCACGACCCAGGCCGCCTTGGCTCTGAGTTGGTCGAGGGGAGTGGGGTCGGCCGGCTCGGACCTCGGCGTTGGTTCCGAATCGTTGAACGTGACCGGAAACGACGGTTGCGGTGGCAGCTGAGGCAGCACCGTTGGCAGACGACCGGTCTCCACGTCGAAGAAGTGCTCGGGGCCGAGCTGGTCGATCAGCGATCGTTCCTGTGAACACATCGGGTCGACGGTCCACTCCGCTGGGTCATCGCAGCCGGCGACGACCCAATGATCACCGACGGGCCAGGCCAGATCGGAGCCGAGCTCGTGGAGCCGGTCCTCACCGATCTGCTCGATGAACGGTCGGCCGAGCATCGAGCGCCACGCCAGTCCTGGTAGACCCCAACGGATCCAAAACGGGAAGGCTGCTTGGCCGTGCTCAGCCTTCGTCGCTTCGCGATGGGCCGCGTTTCGGCCGAGCATGTTCCGCTTGCGCTCGCCGACGAAGACGGCGGCAAACATCGCCTCCATCTCGTCGAAGATCGAAGAGACGCGTTCGAGAAGGACGCCGGGTTCGGCTTCTGGTAGCAGCCCACCGATCGAGCCGCCGGCACCGGCCCGCAGAGAGAACCTGACCGAGATGAAGGCGTCGTCCTTGCCGTCGACGTACATCAGGTGGCCCTTGTTGGACCGTGACTGGGCGTCCGAATAGCGGTCGACCAGGTGGGTCACGGGCTCGCTCGCGGGGAGCTTGTCCTTGCCGACCTTGCGGGGCTCGAGCAGCCCGCCGCTACCGAACAGCAACTCGAAGACCGGCGTCAAGCGCTCGACAGGCGGACTCCCCGGCAACGTCTCAAGATCGAACCCCCATCTGGTCTTCGCAGCCGCCAACGCTGTAGTTCCCTTCCTGTATCGGGTCTAGGGGTCGAACTTGCTCTCCATTAAAACCGGTAACCCTCGTTTTTTCAACTCAAGTGTCAGATCAAATCGAAACTTCTACACTTAATGCGTTACCCAGCACGCCGATACCAGGATGCAAGTCCAAGGTCTCAACCCGCTCGAGCTCGTGAGCCAGCGCTTCCAGGTCGACAAAGGGGGCGTCTATACGAGAGACCTGTCACGCCTGCCGCGGCACCGTCAAGATCATTGCCTGCATCGAGGATCCCCACGTCATCCGCAAAACCTTCGACCACCTCGATAGGCCCGCACCAACAACCGACCCCGACTCACTACCCGAACCCCCCCTCAGCCGCCCCTGTTCGACACGCTCTGACCGTCACGCTCTTCACCGCACCGAGGTCCTTCCCGCACCCCGCAGGGTTTCGTTCGCACCGAACCTGGAAAATGACCCATACCCCGCGCTCAAACACCGCAACGTTCGCCAAATAAGGCCCACTTACGGCAAGTTTTGCACCTCCTGCCCAAACCAACCAGCACCAGTCAGCGCTTCACAGGCTTGTCATTCATCAGAATGCGGCTTTATGCTTCCTATACACGTCAGTTGAATCCCGACTAACGAGCCTTGCGCTTTGTCCGATGAGTAACGAACCCGACGATGAGCTAAGCGCCGAGATGCAACACAACATTGTGGTGTGGGGGATCGGCACACCAAGAACTTTACGCGTACACTGGGCCTTGCACGAGCTTCAATTGCCCTACGAGACGCGCCTTATCCAACCGCGCACCCCGCAGATGGAAGAGGCGGAGTTCTTATTGGTTAGCCCGGGGAAAAAAGTACCGGCGCTGCAACACGGTACGCTAACGCTCACCGAGAGTGCGGCGATCACGCGCTATTTAATGAATAACTTTTCGGAGCAGGTGTGGTCCGTGACAGAGCGCGCCATGATCGATCGCTTGATCATTTTTACGCTAATGGAAATCGACGCGACGGCCTTGTATGTGATCCGCCGTCACGAAGGTCTGCCAGATATATACGGCGAAGCGCCAACCGCGACCCGTGCCGCCTATGATTATGCGGATCGTCAACTTGCCGTATTATCTGGCTTCCTCGGCGATCAAAACTACTGTGTCAGCGAGCGTTTTTCCGATGCCGATATACACGTCGGTTCAATTCTTGATTGGGCGATGATGCTAGACATCATGCTTCCGGAAAACCTCACCCGCTACCACGAACGTTTGCGTGCTCGATCTGCCTATAAGGCGGCGCGTAAAGCAAATACAGGCGCTACGCTTTGATCAATATCGCTGTAGAGGCATTCTGCACTCTGGGTGCGCGGGTGCATACAACGTGGTTTAAAATCGATACATACACATGGGCGCTACTCAATCGATTCAACATTAATTGTCGAGATGACAGTTCTAATTAATGAACCATCCCCCCCCACTTGGCTAGCTTGGTTGCAATCGCCGGACTAGCCTAAGGGCTTTCGAGCCTTAACTTGGGATGGGAGATAATCATGAGGACCATTAGCGTATTAGGTATTGATCTTGCTAAGAATGTTTTTCAGCTTCACGGTACTGCCAGGACCGGCAAAACGGTTCTGCGAAAACGTTTGCCGCGAGATCAGCTCGCGGTCTACGTTGCTAAGTTACCGGTGTGTCGCATCGCAATGGAATCATGCGGAGGCGCTAATTACTGGGCACGTGTTTTCCAGCGCAGTGGCCACACGGTAAAACTGGTCAGTCCGCAGTTCGTTAAGCCATTCATGATGACCAACAAGAATGATGCGAATGACGCACAAGCGAACGTTGAAGCAGCCAGCAGGCCGTCGATGAATTTTGTGCCGGTCAAGCAAGTTGAGCAGCAAGATATTCAGTCAATCCATCGAATACGGACTCGGATCGTAAAAAACCGGACAGCATTGATCAACGAGATCAGAGGGTTGTGCCTGGAGTATGGGATTGTTCTTACAGCAGGCGCCGCCAAGGTTAAACGATCACTGTGTGCAGCCATTGCCGAAGACGATAACGAGCTCACGCCCTTATCACGAGTGTGGATGCAGGAATTGTATGACGAGCTGGTGGCTGTTGAAGGCAGATTGAAAATGCTGGATACGCGGGTTCGCCAACTCTGTAGGCAAAATGCAACCTGTCGACGCATACTGAAGATACCCGGTGTTGGTGAACTCACTGCCACGGCGATCGTAGCCGCCGTACCAAACGCAAACGAGTTCCGTAACGGTCGCCATCTATCGGCCTGGTTAGGACTGGTTCCGCGGCAATCGTCCAGCGGAGACAAACAAGTTCTCCTTGGTATCAGCAAACGGGGTGACCAGTATTTGCGGACATTGTTTGTCCACGGCGCCAGATCAGTCTTGAGTCATTATAAAGGCTCAGATAATGACTATACCCGTTGGGTCGGCAGAAAAAAGGCGACACTGAGTCACAACAAGGCAGCTGTCGCATTGGCCAATAAGAACGCACGGATCATTTGGTCGATGCTCAGTAGCGGCGAAGGATTTAATTACGGCGTGCAAGCAACCGCTGCCTGATACTCAATATCGGACAGCTTTTTTCAACGGACGTAAGACGATCACGAATTTGCTAACGTTGATTGGAATGATGGTGAATAGGTCACACCGGCTTTCCTAGAACCAGAAACCTGGCACGGCCCGTTGAGGTCATGGTTTTGATGAGGTGGGGAAGCGCGGATTTACATCAGGGCACAAGCTTCGCTTGAATGCCGAATATATGACTGCAACTCTGACCTATGAAATCTTTCGACGATCAACTTGCAATAGGGGATGGTTCATATATGTCAGGTTGGTGTCTAATCACCGATAATTGGTTCATGACAGAGATTCCTGATTATCGCGGCTATCGATTCGAGACTGTCAGTAATTTTGTGTTTTGAGCCATACTATCCTGCTATGGGAAGGAGAGCAGTATGGCAAAAGCAAAATCCCCGGCGTTCGACGCCGATATCTTAGACGAGCTTCTCAAAGGACAAGACCCGGCGACGGCGTTGAGTTCGGCGGGGTTGCTTGGCGACCTTAAGAAGGCCCTGGCTGAGCGAATGCTCAACGCAGAGATGGATGCGCACCTCGACGGCGAAGCCGAGCAGCAAGCTGGCAACCACCGTAATGGCTCAAGCCAGAAGACGGTGTTGAGCGACGATGGCGAGATTGTTCTGGACATTCCCCGAGACCGTCACGGTCACTTCGACCCGGCGTTAATCAAAAAATATCAACGCCGATTCCCAGGCTTCGATGAAAAGATCATCGCGCTGTATGCGCGAGGGATGAGTACCCGGGATATTCAATCGCACGTTGGTGAACTGTATGGCGTATCGATATCACCGGATCTCGTTTCGGTGGTGACTGATTCAGTTATCGACGAAGTGAGGGCGTGGCAATCGCGTCCGTTGGAATCCACCTACGCGGTGGTATTCTTCGATGCGTTGCGCGTGAAAATCCGTGACGAAGGCCTGGTCCGCAACAAGGCGGTGTATCTGGCCATCGGGATGCGTTGCTCGGGCCACAAGGAAGTATTGGGCTTATGGATCGAACAAACTGAAGGCGCTAAATTTTGGCTCCGTGTGATGAACGAACTCAAATCCCGCGGCCTCAACGACATCCTCATCGCAGTTGTCGATGGCCTCAAAGGATTCCCCGACGCTATCACATCGGTGTTTCCCGATACGGTTGTGCAGACCTGCATCGTCCATCTCATCCGCAATTCACTCGCGTTGGCCTCATGGAAAGATCGTAAGGCGCTAGCGTCGGCGCTCAAGCCGATTTACCAAGCTGATTCTGTCGAAGCGGCCGAGCAGGCGCTAAGCGAATTCGAACAAAGTGATTGGGGTGAAAAGTTTCCGACGGTCGGACAAAGCTGGCGACGGCATTGGGAGCACATCATCCCGTTCTTTGCTTTCGCTAAACCCGTGCGAAAGATTATCTACACGACAAATGCGATTGAATCGCTACACAGCGGCGTGCGAAAAAGCATCCGCAATAAAGGCCACTTCCCGAATGATGAAGCGGCAACGAAATTGATCTGGCTGGCATTGAGAAATATCACGGCGAAATGGAAGAACCCACCCATCGCCTGGTCTCATGCCAAAACCCAGTTTGCAATCCAGTTCGGAGAGCGGTTTAATTTAAACGATTGATTTCTTTAAACGGCTCAAACACAGAATTTCTGACACTACCATCGATTCCCGCCCGAAATAATTGCCCGAGCGGTGTGGCTCTATCACCGGTTTACGTTGAGCTTTCGCGATGTCGAGGATCTACTTGCAGAACGCGGTATCACCGTTTCTTACGAAACGATCCGCCAGTGGTGCCGCACGTTTGGGCCGCACTACGCACGAAAAATCAAGAAACACCTAGGCCCGCGCGGCGATCGATGGTTCCTCGACGAAGTCGTCGTATCGATTCAAGGTCAACATCGATATCTTTGGCGTGCTGTCGACCAAGACGGTGACCTCATCGAGATCCTCGTGCAAAAGCATAAAGACACTCAGGCTGCTAAGCGTTTCTTTCGAAAGATCTTGCGATCACAAGCCCAAGCGCCAATAGAAATTACAACCGACAAACTTCGCAGTTACGCCGCGGCCAAACGTGAGTTAATGCCATCGGTCCCCCACTGCCAGGATCAGTACGCCAACAACCGCGTGGAAGTATCCCATGAACCAACTCGAGAGCAAGAAAGACAAATGCACGGATTTTGATCTGATGGTCACGCGCAACGGTTTCTAAGTGTACACGGGCAGTGCAACAATTTGTTTCGCCGCGGCCGTCATCACCTTAGAGCAGAGAACTATCGCGAACTTGGCTCGAGGGCGTTTCAAACGTGGTCGCAGGTGACATGCGCCTAATGATGAATAGCGATGGTTAGTCTTTGTCAGAACAATTTGACATTGATTCAGCAACCTGACGAAACCTCAGTGTATTCCAAATTCGATCAAGATGACATTGCGGCCAGTGTAATCAAAGGCATTATCGATCAGGATACACACCCGTGACTATTGCCGCGTTAAGAAAAAAACCGCGTCTAGGGCGAAAATTTAGATCGGGGCACGATTCTGGGGACACATTACAACTTTCTAACGACCATCTGTCAGCTGAGAACGCTGAATTAGGTATTGTGTCCCTAGATTTCGCAACGCAAATAATTCAAAACGTCGATCGGATCCCGATTTCGAATGCGTGTACTGACAAGTCTTCGTATCCGACCAGCGCCTGGTAGCGGAAAAAGCCGGACAAAGTATCGGTGAACATCGCGGTGAGAGAGGCACCAACATTGAAATAATTGCGATCGGGTTGGTCACGCAACAAGGCGAATCGACGTTGCAAGGTTTCGTTAACATAGCGTCCTATCAGGGGATCGTTATTATTCTTGAACTCATGCGTGTATTCGGCGAATACTTGCGGGTAGAGTTGTGCAAACGTCGTCCCGATTTCGGTTGTAAACGATGCGCCCAGTGTCGTGGTTAGCGACTCGAATTCCTGTGAGTTGATTTGCAAGGCGAGCCCACTCCCGGGCGCGCCCGGATTGGACATTCGTTCGGTGTATCCGTCGATTTCGATATCTGCGTAATCAAACCGTCCGTAAGGACTCAAAACCCACTGGCCGAGGTCGACGTCGTAACCGGCCATGACGCTGAAGGATATTTCTTCGCTATCGGTGTTAGACAGCGCAGATTGGTTGACTGTCGTTGTCCCCGGACCGAGTGCGCTTAACAGTACGGTCGAATAAGCAATGCGGCGGTCTTGTTCGTGATCGCTTTTTGTATACCCGACCATGGCATCGATATACCAGTCAGCGCTGGGAAAAATCGACCAGTATATGAATCCGCTATAACTATCGGTCTTTAGGCTGCCGCCGTTGCTGTTCGCATTGACATCGATGTCAGCATCAGAATCCCGATAGCCAAATGCTGCACCCAAAAGCAAAGCGTCTGAAAATGAGTAGTCAATGCCAGCAGTGAATCCAAAGTCATCTGCTTCGAATCCCGATTCACGGATAGTCGTGTCTCGATCGGCGCTAGTGTAGAGGCCACTGACGAACACCCCCCACGGGCTTTGCACGTCGCCCGCAGCGCCGGTCCAATAATAATCTTGCGATTGGTGTTGCGTCAGGCCAGCACCGGAGAGCGGTCCGCCCCTGATGTTCGATATCCGTTCACCGATGTTATCAGCGTGTGCGCCCGCGGCGTCGAGCAAGCTGGTGCCGATGACCGCGCTTTCTTCCGGTGCTACCGCTTGTAGACCCCGTTGCGCTTGTATCACGCGATTACTATCGCCCGAGTTCACCGCTTGCACTAGCTCTGAGCAGCGATCTTGCAGGTCCGCGTCCGTGATATGACCAAGTGAGGACGGGCAGATATCTTGCACGACCGCTGCCAAGGCCTTCTGCGGCGGTGTTTTCGAGGCACCAACAAGCACGCCGCCATCAGCATCGAGGCCGGTGTCGATGTCGTTGAAGGCTGGCGCCGCCCAGCTAAGATTTAGCGGTGCTGCGATCGAACTCGCAAAAACTATCGAGAATAGGCGGTTACGGCAATGGTTCATTCAAACACTCCGCTGTTGAATTATCAATGCTTATGGATGATTCTAAATATTTTACTTTAAAAATTTGGGAACGAGTAGGGTGTTCGGAAAACTTTTTCGTAGGGTCTACCATAGGTGCCACTATTGCCGTGTCTCCGGGGGGATTTTCGGTGGATCGCGCCCCGAACCAGATTAAGGGCATAGATTCAAAGGCGCCTCGGCACTGAACTGGTGCGAAGTTCACAGCATGCTTACCAGGAGCTTGTCCGCGATGACATTGTATGCGCAGGATGCGGTTGAGGACTATTTCGATTTTTCGCGAGACCCGTGCGTGCGAGTGCTGGCATGGGGCCACGACAATCGACCCATACATATGGTCTGGCATGTGGCCTGGAGCATCCCAAACTGCGAATCAGAGCAGGTGGTTATGGTAACTCCCTAGCGCTCCGGCGGGCACCCGTAGCCAGTCTGGCGACTTTAATCGCAGTCGCATTAATACGGTTGTCGTTGCGGCGATTTCTTTAAATAAAAAAACTAGCGGCAGCGCCGGGCAACGTGTTGCTCTCCAAACGTCATGTGAAACTGGGTCGCGAGTCGGTCGTCAATATTGCCCAAATCACAACGCGCGATAAGTTCTTGCTAAGCGAGCGCGCCGGCAGTCTGCAAGCACCGAAACCCCGAGAAGTCGAAAAAGATGTGAGACTCGTTCTCGCGTTATAACAGAGGGTGGACGTCGCGCACCTTTTTGATTGCGTGTGTTTGTTTTTCTTAAACGCTACGCCAACATACTCAAAACTGCCGCTTAGACGGGCCGGTAGGCAAAGGCGTGGTTCACTGTTGCATTTTCCGCGGGCGCTTGGGGTGCACGTTTTATCCTCAGGGCGAACGCTGCGAGCTAAATTTCCACCAGCAAACTTGGCGTCGCTCGATCCGGCAATCACGCGCGCTCGCCGCCTAGCGCGAGTAATACCCTTGCACGCCGGTCGCGAAGGCCTAAGCGTCGGCGGAATACCGCAAAATATCTACCATTTACCTTAAAATTATTTAATAACTAATTGATTAAGAATAATATATGCTAGAATTCTCGTATGGATTCTGGGATACTACGGTCTGCCGTGTGCGCTGTGATCTTGATGCTAATCAGCGCCAACGAAGCATGCGCGGTCGATTTTGAGCTTACCGGGGCGATCAGTGCCGAAGCGCGTTTGTTTTTGCAGTCGGCGCGTTTTGCCGATCAACATGGTGCTAACGGCTCGCTTTCACTGCAGCCGGAATTTTATTGGGAATGGGATTCGGGTCGGCAGGGTTTTATCTTCACGCCTTTCGCGCGCCTCGACCAAGGTGATTCGCGTCGCTCGCACCTTGATATTCGCGAGTTGACTTGGTTCAAAGCGTCGGCTAATTGGGAGCTGCGCCTCGGGATCCGCAAGCTTTTTTGGGGCGTTGCGGAGTCGAACCATTTGGTTGATATCGTCAACCAGACCGATCTCGTCGAGAACATTGATGGCGAAGATAAGCTCGGCCAACCGATGATCAATTTCGCGCTCATTCGCGATTGGGGTACGCTCGATTTCTTCGCATTACCCGGTTTTCGCGAACGGACGTTCCCCGGCCGCAGCGGTCGATTACGCAGCGCCTTGCGCGTCGACAGTAGTGAGGCACGCTACGAATCAGCTGCCGAGAACCACCATCTCGATTACGCGATCCGCTATTCAAACTATGTTGGTGACTACGATTTCGGTCTTTATCATTTTTGGGGCACGAGTCGTGAACCACGTTTTATAGCGAACCTTACGGCCTCGGGCGAGCCCGTATTGATCCCGTTCTATGACCTAATTCATCAAACCGGCTTGGACGTTCAAGCGACTAAAGGTAACTGGCTATGGAAACTTGAAGCGTTGCGACGTAGCGGGCAGGGCGATGACTTTTTTGCCGCAGTCGGCGGTTTCGAATATACGCTCGTGGGGGTTATCGGTTCTGTTACAGATCTCGGCGTGCTTGGCGAGTATCATTTTGACGATCGCCATGAAAGTGCGCTAACGCCATTCAATCACGATGTTTTCCTCGGCGCACGCTGGGCCTTGAACGACGCTCAGGATACAGCGGTGCTCGCCGGGCTTTCTAATGACCTTAATGGCAACGCAGGATTTTTTAACGTCGAGGCGTCTCGGCGTCTCGGTGATCGCTGGAAAATAGAAATAGAAATACGAATGTTTTTCGACGTCGACCGCAGTGATTTGTTGTGGTCCCTCGAACGCGATGACTATTTGCAAATCGAATTGCAACGCTATTTCTAGATCGATAACGCCTAAATCATCGTGTAGCCACCGTCGATCGCCCACGCTTGGCCATTGACGAAACTCGCTTCATCCGAGCCCAAATACACCGCGAGATTAGCGACTTCCACCGGTTGAATCCAGCGCTTAATAGGCACGCTAGCTTGAATCGCTGTTGCGAGTTCCTCGGTCGAGACATTGCTGGCGATGGCGTGTCCGTGGAGAAATGATTTCGCCATATCAGTCTCCACGACCCACGGGCAGATCGCGTTGACGTTGATGTTGTGTGGCGCCATCTCCAGAGCCAAACAACGTGTCAAACCGATGACCGCGTGTTTCGATGCATTGTATGCACTTTGATTACGGGAACCCCATTTCCCTGCCGTCGAGGCGATGTTCACTATTCGCCCTACACGTCGTTCTATCATGGCGGGCAATACTGCGCGCGTGACGAGAAACACGCTGTGCACGTTGACGTCGATGACCTTCTTAAAATCATCGAAGCGATAATCGCAAAAGGGTGCGGCGATATGAATGCCGGCATTGTTAACCAGAATATCGATCGGTGAGATGTTTTGTGCTTGCGCGACCATCTCTACGGCACTTTTCTCTGCTGCAATATCTGCCGCAAGCGTCGTTGTTTGCACGGCGTGCGCCGCGCTAATTTCTGCGGCAACTGTCTTGAGTCGACTTTCGTCGCGTGCATTGAGGATCAGATCTGCACCTTCTGCGGCATAGGCTGCGGCGATCGCTTTGCCGATGCCACGACTGGCGCCCGTAATGAGCGCGGTTTTACCGGCCAGGCGGTTCATGGGCTTTTCTCCTGTCATCGTTCGAGGAACAGCATGTCATGCCGAGATTGTTTCGGCTCCGGAAGCTGAGCAACATACGAAACCATGTGGTAGGTGGATCTTATTACTACTGGATCCCGCATCAAGTGCGGGATGACGCCGCCAAGACAGCAAATGTGGGCTGACGTTGTCTTATGAAAATGACGCCTGTCGGCGCAAGATTTGCCGACGCCAGCGAGGGTGCGACCACGCTCACGTGTGTCTCGTGGTTTGGGGCGCGCACTACGCACAAATCGGCGACGCTGGGCGTGTTTTTTACCGGTGATGCGTTGCTTTATGCTACTGCTCAACGAACTTGCTTGTTGCAAACAAGTAAATTTTGCGCAATACTTTTCGCCATGGAGACCGCGTTACGCTCGGAATCTGCGCGGCGCACGCAAGCAGAACGCACCGCTTTGTCTGATCGGCGCATGTTAGCGGCCGCGATTAGTCTCGTCTGCGAACGCGGGGCAACGGCGACGACGTTAAAAGAAGTCGGTGAACGGGCCGGTTACAGTCGCGGGCTCGCTAGCCATCGCTTTGGCAGCAAACCGGCCCTCTATTCATTCATCATTCGCGCAGTGGGGGAAGAATGGCTGCATGAATTGCGTGGGGCCGTGCAAGAGCGAGTGGGGCTCGCGGCGATCCACGCGGCTACCGATGCGCATTACCGATTTGTGAGAGAGGCGCCCGATCGCATTCGAGCATTTTATATGCTGTGGTTTGATTCCATTGGACCGCATGCCGATTTGCAAGAAGTCATATCGAATATTCACGCACGTCGCCAACGTGACGTGGAAGCGTGGATAAGAGACGGCATTGCAGCGGGCGAGATAGACAATGGCATCGACGTGGCACGGGTTGCGGAGCAGTTTTGCGCGGCGATTATCGGGATCGTCTATCAATGGTTGGTAGCGCCCGAATCGGAACAGCAAATCGAAGCTTTGCACGAGGGGCTCAAACAGCAAATGACCTTAGCACTTAATTCTTGCGCGCAACACACGCACGGCACCGCAGGAGAGCACGCATGAGTATTCGAGCACAGGAAATTAATACCGCCAACGACAGTAAAGCAATCAATCTCCCGCTGCGTTTCGTAACGGCGGCATCGTTGTTTGACGGCCATGACGCGGCGATCAATGTCATGCGGCGTTTGATCCAAAGTTCCGGCGCGGAAGTCATTCACCTTGGACATAACCGTAGTGTCGCCGATGTCGTGCACGCCGCAATTCAAGAAGACGCCGATGCGATTGCGATCAGTTCTTACCAAGGTGGCCATAATGAATACTTCCAATATATGCACGATATGCTCAAAGACGCGGGGGCAGGGCATATACGCATTTTCGGCGGCGGCGGCGGTACGATTACCCCCAAAGAAATCGATGCCTTGCACGCTTATGGCATCGCGAAAATCTACCATCCGCATGACGGCATGCGCCTAGGGCTGCAAGGCATGATCGAGGATCTCGTTGACCGGGCACGGCAAGCGCGCTTGCCCTCCAGGGTGCCGACGTCGGTTGATCGCGACGATCATTTGAGCATCGCGCAAATGTTATCGGCGCTCGAAGACGGTATGTTGCGCGAGCAAGAGTTGGAAAAAATCCGTAAAGAGTGGCGTATGGCCGGGGCCCAGGTGCCGGTGCTCGGCATTACCGGCACCGGCGGCGCTGGTAAGAGCTCGGTTACCGATGAGCTGCTGTCGCGCTTCATGCAGTATTTTCCGGCGCTGCGGGTGGCGGTATTGGCGGTCGATCCAACGCGCCGCCGTACCGGTGGCGCCTTGCTCGGTGATCGGATCCGTATGAACAGCCTGCGACACGAACGCATTTATATGCGTTCCATCGCCACCCGCCGGCAACATCTTGCGACCAGTGCGATGTTGGGCGACGCCATCACGTTTTTAAAATCCCTAGCTTTCGACCTCGTCATTGTGGAGACCGCTGGCATCGGGCAGAGCGATAGTGAAATTGTCGACTGGGTCGATTTGCCCATCTACATTATGACCAGCGATTATGGCGCGGCGAGTCAGCTCGAAAAGATCGACATGCTCGATTTTGCGCAGTTCATCGTGCTGAATAAGTTTGACAAACGCGGCGCGGAAGATGCGCTACGAGATGTGCGCAAACAATGGCGTCGCAATCATAATCAGTTCGATACGCCCGCTGAGGCGGTGCCGGTGTACCCGACGATCGCGAGTCAATTCAATGACCCCGGTCTGACCTGGATGTTCTCGCAGCTGTGTGCGGCCGTGCGTGAAAAAACCGCTAATGATGCCTTTGCGCTCGAGCTGGAAGTCGCCGAGAAGGAACCACGCGCAACGGTGCTCATCCCGAGTAACCGCGGACGCTACCTCGCCGAGATTGCCGAGCAAGGGCGCGCGATTAATGATGACATCGAACAGCGTGCAGCGGCAGCAAACCGCGCGCAACACTGCTTTGAAGCGCTGCGTGTGATAGAAGACCCGGCGGCGGTGAAGCCCGGTGAGCCCTATGCGCAAGCGCTCTGTCGTGATGACGAAGTACAGGGCAAGCTGCGCCGCAGCTATAACGCGGCGCTATCTGCGCTCGGATCTGAGGCACTCCAGGCCCTGCGAGAATGGGATGCAAAGATCGCCGGAATTACCGCAGATAAGTACCAATACAAGGTGCGCGATAAAGTCGTCGAAGGCGATAATTATCGCGAGACTTTAAGCCACCAACGGGTGCCTAAGATCGCGCCGCCGAAATTCGATGGCTGGGGCGATCGGGTGCGTTTTTCTTTGCGGGAAAACTTGCCCGGGTCCTACCCCTATACGGGTGGCGTTTATCCGTATCGGCGCGCCGGTGAGGATCCGATCCGCATGTTCGCGGGCGAAGGGACGCCTGAGCGCACGAACCGGCGTTTTCACTACCTCGCCACCGGGCAACCTGCGGTGCGCCTATCGACGGCCTTCGATTCGGTCACACTCTACGGCGAGGACCCCCACGAGAGGCCCGATGTTTATGGCAAAGTGGGCAACTCGGGAGTGTCGATCGCCACAGTCGACGACGCTAAGAAACTTTATTCCGGCTTCGATTTATGTGCGGCGAATACATCGGTTTCAATGACTATCAACGGGCCCGCACCGATCGCATTGGCATTTTTTATGAATGCCGCAATCGATCAACAGGTCGAAAAACATCTGCGCGAAACGGGGCAGTGGTCGGCCACTGAAAAAAAACTCGAAGACTATTTTCAGGGGCAATCACGGCCCCGCTATCAAGGCGAGTTGCCAGATGGCAACCAGGGCTTGGGTTTAGGGCTGCTGGGTACCTCGGGAGATAAAGTCGTCGACGCCGATACGTATGCACGCATCAAGGAAGAAACTTTAAGCAGCGTACGCGGCACTGTACAAGCAGACATTCTCAAAGAAGACCAAGCACAAAATACCTGTATTTTCTCCACCGAGTTCGCCATGAAAATGATGGGTGACGTGCAGCAGTATTTTGTCGATCACAAAGTGCGAAACTTCTATAGCGTCTCGATCAGCGGCTACCACATCGCCGAGGCGGGTGCGAACCCCATTTCACAACTCGCCTTTACCTTGGCGAATGGTTTCACGATCGTCGAATACTACCTCGCACGCGGCATGCGCATTGATGATTTTGCGCCGAACTTGAGTTTCTTTTTCTCAAATGGCATGGACCCTGAGTATTCGGTGATCGGACGCGTCGCACGCCGCATTTGGGCGCGCGCGATGTGCGAACGTTACGGTGCGAGCCCACGCTCGCAAATGTTGAAATATCACATTCAAACGTCGGGGCGATCGCTGCACGCGCAAGAAATTAGCTTCAATGATATTCGCACGACCCTGCAGGCGCTCTACGCTTTATTCGACAGTTGCAATAGCTTGCACACGAATGCTTACGATGAAGCGATCACAACGCCGACGGAAGAATCCGTGCGTCGGGCGGTGGCGATCCAGTTGATCATCAACCGTGAGTTAGGGCTCAACTATTGCGAAAATCCATGGCAGGGATCGTTCATCATCAATGAACTCACAGATCTCGTCGAAGACGCGGTTTATGCGGAGTTCGAGCGGATCTCCGAGCGGGGCGGTGTTCTGGGCGCCATGGATACCATGTATCAACGCAGTAAGATTCAAGAAGAAAGCCTCTACTACGAAAGCCGCAAGCACGACGGTTCTTATCCCCTTGTTGGAGTGAATACGTTTTTGCAGGAATCGGGTCACGAAGATGAGTTGATGACGGTCGAACTCATGCGCTCGACTGATGCAGAAAAAGCGGATCAGATCAGCGCCGTACGCGCGTTTCAGGCGCGCCATGCGCAAGAATGGCCCGCAGTGCTGGGCGAATTGCAACATGTTGCACGACGCCGGGAGAATCTCTTCAACACGCTCGTAGAAGCGGTCAAAGTTGCGTCTTTGGGTCAAATTTCAGCGGCCTTGTATGAAGTTGGTGGCGAGTACCGCCGCAACATGTGACGTGAAAAATGAGACCCAGTCGGCGGCAGCCATTAGCGATGCTGTCGGAACTCGCCATCGTCGCGCGCGTGGTCGAGTGCGCATTATCTCGCTAGTCCCGAGCATCACTGAACTGTTGTTTGCCTTAGGACTCGGCAGCGTGCTCGTCGGCCGCACGGGATTTTGCGTGCATCCGCGCGCGCAAGTGCGCTCAATTGCAAAAGTCGGCGGTACGAAAGACGTGCACGTAGACAAAATCGCAGCGCTAGAGCCATCGCATGTGATCCTCAATATCGATGAAAACACCCGTGAAATTGCCGATCAACTGGCGGCCCTAGTGCCACATGTAATCGTCACGCATCCGCAATCACCAACTGACAACCCGCCGCTCTATCGGTTGCTCGGTTACATTTTTTCACGGGAGCAGGAAGCAGCACAGTTGGTGGCCGCGTTTAACGACGCGTGGCAGCGGCGACTCGAAATCTCGGGTGTGGGGCAACGGGTTTTATACTTGATCTGGCGTGCTCCGTGGATGACGGTTTCTCGCGATACTTATATTTCGCGCTGTTTAGCGGCGTTCGGTTGGGATACGCTGCCGGCCGAGGCCACGCTACGTTATCCGACGATTTCATTGGCGGCCTATCTTGAGGAAGTCGACCGCGTGTTCTTGAGCAGCGAGCCGTATCCCTTTCGCGCGCAACACTGCGCCGAATTGCGGGCGCTGGGGTTTGCCCAGGTAGAAATTATCGACGGCGAGATGACCTCTTGGTACGGCAACCGCGCGATCGCCGGCATGCATTATCTCGCCGACCTAGCGCATGCGCAGCGCCCCTCACGCGCAGCCGTTGGCGCGATCGAAACGCCTTGCATCAGTGTATGCAAGCTCGATACGACGGCGGGCACTTGCATAGGTTGTGGACGCACCGGCGAGGAGATTGCCGCTTGGACGAGCTTGTCAGCGGCGCAGCGGCGCGCGGTGTTGGCAACGCTGCCGCGGCGCTTGGAACAAACGAAGGGGGTGCATTAGTGAAGGCAGCAGTGCTCAGAAAAATCGGTAGTCCGGCAAATGTTCGACTCGAAGAGGTTTCGGATCCGCAGCCGGGCGCGGGAGAAGTGCGGATAAAGTTGCGCGCTTGTGCGTTGAATCGTCGTGACGTGTGGATCACGGTGGGTGAATACGGGCGCATACAACTCCCGAGCATCGGCGGTTCTGACGGTGCGGGTGTAGTCGAGCGCTGCGGTGATGGTGTCGACGTCGGTTTGCTCGGCACCGAAGTCGTGCTCTATCCCGCCCGTGACTGGGGTGAAGATCCGCGCTGTGGGGGCGCGAATTTTCGCGTCCTGGGCATGCCCGATCAAGGTACGTTTGCTGAATACGTCTGCACGCCCGCCAGTGATATTTGTGCGCGCCCTGAGCATCTGACTTGGGAACAAGCAGCCGCGCTACCTTTGGCCGGCTTAACGGCGTGGCGCGCGGTGGTGACGCACGGCGAGGTGCAAGCCGGTCAAAAAGTGCTGGTGACGGGCATCGGCGGTGGGGTGGCGGGTTTCGCGCTCATGTGGGCACGTGAACACGGCGCCGAGGTGTGGGTAACGAGCAGCGCCGAGTCTAAGCTCGACGCCGCCGCGACCCTGGGGGCCGCGGGCGGTGTCAATTATCACGCTGCGGGGTGGGGCAAGGCATTGAAAAAAGAATCTGGGGGTTTCGATTTGGTCATCGATAGTGCCGGCGGAGAGGTAGTCAACGCCGCCCTTAGTACGCTCAAGCCAGGCGGGCGTTTTGTGTTTTATGGTGCCACGCTTGGTAATCCGCCCAGCGGTATCGAAATGGCACGATTTTTTTTCAAGCAATTGCGTTTTCAGGGGTCGACTATGGGCACGCCGGCGGAATTCAAGGCGCTGGTAGACTTCGTCGCGACGCGCAAACTCGAACCGATCGTAGACGAAGCGCTACCGTTTACCGAGGTCGCGCGGGCACACGAAAAACTATTCGCGTGCGAACAAATGGGCAAGCTGGTGTTGCGGATCTGAGGGTCGCGCGGACAGGCTAAGCGGATCGGGCATACGCATTAATTTCGCCATCTGCGCCAGCGACATGTCCGGGAATTGTTCAAGGATCAAAGCGGCGAGACCGCTCATGTGCGCGGCGGCGAACGACGTTCCCGTCAAAAATTCGTAGCGATTATTCGGGGTCGTGGTGATAATGTCGCGACCCGGTGCTTCGAGCGCAGTGGCATCGCCGAGTGTTGCGATGCGGCTGCGGGGCCAGCTCGAGACGGCCAATACGCCAGGATAAGTGGCGGGAAAAACCTGCTCTGCTTTGCTGGCTGTTGGTGGTAGCGGGGCAACGATTACGATGTTGCGTGCAATTGCCTCATTCAAGAGCTGCGCCAGGAGCTCATCGTATGGACCCGTGAGGCTGAGGTTGAATATTTTGGCGCCACGCCGCAACGCTTCGTTCAGCGCCCTTGCTAAGGTGTAAGTCGTACAGGTCGCTTGCAAACGGTCGGGGTCTTGCGCCCAACACGCCTTCAGTGACAACAGGTTTGCCGCCGGCGCGATCCCGGCGATGCCCGTGCCGTTATCGGCATGCGCGGCGATGATGCCGGCGACGGCAGTACCGTGTTTTTCTGCGTTGAGCGTCGTGCTGTTGCCGGCGGTGAAATCTTTGCTCGTGATCACTTGACCGATGAGATCGGTGTGCGTCGCGTCGATGCCGGTATCGATGATGGCGATGTCGATACCGTGCCCCTGCGCGCGCTGGTGCAAGCTCGGTAGATCCAGCCATTTGGAAACGGCCTGCAAGCCGTAGTAGGGATCGTCGAATGAGCCCGCACGCGGGATCTCGGGCGCCGCTTGAGTATGAAAGATCCCCATGGGCTGCACGACAACGACATCCGGATCGCTCGCAACAGCCGCGATCACGTCCTCGAGTTGCCGTTGGTGACCGATTTCGTAGACCACGCAATATTGATCGATCTCGCTGATCAGCCAATCCGCGCGCGTTTGGAGCCGATGTTCGCGTGCCAGGCGCCGCGCTTGCCGGCGACTCCAGGCACTTTCGCGGTAATGGCCGCGCACGCGATAACTGGTCATTTTAGGCCCGGCAGTGTGGGTCCAGTTGGTACCGCTGTGAAACGTGACCAGCAGGGCGCGTGCGTGCTGATCGCGCGCCACGGTGCTCGCGCTGGTAGACTCTGTGCCGTCGATGTCCGCGGCGAGCGCGGGCCTGTCAGCGACATCCGTGCATGTCGTTCCCCCAAGCACGGCGATGAACGCGGTCAGCGTTCGCCACTTACCGGGCTTACTCCGCGCTATCATTGCCTTCGCCGGTATCGACATATTCGACATAGCGCACCGCACCTGACGCACGCAGCACGTTTAGCACTGTGCTAACGCTGCGATCTCGTCCAGGACGGGATTCAATTGCCACGGTATGTATCAAACTCGCAGTGGTGTTTGGCAGTAAACGCAAACCGAACTGATCGAGCAGCTGCGCTATTTCTGCTTGGTTTAAATCGTCGGCGAACACGATGCGCAGGAGATCTTGCGCGCCGTTTGCATATGCGGTGTCCGCGCCCAAAGTCTGATACCGATTGGGCGGCGCAGGCGAGAAGCGTTCATTGAGGATCAACGTCGCGGTTAAACCGAGCGCCAGCGCGAGACAGAGCGCGGCTAAGCTAACGTGTGAATTCGTAAGGCGATAACCGTACTGTGAGCACCGTGTCACGATAGCGCGAATTACCGCGCTGGTCGGGGACGGCGATCGCGTGAGGCGTTGATTTAAGGCCTGCAAGGCCACGCCGGAATCGATCATCGGCACGGTAGTATGCGCGACTGCGTCGCGTACCGCATGCAAGTGGCTGAGCTCGGCGCGGCACGTAACGCAGGAACTGAGGTGTTCCTCGACCATGGATCGTTCGATATCGCTCAAGCTGTTGTTGACATACCACGGCAGCACGAGCGCGATTTCGTCGTGGTCATGATATTTTTTTGACGGCGTAGGCACAGCGTTTCTAGGTTGTGTCGCTGAGGTGTAGAAGTTTGAGTACCGTCGCCAGCTTGCGGCGCGCATGAAACATGCGAGTTTTGATCGTGTTTTCAGGGCAATTCATAATGTCAGCGATCTCTTGGTAGCTCATGCCGTAGTAGTAGGTCAGCTCTATCACCGCGCGATGATCGGGCGTTAAGCGGGAAATTGCCGCAGCAAGCAAATCCTTTTGTTCGATTTCGCGAGACCACGCGGTGTCGCCCGTCTCGATGAGCGCATCTGTACCGGCGGTGATCAGGTTTCGATAGCGCGATTGTTGGCGCACATGCTGGCGTGTCTTGTTGTAGGCGATCCCGAAAATCCAAGTAGATACCTTCGAAGCGTAAGTGAAACGATCGGCCCGCGACCACACGACGTAGAGTACATCATTGACGATATCTTCGATGCAATCGCTATTGCCTTGCATACGCGCGACGAAACGGCAAAGACGGTGAAAGTAGCGCTCGTAGAGACGTGCGAATGCATCCCGATCACGCGCGGCGATATGTTTCATGAGTTCGACATCTTCGCGATCTGCAGCACTACGCTCGGCCGCGTTGCCGCTACCGATTATCGTCTTAGGGTCTCGGGCCATTGCTACATTGCTGTCGGTCGCTAGCGGTGTATATATGTCTAAGCGGGTAAAAGGTTCAAGCAGTGCTGCCGATAGTGCCCGTTCGTGGCGAGAATAGCGACTACATCACGTCTCATTAATTAAATTGCACGGATACGGTGAGCACCAAGTGATGCATTGCATCAAAGTAAGGGGCGACCTCGCCGTAGACGTGGGCACGATACGGCGTACCGCCGGGATAGCGCATAGCGGCGCCCGCCTTCTCCGAACGGTGGGCGCCGAAATAACGGATGTCGACGCCGAGGGGCCCGTGAACCCAAGTAAGGCCGAGATCCCAGTAGGTATAATCGTATTCCAAGGCACGTTTAGCGGCGTAGTGCCCGAGGCCGGCGCTTGCGCCTAGCGTCGGCGTTACGGGAATTCTCGCGATCGCTTGGGCATTAACGGTGGCATGACTGTTGCCGTAGGCGTCCGGCGCAAACGCAGCGACCAATGTCACCGTATGACGATAGTGCGCGTAGAGATATAGTTCACCATAGTCGAGTGCATCCGGCCGTAGGCGTTGATCATAAAAATACCACTGCAGTTCGCCGCTGACTGTCCAGTTTGAAGTTAAGGCGAAGCCCCAACCCAGATAAGGATTGACTTCGAGGTCCGCGCTGCGGGTATAGTCGCGATCTTCGATATCAACCGTCGAGACCCAGATCCCGGCGTAAGCCCCGGTTTGATGGGTGTACTCGGCGTTGACTTGGGCGACAGCGTGGTGGTCCGATTTGGAATAACCGCGCCACGGGTAATCCGTGGCGACATTCAGCATGACATTGACGTCGGCCGTGCAGTTTGGTGCCCGTAGCCCGAGCAGCAAAATAAAAGCAATGCCAGAAAAATAGACTGCGGCGCGCATGCACCGCAGTCTAGCAGTCTGTCGAACTTAGGACGATCCTAGTGCGGCGGCAGTTTAAGCGGCGTCTCTGGTGCCACGATTTCTCGTTACATAGCACCACTCAGCGCCTCGAAATCGCAGAAAAATGGTCTCGCCCAATACGCGCTTCGCTTCGGACTCTTAAGCCCGGCACGCTGCTAGCCCAGTTCTACCAACAGTCGACCTTAGAAACAGTGTGTCGCGAGGCTTTTGTGCCGCGACTACTAGCTGTTAGTCCGACGACACCAACGCGTCGCGGCTAACAAGCCTGAGATCAGCAACCATGCAGCGGCGGGTAGCGGCACGGGCGACGGCACGACCGATGCCGGCACGATTTGACCCCGAATTTCACCGCCGGCGCTAAACGAGGTGTGAAAATTCATGTACAGCATGCCATCGAATAGCGCTGTAATGATGTCGGCGTCGACGACGCTGTCAAGGATCGAGGCGCCTGCAAAAACCCCTTCGCTTTTACCTTCGCCGCTGATCGTCGTACCAGGATTGGTAGAATCGAGAAAGATGACCGGTGGGCCACTGCCGCCGATCGGCCCGTGATGAATATGTGCGGTGGGTCCGGCACCAACCGCATATATCGGTGCGGTCAGCGCTCGAAATGAGACTAGCCATGCGAGCTCTCCGGTATCATCGTCGAAGAGCACGAAGCCCTCGCCGCTGCCGTCAGTGGCGACCGCCGGGACCTCGTCCGCACCGCTAAGGAGTACGCCAAAATCGTGCACGGCCGCTTGAACGGCTGCCGAGCCCAACGCCAAGAAACCAATAATTAAGTAAAGTACTGCTCTATAAGCCACGGATTTCCCTCCCTTTTTCTTTATGTTTCGGGTATTTGTACTGAGATCGTGTGCGCGACACGACAGATTTATGAATTGCCCCCGGGAGGTGAAAAGTTCAATCGATACGCTCGTCCTCGGCTGCCGGTGGCGCCGATATGCGCCGCGATGATGAAACTTCTCGCCTTGGGGGTGGCACTTACTCTGCGCATTGATGCTCTGCCGAATGAGGAGCCGTTACCGTGGCACGAATTCCTATAACGCTCATATTTTTCATCGCGGCGTTGTCGCTGGGTGCGCCATGTGGAAGTATCGCAGCCGATCTTCTCAACGGTGAAAAACGTTTTACCGTCTGCGTCGCGTGTCACGGCGCCAGCGGCGCCGGCATCGTGGCCTTAGGCGCGCCACCGCTGGCCGGCCAAGCGGCTTGGTATGTCGTTGAACAGTTGAAAAATTTTCAGCGCGGCGTGCGCGGCACCCATCCCAAGGATGTCTACGGCGCGCAGATGCGCCCGATCGTCACGACCTTACGCGACGAGCAAGCACTCGTCGATGTCGCCGCCTACATCGAAACCTTACCCGCGCCCAGTTCTTCGCCCGCCAACTCGGGCGATGTGACACGGGGACAGCTAGCCTATGCGCCGTGTATCGCCTGCCATGGACAACACGCCGAAGGCAAAGAGGCGCTGCATGCACCGCGCTTGGCCTTGCTGCCGGACTGGTACATCGTTAGGCAGCTCGAGAATTTTCGTGCGGGGATCCGCGGTACGCATCACGACGACGTCTACGGTGCACAGATGCGTCCGTTGGCATTGGTGCTCACCGACGCGCAGCAAATTGCCGATGTAGCCGCCTATATTTCAACCCGTGCTACCAGCGTTACGGTCAATAAGTAACACGCAGACTAAGGCCGAATAAACTCGCGGAAAAATCACCGTCGGTGTGTCCCAAACTTAGAAAATGACCGTGTCTGCCGGTTAGCGCCTGTTGGGTAAAGTCATCGATGGTCGAATATTGATAACGATAAAATGCGCGGTATGCCCAGCGCTCGTTCCAGGTATAGCGCAGCGAGGCCTCGAAGACGTGATCGGTATTTTTCAGTTCGGGCAAGTGATCGCTAATCTCGTCCTCGCTTATACCGGCCGCAAGCGGATCAAAAGCGAGTGCGGTTGGACTGGCATAAGCGAGGTCTAGTTGTTCGTTTGAGCGTAACAATGCGTAGCTGACCTCGAGCGACCAGTGCGGCGGCAAGCTCACGTCGAGATCAAGCCCAAGTGCCCAGGTGTTGAGCGTCGCATCCATGCGCCACTCGCCGTCGAGGGGGAAAATGTTGGCGGGTGGTAGGCCAGGAAAGCGTGGCGGGATCGGCACCCCAGCGCCGAATAAGGCCGGGTCAAACGTGTTGATGGTGTCCGGGTTCGCAAAATCGAATGGCACGGCGGCGCGGTTGGAATTGATCGACTTGATCCGCCGGCGCCGGCCTTCAAACGTGGTGTAGACACTGGCGCTCACGGTCGGGTTTGGGTGCAGTGCGAGTTCCACGTTAGCGCTACCGCTGCGGTCGAAGTCGAGGCCGTAACGGGCATTGTAATCGTTATCCGTATAGCGGCCCGTGATAGCGACGTCGCCGACAGTGCCGAGGGCGAGGTTAGTCTGAAACGTGAAACGTCGCTGGTGGCGATCGGCGAGATCAAATTGCCGCAACTCGGCGACGCCGCGCAGGGGCGTACCAGATTGAAACGGCGCCGGCAGTTCAAATTGCAACGGATTTTGGCCCACGGTGCCGTAGAAGGCGAAATCGCGGGTGAGGTCGAAATCGGTGCCCCAGCGGTGGGCGTATTCATAGGACAGACGCGCTGTCAGGATGGCGCTCGTGCGCTTGGAGAGGCTCACTCGGAAGCGGTCTTCGTCGGTTTGCTCACGGACGCGGCGGTCGCGCGCAATTTTTTCGCGTTCGAACTCGAAGTCAATGCTCGTCGCTGCACCGGGACGCAAGGTGGCGCCCGCTTTGGCATTCCATTTGGTATAACCATACGGGACGGCCTTATAGCGGGGGATCAAGAAATTCGGCCCCAAATAGCCGTCTTCCGGTACGTAGCCGTAGAAACCGACTTGCGACCGACCCACAGCGTTGTTGAGAACCGTCGCGTTGAAGCTCGTGTAGTCTGTTTTATCATCGCGATCGTAGTAGCGAATTTCCGCTTTGAGCGATAGCGGTCGCCAAGGTCGGAGCCGTAAACGGCTATTGAACAATAGCGTGGTGAACTCGGCATTCGCGCGCGGGCGCGATAGGCTGCTCGCGGGGTCGAGCCAGGCGTTGAGTTGCGGATTGACCGTTGCTGCCAGTAGGGGTTCGTCTTGCACCGCCCGCCCATGCGTTACGCTGACGGTCACACGCCCGTTAAACGGCAGTATGACGCCGAGCTCGCCGGCGAAGCGCGACCAGTCATTGCTCGGTGCTAGCGCCGCCTGACCTACGTCCGATTCCGGGCCGCTAAACGGATTTTCCCACGCCAGGTGAGTATCATCGTTTTCAAATAGAGAATAGTGATACGAGAGTTTCAGTTGCAGCCAGCGATGCGCGAACGACAGCGCCGCCGAGAGGTCGTGCGTTTCAAAGTCTACCGGTTCGATCGTTTCGACGATGCTACCGCGATCGGGGTTCGGATAGACAAAACCCAATGCGCCCCCGCCGGCTTGCGCGCCGTTGCGGGCGTCGTGACGATACTCCAGCGCGATGCGTAAGCGGTCTAAGGGCCGTAAGTCTAAGCGCAAATGTCCTCGTTGCCGCGTTACATCGAGGCGAGCAAACGGCAGGCGCGCGAGCAGCTCGTCGAGTGCCGCATCACGCGCGCCACCCGCGCTCAATGTTTGGGCAAGCCGCAGCTGTTCGGTTCCGAGACCCGTGAAAGGCGTTTTGGCGTCGTTCATCGTGCGGTGCGGAAATTCATCAAAGCGGCCTTCTAACCGCAGCCACCCCGGGATGCTCAGCGCGCCGTGATAATAATGATCATCACGATGCACGTTGCCGCCGTCGACATGGGCCAAGGTGCCGCTGAGTTCATGCTGTAGGTCGAGTGAGAAGCGGTTGAGCAATAAACCTGGACTGCGGTCGAGGTAGTCTTGCCAATAAGCTTCACGCGTATTACCGGCGCGCGTGATCCAGCCGATGTCGACGGCCGCTCGTGCGCTCAGACCCGGCTCGAGTTCACGCCAGGGTGACCATTGAAATGGCGGCGCATAGCGGATGCCCGCCGGTGTGCGCCTGGGGGGACGTTCGATGTAGCTCATCCCGCGGCCATCGCGATCCTGCAAGGCGCTAAGGCCCCGATCGCCGACCTGGGTTGTAACGCCCTGGCTTTGCACATCGGCAGCGGTCGTCACCGCGAGCACGATGAGGGCGCGCCGAAATAGTTGCATCGGGCGGTGCGAACAGCGTGCCGAGGAAATGCTTAGCGAGATTAGCCGGCCCATGAGTTTAGCGATGAAAGCGCGCGCCCGCGGGATGGTTCGAACCGTGTATGCGGGCATGGCAGTTGACGCACCCACGCAGCATGACACGCTCGTCGGGGCGGATGCCACCGGCGAGGTTATCACTCGTCACCAGCGCGGTTTGATGGTCGAGGATCGATACCTGGGCGTGACACTGCTGACATAGAAACGGGATCGCGGTGGTCAGTAGCCGGGCGCGATTCGAGCCATGGGCTTCGTGACAATTCAGGCAATTTTCCGTCACCGGTGCGTGTTCCCAGATGAAGGGTCCCCGTTTATCGGCATGGCAGCCGTAACAAAGTTGATTTACCGAATCCGCCGCGAGCAAGGGATCGGCTGTGGAACCATGCGGATTGTGACAATCGGCGCAATCGAGCTGGCCTTCGAGCAGGGGCATATGGGAACGCTTTTTGAACTGCAAGCGTTGCCTAGCGTGGCAGCTAAAACACGTTTTATTGACGTTCGTCTCGCGTAGCAAACCGCTCGTAGAGATTTTCGCCATGGGATTATGGCAGTCGCTGCAGGCGAGATCCTGCGCCTCGTGGGTAGAGCCGAGCCAATGAAAACGCGCGCCGCCGGCGTGGCATTGCAGACACACCGCGTTTTGCTCCGCTACCGTGTTGTGGGCGCCGCGCGTGAAGGCCATGATCAGTGCCCGGTTGCTGGGGTCGCTCATATGTTGTTTGCCCGCTCCGTGGCAGGCCTCGCAGCTGCGTTTTTCCAAAGCATTGCGGGCATGGTGTTTGAACGCTTGCGCATGCACGGTGTAATCCCAGTGCTCGGATTCGAGCCGATGGCAGAGACGGCAAGTCGCCTCACCGAGGAACTCAGGGGAAGATTTCGAAACCTGGTCGTCCGTCAGTGCGCCGGCGCTCAGCAGTACCGCGATCGCGATAACCACCAGTGCGCGGCAAAAATATTGACCCGCGGGCACACCCCTTCCTCCAGCATTCGCCATCGCGTTCTGTGGCGCGCGATGTTGCTGTAGGTTGCCGGTCGCCCCTAAAGGTTCAATCCTTGCAGCAGGCAAGTGCCTGTATACTGTTCGATAAGATTTCTGCGATGAACCAGTGCGGGGGCGATGGCGAGCACGGTGATAAATACTTCACATAATTGTCGCAACAACATTGAACGAAACTGGGGTGAACGAGCATCAACTGAGGAGAAAACGCACGCGCCGGTTCGAATTCCTTGGTCGAAATCCATCGCACAGGGGCCTCTGACTGCTAGGCGACGAGTTTTAATACTGTTTTAAGGAGGGAAATATGCGTTGTTTTGCGGTTATTCTACTGAGCTTTGCCATCAGTATCGGGCAGACGGTGTTCGCGGCATCGGTGCACTGGAGTGGCGCTTCGATCGCGTTTAGCAACACGGGCGGTGCGAATGCCGTCGACGAGATTATCGCCGGTATTATTGAATTGACGCGTGGCGGACAAGGAGGCATTTACAATGCCGCGCAAGAGACGGGTTCGGGCGGTCCCGATAGCAACTCGCCGGCCGGTACGCGGTGGGCCGTAAGCGGACTTAATAGTAATCCGGTGTTTAGCTTCGGCGAGGCTGCGAATTTGGGCGCGGGTTTGCAATTTGACGATTGGGCGGATGCCTACGGCGGACGCGGTAGTTTGCGGGGCAATATCACTGATAATCCGGCGGTCCTGTTGATACCGAGTTCGGGGTCACTGCCAGATGATATCTATATCGATGTCGTTTTTACCGCTTGGGGCGCCACCCCGAGCGACGGCGGAACGTTCACTTACACCCGTTCGAGCGCCCCCGCGGTGATCCCGATCCCAGCCGCACTACCGCTATTTTTGAGCGCTTTCGCGGGCCTAGCTTGGTGCGCACGACGGTGCAACGGCATGCTATAAACGAAACGACACGCGCTTGAAGTCTAAAGAACGGCTGGTGTGAGCCGGGGGCCGATTCCGGTCACACCTTGCCGAGTTCGCGCACCAGCACTTCGAGCGAGTCCGCATCGAAGGCCGGGAGAAAATGGTCAATGTAGGGGATGGCGGCGCGCATCCCTGCGGCGCGAACTTGAAAAGTACTCGCGCCGTACATTGGATTAATCCATACGATCTTGCGAACCCGCCTTTTCGCCGTTTTCATTTCGCGCTCGATTTGTTTAACGTCGCCGTTATCATAGCCGTCGCTAATTATAACGAGCACCGTGGAGCGGGCGACGCCTTCCCGTAGTACGGCGCGATTAATTACCGCTAAAGCCGCCCCGACCTTAGTACCACCAGACCAATGTTTTACTGCCTGCCCGAGTTCTCGTAGGGTGTTTTCAACCGAACGACGTCGTAGCGCAGCAGTAATCTCGGATACTTGGGTGCTGAACGCGAAGGTCCGGGAATTCTTGAGCGCTCGTTGCACGCCCAACATGAGCTGCAATAGAAATGGATTGAAAGAATCCATCGATCCGCTCACATCGCATAGCATCACGAGACGCGTCTTGCGTATCTGACGTGCCTTATAGGATAAATCGACTAAGTCGAGGCCGTGGCGCTCGTTGCGCCGTATCGTGCGGCGTAAGTCAACGGTTTCGCCGTGGCGGTCGGCACACAGGCGGCGACTGAGGCGGGTTGCGAGCTTGCGCGCCAAGGATTGAATTACTTTGTCGAGCGACGCAGCGTCGTGCATCCAACGCTGTTGCAGGTCGATATCGCGGGTGCTCGCCGCAGCGCTGAATTGTTGCGGATCGGTTACCAGGGCATCATGAATATCACTGTGGGCGTGACCTTGACGTCCGCGAATTTTCTCCGAGTTCAGCGGTCGCGGCGCCACGATTGGCGCGTTATCTTCGCCGTAAAAATAGTGTCTGAACAGACGGTCAAATGCTTGCTCTTCCGCCCGACTAGAAGCGATATTGGTGCGCAACGCGAGCCGGAAATCATCCTCATTTGCCCAATCGATCGCTGCTAAGGCACGCACGCAATCGATAACGCGACCCTGGGTTACATTGAGCTGGTTCGATTTAGCGAAGCGACAAAAATCGAGCATGCGTTCGAGCACATCGGCGTTTCGTTGCGCGCTTGCGGGTGCCATTGTGGGGCTAGAATTCGGTGCCTAAAGCAACGCTGGGCTAGCGAAGTTGGCGCGCATTCATTCCCGCTCTGTAAGTTCGGTTTGCCCGGTCAGGATTTGCTCGGCACCTATCCCGTGTAGTCGCTCGATGTCGTCGCGATATTTTAGAACGACGCCCGCGGTGTCGATCAGGGTACTTGCGTCTAAGGACACGACCCCAAGACCTAGCAATGCTTGGCTCCAATCGAGCGCTTCGGCAATACCGGGTCGCTTGTAGAAATCGACCCGACGCAGTGTTTGCATGACCTCGCCAACCTGGGTCGCCAAGCGATGCTCTAGCCCGGGCACGCGACGCAGAATTATTTCGCGTTCTTTGTCGGGATTGGGGTAATCGATCCAGAGATACAAGCAGCGTCGTTTAAGCGCATCATGGAGTTCGCGGGTGCGATTGGAGGTCAGAATGACAAGTGGTTTATGTAGCGCTGTGAACGTGCCGATTTCGGGCACTGTAACTTGATAATCTGACAGGATTTCTAACAAGAATGCTTCGAATTCTTCGTCCGCGCGGTCGATTTCGTCGATGAGCAGTACCGCCGGACGCGGTCCGGGGTGGCGAATAGCGGCGAGCAGCGGCCGCGCATGCAAAAATTCTTCGCTGAATATTTCTGGTTCGAGTTGGCGAGCGTCGGCTCCGCTTTGCTCGGCGATGCGAATATGCAGTATTTGCCGTGCATAGTTCCACTCATACAGGGCAGTATTGACGTCTAGCCCCTCATAGCATTGCAGGCGAATCAACGGGGTGTCCAATCTATCCGCGAGCGCTTTGGCGAGTTCGGTCTTGCCAACCCCCGCTTCGCCTTCCAGCAAGATCGGCTTTTCTAGCTCCGCGGCGAGTTTTACGGTAAGCGCTAACGATCGATCAGCGATATAATCGCATTCAGCGAGCGCTCGCGTAACCCGCTCCACGGATTCAAACAAGCTCAACATCGAGTCACCTCAGTGCAACGCAGCTGAATGCCGCATGAGTAGGCTATTGTAAAGACAAATGGAATCCAAAGGCGATGCCTGTGATAGGCTTCTGCGCGAATACCAGGGGGAAGCCGGTACACCATGCGATTAGCGACTTTTGTCATTGGTTCTGAGGCCCAGATCGGTATCGTCGATGCCAACGAAAGTGTGGTTACCACCTTGGCGCTCGGCACCCCCGTTGCTGAAGTGGGGATCCTTGCGCTGCTGGAGCGCGGCGGTGAAATTGACGGCATCGCGAGAGGTCGGCAATACGCGCTCGCGGACGTCGACCTGCGAGCACCGATCCCGGTGCCGAGGCGCAACATTTTTTGCATCGGCAAGAATTACCACGAGCATGTGCAGGAGTTTGCGCGCAGCGGCTACGATGCCGCGAACGCGAGCGAGAATATCCCCGAGCACCCGATCGTTTTTTCGAAATTGCCGCACTGCGTAATTGGCCCAGGTGACGCGATCGAGCAAGATGCGCAGATCAGTGTGGCGACGGATTACGAGGCGGAACTCGGGGTTATTATCGGTCGTGGCGGTAGCCGCATCTCGCCGAGCGCAGCCCTCGAGCACGTGTGGGGGTACACCATTATTAACGATGTTACCGCACGTGACGTGCAAAAGCGTCACTTGCAGTGGTTGTTGGGCAAATCGCAAGACACTTTTTGTCCGCTAGGGCCTTATGCGGTGACGCGTGAGGAAATCGACCTTGCTAATACCACTATCCGTTGCTGGGTGAATGGGGAGCTCCGTCAAGACGGCAATACCCAACAAATGATCTTTGACGTGCCCAATTTGATCGCAACCCTATCGCGGGGCATCACCTTGCAAGTCGGGGATATTATTGCAACGGGAACGCCGTCGGGCGTCGGCGTCGGGTTTAAACCACCGAAATTTCTCCAACCGGGCGATGAGGTAAAAATCGAAATCCCGGCGATCGGTACCTTGGTAAACTGCGTGATAGGGCGCCACAAGGGCTGATTATTGTTATAGAGGGCGGCAAATGAGCGATTGGATCTTCAAAAACGTCCGCATTATCGACGGTAGTGGTGGTGCGCCGTTCAAAGGTGAAGTGCGTGTTAGCGGTGAGCATATTAAGCGCGTCGCAAAAGGACGATTGCCGAGTTACCCGGCGAAAGCAAAAATTGTCAATGGTCGCGGTATGACCTTAATGCCGGGTTTGTGTGATGCGCACACCCACTTTAGTTGGAATGATCAACCCAGCCTCGAAGCGATCCAGTTTATGCCGCCAGAGGAACACACCTTGTGGTGTGCGCAAGTGGCTGAGCGTTATCTAGACATGGGATTTACCAGTTGCGTGGGTGCCGCGGCCGCGAAACCGCGACTGGACGTCGTCATTCGCAATGCCATCAACAGTGGTCAAATACCGGGGCCGCGCTATTTGGCCAATAGTCAAGAAATCGCGACCTTGGGTGGCCTAGGTGACGTGGCACCGCCGCACATCGACCATGATGGTCTGAGTTTTGGGTGTCTCGTCAGTGGCCCCGAAGAAGTACGGCGGGAGGTGCGTCGGTTTTTGAAATACGGCGTCGACCTCATCAAACTTAATCTATCCGGCGAGGAGATCACCGGTGTCCCGGCGCGCGCGACCGTGATGAGCGTCGAAGAATGCGCGATGGCTTGCGCCGAGGCCAGGCGCCGCGACGTGCGCGTTTGCGCGCATGCACGTTCAGCGGTGTCGGTGCAGATGTGCATTCAACAAGGGGTTGAAATTATCTACCATGCATCCTTCGTCGACGAAAAAACCCTAGACTTGTTAGAAAAACATCGCGACAAGCATTTCGTCGCACCGGGTCTCGCGTGGCTAGTGGGTACCGCAAGGGAAGCCGAACAGTGGGGCGTCGTACCGGGTTCACCGCTGGCCGATGCCTACGAAGTGGAATTGGCTGCCGCGATCGCAGGCCTGAAGGCAATGCATCAACGCGAGATCCGCGTTCTGCCGGGCGGAGACTACGGATTCGCTTGGACGCCGCACGGGACTAATGCCCGCGACCTGCAATTTTTTGTAGAGCTGCTTGGCATGACGCCGATGGAAGCGATTATCAGTGCGACGCGCCTGGGTGGTGAAATTATGGGGCAGCCAGAGCTAATTGGGCAAATCAAGCCGAACTATTTCGCCGATCTTATTTTGGTCGACGGTGACCCGCTGCGAGACATCACGATACTGCAGCAAAAAGCTCGACTTAAAGCGGTGATGAAGGGGGGCGAATTTCATCGTCGTGATGATGCGGTGAAGCTCGCGAAATGAAGCGTGGTCGCGATTTCAAGACCAGCGAATTGTGAAAGTTATGTGTAGGACAGGACCCTAGCATGGATTTAGAAAAATTAATGCAGACTAACGGGACTTGCCGTTTCTATAAAACCGATCCGGTGCCCGAAGCGCTTATCGCCGACGTGCTCGACGCAGCGCGCTGGGCACCATCTGGCGGTAATCGCCAGCCGTTGCGTTTTATCGTTGTGCGCGACACCGAGGCAAAGTCGTGGCTGAAAGCTCTCTACTTGCCGATTTGGGATGCGTATATCGGTGGCACGCGGGGTGACGCCTTGCTCGATCGCCACATGAAAAAAGTCATCGACAATGCTAACCATTTCGCCCGACACTTAGATGAGATCCCGATCTTGTTGTTGGTGTGTGCGCGTCTCGCAGACGTGCACCCGACCGATCATGAACTCGGTCGGTTGTCGATTGTCGGCGGCGCATCCGTCTATCCTGCCGTGCAAAACGTGCTCTTGGCGGCACGCGCTGCAGGTCTCGGCACGGCGTTAACGACGTTACATTGTGCATTGGAGCCGCAGATTAAAGTGCGCTTTAAAATACCGGAAGATATTTCTTTGGCGGCGGTGGTCGCCATGGGGTGGCCGGCGCGATCGTTTCCGAAACAGTTGCATCGCCGACCGCTGGCGGAAATAAGCTTCGACAATGAGTATGGCAAGCCATTTATCGTCGCCGATTGGGCTGCGCCGGAAGGTAAGTGATAAATAGAAAAATACGTGGACGGGGGTATTGCCTTACGCCACTTTTGCCATTTGCAAACTCGTTTAAAGTGCGCCGCGTTTTTCGCTCAACGAGTCGTTAACGTACGCGTCACGGCGCGATGATAGTGCGCTAAGGCCGGCTCGTTGCGGCCGAATAAAAAGTGGGCTTGGGCCCCGGTTGCGAAACCCTTTTGCGTTGCTTCGCCGACGACGAAATCTTCCTCTTCAACGGTACGCAGAACGAGATCGAGGTTGCGGTCCCAATAACGGCGCGCGCTGTCGGAATCTGCGCTGGTACCGACATACAGCGATAGGCGCGCTACGCTTGAGTCGACCCGTTCCGGATCTGGATAGATTTCCCATAGTTCGAAATGATCGCCTTGCCACACGACGACGACGTTCGGAAACAAGACATAAATCGCCGCAATGTGGGGTAGGAGATCCCAGTCAGATTCCGGCTGATCGTGTAGCTGTTGAATCGTGCGTCGCGCCGCAACGAGGCGAAAATGATCACCAAAGGCATCAAACGTCGTTAGGTTGGAATGAAAAATCGGTGCGATGGAATCGCGATGCAGGGCCGAAAAATGATACGACTCAAAGAACGTATCCATCACCAACTTCCAATTCATGTGGCAGCTCAGGCGGCGCGTGCAATATAGTTGATATTTGTCGAGTTCGTAGGCGGACAATTCTCTGTCGAGACCACCTAGAAAAGTCTGTGGCGAGATCGCGGAGTGGCTCCCACCTACCCATAACATGCCTTGATACTCAGCCGCAGGCACTTCGGTTAAGCTCAGTTGTTGTCGCGGTATTTCTGCAAAAGCGCCGTCATGCGGTCTTTGCTGCAAGGTGCCGTCGAGGCCGTATGCCCAAGCGTGATAGGGGCATCGCAATTGACGGTCACGACCGCAACCGGTCGTGACCATCGAACCGCGATGGCGGCAGACGTTTAAAAACGCTCGAAACTTCCCATCCTCGGCACGTGTGAGCAGCAAAGGTCTGCCACTCTCGGCATGCGCACAATAACTACCAGCAACTGGCAGCAACCCACTAAAGCCGAGGCATTGTGCTTGGGCGCCAAAAAGCTTGTCGCGTTCCGCGGCGGCGACGTTCTCGCTCATATATTCGCTCACCGGCTGCTGGTAGACGGTGTCGGCCATCGCAGTAGTGCCGCATTCGATCAATGCGAGCAGTGCGCGCCCCACGTTAATCTGTTCGACCGCTTCCATCGCTGACACAACTCGGTTGGACTTCGATCGAGTATAACGTCTCCTCGCCGGCAAGCCCATTGGGGTTGCCGTGAAAATGTGATGCTGATGGGCTATTTCTCGGGTAGCATAAGCGCACAATAATCGTGGACTACAAGGGTTTTTGTGATGAACAAATTTATCCTGGGTTTAGTGGTATTTCTTGGCGTTCATTCGATTTCGATATTCAGTCGCGAGTGGCGCAACGCCATGGTGGAGAAATTAGGCACGTTGCCTTTCAAGGCGTTGTACGCTGTGCTTTCTCTGATCGGTTTAGTGGCATTGATCTATGGCTACGGCGAAATACGGGCGACATCGCCGATTCTCTATACCACACCGGCTTGGCTACGTATGCTGGCCGCCGTACTCCTACTGCCCGTTTTCCCGCTCTTCATCGCGTCGAATTTTCCCTCACGCATTAAAGCCTCGCTAAAACATCCCTTGTTCGCCGCGACAAAATTGTGGGCGTTTGCCCATTTGCTCGCCAACGGCCGGGTGTCGGACGTGATCTTGTTCGGCGCGTTTTTACTCTGGGCAGTCATCGGTCGCATGTCTGCCTCGCGACGTTTCGACGCCGTCGAGCCAACTGCGCCGACGCATTGGCGCAACGACATCATTGCTATCGTGCTTGGTCTTGCGCTCTACGTCGGCTTTGCGTTGTGGTGGCACCAAGCGTTGATCGGCGTTGCCGTGCGCTAAAGAAAACTGCCCGTGGCAGTGGGAAGCAATGCCGACGACATCGCGACATAACCGGAAAAGTAAGGAGTTCTCGTGAGCGAACGATTTAACGCAATTGTTGCGGATAAAGACAATGATGGCAAAACGGCCGCAACGTTGCGGCAAATCGGTGCCGCGGATTTGGCTGACGAAGACGTGCTCGTCGATGTCGCCTATTCCACGGTGAACTATAAAGACGGACTTGCGGTTACTGGAAAAGGGAAGATCTGTCGCACCACACCGTTGGTCTGCGGTATTGATCTCGTTGGTAGCGTAATCGAGTCACGGGATCCAGCGTGGCAGTGCGGTGATGACGTCCTCGTTAACGGTTACGGCTTATCCGAAGATCACGGCGGGGGTTACGCGCAAAAACAACGCGTTAGATCAGCGTTTTTAGTGCGCAAGCCAGCCGCACTGAGCGCCGAGGAGTGCATGGCGCTGGGCACGGCGGGCTACACGGCTATGCTGAGTGTAAACGCAATTCAAGATCACGGTACCGAGCCTGCCGACGGACCGGTGTTGGTTTCAGGTGCCGCCGGTGGCGTGGGCTCAGTCGCTCTGATGCTGTTGAGCGCGCTAGGTTACGAAGCGGCCGCGAGCACCGGTCGCCCAGAAACCGAGAGCTACTTGCGCGAACTCGGTGCGCACCAAATCGTTGCGCGTAACGACTTAGCGCGTGAGGCAAAACCGCTTGAAGCGGAAACTTGGGCGGCAGCTATCGACAGTGTCGGTGATACCACTTTGGCAACAATGTTGGCGCAAACTAAGCGCGAAGGCATCGTTGCAGCGTGCGGTTTGGCGGGTGGCTTTGGCCTGCCTGCCTCCGTCATGCCCTTCATTTTGCGCGGTGTAACCTTGCGCGGCATCGATTCGGTCATGGCGAGCATGCAGCGCCGCGAACGTGCGTGGCGCGATCTTGCACAGTTAGTCGACCGGGATAAATTGCGCCACGCATATCGCGTCGAACCGCTTGAGCGCGTACCTGAAATCGCGCGTGACATTCTCGCCGGCAAAGTACGCGGGCGAGTGGTCATCGACGTGAATGCTTAACAGGCTAGCGGTGAGAGGAAACTACGCAAGGGGCAGGATCGTTGCATGCTTATTTCGACTCTAGTTGGCAAAACCTAAGCAGCGTCTCCGCTCAGAACTCGAGCGATAGCCCGAGACCACGGCGAATACGACGGATCATGTCGAGAGACAGACCTCGCTTCCCGTTGAGGACCTCGGACACGCGGCGACGGCACCCAATAAACGGCTCCAAACCCTTCCGCTCGCGCCTCATCTGGTCGATCCGAAAGAGGATGGCTTGCACGGGATCTGCGGCCACGATTGGAAAATGCTTTTGCTCATAGGCGTCGACTCGCGTCGCGAGGATATCCAATTCGACCCCTTCCTCGGTGCCCGTCTTGGCAGCCCTGAGGGTACCGATCCGACGGAGTGCTTTTCGGTAGTCGCGTCTCGTTCTAATCGGGCGATTATCCGTGAGACGGTCGCCGCGCCGATTCGGTCACATTCGGGACGCTTGCCCGAGATCTGCAGCGCTCCCCTGTTGCGTGCCGAAGCGCAGATGTTCCTCGTCGTGAACAACTCAGATGCACTCGACTTCATGGACATGGCGGGTCGCGGCAACGTCGTCGACGACCGCTACCAGGCGCTGTCGATCCCGTCAAACGCGGGTGAGCCGGTGCTATTGCACGGCGCGACGACCGGCTCGAGCTACACGCAGTCGTCGTGCGCGCTGACCGAAGTCACTTGGAACGTGCGACCGCGGCGGCGCTATTAATGCAGTACGAATGGAACGATCTGGTAGGCGAGCAAACTAAATATTAGCAATGCAATGATGTTCATGCGCAAACCCGCTGCCGCCATTTGCGGTGCCGGAAGAATTCCGCTGCTAAATACCACAGCATTCGGGGGCGTTGCGACAGGCAGCATGAACGCGCAGCTCGCTGCCAACGCCACCAGCACAATCGTCGTTTGGCTATCGAGGCCGAGCAAAGGCGCGGCCGCGGCTAATACCGGTACAAGTGTTGCGGTGGTCGCAATATTGCTCGTTAGTTCGGTGAGGAAGATCACGAGTGCGAGAATCGCGATGACCGCGACTAGTGGGGAGATGAGCGGCAAACGCGATAAGCACACACCTAGCACGGCGTCGGCGCCGGTCGTGTTGACTGCCGCGGCCAGAGACAAGCCGCCGCCGAACAAAATGAGCGTTCCCCAAGGCAGCTCCGCAACGTCGCCCCAGTCGAGTACAAAGCGTTTTTGCTTGCTATGGAGCGGCACAACAAACAACGCGCAGGCGGCCAGTATCGCGCTACCGGCATCGGTCAAGTGCGCAAATGGTTGCCGGCCAAAAAACCTTAAATCATTGATCCACGGTCGCGTAACCCAAGCGAACACGAGCAAACCAAATATGACAAGCGTGTACCGTGCACCGCGATCGAGCTCACGCCACACGAGTTCCGGACCGTCGATAGTGCCGATTTCATCGCGAGAATTTCCATTAAAGGAAAAGAATACATGCGTTAGAAAAAACCAAGCTGCGGGTAGCAACAGCGCAACGCAGGGCAAACCAAAAGCCATCCAATCCAAAAAGCCGATCTCGCGTCCCATTGCGTCACTAAAGTAGGACGCTACATAGAGATTGGGAGGCGTCCCGATTATCGTGGCCATGCCACCGATCGAAGCACTGTAAGCGACGCTTAACAACAGGCATTTCGCAAAGTTCCCCGGGTTGACACCGATGACGCTCAAAGCGATCGGTAAGATCATGATTGTCGTGGCCGTGTTCGAAAGCCACATACTTAAAAACGCTGTCACGAACATGAATCCGCCGATGATGTGTGTGGGTTGTTGACCCACTCGCCGCAACAGAGAGACGGCGAAACGACGGTGCACACCCCATTTTTGCAACGCGATGGAGACCAAAAACCCGCCGAAAAATAAAAATATGAGTGGATGGGCGTAAGCTTGCGCGGTTTCTTTAAACGACAAGAGGTCCAACAACGGGAATAGCGCTAGCGGCAGTAAGGCCGTCACCGCGAGCGGGACCACCTCGGATATCCACCAAATCGCCATGCACGTCGTCGTCGAGATTACCACGCGAATATCTCGACTCAGGAGGATGCGCTCGCCGTGCACGTCGATGATCTCGGTGGGGAGCACCAAGTACAGCACTAAAGCACTTAGCGGGCCTGCGAAGAGAGCAATCAAGGATCGATCGCGGATCATGTTCGTATGGTGCAGTGAATCGCGCAACCCGGTATTTCGGGCCGCTTAATATTCTCGCCAGCACGACGGCCTATTTCGGGACAGCCACATTAATTTCTTTACGAGGCGTCAGCAAGCCAGTAGCTTGCTCTTAAGTCCGACTGCTAACCTACATCTGACGCGGCGATTTTATGTTGCGGGGCGTACGCCAGCAAGCGGGATACCGGTCGCCGTCGATGCGGCCAAGCTAACCGCGCGCAAATTTTCCGTTCGAGGTTGTGTAATTTGGTCACCACGCCTTGACCCACTGCGGCACGCGCTTCCGCTGGCGCGTCATCAAAACCGGTCACTAAAAAGGGTTGCGCCAAGCTCAGTTTAGCGGCGAGCTTGACACTGATCTGGCACGCCTCACGGTAGGGATCGATCACGAGCCGCGACAAGTTTGCGAGTAGAAACACCATATCGTCGAGCGACGCCGGCCGTCCTCCTGGGAATGGATTTTCGCGATGCTGCACGCGCCGCGCCAGCATTGCCGACAACTTTTTGCGATCAGCCGGATTCGTGTGCACCATGGAAAATATGTCTTCGCGATGCGGCACCGCATAATCTGCCGAGCCGGTTTCGGCGTCACCGCGAAAACATCGCGCCGCCTGTTTGCGTGCCGTCTCGAGTTCGTCGGTGGATTCGATCTCGGGGAACTCGATCGGTTTAGCGCCGACGCCATGAAATGGTGCTTCTTGCAGCGGCAGCTTTTCCCACAATACGTCCTCGGCCACAGCTACGTGCCGGGTGCGGTAGGGTGTTCGGTAGGGGAGGGGGGTCGTATCCCTCGAGAAACGACTTAATGTAACAAGCCGCGCTGCTCGAGTTCCGCGCACTCACTTTTTTGTCCCACGGCCGCAATAATCAAACCGCAATGAATGTCGTGTTCGGTGCCCGGGATCGTGACCGGCCGTTGGCGACCATCTTCGTCGGGCTCGCCGGCCTTCGTGCGCAGGCAACGCAGCGTGAGTTGCTCGTCACGCCTTACTACCGCTAGCTGTTGCGTGTTGTAGATGGACGCGATGCCTTCCTTAATCGCGCCTTCGAGCTCGATGCGCCGCGCCGGTATCTCCCCGGGGCCGCGACGATAAACAACTTTCACGTGCTCGCATCCTGGCCGCCGTAGCGCGGCGCGGCAGGCGTCCATGGCGACATCACCGCCGCCGACAACAACCACAGTTGCCGATAATTGCGGACGCACGCCAGCGTTGATTTGACGCAAAAAACTGACGCCGTCGATGACGCGACTGTCTTGCTCGCCAGCGATATCCATAGATTTTCCCCACCACGATCCGATCGCCAGCAGTACTGCGTCGTGTCGCTGCTTGCGCTCATCGAGACTGACGTCCGTGCCCAGTGCGGTGCGCAGCTGCACTTTCAGGCCGGGCAACGTGTTAACAGGCGGTCGATGTCCTCCTGTATCGTTCTCAGCGGTAACCGAAAGGCCGGGATCCCCCAGCTCATCATGCCACCGAGATGATCGGTCATCGCGTAGACGTGAACTTCGTAGCCGGCTACGCACAAATCGTGGGCGGCCGTTAGACCGGCCGGCCCCGCGCCGACGACGCCGATCGGTACCGCCGGCGGGTCGTAGCGATGACCAACTTTATCCATTACGAAGCGTTTGAGGTTGCGAATTTGCATCGCTCCGTCACGGTCGCGGCATCGGCACGCTGGCTCACACGGTGCATCACAGACGCAGCCGCAGATCGAACCGAACGGATTCGTCAACCCACGTTGTGATCGACGATTAAAGTGCGCTTGAACAGTAAGTCCGGCACAGAAGTTACCCGCAGAGCCACGAATTCTGACCGTAATGTCGTCGGTCAAACCCACGCCGATGTGATGTCGTGCGTCGGGATTGAGAACTTCGACGTCGTCACCCTGGCCGCCACAGGTGCGAATTTTTTCGTTCGCTACGCGGACCGGCGTTACGGCTAGATCGATCGTGACCATGTGTTATAAGTACCCGGGGGCGGTTCTTTGGTGTTCAGTGCGTGGCCGGGAAATAAACGGTTTAGCGATACTGCTTCCGACGCCACAGCGATGAGTTCCGCGTTTTCGTACCTGATCATCGGCTTCACCGCTAAATGGTCCTTGGCATAGCCGAGCTCATCATCGGTAGACGCCAAAAACGAAAACGTACCATCCAAGTCATCGATCGAGGTACGCAGTGCCTCCCTGAGCTTGATCCCTTGCGCGAGCTTGTCGGTTAAGTAGACCGCGATGAACTCGCTGTCGTGTCGGTGGTGAACTCGAAACCGCGTTGCTCCAAGCGGCGGCGTATTTCCCAGTAGTTCGTAATGTGCAGTAGTTCGTAATGTGGCCATTGTGCACAATTGCGACATCACCAAAACCGGTCGCCCAAAACGGGTGAGAGGCCTCCGATTTTACCTCTGGCTCGGTCGCCAGGCGAACATGGCCCAAGCCCTGCGTGCCCAGAAAGGACGACACGGGGTAACGATGATCGACGTTGTGGGCGTTGCCGACGTCTTTGACTATTTCTAGACTCGAACCGATGGACATTACTTTGGCGTTGCGTTCCAGCGCGTAGGCGAATTGCCTTAAATCGCCATTGAAACGCACCGGTGCCCGGTAGTTGTTGCCGATGTGCTCGGTGGCGAGAAGCGCGGCGTCGTGTTCGCGCAAGGCTTGGTGGAGGCGCTCGATGGCTTGCTGGGCTTGCGCGCCAGTGCCGCCTAAAAAACGCAACCGCAACTGCCCATCTATGGCTTGGCCGTATAGCGCGAAACCGGTCGAGTCGGGCCCGCGGTGTTGGCAGCCGTCCAGCATATCGATGAGCGCCCGACCGGTGTCGTGCGGCTTTTATACATAATTCCGGCGATACCGCACATGGCGCCGCCACCGCAGATGTGTGCGTGGCACTGGTGCATGCGGGATCAGTTTATGGACGTACCGAGATCAACTTATAAGATAAAATATTTCCTATGAGGAAATATTACATTGTATTTTTCTTGGTTTTATGCCGTGCTGCCAATATCCGCACGTCTCGTCCGCCAGCATCGCGTTTTCGCAAATAGATGCTGAGAACTACAATGGCCGGATTGTCCGCACGCGGGGCCAATAGTTGTAGCAGCAAGCCGTTCGAGTACAGTGGCTCACGCAGCGATTGATGACAGAGAGGGACCAGTATGCCCGCAGCCGCTCAACCCGAAGGTTACGACGTTAACGTAGTCGAAGCGTGGATCGCCGCTAACATCGCTTCATTGGCGCCGCCGTTCGAATGGACACGCCTGGAAGGTGGTCACTCGAATCTCACTTATTTAATTGAAAGCAAGTACGGAGAAGTTGCGGTAATACGCCGTCCGCCGCAGGGAGAACTGCTACCCAAGGCGCATGATATGGGGCGCGAATGGGCGCTTATTTCTGCCTTAGGTCCCACCGCGGTACCGGTCGCTGAGGCGCTCGGTTTTTGTGCGGACCCAACTATTACGGGCGCGCATTTCTATGTCATGAGTTGGGTCAGCGGTAAGGCTTTGCACACGGCTGCAGATACCGAACAGTGGGTGCCGCGGCACTCCCGCGCGACCTTGGCGTGGTCTTTTTTTGATGTCTTAGCTGAGCTCCATGCCTTGGATCCCGACCAGATAGGACTGGGCGAGTTGGGCAAAAAGGAAAACTACGTCGGGCGGCAACTAAAAACTTGGTATCGTTCGTGGACATCTTCATGCGCTGCGGCACAGTACGACGACGACCGTGCCCACGAACTGCAAGAATTTCTGGCTGCCCATATTCCTGCACAGGGTCCCGCGCGGATCGTGCATGGCGATTATGGACTGCATAATTGCTTGGTCGATGCCCAAGCGCATATAGCCGCGGTGCTGGATTGGGAGATATCTACCTTAGGTGACCCGCTGGCGGATCTTGCCTACGCCCTCAATCAATGGACCTTACGTGATGATTCGAACCCGGTTAAGGCCGATGCGGCGAGCGCGGTCGTCGGCATGCCGAGCCGCGAACGCTTAGCAGCGCGCTATGCTGAGCGCACGGGTCGCGACCTATCCCAGTTGGACTTTTACCTTGGTTTCAATTGGTGGAAAAGCGCGATGATCATTCATGGCGTCTATGCGCGTTACATGAGCGGCCAGAAAAGTACCGCTGGTATCGATCTGGACGACCTACGTTTACGCATCGAGCGTTCCTTAACGCAAGCCGAATTAGCGATTAATCGCATGCCTTAAGTCCGTCGAACTTGTGCAATCGCAGTGAGCCCCTCGGACAACATCCAGCGTAGGCAATAATACCGCCGCGGCGATACTTAAGCGGTCTTATCCAATGCGATCCCGAGTTCTTCGACCATGGCGTCACGCATGAGGAATTTTTGTATTTTGCCAGTGACGGTCATCGGGAAATCATCGACGAAACGAATGTAGTGCGGCACTTTGTAGTGCGCGATTTGTCCGTCGCAAAACGATTTAATGTCTTCTGCGGTCACGTGTTCGCCATCGCGCAGTTTGATCCAAACACCGACTTGTTCGCCGAAGCGTTGGTCGGGCACGCCAAAAACTGCGCAGTCCTGTATTTTGGGATGACGGAACAGATATTCCTCGATTTCACGTGGATATATATTCTCGCCACCGCGAATGATCATGTCTTTCACGCGACCCACGATGTTGCCGTAACCGTCCTCGTCAATAATCGCTAGATCACCGGTATGCATCCAATTTGCAGCATCGATTGTCTCGGCGGTCTTTTCCGCGTCGTTCCAATATCCTCGCATTACCGAATAACCCCGGGTGCATAGCTCACCCTTCACGCCGCGGGGCACGGTGCGGCCGTGTTCATCGATGATCTTTACTTCGACGTGGGGATGCACTCTGCCAATGGTCGATACGCGGCGGTCGAGCGGATCATCGGTCCCACTTTGAAAGCTCACGGGACTCGTTTCTGTCATGCCGTAAGCGATCGTGACGTCGCGCATGTGCATGTCCTCGAGCACGCGTTTCATGATCTCGACGGGGCAGGGCGCACCCGCCATGATCCCGGTACGCAAGGAACTTAGGTCAAATCGCTCGAAGTCCGGATGGTCGAGTTCGGCGATGAACATCGTCGGCACACCGTGCAGTGCGGTGCAACGTTCCACCTGGACTGTTTCTAAGACGGCACCTGGCTCAAAAGCATCGGCAGGAAATACCATAGTCGCGCCGTGGGTGACACACGTAAGTACACTCATCACCATACCGAAGCAATGGTAGAGCGGCACCGGTATGCAGAGGCGATCCGCGGGCGTGAATTTCATCGCGCGGCCGACAAAATATCCGTTATTAACAACGTTGAAGTGCGTGAGCGTTGCGCCCTTAGGCATGCCGGTCGTGCCGCTCGTAAATTGAATATTTATCGCCTCATCGGGTTGCAAGTTTGCCTCTATGTCCGTAAGCCTGCGACGCGCAGCTGCGTCGCCCAGCGCCGCGACAGCATCGAATCGGTGCATACCGGCGTGGTCTTTAGTACCGATCGAGATCACGGTTTGCAAGTGCGGAAACTTCGGAGTGACCAAATTACCGGCGGTGCACTTTGCAAGCTCCGGCGCCAGCGTGTTCATCATCGCCACGTAATCGCTGCTCTTGAACTGCTCCGCGACGATGATCGCGCGGCACTCGACTTTATTCAAAGCATATTCGAGTTCAGCGAGCCGATACGCGGGATTGATGTTGACGAGTACCAGACCGGCTTTGGCGGTGGCGAACTGGGCAATGACCCACTCGACATTATTCGGTGACCAGATCCCGATCCGATCGCCGGGTTCCAATCCCAAGGCTAATAAGCCCGCTGCAAAAGATTCAACGTTTTCGGCGAGTTCCGCGTAGCTTAGGCGCGCGCTTTGATGTCGCGCGATAAGCGCCTCTTTTTGCCCGTGGTTTGCGACCGTGTCGCGCAGCACTTGGCCAATAGTTGTGTATTGCAGCGGTTCCGCGTTAGCGCCGTGAACATAGCTCAAGTTGGTATTGTCCATTTTCGTAACCGTTCGTCGGGTATGGAATGACAAAGATGTATCGCGAACCTAGCCTAAAGTGGGGTAGATTTCGACTTCTGCGGTCGATTTTAGTCAGAATTCTAGCGACTGGGGAGTGCGCGGGAACGGGATCACGTCCCGAATATTCGCCACGCCGGTGAGGAACATGAGGAAACGCTCGAAGCCAAGACCAAAACCTGCGTGCGGCGCGGAGCCGTATTTGCGCGTTTCCAAGTACCACCAGTAGTCTTTAGGCTCGAAGCCGAGTTCGATGATCCGCTGTTCGAGTCGTGCGTAGCGTTCCTCGCGTTGGGAGCCGCCGATCAGTTCACCGATACCGGGTACTAAGAGATCCATGGCGGCGACGGTTTTGCCGTCGCCATTTTGGCGCATATAAAACGCTTTAATGTCTTGCGGCCAATCGAAGACAAAAACGGGCGCCTTGAAATGCTTTTCGGTGAGGTAGCGCTCATGCTCGGATTGCAAATCGCCGCCCCAATGGGGTTGGAAGTCGAAGTTGGTCTTGGCTTTGCAGAGGATTTCAATCGCTTCGGTATAGGGCAAGCGGATGAACTCCGTGTCCGCAACGCGCGCGAGCCGATCATGCAGAGACTTATCGACAAAGCGCGTAAACAAACCGAGATCCTCGGCGCAATCATTGCGCACGAAGGCGATCAATTCTCGCAGCATATCCTCAGCCAAATCCATGTCGTCGCTGAGATCTGCGAACGCGAGTTCTGGTTCGATCATCCAAAACTCCGCCATGTGACGGGCGGTGTGCGAATTCTCAGAGCGAAACGTGGGGCCAAATGTATAAACCCGACCCAAGGCCAAAGCGTAAGTTTCCACCGCAAGCTGGCCGGAGACGGTCAAATGCGCTTCTTTGCTGAAGAAATCTTGATTGAAATCGATGCCGGCTGGACTCATCGGTACGGCGGCGAGATCGAATGTCGTAACGCGAAACATCTCCCCTGCGCCTTCGCAATCAGAGCCGGTAATGATCGGCGTATGAATGTAATGAAAGCCGCGGTTTTGAAAGAATTGATGGATTGCCAAGGAGAGACGCGAGCGCAGGCGGAATAGGGCACCGTATTTATTCGTGCGACCACGGAGGTGAGCAACGGTGCGCAAAAATTCATCACTGTGGCGCTTTTTTTGCAACGGATAGTCGTCGGGACAGGCGCCAATAATCTGTACCCGAGCGGCGTGAATTTCCCAGGCTTGCTCCTTTCCTGGCGACGCGACCAGCGCCCCCGTGACCGCAATCGCAGCGCCAGTCGTCGCTTCACGAACGTGCGCGTAATCGACGCAATCTTGATCGATGATGACCTGCAAACTGCGCAAACATGAGCCGTCGTTGATTTCCAGAAATGAAAAATCTTTAGCATCGCGTCGGGTGCGTACCCAGCCGTGCGTAGATACATCAGCCAAGGGCGCTGAGGCCTCGAGCAGATCGATGACGCGGGTAGTTTTCAGCTTTTATCTCCTCGCGCGCGCTACTCAGGTTCGTAGCCAAGGTTTGGTGCCAGCCAGCGTTCTGCCTCGCGCACGTCGACGCCTTTGCGTCGTGCATAGTCACGGACTTGGTCGCGATCGATTTTGCCGACGCCGAAGTAACGGGAGTCCGGGTGGGCAAAATAAAACCCGCAAATAGATGCTGCCGGCTCCATCGCGTAGCTATCGGTCAGGTTTATGCCAATGGTGTCATCCACGCGCAATAACCGCCATAACAACGCTTTTTCGGTATGGTCGGGGCAAGCTGGATAACCAGGTGCTGGCCGAATGCCGCGATACCTCTCTCGAATCAATGCTTCGCTATCGAGCGCTTCGTCGCGAGCGTAGGCCCATAATTCGCGTCGCACATAGGCGTGCATGCGCTCGGCTAGCGCTTCGGCAAGTCGATCAGCCAGCGCCTTGGCCATGATGGCATGATAATCGTCGTGGGATGTTTCATAAGCATCTACTAGTTGATCTAAACCAAAACCTGCGCTTACTGCAAAGGCGCCCAAGTAGTCGTGCACACCGGTTTCTTTCGGCGCCAGAAAATCTGCGAGCGCGTAATTTGGCTGACCGGCGGGTTTGCGTTGTTGCTGACGCAAACTATGTACGATGCCGAGTTCGCCATGCTGTGTCGCGTCGATGTAGAGTTCGATGTCGTCGTCGCCCACGGCGTTGGCCGCAAAAATACCCACGCTTGCGCGTGCGGTTAATGAACCCGCCGCGACGATGTCGTTCAGCATGGCGCGGGCATCGTCGAACAAACGCCGCGCTTCCTCGCCCACGATGTCGTCTTGCAATATGCGTGGATAGCGTCCAGCGAGTTCCCAGCTGGCAAAAAACGGCGTCCAATCGATGTAGCCGATCAATTCATGCAGCGGGATGGCGTCGAACACTTGAACCCCAAGCTGCACGGGTTTGGGTGGATGATAGGTGCGCCAATCGCACTGAAATTTATTCGCGCGTGCAGCAGCCAACGTCAACCAATCTATGCCGGCTTGGCGTTGTGCATGTCGTTGTCGGACAGTTGCGTACTCGTCGCGAATATTGCTCGAGAATCCGCGCGCGAGCTCTGCGCTGATCAAACTCGTGGCGACGCCGACCGCGCGCGAAGCGTCTTTGACGTGTACAGTTAGACCGCTATAAACGGGATCGATCTTCACGGCCGAGTGCGTGCGTGATGTCGTCGCCCCACCGATAAGCAAGGGTATTTCCATGCCACGCCGTTCCATTTCGCTTGCGATCTGCACCATTTCTTCAAGCGACGGCGTGATCAATCCAGATAACCCAACCATATCCGCTTGTTCTTGCGTCGCGGCTGAAAGAATGTCGTTGCAGGACACCATAACACCGAGATCGATGACTTCGAAATTGTTACATTGCAAAACGACGCCAACGATATTCTTGCCGATATCGTGAACATCGCCCTTCACCGTCGCGAGCACGATCTTGCCGGCTGATGTGCGCGTCTCGCCGCGGGCGGCTTTTTCTTGTTCGATGAACGGCAGGAGGTGTGCGACGGCTTTTTTCATTACCCGCGCGCTCTTGACGACTTGTGGTAAGAACATTTTCCCAGCGCCAAAAAGATCGCCGACGACATTCATGCCGTCCATCAGCGGTCCCTCGATCACTTGCAAAGGGGAGGCATAGGTTTGGCGCGCCTCTTCGGTATCGGCAACGACATAATCGGCAATGCCCTTTACGAGTGCGTGCTGTAAGCGTTCCTGGACCGCGCCTTCTCGCCACGCTTCACTGGCGACTTCTTTTTTATCTTCTAACTTCACTGTTTCCGCAAAACTAACGAGGCGATCGGTCGCGTCTTCGCGCCGATTTAGCAATACATCTTCCACGTGGGCTAGCAGTTGTGTTGGGATTTCCTCGTAGATCCCAAGCTGGCCGGCGTTGACAATGGCCATATCCAGTCCGGCTTGAATTCCATGGTAGAGAAAGGCGGTGTGCATCGCTTCGCGCACGGGGTTATTACCACGAAACGAAAATGAGACGTTGCTTAGGCCGCCGCTGACTAGCGCATGCGGTAAATCATGTTTGATACGGCGGGTGGCGTCGAAAAATGCAATGGCATAGTCGTTGTGGTCTTCGATCCCAGTCGCAACGGTCAGGACATTGGGATCGAAGATGATGTCCTCGGGAGGAAAGCCGATGTCCTCGACGAGAATGCGATAGCTGCGCGCGCAAATTTGGTATTTCCGTGCCTCGGTGTCTGCCTGCCCCTGTTCATCGAAGGCCATGACAACGACGGCGGCACCATAGCGCCGTACCAGTATAGCCCGCTCACGAAACGCGGCTTCGCCCTCCTTGAGACTGATCGAATTCACCACGCCTTTGCCCTGCAGGCATCGCAGGCCGGCTTCGATCACACGCCACTTCGAGGAATCCACCATAATCGGAACGCGGCTAATATCCGGATCCGAAGCGATCCGGTGTAGGAACTCGACCATCAAGGCCTCAGAGTCGAGCAGGCCTTCGTCCATATTGATATCGATCATCTGGGCGCCGTTGTCGACTTGGCTGCGCGCAATCGCGAGCGCATCTTCTAGACGAGCTTCGCGTACGAGGCGCGCAAACTTTGGCGAACCAGTCACATTGGTGCGCTCGCCGACATTGATGAAGCCCGTCTCGGGGGTAATATTCAGGGCTTCTAGGCCACTCAAACGGCAATACCGATCGACTCGGGGCGTGGCTCGCGGTGGGTACTTTCGTACCCGGTCCTTGATAGCGGTGATATGCTCGGGCGTAGTACCGCAGCAACCGCCGACGACATTGAGCAGACCCGAGGCGGCAAATTCCTCCAACACTGCGGCCATTTCCGCAGGGCTTTGTTCGTATTCTCCAAACTCGTTGGGTAAGCCGGCATTGGGATGAACACTGAGGCGTGTATCGCAAAGCTTAGCAAGCTCGCCGATATAGGGTCGTAATTCGGTCGCACCTAAGGCGCAATTAAGCCCGATCAATATCGGCTCGGCGTGGCGGATAGAATTCCAAAAGGCTTCGACGGTTTGACCGGTAAGTGTGCGCCCGCTGCGATCGGTGATCGTGCCTGAGATCATTACCGGAAGATTCACCTGGTGACGGTGAAAATACTCGTGGATCGCGAAAATGGCGGCTTTGCCGTTGAGCGTATCGAAAATGGTTTCGACGAGCAGCAAATCGACACCACCTGCGATGAGGCCGTCTACGGCATCGAAATAAGCGCGGCGCAAGGTCTGAAAATCGATGTTACGCGTACTAGGGTCGTGCACATCCGGAGACACCGAAGCGGTGCGGTTTGTTGGGCCTATGGTCCCGGCAACAAATCGATGCCGGCGCGATTGTCGATTTGCGTCGTCTACCGCAGCGCGCGCGAGTTGGGCACTTGCGAAATTTAGTTCGTAAGCGAGCTTGTCGAGACCGTAATCGGCTTGCGCGATAGCGGTCGCGTTGAACGTATTCGTTTCTATTATGTCGGCGCCCGCGTTGAGGAACGCCCGGTGAATGTCGGAAATCAACGTTGGTTGGGTGAGGGAAAGCAGATCGTTGTTGCCTTTCAGATCGATTGCATGATCGCTAAAACGTGTGCCGCGAAACGCGGCCTCGTCGAGCGTGTGAGCTTGAATCATGGTGCCCATGGCGCCGTCCAGGACCATGATTTCTGTCTCCAAACGCGCTTCGAGTTGCTGCGTAATTTGTCTCTTTGTCATCGGTGTATTTGCGATCGCGAAATCGTGAACTTACTTAGCGGCGCCTAAATGTCATCGGTTAAGGGACTTCGCCGTGCCGATCTTGGCCATAGCAACACGGGGTGTAGCGGGCGTCGTTTCACTACGTAGACAACAACGATCAGCCCAATAAGCGTCAAATGCACGGCCCACAAACCGATTGCTGGAAGTAGTATGCCCTTTTTCAATAGCGTTTTCGCAACCCCTAAAATGTTGTTGTAGATAAAATAGAGTGATATGGCAGAGAGCAAACCGAGATGCCAGTTTCCCTGTCGGCTGCTTATCCCAATGAGAAGGCCAAGCAGCGGCAGGAGTACTGTCGCGATCGGAGCTGCGATCCGCCACTGCAGCTCGGCGTGAAAACCCGGCGCGTCGTATTTTACTAAATCCGAGGTCAGCATGTAATTAACTTGATTCGAGACATCGGTGGGTGCGCGACTCTCGATGCGCAACGCGTATTTTGCAAAGCGGGTAACAACATAATCGAGGCTCCCCGGCTCACCGGCGTAGCTCGTGCCGTCTAAGAATACGGCGAAGCGGTCATTGCTTTTCGTCTCGGTTTCAACAAACGCGTCATCGCTGCGCAATATGCCGAGTTCAGAACCGTCTCGTGACTGCACAAAGGCACGTTCAAGCCGCCGCTCATCGGCCGAGACGCGCTCAGCATAGAAAACACGTTTGCCGCTGCTCAGCTCTTTGAAGCGACCAGCTTTGACACCCGCGATCGTCGCCTCGTTCTCCGTTTGGTCTTTAATTTGCTGCAGCGTTTCCTCTGCGCGGGGCTCCGCATACAAGGTAATTGCCGCGACGCCGGCCGCACCGACAAGACTCACCGCGAGCGCACTGTGAAGGAGCACGAGCGGGCCGGCGCCGGCGGCACTCATCGCGGTGATTTCAGCATCGCGTTGCATGCGTACCCCGGTTGCGAAGACACCGAGGTATAAACTTAACGGCACGAGATCTTTCAGAGATACCAACATTTTAATCGTCAGCATCCGGGCGATGTGATCGGCGGCGACTTTGCCTTCGGCGGCGTCAGCGAGATAACTCGCGAAGCGCGTGCTGAAATATATAATGGCTAAGGCTGCCAGGATCGCCGTGCAAGCTTTGAGATATTCTCGCGTCGCATAACGGTGCAAGATCATCGTATTAGCCTGGCCATGACCATTTCTTTGCTGCGATGTTCGATGCGATATCCTAGTGTTTCTAATCTGTCGATGAGGCGTTTCGAGCGCAGCGCGAAAACGACTGCGTCGCGCTGTTCGACTTCATCGAGCTCGTGCCACGAGCGGACGCGCGGTTCGATGCCTAAATAGAAATGAATCCAATCGTGTTCGTTGTGCTGGCGCCGTGGTGCCGCGGCATCGTAGACGTTTTCCGACAACGCCGTCACGGCTTGGTTCCGGCGGGACATTTCGAATGCGTTCGCGCGCATCGCAGCGATCGCAGTGCGGGTGTCGCGAGGCCGCGGCTGCAGCAGCCCTTGTAGCATTACCGTCAGTGCCAAGGCGCCAACGATGGTAGTGAAAACGACTTGTCTTTTTTCGGTGCACCAGGCACCCCAGGGGGCGGCGGCTAGCAAGGCCCAGGCTGGCAGGGATGGATAGAGGTAGCGGATGTCGTGATCGGGTTTAAACGCCGCGAGGGTGGGAAACATTACCGCCCACACGATCAACCATCGGTAAGCGGCTCGATCTGGGGACGGTGAGGCCTCGTTGAACGATCTTTTCACCGCGTAGAGAAAACCAAACAACATAAACGGCAACCAGGGCCAAAAACGACGTGCGGGTTTGGCTACGTATTCCTCTAGGTAGGACGCCAGTAGTGATGATTCACCGAAGTCGACACGGGCCGCATCACGGGCAAAATCGAGCAGCGGCTGGGTGCCGTATTCGGCGCCGAGATAAAGCCACCACGCGAGCAACGGTAGCAGTAAAATCGACCAGCGCCAATGCAAGCTGCAGTTAGAAGTTTTTTGTAAGAAGCAATAAAGCGGCACGAGGACTAGCGGAATTAATCCCAACGGACCTTTTGCAAAAGCTGCGAGCGCGATGCCGCCAAAAAATGCCGCACTCGCGTAAGTATGTGGTAGGTGTAAGCCACCGAGTACGGCTAGCAACAGCCCTGCCAACAGGGTGGAGTCCATGCGCAAGGTGTTAGAGAACTGCACGAACGTACTGTTCGTTAAACAGATCACCGCTGCCCACCAGCCGACATGATGAGTAAATAGGCGCCGTCCGATGGCATAGGTCAGTGCCACGCAGGCTATTGCCATCGCACGGGGGAACAGTGTTACGGTAAAACTATTAAGGCCAAATAGTTTTGCCGCCAGCGCGCCGGCCCATAAAACGAGGGGGGGTTTTAGAAAATAGGCTCGCTCGTCGTGAAATATGGCCAATAAATCGCCGCTGTCAACCAGCTCTCTGATCAAACTCGCGTAGAACGTCGGGGTACCGTGTAGCTCGTCGCTGCCCGCCCGCCAAAACAAGATGGCCACGGCGAACCCCGGTAGAACCATGATCTGGGAGAAGTGCGAACGCAAAAAAACGCGCTCTCGTCAGGTCTTCAGGCCGCACAGCTTGGGCGCTGAATGGTGGCCGGCGGCGATACTGACACATGGCGGAGTGGTGTTCATGGTGGTGGTGTAAATGTATCAGTAGGCGATTTTCCCACACCTTCCTTTTCCTCGCGGTGGATCAGTAACAAGTTCCTGACATACACAAAGGCGCCAGTAGATTGCCCTAGAATGAAGACCGGATCCTGGCGGTAAATCGCATAGCTCAGCAAGATCGCACTTCCACCGAGGCTTAAGTACCAAAACATTTTCGGCACCACGCTACGCCCTTGGCGTTCACTCGTTATCCATTGGACAAACATGCGTGCTCCGAACAAAGCTTGGCCTACGAAACCAATGCCCAACCAGAGTTGCTCTGCGGATAAAGTCATGAAAATTCCTCGATCGCGGTACTAACGAAACGCCGTTTTTTTAACCACATGACGCCAAATAAATCGACAATCCCGACCCACAGGCGGTTGTGGATCCCATATTTCGAGCGTCCATAAACACGCGCGCGATGTGTGATCGGCACGGAGCGAATCGACCCCCCCACGCTTTGCACCAAAGCGGGCAGAAAACGATGCATGTGGTCGAAACGCGGCAGCCGCATGAACAGCGCTCGGCTAAAGACTTTCAAGCCGCAGCCGGTGTCCGGTGTGGCATCACCGAGCACCCGAGCGCGGACGCCGTTGGCGATGCGCGAAGATGCTCGGCGTACCCAAGTATCGTGTCTTTGGGCACGGTGCCCGCAGACGATGACAGTGTCGTCGATGCTAACAGCGAGCAAACGCGGAATATCTGCGGGGTCATTCTGGCCGTCGCCGTCTAGCGTGACGATCCAGCGCCCCGACGCCGCGTCGACGCCGCTGCAAATGGCAGCACTCTGACCCCGGTTGCGATGATGTTTGAGCACCCGCACGTGCACACCGTGATGGCGCCGCGCATCGAGTGCGCGCGCGACAGTGTCGTCCGAGCTGCAATCGTCGACGATCAAAATCTCAAAATCGCTAACGTTAGCAAGCGCGGCGCCCACTTCGTCGACGAGTTGTGTAACATTATCGGCCTCGTCGTAGCACGGAATGACAACGGAATAACGCGGCTCAGATGGCGTGCTCTGGGTTGCTGGTGTGTTGTTCAAAGATCTCCCCTTACGGCCGCTCGTGGGGCCGAATTCTAACAGCGATTATGGAAGTGCTCACGGCACAAGCACTTTGACAGGCTAGGAGGCGAGCACTACAGTGATGTCTCGCCGACCGACGCGATTAAGCGATATTAAAGCGGCTACGCGCGCTATGGGGCATCGACTCTCAAAGATCTATACCCGGACTGGTGATGCCGGCGCGACTGGCCTCGGTGACGGCTCCCGGGTCGATAAAAATGACGTCCGCATTGAGGCTATTGGCGATATAGATGAGCTCAATAGTCTTCTCGGGGTATTGCTGTCGACGCAGCTCCCGCGCCCTGTCGCCGCGGTGCTGACACGTGTGCAGCACGATTTGTTTGATCTCGGCGGTTCCTTGTCCGTGCCGGGTAGTGACTTATTTCCGGCGGACGCGACGGCGTATCTCGAGGCGAGGATCGATGAAGTCAACGCCGAATTACCACCGCTCAAGGAATTCATACTACCGGGTGGCGATGCGGCGAGCGCCCACTGCCATTTAGCCCGCGCCGTGTGTCGACGCGCAGAGCGGCGCCTGGTGGCGCTGCACGCCGTCACTGCGGTTGCGTCGGCGGCGCTAGTCTATTTGAATCGCTTGTCCGATTTATTGTTCGTGTTCGCGCGGGTCTTAGCGCGCCGTGATGGCGGCCAGGAAGTATTGTGGGATCGGCGTCGCTTAGATAGCGAATAAGAAAGCGCGCGCAACAACCAGACATACCCACAACGCCGTGCAACCGCGCGGTAGAACGTTAGCGTTGGCGGAGTTCCAGAGCTAGGCCCGCGCGGTGCATGTCGAGACGATTGAGCAGCGATTGCCCCAGGAGGGCGGTGCTGGGGTAGTCGCGATCGATGACCACACCCGGTACGCGCGTGAATCGCAGCGTCCGCACCGTGATCTCATCGAAGGAGACGTAGTAGGCGTCCGTGGGGCCCGCAGCGGTCTCGATCGATGCTTTGTGACCATGGACGCGATAGCGCAAGCCGAGCTTGCGCGCGACGTTACGGCTGATGGCGACTAAGGTCGCACCGGTGTCGAGTACAAACGGCACCCGGTGGCCGTTGATTTTGCCATCGACGAGGTAGTGGCCGTTGCGTCCCGGATAAAGCGTGATGGATTTTGCCGCCGTGCTTGAAAAGCGGCTCGCGATTACACCGTCTAAGCGCACGATTTGTCGCTGACCGGCGAATTCGATCTCCGCCTCCTCGCTCGACGAGCGCAGTAACTTTACGCCCTCACGGCTCTCTCTACCCACGGATAATACCCGCCGTTTACCGTCGATCATTAACGCCGCCTTGTTTTTAAACAAAGCCGCGACGCTAATTTTTGGCGCGCGCGCCGCTTGCTCACCGGATTCGCTCGCACGGCTGGCCGCCGCTGGCAAGGCCAGGAGCAACAAGGCCATGAGAAAATAGGCGAGTTCCCTGTGCATCATGCGCGCAGTTTAACGCAAATACGCGGGCGCTGTAGCTCGCTGCTAAGTCCGATTGAACGCTAGCTGGTAGAATTACTTGGAACTTCTAGGAAAATTCTTGCGATGAAAATTGCGTGCCTCGATTTCGAAGGTGTGTTGGTGCCGGAAATATGGCTAGGCCTAGCGGCGCGAACGGGCGTTGAAGAACTGAATTTAACGACCCGAGATATCCCCGCATACGATGATCTGATGCGCAAGCGATTGGCGCTCATGCGCGCGAACGGTATCGGCTTTCGCGACCTCCTCGCTGCCGCCGCAGCGCTAGAACCGCTTCCTGGTGCGGCCGCGTTTCTCGACTGGTTACGGGGCTGCTATCAAGTCGCGATCGTCTCAGATACATTTTATGAACTTGCCGGTCCCCTGCTGGAGAAACTCGGGCGTCCGACCTTGCTCTGTCATCGCCTCGAGGTCGACACGGGTACGGACGCGATTATTTCCTATGTCTTGCGCCAACCTGACCCCAAGCGCGCCGTGGTACGGGCGTTTCAAACCTTGCACTACGAAGTCGTTGCGACGGGCGACTCGTTCAACGATGTCCCCATGCTGGAGCAAGCGGATCACGCCTGTTTTTTTGCCCCGCCTGCCAAGGTGGTGGACGCGCATCCGGAATTTCCGATCGCGCGTGACTATAGCGAGTTGCAAGCGATGTTTGCGGCACGAATTTGAGGGATCGGTGCCGCGCGCATGGTTGCATACGACCATGCACCTGTGGCCCAATTCAATAGTTCCGTGAGCGGCGCACCGATCAGTATTGCGGGGGGCGAGAAACCCAAAAAGTTTAAGGCCGCGAGGAGCACACGGCGTGGCGGCACATCCCGCAGTGGGCGCGCACGCGTCTGCTTGCTGAGTTTGCGGCCGTAACGATCGGTCGCCACCGGTAGATGGGCATAGCGTGGCGGTGGCCAATTGAAGAGCTCATACAAATAGCGTTGGCAGCCCGTAGCAGGGAGTAGATCTGCACCACGTACGACGTGGCTGATGTGGGTGCGATGATCGTCTAAGACCGTCGCCAAATGATAAGCAACAATCCCGTCCGCTCGACAGACGATGAAGTCGCCAAATTCCCGCGCAACATCGGCGCTGACGCGACCGGCGAGCGCGTCGTCGAACGTGATCTCACCCGCGGGCACGCGTACCCGTAATGCATAGTGTGTGCGCTGCTGTTGGGGACCAGCGCGACACGTGCCGGGATACGGTCCTCCCCTGACTGTCTTGCGCGTGCAGCTGCAGGGGTAGACCGAATCGCGGTGAACTAATTGTTCGATCGCAGCGGCATATTCCGCCTGCATGGTGCTTTGATAGATAACCGGTCCGTGCCACTCTAAGCCGAGTTGCTCTAAGCTCAGCAAAATTTCGTCGGCGGCCCCCGCGACCGTCCGCGCTGTGTCGAGGTCGTCTATGCGTACCCGCCACTCACCGTCGTGAGTATGCGCATCGAGGTAGCTTGCGATGGCCGCCACCGCGGAACCAAAATGCAGTGACCCGGTGGGCGACGGCGCAAAACGTCCGATGTAGGGTCGTGATAATTGTGGTGATGACCGGGCGGCGTTTGCCACTTTGTGAGATGCCGCTGCGGCGCGCCGTGGCGAGCGGTCAGACGCCTTACTCCCGCTGCTATTCAGGGTAGGCGCACCGGCGCTGGGGCTTGCCATCCGGGACGGCGATATTCGCTGATAATGGTCGGGTAAGTACCACCACGAACATTAAAACGTGCCGTGAGACGCGCAAAGCGCGGCGCGCAAACGGCGACGATATCGTCTAGGATTTCGTTCGTTACGGCCTCGTGAAACGCTTGTTCGTCACGGTAGGACCAGATGTAGAGCTTCAAGGATTTGAGCTCAACACAGACCGTGTCAGGAACGTACTCTAACTCGAGTTGGGCGAAATCTGGTTGTCCGGTCTTGGGGCACAGGCAAGTGAATTCGGGCAGGGTGATGCGTATCGTGTAGTCGCGCTCGACGCTCGGGTTTGCGAAGGTGTCAAGGGATTTGCCGGCTTTGGTAGTCATCGTTGCGGTAACACGGATAGCGCCAGCGCTCAACATAACATAGCGTGAACGCGCAGTGCTGTGGTGTGCCTGCGCTATCGCTAAGCGGCGAGCGTTGTGCGGCACGATCTCGATGCGGTATGCTTCGCGATCATGCGCATCGACAAGATCAAAATTTCCGGTTTTAAATCGTTTGTCGACCCAACTACCATAAGCCTTCCAGACAATTTAACGGGTGTCGTCGGCCCGAACGGTTGTGGCAAGTCAAACATCATCGACGCGATGCAATGGGTCATGGGGGAAAGCTCCGCGAAACATCTGCGCGGTGACTCCATGGCGGACGTTATTTTTAGCGGTTCGGGTTCCCGCAAACCGGTCAGCCAAGCATCGGTCGAGCTCCTATTCGACAACAGCGATGCCGCGATCGGTGGGCAGTATGCCGCCTTTGGCGAGCTCTCGATTCGGCGTACGGTTGGTCGTGACGGCGTGTCGAGTTATTTTCTTAATGGCACCCGCTGCCGTCGGCGCGACATCACCGACGTTTTCTTGGGTACCGGTTTGGGGGTGCGGGGGAGTTACTCGGTTATAGAACAGGGCATGATTTCCCGGGTCGTGGAGGCGAAGCCGGAAGAGGTACGGGGGTTTCTAGAAGAAGCCGCCGGGATCTCAAAATATCGTGAACGCCGCCGCGAAACCGAAAACCGCATTCGCCACACGCGCGAAAACCTAGCGCGTTTGGACGATATTCGCGAAGAATTAGCTAAACAACTCTCACACTTGCATCGCCAGGCGAAAGCCGCCGAACGTTATCAAACGCTGAAAAGCGAGGAGCGCGAGCTTGAGGCGCAATTGATGGGTTTGCGCTGGCGTTCTCTAGAGGCCGCTGGGCAAGCGCTCCAAGGGCGCACGGGCGCGCAAGCAAACAAGGTCGAAGAGGCGCGCGCGCGCCTGCGACAAGTCGAGCATATTGCGCTCGAAGGGCGCGAAAATCATGCCCAGGCAAGCACGCGCTTCAACGAATGCCAGCGTGATTTTTACGCCAATGCCGCCGAAATCTCACGCCTGGAGCAAGCCCGAGAACACGCCCACGAGCGTCTCGAAGCCCATACCGATGATTTGGACCGTACCCGTCGGCAGCTCGAGGAGATCGTCGTGTCTTTGTGCACGGACCATGAAGAAGTGCAATCAGTACGCAGTGAATTAGCGGCTGTGGCGCCGCAGTGGCAAGACCTCAGCGCGGCGGAAACCGACGCACAAACACGCCTCGACCGTGCCACCGCCGATTACGAACAATGGCAGCAAGCATGGGATGCTCACCATCACGAACGCGCCGAGACCGCGCGTTTGGAACATGCGGAGCAGGTGCATCTAGAGCATCTGGAGCACGGTGACGATCAGATCCGGGACCAGCGGCGTGCTTTGGAAGCCGAACGCCAGCAGCTCGATGATGGCACGCTGCGAACGACGCTCGCTGAGCAGCAGCGGCGCTTGCAAGCGAGCGAAACCGGGCACGAGGAGCTCTCCGAGCGACATCGAGCGCTGCGCGGGGAGCTCGAAACCGGCCGCCGCACCCTCGCTGAGCAAGCCGCTAGCTTGCATCGCGAACGCTCTGAGCTGGAGCGCTTGAATGGGCGTCAGGCGTCGCTGCAAACCTTGCAGGAAGCCGCGCTGGGGCGCGATCAAGATGCACTGCGTGCCTGGCTTTCGGCGCAAGCGCTGGGCGAGGCCAAAACCTTGGCCGAATCGATGACGATTTCAGTGGGTTGGGAACGCGCCGCGGAGGCGGTATTAAAAGATAGCTTGGCGGCGCTCTGCGGTCAGGCGGCCTGGCAGCGCTTGCGGGTCGCCGGCGATCCCCCCCCACATACGGGCCATATGCGTGCGCTCGGCACTAGCCCGGGCGACACCCACCGCAGTATCGCCGCGGGGACGCCGCGCCTGCTAGATAAGATCGATTGCGCTTATGCCTTAGATGAGCTGATTGCCGAGGTGTATGTTGCCGAGGATCTCGCCGAGGCGCAGCGATTGCTCGCTGATCCTGATTTCCAGGGCTCGGTAGTCACCCGCGATGGGACCTGGTTGGGTCCTCATTGGATCGAAATATCTAGCGTCGCCGCGGATGATGCCGGTATTCTGGCACGCGAACGCACCTTAGAGACGCTGCGTCAGGAGGCTGCCGCTGCGGCCGATCGGGTAGCGACGCTGGAAACGCACTACCAGACGACGCAAATGTCTATGACGCGTCTAGAAGCGGAAGAAAGCCGCCTCGCCGAGGAGGTTCACAAAAGTTTGACGGAGAAGGGAGAAGTCAAAACGAAAATCGCCCAGCAACAAGCCGCCTTACAGCAATTCGAAGCTCGCCGTGAGGCGCTCGACGCGGAAATTGAGAGCTTGGCGGTGCGTACCAACACCCACGGTGGGGTCGTCTCGCAAACGCGTGAGAAGCTGGCGCAGTTGCAGGATTCTTTGACACATTTTGAGCAGTGTCGGGAGGCGCTGGTTGCGCGTCGCGAAGCGGTTCAGAAAGAATTAGATACAGCGCGAAACGTTTGGCACGAACTCAACGAGCAGCGCCATGACGTCGCGCTTAAGCGCGAGAGCCTAGTTTCTCGAGAGGTGGCCCTGGAGGCGGCGTTGACGCGCAACGCGACGGTTCAGCGCCAGCTTGAAGGACGCTGTCAGGAGCTCGAAAGTGCGATCGCGAACGCGATTCCGCACACGACCTTAAGTGAAAAACTGGACGCGGCACTGGTACGTCGCACAGCGTCAGAGGAAACCCTCGCTGCTGCGCGTGCGGAGCTGGATAAACTGGCAGAGGCCCAGCATGCCCAAGAACAACAGCGCCTCGACACCGAACAGCTTATTAATGAACGGCAAAAAGCGCTAGAAGATTTACGTCTCGAAGCTCGCACCCTAGAAGTGAAGCAGCAAGAGATCGTAGCCCGATTGGAACAAAGCGAGGAGGCGCTGGAGCCGCTATTAGGGCGGATTGCCCCTGATGCGAGCGAAGCTGAAGTGCAGAAAACGCTCGCGCAGACCAGCACGAAGATTACTCGCTTGGGTGCGATCAATTTGGCTGCTATCGATGAGTGCGCGCAAGTCGACGAACGCAAGCGTTATCTCGACCAACAACACGCCGATCTCAGTGAAGCCTTAGCGACCCTGGAGCAGGCTATCCGCAAAATCGACAAAGATACACGGACCCGGTTTAAAGAGACGTTTGATGCGGTTAATACCGGCTTGAAGACCCGGTTTCCGCTATTGTTTGGCGGCGGTCACGCCTATTTAGAAATGACCGATGACGACTTACTGGAAACAGGAGTTACGCTGATGGCGCGGCCGCCCGGAAAGCGCATTAGCACGATTCATTTGTTGTCCGGTGGGGAGAAAGCCTTGACTGCGTTGGCGTTCGTGTTCGCGTTGTTTGAATTGAATCCCGCGCCGTTCTGTTTGTTGGATGAGGTGGACGCACCCTTAGACGATGCGAATGTGGCGCGACTTACCGAAATGTTGCGCACGATGGCGCAGCAAGTGCAATTTTTGTTTATCACGCATAATAAACTCACGATGGAAATCGCAACGCAGTTAATAGGCGTAACGATGCAAGAAGCTGGGGTCTCGCGCCTGGTTTCAGTTAATATGGATGAAGCAGTTGCGCTGGCGGCAACGGCGTGATGAGTAGACCCTAAACCGTGCCGCCCCGCACTCCGTGTATTGAGATAGATAGCGGCCAGAGATGACCGACGCCCCGCTATCATTGCGCGCGATACTGTCACTCATTGCTGTTCTGTTGGTGATCGGCGTATATTTTTTCAGTGCGCGTGCCAGTGCACGCCGCCGTGAGAAGGGCGCAAATCGTCGCAGCGCGAGCGCTCGTCAACGCCGTCGCGCGCGCGGACAACAGGCTGCCCCCGCGAAATTGCCGCCAGACTTGAATTCCACGCGTGACGTCGAAAACGTTGCGCCTGAATTACCGGCAGTGGAGCCCCCGGTGGTGCGCGAAGACGCTGAACTCGACGAACTGCCCGTTGTTACCCGTGATCCGCCCGTGCGGAAAAAGCGCAAACGCGCCAAGGACAGCCAATTGCGATTTTCTTTCGAGTCTGAACCGAGCGCTGCACCAGCGGCGGATGCGACACGCGATCCCACCATCCTCGCGATGCAGCTGCGTGCGCCCAACAAACGCCATTTTGAGGGTGCCGAATTGCAAGCGGCGTTTCAACAGGCCGGCCTGAGCTTTGGTGAGATGGATATCTATCATCATTATGGCGCAGGCGAACTGCAAACCGAGACACCGCTTTTCAGTGTCGCAAACATCTACGAACCTGGTACGTTTGATCCTAAGCAGATCAACGATCTCACGACCGATGGATTAACCTTATTTATGCAGCTGCCCACAGCACTCGAAGGCCCGGTGGCATTCGAACTTTTCCTGAGCGCAGCGCAAGAACTGGCCACCGCACTAGATGGGCAGTTATTCAGCACTCCCGAGGCGCTCCTCGATGGTGCGCAAATTACCAAGATGCGAGAGACTGCCGCCCGCTATGTCGGCTGAGGCGCGCGCGGCGGCCCGTGCTGCAAAGTTGCGCGAAGTGCTGCGCGATCACGACTACCGTTATTACGTTCGCGACGATCCCATGGTGACAGACGCCGTCTACGATAGCTTGATGCAAGAGCTTGTGGGCATTGAAGCGGCATATCCACACCTCGTCACGCCGGACTCGCCCAGCCAACGGGTTAGCGGCACACCGGTTGCTGACTTTGCCACGGTCCGTCATACGGTACCGATGCTCAGTCTTGCCAACGCTTTCACGGCGGAAGATTTTCTCGCTTTTGATAAACGTGTTCGCGAGCGCTTGGGAGATGTGGCGGTCGAATACGTGGCGGAGACAAAACTCGACGGCGTGGCGATCAGCCTGGTCTATCGGCGCGGCCGCCTCGTTTGCGCTGCAACCCGTGGCGATGGTGCTAGCGGCGAAGATGTAACCCACAACGTCAAGACGCTGCGCAGCGTACCCATAGTGTTGAACGCGGCGACAGGCGTGGCGGTACCGCAATTGCTGGAAGTACGTGGCGAAATTTATATGACACGTGCGGGTTTTGATACGCTGAATGCAGCGCAAGCCGCACGCGCAGAGAAATGCTTTGCTAATCCCCGCAATGCCGCGGCTGGTAGTTTGCGGCAGCTCGATCCCGCCATTACCGCGAGCCGACCGCTGAACATTTATTGTTATGGGATCGGTGCTCTCGAAGGCGTAGAAGAACCCGCGACGCAAGCGGATATCCTTGCCTGGCTAAGCGCTTTAGGTTTGCGAACCTCACCAGAGACGAACGTCGTAGCGAGCACCGCGGAAGCGTTAGCGTATTATGACGCCATGTTGGCCCGTCGCGCCACGCTCGGATACGACATCGATGGCGTTGTCTACAAGATAAATTCCGTGGCTGCGCAAGAAACCTTAGGCGCCGTGGCGCGGGCGCCACGCTGGGCGATAGCGTATAAATTCCCCCCCGAGGAAGCCACTTCCACAGTGCTTGCTATCGACGTACAGGTGGGGCGTACCGGCGCGTTGACCCCGGTAGCCCGGCTTGCCCCGGTGACTGTTGGCGGTGTCACGATTACGAACGCGACCTTGCACAACGCCGATGAGCTAGCCCGCAAAGATGTTCGGGTTGGCGATACGGTGGTAGTTCGCCGTGCCGGTGACGTGATCCCGGAAATTGTACGTGTAGAAAAAACCTTACGACCAAGGGGTACGCGATCGTTTGTCATGCCCGACGCGTTGCCAGAGCAGGATACCGAACAACAGGTGCAAATAGTGCGGCATTTTGCGTCGCGACGAGCCCTAGACATCGAAGGTTTGGGTATTAAGCTTATTCGACAACTATTCGCCAACGGCCTAATCCACACTGTGGTTGATCTGTTTCATCTGGATCTCGGGACTTTAGTGACGCTCGAGCGCATGGCCGAGCGGTCTGCGCAAAATCTGCTCGACGCGATCGAACGCGCAAAATCTACGACGTTACCGCGTTTTCTCTACGCTCTCGGGATCCCAGAAGTGGGCGAGGCTACGGCGGAGAATCTCGCGCAACACTTTGGTGATTTCGCTAACCTGGCAAGCGCGAGTCTCGAGGAGTTGATGCAAACCCCGGATGTCGGCCCCGTCGTTGCGGCTAACATTCACGCGTTCTTTCGTGATCCCCAGCAGCAATCTTTGCTTGCCGGTCTTTTTGCAGCCGGACTTAGCTGGCCTACGGCGCGGGCGCGCCCGGAGACCTTACCACTTGCGGGTTATACGGCGGTCGTTAGCGGGACGCTAGCAGCCATGAACCGTGAGGAAGCGCGCAACAAGCTGGCCGCACTGGGGGTTAAAATGGCATCAAGTGTGTCAAAAAAAACGGATTTTCTCGTCGTCGGTGAGAATCCCGGCACTAAAGCCGACAAAGCCCAGCGCTTGGGTGTTCCGCAGCTTAACGAAGAGGAGTTTGTGGCCGCTTTAGCCCGTCCGAGCCTGCTCTTGGAAAAAATTTCGCGGCAGCAGTCCGAGTAATAACATGAGCGCAGCGATCGTTTTGTCGCAACTTATCCGGAGGCGATTGCTACGACCCGGTTACGGCCCGCCGCTTTCGCCGCGTATAGTTGTTTGTCGGTTCGCTCTAAAAGATCGAGGCTTGTCTCTGCTGCTTTTAATTGGGTAACGCCGACACTGACCGTAACCGGCAATGCGAGCTCGGATGCTTTGATTTCGCGTTCAGCGATGGTCAGGCGAATGCGCTCAGCGAGCTGAGTTGCTCCCTCGAGGTCAGTATTCGTTAACACGATCACGAATTCCTCGCCGCCGTAGCGAAAAACGATATCGCTGTTGCGCGCACATTTGACTAGCCGTTCTGCGATTTCCGTCAACACGACATCGCCGACTAAATGGCCATATTTATCGTTGACCTGCTTAAATTTGTCGACGTCGATCATTAGCAGTGACAGCGGCGTGCTGTGGCGCATTGCGACCAGTACTTGGTGTTCTAAATGTTCATCCATGGAGGCGCGATTATTAATCCCGGTGAGGGGGTCGCGCAGGGCAGTGTGTAACGCGCGTTCGTACATCAGCGCGTTGCGTAGGGGGTAGACGAGTGCACATAACATGACCTCCAAAAGCGCCTGCTCGTCGTTAGTGAACGGTTCGGCCCGCGAAAACGTGGTCTCGCCGATCGATTTGCCGAGTAGATTGAGGTCATAGGTGCAGCGGTGAAATTCCATGCTATGACCGTCGATGGTGATGCCTTCGGCGCGGTTGCGGTAGCGGAGTTCAAAATTCCTGACGATCCGCCGCGCTTCTACCGCGAACGTCCGGATCACGTCTTTGACATGCAAGCTCGACTGCAACGAATTGGCGATGCGCAGCAATGTCGCATCGGACAATAATTTCCGGTCTTCGGAATTCGCTTCAACGAATGGCATCGTCGTAATTCGATGCGACCTCCGGCCCAAGTTGTCGGTTGAGACCGCTTCCGCATGCACTGACATAATCAATCAACTCCCAGAACCACTTCGCCAGAAGCGATGCGAGAAACGTGCCAGTGCGAGCCAAGGTTCTCAAAACGTCAAAAGCCAGGGCATATTAGCGTATAATAGCGCTAAATTCGTCGATACGGGCGGCGGCGCGAGCCAAATTATTGACGCCGAGGGGATGGACGCGGCAATTTCCGTCAGGTTTGCCGCCCGCGGTCTGCGGCGGAGCGTGGCAGTTGGGCATCTAGCTGTTGGCCGTGCCACCGACGCCCGGCGGCACTCACTAGATAGACAACGGCTGGTGCAATGTCGGCCGGGCTCGCAAGCGTTGTGGGATCTTCTGCCGGATAGGCTTGGGCACGCATTTGGGTGCGCATCGCACCCGGATTAAGGGAATTAACCCGAATCGAGCTATCACTCAATTCATCAGCGAGTGTTTGCATCATGCCTTCGAGGGCAAATTTCGAGGCGGTGTACGCGCCCCAATATGCTCGCCCACGGCGACCAACCGAAGAAGAGACTAAGACGATCGACGCCGTTTCCGCGCGCTCCAACAACGGTAAGATCGTTCGCAATAGCAAAAATTGGCTATGCACGTTGACTTGAAAGACACGTGCCCACGTCATTGGTTCATATTCACTGATCGGTGCCAGCATGCCTAAGGCGCCGGCGTTGAGTATCGCGCCGTCGAGTGCGCTGCAGCGCGCACCGATAAGCGTGGCGATGTTGTCGAAGTCCGCGACACTCGCTCCTTCTAGATTGACGGGCAACAACAACGTTTCAATACCGTAGCGTTGTTCAATGTCATCGGCGATCTGTTCCAATGCGTGGCTATCGCGGGCGAGTAATAATGGCGTCGCGCCGGCCGCCGCCAACGCGAACGCAATTGCACGCCCAAAACCACGACTCGCGCCGGTTACCAAGATCGTTTTGTCAGCTAGGGTCTCGGGTTCCGGTGTATAATTAGCCGCTGCTGCGGCGAAGTCAGGCAATGCGCTCATCAGCTGAAATCTCCGGCGCGTAAAATCGTATCACGGAGGTAGTTGTCGTCATCGGTTCGGGGGAAGTCGAGGGTATAATGTAAGCCGCGGCTTTCCTTGCGTTTCAGTGCGGAGCGAATGATCAGTTCTGCCACTTGAACCAAGTTGCGAAGTTCGATCAGATCGCCGGTGACGCGGAAGTTGGCGTAGTATTCGCCGATTTCGTCGCGCAGCAGTTCGGCGCGACGACGAGCGCGTTCCAGACGCTTCGTCGTGCGTACAATGCCGACGTAATCCCACATAAAACGGCGAAGTTCATCCCAGTTGTGCGCAACGACGACCTCTTCGTCTGAGTCGGTCACTAAACTTTCATCCCACCGCGGTGGTTGCAATGGGGACGGGACGCGATTCGTGTGCTCCAGAATGTGCTGCGCGCACGATTTCGCCATCACGAGACATTCTAGGAGAGAGTTGCTCGCCATGCGGTTGGCGCCATGCAGGCCGGTGCACGCGGTTTCACCGATCGCGTAGAGCCCGGGCAGGGAAGTCTGCGCGTGACGGTCGGTGACAACGCCGCCGCACAGATAATGTGCTGCGGGAACAACGGGAATCGGTTCTTGGGTGATATCGATCCCGAACTCCTGACAGCGAGAATAGATGGTCGGAAAATGATCCAGTAAAAAATCGCGCGGTTTATGGGTAACGTCGAGATAGATAGAATCCGTGCCGAGACGTTTCATCTCATAGTCGATCGCACGGGCTACGATGTCGCGCGGCGCCAACTCCTCGCGCTCGTCAAATTGGGCCATGAAGCGCTCTCCGCTCGGCAGAATGAGGTAACCGCCTTCGCCTCGCAATGCTTCGGTAAGGAGAAAAGATTTTGCGTGCGGATGGTAGAGACAAGTCGGGTGGAATTGTACGAATTCCATATTCGCAATGGTGCAACCAGCTCGCCACGCCATCGCGATACCATCACCGGTGGCGACATCAGGATTGCTGGTATAGAGGTAGACTTTGCCAGCTCCGCCGGTCGCCAATACTACGCAGCGTGCAGAAATCGTCGACACGCGTTGTTGTGTTATGTCGAGAACGTAGGCACCGACGCAGTGATCGGGTGTGCGGCCCAATTTGGCGGTCGTGATCAAATCAATCGCCATATGTTGGGCACATAAGGTGATCTGGGGGTGTTCCAGCACGCGCTCTAGTAGCGTTGTTTCTATCGCGTGGCCGGTCGCATCGGCGGCGTGAACGACGCGTCGTGCACTATGCCCTCCCTCCTGGGTGAGGTGAAATTCGACCGTACCGTCGGGAGATGTTGTGGTCGAGAAGGGGACGCCTTGCTCGATCAACCAAGCGATGCTCGCGCGTCCCTGACGGACGATGAATTCGACGATCTCTTTGTCGCACAAACCGGCACCGGCGCGCAGGGTATCATCGACATGAGCCTCGAAAGAGTCCGCTTGATCCATTACCGCCGAAACCCCCCCTTGCGCGTGAAGCGTCGCACCCTCATCGACGGCGGCTTTGGCCAACACGCAGATCCGGAGACGGCTTGACAAACTCAATGCAAGACTGAGACCGGCCGCGCCGCTACCGATAATTAGCACGTCGTAATCGTGATACGCTGCCATTTTTGCTGTGCTAGGAACCTTTGAATAACAATTTTGCAAGATATTTTTGGCGCATAGCGTGGCGCTGGAAGCGTCTCGTCGGGCCGTCAACCCCGCGTTCCCTTGCTATAATCTGCGCCTTAAGCATTTTCTCGTGATTTCACCGAACTAAGCGGACAAGCAATGGTCTATGCTCTAAGGTGCAAAAAGTTTGGCTAGCCCTGATCCAGGGAGCCTCCCCTGATGAGCGACAAACGCGCCGATAAGGAGCTGATCGAATGCGTGCAACGAGGCGAGAAAGGAGCATTCGATCTTCTCGTTCTGCGTTATCAGCACCGGATCATTAAACTGGTGCAGCGGTATGTGCGAGATCCTCACGATGCTCAGGATATCGCGCAGGAGGCATTTATCAAAGCTTATCGCGCCTTGCCGAAATTTCGTGGTGACAGTGCATTTTATACGTGGCTTTATCGGATCGCGATCAATACGGCAAAAAATCATCTGGCGGCGAACAGCCGTCGACCGCGAGAGGTCGACTTGGAAACACCCGATGGCGATAAGATTACAATTGACGAACTGCAGAAGCATGTCGAGACACCTGAGAAATTGCTGTTGACCGATGAAATACGCAGCACGATTATTAGAACGATTGAAGGGCTTCCGGAAGATTTGCGTACCGCGATCACGCTGCGCGAATTAGACGGGATGAGTTACGATGAAATCGCTCAAACGATGGAATGCCCGATCGGAACGGTACGGTCGCGGATCTTTCGCGCCCGGGAAGCTATCGACGTTAAGTTAAAACCCCTACTGGAACATTAGCAGGTTTGAGCTATGCACAAATTTGAAAAATTGTCGGCTTTAGTGGACGACGAAGAGCTTCTCGATGGCGAGGTAGGCTGGCACGAGGTGGCAGCGAACGACGAACTGCGCGCGAAGTGGGGTCGCTATCATCTGTTTGGGGAAGTGCTGCGTGACGAAGCCGCGTCTGGCGCGCGAATTGATTTTACGGATGAAATCCAAGAGCTGATCGCTGCGGAAGCGACCGTGCTTGTTCCGCCAAGGGCGGCGCGCGGATGGCGGCGCCAGGTGGTTGGTTTAGCCGTCGCGGCCTCGGTCGCGACCGTCGCTCTGTTAGCGTTACGCAGTGGCGAGCAGGAGACAGCGCCTGAGCTCATTGCGCTTGAATCGCCACCGTTGCAGAGCACAACCGTCGCCAAGGTCGCACCTCGGGTCACGCCGCCGGCGAATGTCACGGCAGCATTGGACGTGGACGGACAACGGCGTTTAAATGGATACTTGGTGAATTTCAACGAACAACGGTCTAATCGCGGCGTTCCCGGCGTGCATCCTTATGTCCGTATTGTTGGTTTTGAGCGCGAATCGCGTTAGCGCTACAAGAATCTCTCGCGGCGTGCCGACGGCGCTACTCATTGGCTTGTTTAGTCTCTGTGGTAGTTCTGCCCTAGCGGCTGAATTGGCCGCCGGCTTGGTCAATCGCATGATCGAGGCGACGAAGTCGCTCGACTATGACGGCGTATTCGTCCATCAGCAAGGCACCGATCTCAATACCATGCGCATCATTCACAAGCATGGGCCCGATGCGGAGATGGAACGTCTCATTACTTTGAGCGGTGCACGGCGAGAAGTAGTTCGCGACGGCAGTCGGGTCAAATGCATATTCGGTGATGATCGCGCGGTGATGGTCGGGCCCCGGGAACCTAGCGATTTTTTCACCCTCGGCTTAACCCAGTCGATCGATAGTTTACGCGCTCGTTATCACTTCAAGGTTCTAAGGGACGATCGCGTTGCTGGCCGTGCGGCGACGATTGTAACTATCGCGCCCCGTGACAAAAATCGCTATGCGCACCGCTTATGGATAGATAAGGGATCCGGTTTGCTCTTAAAATCGATGGTATTGACCGAGCGTGGGCAAATGCTGGAGCAGATGTTTTTTACCTCCATCTCGATCAATACTTCTATTCCCGATGCTTCTCTGGAGCCAGAATTGCAAGGAGTGGACTTTACCTGGTATACGAACACTAAGCCGAGTAAACACGCGCGTAAACCGCCCAGTGACGACATGATGTGGCGGGTGAATTGGTTACCCGAAGGCTTTACGATTCAAGATGCTAAGGTGCAACATCTCGCAACCAGTGAACGACCGGTGAGACACATCGTGTATTCAGACGGGTTGGCAACGGTATCGATTTTTATTGAAGAGTTGCTGCCTGACGCTAAACCGCTGCAAGGTTATTCTTCGGTTGGTGCGGTGAATGCCTATAGTCGGGTTGCCGATGACTATCAAATCACGGTGGTAGGAGAAGTGCCGCGCACCACGGTGCGACAAATTGCGGGCTCGATATCACGCTCATTTCCCTAATTAATGACTAAACGAAATATCGCCAATGACTTATCGTCTACTTAACAGAATTGGAGCACTAATTGTGTGCTTCTTGGGGTTGTTTATATACACCGTCGCGGCGGCTGGGCGAGAACTGCCGGATTTCACCGAACTGGTGCGTCAAAACGGACCAGCTGTGGTCAATATTAGCACTACGTTTGCGGCCGACGATGAAAAACCTGATAGTGAGCAGCCGGAAGGAATGCCTGACCTTCCGCCAGGTAGTCCCTTAAACGAATTTTTTCGTAAATTCTTTGGCGATCGTCCCCCTTATGCGCCCGATCAATTTGGCCCTAGCTCGTCGTTAGGTTCCGGTTTTATTATTTCTGCCGATGGTTACGTGATTTCGAATTATCACGTCGTGAAAAATGCTTCTGAAGTCATCGTGCGTTTGAGCGATCGACGCGAATATAAGGCGAAAGTAATTGGTAGCGACGCACGCAGCGATATTGCGGTTCTAAAAGTCAAAGCCGACGACCCATTACCGGTGTTGAAGCTGGGTAAGTCAGCGCAATTGGAAGTTGGCGAATGGGTGCTCGCGATCGGTTCCCCGTTTGGTTTTGATCACTCGGTAACCGCCGGGATTGTCAGTGCCAAAGGGCGCAGCCTTCCGAACGAGAACTACGTGCCGTTCATTCAAACAGATGTCGCGATTAATCCCGGCAATTCTGGCGGTCCGTTGTTTAACCTCGATGGCGAAGTTGTCGGGGTCAATTCGCAGATCTACAGTCGTACCGGCGGTTTTATGGGACTTAGTTTTGCGATCCCCATCGATGTCGTCATGAACGTCTATAAGCAGCTGCGCGAGACGGGCATGGTGCGTCGTGGCTGGTTGGGCGTATTGATCCAAGACGTTACGCGGGAGCTTGCCGAATCATTTCAAATGAACAAGCCGCACGGGGCGTTGATTTCAAAAGTGCTTCCCGATAGCCCGGCAGCGGCGGCGGGCATAGAGGCCGGCGATGTGATAATTAATTTTGATGGCCAGGCGATCGATGCGTCAGCGGATCTACCGCCGCTGGTTGGCGCTACTGCGGCTGGAAAAAAAGTGCCGGTAGAAGTGGTGCGTGGCGGCGGTCGTAAAACCTTGACGATCGAGATCGGAGAACTGCCCGCCGATGATGAACAATTGCTCAGTGGGCGTGGTGGCAGCCCGGGGACGACGCGTGTTGAGAAACTCGCCATCGAGGTGCGCAATCTCGGCGACAGCGATCGCGATGACAGCGATGTTCCGGAAGGCGGCGTATTGGTGACCAAAGTAAATCGCGGGCCAGCAGCCGACGCCGGCGTGCAGGAAGGCGATGTGATCGTGCAGCTCAACTTTAAACCGATCGAAAACGTAGACGGCTTTAAAAAGCTCGTTAAGGCGCTTGAATCCGGCACGCGGATCCCAATCTTGGTGCAGCGGCGTAATAACCCGTTTTTCATGGCGCTTAGGATCCCAGAGCAGGAGTAATCACACCTACGTGAGTCGAGTTTCGTGCGTTCCTCCGCTCACACTGTTGGTTCGTCACCCGTGTCCGCTGTGTGAAACAGCCGCTTTAGCGCTTGATACCTGGTGCCGGCACCATCACGAGGACTACACCATGGTGGATATTGCCAGATCCGCGCCGCTAATCGCGCGTTATGCGGAAAGAGTCCCAGTTTTGATGCGTGGCGACATCGTCTTGGCGAGCGGGCGTATCGACGCTGACGCGCTTAGTTCTGTCTTGGACACCTGACCTGGATATTGCACCAGGCGCTCACTGCGTTCGTGCCGCGTGGTTGGTGCGACGGAATTTTTCATCGTTTGATGGTGGCGTATCGGGAAATGCAACTTGCAACGCACTGGTTCGCTACCGCGGTGCTGGCTCGCTCAGCCTCGCCTGGGCTTGTGCTTCACCCTCAGCGTAGCAACGGCTATGATTCGGGTTCCAGCACGGCGCCCAGACGAACCTGTCCTTCGCCAGCAACCACGGTCCTCATGCAATATCCGGGCTAAGAGTCCGATTAGGGGTGTGATCTGGTAGAATTGGGCGCTAATCGAACTACGCCGAACATCGTCGAATTATAGCCGCCGCGCTCAACTGCCTGGGCAATGCCGCCCGCCATATGCAAAACAGTATCCGGAATTTTTCTATTATCGCGCATGTCGATCACGGCAAGTCGACTTTGGCGGATCGATTTATTCAAATATGTGGCGGCTTGAGCGATCGGGAAATGGCCGCGCAGGTTCTGGATTCGATGGACATTGAACGGGAACGTGGGATTACGATTAAGGCGCAAAGCGTGAGTCTAGACTACCGTGCAGAAGACGGTACAAGCTACCATCTGAATTTCATCGACACACCCGGACATGTCGATTTCAGCTACGAAGTATCCCGGTCTTTAGCAGCCTGCGAAGGGGCTCTACTCGTCGTTGATGCCGCCCAAGGCGTTGAAGCCCAATCGGTGGCCAATTGCCACAAGGCAGTCGATCAAGGTGTCGAAGTTGTACCTGTATTGAACAAAATCGACTTGCCGTCGGCAGAGCCCGACCGCGTCATCGACGAAATCGAAAATATCATCGGCATCGAAGCATCAGATGCGGTTTTTGTGAGCGCCAAGACCGGCGAAAACGTTCGCGAAGTGTTGGAGCAATTGGTACTCAGAGTGCCCCCTCCGAAGGGCGATGAAAGTGCGACACTCAAGGCGCTAATTATCGATTCTTGGTTCGATAACTATCTCGGGGTGGTCTCACTGATACGCATCGTAGACGGTGAAATGCGTGCTGGCGAGAAGATTAAGATAATGTCGACCGGCCGCGCGGTTGATGTCGACGAATTGGGTATTTTTACTCCCAAACGAACGATGCGACCGCAGCTGCGGGCGGGCGAGGTTGGATATCTCGTCGCGGGCATTAAAGATGTCGAGGGTGCGCCTGTCGGCGACACGATTACGACGGCACGAAATTCTGCACACTCGGCCTTGCCGGGCTTTCAGAAGTCTAAACCGAACGTGTTTGCGGGCCTGTACCCGATCGATTCGTCGGCGTACGAAGCGTTCCGGGATGCACTGGGGAAGTTACGTCTTAACGATGCAGCGCTGCACTACGAACCCGAAACCTCTGAAGCCTTGGGCTTTGGCTTTCGGTGTGGGTTTCTAGGCATGCTCCATATGGAGATCATTCAGGAACGCCTCGAACGCGAATACGATATTGAGCTCATCACGACTGCGCCGACAGTTGTCTACGAGGTTTTGACCCAGGACGGTAAGCTGCACAATATCGACAATCCCGCACGTTTACCCGCTTCTAACGAGATCCAGGAAATTCGTGAACCGATTATCAAGGCCGACATTCTTACGCCTCAAGAATATCTCGGTGCGGTGATCAATCTATGCGTCGCGAAACGGGGGGTGCAAACAAAAATGAATTTCATGGGTACTCAAGCAACAGTGACATACGAATTACCGTTGAGTGAGATGGTTGTAGACTTTTTTGACAAACTGAAATCTATCACGCGAGGTTACGCATCTTTGGACTACACTTTTCTCCGATATCACGCGACGGACATGGTGAAAGTCGATGTGCTTATCAATAATGAGCGTGTCGATGCGCTTTCGATCATCGTGCATCGCGATGAGGCGGCGAGACGAGGGCGCGATCTGGCGGCGCGCATGCGCGAAATAATACCGCGGCAAATGTTCGAAGTCGCAATCCAAGCAGCCATTGGTTCGAAAATAGTTGCCCGTGAAACAGTCAAAGCGTTACGCAAAAACGTGACCGCTAAGTGCTATGGCGGTGATATTACCCGCAAGAGAAAACTGCTAGAGAAGCAAAAGGCCGGGAAGAAACGCTTGAAACAAGTGGGTGCGGTGGAGATCCCGCAAGAGGCGTTCATGTCGGTTTTGAATACGGGTAAGCAAAAGTGATTTTTGATTTTTCTGCGGTAATGGTGTTGCTGGTCGTGATTAGCGGTGGAATTTGGGCTGTCGACGCGTTGTTTTTTGCGCGCCGCCGCGGTGCTGTAGAAGGCGCAGGGGAGGCTAAGCTTCCCCTGGTAGTTGATTATGCGCGCTCTTTTTTCCCGATTTTCTTAATCGTATTGCTGTTACGCGCGTTCCTAGTGGAACCATTTCGGATCCCGTCTGGTTCGATGATCCCAACATTGTTGATTGGCGATTTTATTCTCGTTAACAAGTACACTTATGGCATACGCTTGCCAGTGATTAATAAAAAGATTGTTGAGGTAAATGAACCGTCGCGTGGTGATGTAGTGGTATTTCGTTACCCGGAGGATCCGTCGACACCGTTCATTAAACGCGTGATCGGTGTGCCGGGCGATCGCATTAGCTACACGGGAGACAAACGCGTTGCAGTAAACGGGAGCCCGCTCGCATATCAATCACAGGGAACCTACGTTGGGATCCGCTCCGCGGCGTCTCAAACCGGTGCTAAGCTATGGTCGGAGACGATCGAGAATATCGAGCACCAAATTATCACAAATCACCGCGGACTTGCGTACGGAAATGAATATCTGGTGCCAGAAGGGCACTATTTCGTTCTTGGTGATAATCGCGACAATAGCAAGGACTCGCGCTATTGGGGATTTGTCCCGGACGAGAATTTAATCGGGAAGGCGTTTATGATCTGGATGAATTGGGATAGTGGTCCGGGCTTCGGGCGTATTGGAACGAAAATTCACTGACTGGAACAGGGAAGTTAAACCATCTGGGTCTATAGCTATTAGTTGGGGGATGCGATGCATAGCAAACATAAGCAACGTGGTATTACGATTGGTGGCCTAATCACATGGTGCATCATACTGGGCGCGGCAGCTCTGATAGGAATGAAGCTATTTCCGTTATACAACGAAAAAATGAAAGTTGACTTTGCGCTAAAGAAAGTCGCTGAAGACACGACCGTAAATAACGGCGGCAAAGCAGATATCGTCAAAGCGATCATGAAACAATTTGAAGTATCTGACATGGATCGGTGGAATTCTGCACAAGAATTATCCAAAGTGTTGCGGGTTGCGAAGAAACGGGATAGCACAAAACGGCAAATGTCACTGGATTATGAGATCCGTGGGCCGATGTGTTGCGGTCTCGATGTCGTGCTAAATTACGCTAAGTACATGGAGTTGCCTGCAAGTAGGTATTGAATGACTCGGCGGTACAAACAGCATACGAGTAATCCGCCTAGTGACGAAATAGGCCCCACGTTCCAAGATTATCAATTCAAAGATAAGGCCTTATTGGAGCTGGCGCTAACCCACCGTAGCGCCGGTCGGAATAATAATGAACGCCTAGAATTTTTGGGCGACGCTTTGTTGGATTTAGTTATCGCCGAGTACTTATTTCGCAATTTTGCTGAGGCGGATGAGGGTCAATTGACCCGCACCCGTGCGTTATTGGTGAATCGGCAACATCTGGCGACTGTGGCGCGACGCCTGCAGATTCCTGAAAAGATCCAATTGGGTGAGGGGGAACGAAAAAGCGGTGGTTGGCGCCGCGATTCTATTCTCGCTAATGTGTTGGAAGCCATTATCGGTGCTGTCTATTTAGACGGTGGCATAGATAGTTGCCGAATTTGTGTCGAGCGCTGGTTTGATCAAGAGCTCAAAGCGACCGATCCAACCGCCGCGTTGAAGGACGCGAAAACAACACTGCAAGAATATCTCCAAGCCCGAAACGTGGCCCTTCCTCAATACGCTGTCGCGGACACTTGCGGTCCTGCCCACGCGACAACGTTTATCGTTATATGCGAAGTCCCTGCGTACAGCCTTAAAGTCGAGGCCAGTGGCTCTTCCCGTCGCAGCGCGGAGCAGGAAGCTGCGCGCAAAGCCTTGGCGCAGCTGCGGTCGAGGCATGGATGAGTCTCGCCAGCAGACGGGGGCGCAGCGCTGTGGTCTCGTCGCCATTGTGGGACGACCCAACGTCGGTAAGTCCACCTTACTTAATCGCATTGTCGGGCAAAAGATCAGCATTACCTCGCGCAGACCACAGACGACGCGTCATCGTATTCTCGGCATTGCTGAAGTCGACAATTCGCAGTTGATATTTGCCGATACACCAGGGTGGCAAAAACGTCCTGCGGGTCTGTTAAATCGGCATTTGAACCGCCAGGTCGATCTGGCGCTCGCAGACGTAGACGCGATTGCCGTAGTTGCGGACGCGCGATACTGGCGGCCCGCGGACCGGGACATCGTTGCCATCGTGAAGAACCTGCCGGTGCCACGCTATATGGTATTGAACAAGCATGACAAAGTCGTGCCCAAAGAACGGCTGTTAAGCGTAATCGAAACTGTCGCGAAAACTGCTTGTTTTGATGAAATCGTTCCAACCTGTGCGCGTAGTGGCGACAACGTCCCGATGTTACTAGACGTGATTGCGAAAAATCTACCGCGCCGACCTCACGTATTTGACACCGACACGATCACGGATCGGAGTGAACGTTTCCTGGCTGCCGAATTTGTCCGCGAGAAGCTAACGCGGCAACTTGGTGATGAATTGCCTTATGACGCTCAAGTTATCGTTGACCGCTATCATGAAGGCGATAGTCTCGTCGAGATCGATGCCACGATTCTCGTCAACCGCCTTAGTCAGAAAAAGATCGTCATTGGCCAAGGTGGTCAGCGAGTCAAGCAAATCGGGGCTGCTGCGCGTCGAGACATTGAAACTTTGCTCGGTCGTAGCGTTTTTTTGCGCTTGTGGGTGAAGCACGATGCGGGGTGGGCGAAGAAACTAGAAGCCACTGGCATGTGAAGCTGTTAAGCAATGTCTGAGGTACACGATTGCGGTTTTTTGATACATCGCCGCCCGTACCGAGAAACGAGCTTGCTGGTTGAGGTTTTTTCTCACCATCATGGTTGCATCGCCTTGGTTGCTCGGGGCGCGCTGAGGCGAACGCGTTCGTGGGGCGCGCAGTTGCAACCATTTCAGGAATTAGCTTTAGCTTGGCGTGGTCGTGGTGAGTTACATAATCTTACTTATTGTGAAACGACAGATGTTTGGAGTCCGTTAGCAGAACACCGTTTATTAAGTGCATTTTATGTCAATGAATTAGTGCAACGATTAAGTGGGCGTGGAGATCCCAATGAAGATCTCTACCAATGTTATCGTGCACTGATCACGAATCTCGGTACTTCAAAACCATTGGAACCGTTGCTACGGCAATTTGAAGTCAAACTTCTAGCATGTTGCGGTTACGGTATGAATCTTACCAGCGAGGGCGAGGATGGGACGCCAATTAGGGCCGATAATACCTATTATTATCGTGTTGAGCACGGCGCTTCCACGCTGTCGGGGACGGGTTTAGGGGGACTCGAAGTTGACGGGGCGACTCTGCTGGCGCTCGCCGGGAAGCTGCCGCACTCGGAAGCATCGCTGCGCACGGCGAAGCAGCTCATGCGCTACGTGTTGAGCCACTATCTCGGACCTAAACCGATCGCAGCACGCAGTTTTTTTGCTCGCTAAAGGGCGGTTGGGGATTATGCGTTATTCAGACGGCACGCTCAGACTGAGCGTAAATGATACACTAGCTTCGGCATTCCAACGTTCTCAGCGTTTCACCACTCAGGCCCTATGTCCCTAGCACAGACCATCGATCTCGGCGTCAATGTCGACCATGTGGCGACCTTAAGGCAGGCGCGTGGAACGCGCTACCCAGACCCTGTGGAAGCCGCTTTCTTGGCCGAAGGCGCGGGCGCGGATCTGATCACGGTTCATTTACGTGAAGATCGTCGCCACATTCAACAACGCGATGTCGAAATACTGTTAGAAGTCGTGCAAACTCGTTTAAACCTCGAAATGGCCGCCACCGATGAAATGATTGCGTTTGCGGAGAAGTGGCGGCCACGGGATTGTTGTATTGTTCCGGAGCGTCGCGAAGAATTAACGACTGAAGGTGGCCTCGATGTCGCCGCGCATGCAGATAAACTCTCCGAGCTTTGTGCGCGTTTGGCGGCTTGCGACGTGCGCGTGTCGCTGTTTATCGATCCCGAGTTGCGGCAAATCGAAGCGGCAGCAGCCGTCGGTGCACCGGCGATCGAATTACATACCGGCACGTACGCGAATGCAGATCGAGACCTCAAACTGGCGCGGGAACAACTCGTGCGCGCGGCGCAGAATGCGGCGCAAGCCGGTTTAAAAGTTAATGCTGGTCACGGGCTCAATTACCGCAACGTTACCCCGATCGCAGCGATCCCCGAAATCGTGGAGCTCAACATCGGCCATGCGATCATCGCACGCGCCGCCATGGTGGGTATGACAGCAGCCGTATCAAGCATGAAGCGTTTGCTTCTCGAAGCACGACGATGATCCAGGGTATTGGCGTTGATATTGTCGAAGTGGCGCGGGTGGAAAAGGTATGGAGCCGCTATGGCTACCGCTTTGCGCGGAAAATTCTCGCAGTGCGCGAACTCGATCACCTCGCCGTGTCAAAACGACCGGTGCGTTTTCTCGCCATGCGTTTTGCCGCTAAAGAGGCAACCTCAAAGGCGCTCGGTACGGGCTTCAAGTCGGGAGTAGCGCCGAGTTTGATTGAACTCGTGCATAAGCCTTCAGGCAAGCCCAGTTTACAGTTTCATGGCGCGGTTGCGGACCGTTGCCAGGCAGACAATATCTGCGCGAGTCATATCTCCCTCGCTGATGAGCAACACTACGCCGTAGCGTGCGTCGTGTTAGAAACTGCGCGGGCTTAGCCGGTAATCATCGTGAGCACGCTCGAGGAGGCGATAAAACGTCGCCGTACGTTTGCGATAATTTCCCACCCCGACGCCGGGAAAACGACAGTAACTGAGAAATTATTGCTGCTCGGTGGCGCGATCAACATCGCTGGCACCGTCAAGGCTCGCAAGAGCAATCGTTACGCGGCTGCCGACTGGATGGCGATAGAGAAGCAACGCGGGATTTCAGTGACGTCTTCGGTGATGCAATTCGATTATGGGGATCACATCATTAATTTGCTCGATACCCCAGGCCACGAAGATTTTTCTGAGGACACCTATCGGGTGTTGTCAGCCGTCGATTCAGCGCTGATGGTTATCGATGCTGCTAAAGGTGTAGAAGAACGTACGATAAAATTATTGGAGATATGCCGGCTTCGTAATATGCCGATCATCACGCTGGTTAATAAGCTCGATCGACACGCGCGCGAACCGTTGGATTTGCTCGATGAAATGGAGCGCATCCTCGACATCCAGTGTGCGCCGATCACGTGGCCGTTGGGATCGGGGCAGCATTTCGCGGGCGTATACGAGCTCGCGACGAACTGCGTCATTCCGTACCAGCGTGAGGATCACGCAACCTCCGAGCGCGAACCGCGGCCCATCGCCGTGGCAGATCTGGTGCCGGAATCTGAATTAGCGAGTGCCCTAAGGGAGTATCAAGACGAAATTGAACTAATTTCTGAAGCGGGACATGGCTTCGACCTAGAGGCTTACCGTGCCGGCCTGCTTACGCCGGTTTTTTTTGGCTCCGCGTTGCGCAATTTCGGTATTCAGGCGTTACTGGATTTTTTCGTCGACATAGCACCGCCTCCCTTACCGCGCGAGACCTCTGAACGCTTGGTGCAACCACTAGAACCGCGGTGGTCGGGATTTGTGTTCAAGATCCAAGCGAATATGGATCCGCAGCACCGCGATCGCATTGCATTTCTGCGTGTTTGTTCCGGTCACTTTGAATCCGGGCTGCGGGTACACCACGTACGCACGGGTCGCACTATGGCCATCAATAACGCCGTGACATTCATGGCGCAAGGACGTGAACGCCTGATAGAAGCGTGGCCGGGGGATATTTTGGGTTTGCACAATCATGGGACGATCCAGGTGGGGGATACCTTTACCCAAGGTGAGAAACTTAATTTTAAAGGTTTGCCCAATTTTGCGCCCGAACTTTTTCGGCGTGTCCGTTCGCGCGATCCCTTGAAAGCCAAAGCCCTGCTTAAGGGGCTCACGGAATTGGGCGAGGAGGGTGCGGCACAAGTCTTTCGCTATCTCACCCGTAACGATATCGTGGTTGGTGCTATCGGACCCTTGCAGTTCGACGTCGTTGCGCACCGCTTAGAACACGAATACGGGGTCGATTGCGTCTTCGAGACGATTGGAACTCAAGCCGCACGTTGGGTTACGGCAACTGAGGCAGCGGAGCTAGAGCGATTCAAGCGCCAACTGGGCGAGAATTTGGCGCTGGATGGCAATGAATATCTTGTCTACCTCGCGCCCTCGCGCGTTAATCTAGACTTGACCATCGAGCGTTGGCCACAACTCGAATTTCACGCCACGCGCGAACGGGGCGGCTAAAGCAGCGCGATTAACGCCGAGACTCGGTGCTGGTACCGATTTCTTCGGTGTTCGTATCGCGCTCGACCGGCGTTTTTTTGGGCACCGCATCGGCTACCGTGGTTGAGGCTTGGTTTGTCTGCGCCGGCGCTTTGTCTGTGGTGGTTGCCAGATCGTTTTTCGCGAGATTCGGCCCTTTGCTTTGCCGTCCAGAACGTCCCTGGCTTGCCGTACTTGTGTTCGATGTGCGTTGGTTACGGCGTGCGCCGCTCGTCGTAGCGCGCTTTTTATCCGCATTGTTTGACGCCGCATTTTTTTGTTCATTTTTTGCGTTATCGCGGCGTTGCCCGCCCCGGCGCTCATCTCCACGGCCTTGGTTATCACCGCGTTCACGACGGTTTACGTCTGAACGGCGACGGCGTTTTGGTCCTTCGTTGCTGCCCGTCCGGCGTCTCTCGGGGGGGGGCGAGCGGGGGGTAGTTGTCGATGCGGGCGATTCCTTGTCGCTGCGGTTGAACAGCGCCCCCGTCAGGCGTTGCCACCAGCCCGCGCTGGACGCTCCTCCGGCAGCTGCAACGGCGCGCTGTTTCGCTACCCGCGCGACGTGTTTAACGGCAGGCTCTTCGGGTTGTGTCGCCGCTTGGAAGGAGTGATCGATATCCGGCTCGTTTTCCACCTTCGCGACCATTTCGTGGGATTCCTCGCTGGCGTGTTTTGGTAGGTCCTGCTCGCGTAGGCGTTGTACTTCAAAGTGTGGAGTTTCTAAGTTTGCGTTCGGGATCAGTAGCAGTTCAATTTCTTGGCGTTCCTCGATGCGCGCGACGTCGCTTCTTTTTTCGTTGAGTAGAAAGGTGGCGACGTCAACCGGAATCTGGGCGATGACCTTGGCGGTCGAATCTTTCATCGCTTCTTCTTCGATGACGCGTAGTACGGCCAGCGCAGTCGATTTGAGGCTGCGTATGGTACCAACGCCTTCGCAACGTGGACAAAGAATGTGGCTGAATTCAGACAGCGAGGGTCTGAGCCTTTGTCGCGACATTTCCAACAGACCGAAACGAGATATGCGTGCGATTTGCACTCGCGCGCGGTCCATGCGCACGGCTTCACGCAGGCGATTCTCCACCGCACGCTGGTTTTTTGCGGCCAGCATGTCAATGAAATCGACGACGATCAGCCCGCCGAGGTCGCGGATGCGGAGCTGGGTGGCGAGTTCATCGGCTGCTTCCAAGTTGGTCATTAACGCAGTTTCTTCGATGTCGCCGCCTTGAGTAGCCCGCGAGGAATTAATATCGATGGTGATCAGTGCTTCGGTGGGCTCGATTACCAAGGCACCGCCGCTGGGTAAGCGCACTTCGCGGGAAAACGCCGACTCGATTTGACCTTCGATCTGATAGCGGGTGAACAGCGGGACACTGTCTTGATAATGCTTCAACTTGCCCAAGTTCTGCGGCATAACCTGCTGCATGAACTCGCGCGCGGTGTCAAATAAACCGGGGTTATCGACCAGAATTTCCGCAATGTCGCTGCGCAGGTAGTCGCGAATCGCGCGAATAATTACATTTTGATCTTGATAGATTAGAAACGGTGCGGCGCGTTCCTCGGCGGCGCCTGCAACCGCATCCCAAACTCGCTTGAGGTAGTCGAGGTCCCACTGCAACTCCTCGGTGCTTTTCCCGATCCCGGCGGTACGCAAGATTAGCCCCATATTTTCAGGGATTTCGAGATTGGCTAAAGCTTCCTTCGCGTCGTCCCGGGCTTCGCCTTCAATTTGCCGGGAAACACCGCCAGCGCGGGGATTATTCGGCATCGCAACGAGATAGCGCCCCGCGAGGCTTATAAACGTCGTTAGCGCTGCGCCTTTATTGCCACGTTCCTCTTTTTCGACTTGTACAATGAGCTCTTGACCTTCGTTCAAGACGTCCTTGATTTGAATTTTGCCGCCACCCCGTGGGCGCTCTTGGAAGAGCGCCCGGGCGACTTCTTTCAAAGGCAAGAAGCCGTGACGTTCCGCGCCGTAGTCGACAAATGCGGCCTCGAGGCTAGGCTCGATGCGCATGATTTTGCCTTTGTAAATGTTCGATTTTTTCTGCTCGCGCCCGGTGGCTTCGATATCAAGGTCGAACAATCGCTGGCCGTCGACGAGTGCCACCCGCAACTCTTCGGGCTGAGTCGCGTTGATCAGCATTCTTTTCATCGATTTAGAATCCTACTGTGTCGCATGTCGCTGCTGCGGCCGGCCGCGTGTACGGTTGCTGGCCTTGCCGAGGTACGAACCCCTGCGAAATTAATCCATGAGCACTCACAAGGCCCTGTCCACCAATACGGCTGCAGGCTGGTCTCTATGGACTTACACTCCGTGGGCGAGTATTAATCAGGACGGCGAGACCGACGGCGTAAAACTATAGCTGTGCGCGGTGATCGATAAGCGGTTCGTGTACGTACTCATTCTGGAGCGTGCTCGTCACGCAGTTACCCACGTTGCTGGTGCGCCACGGTGCCACACCTAGCGTGCTTGTGTGGTGGTTTCATGTGTGCCTCAATACAGTGATTCTGCGGCACTCAGGAAAGTGACTATATCAGTCTTAGGATTCTTCAGCAATCAGGGGCTTACGGTATCCATCTCGAATGTGTAAGAATGCTTAAGAAGCGCCCAAATCGGACACCGAGCGCGGCTAAAATCGAAATCGTCGATGCGCATGCCGAGGCACGACGCTTGGATAATTTTGTTATGAGTCAGGTGCGCATCCCACGCACGCTGCTCTATCGCTTGATTCGCACCGGCCAAGTACGGGTGAATGGCCGTCGAGCTCGACCCCAGCAGCGTCTCCAGATCGGTGATCGCGTCCGTATCCCACCACTACGTGCTGCGGAGCGGCGCCGGCGTTCCACGCCGCGGCGCGTGCAAACGCGCATCGAAGCAGCGATCGTGTTGGAAAGTGACGATTTTATCGTGGTGGACAAACCCGCGGGCTTAGCCGTGCACAGCGGTAGCGGCTTGAACTACGGCTTAGTCGACGTGATTCGGCAGCTACGCCCAGCCGTCACGCGCGTCGATTTAGTCCATCGACTTGATCGCGATACCTCTGGGTGCGTGTTGCTCGCTAAAAATACCGAAGCTTTACGTGCCCTCAATGCGTCTTTAGCGAGCGGCGGCTTCACGAAACGCTATTTCGCGTTGTTGGCAGGGCGCTTACACGCCAAGGATATCTCGGTGACGGCGCCTTTGGCAGCCTGGCGTGGCGATGATGGTGAGAAGCGAATTCAATCGGCACCTCACGGACGCACCGCGCACACCCGTTACGAAAGTCTCGAGACGCGCGCGGGTACGAGCTTTTGCCGCGTGACGATCGAAACCGGCAGGACGCACCAGATACGCGCCCATGCTCAAGCGTTGCAGCATCCTATCGTCGGCGATCAGCGCTACGGTGATCCCGATGTCAACGCACGTTTTAAAGCGCTCGGCTTAGGCCGCCTTTTTTTGCACGCGAGTGTGCTGGAATTCAGTTTACGTGGGCAACGCTATCGCGCCACGGCGCGTTTGCCCGCCGATTTGGCAGCGGTGCTCACGCGCTTGCGTCAAACGTCACCGGGGTAATTCTGCGCGTCGATGCGGGTCGGGCAAGAACGCCGCAGCGCTGCCGGTAGTTTCATGCCGGTATAGCGATAGCATTCGCTTCGTGGTTTTGCGCATAATTGAGTTTCGTTCGCCATGACGAGGGCCACTCGATGGATCCAACGCGAGCCCGACAGGCGGCCCGAGCCATGCTGGGGCAGCATCGGGAAAAACAGAATATGACGCCTTTAACTGGCACCCTGAGACCGCCAGATCTCGATGCTGCGGTTGCGATCCAGGATGCCTATATCGAACTCATGCACGCACTGGACCGCCCGCTCGGAGGCTGGAAAATAGCCCTCACGACGCCCGTTATGCAGGCACTGGTGGGGATCGATCATCCGTGTTGTGGTGCGATCTTAGACGATACCATTCACACTTCACCGTGCCAGCGTCGCGCTGACGATTATGTCCGCATCGCGGTAGAAGCAGAGATCGCGGTGCGCATCGGACGGGATGTTCCGCTTTCTGACGGTGCCCATACGCGCGCTACCATCGCCGAGTTTGTCGCCGCCGCGATGGCTGCCATCGAGATCGTCGATGATCGTAATTGGGATTATGACAGCGCCGATGTGCGCGACTTAGTCGCGGACAATTCGTTCAACTTCGGCTGTGTTCTCGGCGCGCCGCGCGCGGATTGGCGTGAGATAGACCTGGCACACGTGCCAGGGCGTTTGCGGATCGACGGCGAGGTCGTGGGCGCAGGCTGCGGTGCCGATGTGCTCGGTCACCCCCTCGAAGCGCTGGCCTGGCTCGCTAACCATCTCGGCGAACGTGGACGCGGTCTGCATGCGGGCGAGGTGGTGATGATGGGCAGCATTGTGGCCACACAATGGCCCCAAGCGGGTGACACTATCGTTGCTGAGTTGGATGGCTTCGGGGCAGCCGAGCTACACTTAATTTGAGCGCGACCACGGTCGGTGCGCCGCTAGGCCTGCGGCTGGCGGCAGATCGCTTATAGGATGCAAATGCAACAGAGATTAGCGTTATTTAAAGTAACAAAAATAGGAAGTTAACATTTCGTGCTAAGCTTTTGTGCCATTAAATTTTAGGTCAAAATACAGGCTCGATCGCGTTTGCTTGGTCGCGCCCCGCCACACCGGATCAGGTACGCGCTGCCCATCACGCCTGTATAGAACGACGAGGAAAACCCCAGCAATGGCATCACACGTCCCGCCCGAGCCGCAGCATTGGAATACCGATCTGGCGAACCGCTTTGCTTACGAAGCGCTACGCGAGCAGCGCACCGCGCGTCGCTGGAGCACTTTTTTTAAAATGTTGATTTTCTTATATTTGCTCGCTTTATTGGCGATTTCGCTACCTCATCTCGGACGTTTAGGTGGTTTTTTCGGCGCGGATAAAATCACCGCGCTGGTCGATATCAACGGGGTCATTGCCGAGGGTGCCGACGCCAGTGCCGATAGCATCGTTGCCGGCTTACGCGCTGCGTTTGAAAGTCCGCGCACTGTCGGCGTAATCATGCGCATTAACAGCCCCGGCGGCAGTCCCGTCCAAGCCGGTTATGTTAACGATGAGATCTATCGATTGAAGGATAAATATCCGGACATAAAGTTATACGCGGTTATCCAGGATATTTGTGCCTCGGGAGGATATTATATTGCGGCGGCGGCGGACGAGATCTATGCGGATAAGGCGTCCCTGGTCGGTTCCATCGGTGTGCGTTTCGATAGCTTTGGTTTTGTTGACGCCATCGACAAACTCGGTATCGAACGACGTTTGTTCACAGCCGGTGAGCACAAAGCCTTTCTCGATCCTTTCTTGCCTCTCGACGAAACTGAAACGGGCCACATCGGGAACGTGTTAGATGAGATACACCAGCAATTCGTGGAGACTGTACGCAAGGGGCGCGGTTCCCGCGTGATGCAATCGGACGAGCTATTTTCAGGGCTGATCTGGACGGGCGAGAAGGGTATGGCGCTCGGTTTGGTGGATGCCTTGGGGTCTAGCGGTTTTGTTGCGCGGGAAATTATCGGCGCGGAAGATATTGTCGATTTTACCCCGCGGCGTAGCCCGCTAGAACGTTTTACACGCGGGCTTGGCGCGGCCCTCGCCAAGGAACTGGCGGTGCGTGCACCGGGGTTCCAACTTCGCTAGTGTGCGGCGCTTAGCTCGCATGTCCTCACTTGCCAACGACGACGATTCGTTACCTCGCTGGGTCGATCCGGCGCGACTTGCAGATCAGCAGTCCGAGCTCTGCGGCACACTTAACGACGCGGCGTTGCCGCGGCTCAAAAATCTCGGGCACCGCACCGATCTGGCCCACGCCGTCGTTCGTTTCAGCCGTCGCGGTGGCCAGCAATTCCAACTCCAAGGAATGATTACGTTTACCGTCGAGTTGGTCTGTCAGCGTTGCCTCGAGCCCTTTACCTTAGACCTGCATAGCGATTTAGACCTCGACCTAAATGACTGTGACTGGCATGCGGAAGACGATCCACGCTTGGACTTAATTGCAATACTAGAAGATGAAATAATGCTAGCCTGTCCGATGATCGCCTTGCACGAGATATCGGAATGTCGTGCTCAGGCGACGGCGAATCAGCAAGCAAGATCGTGTCAACCGTTCCGTGCACTCGCTGAGCTACTTGCCAACAGCGCATCGCGAAAGCCCTAATCTGCGCTACTCGGGCATTAGCGGCAACACCTTGTGCCGGCACATCGATAGCGTTGCCGCGGCACCATAGACAGCCTTCGCAATAGTTTTTCAACAGACTATTAGGCTTTAGCAAAATGCAAAATGACATTACACTGTCACCTCTACCGCCTAAGATGTAAGAAAGTTCGGAAACTATGGCTGTACAACAGAATCGTAAAACACCCTCTAAGCGCGGCACGCGGCGCGCCCACGATGCCTTAAAGGCGACGACCTTGTCGGAAGACCCGACCACAGGCGAAATCCACCGCCGTCATCACGTCACCGACGACGGCTATTATCGAGGCAAACGCGTTCTGCCTGAGAAAGACTAGGGTCGGTGCGGCAAGGATTTCGTGCGCCGCAATTTGGGCCGCCGTTCGACGGCCGGCGGGCTCATTATCACCTCGCTGCTAGCGTACTCCGTTGACTCCGGATATATCCGTCGACGCCATGGGTGGTGACTTAGGCCCGGAAGTCGTATTCGCGGCAAGTCTCGAGGCGCTCAAGCGTCATCCCGAACTCCATATACACTTGGTTGGGGACGAACAAGCTTTGCGCGATTTGCTCGATGAGCAGCCCGAAAACAGTGAGCGGCTCCACATCGTGCATGCGCCTGATGTGGTCGCGATGCGAGATAAACCCTCTGTTGCGCTACGTAACCGTCGTGAATCTTCGATGCGCATCGCGATCGATCTGGTCAAAGACGGCACTTGTGGGGCGTGTGTCAGCGCGGGCAATACCGGTGCGTTAATGGCGATCGCACGTTTTGTACTCAAAACCCTACCGGGGATCGATCGACCGGCGATCTGTGCCGCGATGCCGAGTTTGTACGGCACGACGCATATGCTAGACCTCGGTGCGAACGTCGACTCGAGCTCAGAAGAGCTATTTCGTTTCGCCGTGATGGGCTCAGTGTTGGCGTCTGCGGTCGGCAACGAGGCGGCGCCGTCCGTGGCGTTATTGAACATTGGTGAGGAAGAGATAAAAGGGAACGACCGTGTCAAACAAACCGCGGTGTTGTTAGAGAGCAGCGCGCTTAACTATGTCGGTTTTGCGGAAGGCAACGATATTTTCAAAAGCAAATTCGACATCATTGTCTGCGACGGTTTTGTGGGCAACGTCGCGCTGAAAGCGAGTGAGGGAGTTGCATCCATGTTGGCGGAAATGGCGCGCGAGGAATTCGAACGTAGTTTTTATCGAAAACTATGTGCGGTGTTCGCAAAACCGGCATTGCGTAGTTTGCGCCACCGTGCAGATCCACGGCGATATAATGGTGCGAGCTTGCTGGGTTTGCGTGGTATCGTGGTTAAAAGTCACGGCAGCGCGGACAGCGTTTCGTTTGGACATGCCATCGAACAGGCTTTGATCGAAACACAGCAATCGATCACCAACCAAATTACCGATCAGCTCGAAGCATCTCTCAGCAGCTAAATGAATCCAACGCTCGCGTTTATATTTCCAGGGCAAGGCTCTCAGGCCGTCGGCATGATGAGCTCGCTGAGCGAGGAATTTCCCCGCATTAAAACTTGGTTCGAACGCGCCAGCGAGCATCTCGACTATGACCTGTGGGAGCTGGTGGAGCGAGGTCCCGCGGAAACACTTAACCAAACTGTGCATACCCAACCCGCGATGTTAGTCGCTGACGTCGCCTTGTGGCATTGTTGGCACGACGCTGGGGGTGCAAGCCCCGCTCTGCTCGCTGGTCACAGCTTAGGGGAATATGCTGCGCTGGTATGTGGCGGTGCGCTCGCTTTCGATGACGCTGTGGCCTTGGTAGGACAACGTGGCCAATTTATGCATGAAGCGGTACCCGAACAAATCGGTGCGCTGTACGCGGTGCTCGGTTTGGATTTCGATATTCTTGAGACGCTCTGTCTCGCGCGCCGCGGGGCTGAAGTCGTGCAATGCGCGAATATCAATGCGCCCGGCCAAATTGTGATCTCCGGTCACCGCGCAGCGGTCATTGCCGTGGCCGAGGAGGCGAAAGCGCAGGGGGCGAAAAAGATCGTGCCCTTACCGGTCAGCGCGCCGGTGCATTCGGACTTGATGCAGCCGGCGGCGGAGCGCTTGGCGGCGCCGCTTAGTGGCGTCGAGCTCAAAACTCCGAAAATACCAGTTGTTCACAACGTCGACGTAAGCATTCAAAATGAGCCGCACGAAATTCGGATACGCCTCATCGCCCAAATGACCGGAGCGGTGCGTTGGCAGCAAACCATTGAGTACTTTGCCGCCCGCGGCATTACCCACGTGGTGGAATGCGGGCCCGGTGGTGTGTTGGGTCCTTTGGCGCGTCGCTGCGCCAAGCAGTTGCAAATCGGGTCGTTACGGAGTGCGGATAATTTTGCGCCGTTACGAGCGATGCTGAATGGAAAATAAACGATGAGCGATACGTGTACGGCGCTGGTAACCGGTGCCAGCCGGGGGATCGGTAAAGCCATTGGTGAGACGCTCGCGGCTAGCGGCTATCGCGTGGTCGGTACCGCGACTACCACCGAGGGTGCGACCCGCATTAGCGAACACCTCGCCCGATACGGTGACACCCATCGAGGCGTGGTTGTAGATGTAAGTAAGTCGAGTTCGATCGATGTCCTGTTTTCACAATTAGATGAACTCAAAGCCGTACCGCAAGTCTTAATTAATAACGCCGGGTTAACGCGCGATAATTTGCTCTTGCGTATGAAAGACGACGAGTGGGATCATGTTGTCGCCGCTGACTTGAGCGCGGTGTTTCATTTGTGTAAGCGGGTTCTTCGCGCGATGGTGAAGGCTCGCTACGGTAGGATAGTTAATCTGACATCGATAGTCGGTGCGACCGGCAATGCCGGCCAAGCGAATTACGCGGCAGCGAAAGCTGGCGTGATCGGTTTTACAAAATCCCTTGCGCTTGAAGTTGCTACCCGTGGCATTACGGTGAATGCCGTTGCGCCTGGGTTAATCGATACCGATATGACGCGCGCATTGAACGACACGCAACGCGACGCGACGTTGGCACGCATCCCTATGGGCCGTTTCGGTGCAGTTGAAGAGATCGCAGCTATGGTTAAATTTCTAGCAAGCGATCAAGCTGCCTACGTTACCGGTCAAACGATTCACGTCAATGGCGGCATGTATCTGTCGTAAGTATGTCGATCCCTGCATCATTGTTTGTTTAAGGACGGATATGTCGTGTAATTTCTTATAGTTAAACGCATAAAGCAACGTAAAATCCCGTTGCTTGCAAGTTGTTGTTATTCCACTAAACTACCACTGCCGCAGCTTAAGTTGCGTATGAGTTGGGAGGATGTTCCAGATATGAGTAGCGTTGACGAACGAGTCAAGAAAATCGTAGTCGAACAATTGGGTGTCAAAGACGAAGAAGTTACGAATGAAGCTTCCTTTGTTGATGATTTGGGTGCTGATTCACTTGACACGGTTGAGTTGGTAATGGCGCTGGAAGAGGAATTCAAAACTGAAATCCCGGACGAAGAAGCAGAAAAAATTACCACGGTTCAGCAAGCCATCGATTACATTAATGCAAACCTTGCATAATCGATAGTAATCTCCGCAGTTAGAGGCCGCGATGAGTACCGACTGATCGCGGCCTTTATCATTTATAAGCGACCGCTGGTGGAGGTAAAGTAGTGTCACGCCGAGTTGTGGTTACCGGTCTTGGGCTTGTAGCGCCGAACGGTAACACTGTGCAAACGTCATGGGCGAATATCGTTGCCGGGCGCAGCGGTATTGGGCCTGTCACATCATTCGACATTAGCAAATTCAGTACGCGTTTCGGTGGGGTCATTAAAGACTTCGACGTCACCGACTATATGTCCGCGAAAGAAGCCCGCAAAATGGACCCGTTTATTCATTATGGCTTGGCCGCGGCGACGCAAGCGATCGAGGAAGCGGGTTTGGAAGTGACGGCGGAGAATTGCCGTCGTATTGGGATTTCCATCGGCTCGGGAATCGGCGGTTTGCCGGGGATAGAAAAGGGTTATCACGCCTATCTCGACGGCGGACCGCGTAAGATCTCGCCGTTTTTTGTCCCGAGCAATATTATCAACATGGTTGCCGGCAATTTGTCGATCAAATACGGCATCCGCGGTCCGAACTACGCGATCGTCACGGCCTGTTCGACTGGGACGCACTGCATTGGGCATGCCATGCGCATGATCGAACGTGGTGATGTCGATGTGATGATCGCGGGTGGTGCGGAACACGCGACCTGTCCGACGGGACTCGGCGGTTTTGCTTCCGCGCGCGCCTTATCGACCCGCAACGATGCGCCTGAGGCCGCGAGTCGACCTTGGGATCGCGATCGGGATGGATTTGTACTCAGTGACGGGGCCGGCGTATTGGTCATCGAAGCTCACGACCATGCCTTGGCGCGCGGCGCGTCAATGATCGCGGAAGTCGTTGGCTTTGGCATGAATAGCGATGCTTATCATATGACTGCGCCATCGCCGAACGGGGAAGGCGCTGCGGAATGCATGAGCATGGCAATCGACGATGCGGGGGTTAACGCAACGGATATCGACTACATCAACGCCCACGGCACTTCGACACCCGCGGGTGACAAAGCAGAGACTGATGCGGTCAAACACCACTTCGGCGATCATGCCTATAGACTTGCCATGAGCTCGACGAAATCGATGGTCGGACATATGTTGGGCGCTGCCGGCGGTGCCGAGGCAGTCTACACCGTACTGGCGTTGCGTGATCAAATCGCGCCGCCGACGATCAATTTGGAAACACCCGATCCGGAATGCGATCTCGACTATGTGCCAAATGCAGCGCGTGATATGAAAATTGATATCGCCTTATCGAATTCGTTCGGCTTCGGGGGTACGAACGGCACGCTCGTGTTTAGGCGTATCTAACTCGCGTCGCACCGACTTTTCATGGCGTCCGGCACGTTCGTCACCGCTACCTTGATCAACGGACGTCACACCGATTCGATCGCAGTTGCTGATCGTGGGTTTGCGTACGGCGACGGCGTATTTGAAACTATCGCGGTGCGCGACAATGTACCGCGTTCGTGGTCCGGCCACTATGCGCGCCTCGTGCGTGGCTGCAACGTGCTTAATATCTCACCGCCCAGTGAAGCGTCGCTACTGCGTGATATTGGGCAGCTACCAGATTATGACAAGGGCGTCATCAAGATCATCGTGACCCGCGGTCCCGGGGCACGGGGATACACGCCTAGTAACGATGCTACACCAACGCGCGTCGTGCAACTAACTCCGTGGCCCGCGCATCTCGATGGCGCCGTTCAGCGTGGCGCTCATGTGATGATATGCCAAACGCGCGTTGCGGAGTCGGCACAGCTTGTCGGCATCAAGCACCTTAGTCGACTCGCCCAAGTGTTAGCGGCGCAAGAAGTGCATCAAGCTGCTTGCGACGAAGGTTTGATGCAGGACGATGACGGCCACGTGGTTACGGGTACGCGAACAAACTTGTTCATTATCAAAGATAGCAAGTTGTGCACGCCTCCCTTAGCGCGTGCTGGTGTTCACGGGGTCATGCGTGCGGCACTGATGCAGGCCATTAAAGCGAAAAAAGCAACGATCGCACTGAACTTAGTGCAACGTGAGTTAACGCTCGATGACGTTTTCGATGCCGAAGAGATTTTTTTGACTAATTCATTGGTGGGGGTGTGGCCGGTGGCAACGCTAATCGACGACCAGCGTGCGTGTGCTCTGCGCAGCGATCAGGGTCGACGCATCGCGCAGCTGCTCACGCAAGACGACTTCTCGGCGTGAAACGTTTCTGCGCTTGGTTTGGCAATGTGGCGCTGTGCGCAGCGCTCGTTGGCGGTGTGGCAGGGGGGTCGTTTTGGGTACAGCATAAAGAGATTTGCGATACCCCGATCGGCATTCACGATGCAACGCAATTTGAAATCAAGGTGGGTGATTCCTTAAATCGAGTCGCGGATCGCTTGGTCACCATCGGGGTGCTGAACGAACCACTGCATTTCCAACTCGAAGCGCGGCATCAAGCGGTTGATGACAAACTGCAAGCGGGTGTCTATGCTTTGTCATCGCAAGACACCATTCGCAGCTTGTTGAGTCGTTTTGTTGCCGGCGATGTCAAGAAATATCAAATAACATTGGTCGAAGGCCTCACGTTTCGCGAACTCCGCGCCGTGCTTGACGGTACGCCGAAGCTGAAGCACGACACCACGGGCATAACCGATAATGCGATCATGGAACGCCTGGACGCGGCGGGAGAGCACCCCGAAGGGCGATTTTTCCCGTCGACTTACTATTATGGCGACCAAACATCGGACTTCAATATTCTGCGGCGCGCGTATGGCAAAATGCTGCAGGAACTTGAACGCCTGTGGGCAACGCGAGCCCCAGACTTACCGTATGAAAAACCGTACGATGCCCTCATCATGGCGTCTATCATCGAAAAAGAAACCGGGCTCGCGAGCGAACGTGCGGAAATCGCGGGCGTTTTTGTGCGCCGATTACAGCGCGGCATGAAATTGCAAACCGATCCGACGGTGATCTATGGCATTGGTAGACGCTTTGATGGTGATCTGCGGCGCGCTGATTTGGCCGCCGACACACCCTACAATACCTACGTGTATGACGGCCTACCACCCACTCCGATCGCGATGCCAGGCATCGACGCCCTGCACGCGGCATTACACCCGAATGCGGGTGAGAGTCTCTTCTTTGTCGCTCGCGGCGATGGTTCGCACGTGTTCTCAGCAACACTGGAGGATCACAACCGCGCGGTGAAAACCTACCAACTTGGGCAGCAGTGATATGGCGCGCGGCCGCTTGATTACGTTAGAAGGGATCGAAGGCGTCGGTAAGTCAACCCATGTTGAATTCATTGTCGGGTGGTTGCAAGCGCGTCACGTCGACGTTCATGTGACCCGCGAACCTGGTGGAACCGAACTCGGCGAAGCATTGCGCGACCTCATATTGGCCACCGCGGCGCAACCGATGCAACCGCTGGCGGAGCTATTATTAATGTTTGCCGCGCGGGCAGAGCATTTGGCGCAAGTGATCGTGCCGCGCTTGGAAGCCGGTGCGTGGGTGGTCAGCGACCGTTTCACCGACGCCAGTTACGCTTATCAAGGTGGTGGCCGCGGCATCGACAACACGGTGATTGAGAGCCTGGAGAATATTGTGCAGGGCTCCCTACGTCCGGATTTGACGCTCCTTCTCGACGCAGATCCGGACGTCGCTTTACGGCGCACCCGCGAGCGTGGTGACGTGGATCGTTTCGAGCAAGAAACACTTGCATTTTTCAATGCCGTGCGCGCAGCCTATCTGAGCCGTGCCACCGCTGAACCCGAGCGGATCCGCGTGCTTGACGCTAATAGGCCGCTAACGACCGTGCAAGAACAACTCGACGCACAGCTCTCTGCATGGTGGACATGAATTCACCCTATCCCTGGCAACGCAAAACCTTTCAGCGGCTCACAGAGGCGGCAAGCCGCACGCGCTTGGGTCATGCATTGCTGTTTTGCGGCCCACCCGGGATCGGCAAAACGACGCTCGCGGAGACATTTTGCGCCTGGTTGCTTTGTGAGCAGAGTGGGCGTGGCGATACGGCGTGCAGCGAGTGTCGCGGTTGCATACTCTATGCGGCTGGCAATCACCCCGATCATTTACGCATTCAAGCAAGCACGCCTGGTGCGGCGATACTCGTTGACCAGGTGCGTGAAATAACCGCCTTTTTCACCTTAAAGGCACATTACGGCGGTTATAAGACGGTGATCATCGACCGCGCCGAAGCGATGAACCATGCTAGCGCTAATGCGCTGCTCAAGATCCTCGAGGAACCGCCGCCGTATGCAATAATCATTTTGATTACGACGCGCATCGATCTTTTGCCCCCGACTATTCGTAGTCGCGGTCAAACCGTCAACATAACGAACGAAGACCCCGATGCCAGCGTCGCATGGTTGGCGGCACGCTGGCCGCAACGAGATACCGGCGACTTAGCTGCGATCTTGCAACGCAGCGCGTGGGCGCCGGTGACGGCATCGGCGCGGATCGAGGACGATTTTGTCGCGCAGGAGGCGACGATTTTTGCTGCCATGAAAGCGGTTTTAAGGTCGGAAATGCAATGCTTTGCGGCCGCAGACAGCACCACGGAGTTTGCTTTGAGCCCCTTGATCGAGGCTATGATGTGGCAAACATACCGATACCTGTGGCAGGTGCTGGGCTATGAGAAGCACTTCTCGCAAGCCGATGATAGCGATTTTCTCGAGGAAATAAATGGAATAAAATCAGAGTGTTTATTCAGGTTTCTTGATGTGGTCACTGAAATAAAAGCACAAGCGCAAAAAGCTTCCTCCGCACGAGAAACCGATCTGCGCGAGCTATTGTGGGTGCACTGGAGTCACGTTGCGGCGGGCTCGGTGGCGGCGCAGAACCGGGGACATTTTTTAGTTTGAGGGCACACTATGTCGGCTGCAGGTAAAAATCCGCGCCAAGGGATTTTATCCTTGACGATCAAGGACAAAAGCTCGCTCTATGCGGCATATATGCCGTTCATCAAAAACGGTGGTTTGTTCATTCCGACTAATAAAGCTTACAAGATCGGTGATGAGGTCTTCATGCTGTTGACCCTGACTGATAGCAAAGAAAAACTGCCTGTCGCGGGTCGGGTTGTGTGGGTGACGCCGCCCGGCGCGCAGGGCAATCGCTCGGCCGGTATCGGCGTGCAATTCAGCGAACTCGACAACGGTGCGACCCGCGGCAAAATAGAATCGCAACTTGCCGGCGCGCTGCGTTCCGATCGACAAACCCATACAATGTGATCTGTTGCGCGCTTCGAGGCGCGCCCTCTCGAGTTACTTACCCCACGCCGTAGTTGGAACTTAGCGCCATTGCATCTGGTTGACTCACATTGCCACTTACCGCTGATCGAAACAGCGGAACCCGACGGCCTCAGTGGCTTATTAGCGCGTGCCCGCGAATCTGCGGTTGTGCACATGTTGTGTGTCGGCGTCGATCTGGAATCGATCGATGCGGTGCTAGAAATTGCCGCAACTCACCCCGCCATTGCGGCGTCCGTGGGCGTTCATCCCAATGCCGAGCCAGGGCAATGCACCGAACCGACGGCCGCGCATCTAGATAAACTCGCCTCGCGCTCGGAAGTTGTGGCGATCGGTGAAACTGGTTTGGACTACTATCGCTTGCAAGGTGACCCGGAATGCCAGCACACTCGTTTTCGTACTCAGATCCGGGCAGCCAGAGAGATGCACCTGCCGCTCATCATTCACACCCGTGACGCGGCGCCCCACACCTTGAAAATTTTGCGTGAGGAGAATGCTGCCGAAGTCGGTGGTGTCATGCACTGTTTTGTTGACGATTGGGATACCGCGAGCGCGGCCATGGATCTCGGATTTTATATCTCGTTCTCTGGCATCGTCACGTTTCGCAATGCGACCGCGTTGCAGGAAGTCGCGCGGCGCGTCCCTGACGAGCGCCTATTAATAGAAACCGATGCACCGTGGCTAGCGCCCGAGCCGAGGCGCGGCAAGCAAAACGAACCTGCCTACGTGCGTCATACCGCAGAATTCCTAGCGCAACTGCGCGACCAGTCTTTACCCGCTATTGCCGCAACGACGACAAATAATTATTTTCGCTTGTTTCACGAGGAAGCCGAATCGCCGTATAGTTAAGCGCAGACGTGTAGATACCATCGCGAGGAGGGACGATATGCCATTGAAAGGTCTGGATCACTACTTTGTCTACTGCCAGGACCTCGATGAATCGAAGCGCTTCTACGCCGACGTGCTGGGATTCGAAGAAGGGGAACGCCCCGCATTTTCGTTTCCTGGGGCGTGGATGTATTTGCACGGCCATCCCGTCATTCACATGGGGGATGCGGCGGCGCGCGCCGATCTGAGTGCGTATTTTGGGGCCCGCGCGCAGCGGGAAATTCAAGCAAACACCGGGCCGGTGGATCATATTGCTTTCGAGGCCGATGACTTCACGGCGTTTCGGCAGCGACTTGAGGATCTCGGCATCGACTATCGACATAACAGCATAGCGGAGATGCGCATCGAGCAATTATTTGTCCAAGACCCCAACGGCATTGTCTTAGAACTGAACTTCCGAGAGTAGCCGCTTAGTCGGACTGAGTGCCAAAAATGACGAGCGCGATTATCACCGGCGCGACGCGTGGCATCGGGCGGGCGCTCGCAGTCCGCTTAAATTCCTTGGCATATCGACTCGTTTTGTTGGGCCGCGATCAACAGGCCTTGGCAGCGGTGGCGAGCGCATGCGAGCATCGCGCTAACGAGGTTCATTGTATCGCGGGCGATCTTCAGGATGAATCGTATATCGATGCGGCGTTTCATGAGGCTTGTGAGCGGTTCGGTCATATCGATGTGCTCGTGAATAATGCAGGTGTGGCGCGTCGCGAACCAGCACAGCATGCGGATCTCGATGCCTGGTGGGAGGTGCTCAACGTCAACTTTAAAGCGGCGGTACGCCTCACCCACCTCGCACTTCCGGCAATGATAGAGAAACGTGCCGGCGCCATTATCAATATTTCTTCTATCAGTGGACGTCACGTCTCCCCGGGGAGCGCGATCTACGCCGCCACCAAACACGCGCTCAATGGTTTTTCAGGTTGTACGTTTGAAGATGTCAGAGACTATGGCATCAAGGTATCGCTTATCATGCCCGGATTTGTTGCTACCGATTTAACCGCCGGTTTAGGCCGCAAAGCGGCGAGAATGTTGCAGCCCACCGACGTCGCGGATGCAGTGGAGTTCGTGTTGTCGTCTTCTCCCACTTGTTGTCCGACCGAGTTGGTGCTGAGACCGCAACGAACACCGTAACGTACCGCAATGTTTAGAGAGGTGCCGGGCGTATCGGCAGCGACGACCTCGCGATTGCCTGCCTTCCACCGATGCTAAAGATCAGGTCGAGCGATAGGCGGATCGGCTTTCGCAATGAGCCGCACGAGCGTCGCTCTCGAATTAGTGCGTGTCTTGCTGTAGATGGACTTTATTTGGCCGCAACGGTATGCGGTCGCTTGCGGACGTCTTAACAACCGATAAGGCGTTGTATCCGTATCGAGCTAAGCATTAACGGTACTGACTGCGCAGGCACGTTAGCGAATACAACGTACTTGAAGCCCGCGGATTTTCAGCTTGGTCCAGCTTTTGTCGGGGGTAAGCACGCTGTAGCCGGACGTAAGCGCAGTCGCTAAGCAGGCGCGGTCCCCAAGGATAGTCCGTAACGCTTGGTCGACCGCCTCAGCGCCCGTTTTCTCGTTGCGGCTCGCAAGCAAGGCAGAGGCGTCTTAGAGAGTGGTCACTCGCGTGCCGCTTCACCGCGGCGTTCGGCGAGCAGTTCATCGGCAAGGCTAGCGCCGCCTACCAAATGTACGGGGATATATCTACGATAACATTGAGTATCGCGAAGCGCGGGAGATCTTGCGATCGAATATACCCGGCATGTGTCAGCTCATGGCGCAAGCCGCTGGTGCCATTCACTTTTCGTGTCCTTTTACGTCAGGCAAACCCCCAACCTGCACTTGCCGCCAGATTCATGCAGCCCATACCTTGGCTCCATTTCCTACGATGTGGCGCGTTGGAGAATATGCCACGATAAAAGGCACAACCACGAAAAGCACGCTGATCACCGCTGAAAACTGGCTTACAGCGCCAAATAATCGACGCAGTTTCCAGCAAGTACAGTCTCTGTTTCCCACTGCGAGAATTTGTTGCGGTCCCGGCCCAGCGGCAACATCGGCAACAGCAGCTCAAGATCTTTTCGAATTGGCGTACACGGGTCGCGATGGCAGGCTCACGACTATCCAACAAATGCTCGTGAGCAGCTATACCGATGCCTTTATCGTGATGAAAGATGGCGTGATTATATTCGAGCATTACGACAGCGGTATACATGCGGGTAGCCACCATTTGCTCAATTCTGTAACAAAATCTTTTGTTGGCATGCTGACGGGCATTTTGACTGCGACCGGTGTGATCGATCCCAGCGAAAAAGTCTCATTCTACATTCCTGAATTTACCAACACTGCATGCCACGACACCACTGTGCGGAATGCGCTTGATATGACGGCGGCGGTTCAGTATGGCGAGGATTATAGTGATCCCGAGGCAGATTTTTGGAGGGAGACAGCGGTAGTCGGTTGGCGGCCTTCGCTGGCGCACAGTAACTCTGCTGCTTCGCTGTTCGAATACGCTCAGCGTTTGCTTGCAACTGATCAGGCGGAAGGCGAGAAATTTCACTACCGCACGGTGTTAACCAATCTATTGGCGATGGTATTGGAGCGTGCCAGTGATGCTCGAATACAAGATTTGTTGGAGCATCAGCTGTGGCGGAAGCTGGGGGCCGTGCAAGACGCGACCATTGTGGTGGATCGAGTTGGCTTCCCTTACCTGGGGGCCGGAATGAGCACCAGTGCCCGGGACCTCGCGCGCTTTGGGCAGATGTCGTTACAAGATGGCTATTTCAATGATACGCAAATTGTTCCTGAGGTCTGGGTTCGTAAAACACAACATGGTAGCGTTGGCCTAAGAGGGCTCTTTGCTGCCAGTGACTACGCTTCCGTGATCTCAGGTGGTCACTACCGCAATCAGGTTCGGGGTGATGCGCAAGGGAGTATGTTGTTTTGTTTCGGCATCTATGGACAGGTGGTTTATGTCAACCGAAAAACGGGGATTGTGATCGTGAAGCTGGTTACGCATACGGAACCCGCTGAGATGGAAGTGTTTGGCGAAATACTGCCCGCACTGAATGCGCTGTCGGTAGCACTTTGAGCGGCAGCGTTCGAGCAGCAACACCCTTAGTTTCGAGCCACGTTCGGCGGGTTGACGTTTGCGCCGAGACCTTAAGTCCGAAATGGTGTCGTGGGTATTTCGATCGGGGGATGGCCGTTGGTGGGGCGATCGATGGCTAAGCTAGAGCTTGTATTGTTAGTCTCAAAAGCGCTAGCCTGACGAAGCGCTGTTCGATTCGTGCACACACAATGATCGTAGGCGCAAGCACCTAACGCAAATGCCTGGATGTTGCCGCAGGAGGGATGGTGAAATGTCTAATGAAATCACAGCGATAAAGCAATTACTCGCCGCTTATTGCCACCGCGTCGATCGCGGCACGCCGGCTGAAATCGCGAAATTGTTTACCGAAGATGGGGTCTTGCGACCTTTCTACGATGGCCCCTATGAATGCCGCGGCCGGCCTGCGGTCGAGCGCTGGTATTCCTATTACGATAAACACTTCAAATCTACGGTCCGACATTTGAAACACATGATCATGTCGCCGTTGATCGAGGTGCAGGGAAGCAAAGCGACAGCGGTAACGTATTTGTTAGCGAGCGCCGTCAGCATAGAAAGCGGTGAAGGTTTTCTCGTGACCGGCACGTATAACGACGAACTCTTTAATCGCCGTGGCGAGTGGTTATTTGCGAGTCGAGAAATAGGCGTCGAGATGATGGTCACTCCCAGTTCAACGATCGAGCAGTTTCCTCCGCTCGGCTTTCCTGACGGGACGCCAGTCTAGCCGGGATATTTCATCAGTCGGGCACGGCGCTAAACGCAAGTGATTGATGCGAGGATGAATACGCAGCGAAGTGGGCGGCTACGCCCGTTCCAGTTTGACCCTACTGGCGCGCTACGCGGGCCCGCGCCTGGCCGGCGGGATCATCCGGCGTACTGATGAAATATATGCGCCAGCCTGCATCGTGCACCAACTGATTTAAGCGGATCGCAAAACAACGTGGCTACTAAGACTTTCGCCCAGTATGAGAAAGAAGGTTGGCAGGAAAATGCGCAATACTACGACGATATTGATACGCCAACGACGCGTCAGGCGATCGATCCGATCCTCGCCGCGACAGGGGGAGTTAAAGGCAAACGAATTCTAGAATTGGCTTGCGGTACCGGCGAATTGGCGAGGGCGGTAGTCACGCGGGGTGGAGTGCTGACAGGATTAGATGTCGCCCCGGAGATGTTAGCGATTGCGCGCCAAAAAGTCGGCACCGACGGGGAATTTGTTGAAGGCGATGCCGAGGATCTAAAGTTTGCAGACGCTGTTTTCGATAGCGTCGTTTGCAGCTTCGGCCTACTGCATTTAACGCATCCACAACGCGCCATGAACGAGGTCGCGCGTGTATTGGTCCCTGGCGGTACTTTCGTGTTTACGGTTTGGTGCAGCCCGGATGATGGCAACGAGTTCATGCACATGATTTTGAAATCATTCGAGGCTCACGCTGATATGTCGATCGATCTGCCCGCGGCCCCGCCTATGTTTGAACTCGCCGATCCCAGCGCGTGTGATCCTATGTTGAGGACGGCGGGATTCGACGACATCACGCGCAGCAGACTACAGATTGGCTGGCCGATCAGCGGCGCGCATGGGGCTTATGAGTTTGTCCTCAAAGGAGCGGTCAGAACACGAATGATCTATGAACGTCAGTCGGAGAAGGTCAAAAACATTATTCGTGAAGATCTCGCTCAGCGCACAAGTGACTACCTCGAGCAGGGAAAGCGCGTGATCCCGATCCCGGCGGTACTCGTGTGTGCGAAAATTGGTGGGCAATGAATAGTCAGTCGTGAATCGCTAAATATTCCCGCCAAAACGTTCTTACTGCAGCGTTTCTCGTCTGAGGCTATCGTATAACATTCTCACGAAAGCGTCGGGCTTAAGAAATCCATTGCCCCATTTAGCATCGAATGTCGCCGTAGGTCTGGCGGCGACAATCTTCTCTTCGGTCTCTCCCGCGATGACGCGTTGGGAAATCGCCATACGTACCTGATTTAGCATGTCACGGTATGCGCTAAGTCCTTGCTTATCGGTTAAAGGCCCATGCCCTGGGATGATGCGCGTGTGGTCGTCGGCCATCGCGAGGACGCGATCGACGGCGGCGATCACACCGCTAACAGAGCCGCCGCTGCCGGCGTCGATGAACGGATAACGCTCGTTAAAAAACACATCACCCGTGTGAATAACGTTGGCCTGTCGAAAGTGCACGATCGCGTCGCCATCGGTATGTGCATTCTCGACATGGTAGACTTCAACCTGGTCACCGTTCATGTGAAACTTAAGTCCATCCTCAAAAGTAATTACGGGCCGTGCCGCGTGCGCAGGGGCCGCCCGCTTAGCGCCAAAGAATTCAATTACCTGGTCGGTACTTAAGCGCTCACGTACGTTTTCATGGGCGATGATAACGGCTCCGCCACGCGCCATCGCTTCATTACCGCCGGTATGATCGCTATGCCAATGGGTATTGAGCAAAAATTTGACCGGATCTTGGGTTAGCACGGCGATAGCCGCATTGATCGGCTCGGCTTGCTCTGCGTACTGATCGTCGATAACCAAGACGCCATCAGCACCGATCGATACGCCCACATTGCCACCCCTACCGAGCAACATGTAAATGCCATCGGCGACTTCGATCGTCTCGATCGGCACGGGCGCGCCGCCCGCGGCTAGCGATATCAGTAACGTTGCAAGTACGAATAGTTCAGCGGCTGGTTTTTTCAAAGGGCTATGCTCCGATTTGTGTTCTGCTGCCCACGGCCATGATAGTTCGTTTTGGCGCGAGACGTCATGGGTTGTTTATCCCGAGATGTTCTTGCTGATCGTTTGTTAAATGGCGCCAAAATGCCGTTCCATCGTGAGGCGCATTTGCGCATCGGGCATGCGGCCGAATCCGGCCGCCATATTGTCGAGCATATGCTTGAGTTTTGAAGTCGCCGGGATCACACTGGTTACGGCAGGATGTGAGATAACGTACTTTAAGAAGATCTGCCCCCACGTTGCGCAATCGATTTCCCCGGCCCAAGCGGGTAGTGCACGACCTTTGACTTGGCGAAATAGATCGCCGCGTTGGAACGGACGGTTGATCAAGGTCGCAATGCCTCGTTCCGCAGCGATCGACAATAAGGTCGGTTCGACTTCTCGGTTAGCGAGGTTGTAACTGAACTGCACGAAATCGAGGGGTTCGGTTTTCATGATTGTCATGAGTTCATTATGAAAACGGCCGTGAGACGTGGTGATGCCGAGGTAGCGAATTTTGCCTTCTTCTTTCCATTCCCGCAGGGTCGGGAGGTGAGTTTTCCAGTCACGCAAGTTATGGATTTGCATTAGATCCATGACCGCCACATTCATCTTTTGCATCGACTCGTGCATTTGCGCAATACCGGCATCTCGACCGTCGGTCCACACTTTAGTGGCGGCGAAGAGCTCGCCACTGTTTTTCACACCCTTGAGCAGCGTTCCAGTGACGGTCTCTGCAGCGCCATACATGGGGGAGGAATCAATAAGCTGTCCGCCGTGATCAAAAAACGCTTGCAAGACGTTTTGTAGTTGCGGCATCAAAGCGTCGTTTAATTTGACGTCAAACGTTCTGGAAGTCCCGAGACCGACGGCTGCGACGTGTTCCCCGCTAGTTGGGATTGCTTTTTTCAATGGCGTCATTTGTTGCGCGCCGACTTTCGATGATAGCGCCCATGCAAGCGGACTTATACCAAGCGATTTTAGTAACATTCGTTTGGAAGGATCAGTTAACATTGATGTTTTGCTCCATATTTGTGGGGGCGATAACAGGGGGTCGGCCTATGCCAAGCGGCTATGTTTTTCAAAGTGCTTGCCGAGCGACCATCCGACGCCGCCCCACACTATCGCAATTCCCGCACCGATGGAGGCAATAGCGCCGAGGCTCAGGGCGAGGCCTTGCGTAAGGCCGGTGAAGATCCAACTTGTAGCCATGTCGCCACCACGATAGATAACCGTATCAATAACCGCTTTCGCTTTGAAGCGTGCCTCGCGATCGGCTTTTGTAAAGAGCATCTCGCGCGCGGGACGGGTAATGGCGTAGTTACCCGCTCGGCGTACCACTTGCAAGGCTAACAGGACGCTAACGATCGGTGCGGCTGTGAGTATTAGCATGCCGCCGGCAATTAGCACCGGCACAAGCGCCAAAGTCAAAGCAAGACCGAGCCAGCCTACGAGGCGCCCGGTCGCAAAAAACGCGAGGCCAAAGGTCAGGGTGTTCGTCAACCAGTCTAGAGCGCCAAGGATCTGCGTGCGGGCTTCGCGGTCGTAGACTGCGAGCAAGTTTTTTTGCTCGAAATAGATAAATGAACTGATCATGGTGTAGAGCAAAATAAAAAAACCGATACCAAGCAGATACGGATCGCGTGCAAAACGGCTGAATCCCGCCCATGGGCTACCCCCTATCGCAGCTGCCTCACCCATGACGACTTGCGCGACGCGAAGTTCGGTGATTTTGAGGTGATTGAGGTAGAAAATGATCGGGATCGGTATAAGGAGCAGACCGGCAGCGATAAACATCAGTGTATTAGCGCCGACTGCAGCGACGAGAAAAATCGGTATAGTCGGTCCGATTATCGCACCTGCACTAGCGCCCGCCGCGATGATCCCGAAGACCCGTTGCGCCTGTTCCGCGCTGAATAAATCTGACATAAAACTCCAGAACACAGAAATATGCAGCAAGCTGAACACGCTTAACCATAAATAAAACGATTTTTCGAAAAAAGTCGGGTTCGGCGCTAAGTCAGCGGCAGCGAAGAAAGCGCCGAACGTGACGGCAAAAAAGCCGTAAACACCCGGCACGAGGCGTGATAACGTAACTCTTGAGGTGGCGGCACCGTAGATCGTGACCGTCGCGATACATAGAAAGAAGTTCAAGGTCCACAACCAACTCACTTCGGCATCAGTCCAATCACTCGCCATCGCGTCGCGTAGGGGACGCATCACGTAATAGGCGCACATCAGCACAAAAGCGAATATAAACGCCAAGCGGGTCGCTTTAGCCTCGGTCGATACGAGGCGCATGCGGCGTTTCCGGCACCACGAGGCGAACGGTCACGGGAGATCCCATAAGGGAATTTGAGGCAGTCACAATAAAATCCCCGTGCGATGCGAGCGCCTATGTTCCCATTTAGCGTCTCGCGCGGCGCCCCCTGGTAGCTATAAGCAACTGATTAATCGAGTTTGCTAAGCATTCCTAAGCGGCTGTCTGCGCTTGCCACAGGTCCTGTGCCTGTTCCCAGCCTACGACCGCGATCGGGTTCCCGTCTTCTTCAATAAACTGCAGTGGCCCGAGAAACGTCATATAAAATTCGCTATCGGCAGGAAAATAAGTGCGATCGTGTCGCGCGTTACAAGCCTCGTAGCCGTAACCGACTGCCACTGCGGTTGCACCTCCGACTTGTTCGCCCCCGCGTACTTCCATCTTGCCCTTGGTGAGCAAATATTCGCCGGGTCCAATATGGATGTGGCGGTTAAACGACGACCCCGCGGGGCAATCAAAAATGGCGGTCCAAGCACCCATTTCCGGTGATACGTGCAATAGCTTCCAGCGAATGCCGCCGGTCGAAAGTGTGTCTGGAAAAGGTTGCCAGTCGGTGCTGTCTACGTGTACATATTCGCCATCAATGCGCGCTTTCACAACATTTCTCCTGCTCGCATGGCCGCTGCCCAGTAGGGTCGAAATTACTTGTCTATCAAAGGGCTGGCACAGATTAATTCGGGTAAACGTTTAAGGAATTCGACCACCAGCCCGATATTAGCACTCTAGGGGTAGTTTCAAACAGGCGCGAGCGCCAGCTGCTGTGTGCCGAGACCCCGATGTTTTTCGGGGCGGGTATTCTTTTCGGTAGGCTGATGCTAAAGCATCATGGGTCAGTGTGCGGCAATGAAGCCGCTGGTAAGTGTTGAGGTCACGGAGCAGAAGGTGGCACGAACGAATAGGCCAAGAATTGGGCGTTTCGAAGTGCTTGCGCGTCTCGGCAGGGGACTGCAGGGCAAGGTCTACCTTGGCTGGGATCCTCGCCTGCAACGCAAAGTCGCGCTGAAAGTACTAAGCGAAGTCGGACAGGACATCGACTCGCAAGAGGTCGTGGCTGAGGCCCGCATCGCAGCACGCATTGCCCACCCGAGCGTGGTACCAGTCTTCGAAGCTGATGTCTACCGCGGTGTGCCGGTGATCATATTTGAATACGTCGACGGCGTGACGCTGAAGGAGAAACTCGCGGATCACGGCCCCTACCCGGAAGCTGATGCAATATCATTGCTTGTGCGGGTTGCCGCCGGACTTAAATGCGCCCACGAGAAAGGCGTAGTGCACCTCGATATTTCACCAAACAATATTTTGATAGATAAGGATAACCGGCCTCATATCATGGATTTTGGTTTGGCTCGTCTGAACGTGATGACGGATAAACAGCCCGGCGATCAGACCGTCGCGGGAACGCCCCGCTATATGAGTCCAGAACATTTTAACGAGGCAGAGCTGACCCCGGCAACCGATGTATTCGCCTTAGGCCTCGTATGCTATGAATTTTTGACCGGCACACCGGCGATGAACCAGCAGTCGATCGCAGCGATTATTGCGGCTGTGCAAGCAGCTGATATTGATTGGTCTCGTTTGCAGGCGCGTTCGATATCGCCTGAACTCAGCGCAATTTTGCGTGACATGCTACAAGCTGATCCGAGCGCACGTTATCCCAGCGCGGTAGAATTAGTGCCGTGTATCGACGAAGTGATCAAAGCGCAGCAAGGGGGCTCCTCGGCTGATCTCGCGCTGCAGTTTCTTCTCCGTCGTTTGCAGCGCAAGCCGGAATTCCCCGCCTTCTCTCACAATATAGCCGAAATTAATCGTGTCATTACTAACGATACGGATGCCGACTTTGAAAAACTCGGCGCGATCATTTTACGCGACTATAGCTTAACGAATCGTTTGATGAAGGTGGCGAATTCAGCGTTTTTCGGTCGCGGTAACGGCGGCGTTAAGACCGTCTCGCAGGCGGTCGCGCGCTTGGGTTTACGCACGGTACGAATGATCTGCAACGGCTTGCTGTTTTTTGGCCAGGATTCCGAGCCCAATGAGGAGTTGCAGGATGCCATGACGGCATCGTTCATCGCCGGATTATTGGCACGGCACCTAGCCAGCAAAGTCTCACGTGAACTCAGCGAAGAAGCCTTTATCTGTGGTTTGTTTCACCACCTCGGGCGCAACCTGTTGATGTACTACCTAAGGGATGAATACCTCGATATTTGTGATCTCGTGCGACGCGGCACACCCGAGTTGCAAGCGGAACGGGAAGTGCTCGGCACCACGACCCCAGCGGTCGGGATCCGCATCGCCGAGAAATGGAAATTTCCAGATTCGATCGTGCAAACCATGGCACCACTGCCCGAAGGTGTGCTCGAAGCTGCCAATGGTACGCCGGAAATTCAGCGCTACCTCGCTAATTTTGCCAATGAGTTATGTCGCCGTGCCGTGACCAACGAAGCCCGTGCAGAACCGCTCGGCGAACTCGAGCACATTAGGCTTCGCTATGTCTGTGTTTATTCCGGCTCAACCGCCTCGCTGAATACTTTGTTAGGCGCAGCGCTGCAAAAATTCGTCGATATTGCACCTAGCCTCGGCGTAGATATTGAGCAAAGCGCTTTTTGTCGTAAATTGTTTCACTTCGTGAAAACTGCCCACACCGCTGTGCATACAGCGGATGCCGAGGTCGAAGCGGCGAACTAGCGACGTCCTGAAACATTCCGCCATACTTCACGGTGCACCACTGGGAGCGGATAAGCTGCGCCCGGATCGCCGTCCTGGAGCGCTCGTTATACCGCTGCACTAGTGTAATTTCGAGCAGCGGATCAGCTATGATCAGCTCATGAAATTCGTCGACTACTACAAGGTGATGGGGCTCGCGGAAGACGCGAGTGCAGACGACATCAAGAAAACTTATCGGCGACTCGCGCGCAAATACCATCCCGACGTGAGCAAAGAAGCGGACGCGGAGAACCGCTTTAAGGAGATCGGTGAGGCCTACGAGGTGCTCAAAGATCCGGATAAACGCCGAGAGTACGATGAGCTACGTAGGTACGGCGCCCAACATGGCGGCGACTTTCGACCGCCTCCTGGGTGGCAACCCGGGGGACATGCGGGCCGCGAAGCGTTCACCGACGTTGATCCGGCAGCATTTAGCGATTTTTTTGAACAAATATTTGGTCGTCCTAGCGCGCGTTCGCGTAGCGCCGCGGGGGGACCGGAATTTCGCCTTCGCGGCGACGATATTCATGCACGCCTAACAATTTCTCTAGAGGATAGCTACCGAGGCACCACGCGTAATCTAAGCCTGGAAAGCCCGACACAAGATGCGCAGGGACGGGTAGAAGTGCGTCCTCGGACGTTAAAAGTGACCATTCCACGCGGTGTTGTCGATGGGCAAAAAATTCGCCTCAAAGAACAGGGCCAAGCGGGTTTTGGGGGTGCGCCGGCGGGCGATTTGTATCTCGAGATCGAACTTACTGCCCACCCCGTTTTCACCGTCGATGGTCGGGATATCAATCTCGTGCTGCCGGTCGCACCGTGGGAGGCGGCGCTAGGAGCGAGCGTGGAAGTGCCGACCCTCGGCGGGAAAGTAAAGTTATCGATCCCGGCCGGTGCCAAACCGGGAGCGCGGTTGCGTCTCCAGGGCCAGGGCCTGCCGGGTGATCCACCCGGCGATCAACTTTGCGTTTTACAGGTCGTGGCACCGCCACCGCGGAGCCCCGCAGACGAAGCGCTTTATCAGCAGATGGCCGAACAAATGGCGTTCGATCCCCGAGCGACCTTAGAGAACGCAACATGAGCGAATACGAGTTCCTCTACGAAATTGACGTGGAATACGCCTTGCGCGACTTTTGCGATTATTGTGACGCTCGCCCCGATGCCGTTGTGGAGATGGTCGATGCTGGGATACTGCAGCCGCGAGGTGCCAGTTCCGCAGAATGGCGCTTTCCCGCTGCGGCTGTTGTGCGCTACCAAAAGGCACGACGTCTGCGTCGCGATCTCGATCTTAATCTCGCCGGTATCGCCCTAGCGCTCGATTTACTCGAGCACATCGACGATTTGCATACGAAATTACGTGCATCCGAGCGCACGCTGGCAAAATTCTACCTCGATCGGGATAAGTTTGATTAAGCCAGCAGGCTGTCGGATTTAGGCAAACGTGGCGAGCAAGCTGGGAGCGGGAGCGTCGGGGCCGCTGACTCGAAGTCGCTCAGGGTAAGGCGCAGAGCGTCGGTTCTTTTTTGCAACGCGCGGTGATCCGCTCCAAGCCGCCTTCGTTGGTGACCCGTTGATAGCCGCGTGCCTCCAAAGCGAGCTTAGCTATTTCGGCACGCACGCCGATAGCACAATAGACACGAATGTCGGCATCACGTGAAGGGGCGACCTCGACGATGCGAATCGCAATTTCGTCATAGGGAATATTGATGGCCTGCGGCAAGTGTGCGCTTGCAAATTCCGCGGGTGAGCGCACATCGATCCAAATCGGTGCGGTGGACTCACCACGAGCGAACTGCGCCGTGTACCACGACAACAGGAGGGAAATGGCAATTTTCACAGTGGGATTCGACATTTCCGTGCGCTCGATAGCAATGACCGCGAGGGCCTCATTCCAGCATGTCAGTGGGTTTATAGTAATGCATCGCGGTGCTTATGCTGGACTTCCAAGCCTGTCGCGTGGATTTTTGCTCACGCTATTAACGCTACTCGCCGGCGCCTGTCTCAATGTCCAGGCGGCGCGCAGCGCGCTTGCTCATGCCGTACACTGCGCTGATGGGCGCATCTCGATGCACGGTTGCGATTCAGACTTAGAGATCACGGCAACGGTAAGCGCGGTGCCCGATCCGGATGTCCCGGGCGGGTTTGCCTTGCTCGGCAGTGTCGTCGCGCCCGGGGAGCGCCGCGAACTGCGTTGGCATTCGGGGCAAACATTCGCCGGTCGGCGCTTAGAAACCCCGATATTAGTCGTGCACGGGGCGCAGCCGGGACCCGTGCTGTGTCTTACCGCCGCGATTCACGGTGATGAGCTCAACGGTATCGAAATAGTCCGTCGCATTATCGGTGCGGTCGTACCGAGCGAACTTAAGGGCACGCTAGTGGGCGCACCGATTGTCAACCTGCTCGGATTTTCGCGCGGCTCGCGCTATTTGCCCGACCGTCGCGATTTAAATCGTTCGTTTCCTGGCAATTCGAAGGGCAGCTCCGCAGCCCGAATTGCGCATTCGTTTTTTGAAGGGATGGTACGCCAGTGTCATTGGCTCGTCGATCTGCACACCGGCTCGTTTCACCGCAGTAATCTGCCGCAATTACGCGCTAATCTTAAAAATCCCCAAGTACTCGCCTTTACCGCACACTTCGGCGCCACCGCGGTTCTACACAGCGCCGGTTCACCGGGCATGTTGCGCTATGCGGCCGAGACCGCTGGGATCCCGGCGGTGACGTTTGAACTCGGTGAGCCCGGATCGTTGCAACTCGAACACGTCACCTACGGCGTGAAAGCGCTGGAAACCTTGTTGTCCAAGTTAGAAATGCTAGAGCGTTTTCGCTTATGGTCAGAGCCCCAACCGATCTATTACGCTTCGCGCTGGATACGGGCAAATCATGGCGGGATCTTGATCAATAAAACCCGCTTGGGCGAGCGGGTAAAAATCGGTGCGGTTCTGGGCAGCGTCGTCAATCCACTTAGTAACGAAGAAAAAAGCATCATCTCACCGGCCGAAGGCCGTATTCTCGGTATGGCGGTGAGCCAGTTTGTTATGCCCGGTTTTGCGGCTTATCACATTGGCTTTGCCACACCGCCACCGAGCGACGTCGACGCCGGTTCGAAGACAATCAACCTCGGCCCACAGACGGACGTCAACGCGAGTAACGCAACAGAAGCGACCGCACCCGACGTCTACGAAGACGATCTGTTATTGGAGGATGGTTAGGCGAGCGGTGCCACGTTTCTAGGGCCTGTAGAGCCCGGTGTGATCGACGGCAAAACAGATTTGACTTCTTGAACAAGGCGGTCCTTGATACAGTGCTGATCAGCCGTGCGCCGTTGGCAAGGCGGGACCTGAGATAATAAATGGTCCTCGAGCCGATGCTCGAGTCGGTTTTCGATCGTAACTCATACGGTTATCGGCCGGGGCGTTGTGCTCTGGATGCGGTATGGGTTGGTTAGCGCCGGACCTTACCGACACGATTTATCCCGCTGTCACAGGGACGGTATTCCGGCGAAAAATATCAATCAAGGAAATCGAATAAGGCTCGCATCGGCGATGGTGGCACGTCCACCCGGCGGCGCGTTAACGCGGTTCTAAATCGATGAGTGTGACGCCTTCTTCGGTAATTTGATCGCCGACTGAGAAATAGATTTCGCGCACACAGCCGTCAAAAGGCGCACTAATTGCGTGTTCGATTTTCATCGCTTCCAGGACGATGAGCGGGGTGCCTGCTGCGACTTGTGCGTCCTTCGTGACGAGCACGGCGGTGATCGCACCCGGCATGGGGGCGACTAAACTACCGGTAGGCGTATCCGCTTGTTCTGCTTGTGTAAGGGGATCGACGCGCTTGAACTCGAGCGGGGTGCCGTCGAAAAACACGGTTAAAATATCTTCCCTATGTGCGTAATGGACGTTTCGCTGGCGACCATCCCATTCGTATCGGAACTGATCTTCACTTTGTGCTAGCACCCGGATCTCACCGTGCGCGTGTGCTGTTGTGATCTCAAAGACCTTGTCGTCAACGTAAGCACAATGCACGTTTTGTTGCTCTTCTTCTAGTGCAAAATGAAACTCAACCGATGCGGGCGCGTTCAAACGAAACCCAGTAAGGCTCTGCCAGGGTGTTGTACCCATATTTCGGGTCGAGCAGAGGCGCTTGCGATGCAGAAAAGAAGCCAGTAGGGCACTCGCCACTAGCCAAGCTTCATTGCTGCAGTAAGTTACCGATGTCGACAATTCAGTGCGATGATGATCGAGGAAGTGGGTGTTAAAGCCACCCTTCTGGAAGCCGGGATGCGTGACGATCTGGTGCAAATACCCCAAGTTCGTCGTGACACCCGCAATATCACAAGCGGAAAGTCCTTGCGCGAGATGGCGCAACGCGGTGTCGCGATCGTCACCGTAACTGATCAGCTTGGCGATCATGGCATCGTAGTAGGGCGTTACTTGATCGCCGCCTACGACACCAGCGTCGATGCGTAGTGTCGGGTTGTTGTTCGGCAAGCGTAAGTGGCTGATGGTGCCGGTAGACGGCCGGAAATCCTGTGCTGGATCTTCTGCATAGATGCGTGCCTCAAGCGCATGCCCGCGTGCAGTGATCTCGTTTTGCTTCAACGGTAGTGGCTCTCCGCTTGCGATCCGTAACTGCCACTCGACGAGATCGATATCTGTTATCATCTCGGTCACTGGGTGTTCTACCTGCAAGCGTGTATTCATTTCGATGAAATAAATCTTGCCTGTGTGGTCGACGACAAATTCGACCGTGCCCGCACCACGGTAGTTAACCGCTTTGGCAGCTGCGATGCTCGCCTTATAGAGCACCTCACGTTGGTCATCGTCAAGATCAACCGCCGGCGCCTCTTCGATAACTTTTTGGTGACGGCGTTGCAAAGAGCAATCACGCTCAAAAAGATGCACGACCTCAGCAAAACTGTCACCAAAAATTTGCACTTCAATATGGCGCGGTTCATCGATATATTTTTCTAGCAGCATCTGATCATCGCCGAATCCAGATTTTGCTTCGCGCTGTGCTGACTCCAACGCCGGGGTAAAGTCTGCGGCGTCGCGAACGAGTCGCATGCCGCGTCCGCCACCGCCCGCCGATGCTTTGATCATAACGGGGTAACCGATTTGATCAGCCTGTGCTCGGAGTTGATCTGGGCGCTGATCGTCGCCGTAGTAACCAGGCACTAGCGGGACGTCGTGGTCCGCGAGCAGCGCCTTCGCGGCCCGCTTAGATCCCATTACTTCGATCGTTGCCGCGTCTGGTCCAATGAAAACGATCCCCACCTGTTCACAGGCACGAGCGAATGCCGCGTTTTCGGACAAAAAGCCATAACCGGGATGAATCGCTTCGGCGCCCACCGCCTGTGCGCTTGCGAGCAGGATATCCGCATTCAAGTAACTGTCTTTTGCTGCGGGGGCGCCGATGCATACGGCCTCATCGGCGAGGCAAGTATGGCGGGCGTTACGATCTGCTTCAGAATATACCGCGATGGTATGCACACCTAAGCGCCGAGCAGTTTGCATGATGCGGCAGGCAATTTCACCACGATTGGCGATAAGGATTTTGTCAAACATAACGACGTCGAATACTACATGCGGAAAACGCCGAACTGCGTCGCTTCGGACGGGGCATTGAAAGCCACCGAGACCGCGAGCCCTAGTACCTTGCGCGTGTCGGCGGGATCAATCACGCCATCATCCCATAGCCGCGATGAAGCATAATAGGGGTGACCCTGGGCGTCGTATTGCGCACGAATCGGCGCCATAAATTCTTCTTCTGCTTCCATCGACCAAGTCTCGCCCTTGCGTTCGAAGTTGTCGCGGCGTACTTGTGCGAGCACTGATGCGGCTTGTTCTCCACCCATCACCGAGATGCGCGAGTTAGGCCAAGAAAATAAAAAACGTGGCGAATACGCACGCCCGCACATGCCGTAGTTACCCGCACCAAAACTGCCGCCGATGATTACGGTGAATTTCGGTACGCGTGCGCACGCCACCGCAGTTACCATCTTAGCGCCGTCTTTGGCGATACCGCCGGCCTCGTACTTCGAACCCACCATAAACCCGGTGATGTTTTGTAAAAATATAAGCGGTACATCGCGTTGGCAACATAATTCCACAAAATGCGCGACCTTTAAGGCTGATTCCGAAAAAAGAATACCGTTATTGGCGACAATGCCAACCAAGTAGCCGTATAGGCGCGCGAAACCGCATACTACTGTCGTGCCGTAGAGCGCCTTAAATTCGTCAAACTCGCTAGCATCGACGAGTCGCGCGATTACTTCGCGAACATCGTATGGTTTACGTAAGTCCGCCGGCACGACGCCGTAAAGTTCTTCGGCGGGGTAGTGGGGTTCACGACTTGGCACGCGCTGGGGCTGCGATTTGCCATGATTGACATTAGCGATCGCACGGCGCGCTAAGGCGAGCGCATGGGCGTCGTCACGGGCGTAGTGATCAACAACCCCTGAGCGCCGAGTATGCACTTCGGCGCCACCCAGATCCTCAGCCGAGACGATTTCTCCGGTGGCTGCTTTTACCAGCGGCGGTCCGCCTAAAAAAATCGTGCCTTGTTGACGCACGATAATCGATTCATCCGACATCGCGGGTACATACGCCCCACCTGCCGTGCACGAGCCCATGACAACGGCGATCTGCGGGATCCCGGCGCTCGATAACGTCGCCTGGTTAAAGAAAATACGCCCAAAATGCTCCCGATCTGGAAATACTTCGTCTTGCTTCGGTAGAAACGCGCCACCGGAGTCGACGAGATAGACGCACGGTAAGCAGTTTTGTCGCGCGATCTCTTGCGCGCGCAGATGTTTCTTGACGGTTTCCGGATAATAGGTGCCACCTTTTACGGTGGCATCGTTGGCGACGATAATGCATTCGTGGCCGCTGATTTGCCCGATCCCAGTAATGATCCCCGCGGCGGGAACACCGTCGTCGTATTGGCCAAACGCGGCTAATTGCGATAATTCCAGAAAGGGGCTACCCGGGTCGATCAAGGCGGCGACGCGGTCACGTGGTAGTAATTTCCCGCGGGCGAGATGGCGCTCGCGCGCGGCATCGCCGCCCCCGGCGGCGAGACGCGCGACCAGCTCACGTAAATCTCTTACCAGGGCCGCCATGTCCTCGCTGGCGGCAAGAAATTCGCTGCTATTGGGATCAAGTTTTGTTTTGAGGGTATTCATTTTCTCTTACGTCAACGTAAAATACATATGACGTTAAGATCATCTTACATCTGCGTCTAATTGTGCATCGGTCGACAATGCCGCGCTCGCTAGCAGTTTGAATAAGCTATTTTCTGATGTAGAAATTATATCATTTAATGAATTTAAGTCATTAAATTTACGTCGTAATTTTTCTGAATATGGGCGTAGGCGTTGTAATCTCGAGAAGAGCTGCTGTGCATCGGTTGGCGGTTCCATTGCACACAGAGCCGTCATTTCGGTAATTTCGTCTAAGCCAAAACCCAATCGTTTGGCGCGTAGGGCAAGCGCTAGACAATGTCTATCTTTATCTGAGAAAATTCTTCTAACCCCTTGTCTCGTAGGATTTAATATTCCTTTAGTCTCATAGAAGCGAAGGGTTCTCGGGGTTACGTCGAATTCTTCTGCCAGATCAGCGATAAGGTATTCGTGCGCCATTAGCTATTACTCTATACTTGACGTCTTTGTTAAGTATAGACGCATTAGACGTCAATCGCGGTAGTATGATTTATTGCGTTTGGTCCAACGATGACCCGTCCAGGCGTGAAAGACGCTGCGCACTAAAGTCGCTTCTTCCACCCGTTCCGGGCGTGAGCGGCGCTCTCCCAACGGTGCTTATCGTAACACCAGGCGATGGGGCAACTGGGCTATTTTCAAAAAGCGTATCCGCGCCGCACGCCTTATTTGCGAGCACCTGGTAGTTGCCGTATCGGCGCCGGTATAATTGCAGGGGTGCCAAAACCGCGTAAACCGCGGACTGTGCTCCCAACCCTAAAAACAATTTTACATTATTAATATAACATACTGTATTAAAAGGAACTATTATGTCCGAAGTGGTTGCCTATGAACGCGCTGAAGAGCTCGCGATAATAATCGTGAGCAACCCCCCGGTGAACGCTTTATCGTTGCCCGTGCGGCGGGGGCTGAAAGCGGCGTTTGAACGATTTGCCGACGATCCGGCGGCGCAGGCGGCGATCCTTATTTGTGAAGGCCGCACGTTCATTGCGGGCGCGGATATTACCGAGTTCGACAAACCCGTTGAAGAACCTTGGTTGCCGAAGGTCGTGCACCAGATCGAGGATTTGCCCAAAATCGTGGTCGCGGCGATCCATGGTACTGCGCTTGGCGGAGGACTGGAAACCGCTATGGCTTGTCACTATCGCGTCGCGGTGTCCAGTGCGCAAGTCGGTTTGCCCGAGGTGTTATTAGGCTTGTTGCCCGGCGCGACCGGCACCCAACGACTCACGCGTTTGGTAGGACCGAAAGACGCGCTTGATGCCATGATCAGCGGTAGACCACTTAAGGCGGCTGTCGCCCATGAGAAGGGCGTGATAGATGAAATCATAAGCGGTGATCTGAAAACCGGTGCCATGGCCTATGCACGCCGTCTGTTGAGCGAGAACGCCCCGCCGCGACGGATACGCGATATCGTGATAGATGCGACATCGATCCCGAGCGGATTTTTCGACGACTATCGCCAGGGCATGGCGCGGCAAACCCGTGGATTCTTTGCCCCAGAACGGATCGTGCAGTGCGTCGAGGCAGCCGTTAACTTGAATTACAACGACGCTGTGAAGCGTGAAAACGAGTTATTCATGGCGTGCAAGGAGTCTACTCATTCCCAATCTCAACGGCATTTGTTTTTCGCCGAGCGTGAAGTCGCAAAAATCCCCGACATACCGAAAGACACGGCTTTGCGGGACATTAAGAAAGTCGCTGTTATCGGCGGCGGTACCATGGGAGGTGGCATTGCGATGAATTTCGCGAATGTCGGGATCCCGGTGATCGTCAAAGAAATCAATCAAGACGCTTTGGATCGCGGCTTAGAAATCATTCGCGGTAATTACGCGGGGCCGGTAAAAAAGGGACGTATGTCGCAGTCTCAAATGGATCAATGCATGGGCTTGATAAGCGGTACTTTAGATTACGGGGATATCGCCGACTGCGATCTCGTCGTTGAGGCTGTTTTTGAAACCATGGCGATTAAAAAGGAAGTGTTCGGGAAACTCGACGACGTTTGCAAGCCAGGCGCGATACTCGCTAGTAACACGTCTACCTTGAATGTCGATGAAATCGCGGCCTGCACCAAACGGCCGCAAGATGTGATCGGCCATCATTATTTTGCCCCAGCGAACGTCATGACGCTGCTTGAAATCGTGCGCGGTAAAAAGACGGCCAAGGACGTCGTCGCGACATCGATGGCGATGGCGAAACAGATAAGAAAAATGGGCGTCTTGGTCGGCGTCTGTTTCGGTTTCGTCGCGAATCGCATGTTTTTTCCGTACGTGCGAGAAGCTCAGACGATGATATTGGAGGGTGCCGCACCGGAGCGCATCGACCAAGTTGCCTACGATTGGGGTATGGCAATGGGTCCAAATGGCGTTGCAGATCTTTCCGGTCTCGATGTGCTCGACAAAGTAAAACGCGAATGGACCGACCGACCGGACGATCCGGCGTTGTGGTCACTGATTTCGGTGCTCGTTGAACAAGGGCGCAAGGGTCAAAAAACGGGCGCCGGCCTCTATAAGTACGACGGACGGAAAGCGGTGCCTGATCCGGAAGTCACCGCGCTCGCAAAATCGGAGGCGGAACGCCTCGGCATCACGCAGCGGGACATAAGCGATGATGAAATCATCGAACGCTTGTTTTATTCCATGATCAATGAAGGCGCGTTAATTTTGGAGGATGGCATCGCGCTTCGCTCCAGCGACATCGATGTCGTCTATGCCAATGGTTATGGCTTCCCCCGTTATCGCGGCGGACCGATGTTCTACGCTGATACCGTTGGCTTAGATAAGATCGTCGCTGCGATGGAGAAATATCGAGGGCGCTATGGCGACTTATACTGGACACCCGCGCCGTTGTTGGCACAGCTCGCGAACGAGGGCAAATCGTTTGTGACGTGGGACGCGAGCCAACGTTAAGGCACCGGCATATTGTTGAATAGGCGGCGCGCGGAAACCGTGCGTTCTCGCTTTTATGTGGTTTTTGTTGGGCAAAATGTCACGCTGGGCAGATCTGCAAAATGGTCATCGGAGGTTACAAGTTCGACACTGTATTTTCGAGCACTAGCGTAGATGACGGCGTCGGCAAAGGTGAGTTTGTGCGACAAACGTAGATCCGCTGCTAGCAGGGTGATTGCCGTGGTCAGGGCGACGATAAAACTATCTTCGGCGAGCGCTCTGTTTTCATCCGCTTCCCGTTTGACCCACTTGCTTGTACAGCTCGTACTGCACCGTAGTCTGTACGAGCAACGCCACGGCATCTTTCATGTAAGGCGCGAAGCTTGTCCACCAACGCTCCCGGTGAGCCACTCGATCCAGCCGCAAGTATCAACCAGGATCACCCGGGGCGCGCCAGTCGTTCGTGACGAACTCGATAGTTGTTAGGGTTAGGGGTCGTTTGCGGGAGGGTGCGAAATGACACCCTAAGCGATCGTCGGCCAGTGATACTCACCGGTTAGATTGAAGTGTTCCCAGCCCAGCGGCGAGACATGCGGTAGCAAAGCGGCGTCGGGATCGCTACCGGAGTCCACCAGCTGCCGGACTGCGTCGCCGCGTTTCTTTGTATTCCAGTAGTACTGATGACCTTAGAGAATTGGTGGTAGGCAGGCAATTGGATTAATACGCCATCACCCCCCTCGGATAGTTCCCGCACGAGAAGAGAAATGGCGGGCAGAACGCCCGGAAAGGAAACGAAGTTCTTTGGGTTGAGCGTCAGATCATGACACCGCTCGTACCAAGCCGAGATCGCGGTAAAGATGCCATCTGCGTTGAACTCGTAGGCAAACTGACCGCGATCCGCTACATAGCGCAAAGCCTTCTGAATAGGGGCGGCGATCGGCAGGTCTATATCCGTTACCCACATTGGAGTCACGTCCGTCGTTCTAAAGATCTTTTTCAAATAATCGGGGTTGTGCCGAACAAATGTATCGCCAGTTTTCTTGGGTGCGGTATCAAAATTAAAGTGGCTCATAATGGGACTTTGTTTCTAGAAGGAATACTTAGGAGGGCGTTAAAGGCTCGGATACCCGGCGCTTGGACAGCATGACGGCGGCAACAAAGCCCAATACCATCAGCATGCCAGCGACGATCAGTCCGACCAGAAGCCCGGTGTAACTGCCGGTAACACTGTAGGAAACAGCGGCAATGGAAGGGGCGAAAGCGCGCAGCACGAGCATGGGCGTTTGCATCATGCCGTTGATCAGCCCGTAGGAGCTCTTTGTAAGCAGCTCGGGTACTGCCACGCCATTGACGATGGTCAGAATGCCTGCTGCTGCACCGTAGGTAATCGTTGCCAACATCAGGATGGGAAACGCATCTGGCGCTATCAACATGGCGAGCAAGGCGGTCGGAATAAGGGCTGCGACAAACATGCCGATACTCGCGATACTTTGTGATTTCCAGAGGTTAATCGCGAGCCGTCCCGGTACTTGCGCCGGACCGAGCAGCGCCAATATGAGAACGGCATTCTCGACAGTGATCCCGCTTTCGATGAACATCGGGTAGAGATGAAAGCGAAAGGCATTTTCAATCACAGCGTGGAATGCCATGTAGACCAGCAGCGCCCAGCCACTTGTTCGATGGGATTGTGTCTGCTCGTTCTCATTCGGGGCAGGATCGCCGGTTGGCAGCTGCCAATAAATTGGAGCCGACACAACAATATTGATTATGCCGAGCACGAAAAGCACTTGACGCCAGCCCATGACGCCGAGCATTGCCTCGATTAAGGGGATAAAGAGGGTACTGGCAAAGCCACCCCAAAGTGTCAGGACCGTTATGTAGTGTCGGGTCTTGGATGGATCACAATGGCGAGCCACAACTGCGAAGGCGGCTGTGTAGAGGACCGCAGCCTGCAAAAGGCCGAGGCCCGCAAAGCTGAAATAAAACCATACTAGCGACTGCGATTGCGACCACAGGAAGAAGAGCACACCGGCGAGGACTGAGCCACCAGTCATCACTACCCGTCCGTAGCCTTTGTCGATCAAAACACCGACGGGAACCGTTGCCGCTGCCGACAAAAGCAATCCGAGTGTGAGTGCGCCATAGATCGAAGACCGCTCCCACCCCAAATCGAATTCCATGGCCAGCGCGATCTGAGGAAAAGCATAGAAGAGCGTGCCCCAGGAACAGATTTGGGCGAATCCAAAGGTTGACAGAAACGTCAGTCCGAGGCGCCTAACTATTGAACAGGTTGCGGACATGGCTGAAGTCTTTCTGTACTCCGGGCGGACTTAGGCTCGTTCTCTTGGTTGAGCTCGGGGCTGCTAGAGCAAGACGGGGATGATGATGTGACCCGGGTATTAATCGGCTTGGGATCGGGCTCTAGTCGACCGCCGCAGCTCATCACGATGCCGCCGGCGCCATCCTCCGGGCCACAACAGGGCGCAGTGTTTTCAGCCGGTGACTCGCTCACCACACCGGCGAGCGAGTCAGTGATGGACTGGATCTGTTTATAGCCCGTTCGCATCAAAAAGGTCGGGGCACGACCGTAGGACTTCATACCCACAATGAAAAAGTTCTTATCGGTATGGGAAAGTTCCTTGACTCCATGCGCCGGAACGGAGCCACAAGAGTGCAAGTTCGGGTCGATCATCGGCGACAAGATGCGCGGCGCTTCGACGACATCATCGAGGTCCAGACGCACTTCGCGCAGCATGCCCATATCCGGGCGGAACCCAGTGTTGACGACGATCCGATCTACGATGATGGAGCGTGGCTCCCCTGCGATCATTAGAGACACGTGCAAGCGGCCATCGATCCGTGCGATCCGGTCCACGCGCATCGGGGCAAGGAGGTCAAGCGCACCTTCATCGACGGCAGCCTTGGCCGCGATACCAAGCGCTGCCCGCCCTGGAAGCTCCTTGTTTAACCCAACGCTCGACAGAAGCTTCTCCATCGTGTTGTGACGCAGACCCCAGAACACCTTCGTGTTTGCATCTGCCTCGCGCAGCTTCAGGAGGTCGAGGATCACATTGGTAGCCGAATGCCCGCCACCGAGAACCAGGGTGGATTGGCGTTCGTACAGGGCACGAGCCGCACCGAGACTGTCCGGGATAAGATAAGTAATCTGGCCTTGCGCTTCGGCTTCACCGGGTACCGGCAGGCCATCCGCCCCGATGGGGTTGGGGTTCGACCATGTGCCCGAGGCGTCGATCACCGACGCGGCCTCGATAACCTGCGCACCGCCTTCTGCATCCGTATAGTGAATGGTGTAAGGAGCGTCCTCACGACCACGAGAGACAGACTTGCTCATCCCGCGCTTGGACACCGCTGTGACCTCAACCCCCAATGTGATGTGATCCTTACGCGGCGTGATCTGAGACGCCGGAATGAGGTACTGTTCGACGATCTCTTTCCCGGTTGGAATATGGTCACCGTCCGGTGTTTCCCAGCCCGCTTCATGTAAAAGAGCCACCACGGCTGGATCAATCATCAGCCGCCACGGTGTGAAAACCCGCACATGACCCCATTCCAGCATGGCTCGCCCAGCGGTTTCGCCTTGCTCAAGGACGACGGGGACCAGACCTTTTTGGAGCAATTGCGCAGCGGTCGCGATACCCACAGGGCCCGCTCCGATTACCACGACTTTGTTTTTTAGCGGTTGATGTTTCATTAGTTCTTTCCTTCGATGCATCGATCTTCAAAGTAACAGGTCAAATTTTTTTAAGCGGCCACCATGCAGGAACAGTCCTGTAGGCAGCGTGTGATTTTCATCCATTCGTCTAAAGCGACCCGGAACGCCTGTCGTCCCTTCTCAGTAATCGAGTAGATTTTGCGTTCTCGACCCGACACAATCTCGGATTCGAATGTCGCGTATCCACCTTCCGTGAACTGCTTGAGCACGGGATAGATCGTGCCTTCTTTGGGTGTACACCCACCTTCTGTACGACGCTCGACCTCTTTCGCGATGTCGTACCCGTGCAAGTCTTTATCCTGCAAAACGCACAGGATGAAAAACTTGGACAAGCTCATCTTGATGGTCTTGCTCCAATACTCGGAACTGGTCAAATCAGGGTTTTTGGTTTCTTTTGTCATGTAGGCAATATATACATCGACCATCGATGTGTTAAGAGAGTAACGCAGGCGCAGATCGTCGAATCAAGCCGTTTCTGCTACCGGCACGAATTTTCCCAAGGAATGGGAGGATCGTGGCGTTCCAGATCCGATTTGTGCTTTCGGGACCCGAGAAGTCCGAAGAAGTAGCCCGAGCAAGATCGAAGGTCCGGCGAGCTATTCGCGTTGCTGGTATTCACACCGTCGGGGACCATCCACGACCGTTACGGCTCTTAGGGTGTCATTTCGCCCCCTCCCGCAAGCGACCCCGGTAGCCCCTCTGAGCGCGAGGCTAAGCATGTTATTTACACCCCTATATTGTTCAAGACCCGACCTACGGGACCGGTTCGGCCTGCGACGACAATTGGCGATCGACGTGCGGGAATTGTTGCACACACGTGAGGCCGATACCGCGGCGCTGATCAAGGCAACAGACGCCCACACCGCATTGCAGCGTTAAAGGGCACCATCGCGCCGCATTCTTTTTGCCCATTCGCATTATCGGGCACTTACGGTTTACTGGAGACGCTCGTAGCATCGCTATTTGCCGATGAATTTCGGTTGCCGTTTTTCACTGAAAGCATTGAGCCCTTCCCGCATATCATGGGAGCTATGAGTGCTCGATCAAGGCGTTAATCTCTTCGCGTAAAGCGGAATGCAATGCTTGGTCGGCGGCGTCACCGACAAGTTGTTTTATCCGGCTAATACTGAGAGGACTTTTTTTGCGCAATTTTTTCAGCGAATGCTTGCACCGTTGCCGCTAACTTGTCGTCCGCGACAACTCGATTGACGAGGCCACATGCGAGCAACTCTTCAGCGGGTAGAAATTCACCGGCATAAAGAAGGTATTTCGCCCGAGTCGGTCCAATTTTTCGCGGTAGCCGTACCGTGCTACCCCCACCTGGCAACAGTCCATAGTTGGTGTGGGCATCGCCTATCTTCGCACTGCTCGCAGCGACAACGAGATCGCAACACAACAAAAGCTCGAGTCCGCCAGCCAACGCGGGACCATTCACGGCGGCGATAGAAGGTAACATTGACGTCTCGAGCGAACTAAATACGCGCCCCAATCGTTCGAGAAATGTGCCTAGTGCACGAGTGAACGAATCTTCGTTTTGTCCCCCGATAAATTTTAGCTCCGCGCCTGCACAAAATGCTGGGGGTGAACCGGTGATCACCAAAGCACGCACTGAGTCGTCCGCTTGCGCTGCCGCGAGGGCGGCCGAAAAATCATCCCCTAATTGCGGCGTAAGCGAGTTCATGGCCTCCGGACGGTTTAGGGTGAGCCACGCGATTTCGCAGCGCTTCTCATATTTGATGGTGTCAAATTTCATATGCCAGCGCACCGCTTGCGCCGCGGAGATTAGTTTTCGACTATTTGGTCGAATAATGTTACCATATGGTCGAAACAGCAGCAAGCAATGCTGGGAAAAGGTCAAAATCGATGGTCCGCGTCAAAAAAGAAGCGTGGGCAGGCGCGATCGGCGGGCGCGAGGAGTTACATCAAACTAAGCGCGAAGCGATACTGAGGATGGCGGCGCGGATGTTCGCCGCAGAAGGGTATGCCGGAACGTCGCTCGCCTCGATCGCTGAACGACTCAACGTTGCCAAACCTACTTTGTATTATTACGTCAAAAGCAAAGAAGAGATTCTCAACGCTTGCGTCGACGCCGGGCTAGTCGCCGTGAAGGCTAATCTGAAACAGGCGCACTCCGCTGGGTCAGATGGGTATGAAAAGTTAGCCATATATTTTCGCTTACATGTCGACTTCATTCTGGATGATTTTGGCGTTTTGCTCGCTGCAGCTCGGCAAGAATTAGCGCCGAAACATCGAAAAGCGCTGAAATCGGTAGATCGCGCAGTGATAGAAATCATTAAAGAGGGAATTGCCGATCGTTCGATTAAGAGATGCGATCCAAAAATAGCTTGCTTTGCATTGTTTGGGGTATTTAACGGGATCCCTAGCTGGTTTCGTGACGGCGAGGAGTTGACTCGTTCCGATGTGGCAACTGCGTATTTCGATATGCTATTCGACGGTTTCGGTAATATTTAGCCAATTACAAAACCCCGAGGACGATGCAAATGGAGTCTCGAACTGCCGCTGGGTTTGGCCGGGAAAATTCTACAAAAGAATAGCGTAGAAATTATTGGGAATCCGCTGGCAGAAGTGCCAGATAAAGTAGGAAACGAATCACATCAAACAAGAGAATGAATGCGATGGATAATATTTATGTAGCCGGTATCGGCATGACAAAATTTACACGTCACCTAGATCGTAGTTACAAAAGCCTCACGCATGAGGCGGTGAAACAAGCATTAAAGGATGCTGGCGCCGAGATCCAAGATGTGGAACAAGCGTTCTTTGCCTCGTGCGTCGTGGGCTTTTTGCAAGGCCAAGAAATGATCCCTGGCCAAGTTGCATTGCGCTCGATGGGCTTTGAAGGCATTCCAATTTTTAACGTGGAAGGTGCATGCGCATCAGCATCTTCAGCGATGCATTTAGCCGCGCAAGCCATTAAGGTGGGAAGTTGCGATATCGCGATCGCGGTGGGCACCGAAAAAATGAACAGCGACGATAAAGCAAAAATGTTCGCGGCATTCGATGCGGCCTGGGACGTTGAAACGGTCGAGGAAAATAAAGATCTTCTACTGAAAATGGGCGAGGGTATTGATCCCCCCGCTGGCTCCCAATCGAGCAGGCCATACAGTATGTTTATGGATGTTTATGCTGCATTTTGCCGCCTGCACATGAAGACTTTTGGGACGACGCAGCGTCAAATAGCTGCTGTTTCCGCCAAAAATCACCTGCATTCGGTTCACAATCCAATGTCGCAATACCAAAAACCCTATTCGATAGAGGAAGTGATGACCGCGCCCCCAATTACTTACCCACTCACCTTGCCAATGTGTGCGCCAATTTCCGACGGCTCCGCTGCCGCGGTATTGTGCAATGACAACGGTCTTGAATCATTGCGTGGCGACTCCGCGCGCGCCGTTCGCCTACTCGCAAGTGTCGTTCGTTCGGGAAGCAATCGAACTGCCGACGATTATTCCAAACACGTGACCGCAATCGCGGCGCAACAAGCGTACGAAAAAGCCGGTGTTCAACCGTCTGATATCGATGTTGCCGAAGTTCATGATGCCACAGCGATGGGTGAGATCATTCAGGTTGAAAACCTGCAATTGGTTCCGTTCGGTGAAGGCGGTCCCGCGGCGGAACGTGGCGATTTTTCGATTGGCGGACGTGTTCCGGTCAACCCTTCGGGAGGTCTCGAATCCAAGGGTCATCCTGTCGGGGCGACAGGACTTGGGCAGGTCTATGAACTTGTAACACAGTTACGCGGCGAGGCGGGAAATCGCCAAATCGACAACGCGCGCGTTGCGATCCAGGAAAACGGTGGGGGTATCGTCGGCGTAGAAGAAGCGACTGCGGTAATCAACATTTTCGCCCAGTAACTCAGCGGGTGGCGCATGAACTTTAAGTTATCAGAAGATCAACAAACAATTATCGATGGCTTGCGACAGTTTCTCGACGCTGAAATAGAGCCTGCGTTTCTGGAACATGGCGAGGGGTTTATCCCTCGTGAAAAAATGCAAACTTGGCTCAAGGAACTATGTCAGTTCGGATCCCAAACTGCGCCGTTCTTCGAAGAACAGTCATGGTGTCAGGTCTTGCGATTTGATCTCCTGCGAGATCGTAGTAGAAGCAAAACGCAAGGCCTGACATCTTCACACGCGAGCCCGATCCATTGATACTCGGGAAATACGATGCGCAGGGCGTAAATCCAGATGCGCTTATTATAGGGAACCACCTGAACTTCCTACCGCCGCTGCGCGACACGCACGTGATACAGGGGCGCTTAAGATGATTTGCGCTTTACTGCGGTTAATCCGGTCAGGCACTGCAGGCGGCGTCGCGATCCCCGCGCACTTGCCGCGTCAATTCGTGCAACGATTCATCGATCGATTTTCCGCTCGTGTCGAGCGTTGCATCAGCCTGGCTGTAATACGGCTCGCGTTCGAGCAGCATCTGCCGCGAATCCTGCATCGCTTCACGAAAGAGAAATAACATGCATTATATTGCAGTATCGTCGATCGCATGAGGGCGACACCATGATCGAATTTCAAATCCATCCCGATCACTATCGCCACTGGAAGCTCGAGTTCGACGCGCCGGTGGCGTGGCTCGGCATGGATGTGGACCAGGCGGGTGGGCTCGAGCGCGGCTACGAACTGAAGCTCAATTCCTACGATCTAGGCGTCGATATCGAGCTCTACGACGCCATCCAGCGCATTCGCTTCGAACATCCCAAAATTCGCACCGTGGTGATTCACTCGCTCAAGGATAGGGTTTTTTGCTCCGGCGCGAACATCCGCATGCTGGCTCAATCGAGCCATGCGAACAAGGTGAACTTTTGCAAATTCACCAACGAAACGCGTAACGGGATCGAGGATGGCAGCCGCCATTCCGGTTTGCAGTTCATCTGTGCTATTAACGGCACCGCCGCCGGCGGTGGCTATGAGTTGGCCTTGGCATGTGACTACATCATGTTAGTCGACGACGGAAACGCCACTGTGTCGTTGCCCGAGGTTCCTCTTCTAGCGGTGTTGCCGGGCACTGGCGGATTGACGCGTCTGGTCGACAAGCGCAAGGTACGGCGCGACCACGCAGATTTTTTCTGCACCGTCGAGGAAGGCATCAAGGGTAAGCGCGCGGTCGAGTGGCGATTGGTGGATGAACTGGTGCCGGCCTCACGTTTTCGCGAAGTCGTCGCTGAACGGGCGCGGGAGTTCGCGGCAAAATCGGACCGGCCGGTGGACGGGCAGGGCGTCGCTCTCGCCGAGTTGAATCGCACCGTCGATGGCGATCGTATCGCGTATCGTCTGGTGAAGGTCGAAATCGACCGCGCGCAAAACGCTGCCACCGTGATTGTATCCGGCCCCGCCGGTGCGCCGCCCGACGATATCGATCGAACGCCCGATGCGGCGACGGCGTTGTGGCCGTTTGCGTTGGCGCGTCAGCTCGACGATCTGATCCTGTACCTGCGCGCCAACGAGCCCGAAATCGGCACCTTGATCATGAAAACCGAAGGTGTCGGCGAGCATGTCCTGGCGTGGGACGATTTTCTGCTCGGCAAGCGGGATCACTGGCTGGCAAGGGAGATCCTGGCTTATCTCGTGCGCGTATTAAAACGCCTCGAGGTGACTTCACGCAGCCTCATCGCATTGGTCGAGCCGGGTAGCTGCTTTGCCGGTTCGCTGCTCGAACTTGCGCTCGGCGCCGATCGAAGCTATATGCTCGACGGACAATTCGAAGACAACGATACTCCCGCGCCGACGGTCATGCTCGGTGCGCTGAACTTCGGACCATTACCGATGGTGAACGATTTGACGCGCTTGTCATCGCGATATCTCGACACTCCCGACACCGTCGATGCGCTCAAAAAAAGCATTGGTCAACCGCTCGACGCCCAAGATGCGCGCGACGCGCGGCTCGTGACCTTCGCCCCCGACGACATAGATTGGGACGACGAAGTAAGGCTCGCGATCGGCGCGCGCGCGAGTTTCTCGCCCGACGCCCTGACCGGCATGGAGGCGAACCTGCGTTTCGGCGGGCCGGAGACCATCGAATCGAAAATTTTTGCCCGCCTGTCGGCGTGGCAGAACTGGATATTTCAGCGGCCGAACGCGATCGGTGAATTGGGTGCGCTGAGGCTTTACGGTTCGGGCAAACGCGGGCAGTTTGACAAAGTGAGGGTATGATATGAGCGCTATCGACTATGCCGAGAAGATCCCCAACAACGTGGATCTCGCCAATAACCGGCGTCTGCAGCGCGCGCTCGAATCGTGGCAGCCGGCCTTTCTGGACTGGTGGCGAGACCTCGGGCCAAACGGCTTTCAAACCCAGGATGTTTATCTGCGTACTGCCGTCAGCGTCGCTCCGGCGGGTTGGGCCAACTTCGATTACGTGCGTATGCCCGCGTATCGCTGGGGTATCTTTCTCACGCCCAGCGAGGAGAACAAGACGATCGCCTTCGGAGATCACAAGGGTGCGCCGGTGTGGCGGGAAGTGCCGGCGGAGTACCGGGGGCTCTTGCGCCGCTTGATCGTGGTGCAGGGCGATACCGAACCGGCGTCGGTGGAGCAGCAGCGGCAACTCGGCAAGAGCTGCCCCTCGTTATACGATTTGCGCAACCTGTTTCAGGTCAACGTCGAGGAAGGCCGCCACCTGTGGGCGATGGTATATTTGTTGCACGGCTATTTCGGCCGCGACGGCCGCGACGAAGCTGAGATGATGCTCGAACGTCACTCCGGCGATCCCGACAAGCCGCGCATACTCGGCGCCTTCAATGAAAAGACGCCCGACTGGTTATCGTTCTTCATGTTCACATTCATCACCGATCGCGACGGTAAGTACCAGCTTGGCGCACTGGCCGAATCGGGATTCGAACCGCTCGCCCGAACCTGCCGTTTCATGCTCACCGAAGAGGCGCACCATTTGTTTGTGGGTGAGTCCGGCGTCGGCCGCATCGTGCAGCGTTGCTGCGAGATCTTGCGCGAGCGTCCGAATGACGATCCGCGCAAGCATGGCGTTATCGATCTCGACACCGTGCAGAAGTACCTCAATTTTCATTTCAGCGTATCGCTCGACCTGTTCGGATCGGAAGTGTCGACCAACGGCGCGACGGCTTATTCGACCAGTCTCAAGGGTCGTTTCAACGAAGCCAAGCGCGACGACGATCATCGTCTGGTCGATAGCCCGTACAAGATCACGCGATTGCTCGACGGCAAACTGGTGGAGGAGGAGGTCCCAGCGCTCAACGCGATCAACGAAATACTGCGCGAGGACTACATCACGGACGTCGCGGCGGGCGTGTCACGCTGGAATCGTATCATTACCAAGCATGGCATCGACTACGAACTGAAACTGCCTCATCGCGGCTTCAACCGCCGCATCGGTGAGTTCGCCAATGTGAATATTTCGCCAGACGGGCGTCTGATCAGCGATTCAGACTGGCGGGTCCAGAGCGATAATTGGTTACCGACCGATGCCGATCGCGAGTATGTGGCATCGTTGATGACGCAACCGGTGAATGAGCCCGGCAAGTTTGCCAGCTGGATTGCGCCCCCGGCGCGCGGCATCAATAACCAACCGATCGATTTCGAATACGTTCGCTTCAACTGATCGCACGGAGCCGCTCCCTTGGCGCTGATACGGCAACATGTGATCGATCCGGTCATCTGTATTCGCTGTAATACCTGCGAAGACACTTGCCCGTCGAACGCCATCACCCATAACGATATGAACTATGTGGTCGATCCCGATATCTGCCAGAGCAACCTCAACAGGCAGTGTCTGGGACCGTGTCCGACCGGCGCGATCGATTCGTGGGTTCTGACCTCGCGGCCGTGGAGCGTCGATGAGCAAATGGAATGGGTGGATCTACCGTCGGACGACGAGGATGCCGGCGTCAGCGACGGCGCAGTCACCGAACACGGCCGCGAGCCAGAGGAGGTGGCCGAGCTTCGCCGGGTCGCCACCGAGGGAACCGGCGGACCGGCCAAGGCGCCGGTCTCGGCATCTACACCGAAGGTGCACGTCTACACGCGTGCCGAGCCCGCCCTCGCTAAGGTCACTGGTAACTTGCGGCTGACGGATGAAAACGCGAGCGCCGACATCCGCCATATCGTGCTCGACTTTGGCAAACAGGTGTTCCCGGTTCTCGAAGGACAGAGCATCGGCATCATCCCGCCCGGCGAGGACGAGCAAGGACGCCCCCATCGCCTGCGCTTATACTCGATAGCCAATCCCCGTGACGGTGAGCGCCCCAAGCACAACAACATATCGCTCACGGTCAAACGGGTCGAGTATGAGGAGAATGGAGCACTGAACAAGGGCTTCGGCTCCAACTACATGTGCGATCTCAAGTCGGGTGATGAAGTACAGGTCGTCGGCCCGTTCGGGACCACCTTTCTCATGCCCGACGATCCCGACGCTCGGATCATCATGATTTGCACCGGCACGGGTTCCGCGCCGTTTCGCGCTATGACCGAGCATCGGCGCCGCCTAAAGGATTACGGCCGCGGCAAGTTGCTGCTGTTTTTCGGTGCGCGCAAGCCGAGCGAACTTCCTTATTTCGGCCCTTTGATGCGGTTACCGAGGGCGCTCATCGACGTCGAATTCGCCTTCTCGCGTCTGCCCGACTGTCCCAAGGAATACGTGCAGGACCGCCTGCGAAAACGCAGCGACGAGGTCGCCGAATTGCTCAAGGATGAGAGCACCTATGTCTATCTATGCGGGCGAAAAGACATGGAATCTGGGTGCAATGAGGCATTCACCGAGATCTGCAGAGCAAGCGGGATGGATTGGCAGTCCATCAAAGCCACGATGCGAGAGAGCGGCCGATTCCACGTTGAAACGTATTGACCTTAGTTGCGTATAATTACCCGCTGAAAAGTATGGAGGGAAGCGTAGAATCGATGCGCCCCAAGGGGGCAAGAATGAGGGCATCGGAGCCGCACAGGACTTGTGGCGACCGCCCGCTCACGATGCGAAGTGCAACGACGAATGAAACATACAGCGCTTACGGCGGTCCCTGACCTGTCTTCTCTTTGCTGGGAAGCTGATAGCGAAGCCAGGACAGGAAATCACTGTCCTCGTTGCGATACTCACCGCGACCCTGCGTAGAAACGAACCCTTCTTTTGTAAGTCGTTGCAGCGGCCGCTGGACGCTGCTTGTGGTTACAGGCGTGTCGAGTTCCTGAGACAGGCGCTCCAGTGCCTGGCTGGAGTACGGGCCGATGCCGTCGCACACAAGTAAGTAGACTGCGCGGTCGATGGGGCGCAAGCGCTGCCAGCGAACCAGATAGTGCGGGTCGTTGCCGATGCCCTCAAGCACGATTTCGACAGCGGCATTTGCGTTCGCGGCGCGTTTTAGGAGAAGCGCGCGAACAAATGCCTCCATGTGGTAGGGAGATCGATCGAACGCGTTGAAGGCGTCCCAGCAAGCAGCCTTGGAGACCCGTACATTTCCAAGTTCACGCAATTGTCCTGCGACGAAATCAGTATAGTCTCGCCCCAGGTCGGGGAGGTCTATGCGCTCGACGGATTGATAGAACGGTGCTTTGGGGTCGCTTAGGAGCCTTGTGAGATTCGTACGAGAAGAGCCCGGGGTTCCCGTTACCAAGCTGCAAAAAGTGACGGTAGCGAGGTCGATTGTTTTCAAAGGCTTGCAACGGCCTTTTTGTGTAACGTATTGATCCTATTGGACTCTCAGCTTTTTGTATTTTTGGTGCGGTATTTGAGTTCTCGGCGCCGGATTGGGGCCTCGAACAACTGCGTGCGACAGCGTTCCAGACCGAAGGTAAACGTGCCCCGCAGGTTGATGTGCTCAACGGCATGCGGTGCGATTCTGGCCAGCAGGTCCGGTTGATCGAGCGCAGGATCGGTATCGATTTGATCTTGCAGATGCTTTGTATTGAACGCCATCACGATGTTGGTCAACAAGCTCAACGCACCGGAGATGGCAATGAGTTCCTCGTTGCGTCGTCCACGTTTTGCACCCACCGGACCGTGATGCAGTGCACGCTGCAAGGTATGCAGCGACTCGCCTTGATTGAGCAACGACAGGACTTCTTTGCGGAACACAGGGCATGCCAGGTAATCACACAAGTAAATCGTGCGCAGTACCTTTCCCAGCGCCACCGCAGCGGAGTACGTCGGGTTACCCTGCGCGGCGGCGCCGAAGCGATCGAGGGTCAGTGATGCCGAACACCAACCGCTCGACATCGAAGCGGCGATCCGTACCAGCGGATCCCATTGCCGGACGATCGGTCGCCAGGACACATTCCGGTCAACGATACCTTCGAGCGAACCCGGTACTTTCACGTCACGTGGTACAAAGAGCTTACGATCGGCCAGCCGCGCGAGTCTCGGGCATAGGTCGAAGCCGACGAGTTTGGCGAGCGCCATGGCGGCGTGCGTAAAACCGTGAGTATCGACGGCGACACGAGACAGCTCGACCTGCCGTTGTGACAATGCACCTTCAAGGGCCGCACCGGCCTGGCGTTTGTTCAATACAATAGGTTGATCGTAGACGATACCCCACTGATCGAGTACGTGGGTATAGGTACCGACGGCGAACGATCGGCGTCGGGGATCAAGCCGACTCAACCACAGATGCCGTGTTGCCTCGAGGCTCATCATGTCGGCCGAGACACTAACGCCCGGGCCCCAGTACTTAGTGATCTTGTGGCTGCGCATGAACTGGACGACAGCGTCGTTGGCATCGCGCAAGACCTGATCGTGTTCCAGTTTGGCGATGACCGGTTCGACCATCTCGGCACTGAGTACCGGTATCATACGCACGATATCTGCAGCCGTTAGATCCGAGCCCAACGCCAGTAGTGCTGCGTACACGGTAATCAGTTCGCGTTCATGTCGGGGTGGACGGCCCAGCAGCAACCAGGAGAACTGTGTTGCACTGTCCACTTCAAGGAGAACCTCCGGCAACTGGGTTTGTCCGATGCCCGTGATCAGTTGGCGCCGAAGTGCCATGAGCCCCGTCGGTGGCGCGGTTGTCGTTGCTGCACACAGACGTACCCGGTCGTCTTCAACGCGTACGGCATCATCGGTGATAGCGGCATCCAGCTGCGCGAGCCCGCTCCTCAGAGCGGCACGAATAGGCTTTAGGTAAGCTCTGGCCGAGCGCGGTAATTGCAGCGACCGATAGTGCTGAGATCGCTGTGTTTCCCAGGTTTTATGCGGGATAAAGAGCTCATCGGGGTTGCGGAAGGCGTTGCTCTGATCGATGTATGCGGCGCCATTTTTGAGACTTCGTTGCAATGTGACCAGCGTCGCCGCCTCAAATCCGGCAAGCGAGGCCCGCCGATCTCCATCATTAATAAAGGTGCCCCAGCACGGGCCGAACGGGTTGTTGATTTCCGCCGGCAGTGCGGTGGCTTTCTGTCGATATAGATCATCCAGCAGTGGCAAGGCACCGGCCAGCGGATGCCCGTCGTCGATCGCAAGCGGCAACTGCGTCATGGTTTTCAGGAACGGACGAACCACTGCCCATGATTCACTCAATGCTTGGCGGATCTCGTTGCTGCGAGTGGCTGTCCGTTTCACGGTGTAAGGCGTGATCAGCGTGCGCAGCTGCGCGCGCAAGTCATCGGCGCTCAGATCTTCATTGTCACACAGTGAGACAAGATCATGAACGAGTTGTTGATACTCGTTCAGCCGTCGGCTGGCAGCTACCATCGCCTGCTCGCGTGCCTTTCTGCGGATATCGTTCATGCGATGTAGCGCAAGCTCCAACAACGTATCGGTCAGCTCACACAATTGGTGATGTAGAAAACAGGCAATCTCAATGGTACGCATCGGCTCGCCTCTAGTCCTTCAGATACGAGCGCCGAAATATCTAATCCGGGATTGTGTGATCAAATGTCCACGATCAACGGATCCGCGGACGCCACTCAAGGGACAGCAGATCTGTTGTCGGCGGGTTCGCTTATCGTTACGGGCTTGGCCAGCATCTCAGCTAAACGACGTTTGTGATGCCGGCGCGGCGGTTGCTGCAACCATTCGAGTACCGATAAATCGCTGCGGCTGCTCGGCGCACACAGGGCATCGACCCAGTGTTCGCGTTGGCCTGCAGTGTCATGCTCGACGATATCCGCGAGTAACGCATTCTCGCTGTGCCGGATGGCACTACGCGCTAGCTTGCGCAGGCGTCGACGGCCGGGGATAAGATATTGATGCGTGTAAAGCCAAAGCCGAGCGGATTCAATGAGACGTTCGACGGTAAACACTACCTCCGCTTCGCGTCGCAATTGACCGTTGAGAACGCGCTCCGCCGCATCGGTCAGTTCAGCAAAACTGGTTGCCGTTCGCGCCAGTTGCTGATGCTCATACAAGGTTCGCCGGCGTGCATACATGGCACGCAACGAGGCAATGTCAGGCGCCGGTAAATGCAATTGCGCAGCGACATGTTGCAGCGCCGCCGACGGCACGATCTGCACAGCGTCCAGCGTACAACCGGTCATCCGAATAAAGCCGATCTGCAATGCGATACCCAGCCGGTGTGCACTGCGCCGGCGCGACGCCACAATCTGTTGATCCGCTGCATCGAGCGTGAAAAACTGATCGAGATCGAAGGTGGACAGCTCGCTCGGGAATTGCTTCAGACCGAGCCAGGACGTGTGCCAACGTTCCATGGCGCTCTCCCGTTCTTGTTATTTGGGGAAAACACTCTACGCCTGGCGGCACATCTATTGAAAAAGCTGAGTTTTGAACAAAATCAAGAGCTTAAGATAAACGATACCAGCAAGCCATTGTTTTCAAACGAACTCGCTACCGACACTTTTTGCAGCTTGGTAACGGGAACCCCGGCCGGCGCGGTTGCAGCGATGAGGAGCGCGGATACAGCGTGGGGGTCACAACCTTATATCGGCCTATTGCTGCATTGGATTTGTCGCTGCATGCCGGGAATCTCAAGGGATCATTTTTGGCGTCAACGGACGTGCATCCCTGCCTCACGAGAGCAGGGGGCGCAAGGATGCCGTATTCCGGGAAGCGGCCAGTCTCACGTTTCGCGGGTATTCGATAACGGCGAGTCGCCTCTGCGCCTATTCACCGCCGCCGATTTTTGCGTAATTCGCTAATCGAGTGTGACAAAAGTGTGACAAGGAAATTTTCGACAACGGGTCGGCCGCCCGAAAGCCCACGCAACAATTTGATAGAAAAATAGAAATTGGTCGGGGTGACAGGATTTGAACCTACGACCCCTGCCGCCCGAAAACGGTTGCACACGCGTTCGGGTTCAAGGGCTTGCAGAATAGCATTAGAAAAATGAATCACATAGCGTAACGTTGGGCAATGCGGAATGCCGTACGATCTCGATCGCAGTGTGACATCAGTGTGACAAAGCCGGACGTTGACGTCAGGCGGAAGAATTGCAACAGGGATTCTTATAGTTTTCGAGCGACAAAAGCTTCCCGCCCATTAGTGGTCGCGAACTTCTCCGGCGAGAAACGTGGCGAACGGGCGAATGTTCCGGTCACGTCCGGCGACCTCCAGAGCCTCCATATATGTATTGCGCTTGTCGACAGGTATCACTGTCCACGGCAAACCGGCCGCCGCCATCATCACGTTCATCAGGAAACGGCCAATTCGACCGTTTCCATCCATATACGGATGGATGTAGACGAAGAAGTAATGACCGAGCACGACGCGAACGCCAGGATGTTGCTCCTTGCTCAAAAGCTCAAAGAACGTTGGCATCAGATCCCGGACCGCATCGGACGACGGGGGTACATGTGTCGAGCCGCGAATGTAGACAGGCCCGCTTCTATAGCCCGCGAGATCGGCGGCTCTGACGATGCCCGATTGCACGCTCGGCACAAAAAGTTCGCGATGCCATTCCTGGTGGTCGATTTCCGCAACACGTGCAGGATCCTCACCGCGGAGAACCTTTCGCAGGCTGTCCTTGACCGCCTGAAACGCCAGGTAATAGCCGCGTGCGGCGAGGGCGTTTCTATGCTCGCGATCCGCCTCGTTCGCTTCCGGATCCCAGTTTCCCTGTCGCACACGTTCAATCAGCTCGGGGCTTACTTGATAGCCTTCAATCGAAAGGGAGTGGTAGGCGTCCGTGACATAAATCTCATCCACGTCGGCCAGGTATTTTTCGATATCCACGCTCGTTGCGGGTGCTTCTGGGAAAACTTCCACGACGCTGTCCCGACAGGCTTGCCACATCAGGCGTAGCCGGTTGACAAAGGGTGACTGGACTAGCGGTTGGGCCAGGGAAGGGGGGCCTTCGAACGGATCGTTCTCCCGCACGTCGTATCCGCCGGCGCGCATGCTTTTAAGGATATTATCGGCGATGGTGGTCTGGCCGATGTTGCGGAAAGCGCCCGCCAGACGGCCGGCAACCGTGCTGTGCCCGCCTTCGAGCAGAATCGTTAGAACGTCGTGAGCGTCCTGGATCATGGCAAGCGCCGCGCGTGCTTCGGTTGGCTCCAGCCGGAAGAACGTCGCGCCAACCTCCACGAGCGCGGCTGGAATGGAAAACAAGCGCAGTCCGTCGATAAGGGCTTCTTGTCCTTTTGGCGGTCGCGCGGAGCGCGTCTCGAAGATTGACGTGCCGTGCATGAGTTCCGTGGGCTTGTTTCCGGCTCGCGCTGCGCGGACGAGAAGCTGCCCGGGGACGCGCCAGTTACCACAGTGCAGCATCAGGGATTGCTCTGGCCCTAAAGCCCAATCTTGGCCGAAGCGGGCATCGAGATAGGCGGCGCAGAAACCCCAGAATGAGGCGTACCAGGCCGTTGTCTCGCCATCTTGGGTATCCGGGTTTGAGGCAATGTACCAGCCCTTCATAACCCTCTGAAGGAAGCCTAGACGCAGCAGGCGCTCCCTGTGGGTCTTGCTGAGATCGCGCGCCCGAATGGCTATTTTTCCTTCATTTTGAAGAAGTTGGAGCACTTCTAGCGAGGCTGCGAGTTTTTCCGGGGGCGTCGCCATTTGTAGCCTTTCTTAGGTTATTTATCAGAGGATAATTTATCTTATTAGGTTGTACAGTAATTAGGTTATTAAGTCGAGCAAAATTTATCCTATTTGGCTATGGTTTCAGCAATTTCGATCGGTGCACGCTCGGAGGGTCCAAATGTCGACCGTTAATTCGATATTCTCCGTATGACATCCCTGCTGGGGCACTCGACCACTTACCGCATTGCGGTCGGTCCACAGGCGGGGCGCAAGGTGTTCACTTTGCAAACTCTGCCGGCCAGTGGTGACCCGTTCGATGACGGGATTGGCAAGGTAGCCGGGTTCAGCCTGCATGCTGGCGTGGCGGCCAGGGCCGATGAACGCAAGAAGCTCGAACGCCTGTGCCGGTATGTGTCCCGTCCAGCGGTATCGGAAAAACGCCTGTCACTGACACCCAACGGCAACATCCGTTACCAGCTCAAGACGCCCTACCGGGATGGCACCGCGTACGTGATTTTCGAACCTTTGGACTTCATTGCAAGGCTGGCGGCCTTGGTGCCGAAGCCCAGAGTCAACCTGACGCGCTAGGATGAGGAGCATCCCTGCTCCTCACCTTCCAGGCAACCTTCGGTTGTCCAAATTCATTCCGGATGAATTTGTCATGGCGTGTTTGCGCCTAACAGTAAGCACCGGGCGTTGGTGACGCCGGCAAAGCGGGGCAGGGGCAACCAGGTCAGGGGTGCCGATGAACCGGCAACACCCGCACAACGGCGAGCATCGATGACATGGGCACAGCGGCTCAAGCGGGTTTTCAATATCGACATCGAGACCTGCAGCGCCTGCGGCGGCGTGAAGGTCCTCGCCTGTATCGAAGACCCGGTGGTGATCAAGCAGATTCCATCCTTAGGTTCGTAAACGGTGCGTCCCTGCACCACTTCTCTCGATCACTTGAAGCACAAATCAGAAGCCAGTCAGCCCAAGGCGCTACCCGAAAGCCGGGCGCCACCGGCTGAATTGCAGTATGGGTTGTTTGACTGACGAGCCCGAAAACCAATCGTTCAGGCCAGGATGCTGCACTCACACGACCGCGGCAGGGGGTTGCCGTGCCGGGTGGCTGGAATGGAGCCGACACTGCAGAAAAAGTGAACCGGTTGTCGGCGACGTGAGCGAAATTCAGGCCCTTTCGGGGCTACCGAACGGTTGCCGGACCAGTCATTCGCAGTCAGAGCCGTGATCAGAGCTGTTGGACCTGGGCGAAAAGGGCGTTTATTCTTCCTATATTCGACGACAGTCTCATGTCAACGGTTCCCGCGCAACAACCCCAGGAACCGAAAGACAATCCACACACCCATCTGCTAACCTGCTCTCAAACTACCACGACGCAAGGAAGCGATCATGGCGCAGGCCGGCACGGATGCCAGCCCGGCCGGTGGCGCCGTTCGCTATGAACGCCACCGCCCGGAGACCAGCCTCCTCTACCAACTCGTCGACGCGCACTACCCCACGTTCGCCGCCCGGATGGCGGCGCACGACACACCGTTGCCAGAGTATGTCCAGCACGAGTTCGAGGACTACCTCAGATGCGGCCGCCTCGAACACGGTTTCCTGCGCGTGCGCTGCGAGGCCTGCCACACTGAACGCTTGGTCGCGTTCAGTTGCAAGCGCCGGGGATTCTGCCCCAGTTGCGCGGCGAGGCGCATGGCGGAAAGCGCGGCGCTGCTGGTCGATGAGGTCCTGCCCGAGGCTCCGATGCGCCAATGGGTGCTGAGCTTCCCATTTCAACTGCGGTTCCTGTTCGCCAACCAACCGGTCATCATGGGCAAGGTGCTGGGTATCGTCTATCGCGCACTGGCCACGCACCTGATCCGCAAGACTGGTTACGCGGCTGCCAGCGCACGCACCGGCGCGGTCACCCTGATCCAGCGTTTTGGATCGGCGCTGAACCTCAACGTCCACTTTCACATGTTGTTCCTCGATGGCGTCTATGTGGATGACGCCGCCGGCTCTAGCACGCGGTTTCGATGGGTCAAGGCGCCCACCAGCACCGAACTTTCGCAGCTGACCCACACCATCGCCCACCGCGTGAGCCGCTTCCTTGAGCGTCAGGGTCTATTGGTGCGCGATGACGAGTCCGCCTACCTGAGTTTGGACACCGGGAGTGACGATCCAATGGATGCCCTGATCGGGCATTCCATCACCTACCGCATCGCCACCGGCCCCCGGCAAGGCCGTAAGGTGCTGGCACTGCAGTCACTACCCGCCAGCGACGAGCCCTTCACCACCCGGGTAGGCAACGTCGCCGGCTTCTCCCTGCATGCCGGAGTCGCGACGAAAGCGCACGAACGCGACAAGCTCGAACGTCTGTGCCGCTACATCACCCGCCCGGCGCTCTCCGAAAAACGCCTCTCCCTCACCGAGCACGGTAGCGTTCGCTACACCCTCAAAAATCCCTGGCGCGACGGCACCACCCACGTGATCTTCGAGCCCCTGGACTTCATCGCACGCCTCGCCGCGCTCATCCCGAAACCCAGAGTCAATCTCACCCGCTTCCACGGCGTCTTCGCTCCCAACAGTCAATATCGGGCACTGATCACCCCGGCCGGGCGCGGCAAAGGGCAAATGCACAAAGTAACCGAAGAGGCAGAAAATAGAACGCCGGCCGAGCGCCATGCCGCCATGACTTGGGCCCAACGTCTCAAGCGGGTGTTCAACATCGATATCGAAACCTGTCAGGCCTGCGGCGGCGCCGTCAAGATCATCGCTTGCATCGAGGACCCCCACGTCATCCGCAAAATCCTCGACCACCTGAACAGGCTCGCACCAACAACCGACCCCAACTCACTACCCGAACCCCGAGCGCCCCCTCAGCCGGGCCTGTTCGACATGCGCTGACCGTCCCGCTCTTCACCGCACCGAGGTCCTTCCCGCACCCCGCAGGGCTTCGTTCGCACGGGTCCTGGAAAATGACCCATACCTCGCCCTCAACCACCGCAACGTTCGCCATATAAAGCCCACATACGGCAAGTTTTGCACCTCCTGCCCAAACCAACCAGCACCACTCAGCGCTTCACAGGCTTGTCATTCATCGGAATGCGCCTTTATGCTTCCTATACGCATCCGCGTTGATCCTAAATACCTCGGCATGAATAGCTATGTGTTACGTGCCGAGAGCCCTATTGACGGTGGCTTAAAATATAGCGCGTCGTTTTCTACGCCTGGGCGCATAACATTTACAGTTGGAAACAAGCCGGTCCATGTACGCCTGACAGACTGGCAAACGTCAAATCCGCTACCAAACCAAGAAATATCCGTGTTGGAATTGAATAGTAACGGCTCGAGATCATGGGTGACTAAGAGAATTACGGATGCCGAAGGACGCGTAAAAATAGATCTCGATGGCGTAGACATGGGTCGTCGCTACGTATTGCGGTCGAAACCATATCTACAATGGATAGAAAAAATCGTCGATACTTCAGGTTGGCACGGAATTTCTGCAGGAAAAGTAGTGTTTAATGTTACTGATGGCGCCGACTCCCAAGCTTTACGCAACTCACCCGTTGTATTGTTGAAAATACAAACTGACGGGAGTAGTAGAGGTCTTATCCAGGTAAATACTGATAATCAGGGACAGGTGAAGCTAGACCCGCCGGATCTCGGTCTAGATACTTACATGCTCCGCGCAACGAGTAGCGTCGACGGTAGTCTAAAATTCAGTCGGGTATTCAAGTGGGCCGGGCAATACGACTTTGCCGTCGGGAATCCCCCCGTCACGCTGGTACTACAAGATTGGGCAACTGGTACGGCTTTACCTAGAAAAAATGTGACTTTCTGGAAGGTCGGTGTGAATGGTGCGCGAGCCTGGCACGCAAAGCGGGAAACGGACGAAACGGGTCGGATCACGATCGATCTCGACGGCATTACCGAGGGCCAACGCTATGTGGCGGATTTACAACCGTACGATCAACGTATTGAAAGAGAAATTACGGCACCTGGGCTTTTAACGATCAAGGCAGGTCAACTTACTGTACGGGTGACACATGGCGGTAACGGTGCGCTTCTGCGGTACAAAGAGGTGTATTTATTCAAACGCGACACGGCGGGGAATTTAGAGGATGGCCGGAAGTTTGTAACCGACGGGCAGGGTTTACTATTGCTCGATCCGATGGGGCTCGGACAAGATACCTACGTGTTACGTGCGGCGAGCCCAATCGATGGAACGTATAAGTTTAGCGACCGAATCACGAGCGCAGGGTCGACAGAGTTTTCAGTGGGCAATCCTGCTGTCGTGGTACGTGTGACCGACTGGGAAAGCAAAAATCCGGCACCCAATCTCGATGTTACGTTTTTCGAAATACTACCGAATCAAGAATTAAAATACATTATCCGTCGGCAAACTGATTCCGACGGACGTATTACTATTGACCTCGATGATATCGATGAAGGTCGGAGATATTTGGCTCGGACTAAGTTGTACTTACAGAAAATCGACCGACTAATAGATAGGTCAGGTTGGCATGGAATAGTCGCCGGACGTGTGGTTGTAACTGTAAGAAGTGGCGCGTCGATGATGCCGTTCACGAATACAGATGTAGCCTTACTAGAAGACACTGGGCAGGGTTTTAGTTGGGTTCAATGGGCGCGGACTGATGGAACGGGATTGCTGCGTTTGGACCCAAAAGAACTCGGAACCAAACGTTATGTATTGCGTGCAGAGGCAGAAAATAGAACGCCGGCCGAGCGCCATGCCGCCATGACTTGGGCCCAACGTCTCAAGCGGGTGTTCAACATCGATATCGAAACCTGTCAGGCCTGCGGCGGCGCCGTCAAGATCATCGCTTGCATCGAGGACCCCCACGTCATCCGCAAAATCCTCGACCACCTGAACAGGCTCGCACCAACAACCGACCCCAACTCACTACCCGAACCCCGAGCGCCCCCTCAGCCGGGCCTGTTCGACATGCGCTGACCGTCCCGCTCTTCACCGCACCGAGGTCCTTCCCGCACCCCGCAGGGCTTCGTTCGCACGGGTCCTGGAAAATGACCCATACCTCGCCCTCAACCACCGCAACGTTCGCCATATAAAGCCCACATACGGCAAGTTTTGCACCTCCTGCCCAAACCAACCAGCACCACTCAGCGCTTCACAGGCTTGTCATTCATCGGAATGCGCCTTTATGCTTCCTATACGCCGTCGTTCATGGCGCTGGTACGGGCCAGAGACGGTAAGACCGGCCACGGAAAAGAAAAATGTCGCCGTCTTCCGTACCGGCGGGCATGTGTCGGGTGCGACCGAACAGGATGCCACCCGGGTGCTCATCAATCCACTCGGCGATGGCGGCTTGTTTTTCGAGAACGTCCACGGACCGGAGCAGTCGCCCCGTGAAGCTGAACTCGCCGTGGTAGCGGCACCTCGCCCTCAACCACCGCAACGTTCGCCATATAAAGCCCACATACGGCAAGTTTTGCACCTCCTGCCCAAACCAACCAGCACCACTCAGCGCTTCACAGGCTTGTCATTCATCGGAATGCGCCTTTATGCTTCCTATACGCCCGAAGATCAAAAAATAATTCCGGCTCCGAAGGGGTTCGGGTGCGTACCGGTGCGACGGCAAGCGGTTTTGCGAGCTCGCGATCGCGCAAGGCGGCTTCGCAAGCGGACTTCCGGTGACCGGTCAAAGTAGCGGATGAAGCTGATCAAGGAGGGTGCCAACATGTAGGTGCGGGTGGTGGGCGGTGTTGACAGCGGACGGAGCCGGTTGCTAGCAAGGCAGGCCCAGTGAAACGCACCTACCAACCGCATAATCGACGGCGCAAGCGCAAGCACGGCTTCCGCGCTCGCATGGCGACTCGCCATGGCCGCAAGGTCCTCGCCGCTCGCCGGAAACGGGGACGCAAGCGGCTGACGGTCAGCGTCGGCAGCAAGTAAGCATGCGACCTCAGGGCTTCCCGCGGTGGTTGAGGCTGCGGCGGCGCCTTGAGTTTCTGCGAGCGCAGCGCGCCGGACACAAGCATCATATGCGGCATTTCCTCGTCTTCGTGACCCAGCGCGAACTGCAGACGCGCGACACGCATTGGTGCGGGCCGCCGACGCGGCTCGGCGTCACCGTCACGCGCAAGGTGGGGGGGGGCGGTGGTGCGAAACCGGATCAAACGTTGGGTTCGAGAGGCGTTCCGGCGCGAGCGTCACCTCCTGCCGCCGAGTTACGACATGGTGTGGGTGGCCAAACGCAACGCGGCCGAAACGACGTATCCGGCGGTTGTGTCGGATCTCCATGCGTTGGCGCGTAAGCTACAGCGCCGGGCGAAGCGCCCGGTCTCGAGTTGAGGTCTTGATGCCGCCGACGCCGCCCACTGCTCTCGCTCCGCTATACGCGCGCCGACCCTGGAACCCCAGATGCATCTCTACACCGACTGGAAAGCACCGTGGTACGAAATCCACGATTCGCTGAAGCAAGTGCCCGATTTAGCGTTGCCGGTTAAATCACTCTCCTAGATTCATGGGCACGTCGACGGATCAAACGGCTACGCCAGCAGGTCAGCAACGATGAGCAACGAAGAGCGGATTACTTATGAAACGCGCGAGGACATCGCATACCTTTCAATGAACCGCCCGCCGGTCAATGCGATCGACCAGGCAATGGTCCATGCCATGCACGATGCGCTACGCAAGGCGGGTGACGACAGTGCGGTACGCGCCATTGTGATTGCCAGTGCCCTGGACGGCATTTTCTGCGGGGGCATGGATCTGCGAATGGCGAATGCGGCGACGGTGCTGGAAATCCATGAATACCTGTACGATTTCTATATCGGCACCCTGGATATTCAGTATTCCCTCACGAAGCCGACCATCGCGTCGATCAATGGACCCGCTCGCGGCGCCGGCATGACCGTCGCTATCACCTGTGACGTCGCGCTGGCAGCCGACGATATCGACCTCGCCTACCCGGAAATCGATGTCGGCCAGATCCCGGCGATTCATTACGTCCATCTTCCGCGGCAGATCAGCCGCAATAAGGCATTTGAGCTCTTGTTTGGTGGCAAACCCATCTCGGCGACCGAAGCACACGATCTCGGATTGATCAATCAACTCGCACCGCGCGACCAGCTCGCGTCGGCCACACATGCAATGGCGCGATCAATGATTCAAGACAATCGGTCAGCCTGGATTTTTACGTCCGCGGTTGCACCCATCAGTTCAGCCTACGCGGGCGATAAATCGCTCAGTGGCGGGCGTACCAATCGAGTACTCGTACAAGCTTGGTTTCAACCTCTAATTACACACCAACCCAACCGCTTTCTCGAAGACACTTTTCCAGCTCTTCGGTGACGGTTCGCATTGCCGGGGAAGGCGTGTGGCGAGGTCCCAAAGTCGCGATACAAGCCGCGACATCGCGTTCTAATTGGTCCGGGGATGCTCCGAACTTCCACCAGCTCGAAATTGAACGATCCGATTTCTCTCGTTTAATCTTGCCGCTTTTCGTTGCACGCTTGGGTTCGATCTTTTTAGGATCAGGGTCGGCCGTGCCTCCCTGGACAGAATAACTCGCGGCGACTGATGGAGCGGCACTTGATAACGGTTCTTCGTTCGCAGCAGGTTGCAACTCCGTGGCTTCTTCAGTCTTTCTCCCGGATGCGATTAACCATCCACGGTCGCGCAAACAATCCCGATAGGCCGTTTCGTTCGTCGTCTGGCGGCGGCATACAGTCTCGTCTTCGATCGCGTCGTCCGCCGACGAACCGCGTTTATACGTTACCTGCGCGCACCCTGCCATGAGACAGCACAATACCGTGCAGGAAAATACTAGTGCTACGTGACGCTTTATCCTGAGTATCCGTATCGGGATAGGCGCTTTCATTTCAGCATACCGCTATGTTCGATGAATTGCATGATTTCGTTTAGTCCTTGCTGTTCGCGCAAGTTCGTGAATACATACGGGCGTTCTCCCCGCATACGCTGCGTGTCCGATTCCATTACACCGAGATCAGCTCCGACATATGGCGCCAAATCGATTTTATTAATGACCAATAGATCCGATCGCGTGATACCGGGCCCACCTTTACGCGGGATCTTTTCGCCTTCTCCAACATCGATCACATAGATCGTGATATCCGCGAGTTCCGGGCTGAAAGTTGCCGCCAGGTTGTCACCGCCGCTTTCGATGAGTACCAGGTCGAGATTAGGAAATCGATTTGCCAAACCATCGATTGCGGCGAGGTTCATCGACGCGTCCTCACGAATCGCGGTATGCGGACACCCGCCCGTTTCGACCCCCACGATCCGATCACGAGACAATGCCCTGCTGCGAACCAAAAACTCCGCATCTTCCTGCGTGTAAATATCATTGGTTACTGCGGCAATTTCGTAGCGATCGCGCATTGATTTACAAAGTGCATCCATTAACGCGGTTTTTCCAGAACCCACAGGACCGCCGATACCGACACGCAGTAATGGATGATGCGTTGCCGAGTTTGCGTTCATTGTATTCTCCTGGTCGATCACGATCGAAATAAACGTGTATATTGCGTTTCATGCAGCGCACTCGCTATCGAGAGCGAGGGAAGACCGCCACCAAGGTCGTCATCATCCAATTCGCGCGCTTTGTCACAAGCCGCAACGACCTCGTGTAATAACGCACTCATTAGTCGCTGCCCGGCCACTTGCCCGAGCGGGATGAGTTTTATGCCTGCAACGATTTGGTTCTCCAGCCACCCCCATGCATACACGCGCATGGCATCACGTACGCCGATTCCCCATTTTTGCGAAATCAACGAAAATGGCGTGGCGTATGGCATCGCGTCGGTGGCCGGCAAAGGAATCTGAACTTTCAATCCATCGAGTAAACGGACAAGCGCGTAGGCGCGATCCGTATCGTCGGCCCGTAATTCACTGGATTCCCGCGAACAGAGTAGCCAATCGCTCCAGTAAGAAATTTCATTGTCTTTCGCATCGGCCGCGGCGGCGTGCAGACGTTGAACAACGGGAAGATCCACAAACGAAATCGCGTGAGTGAGTTGATCTTTAATCCAGGCAAAGAATGATTCTTCATCGACTACCCAACCCGCTTCAACCGCCCATTCAAGTCCCTGAGAATAGGCATACGCGCCAATTGGCAAATTCGGACTGGCGAGCTGGAGCAGCCGCAACAATCGCAATTCTTCCGTCGTCGTCATTAATGTGAATGGGCATGCGTGCCGCTGTGGGAATACGCACCGGATTCGGGATCGAACGGCGCCTCGATCCGAATCGCATCAATTCCAAGCCCACGCAGCATTTCTTCTAAAACGTGATCCGGTTGAAAACATACGCCATCGTCATGGATAGCGATTGCCACATGACGGTTACCCAGGTGGTAACACGCACGGGCGAGTTGCATGGTATTTCGGCACAGCGCCTTGCTAAGTGGTTCGGGTTTCGCGACGATTCGTACTACGGTCCCATCTTTTGATCCAAGAAGATCACCGTCTCTCAGCTGCTTGCCGGTGGGGAGCATCAATCCAGCTTCGGCGCCGCTATCGAGCGTAAGCCGTTGGCGGGATTTTTGGCGCTGCTCGTAAGCGAGCGTCAGGGTATCCGCGATCTCATCCGCGTCGACAATGAATTCAATGAAATGCCGCATAGCAACTATTGGTCACTAAAATAGAAAATATCGCTGCGTCATTGGCAGTTCGAGTGCAGGCTCGCACGTCAACAACTCGCCGTCTGCGCGTACTTCATAGGTTTGCGGATCGACCTGGATATCGGGTTGATAGTCGTTATGTATCATATCGGCCTTACGTATCGATCGCGTTTTCGAGATAGTGCTGATCTGATTTTTAAGCCCGATTTCTTGTGGTACTCCGGCGTCGGCGGCGGATTGAGAGACAAAGCTCACGCATGTAGCGTTACGCGCGCCACCCAAAGCGCCGAACATAGGTCGATAATGAACCGGTTGCGGCGTCGGTATGGACGCGTTCGGATCGCCCATGGGCGCGGCGACGATCATGCCACCTTTGACGATAACGCTCGGTTTCACGCCGAAAAAAGCCGGCTTCCACAACACGAGGTCCGCGAGCTTACCCACCTCCACAGAACCGACTTCGTGAGCGATACCGTGGACCAGCGCGGGATTGATGGTGTATTTTGCGATATACCGCCGAACCCGAGTGTTGTCGCTGCTCGCCGGGTCGCCCGCAAGCGCGCCGCGCTGAACTTTCATTTTATGCGCGGTCTGCCAGGTTCGCGTGATCACTTCACCGACACGGCCCATCGCCTGCGAATCCGAGGCGATCATGGAAAATGCACCGAGGTCGTGCAGTATGTCTTCCGCTGCAATCGTCTCGCGCCTGATGCGGGATTCCGCGAACGCGACATCTTCCGGGATCGCCGGAGAAAGATGGTGGCACACCATCAGCATGTCGAGATGTTCGTCGACAGTGTTGACGGTATACGGGCGCGTCGGGTTCGTACTTGACGGCAGCACATTCGCCGATCCGCAGACTTTGATGATGTCCGGCGCGTGCCCCCCGCCGGCGCCCTCCGTGTGATAGGTATGGATCGCGCGCCCATTAATCGCGGCGATCGTATCCTCGACGAACCCCGACTCATTTAACGTGTCCGTGTGAATTGCGACCTGCACATCATGGCGATCGGCCGCCTGCAGACAATTATCAATTGCCGCGGGCGTCGTGCCCCAATCCTCGTGCAGTTTAAGACCGATCGCGCCCGCCTGAATTTGCTCGTCTAGCGCCACGGCGAGGCTGGAATTTCCCTTGCCGAGAAAACCGAGATTCATGGGTAAGGCATCTGCCGCTTGCAGCATACGGTGAATATTCCATGGGCCGGGCGTGCAGGTCGTCGCATTCGTTCCTGTCGCCGGACCGGTGCCTCCACCTAACATCGTCGTTACACCGGACATCAACGCCTCATCGACCTGTTGCGGACAAATAAAATGAATATGCGCGTCAATGCCGCCGGCCGTGCAAATCTGACTCTCGCCCGCGATAATTTCAGTACCGGGTCCGATCACAATATCGACATCCGGTTGCACGTCCGGATTGCCTGCCTTCCCGATATGAGCGATTCGACCGTCTTTGATCCCAATATCAGCCTTCACGATACCCCAGTGATCCATAATGACAGCGTTTGTGATCACGACATCCGCGGAGATCGCGCTCGATGCCTGGCTTTGGCCCATGCCGTCGCGGATAACCTTGCCGCCTCCAAATGTCACTTCTTCCCCGTAGGTCGTGTAATCACGCTCGACTTCGATGATGAGTTCCGTGTCCCCAAGCCGGATGCGATCCCCAACGGTCGGGCCATACAGTTCAGCGTACGCCCTTCTCGATACCGTAGTCATGATTTGTTCTCCAATGCGCCCATAATCGAACCACGGAATCCGTAGACGTGTCTTTTGCCTGCGTACGCGACAAGTGTGACATCCCGCGATTGACCGGGTTCGAACCGAATGGCCGTACCGGCAGGAATATTCAAGCGAAATCCGCGTGCCAGATCACGGTCAAACGACAGCGCGGGGTTGGTTTCGAAAAAATGATAATGCGACCCCACCTGTATCGGACGATCGCCGGTATTAGCAACGGTAAGCTCGATCGTGTCCCGACCTTCATTGAGCGTGATATCACCGTCAAGGCAAAATATCTCCCCGGGTTTCATGGGCATCTCCGTTATTGTATGGGGTCGTGAATGGTGACCAGTTTTGTTCCGTCGACGAATGTTGCTTCGACCTGCACGTCGTGGATCATGCCCGCAACGCCGTCCATAACGTCATCGACGCTTAAAACCGTTCGACCATAATCCATCAGTTCATCGACGCGCATTCCATCACGAGCGCCTTCCATTACTGCGGCGCTTATCAGGGCGATCGCTTCCGGATAATTGAGCTTTAGTCCGCGATCGCGACGTCGTTCGGCGAGCAGTGCCGCCGTGAATATCAGTAGCTTGTCTTTTTCTCTGGGGGTTAAATCCATGGTCGATACTCTCGATGGGTCTATGTCGATAGCAGTTCAGGTATTCCAGATTCGCGGCGCGACCGCTTCACGTGCCGTTAAGATCGGACGCAGCCCACGCCATAGCGCGCGGCCGAGCTTCAGTAGTGGCTGACACTCGCCGGCCAATGCCCTGCAGATCAAAACATCACCGATTAGTGTAGACGCGCTGAGCACGGTCGATTCCGAGCAGATGACGCGCGCCGCGTCGAGGGCTTCTTTCGCTGCGCCGACAGCAATTAAGATCATCAACGCTTGGTGGTTCAGCAAGCCCGCGACGCCATCAGTTCCATGCAGCCGCTCGTGATAAAGCAACCGCCCGTCGCGCTCGATGCGGGTTTGAAAGTCGATCATGCCGTGTTCGAACGGAAGGTCAGATGCCGGGCGCCCAAGTCCGATAATTTCCCACCCAAAATACCTGGCATTTTTCCGGAGCCCGATTGATGTACGGCAACGCACACGTGCACCGTCGAACACCAGCGTTTCCTGCGGCAACCATTCCAGCAAGGTGTCCGACGCGGCGGTAAACGTTTGTTCAACCGAAGCGACGGAGCCCGCACTCAAATAGAATCGCGACGCACCCGGGGTAGTGATCAATACCCGGCTGTCCGAGTCGAGACCGACAGAGAACGCGATTTCGTCGCCACCGACAATGCCGGCCGGCGGATGCAATAAATAGGTGTGGCAAGTACCATCCGGCTCCGGAAAAAACGGGCGTTGCACCGAGAGCGGACCGGAATGACGACGGCCGACCAAGGCAGTTCTGCCATCGCCCGACGCGTAGCTGAGCGCCAGCTCGGCTCGCCACCCGCCTGCGGGCGTCGATTGGTCAGCGCGCCCTTTCGCGTTCACTGAATTAGCGTCGCAGCCGCAAACGATGTTGCGTTCGCCGACCACGTCGAACCTCGCGGAATACGCGCGTTGCGCACCATGCAAGTGCGATTCCGGCAGCAACGCTCAACAGCATCCCGGGGTCCAAGAATTCGGCATGATCGTGAGCCATGAGGGCAGAATGCGCAATTGCGGCGTTAACCGGCGCGACTGCAGACACGCCGCCAACGATCAAGTTTCGTTGATTCATATTCAACTCCTTAAGGATATTAACATGCGTGGTCATCGTACGATTTGTCTTTCTAGACCGTTAGATAGGTCTTGATCAACTGGTCGTCCAATTCTGACATTGCACCATTCGCTACCGCGCGGCCTTTATCGAGAATGCAGTATCGATCGGCGACCCGCCTGGCAAGCGGTAGTTTTTGCTCAACCAGCAACACCGTAATACCCTCATCTTGATTGAGGCGGCGAATCACCTCGCCAATTTCATTAACGATATTCGGCTGGATACCTTCCGTTGGTTCATCGAGGATCAGAAGCGTGGGATTCAATACGAGCGCACGGCCTATCGCGAGTTGCTGTTGTTGGCCGCCGGACAGATCGCCGCCCAGCCGTTTGAGCATCTGACGCAATACAGGAAAGATGCCAAGTACCCGTTCGTAGGCCTCGTTAGCGGCTGCGGACTCACACACCGAAAATCCGATGCGCAAATTCTCGTCAACCGTGAGCTGAGGAAAAATGTCCCGGCCTTGCGGTACGTAGCCGATACCATTCGCGGCCCGAAATTCGGCGGGTTTTCCGTGCAACAGGGTGTCATCGAACTCTATCTCGCCAGACTGAACCGCGAGCAACCCCATGATGCATTTCAGGGTTGTCGTCTTACCCACCCCGTTACGACCCATCAGACAGGTGCACGAGCCTTGCGGCACCGACAATGTGAGATCCCACAATGTTCGACTGTCGCCGTAATATTGATTGAGATTTCTAACCTCGAGCATTACGACCCCAAATACACTTCAACAACCTTGGGGTCATTTTGTACGTGGTCCATTGACCCTTCGGACAGCACGCTGCCTTCATGTAAAACGGTTACTTTACGAGCAATCGACCGCACGAACTCCATATCGTGTTCAACCACGACGACCGAGTGATCGCCGGCCAATTTCAACAGCAGCTCAGCGGTCGCTTCAGTTTCCTGTTTAGTCATACCGGCGACCGGTTCATCAACCAGAAGCAAGAGCGGATTTTGCATTAGCAACATGCCGATTTCCAGCCACTGTTTTTGGCCGTGTGACAGGGTTCCGGCGGCCGTGAGACGCTGCGTCTCCAGGCCGATGAGGACGAGGATCTCGTCGAGGCGATCCCGCTCCCCCCCCGTCATCTCGCGAACCAGCGTTGGCCAGACTTTTTTATCCGCGACCATAGCGAGTTCCAGATTTTCAAAAACGCTGTGATTGGGAAACACCGTGGGTTTTTGGAACTTTCTGCCGATGCCAAGGGAAGCGATATCGGGCTCGCTGTGGCGTAACAGATCAATTCTCTGGCCGTAATACGCCTTCCCGGAATCCGGGCGGGTACGGCCGGTAATTACATCCATCATCGTGGTTTTGCCCGCACCATTCGGTCCGATAATGCACCGTAACTCCCCGGCGTCGATGTAGAGCGTGAGGTCATCCAAGGCACGAAAACCGTCAAACGAGACGGTAATTTGTTCGAGATAAAGAATCGGCCCGTGGGTGAGATCGACCAGACTTGCTCGAGTTGGCGCTTCAATCATGAAATCGAAAACGCGGTCGCGCTCGAGCAGCGGTTTGCGTGTGCTCTTGGCCTTAATCATGATTTTTTGACTTTACGTGTATCGACTTTATCAATCCGACGACGCCCTTAGGCAAAACCAAGGTAACCAACACGAACATCGCGCCAAGGACGAACAGCCAAACTTCCGGCAGTGCTGCAGTGAGCACGGTTTTTGCGTAATTGACGATGCCCGCGCCTATGGCTGCACCATACAATGTACCGCGTCCCCCGAGCGCAACCCACACAACCAGTTCAATGGAATTTAGTGGCTGAAATTCGCCCGGATTAATGATGCCGACCTGCGGAACATAGAGGGCGCCGGCAATTCCTGCGAGTACCGCGGACACTGTGAAGATCCACACTTGATAATTCTCAACGCGATAACCCAGAAAACGCGCCCTCGATTCCGCGTCTCTGATCGCCGTAACAACCCGTCCCAGTTTCGATGTCACGATGAAACGACAAAACAAATAACCCAACGCAAGCGCCAGCGCGGAGCTGCAGAACAGCACAACCCTTGTCTCGTCGGCCTGGATATCTGCGCCGAGAATCTCCTTGAAATCCGTCAGCCCGTTGTTACCGCCGAATCCCATTTCATTGCGGAAAAACGCAAGCATCAATGCATAAGTCAGCGCCTGCGTCATAATTGACAAATAAACGCCGGACACGCGAGATCGAAACGCCAGCCAGCCGAAAATAAACGCGAGGATGCCGGGGACGAGAACCACCATGAGCATCGCGAACCAGAACATGTCAAAGCCGTACCAGTACCAGGGCAGTGCGTCCCAGTTCAAGAACACCATGAAATCCGGCAATTCCGGATTGCCGTACACACCCCGGGTGTCGATCTGGCGCATCAGGTACATACCCATGGCGTAGCCGCCCAGCGCGAAAAATGCACCATGCCCCAGACTTAAGATCCCGCAATAACCCCATACGAGATCGAGCGCTATCGCCAACAATGCATAGCACAGATACTTACCGAGCAAAGTGACCGTATAGGTTGAAATATGGAAGGGTGAGCTTTCAGGCAGTGCAAGATTCGCAATCGGTACCACGATTGCCGCGGCAGCAAGGACACCGAGCATGGCAGCGCCGCCGCGGTCCGATAACAGTAGTCGAGTGATCAACATCAGTCCTGCGCAGCGCGGCCTCGCTGCGGAAACAGTCCGCGCGGCCTTTTTTGAATGAACAGAATGATGAATACGAGGATCAGTATCTTCGCCACGACGGCGCCAACTGCGGGTTCGAGGATCTTGTTCATCACACCGAGCGACAATCCGGCGACGAGCGTCCCCCACAAATTCCCAACACCGCCGAATACAACGACCATGAAAGAATCGACAATGTACCCTTGACCAAGGTTGGGACCCACATTGGTTAACTGGGAGAGGGCCACGCCCGCGACACCGGCGATTCCTGCGCCCAACCCAAACGTCAGTACGTCCACGCGCGCGCTGCGAATACCAATGGCCCGGGCCATTGCGCGGTTCTGCGTAACAGCGCGAACTTCCAGGCCCAATCGTGTGCGCTGCAAAATCAAGACCAGCGCCGTAAAAACCAATGCAGCGAACAGCAATATATAGAGCCGGTTTAACGTAAAAGATAATCCCTGGACGAGTTCTATCGATCCGCTCATCCACTCAGGCGTGGCAACAGCACGATTAAGTGGAGAGAAAATTGATCGCACCGATTGCTGGAGAATAAGACTAACGCCAAATGTCGCCAACAACGTTTCCAGCGGCCGGCCATACAGAAATCGAATCACACCACGCTCTATGGCCACACCCGTTAGACCAGAAACCAAAAACGCCGCCGGTATCGCGACAAAAATTGACCACTCAATATAGTTGGGCATCGCGAGCTGAACGACGTACGTCGTATAGGCACCGAGCATAATCAATTCGCCGTGCGCCATATTGATCACGCCCATCATACCGAACGTAATGGAAAGACCGATCGCCGCCAGTACCAGTACCGATCCCAGACTGAGTCCGAAAAATAGTGTTTCGATCAACTCGTATCGTGCAACCGCGCGCTCGATTTCGGCAAGAGATACCTGCGCGGCGGCACGCAGTTCGGCATCACCGGTATCCTGGGTCGCGATCTCGGTGAGTTTACGGCGCACGAGTCCGCCAAGATTGCTCGACGAAGCCTTTACGGCGGCGAGCCTGATGTTGTGATCGTCGGAATCTAGGTCGAAGATTGTTATCGCTTCTTCGAGAGCACGAACGACACGCTGATCCGACTCCTGATGAAGCCGATTCTCAAGAATTCCACGCAGTTCGGGAATACCTGCTTCGGCGATCGATTCAATCGCCGCGATTCGGTCGTCGGGATCCGGTTGATCGATCCTGAGGCTCGCAATGATGCCGCGCAGATGCCGCCTGAGTTTGTTATTGAGACCGAGCTTGCGAATTTTTCGTTTACGCACTTCGCCAATAACCGCAGTGGTCACTGGATCGCTAATCTCGAATTTCCCGCTTTCGAGCGGTAATGCAATCACAATGCGCCGATCGGATTTAAGAAGAAACAGAGACCCTTCTGAAAGTGCGGTCAACACGGCGAGTGCACGCGGATGTCCGGAATTCGCGATATCGGCCGCGGCTACCGCTTTCTCTTCGAACGACCGCGTATTCAATGCGTTTAGCGCTTGTTCGAAGTCACCGTACGCGGCAGTCGATACGATTAAACCGGCCAACAGTGCGATGAGCAGGAACGCACCATTGGCGCGACGTCGAAACCCCATCTCATTTTGGGATTTGTGCGGCATCGTCACCGCGCCTGACACGTTTCTTATATCGTACACTTTCCCAAAATTCTTACGTGCTAAAAATACGGCGGGCCCACACAATGGGCCCGCCCCAACCGTCATTAGCGACGGCAATTTTCCGATCAGTGCTTACTCGTAATTTTGCCCGGAGCACTTATTGGTTTTAACGTTGTAGTTTCCGCATCGCAGCGGGGCCATCCAGTCAGCGGTGATATCGCTGGAGCCCGGTAAGAAATCCGACCAGGCGTCACCCACGATCGTACCGCCTGTTTGCCAGACGATATCGAACTGTCCGTCGTCCTGGATCTCACCAATTAATACCGGTTTCGTTATATGATGATTCGGCATCATCGTCGCGACGCCGCCGGACAAATTCGGTACCGCGACACCAATGATAGCGTCCTGCACCGCAGAGGGATCGGTTGTACCCGCGCTCTTGACCGCTTCAACCCACATGTTGAAACCAATGTAGTGTGCTTCCATTGGATCGTTTGTCACGCGATCTTCATTCTTGATGAACTTAACCCACGCATCAATGAATTCGTCATTCACCGGTGCATCAACACTCATGAAGTAGTTCCAGGCCGCGAGATGGCCAACGAGCGGTCCCGTGTCGATTCCGGAGAGCTCCTCCTCGCCGACGGAAAAGGCGATGACAGGAATATCCTCGGCCGAAATACCCTGGTTACCCAGCTCCTTATAAAACGGCACGTTAGCGTCACCATTGATGGTGGACACGACAGCCGTCTTCTTGCCTGCCGAGCCGAACTTCTTGATGTCGGCGACGATAGACTGCCAGTCGGAATGACCAAACGGCGTGTAGTTGATCATGATGTCTTCTTCAGCGACGCCCTTTGCCTTTAGGTACGCTTCAAGGATCTTGTTCGTTGTGCGCGGGTAAACATAGTCCGTGCCGGCAAGCACCCATCGTTTCGCACCGATTTCATTCATCAGATAATCGACCGCCGGGATGGCTTGTTGATTGGGCGCGGCGCCCGTGTAGAAAACGTTCTTGGAGGACTCCTCCCCTTCGTACTGTACGGGATAGAACAACAATCCGTTAAGTTCTTCGAACACCGGCAGTACCGACTTTCGGGACACGGAAGTCCAGCAACCAAACGTGGCGGCAACCTTTTCCTTTTCGATAAGTTCCCGTGCTTTTTCGGCGAACAAAGGCCAGTCAGAAGCGGGGTCGACCACCACTGCTTCAAGCTGCTTGCCTAACAGACCACCTTTCGCGTTCCGCTCGTCAATCAGCATTAACATGGTGTCTTTTAGCGTTGTCTCGCTAATCGCCATTGTTCCCGACAATGAATGGAGGACGCCGACCTTAATCGTATCTTCAGCCTGGACAGGCAATACGAATAATGCGACTAAGGCGGCGCCCATAGCGCGATATAGTTTTCTTGCATATGAATTCATGGCTATAACCTCAAGTTAACCACTCGTTTTGTTAAGTTGGTTAGAGTTGGAATTGAATGGCGATCTTGAAAGCGTCAACGGACGATCCGGTAACGCCCGGCGCGTAATTCAGACCTTTGGTCGCCAAATCACCGCTTTGGTAGAACATTGAAACGCGTGCGTTGTGTCCATCGATTACGTAGTTCACACCACCTTCGATTTCGTCGCGGTCACTGCTGCCATCCGGACTGACATCGGTATAGCGAACATAGGGTTGAAAACGTCCCCATCCGACTTTCGTCGGAAACAAATACAACCCAATGAGCGAATAGGAATCTCCGTCAAACATACAGAAACAACCAGTTCCGTCGGTGAATGCAGCGCTCGCATAATCGGAGTCAAAATTTTTGTATTCCCCGTTAAACGTGAACACACCTTTGTTGCTCAGGACTTTTTCAAACAGGACATCGATACTGAAGCCAAAAAAATCGCCCGGGTTCGCAAACGAGCCACTGCCGTCATCCTGGTATTGCGTTGCGAAGCCCACCGTGAAGATATCGCCCGCCCCACCGTAGTAGGTCCCGCTGGTGTAGTACCCTGGGTTCTTTTCCGTATTGAGAAAGTTATAGGCGAGTCGTCCGGCGTACAGCAGATTGTCGTCTTGATTCGGGCCAAAGCCGGTAGACGACTCGAGGCCATTGAATACGCCGAACACGTACTGCAGTGCGCCGTCCTTGCCGAGGTTACCCCAAACGTTCACGCCGTGGTCGCGCGCGTACACGCCGGCGCCACCGGTCCCAAAATCAACGCTAAAGTCAGACGGATAAAACGGTGTTTTAAAGGCGTCGTAGGTAGTTGAGAAATAGGGCCCGTTCAGCTCCTGACGCTCGGCGGCGACCAACAATCGTCCGGCCCAGATGTTGAACTCGGGACTGAATTCGAATTTCGCGATCGCGTCGAGGATGGTGTATTCCTCCAGCGCGTCACTTCTTCCGCAAAATACACACTCAGTATTGAATTCGAATTTTATTTTCTCGTGGATTTGACCATTGATATAAATACGTGCGTTGTCCAGATTGAAGTCGCTTGACCAATCTGAACCATTGGGCGCGGCATCTTCTATCGTGGTGAACGATGCCCGCGCACCGATCCCAAGACTGATCCATTTCGTATCGTCTATCGCAATTTTTCCGCCAGCATTTGCTGCGCTAACCGCCAACAAAAGCCAGCCGGCCACCCACGTGCGCGCAGCACGTTTGTACTCAAACACTGGTATTCTCCTATTGGTTTTTTGAGTGCATTTTGGGTTGCCTGTCCAGGGTGTCGATCAGCCTTATGCGAGATCCGTGCCATTCCGTAAGCTTGCGTACTGTTTAGGGGGTTATCGGGTGCCGTTGATAGAGAATTTCATTCACGGGCGATAGTCGACCGATATCAAGTCCGCACCAAAATTCGCCGACAAGTTGATTTTCAGCACCACAAAGATGCGCCGGGAGGTTTTACGAATGGGACGCACACGGTTTGTGCGGCTGCGCCATAGCGAGTATCGCTTGACTAAAACGCAAGGCGGGGGGTGTTTTACCGCGCCGCGTTAAAGTCCCCGGAAAAATCCAAATCGGCTCGCCTCTAGTCCTTCAGATACGAGCGCCGAAATATCTAATCCGGGATTGTGTGATCAAATGTCCACGATCAACGGATCCGCGGACGCCACTCAAGGGACAGCAGATCTGTTGTCGGCGGGTTCGCTTATCGTTACGGGCTTGGCCAGCATCTCAGCTAAACGACGTTTGTGATGCCGGCGCGGCGGTTGCTGCAACCATTCGAGTACCGATAAATCGCTGCGGCTGCTCGGCGCACACAGGGCATCGACCCAGTGTTCGCGTTGGCCTGCAGTGTCATGCTCGACGATATCCGCGAGTAACGCATTCTCGCTGTGCCGGATGGCACTACGCGCTAGCTTGCGCAGGCGTCGACGGCCGGGGATAAGATATTGATGCGTGTAAAGCCAAAGCCGAGCGGATTCAATGAGACGTTCGACGGTAAACACTACCTCCGCTTCGCGTCGCAATTGACCGTTGAGAACGCGCTCCGCCGCATCGGTCAGTTCAGCAAAACTGGTTGCCGTTCGCGCCAGTTGCTGATGCTCATACAAGGTTCGCCGGCGTGCATACATGGCACGCAACGAGGCAATGTCAGGCGCCGGTAAATGCAATTGCGCAGCGACATGTTGCAGCGCCGCCGACGGCACGATCTGCACAGCGTCCAGCGTACAACCGGTCATCCGAATAAAGCCGATCTGCAATGCGATACCCAGCCGGTGTGCACTGCGCCGGCGCGACGCCACAATCTGTTGATCCGCTGCATCGAGCGTGAAAAACTGATCGAGATCGAAGGTGGACAGCTCGCTCGGGAATTGCTTCAGACCGAGCCAGGACGTGTGCCAACGTTCCATGGCGCTCTCCCGTTCTTGTTATTTGGGGAAAACACTCTACGCCTGGCGGCACATCTATTGAAAAAGCTGAGTTTTGAACAAAATCAAGAGCTTAAGATAAACGATACCAGCAAGCCATTGTTTTCAAACGAACTCGCTACCGACACTTTTTGCAGCTTGGTAACGGGAACCCCGATATGGCGTCACCAGATCCGCGAAATTGCGAAAACTCATCGGGTCAGGTTGCAGAGGCCGATCATCATTTCTGCGAAGAAGCTCCTACGGGGGTAACGGCTGCTGCTAATCCTACAGCGCTATTTTATTTTTAACATAATATACATTATGCGAAGTTTTTTAAAAGTCTCCTCAGTATGCTGATTTACATACTTCTTCGTTTTTTCAAAAAAATTGAAGGCGTTAGCATTGGCAAAATACCTACGTAACAGAACAAGGCAAGGTGTCAGGCCTTGGGTTTTGCCTCTACGATCCTGAAGAAGATCAATTGGCAAGACCTGATCCCATGACGCCACAGCAGGAAACACCGCCCGGGAAAGTCGATGACATCCGCCCCCATCAGCGCTCGTGCACAACCATGTGCATGCCGTATTTTGGCGTGAGCGTAATACGCGGCTGCGTGGCAACGCGGTGTCCCAGTGCAGGTGAGAAACGGTAGCGCTGCGCGATCGTCGCTAATAGGAGAGTCGCTTCCATCGTCGCGAACGTTTTACCGATACACGTGCGCGCACCTAAACCGAATGGTAGATAGGCGTTTTTCATGCTTTGCATCGCTGCAGGATCGGTAAATCTTAGGGGGTCGAATTTTTCAGGATCGCGAAACCAGCGCGGATCATGATGCGCCATATAAATCCAAAGCGCGACCTCGCTACCGGCCGGTACCGAATAGTCCCCGATCTGCGTATCGGCGATTGCCTTGCGCGCGACGGCAAAGACCGGCGGGTAGATGCGTAGTGATTCTTTTATAACCTGATCGGTGTACGCGAGGGCGTCGACGTCATCAAATTGCGGCGGACGACCGCCCGTCACGTGTTCGATTTCCTCGATCAATGCCGCCCAGACGTCGGGGTGTTCTACTAATAGATAAAACGTCCAAGTGAGCGCATTTGAAGTCGTTTCATGACCGGCAAGAAAGAATGTCACGAGTTGGTCACGAATTTCTTCGTCGCTCAAGCGGCTACCGTCTTCATCCACTGCATCGATTAAGCGTTGTAATAGATCAAGCGTCGCTTCACCCGCACCGGCCGCGCGCGTGGTACGCCGTGCATCGATCAAACGATACATGACTTCATTTAAGGAATGCAGTGCCCGTCTAGCCTCGCGTCGCCGCAAAGTCGGTACCCAGGACGGCAACACGTTAAGCCGTGTAAAAGAGTCTTGAAGGACGGTGACAGCGCTGGTTATCGTATCGACGTCGCTATCGACTTCATGGCTGAATAGCGAGCGCGAGACGATGCGTAACGTGAGCTTGGTGAATTCGGCGTCGAGGTCGATAGTACTACCGTCGGCCCAGGTATCGATCATGGCGTTGGTCTCGGCCACCATCAGCGATGAGTACGTGCGCAGTCGTTCCTTGTGAAATGCGGGTTGGATCATGCGGCGGTGGCGCCGCCAGACCTCGCCATCCGTGTTCAACAAACCGTGGCCGAGGACGCGCCTTAAACGGATAAAAGCGCTATGCGTTTTGGCGTATGCGTTCGCGTGCGTGACTAATACTTCGCGTATGTGCTCGGGATGTCGTGAGACGTAGAGCCCGCCCTCGCCTCCCGGCACGAAGTAGATATCGCCCAGGGTATCGAAACGCCTGCCGACGGTCTCAAAAAGATCCTTAATCAGCGCGTAGTGTGCGCGCAACCCACGAAATGGTCCCCGTGGTAGCTGCGGACTCGGCGGGCACTGAATTACCGGCGTTTCGCTCATGCCGCTAGAGGACTCTGCTTTCAAGGAACGGATCCCCGACTTGCGATGCCGTCGTCTGGCAAGGTTCGAATTGCTGGTACGCTAACAGATATTAACAGTGCTCGTAAATGTTTGACCACGGCCCGGCCATGGCGATGCACCCCATGAACTACCTCACTTCTGGAGCCCTCCTCGACACCCCACCAGAGGCGCTTAACGGGGCCCTGCGCGTCGTTTTGGACGGCATGGAGTCGATGGTATACGGCGACGCCACGCACGGGATGACCGAAGAGGAACAGGCGGTTCTCCGGCGGACCGGATTCAAACTCGAACGCAGTGCCGGCCCGATCCGCTGGCTGAGACGGCCGTCAAGTACGCGGCCATTGTCAAACGGAGTCTGACTAGCGAGGCGGTGAGTGAGAAACTTGGCCCCTAGCATAGTCGCGTGCGCCAGCTGATCTCGGATCGGTCGCTGTACAGCTTCCTCATCGAGCACAATCGATACATTCCCGATTTTCAGTTCGCGGGCGACGAGCTGGTACCGAATATCGCGCGGGTCAACCGAGCACTCAGCACCGAGATGCACCCAGTCGAGATCTACAATTGGTATCGCTTGCCGAATATCGATCTGTTCGTGGACGATGACATCGACCAGTCAGTTAGCCCGTTGAAGTGCTTGAAGGCGGGGCGGGATGTCGAGAAGATGGTGTTCCTCGCGAATCGGCTTTGCGCCCTCGTGGCGAAGCTTCCCAACGCACCGGATCTCGATCGCCTCTGGTCGCTAGCGCCAGACCTGATCACCCTGAAGGCTGGAACCGAGCTGAACCGGATCTACCGCCGGGGCAGCGCTCACCCCACCCTATGGGATGCATTTCGCCACTATGGGCCGACTAGCGCTCGGTTTGACCACCACGAACCAGACACTCACGGCAAACCGTTCGACCAAACGAGAGGCGTCGCCTACTTTGCCGGTGATGGTCGCACTGCGATCGCCGAAGGGTTTCAGGAAAAACGTACCGTCAACCGTCACGTAACCCGGGTCTGGCTCGTGACCATCGAGCTCACGGCCGATCTTTCACTGTTGAACCTGACCGATACGTTTTGTGTTCAAGCCGCCGGCTCAATGAAGCTGGTGAGCGGGCCGACCGTGTATTCTCAGAACTGGTCGAGGGGGTTCTACGAATATTACGCTGACATTCATGGGCTCTACTACCCTTCGTCGTTGATCAACAGGCCTGCTGTCGCGCTGTATGATAGAGCACTGGCGGTGAAACCGTTCCCTAGTACGCCGCTCTACCAACGTGCATTGGATGACGCGCTGCTGATCGATCCCTTGCGAAACACCTGCACAGATATTGGCTATGACTTTATCTAGGTCACGTCGCCTACCTCAGAGCGCGACGTCAAAAAGGGCAAGGCCATCACTGGCACAAAGATGCAGCTTACGGATGGTCCCCACTGACACGTAACCGTAGGTGAATTATCGGTTCGTACGTGCGCACCAAGCTACGACACTCACGCGGCCAACGTTGTTGAGCCTTCCGCAGTAATCGGCTTGCATTATGTTTACTTGCCCTGCGTTGCATGAGTTTGCGTTCTACAATGAGGAATTTTCGCCATTAGCATACCGTTGGTGCGATCGGTAAGGCGGGAATTATTATCTCAACCCTGACATAAAACTGTCATATCTTTGCAAGATACTCTGTAGCGGCACTTGCCTGAAGTGGCTAGCTAGCGGCCGACCCCGGCGCTATTCGCGCGGAATCTACTAAGTCGCGAGACGTAATCGGGAGACGAAATCGGCGTTTAAACTGCGCGCTGCGCCGCTTCGAGCGATTACTTTTTTCAAGCGAATTTGAATGGGGGATTCCACGATGCGAGAAACTAAAGCGAATAATAGACTTGCGGCTTCTTTCCTCCTGGCTGTAACACTCGCTGCTATGGCGCCGATGTCGTTAGCAGCCAACGATGCGCTCCTGGAGTTGCTAAAAGTACTCCGTGACAACGGTACGATAAATAGCGAGGCCTACGAACTTTTGCGCAACTCAGCACTCGTGGATGAAGAAAAAACCACGGCCCAACAGGCGCAAACGGTGCAACAACAAGTGGCGGCCGAGGTCGAAAAAACAACGGCCGGAGCGAGTGACCGCGTTCCCGAGGTTACCACAAAGGGAAAACTTGAAATTGCTGATCAGAATAAGGACTGGAAATGGCGTTTTGGGGGCCGTGTTCAGAGCGATGTGACCTTGGTCGACTCTGACGATGGGATCGGCGGTCCTAGTGGGCATGAATTCCGACGCGTGCGATTTTATATGTCGGGAACAGCCTGGAAATGGTGGGACTATAAACTGCAATTTGACCTCGAGGATGTCGACGATGGCAGCCAGGCGATCGAGGATGCCTACATTCGTTTGACGAAATTTAAACCATTGTCGATTACGTTCGGCCAGACGAAAGCACCGTTTTCGTTGGTTGAATTAACGAGTTCGAAATACCTTACCTTCATTGAACGACCAACCCCTGCCGCAGTTTTTTCTGGAGAAGGATTGAATATTGGCGGTCGTGCGCCTGGGATCACTTTGGCCACCCATGGCCACGATTTATGGTCGGCTGCCGGTGGTTTTTATCTCTACCGCCAAAACGACGCGAATCATCCACGCGCAATTGATGATGGTATCGGGTTTACCGGCCGAGTTACTGTCTCGCCGCTGCATGAAAAAACTCGTGCACTCCACGCAGGTATTTCCGGCGGCTACAAAAGTACGTCGAATAAGGCAGTGGGAAGATTGCGTGCACGCCCCGCAGTAAACCTAGGCCCACGCATCGTTGATACAGATTTTGGTATTGGCAACGATTCGCACTACGCACTAGCACTAGAAGGCGCCGCCGTTTGGGGGCCTTTCTCGGTGCAAGGCGAGTATTATCACGCGCGCTTAATGAATCGTGGTCCGAGCGTGTCGGATTATGACATGGATGGCTACTATCTCTTCGGTAGCTATTTTCTCACCGGTGAATCGCGCAACTATAACTTTTCCAAAGCCGCGTTTGGCAGTGTGAAACCGAACGCCCCGCTGTTTGGCGGTGGTTTTGGTGCCTGGGAAATCGCCGTGCGTTACAGCAACACGGATCTCAATGATATAGGCGCTGGGATCAGGGGAGATGAAGGTGATGTAATCACCGCCGCGCTTAACTGGTACGTCAATAACAATCTCATGTTTAAGGCAAATTATGTGAAGGTTATCGACTGCGATCCATGCGATTGGGGCACGGGTGACGAAGAACCGGGCTATTTCCTCCTGCGCACCCAAATATTCTTCTAAGCTCAGTTCTTCTAAGCCCTGGGCTCGACATCCTAAGGCGTCGGAGCGGCGAGGGTCCTATGGCGTATTTTCCTGCAGTGCGGCGGCGAACCTGGCGCGTTCAGCGTATACGTCGGTTAAAGGATTGCGACGTAACTGTGCCACTTCAGCTTCGGTATACGGTGCGAAATCCTCGCCCCGTTTGGCATTTGTGTACCGTTCGAGGATCCAATTCAACATCTCGGCGAGCGCGGCATCAGAGAGCGACGATCCCGCCGCCCCCGGTACTCGTGGAAGATAAGATCGTGCGCTCGGATCTGCGGCAAAACGATCGCTCAGCTCGCTAAACGCTGGTACCCGCCCTGGGACACCCGTGCCATGTGGGGTATGGCAGCCACCGCACTGAATCAAGTAGTCGCTGAATAGCGCTGCGTCGTCGTAATTCTCCGCATTGCCGACAAAGCTCAAGCTTACCAGCAAAAAAAACGGGGGCGTTATAAGGCGGAGGGATGGACGCGACACCTAAAGCACGCTCTGGCGAAACTAGTTTTAGCTGGCGCCTTCGCCTGGTTTAGCGACATTGAGGATTATCGCCGTGGAGCAAGTATAGGCCGAACTTTTCGTGCCCAAACACCAATTGATGTCGTTGTTCGCGAACGGTCTATACAAAGGTTTGTCTGTCTCGTTGCGGTTACAAAAGCAACGGCCACATGACGGCCTCCCACAGCAATCATTATACGAAATGACATAGTCGAGATTATCGGCGGGATTGTGACACGTACCGATCCAGGTCATCGGGGACATTTCCGATCCGGGTGGGCAAGCATTGTGCGAACCGCCACAACAGGAGCACAAAAATCCGTCTATAGCGCAGTACCGCCAGTAATCACATTGCGTGGGATCGCCTGGATCCATGGGATTCCCGGTGCTTTGCGGGGCGACGCCATCGCGGTCACCACCGCCGGCAGCGCGCGCTACCGGTAACAACGGAAACGCGCCAGCACCTACGACAAAGCCACCCAAGGCGGTAAGAAAACTACGCCGCGAGGTATGCCGGGCCAAACGTCGACTACTTCGTTCTGTAATGCGATCCAACCAATTCATTTCCGTCCTCTACGCGTCTCTCGGGTTCGCTGACTCACTTGCCTTGCACTTACGCACTTTGTCGAGCGACATAGTCTTGAATTGACGCGACACCCCGTTCTTCCGATTCGAATAGACTTTCAATGTGTTCTCGTGAGTTCACGATCCCCATTGAAATAATTTGACCGTCTTTATCGACGAGCACAGCATAAGGTAATTTGCTAACGCCATACGTCATACCCAGCAACTCGGAGACGACGTAGCGCTGCGGCGCGATTCCATGGGCAGTGGCATAGGCTGCGTGATCAGCGTGTTTGCCGTCACTCGCATATAACACCGATACTTGTGCTTCCTCGGCGCGCTCGGCTGATTGCACCGCCGGCAACAAGGCCTTGCACACCGGGCAGGTCGGTGATCCAAAAAATATCAGCAAGTTTTTACCGTCGGAAGTTTGTCCCCCCACCGAAACATGAGTGCCCGCTAGGGTCTGAATTTTTAGCTCCGGCGCCATTTCTCCGGCTTTCAGGCGTGCATTCACCATCAAGGCACCTGCCGGTGCCACCCGTTCATAAAGCACACCAATTTGGCGTGCTAGCGCGATTAACATAACCACCAACACGCAGATCACAATCCACAGCACGACATGAGAGACCAATAACGCTTCAAGCATCGCCGAGGGTGCTCAATTTACAATGATTGCTAATCAATAAATTCATGGCGCTATACAACAGGCACACTAGTGCTGCCATGCCGATGCCAGTGGCCATGACGATGAGGTGCTTCAAGCCCGTGGCTGCGACCGGTAGGAATAACACTAGGCTCAGTGCTATCAAGCTCCCGTTACGTACGTATAGCCACTCAGTCAGGCGATGTTGTTGCCCTACGCCACCACAACCGCAATCCAGGTCGCGACGACCCCGCTTGATATTGAGTCCTATTACCAATGTATAAATGCCCAGTAACACCAGTGCCCAGCTCGCGGCAAACTGGCGCGTCACGGCAGCTAACAAACCGATGCCAACGAGCAGCTCAAGTGCCGGGATCACGCGGGCGCTCAGTCGGACATTGCGGCTTGGTAGAACCTCGTAATTCCGCAGCACTTCCATGAAATGATCGAGATCGCTAATTTTTACCCACGCGGCATGCAAAAAAATGTAGCTTAAAGCGAAGCTCGCCCCGAGTTCGATGATTGGATTGACAGTCACAGCGCTCATTCGGCAGTGTAGAGAAGAAACGGTGTTTCGGTGGCCCGTCCACCGATGGTACGAATATGTTCGCCCGTGGTCGCATCGTAAACGTCGATTTCGAAATTTAAATTCGTGGCAACGAGGTAAGGTTGGTTACCATTGGTTACCTCAATGCAGAAGCTCCAGTTTTTTAACGGGATGCGCCGCAGGCGAGCGCGAGTGTTGACATCGTGGACCCACACTTCGCCACCGCCGTCCTTGTGCGCACCGTCTTGGCCGTGTTCATTCATTAAGGTGTAGAGTTCGCCACGCGGGTGTGCCGCCACGATTTGCCAACCGCCCGGACGCCACTGGCTGTCCTGTTCCGCGGCGCTAAGCAAGGGCCACGCAACGCCATCTTCCGGTTTATCGCCGCCGAGCTTCAGGGGCTTCACCATGCCTTTGAAAGTCACAAAATAGGTCGTCTCCGCTACCCTCGCCGCCGCACCAAATACGGGATCGTTGTCGATATCCACGAACCGGCTGCTGCGTTCTTGCGCACTTAGCGCGCCATTAGCATCCAAGCGGGTAGTCAGCAACGTACCGTCGCCGCAAATCGAGGTAAAGCCACGTTCGCCGGTTGCAAACATCAACGCGCAACCACTGGTAGCTATTTCACCTACTACTTTCCGTGCGTCTAAATCGACGACGGTAACCGATGCGGTTGGGGTGAAGTTCTCCACGAGCAAAAAGTGTTCATTGTCTACCAAGGCTAGATGAGATTTGAGCGGCATTGATTGAAACCGCTTGCCGCCCGGTAGCGAGATTTCAGCAACAACCTCCAAGTTGTCCTTGCTGAATACGCTGACGACATCGTCGCGCTCGCCGCGATCACGCCGTGGATAAAAAGTTTCGACAACGTAGAATTCTGGTCGCTTTTTCCCGACTATGAACGAGGCAAAAGTGCTGGCGCCGAATGACCCTTTGTACTGGCGCGTATCCGCAGCGACATCGAGCACCACGACTTTGCCCGCCGCTAAGGAAAAGAAATTGGAGTCTAAGGCGTAAATCCATGAATCGGGATGCGACGCCGGTAATGTCAGCACGTTAGGGATTTTTTCGGGAGGAAGTTCGGCTACTGCACCCATACTGAGCGCCAGTGAGGTTGTGATTGCAACTACGGTGCGGCTTGCAAAGCGACTACAATAACAGCTCCACTTCATTGCCAAATCCACCTCTCGTTCCTCTGCGGGCGCTCAGCTAGGTTGCGCGCCGACGCTACATATAAAACGATGGTGGCAAGATTAACGTGCTTTCGCCACGAAGGAAAGTTAATGTCCATAGGGTGGCTACTCTATAATTAGCATCAGTGTGAAAAGACGAGATTGGGCATGAAAGAGAAACCCGGCGGTGAATTTGATGATAGTGGTATCGATCCCCTCGAAAAACAGGAATGGCTGGATGCTCTGCACGATATTCACACGCAATACGGTGCCTCCGCAGTCCGGGAAATGCTCCGTTCCTTGCTAGACCAAGCGCTCACCGAGGGCGTGGCGATCAACGAAGCAACCTTAAATACGCCCTACATCAACACCATCCCTCCCCTACACCAGCCACCCTACCCCGGCGATATCGCCCTCGAGAAAAGGCTCGAGAATTTGAGCCGTTGGAATGCCATGGCGATGGTATTGCAGGCCGCGGACAGTGGTGCCGGCGTTGGCGGCCATATCGCAACGTATTCGTCGGCAGCCACGATGATGGAAGTAGGCTTCAACCACTTCTTTCGTGCACGTGATAACGATTATGGCGGAGATGTGCTGATTGCACAGCCACACGCGGCACCGGGGATCTATGCCCGCGCCTATCTCGAGGGGCGGCTTACGGAGACGCAGTTAAAGAATTTCCGGCGCGAATTACAACCAGGCGGTGGTTTGCCCTCCTATCCACATCCCCGCTTGAAGCCTGATTTCTGGCAAGTGCCGTGTGCGTCGATGGGCTTATCTACACCAACGGCGATCTATCAAGCGCGGTTCGCGAAATATCTCGAAAACCGCGGCCTCAAGCCCCGTAACGGGGGCAAAGTGTGGTGTTTCATTGGTGACGGTGAGGCGGATGAACCCGAAGTATTAGGCACCATCAATATTGCTGCGCGAGAAAAATTGGATAACTTGATTCTCGTCGTCAACTGCAACTTGCAACGCTTGGACGGCCCGGTGCGTGGCAACGGCAAGATCATTCAAGAGCTCGAGCGCAGTTTTCGGGGCGCAGATTGGACTGTAATCAAGGTGATTTGGGGCAGCGGTTGGGACGCCTTACTGGCGGCCGACAGCAACGGCGTATTGCGTCGCCGCATGGAAGAGGCGGTCGATGGCGATTACCAGTATTTTTCCGTTTTACCCGGTGATCGCCAACGCGAACACTGGGTGGAAGGCAACCCCGAACTCGAAAACATGATGAATGCGCTCACAGACGAGGAGATCCGTTTAATTAAACGCGGGGGGCAGGATCCGAAAAAAATCTATGCGGCTTATGCGCGCGCACTCGAATCACGTGACAAGCCTACGGTGATCTTGGTTAAAACCGTCAAGGGCGATGGCCTCGGCGCCGTCCAAGGTCGCAATACCGTGCATCAGAAAAAGGATTTAAAACCCGAAGAGCGGCTCGCTTGCGCACAAGACTACGGCATACCCTTGCCACGCGAGGCGCTCGAACGCGCGGCTTTTTATCGCCCCCCAGAAAATAGCCCCGAGTACGCTTATTTGCGCGCGCACCGAGAGGCATTGGGTGGCCCCCTGCCCTATCGCAAGGTGAATTGCCAATCGCTGAGCACGCCCAAGCTCGAACGATTTAAGGAATTGACCAGCGGTTCGGGAGGACGCGAGTTATCTACGACCAGCGCGGCGGTGCGCATGCTCGCGAATTTATTGAAAGATCCCGATATCGGTCGCTATGTCGTGCCCATCGTGCCGGACGAGGCACGTACGTTCGGTATGGATGCCCTTTCCGCGTCGCCGGCATTTACGCGCCAGAAGGCCAGCACTACACGCCGGTGGACGCTGAAACTTTGCTCTCCTATCGAGAAGCACAAGATGGGCAAATACTGCAGGAAGGCATTTGTGAGACCGGCGCCATGGCGTCATTTTTGGCCGCCGGCACGGCGTATGCGATGCACGGTATACCAACGATTCCGTTCTATTTTTTCTACTCGATGTTCGGTTTTCAGCGCGTCGGAGATATGATCTGGTCCTGCGGTGACATGATGTGTCGTGGTTTTCTCTTCGGCGGCACCGCGGGTCGTACGACCCTCAATGGCGAAGGTCTACAGCATCAAGACGGACACTCGCAATTGATCGCAGCGACCGTGCCGTGTTTGAAGAGCTATGATCCTGCCTTTGCCTACGAGCTTGCCGTTATCGTGCGGGACGGCATCTTTCGCATGTACGAGTTGCAAGAAGACGTCTTTTATTATCTAACGGTCTATAACGAAAATTATGCGATGCCGGCGTTGCCCGAAAATATATCCGTAGACGGCATATTGAAAGGTTTATATTGTTTCCGAAAAGCGCCCCAGCCTGTACACGCCGACCAACTTAACGTGCATCTCCTCGCCTGCGGTGCGATTGTTCAACAAGCGCTCGCCGCGGTGTTGTTGTTAGAAGAGGCCGGTTGTGCAGTAAACGTTTGGAGCATGACGAGCCCCAACGAGCTTTATCGCGACGCGATCGCCTGTGAACGCTGGAACCGCCTGCATCCGCACGAGTCGCCACGGCAATCGTATTTAGAGCAACAGCTGGGTGCTGAATCCGGTGTGTTTGTAGCGGTGTCGGATTACCAGAAATTGTTGGGAAATCAGCTTGCCAAATGGATCGATGCCCCGTTCACAGCGCTCGGTACCGACGGCTTCGGCTTGAGCGAATCACGACGGGATCTTCGCCGACATTTCGAAATTGGTCCCGAGGATATTGCCGCCGCGGCGCTCGACCTGGGCCGACGTTCGGGGCAAATCGGCGCGCGTGATGTACGAAAAGCCCACGCCTAGCGGCAGCCATGTCGAAACATGATCCCGGACGACGCCGCTTGTTGCGCCGCAGCCTTGAACTTGGCGCGAGCGGCGGTGCGTGGCTGAGCGCAGCGCCAAGCAACGCATCGCCACGCGCACCGGGAGACGAGCCGTGGCGCCACGAACCCGGTGCACCCTTCTCTAACTATGGGCAGCCTTCAGCGCATGAAAACGATGTCATTCGCTGGATTTCTGTGACTAGCGGTGCGCCGACCAACGGCGTCTCGTGGACACCCCTGCACGAACTCGACGGTATCATTACCCCGAACGGCTTGCACTACGAACGCCATCACAACGGTGTGCCAAATATCGATCCAGCCCGGCACGAATTACGCGTATTCGGTCAGGTGCAACGCCCCCACGCCTATTCTCTCGACGCGCTGTTGCGCTATCCACGCACGACACGAACGCTATTTATAGAGTGCGGCGGGAACAGTAATGCGGCGTGGAATAGTAACCCGATTCAAACCGCGGCCGGATATTTTCACGGCTTGGTATCCTGCAGCGAATGGACCGGTGTGCCGCTGCGCGTACTGCTTGCCGAGTGCGAACCTCAGCCCACCGCGCGCTGGTTGATAGCTGAAGGTGCCGATGCTTTTAATATGACGATCAGCATTCCCTTGGAGAAAGCGAAGGATGATTGTTTGCTCGCCTTGTTTCAAAATGGTGAACGTATTCGACCTGAGCAAGGCTACCCCGTGCGTTTAATCGTCCCGGGTTGGGAAGGCGTATTGCATGTCAAATGGCTGCGGTCTCTGTTCCTCACGGATCAGCCTGTTATGGCGCGCAATGAAACCGCTCGTTACACCGAACTCATGCCGGATGGGCGAGCCCGCATGTTTACGTTTGAAATGGCGGCGAAATCGCTGATTACGATGCCATCGGCCGGTATGCACTTGCCCACGACGGGCTACTACGAAATCTCCGGCTTGGCATGGTCCGGCAAAGGGCGCATTGTCAAAGTCGAAGTATCAAGCGATGCGGGTGCGACGTGGTCGCAAGCGACGCTAAGTGAGCCTGTCTTGCCGCAATGTTTTACGCGTTTCCGCTTGCCGTGGGAATGGCGCGGTCGACCGCTTGTTTTGCAAAGTCGTGCGATCGATGACAGCGGCTATGTGCAACCGACGCGCACAGCCTTGCTCGCTGCCCGGGGTCGTTATGGTTATTTTCATCACAACGCAATCGTCAGTTGGGCGATCGACGCGGAAGGCCATGTCACCCACGTCTACCCGGATGACGAAAACAATGCGGCTCACAGTTCCGATCCCGACGATCCGTTTAACCTACCCTGGGAGTAGACAGATGTGGCGGTGCTCGGCAGTGATTTTATGCCTCAGCATCATCGTGCCAGGCATTGCAGTCGCGGAGCAGATCCTCCCGCGCCTCGGCAAAGCCTTAAGCAGCGACGAAGTGCAGGCTGCCGACAGCTTCATTTTTCCGGACGGCCGTGGTTTGCCCACCGGCCATGGTAGCGTCGCCGCGGGCGAGGCGATCTATCACGCGCAGTGCTTGGCCTGCCACGGCGCCCAGGGTCGTGGCGGATTGGGCGGCGAGCTTGCGGGCGGCGAGCGCGATCTAAGCCGCCACCCGCCCGATAAAACGATCGGCACGTATTGGCCGTATGCGACGACGCTATTTGATTTTGTGCGGCGGGCCATGCCGCTGACTGCCCCGGGTTCTTTAAGCGATGACCAGGTCTACGCCCTTACGGCCTACTTACTGCATTTAAACGCGCTACTGCCGCGCGAGGCCGCTCTCGATCCCGAACGCTTAGCCGCGTTGGTGATGCCGAATGCGCACGGTTTCGATTGGATCGACGTGACACCTGACGGGTCGGCCTCGCACCCGGGACTGAGCGCTGAGGAGTAGAAAACGCCGTGGGCGGCTCGTGCAATATCCGTGCTAGCTGCGACCGATTGGCGTGTCGATCTTGCAACAAAAAGGGGAGCATCTATGGATTTCGAACTCAACGATAAAGCCGTCGTCATTACCGGTGGCGCATCCAATATCGGCCGCGCCATTACCTTGGCCTTCGCCCGCGAAGGCGCCAAGATTGTTATCGGCGATATCGACACCGAGCAGGCTAACGCGGTGGCTGAGGAAGCGCGCGCTGCAGGCGCACCGACGGTGTACGTAGCGGCGTGCGACGTTACGGACCATGGCCAAGTCAGCGCCATGTTCAAGCAAAGCGTCGACACGTTTGGTGGCCTGGACGTGCTCATCAACAATGTCGGTTGGGACGAGCTTAAGTATTTCACCCAAACCACGCCGGCGCTGTGGCAGAAGATCATTCAGATCAATTTTGTCGGCATGTTGAACTGTACTTACGAAGCACTCGGTATCATGGCCCCGCAAAATCGTGGCGCGATTGTCTCGGTTAGCTCAGATGCGAGCCGTCAAGGCGAGCCGCGCGAAGCGGTTTACGGCGGTATGAAGGCAGGGATCAATAGTTTCATGAAAACGATCGCCAAGGAAAACGGTCGTTACGGGATCCGCTGCAACGTCGTGTGCCCCGGAGTCACGATCCCAGAGCAGAACAGCGAGGTCGGCACACACAGTATGTGGTTGAACAAGGACGCGATGTTTAGCGCCGAGCAAATCGAGAAAATCGCCAAAACGCTGCCCTTGAAGAAAATCGGTCGACCCGTTGACGTCGCCAACGCGGTCGTCTTTCTGGCCTCCAATGCCGCGGGGCACATCACGGGTCAGGTACTTAGCGTTAGCGGCGGCTACAGCATGATCGGTTAAGCTACGATTTTTTGAAGCCGCCGGCACCGCTTACAAGTGTCCCACGATGTCGGGGTTGCCACCTGAGATTGACGGCATGGTAAGTTGCACGTAGCCGAGAAACCATACGAGAGAGATCCCTTATGCTGAAATGGAAAATTGGTGACATCACCATTACTCAACTCATCGAGATCACCGACACCAGCGGTGAGCTGCAAGTATTGCCGGACGCGACGCCAGAGAATCTCGCACAGATCCCGTGGCTTAAACCAAACTTCGTCTCACCCGAAGACAACCTGATAATGAATATTCAAATGCTCATTATCGAAACCCCGGATCAGAAGATGATCGTCGATACCTGTATCGGCAACGACAAAGCGCTAAACCTCGAGGCGTGGGCGCATCTGCAACTGCCGTTTTTGGAGGATTTGAACCGGCTCGGCCACGCACCGGAGTCTATTGATAAAGTGATTTGCACCCACCTACATGTCGATCACGTGGGCTGGAATACGCGCAAAGTCAACGGTAAATGGGTACCGACATTTTCCAACGCACGTTATCTCATGGTCGAAGAAGAATTCGAATTTTGGCGCGACTTGGAAGAAGATTCTTTCGGTGATGTTTTTGGCGAGTCAGTTAAGCCCGTGGTGGATTCCGGCAAAGCTGACTTAGTTGCACCCGATCATCGGGTCGCGGACGAAGTTTGGTTTGAATCAACCCCTGGGCATACCCCCGGCCACGTAAGCGTGCATATCGCGTCACAAGGCGAAGAAGCCATTATTAGCGGAGACATGATGCATCATCCGTGTCAGATCGCGCGGCCGGATTGGGTGACACCCTTCGATGCCGACAGTGCGGCTGCGTGCGTCACACGCAAGCAATTTTTAGCGCGTTACGCCGACACCCCCGTGTTAGTGCTCGGCACTCATTTTGCGAACCCAGTCGCCGGACGTATCGTACGCGATGGTGATACTTATCGCTTTGACGTTTAGCCTGGAAAAGAAGATCCCAAGTTGGTCTCGGGGTAAGTGCACGGCTTACCTGAGAGGGACTTTCTCGAGATAAGTTTCGATGGTTGACATAACCGTCGACGCAAGCGGGAGTTCTGATTTTTCTGTATGCCACGCATCCTGAGATCGGGCATGGACGGGGTGTCAGACACACCGACCTGAATTCGAGGCACTGAGCCAGTGAACGCCGTACTTGAGCCGATTGGAAATGGATCTCCCCAATCTGGGCATGTCGTCGGCGGACAACGCGCTGCGTTTTTGGCATGATGGATGCGCATGACGGGAAATCATTCCTTCGTCATACCGGGCGCAGACCCGGTATCTAGTTTGTTACGCCACGCAGAGCGTGGCGCACATTCGAACTTATGAGATTACGCGCATCAATCCCTCTTGCGCGACACTGACCACGAGTTCGCCCGATTGACGGAAAAACGCACCCCGAGCCAAACCGCGGGCGCCGAAGCTGGTTACGCCTTCGCAACAATACAATAACCATTCGTCGATACGAAACGGACGATGAAACCACATCGCGTGATCGAGGCTCGCCACCATGAGCTTGTCGTTGGTGATCGACAGGTCATGAGCAGCGATAACGGTCCACACTAAGCCATAATCTGAGACATAGGCGAGGACTGCGCGGTGTAGATCGGGATCGTCCGGTAGTTTATCGCAAGTTCGCACCCAGGTTCGTCGAATCGGATTACCAAGGGGGTTGTGCGCCTGCCCGAAGTCTTCTACTGGTCGCACATCGAACGGTGCGGAGATTGTCATCAGGCGCTGTATGCGCGCTGAGAAATTATCGAATCTGCTCCAATCAAACTGCAGCGGCGCTAAATCGTCGGGATCCGGCACCTTATCCCTTGGTGTTTGTGACTGGAGCCCTGGCTCGGGTTTGTGAAAAGATGCTTCGAGCGTAAAAATCGGTTTCCCGTGCTGAATGGCAACGACACGGCGGGCCGAGAAGCTGCGCCCGTCGCGGCTACGATCTACTTCGTAGATTACCGGGTTATACGATTCGGCTTCGCGTAAAAAGTAGGCATGAATCGAGTGCACAGCACGTCGGCTGACAGTGGCTTGCGCGGCCCCAATCGCTTCACCTAAAACTTTACCGCCATAGACGCGTTTTATTAGCGTATCGCCGACTGCGCCACGAAATAGATTTTCTTCGAGTCGTTCGAGTTGCAAACTCGTTACTAGTTTTTTAAGTGCGTCTGCTTGCATGCAGGAGCTGCTCTCTACTGGAAGGCATATTCGGGTGTCGGGAATTGTAGCGATTTCACTTCCTTGACATAGATTTCAATCGCGTTGTGAATCGATCCTGCAGCGGCCATGTAATTCTTCGAGAAACGCGTCCTTTTGCCAGGATAAACGTCCAAGATATCGTAGAGCACCAGGATCTGCCCATCGACATCCATACCGGCACCAATACCAATGACGGGAACGCTCGCGTTACGGGTGATTTCGGCTGCCAGCGCCATCGGTACGCATTCCAGCAACAATACATCCGCGCCCGCAGCTTCGAGATCGCGCGCGTCTGTGATCATTTTGCGCGCAGTTTCATCCTCACGTCCCTGCACGCGGTACGCCCCGTACTTAAAGATCGCCTGTGGCGTGAGTCCGAGATGCGCGCACACCGGGATCCCGCATTCGGTGAGGCGTGCGACCATATCGAGCTGCAGAGCGCCCCACTCGAGCTTGACAATTTCTGCACCGCCTTCCTTCATCAGCCGAGCGGCATTGAGCAGGCAATCCTCAGGCGTCGCGTAACTCATAAACGGCAGGTCCGCCATCACCATCGCGCGTTGTGTGCCACGCAGCACCATTTGTGTGTGATAGATCAATTCATCGACGGTTACCGGTATGGTCGTCGCGTGGCCTTGCACCACCATACCGACAGAATCGCCGACGAGAATGAGATCAATGGCGGCACGGTCGAGCGCACCGGCAAAGGCCGCATCATACGCGGTAAGTGCGGCGATTTTCTCACCTCGCGCTTTCATTTTTTTGAGTTCTATTGTGGTTACTTTCTCAATGTCGCTTTGTGCGCTCATTTCGCTTCCTTCCGGGTCAGGGGGGTCAAGCTGGCTTGAAGTCCGATATCTCTTGGGCTTTTTTGCGATTCACGCGCTCTATAAATCTTTGCTTATGCACAACGGTGCGTTGATGAACGCCTAGGCCTATTGATTCAACGCCGTTGTGCGCGTCGACCGCAAACGTGATTTGCCTTTTCTCGATATTGAGGATCTCCGCGCGCCCGACCACGGTAAGGCCAATCGGTGTTGCCGCGAGATGCGCAACGTCGACATGGATGCCGACAGATACCCATCCCTTAGGTAAGTATTGTGCAAGTAATCCCGTGCTCACCACCTCCATGAAGTGGATCGTTTGCGGGGTCGCAAATACGGGCGGCAACGACGGCACCGTATGCGCGACGGTGAGTTCCGGTGTTACCACGAGAGATTGCGTCGCGCGGATCCTGCGCGGCACAAGCGTGCCTAGATCTAGCGCTGCAGGATCGACGCTCATGCGGCGAATCCGTGCATTTAGATGTGTTTCGAACCCGCTTGATGGGCGAGGGCCACGATGCGCTGGGCTTGTTTTAGATGCGGCATATCGATCATTTTACCGTCGAGGCTCAAGGTACCCGCATTGGGCGTTGCCGCAAAAGCATCGATCACGGCGTGCGCGTGCGCAACTTCCGCATCGCTCGGCGTAAATGCTTCGTTGATGATGGCGATTTGGTCGGGGTGAATCGCGATCTTCCCCGTATAGCCGTCGCGTCGGGCGGCGTCGCATTCAGCGCGCAGTTTCTCGGCGTTGCGGAAATCCGGTTGCACGGTATCGAGCGCTTGCACCTGCGCAGCGTAAGCGGCGTATAAACACAGTGTGCGTGCCAGCACATAGGGTGGCGTATAAGTGCCGTTGTCGTCCTTATTTGAGCTTGCACCCAGCGCCGCACTCAAGTCTTCGGCACCCCAGGTTAGGATCTGGAGGCGCGGTGCGCCATTATAAGTCCCGAGACCGAATGGTGCCGCTGCGGTTTCGGTGGCGATCCCGCAAATCGAAACCGAACCGGGTTCAATACCATGCTCGATTTCGAGCACATCTAAGTAATAGCTGAGTTGTCGCACATGGTGCGCGCCTTCCGCTTTCGGCAAAGCGATCCCGTCGGGTTGGGCGCCGACAACTGCTGTAATATCACGGAGCGCGTCGTCGGAATCGAGAGGGTTCATTCGCACCCATAATTCACACCCCTGGCGATCCGCGTTGGCGATATAATCTCGTGTCATCTCGCGCGCGACCGGGCGCCGATTCGAAGCCACGGAATCCTCTAGATCGAGGATCAAAGCGTCTGCACCAAGCGTCGGTCCCTTGCTCAGCTTTTTTTCGCTATCGCCAGGCACAAACATCATGGAACGCAGGATTTTCATGCCGGTTTCCTCAGCATTAGACCGGAACGTTTGCAAACTGCGACTAATTCATCACGCTGATTGAACGCGCGGTGCTCAAAGACGACGATGCCATTTTGCGGCCGGGACTTGCTGTCGCGCATGTCGACTACCTCGGTTTCAAACCGCAGGGTGTCGCCGTGAAAAACGGGCTTTGGAAACCGTACTTCATCCCAGCCTAGATTCGCAACAGTCGTGCCCAAAGTCGTATCGTAAACGGAGGCACCGACCATCACCGCCAGGGTAAAACAGCTGTTAACGATGCGCTGGCCGAACTCTGTTTCGGTGCGACAATATTCCTCATCCAGGTGTAGTCGCGCAGGATTATGCGTCATGGTGGTGAACATGACGTTATCCATTTCCGTTACCGTGCGGGTGATGGCGTGCGCAAAAGTCCGCCCTAGTGAAAATTCCTCATAATACAGCCCTGGCATAACATCTCCCGTGGTTCTCGATTAAAAGTAAACTAGCGCGCGGCTACGCTCATTCACGCAGCCGCACAGTCAATACATCGCAATGTCCCTCGTGAACGACGGCGCTTGCAGTCGAGCCGATGAGGCGACGAATGCCGTGGCGCCCATGGCTACCGACAATGATGAGGTCGGCTTCAAATTCCTTGGCGGCATCAAGAATCGTCGCGGCGACCGGGCCTGTTCGAGCGGTGATAGTTGCGTTTATGAGGCCTACGGTGGTCACCATCTCTGTGAGTTTTTTTTGTGCCGATTGCTGGCGTGCTTCCACGTATTCTTGCGTCATGGCGACGCCGGCATAAGCATCCATCGGCACGGGATCCATTACTGTAATCAAATGAAACTGCGTCTGGGCCGTCGCTAGCGCCGCCGCTTTTTTGATTACTTGTGGATCTTCATGCACGACATCAACAGCTACGATAATTCGCTTGTACTCTTGAGTCATCACCATCACCCATCCTCCCTAATGATCGACTTCATTCATTCGGAACATAGGACTCATTTTATCCACACGAGAACTCGTCTTACCCCATGTGAAATAGAGCCAACTTGTTATTATCCGGATCGCGGAAATAACCACCATAAAAACCGTCGCCGCGTGGTCCCGGATCGCCCTCGTTTTGAGCGCCGAGACTCAAAGCTTTTGCGTGCAGTTTATCGACGTTTTCTTGATTGCCTGCCGCCAGCGCAATCATCGTGCCGTTGCCGGGGGCCGCGGCTTGTTCGTCGAATGGTTTCATGACGAGTAACATCGTTGCGCCGGGAGCACTTGCCCAGGCGATAAAGCGGTCTGATTCCATCGCCCGTCCGGCACCCATTTCGCCTAATAAAGCGTCGTAGAAACGACCAGCGCGTTCGATATCGTTCGTGCCCACAGTAACGTAACCAATCATTGATTTTCCTCCTGAGCGTGTGGTCTGGTTCTCGTGTGTGCAAATTACCACGTGTCTAAGCTGCCATCCATCCTTTCAGAGCGGCCGCGGGTCGATGCCTGCGGGGAGTCGCTGGCGGGACGGTTGCATTAATTTCGGCGCGAATCTCTGGCCTGGAGATTGCACGAGTCGCCCGCTGTGTTTGTGGCAATAGGTTGGGATAACGGGTATTTTCATGGGTCAGCAATGATGTAGGCGACGATACGACTGGAATCACGCTCGCTTGCTACCGCGGCTTCTGACTTGGTCAGATTCGCTCGGGCTTGGACTTCGTCCTCGGCGTAACGACGGCGATGCTTCGGACGCCAGCCCGGCGGCTCAAACCGAACCTGCCCGGCGTCAGTCCGCGGTCCTCGTGCAACATCCGGGCTAGGGAGTATGATGATGAAAACCGAACTGTTGATGACCTACCACGCAAATTTAGGTGCACCGCTGGAACTTGGTAGGGGGCCTTACGGCAATCGCCTGATTGTGGAAGTCGATGGTGGCGCGTTCGAGGGACCACGCCTACGCGGTATTATTCGTAAACCCGGCTGCGCAGATTGGTTGACGATGACCGAGGACTATGGGCACCTCGACGTGCGCGCCACATTTGAAACGCACGACAATGCGCTCATCTATGTCGAATATACGGGCAAACTCGAATTCACCCCGGGGGTGCAAGCAGCGCTAAGCGGCGGTGGCGAGACCGACTACGGTGACCAGTATTTCTTTACTACACCACGCATGCAGACCGGCGATGAGCGTTATCTCTGGGTCAACAATATTGTTTGCGTCGGCCAGGGTCGGCTGCGTACCGGTAAGGTCGAATACAACGTCTACCAGATTACGAACTAAATTTTCCTATCGCCTAAGCGGCTACATAAGCACGAAGCTGACTTTAAGCATCGAGGACCTGCTGTACGGTTAGCTTGCCCAGTTGCGACATATGCACTTCGTCCGGCCCATCAGCGATGCGTACGAAGCGCGCGTAGGCGAAAATTTCCGGTATCGGCGTATCTTGGCATACCCCCATGCCACCGTGGCACTGGATGGCGCGGTCTGCCACCGCTTGGCACATGCGCGGCACCGCGATTTTGGTCATGCCGAGAGCGTCACGCGCGACTTTATTGCCTTCGCGATCGAGTCGATCTGCGGCCCACAATGTCAGCAATCGGGCTTGCTCTATTTCGCAGCGTGACTTAGCAATATCCTGGCGAATGCTCGACTGCTCGCTGAGCTTGCGGCCGAACGCAACGCGGTCTTCGACGCGCCGACACATGATTTCCAAGGCCCGTTGGGCGCCGCCGATCAAACGCATGCAATGATGAATGCGTCCCGGGCCCAAGCGACCTTGCGCGATTTCAAAGCCCCTGCCCTCGCCTAGGATCAAGTTGGTCACGGGTACGCGCACATCGCTTAAGCGCACTTCAGCATGACCGGCCGGCGAATGCAGATCGTTGAACACACGTAGCGGTCGAACTATTTCAAAACCGGGCGTACCTGCTGGAATGAGTATCGTGGACTGTTGGTGATGTCGCGGGCCGTCGGGATCCGTCTTCCCCATCAGAATATAGATCTTGTTGCGTGGGTCGTAGACACAAGAACTCCACCACTTGCGACCGTTGATAACATACTCATCGCCATCCCGCACGATAGATGTTTCAACATTGGTCGCGTCTGAACACGCTACTTGAGGTTCCGTCATTAAGTATGAAGAACGAATTTCACCCGCTAGCAAGGGCTCCAACCATTGTTTTTTTTGTTCTTCAGTACCGTAGCGAGCCAGCACTTCCATATTGCCGGTGTCGGGCGCACTGCAGTTGAATACTTCCGCGGCCCATTGCACGCGTCCCATCTCTTCCGCGAGCGGCGCATATTCAAGATTCGTCAATCCTGGACTATAGGGTTCGTATTCTTCTGGCAAGAATAGATTCCATAGACCTGCTGCTTTAGCTTTTGCCTTCAGCGCCTCGATCTGCGGTGGCGGTACCCATAGATTTTTAGGATCTTGCACGAACTCGAATATTTCTTCTTCGAGCGGGTATATGTGCTCAACCATGAAGTTTTTTAGCTGATCTAATAATTCTAAACATTTCTTGTTGTATTCAAAATCCATGTGCTTGTCCTCGTGCTGGTTAGGGAAGTGAAACTGTATTTAGGCGCGTGCATCTTAATGGCGTTGTGGTGACGGCGTTAGCTATCCCCAAAGTTCTAGTGTTTGGCGCCATCTGCATCGAAGCGTTTCGATCCCGGTGTCGCAACTACGGGTTTGACCGCAAAATCGAAACCACGGTTTTTTCGAATCGAAGCATGGCAAAAAGCGGTAGCGCAAAAGCGATGAGCTTGAATTTCATGGTGATGCCCCTTAAGTGTTCGCCGACCCGCGCACATCGAGCGCGACTGCACCCGTGGCGTGCAGTGACGAAATCTCATCATCATCCAATCTCAAAATATCACGTAAAACTTCTGCGGTATGTTCGCCCACCCGCGGTACCGTTCTTTTTACCGCCGCGGTGCAGTACGAGAATTTCATCGGCGTGTTAGGCATCAGTAAGGGACCCGCGGCATCTTCGATTTCGGTCATCATGCCGCGTTGATCAAGATGGGTATCCACCGCGACTTCGTTAAAACTTCGATATTTTGCACACGGCACTTGCGCTGCTGATAGGGATGCTACCGCATCATCGGCACTGCGGCACACTGTCCAATCCTCAATGATCGCGGTAAGTGTGCGGAAATTTCGCAGCAATGCAGAAGTCGTACTGAAGCGTTCGTCGTCGATCAGATCGGGGCGCTGCAAGCACTGCGCCAGGCCACGTAGGTGCCGTGATGATAAGGGCATCACCACGAGATGCCCGTCACGCGCTTTAACGGGCCCATAGTAACGTCCGCGACTGCCGTCAATCAGTGCGCGCTGAAAATCACCATGCATAGTGGCTAGCAATGCATCCTGCATGGCGATGTCGATGTGTTGGCCGATGCCACTGCGCTCGCGAAAGTAGAGCGCCGCATTGACGGCACCGAATGCTTGTAAAGACGCTGTTGTGTCTCCCACCGGTGATCCCATATTCAGCGGTTTATCAAGCCCGGGTTGATATTGCTGAGTGAGCGTCTCATAGCCGCAATGTGCTTGCACGATCGGTGCATAGGCCGGTCGACCCGCATCGGGGCCCGCTTGGCCGAATCCAGAAATCGAACACATGATCAGGTGGGGATTCTGTGCCGCTAGGGTCGGATAATCTATGCCTAAGCGGGCAGCCACGCCGGGTGCAAAATTTTCCACCACGACATCATATTCGAGTACTAGGCGCTTACAGAGATCGATCGCGGCAGGATTTTTTAAATCCATCGCGAGTGCACGTTTGCCGCTGTTGAGCGCCGCAAAATACGCACTGCAACCGTCGCGCTGCGGGTCGACGTGGCGCATCATCTCACCGCCTAGGGGTTCTATTTTCACAACATCGGCGCCGAGATCGGCGAGTAAGCGAGTACAGTAGGCGCCGGCGACAATACCTGAAAAATCCAAAACTCGAACGTCGGCCAGCGGGCTGGGGCGGTCCTTGGGCGCAGAACGCGCATTCATGATGGTGACTTGATGCGCTCGAATCGCGGCGGCCGTTGTTCGATGAAAGAGCGCACGCCTTCGCGAAAATCTGGCCGTTCCAGGCTTTCGCGCATCAGGCGTTCGGTCTCGACCATCGCTTCGCCGAGCGGCATCATTAAATGCCGATATACTTGCTGTTTCATGATCATCAACGAGGTTGGTGAACTATTTGCAGCTAGTTCATTGAGGTAGTGTTGCGCTTCCGATAGCGCAGTGCTGGGTTCGCAGAGACGGTCGACGAGCCCCAGGCGATCCGCTTCGGTAGCGTCGAATTTCCGTGCGCTCCATAATAAATCTAAGGCTCGCGACGGACCAGCAATGCGCGGCAGCAACCAACTCATCGCGTGTTCCGCGACCAAACCGCGGCGTGAAAACGCGGTGCTGAATTTCGCTTGGCGCTCTACAAAACGCATATCGCATAGCAACGCAAAGCAGAAACCCAACCCAGCGCAGGGACCGTTAATGGCCGCCAGCAACGGTTTGCGCAGGGCCAACAAGTACGTAAACGTACCCTTGAAATTTTCACCCATGGCGGGATCGCCTACGTCGGTTTCGAGTCCATCATCGGGACTTGGATCCCAACGGCTAGATGCAGAAATATCGTCCAGCGACTGCATGTCCATGCCGGCACAAAAACCCCGCCCTGCGCCGGTCAAAATAATGCCTAACACACGTGCATCTTGCTCGGCCGCGGCACAGGCGTGGCGGATTTCGCGCAGCATTTGCACGGTCATTGCATTGAGCCGCTCCGGACGATTCATCGTGATCATGGCGCAGGGATCGGAGACGATGTAGCTGATTTCTTGGTAGTTCATGATATGAATAATAATTGCTGCCAGAATAACTAAGGGGTACCCACCATTCGGTTGCGCGTGAGCGTCGGCGCGGACCCCGCCGGGCGAATGATATCAGGTCACGAGCTGCTCAGCGGCCGAGTCGATGTTTGCACACAGCGCTTGCTACTCAGTATCCTGGATGGGCCCGCCTTGTGGGCAAGCCAACAAATCCATTGCATAGGGGCCTTATGAAAAAGTTATACGGCGACACCGATAAGTACGGTAGTGAAAACGAACACCCCTTAGTCGAGGCTTTTCACGGTGCCGTTCGCGATCTCGTGCGCCGCGAATTTGCTAAATCCAACTTAGCGTGGTCGGAATTTGTCTTTGGGACCGCGCACCAGGTTTTGTCCGCAGATAGGTTCGCGGAAATCGATCGCAGAGCGCTTGATTATGGCCATCGTTATCAGTGTTCGGCATTGGTTTCCGCACAAGAACGGCCGGATGCCTATATCGATGCAGAAGGCATCGGTGAGGACCTTGCCGATTTCAGTTTCGAGCATCCCCAAGCGGTGGCCGGCGACGCCGATGGCGACGGTTGGGCCCAGTGCGGGATCGGCGACAACGTCGCGAAATACGACTTCGATCTCGAGGGGGCGGCCTGCTATGTGCGTTCTAGTGCGATGGTGCTCGATTATCTAAAAAGCGGCGTACCACCAGATACGATTGCGGTCATCGACGATTCGGGCGGTACACTCACCGCGCCGATCCTGGAACAGTTTAAAGGCGTGCTGTGTGCGGGTGGCTCGGTGCGCTCACATCTCGGCATTTTGACGCGAGAGTATGGCATTCCTTGTTTCATGAACGCGAAGCTGTCGGGCATTCGTCAAGGTGATCGCGTGCGCATGCAGACGACCGGCACCGCCAAGACCGCCGAAGACTATCAACGCAGTATCGAGGTCACATCCAAAGTCTGGCGATTAATCGCCACCGCTGAGTAATGCCCATGACACATCCGTCGCTTAGTTATGCACAGTTGCTAGAAACCAATCATCTGATCCACAAAATCGCCGACGAGAGCTATTGGTTATGTCTCACCCGTACGGTACAAGAATCAAAACTGTTTCCAGTTTCCCCCTACATGATTTTGTCGTATTTCATGGCGTTTTATCGCTATCCTGAGTTATTACGCAAGATCGAAGCGCGTATGCCCGCCGAAGAGATCGGTGATCGGGCGCGCAACATGGGGATTAAGATTCAAAACCCGGCACTCGGGTGGTGTTTGCCGGCCTTCTATCTTCTCGGTCGTGAATATTTGATCACTTTGGGCGTGATCCGACCACAGGATGCTGTTGAAGATGTCATGTTGGTGATGGATTTCTGGAAACGATTCTTGCTGTCTTGGCATCGCAATGATGGGCATTTTATTAACGCCGATTATGGCCATCGTTCACAAATATTGCCGGAGCGACGGTTACAGGTGTTTCACGCCGACATGTTCGACTGCGCAGAAGGCGATCCACTGCATACGGCGGCGCAAGCGTTCATGGCGACGACCTCACAATATGGTTTTTTGATCTCTTGCGAAAGCCGGATATCGCTTCATAACCAAGGGCCTTACATGCTCGCGGATGGACGCGAACTGATCGTACGTGATTTCATGGATCTTGCGGAACACGACTACCCGTGGATGGATGGTGTCGCGGAAGAAGTCCCGTATAACAACCTAACGGTACCGATGGCTGTCGATGGCTGTCACTTCAATATCATAGATGATTGGGGCTCGTTCGAATCCGAGCCAGAATTCAAAGCACATCATATGGTGGGCGTGGGTTTGTATACCTCGGACCCTCTCACAGAAGGCTTTGTACCGGTGGGCATGGATTCCCGGAAACAACTAACCACAACGTTTGAATCTCTGACGAAAATCATGAAGGACGCAACGTCAAAATTATGGCAACGGATTGCTGCCTGGTCGCGTGATCAAATGATGGATGCCGGCGCGATAGCGTATTTCAGTATCGTGAAGGATCTCGCACATGTTGCGGGCGTCTATGAGATGGAAGATTGGATGTTGATCGATGAACGTGCTGAGCGTTTTCGCCCCTTGTTGAACGACGAATACAGCAACATGTCGCTCTATGAAGTTCTTGGGCCGCTGGCGAACCCCTGTCAACGCATGCACGATTACTATTCGATGCAGCATGCCAATTTACCTGCGCGCATGTATTCGCCGATCCCTTATGCGATTTTGGACGACGGCGAGTTCACTAAAACCTGTGGAAAAATCGGCGCTGGCGGTACACATCTCGATCCTAAAATCGACCGTTATCGCACTAACGAGGGCGTATTAACGCTCGCCGAATATAATGCTCGCGCCCGAGAATTCACGCCCCCAAGCATTCAAGATCGCTTTAGGTTTCTCTGCGACAATTGGGTCAAAAATCACTACGATGATCCCCGTGCAACGGAACTCTATGAGCTTGAGCAGGCGCGCTCTCGCCTCCTACGCGGTCGGGGTGCGGGTCTGTCGCGATCCGATATCGACGCTTTGCGCGCGAAGTAGGCGATGCAGATCGGTGCTCTCATTCGTCGCGCGGCGCGGCATTATAAGGATAAGGCTTGCTTAGTCGAAGGCCAGCGCATTTTGTCGTTTCGTGATTTTGATGCGGCAACCGACCGCCTTGGCAATGCCTTACTGGACTATGGTTTCACGCCCGGGGATCGCGTTGGGGTCGCGCTCCCGAACGGGATCGATTGTTTGATCGCCTACTATGCACTGGCGAAATCGGGGCTCGTGCGGGTTGGTATGAATTTGCGCGAAAAGCTTGCGAGCCATAACTACAAACTCGAAGACAGCGGCGCAACAGGCGTTATTCATGCCGATATCGCTGGGCTTGGGTGTGAGTTTGACATTGGCATCGCTGAGCTCGCTGGTATGATCGAGAATGGTGACAGCAATGCTTGCGCTGTAGACCGGGATCTCGACGCACCTTACCGCTTGGGTTATACGGGTGGCACTACGGGTCAACCCAAAGCGGTCACGTTGACGACTCGCGGCGAGCTCGCCGAACTGAGCGCATTTCTGTGCGATCTCGTGCCTGACATGAGCGCCGAGGATATTTTTTTGCACGCGGCCCCGATCGCCCACGCCTCGGGGGCATTTTTCTTGCCGGCCGTGGCGCGCGGCGCGCAATCCTTAGTCATGTCGAAATTCGACCCGGCTGATTTTATCGCGCTCGCCGCGAGTAGCCACGCCAGCATGACGTTTGCGGTACCGACGATGTTGGCGATGATCTTGGAAGACGCCGCAGCTGATACCGCCGCATTTAGGCTACGCCGCATCTGCTACGGGGCATCGCCTATCTCGCCTGCGCTACTGGCGCGGGCACAAGCTCGTTTTGGCCCTATTTTCGCTCAGGTGTATGGGCAAGCGGAAAGCCCCATGGTTATTACTTATCTCGATCCCGGTGCGCATGACCGCAGTGGCTCCTGTGGGCGCCCTTTTACGATAGTCGAGTGCCAGATTTTTGATGCTGACGATCAGCCGTTACCACCCGGCGAAATCGGCGAAATCGTTTGTCGCGGACCGCAAACCATGGCTTATTACTGGAACAGGCCCGAGGCAACCGCAGCGGTATTTCGCAACGGTTGGTTGCATACCGGCGATGTGGGCAAAATGGATGAGGATGGGTTCTTCTATATCCTGGACCGTAAGAACGATATGCTGATTTCGGGCGGCTATAATGTTTATCCCCGTGAAGTCGAAGACGTTCTCCTGGCGTTCGAGGGCGTTTTAGAAGCCGCGGTGATCGGAGTGCCGGATGAGAAATGGGGCGATCGTGTGCACGCCGTAGTCGCTGGAGGAGCAGACTTAGATGTTGACGCGTTGCTAGCGCATGCGCGCGCGCATCTGGCTAATTATAAATGCCCTAAAGCCATCGAGCGGTGGCCAGAATTGCCAAAAAGCGCAGCGAATAAGATCTTGCGACGCGAAGTGCGTGATCGCGTGTTAGCGCGAGTCGATTAAATACAAGGAGCGGAGTTTGTTGTCACAACACTTGATTCTGCATGGCCTGGCGATCAAGAAGCACAGTAGCGCGAAAACCTTGGCCCCGCTACTGGGTTTGAGTGAGACTGCGATAGCCGCTGGTCTTGAGCGGGCGGTCGAGAGCGGGCGCGCAATGGCGGCCCAAGAGGGTTTTTTACTCACGCCTTTGGGCCGCATGATCGTTGAAAACAACTACAGCCTTAGTTTTGCGGCGCTACGCAGCGACCCAGGTCTGGGCGACGCTTACGAACAATTTGAGCGCCTAAATGTCGTGCTTAAACAGCTTATCACTGACTGGCAGACGATGACCGTCGGCGGTCAACAAGTACCTAATGATCATTCTGATCCCGTTCACGATCAAAAAACACTCGATCGTTTAGGCGATCTACACGAGGCGATAACGCCGGTTCTCGAACGCCTCGGGGGCGCTGAGCCCCGCATGCGTTACTATCTTGAAAAACTGGGGCAGGCCCTGGATAAGGCAGACGATGGCGGTACAGAATGGATCTCTGACGTGCATATCGATAGCTATCACACCGTGTGGTTTGAAATGCATGAAGATTTACTCCGCATTTTTGGCCGCAAGCGAGAAGAATGACTCGTGGTGGCGGCGTGGATACTGCGGTTGGATGGGAGGCAGTTACCGTCGCGGGAGGTAATCGGCGGCAAAGCATATTCGATCGCACAAATGACGGCGTTGAACTTATCCGTGCCGCCGGCGTTCGTGGTCACCACGGAGGCGTGCCGCGCTTATCTCAAAAGCGGCACCTTCCCAGAAGGCTTGAGCGCGGAACTCGATGCCGGTGTGGCCTGGCTGGAAGAGCAAACGGGGCGCACGTTCGACCGTGGTCCCAAACCGTTGTTACTGTCGGTACGTTCCGGCGCACCGATTTCAATGCCTGGCATGATGGATACCGTGCTTAATCTCGGCATTAATGATGACACGGAGCGCGCACTTGCCACGCTCACCGGCGATGCGGCATTCGCACGCGACACACATCGTCGTTTTCTCGAGCTTTATGCGCGGCTGGTGCTCAAAACCACGGGCGTGGATATTCCCCCCAGCGCGAGTCCCCAGGAATGCCGTAGCGTCGTGGAGCACGCGAGCGGACACCGTTTACCCGACACTGCTCGCGAGCAACTTCACGCCGCGGTGCGCGTCGTATTTGATTCTTGGAACACGCGTCGGGCAAAGCGTTATCGCAAACATCAAAACATTCCCGACGATTTAGGTACCGCTGTCACGATTCAGGCGATGGTATTTGGCAATCAAGGTGAGCGCTCGGGTACCGGGGTACTGTTTTCGCGGAATCCGTTGAGCGGCGATCCAAGCCCCTATGGCGAGTATTTGCCTTGCGCCCAAGGCGAAGACGTTGTTTCCGGTAGTGTGACACCCGCGCCATTATCCGCGCTGGCGGTACGTGCGCCCCTTATTCATGAGAAGTTGCTCGACGCCGCTGAGCAGCTCGAGAAGCACGCGCGTGACGTTCAAGACATCGAATTCACGGTCGAGAACGACCAGCTTTTTTTGTTGCAAACGCGGGCGGCGAAGCGCGCAGCACGCGCCGCCGTTCGGTTTGCGGTCGATTTCGTCGATGAAGGGTTGATCGATGAGCAAACGGCGTTACGGCGCGTCACCGCCGATCAAATTCGCAGTTTGCTGCGACCAGTGCTCGCGGCAAGTGCTTCGCATTCACCGATCGCGCAAGGCGATAGTGCCTGTCCAGGGGTCGCTTGCGGTATAGCCGTACAGGATAGCGACGAAGCTGAGCAGCGTGCCGGCGATGGCGAGGACATCGTTTTAGTGCGCGAAAAGACGAGCCCAGATGACGTGCATGCAATGATTGCGGCGCGTGCGATCGTCACCGAGACGGGGGGTACGACTTCGCACGCGGCCGTTGTCAGCCGGCAGCTCAATTTGCCTTGCGTCGTGGGTTGTGGGGTCGGCGTGGTCGCATCCTTAACCGGAAAAACAATAACGGTCGATGGTAACAACGGCAAGGTCTACGTGGATCGTTTGCCGGTGAGTGTTACACAAGTAGAAGACGATATTTACTTATCACGGCTCAGCGCATGGGCACAACAAGCGTCAACCTTGGAGGCGCGAGCGCCTGCACCGGGAGGAGAAAGCGACGGTTTCAATCTCGACCAGCTCGTTGCGGCTGACGAAGTAGCGACGTTTGCAAGGCTTATCGGCAACCATAAAACTGTCAGCGGCGCGGTACTCAACCATGATAATGGCATTGCAGCTGCGGTTGAGGCGGGTGTGAAAACCGTTATCGTAGAACACCCATTACCAGCACTTATTGCGGCAATACATTACCGTGACAAAATCTCAACTTAAATTGGTGCAAACTTTTTCGCATGAGCAAGCATAGAGCGCAAGCGACACCATTTCGTGACCTCGAAGATCTCATGGAGCTGTTTCACGAATCGGATTGGGACGAACTGCATTTAAAATCCGAGACCATCGAGCTTTTCCTTTCTAACGATCCGGGTGCTACTCTGCCCGGGCAGGGGACGCCCATGACGGCGGCAGTTCAGTCTCCCAGCTCCGGTGCAAATGAGGTCGCCGTGCCTCCGATTCAACAGCCATCAGCACCCGAGATGAGAATGCTAGCTCGCGAAGTACCGTCCGGCATGGTGGCAATACGCGCCCCCAACCTCGGTACGTTCTATCGCGCCCCAAAACCCGGTGCGACACCTTATGTCGAGGTCGGACAAGCAGTCGACCTCGAGACAGAAGTTTGCTTAGTCGAGGTGATGAAATTGTTTACCCCGGTGCGGGCGGGTGTCGTCGGTACGATTCAAGAAATCTGCGTGGCGGATGGTGACATGGTGGAATTCGACCAAGTGTTGTTTATTGTCGCACTAAGCGACTAGTTGCCGGACGATAGTTTTCGTATGGGTCTGCAACGCGTATTGGTGGCAAATAGGGGCGAAATAGCGGTACGCATTCAGCGCGCGGCGCACGCTTTGGGCATTGAAACCGTGCAGGTTGTCTCCGCCGCTGATCACGGTAGCCTCGCCGCCGAGATGGCGGATCGAGCCGTCGTGATCGGCTCGGCACCGGCCAAGTGCAGCTATCTCGACCCCAAATTATTACTGCACGCCGCACACAGCACGCACTGTGATGCACTGCATCCCGGGTATGGTTTTCTTTCCGAACGCGCTGACCTGGCGCAATTGTGTGCGGACAACGATATTGTATTCATCGGTCCTCGCGCGGAGACGATCGCGGCCCTAGGGGACAAACTGCGCGCACGCGAGATCGCCCAGCGTGCTCAGGTCGAGATTACACCGGGATCGGATCGCATCGCCGATCTAGAACAAGCGAAGAAGACTGCTGTCGAGCTCGGGTTGCCAGTTGTAATGAAGGCTTCGGCGGGCGGTGGTGGACGCGGCATGTTTGTTGCCCGTGATACGGAAGATCTCGAGAAAACATTCGATCGCGCGAGCAGCGAAGCACGCGAAGCGTTTGGCGATGGCACGCTGTACATGGAGCGTTTCGTTGAAAGTGCGCGCCATGTTGAAGTGCAAGTGTTGGGCGACGGCCATGGCAAGGTATTGCATTGCGGTGAACGCGATTGCTCGATTCAGCGTCGTTACCAGAAGCTGATCGAAGAAGCACCGTGCGCCGCCTTGCCTGACACAGTGCGCAGCACGCTCCATCACGCCGCGGCAAAATTGCTCGCGAGCCTCAAGTATCGCGGCGCCGGCACGGTGGAGTTTCTCTACGATCCCGGGCGTGAAGCCGTGTATTTCATGGAAGTTAACGCCCGTATCCAGGTCGAACATCCGGCGACCGAACAAGCGAGCGGGATCGATCTTGTGCAACAACAATTTCGCATCGCTGCCGGCGAACCCTTGGCACTAGAACAAGCACAGATCCAGCTTCATCGTCACGCAATTGAATGCCGCATTAATGCCGAAGATCCGCACGCAAATTTTCGCCCATGCCCTGGCGTGATCACGACGTGGGAACCGCCGCAGGGCGCCGGGATACGTCTTGATACACATTGCCATGCAGGTTATCGGGTGCCGCCCTACTACGATTCGATGATCGCAAAATTGATTATTACCGCAGATACGCGTGAACTTGCCATCGGCCGCCTGCACAGGGCTTTGCGCGAATTTACCATTGCCGGTATCGCCACGAATCTCGATTTGCAGCGTCGCATTGTTAGCCATCCGGACTTCATCGCGAACCGTTTGCACACCCGCTGGCTAGAACAAGTGTTGCTTCCCGCATACCCACCCCCGTCCTCGGAGTAGTCGACCTATGGCGCATATCGAATTTTTAGACGAGACTTTGCGCGACGGCCAGCAAAGCCTGTGGGGTATGCGTATGCAGGCCGGCCACGCCCTCCCCGTTTCACCGGTGCTCGACCGTACGGGCTTTCGCGTCATCGACCTCACCGGCTCGTCGATGTTTGAAGTATTGATCAAATACTGCCAGGAAAATCCCTGGGAAGGCCTCGATCTATTAACACAATCCATGCCCCGCACACCGATCCGTGGTGGCATGCGCTCGAATGCATCGGTGACTTTCGGGGTGACACCGGATGCGTTGATGGACGCCTGGATGCGGCAGCTGAATGTGCACGGCTGTCGTAGTTTTTGGATCTATGACGTCCTATTCAATATCGAGAAAATGCACCGTTTGGCCAAAGTCGCCAAAGAATTCGGATCTGAAGTCGCGGGCTCGATTATGTTTACCTTAAGCCCGGTACATACCGATGAATACTACGCGGACAAAGCAGACAAGTTATCAGCGTGCCCCGACATCGATACGTTATTGCTCTATGACACCGCCGGGGTGCTCGACCGCGATCGTATAAAAACTTTAGTGCCGGCCGTTATCGCTAAAGCGCGCGGCAAGCCGATCGAGTTTCATTCGAATAATTTGCTGGGACAGTCGGCGAAAGCATACCTCGACGCGATCGAACATGGCGTTCGCATTATTCATACCGCCAGCCGACCGATGGCCAACGGACCTTCGGTGCCTTCGACGGAAATTATGGCGCGAAATATTGAACTTTTAGGTCACACCCATAGCCTCGATACGAGCTTGTTTGCCCCGGTCGCAGAACACTTTGAAAGGGCCGGTCGCGCGAGCGGTTTCCTGGTAAACCAACATGCTGAGTACGATGTCCTGTCGATTCAACATCAGATCCCGGGCGGCATGGTAGGCACGCTCAAGGCACAACTTGTGCAGCATAAAATGGCGGCGCGATTGGACGAAGTACTGCAAGAAACGGCGATCGTAAGGCGTGAACTCGGTTATCCCGGTATGGCGACGCCTTTTAGTCAGTTAGTCGGAACGCAAGCGGTGTTGAACATTGTCAGCGGTGAACGTTATGCGACGGTACCCGATGAAGTCATCCAATATGCCGCCGGGTTTTATGGTGAAACTGTCGCGCCAATCGAAGCGAATGTGCTCGATAAAATAATGGCGAGCCCGCGCGCCCAGGAAGTGTGCGCCAAGCCGCCGGAACAACCGTCGCTTGAAGCATTGCGAAAACGTTATGGTGTCGATAGCGATGACGAACTTATTTTGCGGGCATTGGTGCCATCGGCGGATCTGGATCGCATGCGGGCTGCGGGCCCGGTCAAGCGACGCCTGCCGCTGCTGTCCACACCAGAACTCGAGCAAGCGCGGCGCTTGATGCGCTTAGCGCAGACCTCGGTCGTGCAGGTGAAAGCGGCTGGTTTAGAATTATCGCTGCGCCGTCACGGGAACTGAGCGAATGCGGCGTGCGATGATCATCGACGTGCTGCGTTCGCCCTTTGCGCGTGGTCGCGATAATGGTGCACTTACCGGCATTCATCCGGTCGATCTTTACGCGCAGGTACTGGCCGCGCTGGTCGCGCGCAACGATATCGATCCAACCGCTATTGAAGACGTGATCAGTGGCTGTGTGATCCAGGTTGGCGAACAGTCGGGCAATATCGGGCGCCAAGCGGTGCTGGCTGCGGGTTTACCGGAATCAGTGCCGGCCGTGACCCTCGATCGCAAATGCGGCTCGGCGCAGCAAGCCCTCGATTTCGCCGCCCAGGGCGTGATCGCGGGAGCTTACGACGTTGTAATTGCCGGTGGTGTGGAAATGATGGGCACGGTGCCGATGCGGGCTAATCGCTTGGGTAAAGACAATATGGGACCGCGGTTCCAGGCGCGTTACCCCGATGGTCTGATTCACCAAGGCATTGCCGCAGAACGCATTGCGGCGCATTGGCACTTGAGTCGCGCAGAACAAGACAACTATGCGTTACGGTCGCATCGTTGTGCCGCCGCGGATCGCGACGCCGCGCGCGACGATATCGTCCCGATTGAGGTCAATGACGCTGCAGGCGATAGCGCACGTATCGTTCGCGAAGACGAAGGGATACGTGCGGATACCACGGTGGAAAAACTCAACAGCTTGGCACCGTCGTTTGAAAACCCACGCATGTCGGCACGCTTTCCCGAGATAAATTGGTCAGTAACCGCCGGTAATTCTAGTCAAATTAGCGACGGTGCAAGCGCGGCCTTAGTCGTAGAGGAATCTCTTGCGCGGCGGTGGAACTTAGATCCGCGGGCTGCCGTTACTTCGTTTGCCGTGGTAGGCGCTGATCCAATCATGATGCTGACAGGCATTATTCCGGCAACAAAAAAGGTCCTGGCACGCGCTGGCATTGCACTTTCTGAGGTCGACGCATGCGAAGTTAACGAAGCGTTTGCATCCGTCGTTTTGGCATGGCAGAAAGAACTGGAGGCGGATCCGGCTAAAGTCAATGCCCTCGGCGGTGCGATCGCGTTAGGTCACCCCGTCGGCGCATCGGGCGGGCGTCTAACCGCCAATTTATTACGTGCGCTCGAGCGTGCGGGTGGTCGCTACGGACTGCAAACCATGTGCGAGTCGGGTGGCATGGCAAATGCCACGGTATTTGAACGACTATAACTAGAAACCCTGAGCAGCGTGCAACGAGGAACGAATTTATGACCGATCGAGTAAAAAACAAAATCGCCATTATTACCGGTGCCGGCACCGGGATCGGACGCGCCTGCATGACATTATTTGCAAGTGAGGGCGCGACGGTAATCGGGGTTTCACGCACCGCCGCGAATTTAGAGACGGTATTAGCTGAAGTTCGCGCGGACGGTGGTGATGGCATGATCTTGCCAGGGGATCTCGCGACACCCGGTGCTGCAAACGACATCGTAGCCGCGACCGTCGCCGCTTTTGGGCGCGTCGATATTCTCGTACATTCAGCCAGCGTCGGTTGGAGCTGGCAAGAGAAGAGCCCGGGCTCCATGGATCCCTTGGCCACGACCAGCGATGAAAAATGGCGTGAAGTGATCGGCTTTAATCTCGATGCCTGCGCGTATATAGATCGCGCTGCGCTAACACAAATGTTGGCCCAGGGTTATGGTTCGATCGTTAACGTGGCGAGTATTTCCGGGATGTTGGGCATGCCGACGGCGCACACCTATTGTGCCGCTAAGGGCGGTGTGATCAATTTAACGCGTGCATTGGCGACGACTTATGCGCAACAAGGGATCCGTGTCAACTGTGTCTGCCCGGGTTATACCGACACGCCTATGATCGCGCCGGTAATGAATGTCTTCGATGACGATGAAGTGGCGAGTCAGTTAACGCCGATGGCGCGCGCCGGAACACCGCGGGAGATGGCTTATGGCTGTTTGTATTTAGGCTCGGACGAAGCCTCTTACTGCAACGGCACGGTGCTCGTCATAGACGGCGGCACTTCGGCACGGCAATGAGCGATACCTTAGCGCAGTTGGCTATCTTTACTGCCACGCCGATTGAATGGCTCGGCTGTACTAGAAGACGCATCGGCGATTTCTTGGCACGACACGCAACGCTGAGCACCGGGTACTGCGCTGCGGCGGGCGGCGGGAATGCCAAGACCGCAGTCTATGCACTCAGATCGTCCTAAACCCTGCGAGAGTTGGTCGCGCGCGTGTTTCACCGCGTCGGCAACGCTGGCGTCGATTTGGTCCTGAACCGCCCCATCCTTCGTCCAACCACCTGCCATGAATTCGTCTCCGCACGTGTCCGTTTACGAAATTTTAGCAGCGCGCTACCAGCGGTGCCGCAAGCAGGTATCGACGTTACGGTTTTGTTGCGTCGCTTGTGTAGAATGGGTTGCGGTAATAACCGCGCCCACAATTTGCATTGTCTCGAACCTAGAATCCTCAGTTGGAGGGAGCGTCAACGAAAATGAACGATAAAAAGTTACGATTTGGACTTTGGTATGACTTTCGCAATCCACCTCAATGGCAACGCGATAATACTGAACTCTACCATGCCTGTTTTGATCAGATCGCGCGCGCCGAAGAACTAGGTTTCGATGATATCTGGCTTTCCGAACACCATTTTCTAGAAGATTGTTATTCTCCTTCGATGCTAGCGATCGGCTGTGCGATCGCCGCGCGCACGAAAAAAGTCGACATCGGCACGAGTGTGTTGTTGTTACCCTTGCACGACCCGGTGAGGGTCGCCGAGGATGCGGCAACTTTAGACGTGATTTCTGGCGGGCGCCTGCAACTCGGTCTCGGCGTGGGATATAAACTCGAAGAACTCAAAGCATGGGGTGTAGCGCCGAAGTCGCGCGGAAAACGCATGGACGAAGGCATCGAGATTATTCAGCGTTTGTTCGCCGGAGAACGGTTCAGCTTCAAAGGCCAATTTCATCAATATGAAGATATTCAGTTGCGACCGTTGCCAGTGCAAAAAAATCCTCGGCTCTGGATCGCCGGCTTCAGCAATGTCGCGGTTAAACGCGCCGCGCGGGTCGGGGCTGGCTACATTGCGATCGGCCCGATCGGTCCGTTTACCGAAGTGTATCGGCAAGAACTCGCAAACACCGGCAAGAACCCGGATGATTACGACATCGCGGCGGGTTACGCTTGGTTGCACGTCTCAAAAGATCCCGAGAAGCGTTGGCGTGAGGCGGTAGAACACCTCGCCTACCAACAAAACGAATACGGCAAGTGGTTTAAGGCGGCCGGCATGGATTTCATTAAACCCGTCACGGCGACCAGAGAATCGATCGAGAGCAACGAATGCTATATCGTGAGACCCGAGCAGGCGATTGACATGATTAGCAAATATGTCAAGGCAACTACCAGTAAGCGCTTCTACACGTGGGCCATACCGCCGGGTCTGCATCCCAGCTGGAGCGATGAACATATCGAACTCATGGCGAAGGAAGTGATCCCCGCGTTTCGTTAACACCGAATTTACCAGCTACTCGGACTAAGCCGGATATTGCACGAGGCGCTCACTGCAAATCATGCTACGCCCTTAACGCTTGCACGATTCGGCGCCAGCGAGCGGTGTTCGTCCGCGGTGGATCGGCGAAGTAGAACGTCACGCGATCGAGAAGTCCGTCGTAGCGCGCTTTAACCAGCGCCGGGATCTCTGTGGGCGTGCCGGCGATAGAATATACATCCAGCATCTCGTCGGTGATCTCGTTAGCCATTCCCGCCCAATCTCCTTGCCCCGCCAAGTGATGCAGCCGCCCACCAACATCACTCCATCCGTGCGCCTCAAGCATAGGGAGATAGGTCCGCGTCGAAGCATAGACGGAAATCTGGCGACGGATCTCCTCGCGCTTCTCGTCGATCTCGGCCTTCGTGTCACCAATGGCAATGAACGCGGCGGTCGAGATCTCGATATCCTTGCGCGAGCGTCCGTTGCGGCGCGCGCCTTTTTCGATATCGGGAAGTATCGATTCCTTGATGAATTTCGCCGAGTGCATGGGGTGCACGTGAAATCCATCGCCAAGCTCGCCGGCCAATTGCGTTACATGACGATTCAAGCTGGCGATGAATATCGGGATCCTCGGGTGCGCTAGCGGCGGCGGGCTGAAGAACGGCGTCATTAGATTCGAGCGATAAAATTCACCGTGAAAATCGAGCGGTGTCCCATCCTGCCAACAATCCCAGACGGCCCGTATTGCGAGAATAACCTCGCGAAGTTTCTTCGCCGGCGATGCCCACTTAACGCCGAAACGGCGTTCGTTGTGTCCCTTTACCTGAGTGCCGAGCCCGAGGATGAAGCGCCCGTCGCGCTGGCCTGCAGATCCCAAGCCGTGTGCGCCAGCAACGTCGGACTGCGCGGCAACGCGACGATGCTGATCTGATCGGTGGGGATGGCGTAACTGCGGACATAAAATGACACGAGAAAAGCCCCCACGCCGTAGGCGACGAAAGCGTGCAGTGCGGCCGACAGTGATAAATGCACGAAGGTCCGTGTCGCGGCCAGCTGCTTGACCACGGCGAGTATCGCGGGCGGATGACGATCTGCACCCGGCGGGTCGAAACGTCCGCGCCGCGGCTCGTTGATCGTAAACCGTACCATCAGCGCGAGGATCACCCCCGGTATACCGAGCGCGATGAACACATTGCGCCAACCAAAATGATCGCTCACCCAAGCGCCGGAGACGTAAGCCAAAAACACACCGAAGGTAATGCCGCTCGAATCAATCGCCAGCGGTAAAGCGCGGCGACCCGGTGGGAACAAATCGGAAATGATCGAGTGTGACGGTGGGCTGCCACCGGCTTCGCCAACGCCGACGCCAATGCGGGCGAGCAGCAGATGGGTGAAGTTCTGCGCCACGCCGTACAAGGCCGTCATCACGCTCCATGTGCCGACGGCCAGCGCGACCACGTTGCGGCGGATGCCGACGTCCGCCCAGCGCGCCAGCGGGATACCGATCGTGACGTAGAACAAGGCGAACGTCAGGCCTTGCAGCAAACCCAGTTGCGTGTCGCGCAGCACCAGCTCCGCGCGCATCGGTTCCTGGAGAACGGAAATGATCTGGCGGTCGACGAAATTAAAGACATAGACGAGTGCCAGCACGCCGACGATGTACCATTTGGTCAGCCGGCTGGGCGCCGCACCGAATTCGCTCGCCGTCTCCGCCGCGACTCGGCTCACGCGTTGCTCCGCGGTTTCATACCGATTGCGCGCCGCTCGGCGCGATCGTGCGCCTGAAAATCTCGTTCGTGCCGTCGGCGAGGTTACATATCGGGAGTATAAACGGTCGTTTCGTCCGACAGACTGCTGGCCCCTCACCGGCTTCGAAACCTGCGATGGACCTTGGTTCTACTATCGATTCGATCTAAGTCATCGGGATATCGAAAATCTATTCGCGGAGCCAGGGCTATAAAATCAATGGTTGCGATGCAAAAAACAAGCGACGGGGTGAGTCATGCAGGTATTGAAAGCGTCTCGAATCCGAATTCGGCGCGTCAACACGGTCGCGTCTCAGCATTTTCATGCAGGCCTGCGATTGGGTTAGACTTCCTGACTCATATTCCCGCCAACCGATAAAGAAGAAAACCGCCCATGACGCATTCAGTCTCCTACCGCAAAGACGGTGATGTCGGCATCATCACGGTCAATAACCCGCCGGTTAACGCACTCTCACAGCACGTTCGCCAGGGCCTCAGCGAATCGTTTGCGGCGGCGAGCGCGGATGACACGCTCGCCGTGATCCTGATCTGCGACGGCCGCACGTTCATCGCCGGTGCGGACATTTCAGAATTCGGGAAACCGATGGAACCGCCGCATTTTCTCGATACCCTGAAGCGTATAGAGGGCATGCCGAAACCGGTAATCGCCGCGATCCACGGCACGGCTCTCGGCGGCGGACTGGAAACGGCGTTGTGCTGCCATTACCGGGTGGCCGTACCTTCCGCGGGCGTCGGCCTCCCCGAAGTGCATCTCGGTTTGTTGCCAGGCGCAGGCGGCACGCAGCGCCTGCCGCGACTGATCGGCGCCGAGGCCGCGCTCGACGCCATTGCTAGGGGAACCCAGATCCCGGCCAAGGCCGCGCACACCGCCGGCGTCATCGACGAGTTGGTCGATGAAGGCAAATTACTCGAAGGCGCCCTTGCCTTCGCGCGCAGGATAGTCGCTGCAGGCGCGCCGCTGAAGAAAGTGCGCGACATGAACGATAAAGTCACCGGCGTCGATCCGGCCATCTTTGAAGCCGCGCGCGCAAGCATGCGAAAGACGCGGCGCGGCTTTCAGGCGCCCCTGAGCTGCATCGCCTGCGTTGAAGCCGCGTGTACGCTGCCCTTCGATGAAGGCATGGCGCGCGAGCGCGAACTGTTTCAGGAACTGCATGACAGCCAACAGTCGGCCGCGCAACGCCATATCTTTTTCGCGGAGCGCGCGGCGAGCAAAGTTGATGATATGCCTGGCAACGTGAAGGTCCTCGACATCAAGAAGATCGGCGTGATCGGCGCGGGCACGATGGGCGGCGGCATCGCTATGAACTTCGCCAACGTCGGCATTCCCGTCGTGCTGCTCGAATCGGAACAGCAATTTCTCGACAAGGGCCTTGCAGTCATGCGCGGCAACTACGAGCGGACGGCAAAAAAAGGGCGCCTGAGTATGGACGACGTCGACATCCGTCTGGGCTTGATCACACCGACCCTGAGTTTCGACGAACTCTCCCCTGTCGACATGGTTATCGAAGCTGTCTACGAGAACATGGAAATCAAGAAAGAAGTTTTCGCCCGGCTCGACGAAGTTACGAAACCGGAATGCATCCTCGCCTCGAATACATCGACACTCGATGTCGATGAAGTCGCAGCGGTGACGAAACGTCCGGAGAAGGTCATCGGCACGCACTTTTTCAGCCCGGCAAACGTCATGAAGCTACTCGAGATCGTGCGCGGCGCAAAAACCAGTCACGAGACCCTAGCGACGACACTCGCGCTCGCCAGGGCGATCGGGAAAGTCGGCGTGGTCGTTGGCGTGTGCGATGGTTTCGTCGGCAATCGGATGATCCACAAGTATCTTGCGCAGGCGCAATACATGTTGGAAGAAGGGGCCTTGCCGCACGAGGTCGATAACCCGATCTACGAACTCGGCTTCGCTATGGGGCCTCTGACGATGTCGGATCTGGCGGGCCTCGATGTCGGCTGGCGCATCCGTCAAGGTAAGGGCTTGCCGCAGAGTCTGCCACCCGGTGAACGCTACTGCGAGCTCGGCGATCGGATCTGCGAACTCGGTCGTTTCGGCCAGAAAACCGGTGGCGGCTTCTACAAATACAATCCCGAAACACGCGGGCGTGAACGTGACCCGGTCATCGAGGAACTCATCGTCGAGTATTCCGCAGAGAAAGGCATTGCTCGGCGGCCGATCCCGGCCGGCGAGGTCGTTGAACGCTTGATGTATTCGTTGATCAACGAAGCGGCGTGGATCCTCGAGGAAGGTATCGCACAACGCGCGAGCGACATCGATGTTATCTACGTCTACGGTTACGGTGTACCCGCATATCTTGGTGGACCGATGTTCTACGCCGACCAGATCGGCCTCGCCGAGGTCTACACACGCGTCTGCGAGTTCGCAGCAGGGGATCCGGCGTCATGGAAGCCGGCGCCGCTGCTGAAGAAACTCGCCGAATCCGGAGGCAGTTTTCTCTGAACACCTGTCGGTGCTAACGGGGCGCAATCGCTACGGCTACGCTTCGGAAGCCAACCCAGCGCCCACACAAACCTGTCCGGCGCCAGCGTCCGCGGTCCTCGCTATGCCGCCAGCTTATGCAGTCGCTCTGAGATCAACGTCTTGGCGTCGCCCATAATGCGTTCGATCAGTTCTTTCACCGTTGGAATGTCGTCGATCAAACCGGCGACCATACCGCAAGACCACGCACCGGCATCCATATCGCCATCCAGCATAACCTTTGGATAGACGCCAGCAACCTCTTTAATGATGTCTTCGAACTTAAGATCGGCACCCTGCCTACGCTCGGTGTCGAGAATGCGCTCGACCGCCGCGTTCGTCAATACCCGTTCAGTGTTGCGCAGCGGCCGCATGATCAGCCGCGTATCGAGTTCGGTCGCCGCCAAAATTGCCTGCTTGACGTTGTCATGCACGGGCGCTTCCTGGGTGGCGATGAAACGCGTACCCATGTTCATACCATCGGCGCCCATCGCCAGCGATGCGACGAGCGAACGCGCATCCGCCATGCCGCCTGACGATACGAACGGCACCTTCAGTTCGTCGGCCGCGCGCGGTAGCAGGATCATGTTCGGAATGTCATCCTCACCCGGGTGGCCGCCACATTCGAAACCGTCAATCGACAACGCATCGCACCCAACCGATTCAGCCTTCAGCGCGTGTCGTACTGTGGTGCATTTATGTATCACGGTGATACCGTGTTCCTTCAAAACCGGCATCCACTTGGCGGGATTATTCCCCGCAGTTTCAACGATGCGTACGCCGCCCTTAACGATTGCATCGATGTAACCGGGGTAATCGGGTGCCTCCACCACCGGCAGAAAAGTGAGGTTAACGCCTAACGGTTTATCCGTCATGTCGCGACAGCGGGCGATTTCATTCGCCAGATCAGCCGGCGTCTTCTGGGTCAGCCCGGTGATGATCCCCAGACCACCCGCATTAGATACTGCGGCGGCGAGTTCCGCAAAGCCGACAAAATGCATACCGCCCTGGATGATCGGATATTCAATACCGAATAATTCTGTAATGCGTGTTTTCATCGCTGCCTCTCAACTTAGTCAGGTAATTTGATTTGGGGTTTTTTATGTTAACGCTAATGGCGTGCAATGCAGACCGTCTCGACGGACGCTGCCTTGCAAAGCGTCGTCACAATGTCGAACGGCGGCTGCTTTAGCGGCTGATGCGAGCGGGAATAGTTCTCCGGCTATATGTCCTCGAAGCTGCCTTGTCTGCCGGCGCCTTGAGCAAAACGCTCGGCGCCCGCAACACCTTCGTTGGCGACGGACTGAACGCCGTTCGCCCACTCGAGCTTCATCCCCTCTCGAATGGACATGCCGCGCGATTCGATGATCGTTCGGCGATCCGCGCGCCGCCGTGCTCGACAACTTTTTCGCAAAGGCCGATCCGGTAACACTCCTCGGCGGTGACCTTGCGCCCGGTCAACGCGATCTCGAGTGCCTTACCCTGGCCGACGAGCCGCGGCAGTCGCACGCTGCCGCCATCGAGCAGCGGTATGCCCCAGCGACGACAGTAGACCCCGAGATAGGCCGTTTCCGCCATGACCCGGATGTCACACCATAACGCGAGCTCCATCCCGCCCGCCACGGCCGGCCCCTCCACGGCGGCGATAACCGGTTTGGACAATTCCAAACGAGAGGGCCCTAGCGGCCCTCTCGGTGCCGGGTTCGCCCCCATCGGGAAGGACAGCGCCTCCACGACTTCTTTCTGAAAGCTCGTGCTGTCCGACAGTTGTGATGCGTACTTGAGATTCCAACCGGCACAGAACGCACCGCCCGCACCCCAGAAAACCCCGACCTTCGCATCCGCATCGTTGTCGAATTCCTCGAACGCCTCCACCAGCGCATCGGCAGCAGCAGGGTCGACGGCGTTTCGGGCCTCGGGTTGATTGTGGATGATCGTCCAAACGTCGCCGTCTTTCTCTGTTTCAACTATCACGACATGGTTACCTCGCACATTGACTTTCCTGTTTCAGCTCAGCGGCGTTCGATTGACACCGTGCCGGCCGCTGTCGGTCTTGTCGTAGAAACGTTGCAGACGCTCAGCAACGTCCGGCCGGGTTGCCACGCTGTATCCGTTCAGCGCTTCGAGACGCAGCTGATCGTCGAGATCGCGGCCGATCATGTCCAGAATAGTTTTCTTGGCCGAGCGCACGGCTTCCTGGTCGTTGCGCAGGATCTGCTTCGCGACGAGTTCCGCATGTGACATCAGTTGTTCGTGGGGTACGGCGGCAGCGACCAGACCCCATTGATGGGCCAATTGCGCCGAGATCGGCTCTGCCGTCAGCAGCATATACATGGCCGCCGATACACCGGCCGAGTTCACGAGACGGGGAATACCGCCGTCGGCATGATGAAAGCCGCGTCTCGCTTCGAACGAGCCGAACATGGCGCGTTCCGAGGCGATGCGGATATCACAGGCAAGTGCCGTTTCGCAGCCGCCGGCCAACGCCCAGCCGTTGACCGCGGCGATGATTGGTTTTGGAATGCGGTGCAGCCCGCGGGTGAGTCCGCCGAGACCATCGGCGACGTTCTCGCGCACCGCTTCGGAACTCGCGCCCGGCCAGCGATTCATGTACGACTTGAGATCCGCGCCTGCGCAAAATGCGTCGTCGGTGCCCGTCATGATCGCGACGTCGACCGCATCGTCGTCCCGAAAATCCTGCCACACTTCCCATAGCCGCTCGTGGGTTTCCGGATTGATCGCGTTTTTCGCTTCCGGTCGATTCAGAGTGACATACGCGATCCGGTCGCGTTTTTCGTAAATGACGGAACTCATGCATTATTCTCCTTGTGCGCTCATGTCGATTTCGTTCGTTGTTGCCTATGTCACGCAGCGCAGCGTCACATTCCGTTTGCAAAAAGCTCGCTCAAAGACCGAGTTCACTGCGTTTGCGCGGTTGCTCCGCGCGCGGACCCTGACTGTAGTCGCCAAAAGGCCCGTCGCGCTTTTCGACGGCGGCGCGCACGCCCTGGTCGCGCGCCGTGTTTACAAAGCTGCGACCTTCGGGTGTGTTACGCATGATGCCGTTCATAATCGGCCCCAAGGTCTGTGTGCTCTGCAGCCCCATGTTGTCGTAGGCCTGGTTGACGATCAGTTTCATCGCCATTAATTGTGTCAACGGGATCACAGCCAGCTTGTGCGCGAGCGCGGCGACTTTCTCATCCAGCTGTTCTAGGGGGTAAGAAAAATTGATGAGTTCGACCGCGGCCGCTTCTTTACCGCTGAGCCACTCGCCGCTGAGCGCGTAATACTTAGCTTTCGCGAGACCCAGCCGGTAGATCCACATGCCGGTCAGATGACAGCCCCACACGCGCGAGTACGGCGTGCCGAAGCGCGCGCAATCGGAAGCAATAACGAGATCGGCGCACAACGCAAGTTCCGATCCGCCGCCGACACAATAACCGTGAACCTTGGCAATGGTCGGTTTGAGCCCGCACCACAAGCCCATGAATGCCGGAATATAGCTCCCATAGTGGTTCGTGACGCCGAGCGCATCCGCACCTGGATCGTATCCCGCCTCGCCGATCCCGTCGAAGTGTGCCAGGCCGTCCGAAAAGTCGAAGCCGCCGCAGAAACTGTCGCCGACGCCTTCCAAGACGATGACGCGGATCTCGTTATCCAGATTCGCATCTTGCAAGCACGATTTCAGACCATCGATCACTTCGGGGCGCAAGGTATTGTATTTGTCGGGTCGATTCAGCCTGAGCGTGGCAATACGCCCATTCTTCTCATAAAGCACTGGGGTAAGTATATCTCCAAAGCTCCCTAGTTTGATCGTAAACAATCTCATCACTTACCGATCGGTATGTTTTATCATGTCAAGCGGTAAGTCGTCAAATCTCAATTAAGGGGCGTTTATTTACTACTATTTTCGTTAAATATATTATTAACCTACCGAATGGCATGTGTTAAAGAAGAGAATGGCGAAAGAAACCCGGGAACACTTGTGCCAAGTCGCACGACAGCAATTTGCGTAGATAAGGATTTTCTGGCACCCGCATTGCCAATGAACTGGGTTTGAGCAAACAAGCTCTGCTGCTGCACCACTTCGGCACCAAGAAAAAACTCTACGGGGAGGTACTAAAGGAAATTTCGACCCGCTACGTCGCGCGGCTCGTCGCGAAAAACACCCGCAACCCCGACGCCATCATCGGCGACATGGACGCCCAAACCCAGGCTATCCGCATCGCCGATCACGAGGTGATGCGGTGTGTGACAAATATGACGTGATCCCCCGCTACGGTGTCATTTGTGACTGGGGAACCGGCGCGCTGTTGCCAAACTCGACCCGGGACTTTCGCGCCATGATGGTAAAGCGGTGTTTACCCTACTGGCAGTGAGCCATCAGCGCTTGCGCGACAGCAGATGAGGTTCACCAATGCGGCGCACCAAGTACCGTCTTTACCCGCGCACTACAAATGCGGCAATACGTGCTTCGCGGTGATACGGATTTGCTCTTCCACCGACTCGCCCGCCATGGGCGCGACGATAACCGAGCTTGCGCCGGCGGCGTACAGGGCTTTAATGCGTTCGACGCACTCATCCGGCTCGCCGCTGACGGTCAGCCAATCAAGCCACGCCTCGGGCATTTCTTTCTCGACGATAGGCGCACCGCCGGCCTCGATCATTTTCCCGAGTTCATCATTGAGCCCGTAGGCGTCAGTAAGGGCGGTTGGACCCATCGCACAGAGATAAAAGGCCGCGGATTGCCGCGCTATCCTGCGCGCTAGCTTTCGGTCTGGTGATACCGAATACAAGACATAGGTCGGTAACTCGTGCACGATATTTCCATGTGTTTGTCGCGCCGAGTTTTCGATAATTTGCTTAGCCCACGCGACGTACTTCGGACCCGCCAACGCCGATAGAATCGTGCCGTCGGCGATCTCGCCCGAGAGCGCTAAAGATTTTGGCCCAGTAACGCCAGTGTATAACGGCACACTATCGACAGGATGGTGTAGTTGGATTGCATCAAAATGAAAATGTCCGCTTTCCGTCAACGTCTCCCCGGCAAGCAAACGACGTATGCTGGTAACAGCTTCCCGTAAACTGACGAGCTGTGAGCGTGGATAGAGACCCATTTGCTGAATCCAGAACGGGACGCCGTGGCCTATGCCCATTCGTAGGCGCTCGGGAAATACAGCGGCGAGGGTCGCGACTTCCATTGCAGTCACGGCAGGGTGGCGAACAAGCGAAGCGACGACCCCAAGGCCCACCTTGGCGCGCTGCGTCGCGTGGAGTACGAGCGCTGCGCTGGAGAATCCGGCCAACATAAAATAATCTTCGCTGACCCATATTTCCGAGAAACCATGCTCTTCTGCGAGTTTCGCTAAAGGGCCTAACTCGGTCGGTGCGGTCGCACCGTGAATGAGTACACCAAGACTATGCATCGCTACCTCAGCCCTCTTTGTGGCGCACGGTAGATCCGCGCAAATCGTCGTTTACATTGCGGACGCTAAACATCGACAGGGTTATTAGTCTAACTCCTCGAGGGGCACGTAAGGATGCGTGATGCCGAAGGCCGTCGGACCAAAGGTCGCCAATGCCTCGGGTGTGCGCATAATTTGCGGTACGCTAAGTGCAACTACCTTAACGCGTTGCCCGTATTTTAGTTGGTCGGTCGTGATCGGTTCGGCCGTTTCTCGATCTAAAAGCGAAATAATATCTGGCACGAGTGCGCGCACCGCCCCATTGTCCTGCGCGAGTAGGAACTCATTTTGAAATTCAATTGTACATTGGCGGTTTTTTTGTTCGAGAGATCCCAAAATCACTTCCCCCACCGCGAAGCCGCGACGGGTTTCGCGCCTCAGTTCGACAACTTTCCCGTCGAACAGAACTTTAGCGCAACGTTGGATATTCGATTGTTGGAAAAAGTCGACCAACGCCGCGAAAGGATCTACGTGTTTTTCCCGCGCTGTGCTGATGCTGGCCCCAATGCGATGCGCCAGACGCACAGTGCCTCGGACCCCGCTCTGTTTTAATTGTCGGCCGGTGAGTGGATATAAAGCGATTTGTGCCATGGCACCCATTGCTGTGCACACGACACGGGCGAGGTTTTCCGCCGACTTATTGTTCCGCCCATGGACGACCACCTTATCGCCTTCGTCGTTCGTGAGTACGACTGGGGACGCAGGAATACCATAGATGCTGAAAGTTACCATCTGCAACTCGGGGAATGCGCGCCCCATGCCGTCGCAATCGACCACCGGCAAACCCATAGCGGCGGCGACTACGAGCGGCAGCGTAGCGTTAATCCCACCCGCTTCCGCCAACACGATGTATTCGACTTTTTGCCTTTTTATTTTCTCTATCTCTTGTATGGCAGCGATTGTCGCATCTACGTTCGGCACGCGTTCCGTGAATACGGTCGGCGCGCCCATCGTGGCCACGGGCACACATAAGGCTTCGTCGCGCACCGACTCGGTCTCAACGAGGTTTGGCGTCCCGTCCGCTGCGATTTCTTGCTGCAACATCAAGCGTCCGACATAAGGGTCGCCACCGCCACCCGCACCCAGAAACGCCGCACCGCGCGCAAAATCCGTGAGCCACTGTTTATCGACGTTCATACGAGGACGCTCATGCCTGCGACGCTTCTGCTCTATGGTCTAGGTCGCCAACCGCTTTGACGCGAAGACGAACTGAGCCACCGGGTAAATAAGCGAGCGGTAGTTCCTCCACATCGATAATTTCCACTGTTTCTTTTCTGGAGCCGGCGCGCACGGCTAGGTCGATGGCCTCATGCTTCGCCACGTCGAGCGCCTGTTCTCGCCCATCACGCTCGTATGAGAACACACGATCGACTTCACCGCTGACTTGCGCTAAGGACGCGCCAATCGCATTGGCAACATCGGCGTGTTCTGGGATGTGCACGCGGGACGCACCGCGTAGGGGGCGATTTATCAATATCGATCCGCCACCAACGAGCACGACATCTGCATCGCCCGCGGCGGTTTTTACTTTGTCCAAAGCTTCCTCGACGCTCGCGTGGATCACGTCCATCGCCGCAACGACATGAACCTCATTGAGGTCTGCAACGCCTTTGGGATCACCGATACTAGCGACCCCAGCCGCGACGACGATATCAGTAGCGGTCAGCGTGTCGCCGCCAAATACGTATGCTTTGCGCATTAACTCGTACCCCACCGATTGCGGGCCAACGCGTGCGCCATCGGCCTTGAACTCAACTAAGCTGCCGCCCCCCAATCCGATCGCGAGAATGTCCGGCATGCGGAAATTGGTACGCACCCCACCGATATCGACTGAAATCGATGATTCACGCGGAAACCCGCCAGCGATGACCCCAACATCTGTGGTTGTGCCACCGATATCAACCACAATGGCTTCTTTCAAACCCGATAAGAAAGCAGCGCCCCGCATGCTATTCGTGGGTCCCGAAGCGAAGGTCAAAACCGGATACTTGCGCGCGTGTTCCGGTGACATCACCGTCCCGTCGTTTTGGCTGATGAACAGCGGTGCGTCAATATGCAGTTCCTCAAAGGCACCGTAAAACGCTTCGATGATGAAATCCGCCAATTCTGCCAGCGACGCGTTTATGATCGTGGCGTTTTCTCGCTCGACGAGGCCAACGCGCCCGATCTCGCTCGACTTCGAGATCTTCGCTCCGGGGATTTCTGCACCTACAATCGCAGCAGCGCGCTTCTCCATCTCGTCGCATACGGGCGCAAACACGCACGATAAGGCGATGGATTTAACCCCCTTCGCCCGGAAGCCGCGGGCGATATTGCGAATTTCTTCCTCATCGAACGCGGCGATAGGCTGACCATCAAACTGATAGCCGCCGTGCGCTAACATCGCCTCACTATTGATTAGCTGTACGAGATCCTCGGGCCAATCGACGAACGGAAGCAAGCTGCTCGAGGCGGGCAAACCTAGGCGGATGACGCCGACTTTTATCAAGCGATCACGTTCGACAAACGCATTGGTGAATTGGGTGGTGCCGATCATGACGCTATCGATAACGCGCTTACCAGCATCCGTGCGATCGAGCATGGCCGATACGGCACCAATGATACCCGAGCCCACATCCGCGGCCGTTGGCGTTTTAATCGTTGCTACCACTCGCTCGCCATCCATGAGCACTGCGTCGGTATTGGTGCCGCCAACATCTACACCGATCTGCATCGGCCTTTCCTCACAGCTATTGCAAAAATACGATCAACGGCATACACCAAAAGCACGCCGCACGATAAAATCTTCGCGCAGGATGCCTCGACTTATCGAGGTCCACGCTACGGACTCCCCGTGTGTTGTGCATGGTGAATCGCTTCTAAGACCGCCTCCGGCGTGATCGGGATGGTGTTGAAAGGTGCGCCGACAGCGTCGCTGACGGCATTCAAAATCACCCCCGGTACCGGTACGATCGCCGGCTCGCCCACGCCCTTCGCACCGTACGGGCCAGCCGTGTCAGGGTGCTCCATGGTGATGATCTCGACGTCAGGCATATCGACGGCCAACGGCAGACGGTAGGCTTCTAAGCTACGTTCTACATAACGGCTTTCCGCTATCCGCAGACTCTCATACAAAGCATGCCCAATACCTTGGGCCACGGCGCCTTGGATCTGACCTTTGATGCCGCTTGGGTTTATGGCTCGCCCTACCTCTTGCACGACGATGTACCGCAAGACTCTAACGTTACCGGTTACGGGATCGACCTCAACTTGCGCGAGGTGGACGTGGTAAGTCGGCGTCGGAAAAAACGGAAATAGTAAGCCACTCGCACAACTTGAATTAAACACTGGCGGTGGTGTTGTGTAGCTCCCGCTGCCTGTCAAAGGACCGCTTCCCCACGTACCAGCCAGAGCGACATCCTGCATTGATAGGCGTAAACTCGGCACGCCTTTCACTCTGACCTCGCCCTCGGCAAGTTCTAAATCACCGGGATTCGCCTCGAGCAATCCCGCGCTCGTGGCGAAAATTTTCTGTTTTAATTCTTGCGCGGCATCAGCGGCCGCCCGACCCACGATATGGGTCGTACGGCTGCCCTGGGAACCACCGTCATAGCCGGCAATGTCCGTATCAGGCATCGTGACGATGACATCGTCGACGCCGATGCTGAGGTTCTCAGCAATGATCTGGGTGAGGCCCATAGCGACCGCGCCCGAACCATTATCGTTGGCGCAGGTGACCGCGGTGATTGTGCCGTCTTCGTTCAGCTTGAGATGAATCGCGCCCGGCATTGGATTCGTAAGCCAAACGGCGGCGCCGATCCCTATGCCTTGGTAGGGTTGCTTATTTGCGCGCAACCGGTGCCACGGCGCGTGTTGCTCAAGTCGTTCGAAAGCCTCGTTAAGAATATCCGCATCATCTAGGGTTTGTTCATTGAGCAGCTTAGCGCCGCTTTTCAGCGTTTGACCCAGGCGATACTCACGTGAATCGATGCCAAACTCAGCGGCAATATGTTCCATGTGCCGTTCCATGGCGGCCGCCACATAGACCCCGCTCACGCCACGCATGGCGCCGGTCGGTGCAGTGTTGGTATAGACAAGCCGAACTTTAACGCGCACTTTAGGGGCTCGATAGGGTGCGCCGGCCATATGAAAAACGACGCTTGGCATCCACGCCATCTCTCCGGTGTAAGCACCATTATCCATCTCGCAGATGACTTCACGTGCGAGTACTGCGCCGTTGGTATCGAGTGCGGAGCGGATCCTAACCCGGGCATTTTCACGACACGGACACGTCAGCATATCCTCCGCACGAGAATTGATCAGCTTGACGGGTCGCCCATCGACAAACTTGGACATGAAGGCCGCGTAAGGTTCCAGGCTAGCATCCAGCTTGCCACCAAAACCCCCACCGATCGTGTGACCAATTACGCGTACCGCGGATGCGCGCAGGTCGAGGAACTGTGCTATCCGATCGCGTGCGTTAAATGGATATTGATGGCCCGTGTGAACGATATAACGCCCGCCGCGATAGATGCCGATAACGCTTTTGGGCTCGATGTAGGCTTGATATTGACGCTCACTCACAATCGTATCGTTGATCACTTTATAGGCGCCGGCGAAAGCGTCGTCGACGCCAGGCGATTCCGCATTGAGTTCTGCGGCAACGTTGCCGTAACGAGGGTGGTCTGTCCCGCTTACGGGTACGTAGGTTTGCCAATCCGGATGCACTAGCGGTGCGTTCTTGCACAGCGCAGTGTCGATGTCGCCCACTGCCGGTGTCGCGTCGATATTGAGCTCGATGGTCGCGAGCGCCGCGCGCGCCTGTTGTAAGGTGTCAGCAATGACGCCTGCTATCGGTTCGCCTTCGTAGCGCACGCAGTCCGCGGCAAATAGCGGCTGTTCTCGCAACACCCAGCCGGCGAGCGATCCTGGTGTATCTGCAGCCGTGACGATAGCGCGTACGCCGGGCATCGATTTCGCCTTCGCGCAGTTAAGCCTGCGGATCTTGCCGGCTGCCAATGGCGCTCTGAGCAAGGCACCATGTAAGAGGTCGGCTTCGACGTAATCCCCGGTGTATTCTGCAGTGCCATTCACTTTGGTAATGGCGTCTGTACGCGTAACGCTGTTCCCAATCAGGCTCATGTTGGCGCCCGCTTTGCCGTAGCGCGCTGCACTGCCTCGACAATTTGAGTATAACCGGTGCAGCGGCATATATTGCCCGAAATTGCTTCACGTATCTGTGCCTCACTCGGCTGCGGGTGTTGTCGCAGCAATGCGGTCAACATCATGATAAAACCTGGCGTACAGAACCCACATTGCACACCGCCGGCGGTGACGAACGCGTGTTGTAATGCGGTCAATTGATCATCGTTCGACAGGCCTTCAATTGTTTCCACGTCACTATCCTCGCACGCCATCGCTGCATAGATGCACGCGTCAACGGGACGACCATCAACGAGCACGGTACACGCGCCGCACTCCCCTTCTCGACACCCATCTTTTGTACCCGTCAGATGCAAGCGATTGCGTAACGCATCAAGCAATGTTTCATGCGCTTCGATATCGAGGCGTTCGGGGCGGCCGTTGACGGTAAAATTCAACTGCATCTTTATGACCCGCCGCCCGCTTTTTGGAGGCAGGATCCAACCGCGTGTTTTAGTACACCCGCGAGCACGCGCCGACGATAAGCTGCCGATCCCCTTACATCGTCTATTGGCGCGATATGTTTACTCATTTCTGCGCTTGCCGCGATGAATAATTCGTCGTTCGGACGTTGACCAATAAATAGAGGTTCGACGTCTGGCAAGCGCCTCGGCACCGGTCCGACGGCACAAACGGCAATGCGCATATCAGAGATCGTTGTGTAATCGTCTAATAACGTCAGGCGTATCGCTAAACCAACAATGGCGATTTCCATCGCCGATCTTCTACCCACCTTAACGTAGGTATCGAATGTCCGAGCCGGGGCAGGTTCGATGAGCACGTGTGACAAAAGCTCGTTCGGCGCGCGATCTATGTGGCGTCGGCCAACTACGAACGCGCTCAACGGTAGGGTACGCTCCTGATCGGGATACGACACTAATGCAACGCGGGCATCATGGACGAGCAGCGGTGGGATCGTGTCCGCCGCCGGCGACGCGTTGCAAATATTTCCGCCGAGGGTGCCGACCTGCTGTGTCTGCCAACCGCCGACCCCTGCAGCTGCTTGCTGCAAAGCGTGGATATGATTGAGTTCGGTAGCGATCGCTAAGGCTCGGTGGCTGCATAGTGCACCAATTTCGATCACGCTGTTGGACTCGATGCGACGCAGCGCGGCGATCTTTTCAATATGAAGCAATTTTCTCGCAACGATTTCGCCCCGCTCCAACTGCACCATGACATCGGTGCCTCCAGCGAGGATACAGGTATCGGTGCCAAACTTCCCCAACACCTCTGTGGCAGCTTCGATTGAACGTGCTGATGTAAATTCCATACGCTGTGCTGTGAAACACACTATATAAATTAGATGTCAGGAACGTCTAGCCGACCACCGGCAAAAAGGGGGGATTTGATCCCGCACATCGCCTGCTCTTCTTAAGTCTAGTGTCACGGTGATTACTGCAGCAGCGCCAATTTTCGGGCATTTTCGATCGCTTGGGATCGTTTGCCCGCGTTAAGCTTTTGATACAAGGTTTTACGGTAGGATCTAACCGTACTCTCGGCGATGCCAAGATCATTGGCTATTTCCTTGCTCGACATGCCGTCCGCCAATAAATCCAGGACGTCACGCTCGCGTGGCGTGAGTCGCGCGCCCGCGTTGATGTCATCGCCCGCCTCGATTGCTAAGCTGCGCCCCATATCATCATCGCGAGAACGTTCCGCCCATTTCACTCGGAACGCGGCTAGGCCACGCTGTATCTCCGTTTTAATATCAGCGCGCTCGACGTCCGCGTACTGTAGCAGCGGTAGCAAGTAATCGATTTCATCCAATATCGCCCGTATGCAATAATTTTCTTCTGCCTGTGTGATGGCCCGCTGGATGGCATCAAGGGCCGATTCGTCGTTCCCGTTGGTGAGGTACGCAGTAGCTTCGAGCACCCATGCCGACACGTGCTCACGCGCACCCGCAAACGTCTGTACTTGCTGCAATCGAACAAGCGCTTCCTCACATTTATCCTGCCGTATTAACAAACGCGCCTTCGCTAAGCATAGTTCTTGATAATTCCGGCACGAAAAATAGACGCTGTCTTTACCTTCGCCGCACAAGTCACGCAGCTCTCCTTGGTGTAATAACTGCTCTGCTGTCTCCAACTCACCCCGTCGTACCAGTTCGGCAATACGCTGGATTTCAAGTCGCGTCCATAAGCGTCTTAAACCCAGCGAACTTGCAAACGTCTGTCCTTCGTTTAGGGTTGCAAAAGCGCCCGCTGAATCGCCATCGATTACCTTCAACCGAGTGGCGATCGTGTAGGCTGTCTCAAAACACGGTATCCACCCGTCCATATTGCGCGGAAGTTGCGCCATGGCGCCCATGACTTCGCGTCGCGCTTCATCGGTTTGATTCATTTGGTAACGTACTTGGCCGACCAAAATCTTCGCGATCAGAACATGGTAATCGTCCGGAAAATAGCGGGATGCAAAATCTGTGGCGCGGTGAAAGTATTCTAAGGCCTTCTGCAGGCGGCCCAAGTGAAAGTACGCTAGGCCAACATAGAAATTTACGTAGTTCAATGCATACAACGCTCGTTGTTGTTCAAATTCAGCGATGGCGATTTCACCGAGTTCTACACATCGCTGGTATTGGCCATCATCATAGAACGCGAAAATATAAAAATTTTTTTCCACTAGCGTTTGCAGCAATGGATCGATATCTCTGTGCGCGGCGATCTCGGTGCGGATCGCATGCAGAAACTCCGATTTTATCGGCATGTCTTCGTAGAGCAGGATCCCTAACTCGATGATATGGCTCTCTAGCCGAACAACGGGATCGAGTTCGTCACCTAGCCAGCGGGTAAAATCGGCCGAGTCCCGTCTAAATTCCTCGAAGACCTCGCGCGCACGCCGGATCTCACTGGTTTGCATGAGGTGGTATACCAACGCTAGGCGGGCCAGCGGATACTGTTCGATGATGTCGTTCGGGATAGCACTGACCCGACGGAGAAACGACATGCCGCCTCTGAGTCCCACCCGCCAGCCACCCGCCCGCTCGAGCAACCTGGCCGTTAGCTCGTAGTCACTCGCTTCCATGCTGTGTGTCAAAGCAGCCGAAAACAGTTTTTTGTCCGCCAACCACTCGGCGATCGATTCATGCAATTGCTTAATCAACACGCCAGGTTTGCGTTTGAGTCGCTCTCTAAGGAAGTCACGGAACAGATCGTGATATCTGTACCAGGTCCGCTGACCGTCGACCGGTAACAGCAACAGGTTATTCCGTTCGATGCGCTCCAACATCTCCCAACTATCCGCGCGTTGTGTCAGAAGGTTGGCTAACTCACCGTTGATCTGGCTTGGCAAACTGGTCAGCATCAAGAAGTCTTGCTGCTCGGTTGGAAGTTTCACAAAAACTTGTTCTGCTAAATAAGTCCCCAAATCGATCTTGTGATCGCTAGGTAGTTCGATAAGTGAAGCCGTGACGAGGTTCTTGGAGGTTCGCAGCAAACGCAGCGCTACTGGCCAACCCTCTGTGCGCGCGATTAGTACGCGGACATCCTCCTCGGTGAATTCGCCCCGCAGGAACTGTCTACCTTCAAGCAATGAAAAGCGTAAGTCGTCTGAATCGATAACGAGCAATTGATTTTGAGTGGCTAAGTGCGCCAGGTTCATCTTTGGTCGGTGCCGAGTCGAGATCACGGTGAAGAGGTTTGAGGGGCTGTTCGATACCAACGTATCGAGAAAGTCGTGGCACGGCGGTGCTTCCACCTTATGAAGGTCGTCGATGAATAATACGAAAGGCCGTTCGAATGCTTTGACTCGTGAGAGCAGCGTTGCCGCACCCGCCCGCGGCCGGATATTGTCAAAGCCGCCATGCATAGCGGGAGTCAACTCTCCGAACGGTATTCCGCCTTTTGCGACTGCGAGCAGCAAATAGCGAACTAATTCACACGGATCATTATCGTTACTGTCAACTGACAACCAGCCGGCGCGAATGCCACCGGCGCACAGCGCTAAATACCATTGAGTCAATAACGTGGTCTTGCCGTAGCCGGCCGGGGCTTCGACTACGGTAAGCCGTGGCCCCGGTACGTGGTTTGTGCGGGCGAACAGGCGCGAGCGGTCCACCACCTCCTGAGTCAATTGGGGCGGTTCGAGCTTACCGTCGAAGAAGTAGGAAGACTGCTTCATAGGCTGTCCGCCGGCTCGGTGCCATGGCCGGCCTCGTAATGATCACCCCCCCAAAACAACGGGCGGCTAAATCTGGATAAAGTACTTAGTATTACCGCTATACGGATCGAATGTTGTGTAGCAGCATTTGGATCACATTGGTAAATGTTGCTCGGCGTAGTATACCGGCCAGCGCGTGATTTTGTCCCGGACTTGCGCAGGTCTGATGATGGGGGGATAGCGAAGATGAAGCGGCTTGTGGTGTGCCTAGCCTTGGCGTTGTTCTTGTGCGCTGAGCACGCGTTTTCGCAGTTATTGGAAGAAGTGACAGTCACGGCCCAGAAGCGCGAGCAACGCGCCCAAGACGTCAGTATTTCGATCTCCGCGTTTACTGGCGATCAGCTGCAAGCGCTCGGGGTAAAAACCGCCAAAGACATTTCGACCTTTACCGCTGGCGTGGAGATCAATGAGGAGTATGGTAACGCGACAACATTTACCATTAGAGGAATAAATACCAACGATTTTTACGCCACGACTTCGCCGGCAGCGGCGGTCTACGTCGATGGCATTTATAAGGCTTCTAACATCAACAGTGGTTCGCAGATATTTGACGTCCAACGCATCGAAATATTGAAAGGACCTCAAGGTACGCTATATGGGCGCAATGTCACCGGCGGCGCTATCAACGTTATTAGCCGCGCGCCGACAGACGAATGGGATGGCTATCTTGAAGCGAGCTATGGCAGCTTTGATCGGTCCGTTCTCGAAGGGGCTATCGGTGGCCCATTGACGGAAAATCTGAAGTTTCGCGTTTCCGCGCAGTGGGAGCGAGACGACGGCCAATTCGACAATGTGACCTTTCCTGGTCAACCTGATCCCAGGAACGGGGGCGGAGTGGCAAATAGCGCCCTGATACCACGCGGCACGTTGTCTGGATATGAATCTGAAATTGGTGGCTTAGATATTGCGGCGATGCGGGCCCAGTTTCTTTTCGAGCCTGCGGCGGATCTCACGTTCCACTTGCGTGGGCATTATAGCAAGGACAAGAGCGTTAACGCGGGTGTCACCGTGCTCGGGGTTAACGGGCCAAATTGCGGTGTGAATTTTGTCGCGGGTGTCGTCGTCGGCGGTACATCTTTTAGCCCCGCGACGTGTTTCGACAATACGGGCTTCACTGATCCCGATCCTTACGACGATGAGATTTCCAACGATTACACCCCGACCAAAAGTACGGAAATTTATGGTGCCAGCCTTACGGCGGAGTGGGAAACGTCCCTCGGCAAAATCATATCGATCACCGGCTATGAAGGATTTACCCGGCACGGTGGTATCGACGCCGACGGATCGCCCAATCAGGTCGTTAGCGCCATTTATAATACGCGCCATAACCAGTTTTCCGAAGAGCTACGCTTCGAGAGCACGGCCTTCGATAAACTGTTTTATGTGTTGGGTTTTTATTACGCTACCGATGACATCAAGAACGATCACAACGATTTTAACCTCAAAGCACTGGCATTCGGCGGGAGCTTAGGCATTTTCAATGATGTCGTTCAAGAGACTGATCACGCATCGGTATTCGGTCAAGCGGAGTACGACGTAGACGATGCGTGGAAATTGATCGCGGGCCTACGTTTATCTTACGAGAAAAAGGATATTTTTCACGAAGACAAACTAGGATTCCCGTCTCCGGGCGTAGCGGTGCTCGCGACGTCCGAGGATCCTGCGGTCGACAACGAACGCATATCCCGTGACATCTCCTATCGCGTCGGCATGGAGTGGCGCCCACGTGATGCTTTGTTGTTATTTTTCAATCATGCGCGCGGCATAAAGAGCGGTGGATGGAACAACGCGCCGCAATTTGCACAAGCAGACTTCACCGAGTTTGACGAGGAAACCCTGAAGTCTTATGAAATTGGCTGGAAGTGGGACGCCCTGGATACGCTGCGTTTCAATGGTGCCATTTTTCATTACGACTACAAAAAACCGCAATCTCTCGTTGGTATCGATACCGGCGCTGCGATCCCATCGTATCGATTGTTAAACTTGGATTCGGCAGACCAAAATGGGATCGAACTCGAATTGACGTGGGCACCGTTATCGGGCTTAGAGCTGTTCGCATCCGCAACGTTCTACGACAGCGAAATCTCCTCACGTGACGTTAATTTGGACGGTAACAAATTGCCGTTTTCGCCGGAACATTCCTTTGCACTATTAGCTCGTTACGAATGGCCAATAGGAGATTCGTTGGTCATGTCTCTGCAATCCTCCGTGACGTACACAGGTGACCATTTCCCTGATGCGTTCAATGTGTTTTTCGAAGAACAAGACTATGTCAATGTCGGTGCCCGCATCAGTGTTGGACGTGACGATAGAAAATGGGAGCTGTCTGCCTGGGGGAAAAACCTGACAGACGATATCCACATTATCAATAGCTATGGTGCATCGAACGACGCGCGAGGCATCTATTTGAGTGAACCGCTCAGCGGTGGCGTGACGTTCTTATATCGATTCTTTTAGCGCTCAGCCGGCACGATCCTCGTTCGCTTGATCGACCCGCGCGGCGACGATGCGATAACGAATGCTAGCGCGACATCTTTTCGTTTCGCCGCCGAATGAGAAATTCCGCAAACCACAATGGGGCTATTCGCGCACTCATACAATGCGGCTCTTTTTGTCACCCCAATAGCGATCGCGCAACAGGCGTTTGTATAGTTTGCCGGTCGGCAGGCGTGGGAATTCATCGGTGAAATCGATCGAACGGGGGCATTTGACCCTGGACAAGTGCTGCTGACAGAACGCGATCAACTCTGTTGCCGTTATTTCATTGCCGTCGTTTCCTGGCATCAACTGCACAACAGCTTTCACTTCTTCGCCGAGGTCATCATTCGGTACGCCAAATACTGCGGCATCAGCGACTTTCGGATGAGTAATGAGCAAATTCTCGCATTCTTGTGGATAAACATTCACACCGCCGGAGATAATCATATAAGTCTTGCGGTCAGTCAGATAAAGAAAGCCGTCCTCATCGATATAACCCACATCACCGACTGTGCTCATGCTCCCGTCGGCGGAACGCGCTTCTTGGGTTTTGTGCGGATCTTTGTAGTATTCAAATTGGGTCGCTGTTTTAAACCAAATAGTGCCCGGTGTGCCGACCGGACACTCGGCGTTGTCGTCGTCGAGAATATGTAATTCACCGAGCAATACCCGCCCTACGGTGCCCGGGTGAGCTAGCCACTCTTCAGTGTCACAGGCCGTGAATCCGAGTCCTTCCGTTGCGCCATAATATTCGTGAATGATCGGTCCCCACCAAGCGATCATGTCACGCTTGACTTGCACCGGACACGGCGCCGCAGCATGCACGATGTATTCGAGCGACGATAAGTCGTAGCGCCGCCGGACCTGTTCGGGCAATTTCAGCATGCGACTGAACATTGTCGGTACTAGCTGTGAGTGAGTGACGTGGTATTTTTCTACCAGCGCTAAGTATTGCTCCGGGTCAAAACGTTCCATCACAATGACTGTGCCGCCATTGCGTATCGCGAGGCTAACGGCAGCAAGCGGCGCGGAGTGATAGAGCGGTGCAGGTGACAGATAGACCATCTCGCCGTGGTATTTCCATAGGTCGTTCACGAATTGGAACAAGGGCAACCATGTCGACGGTGGTTCGTCGGGCAATGGTCGCAAAATCCCTTTGGGTCGCCCTGTTGTACCGGAGGAATACAACATCGCAACACCGAGTTTCTCGTCAGCAATTGGTGTCGTCGGACATGTCGCTACGGCAGATTCGAAGTCTAAAAACGGGCCATCGTTTCCGTCACCGTCGACAATCAAGTGCAAGGTAACTTGGCGAGACTGCCGCATTGCCTCGATCGCGACGTCACGACGTGCACGCGAGGTGACCATCACTGTCGACTCGCTGTCGTTAACGATGAACGCTACCTCATCAGCGGTTAAGTAAGAGTTGATGCAAGTGTAATAAAGACCGGCACGCTCTGCGCCGCCGCAAATTTCCAAATAACGGGGGTGATTCTCCATGAAAATAGCACAGTGATCGAGGCGCTGTAAGCCGTGCTTGCGAAGCAGATGTGCGAAACGGTTGCTACGTTGCTCGAATTCGCGGTAAGTAATAATCTCGCCGCCGTTTGCCATGATGAGGCACGGTTTATCGGGGTTCGTTAGTGCGTGATTTGCGGCATACATCGATCACCCTCCCTCGGATCCTCGTTGATCAATCTCGGAATTTTCCTGGCCGAATTCGTCGACCAGTATCGGTAACCACTGGCAATCGCTAGCGTCGATACGCAAAGGGGTGATAGCCACGCCTCGTGATCGAACGGTATCGAGATCCGTTCCCGGGCTGCTCGCGCCATCTTTATAGCGGATTTTGACCCAGTAGTACGGCACTTCACGGGTATCGATGCGCGGGTCCACCGTAAACGATCCGGGTGGTCGCCGCCCTTGAGTCGTGATCTGAATACCCGCGACGTCCGCGGGCTCGCAGTCGGGAAAGTTAACGTTGATCAAACTGCCTGCCGGCCAGTGCTCTAGCGCGAGTAACTGTTTTAGTACGATCGGTGTGTAGTGTTCTGCGGTGGCCCATATGGTGGGCGCGCCGAATGCTTTTACCTGCGACATGGCGATCGAGCGCACGCCTAAAAGCGTACCTTCGACGGCGCCGGCGATCGTGCCTGAGTAGATAATATCATCGCCGAGATTCGCACCATTGTTTATGCCGGATAAAACGACTTCGGGTGGTCTGTCCCGCATCAATTGGTAATAGGCCATTAAAACACAATCTGCTGGTGTGCCGAATATGGCATAGCGTTTCTCACCCTGCTGCAGCATGCGAATGGGTTGATGCATGGAGATGGCATGGCTCGTGCCACTTTTTTCACGGTACGGCGCGATCACCCAGATGTCGTCTGAAAAGCTACCCACGATGGATTCGAGCAATTGCAGGCCAGGCGCATCGATGCCGTCATCGTTAGTTAGGAGAATTCTTGGTCCGTTCATCATCACAGTAAAATCACTTATTCAATCGAGAAGTGAATGCGGTAATGGCATAAGCACCATTATTGGCAGCTCGAGTCGACATATTTCTCGCGCAGGAGATTTTTTTGCACCTTCCCCATGGCATTTCGCGGTAGCACATCGATGGCGTAGTACTTTTTTGGTACTTTATAATCCGCTAGATCGATCGCTAGATCTCGACTCAGGGCATCGCTATCGAGCGTTTCCCCAGGCGCCATTACGCAAACCGCTACCACTACTTCGCCGAAATCAGGATCCGGTACGCCGATGACCGCTGATTCCTGCACTGCCGGCAATGCGTCGAGAAGGATCTCGATTTCCTTGGGGTACACATTCAGTCCGCCGCTGATCACGACGTCTTTGTTGCGGCCAACCAAGGTTAAATAGCCATCGTTATCGAGGTAACCGTCATCACCGGTATTAAAAAAACCGTCTTCGCTAAAATCTTCCGCGGTTCTCTCTGGCAGCTGCCAATAGCCCAGAAACACGCTTGGCCCACGCACTTGCACGTGACCGATTTCTCCCCGCGGCAGTAACCGCGCGGCGTCGTCGACGATGCGCAGATCGACATCGTCCAAAGGCAAACCAACCGTACCGGGTTTGCGCACGCCCGTCAGAGGATTGCTCGTCAGAATCGACGTCTCGGTCATACCGTAACGCTCCAGAATTCGGTGACCCGTCGCGGTCTCAAAACGCATCAAGGTTTCTGATTTGAGCGGCGCGGAACCGCAGATAAATAGACGCATATGCGCACAATTGTCTCGATTCAAGCAGCCCGCCTCGAGCAAACGCGTATAGTATGTCGGCACCCCCATCATCGTCGTCGTGTGGGGCAATGCGGCAAGCACGTTTTCGACTGTGAACTTCGACAAGAACAGCACTTGCGCCCCGCTCATCAGCACGCAGCCAACTGCAACAAACAGTCCGTGCACATGAAATATCGGTAACGCATGCAGGAGGCTATCCGCGTGCGTAAAACCCCAGCGCTGACTCAACGTCGCCATATTGCTGGCTAGATTCTCGTGGCTCAACATGATCCCTTTCGGGCGTCCCGTCGTTCCAGAAGAATACAATAGCGCGACGAGGCCATCTGGGCCCGAAGCAACGGTATCAAAGCATGCATCGTCGTCTTTGCTTGCCTGTAGCAACGACCCACCGCCGGTGCTATCTAAGGTATAGCTGTGCGGCACACGTAGCTGTCGGGCGATTTTGCCCGTGCTCGTCGTCAAAGCGGAAGCATAGATGACGACCATAGGTTTGGCATCGCGGAGAAAAAACTCGACTTCACGAGGCGTGTAAGCCGGGTTAAGGGGATGAAATACAAAACCGCCGCGTACGCACGCGAGAAACAGCCACAATGCCTGCGGGCTCTTCTCTACCTGTACCGTTACTCGATCACCGCGGTTAAGACCGAGGTTCGTTAGGTGTTGCGCAAAGCGTGCGGACTCCCGTTCTAAATCGGCATACGAATAGTTTCGCTCGTCCCCATCGATCAAAAAAATCGATTCAGGATCGCTCGGGAAACGCCGCGCAAGGATCGCGTAGAGATTATCATTGGAACTCATGCCGAAGCGCGCATATCGATCACAACGATCTCGAGATAAGTTCCTTCATGATTTCGTTGCTGCCAGCGTAGATCATTTGCACGCGTGAATCGGCATAGTAGTGTGCGATCGGATACTCCATGACATAGCCATAGCCACCATGCAGCTGTAGGCACTCATGAACGATCTCAACTTGCTTTTGCGAGCACCACCACTTTGCCATCGAAGCCGTTTCCGTATCCAATTCGTTCGCATTGAGCTTGACAATACAGTCGTCGACGAACACACGGGCAATATGTGCTTCAGTTTTGCACTCTACGAGTTTGAATTTTGTATTTTGAAACTCCGCAAGTGCTTGCCCAAACGCTTTGCGCTCTTTGGTGTATGCGATCGTGTGCCCCAGCGCCGCTTCCATCGCCGCGACGGCACTCACCGCGACAATCAAGCGCTCTCGTGGTAGCTGCGCCATTAATTGATAAAAGCCCTGCCCTTCTTGCTCACCTACAAGATTCTCAACTGGCACCCGGCAATCGTCGAAGAAAAGCTCGCACGTATCTTGGCCTTTCATGCCGATTTTCTTGAGGGGTTCGCCGCGGCTAAAGCCTTCAAGACCGTCGGTTTCAACGCAAATAAGAGAAATACCCTTCGCACGTGCTGCCGGATCCGTTTTAGCCACCACGATGACCATGTTCGCGTTGTAACCGTTTGTAATGAAGGTTTTTGCACCATTGATCACATAGTGATCGCCATCACGAACGGCTTTCGTTTTCACTGCTTGTAAATCGGAGCCGGTGCCTGGCTCGGTCATCGCGATCGAAGTAATGGTTTCGCCGCCTGCCATTTTCGGCAAGTACTTATTTTTCTGTGCCTCAGTACCGTAACGCAAAAGATAATGTGCCACGATGCTCTGAATGCCATTGCCGAAACTCGATATGCATCCGCGGCTAACTTCTTCATAGACGATTGCATCGAAACCGAAATCGGCGCCTGCGCCACCGTATTCGTTCGGTACATCCGGGCATAATAAGCCCATCTCCCCCGCTTTACGCCAATATTCGGGTTCCATGTAACCCTGTTCGATCCAGTGGTCACGCTGCGGTACGAATTCCGTTTCTACAAATTTGCGTACCGCGGCACGAAAAATATCGTGGTCTTCTGTTGACCACGGAGAACGATAACTTGCGTGCATATTGAGTCTCTCGTCTTCTCGCTTAAGCGGCATGCAAACCCAATACCGAAACGCTCGCAACGTTGCGATACGGTTGGCCGCCGAGATTGTGGGTCAAGCCCATCGTCGGTTGGTCGATCTGACGTTCGCCGGCACGTCCTAACAATTGGGTATACATCTCATAGGCCATGCGCAAACCGCTCGCACCGATCGGGTGCCCAAAACATTTCAAACCGCCGTCGACCTGGCAGGGAACTTCACCGTCACGATCGTAAACCCCATCTAGCACATCTTTAATGGCGCCACCCTCGGGAGAAATACCAAGATCTTCCATGACGACGAGCTCGGTGACGGAAAAACAATCGTGCACTTCCATCATCGAAATTTCTGCGCGTGGATTCTCAATGCCCGCCTCTTTGTACGCGCGTTGCGCCGCGATCCGGGTGGTGAGTAGGTAACTGCCGTCCCAGTCCGTGTTTGACATTTCAAGGCCGTTGCTAGGTGCGAGCTGCATCGCTTTGACTGTCACCAGATCTTTGATCCCTAGCGCTTTGGCTTGCTCGACACTGGTCACGATCGCACAAGCTGCGCCATCGCTTACCCCACAGCAATCAAACAATCCCAAAGGGTAGGCAACAATCGCCGCATTGAGCGCCTGTTCTTCGGTAATTTCTTTGCGCAAATGGGCTTTCTCGTTGAGGGCACCGTTGGCGTGGCTTTTTACCGAAATATGCGCCATGGCTTTTTTTAAGTCCGTCATGTCAAGCTTGTGGCGCGCCGCGTAGGCACTCGCGAGCTGGGCGAATGCGCCGGGTGCGGTAGCGTTGGGCAGCCACAGGTCGTCGAACGTGCCTTTCGTACGTTCCGGGAGGCCGGCGTAGCCGGTATCTTTTAGTTTTTCGACGCCCATGGCCAAGGCGACGTCACAAGCGCCAGCGGCGACGGCATAGACCGCGCCGCGTAACGCTTCGGTGCCGGTGGCGCACATGTTTTCAACGCGCGTAACCGGAATATTTGGCAAGCGCAACGATAGCGACAGTGGCAATGCCGACTTGCCGGCGCTTTGTTCCTGAAAAAACAATCCTAGCCACGCCATTTCAATATCGCTTTGCGCAACCGGCGCCTCGGCAATGGCTTCTTGGAACGCTTCGAGCATGAGTTCCTCGGGACCACAATCCCAGCGCTCGCCGAATTTGCTACAGCCCATGCCGATGATTGCTACTTTGTCACGAATACCTGTTGCCATTGCTGTTCTCCTATTCGCTGCTGCTCGAAAGCGTGGGAGCCGGTTTCCAAAAATAGCGGCGGAACCCCCGACGCTTGTCGAAATCTTTAATGCGAAACACTAAGCGTACGACACTATCGACCTCTACCTGTCCGGGATCGAAGTCAGTGAATTCCATCATCACGTTGGCGCCGTCCCGAAACTCAACGTTCCCATAAATATACGGTGGTAGTGGCGTATAAGCGAGCCAGTCTTCGGTATAGGATTTCACCCGGCCGAGGAGTCCGGACAAGATTTCATTGCTTTGCGTGTCGCGTGCGCCGCACTTCACGCACACCTGGGAGGCCGGATATTGCAGGGTATTGCAAGTCGCGCACCGTCCGCCGACCATGCCCGTTATGTCGTGCCTTTTGCGATAATAGGCCGATAGAGCTGTGCGGTTATCGCGTTCGGCGCGCAAGCCGAAATCGATATTCAATTGACCGCGCATCGACAAAAACTGCGTGTAATGGGACAACTCGCGGCGTTCGGGCAACCAGCGCGCCGGTCCGCGACCGTCTTGACACCGCGTTAACGCCGCCGTGGTCTCGAGCACAATGCAATCCGCACCTTGACCGAAACCGACGATCGCTATTTTTTCACCCGGGACGGCGCCGGCTAAGGCTTGGGTCAGCATGAGCACGGCGTGAGCGGCGCCGGCATCGCCGACCGTCGCTTTGAGCGGATCGACGAATAGACCCGCATCGACGCCGAGACGGCGTGCGAGCGCCTTATTAATGCTCTCAGTCGCAGGCACGACGAGGCGGTGTACTTCGCCTAGCGCTACCCCGGCATCGCGCATCGCCTGTTCGATCGCTGCCGGCACTAACTTCAACCAGCCCTCCTCGCGGATCCAGCGGTCCTCGAGCGCATAATCGAACTCACCCTCGGCGGTGCGATAAAGGTCGACGAGGTCGCTGTGTACGCTGGCAGCACCACGAATAAGCGCGATGGGCTCGCCCGAGCCTAGCAGCAAAGCGGCGGCGGCGTCACCGTAGAGCATTTCTTGCGCACTACCGGGTTTTGTATCGCGGCATTCGCTCGCGATCAGTATGCTCGAGTGCGCCGGCGTCGGGGCGCGGCTGGCACGTAGCAACGCCGAGGTTGCGGCGCGGCGACTGCCCGCCAGATCCTCGCTAGCGACGCTTGGTGCCAAATTCAAAGCGTCCGCGACGATACCGGCATTACTACGATCTAGAAATGGCAAAGTCGTCGAGGCGAGTTGAATATGATCGACGGGTGTGTCGACGCTCGCTAAACATTCGCGCGCCGCCGCTACCGCCATAGTAATGCTGTCCTCGTCCCAGTTCGCCACTGCGCGCTCGCCCTTGGCGAGGTTTTTCGCGCCCGGGATCGCCCACGATACGGCGTTTGCGATCGTGGGCCGCGGCAGGCGATATCGTGGTATGTAGGCGCCAAATGACAGAATTCCATAGCTCATATTGTTGGTCTCGCAATTTCGATCGGGCCGCGGGTGTCATGTTTGCGGGCCGCTAGCGTCAATTTCCGCAGCGGATCACGCAATTATATCGGATCGCCGACGACTGTCCGGAAATGGATTGGCGCGTTTAGAACCGCTCGATACGGTATGGTGTCGGATCGGTAAATGGGGTTTCGCCGAGGATTATTTCGGCCAGCAAACGGCCTGTGGCTGGCCCGAGCGTAAACCCCAGATGATGATGGCCAAAATTCGCCCACAGGCCTGGATGACCCGGAACCGAGCCGATCACCGGTAATAGATCGGGTAGGCACGGACGGCTCCCGAGCCACGGCGCGGCGTCGGTACGCGCGGCAAGCGGAAACACGCCACGCGCAATCGGTTCGACCTTTGCGAGTTGCACGGGAGTCGGTGGCGTGTCCCGGTGTGCAAATTCTGCGCCCGTCGTTAAACGTAAGCCGCGACGATTGGGTGTGAGCACATACCCATGGGCCTTATCCACCACCGGTCGGGTCAGCGCCGCATCACCTCGTGCTCGGTAGTGCATGTGATAACCTCGCTTTACCCCGAGCGGAACCGTGATGCCCGTGGTTTTGAGGATCACATCCGACCAGGGTCCGAGCGCGATCACGGTGTTTCGTGCGCTGAGCGGCCCACTACCGGTGCGCACTTGCCAGCCACCGTCGGCGGCCGCTAGCGTGCGCGCATCGGCGGTTTCGAACGTGCCGCCGCGCTGCATGAAAAGCTTAGCGTAAGCTTTGCCGATGTCGCCCGGATCCGGAACCAGCACCGGCTCAGTCATGTAGACGGCGCCGACGAGCTCGGTATTAATAAGATGCGGCTCGAGATCCAGAAGTGCCGTTCGATCGAGCGCTTCATAGGGGATACTAAAATCATTCGCAACCTGTTGCTGTGTGCTTAGGTCTCGTTCTAGCTGGGCGTGGTCACGGTACAGTATGAGGTAACCGTCGCGCCGCAAGTCGGCGCTGATGCCGACGGCGTCCATTAAAGCTTCGTGTTCTAGCAGTGCACGGGCGACTAACGGCGCGGTTGCTCGCGCTGTCACCAAGACGCGCTCGGCACGCCCCTGGCGCCAATATTGCACGATCCAGGGCAAAATATTTAGCAAGCTTCGCCAAATCACCTGAGCCTCGGTCGTGCGATTTAAGATCACGGCGATAATTTTTGCGAGATCGCGTGGAAATGAATAAGGCATAACACCTTCTGTTTGAATCAAGCCGGCGTTGCCATACGAGGTTTCTTCCGCCGCTGGACGGCGATCGATCAGCACCACTGAGCATCCGCGTTGTTGTAAATGCAGCGCCGTACTGATGCCGACGATGCCCGCGCCTAGCACCAAACAGTCGTATTTCATTTAATACGACCAGCCCGTTCTAAATGACACGCCCGCGAATACGAATAAGATCGACAATAGTGTTACCGGCACAATATGCCACACCATGCTCTTGAGATTCGCCTCGGTAAGCCGAGGAATTACCCGCAATCGTGCGTCTATTGCAAGTCCGAGGGTCAATGCTAACAGCGTGAATTTTACCGCCAAGCCCCGCGCTAAGGGATTGGATAAATCGAACCACCCGGCAGTATCTGGAATCATTCGATGTGAGAGATATAGCCCTGTGATTATCTGCACGATGAGTGCCGGCATGCCGATTTTTTCATACCTCGACTCAAAACTTAGCAATTTCTGTGGCGATTTTTTTCGCCATACTTGCGGCAAAGTTACGACGCTTAACACGATATGGCCACCAGTCCATATCGTCGCACCCAAAACATGAAGAAATAAAAGTGTTCCGTACATATCGAAAAGGCTGTTGCTCCGCGCAAGTGTCACGCAGGCACTCGCCATGTGGTAAGTGTCACTGCGGCGTATTACCAATGCGGCTAATATACTATGCGATGATCCCACGCAAACGCATGCCTGGCGGGGATTTCACGTAGACACATTAACACCTACAAACGTAGCACGATGGAACGACTATTAACCATGGGCTTGCGCGGGCAGTTTCTCGCCCTCGCTGTATTGATAGTTGTATCCATCGCGGCGGCATGGCAGCTTCCGCACCTCTATATTGACCGTGGCGACTCACGACTCATCGATCAAACCGAGCCGACTTGGGTTGATTATTTGCGCGCGCAATCGCGTTTCGGTCGCGAGCAGAATATTCTCATCTATGCGCGCGCGGACGATCTGTGGAGCGAAGAACGCCTAAAAGAATTGCAGGCAGTCACGATCGCGCTGGAAAAACACCCAGAGATCACTGTCGTCAACGATCTTCTGACGGCCACAAATATTCGCGACAAGGGGGATTTTGTCGAGGCCGGGCCGCTTATGACCGTCGTGCCGCGTACCGAATCACGCCTGGCCGAGCTACGTAACGACGCGCTCTACAGCCCGCTCATTCGCGGCAATTATATTTCTGTTGATGGGTTGGCGACCGCCATCACACTGGGTTACGACCACCGTCCCGATGATCCTCATCACGAGCTTCATATTTTCCAGCTCGTCGAAGAACACATTGCCCCGCTGCGGCAGACTTTCGACGAAGTGTTTCAAATCGGGCAACCCCGTTTAAATGCAGAAATCGACAGCGGTCTATTTGAGGATTTAAAACGACTCACCCCAATTGCTATGGCGCTGATGGTAACGGTGATCGCGATATTTCTCGGCTCTCCACGCATGATTCCCATTCCGCTTATCACCGCGGGGGTGAGCCTGCTCTGGACCTTGGGCTTTATGGCTGTCGCAGGAATTCCGCTAAGCTTGTTAACTGCGATCATACCCGCATTGATTGTGGTCGTTGGCTCTGTCGAAGATGTTCACTTGATCGCGTCCTATCTAAACGGTTTAGCTGGCAATGACAGGGACTCGCGGCAGCAGGCGATCGCGTATATGGCAAAGCATGTCGGCTTGCCGGTACTGATCACGGGGCTAACTACGGCGCTCGGTTTTTTTGCCAACGTAATCTCTGATATCCCGCTGATCATTGAATTTGCGATCGCTAGCGCGTTCGCCATGATCGCCAACTTGCTTGTAACGATCTTGGCTATACCGCTACTGCTTCGTTATTTCGGACCACTTCGTTCATCTGCCCGCATCGCGACCGGCGTGTCGCAGGGTTTGATCGCGCGAATTGCGCGTCGCATCGAAAAACCGACACCAAGACAGGCCGCAGTCATTACCGCCACCGCGCTAGTAACGGCCATTTATTTTGGTTTGGCGGCGCGCGATGTGACAGTTAACAATGACCCGTTATCTTACTTCGGGGATAATCATGCGTTTGCACGTGATGCGGCACGCGTCAGCACCGAATTATCGGGATCGCGGACGTTTAGTGTCACGCTCAATGTCGCCGAGGCAAACTATTTTCGCAGTCCCATAGGTTTGCAGAAGATCGCCGAAGTCGAGCGTGCTCTAGAGCACCAAGGAAAATTTGATCAAGTCATTTCGCTCGCGACGATCATGTCGCTTATGCATCAAGAATATCATGCCGGCGATAAGGACTTTTATCGCATCCCTACCGATCCAGATGATATTGAACTTTATCTCTCCAGCTTGACGCGCGCAGATCTAGAATCTCTGGTAACTGAGGATTACCGATCCGCACGGATCGCTGTACGTCACAATCTCGCTAATTCTATGGCGCTAAACGACCAAGTCGACGAGCTTCATAAGCTGCTGCCTGCGGTGCTTGGTGAGGGTGTCGCGTTCGCGATTACCGGTAAGAACCTCATGGTCAACCGGGCTGCCGAGGCGCTTATTCAAGGGCAAATCTCCTCGCTGTTATTAATGCTCGGGATGATTTTTGTGTTGTTTTCGGTAATGTACACCTCGTGGTTGGCCGGTATTTTGGCACTGGTTCCGAACATAATTCCGATAGTCTTAAATTATGGTTTCATGGGCCTGCTGGGCATCCCACTCAACCCGGGCACAGCCATGGTGGCGGCGATCGCGATCGGGGTGGCCGTCGATGATACGATTCATTTGATGACGCGTTTCGGCGCAGAAAGCAAGCGTCACGTTGACGAGCACAACGCAGTGAGGGCAACTGTTCGTGGAGAAGTCCTACCCATCGTTTCTACCTCGATCGCGCTAGCGCTAGGTTTTGCCGTCTTCGCGGGATCCAGTTTCAGCATTCTCGCTCAATTCGGTTTATTGGCCGCTGCCACGATGGTCTACGCCGCTTGCGCAGACTTAGTCTTGATGCCGATTCTCTTAAGCCATCTGCGCTTGGCGACGGTGTGGGACATCATCGCGCTAAAATTGGATCGCCGTGTGGTACTAGACACCCCATTATTTAAAGACCTCTCCGAAGTCGCAATTAAAAAAGTGATCCTCCTATCCGATATCGAGACGTTTGTCGCCGGCGAAACGGTCATTCGCCAGGGCGACGTTTCAACCGGAATGTATGTGATTCTGCGTGGTAGTGCGGAGATCTCGATTCAGCGCGACGATGTTACGATTAGCATCGATCAGCTCGGTCCGGGAGAGGTCTTCGGGGAAATTGGTTATTCTGGGCAAGGTGTTCGCCGGATTGCGACCGTCACGGCTTCGGATTCCTTGACCGTCGCGCGTCTCGACGCTAACAGCACGCATAAGGGTTTGCGTTTTTATCCCAATATTGCGGCCCGTCTGAATCAGAATATCAGCGTCATCTTGGGGCAGCGTTTGAGCGAATCACACCTGCGTTTGCTGGCATCACAAGGACGCCACGACGACAGCTATGAGCTGTCATCAGACTAGCAGTCTGTCGGATTTAGGCGCACGCTACTGCGCCCGTTCGCTCAGACCACGCGTGCACGATATAAGGCGTCGATCTCACTTTCACGATAGGCAAGTTCACGCAAAATTTCGCGCGTATGCTCCCCAATTTGCGGTGGCCGTCGCTTCACGCTCGTATCACTCGCTGACATCTCTACGGGGAAACGTGCGATTGAAAGCGGGTCATTAAAGCCCGGATAGTTCACGGCGCCCAAGAATTGCATGGCCGCGACTTGTGGGTGGGAAGCGACCTCCGGCAAGTTCAATACCGGCGCACACGGCACACCAATCGCGGCCATTGCTGCGACGATTTCCTCGCAAGTGCGCGTACCCGTCCACGCGGCTACCCGTGAGCAGATTTCATCGCGGCGTAGTCCGCGCTGCGTATCGTTCGTTAAACCCGGATCCTCGAGCCATTCTGTGGCGCCGATCAGCTTAGCTACGCGGCTAAACATCGCTGTTCCGATTACGTGCATCAACACGTGGCCATCAGCGGTCGCGAAGACGTCTGAAGGAGCAGACGTCTGGCTACGATTGCCGCTCGGCGTGCGCACGGTACCCAGGGCCGTGTGCTCGATGAGCAATGCGTTGAAGGCAGCAATCGCAGTTCCCAACAAGGTCCCGGTGACATGTTGACCCTGGCCTGTTTCACGGCGTTGATAGAGCGCCGCCAAAGTGCCATAGGCAGTAAACGCAGCGGTAAGAAAATCCACATAAGGAGCCGCAGCACGCAGCGGCTGCCCAGGCACGCCAGACATGTGTAGGGCCCCGGACATCGCCTGTCCGACCCCATCAAAACCACCGCGTTCCGCCCACGGGCCGCGCTCGCCATAGGCCGACGTCGTCGTGAGAATAATGTCATGCTTAACGGCGCGCAGGCTCGCGTAGTCAAGCCCGAGTTTTTTCAGCGCGGGTGGGGGAACATTGACGATCACGACATCGGCCTCGCGAACCAGCCGGTCAAGCACGCCCCGCGCTTGCGGGTGTGTCAAGTCTAAGGTCATACCGCGCTTGTTTGTGCCGCTTTGCATGTAAACGGCACCGTCGCGGTCTTCGAGTAAGGGCACGACAAACCGATCCTCCGCGCCGCCTGGTTTTTCGATCCGGATAACGTCCGCACCTAAATAGCCCAACAGATTTGCGCAATAGGGACCGGCGATATAACGCGAGCAATCTAAAACGCGCACGCCAGTAAGGATTTGATCGGTCAAAACGCCGCTCCTAATTCAGGTCCACCGGGTTTAAAAGATAAGAAAGTATAAATGCGAGCGCCCGGGCGCGGCTACGTCTGACATTGAGACTCTCGGCGAGATCAGGATAATGGCGCCTCTTATTGGTAAAAACCATATCTCATGGCGCAATACGTTTTTAGCATGCAGGGGCTAGGCAAGGTCGTAGCACCAAAGCGACAGATCCTTAGGGATATTTCGTTGTCGTTTTTTCCCGGCGCCAAAATCGGGGTGTTAGGCCTTAACGGTGCGGGGAAATCGACCCTGCTGCGCATCATGGCGGGCATTGATCGAGACATCGTGGGCACGGCGATCCCCCAGAAGGACCTCAAGATCGGCTACCTACCCCAAGAGCCAGAACTCGATCCGGACAAGAACGTGCGGGCTAATGTTGAAGAAGGGATCGCGAATGCTAAAAAGCTGCTCGACCGTTTCAACGCCATCAGTTTTCGTTTTGGCGAAGCCTTGGGAGAGGAAGAAATGGATGCGCTACTCGCCGAGCAAGCGCAGTTGCAAGACGCTATCGATAGTGTGGGTGCATGGGAACTCGAGCGCAAACTCGAAATTGCTGCCGATGCCCTGCGTTTACCACCGTGGGACGCCGCGGTCGAGACCCTATCGGGCGGCGAGCGGCGTCGCGTTGCGCTGTGTCGGCTGTTGCTCGCGGAACCCGAAATGTTGCTCTTAGACGAACCAACAAATCACCTTGACGCCGAGTCTGTCGCTTGGTTAGAGCGTTTCCTCGCGGAATTTCCGGGCACCGTAGTCGCGGTAACTCACGATCGCTATTTTCTCGACAATGTATGTGGGTGGATCTTGGAGTTGGATCGCGGTCACGGGATCCCGTGGGAAGGCAATTATTCCTCGTGGTTGGCGCAAAAGGAGCAACGTTTAGCGCTCGCGGCGAAACAGGAGACAGCGCACCAACGGAGTATCGCCGCAGAGCTCGAATGGGTGCGGAACACGCCTCAAGCGCGCCGTGCAAAAAGCAAAGCCCGTATCGCGCGTTTTCAGGAACTCACTAGTCGTGAGTTCCAACGCCGCAACGAAACCCAGGAAATCTATATTCCTCCCGGCCCGCGTCTCGGAGAACTCGTTGTCGAGGTCGATACCTTGCGCAAGGGGTATGGCGACCAGGTACTGATCGATGGGCTGTCTATGAAAATCCCACCCGGCGCCGTCGTTGGCATTATCGGGCCGAATGGCGCGGGTAAATCGACGTTATTTCGTCTGCTGAGCGGCCAGGAACACGCCGATCGTGGCAAGATCCGCATTGGTGAAACAGTGAAAATTGCCCATGTTGATCAAACTCGCGATGCCTTGGACGATAATAAGACTGTGTGGGAAGAAATCTCTGAGGGTCATGACGTCATTGCAGTGGGAGATTACCAAACCCCGTCGCGCGCCTATGTAGCGCGTTTCAATTTCGCCGGATCCGATCAACAAAAGCGGATCGGCGAACTTTCCGGCGGTGAGCGCAACCGCGTGCATCTGGCAAAGTTGGTACGTAGTGGCGGCAACGTCTTACTGCTAGACGAACCAACCAACGACCTCGATGTAGAGACCTTACGAGCCTTAGAAGAAGCGATCCTGACATTTCCAGGATGTGTGCTAATCATTTCTCACGACCGTTGGTTTCTCGATCGGATCGCGACACATATGCTGGCATTCGAAGGCGACAGTCAAGTGACCTGGTTTGAGGGTAATTATCAAGAATACGAGGCAGATCGTCAGCAACGCCTGGGTACGTCTGCAGCGCAACCGCAGCGCATCCGATATAAATCTTTATCGGTATAAGTGCTAGGGCGAGGTTACTGAATCATGCGTTGGGTAATGCGCTCTAAGCTCCACAAAGCAACTGTAACTGAGGCGGATCTCAACTATGTCGGCAGTATAACAATCGACGCGGATCTATTAGATGCGGTAGGCATGTGGCCAAACGAAAAAGTATTAGTGGTTAGCAATACAACGGGCGCGCGACTCGAAACTTATACGATTGCTGGTGAGCGCGGCAGCGGCCAAATTTGCACCAATGGCGCAGCCGCGCATCTCATTAATGAGGGCCACGAGATTATTGTTATGGCCTTCGAGCTCACCGATACACCGATCGCTCCGACTGTATTGCTGCTCGATAAACGTAATTGCCCGATTCATTTTCTCAGCGAAGCGCCGCGTCGCCCGAGCTGACGTTTAAATTTGGGGGTACTCATCGTGGGCATTGACGCGTGGGCGAGTTTAGCCATGGTGGCCTGCATCGTGGTCTCTTTGCTGCGTAACTTAGGCCCCCCGGACATGATCTTCATCGGTGCAACCGCCCTGCTGGCATTCATGGGCATCATTAGCCCGCGAGAGGCTTTCGCCGGCTTCTCCAATCCCGGGATGTTGACGGTGGCAGCGCTCTTCGTCGTCGCCGCGGCCTTGCGTGACACCGGTGTTTTAGACGTATTGGGTCACCGCCTTCTCGGTAGGGCCCGCACTGTCAAGGGGGTTATTACCCGTTTAGGTGCGCTCGTCGTCCCCAGCTCGGCGTTCCTCAACAACACGCCTATCGTCGCGATGTTCATACCGATCGTACTGGATTGGAGTCGTCGTAACCGGGTCCCCGCATCGCGCCTGTTAATCCCAATCTCCTATTTGGCGATTCTCGGTGGTACCTGCACTTTGATCGGCACCTCGACAAATCTTGTTATGCATGGCCTCATGATCAACGATGGCCTGCCTGGTATTGGCTTATTCGAACTGTCCCGTATCGGGATCCCTTTCGCTCTCGTCGGCTTGGTTTATCTATTGACTATCGGGCAACGATTGCTACCCGAGCGTAAAGAACTGCTCGAGCAACTCAGTGAAGCACGCAAGGAATATTTGCTCGAGATGCTTGTCCAACCGGGCTGTCGGCTCGCGGGACAGACAGTCGAAGAGGCGGGCCTGAGAAACCTTCCTGGTTTGTACTTGATTGAAATAGACCGAGCCGGTCGGGTGATCGGTCCGGTTCGGCCAGACGATGTAATTAACGAAAACGACCGCTTAATCTTCACCGGCATTGTCAGCAGTATTATCGAACTGGAAAAAATTCCCGGGCTTGTCCCGGCCGCCGATCCAGAATACGAAATTGCCCCAGACCAACAAGTCAAGCGGCGTCTTGTCGAAGTCGTTATATCGGTCTCGTCGCCTTTAGTTGGAAAAACGATACGCGAAGCGGATTTTCGCACCATCTACGGTGCCGCAGTGGTAGCGGTACATCGTAGCGGACGGCGCATCAAACAAAAAATCGGCAACATCGAACTGCGTCCCGGCGATACCTTGTTGTTGCAAGTTCGGCCTTATTTTACGCGCCTGCATCGCAATGATTCGAGCTTCTATTTAATTAGCGATGTCGCTGAATGGCGACCGCTACGACGTAATCGCGCCATTCCCGCTTTGCTCGTTTTCGCGGGTTTATTGATTGGCATGACGAGCAATATCGTGCCGCATGTCGTCGTGGCGATCTTGGCTGCGTTCATGATGGTTTTTCTACGCTGTATTTCCTCCGCCGACGCTCGGCAAAGCATCGAGTGGCAAGTCGTGTTGACCATCGGCGCTGCATTTGGCGTCGGGGCAGCGTTGCAGAATTCGGGAGCGGCAGCTGCGATCGCGGCTCTCGTGGTGAATTTTACGGCGGACATTGGGCCTGTGGCGGCCCTCGCAGTCGTCTATTTGCTCACAATTCTCGTCACCGAGCTGATTACTAATAACGCAGCAGCGGTTTTAATCTACCCGTTCGCGATTGAAATTGCGCTCGGTTTCGGTGTCGACGCGCGCCCGTTTTTGATCGCCGTTGTATTGGCTGCCTCGGCGAGTTTTGCGACGCCAATCGGCTATCAAACCAACATGATGGTGTACGGCGCGGGTGGTTATCGTTTCACCGATTTTCTTAAAATTGGACTGCCGTTGAGCGTGATTACTTGGTTGATGGCAGTGTTACTGATCCCGGTTTTCTGGCCATTCTAGCTGCGGGGGATCGAGTTGTGCCCGCGACGGTTACCGAGGCGCCGTCGCGAGCCGTAACGGTGGACGTAGGCCGTCCTCGGAGGTCGTCTGACGCCGCGCCCGATTTAGTGAGTAATCGTAGGCGTCATGCCGTTGGCCTGACGGATCCATTCGCTGACCTGTGATAGGCTCGGCGACGTGCGAGACAGTTTTTTCTGGTCGTTAACCTGTTTCATTGCTGTCGTTAAATTCTCTGCATTGCGTGTGCGCAATTCCTTGATCGTGTCGACCCCAGCGGCGTGAAGTAATTCAGAAAATTGCTTGCCGATCCCGGATACACGCATTAAATCGGCCATATTAGCCCAAGTCAGAATCAACGCCTCTGAAATTCCAGTCCGCGTCGCAACGTCGGTGCGTCCCCGTGCCTCACAGCAGAGTTTCAAAAAATCGTTAGTCGTCTCGAGACCAACGGCTTTGAGTTTTTCTGCATAAACGGGTCCAATGCCTTCAATTTCTGCGATTTTATAATTCACGATTTAGAGTCCTCCAACGTTGTAAGTGCTCATGCAACGGTTGATCATAACAAGCTCAAAATTACGACACTTGGCATCATGCACGGGGCATTATGAACGGGAACCAAATCAGTGTCCTGAGATTTGGGGCTGTGCCACAATTGCGTTAAGGATCACAATGTTGCAACAGGGGGACTAACCCGGAATTGCGTGAGGCGCTCACTGGGCGTGTGCCAATCGCGTAAGATCACGGGTGTTTTCACGAGTGAGCAACGATATAAATCATGCGACGACTTGGAATCGTGCTGTTTCACTACCGCGGTCCTCACACAATATCCCGGCTAAGGAGACGATGAAAACAAGTGCAGCACCACGGCTGTTGATCGGCGCTGCGGCCGATGGCCAGGTGTATCAATCGGCGCGCATGTTGAATCGCCACGGGCTGATCACCGGCGCGACAGGGACCGGGAAAACGGTCACATTACAAATACTTGCAGAAAGTCTCGGGGCAATCGGAGTGCCCGTATTTGCGGCCGACATTAAGGGTGACTTGTCCGGTCTGGCCCAAGCCGGTGCGCCCCATCGCAAAATCGCCGCGCGGGTCGAGAAAATTGGGATCCCGGATTTCGGGTTTGCGCCTGCACGGGTGGCGTTTTGGGATCTATTTGCTGAGCGCGGGGTGCCGATCCGCGTTACGATTTCAGAACTGGGGCCCTTATTACTGTCGCGCCTACTCGATCTGAATGAAACGCAAACAGGTATTTTGTACGCCACGTTTCGGATCGCTGACGATCATGGATTTCTATTACTTGATTTGGATGATTTACGATCTATGCTCTTGTGGGCCGGGGAAAATGCGAAAACGCTTAAACTCGAATATGGTTACCTCTCGGGGCGGAGCATTGCCGCTATCCAACGGCGCTTGCTAATCCTTGAAGAGCAAGGCGCCGCCCACGTGTTCGGCGAACCCGTCATCGACCTCGAGGATTTGATCGGCCCGCGCACACCGCGCGCTGAGGTGCGATCCGCGGGCGTGATCAACATTTTGGACGCCACGGTGCTATCACAGCGCTCGCCACACCTCTACGCTTGTTTCCTGTTTTGGCTGTTGTCAGAGCTTTATGAGGAGCTCCCTGAAGTCGGTGATAGGGAATACCCGCGCCTGGTGTTGTTTTTCGATGAGGCGCATTTACTTTTCAAGCGTTCACCGCGAGCGCTGCTCGACAAAGTAGAACAAGTCGTGCGACTAATCCGCTCGAAAGGCGTTGGCGTCGTCTTTGTAACGCAAAGTCCACTGGACATCCCCGACCCAGTTTTAGGTCAGCTAGGTATGAAAATCCAACATGCTTTGCGCGCACACACGCCAAAAGATAAACGTGCCTTGAAACTTGTCGCCGAGTCCTTTCGACCAAAACCGGGTCTCGATACAGCTCAAGTGATCACCGAACTCGGGATCGGTGAAGCACTAGTATCTACGCTCGACGAAGAAGGTCAGCCGACACCGGTGGAGCGCACGCTGATAAGACCACCCCGATCACAGATCGGACCGATCGACTCGGTGCAACGTCAGACCATCATCGATCAGTCTCCGCTGAGTGCTCGCTACGCGGTGGCGATCAACCGTGACTCGGCACACGAAGAGTTACGCCGTCGTGCCGAACTAAAAGAGCAAAAACGCGCCGTTCAAACGACGCAAGCGCGCACGCGAAGTTCACGCCGTCAGACGGTTGGCGAAGCATTTGTCAAAAGTGTAGCGCGTTCTATCGGCACGCAACTCGGGCGGCGTATCGTGCGCGGCATACTCGGTTCGCTGTTTGGCAGAGCTTAGCTAGCAGTCTGCTGCCGTGGTGGCATTAATTCGTCCCACACCTTTAATTCGACGTCGATCCCTGCCGCTTTCATTTTATCGGCCAATCGATTTGAATCCTCGAGCAAGGTTTCGGTGTCACCGACTTGGATCGAAATCGGCGGCAACCCGGACAAGTCAGCGTGAATTGGCACGGCCAGCTCACCCGCGACGAAAAAAATTTCTACTCAATCGAAATGTCGTCGAGTCGCCAGATACTCATTTTTCCGGGCGCGACGTCGTCGCCATCATCGAATGTTTCGAGTGGCTCGGGGAAATTGAACGGCGACAGGAATAGATTGAGTTCGCGCCACGACAAGCCGGTAAATTGATTATAATTTTTCTTTGCGTCGGGGTAGTTGTTCGTACACAGATAGACGATGCCGCTGTGTTTGAAGTTCTTGATGACCGAAATAATGTCCTGATTAGATAAATGGACTAAGCAATCGCGACATAGCACAAAGTCGACCCTTGGCAAGTCATCTTGCGTAATATCACAATGCTGGAATGTGCATTGCTCGTTGGCATATTTTTTATTGTTGGCATCGATGACTGACGGGACGATGTCGACGCCGATATATTTCGCGACCGGCAACTCCATTTGGCTTATCCAGTTCCAGTCACCGCACGGCGCGTCTAAGAAGGTCGTCACCCGATATTTTTTTAATAGTTGGGGCAATATTTTTCTGATGGTGATCGTTGCACGGAGTTCAGATCCGGTTCCCGAAAGCGATTCCGTACTGCCCCATACCGGTGAGGTATAAGCGGTGTTGAAAATTTCTTCTGCGGCTCGTTGTTTGTGATGAACGGAAAACAACCCGGTAACAGCATCGATTACATGACGCAGTCCGTAGCGTATGCTGGGAATTCGACTATGGAAAAAACGCATGACTCAATACCCCAAAATATGTGGCGATGCTGGATACCATCCGGTGAACGGCAATGAAGTCATTGAATTTTTCATCCTTACTAGTGGCCGGTCGATAGTAAATTTTCTCTCGCGTGTCGAATCAGCGCACGCGAACGCCACCTAAATCGGTTTGTTCCGCCGGGCGCGATGCACCAATGCTGCCATGGCGGCGCGCGCGCCGTTCATGTCGGTAACTGGAGCCTCAAACGGGATCCGCACAATTCGCCGCCCCAATCGAATCGACATGCCTTCCGCATCGCAACCGACGAGTGTCGGGGACGCCCGACCGTTCACAGTGTATCCTGCGCGCACACAATACTCGCGTACGTTCTCGGCGTGGTCGGCATTCATATGGGCAACGATGCTGTGTTCTTCTGCCGCAGAAAATGGGTTTTGCAATAATACGTTGGTCGATCGGAACCAGTGAATTTCTCCGAATCCACCGATGAAGCGGATACGTTGCGGTGCAATAGCGTAGAACGCAAAGTCATGGGTTTTATGATAATCCGTCGACTGTGGGAAAAATCGATAGTAACGCGACGCTGCTGTAGCTTGGTCTTCGTCAGTCAAGAGATGGGCGTCACCCACCACCGTTACGCGCCCGTTGGATTGCAGATCCTCACTCGTACGGTCGAATACGGTCAGCGACACGCGCGTGTCCTCGCGAATATTCTTGGTATGTTGTGCAATAGAGGCGATCAAAATGATGGGCTGTCCCGAACCATTCAGACAATACGGCACTACTGATCCAAATGGATATCCTGCAACGTCAACCGACAGCGTAGCGAGCACACCGTCGTAGCATTCATTGAGCAACTCGCGGGCTTGCGCGCTCGCTCCAACCAATTTCGTCACTGTCACTTCACCTCATAAATATCGGGTATTCGTTTTTGTTGAGTGCAAATCCGCTGCTTATGTCGGCAAATCACCGCGTTTTCCTGCTATTGTAATCCAGCGCGAAGCTCGGCGGATACCTTAAATTTTGAGCTTTCCAGGGAGCATAGCGCAACGTTCTAATGAATCCAGATCCGGTAGCGTATAGCCTGCCAAGTCATTGCAGTTCGACGCTCGAATTCATGTTAGGCTTTTCGCCCATCAGCGAGCTCCTCTTCCACGGCTATTGGTGGCGAGAAGAAGCATCAAGTTATTAGCAAAATTTGACTAGCGGAGGTTTGCCTCATGAAGGCTGTTGTTGCGAATGAAGTAGGTGATTACGGGGTTGTTAACGTTGATCTAGATCCGCCTAAAGCAGGTGAAGTCCTGATTCAAATGAAAGCGACGGGTGTATGTCATTCCGATCTCTCCGTCATCAACGGTACGATTCCGAGCCCCTTTCCTGTTGTCATTGGCCATGAAGGTGCCGGTATTGTTGAACAAGTGGGTGACGGTGTCAGCAATGTCAAACCCGGTGATCATGTGGTCGTCTCCTTCATTCCGAATTGCGGCGAATGTTACTACTGCCTGCACGCTGAACCATTCTTATGCTCGGGTTCCAAACAGGACGGTAATTTATTCGATGGCACTACGCGAGTTCATCAAGATGGTCGCGATATTTTTGTCATGTCCTTCGTCGGCATCATGGCGGAACATGCCGTGGTCCCGGCCGCTTGCGTAGTTGCGATCGATAAATCTTTCGATTTTAAAGCTGCGGCACTCGTTGGTTGCGGGGTTACGACCGGGGTCGGGGCAGCGATAAAAACTGCCGCAATCTATCCCGGCGCGACAGTCGCGGTATTTGGTTGTGGCGGTGTGGGTTTGAATGTCATCCAAGGAGCGCGCATAGCCGGTGCTTCGCAAATAATCGCGTGTGACTTATCTGCTGAGAAAATGGCTATGGGGCGTACTTTTGGCGCCACGGACACGGTTTCGCCAGACGGTAATATGGTCAAGGAGATCGCCGAATTAACCGCCGGTCTTGGCGTCGACTTCGCGTTCGACGTCGTCGGTAACGGCAAAGTCATCGAGCAGTGCATTAAAGCCACGCGGCGTAACGGTACTGCGGTTTTAGTCGGCGTTGGGCGTCTCGATGATCGCTTCTCGGTCAATGCTGCGATTCTGCCTTTCACATCGAAGACGATTAAGGGCTGCATGTATGGGAGTGCGAACTTCAAGGTCGATTTCCCCATGTACTTGGAGCTTTATCGTGCCGGCAAGCTCGATCTCGATGGCTTAGTGACGCAAACTTATACGCTTGACGAAGCGCCGCAGGCATTTGCGGACATGGAACGTGGCAAGAACGCTCGTGGCGTTATCGTGCATCGTTGAAGAGACTTACCTGCTCGGTATCCGCTGCTTTGGGCTGCAACCACGTTTCCGCAGCCGCGATATCGCTCATACTTAAAGTGCCGCTTACGTACTTCAGCTGCAATGATCCGACGATATAATCTTGCAGTGCCCGCATAAGTTGGCGTTGGGCATCGAACACCTGGTGTTCCGCATCTAAGACCTCGGAAGTCGTGCGCTCACCGTTCGTGTGCTGTACCTCCAACACCTTGTGGGCTGCTTCGCTAGCCGTTAGCGTCGCCGATGCGGCCTCAACTGCGACGATGCTATTGGTGACGCGTCGATAAGCCTCCTTGGCGGCCCGTTGTGCCGCGCGCGTCTCGGCATCAGCCCGGGCGCTGATTTCGCTGAGACGATGCGCCGCCATCTGTTCGCGAGCACGCACCGCACCTCCTTGGAAGATAGGCACATCGAGCTCGACGCGAATGCTCTTATCGACAATTTCCGTTTCACCAAAACGACCGCCTTGCACGTCTTTACCGTAGCGGCCCGCTAACGCCAGTGTTGGCCAGCGCCCTGCCCCAGCGATTTTTTGATCGTATTGAGCCACTTCAATCATCGTGCGAGCGGCTAAAACACGCGCGTTGAACTGTTCCACCATAGCGAGCCACGGCGGCAAGGTACTCGGCTCCAACGCCACCACTTCGCGACGTAACTTCAGCGCCTGGGTGATATCCACTTCAGTACCGACCAACTCCGCCAAGGCATCATGTGCCAATCCAATATCATTGCGTACACGCACGGTTTCCGCCCGTGCACGTGAGAATTCCGCTAGGGTGAGTTGCAAATCTGCAGTAGTCAGATCTTGATTCGCGAGTCGCACCCGATATTCTGCTAGGCGCGTTTTGAGGGCCCGTTCTTCGGCCAGGCTAGCGCGCAAAACCGCACCGCCCCCAACCGCATCGAAATAGCGCTCGATGACTTGGAAAACTAAGGCGGCGTGCTCGGCCGCGGCTTCCGCCTCGACTTGCGCCACACGGCGATCAACTTGCCGTAATTTTAACCATTTATCGACCTGTAACAGGGGCTGGCGCGCGACGAGCTCGTAGTTTTCTGAATCAAAATTTTGCTCGCCGCTGAGGCCAAATGCGCCCGGCGCGACGTCAATATCTTGACTGTTGCCGCCTATTCTGCTGCGAAAATTCAAGCGCGGCAGCAAATCGGCACGCACGAGCCCAACTTCCGCGCGCACCGCCTTTACCGCCGCAAGCGTTGCCGCATAATTCGCATCGTGGGCTTCCGCTAGGCCGATTAGATCTGCTAATTCACCGCTCAACGCATGCGGCATTACGGTCGATAACCCCCATAGCAACAGCACCTTTAAGCGCTGTTGCGCCCGCCCTAGTGTCGACTGCATTTCAAGCCTATGGCCGATTTAGCGTTAAATATTTATTAATATTAAACATTTATAGATCTTACTTCAATAAGAAGCTCATTAAAGCCCGTGAATCAGTCAATCCCCACCCGCGCGTCGAACGCGTCTACTGATGACCCTAGTGAGCAATGCTCGGTTACGCCAGAAAGCCCCCTCGAGTGGCTAGAGCGTCAGCGCCGTAACATTCCCGGGGCAATCCTGGTGGCCCTTAAGTTCCACCATAATAATCAGATAGATATCACACCGCCGACCGCTCCGGCTGAGCTCACGGCGAGCGTTGCTGAAGCCTTGGCGCACGCGGCGACTGAAAATCGATCGGTGACCTGTCGCTTGGCAGCTGAGCGCCGCATTATCGCGGTACCGCTCGGCGCCGTAACGGAACGCTTTGCAAGCGTGGCGATCGTTGTCGAAGCCTTTACCACGCCACCCCTCGCGATAGTTAAGCAGCTCCAGGCTGCAGCCGGTGAGTTAGCGGGCGACGACAAAGCGCCAGCGACGGCCGTCGATCTCCTTGCACCATTATTTAATGATGCGCCGCTTAAGACACGCCTGCGCGGTGTGTGCACGGCCGCAGCGAGCGCCGCCCCCGCCGTGCGCGTGGCGATCGGGGTGCATACCGGCGGTCGTGCTTGTCGCGTCGCGGCGGTCTCAGATGTTGGTGAAGAACTCAATGCGCGTGCACCGCTCGTAGCAAGGCTCGCGGAGGTTATGCGAACGATCGTAACTACGAAGCGTGTCGAGCCGCACCAGTTACGCAAGTGGCCCGATCCTAACGGTGATCACGATTATTATGGCGCTGAGATTGCCTGCACAGCGCGACGTCGAGTTGTTATTTTATTTCAATGTCGTAGACAGCCTCACTCGACGGCAGCGGCAGTCAATATCGCTAATGTTGTCGCGCGGCTGTCGCCGTACTTACGCTACGTAGGCCGTCACGAACTCGGTCGATCGGTGCAATGGCGTTATCGCGCTAACCGCCTGTACACCCGACTGCGGCGCCCGTTCATGATCGTAATATTGGCCTTAGTTGCTGCTTTTTTGCTCAGCCCGAACATTTATCACATCAAAGCGCAGGCGACGATTGAGGGCGCAGTAGAACGCACCGTCGTCGCACCAATGGACGCGTTTTTGGATGAAGTTCACGTGATAGCGGGTGAGCGCGTGCAAAAAGATCAACTTTTGGCGACGTTCGCGACCGATGACCTTGAATTGGAACGCATAAAGTGGCGCGCAACGCGCGCGCGGAACAAAAAAGCCTTGCGGGATGCGGCAGCGAGGCAGGAGCGCTCAAGGCTGCGGGTGTTGGACGCCGAAGTCCAACACGCGCAAGCGGAACTCGATCTCGTCGAGACAACGCTCGGGAAACGAGAGTTACGGGCACCGCTCGGAGGCATGATCACTAGTGGTGATCTAGAGCAACATCTCGGGGCTCCAGTGCAACGTGGCGACATGTTATTTACTATCGTTCCTGGTGATCACTATCGTCTAAAAATAAAAGTTCCAGAGACCGCCGTGCGCCGAATGGCGGTCGCCGCCAGCGGCAAAGTCGTCTTGAATGCCTTTCCGCATGAATCATTAGCATTCGTGATCGAACGCGTCACTGCGGTAAACGAAAGCGACGAGCAGGGCAATCATTTCATCGCTTATGGCCGGCTTCTCGATGTCGATCTATTGCTGCGGCCAGGCATGTACGGCATCGCCAAAATCGATGCAGACCGCGCACCTCGCATCGATTTATGGACGCGTGATTTTCGTGCCTGGGTATCTTTGCGCTGGTGGCAGTGGTTCGGCGCGTGAATAAACCCGAGGTCGCGCCGCGAATTTGGGATGCCCTAGCCGACTTATGTCCCCAACTTGCGGCAGAGCAAAACATCACAACCCAATACTTTCGAGGCGATCGCTGGCTAGTCGTGGGCGACGACCGTTCGGGTCGCAACTATCGTCTTGCCGCAGACTTCGAGTTTCTTCTCGCCCCGCCCGACAACGCAACGCCTCTATCGCGATTAGTTCATAGCAACGAATCATTAGACCGTGCTTCTGCAGAAGACGAGATTGCCGCGACAGTGATTGAACTTTATCGCGCGGGGATCATCGATCTCAGTCCCGCAACCGCAATCCCCGAGGCGCTTCTATCGTTACGCCGCGGTCAATCACCGTCGCGGCGTTGGAGCATGCTTGCGTTACGGTTGCCTTTGTATGACCCCGAACCCCTATTGCGGCGTTGCGAGCCGCATCTAGGTTTATTTTTCAACCGCCTCGCGTTGTTAGCTACCGTCGTATGGCTACTGTACACCGCGCCGCTGGCAGCCCAGCACGGTAGCGCGTTAATCGGTGATCTTCGGAGCCAACTAGCGCTCGAACATACGCTGTGGTTGTTTCCGGTAGTTTATATCGTTCTCAAACTCGCGCACGAGCTGGCGCACGCGCTGGCAGTGAAGTGCTGTGGTGGTGAGGTCCATGAACTCGGCATCATGTTCCTCGTGTTTTTCCCGGTACCGTATTGCGATGCGAGCGCATCCGCGCAATTTTCGAATAAATATGATCGTATGGGAGTGGCCGCAGTAGGCGTGGCCACCGAGTTGCTGCTCGCGAGTTTTGGCCTGGTCATGTGGATAAATTCTGAGCCCGGGATGTTGCGTTCTGCCGCATACGCTTTTGTGATGATCGGCGGCTTTTCGACTCTGCTTTTCAATGGCAACCCGTTAATGCGTTTCGACGCATATTATGTTTTGGCCGATGCCCTTGAGATACCTAATTTATATGCACGTTCGCGGCTCTATCTGGCATCTTTATTATTGCGCGCAGTGGGATTTCCAGAACGGCGACGCTCTGCCGCGGTGCACCGCAGTGAGCGCAAATTGTTGCTGCTCTATGGCATTGCCTCGATGTTATATCGGACGGTTATTTTGTTTTCAATCGCGATCTACCTGGCGGGTAAATTCTTCTTTCTTGGTATCGCCTTGGCCGTCTGGGTCGTAGTGGCGCAGTCGATCTTTCCGATCATGCGTTTCGTTTTAAGCCTCGCGACCGACCAGCACTTAAAGCCCTGGCAGCGCATCAAAACCATCGTGCGTTGTGCTGTGCTCGTCGGCGTTTTGGGCTTGGCGTTCTTTACCGTACCCCTACCTCATGCGACCGTCGCTACTGGGATCGTGACGCTCAACGATAGTGCTTTCGTACGTCCTGGTGTCGATGGTTTCATCGCTGAGGTACGCAAACATGAGGGCGCACAGGTCTCTACTGGTGAAGTTTTGCTGCAACTCAGCAACGATCAACTTCATAAAGACTTGCGCGTCAAGCAGGCGCGTACTCATGCGTTGAGTGCGGAACTCGACGCCAATCGCCGTAGCGATCGTGCAACTGCCCGCCTAATTGAAGAGACGTTGCGCGGCGCACTCGACGACGCCGCCGAGGCGACGCATCAGATCGAGCGTTTAGCGATCACTAGCCCCAGTGACGGCCGCTTTGTAGCCCTCGAGCGCCACCTCGAACCAGGGCGTTTTCTGCGACGCGGTGATGCGCTTGGCTATATTTCGGATCCTGCTGGTTATATCGTGCGGGTCGTAGTGACTGAAGCTAACCTCGAGCAACTGCAAGGAGACGTTACCGCGGTCTCGATACGGATCCTGGAGACCCCGAACGGTGAAGTTCCGGGACAAATTATTCGCGAAACGCCCGCGAGCGTCGATACGCTGCCCAGTCCCGCGCTGGCGCAATATGCAGGGGGCGATATAGCGATTGACCCGGCCGCAGGGATGCAGTTAGTGCCCCTAGAGAAAGTATTTCAATTGGACATCAAGCCGCTCACCCATTTGCACGATGTGCGTGCTCAAGGTCGCGCACGTGTGCGCTTCGAACATTCGGCCACCCCCCTATCGGCACGTTTGTGGCGAGTTTTGCGGCGTACGTTTCTGGCTAAATTTGCGGCCTAGAACGTCGATAGCACTTCGCGACACAAGAAAATATCGCCAACTGCCGACAATTAGAGAGGACTACTTATTAACGCCGCGATCGGCACGCCGGCCGCCTCTCAGAGTCTTTGAAATAGTCAATATGGGGCGAGACTAGCCTCACGATCGTCGCGATGGCATCGATTTTTTTAGTAGGACACTAAGCTTATGATTCTTAAAGTTTGCCGCACGAAGCGGATGTGCATGTTTTTCATGCTAACCGGGTTTTTGGGCCAGGGTGTGGCGCACCAACCCGGCACTACGGTTAGTGAATGGCACACGGAGGGTGAATCCCAACGCCAGTATTCTTGTTTTATCGAGCCGTCAGAAACGATTGATTTGGGCAGCCCCGTGGCTGGATTGATCGAAGAAATACTCGTCGAACGTGCGACCCCCGTGAGCGCGAATCAAATCGTTGCGCGCCTGGAGAGTACTATCGAGGATACCAACTTGCGGGTCGCTGCGGTCCAGGCGCAATTTAGTGCTGAAGTCATTGAATATGAAACACTTACGGCACGACTTAAAGAGAAATATAGGCGCGCTAAGGCAATGTATGAGCAGCACGCTATTCCGGGTAACGCCTACCAGGATGCGCGCATGGAGTACCAAGTCGCGGCTCAGCAACTGGAAAATGCACGCCACAAACGCCGTGTGGCACAAATTGAGTACGATCGCGCCAAACGTCTGCGAGAAATTCGCAATATCCGCAGCCCGATCGATGGGGTTGTGATTGAAAGGCTGCTCGGTGCAGGCGAATTGGTTCAGGATAAACCGATCCTCACGATCGCCAAGATCGATCCCTTGAAAGTTGAAGTGATCCTCTCGGTCGAATCATTTGGAACCGTGACACCCGGCCAGCAGTTGCGCATCCGTGCACTAGAACTCGATACCGAACATGAAGCGACGGTCTCATTAGTTGACCAAGTGGTTGATTCGGCCAGCGGTACTTACCGCGCCACGTTAACTCTGCCCAATCCCGAGCATCAGATCGCGGGCGGTTTGAAATGTGAGGTGCTCGATCAGGGTATCGCTTTCAGCCAAGTATCAAGCGAGCAAGCGTCAAATCCCTAGCCCTGATATGGCGCGAGGACCGCGGATGCTAGCTCAGGGGAAGCTGATCGAGCGAGCGCCGCGGTAGCGAACGATGGCGTTACCAGGTGCATTTTCCGATGCGCTAGTCATCACACAAGAAATATTCACCGACATCAAGCAAGTAAGTGGCACCAGCGCCGCGAGCGCCGCGTGTCATCTCCGGGAATGTGCCGGACTTAGGCGCTCACCTGCTGCGGAAAATCCACATCGGATCGATAGCGAACGACCTGATTGCGCCCGCCATCTTTCGCCATATAGAGCGCTCGATCAGCTTGATCAATAAGGTTGGCGAGATTCTCGGCGCCATAGCCCAAAGAGCTGACGCCAAAACTCGCGGTAATTTTTCGGTCGCCGGTGAGGCGCAAGCCGGCTGCTTCGGATTCGACGTTGAGCCGTATGCGTTCCGCTACCGTGGCTGCGGCGTCGCCTAGTAAGCCGGGCAGCAATACGCAAAATTCTTCGCCACCATAACGGCAAACATAGTCATTTTCACGAATCGTTTCATCGATGATTCGTGACAAGTGCTGGATTACGCGATCGCCTGTCGAGTGACCGTAGTTATCGTTGATCTGTTTGAAAAAATCGAGATCGCACATGATGCACGATAGCGGTTGGCCGCGATTCTCGGCTGCTTGGAATTCATTCTCAAAGACTTCAAAAAATGCACGGCGGTTTAAACAGCCTGTCAACGGATCTCGCGTCGCTAATTTACGCAGCTCTTCATTTTGATGTTCTATTTCTTGTTGCTGGGCCTCGAGCTTGGTTAACGCGTTTTTCAATTCCTCATTGGTGAGCATCACGTCGGTTTGATCATCGAAAGTAGCTAACGCACCTTTGATATGCTTTTTCTCATCCAAAATAGGTGTGACGTTAATCGCATAATGACGTTTTCCGCGCCGCGGTAAAGTTAAGCTAAGTAACTTATTTTCTTGCGCAATGCCGGACTCGAGCGCACTTTGCCACGGATATGCGAGCGCCGCGTGGGACTGACCCTGCCAGCCCAGCTCGGACAGCGACTTGCCAGGTAAGTCCTCGATACGAGCATCGAGATTGCGCGCAAAAGATATGTTTGCCATTACGATCCGTCCGCTGCGATCAATGAGCACGACACCTTCAACGAGCGCATCGATCATCGTACGGACTCGCTCTGGCATGACCGCTGTGGGGTCAAGATGGTTGAGTGCGCGGCGCAAATACAACTCATATATCAAAAACGTCAATGTTCCTAAAAACAGCGCGACCCGCACTAGAGGACTACGCAGTAATGACTGTAGCGAGTTAGATGCAAACGGTTTAAAGGCAAACGATAATTGACCCCAAAAACGTTCGCCACGATATAAGTTGACGACGGCGTGATTAGGAGACTCGGTTTTCTGATGAACCCAAGCCGGGATATCTCCAGACTGAGCCAATAAGGAGCCGTCGCCCCGGTGTACAGATATGCCGATCAATTGTTCGTGATCGTGGATCGCGCGCGGCAAAATTTCATTCAGGTCGGCGAAACGTCCCCGTTCAATGTGATCGTTAATCGACTCGCCGACAGTAAGCACCGTACTCTTGCGCGCTTCTTGTACATAGGCGAGATTGTCAGGAAATAATCCCAATATATCTGCGATCATCAGTACACTGACCGCAATGAGGGCCAGGGCACAGCTAAGTCGCAGCGACGGTCCAAAAAACAACATCGCTTATATTAATTCCGGTAGCAACGTCGGGGACTAAGCTCGCACCGTGCCTCTGTGCAAGCGAACAAAGGTAGTTTCATGCTGTTAATAGCGGCCGCTGGCGGCGCCACTAAACCGACATTGCGCGGGCTTCATGCAATTCGAGCCGGGCTACGGCCGGCCACCGAGGCAAGCTTATTCGTGAGGTTTGCACAAACCCTAAGTGAAACCCATAAGGTTTGCACACCTGTTCACAAACCTCTTTAAATAACATATAGTTAGCGTGAGTATTTTCTAGCCTACACTAATCTGGTGCGCTCACTTTATGGGATGGGAAATCAACCTTACCGATCTCGTCCGCGGCGGTCGCAGTGATCATGCATTCTCACAGTCGACGGTCAAGATCGGTCGCGCCGCTGATAATGAAATCGTACTTCAACACCATCGGATTTCCCGGCTGCACGCAGTGCTCAGTTCCAGCGGTGGCCAGTATTACATTGAGGACTCCTCCCGTAACGGCACCTATGTTCGCGTTGATAAGTCCTGGACGCGGGTGACTGAGAAAACCGCGCTAACACTACCGGCGATTGTTCGCTTGGCAGATTGGGTCGCTAGAATCGACTACCAGGACGAGGACAACTGGGACAAGTCGGTCATCATTCCTGCTGGCGCGCTGGTGAAACGTGAAGAGACGATCGTTGTTTTTGATCTTTGCGAGTCATCTCGGATCGCCAGTGAAGACGATCATATGGCCTACCATTTAAAGCAGCGCCTACAACAAATAGCGGAGCCAGTTTTAGCTGAATTTGGCAAACGCTTCTATAAAAGCACGGGCGACGGCTTTTTAGTGACTTTCGCCGAACCCAGACATGGCCTTCGCGCCTCATTCGAGCTGGAAGCACGTATTCAACACCGGAACAGTCGGACAAACAATATACCAATACACTATCGTATTGCATTACATCATGGTGAAACTTGGGGCATCGCGACATCCGAGGAAGACATTCACGGAAATGACGTCAACATTACTTTTCGCATCGAAGGTGTCCAAGCTGATCGCTTTGAAAAGCTAGAACAAGATCTCCCGACACGAGATCGAATCTTGGGTTCCAGCGACTTTATTGCGGCACTCGAGCAGCGTGACGAGTGCGACCTTGCTTTCGTCAAACTCTATTGCGGTAAGGCTAACTTGAAAGGGATCGCGGATCCGATCGGAATTTTTTCACTTACCCCTTAGGCGACTTTTGCGGGCATAGTCATCAAGGTGCTTGGCTCGGCGTCATCGTATAGACTCGCTACATCGCCACAAATGATCAACGCCGGCGTTGAAACGCCCTCTGCTGCTGCCACTTGCGGCAATTCGGCTAAGCTCGTTCGAAAAATACGTTCGTTTGTTGTGGTTGCGTGTTCGACGATCGCGACGGGAGTGTGCCCGCTGCAACCAAAATATTGCAAACGTTCACTGATCAGCGGAATCCGTCTAACGCCCATGTAGAAAACGACTGTTCCTTGCAAACGCGCAAGCGCCTGCCAGTCTAGTGCGTCGCTCGCAGTTTCACTGCTAGCAGTCACGAACGTCACCGTTTGTGCGATTCGTCGATGCGTCAGTGGGATTTCGGTGCTAGCGGCCGCGGCCAGTGCCGCAGTAACGCCGGGAATGACGCGAAAATCGATCCCAGCGGCGCGTAGTGCGTTGATTTCTTCTCCACCGCGTCCGAAGATCATAGGATCGCCGCCTTTTAGACGCACAACTTGCAAATTCGCGGCAGCGAGCTCGATAAGTCTAGCGTTTATTTGTTCTTGTGAGCCACGATGCCCGTCACCGTAATTTTTACCCACGTATTCGAGCATGGCGTCACGACGAGCAAAGGTGAGCACATCTCGATGGACAAGGCGGTCATAGAGAACCACGTCGGCAACTTGCAGTGCACGCACGGCCGCTAGCGTTAACATCCCCGGTGCGCCCGGTCCGGCACCAACGAGTATAACTCGGCCGGCCGTCGCCGGGGGCGTCGTCTGCCACTCTTTTAGCGTCGTCTCAATTGCGTTATCGGCGGCATAAACGCCTTGTTCTAGCGTTCGTCGCACGAGCGCGCTCGGATGGAAAATCGACTCCCAGAAACGTCGCCGTGATCGGAGATCGGGAATTTTTGCGGCCACCCGTGTGCGCCACCGGCCTGCCAGCGTTGCGAGGGCAGTGTATTTTTCCGGTAGCAGTGCGTCGATCTGGGCGCGGATCATTCGCGCCAGAACTGGCGCCGTGCCATTGCTCGATATTCCAATTGTTACCGGTCCCCGCCGCACCAGCGCTGGGAACAACACATTCCCCTGCTCTGGTTCGTCGACAACGTTGACCCACTTTCCTCTATGTCGCGCACATGCAGCAGCGTATTTGTTCGTTGCTTTATCTGCCGCGCAGATTATTAATGCGTAGGCGTCCAGCGATGCCTCGACAAATTCACCAGCAAGATAGATGATACGTTTTGCCTCGTGGTAACGCGCCAAACGCGGGTGCAGACGCGGGGCTATGACCGTAACAGCAGCACCGGCCGCCAGCAAGGCTTGGGTTTTTCGCAAGGCTACTTGGCCGCCACCGACGATCAAGCATGCGACATTCTCGCTACGTATAAAAAGCGGCAGCGTCCGATATTCGACCGCTTCCGAGTGCGGTGATTCTAACGGCCCTTGTTCATCGACAAGCATATTACGTCCACATTAATACGATGGCAGATCTAAATTTTGAAATAGTTGCTCCATTCCTCGCCGTGATGTATCACGCTGAGCTGTATCAACCACGTCGGTGGTTAGATGCGGCGCGAACAGTTCCAAGAAACGATACATATAACCGCGCAAATAAGTGCCGCGCCGAAATCCGATCTTCGTGACGCTATGGTCAAATAAGTGATGTGCTTTCAGTGCGATCAGATCTTTATCTTGCGCTTCGTCGTAAGCGAGCGAGGCGATAATCCCTATGCCTAGCCCCGCACGAATGTAGGTTTTAATAACATCGGCATCGACGGCGGTAAAAACGACCCTCGGATTAAGGCCATTTTTAGAAAACGCGCGATCGAGCTGCGAACGGCCAGTGAACCCGAAAACATAAGTCAGGATCGGATATTTCGCGACTTCAGCCAAGCTAAGTTCTTCGCTATCGCACAACGGATGGCCATGCGGTACGACTACGCTGCGATTCCAGCGATAACAGGGCAACATGATGAGATTTTCAAACAACTCTAGGGCTTCGGTTGCAATCGCAAAATCGACGCGACGATTTGCCGCGAGCTCCGCAATTTGAACCGGTGTGCCCTGATGCATATGAAGCGCGACATCCGGATAGTCTTGACGAAATTGTGCAACGATGCGTGGCAATACATAGCGAGCTTGCGTATGAGTTGTCGCGATCGACAGGCAGCCACGCTGGTCGTCAGAATACTCCTGGGCCGCTAAGCGAATATTTTCTGTTTCGGCAATAATTCGCCCGGCAATTTCGATGATCGCCGAACCGGCGGGAGTAATAGCGGTCAACTGTCTACCCGCTCGTTCAAAAATCGCGACGCCAAGCTCGTCTTCGAGCAGGCGTATTTGTTTGCTAACACCGGGCTGCGAGGTATAGAGGGCTTCGGCCGCAGTGGAAATATTCAAACCGTTGTTCGCAACTTCCCAGACGTAGCGAAGCTGAAGTAATTTCATATCGCGCTAGCTCGGATAGTGCACGAGGAGTGCGGATGCTAGCGAAGGACAGGTACGTCTGGGCGCTGGGCTGGAACCCGAACCGTCGCTGTCGCTGCGCTGAGGGTGAAGCACCAGCCCAGGCGTAGCTGAGCGAGCCAGCGCCGCGCTAGGCAACGTCAGATCCCGTCGCCATGAATATGTAATCCGCACTCGCGCTGACGACCGTCGAATCGCGTATCCTCGGCAGACATTTCCGGACCCAGGGGCTGGGTCGAATGCGTGTCGCCGATCGACGCGTAGCCCTGATGCCACAAGGGATGGTATGGCAGCTCGTGCGCACTCAAGTACTTGTGCACATCTCTATCGCTCCAATCGATCAACGGATATACTTTGAATGTACCGTGACCAAATTCCACTACCGGACGCGTGCGTCGCGACTGTGACTGTACGCGGCGCAATCCTGCAAACCAAGTTTTGGCGCCCAAATCCGCGAGTGCGCGTCGCATCGGTTCCACTTTGTTCATTTCGTTGTAGGCGGCTAAATCCTCCGGCCCGGCATTCCAACGTTGGCCGAATCGGGCCTCTTGCCAGGCCGGCGACAACGTTGCCCGATAAACGACCAAATTTATACTCAAGCGCGCGCAAAGTTCGTCAACAAAACGATATGTCTCGGCGAACAAATAACCCGTATCAACTAATACGACTGGGATGTCTGGCTTATGTTGCGTTAGGAGATGCAACATCACGGCCGCCTGCGTGCCAAAACTCGAAGATATTATATGGGTTTCGGGCAAGACTTTCAGGGCCCAGGCAACGCGAGCGGCAGCGTCCATTTCTGACAGCGCGCGGTTGGCATCCGTCAATAGCTTCGCATCCAGTTCATCGGTTTCGAATTGAATGGCCATGCCTACGGATTCTGGGGCCATTGTTGACGCAGGAGATTTGCACGCCATAAGTAATCGCCAAATCCCTCGGCTGTTTCGCGATCGCGGGCGTAGGCAGCGAATAATTGCGCGAGCGTGTCAAATAGGGTTTCTTCGTCGGCGTGTTGTTGGTACAGGACAGCAAGACGGTCGCCGCTCCGGCTGCCGCCGAGATACAGGTTATATTTGCCCGGCGCCTGCCCCACTAAGGCGATTTCGGCGAGATACGGTCGCGAGCAACCATTCGGACACCCCGATAGGCGCAGGTTGATCACCGCATCGTCCAAGCCATAGCTACCGAGTAGTGATTCTAGGCGCTCGACGAAGTGGGGTAAGTAGCGCTCTGATTCCGCCATGGCGAGACCACAGGTCGGTAGAGCCACACATGCCACGGCGTTTTGGCGCACGCTGGTGTCGTCGCGTATTAAACCGTGCTCGCGAGCGATCGCGGCGATGTGGTCACGATTCGAGGCCTGAATATTCGCCACCATGACGTTCTGATTCGCGGTCAAGCGGAAGCCGCCGTCGTGCTGCTCGGCGATGGCACGCAAGCCGGAGCGCCAACTCATCTCGGGGGTATCATGCACACGGCCGCCAGGAACACACAGCGTGAGATGGTGGTGCTCCGGCAAGCCCGCGGACCAACCGAAATGGTCACAGTTGTGGGTAAATTGCACGTCTTTAGCGCGGCGCAATGCCACGCCGCTACGAGCGCTCACTTCGTTACAGAATACGGCGAGGCCGCGGCGGTCGAGCGTATATTTGAGCCGTGCTTGGCGCCGCTCGGCGCGCTCGCCCCAATCTCGTTGAATCGTCACTATCGCTTCGACGACCGGTAACAACTGTGCCGCCTCCACGTAACCGATAGGCGTCGCCAGCCGTGGATAAGTTCGCTCATCTTGCGGTGTTATTCCCATCCCACCGCCAACAAGCACGTTGAAGCCGCGGACCGTAGTCCTGTTAGTAATTGCGATGAGTCCTATGTCGTTCGCCAACACGTCTACGTCGTTATAAGGCGGACAAGCCAACGCCATCTTGAACTTGCGCGGCAAATAGCTTGCGCCATAAAGCGGTTCAGTTTCTTCCGGCGTCGCCGCGATTGGATTGTCATCTAACCAAACATCGAAATATGCGCGCCCACGTGGCAATAAATGTCCAGACAAGCGCCGTGCCCATTCGACTAGTTCACCGTGCAAAGTTTCGTCGCTAATGTTGGTGCTGCACAGTACATTGCGATTTACATCGCCGCAGGCCGCCCGAGAATCTACACCGATAGTGTTGAGCGCGCGAACCACACGGCGCAATTTAGATTTGAAGATACCGTGATATTGAAAGGTTTGACGTGTCGTCAAACGAATACTGCCATAATGCGTATGCTGAACCGCAATTTGGTCGATCGCTAACCATTGCTCGCTCGAAATCACGCCTCCCGGCAAGCGTGCGCGTAACATAAAACTGTATAAAGGTTCGAGTTTTTGCGCGAGTCTTTCGATGCGTAAATCGCGATCGTCTTGCTGATAGATTCCATGGAATTTCAGTAACTGCGCGTCATCCGCGCTGACCGCGCCGGTCGCCGCGTCCACCAAACCAGCGCTAATCGTGCCGCGCAAATTTCGACTCTGGACCTTGATTCGCTCGTTATCGCTAACGCTAGTATTCATATAAAACAGTTTGCTAATAGCGAGAATTAATCAGTAGACATCTTGCCGGTAACGGCCCTGTTCGTGGAGGCTCAATACCCAGTCTTCTGCCATTTCACGGCTGCCGCAGCCGTGCCGTTGGGCAATCGCAATCAATGCGTTTTCCACATCGTGCGCCATGTGGGAGGCATCGCCGCAAACATAAAAATAGGCGCCCTCGTTAAGCCACGCGTAGATATCTTTCCCCGCTTCACAAAGGCGATTTTGCACATATATTTTTTCCGCACCATCGCGCGAGAATGCCACTGACAAACGGTCCAATACACCTTCGTCGCGCCACGCTAGTATTTCGCTTTGGTACAAGAAATCTTGCGTTAAGTGTGGGTTACCAAAAAAAAGCCACAGCGGGCCTTGGTATTGGCCACACGCCTTTGCCTGCAAAAAGCCACGATACGGCGCGATGCCAACACCGGGACCAACCATGATTACGCGCTGTCCACGATCGGAAGGTAGGTGAAAACGTGCATTGGTCTCGATCGTGGCGCTTAGCTGAGCACCGATCTCGATGTGGCGACACAAATGACTCGAGGCGGCGCCATAGCGTCGTCGTTCAAACGCCGTAAACTCTACGAGTTTAACGGTCAAATGAAGCTCGTCATCAACGGCGCTTTGCGCCGAGGCGATCGAGTAACGTCGTGCTTGCAAAGGTCGCAACAAGGTAACGAGTTCCTGCGCCTCGATGCGACCCGGATAGGTCTCCACAACAGCCACGACATCGCGCGGCGGAATAAATTCGCGCCGCCGCGTTTCGTCGTTTGCAATCGCAGCCAAACGCTGATCGCCAATCGCTTCGGCGTAACCCGACAAGAACTTATTGTCGATGCGTGTCAGCTCACGTTGATGCGTCAACGCGTCGTCAATCGCGATGCGCCGATCGCCGAGTTCTACTTCAGTATCGCGATCGATACCGCAGGCCATCAACAGGCGTTCGACGTTTGTCGGATCGTTGGCGGGATGAAAGGCGATCGTATCGCCAACAGCATATGACGTACGATCATCGTGTAAGCCGAATTCCAAGTGGTGAACGTCGCGGTCGCTGTCGCGTCCGGTGATCTTTTGCTTGTCGAGCAGTTCGATTTCAACAGCCTGAGAGGAAGGTGCCGTCGACAATATCTCTGTGTGCGAAGGATTAAGCGGCACGATATTGCTTGCCTTCGGTGCGCTCGGCAGCAAGTCGAGCAGTTTCGCCAACACGTTTTGCGTCCACGTCGTGGCGGCGTCCTGGTAGTCGATATCGCACTCCTGCAAGGGCACGAAATATTCGGCACCCAAGGCCGTCAGACGATCGTCGAACTCACGCCCCGTGGCGCAGAATTTTTCATAACTGCTGTCACCCAACGCGAGCACGGCAAACTTAAGCGCTTCTAGGCGTGGCGCCCGCCGGCTCATTAAGTAACGGTGAAAAGCAGTGGCATTCGCTGGTGGGTCGCCATCTCCATGCGTGCTAGTAATTAAAACCACATAGCGTTCACGGGTGATATTGCGAGGTCTATATTTACCGAGATCATGTAGCGACAGCGATATACCCTGGCGCTGAGCGGCTTGACATAGATCGTTGGCGATCTTCTTCGCTGTACCGGTTTCCGATCCGTACAAAACGACGGCATCAGTTTCTGTGGCGGAGGTGTCAGCGCCGTCCGCACCGGTCTCGGGGTGCCAATCGATACCCGACAGAAACCCCGCTACCCACGCGCGTTGCTGTGCGTTTAAGGAGCGCGCGAGGGCGGTCAACTGTGAGCGTTGCTCAGCGCTAAGCGCTGCTAAAGCGCTGGGCGTATTGCGTGCAGTCATCCGAACTGGTTTCCTACCTTGGACGTCGAATCGAAATATCCGACGCCGAGGACCGGGTATGTTAGGACCGACGGACGTTTACAGCAATGAGTACTTAGACGAATTTGCGCTATGCATAGAACAACGTGCTAACGAGCCCCCGTCGCAACTTACCCGCGATAGCGCACCCCATGATTTCTGCCGTAGTTTCCCAATGGCATGCTTTTCCTTACGCACCGCGTGGCTGTGCGACGCCCCAAGACGTGAAACCAACGACTTTGGGAAACGGTTTCACATAATTACTGCGGATCGAGCGGACTACATAACCTGCTGCATGGATCAAACTGCGAACGTCTCGATTGAGATTACAGCCACAACTGAGTTTCATCCAGGCCGGGTTTAATCGGTCCTGCCAACGCGCAATTGGTTCATCGGGTGAACGGCCGTGCTCGCAAAACAACATGCGGCCAGTTGGTTTTAAAACCCGACGTACGTTATCCAAAGCCGTTTCCACGTCTGGTACCGAGCACAACGCGTAAGTGAACAACACCGTATCGACTGACGCGTCACGTAGGGCCAACTCATCACCTGCCGAGCTGAGTAATTCTACCGGAATCGGGGCTGTATCCATGCGTTGCTGTACGCGCCCGGAGTCGGCTCCATAGCCTAGCGCGATGACTTTGCTGACTTTTGCGGGGTCGTAGAGATTCAGATTGAGGCCAGAGCCAATACCGACTTCGAACACGACGCCACTCGCTTGTGCGACGATTTCGGCGCGCTGCGTGGTTACCAAGCCGTGACCACCAACGAATTCGGCCATTGCTGAACGCTGGTAAAGCTGTTGAACTTGCATGACTTCCTACTCCCGCTGGTTCTACTATCTGGGCACCCGCATGGATGCTGTGCTGGTTGCTCCTCATCTGGTGGTCGTCCTCGACTCGTTTTTGTAATTTAGCTTTAATTTGGGCACCATAAGCGCGCATGCGTTAGGTAGTGGCCGCTATATAACGTAGCCGAATCAGCGTGCGATAACATTGCTATTTTAGGATTCGTGACCGACTGCCCAAAAGTAATGGTCGTGATAGTGACGAAGTTCTGCACTACAACGCATCCTTGCCTAGGCGTAGCTCATTGCGCTCACCGATCGTCGCGTCCCAGGGTGTGGTCTGAGAAACCACAACAGTCATCACGTCACGGTCAAGAAGGTTGATACGGTGAGCGAGCGCGTGTTGATCATTGGCGGTTCTATGGCCGGTTTGTTTGCTGCTATCGCCCTGCGCGCGGCCGGGTTCGAGATTGCCATCTATGAACGCGCCGGCACCGAGCTTGCGAGTCGAGGTGCTGGGATCGCAACCCATGATGAACTCTATGCCGCGCTGCGGGCTGCGGGCATTGAACTGCGCGACGAAATGGGTGTTCGCTCCGCTGGACGCATGGTCTTGGGAACGGACGGTGCAGTTGTCGGCACCCTAGATATGCCCCAGATCATGACATCGTGGGGGTTGATGTATCGTTTTCTGCGTGCGCAGATCCCTGCAGAGCACTATCACAACGGCCGTACCTGTGTCGCTGTGGAACAATCTTCGCACTCGGTAACAGCGCGTTTTAATGATGGCGGGACGGCGCAAGGCGATTGGTTGATCGCCGCTGACGGCGCCCGTTCCACGGTACACGAACTACTCGCACCGGAGATCTCCTTCGATTACTGCGGTTATTTTGCTTGGCGGGGTTTGTTTGACGAACGCCTCATACCGCCAGCTGTGTTGGACGAGCTCGCTTATCGCCTCACATTCTGCATGGCACCGGGAGGCCATTGGCTAGGCTATCTCGTCGCTGGTCCCGACGATGACGTCACGCCCGGCAAACGGTGGTTTAATTGGGGTTGGTATCGCACCGCAGATCGATCCGCGTTGCGGACACACTTAACGGATGCGGAAGGCGTGTATCACGAGCACGGGATCCCGCATCATCGTTTGCGCGCCGATCTGATCGCCGCGATGCGTGCCGAAGCGCAGGCCTATTTAGCACCGCAGGCGCAGCAAATCATTTATGCCACTCCCCAAGCTTTTATTCAAGGGATCTACGAACGCAGTTGCCAGCGGATGTACTACGATCGCGTGTTCGTCATTGGCGATGCGGCCTTCACAGCCCGCCCCCATATTGGCCTCGGCGTATCGAAGGCCGCTGAGGACGCCGCCACGTTGGTCGCAGCGCTCAAGGCCACAGGACGCGAGGCGGCGCTGGCGCGTTGGAATGAACAGCGCTGCAAATTTGGTCATGCGATCATCGCACATGCGCGGCGCCTCGGCAGCTATATCGGTCCGCCCCCGAGCGATAGTGCCGGTCGAGCGCTGGCCGCTTATCATCAACGACCCGACGTGTTGATGGCGCAAACCGCACCTACCGCACCGCTGTCTTATCTCTGAGATCGGTGTGCCTCGAAGCGCACTAAAACAGCGCCTGCGGCGGTGGCTTCGCCATTCACTATAGGGTCATGACGGGGCCGCTAACCTGGCGTATGCTACGAAATAGAATCTGGCGTATGCTACGAAATAGAATAATGATAAATTGCGGTCGATTTATGGCCGTAGGAATGGCAGACAACAGGGAATGAGCATGGACGAACTATCCGCGAGAGCGCGTGCATTATCGCTGCTTAAAGCGGCATCTGACGCGGGCGCTAAAGATCAAGCCATGACAATTTTAGAAACGGCGGGAAAATCTGCGGGCCCGGATGCGAGTATCGACTGGGCTGCCGCGGTATTACGCTTAAACGCCCTCGTTAAGTCACTACCGCAACGGGCAGATCACGGTCCCAACGCTGGTATAGAAGTCACTGATGCGGAGATGTCTGAAGTCGAGTTTCGTGATCAATACCCTCGCAATCCCGAATAAGTCGGTTGATCAATTGCGACGCGATTGACGACAGAATAACGCAAGTAGTCGTGAAGCCCGGGACTCTCCAGCGACATACTACCGTCGCGTAGGGCGTGAACAAGTCGCCAAACCAATGTGGCGTAATCATCTTCACAGGCGAATAGCGCCCGCAGCCGCTTAAGTTCACCGTCGCGCAAGGCGGCCCAGGATGGGTGTTCACGGAGGCAAATATCGAGTGAATTCGCGGCCACCCGAGCCAGAAAACGATCGCGCTCGGACAAGGTTGCGCCTAAGTCGTGCCGCAAAAATTCTCGCACGCTAGTGAGCAGCTCCGCAAAGCTAGGCATCGCGAAATCCTGCGCGGGGTACACTACGAGGCGTTCTGCTGGACCGGGCATGAGTAGATTCATACAGTCAATTTGACATTCTGATGAACGTCTTCCAATCGCCGGGCGTTCCACAGAACGATCGGGACCCTCACGATAGTGCTGCGCCATGTCGAGACATCCGACGGCCCACCAAAACGACCCAAACACTTCCCAGTAACGAACCTGAGTTGCATCGATCTTAGTACTCGCAACGCGTTCGTAGGCAGTAAACAAGTCGCGGTAATGACCAAAACCGCCGACTGGGAAATCGCGGCAACCAAAACGCCATGAGTTGGTGCACAACCAACCTAGATCGCGCATGGGATCGCCGATATGCGCTACCTCCCAATCCAGAACAGCGATGAGATCATCATCGCTACACATCAGGTTACCATTGCGGAAATCGTTATGAACTAAAGTCGTACGGCTCGTCGTTGGCAAGTTCGCTAACAACCAGCGTGCGGTGTAATCGATCATCGGTTGTGGCGTGTTGAGGCGTTGGTATCGCCGCCAGGTTTGTTCGACATATTCGCGGGGAGCAACCCGATCAAGCAGCTTACCGAGACCGTGAGCGTCTAGGTCGATAGTGTGAATGCGCGCCAAAATCTCACCGCAACGCACCGCTAAATGGGTACGCAGTTGAGCGTAGCGCGACGCCTTGACGAGACGAGATCCGAGCGTCTCCCCGCTTAGCCAGTCCATCAAAAAACCATCGCCAAGGTCATCACTGCGTTCCAATACATAAATTATGTTTGGCGTCGGTACGCCCGCGGCAGCCGCCAAGCGCATTAAGTGCGCTTCGGTAGCAAGACCTGGTCGACCACTTTGGCGACCCAGAAACTCGCCTCCTGGCGACCGGCGCAGCGCGTAACAGCGTGACCCTTGCGCTGTCTGAGTTTCAATTCGATAAGTTTCTTGGCTCGCCCCGCCGCTTAAGCGCGCGCAACAAATAATCCCATGCATATCAGGCAGTACTCGCCTGAGCATGCGTTCAAGCTTGTCGTTATCGAGTATGTTTTCGATGCGTAGTTACCCTCCGCAAAGCAACTTCAACGCTACTCTCCCTGCACACCCTCAATGCCGTTAGCGTTTAGTTGCCGTTTTCTTAGCCATAAAATGATCACGATTCGCCTACGCCTTTCGGCAGGCGCTGTTTCATGAACCCAAATAGATAACCTGCCACGCGGCGCATTTGTATTTCTTCGGTACCTTCGGTAATGCGATAGCGACGGTGGTGGCGATAGATGTGTTCAAATGGTTTGTGGCGGGAGTAACCCATACCGCCGTGGACTTGAATCGCACGATCAGCCGCTTCACAACATAAACGATTGGCCCAGTAATTACACATCGAGACCTTATCGGAGACCGAAAACGTGCCATAGGTATCCATTTGCCAAGCAGTTTTATGGATCAAAGCGCGCAACATTTCGCATTGAGTTTGCAATTCGACCAGCGGAAACTGAATCGCTTGATTCGACGCTAATGCTTTTCCAAAAGGCTTACGCTCTTGAGCATAAGCGATCGATTCGTTCACACAAAACTGCGCTGCGCCTAAGCTCGATGCGGCCTGACGGATCCGGTTCTCATTAAAAAAGTGTTGCACGACTTGCAAACCGCGTCCTTCACCGCCAAACACCGCATCTTCACCCACGCGCACCTTGGTCATGGAAATCCGGGCGTGATCAGTCGGCATGTTGAAAGTCCATAGATATTCTTCGACTTTGAAACCTGGCGCATCGATTGGGACCAAAAACGCGGTGATACCGGTCGCGTCGCCAGCCCCACCGCTAGTGCGCGCAAAAATCAAGTCGAACTCGGCGTTGTGAACTCCGGTGTTCCAAGTTTTCTCGCCATCGATCACCCATGTTTCCCCATCGCGCCGCGCGAGCGTTTCCATGTGAGTCGCGTCGGAGCCGTGCTCAGGTTCCGTGATCCCGAACGCAAAACTACGCTTGCCCTCGGCGAGGTCATCGATCCAAGCGGCTTTTTGTTGCTCCGTTCCGTACACTATCATCAGCATCAGGGCGATATTATTGCCGACGATCGAGTGCTCGTTTTGCAAGTCGCAATGTAAGCCCAAGCCCTTTTGAGCGAAATGCTCGCGAATGACAGCCATGCTTAAATTTGTGCCGTCTTGACCGCCGTAGGCGCGCGGATAAGGGTAACGATAATGTCCGGCATGATCCGCGCGCCGTTTTGCCTCGTACAGTAAGGCTTCCCAATCCGCATTGGGCAGACCACCTCGCTCCCAATCCGTTCGCGCGTCCTCTCGTCGATGATCAAAAAAGCGAATATTGTCATCTTTATTCTCGAGGGGTTTTATCTCCCGAGCGATGAAATCATCGAGTACGATCAAATATTCTGTGAGTTCGGACGGTAAATCGAAATTCATGACAACTCTCCATCTCACCAATAACTGCACCGGATGCGTTTGTTGTAACGGCTCTAAGCGTCTCCCGCGAAGCGGTTTCGTTCCGTACCCCGTGTTTGTGCTCCTATAGATTCCGCCTATACTACACACAGCTGCCAGATAATGATCATCTAAATTGCTACTAAGCTCCGATCAAAAACTAACCCGCGAGATGGCGCGACGTTTCGCGACCGAACAACTCGCACCTCACGCTGCTCAGTGGGATCGTGATTGCACGTTTCCACGTGACGCACTGGCCGAAATGGGCGAATTAGGCCTACTAGGCATGCTCGTTCCTGAACAATGGGATGGCGCGGCGTGCGACCATGTCGCTTATGCCTTGGCTCTAGAGGAAATCGCCGCGGGTGACGGTGCAACATCGACGATCATGAGCGTGCAAAATTCGGTAGTGTGTGCGGCCATTTTGCGCTTCGGTAATGAAATGCAAAAAGAAACGATGCTCAAACCGCTCGCGCGCGGCAATCTCTTGGGTGCATTTCTACTTACCGAACCCCATGCTGGTTCCGACGCCGCGGCGATCCGCACTCGCGCTCGCAAAACGGCCAGCGGTTGGACTTTGTCTGGCGTGAAGCAATTTATCACTTCGGGTAAAAACGCCGACCTCGCGCTTACGTTCGCGGTAACGGATCCCGACGCCGGCAAACGTGGAATCACCGCATTCATCGTGCCAACCACAACAACGGGATATCGTGTCGCACGCATTGAGAAAAAGCTTGGTCAGCGCGCTTCCGATACCGCGCAAATCGTGCTCGAGGACTGTGAGATCCCCGCGGACCATGCGTTGGGGGATATCGACGCAGGCTACCGTATTGCGCTGGCGAACTTAGAGGGTGGTCGTATCGGTATCGCCGCCCAAGCACTCGGGATGGCACGCGCTGCTTATAGCGCAGCTTTGGGATACGCCCGCGAACGTGAGGCATTCGGTAGCGTGCTAACAGAACATCAAGCTGTTGCCTTTCGGCTGGCAGATATGTTGACCAGGATCGAAGTAGCGCGCCAAATGATCTTGCACGCCGCCTCTTTGCGCGATGCCGGCGAACCGTGCTTACGGGAAGCGTCGATGGCGAAACTGTTTTCTTCCGAAATGGCTGAACGCGTTTGCTCCGACGCAATTCAAATTCACGGCGGTTACGGCTACGTCGATGATTTTCCAGTTGAACGCATTTATCGCGACGTGCGCGTATGCCAGATCTACGAAGGTACAAGCGACGTGCAGCGATTAGTCATCACCCGCCAACTCGATCCGATATGAGCGCCTCGTGCAATATCGGGGCTAGCAGTCTGTCGGACTTCGGTGTCCGTGGCGAGGCGCGTGCTTATGCGAGGCGATTTTTCTGCGCTTTTGAGGCGCAGAGTTGTACCAGGTAACGAGAAACCGCAGGACTAGACGCGGGGCCCCCGTAAGGGCCGCCGCAGTAGGGTCCTCCTAAGTCCGCTAAGTCCGCTAAGTCCGACAGACTGCTAACACCTCACCCACCAAGTTTTACCGCGACACCGGCGTTATGCGGGTGTATCCAATTATCGTCGTCGGACGTCGCACCGTCTGACAATCCGTGCGCCGCAATAGCCGCTAAAGCCGCCGGCGAGAACTCCGCGCCGGGTTGGTCACCCGCGATCACGAACATTAGCACGGAATATTGATCTTTCGGACCGTCGGTAACATTCTGGAAGCGACGAATAAGTCCCGGCGGAAACGATATGACATCTAAGGGGTCGAGATCGACGTGTTCCACATTACCGTTCTCATCTTCCCAGCTGCCGCGCCAACGCCCTGTGATGGCAATAAATGTTTCGTTCGTATCGTGGTTATGCATCAAAGGACCGTGTCCTGGTAGCGCTTCGCAATAACCGAGGTTAAACCCCTCAGAAATCTTTATCGCCGCCATTCGTGCCGCTTTTCCGCCGACTGGGGAAAACACCTCTGTCTCATTCCCGGGTGGGGGCTGAAAACCAATCACGTTATATAGTATGCGTTCCGACCCAGGCATATAGCTATCGGGCAAGCCGCCATCAAATCCTTTGAGGTCTTTGAATCTTGCTACGCGTTTAAGCATAGCCGCCGTCGTGATCGTTTTTAGGGGGATTTGTTGTTGAACTTCCATGCGCGTTGCCCTCTCTAGGTCATCAGTCGGGTTTATCTGCTGCCATCACGGCAGACGCTATAGACAAAACGTTATAGCATCCTACTGACGCATTGCGGTTATTTTGGTGCCGCAAACGCTGCCATGGCTGCTTGCTGGTCAGCGTCAACTTTTTGTGTTGTCGAGCGCGTTGCGATCGCATCCATTGCTGTTCTCATGCCTGGTAATTCTTTGTAAATATCCCAATCGTAGACTTTTTGCAGCACGAGGCTTCCATAGCCAAAACTATAGTAGGCTACGATATCAGCGAGGGTGAATTCGGAGCCCGCCATATAGGGGTCGAATTTCGCCACCTGCTTCAGCGCACGCAGCGCCTTTTCCACCACCGGCCGGACTTCTTCGACCGCCGCGGGTGCGAGATCTTCACCGAAAAATACATGCGGGAAATGACGTCGCCCTTGTAGTTCTATGTACAGTTCGCATATTTTCATTATTTCGCGAACTTTAGCGCGCGCCATTGCTTCACTCGGCAACAAAGCGGGACTGGGATGCGTTTCTTCGAGGTATTCCAAGATCGACGAGGTTTCGGACAAATAATTTCCGTCGACCTCGAGGCAGGGCACTTTGCCCATGGGGCTTTTTGCCGTGAATGATGGTTCTTGATTAGGCATCGTGTCGATTTCTTCAAACGCAATCCCTTTTTCAAGGCAGGCCAACTTCACCATGTTGTAATAATTACTAATAAAAAATCCGTACAGTTTAATCATCTTCATTCGCCTCCTCGCAATTTGGTAGCAGCTCAGCGCTGCATAATATATAAAATAATCGCGACAACAATACCGGCGACTGTAAACCATCCGAAGGGCCGTCGCCGCGGTGCCGGCAATGGTGGCGATTCGGTGGTGGCATGTCCCCTTTCCGGTTTCTCCGTCACCGCGCCAATCGCACCTTCAAGACGTTGGAAAAAAGTCGTCGCGAGCTTACTCGCGGTGCCTTCGATGACGGGGCCGCCTAATTGTCCTAGTTTGCCGCCAATATCTGCGTGAACCGTGTAGCGCATCGTGGTCGCAGCGCCATCGGGTTCCAAATTGATATTAGCGCGAATCTTGGCAAAGCCCGCTGGTCCGGCCTTCCCCTCTCCCACCATAATATAGGATTCCGGTGGCTTGATATCCTCCAAGGTAACGGCGCCGGTAAATTTTGCTGCCAGGGGACCGACTTTCGAATGGATCGCCGCACGGTACTCGCCGTGCGCCGTTTTTTCCATCGATTCACAGCCCGGGATCGCTTGCGCCAACACCTCAGGGTCGAGCAAAGCGGCAAAAACCTTATCGCGTGGTGCATTTATAGTGACTTCTTCGTCGAGCTCCATGGGTGTTTAACTCCCTGCGGCTTGTTGTTGTACGCGTTGCAGTGCCTGCCAAATCGCATTTGGGCGCAACGGCAAGTCCGTGAGTTCAATCTCAAACGGTCGCAGCGCGTCACACACCGCGTTAGTGACGGCGCCGGGTACCGAGCTTGGACGTCCTTCACCAATGCCGCGGGTTCCTAAGGGCGTGTGGGGACACGGGGTCGAGGCATAAGTGACTTCCACGGTTGGCACGTCGGCGGCGGTTGCAAGTTTATAATTTTCAAAATCTGCGCTCAGCTGCTGCCCTTGGTCGCTATAGATAAATTCCTCGAATAGCGTATTCGAGAGGCCTTGAATTACGGCGCCCTGCATTTGGCCATCGACGATCATGGGATTGATCACGGTGCCAACGTCTTCTGATGTCACCCAACGTAGAATTTCAAATGCGCCAGTATCGATGTCTACTTCCACGATGCAACAATCTGCATTGAAGGCGATCATCGGTTTTGCAGCTTCGAAAAATGCAGTCGCTTCGAGACCGCCCACTTCATCGCCGGGAAGATTAATCGGGAACATGATGATCCGTTCGACGATTTTTGCAAACGTTTGGCGCTGGCTTGGATCGGCTAGATACACAACGTCACCGTCGCTAAACGCAAAGTCTTCGGCGCCACCGTCGAGGCCAAGATCATGGGCGAGAACGCGCGTAATTTTGTCGCGTAATTCCTCGCAAGCTTTGTGCACGGCGCTCACGAAATAGGAACCGGCGCGCGCGCCTATCGTCCCCGAACCAAACGGTGTTGCGCCGGTATCGCCGGTGGTCACCACCGTGTCTTCGGGCGCAATACCGAATGCTGCCGCCACGACTTGGGCCACGGTAGTTTCGTGGCCTTGACCGCCCGGGGCATCACCACCGTAGACCCTCACCTTGCCGCGCGGATCGATGCGCACCGTTGCAGCACCGTAGCCCGGCTGATTTTCCATTGGTACGAGTAACTCCGATGCGACACCCGACAGTTCTACACCGCAAGCGAACCCGATGCCGAGATAGCGCCCGTCGGCGAGTGCCGTCGCTTGTTCCTGCCGAAACGCGGCGAGATCAACCTGCGCCATCAAGTTATCCCATACTTTCAAGAAATCACCGCTGTCGAAGTACTCACCGGTGACCGAGGTGTAGGGCAAATGCGCTACTAAGTTTTTACGTCGCAGCTCGGCAGGTTCCATGTCGAGCCGATGGGCAAGGATGTCGAGCGCGCGCTCGAGGGCGAAGCGCGTGGGGAAATGACCAAATGCGCGTGACGGCGTCAGCGACGCCTTGTTCGTGGTGACGATACTAACCTCAATATGGCCTTTTTCCCAGGTATAGGCGTTGGGCATCTCGATGGCGCCAAGCCAGGGCATCACAAAGCCCCAATAGACGCCGGTCTGACCGGTACCGTTGTTGGCGAGGCCGCGATCGCGTAGCGCGATCAAACGACCATCACGATCGGCAGCGAGCTCCAAGTCGTGAATTTGATCGCGTTCTTGGCCGACATTCATGAGGCTTTCGTAACGCGATTCGATCCAGCGCACGGGGCGCTTCAACTGACGTGCTGCATAGGCGATTGCGACATTTTCACGATAGAAAGGCGCTTTAACGCCGAACCCCCCCCCTTGGTCGCGCGGCGCAACCACACGGACTTGCTGGGCGGGGATTTGCAATATATCGACCAGCGCGAGTCGGTCGATATGCGGGCGCTGGGTCGTGATCCAAGCGGTTAAACCGTCGCTATCAGACCAATCACAGAGGCAACCACGTGGTTCGATAGGCGTCAAACCAGTACGGTGAACCTGAAAACGCTCTTTGAGCACGACATCGGCATTCGCGATCAGCTCGGCAACGAGCCGTTCATTTTCTTGCTGCGCCTCCGGCGTTTCTCCGCCGGTAAACGTTTGCGCGTACATTTCATTGCTGCCTTCTGGCTCGTGAACGACAGGCGCATCGGGTGCTAGGGCGGTATGGGGATCGATGACGACAGGTAGATCTTCGTATTCAACGGCAATTAGTTCAGCGGCATCTTCAGCGACGTACTTATCATCGGCGATTACCAACGCGAGCGGCTCGCCGTGAAATACCACCTTTTCCGTTGCCAAGGGCCAATATTCGGGATAACGGGCCGGCAAATTCGGCACTAGCACGGGTTGGCGCATGCTCAGCATATCCGCTTTTAAATCCGTGCCGATGTATACCGCCACGACACCATCCACTGCTACGGCTGCTTCGATGTCGATCGCGAGAATTTTTGCGTGCGCCCGATCGCTTCTCGCAAAGACGGCGTGCAGCATACGCGGCAAAAAAATATCTGCCAAATATTTTCCCTGGCCGATGAGCAAGCGTGAATCTTCTTTGCGTTCGAGTCGTGCGCCCATCCATGCTCGTGTATCCGCGGTTTTACTCGCCATGGCTAAGCACCATCATCGGCGTAGGCTTGCGCCGCCTGAGCAACGGCAGCAACGATGTGAACGTAACCCGTGCATCGACATAGATTGCCGATCAACGCATGCCGAATATCTTGCTCCGAGGGTCGCGGATTCAGCCGCAGAAATTCGCTCATATTCATCAGTATTCCCGGCGTGCAATAACCACATTGCAACCCATGACACGCCCGGAACGCTTGTTGCAGCGGCGTTAGTTGCTCGTTTTCTGCTAGACCTTCGATCGTCGTAACCGCGTGTCCATCGGCTTGCATCGCCAACATCATGCAGCTCTTAATCGCCGCGCCATCGAGGTGCACGGTGCAGGCGCCGCAAACACCTTCGTGCGTGCAGCCGACATGGGTGCCGGTCAAGCCAAGTTTTTCGCGAATAAAGTCCACTAACAATAAGCGTTCGGAAACCCGCTCGGTCGCGATCTCACCGTTGATGGTTATCGATATATCTTTCATTGCTGATCTCTGGCGCGTGCGAACGCTTGCCGGCCCACTTTGACGCCTAAGGTTTTGATTAATTGTTGTCGATAGCGCTTATCCGCCCACGCGTCAGCGTGCACCGCGGCATTTTCGGCCGCCGCCGCAAACGCTGACGATAACACCGCGTCGTCACCTGCGCTGCCGTGCAAGTGCTGTTCGGCAACTTCGTTACGCTCCGCGCCATTAGCGAGTCCCGCAAACGCCACGCGCGCGTCGGTGCAAACACCCTTGGTGTTGAGGGTAACCGCGACGCAAATACCGACCACCGGAAGGGAATCTGTAACGAGGCCACATTTCGCGTAAGCGCTACCGCTGCGGCCCGCTGCCGCGTTGAAATTGACCGCCACCAACATCTCACCCACGTCACGTGCGGTTTCTAGGGGGCCAAGCAAAAAGTCGTCCGCGATGACATCCCGTATGGTGCCTTCAGCGCCGACCAATTGCATGCTCGCGCCCAAGCCGAGTACGACCGCTGGCATACAGGCGGCGAGGTAGTTCCAGCAAACACTGCCACCGAGAGTGCCGCGGTTACGGACTTGGCGATCACCGACATGCATAGCGGCGTCGCGCAAGGCCCCATAAGCATCGTCGAGGCGCGTGTCGGTCTCAATATCGACGTAACGCGTCATTGCGCCGATCGATACCGCGCCCTGGCGCGGGCGAATGCCGCGTAACGCCTCGATGCTTTGCAAATCGATCACACAACGCGGCTGGACCATGCGTGCTTTAATCACCTGCATCAAACTCTGACCACCGGCGATAAAGTGAGCTTCGCCGTCTTCGTAGGCAGCCAAAGCTGCAATTGCCTCCGGAATAGACTCGGGTCGCACATAACTGTCAATGGGTGCCGGAAACATGCCCTCCCCCATGGTTTCTTATCGCGACATTCGCCGTCGCTGGTATCCGACAATGTAGCGCATGCCGTGCGGGCATGACCATAGCAAGGACTGTTGGTCGGCACATTTCGCTAGAATTCACGAGGTACAATGACGATAGTCACCCGGAAAAGCAGAAAAACAGATGGGATACAAAATTGAATGCGTGATCGCGGCCGACAATCTGCTCGGCGAAGGACCGCTGTGGGATGTGGAGGAAGGATTTTTATATTGGGTAGACGGTACCGGGCGCCGCGTGGGCAAACCTTCGCTTTGGCGTTTGGATCCCCGTACCGGTGAGACGCGTAATTGGGCCCTCGATCACGACGTTGGCGCGCTCGCTTTGCGGCGCGATGGCGGCGCGGTACTGGCTTTAGACGATGGCTTTTATTTTTTTGACTTTCACAGCGGCGAGCTCAGCTTAATTACGCTTGTCGACGAAGGGCTTGCGCGTACGCGTCTGAACGACGGTAAAGTTGATCGCGCGGGGAGATTTTTCGCCGGTGGCATGGACGACCAAGAAGAGCAAGGTCTGTGCGGCCTGTGGCGCCTAGACCCAGATCTCGTAGTCACGCAAGTGGACGAGGGTATTATCTGCGCAAATGGCCCGTGTTGGAGCCCAGACGACAAAACATTTTATTTTGCCGACACTTTTCAAGAAACGATGTGGGCTTATGATTACGATATCGCCACCGGCATGCCGACGAAACGACGGGATTTTGTCTCGAGCGCAAACGAGGTCGGGTTTTTTGACGGCTCGACGGTTGATGCCGAGGGCTGCATTTGGAACGCGTTGGTGGTCGGCGGCGAGTTAATCCGCTATACTCCGGCCGGCGAGCTCGAACGGCGTATCGGGATGCCGGTAAAAAATATTACGAGCTTAATCTTCGGTGGTTACGACCTGGACGAGATCTATGTGACGTCCATGGCCCGGGTAAAACACCCGGCTAGCCACGATCATTTTGCGACGGAGCTGAAACCCCAATTTGGGGCGGGTAGCCTTTTTAGGGTGACGGGGCTCGGCATTCGCGGCCTACCCGAGCCACGTTTTGCTGGATGAGGACATACGCCTCGTTGCTTAGCTAGTATCGCGCGCGAATTCAGCGGTTGCCGCCTCACGAAGGCGTGTAGTGATGAACGATGCCCCAAGTCGAATTCTTTTTTGACTGTTCTAGTCCCTGGACCTATCTCGCGTTCGAGACCGTTCTCGGCGCGTTCGCAGACCACGACGTGGAAATCATCTGGAAGCCCATGCTGGTTGGAGGCTTGTTTAACACCGTGAATCCTAGTGTTTATCACAATCGCGAGCATCCCGTTGCCGCCAAAGAAACCTACGCAAAAAAAGATCTGCAAGACTGGGCCCGCCATGTCGGGATAACGATCGGCATGCCGCCGGTCTTTCCGGTCAACAGCGTTAAAGCGATGCGGGGGTGTTTCGTCGCGCTCGAGCAAGGCCTGCTCGTGCCTTTTGCGCGCGCCGTGTTTCAGAGCTATTGGGGCGAGCTGGCCGATATCTCACAAGATGCCGTGCTCGCTCCCATCGTCGCTCGAGTCGGACTCGATCACGATGCTTTTTTTACCAAAATTGCAAGCCAAGCTTACAAAGACAAACTCCGCGATACGACTGAGGCGTGCGCTAAGCGTGGTGGCTTTGGTTCACCGACGATGTTTCTCAACGGTGATGACATGTACTTTGGTAATGATAGGATCCCTTTGCTGGCGGCAAAAATTGCTGCCGCCGCGCGCGGCTAAAACCGCATAATCGATCAGAAAGCTTCTGCCGGCAGCGCCATAAGATTATCGGCCCCGGCCTCAACGCGCGCACGCTGGAGTGCTGTTTCTGGCAGTAGATGGGAAAAGTAGTAGCGCGCCGTTTGCAGCTTGTGCTCATAGAACGCCGTATCGGCGGTATCGCCATCGAGGGCGGCATAGGCTGCTGTGGCACTGCGCGCCCACAAATACCCGAGCGTTAAGAGTCCCATCAAGTACAAATAAGGCACCGATCCGGCGCCGGCGTTGTCAGGTTTTGTCATGGCGTTGCGCATCAACCATTGCGTCGCACCATTTAAATCGTCGGCTGCTTTTTTCAGTCCTAAGGCGAAACCCTGCATGCGTTCATCCTCGGCATTCTCGCTAATGAAAGCGGCAATTAACGCCGTATAGCGCCGTAGCGCACGACCACCGTTTTGCGCCAACTTGCGTCCTACCAAGTCTAGTGCCTGAATGCCGTTCGTGCCTTCGTAGATCATGGCAATGCGTGCGTCGCGGACGAATTGTTCCATGCCCCACTCACGAATGTAGCCGTGACCGCCGAGCACTTGTTGCGCGTGGGTGCAGTTCTCGTAGCCTTTGTCGGTGAAAAACCCTTTTACGACGGGCGTTAATAAACCCACCAAATCGTCTGCCTGCTCACGTTCCTCATCCGTGGCGCCAACTTCCGCTAAGTCGACGAGCGAGGACACCCACAACGCCGTCGCTCGGGCGCCTTCATTAAATGCCTTGGCGTTTAGCAGCATGCGTCTTACATCAGCATGCACGATAATGGGATCGGCACGCCCGTCCGCATTTTTTGGCCCAGATAAAGACCGACCTTGCAAGCGATCACGCGCATAGATTGCGGCATTCTGATAGGCAACCTCAGAGATGGCGAGACCCTGCACACCGACGCCGAGACGCGCTGCGTTCATCATGATGAACATTGCCCGTAAACCCTTTTCTTTTTCACCCAGCAGATAACCGGTGGCGCCGTCGTAGTTCATGACACAAGTAGCATTACCATGGATCCCCATTTTCTCTTCGATAGATCCACAGCTGACGGCGTTCGTTGCGCCTAATGAACTGTCGTCGTTGACCAGTACTTTAGGTACGAGAAATAGGGAAATACCCCGGGTAGAATCGGGCGCATCCGGCGTTTTCGCCAAGACTAGATGAATGATGTTCTCGGTTAAGTCATGCTCGCCGGCCGAAATAAAAATCTTAGTACCAGTAATCTTGTAGGTGCCGTCATCTTGTGGTTCGGCTTTTGTTCGCAATAAACCCAGATCGGTACCGCAATGCGGTTCAGTGAGATTCATGGTGCCGGCCCATTGTCCACTCACCATGTTGGGGAGGTAACGTTGTTTGAGTTCCTCGCTGGCGACGGCATCGATGGCGGCAATCGCGCCCATCGTTAACATCGGGTACATCGTAAACGCCATATTCGCGGCGACCATGTATTCTTCAAATGCGGTCGCGATAACGTGGGGTAAACCTTGCCCGCCATATTCGCTGCTGAACGCCAAAGCGCCCCAGCCCGCCGCTGTGAATTGCTCGTAGGCGGCTTTGAAGCCGGGCGCCGTGGCCACGGTACCCTGGGAGTCGCGGGTGCACCCGCGCGCGTCGCCGATTTGATTTAAGGGTTGCACGACTTCCTCGGTGAATTTTGCCCCCTCCTCGAGAATGGCGCTGATGATGTCACTGCTCGCTTCGGCAAAACGTGGTAGCGCCGCATACTGCGCGATGTTCAGAACCTCGTTTAACACGAACGTCGTATCGCGGACAGGCGCCTGGTAGCTCGGCATCAATGGTCTCCTGAGGGCGTCGCGCCCACGTTAACATATGGACACCAGTGTAAGATAAAGTCACACATTGTCCACACACACCGGGAGAAGGCCCATGAACGGCGCTCAAGCGCTTCTAGAGACACTGATCGCCTGCGGCATTGATACTTGTTTTGCCAACCCCGGAACTTCAGAAATGCATCTCGTTAGCGCGATCGGCGGCAACGCCGCGATGCGCCCGGTGCTGTGTTTATTCGAAGGCGTTGCCACGGGGGCGGCCGATGGGTATGCGCGCATTACTGATCGGCCCGCAATAACCCTGCTGCATCTCGGTCCGGGGCTCGCCAACGGCATGGCAAACTTGCACAACGCGCGCAAAGCGCATGTGCCACTGGTCAATATAGTTGGCGATCATGCCCCCTATCACTTGCCCTATGATGCGCCGCTGACCACCGATGTCCCGGCCTATGCGGCGTTGGCATCCCATTGGCAGCGTAGCGCGACGTCCGCCACGGATCTCGCGCTCGCGGGCGCGGAGGCGGTACGCTACGCACGCACCGGCGCGGGTAAGATCGCCACTGTTATTGCACCGGCCAACTTCGCCTGGGAACAGGCCAGCGGTAGCGCCACGCCGCTCGCGGTGGCGCCACGCCCGACGGTCGCGGTCGAGCAAATCGAGTATGTCGCAAAATGCTTGCGTAAGGACGTGCCAACCGCCCTCGTACTCGGCGGTCGCGCATTACGCCGCGATAGTCTCGCGCGCGCCGGTCGCATCGCCGCGGCGACGGGCGCCCACCTCCTGAGCGAAACATTTCCAGCGCGCTTAGCCCGTGGTGCGGGCTGTGTCGCGACTGAGCGGATCCCCTATTTTGCAGAACACGCAACGGAATTCTTGGCGCCCTATAAACAATTGATTATCGTCGCCAGCCAAGACCCAGCGGCATTTTTTGCTTATCCGGGATTGCCGAGTCGGCTCGCGCCGGAGGACTGTGAAACTATCTCCTGTGCCGATGTCGACGACGATATCGACGCCGCGCTCGATGCGGTGCTCAGTATGCTCCCTGCAAGGGACGGCGCGGTGCAAGCGCGCCAACCGCTAGACCAACCGCGTGGCGCTTTGACGACGGCGGCTATCGGCGCGACATTCAGCCGTTGTTTGCCGGAACACGCCTTGGTCTCCGATGAAGGCATTACCGCCGGGCTAGACGTGTTTCGCGCCACCAGCGGCGCAGCCCCGCATGAATGGTTGGCGATAACCGGCGGTGCGATCGGACAAGGCTTACCCGTCTCCTTGGGGCTCGCCTTGGGCGCGCCGGAGCGCAAAGTCGTCGCCCTGCAGGCTGATGGTAGCGCCATGTACACCGTGCAAAGCCTCTGGAGCATGGCACGCGAACAATGCGATATCACGATCGTGCTGATCAATAATGCCAGCTACGCGGTGTTAAATATCGAACTCGCCCGTCTAGATGCGGGTGCTGCAAACGCAAAAACGCGTGCTATGCTCGAAATCGACAAACCGGAACTCGATTGGGTACAGCTGGCTAGCGGCATGGGTATTCCCGCGACGCGGGTCGATAGCGCGGAAGCTTTTGAGCGCGAATTTAGTACCGCAATGCAGACCCCGGGACCGCGACTGATCGAAGCCATCGTCGCGAGCGTGAACTAAAGCCGGCGAGGCTACTCAGCCTGCCGGGTCAGGCAACTATCAAGCATTTGCCCTGACCGCCGCAACCTTCTAGAACGACTAAAACTAAGAGGCTAAATCGTGATTTTACGGAAATTCCGTATCACGTTTTTATTATATATTTTTGTCGTCGTGGCAGTGACGAGTTGGTCGACCCGGGCTCGCAATACATCGTGGGAAACGTCCCTCTGGGTGGTGGTATATCCGATCAACGGCGATGGTAGCGAAGCTGTGCAGCATTACATCGATAGCCTCAGCAGCGAGACTTTTGCGCCCATTGAGCATTTCCTCGCAGCTGAAGCACGGCGTTATGGGATCGGGGTAAAAACCCCGGTAAAAATGAAGCTAGCCGACCAAATCGAGCGCCTCCCGCCGGCGCCACCGCGGCAAAAAAATCTCTTTTCCGTCGTGCTATGGAGCCTGCACTTGCGTTACTGGGCGTGGCGCCACGGAGATTTTCCCGGGCCGACGGATATTCGCATGTTCAACATTTACTACGATCCTCAAAATGCCGGAACTCTGGCCCATTCCCTAGGTCTACAGAAAGGATTCCTGGGGGTCGTGAATGGTTTTGGTAGTAAGGCCTATAGTGGTCGCAATAACGTCGTGATCGCCCACGAAATGTTGCATACCCTAGGCGCTGCGGACAAATACGATGTGCGCAGTGGACAACCGATATTCCCGCAGGGTTTTGCCGATCCGCATCAAGATCCGCCTTATCCGCAAACCCGCGCAGAGCTGATGGCCGGCCATATACCGATTAGTCCAACGGATTTCGTAATGCCGAATCATCTTGGCGATGCCCGCGTCGGCCCGCAAACGGCGCTCGAGATTGGTTGGGGTCCGCGGTAGCGCCGATGGGAACTTATCTAGTGTTTTAGTTGGCGCTCGAATAGCGGGAAGGATACACTGAACGTAGCACTTAATTAATTACCATTTAGACGCTCTGAAACGATGATAAATACCCGCTTCGCAATCGCGGCCGCACCAACGGAGGGTGAACTAGTTTGGTCAACGACCTACACGGCGACACGGGAATGTTTGATCGATGCAGGTCTGGCAACGCCGACGCAGTTTCCAGAGGCCGCAAAAGCGCGCTCGTCTAGCAACGGCGCACATCCCGAATCTGGTCGCTGGTATTTATGGCAAGAAAAACCACTTGGCGATGTGTGGTCGATAACCTACTACGCGGCTGGATTTGTTGCCGAATTATCGCTAAATGAGTTGCGTCAATTGCAACGCTTTTTGCTCAACGACCGCCAAATTACGCCGGAAACCATCGGCACGCTAGTGTCTCAATGGCGCGACCGGGTCGATAACTACGGCGGTAATTCTACCGCTGGCCGTGCTGGTGCTGCGTAGCAGCAGTGGGACACGGTTTACGCGGCTGCGACGTCGGTGGTCGCGAAGACCCGTTTAATGGCGGCGTCGATCGCAAGATCGACTTGCTTGCGTAGCGCGACATATTCGACTGGCGTCGTAAAATAAGCCATGTCGACATCGTGGCGGATGTAGCGCGCCGGTAAGGCGTTCAGGGCTACGCAGGCAATATCAGCGTAGGTATCTGCGTCAACGTCGAGATCGCGCGAATCTAGCGCTTCGATAACCAAACGTTCGAAATAGTTGTGAATCGTTCCGGTGCTGGTGTCCGAATATGGCAGCGGACGTTGCGGCATCAACATGGCAAGTTCTCCCATTTCACTGCGTTGCTTTGCATGGGCACTGACCGGTCAGTACTCGTGATGGCGTGATTAGTCCAGAATAACGGCCTCAGCTGCAGCGACTTTAGCGGCCGGCGGGTTTATTCCGCCAGTCGCCCGTAACTGGCGGTCGTGCTGTCGAGCGGCGGTTTTTGCAAAATCGTAAGCTGTCTCGCCGCCCCAGCAAGTCGCTTTTACAGCGTCTTTGCCATTTTCGAGCTAGCGAGCGGCCTGTTCTTTAACGTAGCGCGCGATCGCTTCATGGGTTGCGAACCACACTCCCGGCTTGGATTTCATGTAGGTAATCAGACGATCGAGCATTCGCATGCGGTAGCGATGGCCGATGACTTGGGGGTGCATGGTGAGAATATAAAGCGTGCCTTCTTCATAAGCACCATCGAACTCATCTTTCCAGATTGAATAGACGTCTTCGGCGTTGCGGATCGCGACGTGGCGACTCGGCCAGCTAATTTGAAACAACGGCCAGTCATCGAGTATCCATTCCACCGGCAACTCGATTAAACCGGTGTCTTTGCCGTTGGCGAGCAAAGCGTAAGGTCGATCGTCGGCCATCATGCTGCTTTCGTAAAGAAAACCCATGTCTTTCACGATTTCGATCGTCGCGGGCGTTAGATCCCATGCAGCGGAACGAAATCCGACTGGCTTGCGACCGACGTGGCGTTCGAAAATCTCGAGGGCTTTGGCATAAACTGCGCGTTCCTGATCAGGCGTCAACTGCATGGGGTTTTCATGCACGTAGGAGTGAAAACCAATTTCATAGCGAGGATTGTCGCGCAGTTGCTGGACCACTCCAGGGTGTAACTCCATCGTCATCGCAGGAATAAAAAAACTTGCCGGTATATCGTGTTTTTGCAGCAGTTTCGTGACGCGCGCCATGCCCGCGCGGGCGCCATATTCTCCACGCGACATATACGATGGTGATGATTGCCCTTGAAAACCTATCCACACGGGCTCGGTGTCGACATCGAAGGAAAAGCTTACCGCGACACGCGCGCCGTTGGGCCAAGTCGAGGGACTGAGATCGACGCCCGCACGGACGTGCGCGATTTGCGCCTTGATTTGCGCCGGTGACCGCTGCCAAATCGGCGTGTCAACCCGCGGTTCACTCGGGTCATGGGCACCGCAAGGTAGCGCAATGATGACGGCGATAAGTACGCTAGCAAATCTTATCAGTAGGGATACCTGACGCATTAATCACCCTCCGTTGCAGCACCCCGGTGAGGCACGTTTAGTCGATCATAGTGCGAGAAAGTACAAATCCGGTTGCCGTCATGGTCATCACGGGTTTCTCGTTTTGATTCGTCACGACGATTTCGGATTGGACAATACCACGTTCGGGCTTGGAACGTGAGCGGCGAGCGCCGGTCACAGTTATGCGAACTGAGAGTCTGTCGTTGGGGCGCACGGGATGAGTCCAACGAATTTGATCGACGCCCGGCGAACCTAGGCCGGCGACACTAGAAATGTATTCGTCGACCATCAGGCGCATGGTGGCTGATCCGGTATGCCAACCACTGGCGATAATACCCCCGTAAGGACCCGCAGCCGCAGCATCGCGATCGATATGAAATGGTTGCGGATCGAAACGTTCGGCGAAAGTAACGATATCGGTTTCAGTCAAAGAGAATGACCCTAATTCATAAGTGATTCCAGCTTCATAATCTTCAAAGTAGCGTTCCTCCCGGGGTTTATCGAAATAACCGATTTTCACTGTATAGCATTCCTCCGCGTTTGTTATAGTCTTCGAGGACGGTGCTAGCGCCCCCTACTATGTAATAATGTGTCCCGAAACATGTATTCCTATTGACCCCACTGGCCAGCCAGCTCCTGACCTGTGAAACACTCGATATATCTCGGCAAGACACAATGCCCCGGGCGAAGATCCAAGTTTCGATTGAGCACGTTGCTATTCTACCTGTGCCTCGCCGGAAGCTTGCAAGCGTTCGACGAATATACTGTCGGTGCTTTGAGGTTGCATCCCACGCTCAACGTCCGAATCGGGCTGCAACACGGTTGGGGGATCAATTATGGACTTGGCGCTTACGACAGTCTTGGCGAAACCGAGCGCGCCACTTTCTACGGCGCAGCGAAGCCGCAACTCGATTTGAACTGGGAACTCGAACGCTCAGAATTCTACGCTGGCGTTTCCGTAGCGGCTGCCACCACGCAGCTCGACGGTGAGATTTCCGGTCAGGTTGCCCGCGCTGGGGATACTGCGATCGACACCGATCATGCCTTTGTCGGCTGGCGTAACGAAGTCGTGGATTTTTCCGTTGGCGGGCAAGAATACTGGGTTGGTGACGGCTTTATCGTGGGCGACGGTAATTTCAACATGGGCGACGAAAATGGCCAATATTGGACCGGTGCGTTCGTGGCGTGGCGTAATAGTGCGATTTTGAAAGTCAATACAACACCCTTGCGGGCGGAAGTTTTTTGGTTGCGTACTGATAGCGATTTTCGCGATGGCCGTGTGGTAGGAATTAACATCGAAACCAACAAGCTTACATTTGGCACGTTCGGCGCGATGTATCTGGAGGTGCTCGAGGGCGGTGCATATAATCTGGACGGCATCAACGCGTGGAACCTGCGCGCCGCAAATGTGCAATTCCCGGGCTTGTCGGGGTTACACCTGTTCGGTGAGTTAGTCGTTGAGCGAGGTACGGACGCGGACGGTGGTGGTCACGACAACGATGCACTAGGTTGGTATCTCGAAGCGCAATACACCCTCGCCCGAGTTGCCTGGAAGCCCGTACTAACCTACCGCTATACACGCCTTTCCGGTGATGAATTGGCAACGCCAGAAAATGAGGAATACCGGGGCTTGTATTTCACGATTTTCAAACGGGATTGGGATACTTGGTATCAAGGCGAAATAGCGGGCGAATATCATTTATTCAACCAAAATCAAATCACACAAATGGTGAAGCTCAAAGCCTTTCCGCGACCCAGTTGGGCGGTGACTGCCTACTATTATCACCACGATTTGGAAGAGCCGCATTATTTCGGCACGCCGGTCACAGATACTTCGTGGGCCGACGAGATCAACCTCGGCATCGAATATTTTCTCGGTCAGCGTTTCTACGGCTATGCGGGAATCGCGTGGTCAACGCCCGGCGACGCCGTCAAACAGTTATTGGGTGAGGATGACTTCACCGTGATACAGACCTATTTGTCGTATACCTTTTGACGGGGGGCGAGCCCGCAGGGGTTTTTCGTCGCAACGTGGACATGGTATAGATACGCGGCAAGCGCGCCTACGCGCCGAGACTCAGTATCGAGATGCGCGACAAAATGCAGTACGCTTAGACCTAGAGGCAAAACGGCGCCACGCCGCCTGGGCTGCCAAAACACCGTTGCTGTAGCGCAACTATCCGGAGAGAGACCATGAAATTTATCGATTCAGTAGGCCCTAACCCGCGTTGTGTGCGCATGTTCATGCTCGAAAAAGACATTGAATTGCCTAGCGAACAAGTGGATCTCATGGCTGCCGATAACCGCAAACCACCGTATACCGATCGAAACCCAGGCGGCCAAATGCCGGCATTGGCGCTCGATGACGGCACCACGATCGCCGAGACTGTCGCGATATGCGAATACTTAGAAGAATTGCACCCGACCCCAACACTGATTGGCGCGACGCCCGAGCAGCGCGCTGAAACCCGCATGTGGCAACGCCGTGTCGAACTCAACATCACCGAACATATGTACAACGGATTTCGCTACGCCGAGGGCTTAGAATTATTCAAAGATCGGGTGCGCTGTTTGCCCGAAGCAGCTGCCGGGCTTAAAACGATTGCGCGAGAAAAACTCGCCTGGCTCGACGGCTTGATGGCCGGCAAGAATTATATCTGTGGTGATCGTTTGGCGCTCCCCGATATGATTTTATTTTGTTGCATGGATTTTTGTGCCGGCGTCGGTCAAGTTCACGAGGTGTCACTGAAAAACATCGACGCTTGGTTTAAACGCATGAGCGCACGACCAAGCGCTGAAAAAAGCTTGCATCCCGGTGGCGCGGGTAGTGGCATGCGGGGTTTATAAGGCGCGTGTAAGGATCGACAATAATGAGATTGTGGCAACTTGCTTGCATTTGCGTTTCCTTGGCATTCATCACCGTCGGCAGCGATGCGCGTGAAACTCGCACGCGCGCGGGCGACACCATTCGCATCGAAGATTCACCGGAAGCGCGTTTAAAAACCCGCTTGGATTTGGCGAAACGCCGCTACCAACGGGGCCTTTCATATTGCGAAAAAACGTCTAGTCGTAGTCGCCAATTTTGTGTTCGAGAAGTCGAAGTGGAGCGACGCCATGCGGAAAGCAAGGCAAAAAAAGCCTACGAGAAGGAACTCGCGGCACAAGCGCGTGCGCCTGAGACTAACGTAACGACGAACGAATGAACGTTCACCTCGACGCGTTCCGTAATTTAAAGCTGCGCGTCTGGGCCGACCACAACTGCAGCGTCTCTCAGCATATCGTTGATGATAATCGTTAACGCTAAGGTTGAGCTTGCACCTGGCGCCTTCGCAACAACAGTACGGGAGCATTTGCTTGAAATGCAGCGTGCCACACAACAAGAATCCGGCTGTCTAGATTAGGTATTCACGCTAGAAGCAGATAACGCCAACGTGTTGCACATTAACGAACATTGGGTATCCCTGGGCGCGCTACGGGCGCATTTTAAAACGCCTCATATGGCGGAGTTCCAAGCACGGTTAGTGCCAACCCGCCGTTGAACAGCGACATCAAGGCGTTCGAGGCAACTGAGATTAGGTTGCCATCGGGCTGATAACGCTCGCCTGCTGGCCGCCCCGGTCGACGCTGACGATGTTTGCTCTCGTACGTCGAGTATCTCGTCCCGTGGGTAGCGCGCTATCGGGGTCGTCTTAGTGATCGATTTAGGATTGCCGTCCGACCAAGCAGGTCAATGGCCAAGCAGCCTGAAATTGTGCCTCGGGGGCAATCTCCAGTGCCGCAAGCGCGGGTGCAATTTCGTCGACGGGGTCCCGACCGGTGTGCTGCGCATAACGCGCACTCGCAGACCAACTACTCAGGTAGCCAAGCAACTGCGCTAACGACCAGGATTCACGCATCGCGAACGTGGGCGTGGCAATGCGCTGCCATGGAAATGACAACTCGGCATACTGCGTCTCGACATGATGCCGTTGCGGTGGCCAGAAGCTGGCGATCACGTCATCGTAGTAATTCTGCACGACGGCGTTGAGTTGGTCATGATTGATGCGCAGGCGGCCGTAAGTCCACCAAGCAACGACGCCATTCGACGCCAACACGCGCTCGACTTCGCGATTAAATCGCCCGATGTCCAACCAATGGGCCGCTTGCGCAACTGTGATGAGGTTAACGCTATGCGCAGCAATACTGCTCTGTTCGGCCGATTCCACGCGGTATTCGATATTAGCGCGTGGTAACGCGCGGCTAATTTGCGCCGCACTGACGTCGGTGGCGAGCACTTTCTCAAAGTGTCGCGCCAAGAGGTTAGTCGCCTGGCCGTTACCACAGGCACAATCCCACGCTAGCGTTCTGGGGCATGCGGTGTTGGCTAAAAATTGAAATAAGCTTCGCGGATAACTCGGGCGATACTTTGCATAGCGTGAGGCGAGCGCCGAGAAATGATCAGCCATTAGGCTGCGAGCCGCTACAATACCATATCTGCCAACACCGTCAATGCATCGACGGAATCACACGTCACGATCATAGTGTGGAGATGACCGTCTTTATAAGCCTGTTGCCACGCGCCGAGCTGCGCTTTGATGCGCGCCGGTGGCCCCACGAGCGAGCAGGCGTCGATAAAGTCATCGGGAACAGCGGCGGCAGCGGCGTCTTTTTCGCCGCCAAGATAGAGCGCTTGAATTTTGGTCGCCGCGCCTTCGTAGCCCATACGTTTCATGTAATCATTGTAGAAGTTCTTATGGCGCGCGCCCATGCCGCCGATATAAAGCGCGAAATGTTGCTTGATCGCCGCGCGACATCCGTCAACGTCATCGCCCATGACTACGCGCACAAACGGCGCGATCGCAAAATTTGCTAGCGATTTGTCCCCACCAGCCCGCGTAAAGCCGGAATTCAATGCCTCCGCGAATAGATCAAAGCGGTTCGGGTCCATCCACACCGGGAAAAATCCATCGGCGATTTCGGCGGCTAGCGAGATCCCTTTCGGGGTAATCGATGCCGTATAGATGGGTAGGTTCGGATCACCGTGCAAAATGCTCTTCAGTGGTTTGCCCAATCCTGTGGTGCCCGCGCCGGTATTGGGCAAATGATAGTGCTCGCCGTGATGGATCGCGGGGCCTTCGCGACGCAGGATCTTGCGAATTATTTCTACATACTCGCGTTGTCGTGTTAAGGGCTTGCCGTATTTTTCTCCGTGCCAACCTTCGACGACCTGTGGCCCCGACGGACCTACGCCCAAAATGAAGCGCCCACCGGATAATTGATCCAAAGTCATCGCCGTCATTGCGGTCATCGCCGGGGTGCGCGCCGCCATTTGCATGATGGCAGTACCTGCCTTGATCCGTTCCGTTTGCCCTAATATCCACGCAAGCGGCGTAACCGCATCCGAGCCCCATGCTTCGGCGGTCCATACGGAGTCATAACCGAGCGCTTCTGCTCTTTTAATCAACGCCATCGGCAACTTCATTTTGGCACCGGAATATCCCAGCATGAGTCCGAGTTTCATCGCGCTAGCCCCAAGGTCGTCAAAGTGTTCTCATTGTCCCATGCATCATGGTAATGACAAAGGTCTCTCACAGTGTCACTACGACAACCATGTAGTAGTGCGTTGAAATGAAAGTCCTACGTCAGCATCGGCGGTGCCGGTGCAATATTCGTGCTAACGAAGATCCGCGAGTATTTCTCCGAAACGTTCGATGACTTCGAGGCTTTCAGAACGCGAAGGATAATACTCGTCAGGGTTAACTGGATTACGGGTGCGAATGCATAACCAGTCGGGGTTGACTTTCTCGCGCAGCTCGCCCATACGATCGATCCACTTTTGTTTATTGCCTAAACACAAAAACATCTTCTCGATATTCGTCAAAGCATCGGTCGCTTGTGCATCCGGCGACAAACCTTTTTCCGCATAGAAGCTCCACTCGCGCACCCAACGGTGACCATGCTTTGCGCGCAGATCGGGTTCATCGCCCACCCAGCCCTCGAAACCGAGCGTAATCGCGAAATCTTCTTTTCCGCGTGCTTTCGCTCGCTCCCGCATGTCAGCCGCAGCCGGGGCCAATTCGTTCACACTCGGTGGAAACCATAAACACCAACCTTCGTAGTCCAACGCACGTGCCATGGCTTTGGGTGCAAAAGCGCCGATCCAAATAGGTGGGCGTGGACGTTGAAATGGTTTCGGCATTAGCCGCACACCATCGTATTGAAAAAATTCACCGTCATAACTAAACGTCGCTTGTGTCCAGGCCCCAACGATGCAGTTCATTGCCTCTTCGAAGCGTCGGCCACGCGCGGTATACGGAACGCCAAAACAGCGAAAATAGTCTTCGTGGTAGCCGACCCCGGCACCGAAGATGAGTCGCCCGCGGCTCAAGTTATCAACTGCGGCCAACGCTTCGGCGAGATGTATAGGATGATGAAACGTCGGCTGGATAACCGTACACGCGATCGACACTGTCTGCGTCCGTGCCGCAATCGCCGCCAACAGCGTGATCGTATTCGGCCACCAAGTCTCGGGACGTTGATGACGTTCCGGCACCCAAATCCCATCGAACCCGACACGCTCTGCTAGCGTTGCCTCAGCAAGGCAATGCGCCATCGCGTCCGCAACGTCGTGTGCACGTGGTGTTTCGTTTTGATCATATACCCCGAAATGCGTGTCAGGCATAAACGCGATCTTCATTTCTAGCTACCCCTTCATAAGCTAACACCTGGGCAACACCGCTTAGCGGCACAGCAGTGCTTGCGCGGTGGCTGCAAAGGCGCGCGGTGGCTGCGGCCATCTAACGATACGGCACCGTAGGAGTGCATAATAATGCAAGTGCGACGCACTTCATGGCAGAATTCGAGCCACCATGAATACATCGTATGTTGCAGAGCAACAACCAACCTTCCCGAGGCGCAACAAGCATGGCCCAAGCGCGCAGTGAAAATGCCGGCGTGACCGCAAGCCCGCCGCCGCGACGACCACGCAACAGCCTGCAGGCATTGGTCACCGCACGTGACCGGTGCATAGGCGCGGCTTCGCTGAAGGCCTTGCTCAGTATGGCGCGTGACGGCATGCGGCTGGCGGCGCACACGTCGGGCGAACAATATCCGTTGACTGAAGTACGCTTAGAGAGGCCAACCCTAAGACCACCTGCGGCCCTCATGTTGCGGTATATTCGCCGCGAATTTCCGGCAAGCTCGATTATGAAGATGAATGAGGTATTGTGATCGGGCGTCAGCACCGGCTTCATACCGCGGCGCTATGATGTCGAGCAACGTGATCAAAACCGTATGTCTGGTGATGTTACCGATCGTCGTTGGCGCTGCTTACATTTATCGTTATCACTTATCACGCTGGGGTTGGATGCCGCTGCATGGGGCTCACATGACACTGTCCGACTGCAGAGACATAAGCGGTGCGGTCTGCCCTGAGACAGCAACACCATCACCATGGAGTCCGACGCAAATTGGTCACGGCGCGACGTTCGATCGACCGGCCTACCTGCGGCTGCGTGCCGGCGTGGTCGACGCCGGACGCGTCGACACCCTGCCCGCTTTTGTAGTCGAGTTTCCCTATCCCCCTATCGCCCTCGACCCGCGCGCAAATTGGCGTGATTGGGAGACCGGGACGCGCACATCAGGTGGCAACGAAACCCAGCATTGGCGTCCACCCTATGCAGCGCTTTTTGGTAGCTGGGCTATCGGCCGTCGCGTCGGAGAGTCATGGACCGGTCAGCACCGCATTCCAGCGAAAAAATACTGCCACACAGTCGTGCACGACCCGCGTATTAATGATGAAGTCTGTGTGCTCAACGTTCACGACGAACGCGGAAACCCACTCACGATTTACTTGTCACTCGCCGGTCCCCTGGAGTGGCACTGGCAGCTACAAAGCGCGTGCGAATTCGGCGGTGTGGTCCGAGGAAGAGAGCAAAATGCACTACGCTGGACAATCGGCGGAGTCGAGTATTCCGATCGAGGTTGTCGCGGTCTGTCGACAAAAACAGGCGACTGAACATGAAACCCTCAATTTCGCCTACGCGGCATAAATACGGGCATGATGAATCGGTGCATGCGGGCGTACCGCGCACAACTAAGCGTATACCCGCCGGCCGGTGCTCAGGGTGAGCTATTCTACTACCACCCGCTGTTTAGGATGCTTATGTCGAACGAACGCCGCTAGCGTTGGGAGCGCTGATGATCCGCGTGTTAGTACCAACTTTGCTGATCTTCTTCGGCGTGATCGCGTGGCAAGTTATTCGTCAAACACCAATGACGATTGTATCGCAAACACCGATCAACGCGACGCTGGTCACCGTAGAAAAACAAACCTTACCGCGCTGGTGGCGTTCCGATCGTGAGATCACCGTCGGGGTGGTGGATATCGAACTGCTCGGGCGTACGACGGTTAGCTTGATACCACCTTACCCGCTGCCCGGAGCTACGATTCGCTTGCTCGTCTTAGAGTATGCAAATGGAGAAAAAGCGCTGGTTCACGCGCCAGAGGGATACGAAGACTCAGAGGTACACTATGAATAAGAAACATCGCATCCGCGGTGGTGGCGAGCTTGAACTACACGTTGAAGAATGGGGGCGTGCAGGTCGACCGTGCTTACTCTTCGTCCATGGTTGGTCACAAAGCTTGCAGTGCTGGCGTGCGCAATACGACAGCGAGCTTGCGGAGGACTTTCATCTCGTCGCGCTGGATTTACGCGGGCACGGTAATTCTGCCAAGCCGCTGGCCGCGAACAACTATACCGACTCAAATTTATGGGCCGATGACATAGCGGCTGTAATCACTAAACTAAACCTGCAACACCCGCTAGTCTCCGGCTGGTCTTATGGCGGCTTGGTGATTTGTGACTACTTGCGGAAGTATGGTGACGAACAACTCGGCGGGATACATTTTGTTGGTGCTGCAACCGAGCTCAATGAGCGAGTGCTCGGGACTCTTATCGGTCCAGGATTTATCGATAATGTTGCCGCTGCAACGTGCGAAGATTTAGATCGGAATATCAATGCGATTAGAAAGTTTCTCGACGCTTGCATCGTGATGTCGATACCACGCCAAGATTGGGAATATGCGTTGTGCTACAACATGGTGGTGCCTGCGCAAATCCGCGCGCATCTGGTAACACGCGATCTGTCGAACATCGATGTGCTTGCGCAGATAAAACGGCCGGTGCTGATCACCCACGGTGAGGCCGACGTAGTGGTATTACCGGCGAGCGCTGAGCACGTGAAAATGCATTGTGCCAGCGCGACTGTCTCGCGCTATCCCGGCGTCGGTCATAACCCCTTCATCGAGGCGCCGGCGCGCTTCAATCGCGAGTTGGTAAGTTTTGCGCGCGCGACGCTCTTTAGCCGTTGATCGCACCCGCTAAAGACCGCGAACGCCTGCCATAAAAGCCATCGCGGCATCCATCTCACGCAACACGGTTGCCTCGTCGGCGGATGGGATCGGGAAGATCATTTCCAAGAATCCAGATTCAATATATTCCATAACTATTTGTTTTTCTTTTGGTGCAAAGAACAAAGCTAAACTGATTTCTGAAAAATCGCGGCCCCGACGATCACAGGCTTCCCGTAAATCATCGAGCGTCGCGCCGCCTTCCCGACCATAAATAGGCATCCAGCCATCGGCGTAGTCGGCGACCCGCGCTGCCATGTATTTCGAGTTCGCACCGATCCATACGGGCGGACCGCCGGGCTGCACCGGTTTTGGGTATGACCACAGGGGACCGAAATTTACATATTTGCCGTGAAAGACCGCTGTTTCTTCCCGCCAAATTTCGCGCATTGCAAAAATCCGTTCACGTAATAGTGCCCATCGTTGGGCGTAGGGTGTACCGTGATTTTCCATCTCCTCACGGTTCCAACCAGCACCAACGCCGAGGATGAAACGGCCATTTGAAATCAAATCAAGCGATGCCGCTTCTTTCGCGAGCGTAATGGGGTCTCGTTGCGGTATGAGGCAAATCCCTGTCGCGAGTTTTATCCGAGTCGTTGCTGCGGCGGCCGCTGATAAGGCCACAAAAGGATCGAGACTACGTTTGTAATGTTCAGGGATTTCCGGCAGAAATGGTGACTTAGAACTCAGCGGGATGTGAGTGTGCTCAGGAAAATAAAGTGTATCAAAACCGCGTTCCTCAGCGGCACGTGCGAAGGGCACGGGTTGAATAGACTTATCTGTTGGAAACATGCACAGGCCGGCGCGTACCACGATATTTCTCCTCTTGCTTATCGATCTAAGGTATTCTGACTCGCGTTGCGGCGCGTGCCGATTTAGCGACGTCGCCGACAGTATGATATCGCGCTTTCGCGCCGCCTCACATCTAATTTCCTAGCGAGGATTGCTTGAGTGGAAACTTGGCATCGTATCGGCGTCCTCGAAATTGCGTGCATTATTGACTATCACGGCCCGTTCATGCCGCTGGGTAAATTTTTCCCTGACGCAACGCCGGAAGCCATTGCGGCGCACCGTTCTTGGTTGATTCCTACGGCTATGGACGCCGTTACAGAAGAACTGATTCTTCCCATTCAAAGCTTTTTGATCCGCACGAATCGGCATTTAATGCTCGTCGACACTTGCATTGGAAATGATAAGTCTTGCACTTGGTTTCCTGCCTGGAACCAGCGCAGCGACGCGAACTACTTAGCGCAATTCCAACGCCTTGGCATTGGCTTAGACGAAATCGATTACGTATTTTGCACACATTTGCACGTTGATCATTGTGGCTGGCACACACGCTTAGAACAGGGTCGTTGGGTGCCGACATTCCCCCACGCGCGTTACATTTTCTCGAGAATCGAATTCGAGCACGCGGAACGCGAAAGTAATGTGGGTGATGATCCGACGTTTACTCAAAACGTCGCACCGATCGCCGACGCCAAGCTCGCGATCCTGGTTGAACACGACTATCAAGTTGACGATCAAGTTTGGCTAGAACCGACGCCGGGTCACACCCCTGGCCATGTCGCGATCAGGCTCGCGGCGGGGAGCGGTAAGGCCGTGATTACTGGTGACCTCATCCATTCGCCGCTGCAGTGCTTTTTCCCCGCCTGGAATTTTCGCTACGATTTTGACCCTGCGCTTGCCCAGCAGACCCGGCGCCAATTTCTAGAACGTTATGCGGATAGTGGAATCACTGTTTTGGCCTCACATTTTCCGTTGCCGTCGATAGGCTTTATTCATTCAACGGCGCGCGCGTTTCGCTACGAATACCACGGCGATGATTGATCTCCATCGCAAAATATAAAGTTGAACCTTGCACGGGATTGATAAACAGGGATAGACGCGGCGCAAGGTATTGATTGTATGTAGGGGCGCGAATTGTTACATTCCGCATTGAAACCATAGGGGGCGCACCAAATTATTGTGGTGGGTGCGAGCTGACGCGGCGCAACAACGGAGAGAAGTCTCGGGCGTGCTGGGTGGCTTGAACAACTGGCCTACTATGAAATCGTCCATCATGCCTGGTGCTATTGCGTGAATGACGATGATACGAGGCTAATAGCACAGAGGGTTTGAGGATGAATATCTATGTCGGCAATTTGCCGTACAACATGTCGGAAGACGACTTACGCAATGCCTTTGCGGAGCATGGAGCGGTCGCATCGGCGAAAATTATCATGGACCGAGATACTGGGCGTTCAAAAGGTTTCGGCTTTGTCGAAATGCCCGATGATGGGGAAGCCGAAGCGGCAATAAAAGCATTGGATGGAAACTCGGTTGGCGGCCGTCCTTTGCGCGTTAACCAAGCTAAACCTCGTGCGCCGCATGGCGGTGGCTACAGACGTTCTGCTGGGCCACCCGGAAACCATTAAGCGGCGATTCCTATGCCGCGACGTTTTAAAATCACGTCGCGGTACCTTTGCACCCTGATGATACGGCGCAAGCCGCTCATGCCCCTGATAGTTAGGGGCGTGATTCGATCGCGGGCAAAACGTCCGCACAGATGCGTCGCGTTTGATCAAATGTATCCGCCTCGCCTTGCGCGATCGGCAGCAACACAAATTTGGACGCGCCTGCAACTTTGTATTGTTCGATGCGCGCGATGATCTCGGCGGTAGAGCCGATGCACAACAGTGGCCGAATATCGACGTTATCGCCAATGCCCGCCCGCCTAACGAGCGGAAAATCGCTGACGAGGGGTTCGTCAACACTGCCGATGCGAATCGCCAACGATGCACCGAAATGTTCGGGATCGATATGCCGGTTACACGCGGCAGCTTCGCGGGTGATAGTGCTGATCGCAGTTTTGACTTGCTCAGGACTCGCAATGCCACCGATCCATCCGCTACCCAAGCGAGCGGCGCGTCGGTGGGCGGCTTTGCTGTTACCGCCAATCCACAATGGGAGCGGCTGTTGAATTGGTTGCGGGCTTACTGTGACGTTCTCGTAGTGAAAAAACTCGCCCGCGAATGTGACGTTTTTCTCCGACCATAAGCGCCTAAGCAACTCAAATATTTCGTCGGCCCGCCGACCCCGGACGCCGGGATCCTGACCAGTCGCGCCCCACTCCACCGCTGACTTGTAACCGACCCCGAACATCGGCAGTAAACGACCCTTGCTCAAATAATCAACCGTAGCGCACTGCTTTGCCAATAACAGGGGATCGCGCAGGGGCGCGACAACCGCGTTCATGCCGAACTTAATTCTATCGGTGCAACCAGCTAACACCGCCATGGCGCTCAAGGATTCTAAATAGGGATCGCCAGAGACGAGTCGATCTGTTTGCCACACCGAATCTACCGCGAGCGACTCTAACAGCTCGACCCAGCGGAAATAACCGTGCGGATCTTCGAACGGATAACTAGCAATGCCAAATCCCGCGCGAACGCTCATTGTATTTATCTCCGGTTCAATTACGGTAGCGTAATGCAAGCTGCGATTGGGTGGAACTCCGCCATTTGATGTTCTTGCCTCGGCACGTTTGTGAATTTGCTGCCACGATCATACGCCACTGAAGGATCAGCAAATCCACACACGGGATTGTGCTAACTCGCAGTTGCCAAGATATACGCGAAACACTGATATCCACGCTACCAATGTCGTTGCTGGCAAGTTACGCTGCAACAATAATATATGATAACTTTCACCGCGATGGGTGCTCACAAATCCTGCCCCGCGGAGACTTCAATGCAACTCGAAGGTTCCTGCCATTGCGGCACAGTCACTTTTGCGCTCAACAGCAAACATCCGTACCCGTTTAATCTTTGCTATTGCAGTATTTGCCGCAAGACAGCCGGTGGTGGCGGCTATGCTATCAACTTGGGCGGTGATGCAAATTCCATGCAGGTTACGGGTGAGGCGCATGTTACGCGCTATCAAGCACGACTCACTGCCGATATAGATAGCGACCCGAGTCCCGCAACGCGACACTTTTGTTCAATTTGTGGTAGCGCATTATGGGTCTGGGATCCGCGCTGGCCCGAACTTATCCACCCCTTTGCCTCCGCGATCGACAGTGCTTTGCCCACGCCCCCGGAGCGAGTTCATCTGATGTTGGGAGTGCGCGCGAATTGGGTTCCACATCCGCACGCGCCACAAGATCAGCATTACGACGGTTACCCGGAAGAATCAATCGCAGCCTGGCACCAGCGTTTAGATTTGGAGAAATGATTCACACATCAACGGCCATAGTATGTCATGACGATATGTTCGGCCTCGGCAAAAAACAACCAACGTTCAACTAATAAACCACATAACATTGTGGCAACCGCACACACCAGTGCCCCTATCGCAATTCCGCGCGACGCGATAACACTGAAGGCGGTCAGCAACGCCGGAACAAGAAACGTCGCGAGGTAGGCGATGCGCCTCAGTTTGCTGGCATGTTTGCGCGCAATTTGAAAACCCATTTCGTGCAATAAATAGTTGTCTTCAGAATGCGCCGATTGCAACATTTGAATGCGACCAAATGCGCCGAGACCAGTGGCTCTCGCGGCGCTCGCAGGTGATGAGTTTCGCCTATTGCTACGCCAGTAGAACACTTTAATGAAAAAGCCGGCGGCCAACAATACGCACAGCGGCGCGAGCATCACGTGTTTATAATTCACACTCAATGCACGCACGATAACCAGCCAGATCATCGCACCACTCATCAGTGACAGCGCCAGATACACGGCCGGCACCAAGGGATGGTTCCAGGCGACTACTGTAGGCAAGCTTGCATAGATCATCGACGTTGCAAACACCGTCGCGAGCGCCGAGAACAACAACAATAATGTCAACGCGTATGGCCACGGTGTTGGCGACCCAGATTTGAGAACATGCAAGAACAACGTTGCCAGTGGCACGTAAGTCCACAAGGCGAGCACACCTTCACGACTTAGCCACGAACTTCGCCATTGGCTAAGGGCCCGCCATGCACGCTCTGGGTGGCCCAAGTGCAACGTTGAACATAGGAGACCGAGCGTAATCAAAGCACCTGCCACGGCTAAAGAAGTCAAAATGACGCCACGCTCGGGAAACATAATACCGCCGGCCACGGCGCCGAGTAATACTACGAGCAAACCATAGCCGGCACCAGATAGCACGGTAAAAAAAATGACTGAAAACGCAGGACGCATTAACCGCTCAGTACTTTATCGATCCATTTAAGCAACGCCTCGCCAACGTCCTTCACGCGCGGCACCAGTTCGTCGGATGCCTGACACGAAGCGCTTGCAGCTAGCTTCGTGCGCGGACGCGGTAACAAGTACTTGTTTACTGGTTTGCAGCCCAGCTCGGGCATCAGATCGTAACCGTCGCGAGTTGCGACGAGTTGCGACACTCCGGACCCGGGATCCGCTAAATCACCGAAACTTCGGGCGCCGGTGGGACATGCGGCGACACAGGCAGGCACGCGGGAGTATTCGGGCAGGTTTTTGTTGTAGATTTTGTCGACACATAACGTGCATTTTTTCATCACGCCCGCATCGTCGTCGTACTCGCGTGCGCCATAGGGACACGCCCAAGAACACAACTTACAACCGATGCACTTCTCGGCGTGCACGAGTACGATGCCATCGGTACAGCGTTTATACGATGCTCCGGTAGGGCACACCGTAACGCAAGGCGCGTCGTCACAATGGAGACACGATTTAGGGAAGTGGACGGTACGCCCGGCGTCGTCGTCAGCGTCTACTTCAAAACTGTGAACACGGTTAAACCACACGCCCAACGGGCGCGCTCCGTAGGGATCGCGATCGGTCAAAGGCGCTGAATGTCCCGCCGTATTCCATTCTTTGCAGCTGGTCGCACAGGCCTGGCAACCGACGCAAATATCGAGGTCAATGACCAAACCAAGTTTTTTCTCGGTGTGGGCGGGTAAGCTGGTCATGTCTCGCTACTGTCCTGGTCATAACGCGGCGTGTGGGGAACGGATTCGCGGTGTGTCGAGGCAGAATTAGCGCTACCTGTTCCCTTAAGCTTCGCACCGAAACGCGATACGTCCCGTGCGATCTCGGGATCATGGTAAGCATACACAGCGGGTAGTTGCGGCACCGTCTCCGCCGCCTCACTCGGCGAACATTTTTCAATCCGGACTTTGAGATCGAACCACGCAGCTTGCCCAGTAACCGGATCGGAATTCGAATAGCGCTGTCCGTCCGGACGTGGCGGCAACAACTCCGTGATGAGGTGATTGAGCAAAAAACCCTGGGTTGCTTCAGGTGTATCGGGCGCGAGGCCCCACGCGCCGCGCCGTTTACCGATCGCGTTCCAGGTCCACACCGTATCGCGGTTAACCCCGTGCATGCATTTAACGGGTGCTTTCACACGGCCGTGGGCGCTGATGACCCAAACCCAGTCGCCGTCGGCTACGCCTAGCGCGTCAGCAGTATCGTAATGCACGTACAAAAAGTTGCGCGCCGTGATCTGGCGTAACCAAGCATTTTGACCACCCCAGGAGTGATACATGTGCATCGGACGCTGGGTAATCGCGTGCAAGGGAAATTCATCATCTTGCGGCGCCAGCTCACTCACTGCATACCACATCGGCACGGGATCGCAGTAGCGCGCCACCCGTTGTCGCTCATTAACCGGTGGCAAGACCGCGCCATGTCCTTCGGCCGCCAGGCGTAATCGCTGCAAGGGTTCACAATAGAGCTGCATGACAATGGGTGCCGCGCTGTCGATCCAGCCTGCTGCGTGGGCGTAATCCAAATAAGCTTGGTTGGCAAATTTGTAATAGCGTTGCGCTGGCGCTAATTCATCCTTCCAAAAACAACCGTTGTCGATGTAACGTTGCAGTTGCGCCGGATTTACCGCGCCCCGATGCATAGCCGTACCATCATGACCGCGCCAACCTGCCAACGGCCCGATACCCCCACCGCGCAGATGATTAACAAGATAATCGCTATAGCCGCCGGGGTAGCGTGCCGTCCCATCATCTTCGACCATGCCCGGCAAACCCAAGCGCGCTCCGAGCTCTAATAAGACGTCTTGAAACGGCCGTACATCGCGCTCCGGTGTCACGACGGGCTGTCGGATCGCATCGGCCGGACCATCGGCGTTCGAAATCGGGCGATCGAGCAAGGAAATGCAATCCCAACGTTCTAAGTACGTCGTATCCGGTACCACCAGATCGGCATAAGCCACGGTCTCAGAATAATAGGCGTCGACATAAATAAAATGCGGAATACGATAATTGCCGCTAGCGTCGGTATCGGTAAGGCAGTGCAGCGTATTCGCAACGTTCATCGTCGAGTTCCACGCCATGTTAGCCATATACATGAACAGTGTGTCGATCGGGTAGGGGACACCGGCCCAAGCGTTATGGATCACCATATGCATCATGCCGTGCAAGGCCAATGGATGTTCCCAACTGAACGCTTTGTCTAGCCGTTGCGGCTGCCCATCATCATCGAGCACGAGATCTTGCGGACCTGCCGGAAATCCTAGCGGCATGCCAGCGAGCGTAGCCCCCGGGGCGGCGGGATCACGTGCCGGTGCGGCGCGCGGTGGGATTGCTTTTGGAAACGGTGGCTTGTAGCGAAAACCACCCGGCACGTCGATCGTACCCAACAACATTTGCAAAACGTGCAGGAGTCGACAAGTATGAAAGCCGTTAGTGTGCGCGGATATGCCCCGCATGGCGTGTATCGCGACGGGTCGGCCGACAAAATGCGAATGCTGTTTGCCGCTAGTATCGGTCCACGTTTGTTCGATCGCCGTATCGCTGGCAAAGGCGGCCTTGGCTATTTCGGCGGCCAGACGTTTGATTCGCGCCGCGGACACGCCCGTCTCTGCGGCCACCTGCTCGGGCGCATAGCGCGGTTCCAGAAATCGTTCAGCGAAGAGCTGAAAAGCCGGCACGGCTCGGCGACCATCGGTGAGCTGATACTCGCCGACGAGCTGTGGTATCGCACCACTAGCCGAACTTGCTAGCGCGCGATCACGCTTGGCGTCCCAGCACAGTGGCGTACCGACGGCGTCTCTTACCACGAGACCATGCGTTGCACTTCCCGGAGCGCGTTCGATCAACCACCCCGCGTTTGTATAACGGGATATGTAATCCCAATCTATTTTCTCCGCGCGCAGCAGTTCACGAATGATCGCCGCGACTAACAAGCCATCGGTTCCGGGCCTAATCCCGACCCATTCATCGGCGATCGCAGAATAGCCAGTACGCACCGGATTAACGGAGACGAATTTAGTGTCTGGGCGTTGCTTCAGTTGTCCAAGACCGATTTTAATGGGGTTGGAGTCGTGATCCTCCGCCATGCCAAACATGAGAAAATACCGCGTGTGTTCCCAGTCGGGCTCGCCAAACTCCCAATACGCGCCACCAATGGTGTAGAGCCCGGCCGCCGCCATGTTGACCGAACAAAATCCACCGTGAGCGGCAAAATTTAACGTACCGAATTGTTGCGCCCACCACCCGGTGAAGGATTGACTCTGATCGCGGCCGGTAAAAAAAGCGAGGGTTTTGGGATCGCGGTGCCGAATTTCGCCCAGCCAATTTGCCGCTATCGTGAGCGCTTCCTCCCAGTCGATCTCTTTAAACTTTCCTTCCCCACGCGCCCCAGTGCGGAGCAAGGGTTTGCGCAAACGCGCCGGCGCATACTGTTGCATAATGCCCGCTGAGCCTTTTGCGCACAGGACACCACGATTTACGGGATGCTCGGGATTGCCTTCGATATAACGAATGGTGCCGTTCTGAAGATAGACGCGAATGCCGCAGCGGCAGGCACACATATAACACGTAGAGGTTTTGACCTCCGTGGCGATCACAGGCGCGGTTGCGACATCGTGATCGCGCTCAGATCCTCGCCTTGCGTCCCTCATCGCCGCCATCTTTTCACCTAAATGACTGTAGCCACAGTATATCTAGCCCGCTTATTCTATTCTAGAATATCGTTATACCAATTCGTTATATATGATCGATAGCCATGGTTTCGCCCCGATCCCAGCAAGCGCGCATCAGTAGCGGCGATCTGCTCGCCGGCATAAGCGTTGCCTTGGTGCTCATCCCCCAGGCTTTAGCCTACGCTGATCTGGCCGGCATGCCGTCTCATTACGGCCTCTTTGCTGCTGCCTTACCACCGATCGTCGCGGCGTTTTTTGCCTCCTCGCCCTATTTGCAAACCGGGCCAGTGGCAATGACCAGTGTCTTAACCCTGGGCGCGTTGACGGTGATCGCGACGCCATCTACACCGCATTACATTGCCGACGCGGCCTTGTTGGCCTTAATCGTTGGCGTCGTACGCATTAGTCTCGGCGTGGCGCGCGCGGGCTTTGTCGCGTTTTTGATGTCACAGCCGGTTCTTATGGGTTTCACCACGGCGGCCGCATTGCTGATTTGCGCTGCCCAGATCCCGGCTGTGGTTGGCCTCTCTCCGCCCGCGGACAACATCGTCGGTCGCTTGCTATGGACGCTCAGCCATCCTCAGCAATGGCGCTGGCCCGAGCTCGTGATGACGGCGGCAACGCTCGCGTTGATCATCGGGGGGCGTTATCTGCACGCTCTATTTCCCGGCGTACTCGTCGCCGTGGTTGGCGGCGTGATCTACAGCACACTCGCGCATTATGACGGACTAATCATCGAGGACTTTCCGACGACCCTACCGCAGCTAACGATAGACTTGCCGTGGTCTGACTTGCGTCACCTACTCATTCCCGGCATTGTTATTGCGTTAGTCGGGTTCGCCGAACCTGCCGCGATAGCACGCACGCTTGCGACCCAAACCCGCCAATCTTGGTCTGCGAACCGTGAACTTATCAGTCAAGGTGTGGCCAATATCGCCGCCGGAATCTGTGGTGCATTCCCAGTAGGGGGCTCGTTTTCACGCACGATGATCAACCGCGCCGCGGGCGGGACGTCGCGTTGGAGTGGGCTCGTTACCGGCGCCGTCGTGCTCGCGTTTTTGCCCTTCGCGGCGGTGCTTGCACCCCTGCCCCGGGCGATTCTCGCCGCAATCGTGATCTCAGCGGTGATCAAACTTATTCGCTTCACAGAGCTACTCGCGCTGTGGCACATGTCACGCGCGCAGGCCATCGTGGCGTGGGCCACGTTCGCGCTCACCATCATTCTCGCACCGCGTGTTGATCTGGCCGTGCTCCTGGGGATCGGCATCGGCATCGCGGTACATTTATGGCGGGAACGTCGCGCCCAAATCAATGTCACCTATCATGACCGCACGCTCACGCTAGAACCCGTCGGGGTACTGTATTTTGGTTCGGCGCCAACCTTTGACGAAGCTTTGCTTAACGAGCTCGCGCAACATCCAACGGCGGACGCCTTAGTCATAGACCTCAGAAAAGTGGGGCGTATCGACTATACCGGTGCACTTGTAATCAAACGCCTTGCTGCTGACGCCGATGCGGCCGGACTCAGCGTTACCATCCTCGCTGGTCAACCCCCACAGGGTCCGCGCCTCATGCGCCGCGTGCTTGGACCGCAGTCACCGTGGCTACGTTGAGGGCGAAGCACCCGCTCAAGCGCAGTTGAGCGACCCAGCAGGCTACCCATTGCGTTTTCCGATGCGCTACCATCGAATGAGGAAAAATCCTGTTACATTAATCAAGTGGTACACGCGCCGCGAGCGCATCGTGCAATATCCGGGTTAGAAAAGTAGATTAGTGACGTAGACCGAGAAACCGTCGAACCGCGAGGTCTCGCTGAGAATGCTAAATAGTATCGCGCCGTCCCCTGCAAACGATTTCTTCACCGCCATTATCAGCACTGCCACGCGTTTTGTGGGGTTGAGAGGCGATGAAATCGACCGTGAAATCGAGGCAAGCCTAGCGGGCTTAGCGCGCATGATAGAGGCACACGCCGCCCACCTCTGGTTGCTGGATAAGGACTGCGTAACGGCCGCGCCGGCGTACGCATGGTACGCAGCGGCGCTAGCGCCTGCGGATGCCATGGCAGCGATTATCTCTGCGACTACCTGCCGCGAATGGACGGCGCGCTTGAGAAAACTTCAAGCACGACCCGTGCTTATGGGTGACGTGGCAGAGTTACCGACGGCATTCCCGTTACGATCTCAACTTGCTTCGTACGCTACACCGCAAGCTTTCCTGCATGCGCCCTTGTATCTGGATGACGCGCTCCATGCCGTACTCGGTTTTTGGTGGGCACCGGCGGGCAAAGTGTGCAGCGAGGAAGAACAACAGTTCGTAAGATCGCTCGGACAGATATTTGCCGAAGCTTTGAAACGTAAGAAAATTGATGATGAGTCGGTCGCCCACGAAGAGCGCTTGCGCCTCGTGCTCGAGGCGTCGAATACTGGTTACTACTCCACGGATATCACCACCGGACGAGGCTATTTGAGCCCCACCTATTACACGATGGCAGGCTACGAGCCGGGCGACCTAGCGGCTACCTACGAGGCCTGGGTGGATTTGGTGCATCCAGAAGATAGAAAACAGGCTGCTGCCGGCTACGATAAGTGCATTGCGGCCGCTGGACCTGATCACTTTGCGATGGAATATCGTTTACGGCGCAAAGATGGTAACTACATGTGGATCTTAGATCGCGGCACCGTGGTGCAACGAAGGGCTGACGGCATCGCCGAACACATCATGGGCACGCACACGGATATCACCGACCGACGCAATGCCGAAATCAGTCTTATCGCGGCGAAAGAGTCCGCCGAAGCAGCGACTAAGGCGAAGTCAGAATTTTTGGCAAACATGAGCCACGAAATTCGCACGCCCTTAAATGGGGTGATCGGTATGACTGAACTCGTGCTCGCAAGTGAGCTTGCGCCCAGCCAGCGTCGACATCTAGAAAAAGCACAAAATGCAGCGAGCAACCTTTTAAAAATCATAAATAATATTTTGGATTTCTCCAAAATAGAAGCTACACATATGGAGCTGGAGAAGACCCCATTCAGCCTCGAGATACTCATCGATGAAGTGTTACAACTGGTGCGTACCGAGGCCCAACATAAGGAAGTCGAATTACTCACCCGTACCCGAGGCACACTACCCCGTACTTTGATCGGTGATCCCCTGAGGCTGCGCCAAGTGCTGACTAACCTTCTCAGCAATGCGATCAAGTTTACCGCTGAAGGCGAAGTCGAAGTGCTGACCGAATGCGTCGCCTTTAAACAAGAACAAGTCGTAGTGCGCTTTGTGGTGCGTGACACCGGTCTCGGGATGACCGCTGAGGAAACCCAGGGTTTGTTCGAGGCGTTCACGCAGGCCGACACCTCAATCACCCGCCGCTACGGTGGCACCGGCTTGGGGCTGACGATCAGTGCTCGCTTGGTTGATCTCATGGGCGGTAAGCTACGCGTGGATAGCACCCGGGGCGTGGGTAGCAGCTTTCACTTTGCCATTCCCCTCAAAGTCGCTACAGAGCAACAGCTAGAGGTCAAAAAAACACCTCACTTGGGACATATCAAAGCCTTGGTTGTCGACGACAATGCCTCGGCGCGCGATATTCTTTGCGAAACCCTAAATACGTTCGGCGTTTCTTTCATGGCAACCAATTCGGGGGAAAACGCCCTCGAGGTGTTGCGTACCGCCGAGACACCCATCGATGTCATGCTGGTCGACTGGAAAATGCCCGATATCGATGGCCTCGAACTCATGAAACGAGTCGCCGCAAATCCGCCTCATTTTGGAACACCGGTGACTTTTCTAATGACCGGGTATCACCTCGACGAGGTTGAAAAGCATGTCGGCAATGTGCATTTTAATGCGTGTTTAACCAAGCCGATACAGCCTTCTGAATTGCTGAACTTGCTAAATGATACGTTTTGCATCCCATTCCATATCCCTGAAAAAGTTATTGAGTCCAAACCGACGCAATCTCATGCGCATACATGGTACAACGACGTTGAGCAAGCGATTCTCGCTAAATTGCATGTCCTCGTTGCTGAAGACAACGACGTGAATATGGAAGTTACGTGCGCTTTTCTAGAAGACGCCGGCGTCTCGGTGGAGCGTGTACAGAATGGGAAGGAAGCCGTTACGGCAGCTGCGCGGCGTACGTTCGACGTTATTCTTATGGATGTTCAGATGCCAGAAATGGACGGCTACGAAGCGACCCGCAAGATTCGTGACGACCTCGACCAAATGGAGGTCCCTATTATTGCGCTGACGGCAAACGCCATGGTCGAGGAACGTGAGAAGTGCCTCGCCGCTGGAATGAATGCGCATCTATCAAAGCCTTTTAAGGCACAGCACCTATTTGAGACTATCCTCTACTGGGTTCGGGTTGCGCAGCATGGTGGCCTCAATAAACAGACTACGTAACGCATTGCGACTACCACCGTGCCGGGCTGGCTGGCACGACTGTAAGACATTGCAAAAGCCACGTCTTCTGCACAAGGCGATTTGCGCGGATGTAAAAAGTCATGACATTCACGCCGAGCTCGGCACTGCAACCGTTATGCTCGTGCGCTTATTTTGCTAATGTGCATGAGTCGTGCAAAAAAATAAGTTAGATCTCTTATCCGTAGATGCGTTGCCGCTGCCGCTGAGTTCAAGCGACCAACACGAAGATCGCAACCCTCGCTCGGTCGCTAATGCCCGTGGGCTAGAAATCGCGAGCTGTGTCGTTTACGCCGGTTTCCTTTTGTGGCATTTCAAACTCATTGCCATCGCGGCGTGGGCTGCTGGGTTGGTCATACTCGTGTTAACACGGCCAACGCTAGCCGTACCGACTAAAATCGACCCAAAGCCCCGAGAGCGAGTTTTTCTACTGAACTTAATCGCTGGCCTATGGTGGTCTACGAGCATCTGCTTGTTACCCACATCGCCCGGGCCGATGGTACAAGTTCTCGTCTCGTTGTGGTTGATGGGGGTCGCGATCAGTGCTGTTTCTGTCCATGGCGCAACCTCGCAAGGGCTTGCCTACAGTATACCCATCGCCGTAGCGGCCACCCTACCCCAACTTCTCCACGCAGCAGCACCGCAGCGGTTACTCGGCATTATCCTGCTGTGCATGCTTGCTGTAGTGCTCGCCTATCAACACGCAGCGCGACAGAAACTCGCGAGCGTCAAAACCCGCGCACGCAGGTATCACAATTTGCTTGCACACACAAAGAGCGAAAAAGACGCAATGGCGGCACGCAACGCCGAGCTGGCGGCGGAGTTGCAGAACTACCGTCATGCAGAAACGCAACTTCGTACTGAACGCGACGAGGCCCGTTTTCTGTCTACGCGAGACTCTGTTACCGGTATCCCCAATCGACGCTACTTCGATAACTCTATAAAAAACGAAATTGCACGCGCGGTTCGCGAACGGCAATCCATTGCACTAATTCTCTGCGATATCGACCACTTCAAAAAGTATAATGACTACTATGGTCACATCGCAGGTGACGACGCGCTACGACGGGTTGCCGAGTTGCTGCAAGATCATGCCCGTCGGGGCGGTGATGTCGCCATGCGTTTCGGCGGCGAGGAATTTGCTATCCTGCTACCGAACACGAGGCTCGAAGCAGCACATAATATCGCTGAGGAAATGCGCCAGCAGGTCAGCAACGCAGGTATCGAGCACGCCCGCTCGCCATACCATCGGCTAACGATTTCCTTGGGCGTTGCGGCGCTGACACCGCGCGCTATCAACCAAGCTACGGAGCTCGTAACGGCCGCTGACCGCGCCCTCTACAACGCTAAGAAAAGCGGTCGTAATATTACCGTGCTAGCGGACCACAGCTGATATCTAAGCGCGGCGTTAAACAACGGTGCTTGCTGTCGCACCAAATTGTTGCCAAGCTTATTCCTATCCCCCCAACTGGGTTTCGAATTTTCTTGCAATTAACTAAGGAATGATTGATGGATTTCGAATACAGCAATAAAACCACAGAACTGCGAGCGGCCGTAGCGGCATTCATGGAGCAACACGTCTATCCTCAAGAAGAAGCGATGTATCGCGAGATCGCATCGGGGGACCGCTGGCAACCCATTCAAATAATGGAAGCGTTGAAAAAAGAAGCCAAAGCGGCTGGCCTGTGGAACTTGTTTCTACCCGAAAGCGAGCGCGGAGCTGGACTTACGAACTTGGAATATGCACCCATTTGCGAAGAAATGGGGCGCTCTCTGTTCGCTCCGGAGATTTTCAATTGTTCTGCTCCTGATACCGGCAACATGGAAGTGATCGAGCGCTATGGTAGCGAAGCGCAAAAAAAAGAATGGTTAGAACCGCTGCTCGCGGGCGAAATCCGTTCGGCATTTGCAATGACGGAAATCGAAGTCGCCTCCTCAGATGCGACCAATATCGAAACCACTATCGCACGCGATGGCGACGAATATGTCATCAATGGGCGTAAATGGTGGACTTCGGGGGCACTCGATCCGCGCTGCAAAATCATGGTTTTAATGGGAAAAACGGATCCAGATAACCCCAATCGTCACCAGCAGCAATCGATGATCCTCGTGCCTCGTGACGCGCCTGGTGTTCATGTCAAGCGCATGTTGCCCGTATTCGGATTCGATGATGCCCCGCACGGTCACGCCGAGGTTTATCTCGAGAATGTGCGCGTTTCCACCGGCAATTTATTGCTAGGTGAAGGCCGTGGATTTGAAATTGCCCAAGGCCGCCTAGGTCCGGGACGGATCCACCACTGTATGCGCTTGATCGGGCTTGCTGAACGTGCCTTAGAAAGAATGTGCCGCCGTTCACGACTACGGGTAGCGTTTGGGAAAACTATTGCCGAGCAAACCGTAACCCAAGAACGCATCGCTAATGCACGTATCTTGATCGACCAAAATCGCCTACTTACGCTAAACGCAGCGGATAAAATGGACAAGCTTGGCAATAAGGCGGCGCTCAAAGAAATCGGCATGATCAAAGTCGCCGTTCCAAATATGGCCTGCCAAGTTACGGATTGGGCGATCCAAGCGTTCGGTGGCGCTGGCGTGACGTCTGACTATGGCCTTGCGCAGGCCTACGCGATAGCCCGTTTGATCCGGATCGCAGACGGTCCCGATGAGGTGCATCGCAACCAAGTCTCCAAGCTTGAATTGCGCCAGTACGACGATACGCCGAGTACGCGCGGCGGCAATGCGTTTGTTGTCGCGCGCGAAACATCGAACGAATTTGAGCCACGACCGCGTTTTGTCTCATGAGAACCCTCACGGGATTCTCAGTGAGAACGTGCGCGACGCAGCGTTACGGCAACGCTCGCACCCCTTTGTAGTGCCAAGTGCAAACAGTAGCTGAGATTGGCGTCGCATTGGATTGCGGCGCCGAAGTCATTGTTGCGCAAGGTACAGAAGCCGGTGGCCATGGTGGCACGCGCTCGACGTTCACGCGCGTGCCCGAAGCCGCTGATTATCTTGCCCAGCACGCACCGGAGGTATTAGTGCTCGCCGCTGGCGGGATCGCCGATGGGTGAGGAATCGCCGCCGCGCTGACGCTTGGTGCCGACGGAGTAGTCGTCGGATCACGCTTTTGGGCTGCACATGAATCCTTGCCCCCCCCCGAGGCGGCTTGGCGCCGCGGTATTCGCGCCAGCAGCGATGATACTGTACGCACGCGCGTCGTGGATATGTTGCGTGGCGCGCCCTGGCCGCCGGATATAGCTAGCGCGTGCTCAGAAATTCGCGCGTCGATGAATGGGAGGGACGGGAGGCCGAAGCACTGCAAAAATTCGGTGCGCTGCGGTCACGTTACGACGCCGTGCGCTATGTGCACATCGTGCTCAGGCGGCGCGCTCGCCTAACTGTTGGGTAACCATCGGCATGACTTCGCGCGCCATCAAGCTCATTGAGTTCCGCATGCGCACCTTGTCAGTCCAATCATGAGCGGCATACAGCAAGGTACCGAAAGGCCCGATCGATTCGCCGAATGCAACGATTTTTTCTGCCACCGTTTGTGAACTGCCATGAATTACAAAGTTATCGCGCATCGCACGCGGCGTCAAAGTATCCGGATCATCGTCGAGCGAGATCGTAAACGGTGCTTTGAGATTCGCGCGATCGAATATTTGAAACAAATAATCGAAATAATAATCGTAAGGGCTACCGGGTGTTTTGACGAACCGCTCAGCGGCCGCGTCGCTCTCGTCGACGTAAATACTGCGCGCCACGCGCCACTGCGTCCAGTCGGGTTGCAAGCCTGCTTGCGCCGCTCCGGCGCAATACGCGGGCCAGTGTGTTTTGGCCGACCATTCGCCGATAAAATTTGCCGTAACCGGGATATAAGCTCTACTGCCGGCAAATTTGAGCGAGCCAGAGGCGGGGCTCATGCCTGAGATCCCGATCGGGGGGTGAGGTTGCTGCAACGGCTTCGGAACATAACCTAACTTGATGTCATGATGCGTCCACTCTTTCATATCGATGGTCCAGTATTTGCCCTGGATGTGGTACGGTGGTTCCTCGCGCCATAGTTGTAAAATCATATCGAGCGCTTCTTGCATCATGTCGTTGCGGTCCTTATCCATGACGCTGAACAACTCAAAATCTGATGGCAATCCGCCGGGCCCTACGCCCATAATGAAACGACCATTAGACAGGTGATCGAACATCGCACACTGGCCCGCACTTACGGCCGGATGATATTGAGGCAAACAGATCACGCCGGTGGCTAATTTAATCTGCTTGGTCCTCGCGATAAGATTAGCGTGAAACATTAGTGGCGAGGTGATCTGTTCGACCGCGGACGAATAGTGCTCACCCACCCAGGCCTCCGTATATCCGAGTGAATCCGCGTGCACGATCGATTCAATGTCTTCTTGTAAGGTTTCGTGATAATCGCGGTTGATATGGTGCAAAGGCATCATGAAATAGCCGAGTTTCATGCCGTTCTCCTGCGGGGCTCTCTCAAACTCTCGAACAACGTCGTTTGCTGCCCTAGTGACTATCAAAGGTCCTAAGTGCTTTCATCCTGGTGCAATACCGTGGCGGCGTAAAGGTCATCGATCTCACTGTCAGCATACCCCAGTATAGAGCTCAGAATTTCAACGTTGTGTTCGCCCAGGTACGATGCCTGTAGTTCTTGATTGTGCGGTAAGCCATCGAAACGCAAGGGCATGCCGGGAATTACGTAAGTGCCAAGTTTCGGGTCCTTTATCGAATGGACTGTACCGCGTTCGAGCATGTGTGGTTCTTGAACTGCATCTTCAATGCTCAGTACCGGCGCGGCGGGTACGTGGTGTTCTTCGAGTGCGGCCAAGGTCGCCTCGTCTGATGGTTGACCGTCTATCCAAGACTGTACGATCGCAATGACGTCTTCGGCCACACTAACCCGCTGTGCGTTTGTCGCATAGCGCTCGTCATCGATTAACTCGGGTCGCCCCATAGCGCGACACAAACTCGGCCATTGGCCGTCCAGGGCGATAATGCACAAATAGCGATCGCGACCTTTAAACAACCCCAAAGGACACACAGCATAGTGGTGATGCCCGGAGCGCTGCGGCGTATTACCGGTCAAGGCATGGTACTGCACATTGAGTTCGTGACAATGAAAATAGGCGTCCAACAGCGAAATGTCGATGTAGCGACCCTCGCCCGTGCGCTCGCGGTGCAGGAGTGCGTAGCCAATGGCACAGGCCGCGTGCACACCAGCTGATACGTCACCCAAACCCAGCATCGGCAAGGCCGGCGGGCCTCCGGGTTCGCCGATCATGCCTGTCACGGCCGCATAGGATTGCGCAATATAATCAAATCCCGGCAAGCTTGCCCGCGGTCCTTGCTGACCTAAGGCCGATATCGAACACATGATCGCTTGCGGATTGAGTTCTCGCACACGAGGCCAAGCAAAGCCGAGGCGCTCGATAACGCCCGGCGAGAAATTTTCAATAACAACGTCGACTTTACCGATCAACTCCGCAATAATTTTTTTTGCGCGTTCGGATTTCAAGTCTAAACAAATACTTTTCTTGCCGCGATTTTGCTGCACGTAGTATGCGCTACGGCCCTGTTTGATAACGGGGAGATTGCGCGACGCATCACCCTGCGGAGCAAATTCTACTTTAATGATCTCGGCACCCATTTCAGCCATTAGTCGTGTGGCCGTCGGTCCTGCAAGAACGTGGGTGAAGTCGAGAACTTTAAACCCAGTCAATATATGTTCGGTAGTTACCACCGTAAACGCTTACGCTTCGAACGCTGCGCAAGAAGCATCGGGCAAACCGGGGGGTTGCACCAATACCCGCGATGGGCGCCGCGCCCGTCGCCCCATTGGGGTGTTGCACGGCTCCGATAAGACTGCTGCCGACATCCCCGTATGCACGCGCTCGGAGGCGACCTCGTCGTAAAGTGTAGAACGTTGATAAGCGCTGCGTCCCGCAGCTTGGATCATCGCAATCATCTGTTGCGGTGAGGTTTCCTGACCGTGAGTAGAGCCAGCGGCGCGGGTAATGCTTTCGTTCATTAACGTACCGCCCAAATCGTTCGCCCCTGCATGCAAGCAAGCCACGACCCCCTCGTGACCCATTTTAACCCACGAGGTCTGAATGTTGGTGATCAGCGGATGCAGCACTAAACGTGCCACTGCGTGCATGAGTACCGATTCGCGGAACGTCGGACCCTTGCGCGCACGTCCTTTCATATACAGCGGTGCCTCCATGTGCACAAACGGTAGTGGTACAAACTCGGTAAAACCACCCGTAGCGGCCTGCAAATCTCGAATCCGCAATAAATGGCGTGCCCAGTGAATATAATGATCAACGTGACCATACATTATCGTCGCGGTGGTATAGAACCCAACCTCGTGTGCAGTACGCATAACTTCCAGCCACTGCTCGGTATTGATCTTATCCGGACAAATAATCCTTCTTACTTCGTCGTCGAGGATTTCCGCCGCCGTACCCGGCAAGCTATCCAAACCGGCGCTGCGCAGGCGTTCGAGGTATGTCCGTAGCTCAATGCCTAGCGTCTGGGCGCCCTGCCAGACTTCAAGCGGCGAAAACGCATGCACGTGCATGCGCGGTTCGGCACTTTTGACGGTGCGTAAAATATCTAAGTAGGTATCGCCCGTGTAGCGCGGATGAATACCGCCTTGCATGCAGACTTCAGTCGCGCCTCGCGCCCACGCTTCGTTTACCCGTCGCGCTATTTCGGCGTGATCTAAATCATACGATGGACCGCGGAGATTCTCCGCATGCTTACCCTTCGAGAAGGCACAGAATTGGCACTTGAAATAACATACGTTCGTGTAGTTGATATTGCGATTCACGACGTAACTGACGCGTTTGCCGTTGACGACATGATTCAGTGCGTCGGCGGCACGACATACCGTGCTGAAATCATCACCGCGGGCCCTAAATAGCCGTGCGATCGCGTGCTCATCCAAACGCGTGCCTGCATGCGCACGCTCGATAATCGTCACGACATCTTGCGAGACACGCCGCGGGCGCACACGCACGTGTGCAGTTTGCGTTCTGCTCGGTGCCTGCTGATCGCCCGGAGCCCAAACTTCAGTGCGTGCCAAACCGTCCCCATCGACTTGCTGCAGCAAAGCGCTGTGAAAGCGTTCGTCGACCCAGGACTCTTTGGCACAGACATACTCTGGGTACACGGTCAAACGTTCGCAGAGATGTTTGCCCGCGCGCGCAGTTTCGCTCGCCAGCTCATCCAAATGAGGCCACGGTGCTTCTGGGTTCACAAAATCCGGGGTCACCGGTGACACCCCACCCCAGTCGTTGATGCCAGCCGCGAGTAAGCGCCGGAAAACGCCTGGGGTCAGATTTGGCGGTGCTTGCAGGCTCATTTCTGAGCCAAACAAGATCCGCGCGACCGCCAAGGACCAAATCATCTCCGCAATATCAGGTTCCGGCGCCGCCGCCATTTTTGTACCTGGCTTGGCACGAAAGTTCTGCACGATAACCTCTTGAACGTGTCCGTAGCGTGCGTGTATATCGCGGATCGCGAGCAAAGATTCCAGACGCTCTAAGCGGGTTTCGCCGATGCCGATCAAAATGCCCGTCGTGAATGGTATCTGCTGGCGGCCGGCTTCTACCAAGGTCGCAAGGCGCACCGACGGTGTTTTATCCGGCGAACCGTAGTGCGGCATATCACGTGCTGTTAAGCGCTCGGCCGCAGACTCTATCATTACGCCCATGCTAGGCGCGACTCGCCGCAGACGTCGCAACGCCGCGGCTTCCAGCGTGCCCGGGTTCAAGTGCGGTAGAAGACCTGTCTTTTCATACACCTGCTCGGCGGCAAACGCCAAGTAATCTATGGTTGTCTCAAAACCAAGCTCAGCTAATGCATCGCGCGCCGCGCGATAACGCAGCTCCGGTTTTTCACCTAAGGTAAATAAGGCTTCGCGGCACCCCATTTCTTTCCCGTACTGAGCGATAGCCAAAATTTCGTCCATCGGCAGGTAGGCGGCATCTAAGCGTTTCGGGGCTTTCGCAAACGTACAGTAGTGACATACATCGCGACAAAGTTGCGTTAGCGGAATAAAAACCTTGCGCGAATAGGTAACGATATTCTCAAACTTACGCTCACGAAGCGCATCGGCGGTGGCGAGCAATGCTTCGATATCCGTGCTCGTCGCCAACACGGGGAGGTCGGCGCGAATCGGAAGCTCACCAGCCAGTGCGCGCGACAAAATTGCATCGAGTGATCTCATGGTGGTGTCTGAAACGATGGCTGTGGTGGTTGTCGGTCTTGGTGCGACAATAACAGGTGCGCCAAATTGGCATCGCTCAAATAAGCCAACGTTGCGGTTTCCTCCTCGTAGGTCATCAAATGTCTTAGGTCTTCAGGGGTATCGATATCTAACGCCAGACCAGGGAATTCTAGTTCATCGACAAATAATCCGCGCTCGAGCGCGATGGCACGATGGCGAGCAAAACTTTTGGTGCCAAATTGATAGTCCATCGCATGCGGTGGGGTAACGGCCATCGCGTTGGTCCCGTCCCGGTCTCTATCGCTCACTATCGTGACGCCGCCTTGTTCTCCATGGTAGTCGATCAACGCATCGATTTCAGTGCTCGTCACTAGTGGCACATCGGCCGGCAGCACCAACATCGAAGCACGCCGCCGCGCCGTCATTGTTTGCGCAGCCTGGGCGATAGCACTCGACAGCCCGACCTTTAAATCGGGCAAAAAATCCGCGCCATATGACGACGCAATACGTTCCGCGGCCGGTTCCGATGACACGATCGTTACGCCCGCCACGTGCGAAGCCGACGCGATCGCGCCGAGCACATCCATCAGCATCGCCCGCACCAACCACTGACGTTGTTCAGCCGCCAGGACCGGAGCCAGCCGTTGCTTCGCTAAGGCGAACGATTTAACCGGAACTACAACCCACATTGCATCACATTATTGTTCGTCAATCTGCAAAGCGTCGATAAATTCTAGGGTATCGCGAGCAACGGCGATACGGTCTGCTAACGTTATCATGACAGTGGGCCGGACGACAGTTACCAGACCCAAAGATTCGACTTCGGCACGCAAATCTGCGTCCACAACATCGAGTACAAATCCATCGATAAAATCTTGATATTCTTGCGCGACAGTGAGTGCGCTCGGGACAATTCCAAGTTCATCCATCATTTTCGCGCTTGGACCTTTGATCGCCTGCCCACCAACAATAGGCGAAATCGCGACCACCGGTACGCGGCGATTCAGCAACAACGCTCGCAATTCGCTTAAGGCAAGCATGGGACCAACGCTGAGGAAGGGATTGGACGGACAGATTATTACTCCACGTAAATTCGGTGAATGTAGACGTTCGGCCACCTGTGGAAGCAGCTGTGCTTCTTGCGCACCCTGGAATTCGAAACCCGTCACCGCCGGTGCGCAGCGTTGACGTACAAAATAATCTTGGAATGCTAGCGCGCCAGCAGCAGTATGCACGACCGTACGCACGCGGTCATTGCTCATCGGCCAGATGTTAAATTTGACCCCCAGTGCGGCGCAAAGTTCCTGAGTAATGGCGCTTAAATCTTGGCCACCACGTCGCTGTTTGCTACGCAACACATGCACCGCGAGATCGCGATCGCCAAGCTTAAACCAACTCTCAGCACCGAGTTCTTTCAGCGCCGCCATGAACTGCCACGACTCCGCAGCGCGACCCCAACCCGTATCGGTGTCGGCTACACCGGCTAAGGTGTACATAAGTGTGTCAAGATCTGGCGAAATCGATAAACCAAGATATTCGAAGTCATCCCCAGTATTGACAACGAACTCGACTTGTTCATAACTTAGATACCGAGCTAATCCCAGACAGAGCTTTGCCCCACCGACACCACCTGTTAGCGCCATGACAAAATCTTTCATCGAAACAAATCTTCGCCCAGCGGCCGATTGATCTCTGCAGCCGATTGCCGACTTACTTCCTCGTGCAAGCCTTGTGCTAATGTCGCCGGTGTCATTTCCGTCGTTTCGCCCATGAGCAAAGTTGCCGCAGCGGCGATCGAATCTGCACGGTTAATCAACGTCACCTTGAGCTCACGGCCGAACAGATCTTTGCCGCCCCGGCGGTCATCGAGCACCACTACACCGGCACAGCCGATCGCAGCACCTACGGTGCCTAAACGCCAGGGACGATTCATGCTGTCTGCGATAATAACACCCAACTTCACGCCTAATTGATTAGAAAGTTGCTCGTGCAAGTGACGTGCAGATGCGTCGGGATCGAGCGGCAGCAGCAAAGCAGTTTCGCGTCCAGCGTGATCGATGTTCGATTGATCGATCCCGGCGTGCGCACAGACGTGACCGAGACGATGCCGGACTAATAAGACACCCGGTTTATAACGCACAACGGCTTGCGATTCATCTAGAATCAGTTGCACCAAACGCGGATCTTTCTCAGTTTGCGCAGCGAGCTCACGGGCTTGCTTACCCGGCGTAACGTGGTCGAGCACCACTTGACGTCCCTCCGCTTTGGAGACAATTTTCTGCGCAACGATTACAACATCGCCATCATGCAAGGGCGTCGCCAAGCGCCGCACTGCCTCTGTAAGTATCGATGCCAGATCATCACCCGGCTCTACTAGGGGGATATTTGGCAACGCTGTTACGGTCATTCGGGCCTTCACGGATATTTCCCCCTCCTCTCGTTGCCTCAAAAAGCAGTGCTCACGTTGGGGCGAGCTATTGTATGGGCTCCGTTATCGTGATGCGAGTTGCCGTGTTTCAACGCTACAATATCTGCAGTACCATGCATTTCATCGCTTTTGTGCTTGGCAGCAAGAGACCGCGTCGCGACCGCAGCGCCCGCGAGATGGCGGGCTCTCAGCACCGGTAGCTGAATGGGCAATTACTATTGAGGGGACACGATGCGAATGTTGGAAGGAAAAGTTGTATTGATTACCGGCGCGGGTCGCGGCATCGGTCGCGATTTCGCACTCGCGATGGCCGAGCATGGCGCGCGCGTAGTAGTCAATGACCTCGGCGTCTCTACCGATGGCGCTAACCCAGACACCTCACCTGCCGATGAGGTAAGCCAGGAGATAGAAAAAAACGGGGGCGAAGCGGCGGCTAATCATGGTAGCGTTGCAAGCTTTGATGATGCGAAAAGCATGGTAACGCAGGCCGTAGAGACCTTTGGACGTTTAGATGCCGTCGTTAATAATGCTGGTGTGCTCCGCGATCGCATATTTCACAAAATGACGGAGGATGACTGGCGCTTGGTGATTGACGTGCATTTAAACGGCACGTTTAACGTCAGCCGCGCGGCAGCCGATCATTTTCGCGAACGCGAAACGGGTGTATTTGTACATATGACGTCAACTTCCGGGCTCGTCGGTAATTTTGGCCAAGCGAATTACGCCGCAGCAAAACTCGGCATTATCGCGCTGTCTAAGAGCATTGCGCTCGATATGGGTCGTTACCACGTGCGATCGAATTGCATCGCACCCTTCGCGTGGACGCGCATGACGAACACGATCCCCGCCCGTAACGAAGAAGAAATCGCGCGGGTAAAAAAAATACAAGCAATGACCGCAGCGAAAATCGCACCGATGGCGGTGTATCTCTGCGCCGATGCCGCAGCCGAAGTAAACGGTCAAGTATTTGGGGTGCGTAACAATGAAATTTTCTTGTTTAGCCAAACACGTCCGCTACGCTCTGTGCATCGCAGCGAAGGCTGGACGCCGGAGGCAATTGCAGAGCACGCGATCCCGACAGTCAAGTCAAGCTTCATGCCCCTAGACCGCTCGCCGGAAGTCTTCAGTTGGGATCCGATATAGCAACGGTGCAGGAAAAGTAAATGATAGATTACCAACAGATTATCGACGAGTTTATCGTGGAACTCGCAAGCGATTATCGTGTTGAAGATACGATTCTATATGCACTTGGGATCGGATTCAGTGCCGATCCCTGCGATCCAAAACAGTTGCGATTTACCTATGAAGAGGATTTGCAAACCTTACCGGCGATGTGCATGGCGGTTGGTTATCCTGGGTTTTGGATGCGCGATCCAAAGTGGCAGATCGAATGGCAGAAAGTGCTCCATGCCGAGGAACACTTTATCATTCACGCACCACTGCCTACGGCGGGATCGGTTATCGGCCGTACTTGCGTGGATAACATTGTGGACCGCGGCGCTGACAAGGGCGCTTTCGTTTACCTGCGTAAAGAACTGGTGGAAAAAAGTAGCGGGCGCGTATTCGCTACAGTGAACTCGACTACTTTGTGTCGCGGCGACGGGGGCTTCGGTGGCCCCGCCGGGCCGCGGTCGGCTCCTGTCACCATCCCCGAAAGAACACCGGATATCGCTTGCGAACTAGACACCTTACCCCGACAAGCGCTGCTCTATCGCTTGAGCGGTGATATGAACCCGCTTCACGCCGATCCGAATGTGGCCGGCGCGGCCGGATTTGAACGACCCATTTTGCACGGACGCTGTACGATGGGGGTCGCTCACCACGCCTTGTTACGATGTTGCTGCGACTACGATACCTCGCGGTTTAAATCAATGCGGGTACGTTTCTCCGCCCCCGTCTACCCCGGCGAGACCCTGCTTACCGAGATTTGGCAAGAGGGGACCGACGTCTACTTTATAACGAAGGCGAAACAACGCGACGTCGTCGTACTAAATAACGGTCACGCTGAAATCATATAATGCAAGCGTTGTTGGCGGGATTGCGCGTTGTCGAGGGCTCTGCCTTTGTCGCGGCACCGAGTTGCGGCATGACGCTCGCTCAAATGGGTGCCGATGTAATTCGATTTGATCAAATTGGCGGCGGTATCGACTACCGCCGTTGGCCGGTCACGGCTGACAATAATAGTATTTATTGGGCCGATCTGAATAAGGGCAAGCGTAGCTTTGCTGTGGATCTCCGCCACCCGCAGGGGCGTGAGTTAGTGCGGCGGTTGATCACGGCACCAGGAGACGACCGCGGGATTATGCTGACAAATCTGCCGGCGCGAGGGTGGCTCGCCTATGAGGAGTTGCAAAAAGATCGCGCTGATTTGATCCAGGTTGCGATCAGCGGGAATCGCCATGGCGGCACAGCGCTAGACTACACCGTCAATGCCGTAGTCGGTTTCCCGTATTTGACCGGTCACGAAGACGATAAGCGCCCAGTCAACCACGTGCTACCGGCGTGGGATCTCATGACCGGCAACCTCGCCGCACTCAGCATTCTCGCGGCCGAACGTCATCGCCGTAACACCGGCGAAGGGCAGCAGATTACGCTCGCACTTGCTGACGTCGCCTACGCCACTTTAGGAAATCTAGGCTATATCGGCGACCGCGCAATTAATGGCACGGAACGCGAACGAGGTGGCAACTATCTGTATGGCGCGCTGGGACGAGATTTTCTCACCGCCGACGGTGAACGGGTCATGGTGATCGCTTTGAGCGCAAAACAATGGCAAAGTTTGCTCGACGCGAGCGGTTTGACCGCATCCATGGAGGCACTCGCTGCCCGTCTCAACGCTAATTTTGATCATGAAAGCGATCGCTACCATCATCGGCGAGAAATCTCGCGCGTGTTGGAACATTGGATCGGACAGCAAAAGTTCACGCTGATTGCAGAAAAATTTGACGCCCATCGAGTGTGCTGGGGTCGCTATCAGACACTGCATCAAGCGCTCGACGACGATCGTGAATTATCCGCACAGAATCCGCTGTTCTCCCCCGTAGAACAACCGCATATCGGCACTTATCTAGTCCCTGGCGTACCCATGAACTTTAGTGCTGTCGATCGCCACCCCGCCCGACGCGCGCCTATGCTGGGAGAACACACCGATGATATTTTAGCCGAAACGCTCGGTCTGTCGGCGGCAGAAATCGGCAAGTTGCACGATCAAGGTATCGTTGCCGCAGCCACCGCTTAAACTGAATTTACCAAGCTTGAGAGTGACCCTCACATGACGAGTGATCGCCAAACAATGTTCTCGGGGACTAAGGATGTCGAGCCTCATCTGCGCCTCGATACGGCGCGCTTAACGCGCTACCTGGAGCAACATATCGAAGACTTCTGTGGTCCCTTAGAGGTGCACGAATTTAAGGGCGGACAATCGAATCCGACCTACCAACTCGTTACCCCGACCGAGCGTTATGTACTGCGCCGCAAGCCACCGGGCAAGTTGTTGCCTTCAGCGCATGCCGTTGACCGCGAATACCGGGTTCTGTGCGCACTTCATGCGCAAGGTTTTCCGGTAGCACGACCGCATGCATTGTGTACCGACGACAATATCGTCGGCACGATGTTCTACGTTATGGAATTTGTTACCGGACGGGTGTTTTGGGAGATGTCCTTACCGCAACAATCTAAGGCCGAGCGGGGTGCGATTTATGATCAAATGATCAGCATGCTCGCGAAATTGCAAGGCTACGATTATCGCGAACTAGGCCTCGAAGGCTTCGGGAAGCCACACGATTATTTTGCTCGCCAGATCAACCGTTGGACCAAGAACTACCGGGCTTCCGAGACAGACGTGATTCCCGACATGGAGCGCCTGAACCGCTGGTTGGCGGATAACGTACCCGCGGACGAGTCGCCATGCGTCGTGCACGGCGATTATCGTCTGGATAATATAATCTTCCATCCGACTGAACCACGTGTGATCGCGGTATTGGATTGGGAGCTCAGTACTTTGGGTCATCCTCTGGGCGATTTTTCCTATCATCTCAGTCCTTGGCTGATCCCGCCAATCAGCGATCGGATCAGCACGCTTGTCGGGCATGACCTCGAAGCGCTAGGCATCCCCTCCGCAGACGCTTATGCGGCGCGCTACTGTGAACTGACTGGCCGTGATTCAGTGCCCGACTTGAATTACTACAACGCCTATACGGTGTGGCGCATCGCGGCAATTTATCAGGGCATTATCAAACGAGTTCAAAACGGAACAGCGGCAAGCGCCGACGCACCGCGCACGACCGAGATGGTACGTGAATTCGCGGCGCTGGGTTGTGAATTCGCACAGCGTGCGGGCATGCCGTAGCTGATTATGCTTAACATTCAAAACCTGAGATTTCCGCACTACGAATTGCCGACCACATTGGGCCCACTAAGGCAAGAAGTAAGGGCGTTTCTTGCTAGCGCGCTTGCGGACCATACACCTCATACGCGCAGCAGCACCTGGGACGGATTCGATAAAGATTTTTCCGCCAAATTAGGCGCGCGTGGTTGGCTTGGCATGACCTTACCAAAGGCTTATGGTGGTCACGAGCGCTCGGCCCTCGAACGCTACGTCGTGGTGGAAGAAACGCTCGCGGCGGGCGCACCGGTTGGATTTCACTGGATCGCAGACCGCCAAAGCGGGCCCGTTGTACTGCGTTATGGAACTGAAGAACAAAAGCAGAAAATCTTGCCCGCTATTTGTCACGGCGAAATCTCTTTTTGCATCGGTATGAGTGAGCCGAATTCGGGCTCGGATCTGGCCTCAGTGCGCACTAAGGCGGAACGCGTAGACGACGGCTGGCGGGTCAACGGGACCAAAATTTGGACCACCAACGCACATCGTGCCGATTATATGATTGCGCTGCTGCGCACGGGTAATACGACCGCGAGTAAGCATGAAGGTCTCTCGCAGTTTTTGATAGACCTCCACAACACGCCCGGGATCACACCTCGACCGATCCGCGACCTGGCGGGGCGCGCACATTTTAACGAAGTTTCTTTCGTAGACGCCATGCTGCCACCCGAGGCCCTGCTCGGGAACGAAGGTAGCGGCTGGCAACAGGTTACTGCTGAACTCTCGTTTGAACGTAGCGGACCAGAACGCTACTTGTCGTGTTTCGTTTTGCTGACGCAGCTTATCGATGTCGTAAAAGACACCGCTGACCCAAGTGCGGTCGCAAAAATCGGGGCAGAAATTGCCTGGGCGACGACCTTGCGTACCATGTCTCTCTCCGTTGCGGGCATGCTTAATGACGGCATCGATCCGGGTTTGCAAGCGGCCATTGTGAAAGACTTAGGTTGTGACTTCGAACAACGGCTGCCGGGACTCGCGCAACAAATCGTTGAGTTGGAACCAACGCTAGCCGGCCAGGGTTGTGATTTTCAGCAGGTCCTCGGCAACCTGATGCAGTTAGCACCCTCTTTTTCACTGCGCGGAGGGACGCTTGAAATTTTACGAGGCATTATCGCTAGAGGTCTCGGGGTGCGATGAACGAGACTCAGCAACTGCTCGACGACGCGCTGAATCGATTTTTTTCCGACACGCTCGACAACGATCGCCGCGCCGCTATGGAGATCCAGCCTTGGGACGCGGAATGGTGGGATTCGATTAACGAGCAGGGTTTCACGCAGGTGATGCTGAGTGATGCCGCTGGGGGTGTAGGGGGGCGTTGGGAAGATGCATTTATTGTTGCACGCGCGTGCGGATACCACGCAGTACCGTTGCCGATCCCAGAGACAAATCTTGCCAAATATTTGCTCGAACGCGCGAGCTTGGACATCCCGAGCGGTGTGCCCGGTTTTATACCGCGGTGCTTAACGAGTGAAGAGATCTGTGAAACACAACTTGTTGCTAACGTGGCCGGGATCCCATGGGCTCGCAACGCCGACTACTTCGTGGGTCTTAGCGACGCACATCAAGTCTGCGTTCTGAGTATGGTGAATACAGCCGTGACACGCGCTTGCAACCTCGCTCGAGAACCACGCGATACGGTGATATTTGAACACACACCGATCGTAGCCCAGAACCCTATCGACAAAATACTGCCAGTGGACGCGGTAAAATGGTTTGGCGCCCTCCTGCGCAGCGTTCAGATCGCCGGCGCTGCGGCCGCCATTGTGGAGCTCGCCGTACGTTACACCTCGGAGCGCGAACAATTCGGCCGGCCGTTAGCGAAATTCCAAGCGATTCAACATCATCTCGCACAACTCGCTGGGGAAATGGCTTCCGTCGATGCGATTACACATAGCGCGTGCCACGCTTTAGATGAACGCGGTTTTCAGCGCAACGATCGGGACGCGCGTGTCGAAATCGCGGCGGCAAAATGTCGCGCCAGCGAAGCCGTCGAAAAACTCACCCGCCTCGGCCATCAGGTACATGGTGCGATCGGTTTTACTTACGAGTATCACTTGCATTATCTAACGCGGCGTTTGTGGTCGTGGCGAGCCGAATCTGGCGGTCTCAGCACCTGGGGCGGTTTTCTAGGGCGCGCGGCTTGCGATCAAGGTGGTGCGCGGCTGTGGCACTACCTAACCGCCTAGCGGTACTCGCATTCGTCGCATGATGCATTATCTTCGCAAACACACGTGAGCATGCCTCACAGGAGACCATTACCGATGGCTGAACAACTGCTATTGTTCGAGAAGGAAGGACATCTTGGACGCTTGACAATCAATCGCCCCGAGCGCCGGAATCCACTTGGTCTGCGCGGCGATGGCGATGCTTTTGCCACCGTTGCGCGCCAGATCAACGACGATTTCGATATTCGTTGTGTCATCATGACTGGTGCTGGCAAGGCGTTCTCGGCCGGCGGCGATCTGAAGGCGATGAAAGCGCGCAGCGGCGAATTTGGGGTCGATAATCTGCGCTTACGTGATCACTATCGCCGCGGCATTCACGGCATTATCAAATCTCTATGGGCTATTGAAGTGCCGATCGTTGGCGCGATCAACGGACCAGCAATCGGGCTCGGTAACGACGTCGCGAGCCTGTGTGATATTCGTCTTGCCGCCGCCAGCGCCAAATTCGGCGCAACTTTTCTAAAAATCGGTCTGATCCCTGGCGATGGTGGTGCGTGGTTGCTACCTCGCACGATCGGCTGGTCACGAGCTGCCCAGCTTTTTTTTACCGGCGATGTCATCGATGCCGAGATGGCGCGCGATTGGGGCTTGGTCTCGGAGGTCTATCCTGACGAAGAACTAATGCCCGCAGCGGAAAAACTCGCGGCACGTATTTGCCAACAGCCGCCACAAGCGCTGCGCATGACGAAACGCCTGATGAGGGACGGCGTTAACGCAAATTTCGAGGCGATTATGGAAACGTCGGCTGCCATGCAAGTCATCGTGCAGCGTACCGAGGATCACCTCGAAGCAGTCGATGCGTTTTTCGAAAAGCGACCGCCAGTATTTAAAGGACAATGAAATCCTTTAGCACCGTTACCTCGGCTGGCCCACTCAGCGGGACATTCGACGTTCTTTTCTCGAACGTCGTGGACTACTTTGCCGAGAATTTCGAACGCCGCGGCGAAGTCGGTGCCAGTCTTGCGATCACTTTGGAAGGGCGTCAGGTCGTCGATGTCTGGGGCGGGTGCAAAACCGAGAATGGCGAACCTTGGGAGCAAAATACGCTGTGCATGGTGTTTTCCGCCACTAAGGGCGCGACGGCACTGTGCGCTCACGTGCTCGCGGATCGGGGCCTGTTGGCGCTAGATGCGCCGATCACCCGTTATTGGCCGGAATTCGGTGTTGCGGGCAAAGCAAACGGTTTGGTGAGCATGGCGCTAGATCATTCGCTCGGCGTTCCAGCATTGCGTGATGTCGTGGCGACCGAGGAACTCTGGGACTACGAGCACATGGTTCGGCGAGTCGCACACGAGCCAGCGTTTTGGCTTCCCGGGACACGCGTCGGCTACCACGCTTTAACGATGGCTTGGACCGTTGGAGAACTCGTGCGGCGTACGTCTGGACGCCGCTTAGGCGATTTCTTCGCCACCGAGATCGCCGGCCCGTTAGCGCTCGATTTTCATATTGGCTTAGCGGTCAAACATGAACCTCGGGTTGCTCCCGTGATTTATGCCAAGCCAACAGATGCGTGGCTGGCGACACGTTTTATGCGCGCCGCCTTGCAGGAAAGCGGCTCACCAACCCATTTATTCATGCGTGATTTTGCCGCCTATGACGCTAACTCACGCGCCTGCCGTGCCGCTGAAATCGGAGCGGCCAACGGTGTCACTAATGCGCGCGGTCTGGCGAGACTTTATGCCTGCTTAGCCAACGGTGGATACCGAGACAACATCGCGCTGGTGGGTAGCACCACGCTGGACCATATGGCACGCGTCGCTAGCGCGACCGATGCTGACGCGACGCTGTTGATCCCGACGCGATTTACGACCGGATTCATGCTCGCGATGGATAATCGCAACGCTTCTGATGCGGTCGATTCGAGTTTAGTTCTATCGGATACCGCATTTGGGCACGTCGGTGCCGGCGGTTCAGTCGGATTCGCAGACCCTGACTGCAACTTAAGCTTTGGTTATGCAATGAACCGCATGGGAACAGGCATTCTCATGAACGCGCGCGGCCAAGGCTTGATCGATGGTACCTATCGCGCACTCGGCTATCGCGGAGGAGAGACGGGTTTATGGCAACGTTAGCACCGCGACCGTGAAATATCCGAGTGCAATAGGATTGATGGTAACATTGGCTGAGAAAAGCGCCGAGAAACATGGGGAGCAGTTTATGGCCCTGACGCCACAGGAGTTGGTCACACAAGCCAAAAACGAAATCAAGGAAATCGACGTATCGCGAGCCCGCAAACTACACGCCCAAGGTGTGGCTTTTGTCGACGTGCGTGAGGCTGAAGAATGCGCGCCAGGCATTATTCCGGGAGCAACTTGCATTCCTCGTGGGGTTTTGGAGTTTCGCCTTACGGAAGAAGATTGTCTGCGCGATCCCGAAGCAACGATTGTGGTTTATTGCCGCAGCGGTGGTCGCTCCGCACTCGCTGCGCGATCACTGCAAGTGCTTGGTTACAGCAATGTCGTCTCGCTCGCTGGCGGCTATACGGCGTGGATTGACAGCTAGCACGGCATTCTGAGCGGGATGGGCGCTGCCTGCGGGGGTGCCGAGGTCGCCGCTAAACGTTTTCACCGCGCGACCGATTACTAGTAGGATTGAACCCTGACGGCATGTTTCATCATGACTCATTCTGCTACAGCGCGCGACGACGCTGCTCTTGCGCACTTCTTTGAAGCGAGCTACGGCCACCTCGAATTATTCAATAATGTAGACTTTCGCAGTATCGCGCACTTACTCCCTTACTGTGAACTCATCGAAATTGAGCCCGAAGAAGCAATTGTAGAACCGGATCAACAGCGTCGCGCAATCTACTTAATTGTCAGTGGTCGCGTGGAGGTTAGACTCGCTAAGCTCACCGGTTCACCGCTGATTACCCTCGGACCGGGCGCTTGTTTCGGAGAGCTATCCATACTGAGCCACCTCGAGATTTCCGCCAACATCGTCGCGCAAGAACGAACGCGCGTGCTGGTGATCGAAGATGAAATCTTGTGGTCATTGATCCAAAACTGCCATCCCTTCGCGTGCAATCTGCTCGATGTCTTATCCGGCCGCAATCAGCGGCACACTGCCGGGTTGCGGTGCGTCGGTGATAGTAGCGAACCCACATCACTCACGGCGCGAGTCGACACCCTGACCGGTTTGCACAATCGTCAGTGGCTCGATCATTTTCTCGACCGCATTGTACGTCGCTGCAACCGCGACGAAACCCCGCTGTGTTTATTAATGATAGATCTCGACAATTTTCACCGCATCAATGAACAGCACGGTCACCTCGTGGGAGATGAAGTGCTACGCAACTTCGCGGCGTTTTTGCGTGAGAAGATCCGTCCCCGTGATATCGCGGTACGCTACGCCGGCGATGAATTCTTGGTATTCCTTCACAGCGTTGGTTTGCAAGCCGGTTACGAGATCGCTGAACGGTTTCGACAGGATTTATGTAACAAGAACTTCCGCACCGCGGCCGGTGAGTGGCGTTTATCGGTCTCGATCGGCATTGCCAGTCTCGGCATGCATCAACAAGCGCCCCATTTACTCGCTGCTACTGAGACTGCGCTGGCGGAAGCAAAGCAGCTCGGTCACGGTCGTGTCATTTCTTGGACGCCTGCCGACGTTGCTTAGCAATGATGCTAACACATCCGGTGATATCCCAAGCCTAAGTTGAGCACTTTCTGCAATAGCCGAGGGTAACTTATATTAGCAGCCTCTGCGGCTTCGCTAACTTCACTACCGTAGGCCAAATCAGGATTGGCATTCGCTTCCAAGACGAACACTTCCCCCTTATCGTTCACGCGAAAATCGATGCGTGCGTAACCGGTTATATCGAGAACCCGGTATATACGCCGCGCCAGACGTTGCACGTGTCGTCGCAAACCGTCATCCAAGTCATTCGCCACGCCTATCTCTATGGCACGCTCCTCGGCATATTGCCAGTCCCATTTAACCCGCGCGGTCGCTATTCTTGGCGAGCGCTTAACTACATTTCCAAAATTCATTTCGAGCGTCGGTAGTACTTCAGTGCGATGATTTCCGAGCACGGCAACATATAGTTCTCGACCTTCGATAAATTCCTCAACAATGACCGGCGTTTTCAGTCCGTCATGCAAATAAGCAATTCGTTCGAGGCATTTATCTTCGCTTTGGACTACCGAGGCATGCGCGATGCCGAATGACCCGTCTTCGGTTAGCGATTTTACGATCAAGGGATAATTTAAGTGGCGTGAAATACGCGCTTTCACGCCCCGTGGAATAACCTGAAAACGTGGCGTGCAGATGTGATGATAGGCTAATATTTTTTTTGACAGCGCTTTGTCATGCGTAATCATCAGGCCCCGTGGGTTACATCCAGTGTAGGCTTGGCGCAACAGTTCCAAATACCCGGTAATGTGATGATCGTAGAGTGAGTTGTTATGAAATTCTTCCAACAAATTGAACGTGATGTGAGGTTTTACTTCATCTAATGCGGCGCTTAAGGCGCTTAAATCAGCTTGCACTCCGGCCACATGCACGTCGTGCCCCATTTCGCGTAGTGTTGAAACAACGTCATATTCGGTTTTCCAGTGGACGATTTCATCATCCTCACACCCATCTAAAGAATCGGGTGGGATCAGTGCTTCGTGCATGAGCACTAAAACGCGCAGTGCTCTCACGTGGCGCGAAGCTTGCGTCTAGACATAACCCCCACCGCTTATTACCGGATAAGACGCCATGACCGTAGGGTTTATATTCATTCCAAGGCCTGGCCCTGTTGGCGGCCGTGCCCTGCCTTCGTCGTCGACAACGATTGCAGGATCGCACAGATCACTACGAAACGGGTTATAGGGCGAACAATCTGCTTCGAAATAGCCACGATTGGGAATTGCACAGAGGTAATGCAAGCTCGCCGCCATATTTAGATTTGTCACCGAGGTATGGGGATGAATTGCAATGCCGTGTTTGGTCGCTAAGTTAGCTATACGGAGCGCCTCAGTAAGACCGCCGCATTTGGACAAATCGGGCTGCCAAACGGTTACCGCGCCCTCATCGGCTAAACGTTCAAAATCAAACCGCGTGTAATGATTTTCTCCAGCAGCAAGCGCTACAGTACACACAGATTTGGCAGACAAATAACGTTTGTAGTCGTGAGCGGGAAAGGGTTCTTCTAGCCATTCGACTCCTAGTTCCGCTAACACCGGCGCGATCGTCTGTACATCCTCAAAAGTATACTGGGTATTGGCATCTACGAGGATATTCAAGTCTGGTGAAAATGCCTCGCGAACCGCGCGAATGCGCTCGATGTCTTCGCTTACGCGCTCACCTACTCTGAGCTTTAATGCCTTGTAGCCCCGCGCAACAAAACCCTGAGCCTCGGCGAGCAATGCAGCAGTAGGCTGATAAGCTAAAGAAATACCGCCTGCATAGCATCGTAACGTTGTCGGGGTTGCATTTAGGCACTTGCATACCGGCAATTCAAGTCGTTTTCCACGCACATCCCACAGCGCCAGGTCGATGCCCGACAAACCGATCACGGTAGCGGTGCCGGCGCCGTGGCTTACAAGCTGTTTTTGATAGATACGCTCCCATACCCCATCGATATCGTCGCTGGGCATGCCAATAATTAAACTTGCCAATGTTGAATTAACTAATTCGGCAATCGCGGTTGGCGCGCGTGCGGCATGCGCTTCACCCCAACCAACGATGCCGTCGCTCGTTTCGATGCAAACGAGAACCGCGTCGCGCTTAATTGCTGTGCCAATACCAAGCCGCACTTGGTGTGCTGGTGGCAGCGAGAACGAAATAGGAAACGCACGCACGCGCTCGATTTTCACCGTGTGATCCTGTCTGCAAGCTTCATTTTCATCTCAAACCCAAGATTATCCGCCAACTGAGCGATTTTAACGTTATGATTGCAAGCGCTCGCAAAAAGACTTCGGCACGAACATGCCCGGGCAGTCGCTAGTGCCATTTTTACCGCAGATGCTGAGTTCCCAGTGGCTGACATTCAAAGCTGGAGCATGGCAGCATCACTGCACGCTATTATCGATTTGCCTGCTAGTCATTGCTTGATAGCCATAATGGGAGTGCAACTATATCTTTAACGAAAGTGTACCGTAGTGGGGCTTGCTGAGGATGCACTCGCGACCCTGGTGCGCGCGAAAAAGCACTGATATGAGGTGCGCAGCACGTGTCTGGATGAACTAAAATGAGCAGCAACCTTGGCACGCACAGGGCAACGGGATGAGTCGCTTTTTTGGTGCAGCAGCGTGGTCAAATGCTGCCGTAGACCGACGACACTGGACGCCATACCTCCCGCACTGACGAGACTGCCCCCGCACTAGGCCTAATGCTGTATCTCGCCTACGGTTCGAACTTGCATCCGCGACGTCTCGGTGCGCGTATCGAAATTAGCGCGATTCGCGGCACCGTCACGCTCACAGGATGGGGCCTCCGCTGGCATAAACGCGGGCACGATGGCTCTGGCAAGTGTGATCTCGTTGCGGCACGCGATGAAATAGCCTATGGCGTCGTTTATGAAATCACGAATGCTGCGATGGCTCAGCTTCATCGGATCGAAGGACTTGGACACGGATACGCGCTTGCCTATCACAAGCTGGGCGGATTCGATCAAGTCTATGGTTATCATGCGCAAAAGAGCTACATCGATCCTAGCCTACGCCCGTATCGATGGTATCGAGACCTCGTGATCGCCGGCTTGTCTCACTTTAATTTTCCAAGCGCATATATCGAGCAGTACCGCAAAATACCGGCGTGGCGGGATCCAGATCCCGCACGCCACCGAAAGAACACCGTGCCGTTACTGGATTTTGGCAAAAAATGACCGCAAAAGCATTCCCAAGCATTACCTGAGCGATTATGCTGTCAGCCCGTAACGCGTGCGCGGCTGTCACCGGCTGCGCCGCGTCGAGTACTTCTGTAGCCTAAGAACTATCACACAAGGAGCTTCGCTGTGGAATTTTTGCTATGGGCGAAACTCGCCAAACCAGCAGACGCGAGCAATAAAGAGTTTTTTGAAGTGTGGCGCCAAGAATCCGTCGCCGCGTTGGAAGCGTATAAAGCAGGCGCGATTAAACAGATTTGGAAAGTCTCCGGCAAATACGAAGTGCTGGCGGTCGTCGAAGTCGATAATTCCGATGATTTAGACGCCATTGTGCACAATTTACCCATTTGGAAACTCGGGTATGCGCACATCGTGGTGGAGCTTAATTGGATCCCGTTGCGACCCTATGCAAACTGGGCAGAGCAACTCAAAGAGCTATCGAAAGGCTAGCTTAGAGTGCCTCTCGAGATTTGCGGCTGTCGTAACGGCAACATGAAGCACGACCGACGAGGCTTGTTCCGCGTGTAACAGTGCGGGGTTTTCTTGAGGCATACCTCTAGCGAGCAATAACGTTAGGAGACTATACATGTTTGACATGTCGTGGATGAAAAAGTGGCAAGACGCGGTGAACAACAATGGTCCGATGAAGTGGCTCGGTAAACATCTGAGTGCAGATTTTTTGCTCGGCTTTGGTGAGAATAACTTTGTCGTGTCGTTTAATAACGGCAAAATAACCGACATTTCTGACGCGATCGGGCCGGAGACTTGCTACCAACTTGCTATTCGAGGCCCACATGAAAGCTGGTCGAAGTTTTGCGAGCCCGTCCCGCCACCGATGTATAACGATCTTTGGGCTATGGCCCACCCGCTGCACGGTAAGGTCACGTTTGAAGGTGATCAAAAAATATTATGGCAAAACTTACGCGCCTTTGCCTGGGCCTTAGATCGCATGCGAGAGATCTAACTGGCCATCAGTCATTGATGGCGATCGTTAAGCGAAACCTGCTCAATTGCGAAAAATTTAGGGAGGAACGCACCAGTGGCGAAAATTGAACCTATTACCGGGCGATATATTTGGGTGCCTTACGAAGGTACCGAGTACCGTATTTTTTTTGAAGAAGCCGGGGAAGGCATTCCCCTCGTTTGCTTACATACCGCAGGGACCGATTCACGCGAATGGCGGCATCAGCTCTGCAGCACGGAGATCAACCGCGATTTTCGTGTCATTGCTTTGGATCTGCCACGTCACGGCAAGTCGATTCCACCTTACGAGTGGTATAAAGAAGATGACGAATACAAGCTCACCGCTAAATTTTATTCTGGCATCTTAATGGCGTTTTGCCAGGAACTCGGTCTCGAAAAGCCCGTCATCATGGGCAGTTCAATGGGCGGCAACATTTGCTTGCACCTCGCGCAAAACTACGAACAAGAAGTCAAAGCCTTGATCGCTATTGAGGCGTGTGAATACTCACCCGGCTGGCACTTAGACTGGTTGCGCCATGCCCACATTCATGGCGGCGAGGCATGTGCAACTTCGGTATTCGGCCTCATGGCGCCACAAAGCCCCGATAAGTATCGCTGGGAAACCTGGTGGTACTACTCGCAAGGGGGACCCGGCGTATTTAAAGGCGATCTGTATTTCTACAGTGTCGACCATGACTTTCGCGGAAAAACGGAGAAATTATCGGGCAACGTACCAATCTACTATATGACCGGGGTTTACGATTTTGCCTGCACCCCAGAGATGACAGAAGAAACGGCACGTAAAACCAAGAATGCCGAATGCATCATCATGGAGGAAATCGGTCATTTTCCGATGTGTGAAAATCCCGAAGTTTTCAATCGATACCTGATGCCGATCCTAGAGAAAGTACGAAGCTTGTAGCGTATGACCGGTCATAGTGAGATCGTTGCGCAACTGCGCGATACCGTGCAGCGTGTTTGTGAGGAATATGCGGGCGAGTACTGGCGAGAAAAAGATCGCCGACGAAATTACCCGGTAGAATTCGTTCAAGCGCTAACCGATCTCGGACTGCTCGCGTCACTGATCCCTGAGCAATACGGAGGCAGCGGTTTACCGTTATCCGTCGGTACCGAAATACTGAAGGCAATTCATGAGTTCGGCGGTAACGCCGCTGCCTGTCACGCGCAGATGTACACCATGGGCACCGTATTACGACACGGTAGCGAGGCGCAAAAACAAAAATATCTACCCAAAATTGCCTCCGGGGAATTGCGTTTACAAGCGTTCGGGGTAACCGAACCAACGGCGGGCACTGACACGACGAGCATTAGCACCACGGCGATAAGGCACGGCGAACACTACCTCGTCAATGGCCAAAAAGTCTGGACTTCGCGCGCCGAATATTCCGATTTAATGGTATTGCTTGCACGGACGTCACCTAAAGACACCGTCAAAAAACGTGGCGACGGCCTATCCGTGTTTCTCGTCGACATGAACGAGGCTAAAGGACAAGGCATGACGATCAAGCCGATCCGGACGATGATCAACCACGCCACGACAGAAGTATTTTTTGACGATCTCGCTATCCCGGCCGATGCTCTTATCGGTGAAGAAGGCCAGGGTTTTCGTTATATTCTTTCGGGTATGAATGCAGAACGTATTCTGATCGCCTCCGAATGCATCGGTGACGCGCGCTGGTTTATAAAAAAGGCTAGTGAGTATGCTTGCGAGCGCAAGGTGTTTGGCCGCCCGATCGGACAAAATCAAGGAATTCAATTTCCCATCGCACGGGCTTTCGCACAAATGGAAGCTGCAAATCTAGTGACTGATAAGGCGGCGAAATTGTTCGACAACGACAAACCCTGCGGCACGCAAGCGAACATCGCTAAGCTCCTCGCCTCGGAAGCATCGTGGGCGGCGGCTGAGGCATGCATTCAAACGTTCGGTGGCTTTGGGGTAGCAGAGGAATACGATGTCGAACGCAAGTTTCGTGAGGCGCGGCTCTACCAGATCGCACCAATTTCGACCAATCTCATTCTCGCTTACGTAGGAGAACATGAGCTTGGCATGCCCCGCTCCTACTAAACGTCTGGAGATTCTTGGTGACTGAAATCATGCGGTTTGACGCATATGTAGACGGCACTTCGTATAAGCCAACGGGTGCGCAATACTTCGAAAGTGTTAACCCGTACACGGCAGAAGTCTGGGCGGAAGTCGCACGCTGTAACAGCGACGATGTTAGCTACGCCGTTGATACGGCGTATAAGGCATTTTATGATGGACCCTGGCGAGACTATACGCCAACGCAACGCGGGGCGTTGCTGCGCCGTTTTGGTGATCTGATCGCCGCGCATGCCGAAGAATTGGCCGAATACGAAGTTCGCGATAACGGCAAGCTGATCAGCGAAATGCTGGCACAATGCCGATACTTACCGCAATGGTATTACTATTATGGGGGGCTCGCAGATAAAATCGAAGGGGCGGTGATCCCGATCGATAAGCCGGAGACCTTCACTTATACCCGCCACGAACCTTTAGGTGTTGTCGGGGCAATCACGCCCTGGAACTCACCGCTGTTATTACTGACGTTCAAACTTGCACCCGCCTTAGCGGCCGGTAATACGCTCGTCATTAAACCTTCGGAATTCACCTCCACCTCGACGCTAAGATTGATGGAAATTGCGGCCGAGGCAGGGTTTCCACCCGGGGTGCTGAACGTCGTTACGGGGTTCGGTACCGAGGTTGGCACAGCTTTGGTGGAACACCCGAAAATCGCAAAAATCGCGTTTACTGGTGGCAGCGAAAGCGGCTCGATGGTGTATCAAGCGGCGGCCAAAGGTTTGAAGTATTGCACCTTAGAGCTAGGTGGTAAATCACCCAACATCGTATTTGACGATGCCAAGGTCGACGATGCCGTGAAAGGCGCAATCTCAGGAATTTTTGCTGCCACCGGTCAAACCTGCATCGCCGGTTCACGTCTGTTAGTGCAGGACAAAATTTACGACGAATTCGTAACTCGCCTCCTAGACTTTGCACGCAGTGCACGCATGGGCGACCCTATGAAACCGGACACTCAGGTCGGCCCCGTTACGACACCGTCCCAATACGAGAAAATCCTAAGCTATATCGCCGTTGCCAAAGAAGAAGGCGCCAAGCTTCTGCTGGGCGGCGAAGGCGCCAGCGGCCCAGAATGCGGTGCGAGCCGGTGGTTCGTTCAACCGACTGTTTTCGGCGACGTCACTAACCGAATGCGGATCGCCCAAGAAGAGGTCTTTGGCCCAGTGCTCGCGATTATTCGTTTCCAAAGCGACGAAGAAGCCGTCGAAATCGCGAATGATATCGCGTTCGGCTTGGCTGCGGGCATTTGGACACAATCCATACGCCGTGCGATCGAGGTCTCTAACGCGATCCGCGCTGGTACGATTTGGGTCAACACTTATCGTGCAGTGAGTTATCTGGCGCCGTTCGGTGGCTACAAAATGAGTGGCCTCGGGCGTGAGAACGGCATTGAGGCGATCTACGAATACTTGCAAACAAAAAGTGTCTGGATATCAACCGCCTCTGATGTACCTAACCCATTCGTAATGCGCTAAAGCTTACCGCTACTGCCGAAGGATAAAATCATGCTAGGCCAAATTGCAGTCATGACCGCGCCTGGAAAGCTAGAGTTCCAAGAATATGAAGTACCTGATCCGAAGCACGGCGCGATAGTTGCGCGGGTTTTGCGTAGTAATGTTTGCGGCTCCGAAATCCATATCTGGTGTGGGCATCATCCGACGAAAAAGAGTGGCGGTTTAGGCCACGAAGCAGTTGGTGTCGTCGAGCGACTCGGCCCAGGCGTAACGCATGACCACGCGGGGGCATCGCTCAAAGAAGGTGATCGCATCGTCGCCACCTACTTCATTCACTGTCGTCACTGTGTGCCGTGCCAAAAAGGCCAGTTCAATATGTGCGAAAACGCCTACCAATATTGGGCGCAACAACCCGAACAAGATCCACATTTTCATGCGACGTTCGCGAGCCATTGGCATATTTATCCAGGACAAACTGTCTACAAAGTCCCGGACATCGTCTCGGATCAGGCCGCGGCTAGCGCGAACTGCGCCCAAAGCCAAGTCTATTTTGGGCTCGATCTCGCTAATGTTGGCTACGGCGATAGCATCGTCATTCAGGGCGCCGGCGGGCTCGGGTTGAATGCCGCAGCCATAGCGAAAGAGAAAGGGGCCGAGGTGATCCTTATCGACGCGGTACCAACCCGCCTCGCACTAGCCAAACGTTTCGGCGCTGATCACATCATTAGTATGAACGACTACCCGAGCACCGAGGCACGCATCGAGGCCGTGGGCAAACTTACCAATGGACATGGCGCCGATCATGTCATGGAGCTGGCCGGCGTTGTCGACGCCTTTGCCGAAGCTCCCAAGCTTGCACGCCTGGGCGGGACATTTATCTCGATGGGTACCATTAATCCAGGTTTATTAGTCGATTTTGACCCCGGCACGTTAGTGCGCCGCGGGGTCAGAATACTCACGGCGATGCGTTATGACGGGCCGTACTTGAAAAAATCCTTGGACTTTCTCGCTGCACACCGAGAAAAATATCCTTTCGATAGCCTGCTCGATAAGGACTATGCTTTGACTGACGTTGCGAGCGCTTTGAGCGATTCGTCAGCACGTCGCGTGCAACGCGCCTCTCTAGTCGTCGCCGCGGCCTGATTAGGGTCAATAAACCGTGTCCGCGTTTTCCGACCTCCTCGTTGTGTCGCTGGAACAGGCCGTTGCAGCACCTTATACCACCCGATTGCTCGCCGAAGCAGGTGCCCGGATAATAAAAATCGAACGTGTCGAAGGCGATTTTGCCCGCCATTATGACACTATAGTCAACGGTGAAAGCGCCTATTTCGTGTGGCTTAACGCGGGCAAAGAATCCATCGTGCTCGATGTAAAAAATGATGAGGACCTGGACTTACTGCAACGCCTCATCAGCGCGGCCGACATATTCATACAAAATTTGCGACCCGGAGCCGTGGCCCGTTTCGGATTAGATTTTGCCCATGTCGCGGCACTCAACCCCAAGCTCGTCATGTGCAGTATTTCCGGTTATGGCGAAAGCGGACCTGCGTCGGACAAAAAAGCCTATGATTTTTTAGTGCAAGCAGAAAGCGGCTTGACGTCGATCACTGGTTTGCCCGATGCGCCGGTGCGCTGCGGTATCTCGGTGTGCGATATTGCGACGGGTCTAACCGCCTACGGCGAAATTTTGCGTGCATTATTCGAGCGTACCGTGACGGGCCGCGGCACACACGTCGAGGTGTCACTATTCGATGTTATGTCAGAATGGATGACCGTACCGCTCGTGTATTATAAGTACGGTGGCAAAATACTCCGGGGAACAGGTCTAGATCACACTCAAATCGCGCCCTATGGGGCGCATCAAACCGCTGATGGCTTGATCATCATTGCCGTGCAAAATCACCGTGAGTGGCTCGATCTATGTGAAAAAGTTCTCGGCCAAGCGCTACTGGCGCAAGATCCACGTTTTAAGGACAACGCGCAACGAGTTCAGAACCGTGCCGCGTTGACGGCCGAGCTGGAAAAACACTTCAAGCGTTTTACCCGGGCACAATTGGCCGAGCAGTTCGACATTGCGGGGATCGCTTACGGTAACATTAACAACGTCCAGGAAGTCTGGGATCACCCAGCTTTGAAAACGAAGTCCGTGTTATCCGGCGGACGTGAAGCGATCGTGGTGCGCCGCGTGTGCGACGCGAATGAAAAAGCACGCGAAATTCCCCGCCTCGATGAACACGGCGAGAAGATTCGCGCAGAATTCACGCGTTAACAGCCTGTCGGACTTAGTCAAACGTGGCATTGTAAGATATCTGATGAGGTTGCTTAGCTATGCCGCATGAACTAATTGACGGGCCGTTTTTCGAAGATTTCGAACACGGTCAAATTTTTTCCGCACCGTCTATCACGGTCAGCGACGGGCATGCTGCGGTCTACAGCGCTCTGTTCGGCGATCGGATGCGTCTACCTCTGGATGCCCACCTCAGTCGCCGTGTCATCGGGAAGGATAAAACCCTCGCTCATCCCTATCTCGCCGTGCATTTGGCTGCCGGACAAACGACTTACGCATCGCAACATGTGAAAGGCAATCTTTTTTATCGCCGGCTGTTGCTGCAGCGGCCAGTCTACATCGGCGATTCATTATACACGACAACGAAAGTCGTCGGCTTAAAACAAAATAAACAAAAACCGGGGCGTGCCGCGACGGGCATGGTCGTGCTCGAAATGAGAACGCTTAATCAACATGATGACATCGTGTTGCATTTCTGGCGTTGCCCAATGATCGCCTGTCGCGATGAGCATGTTCAAACAGGACAGGATGACGATTTTTCATTCATAGGCAGCGAGTTTTCCCAGGAGGAATTACTTGCAGCCTTACCCTCGACTTGGGATCTCGCACCGCTAGCGAGCGAGGTGACCGGATTGCGCCCGCCGGACCTCGAGGTCGGTGATACCGTCGAAATTGCGGCACGGGATACCATAACCTGTGCGCCAGAATTGGTGCGCATGTCGCTGAATATCGCGTTTACTCACGTGGACGCCAGGCACAGTTACTTAGGTCAACGCCTTGTTTACGGTGGCCACACCATTTCGATGGCGCTTGCCCACGTCACGCGTGCACTGCCGAACACCTTGAGCATGGTCGCGTGGCGTCACTGTAATCACTTGGCACCGGTCTTGGAAGAAGACATTATCAGTACACGTTTCGAAATCATCGATATCGTTGCGGCGCCGGTCGGCGGCAAGCTCTATGATCTCAAGGTAGAAGTTTTTGCGTCACGATCGGTAGACGATCGAGAAGAGACCGCAAAAGTACTCGATTGGGGGCTTATACTGTGGGCTTGTTAATCCGTTCCCAAATAGAATTAAGCCCCATAGCAAACGCGCAGCAAATCGATACCCTGCGCTCACAGACTTGCCGTATGCCCGCCGTCGATCGTAATCACATTGCCGTTCATATAACGAGAGGCGTCGGCGCATAAAAATAGCAGGGCGCCGTCCAAGTCTTCCACTTTGCCGAAACGCTTAGCTGGTATGCGTTGCCGTAAGCGTTCGCCGGCGGGACTCTCGAGCCAGGTGTCGTTCATTTCGGTAGCGAAATAGCCGGGTGCCAAAGCGTTAACGCGAATGTTGTTTTTCGCATGGTCGACGCAAATATCCCGACCAAGATTAATCATGCCGGCCTTTGCGGCTGAGTAAGGTGCCACGTGGCCGATCGCACGGATCCCAAGTACCGACGCGATGTTGACAATACTGCAGGGCCGCTGGTCGGCTAGGCGTCGCTTGATTAGCTCCTGCGTAAGCGTCCAGGCGCCGCGTAAGTTCGTTTCGTAAACCGCGTCCCAGTCATCGTCGTTTAAGTCTTCCGGCGATTTCACGATCGCGATCCCGGCATTGTTTACTAAACAGTCGAGCGGACCACGCGTTTCAACACGCTCCACGCAAACACGAATTGCTTCACGGTCGCGTACGTCTAGTGTTTCGATTTCGATTTTCTGACTGTGGGCCGGAAGTTGCAAGCGAACCTCCTCCATTTTGTCACGCGAACGCGCTGCCATAATAACCGTAGCCCCCGCGCGCACTAGCGTGCCGACAAAATGCTGTCCGAGTCCGCTAGAAGCGCCGGTTAGCAATACTCGTTTGCCCGTTAATGCAAATAGATCGCAAATGAAGTCATGCTCGATGCTCAAAATACATGCCTCCCAGGTCTATTCACGCCGCAGGAAAACATGCCAAACAAGAAGTGTGGTATGGGTGACCATACGATGCCAGGCGATTGCACATATAATCGGGCTTACCTCGCCCCGACGTTCAAAGCATTAGGCTCAAAATTCTTTTGCTTCACTTTTGGCGTATTGACCAAGGTTACCATTTGAATCGTAGTGCAATGCTTGTTTTGCACATCGATTACGGCGGATGAATCGAGCAAGGGCACTCCACTACCACGATTATGTTCTAAATGATAATCGGGGTGCGCCAGTCCCCCGAGACCAAATTTCCACAGCACCTCCGCGCGATCGTAGATCTTACCAAACACGGGGAAATTCGTTTGCGCGTCCACGTAAAAATAGCGTCGCGATAACGGATGATCTGAGCGTAGCGGTCGCCCTTCTAAAATATATGCTTTCCGTAATTGCCAAGTTACATTCGGGAAACAGCCCGAATGCCCATGAAAATCGACAAAACGATGATCATAACGACGCGCCTTTTTTTCGGCATGCTGGATCTGATCGTGTCGGTACATCGGCAGCAACACATGGGTGGAGCCGCTATAAATCCAGCTCATGTCCATTAAGCGACCGCTATAACCGAGAAAATCTTCGATCATAATATCGCTACCTAGAAACGAATCTGTGCGTGCGGTCGTCGCGACTCGTCTCACTCGTCTGAGTAGCGGCACATACATCCAGCCCTGTTCTGCCTCAGTATCATCGCTGTTGTAGAAAATAAGTAAGCGCGTGTTCGCAACGTCCCCAGGCTCTAGCGCCACCAGATTAATGGCACTGAATACGCGGTAAGTATTTCTCTTCACTTCCGGCACCGGATCCATAACGTGCCGGTACATAAAGCGCATCGCACTTGCCTCAAATTCAAGCACCCGTTCGATTTCTTGACTACGCATATCGCGATAATGCCAGTACATTTCCGGGATCATGCCGGTATCACCGCCAAACGCGTAGCGCATGTTCCACGCAAGTTTCTCTCCAGCGCGCGGATCATCGCGATCGGGTTCTTCCGGAAACGGCCTACCAGCAACAAAACCAGTAATGATGCCGGGGCCACTGCCCAACTGTGCTTGACCACCATACTGTTGGGTGGCGGCAATGAAATTCGCGTGCGGGCGAAACGACATCGGCTCGCCCACTGCGATCGTAAGCCAGCCCTGGGCAATGAGTTCAGCCAGATCCGGATCGAGAACTTGCCCATATTGATTGACATTTTCCGCGGCGATAACAGTACCGGGTGGCGGCGATAGTTCTTCGATCATCGCGATATCGAGATCGAAAATTCCGGCGGATGCGACGATAGATATAAGTGCCAACGGCAATGCACTGATGCAAGGAAAATAACGCCGCCGTCGAATTAGTGCGCAGCTGGGTAGAATTCGCTCTGTAATTGACATCGACAATATCCTGCTGGGATAAAATGGGGTTGGTTTGTCCCCACGGTAAAACTAGTCCGTGATATACGGGCCTCACGCGCGGCTTACTCATACCTTGACTAAATTCCCATGGTACGGGAAGAACGTGGAGGTGGGTGCTTAAATGCCGGCGTTCGCTATGTCTCTAATCCCGAAATGTATTTATCCGCCGCCATGCGAATAATCGCCCACGCCGCCATGCCACGTAAAGCGGGATCCTGGTCTCTTAGATAGCTACTCATTTTACTTATCTGCGTGAGATCGCGTCGTTGCCCAATTAGCCATACCGTTTGTAAACGCACATCGGCGTCTTCATGCGCCAGACCCCACTTGTACACCGACAGCGGATCGGCGTCGATCGAACCCCAGGACTCCAGAACGCGTGTTGCCGCATCCGCAGTCAGCTTACAACAGGTCATCAGCGTGGTCGTAATCGCGTCGGCTGTTTTTGCCGGCAGACGTTTCAAAGAACCGGCGGCGACCATCGCCTGCATTGGCCTGCCATACGCAATGGTGTGAACGATTTTGGATACCGACTTATCATCCCCGAGGCCGGCGTTCGAAGCGGTTGCGGCAATCGAGACGCGCTCGTCTTTTACGGCGGCCCATTCTTTTAGGGTTTTTCTCGAATCAAGTGTATCGACTAATCCCAGCGCTACGGCGGCAACTTCGCGGGTTGACATATCACCGGCGTTCGCAACCGCGATCAATTCAGGACCAAATTCTGGATGACCACTGTGAATGAGCACATAATAGGCGTAGGCTCGCACGGTCCGAGAAATTTTTGGATTATCCAGCAGCACTTGAACATCGTTCTCCGTCCCCGCCACGTTGGCGTGGGCCAAAGCCTGTAATGCGTGCATGCGAATACGGTCATTGGGTACCGTTAACGCTTCTAGGAGTAAATCACGCATATCCTCACGAGGTGTGGACGCGAGCGACTCGATCGTGACAGTAAGCAGGGTTTGATTCTCTGCGGCCGTTTTGTAGAGTAAGTTTGTACTGTTGGGATGATAAGCATTCAGCAGCGCATCGATCGCAGAACGCTGAAACGTGATGTCTCCAGAGTCAATCACGCTTTCTAAGATCCCGAGCGCATCGGTATCACCGACCTCAACTAATGCGCCGGCAGCTAATACACGGTTCCAAATGTTATCGGAGTCCACGAGCTCACGCGCCACTGCCACTGCGCTGCGCACGATACGCTCTTCATCAACCACTCGCGCGGGTTCGGCTAGCGCCCTGTCAATACCGCAGTCACCTACCACAGCCAGCAGCAGCGTCAAGGCGACGGCTTTAACTTTTTGATTTAATTGGACAAATTGCACAACTGATCCTCATACATCAAATATCTTTGACCGCCCAGACTGAAAGAATATCCGCAATTATCCGCCATGCAGGTACACATCACAAAAAAAACCGCCCCGAGAGGGGCGGTTTGCTTATCGCCATCGCACAGAAGTATGCGTCTAGAACTGGTACTTCAGTTGCAAGAACACTTCATCGTTGTCACGTAGCGCGCCGATACCTTCATGCGCTACCCCCAAAGGTGACTGCTGATACGGGTTCCGGACACCGTTGCCGTCAGGCAAAATGAACGCGGTATAAGGGCCAACGTCGTGGCGGAAGTTCTCATCACCTTCCCAGATGAGGTGAAACCCACCCTTAATCGACCAATGATTATCCATCAGCCACTCGACGTTAAACCCAGCGACGTGCGAGTTCGACGCTTCTTCCCAGACGTAGAAACCCGTGGGTTTCAGCTTGTCTCGCATATAGTTGCCGAGAAAGAAAAACGTCGTAATAAAATTATGCTCGTCGACCAAGAAGCCCGTATGTTTATCCCCTTCATGATCGACGTACCACGTGTCAAAAATCTGCAAGGATAAGAAAAACGTGCGGTCCTTATTCAACCATGGGATAAACGTGGGTCGGTCCATGCCGATCGACCATTTCATGATATCTGACTTATCCACCCAGTCGAACTTTCTCGTGTTGTTCACGATCTCATCGAAGGTATAGGAGGATTCGACACGGAACACGACGCCCGACCACGGTTCGAAGTAGTCGAAAGACAAACCTGGTGTATGGGCTTGTTTGTAGACCGTGACGGTATGGCCGCCAGTCAACGCCGACGTCGAGCCGATATTGCGATAAAAGATCGTCGCGTCTTGCCGTGCCAAAGCGAGTTGCGCCCATTCTGAAATGGTGCGCGTTTCGCCGGTCGTAGGATCTAGCACCAATTGACCAGCACCCCCACCGGCTATTGCGGAGACACCTTGGTGGGGTTGCATGATACGAACCGGGAAACCCAGCGCGCCAGCCGGACATAATCCGTTTGGATCGAGAACTGGACCGAATCCATTGAACGGATGCCCGGTAAGATTGCCTCCCGTTAAGTCCGATACCGTACAGTCGGCTCGACCTAAGGTGGTATTCGCATTGCTACCCAATACGCTAAAACCGGCGCCGGCATTTAAGACATTGATGTTCTCGAACTTAAACACCGGTGTGTCGTTCCAACCATACCAATAGGAGACCGCGAAGCGTACGTCCTTGAAGCGAAATTCAAGGCGCATGCCCGCTTCGGTGTTATCGATATCCCATTCCGGACGCAGTTCAGCGCGCAATCCTGCGGGTGTACCGAACCCTGCCGGCGAGCGCATATCGCCCGGACCGCCTGAGCCGCACACGTTATTGGCGTTGAAGGGCCGGCCGTCCATTGCGGCATCTTCCGCCTCAATGGCTGCCGACACACAGGGTTCTACGGCGAAATAGTGGTTAAAGGATGCAAAGACACTGAGATCTTTTGCGAACGGATGTGCCCAAGGATGCGATGGATTGCCGAGGCCTACGCGTTGGAATTCATCGAAATTCCACACGAATTGAATCGCCGTATCGGTTAAGGGGCCGATATCACCCGCGCGATACTGAATCGATGCTATCCATTGTGGAATGCGAATGTCTTCAAACGAATCGAAGAAAAAATGCTGACCGAAATCGACCGGATTCACCAAATCCTGCATGCGAAAAAAGTCGGTCTTGCCCCAAACGATCTGCTGTTTGCCAACACGTATCCACCAATCATCGATGATCGCGTCGACGTAGAGTTCGCGGAACGGATACAGGCGCCCACTAGAATCCGTCCGGCCCAATGCCACATCCAGGGGATCGTTATCGACATCAACGCAGCGTTGACAGCGGAGTTCTTGGCCATGGATCGCGCCCCCGATCGGAAAGCCCGAGCCGAGGCCGATGCCACCATCGTCAAACACTTGAAATGGTGAAAACTTCGTACCGTTTGCGTTTTTGTTGAATATGGCCTCGTAGCCGTTCAAAAAGTCGTGATTCTCATAACCATTAGCGACGATCTTAGCGAGGCCGCCGGTAACGTTTAGCACCGGGATACCGTTGAACACTCGCCCGGGCAGCCCATTGCCAAGCCCTTGCGCGTAATCAAAACCACCAAAATCGACCGGCGCATTGGCGTAGGTGAACGGCTTACCCAGATACGACGGTTTCGTCGGGTCCCGCCCATGACCATCGCCGATATCCTGACCGTAGTAATAACCGGCATCAAACTCAGGTCGTACAATCGTGACGAATGACAATTCATCAAAAATGCCAATGTCGTAGTAATTCAATGACGCTTCCAACTGGAAGCGTTGAATCCATTGTGTTAGATACGCATCACCCGACCCAACCCGTGCGCGCGCTTCGGAAGAAAGAAAGCCTTCCACTTCCAGCTCGCCGCCGAGAGCGTCAATGACGACACGTGCTTGCACTGGCGCCGCGAAGACGGTGAGTAAAATGCTCACGCATAGCGACCACGAACATGCACGTAAAGTGCTCTTCATCGTGTTATCTCCCATCGTTTCCCCCTCTAAGAAACTCACAAAAATCTGTAGCGTCATGCCTTCGCCGTTGTCGCTTCGCCCGTAGCACCGGAATTCCACGCCCAGGCACCCGACAAAGCGTCTGCTTTCGTTTCGCGATCGTCAATATGCGAATTCAAAATGAACTTCGGCTTGAAAATCTTAACCAACAACGGGATCAAGGTGACGGCGCCGATCATATTGCTAAGCATAAGCAGGCATAACAACATTGCCATCTCGCTATTAAATCTTAGCGATGAACCAGGTATCCAATAAATAATACTGGTCACAACCATGACCGCAGTAAATAATACCGCTGCGCCAGTTGTTCTCATCGAGACGACGATGGCATCGTCTAGCGTTCGATACCTGACTTCTTCCTTGAGTCGATCAAGCATGTAGATAGCGTAATCAACACCGAGACCGACACCAACAGCGGTAACCGGCAAGGTGTTCACGTTCAAGCCAATATCGCGAATCGTCATAAACGCGCGGTTGCTCATGACAGCCAAGCCGAGCACGACAAAAACGAGCAAAGCAGCCGCAAACGATCGGTAGGTAATCATCACAGACAGCATTACCACAGAGATAATCAATCCCGTTTGCTTCAGTTCCGAGAGCTGCACTTCTTGGTTGGCAGCGGCCGTCGTGCCGATAATTCCGCCGGCAAAACGCGGTGTCACCCCCTCGATCTCATGCTCGTCCAAGAAACGTTGCGCCGCTTCAACAGCACCGTGCACGGTTGCGCCAGTTGCGTCTTTATAGAACACGACGAAATTCGCGATCCGGCCTTCGAGATCCATGTATTCCAAAATCACACCCGGCATGGCCGCGCCCGCTTCGTACATAAACAAGGTATTACCGATATCGCGGTGCGTCGCCGGGATCAACGACCAACGTGGATCATCGTAGTGATAGAGGCGATTAATCGAGCGTACTAAATGGGGAATTTCGCGCGTCCCGCCGTAGTTGCGCGTATCCGCCATATAGCGTCCAAACTTCTGCATGACGGCGACGACTTTAGGGTCTTTCATTTTGTGGGCTTCGTCACCCTCGAAATAAATGCTGAACTGATTCGCGCCGGCGAATTTATCCGCTATATGTGCGGCAGCAACATTGTATTCCGAATCGTGAAATAAAATCGGTGAACCAGGTTTGCTTTCACCGATTGGTGGAGACCAACCGAAGTAAATGGCCCAAGCGGCGAGCAATATCGAAAAGCCAAAAACGGTAACCGCGGCTCTCGGGCTAACCAAAAACACGCCTAAGTTATGCATAACTCGCGACGGCAGGTGCTTGTGCTCTTCCTGTTGCGACACTTTTGGCACCGGTAGTATCGACAATACCAGCGGTACTAATATGACCACGGTGACGATGTTGCTTAACGACCACCAGGCACAGAAATAACCCAATTTAGCAATCAATGGGATCGAGGAGACAGCCAATACGAGCAACCCGGCCGCATCGGTGAAAATCGCAATGGATGCCGGCACGATCAACTCGCCCATGGCATTGCGCACGGCTTCCTCGCGCGCTCTACCGACACGGATCTCGTCGATATAACGCTCCATCATTTGCACGCAGTGGCTTGCCGTGCGCGCCGAAATCAAGATCGGTACGACTAAAATCAAGGGATCGAGGTTGAAGTTCAGCCATCCCACCAGGCCTAAGCCCCAGATCGAGGCGACGCCGGTGCCAATGATGGGGACTACGATGCCCGCGAGGGAGCGAAAATGCAGCCACAGCAACAACAGCATGATGCCAATAGTGATTAAGAAAATGGTCGCGAGCTCCGTGGATTTGCTGTAAATCCAACCCTTGAGCATCGGCTCACCGGCGACGTAGAGTTCCGTTTCACCGTCTGCTTCGACTTCCTGTTTGAGTTCCTGTAGGCGCTTGAAAATCTCGCTGTAGTTAAGTCGCTCCTCGTCGAAACCCGCTAATATCAGTGCAGCTTTTCCGTCCGTCGAGATATAGGTCCCGTAGACGATGTCGTTGTTAAACGACTCTTCGCGCAATTGTTTCAAGTCGTCTGGTTCGGTGGGGATCACCCGTGGCAGGACGGGCTCGGATTTTATAAGACCACCCGCGGTCGTACGAATGCGTCGAATTTTCGGGTGTGCAATGCTCGCGACCTGATAGTGGTTAACCCCCGAAATAAGATCGATTTCTTCAGTCAGATATTTTATTTTTTCTAAAGTTTTCGTGTTAAAAATATCAGCGTTCTCGTCGGTGACTTCTACCGACATGGTGACGATATTCGCGCCACCGAAAGTCTGCTTCATTTCGTTGTAGCTAATGATATAGTCGTGCTTGGCCGGCAACAAATCCGCGAAACGAGAATAAACCGTTACGTTGCGTAACCCCCACGCCATGATCAAGGTTGGAATCATCACGATCAATAAGGTGATCACTTTGTGGTCCATCAGCCAGTTCGCGATTTTCTGGCCGTTGGTATGTCCTACATTTGCATTCACGCCTAGGTTTCCGGAATTATTTTTTGCTCTTGCAAATAGCGCTCACCGCGCTGAACGTACCTGCTATTCCATCTCGCACCGACATGTGCTGGCTGGCAAATGTTGTCATATGTGTTGCGAAAGGTCAACATGAAGGGGGTGATACATGACATTTGTAGCACAAATGCAACAAAACCCCATCTACATTACTGCAGGTTGTGACGATGATAACCGCCCGCGTATCTAGCTCGAAAGCGCTGCCGCAGCGACGAAACCTTCACTATAGTGCTTGAATTTCGAGCCTGAAGCTTCGATGATGCGCGCGTGAGGCGCTACGATGAACGCGCTAGAGAACCGAAACATAAAGAAAAACAAGAGAAAAACAAGTCGTCAAATTTCAGTTGCATGCATCATTCGAACGCTGCCTGAGTAGGCGGAACGCCTCGGCCGTGGCCGTAAACTAGCACCGTGACGCCGGAACTAACGCCAGATACGTTTCGCAAAGCCTGCGGTCATTGGACCACGGGCGTTGCGATTGTGACGACCATAGATGTCGATGGTAAGCCTTACGGCTTGACCATGAATGCGGTTACTTCACTCTCGCTTACCCCGCCCCTATTTCTTATCTGCGTCGATAATCGCTCTGACACACTCGAACCCTTACGCCGCAGCGGCGTTTTTTGCATTAATGTTTTAGCACAAGGCCAGCAGGATCTGTGCATGGCTTTTGCTAAAAAGGGAGAGAACAAGTTCGACAAGATCCCCTATGCCAGCGCCGCAACTGGTGCACCGATCCTGGCCGGACACCTGATGGCAATGGACTGTGAGGTGACGCAAATGTTCGAAGGTGGTGATCATAAGATTTTTGTGGGTGAGGTTAAGACTATCTCGTTAAACGAGGATCCCGACAGCGAACCGCTGATTTATTATCGTGGTAGTTTCGCTAACGTCGATTGCTAATAACGGAACTACCTTGAATCTTTGTCAGTGTTATTGGTATTTTAGTGCGCTTCGAGAAGCCGGCACGGCACTTCAATTTTATAAAATAATGACAACAAAGCCATTGCCGGCCAGCTTGGGCATCTTTGAAGACCCACAATAAAACCCGGGGTTGAAGTTAATGATAATATCCGCTCGCACCGTGTTCGGTGGTATTCTCGCCATCGGGTTCACTACCATAATAGCGATCCAATATTGCTATGCTGCGCGTCAGTACGCGCCCGATCGCCGTACCTCCTTGGTGATTGATCTCATGGATGGTGCCTATATGCCAGGACACGAGAGCCTGCTAGTGACTGGGCCACACGGATTGGTCGGCAAACTCAAAATCGGCGCGGAAAAAGCAACTTTAGTTCCCGACAAAAACGTCACGTTGACCGACTACACGGTTCTTGCACGCGTTTCGGATACTGAAGTGTTGCTGGGCAGTGGCATCGGCCACTTATACTTCTACGATGGCGCCGAGTTGCAAGATCTCGGGGCGATGTCTGAATATCCGGAACCGATCCTCGATATCGATACCGGCGGTAACCATACCTGGGCAGTCGGTGCACGCGGGATCGTGGTTAAGAGCACGGATAACCGCAGCTGGGAACCGGTTGAAATCCGAGATGTCGAGCAGCCACAAATCGCATTGCCCGGCGTGCATGCCGGCGAATGGTATTTTGGCGTGTCAAACATAGATACGGAGAGTTTTAAACTCACCGCGTATGTCAATGGAGAACCTGCAGTAGCAGACGAGCACTACGTGCTTTACCCCGATGAAGGATTCATGCAAATCGTCGAGCCTTTCGACGTCGATCCCATGCCTAGCGTGAGTTTCATCTTTAATCCGGGACCACCTTTTCGTGCCGGCGATGTCTCATGGAACATCGTGCTCGCTGAGGACGACAAAGTGACCCTCGCCGGTGAATTTGGCATGGTCATACAAAGCACAGACGGTGGTGAAACCTGGACGCGGCGCGATGCGGTGATCACTGACAAAGAACCCCAGCCACCTTATTGGATCGCCGGTACCCAGCGCGGTGATCTGATGGAGCTTGCGGGGGCCGCGGGGATCAGCACGGCAAGTTCAGACGGCGGCGTTACATGGACACGTAACCCGGTACCCGGCCGTGAAGGTATATTTGGCGTTACGCTACTCGATGACGGTACGCCATTGATCGCCGGTGCCGTGGGTTTGATCGGCACGCTAGATGGGCAAGAATGGTCATTAGCCGATCGCACCGAGCTAAAGCTTCTATCCTGGCTAAAAACGCCGATCGAAATGCCCGACGGCAGTGTCCTCGTACTCGGCGGCCGCTCTACCTTAGTACGGTATAAAGACGGGACCTGGATGCGGATCCCTGTCGTAACCGAATAAATCAAGCCTAAACGCAAACGCGGGGCTTCAATCTACCTCCACGGCAACGGCCGTTGCTTCACCGCCACCGATGCACAGACTCGCGACGCCCCGCTTGGCACCTTGATCCTGCATGGCCCGAATAAGCGTTACCAAGATGCGCGCACCCGATGCGCCGATTGGATGACCTAAAGCACACGCACCACCGCGTATGTTGAGTTTTTCGTGCGGAATGTTGAGATCGTGCATCGCTGCCATAGCGACGACCGCAAACGCCTCGTTGACTTCAAACAAATCGACATCGTTCACCGTCCATCCTAGGCTTCCCAGCAAGGTCTGAATCGCACCGACCGGCGCGGTTGTAAACCAGCCGGGCTCCTGGGCATGAGTCGCGTGTCCGACGATTTTGGCGATCGCTTTGTGGCCTTGTTGGCTAGCGTAATTAGCGCGAGTCAATACTAGGGCGGCGGCACCGTCAGAAATAGAGCTCGCATTCGCAGCCGTAACAGTGCCATCTTTCGCGAACGCCGGTCGCAGCTGTGGGATTTTGTCTAGTTTCGCGTTTCCCGGCTGCTCGTCGGTGTCGACGACGTGCGGATTACGGGGATTCTCTATCGCGACGGCAGTGATTTCTTCGGCAAACTCACCGTTGTCGATCGCGCGTCGTGCACGGTTTAGCGACTCGATCGCGTAGGCGTCTTGCTCTTCACGAGTAAAAGCATATTTGCGCGCGCAATCCTCGGCAAAGCTACCCATCAATGTGCCTTTGTCATACGCATCTTCTAAACCGTCAAAAAACATATGGTCGATCACTTCCCCATGGCCTAGGCGCATACCGACCCTCACCTTTGGTAACAAATAGGGAGCGTTAGTCATGCTTTCCATGCCACCCGCAACGATCACTGCAGCGGACCCCGCACGTAAGGCATCGTGCGCGATCATGACCGCTTTCATCCCGGAGCCGCACATTTTATTCACCGTCGTGCATCCGGTCGCGTCGAGTAGACCAGCAGCGCGCGACGCTTGGCGCGCCGGCGCCTGCCCGAGCCCGGCTGGCAGCACACAGCCCATAATCGTTTCATCGACTTCTTTGGGCGCGGTGCCGGCCCGTTCTAGGGCGGCGCGAATGGCAGTCGCGCCCAACGTGGGCGCTGGGACATCAGATAAAGCGCCTTGCATGCCACCCATCGGCGTTCGTGCTATGCCAGTGATAACGATCGAGTCACTCATTGCTTAGTCTCCTACGGTCGGTGGCGACTATTCTAGCGCAAGCTGCTGCTACTTAAACCTCGTCTTCCGCGGCGACGGGAGAGGTAGGTGAAATTCTTAGTTACTACTACGATTGTGAATGTCGTCGCCTTCTTTTGATAGCAAAGCCTGCTATTCTTAGTGTTGCCCGCTAGCGGGCAACACTAAGAATAGCGCGGTTGTAATCGCACTGCCGCCCCGATGACCCTGGTCTGCGGTCCGGGTTCATTAGGCATGGCGGCGCCTCTCAGCGCCGCAGGACAGGGTCGAATTTTTTCGAAATTGCCCTTCAGGGCTTCACCGAACATTTATGTATAAGTAGGGACGATCAGCAATCTTATGAACGACAAAAAAGCGAGCAACATTACCTGGCATGAACATATGGTCTCGCGCGAAGCCCGTAATCGACTCAAAGGTCATCGCGGCGCCGTGCTTTGGTTTACCGGCCTCAGCGGTGCCGGTAAGAGCACGATTGCGAATGCAGTCGACTACAAACTAAATCAACGGGGTGTGCATACCTACCTGCTCGATGGCGACAACGTGCGTCACGGCTTAAACAACAATCTCGGGTTTTCTGCAACCGATCGTACAGAAAATATTCGTCGTATCGGCGAAGTCGCAAAACTTATGACGGATGCGGGGATACTTGCGCTGACTGCATTCATTTCTCCGTACCGCGCTGACCGCGATAACGTGCGCGTGTTGCTAGGCGAGGATGAATTCATTGAAATTTACGTGCAGGCCGCCTTGAGCACTTGCGAATCGCGCGATCCCAAAGGCTTATACAAGAAGGCCCGTGCAGGTGAAATTAGGGGTTTTACGGGAATCGACGACCCTTACGAGGAACCACAAAAACCGGAACTTGTATTGGATTCCGATAACAAAGGCATAGAAGATCTCGCCGATGAGGTGATTGCATTTCTCGACGGCAAGGGTTTGCTGAGCGTTTGAGCGAAATATGACGGGCTAGGAACCGCTCGAGTTAAGCGACGCGACACATCAGATAGATAGGCGAGGTGCGAACGAACGCGTGACACCGCAGACAAGCTCCCAGCGGTAGGAATTAGTCGGTGGAATTTGTTTCAAGGTAGCGTTGGCGATATGCCTGGCAGCGCGCTACAAAATTTTGCGTGGTTTTCGGCATGGGAACGCGCGCAAACGCCATCCATTCGATCAATTTTTTACCGTCACGAATGATTTCGGTGCTCTCCCTAAAATGTACCGGCGACTCATCCTCGAGTTGCGGTACATAATGGTACAGCTCATCACCACAAGCGACGAAATCCGGCCATACAGCGAAAATTGCGGGATCGGTTTTCATCGTTTCACTTTCCATTTTCGCCGCCCGTGCATAGGCCGCGATCCGTTCTTGCAATCCCTCAAACGCAGCAACATCGCTAAATGTATCTGAAAAAACTTCCGCGACACGATCGATCGCCGCCATAGTTTGCGCGATCTTGATGTATCGCGATTCATAAAAATCCGCGATCGGCATGTGAAATGCCTTCAGTGGTTCGCCCCACAGCTCGTCTAGACCTTCCTCACCGCTATAGTGCAGCACGTATTTACCCAACTGAAACGCTTCGAGAAAACATGACTCGCACTCACGAAACAGTTCGTTGTCATAAGAAATATCGATGCCGCGCTGTTTTAATTCAAAGATCATGGAGAATATATCCGAACCGCGATTGAGCAAGGCGCCTGCCAACATGGCCGCATTGACACGCATCCGGGCTGGGTCCTTTTCTCTCTCGTAGGCGCTCCGCGCGTCCCTCAATTTATAGCCTGGCGTGTTGATACCGGGTTCGGTGTGGTGAAAAACCCGCTTCGTTAATTGGTCGATCAGTTCTCGCCGCGCTTCGTGTTCGTCGACGGGCACGACGTAATGTCGGATCCAGTAACCGTCATAGAAGATCGCCTGCACGCCATCGATTTCTCGAACCGTGCCATTCTCAGGCACCTCGACCGCCACCGAGACGCACTCAGCGCTGGCGTCCATGGGGGTTTTGGGGGTCAGTATCGCTAAGTTTCGTTGGTGAGTAGGCTGCCATCGGGTCCCTACGGTAAAATTTGTGGATCCACGCAAGGTCGGGAAGGTCTCAATCGGGCGGGATCATACAGAACTATCGGCCATTTGCGGCACAATATGCACACATTTACGAAAATTTTTATTTTGAACCTATCTCGTGATAATTCGCCGCTGTGAATTGACGTGAAATAGCGTCTGGGAGCAAACCGTGACCATCGCCGAGGCCGAGCAAACTCGTGCAGATTTTAACTATTTTCATACGGGCCAAATCCGCTGGAATGATCTCGATCCCTATTGTCACCTCAATAATGCCCGCTACTATGCGTTTTTCGATACGCTCATCATGCACTACCTCACCGTGGACGGTGGCTTTGATCTCCTCACGGGCAGTCATCGGGTGTTCACGGTTGAAAACGGATGCCGTTTTCATCGGTCGTTTATTTATCCTGACAGCCTCGAATGTGGGCTGCGGGTTGCCAAACTCGGTCGTAGCAGCGTGCGCTATGAGATCGGCTTATTCCGCGCGAATAAGTCTGAAATCTATGCTAGCGGACATTTTGTCGACGTGTTCGTGGACGCACAAACCGAACGCCCCACCGAGATCCCCGCACCCATACGCACTTTCCTGGCGCGCATCCAGCACCCTAGCCCGGATAATGCATGAGGACCACGGATGCTAGCGAGGCACAGGTATATCTGGGCGCTGGGCGGGAAGGCGAAGCGTAGCCGTCGCCACGCTGAGGGTGAAACACAAGCCCTGGCGTAGCTGAGCGAGCTGGCGCCGTGGTAGTGAACAAGTGCGTTAGCACGTGTATTTTCCGATGCACGACCATCGAACGGTCAAAAATCGCTTTCCCTAATCCCACGGTTCCCGCTGATAAATATACTCAGCCCGCCCATTGAAAATACCGAATGAGGCGCGCCCTCTCGGATCATCGCTCGGTATACCGTCGCCATTCCAATCAAAACTCAAGTGCCCTAGGCCATGGGCACCGAGGTCGACGGCGATATCAACATCACCCGTGCAGCGGACCGCCGGCGCGCTCATGGTAAACATCAAGCCCGCATTACCGTCAACGAGCGGTGCATTGCCGATAGACGCCACCGCCACGCCACTACCCGCGCAAATCGCGGCGTCCGTCACATCAATGTCACCATCGTTCTGGGTCGCTTCGCTGGCGACCTGACTGGTGAGGCGAAGGCCCGTAGTCGCTACGGTCGTACAGATATCCGCACCGTTCGTGATCCACGTTCCACCATCAAAATATTCGCTCACCAAAGGCACCGCAACCGGCCCCAGCTCCGGACCGAAGCCCGTCCCGACACGCAGACGTCCCCAGCGTTGTTCCGGCGCCGGAAAACTCAGCGGTGCAAACGTTTCCACCCCCCTCGCGCCATCCGTATCGGTGACGGTGAAAGCGAGCGTTATCGCCGCGTTAAACGGGGCGAGCGGACCAAACGGTGCAAGCGCGCGATCGGCATACCGCAGCGCCGCACTCAGCGCAAACTCGATTTGACCGTGAACGCCGCTACCCGTTTTGGGGCTGTAGTCGCTCGTTGCTTGCAACGCCACCACGGCCGGCGCGCCGCTGTCGGTAAACGTTTGATCAATGCCGTTAGCTAATTCGAGTCGCCACCAGTTAGCACCGCCGGCGCTAGAAAAATCGTGGTAGTTCTGCAACACGGTGGCGCCGTCCGCAGCTAAGGCGCGCGCCCCTAAACGCGGGATGTTGCCATAAGCAAATGCCTGATCGACGTAAGTGAACGCGGCGCTACACGCCGCCTGAAGTTGCGGTGCTGTGCTCACGATAAAATCAAACCTATCGGGTATGAAACGCCCCACGACACCGCTCGTGCCGTCGTTATGGCTGTCGCCTGGTACGGTCACGCCGACGCTGTTGAGGTAGTCCTGCGCCAGCGCAGTGAGGAAAATGCTGCCGACTTCCATATATTGCAAATCACTGAGTTGTGCGCTGCCGTTGGTGAACTCACTCGCTAACACATCGCCGTTATTGAATCGCCCGAGAACGCCACCAACGCTACTCGACGGCGTATTGAGCACGGCGGCGATCTGCGTCGGCCACGCGAAGCTCGGTGTCGGCGCATTATCGGTTAGATCACTGCCGGCATCGACGTGGCCGTCGTTATCAAGATCATCACCGTTTTGCCACGCGTAAGCGCTCAGTACGGCGGCAAAATTGGCGCCGGCAGCACCAAACACCGAACCCGGTCCGCTGGGTGCATCAGCGCGCGGGTTGGCACTGCCACCTAAAGTGAGATCGGTCAACACGAGGCCAAACGGTCGCACCGTCGCGGTGCCGGTAGCGCCGGCGATTGGACCTTGGGCAAAACTGCCCGAATCATCACGAATATGAATGCGATACTTACCCACGTCGGCCGTTTGCAAGGTGAATTCGGCACTCCCCGCCGGTGTTCCCCCGCTGCTGCTACGATCGGAAAAATCCAGATTGAGATTTGCACCACCGGGCGCTACGCCGTCACCGAGCACCGCGCTCGCTTCGGCAAGTGCCGGCAAGACACCGCTAGGGTCGTCGCCATCGCGCGCGATCCAGGCCTTCAGCGCGCGGTTACCCGCGTACCCGGGAGCAACGCGGCAAGTGCCCGGCGGCGCACCGGGATCTTGCTCGAACATCGAGATCTTAAAGCGGTGCGCACGGCCCGCGACGACTTCGAGACTGCCGTTGCTGGGACACGTTGCACCGGTACAGGTGATCGGTTCGAGTACAAACGCATTGTTGCCGAAATTGAGCGCCGCTGAGTTCGACGCAGAAGCCGCCACCGTGGGGTCGACGACCGTCACCGCAGTATTTTCTGCATGGGAGTTGAACAAAAACAAGCGTACGGTGCCCGCATCTGCGCTGGCAAATTGATAACTCGCCGTACCGCCGTCAGCACCGCCAGGGCTTAAACTGCCAGTCGCTGGATCGCTGCTGGGCGCACCGTTATCGTCGCGCAAACGCCAATCACCGTGGCTAGCAGTTGCGCCAATTGTGACTTCACCAGTATAGGCAGTGAACACGCTACCGTTGGCGTCTCGTGCCACGATTTCGACTTCACTAGGAACGCAAGTGCTGGCGCTAAGGCTAGTTATAACATTGACATCGAAGTAACCGAGTTGATCGATCACACACGGACGCCGTTGCAAGCGAATGCGATCGACTTGCGCTGCACTCAGCGCCGCCCCAGCAAGATAAACTTCGTCGATATAACCCACCCACTCACGACCGGCGGTATTACTGTCCGCGCCGATCACGATAGGCATCGTATTGCGTGGCAGGCGCGTATCGCGGCCACGGAGTTCCTGATCCCGAACGGCGTCGATGTAGACGTATTGGCGCCGGGCTTTTTTGGAAAATGACACCGCGATGTGGTGCCATTGCCCGGCCCGAATCCGGGTCCGCGAAGTCACTACGTTGCGACGGCCACTATTCCAGCGCCATTGCACGCGCCCCCGAAAATCGATGTTGATTTCGAAGTTATGGTGTTTAGAAAAAATCGTTCTCACCGCGCCGCGCGCCGGCAAAGCTTGCAGGTAAACCCAAGCCATCACGGTAAGCTCGTCGGTTACATTAAATATTTCATTATGGGGAATGCGGACCAAATCTTGTCCGCCGTCAAACGTCCCATAGCGACATGTGCCGGGGGTACCTGCCAACGCCGGATCTGCAATATCGGTTTGCGCATCACCTTGCGCGCGTCCGTGAACCGCCGCGGGCCCTGCGTCCAGGACCTGATCCACGCTCCAATCCGTCTCATCGAACCAGTAATTTGCCAGCAGGTCCGACTCTAGGCACAAATCGTCAACATGCCAGTACGTCGTTCCTGCGCCTTTGCCGCGTACGAGCTGCAGCCTAAGTTGCAATTGGGCGTGCAGGGCCGCGGCCGGTAAGGACAAACTATCCTCATAGATTTGACCTGCGCGGCCGGCACCGCGATAGTTTTTTAAACTGCGCCAATTACCGCCCGCATCGAGGTATTCAAACAAGAGGTCTTCTCGGCGATCGGGATCTTCGCTGAAGCTATCCAGACCACGCCGTACCCAGACATTTAATACCGCCGAGCTGCGATCGGCATCGATCGCCGCACTCGTGACCGACACGTTATCGTGGCGCAAATAAAGCGATCGCGTACCGGAATTCGCCGTATGTGAACCGACGCCAGCCTCACCTCTACCCGCTGCGGTCCAGCTGCCGAGCCCGCCTTCGAAATCTTCACACTGGCCGAACTGCAACGGCGTCGATGCTTGACCTTCGCGCACAATGACATCGTCTACATGCCAATAATCAACCGTGATACCGCGACGTCTACCATCACCCCCTTTTAGCTGATGTACTCGAATTCGAAAACCAGCGTGCAAAGCAGATGCGTCAGATAATACATAGTTACGGACAAACTGTTGGCCCGGTGCGCCAGCGCCCGTAAACGTGTCTAGCACGACGAAATTACCAGCGGGATCGAGATAACCAAGTTGCAGATCTTCGCGGCGATCCGGATCTTCGCTGAATTGATCAGCGCCCCGTCGAACCCAAAAGGCTAATTCGATCGACCCAACGGCACTGGTATCGATTGGGGGAGATTCGACCACCACTTGGCCACCCCGCGTGTACATGGACCGACGCCGGGACTGAAACGTTTGCGTGCTGGTGCTGGCAAGATTCGGATCGGAAGCCGTCCAGGTAAAGCCGGCTTCAAAGTCGTCGCTGAAAAGAACATCGCCCGGCGCCGCACATGCACTCGACGAAACCCACGTCAGCAGCAGCGCCACGCAGCAGTGCTGCAGTGATGTCAAAAAGCCTAACGTCGGTGTATTCACAGTGTCGGTAAGTTATTTCGATGTGCGCAGTAATCGGGCCCGCCTAAGCGTTCCGCAGGTGTTCCGTCGCCTAGAAAATAGCGGCCAAAAGCACCAATTTTTCAATGTTGCACAGGCATTTATTGCGCGTTTTGCTTAACCGATCACTAAATGCGAACAGAATGGACACCAGCAGTGCTGGCGATGAGCCTAGGGTCTTGGCCGTGGGAACGCCGGCCCGCACACGCAGGCGATGGCGTAGATCTAGCGACGCTAGGTTGCGGTTACTGTGAGCGCTGCGCCCGAGAACATGTGCGGCACGGGTGAGGCGCGAGCGCACCCAGAAAAGCGTTTGCAAAGAGTTTTTAGGCCGCTGTAGGGCAGCTCGTGAAGAAACTCTCGGCGTCCAGCGGCAACGCCTTTAGGATCGAGATCCGGCTCAAAATTTGCCCCCTCGATTTCCCGCGCAACGGCATCTGGGCGCAGCGCTTGGGCACGGTCGAAAAACGGCCACAACACATATCACGCGCGCACATTAATTAGGATCGGGCACGAAACTCACGATATAGGGACGTGAAATCTCGGTCCCATACCGCGCTGTAGGCTTGATACCGACCCAGATACGCACCCGCCGTATCCAACTCCTCGCGGTGATGTAATTCTAAGGTTTTAGCGGCGTCCAAGGTGGCCAAGTAATCCCAAGTCGTTTGCAAATAGGCACCGTGTGCCGTCGGTGCGATCGGGGTCGAAAAATGCTGCCGAAATTCCTCTCGTTCCGCGGCCGTCAATGGTACGGAGCCAATCATGCTCGCGCTCGCGACTCGCTGCGCAGCGCGGCTGACAAACTCGGCCACGAGACACGCGCCGGTATGGTGACCAAGCGTGTGATAACGATCGATGCCGATATCGTCTAAGGCCTGCGCCAACCACGTGGCGTATTGCTTCAAGCTGAGCCGTTCATCGGGGTCAAGAGAAGCGCCAAAACCGGGCGTATCGAGCTCGGCCAGGGGCCGCGGGCCGGCTAACAGCGCCATTATTTTAAGCTACATTGCCGAGGAGTTTGCGGTCCGATGCAAACAAACGAGGGGCGCTTTATCGCTCGCGCTTAGCGTGCCACTGGCGTCGGTGAGTTAACGGTAGTGGATCTGACCGTCTGCACAATCCGCATAGGCTTTTCTAATCGTACTCACCGCGTATCGCCTCCCGGTTTATACGCTTTAGTAACGCGTCGCGCTTGATCTCCACATGCTATCGGTGTGCAGATCGCCGGCCACACCGCGTTCGCCGCCGCGCCGATCTTGCGCTACGCGGCGGGAAAACGGTAATCGGCGAGCCGGTCACGCAGCTCGCGCTTGCTGATCTTGCCGGTCGCCGTATGTGGAATGTCTTCAACGAACACTACGTCGTCGGGGATCCACCATTTTGCAACCCGACCTTGCAGCCACGACAGGATCTCCGCTGCCTGCGGTTTGGTGTCGGGCGCGGGGACGACCACCAACAGCGGTCGCTCCTGCCATTTTGGATGCGCGACACCGATCACTGCAGCCTCACCCACCTGGGGATGACCCATTGCTGCGTTCTCTAAATCAATCGAACTAATCCACTCGCCGCCAGATTTGATTACATCTTTGGCACGGTCGGTAATGCGGACAAAGCCGTTCTCGTCGATCGTCGCAATGTCACCGGTATTAAACCAACCGTCCGCGTCGTGGGCATCGGTGGGGCCGTCGAGTTTGTAATACGACGAGATCACCCACAGGCCGCGCGCTTTCAAAGTGCCGCTCGTGCGGCCATCCCACGGCAGTTCGTTGCCCTCCTCGTCGGTAATCTTCAGCTCCACGCCTGGGATCGCCCGCCCCTGGCTTTGCATTAAGTCTTCTCGCTCGGGACCAGAAAGATCTACCGTCGCGGCAGTATCGACATTGGCGCTGCCCAACGGGCTCATTTCCGTCATACCCCAGGCGTGCACGACGTGAATGCCGTGCTGATCACGAAACTCTTCCATCACCGATAATGGACACGCCGACCCGCCGATCACAAAGCGCGTCAACGGCGCGAGGCTTTCGCCCACTGTACGTGCGTGGGCCAATAAAGGTAGTGCCACGGTAGGCACGCCGGCTGCGACGGTAATTTTTTCATCACGGATCAGTTTTGCCAGATACGCCGCGTCGCTAAGCTTCGCTCCGGGAAATACGAGCTTGGCGCCAACCATCGCCGTCACAAACGGCAAGCCCCAAGCGTTGACGTGAAACATCGGCACTATCGGTAAAACACAATCGCGTGCCGACAAGCCGCAAGTATCGGGCATCGCTTGCGCATAAGCCATTAAGACTAAAGCGCGATGTGAATAGAGCGCGCCTTTAGGGTTGCCCGTCGTGCCGGAGGTATAGCACAAACCACAAGCCGTACGTTCGTCCAGCGCGGGCCAGGCATACGTGTCATCTGCGGCACTAAGCAAGGTCTCATAACAGTGCACGTTGGCGACCGTCGTCGTTGGCATATGCGCTTCGTCTGTCATAATAACGAAGCCTCGCACATGCGAACACGCCGCGGCGATCGAGGCAACTTTGGGCCAAAACACCGGATCGACGAATACGATTTCGTCTTCGGCGTGATTAACGATGTAGGTTATTTGCTCTTCGAACAAACGCGGGTTAATCGTGTGACAAACACGGCCGCTGCAGGAAATTGCGTAATAGAGTTCTAGATGGCGAAAATCGTTCCAGGCAAGTGTCGCGATCCGCGCATCGCTACTCGCACCTAGTTCATCGAGTACGTTAGCGAGTTGGCGCGCGCGACGGAAGCAATCAGCGTAAGTGTAGCGGTGCTCAGCGTGGTCTAGCGTCGTCGAAACGATCTCACGGCGGCCGTGATTGCGTTCCGCGTGCTGCATAATCTCCGTCAGCAATAAAGGGGTATCCATCATCAATCCGAGCATTGATTCCTCCAAAAACCGTATGATCCTATGGTCGTATTGTAGAATGCCCCGGTCACTATCGTAAGCATAGTTACCCGACCATGAGCGCCATCACAGCACGCCCGTTCCGTCGCGTCAAAAATCTCCCCATCGCGGGTCGCCGCAACGATCCGTCATTCTCTTCATCGTGACGCCTACCATCTCCCTCCGCCGACCCGACGATTGGCACTGCCACTTACGCGACGGCAGCACGCTCGCGGCGGTCGCACCACAGACCAGCGCACACTTTGCCCGGGCGATCGTGATGCCCAATTTGGTGCCCCCGATCACGACCATTGGGGCCGCGCGCGCGTATCGCCAGCGCATCCAGGAGTGCGTTCCTCGCGAGCATCATTTTACACCGCTGATGACCTGCTATTTAACCGATGAAACATCGCGCGACGAACTTCAAAATGGTTTCTCACGGGGCATTTTTTTTGCTGCAAAACTCTATCCTGCGGGCGCGACCACGAATGCCAGCGCCGGCGTAACTGAAATTTCGAACTTGCACGGCGTTCTCGACCGCATGCAAAAACTGGGGATGCCGCTGCTCATTCATGGTGAACTCGTCGACGACGGTGTCGATATTTACGACCGCGAAGCTGCGTTTATTGACCGAGAATTAGTACCCCTACGCCGCGATTTTCCCGCGCTTAAAATCGTATTGGAACACGTCACGACTACCGAGGGCGTGGCCTTCGTGCGCGAAGCAAGCGGACCCACGGCCGCGACGATAACGCCTCATCACTTAGTGTTAAATCGCAATGCCTTGTTGGTCGGCGGTATACGCCCTCATCTATACTGCCTACCAATTCTAAAGCGCGAGCGTCATCGCCTCGCCCTACGCGCCGCGGTGACGTCTGGCGATCAACGGTTTTTTCTAGGCACCGATTCGGCACCCCATTTGCGCTCGGCAAAAGAACACCCCTGTGGTTGTGCGGGCGTTTTCAATGCGCCGCACGCGCTCGCCTGCTACGCGCAGGTGTTCGCCGAAGAAAACGCCTTGCACTACCTCGAGGCTTTCGCCGCGCTTAACGGCCCGCGCTTTTATGACTTGCCTCCCAACGAGGACCAAATATGTTTGCGACGTGTGACAGCTTTCAACGCTGCAACACCGCTGCAAGTCGGTGGCGAGGAACTCGAAGTCTTCGTGCCACCCACAGGGCTTGCTTGGCAAGTCGCCGCCCCCAAAACGGTGGGGGGACGAGCGAGACCGCAACATGGGCCCTGAGCTACTCGAGATCGACGCGCGCTACGCCTGGCATCCTTACAGCGGATTCGTCGAACGCGCGCCGATCTTTGCGGTTACCTCGGCCCAAGGCGTCCGTTTACGACTCGCCGACGGCCGCGAATTGATCGATGGCATGGCATCGTGGTGGGCAGCGATCCACGGCTATAACGTCCCGCAACTCAATAGCGCGCTCGAAAAACAATCGAAATCCATCGCGCATGTAATGTTTGGAGGCCTTACTCATGCGCCGGCGGCGGCCCTCGTTGAGCGCCTCGTCGCGCTAACGCCCGCCGAATTGAATACCGTTTTCCTCGCCGACTCGGGTTCCGTAGCAGTCGAAGTCGCGATCAAAATGGCACTGCAGTACTGGGCCTGTCAGGGGCAAACGCGGCGTCATCGTCTCCTCACGGTGCGCGGCGGCTACTACGGAGATACGTTCGCAGCGATGTCGGTATGCGACCCCGTCACCGGCATGCACAATCTGTTTGCAAACGTTCTCCCGCAGCAATTATTTGCCTCGCGTCCGCATATTCGTTTCGACGAGGCTTGGGATACCAAAGACACGGCGACTATCGAAAGCTTGCTGGCACAGCACGCCGATGAAATCGCCGCGGTCATCATCGAACCCATCGTGCAGGGCGCGGGCGGTATGTGGTTCTATCATCCCGAGTATATCGTCAAGCTTCGCCAACTTTGTGATCACTATGGGGTCTTGCTGATTTGCGACGAGATTGCGACCGGATTCGGGCGCACTGGAAAACTCTTTGCCTGTGAGCACGCTAATATCGCTCCCGATATTCTGTGCCTTGGCAAAGCCTTGACCGGCGGTTATATGACCCTCGCCGCTACATTATGCCAACGTCACATCGCGGAAATGCTCAGCGTGAACCCACCGGGAGCATTAATGCACGGGCCAACGTTTATGGCAAATCCTTTGGCCTGTGCGGTCGCTAATGCGAGCATCGAATTGTTGCTGAGTTCTCCTTGGCAGCAGCGTATTGCCAACATCGAAAATCAGCTCAACGAGAACCTGTCGCCATGTCGGCGGCTATCTGCCGTTGCAGATGTGCGCACACTCGGGGCAATTGGCGTTGTCGAGTTAGAACATCCGATCGACTTGAACTATGCGGCACCCGCCTTTGTTGCACGCGGCGTATGGGTGCGTCCGTTTGGGAAATTGGTCTATGTCATGCCGCCCTACGTGATCACAGACAAGGAGTTGCGCACTGTTTGCACGGCGATACATGATGTCATCGTGGCGATGCCAGCCACGGCAGGCACAAACACGACCCCTTAGGCTGCGGCGACATTCAGATCAACCGCTTCACACGCTTTACCAAACGCCGCGGCCACCGCTGGGTGCGTGATTGCACCGCGATGGACATTTAGTCCCTTGGCGAGATGGGGGTTGTTCGCAAGTGCTTGCGCATAACCCTGATCCGCGAGTTCCAACACGGCCGGCAACGTCGCGTTCGTGAGCGCATAGGTAGAGGTACGCGGCACGGCACCAGGCATATTAGCCACGCAATAGTGTACGACGTCATCCACGATGTAGACGGGATCTTCGTGTGTCGTCGCGCGACTGGTCTCGGCAACCCCCCCTTGGTCGATACTCACATCGACGAGCACCGCGCCCGGTTGCATCGTTCGCAACAGTTCCCGGGTTAACAACTTGGGCGCCGCCGCGCCCGGAACAAGTACCGCGCCGACGACTAGATCGGCGTGCGGCACGTAGCGAGACATCGCATCGCGTGTCGCATAAACCGTATTCAATTGCCCACCGAACTGGGCTTCTAAGGCGCGCAAACGCGGCAAGGATTTGTCCAGCACGGTGACGCGTGCTTCGAGGCCCAAGGCCATTTGAATGGCGTTCGTGCCGACAGTGCCGCCACCGACGATGAGCACTTCTGCCGCGGGGACCCCGGGCACGCCGCCGAGCAATACCCCACGACCACCGGCGTCTCGTTCTAGACTACGCGCGCCGGCCTGAATTGAAAGCCTTCCGGCGACTTCACTCATCGGTGCGAGCAAGGGTAGAGAGCCGTCTTCCGCCGTCACCGTTTCGTAAGCGATCCCAACTATCTGGGCCGCGAGCAATCCTTCCGTGAGCGCGCGATCGGCAGCAAGATGCAAATAAGTAAACAACACCTGTTGCGGGCGTAACATCGCGACTTCGACGGCCTGCGGTTCCTTTACCTTCACGATCATCTCCGCAGCGGCAAAGACTTCTGCAGCACTGGCCAACACTTGTGCGCCGCTATCCTCATAAGTCGAGTCAGCGGCGCCGATGCCCACACCGGCATCACGCTCCACCACTACGTCGTGACCATGGGCCACCAATTCGCGCACTCCGGTCGGGGTCATACCGACGCGATATTCACTGTCCTTAATCTCTTTCGGAATGCCGATCCGCATCCGCGCTCTCCTCATTGCAAATACCTGAACACTGATAACCAATATAGGCCTTAGCAGGCGTAATTTTCTTGAATAATTGCGATATAATTCGGTTAACTTGCAATTAAATTTCGTAAATAAGCAATATTTAAGAATTATCTTCTATTATGAAATTCGACCGCATCGATCAAGCTATCTTGCGGGCCCTGCAGGAAGACGGTCGCTTGCGCAATGTCGCGCTTGCCGGGCGCGTAAATCTGTCCGAGTCGGCCTGTTTGAGGAGGGTAAAAAATCTTCAAGAACAAGGGATTATCGCGCGCTATGTCATGTTGCTCGAACAATCGAAGGTGGGCTATCCCAGCAATGTTTTTGTGCACATCAGCCTCAATCGCCAGCAAGGGGAAGATCTGGCGCGCTTCGAACGCGCTGTGGCCGCGGTACCTGAAGTGATGGAATGCTATTTGATGACTGGGGATTCCGATTACCTGCTGCGCGTGGTGGCGTCAGACGCTGCCGACTTCGAACGCATTCACACCCGTCACCTCACGCGTTTACCGGGTGTCGCGCGCATCCACTCTAGTTTCGCCCTACGAACGGTCAAGAAGAAAACAGCGCTCCCGATCCGAGTCACGAGCAGCGATCTATGAGATCATCGTGGCGCCATGAATCCCGTGACCGCAAATTTTGATCCGCTCGTCTCGCGTGCGCAGCTAAAATGGCCCGACGTGCCCGCCTGCTTCGCCTGGCTAGCTTTAGACGCGCGCGGTCGCTGGCGCCTACGAGGTACGCCAATTAGCCACGCGCGCACTATCACGTTTCTAAACCGGCACTACACCTGCGATGAGCTTGGCCGCTGGTTCGTGCAAAACGGTCCCCAACAAGTGTTCGTCGATCTCGCTTATACGCCTTGGATTTATCGCGTGCAGAAAAATGGCACGATAAAAGCGCACACAGAACGAGAAAATAACGAACTGCGAGAACTGATCGTCGACGACGAAGGAAACTTGCTGCTCGTCACCGCGCTCGGTCCGGGTCTGCTCGACGACCGTGATCTGTTCATCTTAGTAGGCGCGCTCAAAAACACCGCCAGCGGCGAGCATGAAGACGCCATAATCACCGCCCTGCTAGACCCTCGGTGTGGCGACGATACCTGGCGCTGGCACGGTCAAGCTATCAACGTGAGGCACTTAGCGCGCGCCAAGGTGGCCGCGACGTTCGGTTTTGTGCAGACCCCGTCCGAACAGCAGGCCCCGTGATCAATGCACAATACTGCCGAGATTAGGACAAGCTGATGATCCCCCTTCACGATGACAACCCCACGCACATTGTGCCGTGGGTTACTTATGGCCTCATTGCGGCGTGTGTATTGGCGTTTCTGTGGCAGCTATCCTTGCCGGAAACCGCCGGCCACACTGCGGTCTTTCGTTTCGGTGTAATTCCCGCGGTATTATCCGGCCAAGCCGGATTGCCGAGCGAAATAGCCCCCGTGCCGCCTGTCGCCACCATTTTATCCTCGATGTTTTTGCACGGCGGTCTGATGCACTTGGGTGGCAATATGCTCTATCTATGGATTTTCGGGAATAATATCGAAGACGCGATGGGCCACGGGCGGTTTGCGGCGTTTTACGTGCTCTGTGGTGCCGCGGCAGCGATTGCCCAGGTGTTGCAAAATCCTGGGTCGACGATCCCCATGATCGGGGCGAGTGGCGCCATTTCCGGCGTTCTCGGTGGGTATTTATTGCTCTATCCTCACGCCCGCGTGCTGGTGGCAATACCCTTAGGCTTCATTATTCAGACCCTGCGTCTGCCCGCCGTGTGGGTGCTCGGCGCTTGGTTTGTACTCCAGATAGTCAGTTCCGCAATGGCCGCCCCCGGTAAACCCGGCGTCGCCTGGTTTGCGCATATCGGCGGATTCGTGGCGGGTCTGATATTGATACCGATCTTCAAATATCGCCACGTTGCGCTATGGCAAGGCAAATCGGCTGAACGCTTGCCGCCATAGCGCGGCGAGGTAAGCTGTTGGGCTAGGACGGCATGCGCGGACCGCGACACCCAGTGTGGCAAGCACTATTCGAACTGTGCGCGTGAATCTCGCCATCGGCACCGCCTTCGCCGCTTATTTTATCGTGCTCGCGCTCATCGCATGGCGCGCGTATCAGCACACCACGACGGTTGCCGATTTCGTGCTCGGCCGCCGGCGACTATCGAGTAGCGTCGCGGCTCTGAGCGCCGGCGCGTCTGACATGAGTGGCTGGTTGCTGTTGGGTTTGCCCGGTCTGGCAGTGATTTCGCCGCACACCGCGTTGTGGACGGCGGTGGGATTAACGTTGGGGACTTACGCTAATTGGCGCATCATCGACCAGCCCCTACGGCTCGCTACAGCCCACCATGACGACGCGCTGACCTTACCGGAATACTTCGAACGTCGCTTCGACGATCACGCCGGGACATTGCGACTCGTCGCCGCGCTATGCATTTTAGTGTTCTTCACCCTATATGCCAGTGCCGGCTTGGTCGCTGGCGGCAAGCTATTTAACACCGTGTTCGGCTTAGATTATCCCGTGGCGGTGACGGTGGGCGCCGTGATCGTCGTGCTCTATACGCTCTACGGTGGTTTTCGGGCAGTCTCGTGGACCGACGCGCTGCAAGCACTGATCATTGTGATCGCACTAATCGCTATCCCCGTCGTTTTGTACTGGACCGATGGTGCCGCGTTCGCCCGCACGATCGAACTTACTACCACGCTAGTGACGCAAGCGCCGCAACATGACCGGATCGTCACCGTCTCAGCGCTCGCCTGGGGTTTCGGCTATATGGGACAGCCACATATTTTGGCACGCTTCATGGCTATCAAAGACCCCCAGGCGGTACCCGCTGCCCGCCGTACCGCCGTCGCTTGGACCGGCCTGTGCTTGGCGGGCGCGCTGTTGGTCGGGAACGCTGGTGCGAGCTTAGTCGAGCCGGGCCTACTCGCGGCCGATGCGGAGCGCGTTTTCATTCATATCGTGCGCCTGCTGCTCCACCCCCTCGCCGCCGGTATCTGTCTCGCTGCCATCTTGGCCGCGATCATGAGCACCATCGATTCACAGCTATTAGTCGCCTCCGTCGCGCTCGCACGGGACGTACGCTTGACACGTCGTCAGAATCACCACGGCTTGGGCGCTAATCGCCTCGCGGTTGCGGCCGTCTGTGGGGTCGCGACATTGCTGGCGCTGCGGCCCGGCAGTAGCGTGCTCAAACTCGTTGCTGACGCCTGGGCTGCATTTGGCGCGAGCTTTGGTCCAGTGTTAATCGGTTCTTTGTATTGGCCCCAGTTAAGCCGCCGCGGCGCCCTGGCAGGCATGCTCACAGGTGCCGTGAGCGTGGTGATCTGGGGCCGCCTGTCGGGTGGCATTTTCGAGCTCTATGAAATCGTTCCCGGCATGCTCGCAAGTTTTGTGGCAATGCTTATCTGCACCTCCTTCGAGTGCCGCGCGCCTCAAGCGACCAGGTCATCTCCGGGTGGCGGAAAAACTTCTCGCAAGAAATCAGCGTAAGAGCGACAAATATCGACATGGGTAATAACACCCGCGAGCCGGCCGTGGCGCATTACGATCGCCGAGCCGATGTGTCGCTCTGCCATTTCCTCAATGACTTCATCCAGTGGTGCATCCAATTCGACGACGTAGGGATCAGGGGCATAACAGTTCTTAACCAGTAACTGTAAAGCCTCTGCTTTTACTTGCAGACTCGCGATATCCCGCGCAGTCAACATGCCGACCAGCTCACTACCACTGCAAACAGGCAGGTGATGCACATCGTGATCGGCCATTAGTTGGCGCGCCTCGGCAACACTTGCCTCGAGGTCAATGGAATACGGGAACGGCGTCATCGCCTTCTTCAGACTTGGCTTCTTGTGCATGGCGACCTCGATTTGCCTATTTTGAGGGGGCCATTACTCATTCCGCATACGGCCCCGCGCCATCGAACATAAGACGCCAGGAACACATAGGCCCGCAGAAATAAGATAACTCCAGCGCAATGCTTGTTCCAGATCAGCATAGCGCGCCGGGGTGATTTCTACCGCGCCGAGCGTTAAGGCAAATACCAACGCAACCACGCCGGTGCTGCACATTTGCCCGAGGATGCGCATCGACGCGACCGCGCTCGATGCGCTGCCGTATTGTTGCCGATCGATCGAGCCCATGATCGCATTGATATTGGGCGACGAAAATAAGCTGAAACCAAGGCCTATCAAGATCAAACAAAACACCACGTGTCCCACTGCACTGTGGCGAGATAGACTCGCTAGCAAACCGAGGCCAATTCCGGTCAGGGCCATGCCGAGTGAAGCGATAATGCGTGGTTCAATGCGGTCTGAAAGACGCCCGGCGTAGGGCGACAGCAGCGCCATCACGGCGGGTTGGGCCAGGATCACGAAACCGGTTTTGAGCGAGTTCAGACCCTGCAAATATTGGAGCGACAAGCTTACCAACACGACATTGGCATACGTTGCCGTATACATGATGAGTGATGCCAGTCCCGACAAGCGAAAGATACGATTGGTATAGAATAATTCGACGTCAAAGAGCGGTTCCGGGTGGCGCCGCTGGCGACGCATAAACATCCCTAGGAGTAGCCCCCCACCGCACAGTAGTAGCAGCGCCCATACGCTAAGCAACAGCGAGACGCCGAGCATAAGCGCCACGATCGCACCGGCATAGGCAGCCGCGCCTGCGATATCGATACCGCCTTTCGCTTCCGCACGCCATTCATCCGGTAGGCGCAACGCTATCCAGGCGCCGCCTAAAGTGAGGGGTAGGAAGATCAAAAATACCCAACGCCACCCGCACGTATGCACGATCCACCCCCCGATCACGGGCCCGCCGGTCAAGCCACAATAGACCGCACTGGTCAATATGCCGAGCACATGTCCACGGCGCTCAGGGGGGTAGACCGAACTCACGATAGCGACCTGGGTAGCATAGAGCATTGCCGCGGCCAGCCCTTGGGCGGATCTGGCAAAGAGCAACACCCAACCGTTCGATGCCGTCGCGGCGCACACGGAAGCGACGCAAATCCCGACGGCGCCACAGATAAACACACGCTTACGGCCAAACATGTCGGCCAGTCGCCCGAACACCAGCACGGTGCTCGCCGCCGCGACCAAGAATCCCATCGGGATCCAGGTCAAAAGCACGGCATCAATGCGTAAAGATCGTGCAATCGCAGGTAGCGCAACGTGAACGGAGGACAGCGTCGCGGCGAGCGCGACCGAGGTCGCGACCACCATTGTTAAAACCGATGACGGCTTTGCGCCTATGGTACGTTCGATATTATGTCGCGAAACCTTGGCCTCTCAATCGTTGGCTAATTCGCGTTCTCGCAATTCGACGCGGCGGATCTTACCGCTCACGGTTTTGGGCAAGGCATCGACAAATTCTATCTTGCGGGGGTATTTGTACGGCGCGGTCGTACGCTTGACGTGATCTTGTAGTTCTTGGGACAGCGTCTCGGAGCCCGGGTAGCCCGGCGCAAGTACGACATAAGCTTTTACGATCGCACCGCGCGTTTTATCGGGGCTCGCGACTACTGCCGACTCTGCCACGCTGGGGTGTTCTAGCAGGGCGCTTTCGACCTCAAAAGGTCCGATACGGTAGCCTGCGGATAGGATTACATCGTCGGCGCGACCCACGAACCAATAATATCCGTCTTCATCGATTACGGCACGGTCACCGGTGATATACCAATCACCGTTGAAGCAAGCCGCGGTGCGTTCCGGATCTGCACGATATTCCTTGAACAAACCTGGCGGGCGTTGCGGTTTCATGCGCACAGCGATATCGCCCTCAACGCCCGGTGGCAAGGCCCTACCGTCATGATCGATGACCGCTAAATCGATCCCGGGAGAGGGCTTGCCCATCGACCCGAAACGTGGTTCCAGGCACGGGAAACTCCCGCACAACAGCACGCTCTCCGTCTGACCATAACCGTCGCGAATAACTTTGCCGGTGGCATTTTTCCACACCTCTATCACTTCTGGATTCAATGGCTCACCCGCGCCGACGCAGTGCCGCAAGTGCGGAAACTTGTACTTTGATAGATCCTGCATCACCAGCATGCGGTAAACGGTCGGCGCCCCGCATAAGGTCGTAATCGGGTAATGCGACAAAATTTCCAAGCTGCGGTGCGGGTCAAAAGTATCAGTGTGATAAACAAAAAGCGTCGCGCCGCAATTCCAGGGGCCGAAAAAACTACTCCAAGCAGCTTTTGCCCAGCCGGTATCGCTGATATTCCAATGGAGATCAGCGGGCGTCAAATCTAACCAGTAACGCCCCGTAATTTGATGGGCAAGGCCATAGCCTTGGGTTTGAATGGTCATCTTCGGATAACCGGTCGTCCCCGACGTGAAGTAGCACAACGCCTCATCATCGGGGACGCTGTCCACCGCCTCATATAAATCACTGGCTGCTGCCAGCGCTGCTTCGTAATCGATCCATCCCGGTGTTGAACCATCGACCAAGATGCGTGCGCACAAGGTTTGCGCGCTGTCGCCGGCGGCTTCTAATTTATCCCGGTTGGCGCGATCAGTAATTAAGCAGGTCGCGTTCGCTGCTTCGATGCGATAGGCAATATCTTTTGGCGCTAGCTGCATCGTACCCGGCGAACACACAACGCCCATGCGCAAACATGCGGTCAAAATCTCCCACCATGGTAGGTGACGACCAAGCATGACAATAATCGTGTCACCACGCTTAACGCCCGCTTCTTCGAGCACATTGCAAACACGCCGTGAGCGTGAGGCGAGTTCGGCAAACGTAATGATGCGTTCACTGCCGTGATCGTCGATCCAGAATAGTGCCCGATGCGTCGGGTCGCGCTGACCCCATTGATCGATCACGTCGCGGGCAAAATTAAACCTTGCGGGCGGTTCCCATACATACTCACGTCTTGCGCTTTCGTAGTCCTGCATATTCATAGGTACTTTTCACTCCGGCGTGGCCTAATACTTTTGAGCAATTGTAACCGTCGACCTAGGTGCCGCGTTGTCATGCAATGAATGATGAGTCTAAGCGCTGAGACGAGTAACTCGCAAGTTGCCAGCAGCGTGAAATCCCCGCGCGATTTCGAAAAAATGCTGGTGCGGGCATGACATTTTGCAGCGGAATTTCGGTCTCTTTCTACACTGCACGTTTAATGGTGATCGCCAGGGTTGGAGAAAAGAGACACGTTGCCGCTAATCGATCAATAGAAGTTGCCGATTTAGCATAGATCAGTGTAGGAAAGGAATTGCAATGAAAGCGAGATTTTTCGCCATGATTGCCTGTTTTGTGGCGTTTCTATGTGCTTCTGGGGCCCTGTGGGCGCAAATCGACCCTAGTATCGCGATCGCTGATCACGGAACGGGACAGGGAATTTACTATGACAGCCTTATCGAGTTGCCCTTTTTAATCCTGGCTGTCGCGCTGGGCATAATATCGACTCGATATCACGTCACGGGCGCCTTAAAAACGGGCATTGTCTATATCGTTGCCGGCCTCGTGATCATGTCGATCGGCCACTTGCACATGCAGGTAGAACATATCTGGGGTATCAATATATTCAGATCCGTATTAGGAGAGACAGCGGGCAAAGCCATTTGGGCCATGGCCCTGATCATAAGTTGGTCTATGTCTGCCTATGGATTTCGTTCACTTACGCTCAGTTCTTTGCAGGATGGTCTCACCGGCATTGGGAATCGACGCAAACTAGACAGTTCTTTGGATCTCGAACTCCAGAAGGTCAGCCGCAATGGTAGCATCGTCTCGTTCATATTGATCGACGTCGACTTCTTTAAGCGGTTTAATGACCATTACGGACATCGAGCCGGCGATCGCTGCCTTACACAAGTAGCGCAATCCTTAAAGGCAAACGCCAAGCGGGCAACTGATACCGTTTGTCGCTACGGTGGTGAAGAGTTCGCCGTTGTGCTCGCTGGCACCGATCTTGAAGGTGCCCTCGAACTCGCGGAAACCTTGCGGTGCAGCGTTGAAACCCTAAATGTAGAGCACGCGAAGAGCCCTTTTGGAAAAGTGACAATCAGTGCAGGCGTATCTCAATACATACCCAGCGACGCAGACGCCTCTATGAAGAGATTAATAAAAAATGCGGATGATGCACTGTATTGCGCAAAAGAAAAAGGCCGCAATCAAGTGCAATGGATAGCGACTGGGAATCATTAAAATTACTGCACAGGTCGTCTGCGGGGCCGCGGGCTCGTGCACTCCTCGCCTATCTATCTGATACGTCTCCTCGCTTAACTCACGCGACCATAAGCATGTTAGCCTGGGGGCAGTAACTGACACGACGCAGAACGTCTCGTTGCACGGATTGGAGCGGTGCATATAAAGTTTCGCGTATTATTTGTCTGCATGGGCAATATCTGTCGATCGCCGGCTGGCGAGGCCATCTTTCGGCGATTTATTGCCGCGCGCGGATTTAGCCATTGCATTGAAGTCGACTCTGCGGGAACGATTGCCTACCACCAAGGCGAGCCAGCGGACGAACGCATGCGGCTTGCCGCGGCGACACGTGGCTATCAGCTCAACTCGCGCGCGCGCCAAGTGCAGCGGGAGGATCTAGATACTTTCGATTTGGTTATCGCGATGGACCACAAAAATCTCGATGATTTAGCACGCCTTGATGGTGGTGGCGCCACGATTCGCTTACTTGGGTCCTTCTTGCCCGAATGCCAGGAATCGACCTCAGTGCTCGACGTTCCCGATCCCTACTACGGCGGTAACGCGGGCTTCGAAAACGTAATCGATATGATCGAGCGCGCCTGTCCCACCATGCTAAAACTCTGTGAGGGGCAATTTGCTCAAAGCAAATGACGCACGCCTAATTTTGGCACTCACAGAAGTCTACGGCACGGATGCGCGCTCGATCCGCCTCACCCCTACGTCCGGTGGCTCCATAAACGCCGCTTACGCGATCGAACTTGATAACGGTGAACGCTGTTTTGGCAAATTCAATCGCAACGCCGACGCCTATCCAGGGATTTTTATTGTGGAGAAAATCGCGCTCGAGGCGCTCGCAAAGGCCGGTAGCATGCGGGTGCCGCAAGCGTTGTTTGCGGATGAGCATTGCATTTTGACGGAATTAGTTACGTTTGGGGATAAAGCGAAAAACTGGCGTGAGTTGTGCGGACAACAGCTCGCAGAACTCCACGATGCAACACAATGGCAGCAATTCGGCTTCGCCCACGATAACTACCTTGGCTTAAGTAAACAGATCAATACCTGGCATGACGATGCTTTTAAATTCTGGTATGCGTGTCGTTTTGAACCACAAGTGCGTGCGCTCGTGAACGTCCTGGGCCAGGATGATGCCGTCGTTTCAATGCTCAACAAAGTGCCTCAGCGAATGGAGGCACTTTGCATCGGCAATAATGATGAACCGGCCGTTTTATTGCACGGTGATCTGTGGACAGGCAACGCAGCAGCCGATGAAAACGGCGCCCCTGTCGTATATGACCCGGCGAGTTATTACGGTCAGCGCGAAGCCGAATTTGGCATGATGCGTCTATTTGGTGGTTTTGGGCCTGTCGTCGAAGCTGCATATGCTGAGATCTGGCCGTTTCTGCCCGGTAGTGAACAGCGCATCGCTATCTATCGTATTTATCACGAGATAAACCACTTGCTGCTATTTGGGCGCAGTTACTACGAGACCGTTCGCTCAAGCTTGATGACCTTAATTTAGGTCCGTTCACGAAGCACGCGTGTCAAACTAAGTTCCAATAAAACACATTGCGCATGGTTGACCTCGCCCTATTGCAGTGGTCGAATGCATTGCTATAGGCGGACGTGCAGCCTTAGCAGTGGCAGGAGAGGTTATGGGTTTTCGCACTTTTCACACCGTCATCGCAGGCGCCGTGCTCGGCGTCGCCGTGAACCACATGCACGCTGTTGCAGCAATCGAACTCGGTGCGGATTTTAGCCAGCACTACAACATAAGAAACTTGGGCTCCCTCCCGGGGCTACCGACAAACTACGGCGGCCTGGTCTTCCAAGCAGGCGATCCAAATACGATCATCATCGGCGGTAACGCCAATAGGGTGTCCGGTCGGCTATATGAGATTACCGTGATACGCGATGCGACCAACCACATCGTTGGATTCAACGGCGATACCCAACCGCTCGGCTCTGTCGGCGAGTTTAACGATGGCGGTGTCGCGTATGGTCCGGGCGGCGTGTTGTTCACAGCGCGATACCCTACTAATAGTGTGGGCCAAACTTTGCCTGGGGGCGACGACGAGACCCGCGTCGATGAACTTGCACGTTTCGGGGTTGGCGGCCGTTCGATTTCCGCATTGAACTTTATCCCACCCGGTTTTCCAAACGCCGGCGCAATGAAAATCGTAACTTTCAACACTGGCAGATGGTACGACGTTAACCTCGCAGCGGATGGCGGTGGCACTTACGATATAACTGATGTCTCGCAAGTTGACCTGAGACCTACAACGAGTGTTTTTGACAATTTGGCTGGCGGGCCGGAAGGGTTTGTCTACATCAGTGACGCTAACCAGGCTTTCGAAGCCGATAGTATGCTGATCTCCGCCTACAGCGCGAATTCGATTCACGCCTACGAAATTGATCGGAACGGCGATCCGATATTACCAACACGCCGCGTTTTTATCAAGGGTTTGTCTACATCAGTGACGCTAACCAGGCTTTCGAAGCCGATAGTATGCTGATCTCCGCCTACAGCGCGAATTCGATTCACGCCTACGAAATTGATCGGAACGGCGATCCGATATTACCAACACGCCGCGTTTTTATCACCGGCTTAACGGGTGCCGAAGGCGCGGCGATTGACCCACTCACCGGCGATTTTTTGTTTTCGACGTTTGGGCTTCATAATCAGCTGATCGCTGTGGGTGGATTCGTAGTGCCCCCCGTACCGCTGCCGCCGAGTGCGATACTCGGCGCGAGCGCCGTGATGTTGTTAATCACGCGTTTCCGCTTGCGGCTCTGGTGCGAACCGCCGTGGCGCGCAGCGCAGCGCCGCACGGGCCGCTGCGCGTGCACGGCGGCGGGGCGGCTTACTCGAAACTTTCCATTTCTTATTTAAATCAACTGTTTATGCGCTTTAATGCGGTTTCAAAGGAACTCGAATTCACGCCCCGCTTAAGCGCGGCCGGATCTCTTACGATGGATGTCCTTACCCACTTTCTATAAAGTCCTCGTCGATGGGCAGGCTGCCCCTAGAAAAACGAATTGAAAAACGACTTCCGCGACGAGCACACCGTAACTACAGTAGGACAAACGAATATGACAACGGCCGGCCACGTTCAGACGATATGGCGATACCCGGTAAAGTCGATGCAGGGTGACCATCTCGACAGTTGCGAAGTGACCGTAAACGGTATTGTTGGAGATCGCGCTTGGGCGGTGCGTGATGACGTGCGCGCTGAGGTTCAGTGGGGCAAACGCCTGCCGCAACTCATGCAATGTCACGCGCAATACTTGCGTGAACCCCGCGTAGACGATCGCACGACTGAGGTTCAGATCACGTTTCCTGATGGGGAAAAATTAGGCAATAAGGATCCAAGGATGGATGCCAAACTAACAGCGCTGTGCAATATCAAGGCGTCACTGTGGCCGCTGCAACCGGCCACCGATGTTAAGTTTTATAAACGTTATAAGCCCGACGAAGCTCAGTGGCAGGAAGAAATTGCGCAAGTGTTTGCGCGTGAACCGGGTGAACCGACGCCCGATCTATCGCTGCTGCCCGAAGTCCTGATCGATCACGTGGCAGTACCAGGCACGTTCTTCGACAACGAAGCAATTCACTTGATGACGACAAATTCTCTTAGCTATATGGCGCAACTTAACGGCGCTGCCAACTGGGACGTGCGTCGTTTTCGACCGAATTTTCTGATCGCTTGCGACGACGAACCCGCAGGTTTGATCGAGAACGACTGGGTCGGTAAGCGACTCTATGTCGGTGAAGTCGAACTCGAAATCAGCGCGCCCACCGTGCGCTGCAATATGACAACCCGGGCGCACGGCGAGCTAGACTTCGATAAAACCATTTTGCGCACTGTCGTGCGCGAGGCAAATCAGTGCTTGGGCGTGGGCGCGCATGTGCGACGCGGTGGCACCCTTACGGTCGGAGCGGAAATCCGCGTGGTGGGCTAAACGCATGAATTGGGGGCCTTAGACGAATACGGCGCGACGCGCCTAAAGCCGTACCTTAGGGCACTTCGATTAAACTTGTGGTGCGCACAGCAGTCTAATTATTATGAATATGCAATTAATTGTGCTCGCGACAGCGCTAATAATTCACAGCTACGCCTGGGGTGCGTCGGTGCATACCTGGGTGGACGCGCACGGTGTTACCCATTTCTCAGACACCCCACCCACGGATGAATCTCAGGTCGAGGTCATTCATATGCAAGACTTCGACGCCGCGAGTGCCAGTGGCAATGATTACTATTCCATCAGCAATCAGTGGCAACGTCTGCGCGAAGAGCGGCTGAGTCTAGAACGTTTGCACCTAGAGAAAAAGAAAGCCCGAGCCACGACGCAGCCCGAGGTCGTTTACGTCGATGACACGGCCACGGCTCCGGGCCGCCGGATTTTTTATCCGACCGTGACCACTTACGGCGGCTCTCTGGGATTCGATTCGCGCCTCTACCCGCATCATCCCGCTTATCATCGACATCGGCACCATCCCATCGACGGCCGCGCGGGTCCCTATGACCAACGCTCACATGAGCGCCGTCACGCACGCCGCGGTCATGATGCCCAATCGACACTTGGACACCGTGCGCGGCGAGCCACGCGGAGGGGCGCTCACGCGGCGCGTTCGGGTGTGGGGCCCGTGACCTTTGACACACCCGGGAAGCACCGCCGCTAGGCACTTTAAGAAAAACTACTGTGGAGGCCGTCGGCGGTGTCGCCGCGTGCTCGTGCACGCCTCGCCCGTCTATCTGATAGGTCTCGTTGCGCACTGCGCGGCTCCGTGCCGATCGCCTCCTTCGTGACGTTTTTCTTAAGGTTTCTAACCGGGATACTGTTTCACCGTCACGCGGGTTGGTCACGGCGAATCGGGATTTCGTTGGCGTATTTTACGCAATCTTAACCAAGCCCTTACCTCCGACAAACGTCTCACGACCTACAGTTCACGAGTGTGCACAGGGTAGTGCACTTATTCCCCGATATGTGACCATAGGATATAGCAATGTTTCAGATAAGCTCAGGTATGAGACTACCGGTCGTTGCCGGTGCGCTAGTTGTGCCGCTGACCAGTGCCGCGGTGCCCGTCATCCCAGATATTTCCACAGCGACGTTTGTCCCGAACGCCGAAATCAATCACCCCTATTTTCCCCTACAGAATACGCTGACCCGGGTGTACGCGGGTTCTAAGGAGGAAGATGGTGAAATCATTAACGAACGATTTGAATTAACCGTGGTCGGCGCCGGCCCGACGATCACGGGTGTGCCGACCACCTCGCGTCTGGATCGTTCGTTCGAAGACGATTTATTGGTCGAGGAAACCTTCGATTACTACGCGCAAGACACGGTCGGCAACGTTTGGTATTTCGGCGAAGATGTCGTCAACTATCACTATGATGACGACGACAAGCTTATCGGCACCGATAATAGTAGCGCTTGGCGTGCCGGGGAGCATGGGGCGCTACCCGGTTTTATCATGCCAGCCGACTTAACGCTGGGTTTCAATTATTACCAAGAGTTCTCCCCGGCCGACGAAGCGCTCGATGAAGGCACGACGTATGCGCTTGATCAGATGCTTGCACTGACGATCGGAGACTTCACGAATGTGCTCGCCGTTTTAGAAACCACACAGCTAGATCCGGAGGCGCTGGAATTTAAATACTACGCCCGTGGTTTCGGTCTTATTGCGGTCGATGAGGGGTTAAATCTAGACCTAGAAGACCCCGAGATACGCCTCGAACTGACGCGTGTATTTTCCGCGGTACCCGAACCCAGCTCGCTGATCTTGCTGGGCACTGCCTTAGTGGGTCTGTGTCGGCGTCAGGGTAGCCACCCTGGCCACCAACGCAGCGCGCGCCTCGGGAAATATCGAGACTAGAACCAGGCATCCTGCATGCTAAGACAAGTCTCGTCACCGCGCGCGAGCAAATTCAAACGGTCCGGAACGCGAGACAATTCATAGCGGGTAAAAAATCGACACGCCTGAATCTTGCCTCGGTAGAAGGCGTCATCGGGATGAGCCGAACACCGCAACGCCGCTGCCGCCACTGTTGCCATACGCAACCACTGCCAGGCGATAACGATGTGACCGAAAGCGTCGAGATAAAGGCTGGCGTTAGCTAGATAACGCCGCAACTCACCGGCGGCACGCATGGCCAATAGGCGCTCGGTGGTCGTCTCCAAGGCGAGGCGGCTCTGTCGCAACGAATCCCGATCCTCCGCTAATTGATCAAACTGCGCAGCCTCATCCAGGGCGCGATCGATTTCTACAAATAATCGCTCTAAGGCACTGCCGCCGTGCATCGTCACCTTGCGGCCCAAGAGGTCGATACCGTGAATGCCATGGGCGCCTTCATGGATCGGATTGAGGCGATTGTCGCGATAAAAACGCTCGACTGGGTGGTCGCTCGAGTAGCCGGCGCCACCCAAAACTTGAATCGCATGTTTATTGGCTTCGAGACAAAACTCGCTCGGCCAAGATTTCGCGATCGGCGTCAAGAGATCCAGGAATAAACCGCGCTGAGTATATTCTTCCTTCGTCTCCGCACTACGCTGCAAGTCGAGTAGATAAGCACAATATAGCGTGAGCGCTAACGCACCTTCCACCGCCGATTTTTGTGAGAGTAGAAGTCGCTTAATATCTGCGTGTTCTACGATCGGCACCTGGGGCGATGCCGGATCCTTGTTCTCCGGATGCCGACCTTGGGCACGCTCGCGCGCGTAATGAAGCGAATGCAAATAGCCTGCGTAACCCAACGCAGTCGCGCCTAAACCGACACCGACGCGCGCTTCATTCATCATATGGAACATATACGACAAGCCGCAATGCGGCTCGCCGATCAACCAACCGCGACAGCTGTCCCCATCACCGAAATTAAGCACTGCATTAACCGTGCCGCGATAACCCATTTTACGATTAAGTCCGGCACAAAAAACATCGTTATGAGCGCCGCACTCACCATTGGCGTCGACTAAAAATTTGGGCACCAAGAATAGCGAAATCCCTTTGACGCCCACTGGCGCATCCGCGATTCTCGCAAGCACCAAGTGAACGATGTTTTCCGCCAGCTGGTGCTCGGTCGCCGACACCCACATTTTAGTGCCGCTGATAAAATAGTCACCGTTACCGGTAGGGACCGCTCGCGTGCGGATATCGCTTAGAGACGATCCTGCGTGCGGCTCCGTTAAGCACATCGAACCAAAAAATCGGCCACCGATCAGGTCTTTCAAATAACGTGCTTTGAGATCCTCACTACCGAATTCGGCGAGCAAATTCGCAGCCGCAATCGTGAGAAAAGGATACGCCGCGGTTGCCACATTCGCGGCGTTAAAATACGCCGCACAGACTTGGGCAATTATCCATGGCAACTGCATGCCACCCCATTTTTCGTCAAACGACGCCCCCATAAACCCCGCTTCGACGTAGGCGTCGAGGGCGGCCTTGACTTCAGGGATAATATCGACTTCACCGTTGTCGTATTCGGGCTCTTGCTGATCGAGCTTCGCGGCGTGCGGTGCAAACTCTTCGGCGGCCAGTTTCGCCGCGGCAGCGATAACAGCATTGTAGGTTTCTCGGTCTTGTCCTCGATAGCGGGCTCGTTCGGTTAACGTCTCAACGCCGATGAGCTCGTAGAGTAGAAACTCGATGTCACGTCGACTCAACAAGCATTCCTCAAGCATTCATACCGCCCCTTCTTGCTTCCACTACCAATTTCATGCCGTTCCCTAGGCGAGATAACCGCCATCTACGGTGATAAAACTGCCGGTTGCGTAAGATGACGCCGCCGAGCATAAATACAATACAGCAGCCGCCATTTCACGCGGCTCAGCCGAACGTCCCAAAGGTGTACGTGCTCGCGCAGGTTCTAGAAACGACTCGTCGTCGTGCAAAGCTTGCGCGAACTTCGTTTTCGTCACCCCAGGAATTAGCGCATTAACACGAATATTCCATTGACCGCACTCGTTAGCAAATGCGCGGGTCATATTGAGAATCCCCGCCTTAGTGATCGAATAGACGGCTTGTTTATCACCCGGCGTGATCGCGTTTGTGGACGACACGTTGACGATGCTACCTCCACCGTGGGTTTTCATGCGCTTGCAGGCTGCGACTGACATATAAAAATAGCCGCGCAAATTCACATCAACGGTTTTTTGAAACGCCGCTACCGGCGTATCGATCACGTGGCCGTAATAAGGGTTCGCCGCGCCGCAATTAACTAAGATATCGAGGCGACCATAACGCGCGTCAATATGTTCATAAATCGCCTCGATTTGATCGAGTTCCCCGAGATGGCAAACGTGAGCTTCCGCACGGCCGCCAGCGACAGCGATCGCGTCCGCCACATTTTGACACGCCTCGATGCGTCTACTCGCAACGATCAATTGCGCGCCATATTCGGCTAATAGCTGCGCGATCGCCGCACCGATACCGCGACTTGCACCTGCAACGAGCGCAATTTTTCCGTCTAGATTGAATTGATCTCGTGCCATTCACTCCCTCATATTAGCTTAGCGTTTGTCGAGCGCTTATGGATAGAGTGCTTCGCTGCGCCAGCCCGCCGCAGTGCGCGTATAAACCGCCCGTTCGTGGAGTCGAAACGGACGTTTTTGCCAGAACTCATAGGTTTGTGGATAAACGCGAAATCCCGACCAAAACGGCGGGCGCGGTACCGTGCCCAACCCAAACCGTGCGCCATATTTCGCGACGCGGGCTTCCAGCTCAAAGCGCCCTCGCAATATTGTCGACTGCTTCGAGGCCCACGCGCCAATTTGAGACTCCCGCGCCCGCGAGGCGAAATAAGCATCCGCATCACTATCGCTGACTTGTGAGACGGCGCCTTCGATGCGTACTTGCCGGGCCAAAGATTTCCAGTGAAAACAGAGCGCCGCAACCGGCCGTTCTTGTAACTCTTGTGCCTTGCGACTGCCGAGGTTGGTATAGAACACAAATCCCCGCTCGTCCAAACCGCGCAGTAAGACCATGCGCAGCGATGGATTGCCGTTGGTATCGACTGTTGCCACCGACATTGCTGCCGGTTCATCGGGTTCTCGTTTTTCAGCCTCTGCTAACCAGCGACGAAAAAGGGCCAAGGGATCAGACTCGCAATCCATCTTCGCTTACGAAAATGGATCTCGCACCACGATCGTATCGGCGCGATCCGGACCGGTTGAGATAATATCAACGGGACACTCGCAAATCTCAGCGATACGGCGTAGATAAGCGACGGCGTTTGAGGGTAATCCGTCATAGCTACGCACACCTAAGGTTGACGTTTGCCAGCCGGGCAATTCTTCATAGATCGGCTCCACCGTCGCGAGCACTTCGGCCCCCACCGCGGCGGTTACCGCGGCGCCTTCGCCGTCCTGGTAACCAACGCAAATTCGAATCACGTCGATCCCATCCAGCACATCGAGCTTGGTGATGCACAAGCCGGAAATTCCATTCGTCATACGAGCACGTCTAAGCGCAACCGCGTCGAACCAACCGCAGCGTCGTGGGCGACCGGTCGTCGCACCAAACTCGTGACCACGCGCGGCTAAATATTCGCCATGCGCGTCGAATAGCTCCGTCGGGAAGGGACCCGACCCAACCCGCGTTGTATACGCCTTCGTGATACCCAGGACATAGTCGATGTTGCACGGCCCAGAGCCGGTGCCTGTCGCGGCAAATCCTGCTGTCGTATTCGACGATGTGACGTAAGGATAAGTCCCGTGATCGACGTCTAGCAACGTTCCCTGCGCGCCCTCGTAGAGTACCGTACCGCCTCGTTTTTGTAGCTCGTAGAGTGTCTCGGTGACGTCTCCGACCAAAGGTTCGACAGCTTCAGCATAGGCCATTTGCTGGTCGAGGATTTCTTGGAAATCGAGCTGTTTGGTGCGATAGAAATTCGCGAGCATGAAATTGTGGTAGTCCAGTACCTCGCCGAGCTTCGCTGCGAATCGTTCACGGTGGAGTAAATCTTCGATGCGTAAAGCTCGGCGTGCCGCTTTGTCTTCGTAGGCGGGACCGATGCCACGCCCCGTGGTACCGATCGCGCTCGTTCCGCGCGCCTTTTCGCGCGCTTGGTCGAGCGCAATGTGATAGGGCAGGATCAGGGTCGCGCTGGAACTAACGACGAGGCGCTCACGTGCGGGCACCGCTTTCGATTCCAACATCTCGAGCTCTGAGAGCAAGGCGTCCGGCGCAACGACTACGCCATTCCCGATCAAGCATTGCACGCCGTCGCGCAGTATTCCCGACGGGATTAAATGCAAGATCGTGGTCTCGCCATCGATGACTACCGTGTGCCCGGCATTGTGTCCACCTTGATAACGAACCACTGCTTGAGCACGGTCGGTGAGCAAATCGACGATTTTACCCTTGCCCTCATCGCCCCATTGCGCACCGACGACAACAACTGCCTTGTTCAACGGTTTGCCCCAAAGATGAAGCTGCCCAGCATTACTTTTCCAGCTCTTCCACCCGCCAACCGTCGCCGTGCTCGCGTAACACGCGGGCGCAGCCCATCTCGGGCGCACCGCCTGTTTGTCCGGGTAAGGCTTCAATGACGACGTTGCCGCGCGCACGCTGTGCCGCTATCGCGGCGGTGCGCGCCGCCGAGTCTCCTGGTTCGGCAAAAATCGTTAGTCTTTCCGGCAAACGCTGATCGGTGAGATGAATCAGCGTTTTCAGATCAATGCTGAAACCGGTGGCGTCACGGTGCCGCCCGAATTGTCGCCCGATATTGTCGTAGCGCCCACCATAGGCGAGCGCACGGCCAAGTTGTTTTGAATAAGCTGCGAAGATGACACCGGTGTGGTAACGGTAACCTCGCAATTCCGCCAGATCGATATGCAAGTCATGGCTGGGCAAGCGTGCCCGCACGAGTGCGACGAGGCTTGCCAATGTCGTCAACGCAGCGCGCACGCGCGGTGGTGCAAAGCGCCATGTCGCACCCATCTGCTCGATACTGCCGGCATCTCCATGGCAATCCAACAAGGCTTCAAAAGTCCGTTGGGTGCGCGGCGCGACACCGGCCGCGTGCAGACATTCGAACACCTCGGGACCTGACTTACGTAGCAGGCCCGCTAATACGGCGGACTCGTCATCGGCGCTGAGACCGGCGGCTTCGACGAGCCCTTTAAAGACGCCCATATGGCCAAGTTCTATGGTCACATCGCTCAAGCCGCCGACCGCCAGCACTTCTGCCATCAGACATATAACTTCGACATCGCTCTCAATACCCGCATGGCCGTAGAGCTCGGCGCCCGCTTGAAAGGGATTTCGCGAACCGGAGAAATTTTCCGGTTTGGTATGCAATACCGGGCCGACATAACACAAACGCTGGGGTGTCTCGCTCGGCAAACGATGGGCATCGATTCGTGCGATTTGCGGCGTAATGTCTGCACGCAAACCCATTAAGCGCCCACTAAGTTGGTCGATCAACTTAAAGGTCTGCAAATCGAGATCTTCGCCGTTGCCCGATAACAGAGAATCGAGAAACTCGATCATCGGCGGCATCACCAATTTATACCCCCAGCTTTCGCACAAATCGATCATCCGGCGGCGCAAAATCTCCAAATTTCGCGCCTGCTGGGGCAGCAGTTCATCCACACCATCGGGTAGTAACCAGCGCGCGCCTTTGGTCATCAGGACCTCACGAGATACAGCAAAGCAACGCCAATGAACATGAACACGAGGCCAGCGGCGCGCAAGTTGCCATCATTCATTTGAGAAATCATCAATAAACTCTTACGAAATTGGGCCGGATTGAGAAACGGCAATATGCCCTCGACAACGAGCACTAAAGCGAGCGCAGTAAGCAAATTCTCCCACATGGCAGCACCGCTCGTTCAGCTACATGCGACCGCGGCAAAGCGTCACTTATTCGGCGCCGGAATTAGAAAAATATTTGAAAAAATCCGAATCCGGCTCGAGCAAAAACATGTTGTCTTCGCCGCGAAAACTTTGCTTATAGGCGTTGAGGCTACGGTAAAAATCGTAAAATTCCGGATTGCGATTGAAAGCATTCGCATAAATTTCCGCCGCTTTTGCATCGCCCTCGCCGCGCATCGTCTCGGCATCCCGATAGGCCTCCGCGCTGATCACGGTGCGCGCCCGATCCGCATCCGCACGAATGCGGGTCGCTTCCTTTTCACCGCGAGCGCGCAATTCGCGTGCTACGCGCGACCGTTCAGAACGCATACGTTCGTGCACGTTTGAACTCACTTCCTGGGGCAAGTCGATGCGTTTTAAGCGCACATCTATGATCTCCATGCCAAGTTCTTCGCCACGGCTATCCGCCGTTTGGGTAACAATCTGCATGATGTCGCCGCGCTCGCCGGAGACAACTTGCTTCAGTGTTCGTTTACCGAACTCATCACGCAATCCGTCGTTTATTTTTTGGTAGAGCAAAATCCCCGCACGGCGTGGATCACCACCCGTCGCCAAATAAAATTTCACGACATCTTTAATGCGCCAACGAACGAAAGAGTCGACGATAAGGTCCTTTTTTTCACCCGTCAAAAAGCGCTGTGGATCCGCGTCTAGCGTTTGCAGACGCATGTCAAACTTACGCACATCTTGAATGACTGGAACTTTCCAGTGCAATCCGGGCTTGTAATCCGAGCGCTTGATTTCGCCAAGCTGAAACAAGATGGCACGTTCTCGTTCGTCTACCACAAATAAACCGAAATAGGCCAGCGCAGCAACCAACACGAGCGGAATCAAATAACGCAAAGGCATCAGCGGCTACCTCTCGTTCGGGAACTGGTGCGCGACCGTTCGATGGGATCGGGAGACGGTTGAAAATACTCTTCTTGCAAAAAATCAGGTTCATGATCGCCACGAATCGCGCTACGAGAACGTGATTTCTGCATCAATTTATCTAGCGGCAAATACATCAAGCTATTGCCGCCTTGTGCATCGAGCATTACTTTGGAACTATTCGATAGCACGTTCTCGACGGTCTCGATATAAAGACGCCTACGAGTGACTTCCGGCGCCCGTTCGTATTCAGCCAGGAGCTTCTCGAATCGACGCGCCTCACCTTCGGAACGGGCCACAACTTGCTCCCGATATGCTTCTGCCTCGAGACGCATGCGCGCGGCTTCGCCCTGTGAGCGTTCGATGATTTCATTGCGATAAGCCTCGGCCTCGTTGACTTTGCGCTGTTCGTCCTCACGCGCTTTGATCGCGTCGTCGAACGCCGCCTTGACCTGCTCGGGCGGGGTCGCCGGCGCCATATTGACACTGGTCACTTCGATACCGGAGTGATAGGTATCCAGCATTTGCTGCATGAGGTCCTTGGCCTTCACGGCGATGTCTGCCCGACCTTCCGTAATGACAAAATCAAACTCGTTAGTCCCGATAATTTCGCGGATCGAGCTTTCTGCCGCGCGATGCACGGATTCATCGGGATCGCTGATCTTCAAGACGTAGTCTTCGACTTCGTTGATCCGATATTGGACCGCCATTTCAACATCCACGATGTTTTCATCTTGCGTGAGCATGCTCGCATTGACCGTAAACGCGCGGATTTGGTCGATGTTGACTTTAATGACCTGCTCGATCGGGGGGGGAAAGCGCAAATGGGGTCCGGGTTGCAGCGTTGTCTGATATTTCCCGAAACGCAATACCAGGCCACGTTCGGCGGGTCCGATGCGATAAAAAGACAAAAATATCAATAGCGCTAATAAGGCCAAACCCACGATTGTCCATACCGCTTTGGTGTTAGGGTCCCGTCCGCCGCCGGCGACGCCGCGGGGTCCGCCACCGCGACCGCCCCTGCCGAACACACCGCTGAGCTTCTCCTGCATTTTTCGCACCACCTCATCGAGGTCCGGTGGTCCTTGATCGCCGCGGCGTCCGCCCCACGGGTCGCGTTCGTTATCGTTCGAATCATTCCAGGACATTCAGTGTGCTCTCATTAGCCTAAGCTCTTGGATTGTAAGGGTCTCCAAGCTGCGCCGCAATGAAGATGATTCATAAAAGAACCTGGCCGGCGCCTGGTAGTCCTCGCCGCAGCGCCGATTAGGTGAAGGTCTCCTCTCACAGCGTGGACGCGGCTAGCGTTGCAACCGCGGCTAATTCGGATGATGCACCAGGTGCTCACGGCGTTTGTGCCCAGCGCTTGTGGTAACGCGCATTGTCATTGCGTAGTCGCGGTGTCGCCATGCGCCAAATAACATCGCACGGCTTCATTACCGCGGCCCTGACCGGGTTAGATACGCTTGCGCGCCGCCCTGCCCGTAAGGACAGCTGCGCTGCGGACGCCAGCCCGGCGCCGAGACAAATCTTTCCTGCGTCATCATTCACGGTCCTCGAGCAATACCGGCGCTAGTTAGATGTAGTTCGCTGCTCGAACAAGCTTTCAAGCTCCGGCATCGGCACATCGGTCGCTACTACTTGTGCACGTTCACGTAAGCGCTCCCAACGACCGTCTTCAATGGTGATTTCAAGGGCATAACCACCGTCGTCCGTACTCATTTCATCGCGCACAGCACCGATGCGATACAACTGCGCGCGGAGGCGACCGGCTTGCGGTGGCAATCGCACCCAGCGCCGCGTTTTTGCCGTGCTCAACTGTTCTGCAATGGCGTCCACCAATAGGTTTACCCCCGCGCCCGTGCGTGCGGACAGCCACACGCGTCGTACCTGTCCACTGGGATCGCGTTCGACTCGAGGAGCATTCGATACTAGGCAATCGATTTTGTTATATACCTCCAGCACCGGCGTCGCGCCGGCACCGAGACGACTAAGCACGTCCTCAACATCGCCGCGCCGTGCACCCATTTCCTCATCGCTAGCATCGATAACGTGGAGCAGCAGCGCAGCTTCTGTAGTTTCTTCTAAGGTAGCATGAAACGCGGCGATCAATTCTGGGGGCAAATTGCCGATGAAACCGACTGTATCGCTGAGCAACACCGGTTTCTCGCCGGGCACGGCCATGCGTCGCAATGTGGTATCCAAAGTTGCAAACAATTGGTCGGCTGCATAGGCTTTCGCCTGCGTGAGTAAATTGAACAAGGTCGACTTACCAGCGTTGGTATAACCTACTAGCGCGACCGTTGATAGCGAGGCCCGCGCGCGTGCCCGAGAACCTTGGCGTCGTTGTTGCTGGAGTTTTTTCAAGCGCTGTGCCAACACCTGAATGCGCTTTCCGATCAGGCGTCGATCGCTTTCGAGTTGGGTTTCACCCGGGCCGCGCAGTCCGATGCCGCCTTTTTGTCGCTCGAGGTGAGTCCACCCCCGCACCAAACGGGTCGAGAGGTGTTTCAGCTGCGCCATTTCGACTTGCAGCTTGCCCTCGAAGGAACGCGCCCGCTGCGCAAAGATATCGAGGATCACCCGCGTGCGATCGATAACGCGACAATTGATCTCACCTTCAAGGTTACGTTCTTGGGCAGGTGACAAGGTACCGTCGACCAAAACAACGTCCGCAGCGGCGCTGATGACCAAGGATTTCAGCTCGGTGACCTTGCCTTCCCCAAGTAGGAACTTGGGATCCGGGCGCTCGCGGTGGCTGGACAGTTCGGCGACTAGCTGTACGTTGGCCGAGATCGCTAGTTCACGAAATTCCGCGGGATCACCCTCGTAGCGGGGTTGCGCCAGCCTCACGTCGACGAGTATCGCGCGCTCCCCGACGTCTGGTCGTTCAAACAAACGCAGACACTCGGCTCATTCGTCCTCGGACTCGTCTTCATCATCGGTACGCGGAAGCTTGACGTTCCGGGCCGGCACCACAGTGGAGATCGCGTGCTTGTATACCATTTGGCTGACTGAATTTCGCAGCAGTATCACGAATTGATCGAATGATTCAATTTGTCCTTGGAGTTTGATGCCATTAACGAGATAAATCGATACGGCGATACGTTCTTTGCGCAAAGCATTGAGGTACGGTTCTTGTAATGATTGTCCCTTGCTCATGCGGGTCTCCTTGCGTCTTTATTCGCGTTATAAGTGAACGCCATCTCTCACGACACGTTTCGCGCCGAATTGATCTCGGATAACCTAGTAGCGTTTTCGTATCGCTCCCCACGCCTAGCCTTCGGTCGTGAACTTTATGTAGATGCAATGATGGCTTAAATGTCACGTTGAAGTATACCGAATAATTTACTCAAGGTCCGAATATTTCGGCAGCACCTAGCGCACACGCAAGGATTCGAACGCGCGCGTCATCGCCTCGATTGCGATCTTGGGATCGCGAAACCAGTGCGCACCTTGCTCGCCTCGCAACCAGGTCAATTGGCGTTTCGCAAGTTGCTGAGTTGCGATGATCGCGGTACTGATCATGGCATCACGGTCGATTTCGCCGTCGAGATAGCGCCAGATTTGCTGATAACCCACGGCGCGCAGTGCCGGCATCCTAAGTTCGAGATCATCACGCTGCCAAAGATATCTCACTTCATTGACCAAACCACACCTCAGCATGTCATGAAAGCGTCGCGCCAGCGTGGCCCGCAAATGGCCACGGTCGGACGGTGCGAGCACCCATTTAACGAGCGGGTACTTGAGTGGCCCGACACGACCTGCGGCGTGGGCTTCGGAGAGCCGACGACCGCTTGTCTGAAATACTTCCAAGGCGCGCATGATGCGTTGTGGATCGCGCGGATGAATACGCGCGGCGCTTACCGGATCGAGGTGTGCCAAGCGCGTGTGCAGCGCGACACTGCCGAGGCGGTCACAGTCGGCCGCTAATGCGGTGCGCACGCGTGCGTCGGGCTTAGGTAACGAGGCGATGCCGCGCTCGAGCGTGCGAAAATATAAGCCGGTACCGCCGACCAGCAACGGCACCCGTGCGCGTTTATGCAGTTCGTCGATCACCGCCAGGGCGTCGTGGCGAAATCGAGCCGCCGAATAAGCTTCGCGGGGTTCGATCAAGTCAAGCAGATGATGCGGGCAGCGCTGGCGCACGTATGGGTCTGGCTTAGCGGTACCGACATCGAGGCCGCGATAGACCTGAGCAGAATCAACGCTGATCACCTCGATAGGAAAGCGTTGCGCGAGCGCCACGGCACACGCCGTTTTGCCCACACCAGTCGGGCCCATGATAAAAAACACGGGTGGCAAGGAGCTTGTCGTCATCATAGCGGCGCGGATTTAAACAAGCGCTGCAGTTCACAAGCGTCGAGAAGTCGCTGAAAATCCGCAACGTTAAGCGCAAGATCCGTCGCCTGCGTGAGCAGTCGCTGCACATAGGCTTGCACGGCCGGCGGAATTGAAGGCCATAATAAACTCGCCAGCGCAGCTGCGATGAGCGCGTGCGGTGCGGGCTCGCCATCACCCGATGCAAGCAGTTTTTCTGCGAAACCTGCGGCATCGAGCTCAGGCAGAATGGCCGGCACCGCCTGGAGCGTATAAGTATCGTCGTGGGAGCTGTTGAACATCACACCCCAACGTCCCCACCTGGCAAGCCTGGCCGTGTCTGTCGGTGCCTTGAGCACGACTGGGAAGAGTAGCGGCCGTGTGGTGACGGCCTCGCTCGCAGGTGTTTCCAAGCGGTTGAAATGCGCCGCTAACACGGCCTGTTGCAAGCCACCTAGATCGATGAGCGTAAGCACATCGCACTCGATCTGCACAGCGTAACTTGGCGCGATTAAGCGCCACGGCGCTACCGGCGGCGGCGCCGCGGTAACGCGCACTTCAGCGTCTTTCTCACGCACTTCGAGCGGCGTAACTGGCGAAGCCGCGGCGTCGGAGCCCGCTACCGAGCTCACCGCGGTACGTGATTCGAGGCCGGTGCGCACGGCCTTGAGGAGCACATCATGCACTTCCCGAACACGATGAAACCGGACTTCTGCTTTCTCCGGGTGCACATTGACATCTACTTCACTGACGGGAAGCTCGATATGCAGCGCATAGGCCGGGTAACGTCCCTTTGCAAGGCGGTCACCATAGGCGAGACGAACCGCGTGGGCGAGTTGGCGATCCCGTACAGTGCGGCCATTGACCGCTAAGAATTGCAAATCGGCGCTACTGCGTGCGAGGGCCTCCGAAGCGACCCAACCATGTACCCGTAAACTTGTCGCGCGCAAGTCCACGGCGTTAGCGTCACGCGCAAATCCGCTCCCGAACAAAGCCCGCCAACGGCGTTGCGCTGTGCTCGCATCCCTCACTGCGGGCAGATCGAGCACGCGACGCCCATCGCGGCACAGGCGAAAACGGATGGCGGGGTGGCAAAACGCAGCGCGACGCACGCTTTGCTGCACGTGCAGGTACTCGGTTTGCGCGCGTTTGAGAAAACGTCGCCGCGCCGGCAGGCGGGCAAATAGATCAAGCACTTCAACTGTCGTGCCGGGCGGATGCGACTCGGGTTGTGGTGTACTAGGTTTCTCCTCAGGGCGACACGTAATGACCATGCCGAGCTCGGCCTCACGCGGGCGCGAGGTCAGATTCAAGCGTGCTACGGCCGCGATACTAGCGAGCGCTTCACCCCGAAAGCCCAGCGAATAAATGGCGCTCAGATCGGCCGAGGTGACGAGCTTGCTGGTGCAATGACGGGTCACGGCGAGGGCTAAATCGTCCGCGGCAATGCCAGCGCCATCGTCACGCACCTGCACGCGCGCGATGCCGCCGTCGTAAATGTCGATGTCGATGCGTGTCGCATTCGCGTCAATGGCATTTTCGATCAACTCTTTGACTACCGACGCGGGCCGGCTAATCACTTCACCCGCGGCAATTTGGTTGATTAATTGATCCGTAAGCGGACGTATTGGTGAGGGCTGCTCACGCATAGCGGTCACAGTGTAAATATCGGGGCCAACAATGAACAGGCGCCGCAAGCGGCTACGGAATAGCGAGTACTTCTCCGGTAAGCAGCATTTCGCGATCGAGGCCATTGCTCAACTTAATGCTCTCCATACTCACCGCATAGCGTAAGGCCAGCGCCGACAAGGTATCGCCAGCAACCACTCGATGCTGTCGTCCGCGTGCGAAGCGCGTTCCCGTCGGCGCAGCCTGCGTAAAATACCGCTTGAGACCTGCGAGCAAGGCACCCGCGACTTTGCGCCTAAATTTTTTGCTACCTAAGCGCTGCTCCTCTTGCGGGTTAGAAATAAATGCGGTTTCCACTAACAGCGACGGAATATCGGGCGATTTTAAGACCATAAAGCCAGCCCGTTGCACATCGGTGCGGTGCACAGCCCCGACGTGGCGCAAAGCAGCCAACACGGCTTCTGCGGCCGCGGTGCTCGCTTGCAAGGACGCGGTTTGGGAGAGATCCAAGAGCGTGGTTTTCACCATGGCGTCTTTGCCGTGCAGCGTTACACCGCCGACCAAATCGCTCGCGTTTTCGCGCGCCGCCAACCAACGCGCAGCCTCGCTACTGGCGCCCCTGGGCGAGAGCACATAAACCGATGAACCCCGTACGCGCCGGTTTGGGATCGCATCGGCATGCACCGATATGAATAGATCAGCCCGATGTTGACGCGCTTTTCGCATGCGTTCACGCAAACCGACATAATAATCGCCATCCCGGATTAAGACGGCTCGCATTCCTGCTTGACCGTTGACCAAAGCCGCGAGCTCGCGGGCTACTTTGAGGTTGATGTCCTTTTCATGGGTGCCCCGGGGACCAATCGCACCCGGGTCCTCGCCGCCGTGGCCGGCATCGATGGCAATGACGATGTCACGCCACGCGCCCGAGTTGCTCGGTGGTGATTGTGCCGTGCGTCCGGGTGTTTCACGCGCGGCGATCGCTGCAATCGGATCATAGCCAACCGCCTTTGGCGCCAAGTCGCGCAGATCCACGACGAGCCGATAACCGTAAGGTTCGTGAGGTTTGAGCAACACGTAGTGATACGACGACTTACGGGCGAGATCAAATACTAAACGGACGCTGGTGCCGTGGCGCGCCTGCCGCAACCGTAAGATCCGTGCTCTCGCGGCGGCTGGCAACGACAAGGGCCCATGCAATTGGGTATCCGCTAAATCGACCACCAAGCGTTCCGGGGCACCGATCGCAAATACTTCATAGTCCGGTGGCCCAGAAAGATCGAGCACCAAACGCGTTTTTTCCGGGCCCGACCAGGCCCGCAGCGCCTGAACTTCGGTCGCCGCGGCCCAATGGCCCGCGAACCACAGCGAGAAAAACAATAGAATACGCATGGATACAAGCGAAAGCTCAAATCAATGCAGATATTATTTAGCGCGTTATCCACAAGAATTCAAGCGCGTCGGAGAAAAGACGGCTAATATCCTGTGCGAATTTGATTTTAATGGCTATCAATCGCTGTCGATGGGCCCCAACCGTCGTTTTTGAGGTGGCGCAGTAGTGCCGCACCCTTAGCGCTGCTGACCACCATTTCGACGCGCCTGCGACGGCTGTCCAGGCACTCGATATGCAGATTTAAGTCAGCGGGCGGTAAGGCCCGGCGCGCCCGTGACGGCCATTCAACGAGACAATCTGCTGAATTGACTAAATAGTCGTCGACACCTAGGAAATAGAGCTCCTCGGGATCCCGCAAGCGATAAAGATCGAAATGGTGCACGGTACCTGTGGCGAGCGCATAGCTTTCAACTAGGGTGAACGTCGGGCTTTTAACCGTGCCGTGATAGCCGCGCGCACGCAGAAACCCGCGCGCACAAACGGTTTTGCCAGCCGCTAACTCACCTTCAAAATAAAGGCGCAGCCCGCCCGCCGGCGGCTGCGCTAGAGAAGCGCCCAGTTGCAACATGCACTGCTCGTCCGCAACGACAAGCGTGTGGCGCCCCCCGTTTTCGGTCATGCGACGCCGTGGTTGAACAGTTGCCGTAAATACGGAAACAGATCCGACGCCAAGGTGCCACGCTCACCCCCGCGCGCGGCAAGATCGGCAGCCGCCGCATGTACGGCGACGCCATAGCGGGTCGCGATCGGATTTGCGAAGCCTTGCGCGACAAGGCCAGCAATGACACCGGTGAGCACATCGCCCATACCACCCGTGCCCATGCCGGGATTACCGGCGCTACACGTCTCGATGCAATCGCCGTGGGCGACTAGACTGCCCGCCCCTTTTAACACGGCAACACCACCGTAGCGTCGTTGCAACTGGCGCGCCGCGGCGCAGCGGTCAGCCTCGATGTCCACGACCGCACATTCGAGCAGGCGAGCGGCCTCGCCGGGATGCGGCGTCAGGATCCAATTGTCCCGTTGCACGGGTTCACGGGCGAGCAAGTTCAGGGCATCCGCATCGACAACAGCCGCTTGTGAGCGCTCCAGCACACGCGCAAACAACGACGTCCCCCACGCATCTTGGCCGAGGCCAGGGCCGATCGCGAACACCGTCGCACGCGCGAGCAGCGCGGTAAGATCCTCGGCAGTGGTGATCCCATGCACCATTAATTCTGGCCGTGCGCTGGCAATGACCGCGATGCTATCTGGATGGCAAGCGACAGAGACCAAACCAGCGCCGCTACGGGCCGCCGCCTCAGCCGTCAAGCGCGCGGCGCCCGCAAAACCCGGCGCGCCTCCGATCACCAAAACGTGTCCGTGATGACCTTTATGTGCACTGCGGGGACGGCGCGGCAACGCGGCTAGGGTGTCGTAGGCAAAACGTCGGCCGGTGGGCGCGACGGCGTCATAAGCTGCGCTCGGCACGGCGATATCCGCGCATACGATGTCACCACACACCTGCGGTCCAGCGCCGGTAAAAAACCCTTGTTTCAAGCCCACGAACGTTACCGTGCAGGCAGCCTGCACGGCGAGCCCCCAGCACCTGCCGGTGGAGGCATCGAGACCGCTGGGAATATCGATGCTTAGCACCGGGGCCGCATGGGCGTTGACGGCGTTTACGGCCTCGGCATAGCGTCCGTCTAAATCGCGGTCTAAGCCGATCCCTAAGAGCGCATCAACAATGAGCTCGAACGGCCGCGTCCCGTCGAAGCGCGTGCTTGGCTGCACCCCAGCAGCGAGGAGATCATGATAGCAAGCGCGAGCTGGTGCGCTTAGTTTGTCGACATCGCCTAAGGTGATCGCGGTGACCTGCAAACCCGCTTGACTGGCGAGCATCGCCACCACGTACCCATCACCCGCGTTGTTACCGCTACCGCAGACGACCGCGATATGCCGCGCGCTTGGCCAACGCTGGCGCAGGGCCTCGAACGCAGCGCCTCCGGCGCGGCGCATCAGCGTCTCGCCTGAGACCCCGCCCTGTTGCACCGCCCACGTGTCCAGCGCCTGTAAGCCCGCGCGATCGTACAAGGCGGTGGGCAGCTTCATGCGGGCGGTGACGGCTCAAGGCGCAGGAAATGCGTGCGATAATGCCGCAACTCCTCGATCGAGTCGCGAATGTCATCCAATGCCCGATGCCGTCCCCGTTTGGGGTATGACGGCAAACCGGGTGCCCAGCGATTTTTCAGTTCTTTTAAGGTACTGACATCGAGATTTCGGTAGTGAAAAAACGTTTCCAGCTGCGGCATCCAGCGGGATAGAAAACGTCGGTCCTGGCAAATGCTGTTGCCACACATCGGCGAGTGGCCAGGTGGCACGTACTGCGCCAAAAATGCCAGCGTTGCGGCTTCTGCTTGCGCCGTATCGACATCGCTTGCGCGCACACGCGCGGTCAATCCTGATGCGTGATGATGCTTGGTGTTCCACGCGTCCATCGATGCGAGCAGCTGATCCGTTTGACGAATGGCCAATACCGGACCTTCGACATCTTTACTGAGATCCTCGCTCGTCACGATCGTTGCGATCTCAATGATTGCATCCCGATCTGGCTCCAGGCCCGTCATTTCTAGGTCAATCCAAATGAGATTGTTATCAGACAATTGCATGCGAAGCCGTTCTCGCTATGATTGTTGACCGTCTCAGTACGCGGTGCGGCTCGCCAGCGCGTGCGACAACGTCGTGCCATCGAGGTACTCGAGTTCGCCGCCGATAGGAATACCGTAGGCAATGCGGCTCACGCCCACCCCAGTGCGTTCTGCGAGTTGTTTAAGATAGAAGGCAGTTGCCTCGCCTTCCATCGTGGTCCCGGTGGCGACGATCAATTCTTTTACGTGGCCTTCGCCGAGGCGCTTTTCGAGCACCGGCAGGCCCAAGCCCTCCGGCGTAACACCGTCGATGGGGGACAAACGCCCCAACAGCACATAGTACACACCACTATAGGCACTAGCCTGTTCGATCGCTGCTACGTCAGCCGGGCTTTCTACCACACAAAGGAGCGAGTGATCGCGGTTATTGGCGTTGCAAATCGCGCATAGATCCTGCTCGGTATAGGTACGGCAGAGTCGGCAATGCGCGATTTTTTCCAACGCCTCTTGCAATCGGACAGCCAGGCGCAAACCGGCCTGTCGATCACGCTGCAGGAGGCTAAAGGCCATGCGTTGCGCCGTTTTTGGCCCGACACCTGGCAGACATTGCAAGGCTTTGATGAGCTCGCGTAGTAAAGGTGTTGTATCCATAGGCGAACGTCACACGAAGTGTTCCTACACCGTAGTCGTGCTCGCTCAAAAAGGAAGCTTCATACCGGGTGGCAAATCGATCCCGCCCGTCATACCGGCGAGTTTTTCTTGGCTAAGACTTTCGACCTTGCGATTGGCGTCGTTCAAAGCGGCGGCGAGTAAATCCTCCAGCATAGCCACATCTTCGCTGAGCAATTCTGGTGCAATGGTGAGATTTTTGATGTCTCTGCATCCGGTCATCGTCAGTTTGACCAGCCCAGCACCGGCCTCGCCTTCGACTTCCATTGCCGCGATTTCTTCATGCGCGCGCTTAAGGTCGTCTTGCATCTTTTGCGCTTGCTTCATTAAGTTTCCGAGGGCGCCTTTCATGGTTAGCGTGGTTCCGTTGCGGTCATGGTTGAGTTAATTCCTCAGCGCGGCCTCACCTGCTCGACTACCGCGCCAAATTCGCGCTTCAGCGCATCGACAGTCGGATCCGCATGAATATGCTGGATTACTTCCTGCAGGTGAGCTGCTTGTTCAGCGTTCAGCTGTTGCGTCGGCGTCGATAAATCCTGCATCTTAGTGATGATCAGCGAAATTTTTATCGGTCGACCGAAATGCTCGCTCAGGGCACGTTCAAGATCGTGCACTTGCCGATCGCCTTGCAAGTTAGCGTATTGTTCGTTGAGCAACAACGTACAGATATTTTCTTCGACCCCCTCGAGGGCGCAGTTACGCGCCAGTTCGGCACTCAAGCCCGCCAACTTAAGCGCCGCGACCGTGCGACGCCAGTCATCCATGCCGAGCTCGGCGCCCGGCGCTGGGTCGCGCGTCTGACCGGCGCTACCGCGAGCGCTGGTGGCGACCCCCTGCGCCCCCTGTGGGGCAAGATCAGGTGTTGCTGCGGTGCCGCCGGCAGCGGGCGGCGGAGCCGCCACCGGCGCCGCTGCGATGTTGAAAGCCAACATGCGCAACAACGCCATTTCAAATCCGACTGCTGGTGATGGCGCTAAGGCGAGATCACGGCGCGCCGTTACACCGATTTGATAATAAAGTTGTACATCCTCGGGAATCAGCGTCGCTGCTAAACTTAACACTGACGGCGTCTCATCCAGCGCGGCGGCGTCTTCCCCTAAGGCCTGCACCACCGCGACCCGCCGTAATAGCGACAGCAATTCGCCCAGCACTTGGCTGAAATCAGGCGCACCCTCGGCAATTTCACGGGCCAAACGGATAAGCGTAGCGCCGTCATTTGCACCGAGTGCGGTCGCGAATTCAACGATGCGGCTGAAGTCAATGGTGCCGAGCAGGCTCGCAACCGCGGTTTCTTCGAGCTCACCGTCGGTAAAAGCAATCGCTTGATCGAGCAAGCTCAACGCATCGCGCACACTGCCGTCGGCGGCGTTCGCGATTAACCGCAGGGCACCGTCTGCGGCGATAATGTGTTCTGCGTTCGTAATTGTCTCGAGTTGCGTGTGGATCTGCTCAGCGCTTAGGCGCTTTAAGTTAAACTGCAGGCATCGTGATAATACCGTTACCGGCAATTTTTTCGGATCGGTCGTTGCGAGCAAGAATTTCACATGTTGTGGCGGCTCTTCGAGCGTCTTGAGCAAAGCATTGAAGGAATGGTTCGAGAACATATGCACCTCGTCGATGAGATACACCTTGAACCGCCCACGGGTCGGCACATATTGCACGTTATCTAGTAGTTCGCGAGTTTCGTCGACACGTGTGCGCGAGGCGGCATCCACCTCGATGAGATCGATAAAGCGACCAGCACTGATTTCTACACACGCATCACAGCTACCACAAGGATTACTGCTTACACCTTGCTCGCAATTGAACGCCTTCGCGAGCAAGCGTGCAAGCGTCGTCTTCCCCACCCCGCGCGTACCGGTGAATAAGTAAGCGTGGTGCAAACGCCCACTGTCTAAGGCATTCATCAGCGCCCGCAGCACATGGGTTTGCCCGACAACTTCGGCAAACGTGCGCGGACGCCATTTTCTCGCCAATACTTGATACGTCATCGTTCAACAAATGGATGCTTGTGCCAGCGACAACCCGGTCGCTCACCTGTGGCCAAGCAATCTGGAGGTGGTCGTGTCAGCCACACCTCGGCGCCCGCAGTCACCGCTACCGCTGCTCCCTTCCGGGCCTGACGGGGTTCACGGTCTTACGTCGCGAGGGAACCGACACGTCCACCATGATCCGGTTACGGCCGGTGCGACTATCCTATCGCCGCACGCGTTTCGTCTCGCCCCATGGTTTCCCGGTGCATTTCTAATACCGCCATGCGTCATGGGACAACGCCTCTGTGCCGCGATTGTAGCAAGTCCAGAGGATAGTGGCTCGTGGTCAAGGCGCCAAACAATGATTGCGGACCAGATTCACCCAATAGCTAGCACCTATAGGAATGATCTCATCATTAAAATCGTAGTAAGGATTGTGCAGTAATTGCTCACCATCGGGGCGTCCCGCCCCTAGCCACGCATAACATCCCCGCTGTTCCTCTAACATGTATCCAAAATCTTCCGAACCCATGCTCGGCATCGGGTCACGATCGACGAGCGCCTCGCCGACCACGCCCGCAGCCGTTTGCGCCGCAAACTGGGCTTCGTTGGCGCTGTTAACCGTCGCCGGGAAGCGGTGCTCGTGGCGCCACTCGAGATCGCACTGGTGACTCGTGCAAATTCCGGTTGCGAGTTGGTGCAAGCGTGCCGCGACTAAATCACGTACCGCGGGATTAAACGTTCGCACCGTACCCCGGAGCATCACGTCTTCCGGTATTACTGCCCAAGCGTTACCAGCATGTACTTGTGTCACCGATACGACTGCGGCTTCTAGCGGGTCGACATTGCGCGACACTACGGTTTGCCAGGCTTGTATCAATTGCGCTGCGACAACGATCGGATCGGTGACCAACTGTGGTTGGGCGGCGTGACCACCACGACCCGTGATCCGCGCCTCAAAAATATCCATCGCCGCCATCATCGCCCCCGCGCGCACCGCGAAGTGGCCACTCGGTAGCCAAGGCCAGTTGTGCAGGCCATAGACAGCATCGACGGGAAAACGGGTAAACAAACCATCGTCCATCATTGCGCGCGCACCCGCTTCGCCTTCTTCGGCAGGTTGAAAGATAAACTGCACCGTGCCGTCAAAGCCACGCTCCTTGGCGAGGCACTCGGCCGCGGCGAGCAGCATAACCGTATGCCCATCGTGACCACAGGCGTGCATTTTGCCGGGGTGTTGCGAGCGATGGGCAAACTCATTGCGCTCTTGCAACGCTAAAGCATCCATATCGGCACGCAAGCCGATACGGGCGGGTCCATTGCCGAGCGCTAAAGTACCGACTACGCCGGTACCACCCAAATTTTGTTCGACGGAAACGCCGAATTCGCTTAACTTTGCGACCACAAACGCGGCGGTGCGCTGTTCTTCGTAGGCGAGCTCCGGATGAGCGTGCAGATCACGCCGCCAAGCGCTATATTTTTCTTGTTGATCGAGAAGCGATCGAAGTAATTTCATCGTGTCTGCTCCACCCACCTCACATAGCATTCCGACCTTACGCGCGGCATCATACGCTATCGCTGCGCAGATTAACGTGCGGCGCCGGGTCGTGGCCACAAAGGCCGCAACGTTAACGTTTCGTTATCCCGATATCCGATGCCATGCCGACACCCGCCGTTGACCTTTCAATAATCGACGCCTTCGATGGTCTATCGGCTTCTCAATTGGCACAAATCGCCGCCCGTATGCGCACACGCGCGATCACGCGCGGACAAATATTAGTCGCCGAAGGCGCCGTACCCAATGCATTGTATATCGTCGTCTCGGGGCGTTTTGCCGTTGAAACGTCGGCCAGCGAGGCTGTAGTTGCCGAGATTCGTGCCGGCTTTCCGATCGGTGAGATCGCATTTTTCGCCGGCGGCACCCGCTCAGCGACCGTGCGCGCGAGCCGCGATAGCATCGTGGTCGAACTACTAAGAGGTGAATTCGACGCGCTGTGCGCCGACCACCCGGAGCTTTGGCGAACCATCACCGCGTCGCTGGCCCGTCGCCTGCGCCGCGCGACCGCCTATATGCCGCAACGCAAAGACGGTCCCGCGACCACCATCTGTGTGTGCGTCGCCGGCGGTGGCTCATTGCCGAGCGCATTCATTACCCACTTAGAATCACAGTTAGCCGCCAGCGATCGCGCGATCATGTTGGATGCGAGTCGCGCTGCAGCCCGCCTGCCCGCCGGTCTCACCTTGCAGAGCGACGCTGCAACCGCGTGGTTCAACGAGTTTGAAGGTCAGTATGAAACACTGGTTTTTATTGCTGATCCAGAACTTACACCGTGGACAGAAAAGGCCTTGCGACAAGCGGACGAAGTCTTGCTCGTCGCGCGTCATGTCGAAGCGCGGCGCGGTGCGCCGCCGTTAAACCGCGTCGAGCGTTTCGCGCGCGAACTCCACGGATCGCAAGCACATCGGCTGGTATTATTGCACCGCCGCCGCCGACCCATTCGCGGCACCGCACGGTGGCTGGGCGCCCGCGATGTACGTTTGCACCACCACCTCGTGGAGAACGAAGCCAGCGACTATGCCAAGTTGTTGCGTTTTCTGCGTGGTCGGGCTATCGGTCTCGTCGCGGGTGGTGGCGGCGCCTTGTGTGCTGCCCAGATCGGTCTCTATAAAGCCTTGCGTGAATCCGGTGTGTCCTTCGACATCATGGGTGGCACCAGCGGTGGGGCTGCCATGACCGCCGCCTTCGCTTTGGAGGCAACACCAGAACAAGTCGACGAAACACTCGAGCAGATCTTCGTTACGAATAAAGCCCTAAAGCGACTCACGTGGCCGCGCTACAGTTTGCTCGATCACGTAGTTTTCGATCGGGAACTGCATGTCCATTATACGGACGTCGCGATCGAAGACTTATGGATCCCTTTTTTTGCCTTCACGACAAATCTTTCCCAACACTGCGCGCATCTCCACCGCGACGGCAAATTGTGGTTCGCGGTGCGCGCCTCGGGATCGATCCCGGGTATGCTCCCGACCGTTTACAATAGCGTCGGGGATATGCTGGTCGATGGGGGGATCCTCGATAATATTCCACTCGCAACAATGCAAGCACTAAAAGACGGACCGAATGTCATCATCGGGTTTAATCCGCCCGCGCCGGTGCCACATAAAGTCGACTATGCGGCGCTGCCGTCGCGCTGGCGTCTCGCTTGGCAAGTGCTCAATCCCTTCGCCGCCGAACTGCCGGCCGCACCCAGCCCCGCCGCCGTGCTCACTGAGAGTTTGGCCGCTCACCGACCCAAGGTTGAAAATCTCATTCGCAGCGAAGATTTGCTGTTTTTCCCTCCGATCCCGCCCGGTATAACGATGTTGGATTGGCAACACCACCGGGAGCTATTCATCCGTAGCTATGAATACGGCATTAACGCACTGCGCCAACTGCGCGCGGAAGGACATCCGTTTTTCGATCGGATTTGAACGACCTGAAATTTTCGCCAGCGTTGCATTATCCGGGTTAGTTCACCTGCCGCGCCCACCAGCGTCGCACCGAGGCATTTACTTCGGCGGCATGGAAACGCGCGACTTTATTGCTCGGTGCTAACGGTTCGGCGTAGAAAAACGCGGGAAGCTCATCGTCACTTTCTGCGAATCCCGCGGCACGATTAAAGTCTGCCTCATATTTCAGCGTATCCCGACCGAGCGCGGTGAAAAAATCAGCATCAAAGTCGGTCCCTAACGCGTCATTGATCGCGCCCACAATAAAGTCAACGTTCGTATTTGTGACCGAGCGGCCGAACACACACAAGCCGAGCGAATCCGAGGCTGCAAACAGTACTTGGTTTTCCATGCTTACATCGACGAGTTGCTGCACATCTTTTCCCGTGCACTCGTATTTCGGCGCATTACCCGTGGTGTGATCTGCGCCCTGTGCGGTCACCATCATCGAGATCCCGGTTACCTCGATCACGCGCGGATCGTAGGCGCTGATGGCTTGTTGTTTGATCACCGGCGCGCGAGGCACCTTGTAATGATTGCCCACTCGCGCGGTTCCTTGCGCCCATAGCCTGCCATCGGGCGTTCCCGCCCGGATTTCTTCGAGCACGTGTTCCAGAAATTTGACGTCGCCGAACTCGGCCAGACCGGCATCTAGCAACACGCCCATCATGGCGCCGGTTTCAATGGTGTCGATACCCAGATCGTTGGCGATGTAATTGAGACGCGCGAGATCGTCGGGATCGCCGACACCGCAATTTGTACCCATCAATCCCAAGGTTTCATATTCGACCGGTGAGACAATTTCCTTACCATTTGCATCCGCGTACACATTTGAGCATTCGATCGTGCACCCCGGCATACAAGCATGCGCCGGCTCCCCACCGCGTTCCATGTTTTGTTGGCGAATAAACTCGCCACCCATTTTCATGGTCCCGTCGTTGGTGTCGACGTGGCGCCCGGAGGTGAAGTTCCGTACCGGCAAACCACCGATGTGGTTGGTGTAATCCGCCATGGCGGCAGTACCGTAGTCCTTATACAATTGCACTGCCTCGTCGTCCGCGAGCAGCGCACCGTAGCGTTTCACCCCTTGCAGTACTTTTTTGCGATCGTGAAAACTCGGCATTTTGTTGAGATCCGCGACGATCGCTTTGATTTTTTTGCGTCCCAATACGGCGCCCACACCGCCACGCGCCGACAGTCGCGAAGGACGCCGATCGGTATCGCTCAGCGCGATCCCCGCCAACAAACCTTGATATTCGCCAACCGGACCGCAGATAGCCAGCGAAACCTTATTACCGTAATTGTCATGCAGCATTTGCGCGCACTCGAAGTTCCCCTTGCCCAGATAGGGCGTCGCATCATCAAACGAAAACGTGCCATCTTTCTTTAAGTGCAATACACACCAATCCGCGGCCGCCCCGTGAAGTGTAAAACCGGCGAGCTGCAGCTGGCCTAGCGCCAGACCGAAGGAACCACCGCCGTTAGCCTCTTTAACCCCACCCGTTAAAGGGCTTTTACAACCAACACAGACGCGATTTGCATTCGACCAATTCGAACCCGCGAAAGGGCCGACAGAGAAAATAAGGGGGTTCTCAGCGCCCAGCGGATCGATCTTCGCGATCCCCATTTCCAACAATGTCTTGGCGATAAAATAGCGCCCCGCACGGGCGACTTGCTCGCCGCTAAACGTTTCGTCACGCACCGACCGGTGTTCGACATCGATATGCAGGAATTTACGCATCAGTGCTCGCCTTTCGATCAAATTTCCGGCCTATGTGCCGTTGTTAGCAGACCTTACCAGCACAGTATAATCACATCTAAGGACCGTCCGCGTATAGCCCTAGACAGACGCATTGCCAACGATAGAAATAGGGTCTATCGAGACTACGCTGGTCAATTCTCCCGAGGCATGGTGAAGTGTGCGTGTGAGGAGCCAATCATGACGCGGCAAAACGCGGGCGAACGCTTGCCTGGAACACCGGAACCCATGTACCGCTGGCGTGGTGCCGGTGACATCGTTATCGCCGGCGACGCGTGGGGTAGCGTCGACGGTCCGCTCGTAGTACTCCAACACGGTGGCGGTCAAACCCGTCACGCATGGAAAACAGCCGGTGAAGTCTTGGGGGCCGCGGGTTATTACGCGATCGCCTTCGACGCCCGCGGCCACGGCGATTCGGATTGGTCATCCGACGGTATTTACGGCCAGGATGTCATGGCGGACGACCTGCTGTACGTGCTCGAACAACTCGGCGGCCGACGTCCCGTACTGGTTGGTGCATCGATGGGTGGCGGCACGAGCTTAGTCGCAGTGGGTGAGGACCGTGTCGATGCAACCGGCTTAGTGCTAGTCGACATCGCACCGCAAATTGAACCCACCGGCGTGCAAAAAATTACCGCGTTCATGAATCAAAAACCGGATGGCTTCGACTCGCTGGAGGAAGTTGCAGACGCGATCGCCGCTTATCAGCCCCATCGTCAGCGACCGCGTGACCTGGCAGGGCTCGCCAAGAATTTACGTCGCGCAGAAAATGGTAAATACCGCTGGCACTGGGATCCCCGCTTCATGACCTTACGACGTGACATGGACGCCCGCATCGCGCGCCTCACCGCATGCGCGAAAAACCTCAGCTTGCCGACGCTATTGGTGCGCGGGGGACTTTCCGATGTCCTCAGTGAAAACGGTGCGCAACATTTCCTCTCACTTTGCCCCCATGCTGAGTACGTTAATATCACCGACGCCGGTCATATGGTGGCCGGTGATCGCAACGATATTTTCAGCAATGCGGTGATCGATTTTCTAGCGCGCACCGTGCCCATCCTAGGCGCGCCTCAACAAGCCCCCCACCCAACGCAACCGCACCACGAAGGCCCCCCCGACGATATCGTCGATATTCCCTAGCGTCGTTGCACGTCGGCAGCACGCGCGCACTATAAACGCGCCCGTTACTTAGCTAGCATTTCGAAGGCGTGGGCGGCGCGCAACACCACATCGTCTGCGCCGCAACGTCCATTGATCATCATGCCCACTGGCAAACCGTCGGACATGCCCACCGGAATGCTCATCGACGGGTGGCCGGTCGCGTCGAACGGCGCGGTGTTGCCGATCATGGGCAAGGCGTTCGCCATGATTGTCTCTTGCGATGCCTCCGGTGGCGGAATACGTAGCGCTTTCATTGGTGTTGTTGGCATTATCAGGAGATCACAAGACTGCAGCGCACGGTCGTAAGCCGCGCGTACACCGCGGATCAGGTTTTGCGCTTTCGCAGAATAATAAATGCCGTAACGATTACGCATCGCTAACGCAAACAATAGGACTGTTTTAACGGTGATCGGCAAATCCTTAGCGCGCTGTTTGCGCACGCGTTCGTAGAACTCGATCGCATCAAGCTGAAAATGTCCTGTTGCGATCGTTCCTACAGCGCTCATCTCATTAAACGTCGCGAGCGTGCCTTCGAGCATGCTGACCAACATGATATTCGCCGCGGTCGTGTGTTCAGGAATGGAAATGTCTGTCACCGTAGCGCCCGCCCTGCCAAAACGCTGCGCTGCCTCGTAGACCATCTTGTCGACATCGGGCTCGGAAGATGGTGTTGAGAAGCCCTGTTTCACGACGCCAATCCTTAGACCCTGTGCATCGCCGTTGAGCGCGCGGCGATATTGTTTCGTCGCCAAACGTGGATCCTGACGGGGATCGAGACCGCCGTCATAACCGGCCATTACTTCAAGCAGCAAAGCGCAATCCGCGCTCGACATCGCCATGGGTCCGAGATGATCGACGGATTGCGCGATCGGCAAAGCGCCAGTATAGGGGACCAAACCATAGGTGGGCTTGAGCCCGTAGCAGCCGGAAAAAGAACTCGGCATGCGCACAGAACCACCCTGGTCACCGCCGACCGCAAGATCTGCCTCACCAGCAACCAATAGCGCAGCGCAACCGCTCGAAGATCCGCCGGCCATAAACTCCGCCCGGTGCGGATTGAGCACCGGGCCCGTGGCTGAGGTATGGCTGCCACCGGAAAAACACAAGTTCTCACACACCGCTTTACCGACAATTTCTGCACCGGCGTCTAACAAACGACCCACCACGGTTGCATCTTCGCTGGGTGTGAAACCTTCCCAAATGGCGGAACCATTCATCATCGGCACGTCCGCAACTGAGACGTTGTCTTTGATCACCACGGTCCTACCCGCGAGCTTGCCGCTGGCGGCACCCTTTACCTGGGCCTTGTAATACCAGGCGTTTAAGCGGTTCTCGCTCGCAGCCGGGCGGTGGATTGCGGCGCGGGAGTACTTTAGCTCGCTACCTGGCGCGTTCAAATCGTCGATCAATTGATAATCAGCGATCAGCGGTTCAAAAAATGCGCGAAACATTTCCGCCTCGGCATCATTAATATTCAAATTTAATTGCTGTGCCGTCGCCTTGATCTCACCAAGGTTGGGTAGCGTAATTTTTTGTCGCCTCATCTCGTTCCTTTGATCAACTATTTCGTGATTTTTGCCCGGGCTGGGCATGGCACACGCCGTACGGGCGTGTCCTCCCGTCGCGTCGGCGCGCCTATGTTGTGGAGATACCGATCGACTCGGAACGATCTGGCCTAGGGTTTTCCGAAAACCTCGCTCACGAGTTCGGAATCGAGATATTCACGCACCTGCTGGATGCGGTTATCCGCTATAGTGATCACGACGCAGTAGCTGTTGTTATACGGTTTGCCGGTTTTACTCATCGCCTGCCCACGGGCTTCCATGACTACGCGATCCGCCTCGGCAGTCAAAGAATCAATTTCTACTTTAATGCCGTCTTCGAGAATTTCTCCCAGCGGCGCAAACAACTTATTCGTCAAGTCTTCCTTACCGCGAAACGTACCGGCAAAACGATGGCTGCCAAAAAATGTCCAAGTCACATCGTCGGCGAGGTTGTTCATAAACGTCTCGATGTCGCCTTTCGTCACTGCATCCCACGTTCGCGTGACCAGATCTTTATTTGCTTGCAAGCTCATGATTAATCTCCCTAAATACAATGGCGGTAGGTGTAGGAACCATCAGAATTCTACCCCTGGTAGCTAATAATACGCGCCACATTAAGAAAGGCCAACGAACTGCGCGAAGCCCGTCCGGATAGTGCGCGCGGCGCAGAGATCTCAACCTCGCAGTGCCTGGCCAAAAGTACGAATATCGAGCAACGTCGCGCTCACGTGGCCAGCTTTTAGCGTCGTATCGTCGGTATCCGCATCGGGATCGATGTTAGTGCGCGTCAGTCCGAACACATATTGATCGCCTTTATGGCGAAAACAATCACCGTACGTCGTAAACCCGAGGCGGGTGTGACGAATCGAGGGTGTCGCGGCAGGCGTGTAAGGAAAATTTACGTTCCAGGTCGTCGGCGCCTCGAAATGCTTATCGATCAACGCCCGCCAAACTCTAGGGACTAATTCACGTATCAGTTGCTGCAAATCAGCGCGCGTCCCAGGTTTAAATTCGCGCTGCTTGTCCCAATGAAAAAAATCCTCCGGCGTCAGTTCTTGCGACAAGGCAAGCCCCGGCAAACCCGCGATGTTAGCTTCGATGCAAGCGCCTATAGTGCCCGACGCGTAGACAAAACCAAGACCTACGTTTTTGCCGATATTGATCCCAGAGACAACGATATCGGGGGGTTCATCGAGTAAATGATAAATCGCGATGTTGACACAATCGGCCGGCGTGCCGGTAATCGACCACGCTGGACAATCGTGGATTTGAATACGTTCTGCATATAACGGTCCGTAACGCGTCATGGACTTGCCTTTCCAGCTTTGTTCGGTAGCCGGCACCGCGACATGTAAGTCACCCAGTTCACCGAGCGCGTCGATCGCAAAATGAAATAACGGTGAATCGTGGCTGTCGTCGTTGGTAAGCAAAATACGGGGTCGACGGTCGATCATTGGTTCCTCTCTGTGGCGCCTGACGAGTGCGCGCGGGGTTTAAGCAACATCAACACGGAGCACGAGCGCCATTGCCGTATCGCCGGCCGCACAGCCTGTAAACAATCCCCGCCCGCCGCCGCGTTCTGCCAGCTCTTCGATCAGTTCGATGATAGCGCGCACGCCGGTTGGTCCTTGCGGATGCCCCCAGATCAACGAGCATCCATAGTTGTTCATGTTCGCCAGCGGAAAACCCGTTTGCTGTGCGAAAACGATGTCATTTATTGCAAACGGATTATGGGTTTTCACGGCATCAATCTGCGCAATATCGAGTTGCGCCATTGTCAGCGCCGCATTCGCCGCCGGTGCCGGAGCTTCGGGCATATACGCCAGCGCTGCGCGAGCCTGCCCGAAACCTAAAATCCGCACGCGAATGTTGGCATCACGCGACAATTCGCGGCAGCGCGCCGGGGTTGCGACTACGACGCCTGCATTACCGTCTGCAGGGTGTGTCTGCGCGGCGAACGTCACCGTACCACCCGGCAACACTGGCTCGAGTTTAGCTACGCCCTCGGCAGTGCTAGCGGCCACGCCGACATCACCGTCGAGATCGCCAACGGCACGAGTAAACTTCGCATTCGCTACAGCAAAAGGTAAACGCATAAAGCGCTTGTGAAAGGCGGCGTCCTCAGCACGAGCATCTTGGTATTGACGGTAACGGCGTAAGACGAGATCGTGTTGTTCAGCAGTCGTGATCGTATATAGCTTCGCGATATTTTCCGCTGTTTGAACCATCGCGTGCTGGCCGACGGGATCACAAGAAAAATTATCGAGCACCCAGTTTTCGTGGGTGCCAGTGCCACCAGGAGCGCGCGGATCGGGGTAGTATAGGTGCGCGCCATTAGAAGTGCGGTCGGCTGTAACGACAAGCACTGTATTTGCGAGCCCCATTTCAACTTCCGCGACAGCCGTTTGCACACTGCGCACCCCAGTCGCGCATGCTTGCGCCACTGTGGGTCCGGAGATTTCGCCCCAACCGGCGATCGACGCCAGCCACGGGGCGCCATAAAAACACTGCGCCTGCGGAATCGTCGTGCCGAGTACCATACGATCGATCGTTTTTGTATCCCAGTCTCGTATAACCGCTTCCTGCGCGACGGTATAGCCCGCGAATTTTATCGCGTGCAGGCGTTGAAAGTCCGTCTACCACCTGCAAAAAGGCGTCGACCAATAAGCGCCGTAGGGAATTTCTGCCGTAATCGCCACTAGCTCTCCACGTTTGGCGTTATCGCCTGCACGCTCACCACGAAGCTCAAGCCCAGCTCCGCGGGCGCCACACGACGACGGTAATGCCGATGCAAACGAGGGTGCCGCCAATGAGGTGATAAACGTGCAATTTTTCCCCTAAAAACAAGATCGCCAACAGCACCCCAAACACGGGAATCAAATTGATGAATGTCGTCGCGCGGCTGGCACCGACGGCAGCGATGCAGATGTTCCACAACGTTACCGCCAACAATGTCGGGATCAAGGCCATGTAAGCGATCGCAAGAGCGCCCCGAGCAGTCCAAATGATACCACCCAGTGTAGCGGACTCCGCGAGATAACACGGGAATAAAATGCTGGCTGCACCGAGGCAAGTCATATACATGGTTACGAGAGGATGCACGTTCAACATCCATCGTTGCACATAGATGGAATACAGTCCGTAGCAAATAACGGCCGCGAAAATCAAGATATCTCCCACGTTAAACGCGAGTCCTTTGAGTACCTCGAGATTTAGGCGCGCGACCATCGCCACGATACCCCATAGCGTCAAGGTGGCACCGAGCATCAAACGCGTCGTGAGGCGTTCACGCAGTATCAGCCATGCCAATAACGGCGTTAGCACGGGTTGGGTACCGCTGATCAGCGAGGCATTTGTCGCGGTCGTGTATTGCAAAGACCACAACAGCAAGGTGCTACCGCCTGCCAAGCATAGCGCGAGCAGGAAAAAATGACGCCAGCTCTCGAGAACCTGCTCACGTTGCAGCGCTAATCGCGGCCACACAAACGGTGTCAAAACGATGCCCGCGAGGACCCAGCGCCAAAAAGAAAAGCCCACAGGTGGTAATACATCGTGCGCCCAACGACCGACGATTACACCGCTCGCCCACAGTGCCATGACGAATATTAATAAAATGTAGATCCCGCTATTCGTCTTTCGCAACGGCGGTGGCCACGGCACCGTCACGAGCTATCAGACAATTGCGGCGTTTTGCCCTTCAGGCAGGACAGAGATTTCGCACAAAGCCCGCTGCCAGCGCTTGATTCTGGCTCAGCCCAAACATTGACCGTACTGTTCCTCGTTAAATCCGACCAACACAGTTTTGCCGACTCGCAAAGTCGGCGCGCGTAAATTTCCAGTCGGCCCCAGCATTGCATCTAACAATTCGTCTGTGATCCCATCTTTCGTGCGGAAGGACTTAACGTTCTTGCCCTTTGCTACAATCACTTTGCTTGCTTGTTCCGCCAGTGCAAGCGCATCGTCGCGACCCAGCTTGCGTGAGGCTGATACTGATTCTTTGGGTTCCAAGCCCTGTGCATCCAAAAACTTGGCTGCTCGTTTACAGCTAGTTCAGCCGTTACGAAAGTAATACCAATTAATATTTTTTGCCACGTTTGCGACTATGTCGTGTTACCCAGCGCGACTATAGCATTGCTCGCTGACGACGACCACGACAAAACCGCCTGTACACTGGATCCATGCAGCAGCGCCACGACCCGTCAACACCCGTGCTCTCGGTTACCGACTTACCATGGCATGCAGCCCTGCGCGCCGCTTTAGCGGGCGCGACATTCGACTACACCCGCGGCTCGCTCAATCGCGCCATCTTCTTGTTGGCCGTGCCTATGATGCTGGAAATGGTGATGGAGTCCTTGTTCGCCGTCGTCGATATCTGGTTTGTCGCGCACCTCGGTCAGCACGCGATCGCAACCGTTGGGATCACAGAATCTGTGCTCACGCTCGTCTACGCCGTCGCCATCGGTTTGGGCATGGGCGCGACCGCCTTGGTCGCACGCCGCATCGGCGAACGCGATCCAGATAAAGCGTCGCAGACAGCCTTTCACGCTGTCATTGTAGCCCTCGCTTGTGGCGTCTTGCTCGGCCTACCGTGCGCATTGTGGGGCGATCACATACTAGCGTTGATGGGGGTTTCCAGTGTCGCTATAGAAACGGGTTCGACGTACACGCGCCTGTTGCTCGGTAGCAACGTTATTATTCTCTTGCTGCACGTTCACAATGCGATTTTCCGGGGCGCAGGCGACGCCGTTCTAGCCATGAAAAGCTTGTGGTTGGCCAACCTCGTCAACATGGTACTCGACCCCTGCCTTATTTTCGGCTACGGCCCGTTTCCGGAGCTGGGGCTTACCGGCGCCGCGCTGGCGACGACTATCGGACGCAGCGTGGGTGTTGCCTATCAGATCTCGATCCTAAGGCGCGGCGTCGGTCGCGTACGGCTAGCGGACAACGCGGTGACGTGGGATTGGGGCGTGGCGCGCAACTTGCTCAACGTGTCCGCGGGGGGTATCGCGCAATTTTTTGTCGCCACCGCGAGTTGGGTGTTTCTTTTTCGTATCACCGCACATTTCGGCGATCACGTGGTTGCTGGCTATACTGTCGGCCTGCGCATTCTGCTGCTAACGTATCTACCAGCCTGGGGTTTGAGCAACGCCGCGGCAACACTTGTCGGCCAAGCCCTAGGCGCGCGTAATCCGCAGCGAGCGGCGCACGCAGTATGCTTAACCGCGATCTATAACTGCGTTTTTCTCGGCCTCGTCATGGCGCTGTGCCTGACTATGTCCCACACCTTGGTGAATATTTTCTTGGGCTCTGGCAGTAGCTTCGCGCAGCTCTCGGCCGACCCCCATGCCGCGCAGGCGGCGGCGGTCGACTGTTTGCGTATTTTGAGCTATGGCTTGATCTTCTACGCACTTGCCATGGTGCTGGAGCAGGCTTTCAATGGCGCAGGTGACACTGCCACGCCGACGAAACTCAACCTCATATGTTTTTGGATCATCGAGATCCCGTTAGCCTATGGCCTATCACGCGCGCTAAACTGGGGGCCGCAGGGCGTGTTTTGGGCGGTATTTATCAGCGAATCCTTGCTGGCCCTGCTGGCACTGCGGATGTTCTCCAAGGGACGCTGGAAAACCCGCGAGGTTTAACATGGTTCGTTATTGGCGAGCGCATACTTTGACCTGGGGCGAGTGCGACCAATTTAGCCTAGTCTACTATCCGCATATCCTCGCCTGGTTTAATGATACTGAGCACGAACTGTTCCGCGCCCTGGGCCACCCCATCGATCGCATGATTCGCGCCCAGCGAGCAACTTTCGTGATGGGTGAAGTAACGTTTCGATTTGTGGGTCCGGCACGTTACGGTGATGAAATTATCAGCGCGATCAAGCTCGAGCGTATCGGCACGAGTACTTTGCACTGGCAAACTCGCTGCGTTTTGCGGCACAGCGGCGCCCCGATCAGCGACGGCCGCGCGACCCGCGTTTATGCGCGCCTAGAGCACGACAACACGCTGAACTCGGTCGCGATACCGAAACCCCTACGGGTATTGCTGGAACAACCCGATCCGCTTCAACAGGGATCTCCACCAGGAGGTGAAATAGTATATGACTTTTGAGCACGTTGCGATGTCGGCGCGACGGCAGTGCCGCAATGTTTGGGACGCCGCACAACTCACCCATTGCGGGCGAGGCACGCGCCCATGACTTATCGCCTGGGCGTCGACGTCGGCGGAACGTTTACTGATTTTCTGCTCATTGACAATCACGGGCATACGGAGATCTACAAAACGTCGACCACCCCGGACGATCCGACGATCGGATTCTTCCGCGGCCTTGAAAAAGCGGCAGCGGCGCATCAGTTGGACCTGCATACTTTCGTCAACCATATCGACACCATCGTTCATGGCACGACTATCACAACGAATGCCGCCCTCACGGCCGACGGCGCGGTAACGGGATTCATTACGACTAAAGGATTTCGCGATATTTTAGCGATGCGACGCGGCCTGAAGGCACGACAATTCGAAAAATACGCGCAGCCCAAGCCGCTCGTTCCCCGACATCGGGTGCGCGTGGTAGATGAACGAATAAACTACGCCGGTGACGTTCTTCGTCGCTTAAATGAGGACGATGTGATCGCCGCAGCGCGCTACTTTCGCGAGCATGCGGTAGAGGCGGTTGCGGTATCACTGCTGTGGTCTTTTCAAAACCCAAGCCACGAACGACGTATTCGCGACCTTCTCGAGGTCGAACTCCCCAACGTCTACATCTCCTTGTCGAGCGAAGTCCTGCCCCAAATCCGTGTCTACGAGCGACACAGCACGACGGTCCTAAACGCCTATGTGGGACCGGTGCTAAAACGCTACTTGCACAATTTGCGCACCGCCTTAGCTGCGGCATCGTTTCAGGGCCAACTGCTGATCATGCAATCGAATGGGGGGGTGATGGCGTCCGACGTGGCGGAACGTTTCGCCGTGAATACGCTGCTCTCGGGCCCGGCCGGTGCCCCACTCGCAGGCCTATTCTACGGCGCAACGCATGGATTTAGGAACCTCATCACCGTGGACATGGGCGGCACCTCATTTGATGTCGCATTAGTGCAAAACGCGAAACCGAGCGTCACGACCGAAACTACGATCGGCGAGCATAGCCTCGCGGCGCCGAGTTTAGACATTCACACCGTCGGTGCCGGCGGCGGCTCTCTCGCTTGGATCGACGACGGCGGCCTATTGCGGGTCGGACCGAAGAGCGCCGGTGCCGTACCCGGACCGGCGCTTTATGGCCGCGGCGGCTGTCGCGCGACGGTCACCGACGCCCAATTCGTACTCGGCTATCTCGATCCCGAGTTTTTCGAAGCGGGTGAGCTTGATTTTGACCCCAGTGCAGCGCGTGCACCGATTCAAAATGACGTCGCGACGCCGCCAGCGCGGCAGAGGGCATTTTTACCATCGTCAATAACAACATGGCCGCCGCGCTAGCCGCGGTGTCGGTACAACGGGGGTACGATCCCCGCGAATTCGCCCTGGTGGTGGCGGGTGGTGCCGGACCATTGCATGCGGCCGCGTTGGCCCGTGAACTCGACATCCCGCTGTTGTTGATTCCGCGTGAGTCATCGGTATTTTGTACGGCAGGCATGCTGATTTCGGATCTCAAACATGATTACGTTCGCACCTACACTAGCCTACTCTCGGCGCTCAAGCTCGAGGAACTTCGAAAAATCAGCGCGCAGTTGACCACCGTCGCCGCGGCGACGCTCGCGCAAGAAGGCGTCGCCGAAAGCGCACGAGAGTTTGAATGGCGTGCCGATCTTCGCTACGTTGGACAATTCCACGAAGTAGATATCAACATTCCTGATCCGGGGAGTATTGAGGTCGTCAACGTCGATGCTATCGCCGCGGCGTTTCACACTCGCCATGAGAACTTGTACGGCTACGCGATGATGGACGCGCCGTTAGAAGTTATCAATATACGGCTTACCGCGCGCGGTAAGACATCGCCGCCGCGACACCTAGCGCGTGCGCTCGGCCCCCCTGACGCTGACCACGCTCGCTGTGGACAACGCGAAATTTACCTGGATTCGCACTACATTACGGTGCCAGTCTACGCTGGTTTCGCCCTCAACCCGGGCAATGTCATCGCCGGACCGGCGATCGTCGTGCAACCGACAACTACGATCGTCGTCCCGCAAGACTTCGCTTTGCGTTGTGACGAATATTCAAATTACGTAATGCATCGCAAACAAACCGACGTCGCCGCGCTTTGCCGCCGACTGCGAGGAGAATACGACAGTGAGCACTAGCGCTGCTTCACCCGATCCCATATTGGTGACGGTGATAGATAACCGCCTCGATGCGCTCAGTAAAGAAATCGGCGCAACGATGTTGCGGACCTCGCGCTCCCCGATTATCTCCGAAGCCCGCGACTTTGCCACCGCGATTTTTGATCGAGGCCTGCGCTTGGTAGCGCAAACCGCTTATATCCCAATATTAATGGCCGCCTTACCGTACGCTCTGCGTAGTATCGCGAGCGCGTTCGACGGCGACATCTGCCCGGGTGATGTCTTCATCTTGAATGACCCTTATCGCGGTAATAATCACCCGCCAGACATCACGATTGCAAAACCCATATTTCACCGCGAGGAGATCGCGTTTTGGGCCGCCTGTAAAGGACATCACGCCGACGTCGGTGGTGGCGGTGTCGCTGGTTATAATCCGGGCGCACGCAGCGTTTGGGACGAATGCATACGCATCCCGCCCGCAAAACTTTACGATGCGGGAAATCTGAATAAATCTCTGCTCGAAACGATTTTATTAAACGTGCACTTACCGTTTTTGGTCGAGGGTGATATTAATTGCCAAGTTGGCGCCGTCTCGATTGGTCAGCGCGGTTTGATAGCCTTGTTAGAAAAATACGATCTCGCAACGCTCTATAGCGCCATCGAGCGCATTTTCGACGCCGCCGAGCGGCAGATGCGTAGGGCGCTCGAACAACTCCCCAACGGTCGCTACCATGCATCCCGCCTGATCGATCATGACGGTATCAATAAAGACCAAATGATCACGGTTGATGTCGAAGTGACGGTGAGCGATCAAAGCATACGTTTCGACTTCAGCGGCAGTGATCCGCAAGCCGCCGGTTATGTCAACAGCACGTTAGCGAATACTACCTCCTCGGCCTACTTGGCTTTGTTCATGGCACTCGGCGGCGACGTGCGTTTCAACGAAGGCGCATTACGGGCATTGGAGGTTTGCGCGCCCGCGGGCACGGTTACCCATGCTATGGAACCGGCTCCGGTTGCCGGTTGCACCATCGCGGCGGCACAGGCGATTATCGAAGCGGTGTGGTTGGCGCTTGCCGCTGCCGATCCGCGCTGCGTCGATGCGGGCTGGTCGCGGAGGTGTGCCCCCGCCACGATGGGCTTTAATCCCGCCACGGGGCGACCTTTTGCCGACATTCATTTCATGAGCAAAGGTGGCGCCGGTGCTAGTCATGGCAGTGACGGCTGGGATCACCTCGGCACTGTGATCTGCGCCGGGGGCTTGCGCGCGCCGGATCCGGAGCTCCACGAGCTAGTGACGCCCTACACCGTGCTGCAGTATGAATTTTGGCCCGATAGTGCTGGCGCCGGTCAATGGCGTGGTGGCATGGGCACGATATATCGCTGGCGCGTGGACACTAACGATATCGAGGCCGCAAATTTTGGCGGCGGCAACCGGGCCGCAACGGCACCGTTCGGCCTCGCCGGAGGCGGTGCCGCTCCACCTCATCAACTGTACTTGCACCAAGAAGGTCAACGTTCGCCAATCGATACCGAAAGTTTCTACCGTTTCAACACCGGCGACATCGTTGAGATCTATCAAAGCGGTGGCGGCGGGTTTGGCGATCCGCGACAACGCGATCCTGCACGCGTACGCGATGATGTTCGCGATGGTCTTGTTAGCACTACCCAGGCGCGCGAACGCTACGGTGTTGTAATTACCGATCAACACGCCATCGACGAACACGCAACTGAACGGCTGCGCGAACGCCGCTAGACGATTTTCTGTTCGTGCTCGACGAACGCATACCCTGGGTATGCGCGCCATAAACCTTTTTTGATAGCGATCCGATAGAGGTGATGGTGTCAAACACCTTGCCTATCCGCCCGTCCCTGCACGACGATGCCTGTTGACGCGTCACTTTGTCCACCCAAACTTTGACCCGCGTCATAGTTGCGTTATTACCTCGTGCGCAAAGCGCTGTAGTTTACGCATCGAACTTTCGGGGTTTTGGGCGGTGACGAAGATCGCAACATCCGTGATCCCCGCCGCCTCGAGTTCGCCGGCCTTGGCACGACAATCGTCCGGCGTACCCGCAATGCAACATTTCATCACCACTTCATCCGGTACTAAATCGCGATGCTCTGCCGTCAAATCTAAGTGTTGCGTGAATTGGTATGCCTCGGTAACAGCGCGTACCGTAGCGGCGTATTGCACGCCAATGCAGTCCGGAAGATAGGGTTTGCGGGCAATATTGCGTGCGGCCGTTTGCCGCACTTGATCCAACGCCGCACTGCGATCATCTTCTACCGCCCCATCGATCGCAGCGATAAAACGTAAGTGCGCGGGATCTTTGCCGGCAGCGGCCGCGCCGCGTAGCGCCGCTGTCACCGCGGTACGCGCTCCTTCAGCATTGCCTCCCATATGCCCATCCACAATAACACCGCACATAGTGCTCCCGCGAGTGCGACCGAGCGCGGCCCCATGCAAGCGAGTTCAAAGGGAATACTACCCCATTGTTCGGCACCCTCGAGTTTGACTGTATCGACCATGCCCCAAGTACCCGGGCGCCGTTCGCCGAGCTGCACCATCGGCGCCGCCGTCGCGCCACGCAGCAGGGTTTGCATATAATCGAGCGCAACGCGTATTTGATCCAAACGTGCCGGCGACAAACCGGCCGTACGCACTGCTGAATCACCGGCACCGATGCCGAGCACTGCCCGCCCCTGGCTTACCATGTTAATAGTCATAATGGCGTTAGCGGTCATGGCAGGGTGGCGCGTAATCGTATTGGTAACGCCCGGACCCAAGCGCACCCGTGACGTGGCTTGCGCGCAGAGACCCAGCGCAACCCACACGTCATTCCAAATCATCTGCGAATCACCGATGTAAACCGACTCGTAGCCGCAATCGTCTGCACACTTAGCCAGTTCCACCACCGGCTTCAGTGTACATCCCGAATAAGGCCATATCATAGTGCTAAAACGCATCGGTAAATCTCTCCGCCGAACAACCGGGGTGCACGCATGCAGTCGATTGCGTAAGCTATGTTTACGCCTGATCTATCGCTACAACGGATGCGGCTTGCGCTTCGAGCTGACTATCTATGCGCCGACACATAGTACCACCGAGAGCATGACGACGATCACCAAACACGCCAACGCATACCCCACATATACTACTGTCGTGCATATGTTGTTGGATGCCGCACAACGGGCGCCGAACGCCGCGGCGCTTGTTACGGCAAACGAACGCTTGAACAATGGCGATTATGCGCATCGCGTCGCGGCATTTGCGAGCGAGTTACAAGCATATGGCGCCGGTGGTAATCGCGTCGCGCTCATCATGAAGAATTCCACAGACATTTGCATCGCGATGTTCGCGGCCCATATGGCAGGCGCACAGGTCGTGCCGCTCAGCCCCCAATACACGGCGAGCGAGTTACGACCGCTGTTACAAGACGCAGCTCCATGCGTCCTCATTCACGACGCGAATAGCGCGGATCGCGATCGAGACTTAGCACGAGAATTGAACATTGAACACGTCGTTACAGTGGGCGGAGCGCGACGCCTGACACAGCCGCTCAGCGGCGACGAATTCTCAGGCGATCTACCGCGCCCGAATGATCTAGCAAGCTTGCAATTCACGGGCGGCACCACCGGTCGTGCCAAGGGTGCCGAAATTACCCATGCGGCCCTCGCCGTTAATCTCGCGCAACGCGCAGCCGTGGTACCAGCCCGCGCCGATCGTGAACGCATGTTGTGCGTGATGCCGCTGTTCCACTGTTACGCCATACATATGGGTCTACATAACATGGTCCAGTGTCGTGGCTGTTTAGTGATCATGGACAGCTATCATCCGGCGGAACTGTTGCGCTTAATCGAGGAACAACAGGTAACATTATTTGGTGGTAGCCCAACTTTGTTTACCGGCTTAATGGCATTTCCAGCGTTCGAGCAGGTGGATTTTTCCGCGCTGCAAGCGAGCTACTCGGGTGCGTCTGCGCTACCCGAGACCGTGCTCAAACGCTGGGAAGATGCTACCGGAGCGCCCGTCATAGAAGGTTATGGACAATCAGAAGCAGGGTCTGTTATCGCATTCAATCCATTGCACGGCACACGTAAACCAGGGTCGGTCGGCATCCCATTGCCCGGCGTTGAGCTAGAAATAGTGGACCTTGATAGCGGCAAACAGATCCTGCCGCCCGGCGTCGCCGGAGAAATCCGTGTTTCGGGCCCCCAACTTATGTGCGGCTATCGCAATCGCCCCCAAGAGACCCGTGAAGCGCTGCGAGATGGCTGGCTTTACACGGGCGACATCGGTGAACTCGACGATGACGGCTATTTGACGATTTGCGGTCGCAAAAAAGAAATGCTGATCGTTTCCGGTTACAACGTCTATCCTCGCGAGATCGAAGACGTATTAATGCAGGCCCCCACGGTTGACGAATGTGCCGTAGTCGGGATCGCAGACGATCATCGTGGCGAGTTGCCCTTAGCAGTAATCGTCACAGCAAACCCGCGTGAGTTCGATGCTTGCGCCTTAGCCGCTTTTTGTGAAAAATATCTCGCGCCGTATAAGCGCCCAGTGCGCGACGACGCGGCTACCAAAAACGAGCGTTGGCAAACTCGATCGATCCGCGCTCAAAGAGCTCGCCACAAGCTCGCAATCGTCGCCGGCGGGCCGGCCGGTGTGATGTGCTATCGTTTCACGCCTAACGCGAGTATTAGTGCATCAGAGCGCGTGCCGCTCTGTGAGCGCAACGACATCAGCGTGACCGGCATTCATCAAACTTAGCGGACAATTACATCTGCTCCGGCGAGCCCACCATGATCGATATCGATAGCATTAACAATATGGCCCTATTTTGCGATTTTGAGAACGTTGCGCTCGGCGTGCGTGACGCTAAGATGACGCGCTTTGAAATTAGCCAAATCCTCGAACATTTGCTCGTCAAGGGTAATATCGTAGTGAAAAAGGCCTACTGTGACTGGCAACGTTACAAGGATTTCAAAGCTGACATGCACGAGGCCGCATTCGAGTTGATCGAAATACCTCATGTGCGCCTTTCGGGAAAAAATTCTGCCGACATTCGCATGGTCGTAGACGCCTTGGATCTATGCTACACAAAAGCCCACGTTGACACGTTCGTCGTCATCAGCGGTGATTCCGACTTTTCGCCTTTGGTAAGCAAACTAAGAGAAAACAATAAAACGGTTATCGGTGTCGGCGTTAAGCAATCGACTTCCGATTTGCTCATCGCAAATTGCGACGAGTTTATTTACTACGATGATCTGGTGCGCAAGCAGAAACGGCAGCCTCGCAAAAAAACCAAAACGAGTGGTGCGACAAAAAGCAGTGCGAGTAAATCTGCTACTACCGAGGCCGCACGCATGCAAGAAGGGATCGACATCGTTTTGGAAACCATCGAAGCACTTTTTCAAGAACGCGGGGCGGAAGATAAGCTTTGGGGCTCGATGGTGAAACAAACGCTAAAACGTCGCAATCCAGGCTTCAATGAAACCTACTATGGATTTAGGTCGTTTTCGAAATTGCTCGATGAGGCTGAAACACGCCAACTCGTGGAACTTGAACACGATGAGAAATCGGGTGGCGTGGTGATCCGACGAACTATCGCCGACGCTGAATAGCCGCGGAACCTACCAGGAATTCTGTGTTTGTGAGTCATGCTATTCCCGTAGGGGAGAGGAGGTATGGCGAGGAAAACATCTTCAAGGATCGATAGTCAGCTACTCGTTCAATTACCGGAAGGGCAAGACCTAAGCACGGTGCTGAGCAGCGAGGGTCTGCCCGGGGATTTAAAGAAAACACTGGCACAGCGGATGCTCAAAGCCGAGATGGATCCCCATCTCGAGCGTCACTTTGAGCAGCAGGGCGGCGATCACGGCAACGGCTCGAGCCGGAAAACGGTCTTGAGCGAGGACGGCGCGCGGGTGTGATCGCCCTCCTCCCAGTTGAAACCCGCTACGAGCTCGTGTTCCGCAATCGTAGCCATCTTCGTGCTCCCGACAGCCGACAGACCATGGTTCGATGCCGGCGCACGCCAAGCGGATCCCGGCACGGGGGGACTTCAATCTGGCCGGCTGTCGCTGCGTGATACGGGCCCGTATCCCTGCGGTGGGTCGAAGCGAAACGGACCGTTCAACGCGTGCAATACCGTGTGGTCACGGTTGTAGACGTCACGACGAAAATGCACCCACCCGTCGGGATCGGCAAATGTCGTCAGATACAGCAGCATCACTGGAACCGGCTGCGGCAGATCGAGCCTTTTCGATTCGCCGGAATCGACGATCTGACCGATCTCAACAGGGTCGAGATGCTGCGCATCAAGCAAAGCGCCGGCCAGCGCGAGCGGTCGTTCGACCCGGATGCAACCCGAACTGAAAGTACGCTCGGCGCGCCCGAACAGCTCGACCTTCGGTGTGTCGTGCAGGAATACCAGATGGGTGTTGGGAAAGATGAACTTGACCCGGCCCAGGGCGTTTTTCGGTCCGGGCGCCTGCCACAGCCGATACGGAAAATCCGATCCGCTCGTTGCCTGCCAATCGATCGTGCGCGGATCGACGACCCGACCGCCCGGGCCCAGCAGACGCAGCCCCTTGCGATCCAAGTACCCGGGATCTTTTCGAACGCCGGGTATCACGTCGTTTTTCAAAATCGTCGGCGGGACCGTCCAACCTGGGTTGAAGATGATGTGCGTCATCGTTGCTTTGAAAATCGGTGTCTGCCGGTAGGTTCGACCAACCACCGCCCGGCCTTGCCACACGATCTGCCGATCTCGAACGAAAGCCGCGTGGAACGCCGCAATATTGACCGCGACGAACGTGTCGGCAATATCGCGAAACACCCAGCGGATCCGTTCGAGGTTGATTCGGATCTGATCGATACGCGCCTCGACCGGTACGTTTAGCGCAGCCAGCGTTTTTTTGCCGACTATTCCATCGACGGTGAGTCCGTGCCGCTGCTGGAAGTCGCGCACCGAGCCCTCGAGCAGTGCATCGAAACGGTCGCGTTCGCTGACGACGGGAAGCGCGGCGCCGCGGAATGCGCCGAACCGGTCGCGCAGCAGCGCGATCCGTGGATCGCGTGTTCCCGGCTTCAGACTCGGCCCCGCCGGCAGCGCAGACCACCCGCCGTGTGCCGCAAACCGGCGCAATTCGGCGAGCTGCTGTTTGAGCAGAACATAATGTGCCGTTTTTGGCCGGAGCCACCCGAGCGCGTTGTCGACCCCCTGCTCGGTGATCGCGTGATAAAACCATGCCGCCGGAGCATCGGTCACCAGCGTCCGCGAGAAATTCCAGTTCGAGTCCAGCACTCGAGGATTGGCCTTCCCGAACCGCAAGTGATAGGCCAATCTTGCGAATGCCTCGGTATACAGAACATCGCGCTCCGCCTGCTGCACGGGTGATAAGGCCCCGGCTACCGCCAATGCAATGACGTGATCATGATGGTAATCGCTGGACAACAATCCGTCGGCGGGTGCCGCGGCGATGGCGGCGACCAAAGCTGCGCGCCGCTGCGGGTCGCGCCACAGCGGCCGATATGCCCCGATCCGGTAAATCCGCTCGATAAAATCTATCTGCGCGAGCTCGTAGCGGATCGCGACTCGCTCACGACGGGCGGGATCCTGAAAGATGCGGCCGATCTCGGCCGTCAGCGCATCTGCAGTCGCCGCCGCGGCACCCGATGTTATCGCGACCAGGCAAACGATCATCCGCATCGATGCAAGACTCCCCCGTGGGCGCCGACCTGTTGAAAATCTGATCCGTGTCATCGTTACCGTGAAAAACGATGTGCTACGCTTAAAAGAAAGCCTGTATGCTCATTTGAGTCTGTTTATTATGACTGAATGCCAAACCGTAGGGCGGCCCCAGCAACGCCGCCAGTTCATATCGCTGCTGGCCGGCGCCGCGTCGCTCGCGACCCTGTCCCCGTCGATCGTCCCAACCGCAGCGTATGCTTCGGCGCCACGGCAATTGTCGTTTCGTCACCTGCATACGGGCGAAACGCTGCAGGCGACCTACTGGCACAGCGGCGATTACGATACGGGTGCACTATCAGAAATCGATCAGATTCTGCGCGATTTCAGAACGGGTGAAACCTATCCCATCGCGCCGGGTCTGCTCGACATGCTGCACGTGGTGCGCACAGAGCTCGGTGTCGAGGCGCCGTTTCATGTCATCGGCGGATACCGTTCGCCGAAAACCAACGCCATGCTTCGCAAACGCTCCAATGGTGTCGCCAAACGCAGCCTGCACATGCAGGGGCGGGCGATCGATGTTCGACTGCCCGGCATCAACAGCGCGTTGTTGCGCGCGGTCGCAGCAGATTTGCGACTCGGCGGCGTCGGTTACTATCGCCGCTCCGATTTCGTTCACCTCGACACAGGTCGCCCGCGGGTCTGGTAAAGAGAAAGAGAGTAAAGGTGTCAGGTTTATTTTTTTCGGATTTGATTCTTAGGTCTGCCAGGTGCTTTATCGCTTAGTCTTCTCCCTAGTTTCTGTTCGATGTCGTTTCGAAATCGAGGCGTGCCGGTCAATTGATTTCGCGAGACAGCAGCGCGAATGAAGTCGTCAACATGCTTGGTGGTAAAAGCGGAGTGATTGTCTTCGTTGAGTACTTGATAAGATGCTTGAAATTCTGGAGCCGTCAGCGCGCCTAAGCTTATCCCGGTTTCGCAACCGCCCACCCGCTGACGGTAGCTCGACCACCGGTATTCTACTGGCATTTCCACGATACCCGCTTTAACTGGATTCATTTCGATATATTGAATACATGTCGCAAGATAGACTTCCCGCTCTACCAGACTACATTTGAATCGCCCTTCCCAAAGTGTTCCCGAACGCTGCTCAAGGCGGTTGATGTAACGGGTTTGCCGCGCAGCAACGACCCGCATCAGGTCAGATATCGAGTCTGCTTGTGCTGTTGGTTCGAGTAGCAAGTGCACATGATTCGTCATCAGACAATACGCGTAAATTTTAATTTTGCGCACGAGGAGCTGTTCGGATAAGTTGTCAAGGTATTCGAGATAGTCATCGTCGCAGGCGAATATCGCTTTGCGGTCATGCCCGCGCTGCACAATGTGGTGTGGAAATCCGACTAGAAATGTTCGTTGGTATCTAGGCATGATGAACCTCCTTGTTCAAAGCCTTTGAAGGACTCGCATTTTACGCGAATGCAAAAATAAACCTGACACCTTTAAGACGGCTATAAGACGGCTAGGCCGCTTTAGTAAAATTCACGAAAGCGTCTACCACACGGCGAAATTCTGTTCTCAAACGAGCCACTGCTTCATTTGCCGGCAATTCCCCGCGCCTGGCACAAGCGTCGCATTCGGCGGCGATTTTTTGCAAACCGGTAGCGCCCATGTTCGCTGCAGTGCCTTTCATGGCGTGAGTAATCCGGCCTGCTGATTCAATGTCACTCGCGGCGCATGCGACATCGAGCTCGGTGAGCTTCGCCTCAAACGAATCGTTGAAGACCACCACTAAATCTCGCAGACCATCGGCTTCAAAGGAATCTAGCAGCTGTTCGAACACTGTCTCGTCAACAAGCTCGGGGTTTAGTGCATGAACGCCGTCGTCTTTGTCACCACTTGCTTCCTTAATCGAGACGCCGCTGCAGTATTTGCATAGGACGCGCTTTATGTCGTCGACCACGATCGGCTTAGTGAGCACATCTAACATGCCAACTGCCCGACAGCGGCCGCGTTCTTCAGCAGATGCGTGCGCAGTTAAGGCAATAATCGGCGGGCAGGCATCTCGCAGTTGTTCCAACATTAGCTGAGTCGTCTCATAACCGTCGATTTCTGGCATTTGGCAATCCATAAACACCATATCGTAAGTGTTGGACTTCGCCATCCTTAGTGCCTCTCTGCCGCCGTTCGCGGTGTGCACGTCCACACCTAGGCGCCGCAAAACCGCTTTCGCGACAGCAAGATTTGATTCCACATCATCCACTACTAGCACCTTAATGCCGGCACTATTAGTTTGCAGCGGTTTCTCATCAACACCGGCATCCTTGGCGTCTATCGCGCACACCCGTTTTTCGAGCGCTGTATAGCTTATTGGTCTGACTGCCATTACGACCACATCGCGTAACACTCGGCGCAGCGGGGAACGGGCTGGGGCCGCAAGCATACACTGAGTCTTATCCGCCAGCCGCGCGGCTAGGGAACGTACTTCGGTCACATCAGGTTCGTCGACATCGCACACCACCAGATCGATATTTCCTGCGCTCATGGCGTGCGCGAAACGCGCCTCCGCAACGGCGAAATTCGCAACCCATTCGTAGCGAACCCCGAGACGAGACAAATGATGCGCAATCGACGTTGCCGTGCGTCTGCGTTCACAAACAATGAGTGCGCAATGAACAACTCGCTGAACCTCATTATCAGACGCACTCCGCGCAGGTGGTAAGGGTAGCTCGAAACAGAATTCGCTACCCTTGCCGAAAATCGAATTCACCTCGATGGAACCACCCATCGCATTTACAAACTGTTGGCATATCGACAGGCCCAGGCCGGTACCGCCGAACAAACGTGAAGTTGAATTGTCTGCTTGGGTGAAAGGCAGAAAAACCTTTTCGAGCGCATCGGCCGCAATACCGATTCCGGTATCTTTCACGCTAAAGCTAAGGTACTTCGGATCGTGATCCTTTCGTACAACCGTAACAGCAACCGACCCTTCGGCAGTAAATTTAACGCCGTTGCCGAGCAAGTTAACCATAATCTGACGTAGGCGAGCCGGATCTCCTCGCACAAAACGCGGCACATCCGGGTTTACGGTGACGATGAGCTCTAAACCCTTCTGATCTGCTTGCAAGGCAACGATTTCGATAACGTCATCGATTAAACGAAGCAGATCGAATTCTATACATTCTAGCTGTTGCGAATTCGTCTCAATTTTTGAGAAGTCCAAGATATCGTTGATGAGCTCTAATAATGCGCGCCCAGCCTGGATCGCGATGTCAATATATTGTTGTTGTTCGTCATTGAGCTCACTATCCGTAATCACCTCTAGCATGCCGAGCACGGCGTTCAATGGAGTTCGCAATTCGTGACTCATGTTGGCGACGAAATTCGTTTTAACTAGCGCCGCTTCTTCCGCGCGTTCGCGAGCATGTTCTTGGGCCTTCTCCGCCGCTACGACTTTATTGACGTCGAACGCGGCGCTAATATAGCCGATGTACTCACCGCTATCAGTGAACCGCGGGCGACCGAGCTCTTGTACCCAGACATAGTTACCATCACATCCCTCGATGCGGTAAATAGCCTCAAACGAATCCCGCCTTTTAACAGACCATCCCCACACCTCATGCACGGCTTTCTCGTCCTCAGGATGTACCTTCGCACATAGCACGTCGCAGGGTGTGTTCTCGTCTGCATCTACGAACTCACGCCAAGTGCGATTCGCATAGATAATTTTATTATCAGTGTCCCACAACCAAATAAAGGCCGGCGTCGCATCAGCCATATTACGGAAACGACGTTCACTTTCAGCGATCGCTTGATTTCCTTGCACACGCTCGCTTACATCTAGATTTGTGCCAATCATGCGCAGCGGGCGTCCCTGCTGATCGTATTCGACGACGCGACCATAGTCTTGCACCCAACGCCATGAACCATCGCAATGTTGCATCCGGTGCACGTGCTCGTAGCGCTCCGCTTCCCCTTTTAAGTACTTATCGAGTGCAGCCCGCACTTTCGGCATGTCGTCCGGGTGCACGAGTGCGCGCCATTGATCGATGGTCGGTTGCAAGGCGCGCGTTTCATAGCCGAGATTTTTCGCCCACCTATCGTCGAAATTGACGCGGCCAGTTTTAATGTTCCAATCCGCCATGCCAAGCTTGGTACTAGCCACCGCGAGTTCAATGCGCTTATGGTCTTCGCGCATCTTCGCTTCATTGTTCTTACTATCGGTAATATCCTGAAACGTCCCAATAAACCCGATTACTTCTCCATGCAGACTGTAAAGTCGTCTGCCACTAGTCGTGATGTGCAAACGTTCGCCGGTATCGGCACGAATGGTCCTCTGCTGGCCAAATATGCTGATGCCGTTTTCCAAAATCGCTTTGTCGTCACGTTGAATCTGTTCGCGCACCTGCTCCGGCCACGGTAAATCCGCGTCGGTCTTACCGATAACGTCGATGCCCGCCAGGAGATCTCGAAAAACCTTATTGACCTGCAGATATCGACCATCACAGTCTTTTACCCAAACTCCGATCGGTAAAGATTCGATGATCGCCGACAACATATAGCGTTGATGTTTAGCGTCTTCCGCCAATGTGCGGATCTCAGTAACATCGGCAACGATGCCGACGAGACGGCTTGCGCGTCCTGCGTCATCGTGAGCAAGCACCTTGCCGCGCTCGTTGATCCACCGCCATGAACCATCAACGTGACGCATGCGATGCGTATGTTCGTAGTATTCCGTTTCACCTTTTAGGTGCGGAATAATTTTCGATCGCAGACTACCGATGTCGTCAACATGGATTCTTTCCAGCCATTGCGCGTGCGGGGAAACATCCGTCTCGGCAGCCACACCAAATACCCGCGACCAACCGTCGAAAATGACAATCCTTTCATCGATCTGCCAATCCACAGAATGCACGCGGCCGCCTTCCATAGTAAGCTTGAGGCGTTCTTTCTCAAGGTGTTGCGCGTCGGTGATGGATCCCTGCGGGCGCGACAATACTTGCTCCATCGACTCGTTGCGCCGCACCCGCGCGGAGACTAAGACCTGAGCATCGTCTGGGAGCTGGAGCCAATCCAAGCTGATTCTGAGCGGAAACTGCTCGCCGTTTGCACCCTGCCCCGTCACTTGCTGATCTGAGGCAGTTAAAGATCGCCCTTGGTGCATGTCTCGCAACCACCGCCGCCATACCTGACGCGACGTCGGCGCTAAGGTCAACGCAGCAAAGTCACGCCCCCACGCTGTATCTGGCTCGATGCCGAATAGCCGGGTTGCACTATCTCCCCAAGCCGCCACCCTCAACTTCGCGTCGAGTAGTATCGTTGCTTCTGTAACAGTGCTCATAATACTGGCCATGTATTTTTTGCACCTTGCAGTGCGCGTCAATCGCTAGTAGGTGAACCCGACGCGGCGAGTGACTATTGCAAATCGTTCCGTTGATCAGCCTTTCGAGTCCGTCCCGATAGCCCAAAGGAATTGACTATCCGACCGAGACGGGGGTGCTGCACGCACACCCATTTAGCGACCTTAGCAAAGCACTACTTGAGTTTCACGCCTACGTAGATCTACCCATTGCACGAGCGAGGTGTTCACAGCGACATGCCGAGAACCTCGTGAAGCGCCGCCAGCGCCTGTTGTTCAGATACAACTTTTATCGTTGTCATGCCCAGCTCGCGTGCCGGTTTTAAGTTAATGCCCAGATCGTCGAGATAGACCGCCTCTTGGGGCAGTATGCCCAACCGCTCGCAGGCCATCGCGTAGATTCTCCGATCGGGTTTGCGGATCCCAATCTGGCTCGACTCCAAAACCAGGTCAAACATGGCCATCACCGCGGCAATTTGTGCAGCTTGTGCACGGCTACCCGCTATGCTCGGCCCCTCGCCGGCTTTCACGTTGTTGGTGATACAAGCGACCCGGTATTTAGACTTTACTGCGGCAAGCGCCGCCACCATTCGCGGACGGAGATCCCCGGCCAGTAACGCGATCACCTCCCGACCCGGGATTTCGTAGCCGGCCGCGGCCGACTCTTGCGCAAAGGCGCGATCGAATTCGGCGAGCGAGATAGTGGATGATTCAAATTTCGCCCACGCGTTCGACGTCGGATTCACCGCATTAACACCGCGAATAAAGTCGTTCGGAATACCGCGCGCGCGCTCATAGCGATTGAACGCAGCGAATGGTGAGGTGGTAAACACGCCCCCAAAATCCCAAATCACTGCTGCAAATTTCACCTGTTTAACCCTACTAAACACGAGGTTGCCTGAGTGGGAGTGTAACGCCCAAATCCGCCGAAATGACGATTACTTCACGAACTAAGCAGCTAGATTGAATATTAAGCTGACGTTCATCTTGGTGACTGAGTCTAAGGCTACACTAAACGCCTTAATTAGCACGCTTCTTAGCGGAACAAACGGAAATTAGACTCAAGCGGTGGGACGACGTGGATAACAATCAGCCCAAACTTCGAGATTCCAAGCATTTCGATGTGATCACAGCCATGCAGTCACTGGCACCGTTCAGTGAGCTGTCTGAGCATAATCGTCACAGCTTAGCGTCAGCTGCCAAAATCAGGCAGTACCGCAAAGACGAATTCGTCGTGGACAGATCGCAATCGGCAGATTTTGTCATATTTCTGCTCGAGGGCACTGTGCGGACACTAGCGAAGGGCAGCGCGCCACGCACGGTTAAGGCGCTGGACGGTCCCGCCACAGAGGCAATTTACGAGCCGACCCAAAACCACGAAATTCAAGCACTGGACGCCGCCGTGGTATTAAAGATCCCTTATGGGATCTATCAACGTGAACTGCAAACCGCGCAACAATCCGAGCGGGAAGAACCGATCGCGACCCGCTCGCTCGAGAACTGGGATCACATGGATGGCCTCGAGCGGGCGCTGGCGTTCGGCGTATTGTCGCGAATTCCACGTGCTAAATCCCGCGCGCTACTCGACGCTATGACGGAAATTGCCGTCGAGACAGGCGATGTTTTGCTCGCGCAAGGAGCACCCGGAGAAGCGTATTTTATTTTGAAGTCGGGAACTGCAGAAATCATCCGGCACCATGCCGACGGGCAGGATGAACGGTTGGGCGTGCGTGTCCCCGGTTCGGGCTTCGGGGAAGAAGCGTTGATGACAGACGGCCGCGCCCACGCGACCGTAAAGATGTTAACAAGTGGTGTCGTATTGCGCGTCCCAGTGGAGAATTTTGATGCGGCCCTACGCACCCACCTCCTGCGTCGAGCCAGCTTTGCGCAGGCCGCACAATTAGTTGCTAACGGCGCCCGCTGGATCGACCTACGTGAGGAAGGCGCATTACGTGCTGAAGACAATTTACCTAACGCTATCGATATCCCGGTTACGACGCTCCGAACACAGCGTAATACGCTCGATCCAGACTCGACGTATCTGATCTATTCGGACGATTTTGCCACCGCAGAACTTGGCTGCTACCTCCTGGCCGAAATAGGCCTCGAAGCTCACTTCGTCAGTGATCCCATTCCCCCGGACTACGGTTCCATCGTCACCGACCCAGCCGGGAGCGAGGGGCAAGAGAAAACAGCACCGGAACGTGCTGTCAGCGCCGAAGTGCCACGAGACCACGATTACGATGACTATTTTATGAGTTCGAGGGTCATCGAGTTACGGCGTGACGCACAACGCCAGCTAAGCGCAAAAGTTGCAGAGATCGATCGCGAGTTACGTGAACAAGTAATGGGGCGGATGAATGAATTAAAACAAAAGCACGCCTATCTAGAGGAAAAAGCGCAAATACTCGAGCGTCAACGGGCTGCGCTGGAGGCACGAGAAGCACGTTACAGCACGAAGTTGGCGATCGCGATCAATCGGATTAGAACCGCAGCGGAAGAACAAGCAAACGAAAAAATATCCGCCGCCGAACACAAACTACGCGAGCGTCGCACTGAGCTAGACAATAGCACTAAAGCACAGCATCAAGAACTCGCCGACGCTACTCGCGCATTAAAGGCGGAGCGTGAAGAGTTAGAGCAGCAACGTCAAGCATGGCAAACGCAACAAGACGAAGAGCGCGAGCAGTTGACACGTGAATTGCATGCTGAACGGAAACGTATGGAGCATGAAATTGAACAGCAGCGTCACACGCTTGAGTCGGAACTTGACGAACTCCGCACCACGCATGCCGACGCGATCGCAACGATCAGTGCCGAGCGTGAGGATGCGCGCAAGAACTACTATCAAGAACAGCAGGCGCTAAAGCAAGAGCTCGAGGCGTTGCGCAGCGAACACGCTGAGGAAATGCAAGCGGAACGCGATGCTTTGCAACGCGCCGCGACAGAGACGCTCGCCGAACGACAGCGTAAATGGCAAACGCAGCAAGCGCAGGAACGCGAGCAATTGATGGCCGAATTGGCTAACGAACAGCAACGCCTGCAAAGTACTTTTGCAGAACAACGGCAGATGTTCGAACAAGAGCTGGCCGACCGGCGCGTTGCCAACGAGGCAGAAATGCAAGCCGAGCGCGACGCCCAAGAACGGTCTGCGGCGCAAGCTGCCGCGGAGCAGGAGCGTGCGCGGCAGACGCAAATGGACCAAGAGCGCGGGGTTTTGCGCGCCGAATTCGATGCCGAACGCCAAAAACTACAGGATCAGATCAACGCCGAGCGAGAAGCAATCGAACGTGAGTTAAGCGCGCAAAAGGACGCGTTCGCAGCGGAAATGCAAAGCGCCCGCGATGAGCAAGAGCGCCTCGCAGCAGAGGCAATAGCCGAACAGCAGCGTGCTTGGCAAATACAGCAAGAACAGGAACGCGCCGCGTTAAACGTCGAGTTAGACGCTGAACGCGAAACGTTAGAGCAAGAACTCGCCGAGCGACGTGCCGCTTTTGATACAGAAATGCAAGCTGCACGTAATAGCCATGAGCAAGCTGCCGCAGAAGCGCAAGCAGAACAGCAACGTCAGTGGCACGCGCGGCAGGAGCAGGAACGCGCGGCGTTAAACGCCGAGTTAGACGCTGAACGCGAACAATTGCGCAACGCGATGGCTCAAGAACGCGAGACGCTAGAGCTAGAACTCGCCGAGCTGCAACACAGCCATGCCGCAACAGTTGCAGAAATCAGCGCCGAGTGCGAGGAGATGCGCAAGAACATGTATGCGGAGCGGTACGCACTGAAACGCGATCTCGACGAGGCACGAAATAACCAGGAAGCGGAGCTACGCCGGGAACGCGAGGCCCACGAACAAGCGGCCGGAGAAGCGCTTGCGGAACAGCAGCGCAACTGGCAAGCCCGCGAAGCCGAACAGCGCGCCCAGCTAGATGCGGCGCTCGCAAGTGAGCGACGCGCAGCGGAAGAAGCCTTAGCCCAGCAGCAAAATGCGTGGTTGACCCAGCAAGAAACAGAACGGGCACAATTTACCGCCGAACTCGACGCCGAACGCGATCGCATGCGCGAAGAAATCGCCGCCGAGAAACGCACCCTGGAAGAAGAATTAGCTGCGCGACGAACGGCGCATGAAACCGAATTGCAGCGCGAACGTGACGACCAGCGGGCCGCTGCAGATATAGCCTTGAAGCAACAGCTAGAGGCTTTGGAAGAACAACAAGAAGCGGAAAGAGAGCAAATCGTCGCCGAAGCAAACGCCGAACGCGACAACGCTCGGGAAGAAATAGCGCGAGAACGCGAAACTTTTGAGCAAGAACTAGCTGAACGACGACGTGCGCACGAAGCGGAACTGCACCAGGAGAAAGAAGCGCAGCGCCTCGCTGCGGATCAGGCCTTAGAAGACGCATTGGAGCAACAACGCCGCGAATGGCAAGGGCAACAAGAGGAAGCGCGGGCACAATTAGCGGCTGAACTCGATTCTGAGCGCACCCGTATGCGGGATGAAATCGCGCAAGAACGGCACACCTTGGAAACGGAGCTGGACCAATTACGCACCTCTCATGCAGCTGCAATCGCAGAGATCAGCGCTGAGCGTGAAGAAATGCGCAAAAACCTGCGCGCAGAACACCACGAACTATTGCAGGACCTAGACGGCCTGCGTGCGACCCACGAGGCAGAACTGCATAGCGAGCGCGAAGCACAAGAGCAGGCGGCGGCAGAAAAAATAGCCGCTTTGCAACAAGAGTGGTTCGCAGAAGAAAAAGCGAAACGCGAGCAACTCGCAACCGAACTCGAGGCAGAGTGCGAGCGCAAGCTTGCAACGATGAGCAGTGAACGCCGCGATTTTGAACGTGAACTTTCTGATTTACGCGCCACACACGCGGAACAACTGGAGCAGGAGCACGAAGAATTACAACGTAACTGGCAAGAACAATTCGATGTGGAACGGGCGCAATTTAACGCCAATCTCGATATTGAACGAGAGCAACGCCGCGTAACGATCGAACAAGAACTGCAGGCGCTGCGTACTGAACACGAAGCCGAACTACTGCGTGAGAAGGAAGCGCAGAGCAATGCGGCTGAGGAAGCCCAACGAGCGATGCTGGAAGAATTACGCGACGACTGGGCGGCTGAACAGGAACGAGAGCGTACCCGCTTACAGGCTGAGCTAGAAGCCGAAAAGGCGCAGATGCGGGAAGAAATCACCGCTGAACGGCGTACGCTCGAGGCAGAGCTCAGCGAACTACGCGATAGCCGCGCTGGCGTAATCGCCGAGCTCAACGCCGAACGCGAAGAAATGCGCAGTAACCTCCAATCAGAAGAGGAGGCCCTGCGCCAAGAACTGGCTGAACTACGCGAAGCTCACGACGCGCAATTACGCTCGGAGCGCGACGCCCAGGAACGCGCCGCGGCTGAATCTCTCGCACAACAACAACGTGACTGGCAAGCTGAACAAGACTACCAACGTGCCCAACTAAAAGACGCACTGGAAGCCGAACGAGCGCGCATGCATAACGACATCGACGCACAGCGCCGCGCACTCGAACAGGAGCTCGTCGAACTGCGTTCGGCCCAGGAAGCTCAGTTGCAAAGCGAACGTGAAAAGCAAGAACGCGCAACCGCGGAGGCAATTCGACAACAGCAAACCGCCTGGGAAGAGCAGCAACGGCTGGAGCGGGAGCAAATGAGGTCCCAGCTCGATGCCGAGCGCGAGAAGATGCGCAAGGAGACAGACCTGGAGCGCCATGCTCTCGAACAAGAGATAGCGGCCTTAGAAGCGTCGCGTGCGAAAACCTTAACTGAAATCGGGGCCGAACGCGAGCGCCTCCGTAAGGAGATGATCAAGGAAAAACATGACCTGAAACGAGAACTTGCAGAACTGCGGGTGGCCCACGAGAACGAGTTACAACAAGAGCGTGAAGCACTACTGCAAATATCCGAAGAAGAACTCGAATATGAACGGCGCAAACGACGGGAAGAGCGGGAAGAACTCGAGCGCCAACGCTGGAGTGTCGAACGTGAGAAAGAGCGCGCCGCTATGATCGCCGACATCAATGCGGAGCGTGAACGCATACGCAAAGAATTCTATCAAGAAAAGCGCGCCCTCGAGGAAGAACTAGACGGTCTGCGCGCCGAAATCGAAGCCGATAAACCTTCAGCCTCAGACGAAAATGCCGACACGCTCAAATATGCGCCGGATGATTAGCACCGCTTTCCTCGACTGGGCGTGGCAGCGAACATGCGTATGCCTGGCTGCTGCGCCGTTGACACCCACCAAGATCCTATGAAAATGCCATTGGTTTCAATCGATTGGCGCGAACGCCTCATGCGATATTGGGGCTAGGTGGGACAAAAATTGCGTAGTCTGCCAACGGGCGCTATCGGCTATATGGAGCACGGTCATATTTTTAAGACCGTTCAAGTCTTTGTCTTTATTACTTTGATAACAAGTTCAATCGTTCTATTCGAACCCGCCCCATGCGATCTCCTCTTATGTACATTTGTGCTCATAGGTTTCGCCGCGCTGGGGCTCCGGATCCCACACGCACTTGACACCCCACTCGTACTGTTAGGCATTTTTTTGCTAGCAAATATCGTTGCCGCGATGTTGGCTGCAGATTTTTCCGAAAGCTTGCGTCCATTGTCAATACGATTGTTCATGGTGCTTAGCTTCCTGTTTTTTGCCAGCGCGATCGCCCTTTCCCCAGAAAAAATGTACCGGACGATTTTCTCCGCCTATTTTTTTGGCGCGCTACTAATGCTCACCATTACCTACCTAGCGTACAACAACATTATTTTTAACCACGAGCTCGTCACTGACGAATCCGGCAGGCGCATCAAGGGCACCTTTAAAGACCCCAACGTTTACGGCCCCTATCTCGTGCCATTGTGCATCGTTATCGTAGCTCGGCTAGAACACGGACAGCTGTGGGGAAAACTACTTAAATTAATCCTCTTTGGAATATTGTTTGTTGCAATTTTGTTTTCGTTTTCCAGAGGCGCCTTACTGAATTTCGTGATATCCATGGCTGTATTTATCGCGCTTCGCGTGGCGAGCGCGAAATCGATAACCGTGCTAGCGCGCTGGTTTGCGTTCGGCGCGCTTTTAGTCGGGATGGGTCTTGCGAGCCTAATGCTTGCCGCATCGATCGGCAACTTTGAGGAATTCTTTTTGCAGCGACTGCAAGTTCAGGAATACGATGTTCAGGAAGGGGGGCGCTTCGCCACCCAGCTCGCGGTGATTCGCAATATCGGACAGTATCCCCTCGGGGTAGGACCCGGCGCGACACGCGACACCTACGGGATCGTGCCTCATAACCTGTATCTTTACGTCACCACGGAGGCTGGCGTAATCGGAGGCATCGCTTTCGTCGTGTTGCTCGCCGTAACGCTCTTCAAGGGTCTAAACTACTGTTTCGAACACATACCCTTGCAACCGCTTTATATCGCCGTGTTCGCGTCAACCGTTGGCGTGCTGGTGGAAAGCTTGTTCATCGACAGCACTCACTGGCGGCATTTTTACCTGCTTCTGGCCCTACTATGGGGGCCGATCGCCGCTCGCGGCGTGTGGCGAACCCGTGCCTTCGCACAACAAGCATCATCGCTCTAGGAGCTGATATTGCACCAGGCGCTCACGGCCGACAGCGTTTAGCATCCATACGAGCGTCGATAAACACTGGGTGCTGCCCGACCTCGATAATCGAATTGGCCTTTAGACCTAGCGGTTTGCCTACTGCATCGGTAATCCGGCGCTGTTTCATATGCAACAGCGCCGCGTCGATATAATCAAGCGGCACTTCCAGGCTCATCTCAGCATTCGACCAAACCCCCCAAAAATGATCGCAACCCTCGACAAACTCAAAGCTGTGAACGTGCTCGCCGATCCGTTTATGCGAACGAAATGATTTGGTGTTAATTCGCTGATGCAAATTGTAATACGTAGCATAGACCGGTAGAGGAAAGCCCCAGAAGTCACGTATGCCAAAGTGCGCCTCTGCGTGTATCTTCGAAGGACTCCGATCTTGATAATTGTACCAAAAAATACGCTCGACACCGCGCGATAACGCTACTATGTGCAAGCGCGCCATGTAGGACACCGCGCTTGTTCGTGTCCGACCTGCCACCTCTCGCCCCTTAGCGGGATACCCAAAAAACGCCGTCGGGTCGAGTGTTCTTTGGGGTACCCCAACCTCGGTGAACCAAATCGGCATATTTAAGCCGTTTTCTTTTAGCGAGTCTTTAACGTCCTGCAAATACTTCGGTAGCCAATGGGCTGGATCTGGAAAATCCTGCCACGCGTAAGGATGCAGAGAGAGAATGTCGAAATGTTTGGCGGCCGCGCTCTGCGCAAAGGCATGGATCGGTTTACGACGCAGATTCGCAATTTGATAAATTAAGCGCACTTCGCAATCGAGCGACTTCGCGGCCTGTTTCACTAGAGCCACTTTGGTGGCTAGATTCTGCCAATAGAATTCGTTGCGAAAATAGCTCTGCAGATTCTCTTCGCGCCCAAGTTCCAAGTACAGAAGCTGACGAGGGCAAATGCTGAGCAACAAGGTAAGCGCTTCCCGCACGCGTTCGAGTTCGTCCGCAGCGATCGCACGCCGATCGTCGGTGCGCCAAGGTTCGCCCGCGATAAGCGGCACCTCGATAAACCCGCGGTTGTCGATTTTTTCAAAAAACACGTTCCATGATTTTAGCCGCTTGCGTGTCTTCCAAGTCTTGGTTTTGATCCAAGTCGGCAAGTGCTCATCGTCGATGTCTGCATGAACGATTCCGAACGGTGACGCCTCTTCGCGCGGTGCCCGCCGGTTCCCATCTGCTGGGAGAATTACAAATCCGTACTCTCTTGGCGCTTCACGGTTTTTTCCCAAGCCCTGCTGCGAGGCCGCTACCGAAGCGTCAATCGTCTGGACACGCAAGCCGTAGTATCCAGGCGACAACGACGGCGTAGTAGTCGTCACCCTCTCACCAGGCGCTACCGTCATGACCTCGCCATGGGCATTGCCGAGATAGTCTTGCCATTGAAAACTAATGCGGTGATTGGCGGCCACGTTGACGGTGAACTGTTGATTCTCTTCATGAACGTGAAGTTCTGTGCCATCGCTAAGTTCCACTGGGGGCGTCTGCGCAAAAACCCGCACGACGATAAAGGCCAACCCCACGATGATTAGTACCGAGCAGAACCTATACGATACAGCGCTAGCCCGTCTCGGCCTCGATAACGAAGGCTCATACATAGTGGAACTGATATTTACGTTAAGGGAGAAGAGATTGACGCAACATTTACTTAGCACTTCCGAACGGCGTGAATATGACCTGCTTTGCGCCAGCGCGCGCAATAGTCTGGAATCCTTGCTCGAGTCCCACTATTGTAAGTCGTTGGAATTGCTATTGAACCACGATAGCTCGGAAAGTCCTATAACACCGGAACTTCAATACGCATTCTCAGTAGAAATTACTGCTCCGAAAGTTCGCACCAAAATCTCCAAGTCGAAAAACGGGCTCCAATTATATATGTAGTAGAGGTCGCATTCGGTCCGTTTCTCTATCGATTCAACCGTATCGGTATTACCCCGCCAGCCATTTACCTGAGCCCATCCGGTGATGCCAGGTTTCACTTTGTGTCGCACTAAGTAACGTTCCACCTGTTCTTCATAGCGCTTGCCTGCTGCTTTTGCATTGATCGCGTGCGGGCGTGGTCCGACTAAAGACATCGAACCATCCATTACGTTAAGTAGTTGGGGTAATTCATCCAAACTGTAGCGTCGCAGAATGCGGCCTACGCGTGTAACTCGCGCATCGTTTCGCGTCGTTATTTTGTCCGCATTGTGATCGGTTTCTTCTACCCGCATAGTACGGAACTTATAGAGTTTAAATAACTTGCCATTGAACCCAACGCGATTTTGCACGAAGAATACTGGTCCTTCACTATCGAGCTTAATACACAACGCAATTAGGCCGAGCAGCGGTGCCGCGAGCAACAAAACGCTGCCACCGATCAAGTAATCCATCGCGATTTTCAACAGTCGCAACCACCCGCCGATCGGTTTTTCATAAACACCCCACAAAGGTACACCGGCCATGTGGGTTGGGCTTTTTAGGCGGTATTTAAACCCGATCAAATTTGGACAAATTGAAACCCGTACCGGAGCGCGTTCGAACTTGTCTAACAGCATCGTAATCCTGTCGACCGCAGACCACGGTAAGGCGATCACAATATCGTCAACTTTGCCGCTTTCGACCGAGTCCATCAGATGATCCAGGGGCGCCTTGTTTCCTGCGTTCAACGGCATATTGCTCCGCTGTGCCCCGCGAGCATCGAAGACATCGATCACACGCAACCAAACCTCCTCCGAATTTTCTATGCGTTCGAGTAACTTCGCTGCTTGATTGGTATTAGCAATGATCGCCACGTTGCGCGCGATAAAGCCTTCGCGCGCCAACTTTAAAATCAGTGCGCCGCAAAGAAGTCTCGCCACGGGCATGGCTACGACCAAAAACGCTAGCCATGAAAACGCCCACACACGAGAGTAAGCGAGCGAAACCTTAAGCCCAAATAACACACCCAATAAAATAAAAAACGAAATGAGGATCAGTTTAATCAGGCGGCGGAGCTGGAAGGGCCGACGACTAATTTCGATCGGGCTATATAGTTCGTTCGCGCTTAGAAAACAGCACATAAGGACGGCATAGAACGCGACGATAACTAGATAGAAACGTATCGCCCCGTCCGGATGGACGAGTAAATAATAAAGACCTAGCCCACTAACACTGATCAACAGTGCATCTAAGATGATCAGTAATCCGGAAATAATCGGTCCAGAGAACGTTAGCCTACGTGATGCGTCTAACGTGGACGCATGCTGAGCTTGGTCGTCATAGTAGACGTAACTCATGCGCTGACCCCGGTAGTTTTCGCACCACTCAACACCACACCCGCCAGATGACTGCCGGAGCGTCGCAAGCGTAACAAGTTGGATTTGACTGTATTACGGGGCGTGCTTCCTGCGCTAACGACGAAAAGTGCCGCATCAGTCTGTGGACAAATAGCACATGCATCACTGGACTTCGACAGTGGCGGTGAATCTATAATTACGGTGTCAAAATTTGCGCGCAAAAACGACAAAAGCACCGACATTGGTCGGTATTGCATCGTCAAACCCGGCGTACGTGCCGTACCTGCCGAAATCACATGCAGATTCGACTCGGCGTCGTACTGCACGATGGCATCGACTTCGACGTCACCTTGCAAAAAGTCTGCAGCACCGAGCCCCAAAGTGAGTTTTTTAAAATAAGCCTGAAACTTAGGCCGTTGGAAATTTAGGTCCACAACCACGATCGACGAGTGTGGATCGGCTAATCTTGCCGCGGCGGCGATACCTACCGCGATTTCGCTACGCTGCTCCTTTTGGTGAGAAGAAATGACGGTCAAAATTTGTACATGCTTTTCGTGCAACGAACGAAACAGCTCGATATACAAAGAGCGCATAGATTCTGCAAAATCGGACACTGGCGCGTTATGAAAGATCGCCTGAGGTTGGCGAACCGATTTACCGCCCGAAATAACATTCAGAGGTGAAACCCCGAATGCTCGCTCCAATTCGTTGCCCCCGCGAAAACCTGTAATAAATTGCTCACGGAAAAAGACCAACAACAGCCAAGCAAAGATTGATGCTACCGAGGCGAGCACAATTATCGTTGGTTTCGACGGAAACGTCGGCTCATATGGAACCATGGCGGCGGACACAATCCGCGCATGAGGCCGCTGCAGCCGACCAAACGTGCCAAGTTTTTCCGCTTGCAAAAGGAAACCTTGCAGCAGATCTCGAACCGCATCGGCTTCGCGTTCGAGCACCCGCAATCCAATTTCACTCTTATTAGAAACGGCTAATTGAGAACTCAGGCGCTGGATATTTGCTCTGACCGAGCGTTCGTTCGCGCGCGCAACCGAAGCTTGATTTCCCAAGTCGGCAACGATCCTGTCTACCTCGATTGCGATTTTTTTGGCAATTCCATTTTGCTTAGACCTAAGTTGGACCATTTTCGGGTGCAGCTCACCGTATTCGGCCGACAGCTCCGCAATTTCTCGATCGAGAGCTGCCTGCTCTACGCGTAGAGCCTGCACGATCGAGGATCCAGCGACATCGCTTGCAGATACAATATCGCCGCCTGCGCGAACCGACTTCTTGATTTGACGCAAGCGCGATTCAACGTCCATTCGCGCCATCCGTGCTTGCCCCAAATCACCCGTGAGATCGGAAAGTTGTCCCTCGACGAGACTGTTGCCAGAAACTTCAAAAAGATTATGCTCGGTTCTATATTGCTCAATCTTTGCTTCAGCGGCGGCGAGTTCTGCGCGTAATTCATCGAGTCGCTCATCCATCCAAGCCGCCATTTTTTGGGATTCTTGCGTGTCGCGTTGGATCTGACCTTCGATATAGATTTCCGCAACCGCGTTGGCGATATCTGCAGCCTTTTGTGGATCTGCGGATTTCATACTGAGACGAACTACCGATGACTGCCCGAGCGGTTGAACCGCAAGTTGGTCTAGAACGCTATCGAGTGTGCGGCTCTCAGTTTCGTTCATATCAACGCTGCGGTGCGCTTCGGTATCGCCGCTAAAAGGCGCAAAGGGCACAGTCGATAGAACGCGTTTAGTCAGCGACGGGGTGCGCAGGTACGGGTTGAATTCAGGGTCGTCGACAAGTTTAAAACGCTCAACCACGCGCACGACGGCATCACGCGAGCGCATGAGTTGCATTTCGGTTTCCATCGCAGCCTCGGACGCTTCGCCATTGGACAGAAGACCGGGCACATCGAGCACCCCAGCACGAGATTCACCGATTAAGACATCGGCCCCAGTTTGGTACACTGGTGGAATAGATCGAATTGCGTAGATCGCCGTTGCCAACAGCGTTATAAGGAGTAACAGCAATAACGCCTTATACGCCCATAAGGTTTTGCATAGATCGGCGAGCGTGCTGCCGAACTCCGCCGCTTCAGGACGATAGTACAGGCGTTCGTAAATCGCCGGCTGCGGCGATACGCCCCCGTGAAACCCGTTGGGATCGACTAGACTGCCAGACTGCGCGCGCGTCGCCACCGGCACCACCTGGTTAGCGTCTCGCTCTGGCCCTGCGGAATAATTATCGTTGATGTCCATGGTCGGACGTTGTTCCTAACCCTTTAAATTGTACTGCTAGCGGCTATTATTGTTTGCTACTGCGGAATCTATTATATAGTGGGTTGACCATAAACTTGCGCTGAAAAGTGCTACACGTGTCTAATTTTGCTAAATTGCCTTTACGCTGAGGCCCAGGTTCGCCGTGCACCTGGCCGCAACTGAAGTTGCGGCCATCCCGGAAGCACCGGATCCAACTTTAGGCAACAATTTGTAACGATCTCGGGTGCGATGACAATAAAGTTGCACCCCAAATGGGATATCGAGATTGCTATCGATCGGGCGGCGGCCTGTAAACTCAACGTGCACGGCATTAATCATACGGACTGCACTTGAGGGCGCGCGGCGAGATCACGATTGTGCGCTAGCGGACGCCGTGTTTTAGCCCAGGTCATCCGCTGATGGGAACGCCGCCCTGAGACGCGTCACCGGGCTTAGGAATTTCGCGTTGTGTGGGCCTCGAACAAGGTTCGATAGAGGTGCTCCGTAGCGCGAAACATTGTGTCAAAGTGAAATGATTCGATGAATTTTTCTCGCCCCGCCGCACCCATGCTTGTTCGCTGTGGGGAAGAGCTGACGAGTTTCGACAATGCCGCCGCCAGTGCATGGGGATCGCGCGCAGGCACTAAGTAGCCGGTTTGTTCGTTTACCACTGCCTCACCGATCCCGCCGACATCTGTCGCCACAACCGGCAGCCCGCAACGCATCGCCTCTAGAATTGAGATCGGAAAGGACTCCCATTTGGACGACAACACAAACACGTCGTATTGCGGAAGCATGCGGTCAGCATCCGACACCCCCCCCAAGAAACGAACGCGCTCGGCGATACCAAGCGCATTCGCCTCTGCTTTGATCTGCGCTTCCAAAGGACCAGAACCGACGAAATCGATCTGCCAGGCGCGTTCCGGTAACAGCGTCAAAGCGCGCAACAATGTCTGATGATCTTTCTGCACTTCGAAACGCGCTACACAAATAAGTTTCGGAATCTCGGAGCCTTGCGCATCGCGGTCTCGGGGCAGATCAGGTAGGCCATTATAAATCGTCGTCATTTGTTTTGCCGAGCAGACACCCTTCGCCAGCGCGAGTTCGTGCTCCCATTCCGAAACCGCGATTACATGATCCGTTATGAGCCGCAAGCACTTCTCCAAGGCCAAGTATTTTTTTGCGCCTGGAAATCCGTCCACAAAAGACCAGCAATGCGGCGTATATACGGTTGGGATCTTCAGCAATCTTCCCGCTGCTCGTCCCAGTGCACCGGCCTTAGATGTATGGCAAGCCAGCAAATGCGGCTTCCACCTGCCCACAGACTTCACTAGCTTGATTAATGCCGCTGCGTCGTGGTAGAGGTGAAATTCGCGGCGCAGGGATGGAACCGAATGCCACGGCACCCCGGCCTCATCGAGCAAGCTTGGAACCGGGCCCTCCCCCTCTCCCAGAAAAACGACCACCTCATGTCCCGCTCGCTGCAGCCCGACAGACAAATCTCTGACGTGAACCGTAGCTCCTCCGACAGCATCCGATCGGGTTATGAGCTGAGCTATTCGCACTCGCGCTGCGCTCTCATCGCGGCGGGGACTTCGCGCCAGGTGTTAAGTTCGCGCCCGAGCTTCTGCTCCACGTAAGCGATATCTGCCTCGAATTGCTGCAGGAGACATGGCAATTGGTCTACTGGAAGACGCGGTAGTTTATTTCCCCCGGCACCGTAGACGCGATTGAGCCTCAATCGACGCGCAAACTGGAGTGTCTTATGGTGTCCATCTTGCTGCAGAACTCGAGAAATTTTACCCGCTACAGTGGCCAGAAAACGGTACTTCGGCGCCGTGGTTTGATAGATCCACTCGGTGCCGATAGACGGCAGGCGACAATAGTCGAGCCCAAGAAAATCGATTACGCGCGCCCACACCGCCTCCGGATCCGATGCAATCATGTCGGTTGTTTCCAAAAACATACCGTGTCTAACAGCAACTGCTTCCCAGCGTTGTAGGCAGGCACGGTATTGGCCCGCACGCACGATCTCCGGCTCTCGCGTCACGGCCTGTTGAAAATCATCGCCCACGTGCCCCAAACGCCAGAGGTGCTGGTAATGGGATTGCAAACGAGCCAGTGGATGGCGTAGCGTAACTAGAAATTTAATCCCCGGGTATAAAGCGTGTACCCGCGCGGGCGATTCGGCGTGATGAAAAAGACTAGGCGCGACTTCGCCGACCATTTTCCTACCCACCTCGCCTCGAAACTGAGCCGCGTACCACGCCTCTCCTTTGGCAAAATTAGCGTCAAAAAAAAATGTTTCCTTCACAAAAGGCAGCGCGACGTTCGGATGTTCCCGCAGGACAGCGTCCAACCACGTCGTGCCGGATTTTTGCGGCCCCACCGCGAGAAAATCTAACCTCATGTGATCAGTTCAACAATGCGGAAAAGTGTTCTGAACGTAGGCACACTAAAGCGCCACGATTGATTTGCGGCCGAAAAAGGCTTCCGCGTAGCCCGACGGCGCATTGCACTCGACGCCCCGTAGCCGCGCAAGGCTGCGGAACGTCTCGGGATCGAACCAAGATCGCGAACGCTGGCTTGAGAAATATCGCTGCAGCGCTTGAATTTTGAAATCCAGATCTTGGGTCGCAAGCGACACATAGAGATTCGGTTGGCCGAGATCGCCATCATACTTTGGGATCTCGTATTCCCAAATAGTATGATCCCGAAAAGTGTTCCATGTTAATTGTGCTATCAACTGATGATCCTGGTGAGCGTCGCCCCGATGGTGGGTAAAAATCAGGTCGGGAGAAAGCTCCCCTTTCAAGACTTCAAATTGGTCTTTGACTTTGGAACCGCTGTAGGGAAAGTAGCCGTCGTCAAATTCGAACACTTGGACTTTCGAGGAGTGAAAGGGGGCAAGAAAATGGGCTGCGCTATCGAGCGCCTCGGCGCGTCGCTGCGCGCGCGCAGCAAATACGATCCAGTCAATGTGCAACCGCGGTGCCCAACGCCCCAAGGCGGCAATACTTCCGCCGAGGCCAATTTCAATATCGTCGCTGTGGGCACCTAGCACCGTGACAGTTTCGATATCTTCTGGCAAACGCAATCCGAGCATAGCTTATGACCATACTTGCCACGGTTGTTCCCCGCGGCCATCCATGCGGTCGAATCCAATTTTATCTTTAAACGTATCCATAGCTGCCCAAAAGCCCTCATGGCGGATGGAATAGAGTTGATCGATAGCCATTAAGCGTTCGAACGGCTGCTCCACCAATTCTTCTCCTTCATTGATGTAGTCGAATATGTCTCGTCGCAGCACCATGTATCCACCATTGATCCACATGTCTGAATGACGGACATCACCGAATCCCCTTACCTTGCCCGAGGATAGGTCCACATCGACAGTATGAAACGTTTGTGATGGCCGCACGCTGAGAAAGCATGCGATCGCACCCCGGTTTCGCTGCAATTCGACCATATCTGGGAGGTGAAAATCGCTGAGCTGATCGCTGTAATTCGCGAGAAAAACCTCTTCGCCCTCTAAGTATTCTCGTACTCGCGTAAGCCGCTGACCGATGTTTGAATGTAAGCCCGTGTCGATAAAGCGGATGCGCCAATCATCGATAGCGCCCAGTGGTTTCTCGTCGCGCTCCTGTTCACCGCCGAGCGTGAAATCTGCATACGTTCTCCAGTCATAATTTAGGAAAAACTCCTTAATAAGATCCCCCTTATAGCCTAAGCAAAGGATGAAATCACAATGACCAAAGTGCGCATAGTAGTGCATCAAGTGCAATATGATGGGGCGTTGCCCGATAGGCACGAGTGATTTTGGGATCGTTGACGAATGCTCTCGCAGACGCGTACCTAAACCACCACAAAACAATACGACTTTCACCGTCTCTTCTCCGCCAAATCCGCCGCTCGCCGAGTGTCTTATACCTGGATTTATCTTAATCTTAAGCGTCCGGTCGGGGCGCATCTTTAAACTCACAACGTAAATCAAAACAGCGCCACAAGCTCGAACCTATCCGATAACCATGCGGATGCTTCATCCGAAACTGGACGGGACATGCGTCAATTCGTTCAAGTTTCTAGAAAAATAGCTTAGCATGAATTTAATTTATGCTTTAATTTCCGATAAACAATGTGTAAACGAGTCAATCGATCGGAGACCACGAGGTGACCAATTGTCGATTTTGTGGGCACGCCTTGAATCATACGTTTGTCGATCTTGGTGTCTCGCCTTTATGCCAAACGCACATCGAACCGATGGCGCTCAACGCTATGGAAGCGTTTTATCCCTTGCACGCCTACGTCTGCGAGCGCTGCTATCTAGTGCAACTCGACGAGCTCGTAAACCCGACAAATATCTTCGAAGAATATGCCTATTTCTCGTCGTATTCTGATTCCTGGGTAGCGCATGCGAAACGTTACTGCGAGGCGATGATTACACGACTCAATCTCCAGCACTCATCGTTGGTTGCAGAAATTGCAAGTAACGATGGTTATCTGCTGCAACATTTCGTTGCCGCTGGCGTGCCGGTATTAGGTATCGAACCAGCTCGCAACGTCGCAGCAGTCGCAATCGAGAAAGGTATACGAACGGAGACGGTGTTTTTCAACGCTGAAACTGCGACGAAGGTGGTTGGCAAGTACGGCCCGGCCGATCTCATCGTCGGTAATAACGTCTTAGCTCACGTTCCGGACATTAACGGATTTGTCGCGGGCTTGAAGACCTTTCTCGCTGAACAAGGCGTAATCACGATGGAGTTCCCCCATCTGTTGAGACTGATCGAACACAATCAATTCGACACCATCTACCATGAACATTTTTCTTATCTATCGCTAAGCACCGTGTGCGAGATTTTTTCCGCTCACGAATTACGAATATACGACGTCGAAGAACTATCCACCCACGGTGGATCGATTCGCATATATGCCTGCCACGATCGGAACGCACGCCGCTCAAACAGCGAGCGTCTTACCGCGTTGCTGCAAGTAGAGGTAGACGCCACTCTGCAGCAGCTAGAGACCTACGTCAATTTCGGTATGAAAGTACAGGCCACGAAACGTGAGATTTTGAAAACACTGATCGAACTGAAAGCGTCCGGCAAAACAATCGCCGGCTACGGGGCACCAGGTAAGGGCAACACCTTATTAAATTACTGTGGCATCGGTACGGATTTTTTGGACTTTACAGTGGACAGAAATCCATATAAACAAAACAACTACACGCCCGGCAGCCGGATACCGATCCTCGAGCCGGAATATATTAAGACCGCGAAACCGGACTATCTATTTATCCTGCCTTGGAACCTCAAAGAAGAAGTCATGGTCCAAACAAGTTACATTCGCGCCTGGAATGGTAAGTGGATAATACCTATCCCAACGACGACGATTGAAGCGTGAGCGAGCCTAGATCGATACCGCCTTGTGACCCGGGCGACAGCGAACGCTGTGGCTGCGACGTTATTACGTCTCCTTGCAGTCACCAATGCCAACACGAGCAGTAGGATTCTGCACGGCGATATCTTATGCTTTTGCAAAAAGCCGCCACCCGTGCCCGCCTAACCGCCGACTTTTGGCGGCACTACATCGGATCGTTTGCAAACGCGCGCCTGAACGCAAAATACTATGATGAGTTATTCGCTAACGTCGCAAATTTTTGCATTTTTCTTGGCCATCCCCGTAGCGGGAGTACCCTGGTCGGGTCGCTGCTAGATGCGCATCCTGAGGCCGTGATCGCCACGGAATTAGATGCACTGGGATTTGCGAAACTGGGAGTGGATCGCCGCCGTTTGTATTTGTCGTCGCTGAAGCGATCAGAAGAGTTCGCGAATCGACATGACTATACCTGGGAGGGCTATGCGTTTCACGTCCCAAACCAATGGCAAGGAAAAGCGACAACGATTCGCGTCATCGGTGACAAAAAAGCTGGACTGAGCGCTGAGCGCTTGCGCCGCAATCCAAGTTTACTGCGTAAATTGCAGGATGTCGTTGAAGACCCGCTGAAAATCATCCATGTGATCCGCAATCCCTACGACAACATCACCACGTTCTGGCGCCGTGGACGTTATCGAACATTGAAAATGCCGATTGATAAGACGATCGAGAATTATTTTGGAAAATATGCGGCGGTGATGCGTGCGCGCGACGATCTCGGCACTGAGAACGTATTAACTTTGCACCACGAAGAGGTGCTGGCGGACGTGCCCGGCCAACTCAGCCGCTTGTGCAGACACGTGGGGCTCGAAGCAAATGCATTGTATTTACAGGACTGCGCCGGCGTCGTGAACGTGGAACCACAAGCGGTACGGCATTCCGTCGCATGGTCTCAGGAAAACATCGATTGGGTGCGACGGGAAATCGAGCGTCATCCGTCCTTGATGCACTACACGTTTGATAGGTGATTATTGCGACCCATTTTAACCCGCGTTAATGGGGGGTGTCTTGGCATTGCGTACCCTGCGCGGAGTAGCATAAAGTCAAATCGATACGAACTATCGAACCCGTCAACGCCCTTCCTTGCCCTGCTTTGGCAGCGCCGGTTTGAAGAAACGGTCGTTAAACCACTTGGACCAGTCATAAACTTGAGGGATCACCTGGGAGACGACTTCGATCAACACGCGCAACGCGTTGGCATCGACTAGCCACCACCCCGCTAGAACTCTATAGCACTGCCTTTTTTGCGCCGGATCATGCACGTGTTCATCCACAGCACGCTTGAAGTCCTTGAATATGAGCCAATGGCTAAGCTCGACTTTTCTACCGCCGTCGGAGCGATTTTCACTTACTCGCTCAGATGGTTTTACCGCAGCAGAATATCGGCGCGAATGGTGCCGGTGAAAAAACAAAACTTCGGGTACTTGCTCGATTTTACCCAGCACGGCGATCTCAGCGAGTAACGAGCGATCCGATCCAAAGTAATTATTTGACAGTCCGGGAGTTTGACGTAATACCTCGGTGCGAAACACACCGAATATGTCGGTGCACAAAGGTCGATGTAGGACGAGTGGTCGCAGCCGTACGGCGGGGTTGAGATCGCTAGCATTTGCGAGACCACTGTTATAAGTAGCGATTTGAGATCCGGTTTCATCGATGATCCCAACCAGAGATTGCACCAATACGGCCTGCGGGTCGTTTCGAAGCAGTGCGACGCATTTGGCGAGAAGACTCGGCGCCAATAGATCGTCGTGGGCAGCCCATTTAAAAAACTGTCCGCGAGCCAACGACAAACCGAGTTTGAAATTTTGATTAGGACCGATGTTTTGCGCATTCCGGCGATAGGAAATTCTTGGATCGTCACTCGCATAGCGTTTGCAAATCTCAGCTGTCCCATCCGTAGAGGCATTATCCGTGATGATCAGCTCGAAATCCTCGAACGTTTGCGCAAGTACCGATTCGATGGCGGCGGGAAGATAATTTTCGCCGTTAAATACCGGTAACGCTATCGATATCTGTGGGGTATGCATTACGACGGTCGTCCCTATATGTATCTACCGTAGCCCAACGTGTCTCATCACCACGTGGATAATCGATAAATGATGCTTTTTTTTCCTGGCCCAATCTTCCAGCCGCCGACGGCCCCAGGATTCTCGCGTCGAAGCCATGACGTTTGGAGAAAAAAACGCCAACTGTTCATTTGCGGATCGCCTATCATGCTTACCTACGCGGGGGCATCACAGCCACGCCCTACGACTCATTCGCATCTGCTTGTAAGGCAAAATAGGCGTAGCGTTCTTCCTTTAACTCCGGCTGCTTGGGAATGAGGTGGACAAATTGTGGCAGCCATCCCCGCTGCTCACATGCCCCCCAGAATTCATCGATTCGATAGCTTGCCATCTGCGCGACGCCAACGCCACGAGCATAGGACCAAGCTCTCGCCCGATCACGCCAACCGGTATGGTAACGAATTTGAATGAGCGCCACGCCACCGGATTTAGTTAGTCGGCGCGCGATTTTAAGGAGACTCATTCCGTATTCAGGACTCGGTAACAGCTCGAAGACGTAAGTGCACAAGAACACGTCGCAAGGCTCGTCTATCGTGTCAAATACTTCCTCTGGCTTCTCGGCCTCTATCAACACCGGGCAAAACACCTCACGACCTAGCGGCTCGACTTGGCGCTGACATTCCGCGAGGGACGCTGTGCTGATATCCACCCCGTAATAGCGATCTGCTGCTGTAACCCAATGCACCGCATTCATACCGCCCCCACAACCCCACTCAACCATCGACGTCGGCGTGGGCTTGTCGACGAATGAAATCGCTTTGTTCAACAGCTCGTATTGAAACCGCCCTAAGTTATACCAAAGATCGCTGTCGCGAAATGCGCCGGACCCCTTCCAATGGGAGTTGGAGCGGAATTCGTGTGTTTCCGTTTCGTTCCAATACCGGTCGCTATCCTCTGCTAATTTAGTCTCTGAATCCCGCATGCCCAGCGCATCCCGGATCATCCCTTCGGTTCCACGAGCGAATTGGCGCATGACCCGTAGCTTTGACTTAACTAATGGTGACACTCTGTTCATACAGTTGCATTCCGCCAGCATTTAGCACGTGTGCAAATCTTCTAAATTCGCATTAGCCGCTTGTTTGTCGGGCTTTTTCCGATGCGAAATGAGAGCCAAGCGAGTACAGATTCCAGGCACACCAAGTGATTGATGCTAAAACGATTGCGGCACTCGATCCAAGTATTCCAAATTTTGGCGCTAATAAATAGGTCGCTATTACCTCGACACCCAAAGCCAAAAGCACGCCCGGAATCAATGCTCTATGCGCACCTGTCATGGTCAGCAACGGGGTGGTCGAGACGGCGAGAATAGAGATGACTTGTGCGATCGCGGCGACGCACATCGATGAGAATCCTGTAACGTACAGTTCGCCAAACAAAGCCAGAACCGATTCTCCGAAGAGCAGCACGAAGCTCACGCCAAACAGTGTCACAAGTAGAACCGCACCGACGGCACGGCGTGCGAGGCGGCTTAGAGAGCGCATGTCCGCGGCAGCATAAAACGCAGCAATTTTCGGCGCAGCAACAAAGTTCACGGCAGTCGCAGCAAAGCCCACGACGCCTAGGGTACGTAATACAGCGTTTTGTATTGCCATTTCCTCTGAACTCAGAAATAGCCCGCCAACGACCACATGTAAATCGATGTAATAGTTCGAATACATATCGCTCACCATGATAACCAAACCCATTGTTATCCAGGCTTTCAAATCGTGCCTACCCTCAGCGGGCAGATTTTGCGTTCTCATTCGAGACCGCAACACGACATACTGCAACATGGCCACTACCACGATTACGCCGACGAGTAATGCGGCTACCCATGTAGCCGAGGAGCGCAATGAAAGGCCGTAGAACAACACCACGATAGCAGCAAGATAGAGTAAAGGGCGTAGCGCATTGCTCCATATCGTCGCGAATACATACCAGCCAAAACCTCTCGCGATAACCGAGTTAACGACGAGAAACGTATTGAATGGAATGGCAACGGCTAGTGTTCGGAGCACGGCAAGCCTCGTGGCATCGAAATCGCTAAAACACCAGACGGCTGTTGCAACACTCGTGAGCAATACACCGATACTTACGGTTATGCGCCTCGTGTGGCGAACATAACCGGTGACATACGACTTCTTCGCTGACGCAATCGCGTCAGGTATAACGCGAACACCCGTTGACGCCAAGCCGAACGTGCTCAACATGGTAGCGATCCACAGCAGAGCTTGCGCAAATACGAGCGCACCGAATTCACTTGGTTCGAGCAAACGCGCAAGAATAATATGGGTTACATAAGCAACTACCGCCGCGCTTACCCGTAAACCGAACACCATTACAGCGGCAACCGCCAATGATTTCTGTCGCTTTAGTCGCTTGATTAGAAGATCCCTATATGACACCCCCGACGGGACCGTACTGCGGCGGGGGCGACGTATTCTTTAAGTGTTGTAGAACCTATCTCGAAATTAAACCATCTAACGGCACATCGGACGTTGAATCGCTTCACATATCCCACTTTCGATAGCGTCGCAAGTACAACGCGACCGCAATCAACGAATAGCGCTTCGAGTCGTACGCAGGAAATGTTGCCGTAGAACATACCCATTCCAAACGCACCAGGTCGTGGCCGCGATGACTATTGCCATGCTGGAGCCGTTTATCCCAAATTTCGGCACCAGTAGATAAGTGGCCAACAACTCCACCAACAAAGACAAAAACACGCCGGGGATTAATTCCTTTTGCGCGCCTGTCATCGTAAGCAACGGCGTGATAGAGATCGCGAGAGTAGCTATAATTTGCGCGAAGCTGGCGATGCACATCGACGAAAACCCGGTAACGTAGACTGCGCCGAAGAACGCCAAAACTGTTTTTCCGCAAAGAAGAATTATGCACACGCCGATTATCGCCACGATGAGAATAGAACCGATCGTTTGACGTGCGAGGCGGTTGAGAGAGTCCATGTCTATGGCGACATAAAGTGCCGCAATTTTCGGTGCCGTGACAAAATTCGTTGCGACTGCGGCGAAGCCTACAACACCCAAAGTTCGCAACACGGCGTTTTGTATCGCCATTTCATCCGGACTTAGAAACAATCCGCTTATGACCACGTGTATATCGATATAGTAGCCCGTATAAACCGCACTCACTAGCATGACCAGGCCCATCGGTATCCACGCTTTGAGGTTTTGTGTGTGAGCGGCAGGAAGATTTTGTGCCCTAATACGGTTTCGTAACGAGAAGTACTGTAACAAGGCCAATATCACGATCACACCAACGAGTACCGCCGCAACAAGGATAGGCGATATCGGTAAAGAAAGGCTGAAATACAAGGCCACGATCGCAGCAAAATAAAGAACCGGACGTAGCGCATTGCCCCATATTGCGGCGAATAAATACCAACCGAAAGCTCGTGCGATAGACGTATTTATGCCAATAAAACCATTAAATGGAATGGCTACGGCGAGCGTTGCAAGCACTGCGAGTCGCGTATTCCCGGGTTCGGCTAAAAACCAGACAGCAATCGCGACACTCATCAGCAATAAGCTAGCACCCAACGATATTCGTCGCGCGACATGAACAAAGCCAGAAATATCCGACATCTTTCCGGTCGTGAGCGCTTCTGGTATCACGCGAATACTTGCCGGGGCTAGGCCGAATGTGCTCAGCATCGCGACGATCCAAAGCAGCGATTGCGCGAATACTAGAAGACCAAAGTCACCCGGTTCGAGCACCCGCGCAAGAACAATGTGGGTTACATAAACAACTACCGCTGCTCCAACCCGCAAGCCGAAAACCGTCGCGGCGGCCATCGCTAGCGGTTTCTGTGATTTTAGTTGCTTGATCGGAGACTCCCCTACTAGCTTGCGGTGTAACTGCGGTCCCGTGAGTGTCATCATTTCGCTGCCGGTGGATCGCGATGCGCTGCACGACACTTACAGCGCAGATTTCCCTACGGACGTAAAGAAGTAACGAGCGACAGCTCTAATTCAGCGACCCGCGCAAAACTATATTAAGCGTCACACATCAACGGAAACTGAAGCACAAGAACCGATAATGAATTACTCATTAAGGCGTTAATAGGTTCGACGACAAATTTGCGAAGCTGGGCATTATACTTATTGAAATTGGGGTAGCATACTTCTTTGACTCTCATAATCGTCTTCTACTTGTCATGATTTTCAGGGAAACCGAACTCCCCGGCGCCTACCTTATCGAGCTAGAACACCACAGCGACGAACGCGGTTTTTTTGCCCGATCGTTTTGCGTGCAGGAATTTCAGACGCACGGCCTTAATCCTAGCGTCGTCCAGTGTAATATTTCGTACAATCACACTCGCGGTACGCTGCGCGGCATGCACTATCAAATTCCCCCATCCACAGAATCCAAACTCATACGCTGCACTGCCGGTTCGATATATGACGTGATCGTTGACCTGCGGCCGAACTCAGACACCCGCTTTCAATGGCTTGGCGTCGAGCTCACCGCCGGCAATCGCCGCATGCTCTATATTCCGGAACGATTTGCACACGGCTTCTTAACGCTGGATGACGATACAGAAGTCTGCTATCAGATGGGTGCCCGTTACAGCCCCGAAGCCGCGCGAGGCTTTCGATGGAACGATGCACGAGTCGGCGTCGAGTGGCCAATCGCGCCCACGGTGATGTCTGCGCGCGACCGAAACTATCCCGACCTGTCATCCGCGGCGTTGGCGGAGCTAGGTCCATGACATCGTCTAAACGCGCTGCGCTCGGCAGCGAAATGATGACACTCATCGAAGAGCTCTATCCGATCTGCCGCAGTATTACCGGCGCCGGTGTGCGTAAAACGCTGGGTATTCTCAACCGACACTTACCACTGGAGATCACTGAAGTCCGCTCTGGAACCGAGGTGCTCGATTGGACCGTGCCCGAGGAGTGGAACATTAAGGACGCATGGATCAAGGACGGCACCGGTAAGCGTGTGGTCGATTTTAACGCAAGCAATCTCCATGTGCTTAACTACAGCACGCCGGTCGAAGCCCAAAAAATCTCTCGAGAAGCACTCGATGCGCATCTCTTTTCGATCCCGGAGCACCCCGACTGGATACCCTATCGAACATCATACTACAAGCCCGCATGGGGTTTTTGCTTAGCCCACGCGGTACGGGAGAATCTGCGCGAGCAGGAATACGAAATCTGCATCGATTCGTGTCTAGGCCCGGGTAATCTCACATACGGTGAATGTTTTTTCGCCGGCGGATCAGATGAAGAAATCCTGATCTCAGCGCACGTCTGCCATCCTTCCTTGTGTAACGACAATCTATCCGGCATCGCTGTCGCTACTGCTCTCGGGCGTGCATTGGCCGAGGAAAAGCACCGTTTTTCGTACCGTATTCTCTTCGCTCCCGGGACGATCGGCACCCTCGCCTGGATGGCAAAAAATCAACAAAACATCCAGCGTATAAGGGCGGGCTTGACGCTCACGTGTTTGGGAGACGAGCGCAACTTTACTTATAAAAAGACCGTTTCAGGGACGCATACGATCGACCGTGCCGCTGCACACATACTCGCCATGTCAAACCGTGAGCACCATGTGATCGACTTCACACCTTACGGCTATGACGAACGTCAACACAATTCGCCCGGTTTTCGACTCCCCGTTGGCTCCCTGATGCGTGGACGTCACGGACAGTTTCCTGAGTACCACACCTCGGCCGATAACTTGAATTTCGTCGACGAAAAGCAGCTCATCGAGGCCGTCGAAACAATAGGCTTGATCGTTAAAGTCATCGAAGGTAATCGTCGCTATCGCAATACGAGCCCTTATGGCGAGCCTCAACTCGGCAAACGTGGAATCTATGGTGCGCTAGGCGGAGAGACTGATGCGTCCGCGATGCAGATGGCAATTCTTTGGGTTCTCAATCTTTCGGACGGTAACGACGATTTGCTAGACATCGCGGTGCGTGCTGGGATACCGTTTGCGACCATCCGTGCGGCAGCGGATTTATTACTGACACACGACCTACTAACCGAAGTAGCGGCAAAGGTGACGACATAATGCGTGTACTGCTCACCGGACACGAGGGATATATCGGAGCCGTCATGGTGCCGATACTACAGCGAGCCGCCGTCACGGTGGTGGGACTCGATAGCGGTTTTTTCGTCGGCTGCGATTGCGGCGCGTCGCCGCCCCCAATACCGACGATCCGTCGCGATCTACGCGATGTGACGCCCGACGATCTGCAGGGTTTCGATGCGGTCATTCATCTCGCCGCAATTTCCAATGATCCGCTGGGCGACCTTAACCCCGACTGCACGTATGACATCAATCACCACGCCTCGACTCATCTCGCGAAATGCGCGAAAACAGCGGGCGTCGAACGTTTTATTTATTCTTCATCATGCGCTGTCTACGGCGCCGCGAGTCCTGAGGACATCCTTGCCGAGGAAGCGCATTTTAGTCCGCTCACGCCGTACGCGGAGTCGAAGGTCCGGGTTGAGGCCGACCTTGCAAACTTGGCTGATGATTCGTTTAGCCCCATTTATATGCGTAATGCGACGGTGTACGGTTTCTCGCCGCGGCTGCGCGGCGATCTTGTCGTTAACAATCTCGCCGGCTGGGCGTTCACGACCGGCCGCGTGTACATAAAAAGCGACGGCACGCCGTGGCGGCCGTTGGTTCACGTCGAAGACGTGTGCGCGGCGTTTTTAGCAGTGCTCCAAGCGGCGCGACACGCAATTCACAATCAAGCATTCAATGTCGGACGCAGCGGCGAAAACTACCGCATTCGGGACGTAGCGGACCTGGTCCAACAAAGGATCCCCGGTAGCACTGTAGAGTATGCCGATGGCGGTGGCCCCGATCCGCGCTGCTACCGCGTCGATTTTAGCAAAATCGAGTCCGTGTTGCCGGGCTTCGAGCCGACGTGGACCGTCGCTCTCGGCGTCGCCCAGTTGCACGAAGCCTATCAACGCATCGGACTTCGCGGCGAGGATTTGGAGGGTGATCGTTACCTCCGTATCAAACACATTCAACGTCTTCTCGAACTAGGCCAACTAGACACGAACTTACGTTGGAAGGACGGTAGCGAGCCGCCGGCTATATGAAACTCGAGCGTACACGCGCGTTACAAACTAGGAGCCACGCCGTCATTCCGGGCGGCTGCCACACGTATGCTAAAGGCGATGATCAATATCCAGAGCTCGCTCCTGGTTTCATCGCCCGTGGAGCGGGTTGCCGCGTTTGGGACGTAGACGGTAATGAGTTCATCGAGTACGGCATGGGTTTGAGATCTGTAACGCTCGGCCATGCCTACCCGGAAGTGATCGCCGCCGCTGGGAAGACGCTGCAGCACGGTACAAATTTTACCCGGCCATCGCCGTTCGAGATCGAGTGTGCCGAAAGCTTGTTGAGTTTGATCGACAACGCAGACATGGTCAAATTCACCAAGGATGGCTCTACCGCGAACACCGCCGCGATCACTTTAGCGCGCGCCGTTACTGGTCGAGATCGCGTGGCTTTATGCGGCGATCATCCGTTCTATTCTTACGACGGTTGGGCGATGAGCACGACACCGGTCGATGCCGGCATTCCTGCGTGCGTGAAGGCTTTAGTTCACAAATTTCGCTACAATGAAATCGACACGCTTGCAGCGCTTCTCGACCGCTACCCGAATGAAATAGCGGCGGTTATCCTCGAACCGAGCCGCGCCGAGGAACCCCGCGACGGTTTTCTGCACCAGGTGCAGCTGTTGTGCGAGCAGCACGGAACCGTATTTATTCTCGACGAAATGATTACCGGTTTTCGCTGGCACCTTGGCGGCGGCCAACAATACTACGACATCGTGCCCGATCTATCCACATTCGGTAAAGCGATGGCGAACGGGTTCTCCTTATCTGCCCTCGTCGGCAAGCGAGAACTGATGGAACGTGGCGGGCTGAATCATCCCGACGAGCGCGTTTTCTTGCTCTCGACGACACATGGCGCCGAAACCCATGCTCTCGCCGCCGCGATCGCAACGATGCAGATCTACGCGCGCGAGCCTGTGGTTGAACACCTATGGCGGCAGGGAGAGTATTTGTCTCGCGAACTTAGTCAAGTCGCACGAAACTTAGGGATCGAGAACTATTTCCAGCTTTTTGGGAAGCCGTGCAATCTGGTTTACGCCACGTATGGACCAGACGGTGAACCGTCTCAAGCGTTCCGTAGCTTATTCTTGCAGGAAACCTTAGCACGCGGCGTCTTGATGCCTTCATTGGTTGTGAGCTATTCACACACGAACGAAGACCTCGATAAAACCATCGAGGCTGTCACTGGTGCTTTAAGCGTCTATCGCGACGCGCTGGAAGACGGCGTGGATCGGTTCCTAGTAGGCCCAGCATCCAAAATTGTCTACCGTCGTTATAATTGATCACTGCCAACACCTTACCGCCACTTTTCTCGGCGGCGTTAAGCAGCTTAGAAATAACGCTCCGGAACTTCGACGACATCACCGGGATATAAAACCGTGTCGGGTGACGCGTTCGTGACTTGCTTGTTGTCACCGCGCGCGCGCGTAACTACGACCTTACTGGTTTTGGCACGATAAGTATAACCACCGGCTTGAGCAATCGCCGAAATGAGCGTTAAATCCGAAGCATAGGGAATTGCGCCTGGATTGTTGACTTCCCCGAGCACATAGATCGGTTTGTAGCTCAAGACCTCGACCGTCACGCGCGGGCGCTTTAGGTAATCTGGACGAAGTTTGTCGGTAATCGCAGCCTCGAGATCGCGGGCGGTGGCACCGGCTGCGATAACATCGTTAATCAATGGTAGAGAAATCTGGCCGTCGTCGTTTATGACAAACTCTCCGGATAAGTCGCTGTGACCGAATACCGTGACTTTCAGTTTATCGCCAGCACGCAGCTCATAGACAGGTTCTGCTTGCACGTAGCTCGTTATCAACAAACAGCCGATGCAAAACAGCAACAATCTTTTCATCGTAACGATCATGTCAAAAAACCCTTGCCCTTCCAATTACACATTACAGCTGCAGCCGAACCGCCAACATGATGCGATTGACCGCAAAGTCATTCGCATTCGCGCCGCCGATTCCGTTGGCATTGGTATCGCGAGCTGCTCGTTCATATTGTACCGACAAACGTGCATAACGATTCATTAAATAAGTCGCCGAAAATGTAAAAATGTGATTGTCGTCACGCCTGTTATTATTGTGAAACTCGTGGACTAAGTACTTGCCGCGTGCTCGCAGTAACAAATTTCGCAACAGTTCATGGTCGATCGTCAAACCGAAATTGCGTTGAAACCTTCCCGAGGAATCTCTCAATGTCGTGGTCTCCATCGCGCGACCGATATCCCCGGTTATCGTCGTCAAACCCGTTGGCGACCACATAATTTGACCACGATAGATGATGCCAGTTTCGCGTCCGAAGCGCGGATCATCGAAACTTTCGACCGCATGTCCGAGCGCAAAGTTGCCAAAAATTAAGCCGTTCAGATCGAATTCAGCTCCGGCAACAATATCGTAACCGTCCGCATCGCGACGTACGCCGAAGCGGTCGAACCGCGTATCGTACCGACGAGTAATAACGTCGCTCTCGAGGAAAACGCTCAATCGCGGCGAGAATTCGTATTGAACACGACCACCACCTAGATAAACATCACGATCTCGGTCGCTGTTGTCGATGAGGTTCCCCAGTTCAGATCGCGTGTTGTCATACGACAGCGCGCGCACCGAACCACGAAATTGCAATGCAACGCGACCGAATTCCGCCACATAGTTACTCGCAATTAAAGAATTGCGATAAACGGTTGGCTCGCGTCCCGTGAAATCATCTGGCGAGCCCCGATACTCATGTAACCGTGCATGGGAAAGTTCTACTTCGAGGCGCTGGTGGCGCGTTATGTCGAGAAGGCCCCGTCCTCGGACGAGATAGTCTTCATAGTCTTCGCTCCCATTGTCTAGGTAGCGACCGATTTCCGTATTCGCGTCGAACACCACAGCATGCCGGTTCCAATCCGAGCGCAAGAGAACCTGTGGCGTAATTTGTGTGATAAAGTCACCGACTCGCGAGCGATCCTCTGCGTAGATGTTGTCGTTATAACCGCCGCGCACGTCGAGAGACGGGAACAGCCAAAATACACCCCGGCGTATGCCGATCGGATCAAACGCCGGTCGAGCGCGATTTAGGACGGTCGATTTTTCCGGCAGTTCTTGGGCCTGCGCAACCACCGCAGCTGTTGCCGTCGCAACGAGGGTCGCCACCAAGGTCACCCAGCAGGCACAAGATAAGCTTCGCAGCAGTTTTACAAACACCAGCATCCCACCTAATCGTTTATCGAATAAAAATTACTATGTATAGATATACTAACGACTTTTTTGCGGAAATGCGCGCGGAGGATGTCTCAGATACCGAGGCGCTGAACGCTCTATCCTCCCGTCTATATCAGCGCTGAACAGGTGTCCCTTGCGGCGACCGGCTACGGCGCAACATCGAGCAACGCGGGCGACGATGTCTACGTGCACCGGTGTTCGATTTCAAAACAATGATGGATGCGTCGCTGCCGTGCAAAGTCTAACGGCATCGTTTGTGCGGTGATATTCCGCGTATGGTAGCCATCAAGGCGGGCAGAATCGAGGCGAAAGCGTCGTAGGTTAGTCGAAAAAATGAGCATGCCACGGGGTACGAGCAGCGCCATAGCCGCATCTATCAAGGCCACGTGATCGCGCTGAATAGCGAGCGTCTGCGGCGTGGACTTGGCGTTAGAAAACGACGGCGGATCGAGAAATATCAAATCGAATTCCCGGCAACGATTTTCTGCAAGCCACTTACAGCATTCGGCACGCTCGACGTGGTGTGTTGGCTCACGATATCCGTTCAAGGCAAGGTTGCGGCGCGCCCATGCCGTATACGTCGCAGAGTTATCGACGCTGAGCGTCCGACTCGCACCGCCTTCGGCCGCATAAACGCTCGCACTCGCGGTATAGGCAAACAAGTTCAGCATGCGTCGGCCGGACGCCAGCGATCTGATATGTGCACGTGTGAGCCGCTGATCGAGAAACAATCCCGTGTCGAGATGATCGCGCAAGTTAACCTCAAAACGCAATCCGCCTTCAGTTACAAGCAATGCCTCGTTTGTCGTCGCGAAACGCTGGTATTGTCGCCGGCCACGTTGCGGCGTGCGGCGTTTGAATACGATCCGCTCTGGCGGCACTTCAAGCACTCGGGGAAGTTGCGCAAGAGCCTCATCGAGGCGTCGTTTTGCGCGGGCGGGATCCACGCTCGCAGGCGCGGCATATTCCTGCACATGTAACCACCGATCGGTGCTGTCGTAGACGTCAATCGCGAGCGCATATTCGGGCATATCAGCGTCATAAAGGCGAAAACATGAAACCCCTGCGCGGCGCGCCCAGCGCGTGCGCGAACGCAAATTTTTTGCAAGTCGATTGGCGAACATAAGCGCGCCACTACCCTCACCTCGTTTATCGATGGCATGAACGGCAGCTGCAATGCGCTGACTTCCGACTGGCAACCGTGGAATACGTGCGCGCGCATCGATCTTGAAGCGCAGCAACTTGCATTCGATTGCACCGTTATAGAACGTATGTGTGCGGTGTGCATGCAAGCCGAGTTCGTGACCGAGGCGCGGATCGCCGGTGAAAACCGCAGCCGTCCAGCCATCAAACTCGCGCGTTAGGAGCGCGCCCAAATCGCGATATACCGAGGCGAGATCACCTCCGCCCGAGAGACGCTTACCGTAAGGTGGATTGGTAACCAACAACCCGGGCACACCCTCACACTCAGAAGGACACTGCAGCTTGCGTAGATTTTGCGGCGCGACCGCAATGCGCTGCGCTAAATCAGCGTGCGCGATGTTCTCCTGTACGGCGCGTATTGCGCTGCGATCGGTATCGAAACCAAAAATCGGTGGTACCTGAGACGTATCACGGCGTTGTTGCGCGTCCTCGATCAAGGCGGTCCACAAGGCACTATCGTGGCCCCGCCACGCGCTACAACGGCAGCCACGCAACAAGCCTGGGGCAAGATCGGCCGCTATCATCGCCGCCTCAACGAGCAAGGTGCCCGAGCCGCACATCGGATCGATAAAACTGCCGCCCAGGTGCGCGATTGCAGGCCATCCTGTGCGCAGCAAAAGCGCAGCAGCCAAATTCTCCTTCAGCGGCGCGGCGCCGCTGGCAACACGATAACCGCGCGCGTGGAGGCTGCCACCCGCCAAGTCGAGCGCCACTTGCACCACGTCTTGACGCACGTAGACACTGATGCACAGGTCAGGAGCAACGGGATCGACATTCGGCCGCGCACCCGTGGCCGTACGCAGCTGATCGACGATGGCGTCTTTTGTCTTCTGCGCGACAAACAAAGAATGAGAAAATACGGCATGCGTGAGTTTTGCACTAACGGCGAAGGTTTGATCCGGGCCCAGGTGAGCGGCCCAATCGATTGCAGAGACGCCCGCGTAGAGCGCTTCCGCGTCCGGGGCTGCGAACCGATCGAGGATCAGCAATACGCTATTAGCGACCCGTGACCAGAGGCAAGCCTGGTACGCGGCGCGCAACTCAGCCGCGAACGCCACTCCGCCGGCGCGCTCGTGGCAATGCGCAACCCCGCATGCCCGCAGCTCTTGCGCCAATAAATCGGCACTGCCCTTCGGGCAAGTCGCAAAAAATTCGATTTCATTCACAAACTGTGCGGTGCACCATTCGTCGGCTGCGATAGACCCCTCGCGTATTGTCGCAAATTCAAGCGCACGTGAGCTTGCGATAGCGCGTCTCGTCATGGCCGGCTAAACGAGAAGCGGCGCTCGACTCCGCCACTAGTTGCGTCACGCGCTGGACGCGGCAAAATAGAAGACAGTAAAACCCGCGCAACGCGAACTCGATATTATGGACAAAACAACGTTCTACGCCAATGCACGTAACGATCGTAGTGGCCCCCTTGATGGCATTATCGTTATCGAGGCAACCACAACTTGGGCGGGGCCTATGGCTGGCTGTGTGCTCGCTGATCTAGGCGCCACAGTGATTAAATGCGAGCATCCGGACGGTGAAATCGCCCGCCGGCTACCACCTGCGGTTCCCGATTCAGAACTGTCTATTTTCAATGAAACCGTCAACCGCAATAAAAAAAGTTTGACCCTGCGCCTGAAGGAGCCCCAAGGTCGCGAGGTTTTCTTAGACTTATGCAAAAACGCCGATATCGTCGTTGAAAATTTTAAACCAGGCACGCTGCAGAACTGGGGTTGCGGTTACCTAGATGTCGCGCAGATAAAACCGGACATCATTTATGTCTCGGTCAGTGGCTTCGGTCAATTTGGCCCATTGTCAGAACGCGCCGGCTACGATCCTATCGCACAAAATTTCACTGGCTGGTCCTCACTTAACGGTGAACCGGATGGTGGGCCGGTAAAAGCACCGACATACCTCGCCGATGACCTCGGGGGTGTGCACGGCGCTATCGGCGCACTCGCTGCGCTCCAGCACCGTAATGCCACCGGCGAAGGCCAACATGTCGACGTGTCCTTAGTGGATAGTTTGTTATTTCAAAGCAATGGCTACTTGACTTCCGGTGCACTCGAGCTGCCGCTAAAAAAGTGGGCAAACCAATTTGTGCTAGCGGCGCCGGTCAATACCTACCCTTGCAAGGACGGCAGCGTGTATACGGGCGTGTTATTGGATGCGCACTGGCGAGCATTATGCGAACATATCGGTTGCAATGATATCGTCGACCTGAGCGGCGCCCAACGCTTGGAACGCCGCGACGAACTCAATGATATTCTCGCTACGTGGTGTGCACAGCAGTCTACCAACGACGTCGTGGAGACCTTGGGTCGACTCGGTCTCGCCGCGACACGCGTTAACACTTACGCGGAGGCCGCAAAGCACGAACATGTAATCGAACGTGACATGCTGCAAAACACCACTTTAGAAGACGGCTCCGAAATACCGCTAACCGGGCCACCGGCAAAATTCTCGCGCACCCCAACTCGAATTCGTGCTGCGGCTGCGAGCCTCGGACAACACAACGATGAAATTTATGCCCGACTCGGTTATGACGCGGATAAGATCGCGCGGCTTAAATCGTCTGGCATTATCTAAGCATCGCGCAACGACGCCTAGGTAGGCGAAACCTCAACCCACAATACCGCGACTCCGGCGTAGGCAGGGACAGGTCGCCGAGTCACGCGGCGAGCGTCTTAGGATCCGATGTCACAAAATCTCCGTCAACCACTTAAAGATATCAAGGTTATCGATTTATCCCGTGTCCTCGCCGGACCCTATTGTTGTGTATTGCTATCGTTTCTCGGCGCCGATGTAATTAAAGTCGAAAGTCATGGGGGCGATGAAGGGCGTACTTGGCCCCCCCACAAGGGCGACATGGGGGCTTCGTTTTTGGCCTTAAACGCGAACAAGCGCAGTATCGCGCTAGATCTTAAAACGCCTGCTGGTGTTGCGGTGTTGAAAGACTTGGCGCGAACAGCGGATGTTGTGGTCGAAAATTTCAAAACCGGCGACATGGCGCGCTTTGGGCTCGGCTACGAGGTGCTGAGCGCGATCAACCCTAAGCTCATCTACGCATCGATTACGGCGTTTGGGCCCATCGGACCCAAAGCCCGCGATCCGGGTTATGAAGCGCTGGTACAAGCTTATAGCGGTGTCATGGGAATCACGGGTGAACCCGGCGGCAAGCCAGTGCGTTGCGGCGTCTCGTTCCTCGATATGGGCACGGGGACCATGACCGCCCTTGCAATTGCCACGGCTTTGTTTCAGCGCGAGTCAACCGGACGTGGGACAAAAATCGATGCTTCCTTGCTCGGTACCGCGACCGGTCTGATGGCAAACAGTCTCGCGAACTACTTGCAACATGGTATCTATCCTGACCGCATGGGTACCGCCCACCCTCAATTGTGTCCGTATCAAGCTTTTCCGACGGCGGATGGCCACGTTTTTATCGCGGCAGGAAATCAAAATCTATTTACGCGGCTGTGCAATGCGATCGGGCTTGACGCGCTATTGCACGATCCACGCTATACGAGCAACGCGCTAAGAGTTACGAATCGTGACGCTTGTATCGAAGCGATTAGCGCAAGCTTAGGTCGCTGGGACACCGAGCCGCTTATGGCAGTACTCGCCGAGCACGGTATACCGTTTTCCCGGATCAATGACTTTGACACCTTGTGGGCGGACGGACAAATCGATGCTTTGGGTGTCGTGGAAAACGGGTTCGATCCCGATTACGGCTCATTCCGAATTCCCGCGCTACCGTTTCACTTCGAGGGACTCGCGCGAGGTAGGCAACAAACAGCACCGCGAATCGGCGAACACACCCGCGCTATTCTTAGCGAGCTCGGCTACTCGAGTGAACGCATCGCCGCACTCATACGCGACAACATCATCCACACTCAGTGATCTCGCAACATAGCCTAACGGCGTGATCAAAACACGATTGGTAGTTCTAGAAATTCTGCGTAGATAAAATCGCGATGGGCGCGCAGTGCAGGCGTAAGCGCTCGTTCGATGTCGGGGTCCGAGTTACCATATACAGAACCCCGAAAAGCGCTCGCCATGGGGCAGCGATCCTCGGGCATCGGATCCAAGATCCCACAGCAAGCGGCCCAATAAATATCGAGCGCTGAGAGTTTCTCGCCGATCAAATACCGTTTTCCGTGCTGCTGCTGGGTAGCAAGTTGCGCGGCAAACAAGGTCACGATGGTTCGAATACGGGCGGCCGCGGCAGTCGCACCTGCCTTCGAATAATCGTACTTTTTGCCTAAAAACGCCCAAAATTCACGCTGTGGATCGTCACTAGTCAGTGTCTTCAAGGGACCGTCGCACATGATTAGGCGCTTTGACCACAGCAGACCATTCTCGCCGAGCAATTCATTCGCCAAGCCAAACATATGCACTCGGTCGTCGATCTGCTCAGGCACTAAGGAAGGCTCCGGCTGCAAGCGCTCCGCGAGGTGAAGTTGATCTATCCATCTAGAACGCGGCCGTTCGTCGTTCCACACGACCACCGGCGCGCTCGCCTGCCCGGTCCAGGCGATGAGCTCGCTTTGTGAAGCGCCGATGCCAATACTAAGATCGGCACAGCCCGCGTTCGCCGTCCGCACCGGGGTATAGCTCAAACCCTTAACGTAATACACCCCTTTGCAAGACTCGCGCCACGGCGCCGGGATCGGATAGGCACCGAGCACGATCCGCAGACCGGACATTTCCCGCGCTTGCGCGATAGTTTTGTAATCGAGCCGTATGTCATTGAGTTCGATGGTCATCGCCTACCCCCCCCGATCGCTAGGACTATTTCTTTCCCCGGCCATGCTCAGTCGTCTGCGGCGTCCTGCTCGAGTACCTGCCAGGCAAGACCTTCCAATTCTTCCAGGCTCTTGCCGGCAATGCCCTGCAAGTCACCGTACATGCCGACCGTCGCTTCCATAACTCGCTCGATCTGAACTTGGCGCTTAGTCCACTGACGAGTGATCACCCGACGCTCCTTTTCGAGATCCTCCTGCATGGTTGCAAACGCCTCGACTATCGCTTGCACTCGCTGCCGAAACTGTGGCCCGGTAAGGTACTGGTAGACGAGATCCGCTTTGCTTTGTTGACCCATACCGGCCTGTCGCGCGAGGTCGACTTCGCTAAGCACCCGCCGCAACGTGGCTGCCACTGGAAATACCACCCGCGGATGCATGACCCATATCCCTTCGATCTCTGCAAACGTTTCCACCTCGCGTGGCAAGGTTTGTGACACGATGGCCGCTATCTCCGCTTTCGCTAAGCGTTGGTCGGCGCGGAGTTTTGCGAGCCAAGCGTCGTTCCAGTTCTTGGTGCGTTTTGACTCCCATAAAATGACGCCGCAGCTGCGGTTTGCATGATTCATCACCCGTTGCAGTACATCCCCGCCATGCTCCCCCTTCGGTACGGCGAGAATTTCATCTTGTGGAAAGCGACTACACAACAAAGCCTCCAGAGCGAGTTCTTGCACTTCTCCCTGCAACTGCTGCGAACCCTGCTCAGCTTTCTGCTTGAGCGCTTCGATTTGTCGTCGCATCGCGCTGATCGTGTGTTCCTTCTCTGCGATTTTGAGTTGCATGCTTTCTTCCGCATCCTTAAGCGACTGGGCACGGATCGCCTCGAGGTTTTTTTGCACGCGTTTTTCGACCGTTAGCTCGAGCTCGCGATTAGCGTCCTCGAGAGCGCGCTCTCGACGCAACAAATCTGCTCGTAGACGCTGCGCCTCACCAAGCTTCTCCTCGCGTTGCTGTAAGAGCGTTTTTAGATCGCTTAACTCGCTGTCGCGCTCGCGCAACTCTAGGGCGAAGGCCAAACGCGCTTTAGTTTGCTCTTCGGCCACGATTTCTTTGCGTTTCGCCGCAACACGCTCGACGAGCGTCGCTTCTAGATCTGCGCGAGCTTGCTGCAAAGCCGCTTCTTGGTCACGAAATTGTGCCGCGCGCGCGGCGAGGCGCTGCTCGTAATCACGGCGCACGGACGCTACCATTGGTGCCACCAGTGATTCCGTCAGTTTGATGTCAGTTTGGCAATGCGGGCAGCGAATTAGGGGTTCGTTCATAGCGAAATCGTCACGCAATCCTCGGCGAACACAGATAATGGCGGCGCTTTCATTATCACCGGCTCTGCGCTCGAAACGCCTTGCGCCCACAATATATTGCCGCTAGATTGCGCACAATAGTGGTAACAACCGAGAAGGGGGCGTCGTGGTTTACACTGCCAATTTTGATCAGCTGAAATTTCCGGAAACTGCTCACGATGCCTATGCCGGCAAGTGTGTCTTGATCACCGGTTCCGGCAAAGACGGGGGCATCGGTCAAGCCTTGGCGCTCGCCGCCGCCGCCAACGGCGCCGAAGTCGTGGGCGTACATTTTCACAGTAGTTACCGTGATGGTTTCGACCTCGTCGAGGCAATTCGCGCGCACGGCGTAAAGGCTTATGCGGTGCAAGCTGATGTCACCAACACGCGCGACTTATGGGCCTCGCGCAGTTACATCATGGAGCAAAATGGTGGGCGCGCACCAGATTTAATCATTTGCAATTCGGGACTTACCGAAAAAGGTTACCGTTTCGGTCGCGCCTTACCGGAAAAGAAAGGCGAGAGCCGCGGCGAACGTCGCGCGCGCGTGCGCCGAGATTTTCTCGAGAACCTCGCGGAATCCTCGCTAGTGATGAATACGAAAATCGACGGTTTTGTGGCCATGACCCACCTGTGGGCCGGTGAAGCTGTCTACCATCGGCAACCGGTGCAGTTCGTCTACATTTCTTCCATGCAGGCGATCGAACCGGGAGTCGCGGTGCCAGGCTACGTCGTTGCAAACTGGGCGGTCTTGCGACTGCCAGAAGTGCTGCGGGTTAACCTCGGCAAATCGGCAGATATGATCAGCGCCTCGTGCGTAATGCTACCGTTTATCCGCACCGGTATGACGCAGGAATACGCCGACAACCCCAAGGTATTCGGACGCTGGCAACCGCGCATGTTGGAACCCTGGGAGGCAGCACGTGGCGTTTCCCAATTGCTGGCGCGACCCGCCGCAGAATTGAACCTCAATAACTACAAACTCGGTGTTGAGGGAACAGGCGACGCTATCGTGCTAAGCTGGACACAGGTCAAACTCGAAGTGCACGACGACCCGCTCGCATGGAGCGCTGCTGCCCCGCTTCAAGCATAGGCGTTCCGACTACGGTACTTGACATCGGTCGACGGGTTTAAGAAAACGCGGCGTGGGCCGCTATAAAACGCAACAATTCCATCACAATGCCAGGACCGTGTCAGAACAAGCAACCGCCATTCCATGCAAGACAGTCGATCTTGACCGTACCCTCGAGCTCGAGAAAACAGCTAGTCGACAAACAGAAGCCGTTTGGGTGTTTGAATCCAACCTCGCCGGCACGCACACGTCGGGCGTCGCTTCAATAGCAGCCGAATACCACGGTGCCGTGGACGGCAAACCGTCTGGCCACCAAGGAAACAGCTTTGCCATTCCGATTGCCGACCACGACAACAACCCCCTGGCGAGGGATGACGTCGCGCGAATCGTGAAATCATTTCTAACCTATGCGAAAAAGAATCAGGATTTGCAGTTTCGCATTTTGCCGTTTCGAGAAAAGGAGCGTGAAGCCGGTGCGAAGAAAACCGCCGAGCTATTTCGCAACGCGCCGCGAAACTGCCACATACCTGGTTACTGGTTATCTTTGCTAGGCAAACTGGACTGCGAACGTGTCCTGGTACTGGACTCCAATGTCGAATTCATCGACGACGGTCGCGACAAGGCGCTGGACAACTATTTTGCTGCTAACGAAGGTTTGTGGGGCGGTCCTGAGCATATCGAGATTGTCAGTGTTGCCCCCCCTCGTTCACTAGTGGCCAACGACGCTTATGCAAAAAAGCGCCGCTACAAGCACCGTATTGTAAAAGTCAATAGCGAGTTTTACGGCGATGCGCTCGCGCGCGTACGAGAATACATTTCGCTAGCTTACGTAACACGCATCGGCTGTTTGATCGACCCGACGCGCACCACGGCTAGTCATCAATTATCGATCATCTCGGTCGCCGCGAGCATGGGCATACCGGTGGAGGACATGCCCATCTAGGCGTTTCTCAGCGCCACCGCAGTTGCCACAATTAGCGTTGTTGCACCGCGTCGAAACGATACGCATCCATTGCGATAACGCCGCCTTGAAAGCCACTATAAATGCGCTCACCGAGCCATCCAGGACACGCCGCACCAAGCGCGACATAGAACGGTAATAAATGCTCGGCGCGCGGATGCGCACGAGCAGCACCGGGGCCCCGCCGTCGGTAGTCGAGCAAGGCCTCGAGATCGCCGGCATCGACCTGCGCGGCCATCCAGGCCGAGAAATCGCGTGCATAATCGGGCACGCTGGTAGCGCTAACGCCGTGGTTGGCGCTGCGAAAATCTTGCAAATTATGCGTCATAGCGCCCGAACCGATAATCAATATATCTTGCTCGCGCAATGGTGCCAGCGCAGTCCCTAAACGCCAGTGGTGGGCAGCCGACTCGGCCGGATTGACCGCAACTTGCACCACCGGCACACTCGCCTCTGGATACATTAGCGATAAAGGGATCCAGGCACCGTGATCTAAACCGCGCTGAGTTTCCCGGTGCACTTCGAAGCCTGCATCCGCTAAATAATTCCTCACCCTGTCGCCCGTTTCGACACTCCCAAGCGCCGGATACTCGAGGCGATAAAGTTCAGGCGCGAAGCCGTAAAAATCGTGAATCGTCTCCGGCTTAGGTGTCGCGAGCACACTAACGGCGCCGGTCTCCCAATGCGCAGAAATCACGCATAGCGCGCGCGGACGCGGCAGTACCGTGCTTAAGTCTTTAAGAAACTGGCGTGCGGGATCGGCGCTGTCGAGCGCGATGCTCGGCGCACCATGGGAAATGAACAGCGTAGCGGACACCTAAACCGAGCACCACTAACGTTTAGCGTTCGTCGTAGTCGGGTCGGCGATAAGAATAACGGGCACGGCCATCATCACTTTGTTCACACCAACTCCGAATACATCGCGGCTTAACAGTGTACTGGAATTCTCACCAACCCGCTTAACGGTGCTATAGTAAAGTGCTAAGGCTTCGATACATACGCATTCCCAGCGACGTAAAATCGCAATAGGCGCCGCGCCCACTGCCCCGCATAGTCAACCCCGATCCGGGGCCGCGCGCGTATAACGACGGGGGTATCCGCAGTTCTGTGCGCCACAAAAAAATTATCGCTCAGGAGATCGTGGCCATCGAAGTCCCTCGTTATGCCCATCGCCCGCGTCAATAAGCCAGGGCCCTGGGTGCGATCATTGAGTCCGGCAACCGGTTCCAAAGCACGAATAAGAACTGCAGCCCCGTGCCCTTCAGGCTCGGTAACGACGTTCATGCAATGATGCATGCCGTAGATGAGATAGACATAAGCGTATCCCGGCGGACCGAACATTACTTCGGTCCTCGCCGTACGACCGTGGCAGGAATGCGCCGCGCGATCGTGGGGACCGAGATACGCTTCTACTTCGATGATGCGGCCAATGCAATGGCATTGCTCGTCGCGACGCACGAGGTATTTACCTAGGAGCTCTTGCGCAACGCGTTGCGTATCGCGAGCGTAAAAACGTCGCGGAAGTTTTTTCACCTGATTAATTAGCTGCGGAAATCGCCCGGCTCGTTAACAAAAAACCCGCAAACAAAAAGCCCCTTAACATCGGGGCTTAGTCTATAGGATCGCGGAGGCGGTGTTCGTCACCTGGCAGCCGTGGGTTAGGCAAACGCCCTCAAAGGGGTTTCGCAATTGCCAGTTCGAGGTCGATGCCAAAGTGCGCGACCCCATCGGCTCCACGCCTATCATACGGGCAGTATTTCTCTGCTTACCGTACTTAACAGTGTAGTCGAAACCAGTTAATTTTCCAGGCACTCGTCACATGTTGAGTGCTCGAATTAATGGCGCGGCGCGGTAGTGCAACTATTGCACAACCCACTTCACTAACTGTCCGGCGGGTAGCGCAGCGGACACGCTAACGCCGTTGAGCAAGGCCAACTTTTCAACCGGGATCGCGGCACGATAGCGCTGCGCAAGCGTCGCAATGCTGGCACCACCGGGCGCTTGAATCAGCTTCACACGCATCGGTTTGGCTAATTGCCGCTCGCGGTTAGTGATCGAGCTAAATGAACCGATCATCTGAACAAACGTACTTTGATAGTTTGCAAATGCTTGTGCCGGGGAGTAACCCACGAGTTGATAAACACGCGAATGGGCCTGAATGAATGCGACAAGTCCCGCCACAACACCTTGCTGCGTCTGTGCCTGAAAACTACCGATGGTGGCCGGAAAGCCATTAATCGTACGATTCTCCACGCGCCCCGCTTTAAGTCCTTGCTGACTCATAAACTGCTGCGCCGCACTGCTGGTGTTTGCTGCCGGCGCCAACGTCAGCTGAAACGCACCGCCACCATCTTTACTACGCGCCGCCACCGCTTGCGGAAGGTTTTGCTTTTGCCACGCCGAGGGCAGCGCAAATTTAAAGCCAAGTTCAGGTTGAATAAACAGGTTGTCTTTGAAAAACCCCTGACGCGGATCGGGGCCATACAGAACGCCGTCGAGGCGGCGCAAATAAGCGTTACGCGCTTCCCGTCGGCCACGCGCCTCAACGGGCAGATTCGCGGTGATGCGACTCAATTCTGCGTGCCGGTCTTGGGGCGACGGGTGAGTCGATAGCCACGCTGGCAGACTACGTTGTCCGGTCCCTTGGCTTTGGCGTGCGAGCATCGCAAAAACATCCAAAGCAGCGCTCGGCTTGTAATTAGATTGCAGCATATATTTCAAGCCCAATCGATCGGCCTCACGCTCCGCGTCGCGTCCGTATTTGAGAAACAATAAACTCACGCCTTGACCGATGACATTGCTAAATTGCCGGATCGGGCTATACAGAATCGAACCAACGGTCATACCAATTTGCGCTAACTGAGCACGAGAGATTTGCTCTACCGAATGGCGTGCGGTCACGTGCCCAATCTCGTGACCGAGAACGGCCGCGAGTTCGGCTTCAGAATTGAAATGCGCCAAGATCCCTCGGGTCACAAAAATGTACCCTCCCGGCAGCGCAAACGCATTGACGACGTCGTCATCCGCTACCGCGAACGACCACGGCAGATCCGGGCGCTCTGATTTAGATGCTAGCTGCGCACCGATGGCAGCGACATATTGTTGCAACGCCGGATCGGAATACAAACCGATCGAATTGCGCACCTGTTCGGCACCGCTACGACCCATTTGCACTTCTTGGCTCTCGCTCACCAACGCGAGTTGTGACTCGCCGGTTGCGGGGTTCACCGCGCAACCGCTGATCACGGTGGCGATCAGAAGTAGCGCACACGCACAGGCACGAACTCGCCCCGGTACGCTTCCCACAATCGTCTGCTGCATCGCATTATTCCTTCTCATTCAAGCACTCATGATACTGGCGGCAAACCCAGGCTTAACTGAATAGGCGATCTCAGGCAGCGATCGAGAACATGGCTTGTGCTTATTCAACCGCCATAGAAAACCTTCTCGCCCAGATCCTTGAGCGTTAACGTCGCCTCATCGGCTCGTCCGGACGGTTGCTGTCTCACTTCGGCGTCGAGAACTTCACCAACGAACACGGAATGGTCGCCCCCTTCAAAAGTATGTACCAGCCGACACTCGACAAAGGCGGGTGTGCTATCGAGGATCGGGCATCCATTGTTTGACGTTTTAAACGATTGGCCGCTGATACGGTCGCCGTCTAGTTCGGCCGGCTTAAAAAACGCGTACGCGATCCCATCCTGCCCTTGGCCTAAAATATTGAGCGCAAAGTAGCCGGCCTGCTTAATGATGTCGTGAGCGCCGGAATCTGCTTTCATGCCGACGACCACCTGGGGAGGTTTGAACGCAGTCTGGGTAACCCAATTTACCGTCGCGGCTGCCAGCTCATCATTATGCGCGCCGGTGAGCACATAAAGGCCGTAAGGGATCATTCGTAACGCTGTTTTTTTTGCTTGTTCGTCCATCACTCTCCTCGCTGAAATTTACAATTGCTCACCACCCCAAGCGCAAGTACCGCGGCAAGAAATACATCGCGAGCGTATGCGTTGAGACCTAATCCTCGCAGCCAAACACCGGGTTAAACGATATCAGTGTCAGATCGAGACGCGTGATCCACCAGCGACCTCGTTTCCTGGCAATATGAAGCGAATAAGTTCCGTTCGCGACCGCGACGCATTTCGAGATACCGCCGACACCCTCGCCGGAAACGACGTGGCTTGCGCTCACATAGGCGGTCAACCGTGCTTCGCGCCCTTGTCGCTGCACGTCAATGTTCGACATCATATGTTGAGTGAAATCATAACCGTTTGCCCGAAATACGGAATTCACAAAAGCAGCCCACGCTGCTGGGCCAATAACCGGTGACGGCGGGGTCGGCGGCAAGACACCCTTGTCTGGAAATTTTTGCGCGTCAAACGGTTGATGGGGAAACCAGACGTTGAATTCTGCGTCCGGCGTGAAGCATTGTTCGTATATTGCACGGCCCGCAGCCTCCGGATCGGCGTTCGTGTTTGCATCACCGATAGCATCGGTGCCGCGTGCATAACAATCAATCAGATCGGCAATAACACCGGACGCAGCTTGAAAACGCGCGGCAACGGCATTCTCGCTTAGCCCCGCAACAACACACGCACACAAACACCAGTTCAAAAAAATCGAATTTCGTTTCATCTCTTTGCCCTCCCTCCGTTTCGAGAATAGCATTGAAGTTGTTGATTACGGCGCTGCAACACGACCGGGCGTCACATCGAGGCGCCAAAGTGTAGCAATATTTCGGTGCCGTATCCGATCACTTTGCGGCCTGTAACGATTGCCGTGCCATTTTACGGATGTAGTGTTGCACGGCTTTCAGCGCGGCGGCATCGATATCGTTTATATTCGGCATGCCGAACTCACGGCGACTCCCTTCGAAGACGATTTCGTGCAAGGCCTTATCGTCCAGCATCAGCGCGGAAGCACGCAAGTCCGGCGCATAACCACCCGCCGTGCCACCTGGGCCGTGACACATACCGCACGATTCCCGCCACACAATGCTACCGGCTTCCGCGAGTTCGGCGTCGATCTTGAAATCCGCCACGTCGATGGGCTGGGCGTAACTCGGCGGTGGACTCGGGGGTAGTTGCCTATCTCCGCGCAAGGTGAAGGCGACTAAACGCCGCGGATGCACGCGATACTTCCACCCATGGTGGGCAGCCAAGGAGCCGGCAGTCGCCGAAGCGGCGCCACCCCAACCGACCAATAGCGCGATGTATTGCTGGCCGTCGATGGCATAGGTAATCGGCGGTGCGGAGATCCCAGAACCCATGTCATAAGTCCACAGCACGTCACCATCATCCGCTTTATAGGCCACGAACTTGCCGTCGGCGCGCCCTTGAAAAACCAAATTACCGGCGGTGACCATCGTTCCGGGATTCCACACCCCCGGTAACGGGTGCTCCCAGACAAGTTTTTGTCGTACCGGATCCCAGGCCCGCAGCGCGCCGGTACCCCAGTCCTTGGGCGCGTCTTCCCTTAGAAAATCGAGCCCCGGATTGAATTTAAAATAGGGCGATTGCCACACTAGCGGATCCATGCCTTTATCATTAAATAAACCAGGCATTTCGATGCTGGGAATGTAAGCAAGTGCGGTATCGGGGCTATAGGACATAGCATGCCAGTTATGCGTTCCGAACGCGCTTGGCCAGACCAACTCCTCACCGTCTTCGTAACGAGCCCCTTCGCGCTCGATCGGACGTCCAGTTTTTGGATCGATCCCAAGCGCCCAATCAACTTTTCCAAACGGCTTGGCTGACAAAAGCTTACCGTTAGCCCGATTGATGACGTAGAAAAATCCATTTTTTGGGGCGTGTAGCATCGCTTTGACCGTTTGCTTGTTGACTTCGAGATCAACAAGCAAAATATCCATATTCGAATTGTAGTCCCACGACTCACCGGGCGTCGTCTGGTAATGCCAGCGATATTTGCCGGTATCAGCGTCCAAAGCGACTATCGCGCATAGAAATAAGTTATCACCGCCGCCGGGACTGCGGATTTTTTGATTCCATGGCGAACCGTTACCAGTGCCTATGTAGACGTGATTGTATTCGGGATCATAGGTAATGCCATGCCATACCGTACCTCCACCGCCGTATTTCCACCACTCGCCGGTCCACGTTTTCGCCGCCATGGCTTGCGCATTGTCTTCAAATCCATCCGCAGGATTGCCGGGCACGGTATAGAATTTCCACGCCTCCTCGCCTGTCTCTGTGTGATAGGCAGTGACAAACCCGCGTATTGGCCCCCACTCGGTACCACCGTTACCGATAATAACTTTGTCGTTGAAAACTTTTGGTGCCCCGGTGATGAACAAAGGTTGATCGGGGTCAAAAGTCATAACACTCCATATTTCCTTACCAGTTGCGGCATCGACGGCGATGAGTCGACCATCGATGGTGGCGACGAACACCCGTCCTTTCCAGTACGCGATGCCGCGGTTCCAGTCCCACATAATTCGAGCCCGATCGCCGGCGTGTTTTATTACTTCCGGGTCGTATTCCCACCGCAGTTCACCGGTTTTAGCATTTACTGCACGCAGGACCTGAAAGCTTCCAATAAAATAGAGCGTGCCATCGACCACCAGAGGCGTCGAAATCAAAGAACGATCATGAGGCAACTCGAGGTGCCATTGCACGCCCAGTTTTTGCACCGTCTGCGTGTTGATCTGCGCTAAAGGGCTATAGCGCTGCTCGCTATAGGTGCGGCCGTAAGCGAGCCAATTGGCCGCTTGTGCTTCATCCGCTAAAGCCTTGCCGTCGACTATTGTCCCGGCAGTAATCGACTGCGTAACGATCATTAAAAGTAGAGAAAAAAAAATGATAGGACGCGCATTCATCGCAGTTTCTCCGCCTATTTCAGTTCATTGTTCTGACACGGTAGCGGGCATCAATGATTTAGGCATTGCCCCTTTATGGTTGCCCTGCCTGCGCCGCTGGGGTTTGTTGCTTATGCGCTTGACGGCGAATGAAATGCTGCAGCGCGCGCAAGTCCAATGGTGACAAATTTGCGAACGCCCCCATGCCCGCCTTACTGCGCACGCCTTTAATCACAACATCATGAAACGCATGGTCGGATAATGGTATCGGCGACGCACGCAAGTCCGGCGCATAGCCACCGGAGACGGCGCCGCTACCATGACACATCGCGCACGCACGTGCATAGAGGTAGCTACCTTTCTCCGCAAGCGCTTCATCGATCGCAAATTCCGAGGCGACAATAGGTTGCGGGAAAAATGGTGGCGCGAGTTGCGGCAATTCGGTTTGGCCGTCTAACGCGAACGCGACCAAGCGACGCTGTTGTGCCTTGTAGGCCCAACCATGTTGAGCGGCCAAGGCGCCGGTCATGGAGGCGATCGTACCGCCCCACCCGACGAGCAAAGCGACGTATTGCTTACCATCGACCGTATAGGTGATGGGCGGCGCGGAGATCCCCGACCCCATATCGAAGTCCCACAAGATCTCACCGTTGTCGGCCTGATAAGCGTTTAAATGACCGTCGGCACGACCTTGAAAAACCAAATTACCTTTGGTCGTCATCGTGCCAGGATTCCAAATCCCAGGCAGCGGCACTTCCCACTTCACGGTTTGGGCGCGCGGATCCCACGCTTTCAAAGCGCCCGTACCAACGCTCGCCGGCGCATCTTCACGCAACGTATCGATGCCGGGGTCAAATTGAAAATATGGCGAACGCCATGCCTGCGCAACCACGCCTTTATCGTTGTACAGACCGGGCACGTCGAGGGTTGGAATATAGGCCAGACCAGTATCCGGATTGTAGGACATCGCATGCCAGCTATGTGCACCGATCGCGCTCGGCCATACCAACTCCTCGCCGTCTTCATAACGCGCGCCAGGGCGTTCGATCGGTCGCCCCGTTTTCATGTCGATCCCGCTTGCCCAGGTGACTTTGGCAAACGGTTTTGCCGAGAGCAACTGTCCGTTAGAACGCTTCAAGACATAAAAAAAGCCGTTTTTCGGCGCATGGATCAATGCTTTGACCTTCTTCTCGCCCACCGGCAAGTCGACGAGCACAATGTCCATGCTGGAATTGTAATCCCAGGTTTCGCCCGGCGTGGTTTGATAGTGCCAACGGTATTTTCCGGTGTCCGCGTCTAACGCCACGATGGAACATAAGAACAAGTTGTCACCGCCACCAGGACTGCGGATTTTTTGGTTCCATGGAGAACCGTTACCCGTGCCAAGGTAGATATAATTGAAGTCAGGATCGTAGGTAATGCCGTGCCATACGTTGCCACCACCGCCGTGTTCCCACCACTTGCCTTTCCAAGTTTTCGCCGCCATCGCCATGGCGTTGCTTTCAAAACCATTCGCGGGATTGCCAGGTACGATATAGAAGCGCCAAACTTGTTCACCGGTTTTGGTGTCATAGGCCGTCACATAACCTCTGGTCGCACCCCACTCGGTACCGCCATTGCCGATGATAACTTTATCCTTGAAAACTTTCGGCGCACCGGTGATGAATAAGGCCTTTTTAGGGTCGACCGTCATCGTGGTCCACTGCTCCTTACCCGTGGTCGCGTCAAGCGCGATAAGACGACCGTCTATCGTGGCGAGAAATACCCGTCCTTTCCAAAATGCTATGCCGCGATTCCAGTCCCATAAAACGCGCAGACGATCACCCGCGGTGGCAATGACTTCCGGATCATATTTCCAAATTAGTTCGCCAGAGGACGCCTCAACGGCGCGTACAACATTAAAGCTCCCGACAAAATACATCACGCCGTCGACGACTAAAGGTGTTGATACCAAAGAACGATCTTGCGGTAGATCCAGATACCAGGACACACCAAGTCGCTTAACATTGCGCGCATTGATTTGATCGAGCGGACTATAGCGCTGTTCTCGCGAAGTACGACCGTAGCTTAGCCAGTTCTCACCATTCTCTTCATCTGCGATCGCGACGTCGTCGACCAAGGTCGGTAGGCGCGCACCCGTGGTTGAAAGAACACAGATGACGGCAAACATCCGCGCGTACACACTCCTCATTAGCACCCTCCCAATTAGTTGTTGAGCTAGCAGTGTCTCGGACTTAAGACGATCCTACTGCGGCGGCACTTAAGCGGCGCCCATGGCCACGAGTGCGCGTTACCTAGCACAATTCAACGCCTCGAAAACGCAGAAAAATGACCTCGCTTAACCACGCACCTCGCTACGTAAGCCTAAGTCCGACAAACTGCTAGCCTGGATATTGCACGAAGCGCTCACTACCCAGACACCAACAGCTGAAGTAACGGGCATAATTTATCGGTCAGCGATGATCTAAGCCGCCATGCAAATGGCATCGCGCTTGATTCCCACCGCGTACAATATCCGGGTTAGTGACATTGAGCGACCCGCGCCGCGTTCATTTGTTAAGATCGCTACGCTAACCCTAAGCTGATCCCTTAATTTATTCAATAAATTTGAAAAAGGAACTGTCTCCACTCTTGGTGGCGTTATGCCGTGCGCGCCGTTGCAATCCGATGACAGATCTACCGCATATTCACCCATGGTCTACTGCGAACAACTACTTTCTGACGGTGGCTTCGAACCGCTTAATGCGTTGACCAACGTCGCTTTCCTGTGCGCTGCGCTCTATGCGGACTCGGTCTCGAAACGCCGTCCGCACGCGGTGTGCGCTGCAAGCAAGCTCGCGCTCGGCTTGATCGTTGCGATCGGATTGGGCAGTTTTGCCTGGCACGCGACGGGGCACCCCGTCGCGGAGCTTGCGGATGTGATCCCGATCGCAGGCTTTGCGCTGGTGTTTCTCCATACTGTTGTCCATCGCGTTATGGGTGGATCGAAATCCAGCGCGCTCGCGGCGTGCGCGGGCTTATTGGCGGCGGTCATCGCGGTTACGCTGCTGTTCCCACAACGTCTCAACGGTTCCCTCGCCTACCTACCGTTGCTCATTGCTTTGGCTGTGCTCAGTCTGTCATTACGTTACAAGGCGCGCGAGTTCGCACTAATCCTGACCATGAGCACTGGCGTGTTTTTTTTGTCTCTCATTTTTCGCAGCGTCGACCTGGCAGTATGCCCTAGTTTTCCACGCGGTACGCATTGGATGTGGCATGTGCTCAATGCGCTCGTGCTCGCCTTACTTTTCGACGGCCTGCTGCGGGAACTGCAACGTCAGCGCGAAGCTCATAGCCTTACGGTTAAAACGACCGGGAACCAGTGATTTCGCGATCGCGATGCTGTCGGCTTGTCAGCTCGAGCGTGTGAATTTTATTAACGGTAGACATCATCGTTAACAGATGAAAATACTCGTTGTCCCAAGCTGCTAGCACTGGCGCCGCGAACGCTTGGTGGAATACCGGGGTCAGTCAGGTTTCTCGCCCCCATGAATGTATCGCTCACCAAACCAGGCGATCGCCAAGCAGCAAGCACCAACGATACTGACTTTTAGCAGTGCCTTTATCGCCGTCGCACCGTCAAAAACATCCAGCAACCATAATATGGTCACGATAGAAACTGCTGTCAGAGCCAACATCCCGATTACCTGTAGCGCGCGTTTAAACATAGTAGGTTGTTAGAATGGCCGTGCCGCGCGACCGCGAAGATACACCAAGACATCGTATCCGATCCCTTGCTTGAAGCGACCTAGCTCTTCGACGTGTCCGAGGGGTCGGAGTAAATCGATACGGTCACTGCGCGTAACGAGCAATAAATGCTGATCGGCGCTCGCTTGCAAGGATTTAGCGATATCGTCGATCGCGCGTGCTTCGTCGACCTGGCGTTGAGTGTAATAAACATAGACCGACGAATTCACGCCAAAACTCATTATCGGCATTGCCGGGGTGGCGAGATTCGCGGCCTGTTGTGCGAGTTCGAATTCCTCGAAACGCTCTGTGCTCCACAGCACGCCCCGTGCCGCAGCGATGATCCAGGCGAGGCTCACCAGCAGCGTCATTGCCGAGACTAGCAAGGTCGCACGACCGGCGTTGGGCAGCGCTTTCGCGACTACAGCGACGGCCAAGGCCCATAAAACGAAGGCCGGCCAAGCTGCTTTGATATCCATGCGAGCCGGATCCATTAGCGCCCAACTAAACGCGGCCAAGATAACGCCCACCTGCAACGCCACGAGCCCCCACGATACCACGTTAGCGATTTCCGACCGCCACCCTCGTAGCGCTAACATGACACCGCGGGCGATTAAAAGACACATGGGTGCGATCAGCGGCAGCATATAAAAATAGCGATATTGCCGACCAAAGCTGAGGCCGATAATGGCAGTCAAAAGCGGCAAACCGAAAATCCCGAGGCCACGGCGTTCGCGACTCAAGCCGAACCCGAACGCGCTCAGAAGAATCCATGCCAACCACGGAACAACGAGCTGCAACGGTCGATATAGATAGTAAGGGTCGCCGAACTTCGTAAGTTCCGGCGTTAACAATGTGCCCCCGAGTTGGCTAGCGCCCATGGACTGTACCCGGGTGTGCATAAACCACCACCATGGCAAACTGATAAGCGCCAACACCAAAAGACCAAGCAATGGTCGCAAACTCGCCACGACCACGCGCCAATCCCGAAGTCGCGCAAAAAAATAAACCACCGTGGCCACCAACACCAGCAACGGAATGTGGGGCCCCTTAGTTAAGATCGCGAGACCGTAGCAGGCCCACATACCGATCGCAGGCCAACGGGGTATTTGTGCATCGTCATTGGCATAACGCACCGCTGCGCTCGCGCAGGCGAGGCCCGCGGTCACCCAAAACGCGTACAACATGTCCGGTTTGCCGTCGTGCACGAAGGCCACGAAACCCAGACTAGTAACTAACATCGAGCTCGCGAGCAGAGAAGTCGCCCGATCGTACCAGCGACGCCCCAAGTGCAGTGTTAACCCGACAATACCGAGCCCGGCGAGCAGCGACACCAAGCGCGTGTGCCACGCACTCGCCTCCGTTGCGCGGCCAAATACGCCGGCGACCACAGCGGTCGCCCAATAATTCAACGGAGGTTTATTGAGGCGCGGAGAGCCATTGAAATAGGGCACGATCCAATCGCCACGAGCCGCCATTTCGCGCGTCGTTTGGGCAACAAAAATCTCGTGAGAATCGAGCGGTAAACTTGCGATGCCGGGCAAACCAAGCGCGACACCCAGCAGCAGCAACGCCGCGATGAACAACGGCCAACGCCGTTCACTCAGTAGCGCGGTCGCATAACGCGGCGGCTGCGCATCGAGGTTCACATTCATTGAATTGTTGATGTGGCGAATTGACTATTTTGGGCTGTAGTCTACTAATTCATAATCGAACCGAGGGTCGTCCACGTTAACCGATTTTATCGCCGTACCCAGCGCGGGTGCATACCAAGTGGTGGAATGAATGATCAAGCCCACCGCACCCGTACCTATTTCGTCATCACATTCAATGCGATAGGTATCAAAAGTGCCCGCGGCCACACTCAGCGGCTCCCATGCCGCAACCTTGCAGACCACTTCGCCGTGCCAACGAACGCCGTCTTGGCGCGTGTAACCATTGTAACGCATCTGCCAACGTGCACCCCTCTCTAAGGGAAACTTAATCGCAGGATAATAGGGATCAAACTCGATCAGTGCTTGCCCATTCGCAGCGGTAATTTTTTTCAGATTGTAATCATGCGCCGGCAAGATGTAGCTTTTAGACGTGCCGCATTTACTCACCAAATAGCCATCCGCATCGATGCTCGTCACCTGCCAACGCGCGCACTCCGCGCCGAACAAGCCGGTGGCAAACTCACGCACCATGCCCACTTCGGGTTTCGGTGCGAACACGACCGGACCGCGATCCGTTAACGTCGCGAGCGGTAATGCTGCACCAACGAGAACCGCGATCGCTAGCTGATTCACGTGCTTGTTACCTCCAAAATTGCGTCTGCACAATAGTTAGCCTGATATCGCACCAGCACCGTGGTCGCGAACCAGCGCGTTGCACAATCTCTTTGCCGAGGCGCTGCCAGTGAACAATGAATAGTCCCTTTATATCAAACAAGTGGCACAGGCGCAGCGAGCGCGTGGTGCAATACCCAGGTTAGACACTCTCGCGCTTAGGCGGTTCCTGATGGGATATGCCGTTTGGGAGGATTGACTTCATCACGAGCGTCGCCCTATGGTTCTCACCACCGACCTCGCAAACGCTTCTTATGTTTTTTGAAACGAAACACGGCATGCGGCCCAGCCCGTTACAGTTCAATCCTCTCAACGCCTTGATTTGTCCTCGCCCAATTGCCTGGATCAGTACTATCAGCCAGGCGGGGGATGCAAATCTTGCCCCTTATTCCTATTTTAACGCCGTCGCTGCCGATCCACCGCATATCATGTTCGCGCCGACGACGCGCGCGAGCACAGACAACAAAGATACCTATGCGAATTTGCTGGACGTCCCTGAATTCGTCGTAAACTTAGTCTCCGTGGACGATGCCAACACCATGAACGCCACCTCCAAGTCGTACCCACATGGGGTGGATGAATTTCACGTTTGTGCGGTGCCACCTCGGCGTCGACACTAATCCGGCCGCCGCGCGTGAAATCTGCCAAAGCGGCCTTGGAATGCCGAGTCTTTGAATGCATAGATCTTCCAAGCCCAGCGACCGGCGGCGAAAACCACGTTGTCGTCGGCACAGTCATCGGAATTCACATCGACGATGGTGTGATCGTCGCTGGAAAAGTAGACGAGACGCGCCTGCAGCCGCTTTCACGCCTAGGCTATTGCAACTACGGTAAAACCAGCGACGTCTTCGAGCTGTTGCGACCTGACTGAACGGCGCGCAGTCTCAGGAAGCACTAATGTCATTCGCGGCGGTACCCCAAGACGAGGGTTGCTGGGCTCAGCTGGCGAGTGTGCCTTAACGCTGGCGCGGATTAGCGGCGTGCAACACCTTGCGGTGCGCTGCCAACTCGGGCGTTTCGAGAAGACCTTTCTGTGCGCTCAAGGATTCAGCCGCGCTCAACCACAATTGATAATACGGCGTTTCCTGCGCGCGCGCCTTATCGGCGGCGATTTCGGCGCTGAGCGTTGCGACCCATTCCGGCCACGAAAAGTGCCCAGCCAGGTATAAGCTCACGACCAAGGCAAACGCTTTCGCCTCCCACGGTTCCGCAAAAACAATGCCTTCGTCATCTCTTGGCAATGCTGGCGTTGCTAAGCACGCGGTCGGTACCTGCGGCGCGTCCGTATTCATAGGGGCTCGGGCTCCATGTAATCGTCCCAAACATCGACGTATAAGGAATTGTTGTCATCACCCTCGGGGCCCCAGACTTCCGCGGCAGCGAACCTAACCGAATAGACGTGTTGCGGTTTCTCACCCTGGCCATGGGCGTGACTATCCGGGAACACAAATACGCCGTGGTCACGATCGATCGTGCCACGTTTACCGCGTACATAACGCGGTAAGCGGGTATGCCCGGGTGGATTGATATTGCGCATGACAACGCGATCGCCGGGCACAAAACGCGGCGACACTTTGGCATCGTCGACCCGCGCACTAGCGCCTGCGGCAACCACCGCCGCTACCGCTTCAGGTGGAAGCGCGCCCATTACCCTGCGTCCGCCGCAATTTCTCGCTGCTTCGCGGTAAGCTCGGTGGCAGTAATCACGCCTTTTTCGACCAGCAACGTCTCGAAGGCATGCAACCAATGCTCGTAGTAGGAGGTTCCTAAATATGCCGGCGCGCCCATGCGTTCGATAGCGTGCCGCAATTCATCGAGATTGAACTTACCCAAGGCTGACAGCGGCGCGAACATCCCGAACACCCGTCGCTCCCAATCGGCGTGAAACACGGGTTCGTCGGCCTCCACCTCGAGAGGACCAAAACCATGCATACCACCTAGATCATGAATGCCATTCATCGTCTTTCCTCGCCCCAAGCTAGGCCACAGGCGCGACCTTTGTGACGCCTATCATCGCGTCACGTGTCACTAGCTCCGCTAACTGTTCCTCGTTTAAATCATCCGTTCCCGCCGGTCGCTCTGGCAACACCATGTAGCGAACTTCCGCGGTGCTATCCCAGACCCGCACTTCGACATCGTCATCGAGTTCCGTACCAAATTCCTTGAGCACTGCGCGAGGTTCACTCACTACTCTTGCCCGATACGGTGCCGACTTATACCACACGGGCGGCAAACCAAGCGTCGGCCAGGGATAACATGAACACAACGTGCATACCAGCACGTTATGAACGTGCGGTGTGTTTTCAACGACCACCAAGTCTTCACCTTGAATGCCCGAGTAGCCGAGTTCTTTAATCGCCGCAGTACCATCGGCGAGCAACCGTTTTTTGTATTCGGGATCGACCCAAGCGCGAGCCACCACCTGGGCGCCGTTGCGGGGACCGACTTTGTGTTCATAGGTATCGATGAGCGCGTCTACCGTGCGGCTATCGATCAAGCCTTTTTCTGCGAGCAAAGTCTCTAAAGCTTTGACCCGAATTTCCACGTCGCTCAAGGGACGGTTGTGATGGATATGCTTATCAGTCATAAACTCATCGCTCCACTAAGCTCAGCCAAAGCGTGCCCGCATCTAACGGTCCGTACAGTTTACCCGTATGGTCTATTGCAAGACCAGCCGCGACCGCGCCCAAGAGCGAGCAAGCGCATGAGGAGACAAGTCTCCACCGCACGGTGCCGGCAAATTAGGCGCATTTCCAGTCAAAGCTCTGTTCGAAGGACTGCGCCGCTTGCAGCAGCGTTTTCTCGGCGTAGCTGCGCCCTACCAGCATGGCGCCCACCGGCAAGCCCGCCGCCAAACCGCAGGGGATCGTGATCGCGGGGTGGCCGGTAACATCGAAAGGCGCAGTATTCGGTAACATTTCCAAAGCACGTGCGACAGTTTCTTCGCGCGGGCAATTCCGCGGTGGGATCACCGTGGCTTTCATAGGCAGGGTCGGCATGAGAAGCAAATCGACTTCTCTTAAAGCCGCGTTATAAGCTTCGCGCAAGCTGCGCGCGAGGTTTTGCGCCTTGGCGTAGAAACGCCCATGGTAGCGGTCGTGCAAATAATGGCCGACGAGCAGCACGAGTTTTGTCGTCTCAGAAAGATCATTAGGCCGTTCACGCCAACCACGCCCCAAGGCATCTAGCAAGCTCGTAGTGTAATAACCTTTCCAGTTCGCGCCCATGCCGTTGCCTTTCAGCATTTGGGCGCTGGCACCTTCGATCGCTATCGCGTTCCAAATATGAAAACCATCCGGATGCATTGGAATGGAGAGCGACGATACTTCGGCGCCTAGCGCCGCGAACCGTTCTGCTGCGTGACGCACGAGATCGTCGACGTCGGGCTCAGAAGACCCCGGGATGCCGAAGCCCTCTTGCACGATCCCGATGCGCATACGGTTAAGCGGTTCGTCCAAGGCCGCCAAGTAATCATCGACCGAGACATCGGATTGGCGCGGATCGAAACCGTCGGGACCAGCGATTACGCTCAACAACAAGGCACAATCTGCACTAGAATTTGCGATCGGGCCCAAGTGATCAAGCGTCGCTTCGATCGGGCAAGCGCCGGTATACGGCACCAGACCGTGGGTGGGTTTCAGGCCGTAGACCCCGCACCAGCTACTTGGGATCCGTATCGAGCCCCCCTGGTCGCCACCGATAGCCATATCCACTTCACCGAGCGCCACTAGCGCAGCGCTACCAGCCGATGAACCACCGCTGGTGCGGGTATTGTCATAGGGATTCAGTACTGGACCGCCGTCCATGGTGTGGCTACCGCCCGAAAAACACAACGACTCACATTCTGCCTTGCCAGCGATCTCGCCGCCCGCCTCTAGAATCCTCGTCACGACCGTCGCATCGATGTCCGGCGTATAACCCTCGAGCACCGCGGTGCCATTCATCATCGGGACCCCAGCAACGCAAACGTTATCTTTGATCGCGATCGTCTTTCCCGCTAATGGCCCTTCAGCGGCGCCTTTGATCGCGGTTTTCACATACCAGGCGTTGAGCGGATTGTCTTGTGGTTGCGGTCGATAGCCCGGGGTACGCGGATACTTCACCAGCAAGCGCGGCTCGGTCAATTCTTGCAAGCGTTGATAAGACGCCAGTGGGCCGGCGCTCAGGTCGAGAAACGAGCGCAAGTCTTCCGCGCTGAAATCAAAGCCATATTCATCGGCAATATACTGCAACTCATCGAGCGTGGGCGTCTTGACGATCATGTCCGTCTCCTAGCGATTAACGCGCCGGGGCTTGAATCCTAGCAGTGTGCCGGACTTAGGCAAACATGGCGAGCAAGCTGGGTGAGCGCTGAATTCCGTCAGAGATTCGGTGCAAGTGCCTCTAAGGCCGCCCAGTCAGGACCCGCCTGCCCATCTGGCCGAACAGTCTGCACTGCTACTTGATCGGCACCAGCATCGAAGTATGCCTGCAATTTAGCCTTGACTTGCGTCGCATCACCCCACATGAGCATCGCATCCATCAAGCGATCACTGCCGCCGTCTTTGAGGTCATCTTCATCAAAACCTAAACGAAACCAATTCTTGTAATAATTTGGTAAGGGCAGATAAACGCCAAGCGCGGCGCGGGCGATTTTGCGCGCCTGCGCCGCATCAGTCGTCAAACACACTTTTTGTTCGCAGATAATGGCGCCTGCGTTACCCATAGCAGCCCGTGACATGGCAACTTGCGCGGGTGTGATGTTGTAGGGAAAGGATCCCAAGGTACGTTGCGCCGACAACTGCGACATTTTCGGTCCTAGAGCTGCGAGCGCGATTTGCTTTTCGCCGGGAACGCCGCCAAACGCCTCCCAGGCACGATCCATATCGTCTAAGTATTTACGCATGGTCGCGACGGGCTTCTTGTACTCGTGCCCACGTATGTCCGACACCAAGGGCGCGTGCGAAACACCCAACCCCAACACGAAACGGCCATCATAGAGTTTATTGAGCGAATTGTGACCCATTACCGAGGCGGCTGGATCACGCGCGTAGATGTTTGCAATTCCGCTAGCGACGATCAGGTGCTTGCTGTGGCTCAACAAATAACCGCCGATGGCGAAAGTCTCGTAGTCAAATGCTTCGGGGTACCAGAGTGTGGAGTAGCCCAGTGCCTCCACACGCCGGGCGAGATCCGCCAATTCAACGGCGCTCATATTATCTGTAAACGTAAAAACCCCGTGTTTACCGAATTTCATGTCGTCTGCCCTCCTCGTTAATGGCAACAGAATAACCGCTCTCGGGGCAGACAGAAACCGGCTACAACGACGCCCGAATCGTTTGCGCAAGCCTGCCAATGCGATCGAGTGACAGCAGCAAATCCTTATCGTCGACTAACATAAAAATAAGCTTGCGGTAGCCTCGATCGAGAAACCGAAGCGCGGCTGAGGCCTCCTCCGGTGCATTCATGAGCGCCAAGCTCAAGTCGTCAAAGTCACGACCGCTGTGCTCGCAGGCAGCTTTCAGATCGCGAACCGCATCGCCTTTGTAGCGCCCATTGAAAACGATCCAGCCGTTGGCATAAGCCGCGACGCGTTGTGGAACGCGTGTTGAATTCGACCCGATCCACACCGGTGGGCCCTGCGGAGAAATCGGTTTGGGATAGCAGACCAAGGGTTCGAAATTAACAAAATCACCGTGGAACTCGGCGACTTCTTGCGTCCATATCGCGCGCATCGCCTCGACCCGTTCCCGGGTAATACGCCACCGATGCTTGAATTCGCTACCGTGATTACGCATCGCGGCGTCGAGCGCACCGCCGGCGATCCCCACGACCACCCGCCCGCCAGATATACGGTCTAAAGACGCGATCGCTTTGGCAGTAATAATGGGATCGCGGTGGGTGAGCAGGCAAACACCAAATCCGAGCACCAAACGTGTCGTGACAACCGCCGCCGCGCTCAGCGCGACGAAAGGGTCGTGGAGACGCGAAAGTCGATCTTTCAGTGCACCCGCCTGTGGCCAGTCGTCACCGCAGCTCAGCGGCACATGGCTGTTTTCCGCCAAAAACAGCATGTCAAGTTCACGATGCTCCACCGCGCGTGCCAGCGTATGCGGCATACAGCCACGATCGGTAAGCAAAACACAAACACCGATTTGCACTGCCCGGCGATGACGCTCGACGGGCGTTGGCTGAGTAATTACCTCTGAAGTCGTGCGATTTGCGTCCACCTTTTTCCCCTGCGCCGCAGCTCGGCAACAATACCAAGAAATGTTCACGACCACCGCACGCAAATTCGCAGCGCGATCAATAGTCGAACCGGCACAAATTCTGGCAAACTATGCGCGTATTTTGGGAGTAATAGATGGCTTATAGACTCGGTGTTGACGTCGGTGGCACGTTCACTGACATATTTTTAGTAGACGAGGATGACGGGCGAATTTATACCGCTAAAGTACCTTCCACCCCGGATGACTCCTCGGTCGGGGTACTCAATGGAATCGAGAAGGTTTGCAGTGAATCACAGGTCGATCCAGCCCACATCAGCCATGTAATGCATGGCACCACGGTCGCGACCAACACCGTGCTCACCGGCAGTGGTGCGCGGGTCGGTTTGGTGACGACTAAGGGTTATCGACAAGTGATGCAGATTGCCCGCTCCTTCGTGCCCGGGGGGCTCGGTGGTTGGGTGATCTACAACAAAAGTGACCCCATGGCGCCGCTAGAACTAACCATCGAGGCAGACGAACGCATCGGCGCCGATGGCATCGTCGTACGGGCCTTGAACGAAGGCCAGCTGCGAACAGATCTCGAAGCGCTGCAGCGCAAAGGCGTCGAAGCCTTGACCGTTTGCTTGACGAACTCCTACGCTAATGGCGAGCACGAGCGGCGCGTGCGTGAACTCGCACAAACACTCCTGCCTGATATTCCGATATCAATTTCATCCGAAGTAATTCCTGAAATGCAGGAATATGAACGCACAGTCACGACGGTTGCAAATTCCTACGTGCGACCACGGGTAACCACTTACGTTTCTAACCTAACTCGCGAACTCGACAAGCGCATGGCGGACGTGAAACTGGCTATTCTGCGTTCAGACGGTGGCTTAGCGTCGGCAACGGCAGCGAGCGAATACCCCGTGAATTTGCTCATGAGCGGCCCCGCCGGGGGCGTCGCCGGTGCTATTTGGATCGCACAACAGGCCGGCTACGAGAACCTTTTAACGCTCGACATGGGCGGGACGTCCACCGACGTTGCTTTGGTGCAACAGGGTGCCGCGGCGCTACGTCGCGAGACGACCGTGGGCGATGTGACGGTACGCGCGTCTTCGATCGATGTGCGCTCGGTTGGCGCCGGTGGGGGTTCGATCGCTCATGTACCGGAATTGACCGGCGCCCTGCGCGTCGGCCCGCAAAGCGCCGGTGCCGTACCGGGCCCCGCGGCGTATGGCGAAGGCGGACAGGAACCGACGGTAACCGACGCCAACCTCGTACTCGGCTATTTGCCCGCCGACGCGCGTCTAGGCGGCGACATGCAGCTCGATGTTGCCGCCGCCCGCGCAGCGGTGCAAGGCATCGCCGAGGCCCTGCAGTTACCCCTCGAGAAAGCTGCGGCCGGGGTCATCGACATCGTTAACGAACACATGTTTGGCGCGCTGCGCTTAGTTTCAATCGAGAAAGGTTACGATCCGCGCGATTTCGCCCTGATCGCCTTTGGCGGCGCGGGACCGCTGCACGCGAACGCTTTGGGCCGCCTAATGGGTAGCTGGCCGGTGATTATTCCGCCGGGACCTGGGGTTTTATGCGCCTCCGGAGACGCGACGACGCGCGTGCGCGATGAGGCTTCGCGGACCTTCATTCGACAATTTTCGGACACTAGCAGCGAAGAAATCGCCGCGATTCTCATGCAACTCGCCGACGACGCCGCAGCGACTTTGAACAAAGAAAACGTCGCCGGTGAGGACCAAAACACGACTTATCAAATCGATCTGCGCTATCACGGCCAAGGCCTACTGCTCACCGTCGACTGCGATCTCACGGCCCTGCGTAGTAGGGGCTTGAACGCCATCGGTGATCCTTTTGATGAAATCCATAAGCAACTGTTCACGTTTGCTCTGGACGTCGAAAAAGAAGTCGTTAATTTGCGCGCCGTCGTTGAGGGTCCCGCAACCTGGGTAAACGCCGAACCGCTTGAGCACGGAGACGAGGACGCAAGCGCCGCGATCGTGACGCACCAACATGTTTTCATGGACGATACTGCTCTCGATGCGCCGGTCTATGCGCGTGGCAAGCTCAAAGCGGGCAACAAAATCTTAGGCCCTGCCGTGATCACGGAGATGGACTCGACATCGATCATTCTCACCGGCAACTGCGGTGTGATCGACGATTTCGGGAATATCGTGATCCGTCCAGGCGATCAACTATGAATGAGCGTTTGTTGCGGCGGCGAAGGCGGCATAGTTAAGCAGATTGGCGTTGCTGCCACCAAGCTCGGTAGGACTCATCGGGCGCCATAACGCGTGATTTCGCTACCCCGATTTGCACGCCGGTGTGGTCTTTGATGACGACATCTAACTCTATGAGCTCGGCGCGCATGCGGGTGATCTCTATTCTGACTTGAATCGAGTCGCCGGGGTGCACAGGTTTACGGAACCGATCTGGCGAAAACACCAAGCCCAAGCTACCGTCCCCCGGGAAAACCGTCCCGAATAATCCCGTTATCGTAATTTGAATTAGACCACCGGGAACAACGATATCCGACGCCCCTGGAAATCGGAGTCGCGCCGCCTCAGGATCAGAGTGGATCGCGTTTCGATCCCCGGACAAGGCGCAATATTGCTCGACCTGCTCATGCGTAAAAGACAGGGTCGCCTCGTGGGTCATGCCGATTTCGAGCATGGCCGCAGTCATGCAGTTAGACGATCGCTTTTCCATGTTACTACCTTGATTCGAGGCGACGCCAAGTCCGCGCGTCACCGTTACCCTTATCACATTGATCGAAAGCGAATTTTAGACAAACCCGAGGCCGTCTAACAGGTGCACAAGTTACCCCCCCAAGACCGGGGCGCCTAAGATCCCTCGCGCGGGCGCGAAATGATCATCCCATCTCCTTGCGGCCGCGACTAGCCCGGATATTGTACGAGGCGCTCACTGCGTTTGAGCTAATAATAATAAGTTGAGAACGGATATTTTCATGCATCGGCAATGAAGTAGGCCACGAGGCAAATGGAATCGCGCTTGATTGCTGTCGCGGCCCTGACGGCGTCGGCAGCGGCCCTCGTGCAATATCCGAGCTAGCGATTTTCCGATTTCAGCTCAGAGCGTATAGACTTCCACCTGCTAATTCGTCGAGCTGTCATCGAGCAGCGAATCATCAGCCACAGAGCGAGAACGCCTATGCCAGCAAAAATCGTGCAAACCAACGACAAGCCATTTGCGCACCGCAGAGTCGATCCGATCACACTCGACATCATTGAAAACGCCTTGCGTAACGCGCGTTATGAAATGGATGCAGTACTTTTTCGCACTGCGATGTCGCCCGGGATCCGGGAACAACACGATGAATTTCCGATGATCGCAAACTCCGAAGGCAAGATGGTCGTGGGCCAATTCGGTTCATTTATTTGGGGATTTCGTGAAGGCTACGAAGGCACTATCGAGGAGGGTGATATCTTCCTGACTAACGATCCCTATTCTTGTCGTGGCGCTATCAGCCATGCCAATGACTGGCTGGTTTTAATGCCTATCTACAAAGACGGGCGTTTGATCGCATGGGCATCGATGTTCGGGCACATGACCGACATCGGCGGCAAAGTACCAGGGTCATTACCAACGGATGCCAGGCAGATTTTCGAAGAAGGCATCGTGGTGCCGCCGACCAAGATTTTCAAACGCGGCGAGCTGCAAGAGGACGTCTTGAAGATCATTTTGCACAACTGCCGTCTGCCCCATTGGAATCGTTCTGACTTCAACGCCATTATCGCAGCGTGCAGAACGGCGGAAAGGCGCTGCATCGAACTCGCTGAACGCTTCGGAGATGATGTGCTTTTTTCCGCCATGGACGAATTATTAGCGCGCAACAAACGCGCGATGCAACGCCTGATTCTAGACACCATTCCCGAGCATAAACAACACTTCGAAGACTATATCTGCGACGACGGCATGGGCATGGGACCGTACAAAATCGCCTGTGCGATGTGGCGGGAAGGCGATAAAGTCGTCTTCGATTTCGACGGCACGGATCCGCAGTCGATCGGATCGATTAACTTTTATTTGAACGAAGAGATGTTCAAAATGTTTGCCGGGGTTTTCATGATCATGGTTTTTGATCCCCAGATCATGTTTAACGACGGCTTCTATGACTTAATGGATGTGCGCATACCTCGTGGATGCCTGCTCAAGCCAATGCGACCGGCAGCGCTATCCTGCCGCACTCATGCCTTGGGCCGCATCTTCGATGTACTGTCGGGTTTGCTCGGCCAAGGCAATCCAGATTTTCTCTGTGCAGCGGGATTTTCGGACTCGCCACATTTCATGTACGCCGGCTATACCGAAGCGGGTGAATGGTATCAGCTCTACCAAATCGGTTTTGGCGGTGTCCCCGGCAAACCCTCGGGTGACGGTCCCGATGGCCATTCACTGTGGCCCAGCTTCACCAATGTGCCAAACGAATTTCTGGAATGCAATTTCCCTTTACGGATCGAGAATTACGTGACTTTGGCCGACACCGGCGGCGCCGGCAAACACCGCGGCGGCAACGCGCTCAGGATTAGCTACTGCTTTCTTGAAGACGGTGAGATTTCTATTCACGACGACCGCTGGTTAACCTATCCGTGGGGTGTTAATGGTGGTGAACCTGGCGTCCGCTCACGCAAAATAATGGTGCGCACCGACGGCAGCGAAGAACTCATGCCGTCCAAATGTGACCGTATCAAAGTGCAGTCCGGAGACGTGTTGCACTTCGACACTTGGGGGGGCGGCGGTTGGGGCGATCCGCTCGAACGACCTGCTGCGCGCGTCGCAAAAGACGTCGAACGCGGCTTGGTAACGGTAGAAGGCGCGCGTCGCTACGGCGTTGTAATGCGCGATGAGGCTACTTTCGATGCCGCCGCGACTGAACAATTGCGCAGCGAAATCCGCGCTAATCGCCCCGTCAGTCAAAGTATTTTCGACCGTGGCGGATCTATAGAAGAGCTCAAACAACGATGTATGGCGGAAACCGGCTTAGCTGCGCCCGCGGCACCTAAGTTTCGCCCAGTTCTGAGCACGGAAAGTAAACAAATCTAGCCCGGGATATCGCACCAGGCGCTCACCGCGTTCGTGGCCATAGTTTGAGGTAACGCGCAGTTTGATTGCTTAGCGGTGATGTCGCCATGAGCCACGTAACATCGCACGGTGTTCACGGCCGCGGGCCTGATTGGTGATCGCCTAGCTGCACCCCCAAATTTACGCGACGGTGGCAGAAAACCAAACACCGTTCTTTTCATTTCGGTGCATTGATACGGGTGCTTCGCTCGAATCAAGCGCTTTCTTTGATCTATACTTTGCAGCCACCATGAGATAGCGCTATTACGTGGACGAATATAGCCCTGGAGAGAAGGAATACCTGAATCTAGGCGAACATTAATGAGGATTACATTATGAACGATCGTTACGATGATGTCGGTTACGGCACGAAGCGCGTCGGTTTCGGCGCGCGCCCCGCGGTGGTAACCGTCGATTTTCAAAAAGGATTCACCCAGCCGCAGTGGCCTGCCGGGCGTTCACCTCACGTACATCGCGCGGTCGAGAACACGCAAAAGTTATTGCAAGTTGCGCGGCGCAAGGGTGTTCCCGTGGCGTCTTGCAATGTTGCATGGTGTGGGCCGGATGACATGGGACATTGGAAAGTCAGCGCCCTCTATGACGGCAGCTTCTATCACGGACACGAATCCATCGATCTCGATGAGCGCATCTACGAGCCGGGTTATGATGTGGTGTTTACAAAATCCGCACCGTCGATTTTTTTTCAAACACCGTTAGCGTTGTATTTGACGAAACAGCAAGTCGATACCGTCATCATCACTGGCTGCACGACCAGTGGCTGCGTGCGTGCTTCTATTAATGACAGCTTCTCCTATGGATATAGAACAATTGTCCCCGAGGACTGCGTGGGTGATATGGAGGAGCAACCACACTACGATAATCTGCGCGACGTTGGGCGACGTTACGCTGACGTATTGAAACTTGAAGACGTGATCGCCTATCTCGAATCCTTGGAGACCCGCACGGCGCCACCGCCTGTGGCAGCCACAGGTTAAATTACCGTGTAGGAATAAGACGTTGCACAACGTTTAAGCAGAAAATCCAGCGTGCCGATTGTCAATATTAATAATCACGATATGTACTACGAGATCCTCGGCGCTGGTCCACCGCTGGTGTGCGTTGGTGGCTGGGGTACATTTTGCCATGGTGGAGAACGCAATTTAGCGCGCGGCTTAACTGATGCCTATAGTGTATTGTGCATCGACTACCGCGGCGTGGAGGACTCCGAGGACGATTTGTCACGCGAGCCTACGATTGCGTTACACGCTACGGACCTAATCGAACTGCTCGATCATCTGGGATGGACGAACGCGCGTTTCGTCGGTCTCGTCGGTATGGGCGCGTGCATCGGCCAGGAGGTCGCGCTCGCGCGACCGGATCTGGTGCGCTGCATGGTCAACATGGGGTGCTGGGTGAAAATGGATCCGATCCTCGAAGATCAACTCGATATGTTCGTCACCGTGCACCGAGATTCGGGCTTCGAGGCGTTTCAAAAACTCGTCGTAATGATGTCTTTCCTGCCCGAGTACTACAACGAAAATCTACCCCGCCTGCTCGGTCCACAAGGCGCGTGGAAAGAACTACGCAACAAGGTCACCACGCATGCGCGGCTGGTAGAAGCTTGCAAAAAGCACGACACCTCGACACGGCTGCAAGATATCCATTGCCCCACCCTCGTGGTGCACGCCGGCCAAGACTTTGTCACTGGACCGCGGGTCACTAAACCGCTAGAAGAGGGCCTCGCCAATGCCACGGGGGTGATGATGGACGACGTCGCCCATGTTGTCGCCGGGCGAGAACAAAAGAAGCGCTTTTGCGAGATCTTGCTGCCATTTCTTGCGACGCACTAGTATTGCCGTTGTTTGTAGCGAAAACGAGACATGCGCAGGTGTAAGCGTCGATACGGTCTCGTATTGGCGACGCTTTCTTGGCAATTTGTCCGCTTTATGCTACAAGTAGTGCCTTCCATTGTTAGGCGTGGCAGGGCCGTTCGCCGTGCCACGCATGCAATTACCTTTCAGATAGCTAGTCGAGGCCATGGTCATGAAACCAATTAGTATTCGCCTATTCCTGTGCGGCACGATTGCGCTCGGTGTCGGCTTACCGCCGAACGCTCTGGCCCAAGGTATAGAAGAAGTCATCGTCACCGCACGCCAACGCGAAGAGGCGATATCGGACGTACCCGCATCGATCACGGCGTTTTCCTCCGATGTCATCGACCGCGCCAAAATCGAACGCGCTGAGGATTTCATCGCGCTGACCCCCGGCGTTGCCATGGTCGATACGGCCGAGGTCGGAGATACACAGGTCAGCATTCGCGGCATCAACACCACACGCGATGCCGAAGCCAACTTCGCTTTCATCGTCGACGGCATACTCTATACCAATCCCAGTGCGTTTAACCGTGAATTTGCGAACTTAAAGCAGATCGAAATTCTCAAGGGCCCACAAGGCGCACTTTATGGGCGCAGCGCTTCAGCAGGCGCGATCATCGTCACCACCCAAAAACCCAGCAACGAGTTTCACGGCGATATCAAACTCAGCGCCGGCTCGCAAGAAACGTATTATGTTTCAGCGTCCGGCGGCGGACCGTTGGTTCAAGACCAACTCTACGGCAGCATTCACGTCGACTACCGTGATTCTGAAGGATTTTTTAAGAACCAATTTCTGAACAATAAAAAAGTCGTCGACAATTTTGAGAACTACAATGTCAGCGGGCGATTAGTGTGGGAGCCACGCGAAGACGTGAGCTTCGACATGCGCGCTCATTACGGTGAAGTCGACTCCGCCTCGATCACGTTTAACGCAGCCTTTGCGCTGGCTGATGCCTCCGGGAATACGCCCAGCCCCTTTTATGAAGACGTGAACGCGCACCGTTTTGTCTTTCAACCAAATCTCATCCCGACGAATGAACAGGAATCGAAAGATGTCTCGTTCAGATTTGACTGGGACATGGGTTGGGCCGATCTGACGGGTTGGTTTCTATATAGCGACATTGAACAAGACTTTTTTGCCGATGGGACCAGTGGTGCCTTTGGATTTTTTGCCACCGATCCGCCGTGCGTGAATTCTCTAGCAACCCTGTTCGCACAAGGTGTGACGCTACCGGCCCCACAAATTCTTGGCCCAACGTTCGCGACCTCGTTCTTAGGGCCGTACACGCCAACGGCTTGTGACGGCTACCAATATCAAATCCGCAATCAGGAAGACAAAAGCTTCGAAGTCCGCTTGAGTTCTCCCGGCGACCAGCAGCTTCGCTGGCAGTTGGGCTTCTATTATTTGGATCTCGAACGGGAAGTCGGCGTCTCACAACTGCGCGACGACGGCAACGCTTTACCAAAATCGCTTGTCAACCCGCTCACCGAAGCGCTCGTGCACGACGAATTCAATACCGAAGTATTTGCCGTATTCGGCAACGTGCAATACGACATACGTGAGGATCTAGAAGTATCTTTAGCGATCCGCTATGACCGTGAGGACCGTGAGGCGAGTTCAAAAGTGCCGCCACCGTCACAGCAGCGGTCGGTCTTCGTAGACTACACAATAGCCGCACTAGGTTGCGACGATGGCCTTCCCGGCTCACCGCTAAACCCCGGTTATGTGGATTTCGCCAATTGCGTGACCAACAACAGCCTGCCGTCTCGTAACGAAGTCTTTGATGAAGTGCAACCAAAAGTTAGTATTCGCTGGGACGCTCGCGATAACTTAGCCCTATTTGCGAGTTGGGGTCGCGGCTTCAAAAGCGGCGGTTTTAACAACCACGGGAGTCAGGCGACCATTGACTTGTTTTTCAATAATCCCGCTGTCGGTGCTGGCCTATCCATTAGAGATCGGTTCGAAAAAGAAACTTCTGATGCATTTGAAGTTGGCTTCAAGAGTACGATAGCCGGTGGTCAGGTGCGGCTGGAGGGCGCCTTATTCCATACCATGGTCGACGATATGCAAGTCTTCAACTTCTTCGTAGGTCCGTTTGGCCTGCTACGCGTCGTCTCAAACATCGATGAAGCCTCTATTACCGGCGGAGAGCTCGCCGCCAGCGTGGACTTTAACGACAACTGGACGTTTTTCGGGGGCGTGGGCATTACCAACGGTATCATCGACAAAAATCGCAACCGCCCGCAAACAGTTGGCAATAAAATACCCTATACACCCGACTACACCTATAACCTCGGTGCAGAATTTTTTGAAGAAAACCTCTTCATGGGCGCTGATCTGATCGTACGCGTAGACTACAACACCGTTGGCCCAACCTGGTTCTCGGAAGTGCAAAAAGGCGATCTCACCCCGGGACTTTTTACCCCTGCCGGTTTTGGACTTAACGGCTGGTCGCTCACGCAACGCGAGTCGTTCAGCACGGTTAATGCGCGTTTCGGTTTTCAAACAGAGACGTGGGGTTTGCACGCGTTCGTGAAAAATCTAACCGACGAAAAATATCTTGAAGAAGTGATCCCGGCACCGGAATTCGGCGGTTCGTTTATTCACCCTGGGAATCGACGCGCGTGGGGCTTAGAGGCGACGTATCGGTTTTAAGCTAGGGTTGTTTTCATAGATATTTATCGTTCCCCGCAAGGCGGCTTGCGGGGAACTCCGCGGCACCGCGGCGCGCTGGCTTCCAGTTACTGTCAGAAGTGCTTATTCCGATTTGAGCGCTGCTACTTCGGCGGCGTGTTTCTTGCTCATCGCATCTAAGGCCGCCGCTTGCTGGGCTCGTAATTGAGGTCGTAGTTTAGCGGCGCGTGCGACGGCATTACGGGTCGCGAAAGCCTGGCCTTGAAACTCTGGCATCACATACTTTGCGATCAGTTCATAGCTCCGTCGCGTGGCGGCCGTATTAGCCCACTCGTGTGCCAACATGAGAAACGTACCAAACCCGCCTTTGGACTGTTGCATAAGCCGATCGATCTGCGTTTTGCAATCCTCCGGTGTACCGATCGCACCGAGGCCCGAATCGCTCACAAAATCAATCATCTCATTCAAGACATTGCCCTTGGGATCCATATGCGGTAGCCCCGCGACTGACTGAAAATATCGAAACCACGACTCGATACCATAGGCAACATCAGCCCGAGCTTGTTCCCGCGTCTCAGCGCAGTGGACTAATCCGACCAGGCGCCACTTGCACCGATCCGCGACCGTACCGAATTGCGCAGCACGCTGCTCCATAACATCCCAATGCATACCGAGCGCATCGAAACCCGCGGCCTGGGTAGCGCCTAGCGACAACAAACCAACGCCATGCTTGCCCGCTAAACGGGGTCCTGAAGGTGATGCGACCGCAGCAACGGCGATATCAAACAGCGGTTCCGAATAGGGGCGCAAATGCAAATGCGCGTCACGCAACTCCCACCGGGAATTCTTGAAATTCACGGGTTCATCGCTCTTTAATAATTGCATAATCAGATCGAAACCCTCCTCCAATAGATCTCGTGTTTGCGATTGTTCGATGCCGATCATCGAAGCATCCGTGGGCAAAGATCCTGGTCCGGCACCAAACATTGCCCGCCCACGCGTAAGATGATCTAACAATACAACCCGCTCGGCGACCCATAAGGGATTGTGATAACCCACGCTAATGACGCCCGTACCGAGCTTGATGTGGCGTGTTCGTTCGGCAGCAGTGGCAATAAATATTTCCGGGGACGCGATGATTTCACTTCCCGCAGAATGGTGCTCACCGATCCACGCTTCGTCGTAGCCTAGATTATCGAGATGTGCGACTAACGCCAGATCACGCTGCAGTGCCAAAGTGGGATTTTCGCCGGCACGGTGAAATGGGGCGAGAAAAATACCGAATCCAAGTCTGTTGTGCATCATATTTTCCAAAACCTTACAGTAACGAAGCGAACTCTCATTCTGTAGTCCACCATTCCAAGAATAATGTATCCCCCAATCCCTGTGCGGGCGGCACTAGCATAAAGGCATATTTCGCTTGATTAAATGCGAAAAAACTCGCTACAGTTAGCCGGCCACACACCCGTGCGAAGCGTCGCGCCGCACTCACCGCCACGGAGGATAAACAAAATGCCTTTAACTGCTGAATCTCAGGCCGTTCTCAACGTGTTCGCCGAACAGGGCATGCCCCGACTGCACAGCATGCCAGCGGCTGAAAGTCGTGCGTTTTTCAACGCGGCATTTGCGACGAAACCCGAAGACCAAGACCCGATCGCTAAAGTCCAAGACTTGGGCGTACCGGTTGCGGATACCGAAATTCCTGCGCGACTCTATCTGCCAGATACGAATGAAAAACTTCCACTGCTGGTACACTATCATGGCGGCGGTTGGGTGTTAATGAACCTCGAATCTCACGATGCTTTATGTCGTACATTGGCGAATAAAGCCGGCGTCGCTATTCTCGCTGTCGAATATCGCAAAGCGCCGGAATACCCCTATCCGACCGCGGTTGAGGATTGCTATGCGGCATTGCGATGGGCGGCGGCAAACGCCGACGAACTGGGGGTCGACGGAACGCGCTTGGGCGTTATCGGTGATAGCGCGGGGGGCAATCTTGCGAGCGTGGTAGCACAGATGGCGCGTGATAGCGGCGGCCCCGATTTGCGCGTGCAAATCCTGACTTATCCCGCGGTCGATGCAACCATGGCGGCAAAATCTATCGAAGAAAATGCCGAGGCACCCTTATTGGGGCGTGATGAGATGCGCTGGTTTTGGGATCATTACATTGGGGATCACAAAAACTTAAAAGAACCCCGGCTTTCGCCCCTCTACGCAAACTCGTTTGACAATTTACCACCCGCATACGTTTCGACCGCGGAATTCGATCCCTTGCGTGATGAAGGAGAACAATATGCCGAGAAACTCGCCGCGGCTGGCACCGAAGTGATAAGCAAGCGCTACAACGGCGTATTTCATGGTTTTGCCTTGCTGGCCAAGCTGATCCCGGAGGGCGCGCAACTCGTTGAGGAGCAGGCGGCATTTGTTCGCCATCACATGGCTTAGTTGCTCACAAAAGCCTCTGAGCTAGCTACCGTCATCGATCCATTTTCACGCAACGCAACTCGTCGGGATCGCGGGTCAGCACACAATCCAACTCACCGCATTGGCAGTGGTAGAGCAAGATCCGGTTACCGGCTGCGGGGGGTTCGATTTCTTGCGGGAAAGAACACCGGCAAGGCTCGGGATTGATCTGTGCCTCTGCCCGAGCGGGTCGGCTGTTATGAAGGCTCCAGAGTAGGAACACCCCAAGCAAACATAGCAGGACAACTGTCAGCTTAATTTTCATAAGTATGCTCTCACTCGATAAACTGAAAATGATTGCACGATGCGCCCACCTCAATAGCAACGCGTCTACCGAGAGGCTCGGTATCGGCGAGTGCGGCCAGGGTCTTCTTATCATCAGGCTGGGTCTGTGCCATTAAGCGGTCACGACTCGCATCGCCGTGACACACGACGTAGGCAAAATCTGGTGCGCCGCGACGATAAGACAATACATAGCTCTCGATCACAGCCTGTGCCGGTGGCGGGTGCATGATGTTTATTCGGTCTTGCTGCTGCGCTGAACATTGCGCAGCCGTTGACTCGACCGGCGTCCACGCGGTGTCCAGCTGGCCGCGGTAAAGCCCGACCGAGTGTTTGGACAAGTAGCCCCCGTTGGCAAGGATCAAAGCGCGCGATGATGGCGTTCGACGAACACGTGCCACCGCTTCGCAAATCGCATGCATGCTGTAGTTGTTGCCCGGACCACCGAAGAATGGCAGCCCGCCCGTTAAAGTTAAACTGCGTCCATTAGCTGAAATACCTAAGGCCTCACACGCGGACCATATAGCGACGGGAAAGCAACTATAGATGTCGAGATAATCGATCTCGGTGCTGGTGATCCCGGCGCGTTCTAAGCACTGCCCTGCCGCTAAACGTTGCGCGTAAGAGACACTCAAGTCAGGGCGATGAATGACCGAGACATCGTCTACATCAGCGTAAGCACCCAAATATGCCCACTTAGTAGGCGGGATCCCGAGTTCCCGGGCACGTGCGACGGACGTTAGCACAAGCGCCGCCCCCTGATTGACCGCATCTTGGGCGACCATCCAGCGCGTATAGGGCTCCGAGATGAGATAATTACTAGTGCTAAGCGTGCCGAGCTCTCGTGCATCCCGTATCGTTGGAAATTGTGCCCACGGATTCTCCGCCGCAATTTTAGTGAACGGTGCGAGCAAAGCGGCCATTTGCTCACGATGGGCGAAAACGTTCCGCCGCAGACGCCGGCGCAAGGCGTGCTCGCATACTGGATATGCGCGTAAGGGCAAATACAAACCGTGCGTCATTTCATAGTCCGTTACCATAGCTTCGTCGGACCACTGATCGTCGTAGTCGTCATCGAATTCTTCGTGCCAATCAAGTTCCCATCCTTGGCGTAGTGCATATTTAATATTCGCAATTACTTCGGCACCGGTCAGTAAAACCGCTTCGCTCTCGCCCCGATAGATCGCCTCGCAATAACGATTGACCAATCGTTGTGGCGATTGCCCGCCGACTGCGGAATAGACCATACGACGCGGTGAAATCCCCAAGCGCTCGGCAACCGAACGCGGCACATTGTTGCTCGTGCCGTAGGGGTGCGAAACCATCGCTATTTTGCGGGTGGAATGTTCGAAAAGTCGCACCACAGCAAGTGTGTCGATGCGCGCCGCGAGCGCCTGCCAGCTCGGGCTAGCGTCGCACAGCGCGAGCCGCGCCGCTCGCGCGGCAAACGCTGGTGCTGAAACGATACCGTCCTTCGTGGGCGCCTCGCGCTGCACACATTGGCCAACACCGACTAAAACGGGCGTGCGTGGGTTCACGTCCATATCACATACCGATTCGCCACAATCATTACCAAAATAGCGTCAATACTAGCGTGTCGCCAAACCGCAAGGCGCAAGTCAATCCGTGACGTTGAAGATGTGATTGTCCCGGCATAGACCAACACGACGAAGGCTTCAAGCAGTGTCACTCGTGCCGCGAATGCGCGGTGAGTGTCTAATGGCCTGAACATGCGATCGACGCACGGCAGGGGCGCCGCGCAAGCACCGCAACCACAATTAGAAGCGAACGCCCCGCTAGTCCTTAAGGTACCCGAGCTGGGCGAGCATCTCCTCTTTACTGGACGAGAACTGCGGCGAAATCATCACGTCAGTCCCCAATCGATCTAACGGCTCGTCACCAGTAAAACCATCCGTATGCGTTACCGTCGCTTCGAACAACGCACCGGAAGGCGTGCGCACGTAAATAGAATCGAAGTAGCCCCGATCCTTTACGTCTGAAACATCGGTATACCCCAAACCTTCGATAAACGATTTAAGTTCGTTCTGCTGTTGATGGTTCGCAACTTCGAACGCCATATGGTGAACGGTACCTTCTCCCACAACCCAAGTGCCAGCTTTTCGATCGGGTTCGACGACAAAATCAATTAGGGCACCTGTGCCACCGGCACCGATTTCATAACGCACATACTTACCATCTTCCGCGCTGCGTCGACCACCCCAAGCGACTTGCATAAATTCGTCCATGAATTCGAGATCACGGGTCGATACGACGATCGAGTGCGTGCCCCGAATCATCAGCTCGGGCGGAACCGGTCCGGTGCTGTGTGGTAGACGCGTGTCATCGTCAACCCCCACCAAGGCATAATCTATCCCGCAGGGATGTTGAAACTCTAGATAACGCTCACCAAAACGCTCTAGCCCACACACTTCGAAACCATGGGTATGCAAACGAGTTTCCCAGTAATATAAAGCCGCACTTGGAGCGGACAAGCTCAGACACGCAATTTGCCCGGAACCTTTGCGCCCTTTTACCCCCGTGTGCGCGACCGGGAACGTTGTAACCAAGGAACTTTCTGCGCCCTGATCGTTGCCATAGTAGAGGTGGTAAATCGGAACTTTCCCATCATAGAACAAGGTTTTCTTAACGCTTTTCAAGCCTAATACTTTGGTATGAAAGTCGTAATCTTCCTGAGCGTTGCCGGTTGCCAAGGTAATATGATGGTGTCGAGTGAGATATTGTCCGGGTGTCGTACTCATTGGATATCACTCCGTCGCGTGTAAAGAGCCGGCGGCGAATTGACGCTAGCACAGCCACCAAACGCCGGCAAGCACTGCACCGAGGTTACGACATGGCGCACACAGCCACACTTTCCGGCTTACGCACTCGCTTGGGTCTTCTACGGCGGTAGTCAAGGGAACTAGATTCGTGAGGGGAAGAGTAAAAGCTAGAGAAACACCGTAGCGTTGGGGCCTTCGAACTTAGTTTTTACTCCGACCCTGAAAATCCTTGAGGCGCGTTGCGCGCTTATCGGCTACCCCGTGCAGATGGTTTCGGCGCGTTCTTATAGGCTTCCATACCTGCCTTTCGTTGCGGCTGAAAAATGCCGTCCGGTACTAACGGCGGCGGCGACAGCTCCGGCGGATAACACGCCAGTTTCTGCTGCGCTGGATCGAGCGGCGGTCGAAACACGAGCTCACGTTCGTTCGTCTTTTTTGCAGACACAACTGCGCCGCCATCGTCCGCATCGAGATCCCACCACCATTTCTTCGTCGCGTTTATTTTGCCGTTACCAATTTTATCGTCTAAATCGGCTAGCCATTTGCGCGAGAACGGCAAGTGCATCGCAGCCCACAGGAACGGTCGCTCGGCGAGATACCCTTCAAGATTAAATGGACAGGTTTTCATGCAACGACCACACATAGAGCCCGCGGGGTTGGTAATGCGGTAGCGTGCGCATTTTTCGACGTCCGGTTTCCACATTTCATAGCCATTGAACATGATTTTGTCACCAAACGAGATCGCGCTACAGGGACATTCGCGCGCGCACTTTTGACATTGCTCGCAGAAATCTTGCAAACCAAAATCAATCGGCTGATCGGGTGTTAACGGCATACTTGTGGTCAGCATGCCGGATTTAAAACGTGGTCCGACATACGGGTTTAATACGAGCTCGCCGATACGCGACAGCTCGCCGAGTCCGGCTTGCAAAATGATCGGAATATGGTTGACGTCTTGATCCATCACACTATGACCACGCGCTGAAAAGCCCAAACGTCGCAGCTGTGCGCCAACTATGCCCCCGATCAACTGCGCGCGCATGTAAGCACGCATGGATTGCGCGCCGCTGATCCAGTCATCACCGCTCGCGCCCTCCATTGTTTCATAGCCTTGATCGACGAGGATCGCAATCGCATAGCGGTGATACGGTTCGATTTCCGAGCCGTCGATATCGTGCGAATACCACGCGTAGTCCGGTATTTCACAAACCCCCACCATATCTGCACCCAGGAAGTACAAAGCGGCCTTAATCCGTTTCGTATTTTCCTCTGGATCCTCGTACCCGGGCGCGATATCGGGTAGTTCTCCCCGGTCATATTGCAACGGCACCATCGCACCTAGCGGTGGCTGCATTGCGTGACCAAAAGGGGATTTAGAAATCATGCGGAAGCCGGCAAGTTCATTTTGTGCTTTTGTGCCGAGATCACCGAGCGCAGCACGGATGAAATGATCGTGCCGCTTCGGCACGCGCGGCACCTCGGGGGCATCGATAATCGTCGTCGGTGCGGCTACACGTTTCACTTTTTCCATGGGATAGACCCCTAAGTGATAGTCACGATTGGCAAAACGTTCACCCTCAAAACCAGGGCGCGTTCCGCCGATACCTACCCACCATTTGAAATCACGCGCGCGTTGTGGGGCGTCTCGTGCGAGCGGCGCATCGGCTGCGAGTGCCATAGCAGTACTAATGGCGGCGACGCCATACCGCGTACCGAGGTAGGGAATGGCGACTTGATCATCGTCGGTATAAACCCCTAATCCGGCCGCAACGATCAAAGTGCGGAGATCAAGATCCGAATAAGTCCCGGTGTGCAGGCGGCTCGCGAATCCCAGCATGCGCAAGTAATTGACCATTACGGCACCGACTTCGGCCACCCGGGCTGCAGCGCGCGCCGCTTGCGCGCCGTCTAGCCACTCCCACCCCGGTTCGCCACGACGCGGCTCGCGCGGGTATTCGCAAATAATCACCAAAGCGTGGGCGTGATCGGTCAAGGGTTCATGCATTTTTGCCTGGGCATGTTGCCATGCTTGCCGCCCCGCCTGCACCGCCGGCGTTGCCATCGGATTGACAACGATTTCGATCTCATCTTCTACCTTGCCGAGCGCTTGATTGACGATCGGGATCGCCAAATGTGCACTAGCTGGGAGCGCACAAACACCCGCCATAGAAGCGTCGAGGTAATAACAAGCAGCTTTTAAATGCTTGGCGCGCGTGTGCGGATCAGCAGGGATCGGCGCTTCCGTTGCCGCGACCATTCCTTCACGTTGCTGATCCATGGTGTCGATATACGCGCGCACCGCGTTCGCGATAGAAGCGGGACGTGTGGGATCTTCGATCGCCAAGGGCTCGAGGGGGCGAAGCTCGCGCAAAACAAGTTCGTCAGCGCCTAGACGTGGTAAGCGCTCGAGCGGGAAGTGACTTAGGTCAACCGATCTATTTCGGTGCGAAAATAAACGCATCTAAACTCCCTCCAGGGACTGGTCTCGCGAGACGTCGTATTTAATCCGCGGGTCGAGCGCAAACTGCGCGATTTCGAAGCAGTAACGCTCAGCACCCGCGGGACGATAAAATATTACTTCTGATTTTTTCACCACGCTATTCCAAGTTTGCCGAGCGACAGGGTGGCTAGTGCGAAACGCATCGGCATCGAGCACAGCAACGTTCGTACCCTGCTCCATATCGCGTACCGACTGATAGCGAAGCAGCTTGCAAGCCGCTTCGCGCGCGCTGTCACAAACCTGCCGACACGCATCATAGTCGGTCAGAGCCGTCCAGGCATGCGCGTCCCTCACCAATGGAGGAATCGTTAAATCTAATGCCACAGATGTTTCGATACTGACAGAAAACACAGTGTGTTCCACTGGGAGTCGCGGTAACGTAGTCGCGCTGGTGCCGCTGAAAAATAGCACGCGATAAAAAGCCGCCTCACTAATCGCCGTACGTTGCGTTTCGGCAGCATAGAATATGCCGCGCGGATCATGCGGCCGCCGAAATCGCGACCCATGTGGATTTGGCGGCCGATAGCGAAACGGTGTTTTCAGCAAATAGTCGAGGTGCGTGCAATTGGGCGGATAGGGCGGCTTAGATGCTTCCAACAATTGCTCTAAACGATCTTGCTCCGCAAACGTCTCGGTTAAGCGCCACGTCGTCGCTTTATTTTGTGATTCGACAACCCGCCATGCGGTACCCGAATAAAGGTGGCGCTCAGACGCGAGCGCGGAAACCGTCCAAGTAATCGACGACATGCACTAATCCTTGCAGCGTACGGATCAACTCCGATGGGACACCCGCGAGGTCATGATTAAAACTCGTTAGCCAATCGCGAGACGCCTCATCATCACTACCCATCAGCGCATCGAGTGATCGGAACAGGCGGATAAATAGTAACGCCGCCTCCCACTGTTTGGACGCGGGCTTTAAGATTTTCTGACCGCTCTTTAAACGCGATATGGTTGCCTCATTCTCGCCGAGTACTCGCCCCAAAGATTTTTGTTTGACCGCCAAGTGTCCCGCCGCCTTGAATAAAGCGCGCGTAATGATTTCACCATCGGCAGCGACGGCATGGACCTGCGTTTGCTTCACCTAGGCTTTCATCTTTAAGAGCACATGGAAATAATATAACAATAAATTTCTATATGCAAGAAATTATGCTGAATATACTTTCTATTAATAATTAATTCGTCTAAATGTTCTTATTGAACGCAGCCGGGCGATGCGGGGCGACGCGCGACCAGGCCGCGCGACCTTGCGCGAGCAACGCGGCGGATTTCTCCGCTGAGAAGTCCGCCGCCACTGCTTCTTGGTAGGAGGCGCGCTCCCGACAGCGCGCGTACCAATCACCCACCCGGGGGAAGTCCGCCTCGTAAAACTCGCTCCACCCATATTGCATTAGGGTTTGAAAATAAGGCGCAACGGCAACATCTGCTAACGTAAACTCATTCGCGACCAACCACTCGGTCACCGCCAAGCGCTGATCCATATCACTTATCGTACGGCAATATGTGGCGACAGCATCGACCACGTCGGGTGCCTCTAAACCCTGTGCCACGAGTCGTTTTTGACGTTCCCGACGCGGCTTCTCCGGGATCGCATCCAACAATTTCTCGCGCTCGCTTTCGGGCAACTTTAAAAAACCAGGGCGCATTGCCAGCGGCCATTGCAACGCACCGCAGGCCGGATGTAACTTGATGTCGACATGCTTCATCCAAAAACGCATCGCGGCGCGCGCATGCGCATCGTCGGGCCGTAGACTTGGCTGCGGATAACAATCTTCCAAGTACTCCAAAATAATCGACGATTCGATGACGGCTTTATCATCGTCGACTAATGTCGGTACGACCCCCAACGGATTCAACGCCAAATACCAGGGTTGCAAATTCTCCTTTGCAGGTAAGTCAATGTGGCGTTTCTCCCACGTCAATCCTTTTTCTGCTAACGCTATGCGTACTTTTTGCGCACACGGCGACATGGGGTGAGTATATAAGGTGATCATGATTCCTTCCTCGCTGTTCATGGGTGCTGCTACGCATGAAAAATGCCCATCGATATTAAATTTTACGCAAGCGTTGCTCCATTAAATATTCGTGCACAAAGTCGATCCGGTCGTTACCCCAAAAAATCTCTTCACCGATCACAAAGGTCGGTACACCAATGACCCCGAGAGTTTGCGCTTCCTCCCAGTTCGCCTCGAGCTTTGCCGCGTTTTCAGGATCATCTAGCGCGGTCTCAAGCTCGTCACGAGACAGCCCAATTTCTACACCGATTTTAAGTAGCACCTCGCGATCACCGATATCTTGGCCGCAAGCCCATTCCGCGTGCATAATTTCGATAATGTACGGGCGTAGTACGTTTTTTTCTTCCGCCAGCAATGACCCCATGGCAGCCGCGGTAGGATCGGTCGTTATCGGTGGCGGTGTAAACGGGATCCCTAAGCGGCGACACCAGCGCGACATATCCTGGCGCGACAGAGGCACTTTGACTTTTGCGCGTTCCGGCGCCGAGCGCCCGTCCCAGCCTTTCAAAGGCCGCCACAGCATGTCGGCATGATAGTCATCAAAAAGCTCAAAAAGTCGTTTGGAAGCCAAATAGCAATATGGGCTGCGGAAATTAAAGAAGACGCGAATTTCAGCACTTGGCATAGCCCCCCCTTGTCACGATTGATGTGCTAAGTCAGTATGCAGCAAGCTCGATGCGAAATCACACTGCGCGGCGCACGATTGTCCACCCGCGAGGAAAATACGAAACCAGTGCCCACACGCAGCGTAACCGGCGTTTCTCAGCTCAACCATAAGACCATTACGGTCTTAGTAGTCTTGCATTATCGCCATTTACAACTTATGTTTTCGATGCAGATGATTTACCGCCTCTTATCCGTCTGGGGCTTGCTCGCACCATTCGCTGTGCACGCGACACCACCTGCACCAGGTACAGAATTGAATGCGAGCAATGTTGCAAGCTATGCGGAATATCTCGACGAGACGCTAGTCTCACTCATCAGCGCTGGCGAATATGCATTTACCGTGATCGCGACCGAGCCGTTTCCGCCGCATCCGGCATACCTGCAGGCGAGCGCACGCTTCCGCGACGATGTCGCCTTAGGAGATGCGCCGGGCGTGTTATTGAACTATACCGCCGGCCGCCCGTTTCCCGAGCCACCCAGCGCGGACGATCCGCGCGCCGGTGACAAAATCGCGTGGAATATGCGCTATGCCTACACCGGCGATAGCGGCAAGATCGAGCCATTTTTGTGGCAATACCGCGCTATGAAAACAGGCAAAATAGAGCGTGAATTATCGTTCACAGCGATGGGGTTACGCTTTAAACACCGCACGCATATGGAACCCGTTCCTGACCTACCACACAATCCCGCAGATATTTTTAACGCCTTGTACTTACGAGTACTGGCTCCGCCAGATATTCGCGATACCCAACTGCTTATTCACCGCCTGGAAGACGATACCCATCAGGAGCAGGCGTGGCTTTATCTTTCGACGCAACGACGCGTTAGAAGATTACCCACCGGGCAAAACACCGACGCATTTCTAGGCAGCGATATCATGATCGAGGATTTTATGGGCTACAACGGTCGCCTGATGGACATGACATGGCGCTATCTTGGTACCCGCGACGTGCTGCTACCGTTCTACCACCACGATGCCCAAACTTTAAGCGGGCAAACGGCATCGGACGGATTTCGCTATATCACATTTGGCGGCACCGGCAATTGCTATCCGCAAGTGCAATGGCAATTCCGCCGGGCCTATATTATGGAAGCGATTCCCAAACGTCGTGACCACCCCCTATCCAAGCGCCTGTACTACGTCGACGCGGAAACTTTTGCACCAGCCTACGGCCGCCTCTACGATCGCAATGGCAAGCTATGGAAATTCGCGATCGCCGCCTACTCCCATTGGGATCATCATTTAACGCAAAACAAGGACTCCCATGTCCCCGTGATCGACGCCGTCGCCATGCTCGATCTGCAAGCACGGCATTGCACGACACTTCAGTTTCGCATGGAAATCAACCCGACCTCTCCCAAAGTATCCGACTTCGCAGTGCAAGCGCTACGAACGAAAGGGCGCTGAGGGTGCTAGCCCGGATAGTGCACGAGGCGGCTCACTGGGCTAGTGCCCATAACGAACTAAGCCTGGTACGACTTGGAGTCGCGCTGTCCGCTACCGCGACCCTGACTGGGTCAGGTTCGCCTGCGCTTGGGCTTCGCCCTCAAGGTAACTATGGCTACGCGTCGGCCTCCAGACGAACCTGTCCTGCGTCACCATCGCTCCCCTCGTACACTATTCGGGCTAATTCCCACTCTTACGCAAATTCTGCACGGTGAACTTGCTTGGCGGATTAAGAGACGGATCCAGAAGACCTTTGAACTGCCCCGTCGTGCAATGCTGTGCTTGTACATCAACGATCGCAAAGCAATCGTCTATCGATACCCCACTACCTTTGTTGTCTGGATGATGTGCATCCGGATAGGCTTGGCAAATAGTGAACGTTTTCCAGAAATCACCTTTGCGGTCGAATTGCGATTGCTGCGGTATGGTAAAAGTTTGGGCATCGATATTCATGATGCGCTTTTGCAACGGATGGTTCTGATCTTTTGCTGACGCCTCGACCACATAGACTTTGCGCAATTCCCACGTCGTTTGTGGAAAACACGCACCCTGTCCTCCGAACTCCACAAATCGATAGCCATCGGGTTCTTGGTGTACGCTGGTTAAGGTCAAATCATTGTGACGGTGAAACGGCAATAATACGTTCTTCGTGCCAACATACTTCCAATCGTAATCAGAAATACGACCGTTATAGCCTTCGAAATCCTCGATCATAATGTCGGTACCAAGAAACGCATCGGTGGTCTGGCCGGTCGCCAAACGACGCACCCGACGTTGGAAGCCCAAGTACAACCATGCATCATCCCGTTTTAAGTCATCCTTGTAACGATGTATCAGTAACTGCGTATCCTTGAGATCGAACGGTTCGAAAGCTTGCACATAGATAGAGCGAAAAAGCTGTGCCGGGTTATTGGTGAATTCAGGCAGCGGATCTTGGTTCACCCGATGCTTCCAGTTCAAAAAGTGGAAACACCAGCGAATCGTGCGTTCTAGCTTGCCGGATGCCATGTTTTTGTATTTCCAATAAAATGGGCAAATCGCGGCGTTGTCTCCCCAGTTGTAACCGTATTGATAATTCCACGCGAGTTTGAGACCCGCATGCGGATCGTTCGGGTCGGGCTCGGCCGGAAAAGCACGCCCAGCGATGAAGTTTTCGACCACGCCGTCTGCGCTTAAAACGGGTGGATTCGCGACGGCTTCGCGGGTTGCTTTAATGTAATTGGGATGCAACTCTAGCGATTCGGTCGCCTTCGTTTGCATCTCGAAACGCCCGGCTTTTATGTGGTCATACATGCCGGGATCCAAGATATCTTTAAACTGCGCCACGTTTTCCTGGTTTATCACCATGCCGGGCTCGTAACCGGGAAATTCGGGTGTCCACGAGTTATACGGATAAAACGAATTCTCGACGTCGGGTTCCGTAAAGGCCGCAATGCTGCAACTCATCACTAGGCCGGCAAGCCCAGCCAATAAACGCCATAAGCTCCGATTATTCATTGAATCCTCCCCGACTTTCCACGCCCGACGGCACAATGCCACCATGTACAATCACGCGGTACTCAGCCATTTCTGTGAGCACTTGCAATAGCGTGTTCATGATACCGCAATCTAGCAACAAACTCGTCGTTGCCGCCACGCTAAATAACGCTTAGCCCCCGCGCAACAGGCGCGAACGCGGTGCAATCGATATGACCAGTCCGGCCAGTCCAGATGGCGTTCACAGCGCTTGCGCCAATAGCTTGAGGTAACGGCAATTTTCTTCGCCCGGGAATGATATGTTAGGCCACCAGCCACCTGGGAGCACGCTGATTCACTACCACGGCCCGGACTTGGCCAGATCCGCCCGAGGGCGGGCGAGAAACATAGTCGTGCGCAGTCGCTGGCGCTTTTTATGCGCTCTGCGGCGCCACCATAGCGCTCTGGAGCGCGTTGATCAGGCGCTGTATATCTTTCTCCGCCAAAGGCCGAATCAAACCACCCGCCAGACCCACCAGCTTGCCAAAAAGCTGTAGATCGCCTTCCCATTTGACCAAAGTTCCGTCCGCCACAGGCTCGAGCACAAACGCGCTGGTCATGCTAAATGTTCCGCCAAGAACCTTACCCTTACCTAGGTAAACCGTGCGGCGAGGTGGCTCTTCTTCTTCGATCGTGAGCGTAATAGCGGCCGTACCGCGGATCTTACCAACGCCAACAGCAACTTTTACTTGGGCAGTTTTAGCGTCATCCATAGCGATATCACGGTAAGTGGGTAGGCACGGACAAAACTTTTCCGGGTCGGAGAGAAATGCATAGGCTTCCTCCTGGGTCACGGGCACGCTGAATTCACCCTCAAATGCGATGCTCATAAAGCGACCGTTTCATTTGCATTACACGTTATGGTAGGAGAGAAAAGAAACGATAACATAATACCGTAAGCATCTCGCTCGCCAACTAACATGCGTCGATCGATGTGCACAACGATCCCAAAATTCGTGCATTGTCGTCCAAGCGTTAGTACCAATCTGGCTAGTAACGTTGTGCTGTTCCGGCTAGGATTGGCAACGGACTAGAGACATCAATCCTTAGGTTAATTGCGCATGACCGCTCCTAACTTGACGGACTATTTCACGCCAAGCGTGGCTGAAGAAGTAATCGAGTTATTGCAGCGTTACGGTGACAAAGCGCTCATCGTCGCCGGCGGCACGTTTGTGCACGGGCTTGAAGCACGCGGCTTGCTAGCGGAAGTGCGTGCATTGATCGACATCCAGAAACTTAAACTCAATGGCGTTACGACTAGCGATGATTTGGTTGAGATCGGTGCGACGACAACGTTGTCAGAAGTGGGCGCCAGCGCGCTTATTGCGCAGAACCCAGTATACGGCGGCATACTAGATGTCCTCCGTTACCCACCCGCGCAAATAAAAAACACTGGAACGATCGGCGGCTGCGTGTGCGCTTCCGCACCATTGTACGACCTGCCGGCGGTATTGCTCGCGCTAGACGCTTCCGTCTCCGCGCGCGGTGCAAGCGGTCAACGCGTTATCGCATTAGCCGACTTTTTTACCGGCTTGTTCGAAAACGCACTGTCGGCCGATGAATTTGTCAGTGAAATACAGCTACCAAAATCCTCTGGCGATACCGCAAGCGCGTTTTTGAAACTCGAAACCAACGCGAATGACCTCGCCATTATCAACGTCGCCGTGCGCTTGACCCGAGATGACGATGGCCGCTGTCACGATACGCGCGTGGTCATTGGTGGTGGGGTGGGTGAAACTTATCAGCGCGCGACGAGCGTGGAGACGAAGCTTAACGGCGCCCCTGCAACAAACACGACATTTACAGTTGCGGCCGCGGCGGTCACCGAGGATGTCGAGGCGATCAGCGATCACCGTGGTTCTGCATCCTATCGCATGCATATCGCCCAGGTTTTTATCGGGCGGGCGCTAGCGCTCGCTCTGCAACGCCTCAACTGACGCTCCGACAAACATGAAGACACTACTGGAATTAAACGTTAACGGCGAAACACACGAGCTAGCCGTACGTTCGGATGAAACACTGTTACAAGTATTTCGTGATCAACTCGATCTGGTAGGCGCAAAAAAGGGCTGTGACTCTGGTGGTTGTGGTTGTTGCTCGGTTCACGTTAACGGCCAGGTCGTCTACGCGTGCATGACCTATGCCTTATCCGCGCGCGGGAAGGAAATCACGACAATCGAGGGTATCTCGTTCAACGGCGAACTCCACCCCTTGCAGCAGGCGTTCATCGACGCGGGTGCGGTGCAGTGTGGTTATTGTACGTGCGGCATCATTATGGCGGCTAAGGAACTACTCGACCGGGTCAGCGATCCTAGCGAAGAGGAGATTCGCGCGGCGATTTCCGGCAACCTCTGTCGATGCACGGGTTACATGAAAATCATCGACGCTATCAAATTGGCAGCGACCCGCCTGCGGGACACTCGATAGGGGCTATTAAAATGAGCGTAATTGGTAAAAGCATACCGCGCCCGGACGCTTACGATAAAGTCACCGGGGGTAAGGGTTATCCAGTCAATCGCAAGCGACCGGGCATGCTCCACGCGAAAATACTACGCAGTCCCTTTCCCCACGCCAAGATCCTCCGTATAGGCGCGCACGAAGCTGAGCAGCTGCCCGGCGTCAAAGCGGTGCTCACGCCAGACGAATGCCCAAAACGCAAGTTCACACCCGTTTATTTTGTGCCCGCCGACACTAAGTCAATGCCGCAAGATATGCTGATCATGGATGAAGTCGTGCGCTTCGCGGGCCAACCTGTAGCCGCGGTCGCGGCAACCTCGATCGCGATCGCGGAACAGGCGCTGGAACTTATCGAAGTTGAGTATGAAGAATTACCGAGCATTTTCGACCCACAGGCAGCGATGGCTGCACACGCGCCGCAGTTGCACGAAGCGGCGCCAAACAACATCGCAGTCGCACCGACGATGGAACGCGGCGATATCGAAACCGGATTTTCGGCGGCTGACGAAATTTTTGAAGACACTTATTTCACGCAACGGGTGCACACTTGTTACTTGGAACCCCGCGTATGCGTTGCTGAATACGACGGGCGCGGTGGTTACGTCCTCGATTCCTCAATGCAACACCTGTTCGGATTACGCGAAAAACTCGCCTACGTATTCGATATTCCGGAAAGCAAAGTCACCGTAAACAAACCGCCCTATATTGGCGGCGGCTTTGGTGGCAAACTCGATCTAGGCTACATCGAGCCGATCGCCGCACTGTTAAGCAAAAAGTCCGGCGCACCGGTGCGCATCGAACAAACCCGCTACGAGGATTTCATTACCACGACCCGCAACCCGATCACGGTCTATCTCAAGACCGGCGTGAAAAAGGACGGCACATTCACGGCGCGTTATATGAAAAGCATCATGGACGCGGGCGCGCACGCAACCCACGGCGCCGAGGTGATCAACGTGCACGGCTTTGTGTTGATGTCGAATTATCGGTGCGAAAACGCTAAGTGGGAAGGTTTTACAGTCTATACGAATAACATGATCGGGGGTGGATATCGCGGTTATGGTGCACCGCAGGCATCGTTTGCCTTAGAGTCTCAAAATGATGAGATTTGCGAAGCACTCGGTCTCGATCCGATCGAATTTCGTAAGAAAAATACCGCTCGCCAAGGCGATCCTCACCCATTGGTGCCGATGTTAAGCTTGGATTCTTACGCCCTAGAAGAAGTCATAGACCGTGGTGCCGAAACATTTGGCTGGTCACAGCGCCGCCCCACCAATAGCGACAGGGGGGTAAAGAAACGTGGCATGGGGCTGGGATTTTTCCCTATCTGGGTCAGCGGTTGTGTCGGCTTTCCCGACATTTATGAGCATTCTGGCGCGATCGTAAAACTCAGCCGCGACGGCACCGCCGATGTGGCGACCGCGGCAATGGATATCGGATCTGGGCAAAACATTACCTTGTTGCAAATCGTCGCCGAAGAACTCGGCTTACCGATCACCGACGTGCGCATCGTTGAGAACTCGGATACCTCAACGGTGCCATTCGACGCCCCGACACATGCGAGTCGGGTCACTTATAGTGCTGGACTCGCCGTCAAAGCGGCTGCCAAAGCGGCGAAGGATCGACTACTGAAAGTCGCCGGCCTCATGCTGGAAGCCAGCGAACACGATCTCGAAGTATCTGCAGGCAAAGTATCCGTTAAAGGCGTACCCGGGAAATTCCTGAGCGTTGCCGAAGTCGCGACACGTGCCGATTCGCCGTTTGTACAAGTCGGTGATGACGGACCGGTGCCGACGACGATCGAGGAAAAAGGAACGATTATGGGGATGTCGAGCATGGCGCCACCCGCAAACCCCAGTCCCGTAGCTTGTGGTTTTTTCGAAGTAGAGGTCGACACGGAAACCGGCGAAGTGAAGGTCGAACGTGCCGTCTACTCCCACGACATTGGTAGAGTCATTAATCCAAATGCCGCCGAAGGCCAAGTCGAAGGCGGCATCCAACAGGGCATGGGGTTCGCACTCATGGAAGAAATACAGTTCGACCCCGACTCCGGCGCCTGCCTGACCGGTGATTTTCTCGACTACAAAATGCCCACCGCGGTCGAAATGCCGCGTTCTATTAAGACGGTCTTCATCGAGTCAAACGAACCTAGTGGTCCGTTTGGTGCGAAATCGCTAGCGGAATGTTGTTGCGTAGTACCGGCGCCAGCGATCGCGAACGCGATTTATAATGCCACGGGTGTGCGCATCAAAGACCTACCGATAACACCTGAAAAAATCCTCGCTGCGCTGGGGAAAATTTGACCGCGGATTTCTCCACTATCGATGGCGTGCAAGCCGCACTCGCGGCCCAGCGCTATATCGCCGATCGCGACTTAGCGACGACCGTTTTCTTAGCGTGCAGACTCGGTAAACCGATCTACCTCGAGGGCGAGTCCGGAGTCGGCAAAACCGAACTTGCAAAAGTTATTGCTAACTGCTTGCAGGCCGAGCTCATTCGTCTGCAGTGTTACGAAGGTCTCGACGTTCACACCGCGCTTTACGAGTGGGATTACCCCCGACAAATGCTAGAAGTCCGCTTGCAAGAGGCGCGGGGAGTAGACAAACCCCAAATCGGCGCCAACATTTTTTCTGAAGATTTTCTACTACATCGTCCCTTGTTACGCGCAATTCGGGCCCAGGGACCACGACCACCGATATTGCTGATCGATGAAATTGATCGTGCTGACGAAGAATTCGAAGCGTTCTTGCTCGAAGTACTGTCAGACTTTCAGATTACAATTCCGGAGATCGGGACACTCATGGCGCGCGCGAAACCGATCGTGGTTTTAACGTCTAACCGTACCCGTGAATTGCACGATGCGCTAAAGCGCCGTTGCCTATACCAGTGGCTAGATTACCCGAGCGTAGACAAGGAAGTCGAAATCGTGCGCGCCCGCGTACCGGCCATCGAAGCCCAACTCGCGCAGCAAATGGCGCTTTTCATGCGGCAATTGCGTGACCAGGAATTATACAAACGACCTGGGATCGCTGAGACTATCGACTGGGCCGAGGCCCTGTTAGCCTTGGAGATCGTCGAACTAGATGCAGCAACGGTGACAGCCACGCTCGGATGTATTCTGAAATACAAAGATGATATCGAGCGCTTGCCCGGGCCAACCATCAGTCGATTACTCGCAGCATCGGACAGCGAGCGACACAGCGAAGCCGCTAGCCGCTAGATTGGCTAAGCGTGCCTGCACCGCAATCAACTTTCTTTTCTCGTACGCTAGAATTCGTACAGGTGCTACGAAGCGCGGGCATTGCTGTCGATCCTGGGCGCAGCATCGATTTTTGCCGCGCCCTTACACATATTCAACTTAGCAACATCGACGATGTACGCGCCGCAGCGCGTACGACGCTGATTGCGCGCCGCGAAGACCGCACTGCGTTCGACGAAACTTTCCACGAATTTTGGTTCGGGACACGCTTAAAACGGACGACAGGCGCCACAGCCTCGCAGGCGCCCGAGACGACAAAGAACGCACATAGATATTTGTCACGCTACGCGGAGCGTGCGGATACGGACGCACAGGCAACGCGGGCACCAAGCTATAGCGCCGCGGAAGTACTGCGTAAGAAGGAGCTTGCGCTCATAGAGGAACACGAGCTCGAGCAGGCGCGCCGCATCATCCAAGAATTGGCGGCCCTGTTCTCCCAAGTCGATAGTCGTCGTTACGTCACTAGCCGCTGGGGTCAGCGTTTCGAATTTCGACGCATGTTTCGACGCGCTGCGATCACGGGAGGATCCGATTTGCGACTTTTCTACCGCCACCGAGATAAACGCAAACTACGCTTATTGCTCCTCGTTGATGTCTCGGGATCGATGGAGCGCTACGCACGCTTTATTATCGAGTTTGTCGACGCATTACAACAATATCGCTGTCGTTCCGACGTTGCCGTTTTCGCCACCCGTATGACCGTCGTTACCGATCTCCTACATCGCGATGACATCAGCAAATCGGTCCAGGAAATCGGACAACGCGCACGGGATTGGGGCGGCGGCACCAACATCGGTGCCTGCTTACGCGCTTTCAATCGACGCTATATCGGCACCCTGTTACGCTCAGACACTGTTGTCGTGATCCTAAGCGACGGTTGGGATCGCGGCGATCCCCAGCTTATGCGTGAACAAATCGCTCAACTTGCTCGCCACGCCCACCGGCTTATTTGGCTAAATCCACTGCTCGGCGATCGCGATTACGAACCGCTGACACGTGGGATGCGTGATGCATTGCCTTTCGTTGACGTTTTCTTACCCCTGCACAACCTGGAGGCGTTGGACGGTTTTGCACGCACCCTACGCAGGCTGTGGCAATCGAGGACTCGCGCATAACATGTTTGCCTAACTCCGACTAACTGCGAGCGGCTAAAATTGATAGCGCAACAATACTTGGATCTCGTCCTCGTGCTGTGCCATGCCGATCGGTCCAGATCTAAATCGCCCTAAAGGTTCATAGCCATTGCGGACCCCGATGCTCGGGAATTCACCGCCACCTGGGAAACACCCTGGTGCTGGCGCACCTACGGGAGGTAACGGACACGCCGGACCGGCCGTGAACGGTGGGAACGAATTTGCGGTACGGCCGTCGTCAGCGTTGTTTTTTGCGTGCCCAAACTTCACGTTGGCGGCCACAATCAAGCGCCAATTATTATTAAACAACCAATCCACACCCGGCGACAGTACGCCCGCTTGAGCACGCGTGTCATAGGCGGTAATCAAACGGGGTTGCAGGCGATCATTCATGTAGAACCCTTGGATCAAGAACGTGAAAATGAAATTGTGATCCCAGTCCTGAAAGCCGATGGGCGCGCCGGTAATTGGGCTCCCGAAGCGCTCGTGATCGAGCAAGTGCTGGCCAAACATTTGACCGGAGAGTAAAAACGTGCGGTTCGGATTTAGAAATTTAATGTAGGTGGGGCGATCCCAACCGACAACCCAACGAACAACATCAGATTCGGAAAATAACCTCGGCTTCGAGGTGTCCGCAAATTCTTCACCTTCCGTCCACGCGACTTCGACCCGAAATGCGGATTTAATTGGGTCAACGTAGAAATCGGCCGAGCCCCCGACGAGCAAGACCCGTGGAAAATGAATATCGAACGCAGGAACAAAAGGCCGCGGGCGCTCGACGCCAAAGGCGTCACTGGGGTCAAACGGATTTGCAGTACCCGGGCCTATGAAAGGATTGCGTATTGGAATGCCACCCCGTAGAGACGGCAACTGCGACCAGTAATAGAGCGCATTAACGGAAAAACCAACACTTTTGAAAACGCCCTCCATGCGCAAGCCAAACTGGTCATGGCCTTGGGGTAAATCGGCGCGCCGGATCCCTACCACATGCGCCGGGAAATCGGTTGCTAGATTACCATCCGGCACCAATCCGGTCGCAAAATTGGAGACTGTGCAGCCGTTGTGATAACAGTTCGATAGCGCGCGAAAGAGATCGCCGGCGAGCAAAATATTATATGGTTGACCGCCTTGACCTAAGATGTGCGGTTGAAACTTCTCAAAATTATAGACAAATTGAAAATTCAGGTCTTCAAATATACCCGCGGCACCTAAGCGCCACTCCGCCGAAAAAATACCCAAGGGGATACGGCTATCTTCAAACTCTTCGTAAATATTTTGAATCGAGAAATCGATGGGATTGATCTGATCGAGCACGCGGAATAAATCGGTCCGCCCCCATACGACTTGCTGACGTCCGACGCGAAAATTAATCTCGTCACCATTGCTAAACGGTAACGTCGCATCGACGTAAGCCTCGCGTAACCAACGATGGTCATCGCGGAACTCCGGAAATGCTAAATCGTCGTCATCAAAATCCAAATAATCCGAGATGCACCCGCGGGGGTCATCATTGCATGGTCGTACCGGCGTGAAGAATTCCAGGCCGCCGCCAAATTGTCCGCCATTATTTCGAAACCCGAGTTCTTGACCAACCTTTTTTAATCCCGTATTGGGATTGCGCGTTAAGTCAAAACCGAAGCCACCACCACCAGGCAGGGCAGGATTGCCCGCGGTTACCGGTGAGGTGCCCCACGAGGTTTGGCAACCGAGCGCTGCATAGTCCCGTCCGTTGCAAAACGGCAAAAACGTCGGCAGACCAGAGCTGCTGCCAAATACTGCGCCCCCCGCTTCATCCCCATAGTCATCCGCATTAAGGTCGTAAACGCCATCGTAGACTGCACGTAGGGTGCCGTGAAAAGAAACCCCGGTAAACGGACCGACGGATCCGATGCTTTTTGCCCATTCGATCTGGCCGCGGAAGCGCTGCTTGGTTAAGCCGCCACCGTTGCCACGCGTGTGCGTCGTCGAGTCGGCGTAACCGTGAAGCTCCAAGGAACCATCAGAGCTTTGCCATGCCGTCGCGTTTAAAGCCACTAGACCGCCGGCGATCACAGCAGCACCTAAAGGGATGATCCTGCTCGCAGATAGCCGACCTAAGCCACGTCGGTATTTATTCATAACGCTTCTCCCTCACCACACCCCAACACCGTTGGTCTCAATTGTTACACACTTTTGGCCGAAAAACCGCTGCAAAGTTGCTGTTAACCCACAGAATTGTTGTTTTTATGCCAACATATTCCGGCCTAAATCGACCCGCAAAAGCACGCTGAAAACCACATGCCAATGTCCCCGCATTACCACCCGTTTAACCGCGCTGCTCGAGCACACGATCCGACGCCCAACGTTCTTCGCCGGCAGCCATGATGAACTTTGGTTTGAATACATCCACCCATGCCGGGATCAGAAACATCGCGGCACAGGCATTCAACACCAACATGATAAACAACAATCGAGCAGCATCGGCTTGGAAGCGGAGATCCGAGACGAATACCCACATGATTATGCCGCCGACAAGGGTCGTGGCGGTGATGGCGATCGCGACGCCAGTCGTACCCACCGCCCGAATTATCGCGTCCTGCAAATCCTTAGCTACGTGCATTTCTTCCTTGATGCGATCCATCATATAGATCGCGTAATCCACCCCGAGCCCGATCCCCACCGCGATCATTGGTACCGTATTCACGTTGAGGCCTAATCCTAAGATACCCATGCACGCGTAGGACAACATGGTTGCAAACGCCATTGCCACCAAGATCATCACCCCCGCATGCAAGGAATAATAAAACCACAACGTAAACAACAGGATCAATATCATCACCGCTGGCACGACTACGATATTCGTATCGTAGGCTTCCTCATCGATCGCTGCAGTAACGCCGACAGGACCACCCGCCAGTTCCAAGGTCAAGCCAGAAACTTTGCTGCCAACATTATCTATCCATTGCTTGGCCATATGGATCGCGCGCCGAATGGTCTCGCCAGTATGATCTTTGTAATAGAAAACCATATTGGCGATCCTGTCGTCCGTATCCTGATATTCGAGCAACGCACCGGGTACGGGCGCGGACATCATATAGGTGAACATCAAACCACCGATCTCAACGTCGCGACCCGGCACCACGGCCCACCGTGGGTCGTCGTTGCGCGTCATTTGATTTATTTGCGTAATGAGATCCGGAACGCCCTTCGTGCCACCTAAAGTATCATCCAACATCATGTGATTTTGAAAGTCAGTGAGGGCGCGCAATACCTCTGGGTCCTTGAGTCCGCCTTTCTCTTCCGTGCGCGCGATGATGAACAATTCTTCTGAGCCCGGGAATCGCTTATTGATCGCCTCGGAAGACACATTGAAATCGTGATCACGAAATAACAATGGTGATCCTGGTTCGGGTTCACCAATCTTTACCCATGAACTGAAATACGTGGCCATGCACGCAATCACCAGGCAGATCCACAACACGCCGCGTGATCGCGCGGGCGTCGCAGTCACTAACGCGAGCTTCGGGAAGATTTTACGAATTATTGTGCCTTTTTGTTGTACATTTTTTGGTTGCGGCAATATCGACAACAACATCGGCACGGTCACCAACACCGTTACCACCATGCACAAAGCCCAAAAAGAGGCGTAGATCGCCATTTTATCGTTGATCGGCACCGAGCCCAACCCAATCAGCGCTAACGCGCAGGCATCTGCGACGATAGCCAGCGCCCCGGGTCGAAACAGCGAATTAAACGTATTGCGAGCGGCTTCTTCCTTGTCCGAGGTATGTGACAATTCGAGAAAATAACGTTCGACCTTCTGGATACCGTGTGACATGGAACGTGCCGAAATTAGAAACGGCACCACCAACATCAGTGGGTCTAGGTTGTAACCAAATAAACCCATGAATCCAACGCCCCAGATACTTGTAAGTATCATGCCGATCAACGGCAGTAATACGCCGTAGAACCGCCGTGAATAGATCACCAAAATCGCGAGAACGATGAAAATCGTGTAGAGAAAAATCTGCAAAATTTGTGGGGAATATGAGTCGACCCATCCCGCGAGTACGGGATGTCCCGTCGCGTAGATGCGCACGCCCGGCGCTTCTTCTTGAGTACGCAAAGCGCGCAACTCATCGAAAACTTTACCGTAATCCAGTTGGCCTTCATTGAGCGTTCCCTTTATCAAGGCCGAGCGCAAATCAGGCGACACCAGCAAACCGTAGACGCGCGTACTCGACAAGACGTCACGTTGCATCTTTTCTAGCGCTTCGGTGGAATAGCCATTGTGTTGCGGATCGTAGTACGGCGTCGACTTAATCGTTCCGTCGGGCGTCAACCATATCTTGCGGGTATTGCGATGCGTTAGACTCGTAACCAAATTATGGTTGATGTTCGAGATACTATCGATACCCTGGGTCAAACGGTGAATTCTATCCAAGGTTTCCGTCGTGAAAATCGTGCCCTCATCAACCTCTACCGCCACAATAATGATGTTTGCGCCACCGAAAGTATCGCGAATACTGTTGTGTAGCTTGATATAAGGATGTTCTTGAGGAAGTAGATCGGCAAAATCCGACAACATTCTTACCGCCGGAATTTGCATCGCAAAAAAGGCCGTGATCAAAAAGATCGCTGCTAGAACGATCTTGCGATTGTTAAATAGAAAGTTACCAAAAGCGGGGAAAATTCGGCTCGTATCCATCGCCTACCCTTAGGCCCCTGGCGTGACCACGTGCAGTGCGCCCGCCACACCGACGATGAGAAGTCGTCGCTCATCCAAAGCCAATACATCACGCAAATAGAGACGTACCGGCGCGCCGTGCTCGACCTTCCGCCAACTACCGTCTTGTCGGTGTACTAGCATCGTGCCTTCTCCACCAACGAGGTAATAACGATCACCGAGACGTTCGAGGCCGTAGAGCGATACTAAGGTGTCTGTGGATTCGCTCCGCCACTGTTGACCTGCATCAGTCGTATGGAGGACAGTTCCGCCGAGACCCACGACCCAACCTTCGTCAACATCGGCAAAGTAGGCGTCCTGAGGGTAGAACTCGTTCGGCAAAGACGGCATCGATTCCCATGTAGCGCCACCATCCTCGGTACGTAAGTGGGTACCGTATTCGCCCGTGATAACGCCCCGCTGCGCATCGATAAACTGCACGGTCGTCAAAATCGTATCTTCACCCAATTCTGTTGCGGTCCAGTTTTGACCGTTATCCGTGCTCCCCCAAATACTGGTGAAACTACCGACGACCCAAATCGTGTCGTTCGGGGCACAAGTCACGGCCTGCGGTGTCTCTGCGGTCGGCAACGGTCGTTCGTCCCAGTTGTCGCCGTCCGTTGATACATAGATTTTTTGTTCAAATGCGAGCGCCACAAAACGACCGTCAGGACACGCTGCAATGTCGATCAAGGCCGGCCATCCCGCCAATTCGTGCCGTTGCCAGCTTGCACCCAGATCAGGTGAATGCAACAACACTCCCTGGTTGCCAACGACGACGACATCGTGTGCAATTCGCGCCGCGGCTTGATAGCGATCGGTGCGCCGGAGCGGCTGCTGCTGGACGCGCTCGACCCCGTCGAGTACTAACGGTGCCTCGCAACCCGTCAACACGATCAGTGGCGCGAATAGCGCCAGCAATAGGCGGATTTCGCACCCCATAGTGAATCGCTTCATATCCCCCCTAAATAGCCCCTGCGTTCATGCTCTTCTACAACTAAGGTCGGTGCCGAGCATCTAGATAACGATCTCGGGCACTAATCCTAGGCGCAACGGAAACGCGATACTAGCCACACGGGCGCCTGGGGTTGGACCACAATGCACGATAAGTAGCCTAATGGCGCACAGGGATCCTGAACCGTAATATCGTGCATGTATAAAACCGATTATGGCCGCTTAGTTCCCCACTCGTGTGCCTCGTGCAATATCCGGACTGGGTGTCACGACGTTAAATGAATCGCATGCTCAAACTGCCGAGATCTTGGTATTGAACCGCGATGTGATCACCACGCGCTACCCCTACGGCTGCTGTGATCCCGCCTGTCATTACAAACGTACCGGGAGCTATCGATTTGTCGCGTTCCGCCAACATATTCGCCAACATCGCGACCGACTCGGCCGGATGTCCCAAAACTGCGGCACCAGCACCGAGTTCCACGATCTTGCCGTTTTTTCTCAACACGACACCTAAGGTCCGTAGATCGAGATCAGAAATGCGCGCGGCGCGGCCGCCAACGACATACGCAGCCGCAGACGTGTTATCAGCGACAACGCTAATTAAGTCGAAGCGGAAATTTTCATAACGCGAATCGATGATTTCCACCGCCGGAACCACGAAGTCGATAGCCGCCATAACATTGCCAATATGGCAACCGGGGCCAGACAATTCTCGTTTGGTGACCACCGCAACCTCGGCTTCGACGCGCGGATGAATAAACTTGGCGATCGGTATTTCCCCCCCATCCGGGTAGGCGCCGTAGTCGGTGAGGAATCCGTAGAGCGGTTGTTCCACGCCCATTTGCTTCATTTTCGCGACTGAGGTCAAACCCATTTTCAGACCAGCAATACGGGTGCCCCGCGCCTGTTTGCGTGCTCGGATCGCATCCTGGATCGCGTAGGCATCCGCGTAATCCATATCGGGATATTCATCCGTGATTTTCGCGACCGCACGGCGTTCGAGCTCAGCGGACTCCAAGTAATCCGCGAGCTCCGCGATCGTGGCGCTATTTAAACTCACGTTACGGGCCTTGGGTTGGTGGATTCGCGCGCGAGATTCAAAGCCACATCTTCGATCATGTCTTCCTGGCCACCGATCGTTTTCTGCTTGCCCAATTCAACCAAAATGTCGCTGGAAGATACCCCGTGTTTTGCGGCCGCGCGCTTCGCGTGCAGGAGAAACGACGAATAGACACCTGCATAACCCAAGATCAGTGAATCGCGATCGACCCGAATCGGCTGGTCCATCATCGGCACGATTAAGTCCTCGGCGACATCCATTATCTTGAACACATCGACACCCGTTTCAGCACCCATACGGTCTAACACCGCGACAAATACTTCTAGCGGGGTATTGCCCGCGCCAGCACCGAGTCCGGCAACCGATCCGTCGATGCGATTCGCGCCTGCCTCGATCGCAGCGAGTGAATTTGCCACCCCCATTGCCATATTGTGATGGCCGTGAAAACCGATTTCGGTTTGCGCATTTAGCGCCTCACGTAGCGCCGCGATCCTGGCGGTGACATCCTCAGGGAGCATATATCCGGCGGAGTCAGTGCAATAAATGCAATTCGCGCCATAAGATTCCATCAATTTCGCTTGGACGATTAACTCCGCGGCCTCCACCATATGGGCCATCATCAAAAACCCCACGGTATCTAGGCCGAATTTAGCCGCCACAGCGATATGTTGCTCGGCGACATCCGCTTCGGTGCAATGTGTTGCGATCCTAACCGTGCTGATCCCGTGCTCATGAGCCATGCGCAAGTGATCGACTGTGCCGATCCCTGGGATCAATAATGCAGAAATCTTAGCGCGCTGCATCGCCGGTACGACCGCCGCCAGGTATTCCTCATCACTGTGTGCAGAAAAGCCATAGTTGATCGACGCACCTCCCAAGCCGTCGCCATGCGTCACTTCGATCAATGGCATCCCCGCCCTATCTAACGCACGCGCTACAGCCACCATTTGCGCTGTCGTAATTTGATGGCGTTTTGCGTGCATACCATCGCGCAAACACATATCGTGCAGAATGACGTCTTTGCCCCGTAGATCCATGATGTGGCCCCTCAATTCGCCGCGATTAGCTGCAAAGAACCATCGAGAATTTCTTGACCGAACATCTCGGCAGTTCTCAACGCGGCTGCCGTCATAATGTCCAAATTACCCGCATACTTCGGCAAATAATCGCCCAAGCCTTCGACTTCTAGAAAAATAGAGACGCGTTTATCGTCAAACACCGGTCCGTTCTTCAAACGATAACCAGGCACATATTTCTGCACTTCTGCGATCATGTCCTCTACCGAGCGGGTAATCGCCTCGACGTCGGGCGTTGTTGCGGTTAGACAATGAACCGTGTCGCGCATGATCATAGGTGGCTCAGCCGGATTAAGAATAATAATTGCCTTCCCACGCTCGGCGCCGCCAATCCGCTCAACGGCGTCCGCCGTCGTGCGGGTAAATTCATCGATGTTCTTGCGCGTTCCCGGGCCTGCGGATTTACTCGCAACAGTTGCAATAATTTCCGCGTAGTCCACCGCCTGAACACGGGATACCGCCGCCACCATGGGGATCGTTGCCTGACCGCCGCAAGTAACCATATTGACGTTCATTTCTTGCCTGCCCACGTGTTCTTCTAAATTCACGGGTGGCACACAGAAAGGGCCTATGGCGGCCGGCGTTAGATCAACCACAAGGACACCGTGCTCGTTGAGTTTTCGTGCATTCTCCGCATGCACGTAGGCCGAAGTCGCGTCGAAAGCAATTTGCACCCCATCGGCGTCGACGTTGGAGAGCATGCCCCCGATGCCGTCGTGGGTCGTCTTTAGACCATGGTCCCGCGCCAATGCTAAACCCTCTGAATCGCGGTCGATTCCCACCATCCAGACAGGCTTAATCACGTCACTGCGCAGCGCTTTTGCCATCAGATCGGTGCCGATGTTACCGGAGCCAATGATCGCCGCGTTTACTTTCATTTTCTAAGACCCGTATCAGGCAATGCCCGAGTAACTAAACCGTAGGTATTTAGGAAAAACGTACTGAGACGTGTCCCATACCACCGACACTGCAAACCATAGAATCACCCGGCACGATTGCCTGCAAAGGCACGAGTGAGCCGGATAAAATAACTTCACCCGCTGCCAGCGTTATGCCAAATGTACCGAGCGTGTTGGCGAGCCAAGCAACACAATTAAGCGGCGACCCCAGTGCAGCCGCACCGGCGCCGGTCGCGATCACCTCGCCATTTTTCTCGAGCACCATACCGCAGGTGACGAAATCACAGTCACGCGGGTCGACGAGACGATCGCCCAGCACGAAGTAGCCGCACGATGCGTTATCCGCAACCGTATCTTGGATTTTGATGCGCCAATCGCGAATACGAGAATCGACGATTTCGAAACACGGTAAAACACCTTCAGTAGCGCGTAGGACATCCGCGTTACTTAACCCTGGCCCCGCCAGATCGTGTCTTAGCACAAAGGCGATTTCCCCTTCCGCCTTCGGTTGGATCATGCGTTTACTGATCGCCAGTTCGCCGCCGTTCGGGATCACCATGCGATCGGTTAGATAACCAAAGTCGGGTTGATGCACATTCAGCATGTCCATCACCGCTTTGCTCGTCACCCCGATTTTCTTCCCGATTATTTTCTCGCCAGCGTCACGACGCCGTGCCAAAAGGTAGGTGGATATATGGTAGGCGTCCTCGATCGTGATATCGGGCGAGCGCTCCGTGAGCGGCGCGATCGTGTGGCGTTCCGTCAGGGCTGCAAACAGTTCATCGCCGTACGCGGCAATCGTCTCGCTATTGAGTGCCATAAAAACTTCCTTCTGATCACTCGCGTGTGATTCAGAGCTTTACACAGACGTTACGCATTTCAGTGTAGAACTCCAAAGAATGCACACCGCCTTCGCGCCCGATACCGGACGCTTTCGAGCCCCCGAATGGGGTGCGTAAGTCCCGTAGGAACCAGCAATTGACCCAGGTAATTCCGCATTCTATCGCTGCGGCGAGACGATGCGCACGGCTCACATTTTGCGTCCATATGGTAGTGCAAAGCCCATACGGCGTATCGTTGGCCAGCGCGATAACTTCTTCTTCGCGATCAAATGCCCGCACATGGCAACACGGCCCAAAAATTTCTTCCGCTACGATCGGTGATGATTCCGGCAGGCCGATCCAAATCGTCGGTTCGACCCAATAACCACCCGCGAGCTCGGCAGGCATGTCTGGTACGCCACCACCGGTGACGACCGTCGCACCAAGATCGCCTGCCTGCCGGTAGTAGTTGAGTACTTTCTCACGCTGCTGGGCTGAGACGATTGGTCCCAGCGTGGTAGTCTCCGCACGCGGATCACCCGGCCGCAACGCCTCGGCGCGCCGCTTCAACTCGGTGACAAAGACATCAAAAATCGGACTTTCGACATAAACGCGCTCGGTTCCCAAACAGACTTGGCCGCAATTGGCGAAGGCGGCACGCGCGATGCCCTCCACGGCCGCATCGAGGTCGCAATCTGCAAACACAAGGCCCGGATTCTTGCCGCCAAGTTCGAATGATACGTCGCGCACCCCGTGCGCTGCCGCCTGCATGATCGCGGTACCCGTAATGGTCTCGCCGGTGAACGTGATCGCGTCGACGCCCGGGTGTTCGGTAAGATATGCGCCGGCAGAGTCCGGACCAAAACCATGGACGACGTTAAACACGCCGGGCGGGATCCCGGCATCGTTCATGACCTCACCGAGCAAGGCGGTCGTAGACGGCGTTTCTTCCGAGGGTTTCACTACAACGGTGTTACCGCAGGCTAAAGCCGGCCCCACTTTCCACGTCATGAGTAACAAGGGCAAATTCCAAGGCGCGATTACCGCAATCACCCCTTTGGGAATGCGGAGCGCGTAGTTCAAAGCCCCAGCGCCATCAGGTGTCGCCATGCAAAAACTCTCCGCCGCGACATTTTTTACGACGTCGGCGAATATTTTAAAATTCGCTGCGCCCCGCGGAATATCGATGTGACGCGCCAGAGAATATGGCTTGCCGGTATCGCGACACTCGATTGCTAAGAATTCATCGAACCTCGCGTTAATGCCATCGGCAACCCGGTACAAGCACTGCAATCGCTCCGCGACCGGCATCACGCCCCACTGCCCCCCCAACGCCCGTCGCGCGGCCTCGACAGCCGCGTCTACTTCTGGGCGACCTCCTTCGTGCACTTGCCCGATAACAGCACCATTCGTGGGATCCGTATTACTGAAGGTTTTACCGTGTCGCGAGCCAACAAAACAGCCATCAATAAAATGGCGCACGTTCTGCGCATCGAACGTCGTCGGCGTAGAGGTTTCAACTTCCGCGTGCATATTTCGTCCTCGCATCAGTTGCGGTGGGCACAGGTCGAAACAAACGGACTCACCCGGCGAGATTTGCTGAGGCTATTTGTCGATTCTTACTCGTTTTATCGATAATTTCAAGCGCTCGGCAAACCACCGTCAAACGCCTCGGATGCCGACAGTCTGCCGGAATAGGACGACCCTAGGGCGGCGGCACTTAAGCGGCGCCTATTCGCGCAATTTCTCATTACATCGCACCACTCAGCGCCTCGAAAACGCAGAAAAATGGCCTCGCATAACCGCGCGCCTCCTTACCGAACCCTAAGTCCGACAGACGGCTAACGACAAAATTCGCTTCAGCACGAAAAAACGCTACTATTCTCCCTACACGAGGCAAACCTTGTTACGCTCAATGACGGCGAATTATGCATTAACGTTTTCAAACACCCCGCCGTGACCAAACCCAAACCCGCAACACAGTTTCCAGATACGCTTGCAAATAGCGCCTATGCGCAAATTCGGCACGACATCCTGAACGGCCGTTTTTCACCCAATGAAAAACTCGCCATTCACCAGCTACGAGCGCGTTATGATATCGGCGCCTCGCCGCTGCGCGAGGCGCTAAACAGACTCACCTCGGAACGCTTAGTCTTTGCGATCGGCCAGCGTGGTTTTCGCGTGGCCGCGATTTCGCTAGACGACTTACGTGACATTACCCGCATGCGGATCCTGCTGGAGTCAGAAGCGCTAGCCGAAAGCGTGCGTGCTGGCGACGACACGTGGGAGGCGTCGGTGGTTGCGGCCTTTCATCGTCTCAATAAAATCGAAGCTGCGCGTATTACGAACTTCGTTGACTGGGAAGCGCGCAATGCCGAGTTTCATGAAACCTTGCTCGGCGCTTGCTCTTCACCGCGGCTTTTGCAGTTGCGCGCGATGATGTTTGATCAACATCGGCGCTATCGAAGCTTATCGTCCGACATTTTTACTTTTTCGCGAGATGTGGCGGCGGAGCATAAGTCGATCTTCGACGCCGCTCTACAGCGCAATGCTAGCGCTGCTTGCGAGGCTATGAGTGAACATATTCGCTCGACCGCGCGCAATTTAGAAGACCATTTTGCGCGCCTCGAAGACGTAAACAGATCTGACTCAAGTAAGGCTCGCCGGCGACCCAATACCCATCGGTAAGGTGTTCTTCAGATAAAGAAATCTACGCGGCAGCGATAAATCTAGAGAATAGAGCGTAGCAACTAACCCGGGTACGGCACGATGCGCGCTGCGCGCACGTGCATACGTGTTGCGGTAACCGACTCAGCCGTTTGCGATCCTTCCTACCGCGATCCCGTTTGGAATACACTGCTTCGCTCAATTCACCCGGCGCTTGCGCTTCACCCTCACCGTAGCTAGGCTACGATTCGGGTTCCAGCGCGGCGCTCAGACGGTGTTGCCCTGCGCCAGCATCCGTGTGGTCCTCATGCAATATCCGGACTAGCGAGGGAGGAGAATAACGTGGCCAAAGAAATTGTTTTTAAAAGTGCCGGCATCCAATGTGCTGCTGATCTTTATCGACCTGCCGGGCTAAAGCGGGGTAAGCGGCGCCCTGGCCTGGTCTTGGGGCACGGCTTTACTTTAGTCAAATCCACGCTCGAGGCGCAGGCCGAATCGTTTTGCGAAGCGGGTTTTGTTGTTCTTGCGATCGATTACCGGACCTTCGGCAACTCAGGCGGCCGCCCGCGTGGCCAACTGTTTCCTTTAAACGAGGCGGAAGACTATCGCAGCGCAATCTCCTACATGCAAAACCGCTACGATGTCGACCCAAATCGCATTGGGATTTGGGGTGCTAGTTTTGCCGGCGCAATGGTCAGCTACGTTGCTGCGATCGACCGCCGCGTTAAGGCAACAGTCGCCGTGGTACCGGTGACCGATGGCTATTCTTGGCTAAAACTGCTGCGCAGCGAAACGAGTTTCGACGCATTGCTCGACGCCGTTGAAGCCGATCGCGCGCAACGCTACAAAGGCAAAAAAACGCAACGCATTCCCGCCTTCGGGCCCCAGGGAACGCTGTGTGGATTGCCGTATGATGACCAAATTGCCGAATTTTTTGAAGGCTTCCCTGAAGCACACCCGACCTGGCGAGATACGATCACACTCGAATCGATAGAGAAAATCTTAGAGTTTAGTCCGCTTTCGTTCGTACACCGAATCACACCACGCCCATACATGATTATCAGTACCGCTGGTCGCGATATCGTACACCCGGCGTGGAGCGTCGCGGAGCTCTATGAGCGGGCACGTGAACCTAAGCGCTTAGAATTCTTGCCCTACGCACAAACCGATCTTTATATCGACCCTGGCCTAACACAGTCCAATAATTTGGCCCGTGATTTCTTTGTGGAGAAGCTAGGCCCGATCGAAACATAATTCGACAGCGCCAGGGACGCGCAAGTCCTACGACTTGCACGTCCCCATTCGTCGTTAACCGACCCGACCGCCGGGGCAATGATCACAAGATTATTGCCAACCGAGATATCCGCTCCGATGGCGTAGGAACGGAGGATATCCTCGCGAGCAGCCCGAAATTCTACCCAGGTTATGTAACAACCGTCATAAAGCGGTCGTTCAAAGCGCGATCGTGATAGAAAATCGCTTTACCTAGCTTGTCAGTTGTCCACGTAATCGGCGGCCGATCTGGGTACCAAGTATAGTCGCCGCAAAACGTTTCGTTGCGATTACCGGAAGGATCGAAGAAGTATATCGTCCGGCCACGCGTGATGCCGTGGCGCGTCGGTCCAATGTCAATCGGAATTTCATATTTCGACATGATATCGGCTGCGCGCAGAACTTCTTCCCAGGTATTTAGTAAAAACGACGCATGGTGCAATTTATTCGCTTCCGGATAGTGCACTACGGCAAGATCATGGGCTTTATTCGAGCAACTGAGAAATACCGCGAGCATTGTATCGCCGTCCATAATCTTTTCGGTGATACTAAACCCAAGCGCCTCGGTGAATACCTTCGCGATCCCAGGCACGTCGGGTCCATACAATAAGCAATGGTCAAAGCGTACGACATGCATGCCTTTGATGGTTTCCACGAAGGCCTCCGGATTTGTCGTTCCGAGCCCATTGCCGACGTATTTCTTTTCCGCGTAGAGTTCGATGCGATGGCCGGTTGGTGCTTCGAAACGCAAACGCTCACCGCAGTCATTCAACTCCCCGGCCGTGATGCGTTCGGTTGTGCAACCATGCTCACGCAAACGCGCTTCGAAGCGCTCTAGATCGCTTTTCTCTCGGACTTTGAACCCCATGTAGTCAATGCCTGGTTCGTCCGTCTCACGCAACACGACGGAAAACTTGTCGTGCTCATCCCAACCTTTCAGATAAACCCGACCTTGTTGGTCTTCGTCGACCTTAATTAAGCCCAGGCGATCTTCGTAATGCGCCAACGCCGGTCCCATTTCCAACACGCGAAGCCCAACGTGACCGGGCCTCATAACTCCACTAAAAGACATAGCTGTCCTCCTCTTTTCGAGTTACCTTGACGCTATCGTCGCAGCGAAACCGCGTTACCAACGATGCCTTTTTCTAAACCGTAGCGCATTTGGCCGCAGACTTCTAATGTGAGGTTCTCTTCCGGAACGAGTTTGCACGCCAATGCATAACCGCTGCGCCTTTCCGCAGTGCTTACCTGTGCATTGCTTATTTTCCCGAGGCGGTATTTGCGGCCCGCTACCACACGCACTTTACAGACTCCACAGCCGCCGCCGCGGCAGCCGATAGGGATCCCTTTGTACCCTAAGCGCTCCAGCGCTTGCAAGACATTCTGGTTTTGGTCGCAGTTGAACGTTGCACCTGTATTCGTGAGCGTGACTACAAACAACGAGGTCTACCTAACTAGCTCGGAAACTCGTGCCGTGCCAACGTCGCGATCGTGTTATCACCGGTACATCCATGACATCCCGCTCAAAACTTCTTAAACAAAGCACTGCGTTTGGGCTGTTGCTCCGCGTCGGCAGCGCTCAAAAACGCTTCGGTGAAAATCTGATCTTCAAAACACCGCCCCCGCATCAGCGTCGTCAGGCAAGCATCGATCATCAACGGTGGACCACACAAATAAGCCTGATAGGAAGCAAACTTGCCATCGAAGCGCCGCGCTGCGACCTCATGTACAAAACCTGCTTCTCCGGACCAAGCTGGATCGGGTGTCGATACTGCCGGTATATATTCGAAATTCGCATATCGCTTAGACAACGCGATGAAATGATCGACATAGTAAAGCTCATCCAACGAACGAGCGCCGTAGATCAAGACAATGGGGCGCGTCTCACCCCGCTCCAGCAAGTCCTCGATCATCGACTTTGGACTAGATAAACCCGAGCCACCAGCGAGAAACAAAAACGGCTCGGGTCTCGAGACGCGGACGAAAAAACGCCCCAAGGGTGCAGTGAATTTGAGCACATCTCCGACCTGCAATGCCCCATGGATCCAACTCGTCGCCGCTCCCCCTTCTACGAAACGCACGTTCAGCTCCAGGCGTGGTGAGGACGGCGAGTTGGCAAGCGAAAACGCGCGCGGTTTATTCACGCCCGGAACCTGCAAATTCAAATACTGTCCCGCTTGAAACTTGCAAGGGCCCTGTTCAAGCTCGATAAAAAGACCCCTGATAGTCGGTGTGAGGTCGACAATTTCCTTCACCTCGCCGCGGAGATCTTCGACTGAGAAATGTGCCGCGTCCTCCTCCTCCTCGATATCAGCTTCGATGACGATATCGCTATTCAGCGTCGCGCAACATGCCAGCGTCTTACCTTCGTCACGTTCGATGTCCATCAAGGCAAAACTCGACGCGTCGTTATGATCGACTTCACCTTCAATTACGTCGATTTTGCACGTCCCGCATAAGCCATGGTTGCACGCGTACGGCAGCGAAATCCCAGCGCGCAACGCTGCATCTAGTAAACGCTGGCCTTCTGCGACCTCGATCGTCTCACCTAAAGGCTCTATCGTGGCACGATACGTCACCGTGATTACGCCATCAGGTGCCAACGCCGTGCAAACCGGTCAAACCGGGTGTACGGAAACACATATAGGCCATATGTTCCACACCGTTTTCGGCGAGCGATTTGTCTAAATCTGGCTGCCAAGATTTTTCATCCAAATGCCATTCCGCTTTGCTCCAATCAATCGCCGCAGCCTCGGGATGTTGACTGTAATCAGCGCGCACAAACTGTTCGAGAAAATCTCTCAGCTTCATATCGATTGGAGCGCGATACGCCGATGGACACGCGAACATCAAATGTTCTTCCCAGCGCACATATAAATTGATATCACCACCGTAGTTCTCCATCCGATTTGGACTCGCGAACTCATAGTTGGTGCTCGCAGCTTTCACAGTCACAATAATCCTCCGCACATAATGACAGCCTATGCCGCAGCGTCCGCCGCATCGGCCTGCGGTGGGGGTTTACCTTTTTGCCATGCGGCGAAGTTGCGATCATCGTAGGATCCGCGAAACTCCCCAGTATCGACGTCTCTGACTAAATGCAGCCATTCAGCATATTCAAAAATATTGGTCGCACCACCCGCTTCGCCACGATAGATTTGTTGTGGTGGAATCAATGCCTGGCAATATTTTTCCGGTTCGTGGTTGAAAATATCTCGGCACCCATCCGAACAACAATGAAAACGCGTGCCTGCGTGTTCCACGATACGCACGCATTGCGTTTGCGGATCATCCGGCTCGGTGTAGAAAATCGGGATCTGACAGACTTGGCAGACCATTGGCAGACGGTTATTGAAATATCGTTCGCCCCGTTGTTCCATTTCACGGAACATCAACAAACGTGGTTTATACATTTTGTCGAATAAGGTGCCGTATTTCTCCGACATCCAGTCGATTTCGTCGTCATTAGGCACCCATGTGTGCAATCCCAAGGCGTTACCGAACTGGTATAAGGTCGCCCAAATTTCATGTGTTAGTCGTGATTTTTCTTTGCTCGCTACTTCATGATGTTTCGGCATCCGTACGCCGTAACGACTGAGGTCATGAAAAAGTGCAACGCCGTTTTCTTCCCAGTAGATCTCCCAGGCTTCTTTCCACGACATGACTTTCTTCGGCAACATGTAATCCATCATCGTACCGATCAAGCCGAGAAGGCGATAACCCCGCCAGAACCACTTGTCGAGCCATTGTTGAATAATAGGAACATTGTCTTCGTGCTGTTCGAGCATGAACTTGACGACTTCGAGGCCCAAAGTCATGTGACGTGACTCATCAGACTGCGCAGAAAATCCAAATGTTGTCGTGGCCATATCACCGTTGTAGGCAGCGCCTGAGACAAAAGGCATAAAAAGCAAGTTCGTCAATACATATTCAAACGCGAAAGAAATTGCCGTCACAAATTCAAAGGGTCCCGCTGTCATCGCGTCTTCAAAAAATGATTTCGGGATAGACAGGTACCAAGCGCGATCGCGAATATGTGCGTAACCGTGAAAACCGTTGAAATAGCGGTTGTAGTGTGCGAACGCATGAACCTGAGTCTGCGCGTGCCGCAACTCATCAATGGATTGCATTTGGCAGGCAACCCGCGTGCCGGCACCTCGAAAAGCGCGCCCAACAAAAGCAAAACCACGATGCGCGTTATATTCGGCGCCGGTAATTCCCTGCAACCACAATTTCACAGCACTTAAGTAGCGCGCATCAGAAATATTAAGGTGACCGTTGTTTTGCTGTAGGGCATCGAGGATTGCGTAGAGCTTGCGCTCTTTTTCGGCCTGGTATTTCCAATACGCATCCATCGTTAAACGAAAGGGATCTTCCCATTTGTCCCAATCACTTATTTTGATCCCCTCGTAGCAATCATATGGGAACACTTTATCCATCGGCTGGTAACTGGTTTCCCAGTCCAGTCCGCGCGTCATTAATTGGTATTTTTGCTTAAGATTTAAACGTTTCGTTGCTGTCATAGCTGCATACTCCGAGAGCGCTCAAGTGCGCCACGCCAAGGTAAGCTGATCTTCATCTTCATCGATGTTTCCCGACAAGGAAATGAGATTGAGATGTATTTCTTGCAAATCAAATTCGCGACCCATTTTCGACTCGATCGTCGCGCGTTTGACTACCAATCGTTGGGGACAATCGATTTTTACCATCCCGGGCGTCTCGTTGACGATTGCAGCGTCATTATCTTCGACGATCGCCTCAATAATCGGCTGTGCGTCGGGGTTATTTTGCAAAGCGATAAAGACTTTATCGGTCACCGCAGGTTCCTCGTTTCCGTTTAATCGACAGGGCTGCGTGTGGCGAGCACATTCATGATATTCGCCAGTGCTTCATCCCCAACACCCCCCAAAGCTTCGTGCGTCAAGGGGCTTAGCGCCTCTTCGACTCGTGGTGTCCACGTGGCGATCCACTCAGCGAGCAAAGCCGAGTTCGCTGCAGACTCTTCGGCAGCCACTTTCATCACCGCGTCTACCCAACGACCCGCCTCGGCGTGCCACTCGACCATAAACTCCGACAACATCGCGAACGCCCCGCCACCGTTGTTAGCAAGTTCCGCGTCGAAATATTCAAACGCGAACTTGTGAATCGCGGTATCGATTAAGAAATTTTGCACCACTAACAGTTCAAACCAATCCTCCACGACCATCGTGTCCTCGGTGAAACGCCGCAATGGTTGCCATACCGGGTCCTCGAGCCAGCATTTTTTGGCGGCATCTAGGATCGCCGGGTTGTTGTTGTCCAAAACCAAGGCGATGCGGGTAATGTATTGAGCGATACCTAAATGATCAGTGGCCTGAAACATTGCGGCAGACGTTATCGGCGCGCCCCAACCGTGGGCTGTGATCGCGGTGTTGTTGTTATTGGCCGCCCAATGCACGTGCCTTAGCGGCACAATGTACCGTCTGATCTTCTCGGCCCACGATGGCTCCAGCGTCGCCAACATATTACGTTTTTCAACAAACGAAAAGTTCTTCTCCAGCGATTCTTGTTGTTTTGCGCGCTGGATCGTGTACGTCGCGTAATAATATTGCCGCGGATCGAGGAGATCTTCGAAATCGTTCATGACGAGCTTGGTGCGCGCTCGGTCATACAGTTCGAATCTCGGATCCCAAGTCGGACGATAGTGAAAATTTGCGTCTGGCTGTAAGCCAAACGTACCCTCTTGGTAACGCGTTGGCGCCTTACCCGGTCCGAGCTTAGCAGCGATGTGATCAAATGTTTTTCGAACCGGGTCAACACCGGCCGTTTTGATGTCTATGGACATGTAGATATTTCCTTCCGCCTATGCATCGATATCCACGCCGTCGCGCCAGCGTTTGTTCGCGCGGTCGATTTCCTCGCCCTCGCGCGCGCCTAGAAATATCACCGCATGGCGATGACAAAACTCGTCGAACGCCTGTTGCGGTAAGATCATCTCGAGATAGAGGTTCGGATCACCGATCGAAAAATCGAATTCGACAAATCCCGCGCGACGGATCCGTTTAATACGCACGAACCGCTGTTCGTTGGGCGTTTCCGTCGCCGACGCTACGCCGCTAGATTTTATGCTGCTAATTCTGCTCACTTCGAGGATGTGCGCAATAGGTACGCCCAATTACACGATATTTTAACCGCGTCTAAGTGCTTGCCGTCCACAGCTATGCCACTACTCCACGCGTTCTCGATAGCGCCACTCTATAATAGCACGCAGCAACTTGCGAAAATCTGATCTCGCATCGCAAAATTACTGGTCTTCGGTCTCCATTACTTGATGAACATGCGGACGGTTGCTCCAATCAGATAGCAGTCTGTCGGACTCAAGCGCAAGCGCCGTGAGCGCCTCAGGCAATATCCGGGCTAGCAGCCCGTCGGTAAGGCTCCGTCGCGAGGCGGGTGGTTAAGCGAGGTGATTTTACGGCGTTTTCGAGGTGCTGAGTGGTACTATGTAACGAGAAATCGCGGCCATAGGCGCCGCTTAACTGCCGCCGCAGTCGGATCATCCTAAGTCCGCGGACTGTAAGGCAAGGCTGGTAAACGCAAACTCATCAGTGCGGCGAAACTCGCCAAAATGCGCAGCGTTAATCCCCAAATAATGTGTTCTTGGTATTGAATGCCTGGATAGGTATGTGCTTGATCACCAATCGAATACTCGAGTTGCGTTACAGTAGACTCGTCAAAAAGATGCGCCAGCGGTACCCAGAAGACGCTTGCCACTTCGTGCGGTAGACAGACCCGCGCGTCGCGGCGCACACTCGCGGCGACATGATAGACAAATGGAGATAATTGCATCGAACACGACATTTCCGGTCGCTGAATAGTTCGCACCGGCAAGGCGCCGATACGCTGCGCAGTGCCCAAGTCCACACCTATCTCTTCACGGGTCTCGCGCTCCGCTACCGCCTGGGCATCGAGATCACTCGGGCCGGCACGTCCTCCCGGAAACGCGACTTGACCGGACCACGGATCGCCAGCCCGTTCGGCGCGACGAATAAAGCATACTTCCAGATGCTCGAGATCTGAGGCCAATATCATCGCGACCGCAGCGTGGTGCGGTGCGGCCTCGAAAACAGCGGGTTGATGGGCGACTCGCGCCAGGGCCGCGCGAATATTATCGAGCGTTAGCACTGCCACACAATGCCTATGTCGTCGATATCAATCACACACCTGACTACGCTCGATACTTCAAAAACAGTTTAATCGTTATTAGTCCTGCCTATGGGTCGAACCGTCGCGGCACCGGTCGAGCGACCGCAAGACGCGTTAACAAACCCCACTACATAACCATCTACGGAGGTAACGGAGTTTTAACCCTCGATCGCCTTGATTAAGTCGTCTTGTTCGCGCGGCGCCGTATCGGGCAATACTTGATTCATTGTTTCACGACGTTGCACTTCACTGTCAATAAATCCCAACCACTGCCGTGCGAGTTTGGCACTGCGTTTATCTTTCGACGCAGCGACAAACGCGGACCGTGCATCCTTAAGCTGTTTTTGATTGAACAAGGCCATACCCAACATGACGTTGGCCGTGTCCCGTCGCCTCACGCCGCCTTTTGCGAGCCCTTTTTTTACTGCCTCCGCAGCGGCTTGCCATTGACTGAGGTTCATATGGGATTGCCCTAGACGCACATAGAGTTCGCCTGTTCCCGATTGTGCCGCAGCTCGCTCTAAGGGTGGGATCGATTTTTTGTCTTCACGGGCCTGATACCAAGACTGAGACAGTAGCGTCAGATTACGCTCGTTCGCCTCAATCCGGCCGGCATTTATTTCTTTCTCCAACAACTTAGCCGCCTTGACGGGCAAACCATGCATGAGATAGAGATTGGCCAAATTCTTAGCGTGATGAGCGTCCTGGAGATATCCTTTTTCGTATAGCGCTTCGGTTAACGTCAATTGGCGTTTGGTATTACCGAGTTCACTGTAGGCGGCCGCTAAGGTTAACAAATAATCATCTTTCGGATATAGGCGGATCAGCTCTTTGAGAACCTTTACCATACCCTTGTAATCTTTCATTTCGTGATAACACACGCGCATCAACAAAAGCCAATTCTCTTTGGGCTTCTTACCTTGCGCCTTATGCAGATCGATGCCACGTCGGATCGGATTGAGCGCCTGTCGATACTTGCCGAGCTGGTAGTAGGCTTGCCCCATGAGCATGTAAAGATCGGCATTCGGTTGTTTGACCATTTTGACTAAGCGCTGTGCAGTTTCTAGCGCCTTACTATAATTCTCGGCTGTAAAATAAAGCTGCGCCTGTGTTTTAAGCGTCGACTGCACCAGGGCGTCGGGTAAATTTGGCTGTGCTAACACCCGTTCGTAAGCCTTAATTGCGGCTGGATAATTTTCGCGCAAGTACTGAATGTAGGCAGTCAGGTTCCAGATCTGCGCGTTCTCATACGCAGAGAGACCTTTCTTGCTTTTAAGTTCGTCGAGCAGACCAAGCGCACCACGGTAGTCTTTTTTTTCTACCAGGCCTTGCGCTTTTTGTAGTTTTTCAAAAACCGGTTGGCTCATCGCGACGGTCTTTTTTGTATTCGTCGGCTCCTCCGCCTCGGCCGCGAACACATGAGAGAATGACGCACCCAGGAAAATCGCGAGCAACAAAACTCTTAAGCTAAGATTGGGCATTGTTCGCACCCTATTTCTCTAGTTTGTAAGTAAATTTGTTACGCACACCAGGCACCTCGATAGCCTGTCCATCTAGAATGCGGGGTTTGTACTTAAACTTCTCTGCTGCGGCCACGGACGGCTTGGCGAACAACTTACTCGAACACTGTGATTCGACAACACGCACGTTCGCTGTCGTTCCCTGGCGTGTGACCGTATATTCAACTACACAGAATCCTTCGACGCCGCGCGACAGTGCCCGCTCCGGATAAATTGGCGCCACTTTTGCCAAAGGCAGATAGTCGCCTTCTCCGACACCGAGGCTGAAGCCTGCGCCCGACAGTGCAATCTCAGTTTCGACCGGTGCTGCGGTGATCGCAATTTTCTGCGCATCCGGCCTAATGTCATCTAACTTTGGCGCCGGCGGCTGCGGTGGCGGTGGCGCGGGTGGCGGAGGCTTGTCGGGTTTCGTCTGTCGGCGCCGCACGATTTCGGCTCGTTTAACGCGCACGAAATCCAGCAACTGACCACGCTTTGCCTCATCCAAGGTGCGATCGGCAGTAGCGATCAAATACTGCATCGTCCATAGCAAAGCCACGGTCACGGCACTCGCCAATAGCAACCCGATCGCGAGACGCAACCACAATCCCAGCCCCAAACCCGTGTGCGGAACCGTAGCGTTCGATCGATTTGCCATCGCGCTACGCTTAAGTTTCGTCGGTAGCAATTGCCACGTTAAACACACCGGCCGAGCGCGAAGCATCCATTACTTCAATCAAGGTTTTCGTATTGCTGCCCTCGTCCGCCTGAATAACGACCGAACCCTGTGGGTTCTCAGCGTGCAAACGTTCGATGTTGGCGCGTACCGACCGTACATCCACCTGGCGACGATCGATCCAGATATTATTATTGTCATCGATTGCAATCAGAATATTAGCCTTCTCTTGTACCACAGCGGTCGCTGCGTCGGGCCGGTTGACATCGATCCCCGCCTCTTTGACGAAAGTCGCGGTGACGATAAAAAAAATCAGCATGATGAATACGACGTCTAACATCGGCGTTAAGTCGATGCTCGAGTCTTCCTCTTCAGCCAAAGTATGTGCACCTAATCGTCTCATTTCAGGTTACCTGTTTTTATACTCAATGGTCGAGCGCTAGCTGTTCTTCGAGGTGGGCACCGGTACGTTTCGCGCGGCGCTGCAAATAGGCGCTCATCGCGATCCCAGACAACGCCGCGACCATCCCTGCCATAGTAGGGATCGTCGCCTTGGAGACGCCCGCGGCCATCGATCGCGGGTTGCCCGAACCCGAGATTGCTAAAACCTGGAAGACTTCGATCATGCCCGTTACGGTACCTAGCAACCCCAATAAAGGACACAGCGCGACACAAGTTTGTATCAACAGCAAATTTCTCTGCAAAGCCTGCTTGCCAACTGAGGCGAGCTGTTCGCGAATACGGTGGGCGTGCCACGAGCGGTGCTCCTCACGAGCGTCCCACGCTGCGATTAGTCGTCGCGCGAGGCCCCGATAACCTACCCCAAAATAGAGTAAACGCTCAAAGATCAAGGCCCACATAATCAGGGTCAGTAGTGCGATCACCAACAGCACTTGGCCGCCCATTTCCATAAACTCCCGGATCTGTACGAGGACCGGGAATTGATAGATAAGCTGTTCCATAAGCTTATGCGGTCACTCGCTGCCCTTCTGCTTGCGTAGCGATCATGCCCGCCGCTTGCTCTTCTAAGACCTGGGTGAGTCGCTTCGCGCGACTCGCAACAAGGGTATGCAACAATACGATCGGGATCGCGACACACAAACCCAGCACTGTCGTGGTTAGGGCTTGCGAAATACCGTTTGCCATCAACTTGGGATCGCCGGTACCGAATAAAGTGATCGACTGGAAGGTAATAATCATGCCCGTAACGGTACCGAGCAAGCCCAGCAACGGGGCGACGACCGCGATGATTTTCAGAAACATCAACAGGCGATTGAATTTCGGGGTTTCCCTCATGATCGCCTCGGATAATTTCAACTCTAGTGTTTCGACATCAGCCGTCGGATTGTCTTGATAGACTTTTGCAACACGCCCTAAGGCGTTGCGCCCCGGCTTGTCGATGCGCCGCGCTTGCGTACCAATCGCAAGACTCGACAGCGTCAGCATGATCAGGCGTTCAGCAGCAATAATTAAGCCGAGAATTCCAAGCGCGATCGTGATCTTGCCGATGAGTCCACCCGCATAACGATCGCTGCGAGGGTCCATTTGTTCCCATAGGCTTGGCGCTTGCACCAACAGTTTCAACAGCTGTCCGCGCGACGGGTCAACCGCCAAGGGCGCAACGCCACTATCGGCGGCTTCGAAAGCCGAGACGGCACTCAAATAACGGTCACGGGGTTGTCGCGCCAACTGCACGACTTTGCCAGTCTCCGGCACAAATTCTAGGTAATTGCCTTGCGAGATAAGATTAAACGTCCCAACACGCGTAACTTCACGATCCACTTCTTGTCCATTCGTATCGATGATCTTGGTTGTGAAACGGGAAACTTTGCCGGACTCCGTCATTTCGCGCTGCAACTCGAACCATAACCGTTCGATCTCGTCCAGCGAGGCCAACTTGTTGGTCTGCCCCATTTTTTGCGCTAATTCGTTGAGAAATGCGACGCGCTCTGGGAACTGAACTTGTGTAATCGAGTTCTCGAATTGGCCGCGGGCGTCACCGGAGGCCTGCTGCAAAACGCCGAACAGCTCTTTTAAGCCGCCGAGCCGTTCCGTCAACGCCGCTTCGAGCTCCACCAACTCTCCGTCATTTTTCTCAAACTCGGCTTCTAGGGCTTTCGAACGACTCTCCTCCGTCGCGCGCTGCGATCGGATCTGCGCGAGCATTTGCGTTTGCTGTGCTTTTTCAGCGCGGAATTTTGCTATGCGAGCCGCGTTCTCCTTGGCGTCTTTCGCGCGCCCAGATTTCACCGTACGCAATAGCTCATCCAGCGACACAGACTCGGCAGCGCCGGCCCCAACCGATACCGCAACGACAAGGATCATAGCTATGATGGAGATCAATCGATTTAGTAGTCTCATTGAACCACTCCTTGTGCTGCAGGAATGGGTAAGACCAGGAGATCCGGTGCAGCTTGTTTACGGGCGACCGCTAAACCACGTGCGATGTTGGATTTATATTGTTCGCTCGACAAGGGTTGCCATTGCCGTGAGGCCTGACCCCATACACCTGAATTGTCACCACCGATACTTTGATAAAGTAATTGCACGCGTCCGAAACGAAGAAAATCGACTTGCTGGGTACTGCCGCCAACGTCGATGTCGCCCCGATACGCCTCGATCGTATTACCGTAGTCCACTTCGATTTGGTATGCCTCTAATACCCGCCTGAACTTCTCGGCTGCTGTTACGTCGGAACGCTCCATCATGCCTCTCAAGGAGGCGATCCGATGCGTGCGTTCTTCTTGGAGGAATGGGACGTCTAAGGCGATGAACTCTTCTAAGCTGCCTATCATGCGGATCATGAGAGGCAATATCTGGCGCTCGATCAGCGAGACTTTATCCATCGAATCACGCAAAGAATTCATTTCACTTCTTTGGTTGTCGACCTGCTTTTGTAGCAACGCGTTGTAGACTTTTAGGCCATCGACTACCTTTAGCGCGTTCGCGTAGTCAGATTCGATGGTGCGTTTTTGATCGTCGAGTTTATCGATGGTCTTCTGTGCGGCCGCGCCTTCGTTTACCCGTCGATCGCCTTCCGCCAGTATCGCTTCCTGTGCAAACCCGGTGGCCGGGAAAATACACATCAGCACAAGTACGCCGAGTAATCCGCTGCGAGTCAAGTGCATCGAATTGATCCTCTGTTCCCTAAAGGGTCGCTATAGTGCCACGTTGCCGCAGCAACGCCAAACCGCCTGCGCGCGACCCGCGCTCGTGGCGGCGATGGCCTGGGAATCCTGAACGAAGCGTATGGAAGCGTATAATAATTTATATAGTCAAAGCCACGGCTTCGTCCCGTAAATGGGTAACGGCAATACCTGAGAAGTCGTGGATTTAAATATTTTTGACAGTACTGAGATCAACACAACAGGACAAAACACCATGATGACCACCGCCCCGATTCATCTCGTTGGCAGCGTCCCCGGCGCGAATACTGAAGCTGTGTTACGCACATGTGGGCCCGCACTTGGAAACGACGTCTTTGCGCTGCCGGATGGCGAGACCGGTACGCGCAAAATCTGGGTCGTACATTTAGCTCATACGGTATTTGACCCACATCCGGATTTACGCACCCTGTCGCGGCCACGCCCGGTCGGCTCCATCGCATCCGAATGGCGGGCCCCCGGGGACGACTGGGTGCCCTCCTCGTTCGACGATGTGTGGGTGTTTCGCGTCGCAGACGGCGTGGCAACGCTGCATTTTGATAAGCTGTTCTACGCGCAGCACGCGCTCGCATCGTATGCAACGTTTACAAGGTTGCGCGATGAAGGTGTGATCGGTGCACGTGTACGTTTCATGGTGTGCTTGCCCTTGCCAGAAAGCGCCGTGCGCTGGTTCGTTATCAATGCCGAAGACTACGCGACGGTCGCGCTGGCTTATGCCGAGGCGCTGCGGCGCGAACTTAAAGAAATCCTGGCCGCGATCCCGTCTGAGGATCTCTGCATTCAGTGGGATGTTTGCATGGAGGTGCTCGCGATGGATGTCGATGATAACCTCGGTCGTCCACCCATCGGTTTTTCCTTGCCAGAAACTCCAGAGATACGTTTGTGCGCCGCTCTGGGCGAATTTGCGCCGCTGATCGACGCGGCTGTGCCGATGGGCTTGCACTTGTGCTACGGCGACCTCGGCCACGTACATTTAGTTGAACCAAAGGATCTTAATGTGTGCGTGCGGCTGAGCAACGCGACGGTCGCGAGCACACTGCGCCCGATCGACTTCATTCATATGCCAGTACCGCGCGAACGCTGCGATGCTCCCTATTTTGCACCGCTACGCGATCTCGATATCGGCACATCCCGTGTCTATCTCGGCTTAGTTCACCACAGCGACGGCGTCGCGGGGACACGTCGGCGGGTTGCGGCCGCCCGTGAGGCGCTGCCAAAATTTGGGATTTCCACCGAATGCGGCTTCGGGAGACGTCCCGCCGAGCAGGTCCCGGAACTGTTGAATATTCATCGCACCATCGCCGCCGAATTGGAACCATCGCGGTAGCGAAGCAAGCCTCAACGCGCCGCGGGCGAATAGATTTCGCGACGAATGCGATCGCGCGAGGCCACAAAGTAAGCGTGGCGTCCCCTAGGGGATTCGAACCCCTGTTGCCGCCGTGAAAGGGCGGTGTCCTAGGCCTCTAGACGAAGGGGACCCATTATTCTCGCGATCGCTGTACTACCGGGAATTCTGGTGGAGCTAGGCGGGATCGAACCGCCGACCTCTTGAATGCCATTCAAGCGCTCTCCCAGCTGAGCTATAGCCCCAGTCTCGATGGCGCTGCGCGCCTAGGCGACGCGCGACATTACGCTAGGTGCACCGACCTGTCAAGAATTCACCCGGCAATTTTTCGCTAGTATGTTGTTTAATCGGGGATTTCTCAAAACCCGTCCGCGCCGGACTGGATGTCATTTAGGGCCGCGTCGAGGCGCATCAGGGTGCGTTTCTTACCCAGCAGTGCCAAAGTTACATCAATCGGCGGTGAAGCCGCGCGGCCGGTCACAGCAACCCGCAACGGTTGAGCGACTTTACCTAATTTAAGCTCGAGCTTTTTCGCCGTCGCGACCACGGCCGCGTGCGCCGCTTCACCGCTCCAATTGTCAATGCTTGCTAGGGCATTCTGTAGCGCGCGCAGCACCGGCAACACCGCGGGCTTCAGGTGTTTGCGCGCGGCCTGTGGGTCGAGCGTAACGCGGGCGCCAAAATAGGGTCGACTGTTTTCAACTAGCTCTAGTAACGTCATTGCACGAGTGCGCTGGGCGTCGATCAATGCCGCGATCTCGGGTCCATCGTCACCGAGATCGGCGCGCTCAAAATAGGGACGCGCTGCCGCCGCCAATTGCGCGACGTCGGTAGTCTGCAAATATTGCTGGTTGACCCAACGAAGCTTCTCGGGGTCAAAGCTTGCGGCGGATTTATTGATCCCCGAGAGCTCGAATGCGGCAATCATTTCGCTGCGTGAAAATATTTCCTGATCACCGTGCGACCAACCCAAGCGTACTAAATAATTCAGCAATGCTTCTGGCAAGTAACCCTCGTCGCGATACTGCGTGACACTCAAGGCGCCGTGGCGCTTCGACAATTTCTTGCCGTCGGACCCGTGGATCATCGGGACGTGCGCGTAGCTTGGGCGGGCACCGCCCAGCGCGTCGATGATGTGAATCTGACGCGGTGTATTATTAAGGTGGTCGTCACCCCGAATCACGTGTGTGACCCCATTATCCAGATCATCCACCACAACAGTTAGATGATAAGTCGGGCTACCGTCCGACCGTGCGATGATCAAATCATCTAGCTCTTCGTTGGCGAACGCGATCCGACCATGTACCACATCTTCAACCACAATCGCATCGTCGCGCGGAGTGCGCAGGCGTACCACCGGCGGCGATGCGTCTTGTGGCGGTCGCTCCATATCGCGGCAGCGGCCATCGTAACGTGGTTTTTCTTTGCGCGCCATTTGCGCTTCGCGTAAGGCACGCAAACGATCACGTGAACAATAGCAGCGGTAAGCCCGCCCCTGTGCCAACAGATCCCCAAGCACCGCTGCGTAGCGCTCGTCACGTTGCGATTGATATGACGGCCCGTCGTCCCAATCGAGGCCCAGCCACTGCATGCTGTCGAGAATTGCATTCACAGCGGCCTGAGTTGAGCGCTCGCGATCGGTATCTTCGAGGCGAAAAACAAATTTCCCGCCATGCTTGCGCGCGTACAGCCAGTTAAAGAGTGCCGTGCGCGCCCCACCGATGTGCAGATAGCCTGTCGGGCTAGGTGGAAAGCGTGTTACGACACTCATAGACGGAGGCGAAAAGCAGCAAAATTGCACCCAGTATAAGCTGAAACTCCCCGCCTTCCAGCTTGACCATAGCCACCGTGAAGACCTACGATGTCAAGCGCTAGAGGCGCGTAGCTCAGTGGGAGAGCACCACCTTCACACGGTGGGGGTCGGCGGTTCGAAACCGCCCGCGCCTACCATTGTTTATGTATCACTCACCGCAAGACGGCTCGCGGTGAGCTCCGCTGCGCGCTGGCTTCCCACCGGGAAGCCGAAAAATCCTTATAGATAACAGCAAACCGTAGCAACCAAGAACCATCATCGTCTATGTATCACTCACCGCAAGACGGCTCGCGGTGAGCTCCGCTGCGCGCTGGCTTCCCACCGGGAAGCCGAAAAATCCTTATAGATAACAGCAAACCGTAGCAACCAAGAACCATCATCGTCTATGTATCACTCACCGCAAGACGGCTCGCGGTGAGCTCCGCTGCGCGCTGGCTTCCCGCTCCACGGTAGTACGCATCGCCGCGGGCAAACTCAAGCGCTGTGCCAATTCACCCATCCAAAGTAATGGCTGAGCAATATCACGCCTCCAAACACGATTCGATACCATGCAAACGCGCCAAAATTGTGACTACTGACAAAACGTACCAAACCTCGCACGGCAACAAGCGCGGTTATGAACGCAACTAGGGAGCTAAACAAGATTGGGCCGACGTCTTCGGGGCGAAATAGATGGGCGCTCTGATAACCCTTATAGAACGTCGCGGCCAGCAAAGTTGGGATGGCCAAGAAAAACGAATACTCCGTGGCCACTTTGCGCGACATACCAAGAAACATACCGCCAATAATGGTTGCCGCAGCCCGCGAGGTACCTGGAATCAAAGCCACCGATTGCCACAGCCCGAGTTTCACCGCGACCGGAATCGGCACATCTTCTACTTGAGTAATGCGAGGTTGCTCAGCCTGTCTATCCGCTAACAAGATAATCACCCCACCGATTACTAGCGCGATCGCGACGGGAATCGGATGAAACAGCGCTTTTTCGATATAGTCATGAAATAACAAGCCCAGGATCGCAATCGGCAAAAACCCGACGAACATATTAAGAAAGAATCGCCGCGCGTTGGCATCGGTGAGCACCGCACGACTTTGCTCGGATAGTAGCCGCCGATATTCCCAACACACCGCCAGGATCGCTGCACCTTGAATGACGATTTCCAACGCCACCGCCTTAGGCCCGGTAAATTTCAGTAAGCTGCTAGCAATGATGAGATGGCCGGTACTGGAAATGGGCAAAAATTCGGTCAAACCTTCGACTAACCCCAATACTAAAGCCACAAACCAACTGATGTTCAAACTCGCCACCCCAATATAGTTGTTGTCTAGCTCATCGGCCATTATCGCGTGCGATTGAGCATGCCGCGACAAAAACGCTATGATGAATTCCTGTGAAAGTCTTCCTCGTCGTGCTCATTATCGCGGGTATCGTTGGCGCATTTGTGTGGTATCGCCTGCGCCCCACACCGATCGATGTAACAATCGCCGGTGCCGAGATCGGTGCCGTACAGGCTACCGTGAGCAATACGCGGGTCGGCACCGTGAAGGCGTGCCAACGCGCGAAAATGTCGCCCGCTGCTGCTGGCCAGGTGGCGTCCTTATCCGCGTACGAAGGACAGGTCGTGACGCGCGACACCGTTTTGCTCGAAATTTGGAACGAAGATCTTAAAGCCGAGGCACGCTTAGTCGAATCGGAAGCGAAGGCTGCGCAACGCCGCGCGGAAGAGGTTTGCGCCACCGCGGCGGGCGCCCGTCGCGAGTCGGCGCGACTCGAGCGGCTTGCGAAGCGCAAACTAGTTGCCGAGGAAACAGTCGATAACGCCCGCACCCAGGCCACCGCGACGACGGCATCCTGCGCCGCCGCCCGGGCACAGATAGATGTAATCACCGCGCGCGCCGAGGTTGTCTTCCAGCAGATCGAGAAAACCTTGCTGCGTGCACCGTTTGATGGTGTGGTCGCCGAAGTTACCGCAAAACTTGGGGAATTTCTCACACCGTCGCCGCCGGGGATCGCGACCTTGCCTGCGATCGATCTCATCGACCTTGGTTGTCTCTACGTCTCGGCACCGATAGATGAAGTCGACGCAGCCCGCATCCAAGCCGGCCTCTCGGCCTGTGTGTCGCTCGATGCGTTCACCGAACGACGCTGTGGCGCGCGAGTTAAGCGTGTTGCCCCATACGTGTTGGACCTCGAAAAACAAGCGCGCACCGTGGAGATCGAAGTCGAATTTACCGATCCGGACCAAGGCGCTGATCTCTTGCCCGGGTACAGCGCCGACATCGAAATACTGCTCGAAGAACAGACTGGTGTTTTACGCATACCTTCGAGCGCGGTATTCGACGGCCACTATGTGTTGCTTCGGGATCCGCACGATGGCACGCTCACCAAACGTAGCGTTGAACTCGGGATCGTGAATTGGGAGTACAGCGCTATTCGCGCCGGTTTGAAATCGGGCGACCAGGTGGTGACCAGCATCGGCCGCGAAGGGGTGCACGAGGGTGCGCTCACCCGCATCGAGACGCCGTGAGCGGTGAGTCGAGTTTGATCCGCCTACGGGCGATCAGCAAAATATTCACCGTCGGCGATCAACACGTGCGTGCTTTAGATAGCATCGATCTCGATATCGCGGTCGGCGAGTATGTTTCAATCATGGGCCCTTCGGGCTCGGGTAAATCGACTTTGCTCAACGTCCTGGCCTTGCTCGACCGACCAACAGAGGGCGACTACCACCTCGCCGGCGACGATGTCACCGAACTCGACGACGACCAACTGGCGTTAACGCGACGTGACCGCATTGGTTTCGTGTTTCAATTTTTTCACTTGATTCCCCGCTTAACAGCGGCACAAAATGTCGAACTGCCGCTGACGCTGGCGGGCATCTCGGCATCAGAACGCAGCCAGCGGGTCGCGCGCACGTTGGCGGCCTTTGATCTATCTGAGCGTGCGCAGCACCGTCCGCACGAGTTGTCTGGCGGCCAACGACAGCGCGTCGCGATCGCTCGCGCCACGATCCTCGAGCCTGCGCTAATCTTGGCCGACGAACCCACCGGCAACCTAGATTCTGTTTCAGGCGCGCAGGTTGTCGAATTATTGGAGTCACTATGGCGTGACCGTGCAGTGACCCTCATCGTCGTCACCCATGATGCTGATCTGGGGGCACGGGCGCGCCGCCAGTTGCGCTTGGTGGACGGCCGCATCGATCAGGACCTCGCTAGCCCGGATGTTGCGTGAGGCGCGCGGATGATGACGCAGGACAGGAATGAAACGACTGATTCTCAAGCTATTGCACCGACGCAGTGAGCGCTTCGTGCAATGTCCAGGCTTGCTTCGATGCGTGAGCGCGACACCTTAAGCCTCGCCGCCGGCGCCTTGCGCGCGCAAATGCAACGCACGCTGCTGGTGGTGCTAGCTACGGCTATCGGAGTCGCCGCGGTGGTGCTCTTAACCGCGCTCGGAGACGGCGCCCGGCATTTCATTGTGGATGAGTTCGCGGCGCTCGGTACCGACTTAGTAATCGTTATTCCGGGTCGTAACGAAACCACTGGCGGCCCACCGCCGTTGTTTGGTGAAACGCCCCGGGACCTGACGTTGCGTGATGCAATGGCCGTCGCCAGACACCCTCATGTCGCGACCGTGGCGCCTGTTATCGTCGGTGGTGCACCCGTCTCGACAGCGGCCGGCATAGAACGAGAAGTAAGCATTATTGGCACCAGCGCCGAGATGCTCTCGATAAGGCGCTTACACATGCGTAGCGGCCGTTTTCTTCCTAGTAACGCACTCGATCGCGCCGCACCCGTGTGCGTACTCGGTGCCCTACTTGCCGTTGAGCTTTTTCCGCGTTCACATGCCGTCGGCGCATGGATCAGAATTGGCGAGCATCGTTTCCGTGTCATCGGTGTACTCGCGAAAACCGGCACCTCAATAGGAATGGATTTCGACGATCTCGCCTTCGTACCAGTCGCGGCGGCACAAAATTTATTCGATCGCGAATCACTCTTTCGCTTGCTCGTCACAGCTCGAGCCCATATCGATCTCCACCACGTCGCTGAATCAAGCCGCCAAGTGATCGCCCGCCAGCATGATGGTGAAGACGACGTCACCATTATCACGCAAGACAGTGTGGTGGGAACGTTTGACCGCATTCTCCGCACCGTTACGTTCACGATCGCGGGCATATCATCGATAAGTCTGCTCGTCGCGGGGGTCTTGATCATGAACGTCATGCTCGTCACGGTTGCGCAACGCCGCGCCGAAATTGGTTTATTAAAGGCGCTCGGCGCACGAGTCGCGGAAGTACGCGGCGTCTTTCTCACCGAGGCCTTATTGCTAAGCGCGGCCGGCGGCCTCGTCGGCCTGCTCGCAGGATGTGGCGGCGCGGCCATGGTGCGAACCCTGTATCCCAGTTTTCCCGCCCACGTTCCGTGGTGGGGCGCGGCCACAGCCCTAGGGATCGCGCTCGCGAGTGGCGTCGTATTCGGTGTACGGCCCGCGCAGCGCGCCGCGGCGCTCTCGCCCATCGACGCACTCGTGAAACGCTAAGCGATGCTCGCCGGCGAACTAATCAAGTTTTCTCTGGCGGCAATTACATCGCACGGCCAGCGCTCTGTGTTGACCATTATCGGGATCGCGGTTGGGGTCGCGACGGTCGTGTTACTCACGTCCTTGGGCGCAGGCGTACGCAATTTTGTCCTCAGCGAATTTACCCAGTTCGGCACTAATATTATCGCCATTACACCCGGAAAAACCGAAACGTTTGGTTTCTCGGGCGCCTCCATTTCTAGCACCCGAGATTTGACCGTAGCCGACGCCGAAGCATTGTCTGCAGTTCCCGGCGTGACCGGCGTGGTGCCCGTGATCCAAGGCAACGCGCGCGTGGAACGCGGTACGCGGCAGCGCCGTACAACGGTAATCGGTGCCAGTGTTGATGTGCCGGCAGTTTGGCGTATGAACGTCTCAATAGGTCGCTTTCTACCCGATGATGGTTTTGACAATGCGCGCCCGTACGCAGTTCTCGGCATGAAAATGTACGAAGAATTATTTGGGCATGAAAATCCCCTAGGTGCGCGCATTCGCGTCGGCACGGATCGCTACCGCGTGATCGGCGTCATGGAACGCAAAGGTCAAATGCTCGGTTTTGATCTCGACGACACCTTGTTCTTGCCGATTGCAAAAGTAACCGAGTTGTTCAATCGTGACGGGCTAATGGAGATCGATGTGGCGTTTCGTGAAGGCGTTTCGAGCAGCTACGTAAGCGCTCAAATAAAGCGCCTACTGAAGGGACGCCACGGCCAAGAAGACTTCACAATCGTCACACAAGACAAAATGTTAGACGTATTGGGTTCGATATTAACGATCCTCACTGCGGGTGTCGCTGCTCTAGGGGCGATCTCCCTGGTCGTTGGTGCAGTGGGGATCGCAACGATTATGACGATCGCAGTTACTGAACGGACGAGTGAAATTGGTTTATTACGCGCCATCGGTGCGGAGCGGGGCGTGATCAGTCGCGTGTTCTTAATCGAGGCAATGGCCTTGGCCGCAATCGGCGGCGTGTTTGGCTTGCTCATTGCGCTGGCGCTTACTCAAGTGATCATCCTAGTGCGCCCCGAATTCCCGTTACTGATTGCGTGGCGCTATGTTAGCGCGGCACTCGCATTATCCGTCGCTATCGGGCTCCTAGCGGGAATCGCGCCGGCACGCCGCGCCGCGCGCGTCCACCCCATTGATTCACTGCGAGCGGAATAAGCCGCGTACCGCGAGCGCCGCACTACTGGGGACGCGCCGGACAGCAAGCGACACCCGCGGTATCATAGTGACATTGTGTCTATAGGTGGCAAACATGGCTCCACTGACAGAACGACGAACCGCAACAGTGCCCGTGACCGGCATTTTCAATTATCTAGCACCCGATGTGCAGTCATCGCTATATCGCAACGGCCAGGTACTCACGCAACGCGATGCCGATGGCAGCGACGGAGGCACCGTAGGCGTTGTACTTGAAGCCCACACTATCGCGGTACAAAACGCCCGCCATGCTGCAGCCGTATCGCGTCGCCCGCTTCACCGCCACGGGTTCGAGTTGCTCGAGCAACCGCTGGCAAGTGGGAGCATCGAATTTTTCGATCATGAGGAAGTCGCCAAACACTACTATCCGCATTGTGCGGAGCTAGTGCAGGATATAAGCGGCGGGCGGGCTTTTGCCTTTGACCACAACATCCGCTCCGCGTCGGGTAAAAAACATCGACGACGCATACTCGGTGGGCAGCAAGTGCAAAGTCCCGCGCATGTTGTGCATGGCGACTACACGCTACACAGTGCTGCGCAGCGTTTGCGTGATCTCGGCAAACCACCACGCGGTAACGATACGCTACGCGCGATTTTGCCCGCGGGCAGCTCATTGATAGATCAAAAGCATATTGATCGAACGATTCGTGAGCAGCGCCGATTTGCGATCATCAACGTGTGGCGCAATATTTCCACCGAACCCGTTGCCAGCCACCCGCTTGCCTTGTGCGACGGTCAAAGTGTCGTACCCGAGGATCTCGTGGTTTTTGAGATCCACTACCAAGATCGTATTGGTGAAAATTATTTTGCAAAGTTTTCATCGCATCACGACTGGTATTACTATCCTGCGATGACGAAAGACGAGGCCTTGTTGATTAAACAGTGGGACTCGACCGGAAATTTAGCTATGACACAAGGTGCGAGTAGCGACGCAAACAAACCCAGTTCGCCGTGTACCTTCAGTTTTCATAGTGCCTTCGAAGATCCAGCGACGCCCGCCGATGCGCCCGATCGCTATAGTATCGAAGTGCGCTGCATGGTTCTCTACGACTAAACACCGCCTCACAACGACGACGTCTAAGGTCGCTGGACTATGATGGCCGGGACGGTAAAACTTGAGACAACGGGATACTGGCGGCCTACGCGAGCAAAAAGCAAGACCTGACCCCGTTTTAGCAAAAAGCAAGACCTGACCCCGTTTTTGCGTTTTTGCGCGAAAACTCGTGACTTCAACAGACATTAACCGTTTCACTGCCAACGTTTTCGGCCAACGTGCTATCCGCGCTGCACCGCCAAGGCAAAATAGGTCGTGTTTATCGTCTTTATCGGTTCAGCAAAAAAGCGTTGTCGAGCAAGTTCTACAGACTGAGTACCAGCAGCAGTTCGCAACTCACTGTCGTTAAGCAAGTGTTTCACCTGTTGAACCAGTGAATCAATATCATCATCTTCACACAAGAAGCCGGTTTTTTTGTCAATAACAAACTCGCTCGTTGCACCGACGTTATATGCGACAATGGGTTTGCCGCTTGCAGCAGCTTCTAGCACTACCGCAGGGCATGGCTCCGCATCTCGAGACGGCATCACGATGACATCTGAGATAGCATAAATATTTTCAATGTCACCTCGATAATCGACGTGTATTAACCTCCGATCGCGACGCATGAGTTCAGCAAATTCCTCATCCGAATAAGTATCTTCATTGGGTTTCCCCGTTCTTTGCGTCGCCACAATGAAACTAATTCCGTGGCCATGGATTTGCTCGCACATATCAACAAATTTATCGAGCCCTTTACACCTTCGTTTACGCCCTAGAAATGTCACGATCTTGTTATCTGCGGGAATACCCAGCTCAGACCGCACATCCACCCCCGAACTGAAACGATCTATGTCCACGATATCAGTCATCGGGATCACGATTACATCTTTAAAATTAGATTCTCGGGATATGTATTCGGAGGACGTAAATATCATCGCCGAAAACCTCGAATAGGGGCACGGTGATTTAATTACTCGTTGACAATGTTGGACGATGGGTATTTTTAGGGCGCGTGCCGCTAAAATCTCGACGGGTTTCCATCCTAAGCAGCCATAGGCGGCGACAACCAGGTCGACACGATTGCACTTGAAAAATTTCCGGGCTGCCAACCATCTTCCAATACGCAAAACGATTCGCGAGCTTGGTTTGTTTGGCCAAATTTCGTATCGGACATCAATTTTGTCCAGTTCCGCGCAAATTTCACCAGTACCGGACAACATGACGATCGGCGCAAATTGTTCATGATCGAAGTTCCTAATGATATTAAAAATGATTCGAGACGCCCCCCCCCAGTCTCCATGCGTGCCTACGAAAAAACAGACGACTTTCTTGTCCATCCTTAACCGATCCATTCCAATTGTTTCAGTCTTACTACATGGCTTGTGTATTTCGTATTCTATAGAGAACAAAGCTTGAGGTCCATTTCGGTCATTATCTTTGGCGCGTCAGCAAATAACAATATCGATAGGGCTCGCGGTCATCCTCACGCGTATTTTCTCTATTCTTGCCTAGGAATTTCGCTTCGAATCCTACCCCAAGGTCACTCAACCACTGCTCTGCATATTCCATAATTGAGGCATCATCATTGTCAGTAAACCGCGCGTCATCGTAGCCGTATTTATCCGTTATGGCTGCAAACTCGATCGCAAAATATGTTGTGGCTTTTTCTACGAGCAATCTAACCACTCTCTGCGCATAATCATCACCATAGAGCTTTACAAGTTGATGGTGTACCGATAGCAACAATATCAAATCGAATCTTGGTATCGAGTCGATATTAGCATCATCCAAAGGAAAAACTCCGTAAGCTGCGGTTGTCCCGCCAAAACTTTCGTTAACACTGCTCAACACTTGGTTCAGAAACAAGGGCCCTCGATCGATTCCTACGCAAAACTTACCCTGACGAGAAAATTCGCGAGTGATGTAACCTTCATTACAACCCACATCCAACACATTACCGACTGCACTCATATCGATGTGACTTGAGATCAATTCGTATTTTTCTTTAGTAAAACGATCGCGTTGGTAGCTACTTCCGGAATATGTGAACACGCGTTCTACTAGGATAGCTCTAGCCTTCTCCTTTAATTGTCTAATCACCACCACCCCCAGTCAGCTTTTTACGCGTTTGTGGTCGACATGATCAATTTACCAGCTAATGTGAAACGCGCAAGAGATTGCCGACAAGTGTATTCGACATGACTTTGTCGATGATCGAGTTTCGTCGTATCACGAGCGAACGCTTGCAGAGATGATCCTGCCTGATTGCAATCTGGCATCTGGGGTGGGAAGGTTTCAGGCCTAGCGATGTCCCGCAGGGTGCGTAGGAGACGTCTGTGGCAGCCAGTCAAATGAAACCTACCACGACGAACGGCGATGCCGTCAATGCGATCGCTTTTCTAGTTGCCGATGAAGCAAGTTCTACGACCCGCCTGGTCTTGCCGGTGAATGGTGGCAAATCCGCTGGCGGCCGGTACGAATTGCGCGAGGACCGCGGAAATGAACCTGCAGGACGTGCACTGGAGGTCATAGTGGCGTTCACCCAAGGCGCGAAACTGAAGTAAACACGTTATCATCGGTACATCAGCAACCGGTGGCTCGCTCGACGCGGTCAACTGAGAATTCAGAGTAATATGCGGGTTAGCAGTCCGTTGGGCTCAGGAACAAACTACTGCGCAGATAGGAGAGCGGTGTAAATACTGCCGATTTTCGAACCGCGAGAGGGGAAACTACGATGACACAACCGCTGTACACACTGAGGCAACTAGCCTATGTCGTTCGCGATCTCGACGTCGCATTGGCGTATTGGATTGACGTGCTAAAGGTCGGGCCATTTTTTCTATTTGAACATTGCCCTTTGGAGAATCAGATCTATCGAGGCAACCCTAGTAACGTCGACGTAACGCTTGCCTTGGGTAATAGTGGCGACGTTCAAATTGAATTGATCTTCCAGCATAACGACGCTGGATCGGTATACAAAGAATTTCTCGACGCGGGCAAGGAAGGCGTTCATCACTTTGGTCTCATGCCAGTGGACTATCATGCGACCTGCCAGCAATATCGTGACTTAGGCCATGCAGCGGCGTTCGAATGCACCGTAGGCGGCGCGGCGCTTACTTATTTTGACACGCTTGATAAAGTTGGCCATTTCATCGAATTATGGGACAACGATGACGTGTTCAAAGACCTATTTACCTTGGTCGAAAACGCCGCTAAAGAATGGGATGGCTCCGATCCCGTGCGCCCCGGCCCGTTGTAACATCTCGGCGTCGGGCTTGGCGGCCTCAGGCGGCGACTTTCACCATCACCTGTGCGTGGGCGTCGAGCAGGCGCAGTGTAGCGTCGTCAGAATCTGCCGGCACCGCCAAAATCGCACGATCGACACCGAGCTCTGCGTAGCGCTTGAGCTCATCGGCATCATCCGGCGCCCAGAAAAATGAAATCTCGATGTCCTCGATTTTGCGTCCATGCTTGTTCAATCGTTGCTCGAGGTCGTTAATATCGGCTGTGATGTTCTGCATCTGCGCAGGCAACGGGACCCAGCCATCGCAATAGCGTGCGACCCGTTCCCGACCCCAGGGCGACGCCGCGCCCATCACGATCGGTGGATGGGGTTTCTGCACGGGTTTCGGCCACGACCATAGGGGATCAAAATCTACGTACTGTCCGTGATATTCCGAATTGTCCATGGTCCAACACGCCTTCATCGCCGCGATGCGCTCCTCGAGGATCTTCCAGCGTTCCTCGAATTTCGTGCCGTGATTTTCCATTTCCTCCGCGTTCCAACCGGCACCGATCCCGAACATGAAGCGACCGTCAGACAACATATCCAGTGAGGCGACTTCCTTCGCAGTAACAATGGGATCGCGCTCGGTGACCAAGCACACACCGGTGCCGAGACCGATCGTCTTTGTCGCGGTGGCGGCCGCCGTTAGGGCGACAAACGGATCTAAGATGTGCCAGTAGTCTTGCGGTAGATCACCGCCACCGGGAAACGGCGTACGCCGGCTAGCCGGGATATGCGTATGTTCCGGAAACCAAACCGATTCGAACCCGCGCTCTTCGCAGGCGGCGGCAAATTTATCCGGGCGCATTGCGTAATCGGTCGAATACAGCATCGTGGCAATTTTCATGACGGGGCTCCCTATTTTGACGCACGCAGTTTTGAGCCACACGGTCGTGTTGCGGTCGGCGTGCTACACAAAACCGAATACAAAGTAATCGCTTATGGCTCGTGCAGTCAAATCATCGCGCGGCGCGACTTTGCGCGCCAGACGAGCGCCAAGACCATCAACCACAACGCTGGTGGGATAGGAACAGAAGATAAATGAATACCGTCGGCGGGATTGCTAAGCGCCAGTTGCAAGCGCAACTGAATCTTCATGAAGTCATCGTTCGCAAAGGGATCGGCCACCACACCGAGGTCGACGGGATTGACAAAAAACGCGGCCGCCAACGCCGCATCGGTAAAGCTATGCACGACGGCTGCGTTCGTCTCGTAAGTGGTCGTCAAAGTCAAGCTATCGAAACCGGCGCCAGTGATCTTGGCCGCCCTGAGGGTCGGTCACAAACGCGGCCGATCGTCGCGCTTAGTCCCGTAGCAGCGTGGGAATCATCGGGTGATGCTTCATTCTGCCAGTGCTAGCGGCGCCAACTCCTGCCAACGATCGCCGGGCCCGGGGTTTTCCGGCAAGCTTGCGCCACCGAAATGATTCATAATGCCCCACACTGCGTTGAGCGCGGTTTGCACCGCGCCTTCTACCCATCCCGGGGTCCAAGATACGTCGTCACCGGCGAGAAAAAATCCGCGTTGCTGGGGTGACAAGCCCGCTTGCATGAAATGGCTATACATGCGTCGATTGTAGCGATAGTGACCGGGCAAGGCGCCTTTAAATGCGCCCAAGAAATTCGGATCCGCCTCCCACGAAACCGCCACCGGCTCGCCGATGATGTGTTTACGCAAGTTCAGATCAGGATAGATCTTCTCGAGCGCTGATAGCGCTAAGCGCACCCGTTTTTCGTTTGGCAACGGCAACATTTTGAGCGCGTCACTCATCCACGCATAGGACAGGCAAATTACCCCCGGCACGCCGTCGCCGTAATCGAACAAATAAGTACCGCGGGTGTGGCGATCGGTCAACGTCATGCTCATGCGATCACGGCCCGTTGCTGGATCTTTCTCTTTCCAAAACGGGCGATCGACCATGACGAATGTTTTAGATGACTGCATATAACGCGTTCGATCGAGCGCCATCCATAGTTTCTGCGGTAGCAGTGATTCATCGACGTCGATGTTCGTCGTGAGTAACCAGCTCTGACAGGTTGTGAGTACCGCGCCATAGGCATGCGCATAACCCCACTGGTCAACAACCTCGAAATCCTCACTACTAGGTGCACGGCGGACGTGCGTCGCGCGCGGTCGCAATGCGTTGCTGTGCAAACTCGCCAAGGAGGTGCCCACGGGCCAGTGCACGATGGCGTCTGGTTGATGGCGCCATAAACGACGTACAACCTCCTCGGATCCTTCTACGATGAAATACTGATCATTTTCGCATTCGGTTATGACGACGCGCAGGATCTCGAGCATGGAATTAGAAAAATCAGAATCCCAGCCACCCGTACCAAAACCGACTTGACCAAAGATTTCGCGGTGGCGAAAGCTCAACGAAGAAAAGGCACGCGTGGTCGCGATAAAATCGTAAAACGTACGGTCATCCCAGTTGCGAATCAAATCATTCCAGATGGCTTTTATGGTTGCGACATCGCGTTTGCGCAGCGCCGACTTCATCTCCGTAAGCCGCGCAACGTCTTCCAGTGCCGCATCCCAAGCGGCGGCAACTTCCCGAAAGCGGATCGGTAAATCCGCGAGCGTCTGCGCATAGAACGTTTCACCTTCTAAATCGATCACCGTGCTGGGCGCACCCGGTGATAAGGGATTCGGAAACGGTCGGGTGGTTAAATTCAATTTATCGACATAATGATAAAAGCACGTCGAGGAACGGGGGAAACGCATACCGCCGAGCTCCGCGATAGGCCCGTCCGCGGCTTCGAACCGATGAGATCGTAGCCGTCCCCCGAGGCGGGCCGATTCATACACGACCGGGTGCAAACCGAGTTTCATCAATTCATAAGCCGCAACGATACCCGCTGCCCCAGCGCCGATAATCGCGATTTCCTTGCCGTGATTCGCTGCCGGGATCACCCCCAAACCGCACGGGTTTTGCAGCCAATCGTCGAACGCGAAAGGAAAATCCGGGCCAAACATCGTCACTCGGTGACCGTCACCACGCTCATGTTCTGCCATTAGCGATCCCCCTCGGCGCTAAGACCGGCGTAAAGTTCGGGTCGCCGGTCCTCTAGATAACGATTCAAGTTCCGCGAACGCTGTAACTTCTCACAATCCAACGTCGCTACGACTAACGCTTCGCGGCGCTCCGCTTGCCCGAGGACGGAACCGTCCGGCGCCGCAATAATGCTCTTACCACAATACGTAAGGCCCCCTTCAACGCCGCAATAATTAGCATAGGCAGTATAGATTTGATTTTCGAAGGCGCGGGCTCGCACGACGACGTCGGGGACAGCATCGTAGGGTACCATCAGCGCAGTCGGTGCCAAGAGCAGGTCTACTCCCCGTAACGCCGCCAGTCGCACCGTCTCCGGAAACTCGATGTCGTAGCAGATCAACAAAGAGGTCTGCCAGCCTTCAATCTCGGTTGTAGCAAGCTTACCGTCACCGGCCGTGAAGATGGCGCGTTCGGTTTCGCCAAAGAGGTGACTCTTGCGATGGTTTAGCGCCGACGCGCCATCCGCGCGTATCAGCGAAGCCGAGTTATAGATCACATCGCCTTCGCGCTCGGGATAGCCATAGACGATGTTGATGTTAAGCCTTTTTGCGATCTGCGCTAGTTCGCGCACGGCCGGCCCATCACTCGCCTGCGCAAGCTCAAATACGGCACTGGCAGCGATATTGTAACCGGTCAACATCATTTCCGGGCACACCAACACAGATGCGTTTTGCCGGGCTGCGCGCTGCGCGAATCGTTCGATACGGGCGAGATTCGTTGCTACCTCGCCACTGACGGCTGGGCATTGGGCCACAGCGAGTTTCATCGTTGCGTTCATCGTCCTATACCAAGCCTAGCAGGCTGTCAGACTTAGGCAAACGTATCGCGAATGCAAATGCCAACACGGGTGATGAGGCCCTAGCGCAATGAAGGGACCTGCTTTAGCATCGATCCCAGCGCCCACCGCGGCGCGGCTTTACCACCAAAAAAACCGGGAACAAACCCATGCGTTACGGAATTATGTACGACTTTCGCAACCCCCAGCGTTGGCACGTGCCGACACCTACGTTCTACCGCGCGATGCTCGACCAGATGATATTGGCAGAAGAATTGGGCTACGACCACGTGTGGTTAACCGAACATCACTTTACTGAAGACGCTTACAATCCCGCTTCTTTGTCCATGGCGGCCGCGATCGCAGTTCGCACCCGGCGTATCCGTATTGGCACGTTCGTCTTACTGCTACCATTCATACATCCAGCAAGAGCGGCGGAAGACGTGATTCTCGCAGATATTTTATCTAATGGGCGCTTCGATCTCGGCTTAGGTCAGGGTTATACCCACGATGAATTCGATGCGTTTTGCATCGATCGCAAGGAACGCGCACCGCGCTTACGCGAAGGCGTAGAGTTAATGACGCGCTTATTTACCGAGGAGAACGTTAGCTTCACGGGACGTTTCACGCAAACGAAAAACATGACCCTAATGCCCCGCCCGGTACAACAACCGCACCCGCCGATTTGGATCGGGGCACGCGGACCAAAGGCGATAAAACGCGCCGCCGAGCTCGGTACCCACTTGATGACAACACTGGGACCAGACCCGGCGCCGCTATACCTAGAAACCTTGCAATCACTAGGACGAGATCCCGATAATTTCAAAATCGCTCAGCTACGCATGCTGTATTGTGCAGAAACCGAAGACGCGGCGTGGTCTGACACCCAAGCGCATCTTGCCCATGTCTTCGGCTATTACGCGCGCGTGCTCGAACAAGCCAACGACGTGGCGGGCGACGACACGGCGCTGCCGCCGATGCGCCCCGAGGAGATCCGCCATTCGCCGCTGGGCGCGTCCCTGATGATCGGCACACCGGCGCAAGTCACGGACAAGCTACGCGCGTTTCAGCAAGAGTTCGCGTGCACGGATTTCATCATGTCAACGCATTTCGCCGGTATCGATGTGGAGAAAAGCACGCGTTCCTTGGAGCTTTTTGCCCGTGAGGTAAGGCCGGCCCTGCAAACATAAGTACCGTGTCTCGCAAGGCGAACGCTTGCACGAGCACGCGTCCCTCGGGAGAATAACCGCTCCATCAACGCGACGGACAAGTTATGCCAACTGCCAGTAAGACCGCATCACGCAGCAGCGGGGCGGTGATTCGAACGGATACCGCGGGCATTGCGACGCTGCGCCTGAACCATCCCGAGCAATTCAACGCGTTATCGCGGGAAATGATCACGACCCTCAGCGCACACTTGGATGACATTGCTGCCGCGGACGACATCCGTGTCGTTGTCATCGAAAGCACTGGTAAAGCCTTCTCCAGCGGGCATAACCTAAAAGAGATGCGAGCCAATCACAGCGAAGCGTTTTACCGCGCGATGCTCGCTGACTGCGCGGCCACGATGCAGAAAATCGTGCACTTGCCTCAGCCGGTGATCGCTAAAGTACAAGGGATCGCGACTGCCGCAGGTTGCCAGCTTGTCGCGAGCTGCGATCTCGCGCTCGCCTCAAGCGCTGCGACGTTCGCCACATCGGGCATTAACTATGGTTTGTTTTGCGCGACACCGGCCGTAGCAGTAAGTCGCGTGGTGCCCCGCAAAGCTGCTTTAGAGCTGCTCTTTACCGGGGATTCCATCACCGCCGAAACGGCGGCCGACATCGGCCTCGTAAACCGCGTTGTCGCGCCGACAGAGCTAGACGCTGAGGTCGACGAGTTGGCACGAAAAATCGCCGCCAAATCACCTCAAGCGATTAAAATTGGCAAAGCGTCATTCTACGAACAAATCAATCGACCCTTGGACGAAGCCTACCGTTGCGCGTCCGCAGAATTTACCAAGAACCTGCTTTCCGATGACGGTCTCGAGGGCTTGAACGCGTTTGTCGAAAAACGCCGACCGAACTGGGCGCCGCCTTGAGTAAGCTAAAATATGGTGCCGAATGATCGCCATGGTTTCCACCGCCTGCTGCCACCTGATAGAGATTAAGTGATTACGATGCCCTCCGACCGCCCAAAAAACCCAAATTGCTACGACCAACACCTCGATCGTGTCGCCGCAAATTATGTCCCCATGTCACCGTTGTCGTTTATCGAACGCGCGGCGTCGGTGTATCCCGAACGCACTGCCGTTACTCACGGCGCACGAAAATTCACCTGGATGGAAACCTTTGCCCGTTGTCGCCGCCTTGCTTCGGCCTTGACCCAGCGCGGCATAGGTTTTGGCGACACGGTCGCCATCGTCGCAACAAATATCCCGGCTTTCTACGAAGCCTTGTTCGGCGTAGCCGCGACCGGCGCGGTCGTTAACCCCATCAATATTCGCCTCGACGCCGAAGCCATCGCGTTCATTTTGGATCACGGCGAAGCAAAAGTTTTGCTCACCGACACCGAGTTCGCGCCGGTAGTGAAAGAAGCCCTGGCAAAATGCGCAGCCGCGCCCCTCGTCATCGATATCGCCGACGAACAGGCCCCTTGCCACGATCGCCTGGGCACGTTGGAGTACGAAGCGTTGCTCCGCGACGGCGACCCGCTAGCACCGTGGACCTTGCCTGCCGACGAATGGCGCGCCTACGCGCTTTGCTATACCTCGGGCACGACGGGTAATCCCAAGGGCGTCGTCTACCATCATCGTGGCGCTTATTTAAACGCCGTCAGCAATGCGATCGCGTGGAGCATGCCGCTGAACCCAACTTATTTGTGGACCCTGCCCATGTTCCACTGTTGCGGTTGGTGCTTTCCGTGGACGGTCGCAATGCAAGGCGGTACGAACGTCTGTTTGCGACGTATAAACGCCGAGAATATCTACACCGCCATTCGCGACGATAACGTTAGCCACTTTTGCGGCGCACCCGTTGTGCTCAATTTCATTATCAACGCGACCGCAAGCGAAAAATGCGCATTGACGAGAACCGTGAACGTAATGACCGCTGGTGCCGCACCGCCGGCGGCGATCATCGAAGGCATCGAAGCCGAGGGATTTAAGGTTACCCACGCCTACGGCCTCACCGAAACTTACGGCCCAGCCGTTTTTACCGCACCCCAGGCAGCGTGGGACGAGCTGCCTAATGAGGCACTGCGCGAACGAAAAATACGTCAAGGCGTACGCTATCCCGTACTAGAAGACCTCGATGTCATCGATCCTGAGACGATGCAAGCGGTGCCCCGCGATGGCGAGACGATCGGCGAAATCATGTTTCGCGGCAATGTGGTAATGCGCGGTTATTTGAAAAACAAACAGGCGACAGAAGAGTCACTCGCCGACGGCTGGTTTCATTCCGGCGATCTCGGCGTCATGCACCCAGATAACTACATACAGATTAAAGACCGTTCCAAAGATATCATTATCTCCGGGGGCGAGAATATTTCTTCTATCGAAGTCGAGGAAGTCTTATATAAACACCCCTCCGTGCTCGAAGCCGCTGTCGTGGCGCGTCCCGACGAAAAATGGGGCGAGACGCCCTGCGCGTTCGTGTGGCTCAAAGCGGATGCGCCGGAGATAAGCGAAGACGAGCTTATCGCCTACTGTCGGGATAATATCGCCCACTTTAAAGCGCCGAAAACGATCGTCTTCCAAGAACTCCCCAAAACCGCGACCGGCAAAATTCAAAAATTCAAACTGCGGCAAACAGCAAACGACATGGGCAGTATTAGCTGAATTTCTGCGTTTTACGTGTTCGTCCGCCCAAGATCGCGAGCCCGGTGAGAAGCAAAACGATCGGCAGCGGGATCGCCGCAACCTGGCGTATTTGTTCCAAGGATAATGCGCGATCGTAGATCGCGACCTCGTCGATCGCGCCGCCGAACGCCCCCCGTTGACCATGCGATGTATTTAGAATATTCCGATGCGTAACGGATCGCCGCCCTGATACGGTGGTTACGCCGCGCCAATTGTGCCCGTGTTTCTAGCACCGAGTCGAGGTAAATCAGCAGCGTATCGCCGTCGTAGACGCCCGGCGACGTGGTGCCATGCGCCGACGTTCTGCACTGTGCTCGAGAACACCCCGACGTCGTTGCCGTCGTTGGGTTCGAAGCCGTCGAAAAAAGCGTTCCCTGCCCCTGAGCGATTAAATAGTTATCCTCATTCGCATTCTACCGCGCACTTTTCCATACCAGCGGCCCAGAACGCACGTCGCTACTGAGGCATCCGGCCATACCCCCGCCGCGACCGTCCACAGTCCGGTGAGCGTTAGTAATCCGCCGTCATCGGCAACTTCAATATAGTCGTCGATGCCATCAAAGTCGTAGGCATTATTCGCGTCACCGTGCGGGTCGGTAGTCAAGCTCGCTTCGAAGACAACGCCATTGAGGTCATTGCCGGATGCGTCATCGGCGTTGCCGTGAAACGGATAATATGCGACTAAGCCGTCTTGCGGGACAGCCATTGCGCTTACGCTAGCGAATAAAATAACTTGCACGACAAAGAGATGAAGTTTTCGCAGGAGCTTATCCTAAGTACAGAGGAATGCATGTTACCCGAGCGTCGGGCTCGATCCACACGGTGTTGTGCCATTGAGTTAAAGAAATGTGAAGGGTTACCTCATGAACTGGCAGGCATTCTAGGTGAGGCCTGGCAGCGATTGCAGTGCCGCACGATTGCGCGCGCGCCCGTTGCGAGTCGTCACCGCGAACATCGCTGACTTTTGCGCGACGCGCATAGCACGTGCCGCTTTGTTCAAATGCTCGAATCTAGGCCACGCTTATCCCTTATTCACACCCTATTTTTTAGATTTAATTTATCACTTAATCTATTGATAGTTTTGACTTAAAATTAATGTAATAATATTATTTCGAGCACAATAAAAACCGTCGGCAACAACGGTCGATGAGATCGCTATTCTGGCAGATATCGACCGTGTTGCGAGCCATAACTTAGGTATTTAGGTGGGTGAACAAAGCACCACACGCGCTTTAAGATGAAATTTGCTCTGCAAGGCTTGCCGGCACAGCAGGATTTAGCGCGCGCGTTTTCGACGTCCTCCCAACCAGAAAAGGCCGCGAATTCGACGCATTTACGGGCATCGAATGCTGTATCAATAACAAGAAATAGTATTAAGATAGTTCGCATGCTCTAGGGGGGATTTTGATCTGATGAATACACGCACTCGTTTAGGATCTGCGGCGTTGATTGTCGCAGTGCTATCGACTAACGCTCTCGCCGCTCAACTTGAGGAAGTTTTGGTCACTGCGTCTCGCCGTACAACGACGGATGTGCAAACGACGCCGATTTCAGTCACAGCACTGACGAGCGCCGAGATCGATGCGCTGATCATGCACGACTTGACCGACGTTGCCGCCGCCGTACCGAACCTGGTGGGAGGTAATATCGCCGGATTTAACGCGGCCTCCTTCGCGATGCGCGGGATCGGACAAACGTCCATTATTCTCTATCAAGAAGCCCCCGTCGGTGTCACGGTAGACGACTTTGTTATGCCTCACGTGCAGACCCAAGCTCTAGAGCCTTTCGATATTGAATCGATCGAGGTGTTGCGTGGCCCTCAAGGCACTTTGTTTGGGAAAAATACGACTGCGGGCGCTGTTATCGTGCGCACCAAAAAGCCCAAGCTCAATGAGCGCAGCGTCGAAGGTCGTCTAACGTATGGCGAATTCGATACCATCGAGGGACGGTTCGCCGCTAATTATGGGACCGGCAATTTTGCTTTTCGAGCGGCCGGTTTGTATCAGAACAGTGACGGTTATTACGAGAATGGTAAAACGTCGACGGATGTCTTGGGCAACACTTTTGCAGGCGATGGTCGCGACCTCGGTGGTGATGACGTATTTGCGGGCCGCTTCAAGGCACTATGGGAACCAACAGAGACCGTTTCAGCGCTATTTCAGTACGAAATTATTCGCGATGATCAAGACTCCCCACCGGTAGTCGCGGAAAACGATCCTGCCTCGGTGTTTCACAGTTTGGGGTTTCGCGGCGTAACACGCGGCGATCCGCTTGAACAAGCGGCGATCTCCAATCGTGACGATGGCCTAAAAATGCGCAAAGGGCATCAAGTCGACGTCGACGGGTATTATTTCAACCTTGATTGGCAGTTTACCGACAACCTAACATTCCATTCGGTAACGGGCTATCGCGAACAGGAGTCGTTTTTGCCGAGCACATATACGGGAGAAACACCGGCGTCTTTGTTCGACGCCGTGCGCGCCGATGAACGCGAAACCTTACAGCAAGAGATCCGTGTAACATCGAATTTTCACGGCCCATTTAACTTCGTCGCCGGCGGCTTTTATCAAACGAATGATGCCGAGTTTTGCGTGCTCCAGTTTTTAGGTTTCCTAGACTATTTTCCCGCACCACCCAACCCGACGCTGTCCTCGCTGGGTTTACCGAATCTTACGGTCGACACGCAGAACGACAATCCATCTTTGTTATGTAATGCGGTGGATGGTACCGCGTATGCAATGTTTGGCGATGCCACGTTTGAATTTACCGATCAGTTCACTATTGGTGTCGGTGTACGCGTATCCTATGAAGAAAAAGAGTGGGCGGGACGTCCGCAAACATACCTGCAATATCTGAACGGCATCTCTAATTTTGATCCTAACTATGGCGTTGACGATCTTGGGGATATCGTCAACGGGGCAGATTTCGGTCGGTTCCCTTTCAATGTCTATCGTGATCGTAAATCTTGGACCGAACCAAGCTGGCGTGTGACTGGCAGTTATGCTGTAACGCCAAATGTATTCGCGTGGGCGACCATTTCGCGCAGCTTTAAGAGCGGCACGTACAACGACCAGACTGGTACGTCGCTGTTTTTTGTACCCGGTGCCGTTATTCCGCCCGCGGCGCTCGCGCCTGTCGATCCGGAAATTGCAGAGAGCATCGAATTCGGTATTAAAACGGACTTGTGGGATAACCGCATACGCCTTAACGCGGTTGCCTTTAATGTTTCCTATGAAGACGCGCAGCGAGAACTTGTTACTGTCCAAGGAGCGTTTCAAGAAACGCGGTTTTTTAATGCCGCGGAGATCCGCGCTAAAGGGATCGAGTTCGAAGCAACCGCGCTGGTTACCGATAATCTAACCGTGACTGGGAATTTTAGTTTTCAAGACGTGGAGCACGAAATTTTTCGTGCCGACACCGATTTCGATCCCACGACGCCCGCTGTCGATCTTACCAACAACGACGTGACACGGGCACCAGAGTGGACGGCATACGGATCGGCAACGTATCGCCACCAAGTCGGTCACTGGGGCAAACTCGCGCATAATTTTACCGTCTCGTTTGAAGACGAGAATATTCACGTGGCCGCGGCACCAGGCACTAATGTCGCCGATGGGTTAATCGACGATAAAGTCCTCGTCAACTGGAGTACCACGTTCACCGATCCCAATGAGCGATACTTTGTACGCGTCTTCGGTAAGAATCTAACCGACGAACGTTACCGTACCGGCAGTTTACCGGTTGCCAACCTTTGGCGCATGACATCTTTCGGCGCACCGCGCTGGTTTGGTGCCGAAATTGGCTTCAACATCGATTTCTAAGCCCGAGCATCAAAACCGCTCGAAACGGTTTTGATGCCATGTCTGAAGCGTAGCTGTAGCTACGCTTCAGACTCAGCCCGACACCCAGACGAATCCTTCCTGCGTCATCATCCGCGGCCCTCGTGCAATGTTCGAGAGCGTGTTGAAAAACGTCACGAGGAAGGTCGGCTGCAAGGAGCTACGCTGTGAGTAACGAGACATAGCAGATAGATACGCGAGATGCGAACGCGCAGGCGACACCGCAGACAGCCTGCGCGGTAGTTTTTCAACCGGCTCTTAGGCCGGGCTGAACTTCGGCACCGTAATTTCATCCGTCCAGCGCTCGAAACACACGTGAACCGCTTGGCCGATCCGTACCGAGTCAACGTCGCAGTCGATAACATTGCTCATCAAGGTCGGTCCTTCATCCAATTCGATTAACGCGAGGACATAAGGCGCTTCGGCTCGATAAGCGGGCGTGAGCGCGCGCCTAACGACGGTAAAACTTCTGATTTTGCCGCGCCCAGAGACGGCCTCCCAGGTCAAATCTTGATTACCGCAGTGGCTGCAGAGCCGTCGCGGATAAAATTGAAAACGTGTGCATGCGGTACACCGCTGCAGATGTAGTTCGCCCGCTCGGCAGGCGTGCCAAAACGGCGCTGTCTCAGGCGTGGGCTGCGGAATATTTCGCCCGTCGAGTGCAATCGTCAACTTTGTTCTCTGCCCAAAATTAGTGTGCAATGGCTCGACATGATGCCACCCTGAGCGTGCACGAGCGCTAGCTCGGCGCGCGGCAGTTGGCGCGCTTCGGCTTCGTGACGTAATTGCTTAACGGCTTCGGTCAAGTGGAACATCGAGCCCGGATTTCCTGGATGGCAGTGTGACAACAAGCCACCGTGGGTGTTAACCGGCAGCGATCCACCCGGCCCGATTTCGCCTTGCGCGACAAAGGCGCCCGCTGCGCCTTTTTCACAAAAACCCAAATCTTCGAGTTCTACGAGCACTACGGGCGTGAAGCAATCATAGATGCCAGCAAAATCGATGTCCTTGGCCGTCACGCCCGCCATTGCATAGGCGCGTTCACCCGCCTCTCGCGCGGCCGAAGTGGTTATATTTACCGCTTGTGAGATATGTTCATGTGAGTGGCCCTCGCCAGCGCCGAGCACATAGACGGGCTCATGGGGAAAATCTTTGGCGCGTTCCGCCGCAGTTAAGATCACCGCGGCGCCGCCATCGGAGACCAAGGAGCAATCTAGTAGTCGCAAGGGATCGGCGATTAACTTGGAATTCAAGACATCGTCGATAGTGATCGGGGCGCGCATTTGTGCGGCGGGATTATTGACCGCATGCGCGCGAGCGCTAACTGCGACCGCCGCAAATTGCTCTGGTTGAGTACCGTATTCGGCAGCGTGTGCATTTGCTATCAAGGCATAAAACGCCGGAATTGTCGGACCGTAGGGACTTTCGAATTGTGCGTGTCCAGCGGACGCCATTTGCGCTAGCGCTTGGTCCTTGCTAAGACCCGTACGCATGTTATCGGCCATCGTAATCAGAATGGTTTTCGCCATACCGCTTACGATTGCCGACATGGCATGATGAAAAATCGAAAATGTCGTGCCACCACCTGCGCCGACGCTAATGCAATATGGTGGGAATATTCGCAAGTATTCCGCGATCATCTCGGCGTGATACATATAGGGCGTGGTCATGGAATTGCAGGTAATCAAGCCGTCGATATCGGTTTTTTGCAGGCCCGCATCGGCAAGCGCTCGCAATGCGGCGTCCACGCAGAGATCCACCGCGCCCCGTCCTGGCAGCTCGCCAACCTCGGTGTCGGCCGCGCCCACGATAGCGGTCGCGCCCCGCAACGGATGCCGCGCAACACTCACGGTTCGGTGGGCAAGAAACGAACGGTCGCGGAGCCCGGCGCCACGACTTCCTCTCGCACATTTTTCACGAACAAGTCGATTTCGACTTCACCAGTACCAGTGTCGAGCGCCGTAATTTTGCCGCCTGTGGTCAACGCGTCGCCCACATAAGAGGCGCGACGATTCGAGTAATGCAAGCGTAACAGTGTGCCGTTCTCGCCCAGCCACTCCATTAAGCACTGCGTTAACCAGTCACCGATCAATGGCCCTGCGATCACGAGCCCCGGATAGCCTTCTTCTTCTGTCGCGTAAGGGTGATCATAGTGAATACGATGGCCGTTCCACAATGCCGCGTTATACAACATCAACTGGACATTATCGCAGTCGTAGGTGCGCCCGACTATTTCGTCACCAACGCGAAGACGGTGCAGATCTGACTTCGATTTCATCGCATGATGCGCGTCGTTTTTTCCGTTAACACGGGTTCGCCGCTTTCCGTTTTCACATCCATAATAATCTCATAGAAAATCAACGTTCCTTGCCGGCCTTGTTTCTCGAAAATATTCTCGAGGCGACGCTGAGCAAGCAATACATCGCCCGCCTTAATTGGTCGGTAATAGTCGATATCGAGCCCCCCAGCCATCGCCCGCGCAAACGGCAGCGTCGGTAACAGTTTGTCGACGAACACGCCATCCGGGGAAAGCTCATCGAGCCCGACAACTGGCCAAAACAAAGTGACATGAAACAGCGGTGGCGCTTCATTTCCAGCGAGATATTTTTCGAGTGTCTGCCCGGTAGCGACAGCGTATTTGCGAATATCCCGCCGAGTAGCAATTTCTCGCCTTGGTGTATCGGTGTTACCGATGTGTGACAGGATCTCTGTAGTCAATACCGATGTCATCTGCAGCTCGCTCAAACTTGTCGATCGCGATCCCGCCAAAACGCCTTGCGTAATTCTCGTTTGAGAATTTTACCCGTTGGGGCTTTTGGTAGGGCGTCTACGAATTCCACGGAACGGGGTTTTTGATAAGAGGCGAGATGTTCGCGCGCGCTGTCAATAATATCCTGCGCACTCGCGTGTTGGCCGGGTTTGAGCACAACTATCGCCTTCACCAACTCCCCCCACTCCTCGTCCGGCACCCCGATGACAGCCGCTTCGAGCACCGCTTCGTGGCGATGAATTGCCGCTTCCACCTGTGTCGAATAGATATTCTCACCGCCGGAAATAATCATGTCTTTGGCCCGATCGACGATGAACACGTAGCCGTCTTGATCCCACGCGGCAATATCCCCCGTCCACATCCACCCATCCCGTAAGGTTTGCGCGGTAATTTCCGGTCGGCGCCAATAAGCTAACATGTTCGCTTCTGAACGCACACGTATTTCACCGGCGGTGCACCCGTCGCGGGGTACCGGCTGGCCTTGTTCGTCGACGATTTGCAACGCCGTGACAAACCCTTCGCGGCCACAAGAATTCAAGCGTTCGGGATGGATCCCATTGATGGCATTGAGGTGGTCTTCTTGCGATAAGAACGACATCGTCATGCCCTCGGTCTGCCCATAACCTTGAATAAGCGTGCACGGAAACGACGCCAGCGCGCTTTGTACCACCGTCGCAGGCATTGGGCCACCACCGTACTGAATGTTCCGTAAACTGCTTAAATCAAAGCGCTCAAACCCTTCCACCGCCATCATCCAATTTAACATCGTGGTAATGCCGAGGAACGCAGACACACGCTCCGCTTCGATAACTTCCAGCGCAGTGCGAGCTTCGAAATTAATCAACACTAAAGGGCACCCGTGGGCCATGTAGTTCATAGCGAGCGCAACGGGAATATGGAACATTTGTCCCGTCAACATGTACACATCACGCGGTACAATGCGCTCTGCGACGGTTTGATTGAGCATGCCCATGTATATGCTTTTATGGGAATGCAAGGCCCCTTTCGATTCTCCCGTTGTACCTCCCGTATAAAGTATCAACAACGGATCATCGTTACCACGGCCGTCCGATCCCGCGGGTTCTTCCGGGTTAGCGCCAGCGAGCAGAGCTGCATGACTACCGTCGCTGTCAGCGCCAAAATCATACCATCGCGGCACATCGACAAGACGCTGTAAGTCATCACGAACGGCCCGAAATTCGCTACTGGTAATAATCGCCGCCGGCTCGCCGTCGACTACAATGCGGGCGAGTTCGGCCGCACTCAAGCGCCAATTGAGTGGCTGGGCGATGAATCCACCGCGCCCCGCAGCGTAGTAGAGCTGCATGTACTCGGTGCAGTTTTTAGCGAGAATGGCCACCCGATCACCCGGCATAACACCGCCGGCAAACAACCCGTTAGTCAGACGTCGCACGCCCTCGTCGAGCTCTGCCCAGCTCACGCGACACTCATTTGGCACATCGACAATGGCGCAGCGATTTGGCGCCAGAGCAGCTATTTTTGCTGGGATAAAGCCGATATTCAAAACCCACGCCCCTAAGCTAGCAGTGAGACTATGATGGTACTATTAGCTGCGAGCAGCAAACTCTCTGCGCTATGCTAACCTACACTGCAGCTTGTGTTGGTGACACGATTGAGGACATACCATGCCTGCGACACCTTATACGACCGAACGCTTGCTGATCCTCGAAACGCTGAACCGCTACGCGTGGGCTTACGATACGCGCGACTTAGGCGCGCTTGCGGAGTGCTTCACTAGCGATGGTGCGATGCTCGTAGCGCTGGCCGGCACCGATGGATGGGGACCTTACGAAGGACGCGAGGCGATCGTCGACTGGATGGCGGGTGTTATGCACTCGCAAACCGACCAACGACGTCATAGCATCGGTAACGTCGTTTTCCGCAAGCTCGACGCGCAGCGCGCCCGTGTCGATTCGTTTTTGACGCTTACTGCAGTCGAGAATGGCGCCGCCCGCCTCGTTTGCACCGGGACCTATCACGACGAGATGGTGAACGACCAGGGGACCTGGCGAATTCAGCACAAATTACTACGTCTCGATAACGCGTTCTAGGATCTGTTGAAGTTTATCCGCACCCTACCGTTCAGGATACTTCGCCAGCATGTCTTACCATGCGCGCCGCATTATTTCTTCAAGCACCGCGAAATCGACGTACTCGAGGCGGGTAATGTAAAGACACGACTTGCCCAGCTTATGCTTACCCAGTTTCTTCAACAAGACGTGGTAATTTTTGTAGCCGGACATAAAATAGATCACGCAATTCCGTTTGCGCGGCGCAAAACCCAGACGGAAATAATCGCCCTCGCGACCGCTAGCATATTGGTAATGATAGACGCCATAGCCGACGATACTTGCGCCCCACATCTGCGGTCGTCTCCCGGAGATCTTGCGACACAGCCGCGCAATTCGTCGCGCGTCCTGGCGCCCGTCTTGGTCGTCGATCCCAGCTAAGAACGCCGTCACGCTTAACTTCCTCGGCCTCGTTTTCAATGCGGCGATGGTGATTCTCCGTTCGGCATAAGCATTGCGCCTAGGAAGGGTAGTCTAAACCGCGGCGTACGCCGCGCAGCAAAAGGAGCGCCGTTGATACGCGTTGCTACCACCCCCTCAATGGCAACAATGGCAACATCGCCGGGACTGGAACCGCAATGAACTAGGGATCTCGTCGCGCTCTCGAGGGCGAGCCCGCGGCCACGCTCACCGCGCAAGGATACTTGCCCAAACTCAACAGCAATAGGATGGCGATACCCACGGCACCCGCCGCCAACGGCAGAAGCGGCCGGTAGCTACCCAATAAGTCGAATGATCGAGCATAGAGCAGTGGCGCGAGCCCAGAACCCATGGTGAAAAATGCGTAGACACCACCAAACACGGCGCCGTAGTGACGCACCCCAAAATAACGGCTGGTCAAGAACGCGAGCAGATCGAGCTCGGCGCCAGCGGCGAGTCCAAAGCAGATCGCCACGAGCACCGCGGCTGCGGGTGTGAGCGGCAAATACGCCAATATGAGCATGGCGCCAAGGGGAAGCAAAAAAAACAGGGCGGCAACCCCCGGTGCCCAGATACGGTCGACCAAGGCACCCGCCAGCAGTCGTCCGATGATGACCGCAATGCCCATTGAACTCGCTATCTGCGCCGCGCGCTGTGGTGACATGCCGGCGTCGACCAGCATGGGTACGAAATTGGGGATGATGCCGATCAACGCGAGCGTCACGATCAGCAAAGCGAAACCCAAGGCCCAGAATCGATAGGATTTCAAGGCCTGCGGGCGACTTAGACCCCAGCCCTGCATGCGCCGCGCCTCATTGCTATCGTTGCGTTCAACTGCTGGCGGGCGGAGCTGAAAGAGTCGCCACACGACGGGCAAAGACACTGCCAATGCGGTGCCGCCGAGTCCGATATACGCCTCCCGCCAACCATAGTGTTGCAACAAAAATTCGACATACGGTGGAGCGAGCAGGGCCGCGAGTCCAGTGCCCGCCATTGTCAGGCCAATCGCGAGCCCGCGATTGGCGATAAACCAGCTATTCACCACGGTGGTCCAGGTTATCGGCAAAGTACCGGCCGCACAGACGGCGAGACCCGCGAAACTCACCAACCACAGTGTTCGCGACCCGTTGTTGAATGCCAACGCACAATACATTAGCGCGTGACCGCAAAGTCCAACTATCGCGACGCTGCGTGGCCCAATTTTGTCGACGAGGCTGCCGATCGCGGGTGCGGTGATGAGACCGCATAACTGCATCACCGTGAATCCCAGAAAAAAATCTGCGCGCCGCCAGCCGAACTCACTCGTTACTGGGGCGACAAACAATCCTTGGGTAAAGAACGTGATCGCCAAAATCCCGCAAGCGGTACCGCAAATACAAGCGCATAGCGCACGCCAACCTTGTTTGAATTCGTTAATGAGCAAGCTCGATGGTGTTTGGGGTCGCGTCGATCTGTAATACGGCGCTGCTTGAGAAACGTTTGACACCATACCGGAAGGATCGCGAGAATACAGTAACACCGCGAGCCGGAGAGACGCCGCCTATGATCGAACTCACCGTTAACGGCACCACGATCCAATTCGACGGCGATCCTGCCACGCCACTGCTGTGGGTATTACGCGAAACCTTGGTGCTAACCGGCACTAAGTTTGGCTGCGGTATTGGCGCTTGTGGTGCTTGCACCGTGCATATCGATGGCCACGCCAGTCGTAGTTGCTTGCTTGGCGTGCAACACCTCGTCGGCAAATCTATCACCACGATTGAAGGTTTAGCGCCCCACAACGATCACCCTTTGCAGCAAGCGTGGCAAGCGGAAAACGTGCCGCAATGCGGATACTGTCAGTCGGGGCAACTGATGTCTGCCGCGGCGCTGCTGGCGAACAACCCCCAGCCTAGCGACGCGGACATCGATGTCGCGATGCAAGGTAACCTGTGTCGTTGCGGCACTTATCAGAGAATTCGCGCGGCGATTCACGCGGCGGCTAAGAATATGAGCGCAACCCGTTCGCGGGATCAACACACATGACTATCTCGCGACGGGAAATGCTCATCGCCAGCGGCGGACTCGCTAGCGGCCTCGTGTTCGGTTTCAATATCGCGGCGGCAAAACCAAGCACTTATCCGCACCCGGTCGACGGCGCGTTGCAACCCAACGCTTTTTTGCAAGTCACGCCAAACAATCGCGTCGTCTTGCAAATTCACAAGTGTGAGATGGGGCAAGGCATTTTGACCGGTCTGACAACCTTAGTCGCAGAAGAAATGAACATGGCGCCCTCTCGCATCCACACCGAGTTTGCCGCGGTGCATGCCGATTACTTGAATCCGCAGTTTGAGATGCAAATCACCAACGCCAGCAGCTCGATGATTACTTGCTACACGCCGTTGCGTGAAGCCGCGGCAACGGTACGCAGCTTGCTGCTGCAAGCAGCGGCCGACGAATGGGGCGTTGAGCCTAAGGAACTGCAGCTCGCGCACGGGTTCGTGAAGGGTAAAGGCAAACGGGCCCCGCTCGGCGCCCTGGTGGCACGCGCGGCGGCGCTGCCGCTGCCGGCGAACGTAACGCTCAAACCGCGACATGAATTCACCTACATCGGGAAATTTGACCGCCGCCTGGATAGCGCGTCGAAAGTCGATGGCTCGGCACGTTTCGGCCTGGACATACAACTACCAAATGCCCTGCATGCCGTGGTAGTACGCTCGCCGCATTTTCACGGCGAACTCAAGCACTTTGACGCCGCAGCGGCAAAAAAGGCGCGCGGCGTCAGCGACGTTTTTGCGATCGAATCCGGGGTCGCAGTCGTCGCGGATAGCTATTGGCATGCACGCCAGGCAGCCACGTTGCTTGAAGTGGCCTGGGACATTGACGCATCGGTGCAAGAATCCAGCACCACGATCGCCCACGAGCAAAGCCGTTTACTGGACGAGAAAGATTTGGCCGACGGGCCATTGGTAGGCAATCAGATCATCAGCGCCGAATACACCGCGCCGTTCCAAGCGCACGCCTGCATGGAACCGATGAATGCGACCGCAAACGTCACCGATGACGGCGCCGATGTCTGGGTTGCGACCCAAGCGCCGGATATCATGCGCTCAGCCGCTGCGGCCGCGCTGCAGCTAAGTACCGAGCGCGTTATTGTGCATAGCACGTATGCGGGCGGTGGCTTCGGACGTCGCGTCTACCCCCAGGCAGTCGTCGAAGCAGTGTTGATATCACAAAAAATGGGCGCGCCGATCAAATTGATCTGGAGTCGCGAGGACGACATTCGTCACGATAAGTATCGACCTGCGGTCAAGTGCCGCATGAGTGCCCGAATCGATGGCGCGCAGGTCAAACACTGGCGTTATCGCATTTGCACGCCGAGTTTGCACGAGACTTTGCTGCACGGCATTCGCGCGCGACTCTTCCCGCCAGAGGTCCAAGGAGACGCGTTTGCCGCGATTATCGAGCAGGCCATGGCGGATGATATCGAAAGCATCGAAACACCGTTGGACACACCCTATCGCTACCTAGAGAAAGACGTGCAGCAAGTCATGTGGCAACCGGGTATCCCGGTCAGTTTTTGGCGCTCGGTAGGGCATTCTTTCAACGGCTTTTTCGTGGAAAGTTTCATGGACGAGTTGGCGTTCCAGGCGCGCACCGACCCCGTCGAATTTCGGCACCAATGCCTGAGGGCGAACTCGCGCCCTCGTAAAGTGCTCGACCGTCTCGCCACACTCGCCGACTGGGGCAACACGGCGGCGGAGGTGTCTCAAGGAGTTGCGATCGATGTCATTAAGGGTACGGTCTGCGGCCAGATCGCCGACGTGCGGGTCGTGAACGGTGAAATTCTAGTCGATCGCATCGTATGCGTCGTCGATCCGGGCATGGTCATCAATCCCGACATCGCCGCGACACAGGTTGAGAGTTGCATCGTATGGGGACTGACAGATGCGCTAAAAAGCGAGGTCACGATCGCTGATCGTGCGACAGTGCAGAGCAACTTTAACGATTTTCCGGTCTTGCGGATAGACGAGACACCGCGCATGGTGGTCGACTTCATTGAAAGCGGCGATCACCCAGCCGGCGTTGGGGAATGTGCCGTGGCGCCAGTTGCCCCGGCAATCGCCAATGCTGTATTTCGCGCCACGGGCACTCGCCTACGGTCGTTGCCACTGCGTTTGCCGGGTTAAGCGCACCCGACACAACGACGTCTACTATGAGGAGTATGCGACGATGTTAAAATCCTGGCGGTGGCTGTCGTGTTGCTGTGCAGGGACGTTGTTTTCCTTGTTAGCCCTCGCTGAAGAGCCGCATAGCGGGCAAGAACCGCGCAGTGCGAGTGCCGACCTATACCGTTACGTTAGGCTCTATACCGGCGCTGATGAGGAAACACACTTCGAAGACGTGGTTGTTACGTTTACCTATAAGGACTACGGTAAAAAAATCCCGACCGTTTGGTTTCCGGACATGGGCGTTATCGCCGCGGAAGGTTTTCACTTCGTCTCAATGCCCGCTGGCTGGGAGGGGGGTGATTGGCATCCAGCCCCGCGACGCCAATTTATCATTCCTCTAGCGGGCCACATGGAGTTCCAAACTTCCGATGGCGAGAAACGCCGCTTCGGCCCCGGTGAGGTATTGCTGGTCGAAGACACCGCAGGGAAAGGCCATATATCGCACATGGCGAGCCCGGGCATGGGCATCTTCGCGGTCGTTCCGCTGCCGGATCAAGACACTAGCGACTAGTTGCACCCCCGGAGCATGTCGTGATCAGCTTCCAACTCACAGATGAACAACGACAACTTCAAGAGACGGTACGGCGTTTTGCTCAGAATGAAGTAGCGCCCCAAGCCGAGCGGATCGACCGCATCGTCGATCCGCGTGAATCTTTTCCCCATGAGTTGATCCAGAAAGGCTTCGAACTCGGTTTTCATACGCTACTCGTGCCAGAAAACTATGGCGGCATGGGCGGCGGTCTCATTGACTTCGCCATCATGATGGAAGAACTGGCAGCCGGTGACGCGGGCGTTGCATTTAGTTTTGCAGCCACCTGTGCGATTTCTCGCATGATCGCAACCAACGGCACGCGCGACCAGTGCGAACGCTGGCTAGGCGCATTTTGTGCCGACAACAGCGGCAGTTATTCCTTGGCTTTCGGGGGCACAGAGCCATCGGGTGGCACGGAAATTTTCTATCCCGCCGATGACCCCCAGTTTGGCACGCGCACGAGTGCGAAACGCGAGGGCGACTCCTACATCTTAAATGGCTCGAAAACATTCATCACCAATGCGGGACAAGCACAGCTCTATGGTTGCATGGCACGCACGGATCGCGAGAGTCCCAATTTCTCTTCGAACTCCATCTTTTTCTGCGCGGCCAATACGCCGGGATTTTCGATCGGCAAAATCGAAGACAAAATGGGACACCGCGCTTCTTGCAATGGAGAACTTATCTTCGAGAACGTAAAACTCAGCGCCGAGGACATGCTCGGCCCGGAGGGAGCCGGGGTTGAGATACTACTACACACCTATCACGGCAACAGCGTCGGCATGGGATCCCTGGCGCTGGGCATTGCCAGGTCGGCCTATGAGATGGCGCTTGCTTACGCTAAAGAAAGACAGATCTGGGGCCAAGCAATCATCGGTTACCAGTCGATTGGCAACAAATTGGTCGACATGAAAATGGCCATCGAAACGAGCCGGCTGTTGATCCAACGCATCGCGTGGGCGAGCGATCAGGGCATTCACGACGACGTCAACCCGTCGATGGCAAAAGTCTATGCCTCCGAAGTTTCCCGCAAGGTAACGGTCGACGCCATGCAGATCATGGGTGGCTATGGCTACATGAAAGATTTCCCGGCTGAGAAGCTCGTACGTGACTCGATGGTCACCCCGATCTACGACGGCGCCAACGAAGCGCTACGATATTTTATGTCGCTGGAGCTCTAGCAGCCTCCCGGGCAGAGGAGAAACCTACGGCGCAGTAAGCGAGGAGCGCAACGAGTTATTCTCCCGCCCACAACGGGATCAGTCGCCATGCCTCCTCGTTCAAGCGCCGACCTGTTTCTAAAAAATCGGGTTCAAAACACTCAACTCGCGCCCAAAAACATGCTGAATGACTCAACTCCACAGTGTGGCACAGCTCGTGCACTAAGACATGGCGCACGTAAGTCGGCGGCAAAAACAGCAATTTGCAATTGAGGCTGATGGCACCGACGCTATTGCAGCTCCCCCAGCGTTGCGTTTGCGCGCGCACCGACACCCGCCGATAACTCAAACCCAATTCAGCAGCGACTCGTGCTAACCACGGGCTCAAAATCGCAACCGCATGGCGCCGCAACCACCTTCGGAGCGCCGCGTGACAAGCCTCCACGTCATCGATCGCACCGCTCAGGCTCAAGTTCAAATCGCGACCCTGGCGCACCCGCACGTGTGGTTTGTCCGTCTGGCGATATGCAAGCGCCCAACGCTCACTGACCGCGGGTAATTCAATTTGCCGCGGTAATTCTGGATCCCCGCTGCCGAGGCGCTCCGCGCGCCAAACTTGCAAGCGCGGCAGCTGTGCTGCAACCCATGCACGCTCGGCTTCAACCGCGGCGACGATTTCACGCAAACTCACCCGCTGGGGAGCGCTAACACTGAGCCGACCGCTCGATGACAAACTAAGATGAATATATTTGTTGCGTCGGGAGCGACGAACCTGGTAGGCGACCATCTGGCCGTTGCCAAGTGCCAAGGCGTGCACTGGTTTAGCAGCATCGGTCATGCATTTATGTGTGGTAGGACAGCGACCAAAATCTAGCGCTAGTTGTTCCATGTCGAGTGGCCGCACATTAGTGATCGCACCGTTAAGGATCGCAACTACCGTTCGCAGCCGCGATCGACGCCGAGCTTAGCCGGAAGAAAACAACCACGGCACATCGTTTTGTCGCCGCCTTTCATACGCACGGATCGCTTCTGCGTACTGCAAGGTGATTTCGATGTCATCGAGCCCGTTCAACATCCGATGTTTCAGACCGGGACTGTAATCGAAGCTAAATGTCTCTCCAGTTGGCGTAGTAACTTTCTGTGCCGGCAAATCGACCTCGAGACGATAGCCGCTCGTTGCTTCAGTCTCACTAAACAACTGCTCAATGGCTTCCGCCGCCAAGCTAATCAAAAGCAAACCATTTTTGGCCGAATTGCCGTAAAAAATATCGGCGAAACTCGGCGCAATCACCACGCGTATACCGAAGTCGACGAGCGCCCACGGCGCATGCTCTCGTGAAGAACCGCAGCCGAAATTCGCACGCGCCAAAAGTATCTCGGCCCCGGAATAGCGTGCTTGATTAAGCACAAAATCCGGATTCAATGGCCGCTTAGCGCAATCTTGATCAGGTTCGCCTTTATCTAAATAACGCCATTCATCGAATAGATTCGGGCCGAAGCCCGCACGTTTTACGGACTTCAGAAACTGCTTCGGAATAATGGCATCGGTGTCGACATTGGCGCGATCGAGCGGCACCACTAAGCCGCGTATTTCTGTAAACGCCTCCACTATCGCTTATACCTCGCTGACGTCGACAAAATGACCCGCGATACCCGCCGCTGCGGCCATCGCGGGGCTCACCAAGTGGGTCCGACCGCCATGGCCCTGACGACCTTCAAAATTCCGATTAGACGTCGCAGCACAACGCTCCCCCGCTTGCAGTTGATCCGGATTCATGCCGAGACACATCGAACAACCGGGCTCGCGCCACTCGAATCCCGCAGCGGTAAAAATTTTATCCAGGCCTTCTGCCTCCGCGGCTTGCTTGACGATCCCGGATCCCGGCACGACTAGCGCTTGCTTGACGTTAGTAGCAAGTTTGCGTCCAGCGATAATTGCCGCGGCGGCGCGCAAATCCTCGAGGCGCGAATTTGTGCAGGAGCCGATAAAAACTTTATCGATCGAAATGTCTTGGATCGCGGTGCCCGGGCTCAGCCCCATATAACGCAGCGCATTCTGCATACCGATTTTTTTGGTCTCATCTTGTTCAGCGTTGGGATCCGGCACGCACGCGGATACGGGCACAACCATTTCGGGTGACGTCCCCCAGGTAACTTGTGGCTCGATATCGCTCGCGTCTACTTCGATCACGCAATCAAACTGCGCATCAGGATCGGAATGCAAGTGGCGCCAAGCATCGACGGCCCGCGTCCACAACTCGCCACGCGGTGCCTGTGGACGGCTTTCCACATAGGCAAGCGTGGTGTCATCGACGGCGACCATACCTGCGCGACCGCCGGCTTCGATGGACATATTGCAAACCGTCATGCGCTCCTCCATAGTCAATTGACGTATGACGGGACCACTGTATTCCATCGTATGCCCAGTGGCGCCGGCCGTGCCGATGCGTCCGATGATGGCGAGAATAAGATCTTTTGCCGTCACCCCACGGTTCAATTCACCGCGCACCTCGAGCAACATATTTTTTGCCTTGCGTAATACTAAGCACTGAGTCGCCAGGACGTGCTCGATTTCAGAGGTGCCGATACCGAATGCCAGGGCACCGAGCGCCCCGTTCGTAGCAGTATGTGAATCTCCACATACGATCGTCATGCCAGGTAGGCAATAACCTTGTTCGGGTCCCACTACGTGCACGATACCTTGGCGAGGATCGCCTACATCGAAGTGCGTGATGTCGTAGGTACGACAATTTCGCGCTAAGGTTTCCAGTTGCAGCCGCGCTACGGGGTCGGTGACGCGCTGCACGTCACGCGTCGGCACATTATGATCCGACACCGCAATCGTCGCCGCTGTGCGCCACGGTTTACGCTGCGCAAGCCGCAAGCCTTCGAAGGCCTGCGGTGTCGTCACCTCGTGGGTAATATGGCGGTCGATATAGACGAGCGCACTACCATCGTCAAACTGCTCCACGATATGGGCATCCCAGAGCTTGTCATATAACGTGCGTGCGGCCATGAAAGCGGGCTCGTCTCGATACTAGATACGAAATGTTAGCATTTTTGCTCGCGTTCGCGCCGCACAAGTTGACAAGGCCGCTGCGCCTCGGCAATCTCAAACTAAACACCATCAGATATGAGGTAGGCGAATTGTATAAGTTCCTTGCGGTTACCCTGGTGCTCGGCACCCTCAGCCAACCGCTGCTTGTGCAAGCGGATTTTAATGACGGCGTCGTCGCATTGATGACCGGTGATCACGATACGGCGTTGGCGACCCTCGTGCCCCTTGCGGAAACATCGGACCATGGACTAGCGCAGTATTTTCTCGGTCGCATGTACGCTGAAGGTCGCGGCGTTAAGCAAGATTCAGAAACCGCGGCGAAGTGGTTCCGCAAGTCAGCCGAGCACGGCGTGCAAGACGCGCAATACCGCTTGGCCACAATGTACGCCGCCGGTGACGGGGTACCGAAGGACGTGGAATACGCTTATGGGTGGTACCGTTGTGCAGCCCATTTAGGCAACGCCAAAGCGGAAGCGGCGGCGGCGGCCGCGAAGGAATTATTGAGCCCAGAAGAACTGCGGGCAGCCGAGTCCCTGTCGACCGACCTGATCCAGAAATATGGCCAAGTGTCGCACACCACATTGCGCGCCAAATAGGTAGCACGAGGAGCGCAAATAACGCTGTTTCAAGCGCCTCAAACGACGGTGTTGATATACATGCCCTTGTAGCCCGACGCCTCGGTACCGCCCATCGATTGGATCATCGAAAACAACAGCACCGCGGGCCCGCGCCGGTGATTAACCATCGCGCGCAGCTGTCGGGACATGAATTCTTCGGGATTCAGTTCGCGCCGCCTCACCTGATCGACATGGCGTGGCTGCGAGCGCGATTCCTCCGCCCACAGACGGGCCCGCCGTAATGCGTCGATGCGCCCGGCGCTCAACGCCGCGTGCGTATCCGAGGCCCAGCGACTGCTGCTGGCAAAATCGATATTGCGGGGCCTAACCATCGTGTGCACACCCTACCATGCAGGCACTTTCATTCAAGTAATTTTATTATCAAATTGCCTGCGATCACAAAAATGGTGCAGCGCAGGTGACATCATCCAAGACGGTGCTTATAACCATAGACTACAAATGCCGTAACAGCCAAACGAATTCAATCGCTTGAACGTCCAGCCTAGGGTTAAGTCGAGATCGCGATGGTGGTGAGTGAGGTGAACTGACCTGAAACGGATCCCCACGCGCGTTATCGATGGCGGGAAGTCGATGCCGCGAATATTGAAGGGACAGAATATGAATTTTACGTTAGTATATAAGCACTTCCATAGAAAAAGTAGCATCGATCTCAGCTTGATTGTGCTTAAACTTAGGACGACTCGTGGTCGATTGTAATTAATGAGACGAATCCCACTGCAGTAATCGTTGAATGTCCACCAATACCGTCAGCACCGGACAACTTGCGATCGTGTTCGCCGACATCAGTGGCTCGGCACGCCTCTACCAGACCCTGGGCAGCGATCGCGCCCGGGCCAAGGTCACGGAAGTCTTGGCGCTGATGAGCGAGGTGATCGCAAAATACGGCGGCACCCACGTAAAGACGATCGGTAACGAAATACTCTGTACCTTTGCTGACGCGGAGACAGCGGCAACCGCCACCTGTGCGATGCACGAAGCGCTCGAAGAAAAAGCCGCGGCGCCGAGCGATGATGATGAAAAAGCGAATAACGTGATGATTCGCGTCGGCATGCATTGGGGACCTGCGATCGTCGAATCCAAAGACGCATTCGGTGATGCGGTTAACGTTGCTGCACGCATGGTCGCGCTAGCGAAAGCAGGGCAAATCATCACGACGCGTTCGACCATGTCGGAACTTCCCTCGCTCCTGCAAGCGAATGCTAGGCATATCGACCACGCGCGCGTTAAGGGCAAAAAGAACAGTCTCGATATTTTCGAAATAATTTGGCAACATGAAGATGTCACGCGCATGTCCACCGGCGTGATGCTACGCGGACATAGTAGCAAGCAGTTGCGACTTATCTGCGAAAACCAAGAAACACGACTCGATGAAAACAAACCGGTCGTTATTTTAGGCAGAAGCGAAACCGTAGACGTCACAGTTGCAGAAGCACTTGCCTCGCGACAACATGCTCGCATCGAACGCCGTCGCGGCAAATTTTATCTCATTGATCAAAGTACTAACGGGACTTACGTAAAAACAGCTGCAGGTGAATCATTTGTACGTCGAGAGGAAATGTTGCTGAGCGGCACCGGCGGGATCAGTTTGGGACGACCGTTCGCAGAAAACCCGCAACACGTGGTGAATTTTACCGCCGAGAGCTAGGGTTCCAACTTCTGTAAGGCAGCGGACGCATGGCTGACTTCAAAACGGCCCTCGCGGCGCTAAGCCGCGGCGACCTCTCCTACGAAAAAGTCACGGCAAATATCGACCGACTGCTCGCCCAGCGACCGGCGATCGCAAGCGAGATTTTACGTCAGCTGCGCGAAGCATTCGCCGCGAACCTGACTGACGAGACCAACTATGCGCGCCTGAAAAAACACGTCATTGATACGGCGCCGAACACCAGCTCAATCACAGACTCACACACCCCCGCGACCACCTCGGACGCCGAGGCGATACCCTCTAGTGAGATGCATGCTGACACCTGGCTATTGGAGGCATTCACCAATCCCACAGACTCGAATAGCATCGACTTAGACCTCTCTGGCGAGGATCAAATCGCCGCACTCGAACCCGACAGCGAAGATGCGCCTACTTACAATGCGACGCAAGTATTTGAAATCGCACCCGGTACGATTCTCAAACAGCGTTTCCAGCTTGATGAAGTTATCGGCACGGGTGGAATGGGCACGGTTTACAAGAGCCGCGACCTGATAAAAGTAGAGGCACACGACAAGAACCCCTACGTTGCGGTAAAAGTTCTGAACGAAGATTTCAAAAAACATCCCAACTCGTTTATCGCGCTACAGCGCGAAGCTAGCCGCCAACAGCGCTTGGCCCATCCCAATATCGCAACCGTTTACGATTTCGATCGCACTACGAACGGCGTCGTCTTTATTACGATGGAGTTATTGATTGGAAAACCACTGAATACCTACATCGGTGAACACGTAAAACCACGTGGTGGTCTACCGTTCCCCGAGGCGTTTCCAATCATAGAGGGTCTAGCCAATGCTTTGACTTACGCCCACGAACGAAACATCGTGCACTCGGATTTCAAGCCAGCAAATGGATATCTAACAGAAAATAGTGTCGTTAAAGTACTCGACTTCGGGATCGCGAGAGCGATCAGTATGCCGGACCAAACAAGCACCGATAAAACATACTTTGACCCCAGCAAACTCGGCGCGCTTACCCCTGCCTACGCAAGCCCAGAAATGCTGGACGCACAAGAACCTGATCCACGCGATGATATTTACGCACTTGCTTGCGTTAGCTACGAACTACTAAGCGGGAAACATCCATTTAATAAAACACCGGCGACCACCGCGCGTGAAAATAGCTTGGTGCCGGCACCGATACCGCACCTAAAGAGGCGACAAATGCGCGCGTTACGGCGCGGCCTCGCCTTCGAACGTAAAGAACGCACGGAGACAGTCGCACAATTTCTACGCGAGTTGGAAGCACGTACGTCGCCGCTGCGCAACCCGATGATTCTCGCTCCCGCGTTATTAATCCTATTGGGCTTGGTCGCGATGTTGCCCGCGTTAGATTGGTGGCATCAACGCGAGATCGACAAGCTCATTGCGGCTGCTCGCGGTAGCACGCCGGCGCACATGGACACCGTTCTTGCCAAGCTCAGCGAGTTGGACGACGCGGACCGTGACCAAGTGCTCGTCGCTGCACGCGAACCCATATTAAAGGCGTACACCGAACGAATCACAACGCGCATCGACACCGCCAACGGCCAGTATGACTTTGCCGGTGCTCGTGAAATGATTGCCGATCTAACTCGGTTTGATTTCTTTAAGGACTCTGCGCAAGTAAAAACGCTCGCCGCTGACGTCGATAAGCAGGAGAATCTATTCCTGGCCCAACAAACAACACTTTTTAATCAAGCGCTTGCTCAAAAAGCACTTTTGCCGTTGGACGACGCGCTCGACATTCACGATCCCTTGAAGGTTCTAACGCAAATTTCACCAGATGTCGCTACCACTTTGAAGAAGCGCCTACCGAGCGTATACGGCAAACATATTGAACGTGCCCGTAACTCAGAAAATTTCGAGCATGGTTTGGCATTGACAAAAGCCGCCACCAATCTCATCGGCGAGGATGAATACATCAAGGACTTGGAATTCAAACTCACACTAGCGCAAGAGCACGCCGCAGAGCGTGATGAGATCGCGCGACTGGTTGAACGGCTTGGCGAGCTGCTCGCACACGGGAATAGCTTGTCGCAGTTCACCGGCACCGAGGATGATATCGCAAAGCTCGTGCGACTCGCTCCCGACCATGCGTTCGTCGCACAGCTGCGGGCGCGAGTAAGCACGCTCGTCAGCGCTCAGCTTAACGCCGCGGATTCAAATTCAAAAACCGCCGCCGATGATTTACTGCAATACGATTTCGGACTCTTACTTCGAACTTTGAGTCTTTATGAATTCGATTCGCGCAATCGAATCGCACGGGATGAGTTCCTCACAGAATTACAAAATCGTGCGGATGCCGTACTGAGTTCGCTTGCGAGTGACGATGGTGAGCGCGCCATACGAGTCTACGAAGAACTGCGAAACATCGCACCGCATAACGCTTTAACAAATGATGTAGCCCGCGTGCTTGCACACACCCACCTGAAAGACGCCCGCAGAGCGCGCCAGCGTGCAGAATTCGACGTTGCGATTCGAGCCCTGGCGGAAATTGAGGAGCTGGATCGTCGCAGCGGCGTCGCGATAAACGCCGAATTCGTGCAAGCAGAACGTGCCCGGATCAACGCAGACCGGTTGCTCCGCCCTGACGAACGTGAGGCCCAAACCAGCGAGCGTGCCCGCGAAAGCGATAAATTGCTGAGCGATCTCGCAACAACGCTCGCGGGTCCGACCTCGGTGGAGACATTCGCTAATGCCGTGCAACTATTCGATCGTGCCGAGGCCTTCGAACCCGGCAACGAGCGTCTTGAGGTCGTACGCAAGCAATTTGTCACCTCCGCCATCCAGCAAATGGCCGAGCGCGTAAGTCGGGGTGCCTGGGACGACGCCCTGCGGGTAGGATGGTCGACGCTCGCTATCGCACCACGCTCTACGCGTTTGCGCGAGCGGCTCCAGGCGATCGCGACAGAACAGCGCGCTGCCCGCATTGCAACGATGGAACGCTTTATTTCCGCGCGCAAACACGAGTTGGAAACGGTGCTCGCCCACCCCAATCGTGATCGCGCGTGGTACACGAAAGTACAGGACCTGCTAGCAGACATCATCGCTTTGGCCGGTGGCAATGATCCTTGGGTAGACGAAACGCGTACGGCGCTGGCACGCCACTACCTCGCAGACGCTGACGAAATGCGCACCACCGGGCGTTTCGAGGCGGCGGCCGAATTACTGCAGCTAGCGCGCCGCTATGACCCGAGCCTAGATGAAATCGAAACACAGCAACGCAGCATAGACGAGGCGCTGATACGACGTGAAAACGAGCTTAAAGAACAAGCACAAGCGGCTCATGTGGCAAGCTTAAAGCAAAGTTTCGACGTCGAGTTGAGGGCCAATCAGGTGGAGAACGCCGAGGTAACGTTTACTGAACTCAAAGCAGTCTTGGGTGATGAGGATCACTTCATCGCCGCCGTCGCACCCCAGCGGCTCGCGCGTATGTATGTCCGCCTCGCCACGGCTGCCGCGGCGCGGCAAGATTTTTCCGCGGCCGATAAATTCGCACGCAAAGGTGCTAATTTAGATCCAGGCAATGAAGATCTTCGCCTCGCGGTGCGCGACTACCGTATCGAAGCAAACATACAATTACTCGACCGGCAATTGCACGATGATAATTCGTTCGATCTGGACAATGTTCTGGAGAAAATTGCCGTCGTCCAACAACAGCGTCCGAAACGCTACGCGAGTCACGAGCAACGTTGGGGCAGCGCCATCGCAAAACGACTCGAGCAGTTGCAGCAGTCGGGAAATACGAACACCGCAACTTTACTCCAAAAAGCACAAGCACTATTCCCAGCTAATAAGACGATTGCGAAACTTGCCGCACCGATGAATGCGGAGGCCATCGATGCGGCTATCGAACGAGGTTTGCTAACGCGAGCTAGAACATTGCTACAAACAACACCGCGAGGCGACGCCGATCACCCCGCAATGGTGCGCCTGAACCGTCGATATGAAAACCAATTGCGCGAGGCGAAATCGTTGTTCGAAGGATATAAGCGCGCGTTTCAAAGCAAAGATTTCATGCGCGCCAACGACCTTGCCGATCGCATGCTCGCTGTTTGGTCCGATAGCGATACGTTTCACAAAGAAAAAAAACGAGTTTTAGCGGCGCTGAATCCGGCTCGCGCCCTGAGCACACCACGCCGACGCGTGCGCTCCAAACAAGCATGCGACATGACGCTTGCGGGACTTGGAAAACGGCAGCAAGGGACTTGCTACGATATGCTCTCCGAGACCGCACGAGGGCCGCAAATCGTCGTCGTACCCAAAGGCCCCGATATGACGCCTTTTGGGATCGGGAAATTTGAGGTCTCGCAGCGTGACTTTGAAGTCTATTGTGAGCTGAGCCGGGCCTGCGAGTTTACGCCCTCCGGCGCCTCAAATACGCCGCTACGGGAAGTGAGCCTTAGCCAGATCAAAGCCTACCTGGCATGGGTCTCGGCGGCGACGGAGCGCGTGTATCGGCTACCCACGTCGCGTGAGTGGGAATACGCCGCGCACGCGGACGGGCAACAGCCGCGACCGGATTATAATTGTCGCATCGCGCAGGGCAACGAGATCCTCAAAGGCGCGGGCGTAGTCGCCATCGATAGTGGTAAAGCAAACGGCTGGGGCTTATATAACTATATCGGCAACGTTCAGGAACTCGTTGCCGACCGTGACCGGCTGCGAGCGCGGGGAGGCGGATTCGACGACCCCTACGCGGCTTGCAGCTTGGATCGCGATGTCTCACATACCGGCCTGCCTGATCCGAAAACTGGTTTTCGTGTTTTACTCGAACTTCACTGATACCCTGGCCGTCACCAAATAACATTCACCTAGTCAGTATCTGCATTTGGGTCATGCAAAATCTAGACGCCAACGAAGTTGAAAAATTCTCCGACCTCGCCGCGTCGTGGTGGGACCCTCGTGGGCCTAATCGATTGTTGCATGATATCAACCCCTGTCGTAGTGCCTACATCGCGCAGCGCTGCGAACTTGACAATGCGCGCGTTCTCGATGTGGGCTGCGGTGGCGGCATTTTGACAGAAACACTCGCCAGCAGCGGTGCCTTAGTCACCGGGATCGACGCCAATGAGACACTCATAGACGTCGCACGAGAACACGCCCGTCAGCTAGAGCATCCAGTCGAATATCGCGCTGAAACGGTCGAGACCTATTGCGAGCAACACAATGCGGAGTTTGACGCGGTTGTTTGCATGGAGTTGATCGAGCACGTCCCGGATCCGAAATCACTGCTCAAGGCGTGCGGGCAATGTTTGCGTCCGCATGGGCTACTAGTCGTGGCGACCTTAAGCCGTACGGCATGGTCTTATATCGGCGCGGTGGTAACGGCGGAATACTTATTCGAGTGGCTGCCGCGAGGTACCCATGATTACGCAAAATTCATCCGCCCGGCCGAACTGGCGCGAGCACTCCGTCAGTTGCACTTTAGCGTGGTCGATATTTCCGGCATGCGCTACAACCCGTTTACGCGCCTTGCACGCTTAAGTAGCGACACCCGGATCAATTATTTGCTCAGTGCGCACAAGTCATGAACACTAGCCAGGTGGACGATCGACACGTTTTATTTGACTTAGACGGCACTTTGTTAGACACCGCACGAGACCTCGCAAACGCCCTCAACGCAGTTCGCAAAGAACAAAGATTAGCACCGCTACCATTCATACAGATCAGACCGCAGGTATCCAACGGCAGCATCGCGCTAATAAAAACTGGTTTTGAAATCAGCGAACGTGATCCAGATTTCGAGATCCTACGAGCCCGATTGTTAGCGCATTACCGCGCCAATCTAAGGCGACATACAAGCTACTTTGAGGGTATGAGCGAGGTCTTGAGCGCACTCACAGCTGCGCAACGAAAATGGGGTGTCGTAACGAATAAACCAGCCTGGCTTACCGAACCCCTGGCCCGCGACATCGGCCTCGATGCGCGAGCCGGTTGCATCGTGAGCGGCGACACCCTACCGCAGCGCAAACCCGACCCAGCGCCCTTACGACACGCCGCGGCGCTGATCGGTGTGCCCGCCCAGACGTGCATATATGTTGGCGACGGAGCACGCGATGTGGCCGCGGGACGCGCTGCTGGCATGGGCACAGTCGTGGCACGTTACGGCTACATCCCGCCACATGAAAACCCGGATCACTGGGGTGCCGATGCCAGCATCGATCACCCTAGCGAGCTGTTGGCGTATTTGCGTCTTGCCCACGACGAGCCATTAAGCGATCGGCCGTAAACGCACCCGCAGTCGTCGTAACTGATCTTGAGGATGTGTTCGCGACTCCATAAACAGACGCACGCGGGTTCCGTTATCTAACGCTAAACACAATACGATGAAGTGGGTTGTCACTACGCTCGAAGCCAATAATTCTGCTCGATGAATTTCGCCTTCTCGCGTAGCTGCCGACCATTCATTATTCGCGCCTATCATCACTGACCGCAACAGACGAACCGCCGCATAAACCTCGCCTATGTTTACCGCCAAACTCAAACTGATAGCCACGAGCAACGTGAGCCGGTACCAAGCCGGACCCGTCGACAGTAATGTTGGCCAAACGAGTCCGATGTGAAAAGCAATAACCGTACCGAGATAAATGCGGGAAGCTCGTACCGGTAATCGCAGCGGTGCGCGAAAGGGGTTCGACATGCGGTCCATCCGTGGCCACCTGCGCTTGAAATCATGACGAGGAGAAAAGATACTAACGGCCGTGGGTGGGATCATGTCAAGATGGTGGCAAGCAAGCTTTTGCGGTCCAACGTTTACGCAAACTGAAACCGCGCCGCTCCCGGTTGCCAGCGCAACGCGATACGCGGAATGGCCTTGTACGACCACTTTGCGACAAGTTTGACTTGAAACGCCAATCAATTTGTACCGCACCATATGACTCGCATACGAGGCAAAACTGCTACCGAGGAAACACCAGCGCCCGCGACTCGCCGCGAAGAAGACACCGAAGTGTCCGAGCGTAGACCTAAACCACGCGAAATTGGCGGACCGCGAGGACTCGAACCGACGCGCTATGGTGATTGGGAGCGCCGCGGACGCTGCATAGATTTCTGATCCACCTGTACTAACGGGAGCAGGTGCATTTCGATTCGAGAGACAATTCCCTGGGCAAGATCGACTCGCGAAAGATCAGGCACCGAATCGCGCAACATACGCTGCGATACCGAATAACGGCCCGCAGAGAGCAAAATATGTTTTATTTTGTAAGGAAAACCCATGAGTAGCAGACCGCTATCACCGCACCTGCAGATCTATCGACCGCAGCTAACGTCGCTCTTGTCGATTACACACCGTATAAGCGGCCTGTTCCTAAGCCTCGGTACCATCGCATTGACCGCCTGGCTGGTGGCCCTCGCGCGTGGCCCTGCTGCTTACGCCCAAGCGACCGGTTGCTTGGGCTCTTGGTGGGTTCAGCTGGTGCTCTTCGCGTGGACCTGGGCGTTTTTCTACCATCTCTGCAACGGCATTCGCCATCTGTTTTGGGATGCTGGTCAGGGATTTGAACTCAAAACTGCCTATATGTCCGGTTTTACCGCTCTCGGGGCCGCGACTTTTCTAACGGTGGTTACCTGGATCTGCGTGCTGGCGCAAGGAGGTGGTGCATGAGTTTGCGTAGTGATCTCGGTCGGGTCCGAGGTTTAGGCTCGGCAAAATCAGGCACCTCACATTGGCGCTGGCAACGATTTACCGCATTGGCATTGGTTCCGCTCGGATTGTGGTTTGTTAGCGCCATGATCGCGCTCGTCGGCGCACCTTATGACGAAGTCGTCGCTTGGGTGCAACGGCCACTAATCACGACGCTGTTACTGGCCTCGGTGGTCACGCTATTCGCGCATGCTGTACTCGGTCTACAAGTCATTATCGAAGACTACGTGCACCACGAATTGGCTCACATAACACTGCAAATCCTAATGCGCTTCGGTGCTGCGCTTTGCGCTTTATTAGCGCTCGTTGCGATTTTCAAGGTCTCTCTCGGATAATACCCATGACTAGTGCCTATACGCTCATCGAACATAAATACGACGTCGTCGTTGTTGGCGCTGGTGGTGCGGGACTGCGCGCCACGTTCGGCATGGCCGCCGAGGGACTCTCGACCGCCTGCATTACCAAAGTATTTCCCACCCGCAGCCATACCGTCGCCGCTCAGGGTGGCATGAGCGCAGCACTGGGCAATATGGGCCCTGATGATTGGCGCTGGCATATGTACGACACGGTAAAAGGATCCGACTGGTTGGGTGACCAAGATGCGATCGAATATATGTGCCGTGAAGCGATCCCGGCAGTCATCGAGCTTGAACATTACGGCGTGCCGTTTTCACGTACCGAAGAAGGACGCATCTACCAGCGCCCGTTTGGCGGTATGACCACGAATTTCGGCGAGGGCATTGCGCAACGCACTTGCGCGGCGGCAGATCGTACTGGCCACGCGATCCTTCACACGCTTTATCAGCAGTCCTTAAAACACAACGCCGAATTCATGATCGAATATTTTGCCATCGACCTGGTCATGGACACTGAGGGTGTTTGCCGCGGCGTGATCGCTTGGGATATGGAAAACGGTTCGCTGCATTTATTCCGTGCCCATACCGTTGTGCTTGCAACCGGTGGTTATGGACGCGCCTACTTTTCCTGCACCTCCGCCCATACCTGCACGGGAGACGGTAACGCGATGGTGCTACGCGCCGGCTTACCGCTACAGGATATGGAATTTATCCAATTCCATCCGACAGGGATCTACGGTGCAGGTTGTTTGATTACCGAAGGCGTGCGCGGCGAAGGTGGTTATTTGACGAATTCTGACGGCGAGCGTTTTATGGAACGCTATGCCCCTAATGCCAAAGACCTCGCTTCCCGTGATGTTGTCTCACGTTCGATGACAATCGAGATCCGCGAAGGTCGTGGTGTCGGCAGCGATGGAGACCACATTCATTTGCATCTCGAACACCTGGGCCCAGAAGTAATCGAAGAACGACTACCTGGGATCGCCGAGTCTGCCGCGATTTTCGCCGGCGTCGATGTCACAAAAGAACCAATTCCGGTATTGCCCACAGTGCATTACAACATGGGTGGTATTCCGACTAACTATCATGGCCAAGTCGTAAGCTTAGCTAGCGGTGATCCTGACGCCGAGGTACCCGGCCTAATGGCGATCGGTGAAGCAGCGTGTGTATCGGTGCATGGCGCGAACCGTCTTGGCTCCAACTCGCTGTTAGACCTGATCGTGTTCGGGCGGGCGGCGGCAAAACGCGCCGCGGCCGATATAAAACCGGGCAGTCCACATAAACCTTTAGAAAACGGCGCGATCGACCGCATCCTCACGCGTTTCGACCGCCTTCGCCATGCAAACGGCAGCGAACCGACGGCTAAACTACGCCTAGACATGCAACGTACGATGCAAAATTTCGCCGCCGTATTTCGTACCGGTGACGTGTTGGCGGAAGGGATCGATAAACTCAATGCTGTGTGGCAGAGATTTGCGCACATCAAGGTCAGCGATCGATCCATGGTGTGGAACACCGATCTCGCGGAGACGTTGGAACTTGAGAACTTGCTTGAAAACGCCATGGTCAGCATAAACGCGGCCTATAACCGTACGGAAAGTCGCGGCGCACACGCCCGTGAGGATTTCCCGGAACGGGACGATAACGCCTGGATGAAACATACACTGACATGGTTCGATGCCAACGGTACGATCAACTTCGATTACCGTCCCGTACACATGCACACCTTAACGGATGAGATCGAGATCATCCCACCGCAGAAACGCGTTTATTAAAGGACGACTCTATGGCACATCTAACGCTGCCTACAAACTCGAAAGTTCAAGCCGGGAAACAGATCTCCGCAGCACAGTCAGCACAACGGTCGAAGCGTTTTGCGATATATCGGTGGGATCCCGATGCAGGGGAACGCCCACGTCTCGATAGTTTCGAGATTGATTTGGACCGCTGCGGGCCGATGGTGCTTGACGCGATCATCTATATTAAAAACGAACTAGACGCGACCCTTACTTTTCGGCGTTCCTGCCGCGAAGGCATTTGCGGTTCCTGCGCCATGAACATCGACGGCACAAACACTTTAGCGTGCACGAAGTCGATCACGGATATAAATGGCGATGTAAAAATATACCCGCTACCCCACATGTCGGTCGTAAAAGATTTAGTGCCTGATTTACGGCATTTCTACGCGCAATACGCCTCGGTCGAACCGTGGCTCCAAGCAGAGTCACCACCACCTGATAAAGAACGCCTGCAATCGAAAGACGATCGCGCTTTGCTCGACGGCCTTTATGAGTGCATCCTGTGCGCCTGTTGTTCTACTTCCTGCCCTAGCTATTGGTGGAACAGCGAGCGTTATCTTGGTCCCGCGATTTTACTGCAGGCCTACCGTTGGCTTATCGATAGTCGCGATGAAGCAACCGGCCAACGCCTCGATGATCTGGAAGATCCTTTCCGTCTCTACCGCTGCCATACCATTATGAACTGTGCCAAAACCTGTCCGAAAGGTTTGAACCCCGCACGTGCGATAGCCGAAATTAAGAAAATGATGGTCCTGCGCTCGCTGTGACATGGCGGAAGATTCTGAGACGTCGTTGAAGCGCGTGTTATGGCGATGCCGCCGCGGTATGCGCGAATTGGATATCATTTTGCTGAGTTTCGCGCAAACGCAGTACGCCGATCTTGACGGCAAAGAAAAGGCAGCATTCGGGCGTTTACTTGATGAAACGGACGTCGATCTCTACGCCTGGTTCACAGGTCGTCACACACCCGTCGATATTAGTTACGCGCGCTTGATTGAGCGAATCAAATCAACTCCGCATGGCTAAAATCTCCCTCACCGACTACGCCGTGGTGCGTCTTAGCGGCGCCGACGCCAAAGATTTCATGCAAGCTCAATTCACCGGTGACCTCGGGCTATTGTCCCATTCGCGCCACTTGTTGACGAGTTGGTGTGCGCCACAGGGGCGGGTCCTGCACACTTTTTATCTGTTCGAATTCGGGGGCGACTTCTACGTGCTCATTGATGCGAGCGCCGCCGCTCAATTCATGCAGCGCTTAAGTCTATTCGTACTACGCGCGGCCGTCACCCTAGAAGACGATACTGCAGCATGGCACGTCTGGGGTTTCGTTGCCGAGCCGCACCGCGCATTGCCCAAAGCACTACCTGAGACACCGTCCTTCGGTGCCCAGTATCGTCTCTCCGCGCACTGCGTTGCGCTCAGCATCGGGGTGCTCACCCCGCGTTACATCGTGTGCGAACCGCGTGACGAAGACACCCGCTGCGGCGAGACCGACGATGACGCCGCATTAGATTGGCCCGCTTGGCGGGCGCTCGACTTGCGCGACGGCCTGCCGATATCTTTGGCACCGCAACTCAGCGGTGAATTTCTGCCGCAGGAACTCAACCTCGACCTATTGGCGGGACTAAGTTTCGAGAAGGGCTGCTTTCCCGGGCAAGAAATTGTGGCCCGGGTCAAATATCGCGGCGCACTGAAACGCCGCATGTTATTAGCCACAGGCACCGGATCAGTGCCCGAACCCGGTGCACGGATCACACACCCCGATGACGCCCGCGGAAGGTCACGGGGGCAAATTGTCGCTGCCGTGCGAGACGCACACCAAGGCCATCGGTTGCTGGCCGTCGTCGAAACAGCGGCGCTGAATGCGCCCTTACGCACCTCGAGCGCCACCCCGCTGAACTTCGATTATCCGCCGTATTGGCCCGACAATGGCGCCGACGCCGCGGGATCCTAGCGACCCCACAGCGAGCGCTTAAGCGTTCAGAAGTAGAACTTCTCGTTGAGCGCCTTGTCGTTCTAAACTACAAACCCCAAACTGCTAGTTGCGGCATCCTTTAAGCTAGAATCCTCAGTTGGACGGCATTCAAGGTGCGCCGCTAGTGGTCTCTGGCAAGGCATCACGAGGCGGAATAGTTGACCTATGCCAACGAGTTATAACGCCGCCAGGCACCCCGTGCGACGTGCAATGGAGGTCGTAGCGGCGTTCACCGAATGAGTGAAACTGAGAGACACGTTATCATCGGTACACTAATAAGCGCTAGCTTGCTCGAAGCGGTCAACTGAGGATTCTAAGTTTAATGTTACGACTCTTGCATACCCGTTGGCCTTTTATTGTCCTCACCTTGGCTTGCCTCGGTTTGCTCGCATATGGATATTATTTGCAATTCGCACGGGGTCTGGAACCTTGTCCCATGTGCATATTTCAACGCCTGTGTTACCTCGGTATCGCGCTAATCAGCATGATTGCCGCAATGCACGGTCCACGTGGTCTGATCCGCGGTTGTTATGCGATCGCCGCACTATTGTTCGCCTTGTTTGGTGCTGGCATCGCGGGCCGACAAACTTGGCTACAGCATTTGCCGGCGGACCAGGTGCCTGAATGCGGGCCCGGTCTGGAATTCATGTTGGACATGTATCCTCTAAGTGAAACCATCATGCGATCCTTACGCGGCACTGGGGAGTGCGCGAGCGTCGAATGGCGGTTTCTAGGTCTATCGATCGCGGAATGGTCGCTGTTGTGCTTTCTCACCATGATAGTGGTGAGTGCTGCGGTTTTATTCGTGCGCAACCCGGCACTTCGACGTTGAAGTGCCACGCACGCGACGTCACGTTCACTTTGGAGAACCCCATGCGCTTATGCAATCATCTCGTCCTTGCAATTTTCTACTGGTGGTCAGTATCGCTATTGAATCTCGCTGCCGCGAATGACTTCTCAGCGATGACGCTAAACGGTGTACGGGACGTGGCGGTGGAAGTCAGCGGGGTTCGCGATGAATTCGCGCGCTACGGAATAAGCGCAGATCGCTTGCAGACTGCCATTGCAACACAACTGCAGAGCGCTGGTTTTAACGTCATCGATAGAAACACGGCGCTGACACAGCCCGACGCCAAGCTCATACGCATGCGCGTCAATACTAATCAAAGCCAATATCACTTTTGGTTTTACGGCATCACCCTTGAACTTCTCGGTAAAGCACCACTCAACAATCGCGCCGCGGGATTCACCCCGACGCTACTGTGGACGAAAGGGCAAACCGGCGTCGCCTTGCCGATGGAGCTGCGCAAATTAAACGACATCGCGAACGAGCTGGTCGCCGCATTCCTAGTGACTCACCGTGCACAAAACCCCGGTGGCATTGCCGTCACGGACGAATTACATTAAGTCCTCATACGCAAAGCCGCTGCGCTTATTAAACGCGAGCAGCGCTGCTGCGCACCGGTTTTCAACCGCTGTTGCGCAAACCAGCGGCTATGCCATTGATCGTGATCAGTACACCGAGCTTGATCAATGGGTCCGGGTCTCCCGAACGAAAACGCTTCAGCAACACGGTTTGCACATGATTTAATGGGTCGATGTACGGGTAGCGATGCTGGATTTCACTCGCAAGCCCTGGATTGTCGGCCAGCAATTTATCTCGCGCAGTGATATCGAGCACAGCGCGCACGGTACGCTCCCATTCGGCGCGAAGCGTGGCAAAGATCGATCCCGCTAGCTCGCTGTCTTCGACGAGCGCAACGTAGCGCGACGCGATCGCAAGATCAGTTTTCGCGAGCACCATATCCATATTTGATAGCAAGGTCTGCAGAAACGACCAATTACGATACATTCCCCGTAACCGCTGCCGCCCTGCAGCACCGTGTTTTTCGACATAAGCATCGACCGCGCTGCCAAACCCATACCAACCTGGCAGCATGATGCGCGTCAAGGCCCAACTAAATACCCACGGGATCGCACGCAGGTCTTCGATGCGTCCCGATTTCTTACGCGAACTCGGGCGAGAACCAATATGGAGTTCGGCAATTTCTTTTATCGGCGTTGCTTGTTGAAAAAATTTCTCGAAGTTAGGCGTGTCGTAAACCAATTCGCGATAGGTTGCGAACGCCGTATCACTAAGTTCCTCCATCGTCACGCGGTACTCGCTTTCCATCACGCGCATGGGATCCTGCAGCAAACCCGCCTGTAGCGGTGCACTCAATAGAATTTCAAGATTTTGTCTTCCGAGCACGTTGTCACCGTATTTGCTCGCGATCACCTCGCCTTGCTCCGTCAAGCGCAAGCGTCCATCCACACTGCGCATGGGCTGTGCCAATACCGCCGAATGGCTTGGCCCACCCCCACGACCGATAGTACCCCCGCGTCCGTGAAACAAGCGCAGCACGATGCCGTAGCGCGCGAACACTTCTACGAGTTCAACTTCCGCTTTGTAGAGCTCCCAATTGGACGTCAGAAAGCCGCCGTCCTTATTGGAATCCGAATAACCCAACATCACTTCTTGCATATCACCCCGTGCCGACAACATGCCTCGATACGGTGGCAAATCAAAGAGCTCAGCCATCACGGTGCCGCAATTTCTCAAATCGGCAATCGTTTCAAACAAAGGCACGATGTTCACTGTCGCCCGCGGATTAGACCCCGGTGTCAGCAAACCCGCCTCCTTCAACAGCACAGCAACTTCGAGCACGTCGCTCACACTGGCAGCGTTAGAAATGATGTAATTTTGAATCGCCGCCTGGCCGTAACGCCGCTGGATCTCCGCGGCGCAATCAAACATAGCGAGTTCGCTCATCGCAATCGCGGAATATTCGATGAATTTCGAACGCAACAGTCGCGGACTGTCCAGTTCCTGCAACAACCAGTCACGTCGTTGCGCTTCATCACCGGCAACGTAATCACCAACACCCGCATTAGCGATTAATTCGGCGACGACAGTTTCGTGCACGGCGCTGTGCTGCCGCAAATCTAGCGCACATAGGTGAAATCCAAACACGTCCGCTGCCCGTCGCAAATGACGCAGCCGACCTTGCGCGATACGCGCTGCTTGATGTTGTCGTAGCGAGGCAATCACCGTGTCTAGGTCGGACACGAAATCAACGCTGCGGTCGTAGGGTGCACTCGCATCAAGTGCTAAGGTGCGACCGGCGAGCGCTGCCGAGCTCGCCGCCACACGGGCCCGAATCGCGGCCAGGGCACGCCGATACGGCTCGTGCTCGGGGTAGGGGGTATCGGGTGGCGCACCATCTGCGATTGCCAACACCGCCGGTGTTGCTGCTATTAAATAGCTCGATAGGCTCAGCTCGCGAGTCAGACGAGTCAACTCATCCCGGTAAAATTGAAATGCGACCACAGCATGTTCGGAGGCGGCATGCGCGGTAACCTCGGGTGTTACAAACGGATTGCCGTCGCGGTCACCACCAATCCACGATCCCATTTGAAAAAAGCTGGGCACCGATATGTGACGGTAGCCGTGGTGAGCACCTAATCCATCCTCTAATTCCGCATAAACACGCGGCAATTCGCGTAAAAAAGTATACTCGTAGTAACACAAACCATTAGCGATCTCGTCCAGCACCGTCAGACGTGCCGTACGTAGTGTGCGCGTTCGCCACAGCGTCAATATTACTCGACGCAGTTGTTCCTCGTTTTCGACCAGCTCTTCAGGCTCTAATCGCACGCGATTGCGTTCGTCCAACAACCGCGCCACTTCGCGCTGCAAGTCTAGAACGCTCTTGCGCTGCACCTGGGTGGGGTGCGCGGTCAAGACCGGTGAAATCGAGGCCTGCCGCAGTAGGTCCGCGAGCGTTGCCGCGCCAAGCCCTACTTCGCTAAGACGTGCAACCAAACCCGCTACACTCGTATCTTCGTCTCCGCTACGCTCACGCTGCCTCCTAATGCGATGCTTATCCTCGGCAAGATTCGCCAGCAAAGAAAATAAGCTGAACGCTCTTACCACTTTAACGACTTCGCCGTGGTCAAGTCCGTCCAGCAACGTACCGAGTTCGCGCCGCGCACCCTCGTCCTCGTCGCGTCGGAAACGCACGCCTAGCTGGCGAACGCGTTCCACGCGCTCGAACGTTCGCGTCCCTTCTTGTTCTTTCAGCGTGTCACCAAGGAGTCGCCCAAGAAAACGAATGTTTTCACGTAATTCGCCTTCGGCATCGGCATTAGTCTTGCCTGTCAAGTTCATAAACTTATCGCTGAGGAGGAAATAGTCATAATGATCTAGGCAGACAATGTTCGCAACGACAGGTTAAACTGCCGTTGATATAACCACTCGAAGAGTACGAGGAAGCATGCGTCGCGTCGTCGTAACAGGTATCGGCGTTGTGTCGTCTTTGGGTCACGACCTCGCCTCTTTTTGGTCCGAGTGCCTGGCAGGACCGCAACTCGCCGTCCCCTTGCCCCCGCACTGGCAACACTATTATCGCGCGACCTCACAACGCTGGGTACCTTTGAATCTGCCGACGTTTAGCCGCCGAGCTATCAGCAAAGCGCAACAACTAACGCTCGACCCGGTGTCCCTCATCGCCTTGTACGCGGCCGAAGAAGCGCTCGATCATGCCGGCTTCGCGCGGGTACAACGTGACCGCCGCGCGAACACCTACCAGATCACGGGCGTTGACAAAGATCGCGCGGCGGTATTTTTCGGAACCGGGCTCGGCGGCGCCCGGGCACCGTTCGATAATTACCTAGCCCATGCCTTGGGCAGCGAGCGTGAAACGCTTGAACGATTTGCAGACAGGGAGCAGAAACCGCTCTTTACCGAGCTGGCCGCCGCCCTAAATGCGCACGCGCGGGTGAATCCGCTCGTTATCTGCCAAACGATGCCCAACGCGGTGAGTGCAAATTTAGGCATACGCTATGGTTTTCGTGGCGTCAACGACACCGCATGTTTTTCCTGTGCCAGCGGCACAGCCGCGATCGGGCGCGCCTTTGAGGCTATCGCGCGCGGTGAAGTTGATCTCTGCATTGCGGGCGGTGCCGAACACCTCGGCGATCGCGCCGGCGGCGTGTTTATGGGTTTCGATCGCCTGCAAGCCTTAGCGCATCCGCATGCCGACGGCAGCCCGGAAAATTGTCCTTTCGATAACGCTCGCAGTGGTTTTTTGTTCTCGGAGGGTGGCTGCGCGGCAGTCGTCCTGGAGGCGGCCGAGCACGTTGCCCGCCGCGATGGACAAGCACTCGCCGAAGTCACTTCGTTCGCCTTGAACTCTGACGCCAATTCGCTCGTTGCGATATCAGCGGAAGACAACGCGATCGTGCCGCTGTTGCAAACCGTCCTGCGGCGCGCGCAACTCGCGCCGCAGGACATCGGTTATATAAACGCCCACGGAACATCGACACGGACCAATGACCCCATCGAAGCGCGAATCATCGAACGGTTGTTCCCCCACGGTCCGTTAGTCAACAGTAGCAAATCGATATTGGGTCACACGATAGGCGCGAGTGGGGCATTGGAGTTTGCGGTGACCGTTATGAGCATTCTCGATCAACGCGTGCATACTTCGCTCAATTTAGAACAGCCAATCGCCGATCTTAACTTCGTGCGGCGTCCAACATCGCACCGCTTCGACCACGCACTCACGCATAGTTTTGGCTTCGGTGGGCATAACGCCGCGCTAGTGCTTAGCAAAGCAAAGGACTAAGAGCCAGTGACGCTTGTGGTATTGCCGCGTCATGCGGGCTCGCAGTCTGTCGAACTCATCTGGGCGTCGACTGCAGCCAGCGCGGTCATGTTGATGACACGGCGCACGCTAGCCGAAGCCGGCAAAATGTGAGCCGGTCGCCGCAACCCCATTAAAATCGGTCCGACGGCAACGCCTTCGCCGGTAACCGCCAATAAGTTCATAGCAATGTTGGCGGCTTCGATATTCGGCATAACCAGCAGATTCGCCACGCCTTCCAGGGTGGAATCGGGCAAAACTGCCTGGCGCACGTCCGGCAACAACGCCAAATTTGCCTGCATCTCCCCGTCGATCTCGAGTTCAGGCATGTCGCGACGAATGATCTGCAGCGCCTCACGCATACGCCGCGCAGATTCATCATCGCGCGAACCGAAACTGGAGTGCGACAGCAGTGCTGCTTTCGGCGTTAAGCCAAATTGCTGAATGCGTTGCGCGGCATGAATGGTGATATCGGCGAGCAAGTCTGCCGAGGGTCGCCCATTAACCGCCGTGTCACAAATAAAGTAATTGCCCTTACGCAAGATCAATACGTTGAGCGCTGCTGGCGAAATAACGTCATCGCTAACCCCGAAGAGATCGATAAGGTGACGTAAGTGTTGCTCATAGCGACCGGTTAACCCACATAGCATGGCATCAGCATGACCCTTACGGACCATTAGCGCTGCGATGACCGTTGTACTGGTTCGCAACACGGTCCGCGCTTGCTGTGGCGAAACACCTTTGCGCTTCATGACATCGTGATAGGTGATCCAGTATTCGCGATAGCGCGCATCCTTTTCCGGGTTTACGATTTCAATATCATCCAAGCGCAAACGCAGCCCCAATTTCTTGGTGCGTCGCTCAATTACCGCTGGCCGCCCCACTAAAATCGGCCGCGCCAGGCCTTCATCGAATACAGATTGGACAGCACGTAATACCGTATCTTCTTCGCCATCGGCGTACACAATGCGTTGCGGCTCACGCTTTGCACGGCTCAATATCGGGCGCATCAACAACATGGAATGGAAGACGAACTTGGCTAGTTGGTCACGATAAGCGTCCATGTCTTCTATGGGATGAGTTGCAACACCGGAACGCATTGCAGCCGCTGCTACAGCCGGCGCCAAACACGTGATCAAACGCGGATCGAACGGCTTGGGGATCAAATACTCGCGGCCAAATGACAAATTTTCGTCTTTGTACGCGGCCAATACGATCTCCGACGCTTCCTGGGTGGCTAGATTGGCGATCGCTTCAACGCACGCTACTTTCATTTCCTCCGTGATCGTGCTTGCGCCAACGTCGAGCGCACCGCGAAAAATATACGGAAAGCACAGCACGTTATTCACTTGATTAGGGTAATCTGAACGCCCAGTTGCGACGATGGCGTCGGGCCGCACGGCCAAGGCATCTTCGGGCATTATTTCTGGCGTTGGGTTCGCGAGCGCCAAAATTATCGGGTCCATAGCCATCGTGGCAACCATCCCGGGGGTGAGCACGCCGGGTGCCGATAAACCTAAAAAGACGTCGGCATCAACGATCGCGTCCGCTAAACTCCGTGCTGCGGTCGGCTGCGCGAATTGAGCCTTGTATTCATCCAACTCGTCGAGACGGTCGGCGTGCACGACGCCTTTGCGATCGGTAACGAGCACGTTGGCAGGCGACAAGCCCATCGAAACCAACAGCTTCAAGCAAGCTATCGCCGCAGCACCAGCGCCAGACGTCACTAAACGGACATCTTCCAGGCGTTTATCGACCAAACGCAACGCATTGAGCACCGCGGCACCGGTAATAATCGCGGTACCATGTTGATCATCGTGAAAAATCGGGATCCCACAACGCTCGCGTAACTGCTGCTCAATATAGAAACACTCCGGGGACTTAATATCCTCCAGATTCACTCCCCCAAAACTCGGCGCGAGACTAGCGATGATCTCTACGAGCCGATCCGGGTCTGACTCGTCGATTTCTAAATCAAAGACATCGATGCCGGCAAACTTTTTAAACAAAACTGCCTTGCCTTCCATGACCGGTTTCGCCGCCAACGCACCGATATCACCGAGACCTAGCACCGCACTACCGTTCGTAATCACGGCGACCAAATTTGCACGATTCGTATAGATCGATGCGGTACCAGGATCGGCGGCGATTTCTTCACAGGGCGCAGCGACACCAGGAGAATAGGCCAAAGCAAGATCGCGCTGATTCGCGAGTGCTTTGGTCGCAGTTACTTCAATTTTTCCCGGCCGCCGTTCTATATGATATTCAAGCGCGCTTTTGCGCAACGCGTCGTCCACACTGCTCCCCTAAAACCGCATGCCGGGTGGCAATTGTCCTTGCATGCCGCGCATGAGTTTTTTCATCCCACCCTTCTTGTTCATTTTTTTCATCATACGCTGCATTTGATCGAACTGCTTAAGCAGGCGATTTACGTCCGGGACTTGGGTCCCAGAGCCAGCGGCTATGCGGCGTTTCCGTGAGGCTTTGATCACCGCCGGGAAACGGCGCTCGTGGGTTGTCATCGAATCGATAATCGCCCCTAGACGGGTCAGCTCCTGATCGTTAACGCGCTCTTTTACCTGAGCGGGTAGATCGTCAGTGCCGGGCAATTTTCCCATAAGCGCCGATAAACCGCCCATACTGCGCATTTGATCGATCTGCTCACGAAAGTCCTGCAAATCGAAACCCTTACCTTTAGCAAGTTTACGAGCGACTTTCTGCGCTTTGTCTTTGTCAACCTTCTGCTCAACTTCTTCGATCAGCGATAAAACATCGCCCATGCCCAGGATGCGCGAAGCCATGCGGTCGGGATGAAACGGTTCTAGCGCATCCGTTTTCTCACCGACGCCCAAAAATTTGATCGGTTTGCCGGTGACATGGCGCACCGATAACGCCGCCCCGCCCCGTGCGTCACCGTCTGCTTTAGTTAAAATGACCCCACTCAACGGCAAGCTATCGTTAAAGGCTTTCGCCGTATTGACCGCATCCTGTCCCATCATGGCATCGATGACGAATAAGGTTTCACGCGGCTGGAGCGTGTCGTGGAGTTCGCGGATTTCGCGCATCATTTGCTCGTCGATAGCGAGTCGACCCGCAGTATCGACGATCAGCACGTCTTTGAACTGCTTGCGCGCAGCATCTATGGCAGCGTTTGCAATCGCTAGTGGGCTCCCAGCATCACTGGCGAAGCAATCGACGCCGATCTCACCTGCTAGTATCGCCAGCTGCTCGATCGCCGCGGGACGATAAACATCGCAACTTACGACCGCGACATTTTTGTGGTCCGTTGCGGTCAAACGCCGAGCAAGCTTGATCGCGCTCGTTGTTTTGCCAGAGCCCTGCAGACCCGCCAGTAGGATAGTCACCGGCGGTTCAGCTTGCAGGTCGAGCGGTACGCCGGCAGCGCCCATCAGCGTCGTTAGTTCGTCGCGTACAACGCGGATCAGCGCCTGTCCGGGCGTTAGACTGCCGATCACTTCTTCGCCGACTGCCTGCGAACGCACCCGTTCGACGAATTCCTTTGCCACTGGCAAAGCAACGTCTGCATCTAGCAGTGCTAGGCGCACCTCGCGCAGGGTAGACTCGATGTTGTCTTCGGTGAGGCGCGCTTGGCCACGCAGGTTTTTCGTGATCCCGCGTAGACGGTCACTCAGGTTTTGAAACATACTTACAGGCCCGCTGGGAAATTGATGTATGGCGTCGTTGCATGGTACGAGATGCGCGTAAGCGGATTCAAGCTATTGGCGGCCAACGCCGCTCACCGAGCATACGGTTTCGCGCTTCATTCAGCACTGAAATTGTGCTGCAATGGCGACCACGAAGCCACAGTATCGCAATCATGCTAAAGACTAAATGATCCAACCTGGTATATCGAGCGTAATCCTCGGGACGCTCTCCTTGGCCGGTTACCTGGGTGCTTCCGTGCTCGTCGCCGGGGCACAGGAAGGGCGATCAGTGGGGCCACGCACGCGCCGCGGGGTTGGTTTGGCGCTCGCGATCACGGCGCTCGGACTACACGCTTGCCTGCTCCTACCGGCGACCTTGTCCGATGTGGGCGTCGATTTGGGCGTCCTCAATTCCGCGTCGCTGGTGGCGTGGTGCATCGCTGTGGTCGCGGTCGCGCTGGCGCTCTTACGTCCGATCGAAAGCCTGCTGGTCGTCTTACTCCCTGTCGCCGGTATCGCAGTACTCGCCACTCTATGGTTTCCCGCCGAGCAAACGAAACGCTTGACCGCCTTGCCGCTAGGGCTCGAGCTACACATTGCGTTATCTCTACTAGCCTATTGCTTGTTCGCGATCGCAGCGTTGCAAAGCGCATTTTTAGCATTCGCGGCCTACAAACTGCGGCAACATCATCCAATATTAAACTTCCTACCACCTCTACCCGTGATGGAACGCGTCATGTTCCAACTCACCGCGATCGCCTTCATGCTGCTTAGCGGCGGTCTGGTGCTTGGCGCTTTCTATATCGACGATATTCAGGGACAACATTTATCCCACAAAATCGTATTTTCCATGCTCGCCTGGGGCGTCTTCGCGGTGCTCGTGCACGGGCGATGGCGACTCAACTGGCGTGGTCGACATGCGGTCAGATGGGTCATAGGGGGATTTTTTTTGCTCGCCCTGGGATTCTTCGGCAGCAAAATTGTGCTCGAACTTATTCTCCACCGGACTTGAACCTTGGGCGATCATTCATTACTCGTCATCGCGGGTGCGCTGCTTTTCCTGATCATCGCGTCGGGATATTTTTCGAGCACTGAAACCTCCATGATGGCGCTAAATCGCTACCGGCTACGGCACTTGGCCGACCAAGGCCACGGCGGCGCGCGGCGCGCATTGCAACTATTGCAACGACCAGATCGCCTCATCGGGTTCATTCTACTCGGCAATAACTTCGTTAATATTCTATTAACGCAAATCGCGACGATCGCGACCTTGCAGCTCTTTGGCGAGCGCGGCTTGCTCCCAGCGACGATTATTCTCACTGCGGTAATGCTCGTCTTCGCCGAGATCCTACCGAAAACTTTCGCCGCGCTGCACCCCGAGCGCATCGCCTTTCCTTCGTCGCTACTGCTGCGTAGCTTGATGGCTGTATTTCATCCCGTCATCTTATTAATGAACGGCCTCACGACCGGCTTATTGCGCCTGCTCGGCGTGGAGGCCAACCCCGTAGCAGCTGATCCGCTTGATCGCGAAGAGCTGCGCACCGTTGTCAAAGAAGCGGGCGCGATGATCCCGCACAAACACCGTGAAATGTTGTTCGGCATCTTGGACCTCGACCGTGGGACGATCGAAGACATCATGGTGCCGCGTAGTGAAATTGTCGCCATCGACCTGGAGGCAAATTGGGTCGACATTCTCGATCAGATCACCGGTTGTCGCCATACCCGTGTACCGTGTTATCGCGGTTCACTAGACGACACAGTCGGCATTTTGCACATGCGTAACCTCGCCCGCATGCTGCATGGAAACACCGAGCTTGGTGTCAAGCAGCTAGAAACCCTGCTCACGGAACCCTATTACGTACCACTCAAAACGGATCTACATACTCAGCTGATCCATTTCCAAGTAAAACGTCAACGTGCCGCGCTCGTCGTTAACGAATATGGTGACATCGAAGGTCTCGTCACGATCGACGACTTATTGGAAGAGGTCGTCGGAGAATTCACTACGGTACCGCAATTTGCCATGCGCGACGTGCGTGCCGAAGAAGACGGCAGTTTCTTGGTAGACGGTAGCGCCAATATTCGCGCACTCAACCGCACTTATGGTTGGCGTTTGCCGGAAGAGGGTCCCAAAACTTTAAACGGATTAATTCTTGCTCAGCTAGAGCATATCCCCGAAACGGGGATCAGCATGCGCATCGCAGGTTACACGATCGAGATCCTCCACAGCACCGAGCAAACCGTACGGAGTACGCGCATTTTTGTGCCGCAAGATACGAATTCAGAGGACGAAAATGCGCACGACGACGATGCTAGCCCGGATATTGAAAGAGGACGCGGGCGGCATCGAGTATTAGACTAACTCGAGGGCCTGGCTGAGGCGCGTCACCGGACGAATTTCGACCGCAGCCGTCTCGGCATCCATTTGCGTCGTCTTTGCGATGTTCGCTTGTGGGATTATTGCCGCCTTAAAACCTTGCTTGGCGGCCTCACGCAAACGCTCGAGGCCATATTGTACCGGCCGCACCTCGCCCGCCAACCCGAGTTCACCAAAAGCAACCACATCGCGCGCGATGGGTCGGTCGCGTAGACTTGATAACACCGCCAACACTATCGGCAAATCGGCGCCCGTCTCAGTGACCCGCACACCCCCGACAATGTTTGCGTAGACATCGCTGGCGGCGGTCGAGATCCCACCGTGGCGATGCAAAATGGCGAGTAACATCGCGAGTCGATTGTGCTCGAAACCCACTGTCACGCGGCGCGGATTGCCGAGCACACTTTCGTCGACCAGGGCTTGCACTTCGACCAACAAAGGGCGCGTGCCTTCGCGGGTCACCATTACCAGGCTGCCTGGTACATGTTGTTCATGCCGCGACAACAACATCGCCGACGGGTTCGTTACTTCTTTGAGGCCGCGATCCGTCATGGCAAAAACGCCGAGTTCATTGACCGCACCGAAACGATTCTTGAACGCACGGATCATTCGATAGCGCGCGCCAGATTCGCCCTCAAAATAGAGAACTGCATCCACCATGTGTTCGAGTACGCGTGGCCCGGCTAACGCGCCTTCCTTTGTCACGTGCCCAACCAAGTAAACAGCTGTCTGCGTCAATTTTGCGAAACGCACCAACTGTTGCGCACACTCCCGCACCTGCGTCACACTGCCGGGCGCGGATTGCAAAGTATGGGAGTAAAGCGTTTGGATCGAATCCACTACCAAAACTTGCGGTTTCTTATGTTCCGCGATCGCAAGCACACGTTCCACTTCGGTTTCAGTCAGCAATAGCAAGCGCGTAGTGCCCAGCTGCAAACGTTCGGCACGTAAGGCTATTTGCGCCGGCGATTCCTCGCCACTGACGTATACTGCGCTGAGCGCGGGATCCTGGGCGACGTGAGCCAGGGTTTGTAGCAGCAAAGTCGACTTACCGATACCGGGGTCCCCGCCGACGAGCACCACCGAGCCGACGACCAAACCGCCGCCGAGCACTCGGTCGAGTTCGCTAATACCAGACGAGATGCGCGTTTCCGCACGGCTTTCGACGGCAGACAAATCAAGCAGCTGTGGTAGCGCGCCCGTATAAGCTTGGCCGCGTCCCGCACGTTTTGGTGCTGCTGTTTCGACGAGAGAATTCCATTGCCCACACTCGTTGCACTGACCCGCCCATTTTGCTTGGCTCGCGCCACATTGCTCGCATTGATAAAACGCCCGCGCAGTCACTGATTTTCTTCGCTGAATTGAGCGCGTAAACGCATACGGCAGAGCAGCTCGTAGGGAATGGTAGCGGCGCTGTAGGCGATTTCTTCTACTGGCAAGTTGGCACCCCAAAGTTCGACCGGTGAGCCGAGCCGGGCATTTTTTACCGCCCGCAGGTCGACCATCATCATGTCCATAGACGCTTCACCAAGCACCGTTGTTCGAACACCGTCGACGATCACCGGCGTGCCGGTTGTGGCGTGGCGCGGATAACCGTCTGCGTAGCCACAGGCAACCACACCGATGCGCATATCTTCGGGGCAAATGAAGCCCGCGCCGTAACCGACGCTACCCCCGGCGGCAACCTGTTTTATTGCGATAATCGATGAGACCAGCGACATCACCGGAATCAAGCCGTAGTCGCGCCCGCAACTGTCGGGAAACGGACTAGCACCGTACAGCATTAAACCGGGTCGCACCCAATCGCTATGGGTTTCCGGCCAGGCCAGTATCGCGCTCGAATTTGCGAGACATTTCTCGCCCTCGACGCCTTTCGTTACGTCGTGAAACGTACGCAACTGGCCATGGACCATAGGATCACCCAGCCAATGTGCGTTGGCAAAATGGGTTAAATAACGCACTATGCGCCCGCTGGTTGCGAGCGCCTCATGTGCACTGGCGAAGTCCTTGGGAGGAAATCCTAAGCGGTGCATGCCGGTGTCGATCTTGATCCACACGGGAATTTCACGGGCATCTCGCAATATCTCGATCTGTTCCCAAGTGTGCACTACCGTCTCGAGCGAAAAATGCCGTAGCACATCGATCTCACCGGTTTCGAACGGGCCTTCTAGCAATACGATCGGCCGTCGGATTTTCGCCTCTCGCAAGCGTACCGCTTCTTCGATCGACGCCACCCCAAAAGCATCGGTGGACGCCAGCGCACGCGCGACTCGCACCGCACCGTGTCCATAGCCGTCGGCTTTGATGATCGCCATCACGTGCCTTCCCGGCGCGTACCGTCGTACCGTAGCGAGATTTTCGCGCAGCGCCTGCACGTCGATGACGACGCGGGTCGGCCGCGTCATGCGGGGCCCTCTAAGCCACCATAGTTCTCGCGCGCGAGGTTGTCGAAACGGGTGTATTCACGAAAGAAACGCAACTTACGCACGCCCACTGGGCCGTTTCTTTGCTTGCCGATAATGATCTCTGCAATACCGGTGTCGGCCGTTTCATTATTGTAAACGTCGTCGCGGTAGATAAACATAATAACGTCCGCATCTTGTTCGATAGCGCCCGATTCGCGCAAATCAGACAACATCGGGCGCTTGTCACTGCGTTGTTCCAGTGATCGATTGAGCTGTGATAAAGCGAGCACCGGCACGCGCAGCTCTTTCGCGAGCGCTTTCAAAGAACGTGATATTTCGGAAATCTCGGTTGCGCGATTCTCAGTCGTTCCCGGTATGTGCATTAACTGAAGGTAGTCGATCACGATAAGTCCCAGACCGTGATTACGAGCAACCCGGCGGCAGCGCGCTCTTAGATCACCCGGCGTTAAAGCCGGCGTATCATCTATATACAAAGGAACTTCATTGAGCACCCCGACCGCATGCGTCAAACGTGGCCAATCATCGTCCCCCAATTTGCCGGTACGCACTTTGTGCGAATCGATACGCCCTAAAGACGACAATAAGCGCATTGCGAGTTGCTCGCTCGGCATTTCCATGCTGAATACCGCGACCGGCAACTTTTCAGTTACCGCTGCGTGCTGTGCGATATTTAGAGCAAACGCCGTTTTGCCCATAGACGGTCTACCAGCGACGATGATTAAATCAGAAGGTTGCAAACCGGACGTCATATCATCGATCTCGGCAAAGCCGGAAGAAACACCCGTAATGGGCTCATCGCGCTGGAACAGTTCATCGATACGGTCGACAGCGTGACGTAAAATTTCTGTAATCGGTACGGTCGCGCGCCGCCCACGTGTAGCACTCTCAGAAATTTGGAACACCGCACGTTCTGCCTCGTCGATTAAATCCGCAGCGTCGCGACCATCGGGTGCAAAAGCCTTTTGTGCGATTTCGGTTGCGGTTTTGATCAAGGCGCGCAACAGGGAGCGCTCGCGCACAATGTCGGCGTAGGCGACGATGTTCGCTGCCGTCGGCGTGGTGTCGGCGAGTTGGGCTAAATACCGGAGGCCACCGGCTGCGTCGAGCAAGTCGTGTTGCTCGAGCCATTCCGCGAGCGTCACAATGTCATAAGGTTTAGCGGCATTCGCCAGCGACTCGATCCCGCGAAAAATCGCGTTGTGGTCGTGGCGATAAAAATCCTCCGCACCCACGCGATCTGCGATTTGATCCCAGGCGTCATTGTCCAACATCAAACCACCGAGCACCGACTGCTCCGCTTCTAGTGAATGCGGCGGCAGTTTGAGCTCTTCCAGCCTGCGATCATTATTCAACCCAGCCTACCCACCGCGCCGGTTCTAGGGGCGAGAGACGCGCGCACCGCGCTGCATTGCCGTCAGTCATCCTCGGCCGTAGGTTGGATTTCCCCATCATCGTCACCGGCCGTAATCACCGAACCACCGTCTTCGGCTTGAACATTTACGGTCACGGTAACATGCACATCGGGATGAAGATCGATTTCTATTGGATAGCTACCACATTGTCGCAGCGGGCCCGCCGGCAAGCGCACTTCGCGTTTCTCGACCACGTGACCCGCCTCAACGAGCGCGGCGGCGATGTCAGCGGTACCAACCGAACCAAAAAGCCTGCCTTCGGGCCCCGCTTTAGCAACGACAGTAATTGCAACGTCTTCAAGCGCCTCAGCGCGTTGACGCGCGCCGCCAACCGCTGCAGCTTGAGCCTGCTCGAGTTCCGCGCGGCGTGCTTCGAACTTTTCAATATTCTCTGCCGTTGCCGGGACCGCTTTTTTCTGCGGCACCAAGTAGTTACGACCAAATCCGGCGCGCACGCGTACCTTGTCACCCAAATCACCGAGATTGTTTACTTTTTCCAGTAGAATCACTTCCATCATCATTACCTTTAAGTCAATTCGTGCCGCGCTGGTCGCGAAAATCAAGCACAGTATCTGCGATCCCGCCGACCGCAAGCAATCCACCGATGACATCGGGCCGCAGCGCTAATAGCACATAGCAGGGTACTAACCACCACCGTGGAAAGTCACGGGCGATGCCCAGATGGTGCAACACCGCCAAACCCTGAAACCCAAACAATACCATGCTGAGGACGAGAAAATCTGACGCGAGTCCGGTGACACGTTGCTGCGTCAGCTCGCTCAACACCGCCACACCCACAAGTGCTAACAACGGCAGTATGACGCGCGGTACAGACAGCGCGCGAAACTCTGGCTTAAAAGCGCCCACGTTGAACAGTGCGTCTTGCCAGGACCGGCCTAACAACAACATCGCTGCCAATACCAAACACAATATGACCAGCGACCACATGTGCATCACAGCGCCGACGGACGCGATTTCGTCCACTCTCAAGAATGCTCCGCCCTCCTCACGCACGGAACGTCCCAAGGCCTCCAGGCGCTCGCGCCAAAATCCGGCCACATCTCCCCCGGTGCGGAGCCGTACTATCGCCGCGTAAACCGCAACCAGCATAGCATTGACCGCCAGACCAGCGCCTTGATTTCCACTATGGCGTAGCACGGCACCTGCCAAAAGGGGTCCGCCCCACACCAGCGGCAGAAATGCACTCGCAGTAAATCTCCCGCCGGTTAGCGTTACGATCAGAACGTAGGCAAGACTCGCGTAGGCGATCACTCGCAATGCTTGCCTAATACCGTGGCGCAATACGGTCAAAGCCACAAGCGCCCCGCTAATAATTAGTAGCGGCGCAAAAACGAGTGATAACAGTGCAAACGAAGCCGCTGTGAAGGCAGCCTCAAAGGGGCCGCGCATAGCAAAACGCGCGATCCCCAACAACATCGGATGTCTAGTCGCTAGTGTCCTGTCCGACAAATAGGTTACGTAAGTCGCGCTGGATTTTTCGTTCCCGGCAAGGGCCGAGGACACCGTGTAGCAGACTCGACGCAAGGACGAGCACCATGGCTAGGGACGGAAAAGATCAGCGAATTGTGAAAGCTATTTGTCGGACAGGACACTAAATGACGCCAAATTAATGCGCGTCACAATACGGTAACAACGCGAGATAACGCGCGCGTTTCACGGCGGTCGCGAGTTGCCGTTGATAACGTGCCTTCGTACCCGAAATACGGCTGGGTACGATTTTCCCGTTCTCCGAAATGTATGCTTTGAGCGTGTTCAAGTCCTTATAGTCGATTTCTTCAACACCCTCGGCGGTGAAACGGCAATAGCGGCGACGGCGAAAATGTTTCGGTACACTTTGTCTCATTCAACTTGCTCCTGTTCTGGATCAGGGGCCTCGTCTTCGCTTTGCTTATTCTCTTCACGAGGGCTCCCCGCATCCGTTTCTACGCCCCCCCGAGCGTCGTCGCTCTGACTATCTTCTTCCACGACCTCGCGACGTTCATTTTCACTGCGTTTCTGACGCTCGTTTTCATTGCGTTGTTCTTCTTCACGCGCTTTCGCCATCATCGAGGCTTCCGTAACAGCGGCGTCGCGTTTAATTACTAAGTTACGCAATACCGCATCGTTGAAACGGAACGCACTCGTCAGCTCCTCTAACACGCTAGCGTCACATTCGACGTTCATCAATACGTAATGCGCTTTGTGAACTTTAGCGATCGGATATGCTAACTGTCGCCGACCCCAATCTTCGAGACGATGGATGAGCCCGGCACCATTTTCGATCATTGCACGATAACGGTCAATCATCGCAGCGACTTGCTCGCTTTGGTCGGGGTGGACCAAAAACACTACTTCATAGTGACGCACTTAAACAGATCTCCTTGTGGATAAAAGCTTCCCGAACTCGCGGTGAAGCAAGGAGTGACAGCGATCCCCAATTACAGGTCGCCGGCAAATACGCTTCACAAGCCGAACCCGTCGAGACAAACTCGGGGGAAACGCGAGCGCTATTCTAGAGTTCGATCGCAAGTGTGTAAAGCAGCCCTCCTAGCCCGCCCCGATCGAGCGCTGCCGGCGTGCTTCGAATAAGCATACGGCTGCGGCGGTGCTCACATTCAGGCTAGTGCCGACGCCGTGCATGGGTATGCGAATCAAATGATCACAACGCTGGCGGGTCAAGCGCCGCAAACCACGCCCTTCACCGCCCAGCACCAAGGCCAACGCCGAGGATAAATCACAGTCGTAGATCGATTGCGTACCATCATGGGTCGCGCCTACGCACCAAACTCCATGTTGAGCAAGACGTTGCAAAGTCTGGGCGAGATTGCCAACTTGAGCTAACGGCACCGTGTCGAGCGCTCCGCTAGCAGTTTTCGCGACGACACTAGTAAGACCTACTGAATGGTCTCGCGGCGTCACCACGGCATCGACCCCGGCACCGTCCGCCACCCGCAAACACGCGCCAAGATTATGCGGATCTTGTACTCGATCGAGGATCAACAACAGGCAATTCGGTTGCTCTACCACACACTGTTCCAAACGCGGATAATCCCACGGTTGCGGTAATCGACGCCGTAACGCCACGCCCTGGTGGGCCGAACTCCCGACCAGGCGATCCAGCGTTGGCGCCCCAACCTCTTGCACAGTTAAGCCGGTTTCGACAGCCTTAGCGCATAAGTCCTCGAGCTGCGCTGTACGCAGACCCTTTTTCACCCAGAATTCCACGCAATTTACGTTTGCCTGTACGAGCGCAGTACTCACCGCGTGCACACCCCCAATGACAAACGTGCGCGTCACTAGTTGCGCCGACGGCGTTTGCGGGTAGCGGGAAGCTGGTTTGCAGGTACGAAATCGATTTGACGGTCATCAACGCTCACACGCGCGACGGTCACGTCGATCTTTTGGCCGATGCGGTATTCACGATCGGTACGACGTCCCATAAGGCGATGCCCGATGGGATCGAAGTGATAATAGTCCTCAGGCAATGCAGTCACATGAATGAGGCCTTCGATGAAAACGTCGTCTAGCTCGACGAAGATACCGAACGATGTGACCGAGCTTATCAAGCCGCCAAACGTTTCGCCGAGCTTGTCTTCCATATATTCGCATTTGAGCCACGCGACGGCGTCGCGGGTCGCATCATCAGCACGGCGCTCCGCCATCGAGCAGTGCTCGCCCAGTAAAGCGACGTCTTCTTCGCTATGCGGGCCACGGCGACGCTTGAGCTTTGCTTTGATCGCCCGATGCACGACTAAATCAGGATAGCGACGAATCGGTGAAGTGAAATGCGCGTAGTTGTCCAGCGCGAGACCAAAATGTCCAACGTTATCTGGGCTGTAGCATGCAAGCTTCAGGCTACGCAGCACCATCGTTTCGATGAGGTGACGGTCGACGCGTTCGCGCGCCAAACGCAACACGTAGGCAAAGTGACCGGCAGAACTCGATGCGCCGCCCGCAAGACTCACGCCGAGCTCCGCCAGAAACCCACGTAAAGCCTCGACTTTTTCATCGTCCGGCCGATCATGCACGCGATATAAAAACGGATCCCTCGGTGCGACCAAGTACTCAGCGGCCGCAACGTTTGCCGCGATCATGCACTCTTCGATCAGGCGATGAGCATCATTTCGAGTCCGCCCAACGATCCGCTCAATTTTGCGATCGGCGTTAAAATAAAATCGCGGTTCGACGGAGTCGATATCCAAAGCCCCGCGCTCATCGCGCTGTACGCGGAGCAGCTGATAAAGTTCAAACGCCGCGTTAAGTTGCTTGGCCACGGGCTCATCCGCTGACAGATCACCCCGCTCGGCAATCCAGTGTGCCACTTCATCGTAGTTCAAACGCGCCCGGGACTGAATCACTGCTTCGCAAAAACGCGCCCGGGTGCGATTGCCTGCGGTGTCGAAACGCATTTCGCACACGATAGCCAAACGATCGACTCGCGGGTTTAAAGAACAGATCCCGTTTGACAAGCGCTCCGGTAGCATCGGGATGACACGATCCGGAAAATATACCGACGTACCGCGCTCGCGTGCGTCATCGTCGAGCGCCGAGTGATACTCAACGTAATGTGCTACATCCGCGATAGCCACGAAAAGCGTATATCCACCGCGAGTTTTGCGACAAAAAATCGCGTCATCAAAATCGCGCGCGTCGTCGCCATCGATCGTCACGAAAGCACAACTGCGCAAATCTCGACGCGCTTCAATCTGTGCCTTCGTGATCCGATCTCTTATCGTGTTGGCTTCAGTAACGGCCGGTGGCGAGAATTCGGTCGCCAAACCGTGTGTCCGGATCGCAATATCAATTTCCATGCCCGGCCCCATATGCTCTCCGAGCACCTCGCTCACCCGCCCGATCGGCCGATGATGACGATCGGGTTGCTGCTCTATCGTTGCGACTACGATCTGCCCGCTTTTGGCGCCACCTTGCTGACCTTTTGGGATCAGCACATCCTGATTGAGTTTGCGCAGATCGGGTACCACGTAGGCGATACCAGATTCGCGGATAAAACGCCCGACGATCTCATGGTTCGCGCGTTCCAAAACTTCAACGATAGTTCCTTTCGGACGACCCTGGTTGTCATATCCAGAAATACGGGCGAGCACACGATCGCCATGCAATACTTGACTCGCCTCGCGGCGTGCGACGTGTACATCCTCACCGCCGGCATCGAGCCGAATAAAGGCATAACCGTCGGGATGTCCCATGACCCGACCAGGTAACAGTTCCATCTGGGTAACAAGACCGTATTGCCCGCGGCGGGTTTCCATGATCTGAGCATCACGCACCATGGCACGAAGTCGACGTTGCAGGGCCTCTAGGGCGGCCGCACCGCGAACCTTCAGCCGCCGCGCCAAGGCTGCCCGCTGCATTGGCGCCTGTGCGGCTTCCAAAGCTGCAATAATTTCATCCCGAGATGGAATGGAGACTTGGTGTTGCTTAGGCATCGGATTACTTATAGCGGTGGGCGCCCGGACATTGAACGCAGTGCATCGGGACATATTACCCTGATTGTGGCTGCATGACTTATTGGCGAACGATGCCGACAGGATCTAAAGCATTGCCGGCCCAAATTGACTCCGTTCAGGCAGTTCTGTAGATTCCATCGCTCACGGCCGAGGTGGCGGAATTGGTAGACGCGCTGGTTTCAGGTATCAGTGGAGAGATCCGTGGAGGTTCGAGTCCTCTCCTCGGCACCAAAATACTACGATAATTCGCCCGCGCATTGCCGACGCAAGCAGGCATGATGCCAGCCAAGCCTGCACAGCGGATAAAAAAATTCGACGCTGTTTCAATGCCTCAAGGTTTACGCCCGATACAATGAAACCACGCCCGTTTGACAGCATCGAGTTCGAGTTCGTCATAGGCGATACGCATACCCGCGCGCAACGCTGCGTTACCTAGCGCAAGGTCGATATCAGGCTGCAAAGCCCCTTTAACGAATACCGAGTAACTGCTTAACGCCTGCCAGTCTTCGCCGTGCCAGTCGCACGCTTCCTCAATTTCGATATCGACGAAGCCGATTTCCGTAAGCACGTCGATATGCTGTTTAAGATAGCGATCCCGATAATTACTGCTTCGATGCCACCAAAGATGCTATTCGATCCAACGTATCCAGAAACTCCGCATCGACTTCGTGGGGCTCCACTGTGATCCCGAACCGTTCCTCGAGAAAGGACACTAGTTTCAAACTCGCCAACGAATCCAGAATACCTTGAGAAAATAGCTCCGTATCGTCGCTCAGCGCGGCTGCGTCTTCACCAGGCAAAAATTCATCTAGCACGAATTCTTTCACTGATTGCTTGATTGAATCGGCATCCATCAAGAGTTCTCCGTTGATTATGTTTGGCGTTGGTAACAGTAGTGGCCTTACTTTAACTGTGATCTCAGTGCTGGCCATTTTTCTTTAAAGGCCTGAAGCATCTGTTCGGCAATTAGCCGATGCGCCCGTGCGTTTGGATGGTCGTCCCACTCAGCGATTTTCATAGTCGCGCCGCGATTACCGTAAACATCGGATAAGTCCCACACCAGAAATCCAGCGGCACGGGCGATTTCTAAGGTCGGTGCCGTTTCTTTTTCCCACGTACCTTTCTCGACATGCGGAATGAATACGAAAATTGGCTCAGCGCCATGCGTTTTGCATCGTTCGACCAATTCCTGATATAGCCACGCAAGAATGTCTTCTTTTACTTCAGCGAGGCGACGCATCGCTTCGGTTTGAGTTTGTGTACTGTTCACGCCCGCACTCGTCACGATGTCTCGTAACGGCGGGTAGGGAATTTCGCGGCCCTTTGTTAGCGTTTCCGCAACAAAGTAAGCGGCCCTGGAGAGCTCTCTCCCCGTTGCAATGTAGAGCACACCGTGGGGGGAAAACTGTAGCGCTTTGACTAGGTTGGGAAGCTGCTGTGGTGGGTAATATCCCGGCACCCCAAAATTAAGTGACTCAAATCGCTGCGATGACTCGGTTGCGAGCTTTTCATTGAGCATGTGCTCGAACACCGTTTCGAACGGCTCGTCATCTTCGACACCCCACCCCATTACCGCAGACGCACCTAGCACCGCCAACCGATAGGTTTTTTCCGGAACGATCTTCGTATAGTCCTGGTCACGCATGCCCCAACGGTTAGTTGTAACTACACTGAAACTCGTTGTCGAACGGGCGTCGGGAATTAATTCGGAAACCGCGAAGTCTCCCGTTAGACGGGTCAAGCCGGAGCCAGTTACGTCGAGCCAATTCATAGGCTTGGTCATGTACACTTCCCAGAGCTTCGAATTAAAACGATCGACACGCGTCAAATCTTCATAATAACCGCGGTGCAGCTTTGCCGAGTCCACACGGCTTAGCCTGTCTGCTCGCACTGATAAAACGAAATTCGCAGTCGAGACTCCGAACTCGGTATAAACTTGAGGCAAACCGATGATTGCAAGAAAACACAACAGCGCGAGCGCCCGTGCCGTGGCGCGCGTAACGCATACCCCCATAAACACGAACAGTGGTTTTGATCTCGAGTCAACTCCCTTCAGGTTTCGACCCCACAATACGGCCCCACCAAACACCATCGCAATAGCAAGTAATAGGTAACTCGGAAAACCAGCGCCGGTTGCGTTTGTAGTCGACAAAAATGACCACATAGAACGCCAACTTGCAAACGACTCGCTCGTCCACAGCGACCACAACAGAACGATCGTCGTAAACGTGCCCACGGTTTTCACGCCGTGCAGAATCGAATCCCTCGGTGTCCAACGTGATGCTTGCAAAGAACGCTTACGCCCATGCTTTAATTCGCGCAGCGAATTGATGACCACCAAGACGGCTAGCACGGTCCAAAACACCGCATCCTGCCAAATGAGTGGGAACGTCCCACGTAGCCAAAACCACTGGTAGGAATGTGCCACCCAGGTTACTAGGAATACACAAGCCGTGGCGCATATCAGTGCCCGAGTCGCTCCCCAAGAACGTAATCGAAAATAGATCGGATAGTAGAAAACCTTCATCATGAAGTCTTTCCAGTAAATATTGATGCGGCGCCAAAACTCCGTAAAACTCGAACTCAACACATAGCGATTATGGGTCTCGGGTAAGCCGAACCCAAACAAATGGAGAATCCCGATAATGATATGAAAGTGCCCGGATATTCGCAGATAGAGCAGAAAATTGGATATCAAAAACTGTACAAGCGAATTGGCATCGACGACTTCATGGGGTGGCAAAGTAAAATGGTAGTAGACAATACGATAAAGTACTAAGTGAAAGACACCACGCACGATCCAGATCACGCCGAGTTGGGCGATCTCATAAAGATCGCTTGTGGCGTGATTGCGGTAAAAGGTTTTGTAATCGACGACAGGAAATAAAGGGAAACAGACATTCGGCAGCATAAAGAAGTACGCGAGCGTACTCCACAAACTGCCCGCCTGCTTGTCGTGACGCAAATCATAAACGTAGACGGCCAAACGAAACATAAACATTGACCCTAGAATGGGCCACAACGCGTGCGTCCACGGCGAATCGAAATCCTGGACTCGTAGAACCGCGAGGGCGGCACCGCTCCCCAGCAACAAGGCGATCCGGATCCGCCACGACACCGGCAAGTGACAGATCCCAATCAGCACCATGCCAACGCCGATGAGCGCACTCGCGGTTTCTGTTCCCAATACCAAAAAAATGCCGGTAATTGACAACGCAACGAAAAACGGCTGCCGCAACGCGCTCGGTAAAAAATAGTGCACAGCAAATCCGGCGACGGCAAGGATGAAAATCCGTAGAAACGCGCTGCTTTCAATTTGGAACTGGCGGATCACCACCACCAGCAACATAAGTTGCGCAAATACGAAAGCAAAACGAAACATTGTCCGCCAGGTGCTCGTTCTGTCCGGGGGTGCCCCTTCGTGTACGTATTCGTGGCTAGTTGAGACCGTTGCGCTCATAACCCCAACCATGATGCGATGATATTGCGTTGCATCTCGGATGTGCCGGAATAAATCCGACTGCCAACCGCGTCGCGGACCGCGCGTTCGACTTCGTATTCCGTCATAAACCCATAGCCACCAAAAACCTGCACGGTATCTAGGGCCGTCTCTAGAAGCGCTTCGCTTGCGAACAATTTTGTCATCGATGCATTTAATGACGCGCCGCGACCGTGGGCTAAGGACAGGGCCGCGTTATAAGTCAGCAGCCGCGACGCCTCGAGCCGTACTTTCATGTCGGCGAGTTTGTGTGAAACGGCCTGGTTCTTGCCTATGGGTTGGCCAAATTGCTTGCGCGTTTTTGCATAATCAATAGCTTTTTCAAGCAAACGTTCCATCGTTCCAACATGACTTGCGACTAGGCAGGCGCGCTCCCAATCCATCGATTCGGCGAACATGGCACCGCCACCACCGACACGGCCAAGTACTGCTGTGCTCGGAACATAAACATTGTCCAAAACCAATTCGCCAATCTGAGAAGTCCGTAGTCCCATTTTATCGAACCGCTGACCCGCAACAAAACCATCACGATTTTTCTCGACCAGAAAAGCCGTCGTTCCGCCCATATATCCTTTCTTGCGATCAGTCATCGCATAAACGACAGCGAGGTCGGCAATAGGTGCGTTGGAATTGAATGTTTTGCTACCGTTGATGAGGTAGCCCTCATCACTAGGTTCCGCGGTCGTCGACATACCAAACGCGTCAGAACCAGAATCCGCTTCGGTCATGGCATTGACTGCGATCAAACGGCCGCTGCACAGATCCGGCAAATAGCGCTCACGCTGGTCTGCCGAGCCGTGTTTCCAAATCGGGATGACGCAGGCGAGCAAATGCGCGCAAATGGAAAACGTCAAACCACCGTCATGGCATCCATAGCCGAGGGCCTCCAACGCTACTACCGTACTCACCGGATCGAGACCCATGCCACCGAAGGTTTCAGGTACAGGCAGGCCTTGCAGGCCCATATTTCCGCATTTCAGCCAAGCTTGATGGTCAAATGTCGATCGCTGGTCGCGCGCCATGACGTCGCCATTGAGTTCACTCTGCGCAAACCGCACGATCGTGTCGCGTAATATGCGTTGCTCATCCGTAAGCGTGAGATCGATCACTGATGTTCCTTTAGTTTCTCGTAGGCGATCTTGTCCGTCGACGTCTTCGGCAACTCATCGAGAAAAATGAAAAGGTCCGGAATCATATAAGCGGGCAAATTTTGTGCGGAGAATTTCTTCAACTCGATCAGCGATGGCCGATCTTGTCCGCTCCAGGCAATAAAAGCGTGGATATTGACGCCGCTATCAGGATCGGGATTCGCGATGACGGCAACCTCGGAAATACGATCGTGTCGATAGAGCGCAGCCTCGATTTCGCCGAGCTCGACACGATAGCCCCTGCGCTTCACCATACGATCTCTGCGTCCCAGATAGATGTATCCGAAAGTCTTGTCTTCGCGCACGATATCTCCGGTGCGGTACCATCGCTGGCCACCTGCGGCATCGAAAAAGGCGCGTTTGTTGTGCTCAGGCAAGTTCCAATAACCGGTCATCACCGAACCGCCACAAACCACAAGTTCCCCTTCAGATCCCAACGCCACGAACTGTCCCGCCTGATCCACCACGCGTGTTTCATCACCGGAACACGCAGTCCCGATCGGCAAGTTATCAAACGGTGCAGATTCAGGAAGCAACGGTGCGCGAAAGTACGTGCAAACATTCGTCTCAGTCGGCCCATATAAATTATAAAATGCCGGCCGCGGCCACAGCGTTTGCAGTTGCCTTAAATACTTCAGCGGGAACACCTCCCCGGCGAACAAAACGATCCTGAGTGCAGGCATGGATAGCTCGTGAAGTTTGCCGAATTCGATCAGCAAACGAAGAATAGAGGGGGTCGAGTACCACACACTTATTCCCGTCTCGGCGATATAAGGGGCGAGGCGTTTCGGTTGTTTGCCGAGATCCTCGTCTATCAATACGATACTTGCGCCGTGCTTGACCGGCACATACAGATCGAGAATCGATAAGTCGAAATGAAACGGTGCGTGTGACGAAAAACGATCGTTGGGTTCGGGACGAAAAACATCCGAACACCAATCGATGAAGCTCATCGCGCTAGCATGCGTGTGCATGACGCCCTTCGGCTTGCCCGTTGAACCCGACGTATACAGAATGTAAGCCAAACCGGCGGGCGGGGGACTTTCGTCGTTCGTCGGCGGCGACAAACGAATATAGTGAACTTTTTGATCACACCGCAGGATATCGCTGATGTTCTCGATCCCATCGACTTGGGTCGACACGAGCGCATCGCAGAGCGACCGTACGCTGTCATCAATGCAAATAATGCCGCTGACCTTGCAGTCGACAAAAATATAGGCGTTGCGGGCTGACGGCGCACCGGCATCCACCGGCACATACGCCCCACCGGTCTTTAGTACCCCGAAGAGACAGGCAACACTAGCGAGCGATTTCGGCAGGCACAGTCCCACGCGGTCGCCAACTGAAACGCCGGCGCGCCGCAAATAAGTGCACAGCGTGTCGGAAATCTGCGCTAAGTCGGCATAGCTCTGGGTTGCGCCCGTAACATCCCGAGCGGCGACGTGATTGGGAAAACGATCGGCGCTCGTGTCCAGCAGGCGGGAAAGCTGTCCATACTGTGTTCTATCTCTCATCATCCTTGTCGAGTTGCCGGGCAAGTGTACCCTTCTTGTGAGCCAGTCTACACAATGATGGTGAGCGCGCAAATACTACTTGACGTGCGGGTAAGTAGAAAACTGTGCTTAATCTCACAAATTCATCATGGTTGCACCTGCGATCAGGTATGCTGGTTGAATAGCCATACGCAAGGTAGGCTGCGCATGATTTAGATTGAGAAAAACGCGTACCGCGATCGTTAACGATACTGATCGTATATCGCTTGCGCCCACTGCCCTAAAGGGCGCGCCCGTAACTGTGCGCATAAATCTCGTGCCTGCTCGGATAGGCCATGGTCGTCGTGCCACAACAAACGCAGCAGCGCACTTACAGTGAGATCAGCGCGTGAAAAGATCGGGCCGGCGAGGAAACGGTGCTCTGTTAACGCTTGTTCAAATTGATCAAACGCAACCGCTACGGTTTTCGCTAACCGCGCAGCACTGCCGTCATCGATACCTATTGCTGCGGCCACGCGCCGACGGAAAACGGGGTAGGCAAACTGTGACAGTAAACGAGGCCACCACGACGCGTTGCGGATAAAATGTCTTCTCGCGATTACCGCGCTCTGTAGCGCGTAGCAATAATAATAACCGCATAAGGGAAGACCGAGGTTCGTGCGCGCATAGCGTTCCCACTCATGCGCTATGGCCGCGTCTTGCGTACTGACTGGAGTCAAAGTCGGCTGGCGATCGTGCTTATCGAGATAGTCGAGAATAGTGCCCGCGCCAACGACGACGTCATGGTCATTCACCAGGGTCGGCACCGCCAAAATATCGGTTGGTAACTTTTTTAGCGTCGCCTGATGAAATCCCGGAACGAGCGTAACCGTACGATAAGGCAAGCCTTTGTAATCAAGCGCCCACCGCGCTTGTTCACAAAACGGTGACGTCTCAAACTGATATAACACCTTCATGGGAATTCATCATCATTATTCAAGCCCGGCTTGGATATTTTCTAACTGCTCGATAGTGCGTGGCCAATCCTTTTTCAATAAGCGCGATAGGGAACGATCGGCGAGCACGCGCCCATTTGTTTGACAACGTGGACAATAGTTGAGTTCGTTCTCCGCAAAACGAATTCGCTGTATCTGTGTTGCACAAACTGGGCAAGGCTGTCCAAAACGCCCGTGCACGGCCATGCCCGGCCGAAATGCGGTGACTTTCGTTGGGAACTGATCGCCATATTCTTCCCGTAGGTTTCCGATCCAGTGCGACATGACGTATTGAATTGCATCATAGAGACGTATGACCTCGGGATCAGTCAACTTGTGTGTGTGTGCGATTGGTGACAGGCGCGCCCGGTGCAATATTTCGTCCGAATAAGCATTGCCTATCCCACTAAATAAGCGCGGATCGGTCAAGGCGCGTTTTAAAGTATGGTTACGCAACACTAGACGTTGGCGAAACGTATCGCGATCTATATTCAATACTTCAAGGCCTCTCGGATCCAGCGCAGCCAAGCCCTTTTCGCCGCTAACTAAATGCAACGATGCGCGCTTTTTTTTACTCGATTCGGTGAGGGATAGTACGCCCGTCTCGAAGTGAAAATGACATAAGGCGCTGCGTGGCAGTTTGCTCGGCGTGCCTGTGCGCCAGTTGAGCCGTCCGGCTATCATCAAATGCATGACTAGCCAAATATCGTTATCAGTGCGCAAGCAAATACGCTTACCGATCCGCCGGAGTGCAACGATTTCATGGTCGATAACGTCCTCGACTTTGGGTTCAACGGTGCGCAACAGAAATGGGCTGCGGAGTTCTAGCTCCTGCAACATACGGCCGACGAGCCGCGGCGCCAGGGCTTCGATGTAGAGAACGATGTCGGGAAGTTCCGGCATATTTCGCTAATACCTTTCCAATGCAACACCCACGGCGACACACCAAGCGCAGTCTAACGCGATTTCAGCCGCTTGCGATGAACGGATCGAGCGGTTATCTTAGTAGCTACGTAGGATGTTTGGCTTCATCAGTTTTCCAGCAACCACTCGGATACGAAGCCAGACGAACGGGAAGCGCGGTGCGCCGTGAATTATTACGGCAATGCCGCCACTGCCCCCGCAACGGTAGGCGAAGACGGCCGCAACACGTCACTGTGTTTAACCGACATGGGAAGGCGCGGCTTCGATGTTGACCACATCGTTTCGTGAGTCCGGAGACCGACCTGCGACGTTATTTCTTCGAGTGTTGTCGCGGAGGGCGACGTGCAAAAAGACGTCTACATGCTGTCGGACCCGGGCAAGATCTTATCCAAGCGCACGCTCGCGCTGCGACTGCCGGGCAGCCTCAATGTCTGGACTTTATACTTACTACTGGTGGCTATCGCATGGCCGCACACCGTCGCGGCGCGCGCCGAACGCGAACAACAGACCGAAGAGCTCATCGTTACCGGCCGCCATACCAGCCCATACACCGCGCTCAGCAACAGCGCGGCAATAATTACCGCACAAGATATCGCGCGTTTACCAGCCACCCATCTCGGCGAGTTGCTGAGTCGAGAAGCAAACGTAAACTTGCAAAGTTTTTTCGGCACCGGCAAATCGACGACGATCGATATTCGCGGTATGGGTGAAACGGCGGCCAGCAATGTTCTGATCATGGTCGACGGTATCCGCTTAAACGCCAGCGATCTCAGTGGTGCTGATCTCTCGACGATTCCTATCGATGAAATCGAGCGCATCGAGATCATTCGTGGCGGTGGATCGGTACGTTATGGCAACGGCGCTGTCGGCGGCGTGATCAATATCATGCTCAAGAAACCGACACCAGGCATGCACGCGAAGCTCGACTTGCGCTATGGCAGCCACGGTCGCGCCGAGCGCAATGTCACGCTCAGCGCTGGTCGCGGTGGATTCAGTGTTTTTGGCACGCTCAACGCGCACGAGCTCGAAGCTTATCGAGAAAACGGTTTCCTAGACAAAAAGCACGCCGCGCTGGAAGTCAATTTCAACCGCTACCGTGCGCTGAATTTCGGCTTGCGTGCGACCTTGCACGATGACGAATATGGCCTACCCGGTCCAGTTAGCTTGGTCGCATTTCGCGGTTCTGATAGCGAACGACGAGCTAGCACCGCACCTTTTGATCGTGGCGAAAGCCTGTTACGCCGCTATAACGCCTACGCTGAATTGGATTTGGCGCGGCTCGGGCAACTCGCGCTCAAAGCGGAGTTTCGGGGCGCTCGAATCCCTTCTGGTTGGGTTACACGCCACTGCTTACAGCCGCCGAACAAGAACAAAAAATTTCTGCGCAGTCCCGCAACTACGACGTGGTCTATACCTTGCCGCTACAGTTTCATTTTGCGCAATTCGAATTCAGCGGCGGTATGAACCTCTATTCCGCAGACTATGCACGCCGCAGTGGCGGTCGTGGCATTGTCGGCAAAAGTCGGCGCGTTGCCGGCGCTCTAGATAATCTTGGTGGATTCCTCAGTACCCGCGCCACACTACCTTGGGGCATCGTGGCCGAGGTCGCTTATCGTCGGGATCGCTTTGCGAGCCGCGAGCACCAACACGATTTACGCGAAATCTGCGACACTCGTTTCATTCCGCGAACGACGCTGGTGCCGCAAACGACGCTTGTCGATATCGGTGGCGGCGTTTTCGTGCCAGTGACCGTCTCGATACCGATAACTATCGACGTGCCGGTGCAGACCAATTGCCGCAACGAACGGCTCGTGACGAACGTCGCTAAGCAAACTTGGTTTAACGACGCCTTTGAAGCTGGCTTACTCACTGAACCTTTTGAGGACGTAAAAGTATGGCTTAAATATGCGCGCAGCTTTCGCAACCCTAACGTCGATGAGTTAATTTTGAAATCGACCAGCCTCGCACCGCAAACCGGCAAGCATTGGGATTTGGGTGTGCGCATAAGCTTCAGCAATCGTTTGCACGCCGCGTTGAGTCTGTTTGATATTTGCATCGAAAAAGAAATCCGATTCGGCTTTGATCCCGACACCGGTCTTATAAATAACCACAACCTCGCTACACCAACCACCCGCCGCGGCTTGGAACTCGAATTGCGCGGAACACCCACACCGCGCCTATCGTGGTGGAGCAACCTAGGTTACCTCGACACCGCCATTGATTTCCCGACGCGGAATGATATCGACATTCCGTTGGTACCTGCTGTTACGGCAAATTTCGGATTCGCTTGGCAAGTGTTTCGTGGCGGTGAAATTGTACTTACTGCTAAGCACGTAGGGTCGCGGTCTGACGGCAACGATTCCGGCACGAGGCAATTTGACGCGTTGAATGCCTATCAACTGATCGACGCGAAATTACGCTACGCGCTGCCACACTGCGAATTTCATCTCGGCATCGGCAACCTGCTCGACGAGATCTATGGCACGACCGGCTTTGCCAACACCCGCTATCCACTGCCGGGCAGAACGTTTTACGCGGGCCTCAGCCTCCGCATCTAGGAAATGCAAATGCTTCCCGGAATGCCAAAACGCCGACGATCTAGCGACACAAGCCCGCAAATCGCGTTTTTGTGCTTAGCGTTATGGTGCGGTCTTGTGACGCTCGTGCATGCGGGCCCTTACGCACCGGCCGCGGGACAAGCGGGCTCGACGGCAATCTGGAAAGATGCCGCGGTATTTTCAGGCTGGGCGAGTGGCTATCAAAACTACGCACCCGGCGTAAATGTCGATTTTGAGTGGCGCAGCCCCACAAAAGCACTCGGACAAGCACTCGGCGATGCCTTTGATGTCGTCTCGCTAGGTGCCGGTGGCCGCATCACTTTGACGTTCGACACCGCTATTGCGAACGGTCCCGGCGCTGACTTTGCAGTATTTGAAAACAGTTTCAACGATACGTTTCTCGAGCTTGCCTGGGTCGAGGTGTCCTCGGACGGCAATACTTTTGTGCGCTTCCCGGGGATCTCTTTCACCCCCACTCCAATCGGCGCATTTGAACACATCGATCCGACCAATATCGACGGTTTTGCTGGCAAGTATCGGCAAGGCTACGGTACCCCATTTGATTTAGACATATTCTCGAATTTGTCTATCGTCGATGTCGACAACATCACCCATGTGCGCATTATCGATATCATCGGCGACGGCCGCGAACACGATGTTTACCCGAGCCAATTTGGTGGTCCACATCCTATTTATGACCCCACGCCTACGACCGGCAGCGCGGGTTTTGATCTTGATGCGATCGGCGTCATAAACCAAGGTAATCCGATCGCGCCACCTGTACCAAAAACAATTCCCCTACCGGTCATGAGCCACGTAATGCTGGCGCTGCTATTGCTCGGCGCGAGCATTCGTCGCTGCATGACCCCCAACTAAGAGAACTTGGACATGCAAAAATTTCGTAACACTGCGGCGGCCCCAAAATTGCTGACAGCTTGCCTCTTGGTGACACTACACTGCCAAATCCACGCGGCATCCGTCACGGTGACGCCGATCGACTTCGAAGCGCTACTCGATCCCACCGCAGCGGCGCCTCACGAACAAGAATATCCCGGTGGGGGGCGGTACTGGGCTGGGATCCCGCCCACTACGAGTGGTGGCACGATGCGCTCACACTTCGAGAGCGGACAGGCGGTTTTCAATAACGTTACCCGAGACTTCGGTGGTTTCACCGCGTGGTCCGGGTGGGCTTATTCCAATGTGAAAGACACCACCACACCGGGCTTCAGCAACCAATATAGCGCTTGGACCAACGCGGGCGCCGGCGGTGGTGCGGGTGGCTCGTCCAACTATGTGATCGGATTTCAATCCGAGACCCCGACGATCACGTTTGCGGAACCCACGATCGTCGTGAGCGCAGCGATCGCGAACACAACTTATGCTGCATTATCGATGCAAGATGGTGATAGTTTTGCGAAGAAATTTGGTGGTGTGAGCGGCGACGACCCGGATTTTTTTCTGCTGACCATAACAGGCCATAATACCGATAATACGGCCACCGGCTCTATCGATTTTTACCTTTCTGATTATCGTTTTAGTGACCACCAACAGGACTACATCATCGACGCTTGGACCCCGGTCGATCTACGCGCCCTCGGTGTAGTTGCTTCTTTGAGTTTTACCTTGGCGTCCTCAGACGTTGGTGACTTCGGGATAAATACACCGGCTTATTTTGCTTTGGACAACTTGGCCGTGACGCCGGTGCCATTGCCACCGGCACTCGCAACATTTGCTCTGTGCTTGGGGACATTCCTGGCGTGGGTTCTAAAAGCGGCTAGAGTAGGTAATCTCTAAGATATCACCGCTCCCGTAAACCCTCGCGGTGGTACCAAAAAAATCCGTGTTGTAGTCAGTATGAGTTTCATTGAATCCATGCATATAACCCAGGGTCACTTCACCGCGATTGGGTAAGACGAAACTTGCACCGGCCGTAATTCGATGGCGCATGATCGACGGCATAATAAGATTTATCAGCGTTTCCTCCGGCGGAATTTGCGCGGCATTGTAATTCCACCCGAAGCGCCATACCCAGCGGTCGTTGGTGCGATAAATAAAACCCAACTTGTAAACCGACACATTACTCCAGCCAAAGCCAATGCCGTTCGGCCCGCCGAGGCGCCGATCCGGAGTAATGTCACCGATGATTTCGTCGCCCTTGGGTCCTGGATTTCCGATTGCCTCGACGATGGCCAACTGAATCTGCTGGAAGTCAAAGCCAATGGTAAGTGTGGCGTCGCCTGCCAGGCAAAGCCCAGCGTATAGTGCGGCGGCGCATCTAGTTCGCCACCGTCAGGGAGCAACCCGTTGTATTCGGCGTAGCGTGCCATATAAATGCGAGAGGTATATTGGGTGCCAACTCGCAAGCGCTCGTGTAACTGCCAGCTCACACCACCGCGAGCACCGATCCCCAGCGAATACTCGGTTACCCCGGTCGCTCACGCTAGTCGGATCCACCGACAATGGTGCGAAACTTTGCAAGCCGAAAGCCGCGAATCGCTGCACGGCAAATAGTGGTGCGATCCCGATCGTTAGCCAAGATGTCGCCTTGTGCGCGACGCTGGATGCAATAATCAGCTGAGAAAAATCGATGCCGAGCTTGTCGGCCGCAGGAAACCCGGGATCCCCCTACTTGCCCTCCAAATATTCTCGCCTGCGATTCGTTGTACAGCGCCCGCGAGTAAGTCGAAAGACCAAGCGTCCAACGCGGCGACACGTGGTGCACAAAACCAAAACCAGGAGCGACAAAACGCTCGCGCGTGGCGCGATCCGAGACCTCTCGATCGCATAGGCCGATCCCCGCGCAATCGACGGCCGCTTCGCGATGCGGGTGCATCAAGCGCATATTCGCATCCCAACCCGCGGGCACCCACGCCATCCCTGCCGGGTTAACCGTTGCCGCCATCGCGTCTTGCGGTAAGGCCACACCGACGCCCCCGACGGCGGTGTATCGCGCACCGTAACCGATTAAGAAATAGCCGTTGACGGCAGCGACGGGCACTGTGCAGAGACTTCATACTATAGCTAGAAAAACTCTCATATTATTTGCGTAAATTATTAATTTTGCGTTTTTTATTTTCGATACTTAATGTATTGGAACATCGTGAGATCTGCACAGTCAAGTTGATCCCGACGACGCGCAGGACATCTTGGCACGGGCCCACGACGTCGCCGGCGGATTACGAAACTACGCGCACGCTGGGTCCGCCTAGGTGTGTTAGCGCATCGAGCCCGAGTCCGTTGGTCACATTAACGGTGCGCCGCTTCAAATCCTCATGCGCGCAGCGCCTAGCAATCGTTGCCGCAGACATTTTCTTGTCGCGAGCCAGCAAGACGCGGAATTCACCGCACTGTCACACCGCGATCATGTAATTCTCGTAGGCTCCGCTTTGCCAGATCGGGAGGAGCGGTCCGCGTGAAACCATTGAAAGCCACGTACTTGGACTATTGAGAACGACTACCGCAAATAGTTTTCTAAAGCGCTACCTGATGCCCTACCCCTCTGGGAGAATACCAAGGAGATTACAAGGAGAAACGAAATGCAGCGAATAAGTCAGCGGGCAGTTTGCGCAGTGATAATTTGCATCACTTTTATGTTTACGATGCCCGTCGTACAGGCGGCGCGCATCGTGGCCGAAGCCGCAGACGTTTCAATTACCGCCGGTGATACGGTTGTTGTAACTATCGCCGGACGCGAATTCACCGATGGCGAAGGCGGCACCTTAGGCGGCGGCTTATCGTTTTCTTGGGACCCCAGCATCTTGACGCTCGAGAGTTGGAATACCGAGGTGTTTCCTGGTGACCAATTTTTTGCCAACGACAACACTACAACGACGGTGGACAATACCGTCGGAACGCTCGCAAATGTGAGCGTGTCGAGTTTCTCCGGCACGGATGAAGCGGCATTCGATATCGCGCAGCTCGTCTTTCGCGGCGTTGGGATGGGCACGTCGAGCATCAACATCGGCAGCGGATATTTCGACAGCGGCAGGGAAATCGTATGGGTCGACAATCGCATCGGCGCAGGCGCATTTGATCTGCAACCGAGTTTTATCGGCACCGAGGTTACCGTAATCGCGGCTTCGATCCCGCTACCGGCGGCGTTGCCGTTGTTGACCGGCGCATTAGTTTTGCTCGGTGCGGCACAACGTCGGACGTAGACGTCGTCGTCGATCTCCCCTAATGCCAAGAGCCGCGTTAGCTCGACGGGACTTCGAGCACGCCGAAGATTTGATGATAAATCGCGGCGCAGACGTGTACCGCAACGATCACGTAGATCAGATCTGCGATGCACACATGAGCCCCGCCAAGGGTTTTGCCTAGTCCGTCATCTCGAACCGCGCTGAAGTCGAGCATCAGCCAATTGAAAAGCGCGATAGAGGAACCTTGTGCAAACGTCTGCGCGATCCCGATCACACACTACGTGATAATGACGATATATATGGTCCAGTGAACCGACATCGCAACGCCTTTGTGGTACGGATGCAGCGTGTAGGAGCGCACAGGATTAATATTCGTCAGGCGCCAAGCCAACCTCACGAACATAACGGTGAGTAACAATACCGCATAGCTCGCGTGCCGCCCAAGGACTTCGGTCGCGTCTACGCTCTCGGGGAGGCTGCCCGACTCGGTGCCAGTGATGATGCTCATCAGCACCAGACTTACCGACGTCCAATGCAGAATACGAGCCACTAAGCCGTATCCTGCAGTGGAGTTTCTGACTTGCATGAAATGCTAGCTTCGTGGGGCGATGCTAACGCAATGTCCAGCGCAACAGCGTGATCGCGGCGAGTGCATAACCGATCGTGGTGAGAATAATACTGGGGTAGACAAATGCGAGGTACCTCGACAGTGGATAAGTCGCGTAGAGCGATTCGATGAGAAAACAGGTCGGATTCGTAATTGAACTTATCGCCATCGACTAACCCGCCATCGCTGGCGGCGGCACGCGCACGCAGTAGAAGCCGAGTAGCAACATCGTCATCATGAGAAAATCGAGATGCGCCGACAATAATTTATCGGGCTGTTTAAATAGCTCGACGGCGAACGGCAGTCACATGCCTTTGGTAAAAACGAGGCACCACGCAAGTATCAATGCGATCAATAAGGTACACATGCCGACGCGCAGCAAAATTACATTGCCGCAATGTTTATCACCATCGCCCACAACACCTGCTCCTGAGATTTAGCGAAGATATAAAGATATAAGGCGCGATTAGGGTCTATTGACGCTAGTGTACACGAGGGAAAAGCGGCCGTTATGATAGGCCGCATACTACGCCTCAGCATTGGCGGTGCCGATTCACGCATGCCTTGAAAGAACAAGACGCTACCCATGCCATTCTCAGAACCCAGTTTTGTCCGCGTCATGCGACGCCGAGACGTATTTGTGTTGGCGTTCGGTGCCATGATCGGATGGAGCTGGATCGCGCTGAGCGGAAACTGGATCGACGCGGCCGGCAGCCTCGGCGCAATTCTGGCTTTTGTCGCTGGCGGCCTAGCAGTGACCTTGGTCGGCCTGACCTACGCGGAATTAGCGGCAGCGATGCCGCGCGCCGGCGGTGAACACGTCTATTCATATCGCGCGCTAGGCCGCACGGCGTCGTTTTGGTGTACTTGGGCGATCTTACTCGCCTATATGTCGGTGATCGCTTTCGAGGCGGTTGCTTTACCGACCGTAATCGAGCACTTGTTCCCCGACTATCGTCAGGGTCATCTGTGGACGATTGCCGGTTCGGACGTCGACTTCACCTGGTTGCTCGTAGCGTTTGTCGCCACCATCGCGATGACCATGATCAACATCATCGGCATCGAAGTCGCCGCCCTCGTTCAGTTGCTGATTACGTTATTGATTGTCCTCGCGGCAATGGTGCTCGTCGTCGGCGCAGGTATAAGCGGCGAGCCTGGGTATATTCAGCCTCTATTTGTCGACGGGGCTGAAGGTATGCTCAGCGTTTTGGTCGTCGTTCCGATGATGCTGGTCGGTTTTGATGTGATCCCACAAGCCGCCGAAGAAATCGATCTTCCTCGTGCGGATATCGGCACGACGCTCGTTTTGGCGATCGTGGTTGCGGTGATTTTCTATGTGGTCGTGATCGGCTGCGTAGCGATGGGATTGGCCACGGTCGAGTGCGCCGACAGCGCAGTACCGACTGCCGCTGCCGCGAGTGCCTTGCTCGGCCGCACGTGGGGCGGCCAAGTAGTTGTGATCGGTGGGATCGGCGGTATCGTAACGGCGTGGAATGCATTCATTATCGGCGCCAGCCGAGCGCTTTATGCCTTGGCTCGCGCGGGCCAGCTACCCGCAGTGCTCGGTCGCATTCATTCCCGCTATCACACCCCCTACTGCGCAATTTTGCTGATCGGTGGACTCTCACTTATCGCGCCACTTTGCGGCCGTCAAACCATGGTGTGGCTCGTCAACGCTGGTAGCTTTGGCGTCATTGTCGCCTACGCATTCGTGGCCTTGTCATTTTTGGTCTTAAGGCATAAGGAACCCTCGCTGATAAGACCCTATCGTGTACGCTACGGTTTCGTCGTCGGTTCTCTCGCCTTGGTTTTGTCGCTGGGGATCATGCTACTTTTTTTTCCTTATAGCCCGGCTGCCTTGGCTTGGCCAAACGAATGGGCGATCGTCCTGGGTTGGTGCCTCTTCGGCATTATTTTAACCCTCTTGGCGCGCCGCGACGGAAACGAAAGCCCCAACGGCGCACGACGATGACAGCAGGAAATGAACCACGCCGCGCCTGCAGGCGATCGAGAATCACGGCATGACGCGCTCGGATCGCATGCGCTTGTTTTTTGCGTTATGGCCACCACCAGACTTGCGGCAAGCGATCGCCGCTTTGGTTGCAGAGAAGCCGGGTGCCATTCGAGGTCGCCCCGTACCGCCGCAAAACTATCATCTCACGCTTGCTTTCTTAGGCAACGCCACGCGGCCACAAACGACGCTGTTGATCAAGGCACTCCAAAATGTGTCGTTTGCACCGTTTGAACTCACGTTTGATCACATCGGGTTTTGGGCGCGTCCGCGCATCGTGTGGCTGGCACCGAGCGAGAACCCCGGCGGTTTGCTGGAATTGGTCGATGCCATGTGGGCGCGTGCGAAGGCGTGCGGTTTCGAACCCGAAATCAAAGCTTACCGACCGCACGTCACGCTCGCGCGCAAGGCGTCACGCCCCCAGGCGCCGATATTCGCGCCGCTGCGCTGGCAAGTGCGCGAATTTGTACTGGCAAAATCAGAAACCTTGAACACGGGCGCGCGTTATACGGCGCTCGCGCATTTTTCGGCTCGATATAAAGACATCAGCCGACCGTAACGCTGTCCCAGCAATCGGCTAGGGGCAGCGCGCCGCGATTGTCGTCATAGGTCCAGTGTCGTCACGCGCCGCAGCTCGCGGCGATGGTGCAAATCATCGAATGCGCCCGCGCGGTGCATCGTCGTTCGGTTATCCCAAATGACGAAATCATCTTGCTGCCACTGGTGGGTAAAAACGAACTCCGAGCACGTCGCGTGATCGATTAACTCACGCAATAACAAGCGCCCTTCCGCCAGCGGCCAATCGATAATGTGAGATGCGTGCGATGCTACGTAGAGAGATTTACGTCCCGTTTTTTTTTGCGTCCGTATCAGCGGTTGCACCGCGCCGCGCAAGGCATTCAGTTCTTGCGGTGAAAATTCAAAACCTAAAGTCCGGCGGCTGTAAGCGATAGAATGGTGCGCTCGCAGATCCGCCAATCGGGTGCGCATTTCCGCTGGCAAAGCGTCATAGGCGGCACGGGTATCCGCGAAGTCTGTGCCAGCCGCCACCGACGGCACGACGCGCGCCGAGAGCATGGAATAACGCCCAGGTGGATCCTCAAATGATGCGTCGGTATGCCACAAGCGATTCGCCAAACCATAAGCCCGACGACGATCGTCGGCTGGCAAAATCTTGCCTTCGGCGTCGACATTCGCAATGTCGGCGAGCGCCTCGGTTCCGAGGCGGCTTTTTTGCAGTACCGAAATACCCGTTTTCGTATGCAATTCGCCGTCGAAGGCGCGTGCGAAAGACATCTGCTCAACATCGGAAAATGCCTGTTGGTGAAAAACGAGCACGGCATACTCATTCATCGCCGCATGCAGTTCATCGAAAATCGCCGGGTCGGTGACACTACGGAGCGCCACATCGGTAACGACCTCGGCGCCAAAACTCGCATGCAAGGGTTTAAAGCTCAACATTTTTTGTCCACCTCCTCCCACAGCATCAGCGTTACCCGAGTCGGCACTGTATAAGCGCGGGATTTCCTTTCGCGCTTTAAAGTCGCATTATAAACAGTCAAAGTCGTCAGTGGAGATATTGCAGTGGGGAGCAAAGAACAGCATGATTTAGAGCAGATTCGCCAACTCAAAGCACGTTATTTTCGCTTGATGGACACTCAACAATGGGACGCCTGGCGAGCGTGCTTTACAGACGATATTGCCGCGCTTTATGAAGGTGCGCCAAGGGTTCGCAAAGACCTCCCGACGGATATCGGTTGCGACGGCATCGAAGCCCTCGTCGATGGCGTGCGTAGCTTGATGACCGGCGCCGTATCGATGCACCAGGGATTTATGCCGGAGATCAGCCTCACAAGCGCCACCACGGCGAGCGCGATCTGGGCGATGTTTGATTACGTGCGTTTGCCGACCTGCGCGTTCAAAGGGTGGGGTCACTATCACGAAGACTACGTAGTGCAAAGCGGTGTGTGGAAAATCAAAAAAATCCACTTAACGCGCCTACATACCGAAGAACAGTGGTTGTAGGGCGGGATCACGAATACGCTGGGGCGCGCAGCAAATGCAAATAATCATTGCCGACGCGCCCTGTGCTTGCAATTGATGACACTAATCAGGATATTTCGCGTTCTAGGGCTGAATTGAGAATTGCGTGACGGGAGAGTTCGATGAAGTACGACGCCATAATCATAGGTGCTGGGTTCGGTGGCATGTACATGTTGTACCGCCTGCGGGAAGCGGGCTACACCGTTAAGGTTCTCGAAATCGCCGACGAGGTTGGTGGCACGTGGTACTGGAACCGTTATCCAGGCGCCCGCTGTGACGTGCAAAGCATGGACTACTCCTATTCGTTTAACGAAGAACTCGAACAAGAATGGGAATGGACGGAAAAGTACCCTACCCAACCAGAAATTTTGAGCTACGCGAATCACGTTGCGGACCGCTTCGACTTGCGACGAGATATTCAGTTCGAAACACGCGTTACTCGAGCGCGTTACTGCTCTCAAACAAACGCTTGGACGATCGAAACAGACCGTGCAGAAACATTTAGCGCGCGTTTCTTCATCATGGCTACCGGTTGCCTATCCGTGCCCAAGGAAATCGACATCCCTGGGTGCGATGACTTTGCCGGGGAGATCTATCACACCGCGGACTGGCCACGCGACGGCGTCGATTTTAGCGGCCAACGCGTCGGCGTTATCGGCACCGGTTCGTCGGCAATTCAAACCATACCGATCGTCGCCGAACAAGCAGCCAACTTAACCGTGTTCCAACGCACACCAGCTTATAGCATGCCGGCGCTAAATCGACCGCTAAGCCCCGAGGAGATCGCGGCGCGCAAAGCGAACTACCCAACACACCGTAAACTGTCGCGCCAATCGATCTTTGGTGTGCCCGATCTGCCGATGGACAAGTCAGCGTTCTCGGTGAGCCCAACGGAACGCGAGCGCGCTTACGAAGCGGGCTGGCAAACGGGAACACTAGTCGCGCTCATGCAAAGCTACAACGATTTGCTGATCGATGCGGCGGCTAATGAGACGGCAGCGGAATTCGTGCGCAATAAGATCCGTTCCATCGTTTCCGACCCGCAAACGGCAGAAACCTTGTGCCCAACCCAATTTCCGATCGGGACAAAACGCGCCTGTCTCGACACAAACTACTACGCAACTTTCAACAAAGCGCACGTACAGCTCGTTGATCTACGCCAAACACCGATAGATCGGATCACAGCGACGGGGGTACGGACGTCCGGCGACGAATTCGAATTCGATAGCCTTATTTTAGCGACCGGCTTCGACGCTATGACCGGCGCAATTGTTAAGGTCGACGTAAGGGGCATCAACGGCATAGAACTAAAGACGAAATGGGTCGACGGCCCACGAACTTATCTCGGGCTTAGCGTAGCCGGTTTTCCGAATATGTTCATGATCACAGGCCCGGGCAGCCCATCGGTGATGAGTAACATGATGGTTTCCATCGAACAGCACGTGGAGTGGATTGCGGATTGCCTCGTGTATATGCGCGAGCATGCTTACAACTACATCGACGCAGCACCCTCGGCAGAAGACGCTTGGGTGGCGCACGTCAATGAAATTGCCGATGCGACATTATTTCCCCAGGCCAACTCGTGGTATGTCGGCGCTAACGTGCCAGGCAAACCACGCGTGTTCATGCCCTACATCGGCGGCTGCAAGTTGTATCGGGAAAAATGCGATGAAGTTGCTGCCGCTGGCTACACAGGATTTGAGCTTGGCACCCGCAGCGAAACGCCGGCGGCGGTAACGACTGCTTGATTCCGCCTTTGTGCGGCCTCGATACGAGGCAAATCGTTGGCGTGTGCGCCGCGCCTCGGGATCCGGGGCGCGACGCGCGACGACGCCAGACCGATGCGGGCAAAAGGCCCGCCTAATTAGACTCAATCACGCCTCACCGGCAGGCCGCCACAGAGGTTAAAAATTTTCTACAATATCCACTAAACTCTGTGATTTAGTTGGATTTTCCCAATAAAATTGCCGTACTATATGGGCTTGGGGGTTCGCTCGAGGCGGTCATGCTCGCCGGCACTCGACCAACAAATCACAGGCGCCGCTAATACGGGTAGCGGTTCATCGTATGCACCTAGCCAATTCATGAATTTGTTCGCTGAGAATATCCATCGCTCGCGCACCCGCCATCTGCTCTTAGTGCTGTGGGGGTTCTTGTGCATCACGAAGCTGGCGGCTGCGCCGCTCGAGGAGCAATATCGGCTCGCGGTTGAACGCGCCCGCGCGGGCGACTACACCACCGCCCTCGCGGATCTGCGCGCGCTTCACGCCCAAGCGCCGCAGCGGATTGATGTGCAAATTGACCTCGCCACGGTATTGAGCTGGGCGGGTCACCATGCCGAGGCTGTGGCGACGATACCGCCGCTTAGCACAACGGATTTTCCTGATTACGCACTGCGTGCCTTTGCGCAAGCGGCGCGCAGCGAAAAAAACTATCCGCGCGCGATCGAATTCTACCGCGTTCTGCGGCAACGACAACCGCATGAATTGGATTACGAACTCGGCCTCGCCTTAGCCCATATTGATGCCGGCAACATGGCGCGTGCAGAAACCCTCCTGGACGGCGTCGAGGCGGCGGCACAAAACACCCCCGCGGTGCTCTCCGTGCGCGCTTACCTGCACCGTCGTCGCGGTCAACTATTTGCAGCACTCGATGTGTATCTCCGCATTCTGGCGATCGATCCCGGGCACCGTGAGGCCTTGCGCCAGCGCATTCTTTTAAGTGCCGAGCTAGGCGCACCGGATCAAGCACTCGCGTTTATCGACCAACGCGCAGACCTCGTGACAACGGCCGAGCGCGAGCGCATCGCAGCACATGCGGCGGCCTTGCGGGTGCGTTGGGCAGATATCCCGCCGATCTCCGAAAAGCACCGCTTCGAGGAAACCGATGCGGCTTTAGCTCGCATGGACGCAATCGAGTCTGTGGAGACTTCATTCGCTAATCTACCCGCGGCGTTGTCGCGGCAATTATTGCTCGATCGCATGGTCGCGCTGAGCAAACGCGGCCGTCACGCTGAGGTTTTGGCGATCTATGCGCGCTTAAGCGAGCATAATCTCGAGCTCCCCAACTACGCGCTACTTGCCGCAGCGACCGCGTATTTGACCACCGAACGACCCGAAGAAGCCGCGACCCTCTATCGGCGGGTGCTCGCGACCGATCCGGAGCACTTCGAAGCACGACGCGGCCTGTACTACGCGACCCTCGAAACCGAGCAGTTCGACGACGCCTATGCGCTTATCGACGAACTCGCCGCTTCTGAAGCACCGTGGCACATCAGCGCTAATCGCAAGTACTACAAGCCGAACGAGCGCCGCTTGAGTGCGCACGCCGAAGCAATTATGGCACGCGCGTTCGGTGATGACTTAGCCTATGCAGAACAGAGCTTTGATGCCCTCATCGATGCCGCACCCTTGAACACCGCGCTGTGGGGATCGCGCGCCAACGTCTACCGCTGGCGCGGTTGGCCGCGTGCAGCGATCACGGAATTTCAAGCGGCGTTATATCTAGAACCCGAATTTGCTTCCGCACAGCTCGGACGCACCCATACCAGCCTCGATATTTACCGCTTTCGCCATACCGAATTCAACGTGCAAGACCTAGGTACGCGGTTACCGGAAAACAAACATGTGCAAAAACTCAAGCGGCGCTGGGAACTACACAATCGCCGCGAGTTGGTGAGTAAATTTACCATTGGCGAGTCCTCAGGTGGCACGGAGCGTGGCAGTGACTACACGGACGTCGAGACCTGGTTGTACTCGCAACCCATCAGCTATAACTATCGCGCTTATCTGCACCATCTGTATGGTCGTGCGACGTTTCCCGAAGGCGACGGTTCAAAACACCGCCTTGGGTTCGGGGTCGAATATCGCCGTCCAGATCCGCAGATACGCGCGAGCGTAGAACTCCTCGATGGCGCCGGAGACCACCAAGATCTCGGTGTTAGCGCCACGCTCGATTGGTTTATCGACGATTACTGGCAACTCGGCGGGGGCTTCGAAATCAGCACCCCGGAGGTCCCGTTGCGAGGTCAACGCCAGGGCGTAAACGGTCATCGTGTATTCGTGCGCGGCGCTTATCGCTGGCACGAATCGCAAGCCGCGAGGGTGCGCTACAGCTATGTTGATTTTGACGACGGCAACGAGCGCCACAGCCTGTTCGGCGACTTCCAACGGCGCTTGATTAATCGACCAAAATACAAAATGACTGGCGTGATCGAGGCCTATACTTCGCACAATAGCGCGCGCAACCGGATCTATTACAACCCGGAACACGACGTGGCGTTCGGCGGTGTGATGATCAATAGCTGGCGATTGTACCGACGCTACGAACGCCGCTTCGATCACCGTCTGATACTGGGTGCGGGATTCTACGACCAACGCCACTTCGACATCGGCCACACTTGGTCGATCGTCTACGAACACGATTGGAAATTCAGCGACGGCTGCCGCTTACATTACGGGATCCGCCGGGCGCGCCGCGTTTATGACGGTAACGCCGAGTTTGAAACCGCCGTCTATGGTGGTCTAGGAGTGTTGTTTTGAACCGCACGATCACCATCGCTGCTGCCCTCCTATGCTTGAATTGGTGCTTCACTTGTGCCGCGGCGAACACGGACCCGGTGGTCTACAGCTTGTGTTACCACGACGTTCGTGACGTCGTGCAGGACGTCATCGATACCGATCAGCTCGCGATATCGACCGACCGTCTCATACAGCATTTTAATTGGCTCAAAGCGCACGGCTACCACCCCGTAACCGTTGCCGCTATTCGCGCTGCTCGCGCAGGCCGGCAGACACTGCCCGATAAACCGGTCTTACTGACGTTCGATGACGGCTATTTAAGTGCCTACACCAAAGTGTATCCCCTGCTAAAACTATTCAACTACCCAGCGGTCGTTGCGCTGGTCGGGTCGTGGCTCGAATATGGACCCGACCAACAAGTCCCCTATGGAAAAACGCCGCGACCGCGTACAGATTTTCTAAGTTGGGAGCAGATCCGCGAAATGCAAGCATCGGGGTTGATCGAATTTGCATCGCACTCTTATGATTTGCACCGTGGTGTGCGCGGGAATCCCTTCGGTAACGAGCTACCGGCCGCGACCGCGCGCATTTATGAGGCCGATGCAAAACGGTACGAAACCGCGGCCGACTATCGGCAACGCATCGTCAAGGACCTCAAAAAGAATATCGAGGTATTCATACGCCACGGCCTACCCGCGCCGACGACTATGGCGTGGCCCTACGGCGAGCACAGCCGCACCACAGTCGAGATCGCGAAGTCGCTGGGCATGGCCGTATCACTAACCCTAGACGATCCGCGCGACGACGGTGATCCCGACTTTATTCATCGTTTTCTAATTCATTCAAATCCGCCGCTGGCGAACGTCATGGCGGGCTTACGACGAGAGCAAACGCCGACAGAAAAACTGCGCATCGCGCAAGTCGATATGGACTATTTGCACGATGCGGATACGGCGCAGCAAAATCGTAACTTAAGCCAGCTGCTCGACCGCATCAAAGCGCTAGAGATCAATACCGTGTTTCTGCAGGCTTATGCCGATCCGGACGGCGACGATAACGCCGATGCGTTGTATTTTCCGAATCGACACCTACCGATGCGCGCTGATCTCTACAACCGTGTCGCCTGGCAGTTGGCGACACGCGCAAATGTAAGCGTGTACGCGTGGTTACCTATTTCTGCCTTCTCGTTGCCCGACGCAGTCGCGAATCAAGGTTTAAACGTCAGCGCCACGAGCGAGCAACAAGGATCTGCCGGCCCGCGTCGGTGGTCGATATTCGCGCCGCGTGCGCGCGAATTGATCCGCGACATCTACGCTGATCTCGCCATCTATGGCGGTCGCATCGAAGGCTTACTTTTTCACGACGACGGCGTGCTCGGTGACTATGAAGACGACAGCGCCGCCGCCCGCGCCGCCTATGCCGCTGCCGGGTTTCCCGGATCGATAGCGGAAATTCGTGTGTCCGAGGACGCTTTTGCACGCTGGACGCGTTTCAAAACCCAAGCGCTGATCGCGTTCACTCGAGAACTGGCAGCGGTCGTTCGCCATCGTAACCCGCGCCTGAAAACAGCGCGCAGTTTGTTCGCCCGTACCGTGCTAAACCCGCAAGCCGAAGCGTGGTTCGCACAAAATCTGCCGGCATTTCTTGCCGCTTACGACCATCCCATCATTATGGCCATGCCTTATATGGAACAAGCCGCAGAGCCCAACCGATGGCTAAGCGAATTGATCGCCGCCGCCAAGCAACACCCCGATGCGCTGCAGCGCGTGGTCTTCCAACTACAGACGATCGACTGGCGTACGCAACAGGCCGTGCCACTGCCGGCGTTACGCGAGCAGTTCGAGACTTTGCGCCATAATGGCGTGCGCCACTTTGCTTACTACCCCGATAACTATATCGATGGGCATCCCAGCATGCCCGCCTTTCGCGCCGTGTTTTCACGCAGCGATTTCTATCCGCTCGACGTCGACGGCTCGGTATTCTCGCCCTTATTACGTCCCTAGCAGCCGCGGTCCTCAGGCAATATCCGGGCTCGCAGCACGCACGCCGATGAGCCGTGAAGTAGCGGATGCCTATACGGGCTAGAACGTATAGCCGAGGGTAAAACCGTACCAACGCGGGGGCCGGAATGATACTTCATTGCAGCCGCATAAGGTGGCGAGATCGAAGCCCTGAATACCGGCGCGTTCGTCCGTGACGTTGTTGACGCGAAACTTCGCACTCCAATGCCCATCCGTACTCGCCCACCCGAGGCCAAGATTCACCATCACATAATCATCGAACTTATCGGCGTCGAAGTTGCGGAGGTTATAGAAGTACTCGTCCGAATAACTCAGATCACCAGTTACGTGCATCATACCGTTAAACATCGGCCACTCGTAGCGCGCCAATGCGGTGAACTGAAATTCCGGTGCATAAGTGGGATCGACATCTCGAGTGATGCTAGAACCCACCCGTAAGGGTACGTCTTCCACAGTCGCGTCAAACCACGCTGTGCTTAACAGCGCATCGAATCCCTCAAACGGCGATGTTTGCAATTCCAATTCGAAACCGACGTTATCTGCATCGCGGTTGATCACGACACCGCCGACGCCGGTGAATAAAAACGCTTGGTAGTCGGAATAATCGTAATAGAACGCATTACCATTGAAACGCGTATGCCCGCTAGGCAAGGTATACTTAAAACCGCCTTCGTAGCTGACTAGCACTTCTTCATCATAAGGAATATCGCCGTTACCGTTCGGCAACGCGAAAAACGTCCCAGCCAACGGCGCATTAAAACTGCCCGCTTTCACGCCGCGATTCACGCCCGCGTAGAGCAAAATATCATCCGTGGCATGATAGTCGAGCTGGACTTTGCCGGCCCACAAGGTATCGGAGCTGCTGGTTTTAAACGCGTTTAAGGCAGCAAACGGCACGCCTTGATGGACTTTATTAGGACTATTAGAAACATATAGATTTTGTGCCATCTCGTAGTCTTTTTCTTCTTGAATAATCCGCAAGCCACCGATCAACGTCACCTGTTCGGTGACATCGTATTCGAGCTGGCCAAAGATCGAATAGGAATCCGTCTCGAGCTTGGCATCCACCGCGATATCGGCACCACTGGCCGGTAGGCCGCCAAATACCACTGGCAGACTATTGGCCGGCGCTTTCAGACCGTTGTCAGCGTCGGTATCGATATTGAGATAATACAAACCCAAGACCCAACGCGTGCGATCGCTCTCGCCGTTTAAGCGCAGTTCTTGGGTAAAGCTCGTCGCATCGACCCCGGCATAGTTTGCGAGTTGATTCACGGGTGCCGAATCGACGTCGATGAACAGCAGTTTTTGATAATCCTTGAAGTCGGTTACCGACGTAAGCTTCAAGCCGCCTGCAAACTCCCATTCAACGCGACCGTTAACACCCCAGGTCTCGGTCTCGCCTTGATCTTCGAAGGCGAAATCACCGGAGAAGGTAAAATCATCGCCGTCTGGATCCTTATAGCCGAAAAAATCACCGCCCGGCAGCGCGCGCGGCGCGATATTCGTAAATACCCCGGTATCCGCTTGATCTGAGCCGCCGTCGACGGCGGTCCCTTGAATGATGCTCTCACGCGTCTCACCCGCCGGGGTATTGATGACGTTGACCAATTCGCCTGCGCCGATACGGGGATCGCCGTTGAACACACCAATGGTCGGTTTGCTCTGATAAGGTCCGGTCGCGACATCACTCTTGGCGTAATTCAACGAGGCGGTAACGCGCAGCGCATCATTCGGTTCGAACAAAAACGTCGCACGGGTAGCGATGGTATCGTCGTCGCCCAGATCGGCACCGGCGCCGGCACCGGGCGAATTGCCTGGCGAGAGACCGAACGTGGCGCCGCCCACCGCAGCTTGCGGATATCGATTCTCGAGGTAGCCATCGTGCTGGTTATACATCACCGCAACCCGGGCCCCGAAATTCAGGCTCAAGGGTCCGCCGACCGCGGCCTCGACGCGAAATTGATCCGCATCGGCTTCGGAATCAAACACGCCGTAAGTAAAGTCTGCAAAACCTTCGACGACCTCGAGGCTCGGTTTGCGCGAGACGTATTGCACTAAACCGCCAGTCGCATTGCGGCCAAACAACGTCCCTTGCGGCCCTTTGAGGATCTCGACGCGCTCGATGTCGAACACGGCGAACGTCTGCGCTTGCGCGATGGCAAAATAGCCCTCATCCAAGTACACGGCGTTCGGCGCCTCGACGACATCGTTAAAATCGTTCTGGGTCACGCCGCGCATTGAGAACTGGGTGTTTTGCCCGGCCAAATTGCCGCTGATGTGTACACCGGGCGAGAACGTCGCGATATCAAAACTCTGTTCCACGCCCAGCGCCTTGATTTGATCGCCGCTGAAGGCCGTGATCGCGATGCCGACGTCTTGCACGCCCTGCTCGCGCTTCTGCGCGGTGACGACGACTTCCTCGAGCACTTGGGCGGAAACACCCGAGACCAGCATTAAACCGGCAGCGGTGACGGCCGCCCGGGCCGAGGCGTGCCGCAGTGGCGTAAATTTACCTCGCTGTATCATGAGCTTTCCCCTCTAGACAGTTCGATCATTGCGCGGGCGGTTCGCCCCAAGCCATAAGCACCAGACGAGTTCTCCGCTAAAGAAATTTACGTCTATAGTTAGGTGCATTTTGTGCGCGAACTTTAGCTTCCAAATAACTAAATAGCAACACGATCGAGTAATATGTTGTAGAAACACAACGAACTATGATGCCGGGGACCATCGAAATCGTGGTAGCAGCCCGATGTACCGATCGCGCGACAGTGCCTGACCCCGATAGTGCACGAGGACCGCCAACAACTCGCGCGCACCCGCAGCGGCGCGCCCGTGCACCTTACAACCGACTGCGCAGCTACGCCTCGGGCGTTCTCCCGCCTGCGCACTCGCGCGATGCAGACCGGTCGCCTACAGTTTGAATTCGACCACGGCACCGCCGGCGCCGTAGAGCGGCCCATAGCCGTGCACAGTCGCACCAGCGAAGGCATCGTTCAGGGCACCGAGAATGAAGCCGAAGTGTTTAAAGCCCATATCCGCCCGCGTCGCGGCGATGTATTCCGGGCAGATACGCTGCAGCTCGCCGACATCTCCGTGGGTCATGAGCTCTACTATGCGGCGGTTCCAGTCGTCGTCCTCACGCGTGGCGATGTGATCGGTGCGCGGCTCGATGACACCGCGAAAATACGAGCCCGACAAACCACCGACACCGACGATAGCGACGCGACGGTCGAGGCGCTGCGCCTCTTCGGCAACGACGCGCCCGAGCGCATGGGTAATGTCCCAGTCGTGATAAAGATTATTCGCAGTGATTAATAGGTGCGCCCGCTTGTCAGGATTGAGAAAATTCGCCGCCACAATGCTGCCGGTATCGATGGGAAAGCCGTCGAAGTCCACGCCCTTAGAGCGAATTTTGAATTCCTGGGTACGCGCTATTGCAGCCGTTGTCAGTTCGACGTCGATACGCATGTCAAAAGGCAAATCACCGTACTCGTGCCAATTCTCATCGACATGCACGCCGCTCACATGCGCCCGCACTTGCCAGAGTTGATCTAACACCGCCATCCATTGGGTTGAATAAATCGCAATGGTGTCAGGTTCGAGAGCAGCCAAGGAGGTGCCCGCTGCTTCCATCGCGGCCGCCAGTGCCGCCCAGGGTGGGTTGTCACGCGCGACATAAGGCAACGGCGATCCTGGGATCAGAAATGCAGCCACAACGGCCATTTTTATCCTCCCTTTATAGTAACTGGCGTACCGCGATAGCGGCGGTGATTTATGGTTCTTAGCCCGCCTGGGCTTACGGCTTAGCGGTATCTCAGGCAGCCGTGGCGAGTCCTGCTTTGACCAGATTCCATTCCATGACTGCATTGCCCGTGCCGATCACGGTACCGTAGCCGTGCAGCTCACCCGCCAATTCTGGATACCCCATCGCCGCGAACATCCACGTAAATGCGCCGGATTTCACTTCCGCAAACGACTCTTCGATGAACTGGGGCAGCACACGAAAGACTTCCTGGGTTTTACCGGCGCGCAGCAGCTCGATGATGCGCATGTCCCACAAATAGCCGGCGTAGTCGTGCGGATGTTCTTGCGACATGTCTTCCGGCGGCTCGGGTTCAGCGCTGAAGTGGAGGTGACACAGGGTATTAGATGCCAATAATACCGCGCGCCTACCGGTGCTTTCGATCGCCGCGCGCGTCGCTTTACCGAGGAGATCCATTTCCTCTAAACCTTCTTCCGTGGTCAGATAATAAGGCGAATTGTTCGCCGAGATGCCCACCACAGGGATGTCCCACTGGGGCCGCATCATATGCAGCGTCGTGATCGTGCCGTAATCCACCCGAAAATTCGGGTTGCGCATCATTTTTGTCGCCAAGCCTAAAGCAGCGCCCTGCTCACAACAGGCTCCCGCTAGCTCGACGTCCACGGCGAGTCTGAAGTTATAGCGGAACAAGTTGGGAAAGATCGGATCGACCGATTTACCGCTGAGATCGCCGACGCCAAGAAAATGGTGACCCTGTTGTGTGATCCAATGCGGCGAATGCACCAATAACACATCGGGTTTAAGCGCATCTAAGCTTTGCCGGGCCCGTTCGTAAGCCCAGCGCAAGGCCTCCCAACCACCCTGTGAACGCGGTTCATTCTGGGGCGGGTTTTCGCCATAGACGAGATGGGGGGGGTGGGGGGCCAGATAGCCGGCTAGAATTTCTCCACGCATGAGGATCGACTCCCAGGTAGCTTGCCACGCTGACGACACGTTCTGATGCGGATCAGTTGGCCACCGCCAACACAGCTACGCTAACCCAGGCAACCACCCCTGGCAAGAGGATAGTCGACCGCCCCAAGCTGCCCAGAAACATCATTGGCGACACCCCGGCAGTTGCGCTGCACCCCGGCAGTTGCGCTGCACCCCGGCAGTTGCGCTGCACCCCGGCAGTTGCGCTGCACCCCGCCCAAGATATTGTGTCCGCGGTCACGAAAATGCCATACGAGCCCCATTAGCCGCTCCAAACTTTGCACGCTGGGCCGATAGTTGCTAGGTCAATTCTTATTCGACGCCCTCGGTCAATCCGAGGTCACGTGCAAAGGCGCGCCAAGTGATCGAGCTGCAGTATTTATTTGATTTTGCGTTCTACTACCCGTTGTTCATGTCCTATCTGTGGATGACGGGGGGCATTTATTACTACTATCATTGGGAGCGTAAGGCTTGGGAGCGTAAGGCGCCACCGCCGACCTCGCCACCGCGGCTAACCGAGTATCCGCTAATATCGGTTTTGATCCCGTGTTACAACGAACAAGAAACCTTACGGGAAACCATAACGCACGCGCTGCAGCTGGATTACCCCGACTTCGAAGTCATCGTCATCAACGACGGTAGCAGCGATAAAACACCGCAGATATTAGCCGAGCTCGAACCCCTGCACCCGAGGTTACGGGTCATTCATTTGCGCCAGAATCAGGGTAAGGCCGTTGCTTTGCGCAGTGGCGCACTGCTCGCACGGGGCGAATTTCTAATGTGCATCGACGGCGATGCGCTCATCGATCGACACGCCGCCCAGTGGGTAATGACGCATTTTGTCGACAGCCCACGCGTCGCGGCCGTCATGGGTAATCCTCGTATCCGCAATCGTTCGACGTTGCTGGGACGCATTCAAGTCGGAGAATTCTCGTCAATTATCGGCTTGATCCGCCGTTCGCAGCGCATTTACGGGCGCGTGTTCACCGTCTCGGGTGTGTGTGCGACGTTTCGCCGCACGGCCTTGCACAGGGTCGGCTACTGGAGCCCCGATATGGTCACGGAAGACATCGACATTAGCTGGAAACTCCAGCTAGCACATTGGGACATCCGTTTTGAACCGAATGCCCTGTATTGGATCCTAATGCCGGAAACCTTGCGCGGCTTGTGGCGCCAACGTTTGCGCTGGGCGCAGGGCGGTGCGGAGGTCATGAAAAAATTCATCGACGACCTCGGTGCGTGGAAAACCCGCCGCATGTGGCCGGTGTTTGTGGAACTCGTGACGAGCTTTTTCTGGGCTTACCTCATGATCGCGATCGCTATCATCTGGGCGCTCGGTTTGTTCTTCGAGCTACCGCCCGTGCTGCAAGTGCAAAGCATCGTCCCGGGCTGGCACGGCGTATTGCTCGGCGCCACCTGTTTGCTGCAATTTTTTGTCAGCTTGTGCATCGAGCGCCGCTATGAACCGGGGCTGCGACGCTACTTTTTTTGGGTTATCTGGTATCCGATCGCGTATTGGATGCTAGCGATGATGACCTCGCTAATCGGCTTACCTCGAGCGCTGGTGAAAAAACGCGGCAAGCGTGCGATTTGGGCCAGCCCGGATCGAGGATTGACGCCGTGAAGCACCCCATGATCATCTACCGCCCGGATTTGCAGTCACGCCTGCAACGCTACGGTACCGTGACACTAACCGTCCTATTCTGGGCGTTGTGGTTAACGTTGTGGGTACCCGTGCTGACGACGATCGGGTGGGCCTTAGGCATTCATGTATTTGTAACGCAAATGTTTGCCTTCAAAGGCGCGCAAGAATTTCTCGGCAAATTGGATTTTTTTGCCGCCGTCGTGATGGCAATCGTGGTACTTCAAATCGGTTGGGCAAAACTCAATGAATGGCGTTTTCGCGGCAGGAACCGACGTCGTGCGGCCCAAGTCGCCACGGTAGCGGACTTGGCCACATTTTTTAACGTTGATCGCGATGCAACCGCCGCCTGGCAACAGCGCGCAGCCTCAGTCCTCAGTTTCGACGATGATGGCAACATTACCAACATCGCCGCGGGCCATTTGCCACCGCGCGCCGATGCCGAGGATAGTCTGGTCCATGAAGCCGCGTGATTAGCGAGATCTTTCCCCAACAGCCGCGGTCCTCGTGCCATATCCGGGCTGGGCTAGAGGAGCCTTAGATTTTGCTCTTAACGTCAACTTAACTCCAATTTAACCTCACGTTATCATTGCCTCACCGATGCTGATATGCCGTCACCACTGTGGCCGAGCATGGTCAAGGCAAGATAAATGAACATTCTTCTCGTAGAAGACGATTTCGACGTTGCGCGCAGCATTTGCGAGTACTTTGAGAATTTGTCTTATATGGTCGAGTGGGCGCCCGACGGTTTGATCGGGCTCGACCATGCGACGAGACGCCACTACGACTGCTTGATCCTTGATGTTTCGCTGCCGCGGCTGTCCGGCGTTGAACTGTGCGCACGGTTACGCAATCTCGGCTATTCGCGAGTGCCGATCCTCATGCTCACCGCGCATAGTGAAGTCGACGAAAAAGTGGCGGCTTTTGACGCGGGCGCGGATGATTACGTGGTAAAACCGTTCGCGCTGGAAGAGCTATTGCGCCGTCTCATCGCGCTCATACGACGCGCCTACGGGACCGAGCTCGGAAACAGCTTGACGGTGGCCGATCTCGAGTTCGATACCGCGACGTGCACGATCAAACGCGCCGGGCACACCCTGTCGATCACAGCGACGGGGCGCAAATTGCTGGAGGCCTTGATGCGAAATTCGCATCGCGTACTGTCACGCGACGAGCTCGAGCAACTCGTCTGGGGGGATGAACCGCCACGCTCCGACGCCTTGAAAATTCACATCCATTCGCTGCGCGAAGCCATAGATAAACCATTCCCGACGGCCTTGTTGCATACTATTCGCGGCGCGGGATATCGCCTGACGGATGAGATCGGTGCGCCACAAAAGTCTGCGTAGGAGGCTCGTTAGCGCGGCTTGCATGATCGCGGCGCTCTCGACCTTGGCGTTTGCGCTGCCGGTCTACTTAACGCTCAACCGCGCCGACGATGCGCTCATCGACCAACACTTCGCGGCTGATGTCGAGAGTTTTATTGCCGCCTATCAAGTCGCCCCCGCAATTGCCGAGGTCGAACGCAGCAATTTTCAAATCTACGTGGCCCCACAGGGCGACACCGCAGCCGTGCCGGCTACTTTACTCGCGCTCGAGGCGGATGACGATGAGTTGGAATACCAAAATCGACTCTGGGATGTGCGCATCGTCGAACGTGACGGCACACGCTTCTATTTTCTATTCGATGAAACCGACGTCGAAAACTTCGAGATGACTCTGCTCGGCGTAATTCTCGCCGCTGGCACGGGAGTTACGCTGCTCGCGATGTTTTTTGGCGCACGATATGCGGCTCGAGTTTCGCGCCCCCTAAGCGAACTTGCGCAATTCGTCGGGCATCTCGATGAAACCGCTCCAGCACCTTTCACTATCGACGATAAGCAGCAACCCTACGATGAAGTACTTATCTTGTCGCGCGCGATCGAAGGTTATCATGCCCGCATCGCAGAGCTACTCCAACGCGAACGAGAATTTTCCTCCGATGTAAGCCACGAGTTACGCACGCCGTTAATGGCTATTTACGGTGCTGCGGAAGTGCTCTCGGTGCGCGGCGAAAATGCCCACAATCCAAGTCTAGCAGCACCGGTCGCGCGCATTAAACGCGGTTGCGTGCAAATGTCCGCATTGACTGAGGCACTGTTATATCTCGCACGCGACCCGGGTAGTTTTGACGACATGCTCAAACCCATCGACCTGAGCGCAGCGATCGACGAGCAGGTAGCAACGTTAGATGACTTGGCAAACCAAAAAGGGGTGGCTATCGGCGTGGACATCGTGCACGCGACACCAATTACGGCGATCCCCGCCGTTGTTGATATCGTGATCGGCAATATTTTAAAAAACGCGATCAAATACACTACCGGCGAACGCATTAGTGTTCGCTTACGCGGGCGTGAGCTCGTGATCGAAGATTACGGTCCCGGTATGGAGGCAGAAACCGCGGCCACGGTGTTCGATCGTTTTGCCCGTGGCCGCGACAAACGCGATGGGATCGGAATAGGGCTCGCGCTGGTGCGCCGTTTTTGCGATGAGTACGGTTGGCGCCTCTATTTGCACTCAGCACGAGACTTCGGCACGCGTGTCGCGGTGGAATTCTGAAGCGGCCCATTAACCAGATCCTAACTAACTGCTAACCTAGATCGAACGCGTATCTCCTTAGACTGTGCCTGGCATTTGCCAATCGTCATGCATACAAAGGGAGAAAATCCATGCAAGGCTTTATCGCGACGTCAGTCATCAGCACCTGCGCACTCGGCCTAAATCTTGTCGCATATGCAGGTCCAGTGCTACCGGATTTCGGAAACGCCATGTTTAACGCGGGCGATCCGATCGATAATCCTTATTTTCCGCTCACACCGGGGGTGACGAGTATTTACCAGGGCGAAAAAGAAGAGAACGGTGAAATCTTCGTCGAACGATTTGAACTGAGCACATTGGGTCCGGGACCAACAATCCTCGGGGTGCAAACTACCACGCAACGCGATCGTGCTTTCGAAGATGGGCTGTTAGTGGAAGACACGTTCGATTACTACGCGCAAGATACCGACGGTAACGTCTGGTATATGGGCGAGGATGTTACGAATTATGTGTATGACGATGATGACAACTTGGTCGAGACTAATTCGTCGAGTTCTTGGCGTGCCGGCGTGAACAGTGGTTTGCCGGGTTATATCATGCCGGCCGAGCTTACCCCCGCGTTCAACTACTACCAGGAATTCGCGCCGTTTGATGCGGCCGTCGACGAAGGCACGATCTTGGCAAGTGATCGCACGCTCACGATCGGGATCGGCACATACACAAACGTGCTCGCGGTCTTGGAGACGCTAGATACAGAACCCGATGTTCGTGCGATAAAGTATTACGCGCCCGGCATCGGCTTGCTAGCCGAAGAAGAAGGTTTGAGCTTCGACCTCGCAGATCCCGAGATCACCTTGGAATTGATCGGCACCGCACCGGTGCCAATTCCTGCACCAGCCGTGCTGCTCGGCAGCGCGCTCATGGGTTTGCTGCTACGCACCCGCGGGCAAACAGCCGCGTCGAGCTGACAGAGACAATAAAGCAGCGCGAGCGATGCGACGCCTCAGCGGGCTCCCGGCGGGCCCGCGTTCCTGCACTACGCCACATGGTGCTCGAGGCGCTCGCTAGCGCTGGTGGCACGGCTTCGAGGAGAGGCGCCGCGGGGGCGCTCGCCGTTCGCCGCCAAGCTATACGGTCATAAAATCCAACGGTGTCGTGGATTCGGGTTTTTCCGAGCTGCGACGCGGGGGTCAGGCCTTAAGCGCCGTCAATGGAGAAATAACGCGCCGCACTGCGCATATTGTCAACATTATTTACAGTAACGGCAACGACGCATCGTGATAGACAACATGGTGTTGATATACGTATCGATATCCTGAACGCAACATTACGTAATTTCAGATGCATGCTTTCTGCCCGACAATTTGCTGCCATAGGGAAGATATGCTTAACCTGGCCCTGAACCTAACGGCTTACAGGCTGCAGGTTAGCTTCACGGTATTTTGTTGGGTGATGTCCTATTTTTGCCTTACCAAAATGGTAATTAATCGACCGGACGCACTGAGTATCCAGCGCAACCTTGGCGGGTCAAATATATGATCGTGGCGAACGTAGCCGGATCCGGATCAAGCCAGTGCGAATGCGTCTCGGCGGGATTTGCTCCGCACTGACCACAATAGCAATACGACAAGGCCTTGGGCGAACATCAAGATTGGTAGCGGTAGCGGTACTGGGACGCCAAACCGAACGATGTCACCAAAGTACAATGGCGTTGCGCCAACCAACGATATCGACGCGTTATCTGGCAAAAAGATCGCATCCAGTGTTGCTGATTGATCGAACGCCGCTTCAATGAACTCATATTGCGATTCGGGGTTAACCTGATACGTCGTCCCGCCGATGAAATCAAAGGCGCGATCGCTGACAGTTTGCACCCGAAATGTTGTCGTAAGCCGAAAATCCTCACCGTAGACAAACGGAACCGCAGTGAAAATACTACCAGCACCAACGGCCGCGGTTGAGCCTTGAAGTGTTCGTTCTTCGAGGGTCAATACGTTTCCACCGATGCCGCTATCTAATATGTTGTGCGTGATGCGGAGCGATAGATTAACGGCTTGGTCGCTACCGCCGAAATCTGCAACGCCCGATAAAGAGTGACGGAGGTGTAATGTGCCCGTCGTGCCCGGTGCAACAGCGGGATCAGAGACGTTCAGGATTTGATGGGTAGTAGCGGTACTTTGGTGATCCGAGACATCGCCATCAATTTTGACGTAGGCTTTTAAGTTGTCGAAGTCCGCGCTTCCCCATGTAGTAACAGCGCCACCGAAAAGGGTGATCCGGTTGACTTCTGGAAGTTCGGCACGCCCGTCGACCACCGGGCCGACACCGGTCGTAACTCCGCCCAGAACGGAGGATGAGAGGGGAAACTCGTCGGTGATCGCACTGCCGTTATGGTAAGGAATGGTTCCGAACTTATTGAATGATTGATGCCAGGGATCGGCACTGTGAGTAGCGGGTGCAAATGCGCTCGTTACGAACAGCGCGCCGAGCGTTGCTATGAAAGAGCGTGACATAAATACTACCTCCGGGTGACCGGTGTCTGGCGTTCATCCATGATTTCAGTTAGCCGATTACGTCACAGAACACAAACCGGTGCAAGTAGTTCGATTGCTAATTTTTACCACTTTTTAAGGCGCGGCTTAAGCTCGTTGGCGATTGCCGTTGGTTTGCGACCTCCATCCGCTCGGGCGCTAGGCACTTGCACCGAACGGACGAACAAGCAAGACGCCTACTCAAAACTGAGGGCGTTTGTCGTATCGAATCGGAGCCCACACCTGAGACGCGGCGCGGGATGGGGCGGCGACATCGGCGGCAGATATTCTGCTAACCAGGGCACAGCTTCGCAGTCATGAACTCGAGGACGCCTTAGCCAGTGCCCAATTATGGGCGAGGAAAATGCCCCACAGCCCGATCCCGGAAAATTCACTCGGGGGGATCCACGAAGCCAGAGGCGCCCGGGATATCGCTCGCCAGCACCATGAAAAAGCCCTGGCGATAAAACCGCGTTACCTTGCACCCGCTTTGAATCTCGCCCGACTCGATCTCAGTGAAAACGATCCGCAGGGGGCAAAAAAGCGCTATAAGGCCGTGTTAGAACGCCATCGAGATCATCCTGAGGCGCGCATCGGCTTAGCGCGAGTCGCGAGTAGCGAACGCAAATTCAAACAGGCGCTGGCATATATAGAGCGCGTCAGGCGTGCCGACCCCCGCGCCCTCGCGCCGCGCTTGATCCTCGTCGAGGCGTACTTGCCGCAAGGCAGTCGGAAGATGCCTTAGCCGTTGCTGAGGAAGCCGTAGCGCCCGCGCCGGCTAAACCCGCGGTTTTGCGGCGCTTGAGTTTGGCGCAACGGGCTAATGGACGCTTGCGAGAAGCGCGAGATAGCATTGAACGCTGGATTAAACTTGCACCGATATCGGCGCAGGCGCATTTTCAGTTAGCCGCGACGCATCGTGAACTCGGCGATACCGATCAGATGCGTCGCCTCATCGAACACGCCCTGGAACTCGATCCCAAATACTTGCCCGCACAGCTCGCCGTCGGCAACTTGGACTTACGCAGCGGACGTTTGCCCGCTGCTTCGAAGCGCGCACAAGCGTTGCAGGCGCGCCACGCAAACACCGTCGGTGGCTACATGCTGGAGGGCGACGTTTATATGGCCTTGGATCCGCCGGATAAAGCAATTCGGTCCTATGATGCAGCGTTTGAGCGTCGCCCTTCCAGTCGTCTGTTAGTCAAACGGGCGGCGGCTCAAAGAGGGCTTGGACGAGCCACTGCAGCCAACCAGGAATTGGCACAGTGGTTGAAAACCAAACCTAAAGACAGCGAGGTTCGATTCGTACTCGCCTCTGCCTATCAGGAAGACGGACGCACTCCAGAGGCGATTGCCGAGTACAAATACATACTGGAACAACAACCCAACAACGCCATCGCAATGAACAATTTGGCGTGGTTGTATCACCTGCAACACGACGAGCGCTAGCGCTTGCGGCGCGCGCGCATGCGCTAGAACCGGACAATTTACTCATTGGCGGCACCTACGGTTGGTTGCCGATGAAGGCTGGGAGACCTGAACGCGCTTTGTCGGTACTGCGCGGTGCACAGGCCGGGAAACCGGAAAACCGCGATATCGCCTATCACTTGGCCGATGCGTATGTTGAAACCGGCAACGCGCAGCGCCCGCGATACGCTCATGCGAATGTTGAGCGACGATGAGCCTTTTACCGAAAGGGAAAATGCCGTTGCCCTACTCGAATCGCTAGAGTAGAAAAATCTGCCGACGGGCACCAATCCAACCACTAGGTTCCGCTAAGCACCGGGCTTAACGACGCGTTCCGTCGCCCACCCTACGCTTGGCGTGCCTCGACACGATTGCGACCGGCATTCTTCGCACTGTAGACCGCTTGATCGGCGCGCTCGAAACACTCATCGATCGTCTCTGCGAGCTCCAGTACTGTCACACCGATCGAGACCGTCACCCTGACGCGGCTACCGTTGTATGAAAAACTCGCTTTTTCGATCAGGCGACGAATGTCGTCGCATACGTTAGTCGCGTTTTCCAGCTCCGTATCAGGGAACAGCAACACGAATTCCTCACCGCCGTAGCGCGCAATCAGATCGGTATTCCGGATCCGTTTAAAGCATAACTCCGCGATCGATCGCAAGATTTTATCGCCTGCTCGGTGTCCGTAGGTGTCGTTGATTTTTTTGAAGTGGTCGAGATCTAGCACTGCCAGAGAAAGAGGGGAGTTGGAACGTTGCGAACGATGAAATTCGAGCGCCACGCGCTCCTCATACGCCAGTCGGTTAGCGATCCCCGTTACCGCATCGCGATGCGCCATTTCATGTTGTTCGGTGAGTGATTGCCGCAGCCGGTTAGCTTCTTCCTCGAAGCGCTGAACTTGGGTAGTTAATTCCGAGATCCGTGTATCGTAATCTGCTTGTTGGGTGCGCTGTATATCGAAAAAATCACCCAAAGAACCCTTGATCTGTTGCACCCGTGTCTCGATCGCGTGCTTGACAGCATCAATGTTTTGCTCTCTCTGCACGGCCGCATCCATTTCGTCGATTTCGGCAGAAATATCGTCCGACAAAGCATCGCGAGCAGCAGAATGCTCGTGCCGCAGCGCTAGCTCCGCGACGAGTTCGCGCTCGATTGAGCCAAGTTGCCCGGTAGCTGCAAAGAGGAAATCCTTGAGATCTTGTTGGCTGTTTCTAGCGGCGTCACCGAGATCGTCGACGAACGTCACCATGCGACTGATCAGTTCTTTGACCGTGCCGCCTTTGTTCAGATCTTGTTTCAGCGCTACTGCCGCATCCTGCATTTCGGCAGGAACCGCAATCGCGTCGAGCAAGCTTATGAAATAGGTAGCGAGGCTCGCATTGCTGCCGGCAGACTCAGACGGCTGAACGGCGAGCTCGGCAATAATTTTGTTCAATGTTTGCGCCAATGCGACGGCAACATCACCGAGCGCATCGCCTTTTTTGACGCGATCGTTGAGAATGCGCAGTCCGACTTGATGCTCTGCGGGCAATTCGATCGCATCGAGCAGCTGCGCCAAGACTATGTCTGGATCCGCAGTTGCAACATCCGATTGCGGCGCAACCACCGCCAAACAGCGCGAAATCGTCGCGTCTATCTGTTCGTCTCCGCGGCGTATGCGCTCCGGATTGTGCAACAGTGCCCGCATGTCGACTAATGCGCCATCCAACTCGCCGTCACAACCATCGAAGGCGTGGGACAACTTTTCCAAATACTCAACGACGCACCGTACGCGCTGCTCCCATTCTCCGCGCTCGCGTTCAGACTCAAAGCAAAGCTCGCGATAGCGCTGCTTCCAGAGGTCTTGGCTGGCGTCGGTGCCGGCTGTTGTAGTGCTTGCTACCACGGGCTTCACCACGAATTCTAACGCTGTGATTAGCGGCGCTACGCAGGCATTTCTTGAACTAGGCGCGGGATTTCGGCGATTTTTTGCCCGGCATCTTCACAGCTTTGCAACAAGCGCCTCGCTACGGAATCCTAAGTCCGACAGACTGTCAGTTCCTTGCAGCGACCCGGGACAATTGCTGCAGCAGCGTGCGGGCAGCTGCCGCACTCGGAAAATTGACCTCACCGTGCAACGCAGCATCGAGTTCTCGACGCGCCTCACGAGCACGATTCATGCGCGAGAGGGCCACGGCGATGTGATAACGAATTTCGCGATTGTCCGAATCACGCGCAAAAGCGTCGCGCAACAACTGCAGACCTTTTTCGAGCTCGCCTTGTTCCACCAAGACCCACCCGAGTGTATCGCCAGCGGTCGGGTTCTGCGGAAATTTTTCATAAACGCGTTCTGCGAGTTCGCGCGCTTCCTGCTTGCGACCCAAGCGCAGCTTAACGTTGGCAAGATTGTTCAAAACGACCGGGTCATCTATGCCTTCTTTCAACATCCCGGCGTAGAGGCCATGCGCTTCTTCGTGCTGCCCCAGGTGGAGCACGGCACCGGCTAGTAGGTGACGCGACGGAATATCCTCGGAATGCGCAGCCAACCACGTACGAAGCATCGATACGGCGCGTTCTGAGGCCCCCGTGGCCATCAAGACACCCACGAGTCGATGTAACGTCAACGCGGACTTCTCGATGTGATACGAAGCTTCATAAGCGTCGACAGCAGCGGCCAGATCGCTGTGTGCGGCCGCAATATCACCACGTATCATCGCCGTTACCGCCGCATCCCCGTGGTATTTCTCCAACAGCGCCAATACTTCTGCGGCGCGTTCGTATTCCTTCAGCTCGAGCAGCGTCAAGGCTTGCAGCACCAGTGACGGCAAGTGCGTAGGATTGCCTTGCAAACCTTTCGTTAAAGACCACACCGCAGAATGCTGGTCACCGACACGGATTTGCTCGCGCGCGATTTCATGCAAGAACGTGGTATCGAAACCTGACTTTTCTACCAACCGGCGTAGTTGCGCTTGCGCATCTTTGACTTTTCCAAGCGCAATGAAACCGCGCGCGGCGAGCATCAAGGCCTGCGGATCGTCCGGGTGCGCCTGCATAAGCCCATAAATAGCCTCTTCCGCCGCTTTAGTATCTTGCTCCCGCAGCGCGAGCCGCACTTTTAGGCCCATCAGGGTAGCGTTCTTAGCGTCCAGTTCCGATAAACGGCCGAGCAACTCCTTGGCATCATCGAGCTGACCTTGCCCCAACTCTAGCGCCGCCAGTTCGCGCAAAGCGACGAGATTATTTGCATCCTTCTCTAAGACCAAGCGATAGTGGGCCGCGCCGCTGGCATGTTCACCACGGCGCGTCATGACCCGGGCGCGGTTGAGCTTGGGCAGAATCGCCTCGGGTTGTTGGAGTTCCACCCGTTTAAACTGCTCATCCGCCCGCTCGAATTCATTCCTGGCGAGGTAAACCGCGCCGAGAAAATTCATGATCGCGGGGTTATCTGGGAAACGGAGCGCGATACGTTTCGCGGTCCGTATGGCATCGTTTTGACGCCCCGTAATGATATACATGCGTGCTAATGCAAGCGCGGCTTCCGGGAAATCAGGCAGGCGCTCGACGAGTGCTTCCATATCTGCGATCGCCTGCTGAGATTTACCTGCATCGAAACGGCTTTGCGCTAAACGCAAGCCAACACCAGCTTGGTTTGGCACCACCGACAGCACCCGTTGGTAGAGTTTCGTCGCCTGAATATGATTGCCTTTCGAGCGGTGTGCCTCCGCTAGCAAGGCGGTAAACATAGGCAGTTGAATATCTGCTTCCCCAGGGGCGGGAGTGAGTAAACGGATCACAGCGTCCCAATCACCGCTTGCCAAATAGGCTGAAGCCAAATATTGCTTAGCACCCAAGTGTTTTGGATTTATCGCTAAGAAGTTTTCGAGATTTGTCTTGGCTTGTTGGTAGTCGCGGTTGAGAAACGCACTAACACCGAACATAAGACGGGCGTTCGGTATTTTGTCCGCGTATTGCTCATCGATTAACCGCAGCTCAGTCGTGACTTTGCTTAAAAGCACCTTAGCCTCATCCGGCTGACCGAGTTGAATAAAGCGCAAGGCACGTAGGTATACGGCCTCCATGTGATAAGGATCGGCTTCTAAGGCGCGCGCGAGATCTTCGTCCGCCTTATCGTAGTGTCCCCGGTCCATATGCATGCTCGCGCGTCCTGCAAGCGCCGCTGCAGAATTTGGATCGATCGCTAACGCCTGCGCAAATGCTACCGTTGCGGCTTCGTACTGGCGCGAATCGCGATGCACGAACGCCTTTAGGAGCCATGTTTTGTAGTGCTGCGGATGTTGTTGCAAGACCCGATCTAAAATTTCGATGCCGGCCGCCAACTTGCGTTTGCTAAATAGAATTTCTGCTTGGCCGAGCAACGGTCGGGGATCGCCGGGGAGCATGGAGGCCGCAGAAATATAAGCTTCTTCGGCGTCTTTGGCACGCCGCGTGAGCATATAAGCACGTGCCTGCAATAGGTGGATCTCGCCGTCGACGCGCGGCTTGTGGCCGCGTGGGACCATCTGGCTTAAGACGAGCTCGGGCTTGAGTACGCTGAGATACGCACGCCCTAGCGGTACTAAGATCAAGTTCTCGTCCCCGCCTAACGCAAGCGCCTTTTCTAACTCTTTGATCGCGGCCGGTGCCTTGCCGCCATCGAGATAGACTTCGCCGAGTAGAATTCGCGCCGGCAGATTCTCGGGGTCGACTTTGAGAACATTGAGGAGTTGGATTTCAGCGTGCGAGTATGCACCGTTCTTGAAATAAGATAGCGCGTCTTCATATTGCTGCACCGGGCGGGGCGGTGTATTCGCGGCGCTCGCGAGATCGAACGGCAAACTGCTGCCATAAACCGCGAACACCAGCGCGGACACCCACGTGAACTGCCTGAAGTGATCAATGACTTTTTTAACGTCGGTAAAATAAAGCGTGATTAGGCACATGGGCGACTCCCAGCCGGACGACGACACAGTGGCGCTCGAAAACGACCTTGGCGAGGCATGCTCGGACATTGTTGAGTTCTGAGAAGCACTCCATAGCTATCGGCAGATATCGCTAAGCTTTACCGAGCCTTGGGCGATAACACCACACGTTCATGCATTCCTTGCTCATACATAGTTAGAAAGGTGATGCCAGCATGATGTCGGTCACAAAATCCATGCTTTTGTCAGCTTTTTTTACGCGCATGAACAATGACAAAAAGTGTCAAGTCTTTGATGTTGATGTAAACCGATTTGATAGGCGTGATGCGCATCACAACGCGCTCGTCGGCATTTTTTACACCGCAGTGCAATGCGGGTGCGTCCGGGTGCCCAGCAAGCGTAAATCCCCACAACGTGTACTTTTAAATAACTGAATTATAGACATTTTATTGGAAATGGCACGCATCTTGTCTAGGTATTGGCAAGTAGAATTTTGGACTTCTTTTTGGAGACGGTAACAATGAAAAGCCTCAAACACTTAAGGCTCTGTGGGCTCAGCTTAATGCTCGCAGGTACGACGGCTCAGGCCGACGTGGTTTTTATGCAGGATTTCGAAAGCGGCTTAGGTGCTAATGAAAGCATTTCATCCGAGTATTGGAATAGCTCGTGGAGCCAATGGCGAAACACCAACAACTATCTCGTGCATGACGGCAGTCAAAACACTTGGGTATCTGGCGGCAACCCGTATCCAAACGCGAACATGACGGGCAACGTACTTGGTCATAAAACGGCCAATTATGATACCTGGGAGAAATCCTACTATAAGGTCAGCAACATCGATTTAGCGAACTTGTCTGATGCCTCGCTAATGTTTGATTTCGATTCCTGGATCGAAAACGACTGGACCGACGGATTTAACGTCACGGTCTCGACAAATGGTGGCAGCTCGTGGTCCTTGTTGAACCCAACCGCCGGGTCGGATATGAACTATGTCGCGCTGAATACGGGTAATTCGTATTATGGCATTGAAGCGGCGTCTGGCTTTGAAGCCGGTTTTAACGGCCATGATGGCTCGGCGAACTGCGTCAATGATCCCGGTATGTGCATGGCGGGTACGGCGATGTTTGACCTCTCGGGCTATACCGGCCAGACGGTCGCCTTGCGTTTCAACTTTGGTTCAAACGGCTCGCTGCAACAAGAAGGTATTAACATCGATAATATAAAAGTCACCGGTACCTGTATTCCCGGTACCCCCGGTTGCGGCGGCCCTGGCGGCGGTGGCGTACCGGAGCCGAGCAGCATTGCGCTCTTGGCCCTGGGTTTAGTAGGCTTACGCCGCAAACTCGCGAAGGCGTAAATGCTTGCCACTGAACGGAACACACAGCGTTCACTTAAAGCCCCGCCATTGCGCGGGGCTTTTTTATGCCTGTTCATAAATAGGATCGTCGATCATTCAAATGCGCCGTGCAGATACCAAGCACGGTCACCCGCCAACTCGCGATAGATCCACCAGCTGCGGCCGCGTTGGTCGACTCCGATAAAATAATCCCGTGCTAAGGGGCACTCGTCCCACCATCCCGTCTCGAGCCGCTCGCGTTCTAAGCTGATTTGCAATGGCCCATGCCACTTTGGCCGCCCACCCTCACAGGTCGCCAATTTAATTGGTTTTGGCAACAACCATAAGGGACGTCGTGCTGCATTTACCGTCTCTGCTACAACGGGGTTTTTTACGGCCTTTTTTTCTCCCGCACGCAATTCGCCCGAGCGCGCAATATGCGTCGCGAATTCGGGGCGCGCCTCAGCAACGGCATAGAGGCCACACACTCGCCCAGGCCCCAATCGTGCTTCTAAACGGTCGAGCACCATAGGCCAGGCGTTGTCCGGCGCACTTTTAGGGGCAAATAAATCTTCCCGCCAAGGTGATTCTTCGATAATGAAATCATCGACAAGCAAACCTAATTGCGTCACTGGATTATTGAGCATATGACGCCCCCAGTGTTCGCGTGTCATCTGTAGTAAATGCGTACGCTCGCAGCCCGGTAAACGCAAGCCGATAGAGCAATGTTGTCGTTGCCCATCGACACTGCGAACCCACCATCTAAGCCGCTCGGTGCGGGCACAACGCGCACGTAAATCATAAACAAGTGCATCGAGCAAACGCTCCGCAGCGTGCATCAAAGCTTCAGCATCAGTTACTTCCCAAGGCAAATCGAGCACCTGCTCAAAACGTACTGGCAATTTAAATCGTGGTCTAGGATCGGGGCTGCGACCTAACAAGCGATCGATTATCGCGATCAGCTTAGGCGCCGTACGACGCGCTAAATCACCGCGTGCTAAACGCATGCATTCACCCAGCGTGCGCACACCCACATTGGCTAAATCTTGCGCTACCTGGGGCTCTAAACGTAAACAATTCAACGGCAGTGCATTGAGCACGCCAGGCAAATTCGCTGGGCTAAGTACCGTCCGCGGGACACGTGCACGCGCAAGCACGCTAGCCGCCAACGGCGTAGGCGCCACAACCAAATAAACCTCATGGCCTTGGGCATGTAATTCAAGCCGTGCTTGATGTAGTAAGGCCTCGACACCACCGAATAAATGCAGCGAACCTTTAACTTCGATCAATAGACCATCGGGTGGTACTGCACTTACGATCGGGCTGTAGTGATAAGCCCAGGTAGCGAGCTGTTGCAAAGCTTGCTGTTCGCTCAGCTCGTTGCGGTGAAAAACCTGCAGTTCAGCTACAGCGCTTGCTGCAAGCAAAGACATCCCACGATAGATCCCGCATTGAGTGGCTTGGGCATTAGCCAAGAATATTTGTTCTCTCGCACCTCGGCCTGTGACAAGTACGGCAGCGCCATGCTGAGTCCTAGACGCGGGAGATGCTGCCCTGACACACATCAAGGGTAATAACGGTATGTGCACATACATCCACAGCGTAGCAACAGCGGTTGTTACATTTTGGTCTAGTTGCCGATGAAATGCGTAATGCTTTGTGGTGGGCGAGAATGCATCTGGAAATTCATCCGGGAATCGCGCTTGAATGCCAAGCGCTATTTGCCTTCGATCCGCGCGCCGCCTGCGCGTCCGCTTTGAAGAATGCACTACACTACGCAATCAGTCGGTCGCGGCCCACGGCACTTTATGAAACGCACGATCATTTGTCCGCTCAATTTTGCAGATAAGCCGAGACGCAACTGTGCTGGAGAAGCATATTTAGCATGGCGCACTGGGCGCACGATAAACCCATAAGCGCCACCCGCCTCGCACGCTAATTGCAAGCGTCTTAAGTGTGCCAATCCAATCGAGGCATCTAACCATAAGACGACCACCGCGCAAGCCGGTGCACGCAGCACTTGCTCACTAGCCCACAATAATTCGGTGGTACTCAAAGACAGTGTTCGACCTTCGACGATCAATAGCAAAGCAGATAAATTAATGCCTGCCTGCTGCAAAGCGGGGGCATAAGGCATAAAAGGAGGGGCGATAAAAGCTATCGCTTGATCCATTTGGCTGAAGTGCGCAAATAGCGGTAGTAGCAACCGCATAGCGCCCAAACCAGGTGGATCGGTCAATAATTCTACTAGTGTACCGCGTACCCAACCACCAGCGGGCAATTTAGCATCGAGCGCCGTGAACCCTGTTGGCAAACCTACTTGCGGATGGCATCGCTCCCCAGCACGCCATACTTCAGCGTGTTGCATTAAGGCCTGTTCAAATTTCACTCTCGCCACTGTTCTCGGAGACACGTTTTTCATCCAGCAAGACGAGGGGGCGTGTAAGGGGTTCACGCCGATTCCCGCTCATTTTGTTTGTGTTCTCAATACGCCCACCCCTAAGCCCTCGATAACTAAATCGCGCTCACGTAAATTGACTTCCAGGGGTTCAAAATCTGGATTCTCTGGGAGCAATAACACTTTATTCCCGCGCCGACGAAAACGTTTAACGGTTACTTCATCATCAAGGCGTGCCACTACTATCTGACCGCTACGCGCTTCGGGCGTTGCATGCACGGCGAGCAAATCACCATCTAATATTCCTACCTCCCGCATGCTCAACCCCCGCACGCGCAATAGATAATTCGCCCGTGGTCGAAATAAATGCGGATCGACACGATGATGATCATCGATATGTTCGCTCGCCAAAATAGGTGCGCCGGCAGCTACCCGTCCTATTACTGGTAACCCAATCGTCTTAGTAGCGTGAGATTTACGCAGACGGATCCCGCGCGAAGTGCCTGGGAGCAATTCAATGGCGCCTTTACGGGCGAGCGCACGTAAATGTTCTTCGGCAGCATTGGCTGAGCGAAAACCAAGCGCCTCAGCAATTTCACTGCGCGTCGGCGGAGCCCCGCTGCGCACGATCGTGGTTTCGATTAAACGCAGGATTTCGGCCTGGCGGGCAGTTAACCTAATAGACATAGACTATGTACAAAATACTGTTTATTAAAACAGGTGTAATTATATGCAGATAATATGAAGCTTTGCAAATTTATAGTTAGAGCTCGGCATCTCGTTTAGCTTCGGCGACAAATGATCGGTTATAATTATTGTTCTCCTGATTGCCGCGCAATGCTGATCGCATCACATGCCTCCGCAGCGCCCGTTTGCAGATAACCATCACCAGAAAATCTACTAGCGAGGCACTTAACCATGGTCGAGAAGACGGCTGAGTCCATTCCTTGCACCCTTATCCGTGGCGACGGCATTGGCCCGGAGATCACCACCGCGACCCTCAAAGTACTCGATGCCCTTGGCGCACCATTCGCCTGGGAGGAATACCCCGCCGGAATGCAGGCGGTCGAACGCGGACTCGATCCCTTGCCTGAGGACACGCTCGCGAATATTCGCAAAACTCGCTTAGCACTAAAAGGGCCGCTCACCACGCCCGTAGGTTCAGGTTACCGCTCCGTTAACGTGCGCATACGGGAAGCGCTAAAGCTCTATGCAAACGTGCGACCTGGATTGTGTCTCCTGCCCGATTGGAAATATCAAGATGTCGATATCATTCTCATCCGCGAAAATACCGGTGGTTTCTATGTAGGCGTCGAACACTTCATTCCGATCGGTGATGACCCTCATGCGGTCGCCGAAGCATCTGGCATAATGACCCGCGAAAACTGTTCTCGTATCGCGCGATTTGCGTTCGAATATGCACTTGCAACCGGGCGCAAAAAAATCACCGTCGTGCATAAGGCGAATATCCTAAAATTCTTGACCGGACTATTTCTCGAGACCGTCACCGCGGTCGCTCAGGATTACCATGGCAACATAACACTAGAGGATCGCATCGTTGATAATTGCGCCATGCAATTAGTGCTAAACCCAAATCAATTCGACGTTATTCTCACAACGAATATGTTCGGCGACATATTGTCCGACGAAATTGCTGGCGTTATCGGCGGTCTCGGGCTCGCACCCGGCGCCAACATCGGCGACGATGCAGCGATGTTCGAAGCCGTGCACGGCTCCGCGCCCGACATCGCTGGGCAACACAAGGCTAATCCGACTGCACTTATACTAGGAGCAGCGCTTATGCTAGATCATTGCAAACTGGGCGCCGAGGCGACCCGTTTGCGCAGCGCCATCGCCCGCACCTTGAGGGAAAAGCGCACGCGCACCCGCGATCTCGGTGGTGAGCTATCGACCGAACAATATGCCGACGCCGTGATCGCCAATCTCTAATACGTGCGCCGATGCGAAACTCGACACATGGGATTACGCGCCTGGTCAAGGCGAGTACTTATTCAGTCGCGGGCCTCAAGGCAGCCTGGCACAACGAAGCCGCGTTCCGGCAAGAAGTCTTGCTCGCACTGATTTTAGCCCCGCTGGGATGTTGGTTGGGCGAAACCGCGCTCGAGCGCATCGCCTTGCTCGGTGTATTGTTCATCGTCCTGATTACGGAATTACTTAACTCGGCCATCGAGGCCCTCAGCGATCGGATCAGCCGCGAGCACCACGAACTTGCCGGGCGCGCCAAAGACCTCGCCTCCGCGGCCGTTCTGCTGAGTTTAGTAATGGTGGTGGTCACCTGGGGTACGGTCATCGCGACACGTCTTTAAGTCAACGACGATCACATCCCGACGCGGCGCGATGGAATAACCTAGGCGTTCTACAGCGCGTTCGCTAAGGCTTTCGTCGTAGTACGCAGGCGTTCCACTAAGGCGTTTTGAAACGCTTTGCCGAGACGCATCTGGCATGGCATCGACGCCCATTCTTTATATTCTTGTTGAATTTTCACTACGGTTGAGTCGCGGTTTGTCACCACCGCAGCGCTACGCCCGCTGTTATCAAGATACTCCATTTCGCCAAAGCACTCACCGATTTCGAGGTCCTGAATGCGTTTGCCTTTGATCAAGATCGACACCGAGCCATCGACAATGACATAGAAAGAGCGCTCATTCTCTCCTTCGGCAAAGATCACTTCGTTCGCCGCATGGCGGCGCCAGTTCGATACTTTTATTACTTCTTTCAATTCACTGCTGGAGAAACCACCGAAAAACTTTAGCGACTTTAGACGTTCGATTTTTTCTTCATTGGAGAGCGCTATCGGTGCATGCTTGAAGTCTTCGAGCAAGGCTTCAAGATCGCTGACGACATCTGCGCCGCTTTTGTAGCGTCTGCGCACGTCTTTTTCTAGCAGCTTTCTAACGACATTCCATAAGCCGGCAGGAATATCGGGATTGACTTCCGCTAGCGGTTTGGGATCTTCCCCGCACACCTTGTTGATCAAGCCGGTCAAACCTTTTGCAACAAACGGCGGGCTCCCCGCTAGCATTTCGTAGAATACGGAACCTAGCGAAAACAAATCCGATTGGGCCGTGATCTCTTCGTCCCGAGCTTGCTCTGGCGACATATACATCGGCGACCCAAACCAGCCGACGATTTGAGTCTGATCGGAGCCTATCCGACGCGCAATCCCAAAATCACCGATTTTCGCCGTACCGTCTTTCGTCAACATGATATTTGCTGGCTTAATGTCACGATGGAGCACACCATGCTTGTGCGCGTAGTCGAGCGCATCGGCAGAATGCTTGATGACTTCGACGACTTTTTGAATCGGCAGAAGCGCGTTCTTTTTGCAATAGTTGCGCAACGTGTCGCCGCCGTCGATGAATTCCATGACCATATACGGTTGGCCTTGCTCTTCGCCGGCTTCGTAGACTTTCAAAACATGGGGATGATCCAACCGGCCCGCCGAACGCGCCTCGTTTACGAACATGCGACGGGCGACATTTTCCTCGTTCTCATCGGAAGCGTTAGTGGCGACTTTTATCGCGACCGCACGATCAACATAGGGATCGTGTCCACGATAGACGATCCCCATAGCGCCACGCCCGACGATATCGAGCACTTCATACTTTCCAATCTTTTCCGGCAAATCTGTCGTCACAAATCACCCACCGTCATTCAAGCTGCAATGCGGGTTGTTTTCGTTACATCGTGGAAAAAATCCACGCCGATTTCGCGCATGGTCTCGATGAGATCTTTCTCGTTGTGTTGCTTGGCGATGGTACGTTTACCCATAAAATGCACTAATTCATTCAAGGATTTCGCCATCGCGAAATCTTTCGGATTTTGTTTTGCCTCAACGATGTACGTCGGGTTCAAGGAAACAAAATCAACCGCCAGTTCTTTGACGTACTCATAATCGCCATGGCCGCCGCCGAACTCACCTAAGATAAAGCGGCAACCAAAATCCCGCATCGTATTTATAAAGTCGGCCGCCTCGGTAAGATTCTCCACCGCCGCGTGGTCCGCAACTTCAAAAAACACGCGCGCCGGAGGTACCGTCGACTGCATAAATTCGTTCATAATCAGGCTCGCGATGTCATCATGGCGGAGAGAACCCGGGCTCAAGCTCAAGATAATCGCAGCATAATGTTCCAATTCTTCTTCACGGCCAGCCATCCACTCTAGGCAACTCCGTAACGTCCACATGTCGATGTCGAGACCGAAATTCGAACTCGCCGCGGCTTGCGAAAACAGCGCTGGCGGAAGCAACTTGCCATTATTGTCTTCAGCGCTCAAAACGAGGCGCAAAGCCGCCGGCTCATCACCGTTAACCGAGCGGATCTCCTGGCCTAGCAACGTTAAACGATCACGCACGAGCGCTTTTTCGACGTACGACACGAATTGTTCGACGTGACGCCTTTCTTTTATTTCAGCACCCGCGAGATGCGGTGTGCGGCTACTTTGTGAGCGCGCTGTCTCGCAAGCTTGTGCGGCGGTTTTAAGCAAAGCCTCCGCGGTGACAAGATTATCCGAGACTTCGAGCAAACCTACGCTGATGCTGGGCGGCGAAATGGTCTCGCTGCCCGCGTCGATTTCGATGTCTAAAGGTTCATCGAGCAGTTGTTGCAACTTCTTAGTAACACGCCGAGCCGTCGCCTTGCATAAGTAGACACCAAACTCGCCGCCGCTTAGGCGGCCGTAAAAGACATCGTCACGCTCGCGCTCGAATAACTCACGCACGCGCGTCGCGGCGGCCGCGATGACCGCGTCGCCGGCGTCTTCGCCGTACTGTGAATTGATGGAACGAAGCTCTTGAATTGCGAGTTGGCACAACACCGCACCACGCTCGTCGTCCGTAGCAGGTAGATGCTGATCCACTTGCTCCAGAAATGTTTTACGATCAAGAAACCCGGTCAACTCGTCTCGAGTCGCGCGTTGTTCGACTTGATCGTGCATCTGGTTGACGACGCCGAACAACGCCCGATCGACCGCACCATCGTCGGAACTTGGCGCGCTCTTCAATACCCCGCGGCGCAAATACATCGCCACTTGCTGCAGCGTGAGCGAATCGCTCTTTTTGCCGACTTTGTCGACAAATACATAAGGGTTGAAGTCTTGACCTATCCAAGCGAGCGTGACCACATAGGGGTGCGGCGTATTCGCCTGCATAATCATGCGATCACCGATTTCTAGGGCTTTCGAACGGTCCAGCCATTTCGCCCATTCCGGCAGAATTTTCGAAGACGCGTTCGTTCTTACATGGGTAGAGTCAGGCGATTCATCGCGGTGTTCTTGCAGCAATGCTTGCTGATCTTCCGCGACGCGCACAACTTCCGCGACGCGGCTCGAATACCCGCCCTGCTGCAATTTCAATATTTGCTCTAGTTGGGCGACTACGGGTTCGAACACCGCTGGGTCGTGTTCGTAACGTTGATTGACATCAGCCAACATACTCGCGACACGCTGGGCTTCTTCTATTTCCTCCTCCGCATCCCCACCGTGAAGTCGCGCAACACGATTCAATACTTGCCGTAAGGGGTGTTCCGGGGAGACAAAAAAATTCTCATCGACCAAAGCGGTCTTATGCACCGAACCTTGCAAGCGCATAAGCTGGGCTTTCGCAAAGTCTGTCAGCAGTGGATCGCGTAGTAGTGATTTAAACAAGCTGACGATAACTTCAAAGGAATCCCCGTGGGCGTCACCGACCATGCCAGATGCAACGCCCGTTTCCTCCTGCAATACTTCCGCGACTCGTTCTTTCAGGCGCTCAACGTCGTAAAGCGTGGGTGACTCCTCGCCCACCAGATCGCGTTGCAGGGCGTTCAAGCCGCTGATGATTTGCTGATCAGAATATACCGGCGCGGTCGTTGCATCGTGAACGGGTGTCGAGGGTAACAACTGGCGGCGCAGCGCGATTTGCTGTTGCGCGACCGAGCGGGCCTGCGTAAAGCTGGGTGCATAAGCATAGCTCGCGGGCGCCCCGAAAGTACCGAACGTCGCGTGCAAACCGTGCGCCATCGTGCTGGGGCGGGCGGCCTGTACGGTGCCGGGCGGAGGACCCCCTTCTGGCACTGCCAATGGTGCGGCGTATGGCATGGGGGGACCCAGGGTTCCTTCGGGTCCGCGTGTGAACTCCATGCTATGTCCTGTCGTCTCACTCAGCAAACCCGCTTGGGACGGGCGAGTACTAACGGGATGCTTCCTGACGACTAAACGCTCTTCTTCGCGTTTAAGGTTCGGTAACACGCCGTGGGCCATTAGATGTTCGTTAATATCATCGTAGAGTCGCCCGAGGTGAAGTGTTAGCGACTTCGCCAGCGCGTTGTAGACTAGCGAACCAACTTGGCGATCGAAGGCAATGCTTTTCATGGCCTCGGCTGCAGCAGAAAAAATGGCTGACGGACCGAGCGGGTTGGCGGCGTTGCCGAGTTCTTCGTTAGCCAAATCTGAAAGGCGCCGTCCAACGAAATATAGGGGCTCGTCGTAGCTTTCCTCGAATTCAGCCACGTGTTCAGAAACCGTCAAGAATTCTTCGAATTCGTCTTTGTCTACCAAGGACAGCTTCGATAAATTATCGGTTGCATCGGGGCTAGCCTCGCTTTGGCTCAGATTACGCAGCTCCGCGAGCCCCCTCAACAGCGTTGTTTCAAAAGTGTCGCGCACGCTCTCCCTCGCGCGCTTTAGCGACGATTCCGCATCCAGAAACGCAGATTGCTCGCGGTGCGTGTGCGCATCGCGCGCTGCAGCGACCAATTGATCGTTGCAGGTGCGCATAAATTCGTTAGTGATGAGATTAATGTGGCGCCCGGCAATATCCGTTAACGGTGCTACCAGTTGTTTGAATTTTGCTTTCGGTTTGGCGCGCGGTTTATCGCGTTTGGTGATTTCACCAGGATGTTGGTCGCCGTCGGTGATCAGTCCTTGCAGCAGAAGAACCACGTCCTCCGGCGGCTGGCGAAACGCAATCCCCACGCCCGACGGTGTGATCCGGCACACGCTGATGTCGAGCTGCAAATCCCGTCGCTGACCCTCGACGACTAAGGCAAAAAAAAGCTGGGCGCGCGTTTGTGGCTGGAGACTGGCGAGCGCATCGCGCGCCATCGTCAAATACATGCCGGCGACGCAAAAATCCTTGGCCACACAATTGATGGGCGGCATCTGGGGAACGACGAGCAAGGCCTCCAAATTGATCGGATGGCGGGCGAAGCGCCGACGCTCAGCACCCCCCGTTGTGCTTGTATGATTTGCCATTCGTTGGGAAGAACTACCCGAATATGTCGATTATTTTCATTGCAAGAGTTTTTAGCGGTGAAAGGGCAAGCCTCTGAAGTAAGCCAGCCGCGCCGGCACGCCGCCATCTGGCGCCCCGAAGGCCGCCCATTCGTGCGCCGCGTGAATCCACCGGCAACTTTAGCCATCATAGTGCAACACTTGCGGCCGCGCCAGCGCCCTTTGTGGCTCGTGCAGTATCTCGACAAAGCTATATAATTCCCTAGCTTAGCTGAAAACGTATGCACCGAAATTGCCACTATCTTAACGCCCCTCGAGCACCCGCTCGGCGCACCTGCTGCGACCCTGAAGTAACCCTATGAACAAGCACCCGGGACCGCAAAACTTCATCCACAATATTATCGAGCAAGACGTTCATGCGGGTAAACAGGGCGGCAAGGTAATGACGCGATTCCCGCCTGAGCCGAACGGCTATCTTCACCTCGGGCATGCCAAATCGATTTGCCTCAATTTTGGCATGGCCCAAGCATTCGCTGGCGTATGCAACCTGCGTTTTGACGATACCAACCCGGAGAAAGAAGACGCGGAGTTCGTACAGGCCATCGTCGAAGACGTGCGGTGGTTAGGTTTTGACCCCGGTACTTGCATCTATCACGCCTCTGATTATTTTGAGCAGCTCTACGCGTACGCGCTCCAGCTCATCGAGGCGGGCCATGCTTATGTCGACAGCCAGAGCGCGGAAGAAATCAGACAAACGCGTGGCACGCTGACAACACCCGGGCGTGAGAGCCCCTATCGCACTCGCACGGTGGCGGAGAATCTCGATCTGTTTGCACGCATGCGCGCTGGCGAGTTCGCGGATGGTACGCACGTGCTGCGGGCGAAAATTGATATGGCTGCAGCCAATATCAATATGCGTGACCCCAGCTTGTACCGAATCCGTCGTAAAAGCCATCACCGTACCGGTGATCGATGGTGCGTCTACCCATTATACGACTATACGCATTGCCTTTCTGACGCGCTGGAAGGGGTCACCCATTCGTTGTGCACGCTGGAGTTTGAAGACCATCGCGAGCTTTACGACTGGCTGCTCGATCATTTGCCCGTACCGAGCCATCCCCAGCAAATCGAATTCGCACGCCTTGAACTCAACTACACCATTACGAGCAAACGCCAGTTGCAACTGCTGGTTGCAGAGCAGCACGTGGACGGCTGGGATGACCCGCGTATGCCAAGCTTGCGCGGCATGCGACGACGCGGTTATCCGCCGGGCGCGATTCGGGATTTTTGCGAGCGCATCGGCATCACGAAAAAAGACGCGATAATCGACATGAGCGTACTCGAGAATTGCGTGCGCGAAACATTAGACCGCGAGGCCCCGCGCGTGATGGCAGTATTAGATCCGATCAAAATCGTGATTGAAAATTATCCCGCCGATAGCGAGGAACGGTTGAGCGCGGCAAATCACCCTAAAGATCCTTCGCTCGGGTCGCGCGAACTGCCGTTTAGCCGCGAACTCTACATCGAAAGGGATGATTTCATGGAGAAACCGCCACGGAAATTTCATCGCCTAGCGCCGGGTCGAGAAGTGCGGCTGCGCTACGCGTACTTCATCACCTGCGAGACAGTAATCCGGGATCCCGGCAGTGGCGAAATCATCGAGCTGCGTTGCCGCTATGATCCCGCGACACGGGGCGGGCATGCGCCCGACGGGCGCAAAGTAAAAGGCACGCTTCACTGGGTTTCCGCGCCTCACGCCCATACTGCCGAGGTGCGTTTATTCGATCGCCTATTATCTGTGCCCGCCCCCACGGCAACTCAGGATTTTCGTGACTGCTTAAACCCGGATGCCTACCGCGTCATCACCAACGCTAAACTCGAGCCGGCGCTGGCAGACGCGCGCCCCGAGCAGCGGTTCCAGTTTGAACGTGGCGGTTATTATTGTGTTGATCGGGTTGCTTCTGAGCCCGGCGCCCCGGTTTTCAATCGCATCGTAAGCCTGCGCGAAAGCTGGGGGAAAAAACAAGCCTAAACCAAGCCGGCCAGCGATGCGCGCGCCGGGCCGCTGAGCAAGCCTGGCATTATCTCCCTAAGCCCGCTTTAGAGAGGCGCAAATTGCACCTGCAGGGCACGCATGACCGCAGCGCAAGCTCATGAAGTAGGGCGCGGTACCGACAACGCGATCACTTTGTCCAAACGCACGGCTGTTTCGATGCCGCAATAGTAATGTCGCCGCAAGCCTCGCTCAGAGAAACCCAATCGCGTGTAGAACTGGCGCGCGTCACGGTTGTTTTCCCGCACTTCGAGGGTAATCCTTTCGATGCCGGCGACGAGACAAGACTCCGTTAACCAGGCAAGCAAAGCGCGGCCAATGCCGCGGCGCTGCGCGCGCGGCTCAACCGCGAGCAGACTGAGATGCGCGCTTGTCTCGCCAAACTGCATCAAGGCAAAGCCCAACACTACTTTTGCATCGCTGGCGATGAGCGCCACCGTATCGGCGCCTCTAATTGCGGCGCGGACGCGCGCCGGCGTCCATGCCCACCAGGGCAGGCCATTCTCGATGAGGCGTCGCGACATGCGCGCCAGGATCTCGGCGTCACCTGGTTTCGCTAAACGATAGCTCACCTCGGCCGCGGGTTTTTTCGAATTCATCGTCAAAGCTTAGCCTGTTTCGATTTTCGGTACGACGTTTTTTCGCATTTATTCAATCACTTGTTGGCCAGGTCATCGATCTCCGTCGGGGCACCGCAAACAGTTGAGAATAATCATCCCGCGCCTTTGTTACACTGCTACGTCTCGCCCTGGTAGCTCAGCTGGATAGAGCAATCGCCTCCTAAGCGATAGGTCACAGGTTCGAATCCTGTTCAGGGCGCCACTGGATATCGGGAAAACGAGATTGAAGCGGCGACTTGGAGCTGTATCGACAGCCGCGCCACCAATGCATTGAACGCTGAAACGCTAAGAGTTTATGTGCGCAGCCGCGCCGCCTCGTGGTTCCGACGCAACCAGCAGGCCACCATCAGAGCAACAGCTAGCGACGGTTTGCAAACCACGACGTATCGATCGATACGCGACATTTCAGCCCCGGCTTGGGATGCACTTTGCGGCGCCCACGCGGTCATTCGCGGCCACGCCTACTTATCCGCAATGGAGGCCGCGACCGCTGAGTCGTGTGAGTATTTTTACATCGTCGTGCGCGATCCCGTGAGCGGTGAACACGTCGCGCAAACTTGCCTCTATATCGTGACTACGGATCTGGCGCAACTGCTGCCGAATTTTTTGCGCGCCTTGACACTAAGGATACGCAAATTGCGGCCGCGCCTGCTGTATATCAAACTCACCGAATGTGGCGCGCCTTTAGTTGCCGGTCACGCACTCAGTTGGCGTACCGATTCGGAACTACAAAAACTCCTGCCTGTGTTTGCGACTCACGCCGAACACATCGCGACGACGCAGGGTAGTCCGATTATCGTCTTTCGGGATTTTGACGGTGCCGATCGACCTTTGTTCGACGGCCTCAAGGGCGCTGCATATCAATTGTTGCCGAGCATACCCGAAGCACGCATTTGCGTGCGCTGGCCTAGCTATGACGCCTACTTAGCGCATCTTCGTTCGCGTTATCGCAAGGACATTAAACGCCGTTTGCAACGTGCCTCGAGCGCTGGCCAACGCACCCGCCTAATCCAGCATTGCGGAGATGGCGCCCACCGGTGGGCGCGTCAAGTACGCCATGTACAATCGACGACTCAAGGCTTTAAGCGTGAAATATTGACGTCCGCTTACTACGATGCCGTGAATGAACACCTTCCCGAGCACAGTTTGTTGCTGGTCGTGGAAAAAGACCGACGTGCCGTGGCCCACGGCATGGTTGTATTCGACACCTCGCATGCGATCGCAACGTTCTTCGGGCGCGAACCGGGCGCACCAAATGTCGAATGGTTTCAGCTTATCGATGAGTTGATTCGCATCGCGATCGCACGCAATTGCGAACGCATCGACCTCGGCCGTGGATCTTATGATGCAAAACGCAGCGTCGGCGCCGATATCGTGCCGTTATTTACTTACGTTAAGTGGCGCAATCCCGTGCTCAATCGTCTTTTGGCTTGGTGGGCAACGATATCGCACCATCCACCGCTCACACCAAAAAAAGCGTTGCCGGGCAAGTAAACTAAGCGAGTTTTGCATCTTCGATCGACGCCGTGATTTCCCATGCGCCGCCGATAAGGGCCGCGATAACCCGATAGGCATAGAGCGCGGAGACGAGCAACAAAGCATCGGCCAAGCTCAGACCCGTCAGCACATATAAGCCGGTGGCAGCCACATCGGCCGCACCCAAGCCGACCAAGCTCGCCGGTATACTTTGAAAGACAAACGATAAAGTCAACACCAATGTAATCTGCGAATAGCTGGCACCGACGCCGAGCGCGATTGCAGCGACGTAAACTGCCAAAGCCAACAACAAGTGCATGGCAAATGATAAAGCCGCCGCCTGCACCACGCGAACGTGGCCTCGGTGATGGGGTGTGACCAGGCCTTCGTCGTTTACTGCTCGCCACATTCTCCACAGTAGCAGCCCGATCGCGATCGCGGCGCAACCCAACAGGCCAACTGCGACGGGCCGAAGCTGTTCTGCTAACACAAACGATGGCATGAAAGCCGACAGCAGCGCTGCGAGCAGCATCAACGCTAACAAACCGACGATGTGATCCAGCGCAATGGCAGCGGCGATATCGCGCGCACGCCGCTCGCGCAGCAAACCCTGCAGCTTGAAAAATTTGGTCAAGTCGGCACCGAGCGAGAACGGTACAAAAAAATGGTAGAACATCGCCAAGCTATGAACCTTGAAAACATCAACTGAACGACACCTCATGCGCAAGGCCGCCAAAGAGCTACGTAGCCGCAGCGCGAATAAGAACAGCGACAATTGACTGAGCAGCACGCCGCCAACAACCCAAAGCGCGGCGCCTTCCAGCAAATAGGCGCCCGCTTCGCGCCACGACCATGCCGTGAGCCAGACGATGCCGACCAACACAGCGCCTGATTTGGCGGCTGGCAACGCATAGCGCCGTACAATCCCACCGGGCTGCTCAAACATGATTCTTGCGCCTCGACATTGCAGGTACGGACATCAGTGCGACGCGGCACTGTAACTGACCCGGTAAATTGCGCCCGCCTTGTCATCGGAGATCAAAATCGAACCGTCCGGGAGCTGTTCTAAATCGACAGGCCGCCCCCAGACGCTTTCACCTTGTTTCCAACCGCTAACGAATTCGACGTAACTGCGCGCATTACTGCGCTCATCCAGCTGCACCATGGTGACGCGATAACCGCTTTTGCGCGAACGGTTCCAAGAACCGTGCTCGGCAATGAAAATGGCGTTGTGATACTGCTCGGGGAACTGGCTAGCGGTGTAGAACATCATGCCCAGGGGCGCGACATGCGCGTCTAAAGCTCGCGCCGGTGCCTCGAACTCATCGAGGCTATGCCCCCTACCGTATTTCGGATCGAGAATTGCATCACCGTGCACATACGGATAGCCGAAATGCTGGCCCGTTTTTGTAACGCGATTCAACTCGCATGGGGGCGCATCATCGCCCAGGTAGTCGCGGCCGTTATCGGTAAACCACAGCTCCTCGGTACGTGGATGCCAGGCAAACCCGACGGAGTTACGCACGCCTTGCACATAGGTCGTGAGGTCCGTACCGTCGATATCGAGGCGTTGAATGCTGCCGTAGGGCAGCTTCGGCGCGCAAATATTGCATGGCGCGCCGACAGGCACATAAAGCTTACCATCCGGTCCAAAGGCGATGAACTTCCAGCCGTGGTGAGTGTCACTGGGAAAGTCATCATTCAGCACCACTGGCGGCGGCGGATCCGCGAGCCGTTGTTCGATGTCGTCGAAACGCAAAATGCGATCAACCTCAGCAACATACAACGCGCCGTCGCGATACGCGACACCCGACGGCATATTCAACTTGTTCGCTATGCGGTAAACCTCATCGGCGACGAAGTCGTCGTCGTGATCTAGCAGTGCGTAAACCGTGCCGGCACGACGGCTACCGACAAACAGCGTGCCGCTATCACTCCGCGTAATCTGGCGTGCGTTCGGGACCGCCGCGCTGAAGATAGAAACAGTAAAGCCCGGCGGCACTTCGAGTTGACGGATACGCGCGTCAATATCGAGCGCGACTGCCGGTTTTACAACCCACAAAAGGGCAATAAACCAGGTCTTCGCGCTTGAGATCTGCATCAAGTAGTGACTTCTTCCCGAGAAATTCGTTCCGTGGTAACAGACAGTCGATGAATAAGCGTCCGTAGGAATACTTTAAGGAATCGCACTTGGCAGTTCAATGAGACCTGCGAGACGACTGAGGAATTCAACTTCAATAGCGAGGTTGGCCCGTTAGCAACGATCGTGGCGATGCGCGTTGTTTTAGCCAGATAACCCATTTCGCCGAAGCAATCGCCGACAGCCAAGGTTCGCAGTTCTTTGCCGCCTTTGCGCACCGTGACTTCGCCGTGCACAATGATGAAGAAGGAATCATCGAGATCGCCTTCGAGAATAATTTCTTCGCAGTCAGCGTACTCTTGAATCTTACCCGCCCGCACGATTTCCCAGACTTCACTTTCCGGAAATCCGACAAAAAAGTCTAAGTTTTTTATTTTATTGAATTTTTCTTCTTCTGCAATATTTGCCTGAGGTGCTCGCAACAGCTGTCCAAAGGCGCGCGATAAATCTGCGGCGAGCTCTAAACCGGTCTGATAGCGGGCGCCACGATCCTTGGTCATGGCACGCGCGACAATTGCGCTTAAGTTTTGCTCAATTTCGCTGCGAACTTCGCCCACCAGCGGTGGTTCTTCGTAGAGGATTTTTTGCACCAGCCGCGAGAACGTGTCCGCTGCGAAGGGGTGTTTCCCGGTCAACAGTTCATACATGAGCACGCCGAGGGAAAACAAATCGGACTGATTAGTTATGTAATCCTCACTGAGTTGCTCCGGCGACATGTAGCGCGGCGATCCGACCATGCCGAGCGGCAGGGTTTCGGTCGTATCGAGCTTTTTCAACTGCGCGATGCTGAAATCGCCGATTTTGATATCGCGCGTTGCGGTAACCAATATATTGGTTGGTTTGATGTCCCGGTGCGTAACGCCCTGCCGATGGGCATAATCCAGCGCCCGAGAACACTTATAAGCCATTTCGACCACTTCGGTAACCGGCAACAGCTTATCGGGACGACAATAATCCTTTAGGGTGTGCCCTCCTTCGACGTATTCCATGACGATGTAACAGGTTTCGCCATCGATACCCGCATCATAAATGCCCACGATATTTGGGTGACTCAAGCGCCCCGCAGTATGCGCTTCGTTGAAAAACATGCGTCGATAGCGCTCACCGGTTTGATCGTCGTCGAGCTGCTCGGAATGCGCGACTTTTATCGCCACACGGCGATCGGCATAGGGATCATGGCCGAGATACACCGTCCCCATGCCACCGCTATTGATTTCATCGAGCACGGTGTATTTGCCCAACCGCGCTAAACTATCTTTTTTCATTCCGCCGCCATCGGGCTAAAATTCGTGATCTATCGATACCGCGCCATAACATCGCGCCGCAACCCGCGTTTGTGCCGAAGCTAACTTCACTATGTTTACCAACAACCCATCGCTAGACGCTCTGTGGTCACAACTCGAAACGCTAGGGGATCAGTACGCACGCGCTGACATTAAGCGGCTGTTCGCCGCAGATCCTGAGCGTGCCCAACGCATGAGCGTCACGGCCTGTGATCTGCACCTCGACTTCTCCAAGAATTTGCTGGGCGAAAATGCGCTCAGCAAGTTAGTTCAACTAACTGAACACTTACGCCTGGCTGCACGCACCGCGGCGATGTTCGCGGGTGAGACGATCAACGTGACGGAGGAGCGCGCCGTTCTGCACACTGCCCTACGGGGCAGTACGGCGCCCGCCCTCGCGCTGCACGGCACGTCGATTCGCGCCGAGGTCGAGCGTGGGTTGCACGCCATGGCCACCTGCGTAGACGCGCTCGAAACGCAGCGCTGGCGCGGCTTTGGGGGTGATCCAATTAGCGATGTCGTCAACATCGGGATCGGCGGTTCGCATCTCGGCCCACAGTTGGCGTGCGAGGCACTGCGCTATGAGCACTCCGGCAGCTTGCGCATTCATTTCGTCTCCAACGTCGATGGGGGCGCGCTCGAGCGCGTCTTGCGCCCGCTCGACCCCGGGAAGACTTTGTTCATCGTCGCTTCAAAATCCTTCACCACCTCCGAAACCCTGTTGAACGCGAGAAGTGCGCGCGCCTGGTTGCGCGCAGGGGCCGGCACCGAGGAGGCCATCGCCAAACATTTCATCGCCATCACGGCCCGCCCACAGCAAGCGCAAGCATTTGGGATCGCGCCGGAGAATATCTTACCGATGTGGGATTGGGTCGGGGGCCGTTACTCGCTCTGGTCGACTATCGGCCTGCCGCTCGCTTGCGCGCTCGGTATGCACGGTTTCCGAGAATTGCTGGCCGGTGCCCGCGCCATGGACGAACACTTTTGTTCCGCACTACCGCTGCAAAATTTGCCGACTTTGCTCGGTCTGCTATCGGTATGGAACACGAACTTTCTTGGCGCTCAATCCCAGGCGATCGTGCCGTACGACGATCGCCTGAACCATCTGCCCGCTTACCTGCAGCAACTAGAAATGGAGAGCAATGGGAAGCGCGTCGACCTCGATGGCCGCGAGCTTGATATCCACACTGCGCCAGTCATCTGGGGCGGGCTGGGTACGGATGCCCAGCACGCATTTTTCCAGCTCCTGCATCAAGGCACGCGGCGCATTCCGGTAGATTTTATACTACCGTTAACGCATGCGCGCGCCCCCCGCGAACATCACGATATGCTGGTTGCTAATTGCATTGCCCAAGCGGAAGCGCTGATGTGCGGTCGTGCTCACGAGCCAGCGGCGAATGCCGTGCTCACCGACGACGCGGCACATAACTTAGCGCGACATCGTGAGCAGCCGGGCAATCGGCCTAGCAATTTGATTACCATGACAGCGCTCGATGCCCGGTCTTTTGGGGCGCTGCTTGCGGCCTACGAGCACAAGACGTTCGTCACCGGGGTCATATGGCGCATTAACTCGTTTGATCAGTGGGGCGTCGAACTTGGCAAGCAGCTCGCCGGTAACATTCTCGACGACATCGAAGCGGGCGCGCCGGGTGACCACGACCCCTCGACAACTCAAGCGATCGCACGCTACTTAGCACAACAGGCGCCTGGCGCTAATTAAATTTCGACGCGGGAAAATTTATCCGTCGTTGTCGCGAGTCTCGATACCAGCAGGCGGGTGAATGTTTTATAGAACTTCAGCTGGCAATCTGTCGATGCCTGCTCTAGCAAAGTCGCATTGATCCGCATTAGCGAAACCGGCCCGTCGGCGGTGACCGTGGCCGAGCGACGGGTTTTGCTTAAATACCCCATTTCACCGAAACACTGGCCTTCGCCAAGCTGTTGGATCGTAACGCCGTGTTTCGTGACCGTCACCGCTCCGGAGACCAAAATATAAAACGCATCATCGACGTCATTTTCGCGAATAATGACGTCGTCCACGTCGAGTTCCTCCCATACCCCGGCACGCACGACCTCCCAGATTTCGGTGTCGTTAAACCCGCTAAAAAATGCCAGTGGTTGCACGGCATTGAACTTCTTCTGACCGGAAATTTCCGCGTGCGGCTGTTCGAGGTGAGAAAACGCACTGCTCAATTCCGACGCCAAGTCTACACCCATTGGATAACGCTTTTCCGGCAGCTTTTCGAGGGCCCGTCGCACAATTTTTTCCATTGCCGGTGCTATATCGGAGCGGAACTGGTTCATGGGCGTCGGCGGTTCGTTGATCACGCGATAGACAAGCGATGAAAACGTGCGCCCACCAAAAGGGTGGCGCCCGGTCAGTAACTCATAGGCGACCAATCCCAGCGAAAACAAATCCGTTTTGTGCGTCACGATGTCTTCTTGGATTTGTTCCGGCGACATGTAACGGGGCGAACCGACAAAACCCATGGGCATGGTCTGGGAAAAATCGGCGCTGTTGATATGGGCAATGCTGAAATCAGCGATTTTCACCTCCCCGTCTTGGGTCAACAGAATGTTCGTCGGCTTGATGTCCCGGTGAATCACGCCTTGGCGGTGGGCATAGTCGAGGGCTTTGGCACAATGAAAAATGATACCGGCCACGTCCGCCATTGGTAGTAGCTGCTTATGACTACAGTAGCGCTTTAGCGTGTCGCTGCCGGCGACCAGCTCCATGACGATGTAGCAATTATCATCCTCGATGCCGGCATCAAATACTTCGAGAATATTGGGGTGATGGAGCATTCCAGCGGTATGCGCTTCGTTGAAGAACATTTTGCGAAACCGCGCCTTGGAACTGCTGTCGCGCACACCGGTGGTCATTGCCACTTTAACGGCCACGGCCCGATCGATATAGGGGTCATAAGCCTCGTAAACCACGCCCATGCTGCCGCGGCCGATTTCCTGCCGAATTTCGTACTTGCCGAGTTTTTCCAACTTGTCGGTCGTGACCGCCGCGGCGCCACCGGCGCTGGTCGTGCTATTTGTGCCGCTGCGATTCACGGTGTCATTCCTGGTTTCCATTGCAGCGTAGTGCCTAGACCAACTCGGGTATAATGCATGCGATGCAAGAGACGAGCCCTCGCACGTCATTCGTTCCCGTCGCGGCAGTCGTGATTTTATTAGCGTTCGCCGGCGGCCTTTTGCTCGCCATCAAGCGCGCGGCGCCTGTAATCCCTGAAATCCCCAACCTACTGTGGCCCCCGGCAGTGCAACTTACAGACTTCGAATTATTAGATCATCGTAATCGAAGTTTCACACGCACGTCACTGATGGGCAAATGGACGCTGATGTTTTTCGGCTTCACCCAGTGTCCAGATGTATGCCCGAGCACGCTCACAGCCTTGAAAGGCGTTGACGAACGACTCGCTGCGGATCCCGTTTACGCGACCCAGGGTCAAGTCGTGTTCGTCTCGGTGGATCCCGAACGCGACCAACAAAGCGAACTCGGCCGTTATGTCACTTTTTTTAACCCCGACTTCATCGGGGTTACGGGTTCACCGTCGGCGTTGCGAGAGCTTACCCGCCAACTCCATATCTTAGTTGAAAAAATTCCAAGCCCGGCGGCGCTCGGCTACAGCCTCGACCACACGGCGAGCATCTTTTTGCTCGACCCCAGCGCGCGCCTCGTGGGACTCTATTCGCTACCGCACAAAGCCGACACTATTGCCGCGAGCGTGCGCCAAATTCGGGAATTTATCGAGGAAGCATCGTGACACGCACACTCGTCTACTGCGCCTTATGCTTGGTGATCGGCGCCGAACCCGCATTCGCCTGCGCCGATCTGCAGGTAAGCGACGCTTGGGTACGGCTGCCACCGCCACGTGCCTCCGTCGCAGCCGCGTATATGTCTTTGCACAATAACAGTGAACAGACGCTCATCGTTCAGCCGCGCGCCGCGAGTTGCTGCGACCACGTCAGCTTGCACGAGACGCTGTTCTCGGAGGGTCGCGCGCGCATGCAACACCGCCACAGCTTAACCCTCGCACCGGGCGTCACAACAACGCTACGACCCGGGGGCCTGCACTTAATGCTTATGGCCGTAAAAAAACCGCTGGCCGTCGAGGCTAGTGTAACACTCGATCTAAGCTGCAATGGCGAAACGCTCACCGTCGAAGCCCGCGTCCGCGATCCCCAGCAGTGAGGTGCCCGGGCAGCTGGCGAGCGTAAGGCGATTTCACGGCTGCCAGCGTCGCGTCTCCACAGCCATGAGGTAGGCCATGATATGATTTGCAATCGCACTGACTAACTATCATGCATGGCCCTGACTGCGTCATCATCCGTGGTCCTCGTGCAATATCCGCACAGCGAATAGGAAAAACGATGCACAAACAATTACTGATCACGGCCATGATGTTCGTGGCGACGCCCGCAACCTTGAACGCCGCCGACGATGATCCCAATCTATTGCTCATCGAAGCACGGCGCGGCGAAATGGAACTGCGCGCCTTCAGCGTAGAACCACTGTTTGCCATGGCGAAAGGGAAAATACCCTACGACGCAGTACAAGCCACGGCGCTCGCAAATAACTTAAAAGTGTTGCAGCAACTCGAGATCGGGCGGGCGTGGGCGGCGGGCACGGGTAAAGACAAATACCCTGATGAAACCGCGGCTTTGCCAGAAATCTGGGACACTTACCCGAAAATCACCGAGCACGGCAAAACCTACGCCGCCGCAGTTGACGCCTTAGCAGCGGTGGCCGGAGACGGACTCGACGCCCTGCGAGCCAACATCGGCGACCTAGGCGATGCCTGTAAGGGTTGTCACGACGATTTCCGCGAAAAAGACTAAGATCTCCAAGGCCCTGCGTGAGGAGATCGTTTGGGATCCGTTTATCCGCTGGTGGCATTGGATCCTGGCACTCACGGTCACGCTCGGTTGGAGTTTCGGCGAATTCATGTCGTTCGCCACGATCAAGTGGCACTTCTATTGCGGCTACACGATTCTATGCCTGATGCTGTGCCGCGTGCTGTGGAGCCTGTGTGGGCCGGCACCGGTACGCTTGGGCGCGTTGCTACCAACCCGATCCGCGCTATTAAACCATTTACGGGATTTCAGGCTCCGCCAGCCGAGCGGCGCGCGGGGCCACAACCCACTCGGATCGCTCGCGGTTCTTGCCATGCTCGCCTTGTTAACGACACAGGCGCTGTGCGGATTATTCCTCGAATCCGACGACTATTTTGAATCAGCGCCGCTGGCGCACTTAGTATCCGATGCGCTGAGCACCCAACTGCTGCGCTGGCACAAAGCATTAGCGCGCCTCATTCTCATCATGGTCACCCTGCACATCGCCGCGGTCTTCTACTATTGGCTGTGGAAACGGGAAAACCTCATCAAAGCGATGATTACGGGACGCAAATGGGTTACCGCACGCCCGGATGGGGAACACGAGAACGGCCGCTAGCCAGTGGTCGCGTGAATCAGAACGTGGCTCCCATTGCGTCGTGCTGCGGGTTGTCACGGTGCCGTGAAGCGCATTGTAAAATTCTGCATCGCCGCGCGCTTATGACCGCCGCCGCTCAAAACCTAGGCGCCGGTATCCTGATAATGGATTGACAGCGCGTAACCCAGGGGCGCACGCGCACTAGGGAAGATGTCTATGACGCAGCAAAATTGGACTGACGCGCAGATGTGGTCGTTACAGCAACGCCGTCGCGCACTACACACAAAATTGCTCGTCGTCGCGATGATCGCGACGATGCTCGCCGTCGCGTTCGGCATCGCCGCATGGCAAAAGCGCGAGACGTTCGTTCCCAGCGTCGCCACAGCGCACCACGCAACGACCGCTGGCGATCACCACGGCGCGCTATTGCATCTGAAATCATTGGTTCAGCAACAGCCGCACAACGGTGAACTACGGTACGAACTGGGGCACGCCCATCTCGCGGCAGGCAATGCCACAGCAGCGCTTAAGGAATTTGGCGTCGCGGCCAGGCTGGGCTTCCACAGCGAGGCTTACGCCCAAGACTTCGTAGAGGCTTTAATTATAAACGGGGAATTCACGCGGGCGGGGGCCAAACTAAGTAAACATGCCCACGCCGACAGCGCCCGCTGGAATAATTTACAGGGGCTGTTGGATCTCGGCGCGGGTCGCGTTAAGGCCGCAAAAGCAGGATTCGAACGTGCTTTGCAACAAGCGGATGCGAACGGTGCCAGCAACGCCGTCGCGCTGCGTGGCCGCGCGCAAGCCGAACTATCACTCGGTAATTTAAGCGCCGCACGGGTGGCAATCGAAGCGGTACTGGCATCGAACCACAACGATCGACAAGCGGCGATGTTGAAAGGCGCGCTGGAACTCACCGCCGGCCGCTACGCCGACGCGCAAGCCGTTTATCAATCGATAGTGGATCACGACCCGCGTGATTATGACGCTCAATTGGGATTATTGCGCGCCTTGATCGGCACCCGAGTGTGGCCGAAAGTGCACGCGCTGAGCGCGCGATTACCGGCGCGCGCGGACCACGATCCCGCCGCCCTGCACTTAAAGGCCATAGCGGCGGCGGAACAAAACCACACCGAGACAGCCCTGAAATTCGCGACCAAGGCGCTCCAGTATGCGCCGCGCCATCGACCCAGCTTGGCGCTGTTGGCGACGCTATATTTCCAATCCGGGGATTACGCGCGGGCCCAAGAATACGCGCAAAGATTGCAGCACATCGCACCCGCGGACCGCCGCGTGGCCCGCCTGCGCGGCGCTATCGACCTCGTCGGTGGAGATTTACAGCGCGGCTTGCAAGCATTCGCGCTAGACGCGCATAACATCGAGGCGCAAAACAATGTTGAATTACTCACCTTAGTGGGTGCTGCGTATGCCAAGCACGGTGACTTCGAGCTCAGCACCCGGAGCTTAGCGCGCGCCCACCAGTTGGCGCCGGACTCGCCATTTCCCCGCGTGCAAATGGTGCTGACGAAAATCGCCGCGAACGAACGGCACCAGGCCCGGACCAGGCTCGATGAGTTGATCGCTGAGCAACCCGATTTCGTGCTCGCGCCTGCCATTCGCATCATGTTGGCAGTGATGGAAGGCGAACTAGAGCGCGCCGCGCACAGGGCTGAACAACTAAGCAAACAGCATCCGCAGCTCGCACTTGCCCACAACGTTCAGGGCTTGGTTCACGAAGCCAGGGAGCAATTCGAACCCGCAAAACACGCTTTCCAGCGAGCCCTAGACCGCGATTACGATTTTCACGCCGCGCGCATTAATCTCGCGCGCATCGCACTCCGGCATCAAGACACCGATGCTGCGGCGGCTCATTATCGGGACATTATTGAACATCAAGCTCACCATCTCCACGCGCTGCTTGGACTTGCGCGTTTGGCATTGCAAACACGGGATTTAAACGCAGCGCAATCCTTGCTTGCGAGCGCCCGCGACCACCACCCCGAGCGCCCCGAGCCCCTGTTGGCGCTGGCCGGCCTGCGCACGGTGGTCGGCGACGCGGCCGCCGCATTGACGGCCGCGCAAGATGCCTACGCGCTGGCACCCAACAACGACAGCGTACAAGTTGCGCTAATCAAAGCCGCTCTACGAGCAGGTAATGCGGCGGCCGGACACACAGCCTTGGCGGCCCTGAAAAAGCGCCGGCCACACGCGCTCGAAGTCGCAAAACTCGAGATCGAGCTGCTCGCCTCGTCCGGGCATCGCGAGGACTTAATGCGGCGCGCCGAGGAACTACTCGTTCAAGCGCCCGACGATATCGGTGTTAATCACACCGTCGCCCGCCTCGCTTTAGCGCACCACGATACTGAGCGCACTCGTGTCGTCGCCCAGCGTTTGATAAACGACCTAGGCGCGCCGGCGCTCGGTTACGAGCTGGCGGGCGATGCCCACTTCGGCGACCAGCGTTTCGACGCCGCAGCGAGCGCCTATGCGACGAGTCTCAGCGCGCGAGCTAGCGCACGCACATTACTAAAACTGGTGCACGCCGAAAAACGCACGGGCGTGGCACCGGCGCACCGTCTCAGTGAGTGGCTGCAAACACATCCCAACGATCTCGTCATACGCCAGCATTACGCGAACGCCTTGCACGCCGCGGGTGAGGATGCCGCGGCCGCACAGCAGTACGAGCACATCACGTCGTCGGCCCCTAACGATGTCGTCGCGTTAAACAATCTCGCTTGGATCTACGCCGATTTGAATGACCCGCGCGCGATCGCCACCGCGCAGCGCGCCGTTGAACGCGCGCCGCAGCAAGCGGCCATCATCGACACCTATGGGTGGTTGTTATTGCAAGTTGGGCGCGTCGAGCAGGCCGTCGATTTTTTGCAAAAAGCCGCCGACGCCGCGCCCGACAACGCGGATATCCACTACCACCTCGCCGCGGCTTATGCCAAATCGGGACAACATCACGCCGCGCGCGGAATGCTGGCAGAAATCTTGGGCCGTGAAACGGACTTTGACAGCCGCCGCGACGCCGCGGCCTTGCAAGCGACACTCGCGCCTTAAAAACCAATCTCGCCTACCCGACCCGTAGCGGGATACCCACCATCCGTAGGCGTGCCATATCCAGATTAGCGCGGAGATGGCGTGCACCGCGGGCATTTTATGTCAATAAAATTTACAAAAACACGGCATAAATTCGGTAAAGTAGTAAAAAATATTGACATGAGTATCTCTAAGTAATTGTTTTTATTATCTAAAAATACTGGCACTTCTTTTGCGTCTTATTTTGCAAATGTCTATCTAGTGTCATTAACAACCGGACGCCAGATATTACTGAATGCGAAATCACCCAATACGGACACTTTGAGAGGAGTCAAGGAAATGAACAAAAAAACACTTATGAGCGCCGTGCTCGCACTGGCGTGTAGCGGCAGCGCGTCGGCCTTGATGATCGTAGATGGCCCCTACGCCGGTACCGACGTTGGCAGCCTCGATACCCAAGTCGCCCAGGCCGACAAAGTCAACGGCCAAGCGGCGGAATTAGCCTATGTGCAGTCGGTGTTTCCGGATGCCACATGGGACTTGAAAACCGAAACCGTGGATTATTACTTTACCGATCCCATGACGGCGAACATCATCGCCTTCCAGCTCGCTGCGACCCCCGCACCGGATTACTTCCTGATCAAAAACGCCCAGCGCATGGCGCTTTTTGAGAACGTCGACGACCTGGCTTGGGGTGTCGTCGATGTCGATTTATTGGTCGGGCAGTGGAACCTCGGTGCGGGCCAAAAGGACCTCACCATCAGCCACGTAAGTGAATTCCAAGGCTCCGGTGGTAGTTCCGTCGGCGTACCGGAACCCGGCACCTTGGCCTTGTTGGCCGGCGGGCTGCTCGCTTTGCGTACTCGCCAGAGCCAACGCCGCACGGGTTAATAAACCGCCACATTGCAGCGCTACTTTGCAAGCGGCCCGTTTCGAACGAACACGAGACGGGCCGTTGCCACTTGGGCCATTCACCGGCCGTTACACACAGCCGCTACTGTCTTACTGCAGCATGTAGATATTCCCGTTTCACGTCTTTAATGTCGCGCTCCAATTGCGCTGCGCTCGCGCGATAAGCCGCCGCCTCGCGCATACCGCAGGCCAAGTAGAATCGCACTAGCGGCACGAGCCAACTGCGATTATTCACGATGGCCGATCGGAGCAATTTCGCCTCCGCTGGCGCCCGTTCTTGATCGTCGCCAACGTAGCGGCGAAAATCCGCCAGCTTGGCATTGAAATCCGCGCCGCCGGCAGGCGCATCGGCCGTTTGCGACGGCGGCACGGTCAGATCACTGTTGCCGGGCGCGTGCTGCGCACTCGCGGCACGCTTGAGCAATAAGGTCAACAGGCGCGCTTCATCACGCGTGAAGACATCGACGCGGTGGATTTTGTCGATTAAATCGCCGATCCGGGCGCCCGCATTCGACTCCCGCAGATCCGCCTCGCGCGTGTTGTTGGCCGCGCGCCGCTTTGCGGTCGGTAAGCGCCGCCGTGCACTGCCGCCCAATGAAATCCCCCGCTAGTCGTGAACCGCGTGACACTCGCATACGATGGTCGCGCAAGCACACGATCAAGCTTAGTGTAAACGCGCGAGCCCGCATAGGGCACGCGGATCACGGACGATGAACGCCAGCCTCGAAAATGTGAACGTGCATCGACGCGCTGAATGCTTGAGACTATGGCTTATGGAACACACTCAGCCCCCCCACAGCACCCCTAGCAGGGATCCGTGTCGTCGATGTCGCGACTTTTGTCGCCGCGCCGTTTTGCGGCGACGATACTCGGGGAATTCGGCGCGGAGATAGTCAAAGTCGAACAGCCCGACGGTGGTGACGCCTTGCGGCGTTTTGGCACCCCGAGCGATGACCGCACGCGCACCTACGCCTGGCTCAGCGAAGCGCGCAATAAGCGGTCCGTGGTGCTCGATTTAAAGTCGCACGGCGATAAAAAAAAATTCCTCGCGCTGGTTGCGCGTGCAGACGTGGTGTGCGAAAACTTTCGCCCCGGAACGCTCGAAAAATGGGGCTTGGGTTGGGATGTGCTCGGGGCGCACAATCCGCGCCTAGTGCTGTTACGGATCAGCGCTTACGGTCAAAATGGACCCTATCGCGAGCGCCCGGGCTTCGCCCGTATCGCGCATGCGATCGGTGGTTTGAGCTACTTGGCCGGCATGCCCGACGGTCCCCCGGTGACGCCCGGATCGACCTCCTTGGCGGACTATATTTCCGGCTTGTACGGGGCCGTGGGGGTATTACTCGCGCTGCGCGTCGCGGAGCACACGGGCCGCGGCCAAGTCATCGACATCGCCCTATTTGAATCGATTTTCCGCGTCTTGGACGAACTCGCACCGCTCTATGCGCGCCACGGCGTCGTCCGCGAGCGGGAGGGTGTGGGCACCCGCAATGCTTGTCCGCACGGACATTTCCCGTGTGCCGATGGCAAATGGGTCGCGATCGCCTGCACCGCCGATCACATCTGGGCACGCCTAGCCACGAAGGTGCTAGCCGCGCCGGCACTCGCGCAGCAATATCCGACGACCGCGAAACGCCTCGCGGCGCGCGCTACGATCGACACCGCGGTCGAGACGTTTACGCGTGCACATAGCGCCGCGGACGTCGTCACACGCTGTGCTAGCGGTGATGTGCCCTGCGGGGTTGTGAATTCGATCGCCGATATTTTTGCCGATCCCCAGTTTGCGGCGCGCCAGGCCCTGAGCACAATTACCGAGGCGGCGGTGGGTGCGGTCGTCATCCCCAGCGTGTTGCCAAAAATGTCGCTCACTCCCGGCCACGTCACACACTTGGGTCCGCGCTTAAGCGACTGGCAAGCGGCTTTTGAGGCACTCATCGTCGATGCTAAGGAAGTGCGCGCGGGCGCCCAAAAACCCGCAGGAATGGACTCAGTCTAGGGCCCGCAAACGCCGCGCCCGACTTTGCAAAGGTCGTTCGGGCGGCCCATCGAGCTGCGGCGTGGCGGGCACCTGGCAGCCGACCGGGCAACATTGGCCGGGTTGCTCGGTTTTGGCGCCGCCGTCGTCCAGCAGACCGCGATCGAGCAAACGCTCGACCAATGCCCGCCGTTCTTCGAGCGGATAATGACGGTAGATTTCACGCCGCATTGCCTCCGGCGAACCGCCCCCGTGAAGACTGATCACCGAATACCACCCGGCGGTATTCGAGGCGCTTAAATCCTCCATGAGACGGGCGACTTCGCGGCGTTGCGTCGGCGGAATATCGGGGCGTGTCGCCAACATCGCGGCCAGATCACCCTGGGTGACGGGGTTGTGATCCTCATCCGGACCCGGGAGTGCGACGATCAAACCGCCCGAGACATCGTGGGCCAGGCGGTGCATTTCATAAATTTGCGTCGCCAACATCAGCTTGCCCACGTTCGCGAATACACCGTCGGGTTGAAACACGCCGGACAGATCTTGAAAACCATAAACCGACGCCGCCACGCCGCAGGCATAAAAGCCTTCGACGATTTTGATCAATTCCACTAAATCGTTGCGCAGATGCGGTGTCCGCTCGGGGTCGAGCCCATTGGACTCGATCATCATCACGCCGGTACCGATCAGCAAATCACCAAAACCTGCGCGCGCGCCTATGCAACTATGCCGGTGATGCGTTGCGTAGGTCGTGGTTAAGAATTGCGCATGCGCCCATTCGCCCGCCATGAATACGCGTTCCGACGGCACAAAAACATCATCAAATATCGCCACGCCCGTTGACTGCCCGTAGCGAGAGCTGAATTTCGCCGCCTCCTCGCCGGGTCGGCCCGCAGGACGCGCGACGATGGTCACGCCGGGTGCATCGACGGGCACGGCACAGCAAAGCGCAAACGCCGCGTCGTCGGCCATCATATTACGACACGGCATTACCAAGAACTCGTGCACATAAGGCGCACCGGTAATGATGGCCTTCGCACCACGAATAACGATGCCATCGGGGCGACGTTCCTTGATGTGTACGTAGCTGTCGCTATTGGCTTGCGCGTGTGGGCGCAACGAACGATCGCCCTTACCATCCGTCATCGCAACACCGAGCGTCAAATCGTGCGCGTGCACAGCGTCGAGATAGGCTAAGAATCGTTGCTGGTAGTCGGTATCATGCTCAGCATCGATACGATACGTCGCCTGAAAAATTGCGTTAAGCGCATCGTGGGTGAGGTAACGTTGCGCGCACCCACTTACCCGACACACTAACCGGGTCGCTTCGAGTTTGTTGATCAAATGCTGAGGCTCTTCGTTGATATGCAACATGCGGTTGACGGTGGCGCCGGTGGGGCCATATTCCGCCGTCATTAAATGCGCATAGCGGGTATCGAGCGCCAAATCATAGGTCGTGCCAATAGCGTTGATCCCCGGCGCCAGTCGGGGTTCAGAGGCGACATCCTCGATAGGGTCCCCATCGACATAGACGCGCGGCGCATACCGACGTAAGGATTCACGGTAATCCTGGGATGACATCAGCATCGTGCTCTTCCTCTTCCTAATCCTGTCCGACAAATGTGGCAACTGGCGCCCCGGCGCCCGCCAAAACGGCAGCCCAGTGCCGCATGCTTAGCTCATCACGCGCCCCGCACGGCGTCGTACAAGGCGACGACGCGCTGTGCTTTTTCGACAATCGGATAGTCGACGAAGTAACCGTCGACGTGAATGGACGCCGACCCTGCCGCTTCCGCGCGTTCGAATTCTGCAATGACGCGACTCGCCCACGCGGCTTCCTCGGCGCTAGGTGTATAAGCGGCATGGGTCGCGGTGATTTGTTGCGGATGAATACATAATTTACCTTGAAAACCGAACTCGCGCCCGCGTTGCGCCGAGCGCTGGAAATGCTCGTGTTCCTTGAGGTGAATAAACACGGTATCGATAGGCGCTTCGATGTCGGCCAAGCGCGACGCTAAAACCAATTCCGCGCGAGCCGCGGCAATCTCGTGTTCATCAAACGTCCACTGCAAATTTAAATCACGCGTATAGTCACCCGCGCCAAATGATAAACGTTTCACGCGACTGCGGGCCGCGGCGAGCGCACGTGCGGCGGCCAGACCGCGCGCGGTTTCGATGATCGGCATGAGGTCGACTGAGGTGCCTACCAAGCCTGCACGGCGCTCAAAATTCGTGATCGCCCAGTCTATCGCGCGCAAATCTGCAACGCTTTCGAGTTTCGGTAATACGATGCCGTCCAATCCCGGCCCGATCACGGCTTGCAAATCGTCAAAACAGAGCGCCGTATCGATACTATTAATGCGTACATAGGTGCGGCATCGACGCGGGCGTTGCAAAGCGCTGACGACGGCGTCACGGCTCGCGGCTTTTTCGGCGACCGCGACCGCATCTTCCAAGTCCAAAATGACAGCATCCGCACCCACTTCAAAAGCTTTTGCAAGCTTGCGCGGATGGTTGCCGGGGGCAAACAAAAATGAACGCAACGGCGTCATGTGCTCGCGATCCTTAGAGTGGTTGCTCGTTTACTGCGGCGATGTCATGCCCGCGGCCAGTACTTGCTCGATAGTACCAATGTCGAAGCAGACACGCCAAAAACAGCCCCCGATAGGCCTGCGCGGGATGATGAAACTAACGCTGACGACTGCGCCGCGCATGCGGATCCCGCGACCCGCTTCCGCGATCCCGACGCGCCGCACGAAAATCTGCCCGCCGATAAGTGATCCACGGCGCTACCCAAGCACAGAACGCGAGCACCGCATCGGTAATATCGGGATAGCGACCCGGTAAGCTTTGTTGAAACCATTCTAAGCACGCGACGAGCAAAAAAATGGCGGCGCCTCCCGCCAGCGCAACCGCGACACGCCCGGGACGTAGGCGCGAAATTGCGACATAGCTCAACGCAACGTAGGGCCACAGGTTGCCGAGAATGTCGATAATGCCGGTTAAGTTATTGCTCAGATGACCGCGAAACGGCACCCAATTAAACGCCCGCGTAGCAGCCCCCGTCTCGACACCGACGCGCCGCGCCTCGACGACGACCGCCGCGAGCACCAACAGACAAATCAAGCGGCCACGGTGGCGCAATTGCAGCAGCCGTACGAGCACCAAGATAGCCGCACCAATCGCCAAACCACACAGCGCCTCAGGCGATAACTGCCGCGATACTATCGGAACCTTGAGCAGTAACACCGTGCTGACAAAACCCAGCGTCCAGAAGCTTCTCGAGGTCCGCAAACGGAGTAATTCATGGAAGAGCAGGCTGATCGCCGCAATGCTAAGCGCATAGACCGCAACCTGGGCGATTAGTAAGGGGCGCGCACCGGTCAGGGTGTGCCAAATGAGTTTAACGCCGTTGCGGAGATTGCCGACATCGAGCGAGGGCACCAACGGACTTAGCTGTGCAAGGATCCATAAACCGAGTACAACTAAACCGAGATTGGCGGCGCCACCGTTGACAAACAACGCCGCGCGCGCCTGCCATAAGCGTCTCCCCACACGTGAATCATGACTGATAATGACAGCCAATAAAGCGCCGCCAAATGTGCCACCGATATTCAAAACCAAGTCAAAAAGCGAGCATACGCGGTGGGGCAAATACGCCTGTATCAATTCCAGCGTCAAACTCAACGAGCCGCCGACGAGCACCGCCGCTAGCAGCGCGACCGAAGCGCCGTGGCGCGCGGCGACACGCCACGCGCATAGCAGACCCAGCGGCAGGTACACCAATATATTCGTCACCATATCGGCGAACGAAATACGCTCGGGTCGGCTGAACAGCAAACGCCAAATCGACGCCGTCGGCGGTTGCCAACCCTGCCAGGGAAACAGCGTCCCGTAGACCAACAGGGCGCCGTAGGCCAACACGCCTAAGCTGAGCATCCGCCGGTAGCGGGTTTGCATCATGACGCGACCAAATACCGCCGCCGTAGGCTGCGCGCACACCAAGCAGCCACGCCGGCCAACGCAGCGCAAGCCGCGGCGATGTAGAGCGCCACGGTATAAGTCCCACTAACATCGTGCACGTGACCCGCCAACCACGGACCGAGTGCACTGCCCAAAGCGCTGCCTAACAAACCCACACCCACGATACTGCCGAAATGTAAGCCGCCGAAACGATCGCTCACCATCGCTGGAACGATTGCAGCGGTTGCCGAATACCCTATTCCCAGAAATACCGCATACAGATAAGCATAGGCCGGCGTCGGCCTAGCTGCGACTAGCGCGAGCATTGCGACGCTCGCGATCAATATTGCAACACCGATAACGTAGACAATCTCACGTTCGATGCGATCCGACAACCAACCACCGCCGGTTTTTCCCACAATGCTGGCCAGCCCCACAATACCAACGACAGATGCGGCGACCATCGCTGAAATACCGTGGTCGACCAAGAAAACTACTTGGTGCACGTGCAATGTCTGCGAACATGTGCTGCCAAAAAAAAATGCCGAGACCAGTAACCAAAACGGCAGCGTGCGCATGGCCTGCTGCAAGTTAATCGGATCCGCGGGCGTGGCGACGCTGCTGGCCGACTTCTCCGCGGTCGCTAGCGTAGCGCTCCCGAGCGGTGCTGAGGTACGCAACAAATACCACCCGCTCGGCACAATGCAGCTCACGCAGATCAAACCGAGACCGCGATACGCGGTGCGCCAACCGTAGGTGTCGATCAACAACTGGCATAGCGGTACCACGATCAACATACCGACTCCGACACCCGAACTGACGATGCCGAGCGCGAGACCGAGCCGCTGCGGGAAACGCCGCTGGACCTCAACGATTCCCGGGACCCAACCACAGCTTGAGACCGTAATCGCACTAAACAGTCCAAAACTGAGGTAGAGGTGCCAAGCTTGGGTAGTTGCGCTGGTCAGAAATAAAGCCACGCCGAGCAACAGGCCGCCGAGCACCACCAATAGCGCCGGACGCAGACGGTCGCAGAGCATTCCGAGCAGTGGGTTACACGCGCCGTGAACGAGCGTGAAAAGCGAAAATGCGCCCGCCAGGACAGATCGGCTCCAAGCGAATTCCCGCAACAAGGCGACTAAAAACACGCTGTAGGAGTACCAAACTCCATAGGCCAGCGCCAATACAAACGCGATCACGATCAAAGCGAAATAACGTCGCAATCGATTCACGAAGAAAAATTGCTAGCCCGGCATTGGCGAACGACAGCTTCGCGCGGGCGTTGCACTAGCGCCAACACAGCACACTCGCGCAACAGAGCGCGATTTATGCATAATGCTAGCCCTATACCTGGGGCGAGAATTCAGGCACGCGCACGCGCGGCGTCTTCGCGTGCTTGGCGAACTTTTTCGTTGCTTTGATTGAACAACAAGGCGCGCCGCGCCTGCTCTTCGGCTTCGGTACGCTCACGCTCACCCCACTCGCGGTGCAACTCACGACCTTTCTGCACCGCGGGACGCGCCCCCACCCCATCGACCCAACGCTTCACTTGCGGATACTTGTCCCAAACGGTTTCATCGATAAGACGCGCCAGCAACATCGCCCACGGCCAGGTGATGATATCGGCAATCGAATAAACCTCGCCGGCGAGATAGGGATGTACTGAGAGTTGCGCGTCCATGACACCGCAAAGCCGATCAACTTCACCAACAAACCGCGTCGTGCCATAGCTCAATTGCTCCGCTGCGTCGGTCAGATTTTTCGCGTAGTTCTTGAAATGATTAGCGTTGCCCATCATTGGACCTAAATTCGCCATTTGCCAATGCACCCACTGCAGCACGCGATAACGCGCCGCGCCCTCGGGGGCCAAGAATTGGCCCGATTTATCCGCAAGATATTCGAGTATGGCGCCGGATTCGAACAACGCGAGCGGCTCGCCGCCGCCACTGGGATCGTGGTCGACGATCGCCGGCATGCGATTATTGGGACTGATACGAAGAAATTCGGGCTTAAATTGGTCGCCACCACCGATATCGACCTCGTGCACTTGATAGGGCAGCCCACATTCTTCCAGCATGATGGAGACTTTCCAGCCGTTCGGCGTTGGCCAGTAATAGAGATCGATCATCGCAATGTATTATTCCGTCGGGGCACGCATCATAGCATGCGCAACAGTACTGACTGCGCTGCGGCAGCGAGGTCGCTGGCAAGCCGGCGCGGTTCTGCTTATCACCAAGCCCGTCATGCGGTCCCGATCGGGTGGTAGAATTCCATGTAGAAATTGCGGAAATAAAGTTGAAATTTCTCGCGCCGACCCTATTATTTTAGGTAGAACCTTTAGGGCTTAGACTTGCCTAAAGCATAAGCTTTAAGCACTGCTTCAGAAGGAGGAGCAAACGATATGCCAGCAAATGTAATTACTCGCTCAGAATCCTCGGTCCTAGCGACCAACAAAGTCATTCGCAATACCTATTTGCTCCTGTCGATGACTTTGCTGTTCAGCGCTTTGACGGCCGCGTTATCTGTCATGTTGAACATGCCACGCGTGACGTATTTGCTTTGCATCGGCGCCGCGTTCTTGCTCATCTGGTTCGTACTGCCGCGCACCGCGCATTCGAGCGCCGGGCTCGGCGTGGTTTTTGCAATTACCGGCTTACTCGGTTTTGCCCTCGGGCCGATATTGAGCATGTACCTGTCGCTGCCAAACGGCAGTCAAACGATCATGACCGCGCTCGGCGGCACCGGCGTTATGTTTCTGGGGCTGTCCGCCTATGCGCTCACGACCCGCCGCGATTTTAGCTTTATGGGCGGTTTTTTGGTCGTTGGCTTTCTGGTCGTTCTCGGTGCTGCACTGCTCAACATTTTTCTATCGATCCCAGCGCTGTCGCTCGCGATCTCGGCGGCAGTAATATTGCTCATGAGCGGTTTTATCCTGCATGACACGAGCCGCATTATTCATGGCGGTGAGACAAACTACATACATGCCACGGTCGGCCTATATTTGAGTTTGTTCAACATCTTCGTGAGCCTGCTGCAGTTACTGGGTTTTGCGAATAACGACTAAACGCAACTCGGAGCAAGGCAAAATAGCCCCGCAAGCGGGGCTATTTTTATTCGCTGAAGATGAAAAATCGAATCAGTTATAGTAGCGATCGGCGCAACCGATCCACGCGCTAAGGGGACGCGCGATGGACGATATGTGGATGAAAATTGGCAGCGCACTATTGCTCGGAGCCATGATCATTTACTTGCTCCCGCGTGCCAAAACAATGATGGAGCAAAGCCCCGAAGCTAAGCCGGGCGACTGGCGCAATGCGTTGCTACCGCTCGCCGCAGTTGTTGGCTTTGTGATTCTACTCATGGCGGTGATTTAGTGATGTAGCGAGTGGCGTCCGGCGCCAAGCACACCGATCCGTCCGACCTTACCCCGGCGGCACCAGCCGCGTTTCTCCACCCACATACGCTTGCAAGGCCGCGGGCACCTCGATACTGCCATCGGCTTGCTGATAGTTCTCCATAACCGCGATCAGCGCCCGCCCCACGGCGACGCCGGAACCATTCAAAGTATGCACTAATTCTGGCTTACCACTGTCCGGGTTACGCCAACGCGCCTTGATACGCCGCGCTTGAAAGGATTCGAAGTTACTGCACGAGGAGATCTCCCGATATGTTTGTTGTCCCGGCAACCATACTTCGAGGTCGAACGTCTTGGCGGCCGCAAAGCCGATATCCCCCGTGCACAAGACCACGCGACGATAAGGCAAACCTAAGCGTTCCAGTATCACCTCGGCATGGCGCGTCAGTTCTTCTAAAGCGGCATATGAATCGTGTGGCGGTACTAATTGCACGAGCTCAACTTTTTCGAACTGGTGTTGACGGATCATGCCGCGCGTATCGCGACCATAAGAACCTGCTTCGCTGCGAAAACAAGGGCTATGGCAAACGTAGCGCTGCGGTAACACGTGCGCTTCGAGGATCTGCTCGCGGGCGAGATTTGTCACCGGCACTTCGGCGGTAGGGATGAGAAAAAACCCTGCGCTCGGCAGCTCGAATAAGTCTTCTTTGAACTTCGGCAACTGCCCCGTACCCTGCATCGTTTTCGCGTTGACCATAAACGGTACGTAGACTTCGCGATAAGCGTGTTCCTGGATATGAATGTCGAGCATGAATTGGATCAGTGCACGCTGAAGTCGCGCCAAGCGACCGCTCAAAACGACAAAGCGACTGCTCGCCAAACGTGCACCGAGCTCGAAATCCATTTCCCTATGCAAGGCGCCCAAATCGACATGATCACGGGGTTTAAACTCAAACGCGCGTAGCTCGCCCCAACGGTGCAGCTCGACATTGTCCGCTTCGCTGGCCCCTTCCGGTACCGAGCCATGCGGTAGGTTCGGAATTTCCAATTGCCATGCTTCCAAGCGTTGCTGGAGCGCTTCCAAAGCTGTTTCGTTCGCTTTTAGGCGTGAACTCAAGGCGGCGAGCTCAGCGCGCAACGGCTCGATATCTTCGCCGCGCCCCTTAGCAGCGCCAATTTCTTTGCTACTACGGTTACGTTGCGCTTGCAGATCTTGCGTTTCAACTTGCAAGGTTTTGCGCTCGGCTTCCAGCGCTTCGTAGGCAGCGACATCGAAAGTGTAACCGCGCGCCTGCAGCGCCACGCTAACGGCGAGAGGATCGGAGCGCAGTAGATGGGGATCGAGCATAACTATGAGCTTATCGGATGATGTTTCCGGCGAATTATAGCGTGAGCACGACTTATACGTTCAGGGGGCAACGATTAAATAGCGCGGGTTAGCGCGATCCCCAACCAGCAAGCGAGCAAGCACACGCCGACATTAAGCGCCGCGTTGAGTAAGGCCTTCAAGGCTTGGCCGGACAAAAATAAACCGACCGTTTCTAGCGAAAAAGTCGAGTAGGTCGTCAAAGCCCCGAGCAGGCCGATGAGAAAAAATGCCCGCCAGGGAGTGGGATCTGGAATGCGCTCAAATATGACCACGAACGCGACACCGGCAGCGAGTGAACCCAGGACATTCGCCAGCAGCGTACCGTAAGGAAACCCCGGCGGTAGTCGCGCCGTCGCGGTGAGACCGATCCCGTAGCGCAACAGCGCGCCTATACTGCCACCAGCGGCAACGAGTAACATGGTTTTCACGAGTGCGCCATCGCCTGCCGTATCACGCGCTGAGCTGGCAACGCATCCCGGTTCATCTAGCCGCGGCCCGCAGCACGCAAACGCGCTAATTTTTCGGCGATTTTGAGCTCCAGGCCGCGAGGCACGGGATGGTAGTATTGTTGCTCACCGATCATGTCCGGAAAATAGGTCTGACCCGCGGCAAAACCGTCGTTTTCGTCATGATCGTAACGATAGCCCTCACCGTGACCGAGGGCGTGCGCGAGTTTCGTCGGCGCGTTGCGAATATGCACCGGCACCGGCGGCGAACCATGCGCTTGCACGCCGGCTTGGGCGTCTTGCCAGGCACGATACACGGCATTGCTCTTCGGCGCGCAAGCACAGTACACCAAAGCCTGCCCGATCGCGAGCTCGCCTTCCGGGGAGCCCAAACGCCGGTAAGTTTCCCAGGCATCGAGCGCTAGACCGAGCGCGCGCGGGTCCGCGTTGCCGATATCTTCGCTCGCGATGCGTACTACCCGGCGGGCAATATAGAGCGGATCGCAACCGCTATCGACCATGCGTGCGAACCAATACAGTGCCGCGTCGGGATTCGAACCGCGCACCGATTTATGCAAGGCGGAGGTTTGATCGTAAAAATCATCACCGTGCTTATCGAAACGACGTGGCTGACCACCGCTGGTCGCCAAGGTCAAAGTTTCTTCGTCGAGTTTTCCGTCTACAGATAACGCATGCGCGAGTTCGAGCAAGTTGAGCGCCCGGCGTGCATCTCCATCGGCAATTCGCGCCAAGCGCTCGCGTTCCGCTGCTGCCATTTCTACCGCATGAGACTCACTAAGAACCCGCACCGCCCGATCGATCACTTGCTTCAGTTCGTGCGTGGCCAATGATTTCAACACATAGACCCGTAAACGGGATAATAGCGCGTTGTTCAGTTCAAAAGCCGGATTCTCGGTCGTAGCACCGACAAAAACGATAGTGCCGTTCTCGATGTGCGGCAGAAATGCGTCTTGCTGCGCTTTGTTGAAGCGATGTACTTCATCGACGAAAACTACCGTTTGCGTCCCGTTCTGTGCGCGTAAGTCGCGGGCCGCCTCGACCGCCGCACGAATGTCCTTGACACCGCTCAGTACCGCGGATAACGCCACCAAATGCGCATCGCATTCGTTCGCGAGTAATCGCGCCAAAGTCGTTTTACCGGTGCCTGGCGGGCCCCACAAGACCATGGAATGCAAGTGCCCGGCATCCACCAAACGACGCAACGCCTGCCCCTCAGCGAGCAAATGGGCTTGCCCGATAACACCACCAATATGCGTGGGCCGGAGGCGATCGGCTAGCGGCTGCGAATTGTCCCGTGTCATCGCAGTCTATGGCGCCCTAGTCCTCGGCCGTCGCTCGTGGCGCGTAAACGATATCTGTCCCCTGAGGCGGTTCGAACGCAAACGTCGTTCTCGCCATTGCCGCGTTCCGTGTTACCTCAAGAAACGTGATCTGCGTTGTCTGCCCGAGGTTATCTTCGATGCGCATGACTTTGAGGGCCTCGCCGTCGAGTCCAATTTCGATGCCGCGGTACTGTTCGCCGTTGGCTTTCGGCGTGAGGCTCAGCCAGGTTAATTCCGGGTTCAAATCATCGCGTGCCGCGAGCGGCGAGATCTCAAATTCGGTATCGATATCGACGTCGTCGGCCAATAGGCGCGCGGCTGAATCCCGATCCTCGGCGGTGATTTTGTCAACTGTCACTTGTTCCAGATCGGCATCATAGATCCACAACGTTGTGCCGTTCGATATTATTGCCTGTTCATAGGGTTGTTGATACTCCCACTTGAATAAACCCGGTTTTGCCAGCGACACCTCGCCCGCCGAAGTTTCGAGCAGGGCACCGTATTCGTCGAATAGTTGCTGCTCAAACCGGGCTTGCAAGGACGTCAATTCCTGCAGGTAAGTCCGCAACCGGGCGACGCCGTCGGCGGCGATCCCCGGCCCGGGTAGAAGCACTAGCAGCGCGATGAACCCAACAACCCCGAAGACCCGCATGTGACAACCTCATTACTGAAACGCTTGCATAGCGTGCCCGCCGCGCCTCCGCAGCGGTCGTCGCTGGCCGTTTAGACCGCGGCGGCCGCCCGCGGTTGCGTTACCGCGGCGCAATATCCGCCCGTTTGAAACGATCTCGCGCAGCGCGCACGTTAGTGTAACGGTTTTGCTTCTCGGCAACTCATGGTTGATCTAAATCAACGAAGTCAATCCGCGAGCACGTTGTAGTAAGGTAATCTGCTGAGGGTGCGCGTGAGACGCCTGCCCGAGTGGATATCGGTGTAAATTGCTGTGCCATTTTTCTCTGTGGAGACGAACAAAACATGAACCTCGAAACGATCGCTGTGGGTGCCGAGCCGCTCACGGTTCACTATTTTCGTACCGGGCACGGTGAGCCCCTCTTATACTTGCACCATTTTTTGGGCTTGTTGGGCTTCGAGCCCGCGCTCCAGAACTTGGCAGAATCTTTTGACCTCATCGCACCGTATGCACCGGGATGGGGCCCCGCCAAAGACGATTTGCCACGGATCGATCCCGGACCGCTAGACCTGGTCCTGCATTACGACGATTTCCTGCATGCGCTCGGCGTCGCACAAGCCCATGTTGTCGGCGTTGGCATTGGCGCGTGGATGGCCGCTGAAATTGCTGCCATTCTCCCGCGGCGTGTGCAAAGCTTGGTGTTGATCAATCCGATCGGGATATGGTTGGAGGACGCGCAAGGCGAAGATCCTTTTGCACAACACCCCGGGTGGCCATCGCAAGTTTTGTTTTCAGAACCCCACCTGCGGGAACGTTTTGTCATCGCCGAGCGCGATAAAGTCGATGCGGTGGTTGACGAATTGCTCGCGTTGCGTGCGAGCGCCAAATTTCTGTGGCCTATTATGGACACCGGCGTCATACGACGACTGCCTCGCGTTACTTCGCCGACGCTGGTCGTGACGAGCGAGAATGACCACATCGTCCCGCCGGCTCATGGTGCCGCCTGGTGCGCGGCGCTCCCCAATGCCGAGCGCGCCACGATCGCGGGTGCGGGCCACTTAGCCGAACTGGAACAACCTGCTGTCTTCGCGGATAAGGTCACAGCGTTTATCAACAGCGATCGTGTCGAGCAAGTTGCGTAGCGGTTCCCAGCGTTTTTGATTAAGGAGTTAGCGCAATGAAATTCCATTGGTTTAATTTAATGCCGTGGCCCTACCTGCCCGACGATTTCACCGAGAAACACCGCAGTGTGTGGGTCGACGTCGATTCACGCTTGTTCGATCCCCAAAAAGCCAATCGCGTTTATAACGACTACCTGGACTTGCTGGAGCTTGCGGAAGAATTGGGCTATGACGGTTTAGGGATCAACGAACACCACCAAAACGCCTACGGTCTGATGCCCTCCCCGCAGTTGATGGCGGCAACATTGGCGCGGCGTACCCATCGGGCCGCGATTCTGTTGCTCGGGCAATCGCTGGCGCTCTATGACCCACCGACCCGCGTCGCGGAAGAAATGGCCATGATCGATTGCATTTCCGGGGGGCGCCTAATTTCCGGTTTCCCGGTCGGAAGTTCCATGGATGACAACTATGCGTGCGCCGTCAATCCAGCCACGTTGCGGGAAAAATACCACGAGGCTCACGATCTCATTCGCAAAGCGTGGTCTGATCCCGATGTATTCGCTTGGCATGGTAAGCACTATCAAATGCGCTACGTCAATCTCTGGCCGCGACCGATTCAAAACCCGCCGCCCATTTGGGTGCCCGGTGGCGGCTCGGTCGAAACCTGGGACTTCTGCGCGGAACACAACTACAACTATAGCTACCTATCCTTCACCGGCTATGTGCGCGGCGCACAATTAATGGACGGTTTCTGGCAACGAATGGAGACCCTGGGGCACGAATTCAACCCTTATCAAGGTGCATTTGCCCAGCAGATTTGTGTTGCCGAGAGCGATGCTGAAGCGCAAAAACTCTATGAACCACACGCGCGCTATTTCTTTTCAAAATGCTTGCACGTCTATCCGGGTTTCGCGGACGCACCCGGGTACCGTACCGAAGCGACGCTGCGCGCGGGGCTCGGTACCCAAATGGCCGGACAAACTTCTGCATTAAATCAAGCGGCGAGCTTGTCGTGGCAAGAAATGATCGAACGTGGATTTATCGTCGCCGGCAGCGTCGATTCGGTGTGCGAACAGATGGAGCGGGTGATCACCAGTCTCAAAGTCGGGCATCTCGTCTGTCTATTGCACTTCGGTGATATGCCTAACGCCCTGTGTCGACATTCCACTGCCATGTTTGCCACTAAAGTGATCCCCCAACTACGCCACCATTGGCAAGACTACGAGGACCACTGGTCACCACGGCCGATGCCGCCGGCAGAACGCGCCGTGCCACGTCCGGTTGCGGAACCGCAAGCGGATGGCGTGGCGCAGACATCGGTCGCGGCGGCCCGTTAGGACACCGCAGCGTATCGAGTCGAATGGCACAGGCCACCGGTTTTGACGGGAGCGGGGTTCGGTGTGCGCACTATAACGGAGTCTGTCCCTGAGGATCCCTGATTAAGGCCAACACTTCATCGCGACGTGCGCTCATTTGGGCTGGCGTGGCGGCTTCGAGGTTCAAGCGGACTAAGGGCTCGGTATTAGACGAACGCACGTTAAACCACCAATCATCGTAGGACACCGTCAAGCCGTCGAGTTCCAAGAAGCGCGCATCGTCATAATGCGCGCGCAAACGTGCAAATACCGCCCCAACATCGGCGACCGTTGAATTGATTTCCCCGCTCGCCGCATAACGCCGCAACGGTGCGATCAGTCGTGAGAGGCCTTTTTTCGAACCAGCGACCAGGTTCGCGACCGAGATCACAGCGAGTGCAGACGATTCAGTGAAGTAGTTTTCGCGAAAATAGTAGTGCCCGGATAACTCGCCAGCAAACAAAGCGTCGGCATCGCGCATTTGTTGCTTGATAAACGCATGTCCAACGCGGGACCGATGGGCCACACCGCCCGCCTGTTCAATCGCCTCTTTGACGGCGCGAGACGAACGGAGGTCGTAGAAAACCGCACCTTTCCGTTGCCCCAAAATCGTTTGCGCGATCAAGGCGGAAATAAGATCCATCGGCACAACTTCGCCGTGCTCATCCACAAAACCAACGCGGTCGGCATCACCGTCGAAGGCGATACCAAAATCGCAATCGCCGCGCTCTCGCACGAGGTTTTGCAAGTCAACCAGGGTCGAGATATCTAAGGGGTTCGCTTCGTGGTGGGGAAAAGATCCGTCGAGCTCGTCATACAAGGGCGTCATGCGGTAAAGTCCCGTCAACGCACGCGCCTCGACGATGCCCATCGCATTAGCGTAATCCACCGCGAGGTGCAGCTCGGGTGCCGCTTCGGCGAACTGCTGTACGTGGTCGACATAAAGGGGCACGATGTCACAGGTCTCGATCGAGGTCGGGCGCCGCACGGGTGCAGGGATCGCGTTATTGATGACTAAGGATTCGATCGCCTCGATCCCCGTCGCACCGCTGATCGGGATCGCTTGTTCCCGACATAGCTTAAAACCATTCCATTCGCCGGGATTATGCGACGCGGTAATCATTACACTCGCATCGGCACCCAACTTGCCATTCGCGTAATAGCACATCGGTGTGCTTACGATCCCGACATCGACGACATTTGCACCCTGCTCATTGATGCCTTGCGCTAAAGCGCGAAACACGGCCTCGGAATGGCTCCGCATATCGCGCCCAACGACAACTCGACGGCAATCGAGAAACGCAACCACGGCGCGGCCAATATCAAACGCGATGGCGTCCGTTAGTGTGTCACCGTATATGCCGCGAATGTCGTAGGCCTTGAAGATCCCCGCCATGTTTGGTTTGCTCCGAACTTGTGTATGCTCTAGTTTCGTCCTAACTACGGTGCCGCACCGTGTGCTGACACCGTAAGCTATTAACTCTTTGCGACAATGGCCAACTCGCGATGGCACTCTGTTTCGGGGTGCCTAGCCGCTAGAGCGCCAGCACGATTGCGCGCTCAATCTGTTTGCGAAATATCCTGGTCCACGAGCCGATGCCCCCAATCACGTTTCGCCATCAAATAGCGATGATTCCAATGATTCACGCCGACGACGTGCTTTACCGACGTCACCTGGGTTAAACCGTGCGCAGCTAAATCGTCGATCTTCTTAGGATTGTTCGTTAACAAGCGGAATGGTCTATTCCCGACAAAAAAATGTAGCAATGCTGCCGCGTCGGCGAAATCTCGCGAATCGTCCGGCAAACCTAAAGATCGGTTCGCTTGATAGGTGTCTTCGCCCGCATCTTGCAACAAATAAGTCGCGGCTTTCGCCCATAAGCCGATGCCCCGTCCCTCGTGACCGGCCATGTAGATGACCACACCGCCGCTGGCGTCCACGTTGATTTTTTCCAGCGCCGCGTCCAACTGCGGCCCACACTCACAGCGCTGCGATCCGAAAACATCCCCGGTTAAACAACTCGAGTGCACCCGCACCAAAGGATTTACTTGCGACTTAGGATCGCCGAGGACCAAGACGCTATTGACCGCCATACTGCTTGCCAATATGGCAAACAAACGTTGGCCGCCGTGTTCGGTAAGATCGCGCGCCAACTCTTCTACTTTCGCAAGCTCGGTACTGCGCACACTCGCGTACCAATTCACGGTCAATTCTAATCCCGGCAGGTTCAATGGTAGCGAGATTGGCCCCAAAATATTGACCGCTAACCTACCGTCGGGCGGTGCGGACTCCGCGCTGATTTCCCGGCCGTGGGCATCGATCCGTACTAATTTACCCTCATCTATTAAACGTCGCCGAATTTCGGGATTTATATAAGTAAACATCTACGCAGTGTACCGAATTACTGGCGCTACATGGCGCTCGCCACGATCCCTAAGGCGCCGCGGTAATTCCGCCATCGACGGGTATTACAGCGCCACTAATATAGGCGCTCGCACGGGAGGCCAAAAAAATCGCGACACCACCCATATCGTCGGGACGACCCATGCGCTTGAGCGGTACCCGGTTGACAATCGCATCACCCAGCGTCGTGACCATAGGCGCCATCATGGGTGTGTCAAATGGTCCTGGGGCGACGGCGTTTACGGTAACGTGACGCGCGGCTAAGTGCGCGGCCAAGACGCGTGTGAGATGATGAACCGCCGCCTTTGCGGGGCCGTAGGAAAAATTTTCGAACTGCGATGTGCGCATGCCGTCGACAGAACCGATATTGATCACACGGGCCGGATCGTCTTCATGCGCCGCTTTCGTAAGCAAAGGCAACAAGGTTTGAATGAGAAAAAATACCGACTTCACGTTGAGGTTCATGACTTTGTCCCAACCTGACTCGGGAAAGTCGTCCAAGGATGCACCCCAAGTTGTACCGGCATTGTTTACTAAGATATCGAGCCGTGATTCGCGCTGCTGTAATTCCTCACCGAGTCGCTGGATCTCGCTTGGCGCGGCAAGATCGGCAGGTAGCGAGATACAGGAGCCCACTGCAGCGAGCTCGGCGGCGAGCGCGTCACAAGCCGCTGCTTTTCTCGAACTGACATAGACTTTGGCGCCGTGCTGCACAAAGGCCCGAGCGATCATTTCGCCGATACCGCGAGAGCCGCCCGTGACCAACGCGACTTTGCCGGTGATAGAAAATAGATCTGATGCCGTGCTCACCACGTCAAATCGTCTGGAATCGGATGGTCCGCATAGGGATCGGTGTTTTCGCGGCGCGGTTCGCCAGGGCCTTGATTGTGCACGATAACACAACTCGGGTCACGGTCGCTGAGCTTGGCAAGGATATCGCTCGGCACTAAATGGTAACGCGTATTGACGCGTACGATAGCGATATCGCCGGCCACAAGCTCGGCCAAGGTCGCGGCGGTCATGTACAAGCGTTTGACTTGTTTTCCGTCGACAAAATTATAAACGCTATCGCCGTCGTTGTGCGCTCGCCGGTGCGGCCGAATAAGTTCGCGCAGTTCGGCGTGCAGCGCCTTACGCGCGGCCTTCGCCCGGCGTTCCGCATCGAGGTCGCGATCACGAGCTACTTTCTGTTGGCGTGTTTTTTCGACATCCGCGCAAAGTGCAGATCTAGCCGGTGCTTTGCGGCGCCGCTTGGGTTTGTGTGTTTGTTGACGCTGCTCCTGGCGAGCACCCTTTTCGGCCTGTCGAAGTTGCTGTTCGTCGACTAAACCCGCCTTAAGCAACTGCTCCGTCAATGCGTTACGCACGGCGCTCTCGGATTACTTGCAGCGCGCATGCGCCGGCGCTGCGAGCGCGTAAGCGCATCCCCGTCACATACGCTAAGTTCGTTATGCTTCTACCCACCTCGGCAAGGTTCCCATCCGCAAGCGTTCGTATTAGCGATAACTAGTTTGTGAGTGCACGCAACTCGGCTAAGGTTTTCTCCGGCTCCGGTCGCTGCGTGTAATCTGGATCTGCGTCTACTGTTTGCACGATACCGTCTTTCGCGATCACAATGCGGGCAGGGATAGGCAAGGTCCAGCTTGCTTCGCCGTTGCTGGCCGGCAGATCGATACCGAATCCGCGATAGATCGATTGCAGTTCAAGCGGCAAATCGAATCGCAACCCCAAGCGCGCAGCGTAATCGTTGCCGGGGTCAGTCAAAATATCAAATCCAAGCGATTGCTTTGTTATCATCTCCACGCTTTTCGCGGGGAGCTGCGGCGTTATCGCGACCATATTTGCGCCGAGTTCTTGCACCGGATCCAAAATTGTCTGCAAAGCATACAGCTCCGCAACGCAGAACGGTCACCAATGTCCGCGAAAGACGGTCAGTATCACCGCGCCTGCGGCGAGCAGATCTTCGGATTTGACCGTCTGGCCAGTGGCGTTGCCGAGCGCGAAAGCGGGCAACGGCGTCCCCGGTTTAATCACGCGGTCCAAGATCCCCGAGTCGTGCAAAGCTTGCGTCCCTGCATGCATGGTCTTCAACGTCTCGGCAGGGATCCGCTGAGCCGCCCCTTCCCGTATCGTCGCAAGTTTTTCGGCCAGGCTCATGTTATTTGTGCTCCGATCGATGTGACCTAAGGTATCTTAGTGTACGCGCTGGTGTAGATGCCGCAAGTACCCCATAGCGGCACGCCCCGCGCGTCCACGGCGGCACCCTGATTTAGGTGTCATCGAGCGCGGCTTTGCGACGCGCTTTCACGTGCGACCGGTGCGCTTTGTCTTCGAGACGCTTGGTTTTTGCGGCCCGGCTAGGGCGTACCGGGATACGGCGTTTCACCGGCGCCGTCGCCCGGCCTACTAAGGCCGCCAAGCGCCGTACGGCATCGGCGCGATTTTTTTCCTGGCTGCGAAAGCGCTGCGCTTTGATGACCACCACGCCGTCGGCGCCAATACGGCGATCGCGCAGACCGCGCAGGGCGCGCTTAACGACCATCGGCAACGAGGATTTCTCGATATCGAAGCGCAATTGAATCGCACTCGACGTTTTATTCACGTGCTGCCCACCGGGGCCACGCGCACGGACCGCGCGAAATTCGACTTCGCTGTCCGCCACCGCGATGCGATCAGTCAAGCGCAGCATCGCATGTTAAGTCGTGATATCTCGCGACACGCGAACTAAGCGCGCATCGAAGGCTAAGTAGTTTTCCAATGTCCGGGCGAAGTCATAAGGCGCGCTATAACGCCACGCGATATCCGCGACTAGCCGTGCGTCGTGATGCAAGTCGTAATAACAGGTGTCACCTTTCAAGGGACAATGCGTTGACTTTGAAGTGGCACGTAGATATTCCAGCGACACATCGGCTAAAGGAAAGTAAATGACCGGATCATAGATGTGATAGCCAACTTCGCTGAGCTTCAGCGTTTGTCTCGAGCGCGCCAGCTCCAGATCTTCGAAACGTGCTGTATATAAACCATCCGGAAACTGGAATTCCATAAAATGGCGGGGTTCGTCCGGGCGATGAATCGCATTTTCAACTAAGGAAAACTCGCCCATGACTAGCCCGGATATTGCACTAGGCGCTTGCTGCGCTGGTGCCACTTGGTTGATATAACGGGGTTTTTCATCGTTCAATGGTGGTAGGTAGAAAAGTGTAAATAGTCACGCGTTCGTTCATGCACTATCCGAGCTAGCAATCGACATCGCGCTGGCAGCAGGTACTTCGAGAAGTTCAACGACATTGCCGTCAGGATCACGGCCGTAAGTGGCGCGCAACTCACCGACATTTTGCGGCGGACTATGAAACCGCACACCTTGTGCACATAAACGCTCGTATTCGGCATCGACGTCAGAAACTTGCAAGCACAGATGCGTAATGCCGTGGTCACACACCGGTCGGTTTGCATCGCCAGCGCGCGGCGACGGGCTACGGTATTCGAATAGTTCGATACAAGCGTTACCCGCGGTCAGCATGGCAACCCGAGCTGCGGAATTGTGCAGGCCTGTAATAGCGTCTAAATCGTCGCGTCCGACATCCCAGTCGAGGCTAAACACTTCCTTGAAACCCAACAAGTCGCGGTAGAATCCCAAGGCCCGTTCCATATCAACCGTTGAAATCGCGGTATGGTGAATGCCATGTATCATGTCCTGCTCCTGTGAATGCCGCACTCGAACGCCTGATCATCAGACACATGATCGCTCAACGCAATGCCCGGCTCAACCCGGGATGGGATCCCGCATTCGCGCAGCGCCACCCTGCACTACGTGAGCTCGCCACGCCAGTGCGGGCGCCGGCGTGGCCGGCGTGGCCGGACGTAAACCAACTGGGGCGCTGGTTTGCAACTCACCCCGCTATTTATAACGTCCGTGGGCGCCAGCTGCGCCTAATTAGCGATCCTCGTGGCGGCGCGCGCGACTACGAACAACGCATTCACGACGCGGGCGAGCTTCCCGTGCACTGCCCGGGTTGGCACGACATCTTTAACGTGCTGGTTTGGATGAGGTTCCCGCGCGCCAAAGCAGCGCTAAACGCTCGCCACGTTGCGGCCTACGCCAAGGCTTACGGCGCTCGCGACGCACACGGTGACGCGTTGACCGGTTTTGATGAGAGCGGCCTGCTCGTATTATCAACCCAACCGCGGTTGCTAAACTTAATCCGCGCGTTTCGCTGGCACGAACTTTTTTGGCAACATCGCGCGGCGGTCACGGCCAACTGTCGTTTTGCATTGTTTGGCCACGGCTTGTGCGAACAACTGCTGAGGCCGTATCTAGGCTTGACCGCTAAGGCAGTCTTAATCCAGGTCACCGATCTCGACGCTGATCTCGACGCCATCTTGGCGCCGATTATCGCCACGACGGACAATTTTACCTCGCCGCGCTATCTGCAACCGGTGCCGATTCTCGGGATCCCGGGTTGGTGGGCGGCCAATGAAACGGAGTCGTTTTATCACAATCGCCGCTACTTTCGCCCAGGTCGTCAGGCGCGCTCGTAAACTCCAGCACGGGTCTAACCCGGATGTTAGACGAGGCGCCCGCCGCGCTTGCGCCAAAAACTCGGCGGCTCGCTCATTGTGGTGCCAGACCGGAGCGGCGACCCGCTACCCTGACACGCGAGCACCACTCAACGACAGAGAGGTCACGCTATGGCTAGTACTATTGACGCAAAACTCGACGCTTTAGGGATCACGATCCCCCAAGCGCAGGCGCCAAAAGCCGCCAGAATCAAAGGCTATGCCCAGCTTGGCAAAACACTATACATTTCCGGGATGATCCCCCAGTGGGAAGGCGAGGTGCGTTACGTCGGTAAAGTCGGCCGGGAATTCACCATCGAAGAAGGTCGCGCCGCCGCCCGCCTAAGCGCCCTCAACGTCTTAGCGCAAGCGCGCGTGGCCTTGCAGGGTGATTTGGAGCGTATTCAGCAAATCGTCAAAGTCAGCGGTTTCGTCAATTGTACCGACGACCTCACCGAAGTCGCCGCCGTCGTTAACGGTGCGTCGGAATTATTTCTGGCGCTATTTGGTGAGCGCGGGGCGCACGCGCGCATCGCCGTCGGCGCGACCACCATGCCGCTGGGAGTCGCCGTCGAAATCGAAGCAATTCTAGAAGTGCGCTGATGCGGCCGCGCCGCGCTTAATCACGCGCGAACTTTGCGTAGCCGGTCGTCGCGTGTTGGGCCCGATCGGCGCGTAGGCGTTCTATAATCCGCTCGCTAAGCGCCGTTAGCTCATCACGATGTTTCCGCAGCGCCGGTTCGTGACTTAATTGCGCCAACGCGAACATGGCGAAACGTAGCGTATGGTGGCCAAAGCGCGGTTGGTCCAAACCATGTTGTCGCATTTCACCATAAACCCGCTCGTCGAGCTCGCTGGGCTCATGTTGCGATGCGCCTAGGCCATCATCGGTGCGCGTGCGCGCGAGTTCGACCGACGCTGGGGCCGGCTGAGGCGCGGCGGTCGACGCCGCTGACAACAGCCGGGGAGTAGCCACCGGCGCGGAGTCTGCGGATGCGGGACTTGCAGCAGTCGCCTGGGGCCGGTCAAGCGGCGCCAAGAATGTCACCGTGCGCTGTTCACGGGCCGCTTGCTCGACTTCTAAACCGAGTTCGACGTCGAAGTTATTCAAGGAATCGAGTCGCTGAAATTTTTGCAGCGTTTTCTCCGCTCTGTGTGCCGCGTGGTCGCCGTCACCAGCAAAAAAAGACTTTACGATTCGTCCTACTGAACGAAACAATTTGCGTAAATCGCGCAATTCCTCACGGTCAAGTTCGCCTTCAACGCTGAAGGATACGGATTGCTGTTGGTGTTGCTCGTGACTCAGCGCCGTACTGAGGCGGCTCTCGCCAGCGGATTTGCTCAGTACGCCATAGTCGAGATCCGTCGTGGTGCGCTGCTGGCTCAAATTCAATGACACCGTATCGCCATCAGCAGTTTTTACGGAAATATGTGCCGTCGCGGCCTGGGACGAGCTACTACCGCGGTAGTGCTCGGCGAGCACCGTTGCATGCGGGCGCAACAGCACCGCTGCGGAATTGATTTCCATCATCTTACTCCCTTGGTGTTCACGGGCAGCATCATTACGTGGCTGCCTCTGCTTTGAGCCGCGCGATTTGACTGCCCACGCTGCGCCTCTCCACGGCTTATGACAATTAGCGGAGAGCCTCATCCAAACTTTAAAACAGCCGGCGCGCACGTAGCCCCGTAAGGCGGCAATGTATTACAGTTACGCGTCCGATCATGTCATCGACACGCGAGCAGGATAATGACGCGAGAGCTTTTCCGCGAGAATGCGTATTTGCGCAGCTGCCGCGCAAAAATCATAGCGACCAACGAAAATACCGTGGTGCTCGATCAAACGGTGTTCTACCCAGAGGGCGGTGGCCAACCCGGGGACAGCGGTGGGTTGTGCTTAGACGAAGGTCCACGACTCGAGGTTATCGATTGCCGCTATGACCGTGGCCATATTGTGCACGTGCTGGCCGAGGACATAACACCACCTCGCATCGGCACGACCCTCATCGCCGAGCTTAATTGGGCTCGTCGCCACATTCATATGCGCACCCACACCTGCTTGCATCTATTGTGCGCGGTGATCCCCTACGACGTGACTGGGGGCGCCATCAGCACCACCAAAGGGCGTCTCGATTTTGACATGGCCGAAAACGTCGGGAAAGCGATCGTCGAAACCGAACTCGAGCGCCTCGTCGCTGCCGATCTTGCGGTCACACATCGCTGGATCAGCGACGCCGAAATGTCGGCGCAGATGGATCTCGTGCGCACTATGTCCGTTAAACCACCGCGCGGTCGGGGGCGTGTACGGCTCGTCGAAGTCGATGGCGTCGACCTACAACCCTGCGGCGGTACACATGTCAGGCGTACCGGAGAAATCGGTACGGTTACGCTTGGCAAGGTCGAGAAAAAAGGCCGTCAGAATCGTCGCATCGCCGTGCATCTCAAATAAACGCAGAGCACGACGTACTGACCCATCCCAGCGTAGACTCTCGCCGCCTAAAGCGGGCTGTTACTGATTCGCCCCACGCAACTTTTCCATCGCTTCCGTGGCGCGCCCTTCTGTGAAACGTAATATGTGAAAAACGCGCGCGGCGAACTTCCACCCGGCGTTTACTTTTTCGTAATCGTCGTCGTAGTAGCCGGCACCTACCCAGGCCATGTCCAGTTCTTCGCTACGTAGATCGAGATAACAACGCCCGCGTGCGTGGCGTTCGTCGGTGAGTTCGACGACATGATTATGAATATACGGCCGCGGCTTAATTGCTAGGCCTTCGAGATAAACCGCACGCAGTTCGTCGTAACCCCTCGCCACCGTTTCGCGTTCGCCTAGGCGCACGACAAATTGACCCTCAGGAGTAAATAAATCCACCAAACCGTCGATGTCGTCCCGCCACACACAGTCACAATAACGTAGGGGCAGATCGCGAATCGCCTCGCGATCCAGTAAAGCTGTTAGGGTCTTTTCTGTAGCGTTCATAATCGATCTCCTCGTCAAATGGTCACCGGGCTAGTCACTACATGCGAATGCTAGCCCAATGTTCACGCCGCCACATGGTGACAAACAACAGCGCGAGAATGCCGCGATATACGCCGTTGATTAACCACACGCCGAGCAAGCCGAATCCCCCGACGGGCCCGACCAAATAAGCCAGGGGCAAAAAAAATGCCCACTGACAGAGGATCGATGTCCGCATAACTTGGCGGGTATCACCGGCACCGAGAAGACTCTGCATCAATACCACGCTGAGCGCCTCGACTGCCATCGTGATCCCCACGATCCGCATCGGCAAACGCGCCAATGCAACGGTATCCTCATTGTGCAAAAACACCTGTAATAACAAATCCGGTGCTAAGCACATCGGCACACCAAGCAGCGCCAATAACGCCGCCGCAATTTTAGCCACATCCCACGCCCACTGCCGCGCATCGGGAACATCGCCACGGCCTAAGGCCTGACCGACCAGCGTGGCGGCGGCCATACCAAAAGCCATGCCGGGGAGTAGCGCTACTAGCGTGAGATTGATCAATACATTAGCAGCGGCCAACTCGAGCGTTCCGATGCGACCCACGATCCAGTACATGGCCGTCATGCCGGCGGAAAAGAATAATTGTTGGATCCCGGACGGCAATGAAAACCGTACGACCTGGGCCACCTCGGCCAAGCGTGGCACGCGTTGGAGAAACCCGCTATCACGCGCGTGGCGAAAGCCCAACACGTAGTAAATCGCAGTACCAATGGCGGTCGACACCGCGGTGCCGATCCCGGCACCGGTTACGCCGAGCTGAGGAAAACCGAAGTTGCCGAATATCAAGCAATAATTTAGAAAAATATTACACGCGTGCATGATTAACAACGTTGTCATGTACAGACGTGAGCGATCAGTCGCATTCCAATAACCGCGAAATGCAAAGTTGCTCGCCACAAAAGTGATAGTTAATAAGCGTATTTGGAAGTATGGTGTACCTAGAGCGATGACTTCAGGATCGGTGTTTAAGTACGGATATAGCAGCGGTGCGGCGAAAAATAGCAACACCGATAACGGTGGTCCGAACAAGGTAACGATCAACAAACCCGCATTGAGTGCGATCGCCGTTTCTTGATGGCGACCTTCGCCCTTGCGGCGCGAGGAGATGGCTTGAACGCCAACAGAAATACCCAACATGATCGCCATCGCCATGAAAACGGCGAAGCCACCCATCCCGACTGCAGCGAGGGCTGCGTCCCCGAGGTGGCCTACCATCGCCGTATCAACCAGATTGAGTATGTTCTGTGACACCATGCCGCCGATGATGGGCAACGCGAGATTAAGGATGCGAGCGCGACGAACAGGGGCAATGAACATATGATTTTGCAGTATAACCGCTGCGAACCGCTGGAGGGAGCGAGCGTAGATGCGCTACGATGGGAAAGCGGCGGCGCAGTCGCGAACACAAACCGAAGCGATAAACCGTGCGCTCAGGAGGGTACGACTTAAAGAACTGGTCGCGCTGCTTAGCGTGCCGCAAAATTCTAAGCACAAACGTCGAGCGCGTTTATAAGTTGAACTGAAATAAAAATATTAACGAACAATACTGGCAGTGTATCGGTACGGGGCGTGTTTTTCGATTTAGGTGGAACCCTATTCAGTTACAGAAATGTACCCCGCACCCAAGTTCCTTTGCTCTTAGAAGCCGCACGACGGCTAGGGTCATGCCACCCACCCCAGACCGTCAAGCGCGCTTATGCAAGCGCTATGCGGTCCGCCGCCGCCTACTATGCCGCAGAACCATTTTATTTGCATCGTGATCTTTTTCAGCGCGCGTTCCTGCACTTCGTTGAACTACTCGGCTGTGCACACGACGAACACGTGCAGCGGCGGTTTCACGACACCTTGCATGGCGCGTTAGTTGAAGCCTTGGAACTCAAGCCGGATTGCCTGACGACGCTGGCGGGATTGCGCAAGCGCGGCTTGTATCTCTCGATCGTCTCAAACATCGACGATGATATGCTAACGCCATTGGTGCGCCGCGAAGGCCTGCACAAGTACTTCGACCACTGTATGAGCTCTGAGGCGGCCCGTTCGTGCAAACCGGACCGGCGCTTTTTCGAACTCGCCTTGCAAAAATCTGCCTTGGCTGCCAACGAAGTATTGTTTGTAGGCGATTCCCCGGAGCACGATATCGACGGCGCAACCGCCGTTGGTATGCGTACAGCATTGATCATTGAACCAGGCGTCGAGCCACCGATGCAGAGTGGCCGAGCGTCTCCTCCGGCAGACCATACAATTTTCAATCTGAGCGAATTGGCAAGCATCGTGTCTTGAACGTGTTCACAACTATCCTCTCGGGGCGCGACGTTCGCGCTCGAGCACTATAAGGTAAGCACTGTCTGTGCCGGCGCGCGACCGCGGTAGTGCATATCCCAGCGCATTATGTTGGTGTAGTCTTCTATGAAATTCATTTCCGCAAAGCGCATGAACTGAAGCGCTGCGGCTAAGGTGCAATCCGCTACCGTCACATCCTCACCGAAAACAAATGAGCGGCCGTCCGCCAGTAACGCATCGATATAATCCAAGCCGGTCGGCAAATCTTGCTTGAAATAGGTTGCAATCGTAGGTTCGGGGGGCAGTCCTAAGGGTGAGCGCGTAGCATGAATGATCCGGCCAATGGGATCTAGCACTTTTCGTTCGACAATTCGTTCCAGTTCCCGTGCTTGCGCCCGACTCAAGGCCGCCTCACCCCACAACGATCGACTCGCTAGTGTCTCGTCTAAATACTCTATTATCGCCAAAGACTCGTTGATGTAAGTATCGTCGTCGATCTCGAGAACGGGCAATTTGCCAAACGGATTACGCGCCAAATGTTCCGGTTGACGTTGCTCACCTTTCGGCAGCTTGACGACGACCTCCTCGATAACACCGAGATCGACGCCCCGCGCCTGTTGTTCTGCGATATACAAACGAACCTTCGTCGGGTTCGGCGCGACCTGGAAAATATACAGCTTTAACTGCGCAGCAGTCATCGCGCGCCTCCCCTGTGAACGATCAACGGTACCTGCAATTCCGCATTCGACTGGCCACCGTGCACACCGCGCAACTTGAATTGCGCTTCGCCGAGCACGCGATCGCGCACCGCATACCCCTCGTGCATGAGCAACACAAAGTCACCGACCCGATCACGCAGGTTAGGATGGGCCGCGCCCAAGCCCAAATAATGCTCACGCAAGAATTCATCCCCGCTGATCAAGGTCGCGCGCCCCCCCAAGACCTCGCCGCAATAACTTTGAAACGACGCGCGGGCATCCGCGCGCGCATGGCAGTAGGCACAGCGCGGTTCACCGCTCAAGGGCAGCGCCAGCATGCGATTTAGTTCCGGGTGATCAGAGAAGTCGAACCAATCTTCCGGCTCGATATCGACAAACCCATGGTCAGCGGTAACGATGAGCAAAGTATCAGTGCCGGCAATTGCTGCTCGAAGCTGCGCGTAGGCGGCATCGATGGACGCCACGTGGTCGGCGACTTCGGCGCTGCCAATCCCAAAACGGTGCGCACGACTGTCCAGTTCCGACCAGTAAGCATAAACATAATTACGGTTTTTTCGATCGTTAGCCAATTGCTGCACGGTGTTGCATAGCGAGGGCAAATCGGCATAAGCGTGACGTTCTGCCGCACCGCTATAGGCCCTGGTGAAAGCCGATTCGACGATGTTTTCCGGCAGCAGCACGTGCGGAGATGCCGAGAGCCCGTTAAAAGCGGACGGCGACAAAAAAATATCTCCGGGGTGCACGCCGGCCGCTTCGAGATCGGCAGCTCCGCAGCGCGGCGTGAACGGTAAAACCGCGGTGACCATGCCGAGCTCGCGCAAATAGACAAACCATCCGATCAAGCCATGTTGCAGTGGCGCCTCGCCCGTCATGAACGTCGTGATCGCCGAGGCGGTTGTCGGCGGGAACACCGAACTTAAGGTGCCGATCGTGTCGCTCTTCAGTGCCGGCGCGTCACTACGCGCGCGCAGATATTCTGCCCCGAGGCCATCGATGACCCACAGCACAACATGCTGGAAGCGTTCGATGTCTGAAGGCGGCAGTAAGCGCGCGGGAACGTAAGCATTGGCATCGCGGCCGAGGGCGCGTTCCAAGGAACTCATTAAATTGACAATACCGCCACCCCGATAATCGGCACGCGCGGTCGGATCAAAGCCCATAGTACTCACCCGCCCACAGGGCGTTCATCTTCATCGCAGTATAACGTCAAAATAACCCGCATCTGCGCAGGCTGGCGGCGTGGCAGTCATCCACCAGCGGAACTAAGCACGCATCAGCCACCCGTTTCTGCTAGATTTACGATCCTGTGGGCTACAGCGTTTGGCGTTTCGCCCGCCGCGCAGGTATGCTCGACCCATGCGCGTCTGGTAGTGCGGACGCATTGGCAAACTAACCGCAGCGATGCGGGAGCGATGTTTTGCCTCAGCAGAACATTAGGCTAATTACTAAAGTGAGGGGACGCTCGTGAAAACGATTTTGTGGATATTGTTAGTATTGGTTGTGCTTGGTTTCGCGTGGTCATGGCTGACCGGGCGTGAAAACGTGGTCACCGAGGCGACGACCGATGTCGCGCGTGAAGTCGGCGATGTTGGAGAGGCCGTGGTCGAGGGTACCGCCGATGTTGCCCGCGCCACCGGTCAAGCCGCCGCCAACGCCGGCGAGGCGGTGGTTGAGGGTACCGCCGACGCCGCGCGTGCGGCCGGCGAAGTGATGGCTAACGCAGGCGAGGCCGTAGTTGACGGCTCGGTCGCAGCGGCGAAAAAAACCGGCGAGGTCATGTCCGATGCCGGTGAAGCGGTCGTCGAGGGCGGCGCCGCGGCGGTAGACGCGGTTGGTGACGCAGCCAAAGCTGGTGTACATAAAACCGGCGAAATGGCCGCGGGCGCCGGCGAAGCGATGATGGAGGCTACTGAATAAATCGCCGGCGCGCGCTCACGGGCCGGGATTTCGTACGCTGAGCAGGGTGCTTTGCGGGGCGAGAAACCCGTGGGCGCCATCAACGCGCCGCCGCAACAATGCGTCAAGAAACGCTCGGCAGCGAACATGACGCGAACTTTCATTCATGGCCGAGTCAGCCCAGGAACGCCAGCATGTCGTTCCTGGGCCAGACGTGCGCGCGAGACCTCGCGAAAACAGCACTAAGCTCGTATACTTAACGCATCTTTCTGTGGGGGATCGATAATCTAACTGTAACCAGCGCAGCGGTCGTGGCGGCTTGTCTGCGGTCGCTAGATCCGCGCTAGACAAACACTTTGAGTTGATTTCAACTTTTGTAAGGATAGACATGATAAAGACAACAGAACGTGCTTTTTTGTTGGTAATAATCGTCACTTTGCTTTCGGCTTGCGCGAACAATCCCCGCGTTAACCCGCTTATCTGTGGTGTGGCAGGCGCTTTAGCGGGCGCCGGCGCCGGCAGGGCACTCGACGACGATGACGACGGTGGCACTGCCGCAGGTGCCGTTGGCGGACTCTTAGTCGGCGCGTTGCTATGCAAACAGCCGCCTGAGCCGGAACCGAAACCGGCGCCGGTGATGAAACCCGCGCCCAAGCCAGCGCCAAAACCGGCCCCAGAGCCACCGCCGGATCCCGATTCCGATGGTGACGGCGTACCTGACAGCCGTGATGATTGTCCGGGAACCTTAGCGGGAACACCGGTTGATGCGCGTGGTTGTCCCGAGATCCCGAATCTCAGCGGTGTGCATTTCGAATTGGATAGCGCCCGCCTGACCTCGGAAGCACGCGCCATCTTGGACAGCGCGGCGGCCGTGCTCGCGCGCAATCCGCACGTACGCGCCGAGATCGTGGGCCACACGGATGCGACCGGCACAGATGCTTATAATCAAAGCTTGTCTGAACGCCGCGCCCAATCGGTCAGGTCCTACCTCGAGTCCCAAGGGGTATCCTCAGAGCGCCTTGTTGCGAGTGGCATGGGTGAATCCGCACCGATCGCCGATAACAGTACTCGCGAAGGTCGACGTGAAAATCGTCGGGTCGAACTCAGCGCTCGCCCGATGTAGCCGCGTAACGGACCACACCGCTCACGCGGAGCGTTCTCCACAACCCCAGGCCGCGGCGACGTAGCCTGGGGTTTTTTATTTATGGACACACTCGCGCGGAACGCACCGCCCGTGAGGCGGTCTGAACAACAAGCCCCGCCATCAGGCGGTCTTGCGCAGAGAAGATTCATCTTTTGCATGCTTTTGACCAGCTAAACTATTCTCCTCATGACGCGGTCTCAGCGAAAAACATCCCTGTCAAAACTACTGTGGCCAAAATCCTGGTGGTCGCGGCTAGCACGTTTGGTGGCGCTTACCTTGCTAAGCGCGTGCTGCGTGTTGTTTCATCCCGCCTTTCAAAAAAAAATGCTGCTCAAATACGGCAGTCCCCACGCCGAAACCTTGGCTGTTGAACGGATCTGGTTAACGCCCTGGTTTTTGGAGCTTGAAGGTTTGCAGGTCGCGGCCCAAGGGGTGAAAGCCGACGTCGCGAACGCCGAACTGCGGTTTTGTCTTACCTCCTTGATCACCCGCACCCTTGACGTCGTGGCGTTCAATGCCACCGGTGTCGTCGCCGACATGCGAGAATTTCAGGCCCCACCGGCAGCGGAAAAAAAGCCGTTCCCAGGTGTACTCGCGTCGCTGGATACCCCCGTGCGGATCCGGATCCGCGCTGCCCACCTACAAGGCGAAGTCCTGAGTCCCTTCGGATCGCTGACCCTCGACGTCGCGATAAACAACGTCGCGCCGGGAGCCAGCGGCAGCGTCGTGCTGAATACGGAATTTCAACCGCAAGGGACCACCGACCTCATCGCGCTAGCCGGTGAAATCGCGCTCGAACAAGCGCAAAAAGGCCGCTTTACGCGCGTCGACGCCGCGCTGCACAGCGATCTCGCGCTCGCGAGCCTACCGCAACCAGAGCAGCTCTCACTCAGCGCGCTAGTCGCACGCGACTTACCGGAACCCCCCTCGGACGATGATGTCGAACCCGCGGCGATACCGGAGACTGTGCGAGTGACTTTGGAGCGTCGCGACGAAAACGGAGAGCGCGCCGCGATCCGCGTCGATGGCCTATTCGATGCGCCCGCCGGAAGCCTCAACGGACGTTATGAGTTGCTGGCCAACGATCGCCTACTATTGCCCTATCTGGCCGGCAAACCCACCCCGAGTCTTGATTTGCGTACTAGTGGCGAGCTTGCCTTGCAGATCAACGACGGACGTGTGACCACGAATCTCGACAGCGACTTACACATTGAAGAAATGGATCTGGTATTGGGCGGGCGCGCGCCGACCGAATATTTTGACTTTCACTCCACGGCCGCCGTGATGGTGGGCGGTGAGGATGTGGAGATCTCGCGCTTTGAATCCACCCTCAACGACGCTGCCGGTAATACCGTACTAACGGCATCGCTCTCTGATGCCGTAAAAATTGTATTCGACAACCCCCAGGCGACGCTGGCAAACCCGCGCGCGTGGCTAGATCTTCGCATTACGCGCATGCCGTTGAATTGGTTAGAAACGTTCTTGCCCGATTATCGCTTTGAAGGCGCACAACTGGCCGGTGAATTTACGCTCGCGAACGAATCGGAAACAGATTTTGTTTTAAAGCCGACAGCGCCATTGCAATTTGACGGATTGGACATTGCCCAAGGTGAGACGGTTCTCGCCGAGAACATAGCCGTCAGAACATCGCCCACGTTACGCTACAGCAGTGAAAGCGTGAATGTGGATGTCGACCAGCTGCAAATCAAGCTGGGTGAAGCAGAGCTCGCGAACATCAACGCCCAAGCGCAGCAAGCCCGTGTTGGAGAAGCGCCCCCGCTCGCCCTTACCATGCACGGTTCGCTGCAGCTCGACCCGCTCATGCAGCTACCGATCGTGGCAGAAAAAACTGCGGCTTATCCAGTGCCTAAAACGCTAGGTGTCGATGTTGACACCGCTTTGACCCTAGCCACGAACACGATCAATTTCAGCGCCCTGCAAACAACCGTTGCGCAACGCGGCAAAGCGCCTTTGCTCGAGGCAACCCTGCGTCAAGCTTTCAGCGTGGCTCAAGCGGAGGATGGTGCTCAAATCCACAATCCGCAAGGAGAACTCGTTGAAGTCAAGACCGCGAACATCGACCTCGCCTGGTTGAGTCCGCTGCTTAGCGACGTCGACTTGGCGGGGCGCCTCGAGCACGCTGCATTTAGCCTCAAAGCCAAAGACGCCGAAACATTCGTGCTCACGCCGGTAGCGCCTGTGCAGCTCAAAAACGTCAACGTTCGACTTAAAGACGAACCGGCAGTTAAGCGGCTTAACCTCAGTATTCGACCGACGATCACTTACAGCCCGAAAAACCTGGACGTGCAATACCGAGATCTAGACCTCAGAGACGGCCGCACGCGATTGCTCAGCGGCGATGGCTCGCTACGCATGCCTCTTGCAAACCAGGCTGGCGCCGCCGCGAAAAACACCGGCGATAATTTCCAAATCGGCGGCCACACGCGGATAAACTTGACCGCCCTCGCTCGCCAACCCATCGTTACCCGCTCGCTGGATCGAGCGCCACCGAAGACCCCGCTGAGCGGAGAATTACGCTATCAACTTGCGAGCGACGGCGTGAAGACGCGCTTCGATGAACTGAACGCCACTTTCAAGTTGAACAAGGACACCCGGTTCAGCGTAGCTGGTGAGCGTGGCTTTACGCTGCGTACGACCATCGGTAAGGGTGAAAACCTCGCTCAACACGCCATCGGGCGCCTCAAACTCGATATCGACAACTTAAGCTCGCAAGCGCTCGCCGAATTCTTACCTAACGATCGCGTCGCATTCAGTACCATTAACGCACAACTGGATTTGGCGTCCGACGGCCGCTCCCTGAAGGCTAGCAGTCGCACACCCCTGGAAATCGCAAACGTCGCCTTGTCGGGGGAAAATGGCGCGTTCCTGCACGCGTTCACGCTCAGCGCCGACGCCAAGGTCACTACGCGGGGGGGGTTGCTCGATGCCGAACTAGGTGATGCGACCTTGAGTTTCACCCGCGAACCCGACCGACCGGCCTTGCGCGGCTCGCTCGCTCTAAGCCTGGATCCCGCCCGTACCGTGAAACTACGTACGCTGTCGGCCCATTTAGACGGCGACCTGCCGTTGTTGTTAGACCAACCGCTAGTACTCCCAAACCACACGCTCAGCACCGGCCACGTGCAAACTCACATTGAAGTCATTCCGAGCGGTGAAATCGGCGCGTTGACATTGCTCGATGGTCTCAAGAGCGATGCGCCGCTAGCGATGGAACGGGTGCATATGCCAGTCGTCGGAGAAGTTAACCCGGACGGCAGCGGGTTTAATTTTAAAATGCCGATCACGGTCTCGGGCAAATCCGGCGAGAGCGTTGCGATGCTGACCGCCGCCTATCAAGCGCAACAAGACGCGCAAGCGTTAATTGCATTTGACTTCAGTAGTTCACTGTTTTATTTAAACGATCTGTTAGCGGCAATCGATGGCATCAGCCGAGAGGCGCCGGCTGAGCAAGACAAACCGGCGCAGAATGCACCGACTGACGAACATAGCATTGACAATACGCCGGACGAGACCGCTGCTTGGGACGTGCTGCCTTACGATACGGTGATCCGTTTCAATATCGCGAAATTGTTCTATACGGACTATTTGGCTTTCGATAATGTGCAGGGTGAAATCGCGACCGAACCACAACGGCTTGCCTTACGGCGCCTCGGGGCACACTTTCACGATAGCCCGCTAGAGCTCGACGGCGACCTGAAGTTCGTGCCCGAGAGCACCACACCTTATGATCTCGTGCTCACCGGTAATGTCACCGAATTCGATTTAAATCAATTTTTCAGCGAACTCGTACCGGGTGAAAAACCGCGCGTCGAGGGCCTCTTTAGCGTCGCGCTGAAAGCGGCTGGCCGTGCACCGAATTTACCGGAATACCGCAACAGAATATTACTGGACGTTAAACTCAATAGCCGCGACGGGCTCTTTCGACCGCTTCCACCCGACAGCGCGCTCATCGGCGGCACCTCCAATGTCTTGGGTATCGTAGGCGAAGGACTGTCCTACCTCCCCACGGGCGGGTTTGGGGCGGGCGCCGTTTCACGCCTCGTTGATTATATTCAGGAGATCGATTACGACCGCATCGATATTCATGTGACCCGCGATGAAACGCAAGACTTGACGATCCAACAAGCGTTGGTGCGCAGCCCCACGATTCGGCTGGTCGCTAACGGCGGCGTTGACTACGTCCCCGGCACCGATATTCTCGACAGCCCACTTACGCTTAACGCACAGTTGAACATGCTCGGTAAGGGCGCGGCAATTCTCTACAGCATCAATCTATTGCAAGATCAGGAAGATCCTAAAGGATATATTAAAGGGCCGGAATTTAAGATTTGGGGAACACCGTCGGCGATGGAATCGAACTTCGCGGAAATTATTCAACAAGCCGGCGACGGCGCGCTCAAGGGCGGCATTACGCGCCCGATCTCGGGTTTGATCGGAAACATCAAGTATCGCTGGTTTGGCAGCCAAGCCAGTGCCGACACAGACGACGGCAAGGAAACCACGAACAAGGCCACGGACCCTAGCCCTGCACCAGAAGCAGTGCCGTCTAACTAGACATGCATGAATCGACCTGCCCGTGCCTGAGAAACCCGTTATCATCGGTACGCTTATGAGCGGTAGCTCGCGCGCAGCGGTCAACCGAGGATTCTAGAATTATGGTCTAAACGTGCGAAGCATAATGCTGTGCTCTCGCCTCGCGGGTTTATAATGCCGCTATCGATCGCGGCCCTAACTACGATCGCAGCCTAAGCACCCGCACGGCGGGACTGGTCCCCTCAAATAGTTCCAGATCAATTCAAGCTACAGCCGCAGCACTTAAAGATGTTTACGACATCACACCGATAGGAGCTTTGCTGGATTGCCCAACAACGCTGTATTCCGAATCATGGCGCGACTGCGCCAGCCCCTCTGGGCGTTTGATACCGATCACAAACGGGTTTACTGGGCCACCCGGCGGCGATCAACTTCTCGTGATAACGGCGCAAGGTACTGCGGGAGGGAGATTTAGTGGCGCGACTCGGAGGCGACGAATTTCTCGTACTCGTCTCGGCGCAAGACATCGTCGAGCATGTGCGTATCTTATCGACGCGCTTGCTGGTCCGGTTAACCTGTATGGACACCAAGCGCGCGTGACCGCCACACTGCGGATCAGCCTGTTTCCCAACGACGGGGAAAACCTGGACACGCTAATGCGCCATGCAGATCTCGCTGTCTACCGGGGTAAGAAGCGGGGCCGCAATACCACCGTGTTTTTCACGCCCGACCTAAACGACGCCGTGCAAACTCGTCTTGCGCCGAGCGAAGATATTCGCCGTGGCCTCGATCGCGGGTGAATTTGACGTCTACTTTCAACCTCGCCCGCGGGTCGTCGACAATACCATCTGGGGCGCTGATTCTGTCGCTCGCTGGCACCATCCCAAACGTGGTTTGATCGAGCCTGCAGAATTCATATCTGCGTGTGAGAATCTCGGGCTCATCGATAAGCTCGGAACAATTCTCTTCGAGGAATCCGTGCGCCAACAAGTCGAATGGGCACGCGCGGGGTATGAGCTCATCGTATCGGTTAATTTATCGGCTATGCACATCGCCGCACCGGACTTCGTCGAGAGGTTTTGCAGCTTGACTAAGCGCCACGATGCTAGCCCACGCGACATCGAGCTGGAGATCACTGAATCGCTCTTGCTGGGGCACGAACGAGCAACCATCGAAACGCACACGGGATTGCGCGACTTGGGCTTTCGCATCGCCATTGACGAATTCGGTACGGGTTATTCGAATCTCGCTTACTTGCATCGCTACGATTTCGATTGCCTCAAAATAGACCGATCTTTTATCAGCGCGCTGGACGAGGCATACGCCATTACGGATCTGATCGTCGCGATGGCGAAGCTTTTGGACCTGACGATCGTTGCAGAAGGCGTCGAGACAGATCCGCAATTGGCTTGGCTGCGGTCGAAACAGTGCCAGCAGTACCAAGGCTATTTGTTCAGCACGCCAGTCGACGCGGCGACGTTTTACGACTTGCTCAAATCACAAGCCGGTAATGCGGATAGAACGAATAAAACCCGTAGGCTCGCACTTAACTGAACAGTCGCGAGATACTCGCTGCAGTAGGACGGACTCGAAAGCACCGATATGGACACCCACCTCAGCGGCGGCTCACTCGCACCGCGCACCGGCGAAGAAGCGGTGCCGGAGGGACTCAAGGTCTAGTTCGGTGAGTATATTCCTGTTCGCACGCGTCGCGAACTCGGTTCGCGGCGAGCCCGCATAACGCCACGGCACAAATCATGGCTTCAAACATCATCACAGTCTGGCCCCAATGTGCGGGATCCCAATGGCTAACTGGACCGTGAAAACGTGTCGTGGTATCGAACGGCCAATACAGCAACGGCCCGTCGTCATAATGAGTGAGGAGATCCAGAGCGGAATGAAACGCGCAGCCCAAGAGGAACGCACGTGCACCATGCCGCACCGAGTGCGGTAGCAGTCCGCTCCCAAGCGCTAACGACAGCAAACTTAGGGGAGAATGCAAGAGGTTGTGGGCCGCACACCATGCGGGATCGTGATAGTAGTAATCGTCCAATATTCTAATCGCGGTGCTCAGTGATTCGCCACCGATCATGCATTGCGACACCCACACCCCGCACGACAGTGCGATAATAGGGAAATCGGGTATCACCGCACCCCAACAAGCGGCACGCCGGCAAGCTGCCGGTGAACCTGGCCAGCGCTCCGCGATCAGTGCCGTCAACAAGAAATGCGTCGGCGTTTTCATCCGGCGCCACCGCCTCGCGTTATTTGAGCGGGCGTAAGCTACCCGGCGACCAGCGCCGGATCTTGACGTCGAACACACCACTTCGAACCGCGGGATCCGCAGCGACGATACCGCGTGCCATCGCCCGATGCGGTGTCTTGACGAGATACATGCCGCGATCTTCCTCCAGCACCGGTCCGCCGCCGATCAATCGCCCCGCGGCAAACAGACCTTGAATGTATGACAAATGCTGCGCGACGTCCTGCTCCATCAAGCTAAGACCCTCGACCCAACTCGGCCCATGGCCGTAGTCGAGAACAAAGAACTCCCCTTTGGCTTTGTTCGCATGGTCGAAACCGTCCATGAGAACCAACCACGTCAACAGACGGTGTTTCTTCAACACGCCGTTATCAATCGCGGGATCGTTGTGCACGATTTGCTCACCCTCGGATGCGCTTGCGACATCTAACAAATAGAAGCCCTGCGGTCCTTTGCTTTCGATCATACCGTTACCAATTACCTTGCCGTCGCGTGACAGTGCCGTCACGTAGTCGAAATGGGTTTGCAGATCCTGATCACCCGGTCCGCCGCCCGGTTTCCAGTTCGGTCCGGCGACATATTCGAGCAGTGCGAGCCGATGTCCTGCGGCCGCGATCACGGTGCCGGACGTGAGCGCTGCGCCAAGCAGCGCGAGGAAACCTATCACGGCGCGGATGCGCGAGCTAAGCCAAAACGTATCCATGGGGGGATCTCCTTAGGGGTTAACGCGACGCGAATACGCCGCCGGTAAACTCGAAGAAACGCTCGAATTCAAGGTCAAATTCAGCGCATGTCGACGCCTGCACGTCCTCGTCAGCGAGCAGGGCTTCACCCCAAGCCGCGACGCCTGGTAGCGCCTGCCAGCGGGGATCGTGCCTGAAGGTATCGAAATGTAGCGCGAGAGAAAAAAACGGTGCGATCGCCGCGTCGATGGCATTGAACGCCGCGTCGTTGCGGATCCCGCGAATAATCGCCGGGGCGCGTTCGAAGCGCCCAAGAAAGCGAAACACCGCGTCCAGCGCCGCCGCCACCTCCTCCCCGGTGTGCGCCGTAAATACGCCGCGCAATAGATTCAACAAAGCACCCACCTGAGCGACCCACTCGCGTACGACGACACGCGCGTGCGCTGTGCCCGGCTGCAGTGTCCCGGCGCCACTTTCTAGGCTGTATTCGAAGATGGCGGTGGCATCGGTCGCCGTGATCCCAGCTAGGCGCAAGGTCGGGAACGCCGGGCCGCCTGCGGACAATCCCAGGAACCATTCGGGAAGTCGACCCAAAGCGACATAAGTCACCCGGAAATCGCGTTCGCGCTGCCAACCGTTCTTCAGATTGCCAATCACGCAGCGTTGATTAAACGGACATAAAGGGTGGCTGATGAATTCGGGAAGGGGACGTTCGTTGCTTACCGACATGGCAGTATACGCTCTGATTATGAAGTGAACTCCGGGGGGCGTTTATGCCGAAAAATTCGGTATGTTGCGCCAACACACCAGTTATAATGATGAAAAAAGTCAGCGAATAGAATACTGAATTCGAAGGCCGACACTTCATATTTAAAGCGATTGATGGATTGGGACGGGATTAAATTTTTTCTCGCACTCGCCGAAGCGCGAACCTTGGCAGATGCTGCGGCGACGCTCGGAGTCAGCGATGCCACCGTGATGCGACGGATCCAGGGCTTGGAATCTGCGCTCGGTACCACCTTGTTCTCACGGCGGCCTAACGGCCACGAGCTGACGGCGCGAGGCGCGTTGCTGCTACCACTGGCGTTGACTATGCGCGATCTCGCCGCACGTATTCATCACGATTACGCCAACGACGACGAGGAGTTGACTGGAACCGTCCTGGTGACGACGACGGAATACGGCGCAGACTTCGTCATTGGCCCGCTGCTGGCCGAATTTGGGCATCGGCATCCGGCGTTATGCCTCACGCTCGATATCTCGCCTGGGTATGTCGATCTCACCCAACCCGAACCGAGCGTGGCGCTACGTTTCGAGCGTCCCCAACACGGACCTTACCTCATCAAGAAGCTCGGCCAAGTAGCATGGGGGTTTTTCGTCTCTACGGATTTGGCCACGAAGCTGAAATTGAATTCTGGCGATGTGCTCACCGGCGCCGAGCCTTACGTCGGTTGGGCGCCGCCGGTTCACGACATCCGGGTTGCGCGGGTGATGCAACGGGTGTTCGCAAAAGCTCAAGCCCGTGTTCGCGTACCGACCTTGCGTGGTCAGTGGGATGCGGCGCGCGCCGGACTCGGGGTCGCACACCTACCGGTGAGGTTGGGTGACGCCGACGACCACCTGCTACGCGTGCGGCACGCCGACGGCGACATCACGCTCGACGCATGGCTAGTGCAGCCGACCCAGTTCCGTCATCTGGCGCGGGTCAAGGCGGTCGCTGCCTTCATCGAACACGCGTTCGCCCGATCGGCGCGCGCTAGTAACAGGATCAATATTGACTGCTAGGTGCAGGCGCAGGTGCCGCTTCGGCTACGAAGATCTCGACCCGCCGGTTGCGCGCCCTACCGTAGTCCGTCGAATTGTCCGCAATGGGCTCGCGCGAACCACGGCCGTCGATCGAAATACGCCCCGGGTTGACACCGCGTGCGGTGAGATAATCTCGCGCGCTGCCGGCGCGGCGCACAGACAACGGGTCGTTGACCGCATCGGAGCCGGTGCTGTCCGTGTGCCCGATGATGTGTACGTTCGTCACTGGATTATCGATCAACGTTTGCGCAAAACGATCCAGAATCGGTCGCAGTTCAGGTTTGATATCCGCACGTCCCGTGTCGAAAGAAATATCACTCGGGATTTCGAGCTTGAGCTGGTTATCCGCAGTTTGCATCACAGAGACACCTGTCCCTTGGGTTGCGGCCTCCATCTCCTGACGCTGCTTTTCCATGCGCTGCGACCACACGTAGCCACCTGCGGCGCCGGCCGCGGCGCCGACCCCAGCACCGATCGCGGCACCCTTACCACCCCCAGCGAGCGCACCGATTAAGGCCCCCGCCGCGGCGCCGACTCCAGCACCTTGGGCGCTCGTTTTCTGCGTTTCAGACATCGACGCGCAGCCGCTCACGGCCAACACGCCTACTAACACTAATACCGATGATTTCGAAACCATGTTTCCTCCTAGACCCGAGTAATTAATCCCGCAGTGTACAATCCAGCACCACCCACACCGTCTATACGACATAGAAACGACTGTACGTGTTTGGGTCGCGTCGAGCGCAAAACATCGAACCACGAAGCTAGGATAGGTAGATCGGCAGCGCTTTCCTGTCGATAGCTGTACCGAACCTAGCCGTCGCAACAATTCCACCCAAGCTTGTATAACGGCGCGTTGAGTCTAAGCTTGACCCCAGCGCTAAGCAACTTACCGTCGTCACTCGCGGCTACGGGGAATAAAGTCGCGTCGGCTCGCCGGTCGGTCGCGGCGGTTCTGCCCCGCTCAGGCAATAATGCGGCCCCCTAACATTACATCAACGCGATTAATTCATCGAGTTCATCATCGCTCGGAAAGCGGCCGGTTTTCTTTTTAGAGTAACGCACCACGCCGTTGACGGTAATGTCGAAGATGCCCCCCGCTCCCTCGACCAGTTCGACTTCGTGGCGCGGGTCCGCCGATAACCTATCCCTCGCACGGAGGGCTTTAGGTTCGTAGTTTCACATGACGCAGTATTCAATCGTGATTTTCACAATTTCGCTCTCCAAAGGTACGGGTTCAGTTAAGCGCCTGATGCTGAGGCCGATACGCCGTTACCTGCGTCCCTATCGAGCCGGCTGTAAACTACCCTGCGCGTCGCATCAAAGTCGTCTCAGCATAGCCGATACTTATTAGCGTCACTAGCCCGGATGTTGGGTGAGGACCGCGGCTGACGGAGAAGCACAGGTTCGTCTGGGCGCCGTGCTGAAACTCGAAGCGTAGCCGTAGATAGGCTGAGGGTGAAGCACAAGCCTAGGGGCAGGCGAGCAAACGAGCGGGTTACTATTTGCACTTTCCGATGCATTACCATCTAACAATGGAATGTCTCCTTACATCAAGCACGTGGCGCAGGCGCTGCGAACCCCTCATGCCATATGCGGGCTAGTAAGCTGATCGAATGACCATGGGCGATGCACACAAAACCGGTGGGGCTCGGCACTCTCGCACGATGATCCCGAAGACGCGGCGGGCGTGTCTGCACCGGTTCCGCGGATGCTCCGGCGCTTGGCCAGCACGCGCGCTGGCGCTGTGGACGCTGCTCTACGCTCTCACGACGCTCAATGTTTCGCGCGCGGGTACCAGTGAAGAATCCACGTTATTAGTCGTCAACGCAGATTCGGTCGTTTCGATGAGCGTCGCTAACGCCTACCTCGCTTTGCGGCACGTACCGGCGCAACACGTTCTTTATCTGCACGGTATACCACCGCGCGACACGATTCCCATCGAAGTTTTTCGGCAACGAATTCTGCTTCCGATCGAAGCCTATCTAGAAGCACAAGCTTGGCACGAGGACATCAGCCTAGTCGCCTACTCTGCGGGATTTCCGTATGCGATCGATTTTTCTGCCGATCTGAAAACCCACAACTTAAAATGCGGTCGCCTATGTGGCAAAGCAGGCTCAATAACGGGTTTGACGTTTTTTACGCAAGAAGTACTCGCCGGTAGTTTGAACTATCTCAGCGTTAGCGCGAACCCCTATTTTCGACGCGCACTAACGAAATCACCACCACGTTGGCCGACAGAGACAGAACGTCGCGCATATGTAGCTGCAGTTGAAGCGCTCACAGCAAAACAATACCCCGCCGCCATCGCGGCGTTAAAAAAATTCACGGCCAGCTATCGATGGCACCCACAGGCGTGGATCATGCTGGCGAAAGCCCACGTTGAGCAAGACCGGCCCGACGCTGCTATCGATGCGCTATTCCGCGCTACCGAGATCGGAGTCGTAGACCTATTATTGCTCACCCATGACGCGACGTTTAAACCGCTACGCAATCATCCAAAAATGCCCGCGTTAAAACAACGCATTCTTAGTTCAGTGCCAGGTTTTGCCGCGCCAAAATTCTTCACGCCGCGACCACAGCCAAGCGGAAACGGTCGCCCGCAAATCGGCACACCCCGACCACCGTATCGATTGTCCGTATCCCTGGGCTACGAAGGTCTGCGGGGCAACACCGTTCCCGAGATGCGCAGGTATTTACGGCGCGCCGTCGCCAGCGACGGCACCCACCCTAAGGGTACGGTCTATATGATGATCAATCACAACAAGCGCAGTATGGTGCGGCAACCATTTTTCCAAGCGCTGGCACATGCCATGACGAAACGCGGCCGTCGCACAGAGATCCTCAGGCAAGGGCAAACCGGTCAAGATGGGATCATTCCCCGCGGGCGCGACGACGCCATCGGCATCGTGGCGGGCACCCGTATATTCAAATGGAAAAAAAATGACGGCGAACTTCTACCCGGTGCTATTGCCGAGTCTTTTACGAGCTACGGTGGACATTTTCTCCATGCCAGTCAAACAAAACTCAGCGAATTCCTGCGCCGCGGGGCGGCTGGCTCCAGCGGCGCCGTACGTGAGCCTTACGCCTATATCGAGAAATTTCCAGTACCACAGCTGCACGCCTATTACGCCGATGGCTTCGCGCTCGCTGAAGCGTTTTATTTGAGCGTTGCCTCGCCCTATCAATTGCTGATCGTGGGTGATCCGTTGGCACGACCGTTCGCGAAATTCGCCGACATTGACCTCCTCACGCCATCCCGAGACAGTGCGTGGCGTGGCAAAGTAACGCTCCATGCCCGCGTGAAGCCCGCCGCGAGTACCACTATTGCACGTCTCGAAGCGTGGCTCGACGGCCACAAGCAGGCAAATTTTTCCTCGCAACATCGCACGACGCTCGATACGACACTGTTTGCCGACGGGCCACACGAACTGACGCTCGTAGCGGTAGAATCCGGCAATGTCGCCACCCGCACGAGCACGACATTCGCGGTGACATTTGCCAACCACGGCACCAAGCTGACGCTAGAAACACCCACGAAACCGTTTGTGTACGGTGAACAAATCGCGCTCAACGGTCGTTGCTCGCACGCTGATCGAATTACGCTGCGCCAGGGATCGAGGGTCCTAAGTGAGAGTAAGGTTCACCGCGGTCGCTACCAGTTAGCCGTCGCGTCGAGCGACCTCGGTCTTGGACACGCACGGGTTTCGGTGCGGGCCTGGCAGGGTGCCAAGCTAATTGCGCAAAGTGATGGCATCGACCTGGAGATCACAGCCCCCCCTGCAGCGCGCAACGCCGTAAGCGCCCCGCCTACCCCGGGTCTGAAGATCACGGTGCAGCGTCGCGGACAGGCAGAGAAAATCGTCGTCGTCGCCGGTTTGACTAAACAGGCGATGAGAAAAAGTGTATGGCACGGTGGCGCGATCGAAACACTGCGCGTTGATGGCGCTTTTCGCGTCGCGGAGCCGGGTTTCTACGAAGTCATTCTCACCGCCGCGGGTGAGGTGTTTTTGACGATAGATGGTGACGCGCTACACCGAGCGCCCATACCTAAAGATATGGGCGCGGTTCGTCTCGCCCGCAGCCTGGCTGCGGGTTGGCATACGGTCCACATCGAACTACACAAGCCGGTAGCGCGAATGCTACAACTGCTGTTTTACGGCCCTGGACCTGCGTTTCAGCTCGTCGGTGATCGGGTGCGGCACCAGGGCTCGCCCGCCGCGCCAGCGCGGTAGGCGCCACCGCTAACAATCTGTCGGACTTAGGAGCAAGCTCCGGCGCAGCTGGGAGCGCGCACCAGCTCAACCGCGTTTAAATTGGTTCGCGCCGAACATGTTGCGATAAGCTTCCGCACTGGGGCTGCCCACTTTAATATCCTCTGCCATGAGGGCGACTCCGCGTTGTACCGCTGGTCGCGTGGCGATCGCTGTGTGCCAACGAAGCACGTGCGGATATTCGTCAATGTCGATTCTATGCAAAGCCCATTGCGCTGGCAGCGTCCAGGGATATGTCGCGATGTCGGCTAGGGAATAATTATCGCCGGCTAGAAATTCGCTCTCAGCCAAGCGCCTATCCATAACCCCATAAAGCCGCTTACATTCATTGTGATAGCGCGCCTTGGCCAGCGGGACATGCTCGGGACAATACCCTTGGAAGTAACCATTTTGCCCGAACATCGGACCCACGTTCGCCATCTGGAACATCAGCCACTGCAACACGTCGTAACGCTCGCACACTGTCGGGGACCAGAATTGCCCCGTTTTCTCGGCGAGATAAATCAAAATTGCGCCTGATTCAAACACCCCGTAGGCGGTGCCCTTAGGCCCATCATGATCGACGATCGCCGGGATCCGATTGTTTGGACTGAGCGCAATAAAATCTGGCGCAAACTGCGCCCCAGCGAGAATGTCGACCGGCTTAAGCGTGTAGGCGAGCGCAATTTCCTCCAACATGATCGCAACTTTATGGCCATTGGGCGTGGGCCAATAGTAGAAATCGATCATCGCGTGCCATGCTCGCCTTGCAACGTCAAGACTTCCCGCACGTGGTGCTGACAATGGGTCGCGCTATCGTCGCCGCTGAAATCCACATTATAGTGCGCCACCACTGAAGGGCGTGAACAGGCCTCTTGCCACCAGGCGCGCAGATGTGGGCGCTGATCGAAGCAATCAAAATCGGGATGCACGGGATCAGACGCACCGTAGAACTGGGCGCGAAAATCCATGTAGCTCAGCGCATGCAACATTGCCGCATGGCCGATATCGAAGCGCTCGAAACCTTGCTCACAGTACCACTCAAAGCGATCCAGACCGCTAATAATCTTCGGCCATATCCATTTGTAAGTCGCAAGCCGCTGCTGCTCGGCGGGCAGCCACCCCTCCATGACGAGCATAACGGTCGTCTCAAACATGGTGTCGGCCAGCGCCAAACGCGTCAGCGCCTCCCAGCGTTCAGTGCCGGCCACGGGGTAGAGGCACGGCCCGCTGCCGATGCTGTCTACGCACTCGACAATCGCCTGGCTGCCATACACCACTTGGCCATCGTCGAGCGCCAATGTTGGCACTTTGTTCAAGGGATTGATCGCGGCGATCGAATACGCCTCGCCTTGGTCTTCGCCGCTGCGATTCTTGAACGGATAGGTAGCGACAAATTCAGTTCGTTCCCACAATTCGGCCTCGTGAATAGACACTAAGACCTTGTGGATGAAAGTATGAAATGGTGAATAGAAGAGCTTCATCACCAGACCCCGGTCGTTTGCTTCATAGTGGATTATACCGCGTAAGCGGACCACGCCTGATCCCAGGCGCTCGATCGGGCATAATCGAGGACCGCGAGTAACACGCTAGACACCAGAGATAACAAGTATGTACGGAGCAGAAGAACTAGCTGCCGTCAAACGCCTCCTCACCTATATTGGTGAAGACCCGGAACGTGAGGGCTTGCAAGAGACGCCGGCGCGTTTTTTGAACGCGCTGGCAGAATATACCCAGGGCTATCGGCAAAAACCAGAAGACCTTCTCAAAGTGTTTGAAGACGGTGCCGAACGGGTGGATGAAATGGTTATCGTGCGGGATATTCCGGTCTATTCGTTATGCGAGCATCATCTCGCCCCCTTTTTCGGCAAAGCACATGTTGGTTATGTGCCGGAAAAAAAAATTTTAGGTTTGTCGAAAATTTCACGCTTAGTCGAGATGTTCGCACGACGCTTGCAGGTGCAAGAACGATTGACGAATCAAATAGCTGACGCGCTCGACTCACATTTGCAACCTCTGGGCGTCGCGGTGGTGCTGGAATGTCGGCACATGTGCATGGAGTCCCGCGGCGTCCGCCATACCGGCACCGCAACGGCGACATCCGCGCTGCGCGGCTCGATCAAAACCGACGCGGATACGCGGCGTGAATTTCTGTCTTTAATCGGACGTTGAGCAGACCCGGCCAAGCTCAGTCGTGACCTAGCGGCGGCTCCTGCATCGCCGCGATTTGCTCACGCAATTCAAGCACACGCTCCTCCCAATAGCGCGGCGTATTAAACCATGGGAAAGTAATCGGAAACGCCGGGGCTTGCCAGCGCCGTGGTCGATAGAATTTCGCGATAATTGGTTCACCGTCGTCGACGCCAACCTGATAAACCCGGTTCTCGTAGTTATTGAGGGCGGCAAATCGACTGTCGCGGACCAAACCGCAGGATTCGACCGCATCCAACATTCGGTCGGGGTCTAAATCGGCAAAAGGCGTGGTGTCGGTTACCATAGGTTTATGGTACGGGGAGTGCACTGATCTGCACGTTAACAAAGCGCGGCGTGGCGAACAAGCCGCTGAGGAGGTTTGAACATGGTCATGAAAGCGGCGAAGAACGCGGTCGATCTCGGTATCATTGTGAAAGACATTCGACAAAGTCTAGCGTTTTACCAAAACTTATTGGGTTTGGAGAAAATCGGCGAAACGCCGTTGCCCTTTGGTCTCATGCATCGATTGAGCTTCGGCGATAGCTTTATCAAGCTTATCGATCCGAAAACCGTCCCCCCGAAAGGCGCTTTGGGCTTAGATACCGCGCTCGGTTTCCGCTACCTGACGTTCCAGGTCAGCAACATCGAGGAGGTCTGTAGTGCATGCGAACGAGCCGGTATATCGTTCGAATGGCCGCGACAAGAACTCATGCCGGGAGTTACCGTCGCCATGGTCCGGGATCCGGACGACAATATCGTCGAATTCGTGCAACGCGCCTAAGCGAGTCGGCGCAGCACCTCAATCATGCCCGCTGCATCCCCACCCCCACGTTAGGAGGATTCGCGATGCAAAACTTGCTCTACGCCATCATTACCGCCGTGCTGCTCAGCGCGACGCTACGCTCCGTTAGTGCGGAACTCTGCGCTGATGGTGCTGCACCTCGGGCGGCCGTTCATGGCTATCTCCTAGCGATGAAAGAACATCGTTTCGAACAAGCGTATGACTTTGTTAGCGCCACGATGACGGACGGCAAACCACGCGATATGTGGGCCGGCGAACAAAAAGCACTGTTCAATCTCGGCGATGTAAAGATTGGCGATCTTGACGTACGTGCAGCGCATGTGGACGGCGATGACGTCAACTGCAAACAGCGCGCCGTCGTACCCAACGTTCTCAAGGCATCTGATATGTTCAACAACCAAGGAAGCACCGAATTCGAGCTCTATCGCGTGGTGGTGTCCGGCGAGAAATGGAAAATCGATAGCCAGGAAACCTTGTTTGAGGAAAAAAACATTCATCTATGGTTTCCTGAAGACGAGATCCCGGAATTCAAAGACCAATTGTAGTTGCGCTCGACACCAGCATGCTCGCCCCGTTCGGATCGAATACCACTATAGTCAGCACAACAGACGCTAAAGTCAGTCACGGCATCCTCATTGCGACAGCGCGACTGGGCATTATTCGCCGCGCCACTTCCCGCCGGCCTTGGCACACGCCTAGTCGGCGCAATCGCTCAGCATCGCGTGCCGAGCTCGCGCTGTGAATCGCTTACCTGCAGCCACTACAGCCAGACGCTAGAATACTTTGCAAGCGCCCGCATGGGCGTTCCAGATCGACTATGATGTCAGCAGCCATGCTAGCCACTTGGAACTTCGACAACCGTTTCGTGGGCGAGTTGCCTGCCGATCCCGCCACAGAGAACTTCTGCCGCGAAGTTCAGGGGGCGTGTTACTCACGCGTCACGCCGACACCGGTGGCAGCACCACGTCTGCTTGCATTCTCAGCAGACGTCGCGACCCTGCTCGATTTGGATCCAGCGGTGTGCTGTTCGGAAGACTTTGTCGCGACGTTCAGTGGCAATCGACTCCTGCCCGCCATGGGGCCTTACGCGATGTGTTACGGCGGCCATCAATTTGGTCACTGGGCCGGCCAGCTCGGCGACGGTCGGGCCATTAATTTGGGCGAAATCATCAATGCAAAAGGCGAACGTTGGGCCCTGCAATTAAAAGGTGCAGGACGTACACCTTACTCGCGCAGCGCCGATGGCCTGGCGGTTATGCGATCATCGGTGCGTGAATTTTTGTGCAGCGAAGCGATGCACTATTTGGGCGTGCCGACGACGCGCGCGTTGAGCCTTATCGCCAGCGGAGAAACCGTCATACGCGACATGTTCTACGACGGCCACCCCCGCGCAGAACCGGGGGCCATCTTGTGCCGAGTCGCCCCGAGCTTTGTTCGCTTTGGTAATTTCGAGATTTTCGCGGCCCGTGGCGACGTTGAGACTTTGCGCAAACTCGCCGACTTCACGATTCGAACGGACTTCCCCGAGCTCGGCGCGCCCGCGACAGAAACTTACTTAGCTTGGTTCGAGGAAGTATGCACTCGCACCCGTAAGATGATCGTGGAGTGGCTGCGAGTCGGTTTTGTTCATGGCGTTATGAATACCGACAATATGTCCGTTCTCGGTTTAACGATCGACTACGGCCCGTACGGCTGGCTAGAAGATTACGATCCGAATTGGACGCCAAACACGACCGACGCGCGGGGGCGCCGCTATCGTTTCGGCCAACAAGGGCAAGTTGCAGTATGGAATCTCGTGCAACTCGCGAATGCGATCTATCCTTTAATTAACGCGACCGAACCGCTGGAGGCGATCATTACGGCGTGCGCCCAACAGTATAAATGTGATTACCGCGATATGATGCGCGCCAAACTCGGACTCGAGGTAAGCCATGCGGATAATGAAGACCAACAGCTCATAGACGAGTTGATCTCGCTGTTGCCCGCAGCCGAGACCGATATGACGATTTTTTTTCGAGCCTTAGCTGAGCTGGCGGTGGAACCGAGCAACGACGCAAATCCACTCGCGGGGATCGAACCTGCGTTCTACACACTCCAAGCCATCACGCCCGCCTTACGCGCTCGTTGGATCCAGTGGCTCGCAGCCTATCAGCGACGCCTAGCAGACGACAAACGTCCCGCGGCGGTGCGGCGCGCGGCGATGCAGCGGATCAATCCGAAATACGTGTTACGTAACTACCTCGCCCAACTCGCCATCGATAGCGCCGAACGCGGCGAGCACAAAGCCATTAGCGATTTGCTCGAGGTGCTGCGTCACCCTTACGACGAACAACCAAAGCAGGAGCACTACGCACGGAAGCGTCCGGATTGGGCCCGTACCCGCCCCGGCTGCTCCATGCTCTCGTGCAGTTCATAAACAGCTAGCAGTCTGGTGGCGGTGGCGCGAGCACTTCCCGCGTGCCGTTGGATTGCAGCTCACCAACGACACCTGCTCGTTCCATTTCTTCGACCATGCGCGCCGCGCGGTTGTAGCCGATTTTGAGGTGACGCTGGATCCCCGATATAGAGGCGCGCCGCGTCTCGGTCACGATTCTTACCGCTGTGTCATAGAATTCGTCTACTTCTGCGGCCAGCTCAGCCGTAACGCCAAAACCATGCGCCTCACCGTCCCGCGGTTCCTCAACGATCGCATCGACGTAATCCGGCTCGCCGACAGTTTTAAGCGCATCGACGACCTTGTGAACTTCTTGATCAGAGACAAAGGCGCCGTGAACCCGTTGCGGTACCGCGGTTCCCGGCGGCAAATAGAGCATGTCCCCGTGACCCAATAAATTCTCCGCGCCCATTTGATCGAGAATCGTACGAGAATCGACCCGCGAAGAAACTTGAAACGCGATCCGCGAAGGAATATTCGCTTTGATCAATCCGGTTATTACGTCGACCGAAGGGCGTTGGGTAGCAAGCACTAAATGAATACCAGCCGCGCGCGCTTTCTGCGCCAAACGCGCGATTAACTCTTCGACCTTTTTGCCGACCGTCATCATCATGTCGGCGAGCTCGTCGACGATTACAACGATGTAGGGGAGCGTGACTAAAGGCGCAGTTTCCCCGCCTTCGGCCAAATCAGCTTCGAGAAGGGGATCGGGGATCGGGTTGCCGCGTTCACCAGCATCTTTTACTTTGCGGTTAAATCCGGCGATGTTACGCACCCCAAGTGCCGCCATGAGTTGGTAGCGGCGCTCCATCTCCGCCACACACCAACGCAGCGCGTTGGCGGCCTCTTTCATGTCGGTCACGACGGGCGCTAAGAGGTGTGGGATCCCTTCGTAGACCGACAGTTCCAACATTTTTGGGTCGATCATGATCAAGCGCACATCTGCAGCGGTCGACTTGTAGAGCAAGCTTAATATCATCGCGTTGAGGGCAACCGACTTGCCCGCACCGGTCGTGCCCGCAACGAGCAAGTGCGGCATGCGCCCTAAATCCACCACCGTCGGCGCGCCGGCGATGTCCTTGCCGAGGGCGAGGGTGAGTTTCGAGTGACTTTCTTCGTAGGCACGTGCTGTGAGGATCTCGCTTAACGTCACGAGCTCACGATCCTCATTCGGTATTTCCAAACCCACCACCGATTTACCTGGGATCACTTCCACGACGCGGACACTCACTTTCGAGAGCGAACGTGCGAGATCTTTCGCCAAGTTCGTGATTCGACTTACTTTGATACCTGGTGCCGGCATCAACTCGAAACGTGTGATCACGGGACCGGGATAAACGGCCACGACCTCGACCTCGATGCCGAAGTCTTTCAATTTCAACTCGACTAGGCGCGACATCGCTTCCAGCGTTTCGTCCGCATAGGCAGGGCCGTTCGAAGTCGGCACGTCGAGCAAGTTCAACTTCGGGAGCGTAGAACCACGCGGTTCATCGAACAAGATAACTTGTTTCTCCGCCTCCACGCGTTCGCTCGGCTTGATGGGTGTCATTTTATGTTCGATATGCACAGGCGCGCGCTGTTCGATGCGTTCGTTTTCTTCTTTAAGCACGGCCGCGCGCGCGCGTCGTGCGTGCACCGCCTGAACATAATCAATGCATTGGCCTACGCACTGCCTTAAACGTGCGCAAACCTCCAAGGTAATTCGCCCAGTCGTTTCCATTAACCACACCCACGAAAGGTGTGTGAATAAAGTAACGCCGGTAAGAAACACCGCGACCATTAACAAAATGCCGCCGGTGTGGCCAAAAATGCCGAACACAGCCTCGCCCACAACGGCGCCTACGATGCCGCCCGCGTGATGCGGTAAAGTCGGGAAACTGGCGTAGTAGCGCACCCAACACAAGGCGCAACCGAACGCCAAGGTCAAGGCTAAACCCGCCGCGCGAATACCCCAGCGCAAGTAGTGAGGCCACTCCGCATCGACGGTCTCGCGAAACAGCATCCACCCGCCGTAGGCGATCATAAAAGGAAACAAATACGCAAAGCGGCCGAAAAGGTAAAGTAGAATGTCAGACAGCCAAGCACCAAACACGCCGCCTCGATTATGGATCTCTCCGCCGGCGCCGGTATGGGACCAGGCTGGATCGCCTTGGTGATAGGTCCATAGGGCGACCAACACGAAGATAGCGATTCCCCCGAGAATAATGAAAACCCCCTCTTTCAAGCGTTGCCATAATTGCAGGCTTATGGGATCGGACGGCGGTAGGCGGCGGCGCACTGCTTGAGCCATGGCTTGGCCTCGAATTGGAATTGAAATAACTGGATAAGATAATGTTATTTAAGACAAATGCCATCATAACGCCAAAGCTATTGCAAAACCACCAGGCGCGCTAGGAGGACGCCGTATCACGATCTCAAAATAGTGCGATTCTGATTCTGAAAACGGCGTTACCACCTTGATAATTCAATATTTTTCAGATATTCACTTAGAATTTGGTCCCTTGGACTGGCCGCGTACGAATGCTGATGTGCTCATCGCCGCTGGCGACATCGGCGTCGGCACCCAAGCGCTGCCGTGGCTGGCGCAAAGCCCGTGCCCGGTGATCTACGTCTTAGGCAATCACGAATACTACAGCGGAGATCTCACGCATACGCTTATTCAGCTCCGCGGCGCTTGTGCGGCGCGCGGTATTCATTTGCTCGAACGCAGTGAGCTCGTCATCGACGGTGTGCGGTTTTTAGGCGCGACCTTGTGGACAAATTTCGAACAAGAAAATGCCGAGGTTATGGAGAACGCCAAAAATTTGCTCAACGATTATTATCAAATCCAATGCAATATGCGCCCCCTCGAACATAGTGACATCCTTAATCGAAACCGGGCTGCGGAGCACTGGTTGCGCAGTGCCTTGGCCACGCCCCACACAGGCGCCAATGTCGTGATCACCCACCACGCCCCCAGCCCCGCAAGTTGGAATAAGGACAACACCCGAAGCTTGCAGGCGGCGTATTGCAACAACCTCCACGACTTAGTCGATGAGCATGAGATCGACTTGTGGATACATGGCCATGTACACCATCGTTCGGACTACTACCACGGCAATACCCGCATCGTTTGTAATCCGCGCGGATACGTCGGTCACCAGATCATCGACGGTTTCGATCCCTATCACACCATCGAAATTGCCGACTAGCGCGCTGTCAATAAATGGTAACATTCCACCAAATTCCAGTTGGACCATTACGGATGTCAAAAAAATCTACTTACCGCGTTACGTTCCATAACCAGGGCAAAATTTACGAAATCTACGCCCACGACGTTCACCAAAGCGGTCTATTCGGTTTTGTCGAAATCGAAAATTTGATCTTCGGGGAAAAATCCAACGTCGTCGTCGACCCCTCGGAAGAGAATCTCAAAAGCGAGTTTTCCGGCGTGAAGCGCACCTATGTGCCAATGCATGCCATCATCCGCATCGACGAAGTCGATAAATCTGGACACGCCAAAATCTCAGAAGCGACGACGAAAGGTGAGAAAATCACGCCATTTCCGGTGTTTACACCCGGTCAGGGCGAATCCAAGTAAGGTGATGCGAACCCGGTAATCATGTTGAGGTTTCGTCGCTCGGCGCTTCGACTGCCGCCCCCCAGGTTCTTTTTTGCGCTACTGCTGACGATGCTAGCGTCGCCGTCCCAGGCCGCCTGGGAGATTCGTGAGCCCGCCGACTACGAACCCGATATCGAATTCCAGATCGCCTATACGGAAAACGACTCCGGACAAACGCTGGAAGTCGTCAGGCGAACGAATGATCGCATCGTGCTGCGCTTATTATTGGGGTCGACATTCACTAAATTTAACAGCGACGCTTGCCCCACGCTGCAGTTCGATAATAGCTCGCCCACCGATCGTTTTGTGCCGGGCCAGAACTGTGAATTGACGGACCGTGAAGTAGAATTTGATCTGGGTCTTATCATTGACCGGGAAATCGAATCGCCAGCGCTCGACCGCCTGGCGAATAGGAAAACAGTGTATTTCCGTTACGTTACAACGGCTGGCGAATACCGTGAAGTAAGATTTGGTCTCGCTGGTTCAAAAGAAGCCATACGGCACGCGATCGGCACCACGGTGCGTTTTGGGCGGGATAACTAACGGCCACGCCGCGGCTTGCGCATGCAGATCTCGATAGTCAACGATCTCAGTGGCGTCTCCCCGGCGGCCTGGAACGCACTCACCGACGGCGCCGATCCGTTTTCCCGCTACGGTTTTCTGCGGGGCTTGGAGCAGCACGACTGTTTATGCCAGCATAGCTGGCATCCCGTTCACCTACTCGCTCACGATGGCGCGAGCCTCATCGGGGCATTACCGCTGTATGCGCGCAATGATTCCACCGGCGAGTTCGTCTTCGATTGGTCTTGGGCCGATGCCTACGCGCGCGCCGGGGGGCAATACTATCCAAAATTTGTCACCGCCATTCCTTTCACCCCCGTTACTGGCCCCCGGTGCCTAGTGGCTGCACGACATCCACAACGAGACGAAATCCGTGCCGCGCTCGCGCGTTATGCGCTCGAACTCGTGCCACTCAATGAGGCCTCCTCGTGGCACTGTCTGTTTCCCTTAGACGAAGAGCTGGAGGCCCTGATGCAGCCGCAGTGCATGCTTCGCGCCGGCTGCCAGTATCATTGGTTCAACCGCGACTACTGTGATTTCGACGATTTTTTGGTCACGTTAAACTCTAAGCGCCGTAAGGAGATCCGGCGCGAACGTCGCATGCTTGCAGACGCTAAGCTGAACATCGAAGTCCTGCGCGGCGCCGAGATTACGGCCGCCCACTGGGAGGTTTTCTACCGGTTTTATTGCTCCACCTTTCACCGCAAGTGGGGTGCGCCACGCCTAACGAAGGACTTTTTCCTCGACCTCAACCGACTGCTACCGGACACGCCCGTGTTATTCCTCGCCCGCACGGCGCACGAATACCTCGCCGGCGCATTCGCACTGCACGGTGCCGACACCCTCTATGGTCGTCATTGGGGCTGCACGGCTCACGTGCGCAATTTGCATTTTGAATTGTGTTATTACCAAACGATCGAGTACTGCATTCGACACGGACTCCGTCGTTTGGATGCCGGTGCCCAAGGCGAACACAAGATCCCGCGCGGTTTCGAAGCAGTGAAAACGTGGTCTGTGCATTGGATCCGCGACCCCGAGTTTCGCCGTGCGGTAGCGAACTTCTTGCAGCGGGAATCGACCTTGATCGATAACTACGTTGACCACGTGGCGTCAAATTCCGCCTATCGCGCGGCTCAATAATAATCCCAGAATAATCCTCGCATCCTCACTTGGCCGCGTCGCGCAAGGTAACGGTTATTGGTGTACCGATGACAACGTGTCTAATCCAGCACGCATTGGGTGAACGCCACGACGACCTCCAGTGCACGTCTCACACGGTGCCTGGCGGCGTTATAATTCGTTGCCATAGCTCAACTATGCCGCCTCGTGATGCCTTGCCAGACACCCCACGAGACGCAGCTTGAATGCCGTCCAAAGAGGATTCTAGGATAATGCACCATGCACCCGCGCCGACACCGCTCTACTGGTTGCGCGCGCGGCGCTTCGGTAATGAGTTTCCCCCATTAGAGGAGGCACTCAGCGATCCCAACGGTCTGCTCGCCGCCGGCGGTGACTTAGACACCGAACGCTTGCTTGATGCCTATCGACGTGGGATTTTTCCGTGGTATAGCCGCGGTGAACCCTTGTTGTGGTGGTCCCCTGACCCACGTACCGTACTCAAGCCTGACGAGCTGCACATATCGAAGTCCTTGCGCAAAACGCTGCGTCGCGGGGGCTTCCGCATAACCGCAGACCAGGCATTCGCCCGCGTCGTGCACGCTTGTCAAGGCCCGCGACGCGGTAATTCCGAAACCTGGATCACTGCCGAAATGGCAGCGGCGTACACAAAGCTACACGCCCTGGGGTATGCTCATTCCGTGGAATGTTGGCATGACGAACGTCTCAGCGGCGGTCTTTATGGTGTCGCGATTGGACAGGTATTTTTCGGTGAATCAATGTTTAACCGGGTTAGAGATAGTTCAAAAATCACCCTCGTCTACTTGGCCGCGGCACTACGTCGGTGGAATTACCGACTCATCGATTGCCAAGTGCACAATGCTCACCTCGAGTCGCTCGGTGCCTACGCGATGCCACGTGATGTCTTTCAAACAAAACTGCGCGCGTGGTGTCACCACGTACCCGCAACCGCGGCCTGGACGACGCCGCAGTTGGCGCTAGACGCTGCTAGACAATGACTCGCCCCACCGATCAACCCCGTTTCGGTTTTTTTATCACGCCGCCGCATGCGTGCGGTTATCTTCCCGATCGCGACGCCACGACAATTTTTCTCGACCCGCGCGTGCGCCCTACGCCTGCTACTTATGCCTTACTATCTGAACATGGTTTTCGGCGTAGCGGTGAACACGTCTATCGACCCCATTGCACGAACTGTGCGAGTTGCATTGCCGTACGCGTGAGAGTCGACGCATTCAAGCCGAAAAGATTTCACCGTCGCGCGCTGATGCGTAATGCGCAAGTGCAGATGCGTGCCGTGCCCGCCGCGTTTAACGCTGAGCACTTCCACTTATACTGTCGCTATATTTCGGCTCGCCATCCCGGTGGCAGCATGGAAAATCCCGACCGTAACGCCTATCTCGAGTTCCTCACCGCGTCGTGGGCCAACACCGTATTCTACGAATTCCGTTGCGCTGCGGAACTTCTCGCCGTTGCCGTGGTCGATCGTCTAGTGGACGGTTTATCGGCGGTGTATACGTTTTTTGATCCTGCGGCAACAAAACTGAGCTTGGGACGCTACGCGATCCTGAAGCAAATCGAACTGACGCGCCAGGAGCGGCTGGCGTGGCTCTATCTCGGCTACTGGATCGAAGACTGCCACAAAATGTCCTATAAGTCAGAATACGAACCACTGCAATATTTCGTCGCCGGAGAGTGGCGCGCTCAGCCGCCACAGCGCGAGACGAACACCTAGCCCGGATCCGCTCAGGCAAGCGGACGCGGCTTTACGCTTCCTAATTGTCGTATGACGCACGCCAAGCCTTTATACTCACATATCATTCACGCAATCTGACACGAGGATACATGGCGAAAGAGGACCACATTGAAATGCAAGGCAAGGTCGTCGAGACTCTGCCAAACACTACTTTTCGCGTTGAGCTCGAAAATGGACACGTCGTGACGGCGCATATTTCGGGCAAAATGCGCAAACACTACATTCGTATTCTGACGGGTGATACCGTAACCGTTGAACTCACCCCGTATGACCTCACGAAAGGTCGGATCACGTTTCGCGAACGCTAGAGAGTTTTTAGGGGCAGTCTGTCGGATTCAGGCAAGCACAGAGAGTGCCTCGTGCTGGGTTTGTTACGACGGCACCATTCCAAATTCGAGCAACAATAAATCGACGCCCTGGGCGATCAAGGCGCCGACGCGACGGTAATAGCGTTCGTTGCGCCCGTAGGGATCTGCGATTTCACGCACCTGGCGCCGATTCCCCGGTGGTAACAACAAGCGACACCGTGCCGAGGCACTTAGCGGTGCAATAAACCGCAGTTGATCGAGATGCCCAAGATCCATAGCGATAATGAATCGATAGCGAGAAAAATCTTGCTGCGAAAATCGGCGCGAACGCGCCTGGGAAATATCTGCGCCGTAACGTGCTGCCGTGGCGATCGCCAAAGCGGTCGGCGGCAAACCAGGCGTCGCATTTAGGCCGGCCGAATCAGCCTCGATAACAGTACCGCGATCGGCTGCACGCAAACGCGTGGTCATGATACCGGTGGCGATCGGCGAGCGACACAAATTACCCGAGCAAACGAACAATAGCCTACTGTCCTGCGTGGTGTCAGGCGCTGGGACGGGCGGCACGCGCGCGGACCAAATCGTCGAGGGTGTCGATGCCTATACCACAGGGAAGCGTGGCGCCCGCGACGCCGATACGGGCACCGTGACCTAAGGCGCGTAATTGTTCCAAACTTTCCAATTGTTCCAAATGCGTTGTCGGGAGCATTACAAAGCGCCGCAAATACGCGTATCGGTATGCATAAATGCCAACGTGTCGCTGCGGCCAAGCGTCGTGCCGCTGGGAAAAATCCCTCCCATCACGCGCGTGGGGTACCGGCGCCCGCGAAAAAAGTAGCGCTCGACCGAACTGATCGGTTACAACTTTCACGATATTAGGGTTGCAAAAATCCGCTTCTGCAACGATGGGCTCACACACTGTGGCCATATCGAGCGTCGCATCGTCATACAGTAGCGCTGCGACTTGCGCGATGACAGCTGACGGTATCTGCGGTTCATCACCTTGGACGTTAACGATCACAGCGTCGTCTGCTTCGCCACATTGAGTGGCTGCCTCAGCGATCCGATCAGTACCCGAGCAGTGCGTGCTGCTCGTCATGCAAACATGCGCGCCGAAACGCATCGCCTCCTGTGCGATTCGTTCGTCATCAGTCGCAACCACCACCCTTTCGGCGCCGCTAGCGAGGGCACGTTCATAGACGTGTTCTAACACCGGCCGACCATGGAGTTTGAGCAATAGTTTACCCGACAGCCGATTCGCGGCGTAGCGCGCCGGAATGTAAACATTGAAACTCATCGCGGCAACTGTTCGATCTCCTCAGCGCTTAATTCGCGTGCCTCGTCTGCCAACATAATAGGGATGCCGTCTTCAATGCGATAGGCTAGACGCGCGGAGCGCGAAATCAGTTCGTTGCGCTCTTTGTCATAGATTAGAGGCCCTTTGGTGACCGGGCAGACTAGAATTTCCAACAGTTTTTTATCCATCTGAATCTCGCTTTAAAAGCTGTTGCAAGCGATGCCCAAACGCGGCCGGCAATTCTGCCGTTATCGGCACAAACCAGTGACGTTCATTAGCAAATGGTTCGATTTTAACCGCGTCTTTTTCGGTCATGAGAATCGGGAGATTATCGCTAAAGTTAAGGTCGGCGGATGTAAACGGATGATGGTCCGGAAACGGATGCGCTTTCACCCGTAAACCTTTGCTACGTAGCATAGAAAAAAAATGCTCGGGGTTGCCGATCCCGGCAATCGCGTGCACGTGTTTTTGGGGGAAGCGGCTAAGTTCCTGCGGCGCGTCGATGTGGCCTACCGGATAAGCATCGCTAGCGAGGTACTTCATCGAAAATTCGCCGCGGCGAGCCAAGCCATTACTTACCGTCATATCGACTTCACGCGCGCGGCTGAGCGGCTCGCGCAAGGGCCCAGCGGGCAAGCAACGTCCGTTACCGAAACGCCGGATCCCGTCTACCACCAACACTTCTATGTTTCTCGCCAGCGCATAATGTTGCAGTCCATCGTCACACACGACGACGTTGCAATCGGCATGATCCAGCAGTGCTTCGACACAGGCACCGCGGTCCTTACCGACCGCCATCGGACAGCGGGTCCGGCGGGCGACGATGATCGCTTCGTCACCGACGGTACGTGGGTCGCTGTCTGGTCGCACCTGCTGCGGCCGCCGTTTAACCCGACCACCGTAACCACGCGACACGATACCGGGACGCATACCGATGCTCGATAAAAAACCGGTAAGCCAGATCACCAACGGTGTCTTGCCGACGCCGCCGACGGTCAGATTGCCGACAACAATCACGGGCACCGTGGCCTCATAGACACGCAACAGCCCGTTGTTGAACGCCAAACGTCGCAGCGCCACGACCGTACGGTACAACCATCCAAACGGAATTAGGGCTACGGCGGCCGGATGTTTACCATACCACGCCTCTTCTACGAACCCTTGCAACAAACCGACCTGCCGAGCGGACGCGCTGATGTTCGCGCGTCGCGTACCGTTATTCATCCACCTCGACTCGCGTCGGAAACGTGACCTTGCTTAGCCCCGCGTGGCGCGCCGCGTCCATGATCGTGATGACATCCTGAAGCGTCGCTCGCTCATCGGCGCTGATCACCACCGTAGCTTCGACATCGCCGGGCTTCGCCTGTATCAACGCCTCGCGAATGGTCGCTAATTGCGCATTGACCAGCGCCCGGTCATTGACAAACACCCTACCCGCCTGGTCGAGCGCCACCTCGATTACATCTTCGGCCGTCTCAATTGTAGATTCGCTTGCTTCGGGCAAAGTCAGCTCGATCTCCGATTGTTCGATGAACGTTGTCGAGATCATAAAAAAGATCAATAACAAAAAAACGACGTCGATTAAGGGCGCTAAATCGATCGACACGTCGTCCTGGCGGGGCGGACGAAAGTTCATTGCTCTGCGCGCATCGCGGCATCTAGCGTCGCACGCTCCCCTTGCAACACCTCGACCAACTTCAGCGCTTCCTGCTCCATCATCACCACCAGACCTTCAACGCGACCGCGGAAATAACGATAGAACAACAATGACGGGATCGCGACGGACAAACCTGCAGCCGTCGTAATTAATGCTTCGGAAATCCCACCAGCGAGCACCGCTGCGTCACCGACACCATGGGCTGTGATTGCCGTAAAGACTTTTATCATACCGACAACGGTGCCAAACAAGCCTAGTAAGGGCGATATCGCCGCGATCGTACCCAAAGTATTTAAATAACGTCCCAGATCGTACATCACGTGGCGCCCGACTTCTTCGATGCTTTCTTTCATAATTTCACGGTCGTAATCACGGCTGATCAAGCCAGCTGCTAGCACCCGGCCTAACGGTGAGCCCAAACGTAATTCTTGAACGCGTTTGTCATCTAGCCCCCCCGTTCGCATCCAATGCCACGTCTGCGCGACCAAGTTGTCGGGTGCAATCCGCCGGCGCTGCAAGGACCAAAACCGCTCAACGACGATCGCCATAGAAATGATCGAGCAGGCGACGATAGGTAGCATCGTCCAACCGCCGGCTTTGACTAACTCAAGCACCGATTATCAAACTCCAAGGGAATTACTTCTCCACAACGCGGACGGCTTCGGCTAGTTTCTCGCGTGTATTTAAGCGAGCTCATCGACGTCGACCCAACATCACTTGCCGAGAACTAGCGCATCAGACTGCGACTCCTTAGCGGTGAGATAGTAGCCTGATTGATGCATCGCTCACAGCGATAGACGATAGCAAACGGGGCTCGCGGCGGGAAGTGCGCAGCAAGAATTTCGTCTACCTCACGGCATTAACCATAAGCGGCGCCCGGCGAGACGCGCCGCCCGCGTCACTTCGATCTCGGTGGTAAAGCGCGCCTCGACCGCGCCGGCGACGCCGGTCACATAGATCTGCGTGCCTTGATCTAGGTAACGGGAACGCACGGCCGCAGCAGGGAACTTAAAGCGATTGCGATAGCCGGCGGGAATAATTGCGATCTGAGGCGCAACGCGGGCAACAAAGGCCGGGCTCGACGAACTATCGCTACCGTGATGGGGAACCACGAGCAGCCCGGCCTGCACATCGACATTGCGCGCCACGATATCACGCTCCGCGGCGTTTTCGATGTCGCCGGTCAATAAGGCGGCGCCGGCGTTAGCCTTTATTTTTAACACACATGAGCGGTCATTTTCGCTACCACGATAGCCCGCTGAAGGATGAATGACTGCAAATGTCACACCATCCCAATGCCAAGTTTGTCCGGCACGACAGAGACTGGCCGTGGGCGGCATTGCCTCGCCAGCACTCGCCAAAATATCGATGACCGGCAGTGCGGCGCGCAGCTCGGCCACCCCGCCCGCGTGATCGTGGTCACCGTGGCTGATCACCAGCCGATCGATTCGCGCCCATCCGCGCGCCCGCAGTAGTGGCACAATGATATTAGCGGCGGCGCTAGCGTGCCGTCCAAACGATGGTCCGGTGTCAAAAACCAGCACGTGGTGCCGTGTTTCGACCACGCAGGCGAGGCCCTGGCCTACGTCTAACACGGTCAAATTGAACTGTCCCTGGTGGGGACGTTCAGGTTGCACCATCAATGGCGCTGTCAAGAGCACGAGTCCGAACCGAAAACGACCCCGCCACCATGGCACGAGCAACACCATAACCGCCGCCGCCGATAATATCAGCGTGGCCGGATCCGGGTGCGTCGACAAGCGCAGCGTACCGACGATATGATGCAACTGCTCGAGCACCCACCATAGACAACGCCACACCGCGGCGGCACCGCGCCAACAATATTCGGCAACGGGGGCGATCCACGGATCGAACATGACCCCCAATAGCGTTAGTGGCACGACGATGACGCCGGTAACGGGCACCGCGATCAAGTTTGCCAGCGGCGCGCTCCAGGGCACCGCTTGCTCGAGCGTAACAAGAATCGGTAACAAGCCGACTGTTAAAGTGAGATGGACGCGCAGCGCGCGCCAGCCGCGACCGAGCGAACGGTAGTGGTGCATCGATAGCAACACCGCGACGGCAACAAACGACAACCAAAAACCGATCGTCACAACCGCCGCCGGCTGTATGAGAATCACACCCGCGAGTGCCAACGCCAAGGTATCGAAACTAAATACCCGACGGCCGCAAATTACCCCACCGAGCGCACACAACACCATGATCAGCGCGCGCTGGGTAGGCAACGTAAACCCTGCTAGGGCTGCATAGAGCACTGCGGCGAGGCCGGCGCACAGCGCCGCGCACGTTGGCACCGGCAAGCATTGCGCGCACGGTGCCATGAAGCGGCGCGCGAGCCAAAACGTCCCAGCTGCGACCAAAGAGATATGCAAGCCCGAGATCGCAACAAGATGGGCCGTGCCGGTAGCGCGCAACAGCGCCCACTGATCGTCGTGCAACGCATCGCGGTGTCCAACTGCTAAAGCAGTCACTACCGCACCGTGCGATGACCCTCCGAGGGTAACACGGATGCGGTCTGCGAGACGCTGGCGCCAAGCTGCAACATCGAACCAACGGCGCGAAGCGTGGCAATTGTTTGCCGGATGTGGGATGACGTAACCGACGGCACCGATGTTATTGGCATACGCGTAGCGTTCGAAGTCAAACCCCACCGGGTTGCGCAAGCCTCGCGGTGGTTTGAGGCGCACCCAAAACCCGCAGAGATATCCCATTCGCACCGCCGGCCGGCCCGTTGCCGTGCTGGTCGCCGCGGCTTGGTAAAAACGTGATAAGGCGACCCGGTGTGGATACGGTAATTCCCGCTCACCGGCACGCAGCGCTGTGACCTGTGCGAGCCACTTCTCGCGGCGGCCGTCGCGATGGGGTAAAGAAACGACTCGGCCTTCTAGAAATAGAGCCGTATCCGCAACTGCGATGTCGAGCCGATCGGCAAGACGCGCGTGGGCGCACCCAGCCGCCCACGCTACGCCGAGCACAAATAGCGCCGTGTAGCGTCGCACGCCCGGGTACCGAACGCCCCATAAAGCCGGCACCCACATGACACTGATAGCCGCGGGCGGAACGCCCGGCCAAGCGTGCAGCACGACTGCCCCAAAGGCAAAACACAATGCGCCTAGCTGCATGGTCTTCCTTGACCGCATGGTAGATAATGATTCGCGGCACCGGCTGCGGGTCCCGTCGAGTCCGCGTATCATAAGCTAGGCGCGCGCGGAACGGTAGGCCCACGACTAAAGCCACCTAGTAAATCACCGCCACCTCAACACACCTCGAACAGCACGCGCCCCGCACTATTCAATGGATCCAAAACGTTTTCTTGCACGACATTTTTCCGCAAAACCGGAGCTGCGAAATCACCCAACGTTGCGCTGGCTGGGAGATCGCATTCACGATCCCGAGCTATGGCATTTCGGGCGCCGCTCGGTTGCGGGTGCCGTGGGCGCCGGCTTATTTCTCGCCTTTATTCCACTGCCAATTCAAATGTTGTTGTGCGTCCCAACTGCGTTATTGCTGCGGGTTAACATCCCTATCATTTTTAGCGCGATCTGGGTCACGAATCCGATCACCATGGCACCAGCACTCCTGTTCGCCTATCACGTCGGCGCATTTCTAAGCGGGGCACCACACCGTTTGGCCGAGCTCAAAGTCGAAACATCATTTGCAGGCTTCGCAAACTTGGTCGCCGAAGTCGGCTACCCGTTATTGATTGGCTGTTTCGTATGTGGTCTCGTCGCCGCCCTGTTGGGTAATCTGGCCGTGCGACTGCTGTGGCGCATAAGTCTCTATTTTCGCAAACGCGAGCGGCGGCGGCGATTTTTCAAGCGTAACTAGCAGTCGGTCGGACTGCTGGGCGTTATTGACGTTGCCGGATCGGTGTTTAGCTCGCCGTGACCGATTCGAGCGCGACGAGTCGCCCCTGCTGTAGACGTACCGCACGATCCATGCGTGCCGCGATCGCCCGGTCATGGGTGACGACGACGAGTGCGGTGCCATGGGTCTGCTGCAGTGCCAACATCGCATCGAGCGTGTGTTGTGCGGTGCGCTCGTCGAGGTTGCCGGTAGGTTCGTCGGCGAGCACGCATCGCGGTGCGGCGACGAGCGCGCGGGCGATCGCCGCCCGTTGCCGCTCGCCTCCCGAGAGCTCTGCTGGGCGGTGACGCAAGCGATGTCCCAGTTCAACGTCGACAAGGGCCGCGGTCGCGCGTGCGCGCGCGCGTGAGGCAGATTCGCCGCGAATCAATAGCGGCATCGCGACATTTTCCAAGGCCGAAAAGTCGGGTAACAAATGATGGAATTGATAGACGAAACCCAACTTACGGTTACGTAATTGACAGCGCCGAGCCTCCGAGAGGGCAAACAGATCCTCGCCATCGATGTAAACCCGTCCGCTGCTCGGCGTATCTAAACCACCCAATAAATGCAGCAATGTGCTCTTGCCGGAACCCGAGGCACCGAGTACAGCAACAGACTCGCGCGCCTGCACCCGTAAAGACAAATCCTGCAAGACGTTCACATGCAAGTCTGCTTCGATGAACTGTTTGCTCAGTTCGACAGCTTCGATGACTTGCTCGCTAGTCATCACGCAAAATATCCGCTGGTTGTTGGCGACTCGCAGCACGAGCAGGATAAAGCGGCGCGAGCAGCGCCAGGCCAAGGGCAAACAACGCAACCCAGAAAACGTCCGTCATCTCCAGTCGCGACGGGATCTCGCTGATGTAGTACACATCACCCGGAAAGAACTGAAACCCGAACATAGCTTCGATGGCAGCCACGACGGTATCAATATGCAGCGACAACAATACCCCAGCAAGCACCCCGATCAGGACCCCCGTGAGACCGATAATGCTACCCTGACAAACAAACAGCACAAAAATCCGCGCTGGCGTCATACCGACGGTACGCAATACCGCGACTTCAGAGCGTTTATCCTCGACGACCATGACGAGCGAGGACACCAAGTTGAACATTGCGACGCCGACGCACAATGCGAGTATCGCAAACATGATGATTTTTTCGGTAGCCAAGGCTCGAAATAAATTGACGTTACGCTCGATCCAACTACCCACGCGCCAACCCGTGCCGAGATCAGACAATAGTGACTGGATTTCAGCCGCGATTTCCGGCGCCCGAAACGGCTCTGTAGTGTGCAACCGTAGTGTACTAACCGCCTCACGCAGCCGAAATAAACGTGCCGCATCCGCCAGGTGCACAAACGCGACCGTAGCGTCATACTCGTGCACGCCCGCCTCGAAAATCCCAACGAGTTCAAAGCGGCGCAGACGCGGTACCAGACCGGCTGCAGTGCGCATCGGGGCCGGCAAAATCAGTGTCAGTTTATCGCCTACGCTAACCCGCAAGGCGTCCGCGAGGCCGCGGCCCAATATTATTTTGTACTTACCGGCAATTAATGCGTTGAGCTCGCCGTGCACCATGCGCGTCGGCAATACCGACAGGTCAGCTTCGTTCTCCGGCAAGATGCCGAGCACGCGGGCGCCTTGCACTTGGTCATACAAGGCCAGCATGACTTCACCGCTGACCGTAGGCGCAACAGCTGTCACTTCCGATAATGCCTGGAGGCGCGCTTGGAGTTGCGACCAATCGTCGAGACCGCCGTCTGCCGCCGCGACGGTGATGTGCGGTGACATACCGAGAATGCGTTGGCGCATTTCGCGCTCAAAGCCATTCATGATCGATAAGATCGTGATCAAGGCCGCTACACCGAGCGTTACGCCTGCGATCGAGATCCCCGCGATTAAAGATACAAACCGCGTGCGCCGGGCACGCGTATAACGCCAGGCGAGAAACGCTTCGATGGGGGTGAACATTCGGGTGAATTATAGCTCGGAATGCGACTGTTACAGCGATCTGGGTGGCTGTCGTACCATTCCTCATCGAGCACGGAGAATGAGTTGAACCTCTTGGCGATCGATACGTCCGGCGACATGCTCAGCGTGGCGCTCGCGAGCGCGACTGCCGCGCACGATTATCATCGCCAAGCGCGGCGTCAGCAAACTGCGTTGGTACTGCCCGTGGTCGACCAATTGTGCCGTGCTGCAGGCATCTGCGCGGCGGACTTACACGGCGTTGTCGTCGGCATCGGCCCCGGCTCGTTTACGGGCGTGCGCGTCGCTTGCGCTGTCGCGCAAGGCATTGCGACGGCACACGAGTTGCCCGTGGTCGCCGTCTCCAGCCTCGCCGCGTTGGCGCTAGAAACCAGCGTAGTTTACGCTGCGCAGCGCGTTTTGGTGTGTAACGATGCGCGCCGCGGGCAAGTGTACTTCGGCTGGTATGAGCGGACTGCGACGCACGACCTTAGGCCGCTCGCTGCCGAAGGCGTTGGTGCCGCGAGTACGCTTAAAGTACCGTGCGCGGGTACTTGGTGGGTCGTGGGGACGGGCGTCAACGACCACCTCGATGACTTACGTGCTGTGCTTGGATTACAGGCACGCTTGCGCCCACACCCGCAGTGCGCACATGCTCGCTATCTCCTGCAACTCGGACGCACGCGGCTCAAGGCGGGTTACGGTGTCGCTGCGACGGACATCACGCCAACGTATTTACGCGCCGGACTCTAGCCTGGCTACAGCCGTCGTGGTCCGCACGCGCCACGCGCACGACTTCGGTAGCGATCGTGCCATCATCGTTAAGCGTCAGTACCCGATAACCCGGGGCACGTTTATCCGCTGCAAACGCACGCACGCGGGGCATAAATTGCACGTTTGTGGAGGGTGTACCCAACAACCTCACGCCGCGACGGTAAGTATCAAAGTTTTGATGCGCATGCCCCCAAATGACGGCGCGCAACTGCGGCAAGGTGTGCAGTACTCGCCATAACTCGGGCGCATTGCTAAGCCCCATTGAGTCCATCCAAGGGCTACCCAGATCTACCGGTGGGTGGTGCAAGGCGACTAACAAATGAATCTCGGGGCGATGCTGTGATAAGGCCGCCAAAGCACGCAAACTCGCGGCGCTCAAAGTGCCGGCGAGTTCGCCTGGCACAGTGCTGTCCAATAACGCGAGCGACCATGTTCCTCGCGCTATAAGCGTCGGGCAACTGATACAGCTCCGCGCCAACTCAGCACGCATGGTTTGTGGGTCGTCGTGATTTCCTGGCAACGCATAGTCCGGCGTGGCTAAGCGCGCCATTTGCTGTGCTAAGCAGTGATACGCCGCGGGCGTCGCATCGTTGCTTAAATCCCCGGTCAATAGCGCGAAATCGACAGCCAAACCCCGCGCGTTATCGCACACGCGCCGCAAACTGTGGCGGGGATCACAAGCCCCGAGACGCAACGTGGCGCTGGCCCCAATATGGGTATCGCTAAGGTGTAGTACTTCGATGCTCACAAGCTCGGCCTCGACCGGCGCGCCGAGGGTAACAGATTACCCCGGCGAACGGCGTGCGCAAACCGCGCAGGACTCGCCCAACGCCAGCAGCCGCGACCCTCGTGCGCTAACCAGCTTAACTGTTTGATCGCTGGGTGGGTTTCGGATTTATCCCCAAGAAATACCCCGTTTATGCCTCGATTTGAGCGGAGGTATTCACGGTTCTATCCACACTATATTGTGGTTCTTTCTCCGCTTGACCACAGTAGCTTGGGGTGTATAGAATCAATGCCTCATTACATCCAATCTGAATGGCGCCGCTGCACATGAACTGTCGCGCAAGCTATTCACCAGGCAATGCGCTGAGGGGTTTGCATGGAATTAGAAAGTCGGATCGCCCATTTCGACACCGCGGCGCAAAGCCGCGCGGTGGCCGGCCAAGAGGTCGTCGCGGTTAGCGGTGAGATCGCTGCGACCGCACCGGGCGAGTTCCGCGTAATACGACGCAATGGCAAAGTCAGCCCGTTCGACGGTGGCAAAATCAAGATCGCAGTGACTAAAGCTTTTCTCGCCGTCGAAGGCGGAAACGCGGCCGCCTCGACCCGCATTCACACCGAAGTTGATGTACTGACAGAGACGGTTATCAACGCTATAACCCGGCGTATGCCAGCTGGCGGTGCGATCCATATCGAAGATATTCAAGACCAGGTAGAACTCGCTTTAATGCGCGCCGGCCAGCATAAGGTTGCGCGCTCGTACGTATTGTATCGGGAAGCACGGGCCCAAGAACGACAAAAGCAAGCTAGCGCAAAAACGGCCCCGGCACAGCCATCTCAAGCGGGGATTAAAATCCGCCGCGCCGATGGGAGTGAAACGACGCTCGATGAAGCCCGCATCCGACGCATGTTGGAGGAAGCCTGCGCGAACGTCGCCCACACCGCTCCCGAGACGATATTTACCGAGACGACGCGCTCTTTATTCGATGGCGTTGCCGAAGCAGACGTCGCGAAGGCGCTGATCATGAGCGCGCGTACGTTCATCGAGAAAGAGCCTAACTATACTTATGTCGCCGCACGCTTACTGCTTGATGCTACGCGTCTCGAAGCATTGGGCTTTCTTAGCAATCGTGCGGACGCCGCGACCCAAGAGGAAATGCGCGAGCGCTATCCCCAATACTTCGAAGCTTATGTGAAACGCGCGATCGACTTGGAGTTAATAGATCCGCGACTCGGTAATTTTGATCTGAAGCGCCTCGGTAAAGCGCTCGATGCGAGGCGTGATTTTCAATTTACATACCTTGGTTTGCAAACGCTCTATGATCGGTATTTTTTGCAACACGACGGCACCAGAATAGAGTTGCCGCAAGCGTTTTTCATGCGCGTCGCTATGGGGTTGGCGATCAATGAAATCGAGCCTGAAACTTGGGCGATAAAATTCTACGATCTGCTTTCCACTTTCGATTTTATGAGCAGCACACCCACGCTGTTTAACTCCGGCACCCTAAGACCACAGTTATCTTCCTGTTACCTCACGAGCGTACCGGATGATCTCGAGGGCATTTTCGGAGCAATTAGAGACAACGCGCTGTTGTCGAAGTTCGCCGGCGGACTCGGCAACGATTGGACGCTCGTGCGCGGCATGGGCGCGCGCATCAAGGGGACGAATGGCAAATCGCAAGGCGTTGTGCCGTTTTTAAAAGTAGCCAATGACACCGCCGTCGCGGTTAATCAGGGCGGCAAACGAAAAGGTGCGGTGTGCGCATACCTAGAGAGTTGGCACATCGACATCGAAGAATTTCTCGAACTACGTAAGAATACCGGCGATGATCGGCGGCGCACGCACGACATGAATACTGCGAACTGGATCCCTGATTTATTCATGAAGCGAGTTGTGGACGATCAACATTGGACATTATTTTCTCCCGACGAAGTACCAGATCTGCACGAAATATACGGACAAGAATTCGAACAACGTTATGCGGCGTATGAAGAAAAATATGCGCGCGGCGAGATACACAATGCCAAAACCGTCCGTGCGGTCGATCTATGGCGCAAAATGTTGGGCATGTTATACGAAACCGGCCACCCATGGATCACGTTCAAAGACCCCGCGAATGTCCGCTCGCCGCAGCGCCACACAGGCGTCGTACACAGTTCTAATTTGTGCACTGAAATCACGCTTAATACGGCCGCGGAACAAGAAATAGCGGTGTGCAATTTAGGGTCAATCAACCTCGCCGCGCACGTCGGGGAAGACGGTCTCGATGTCGGTAAACTCGAAGAATCGATCGGCGTCGCGATGCGCATGCTGGACAATGTGATCGACTACAACTTCTACAGTGTTCCAACGGCGCGTACATCTAATTTACGCCACCGACCCGTCGGACTCGGCGTAATGGGATTTCAAGACAGTTTGCATAAACTCAGGATCCCATATGCGTCGGAACAGGCGGTGGACTTTGCTGACCGCTCTATGGAAGCGGTGAGTTATTTTGCCATCAAGGCATCCAGCGATCTCGCTGCAGAACGGGGCACGTACCCGAGCTTCGAAGGCTCCCTGTGGAGCCAAGGTATTTTACCGTTAGATTCGCTTGATCTGCTGGCGGAAAGCCGGGACGGCTATCTAGATGTAAATAAGGACGCGAGCATGGATTGGGGATCACTGCGCGAACGCGTCGCGACCATCGGTATGCGCAACTCAAACTGCATGGCTATCGCACCGACAGCAACGATCTCAAACATTTGCGGTGTTAGCCAATCGATCGAACCAACTTATCAAAACCTATTTGTTAAATCTAACCTTTCTGGCGAGTTTACGGTCGTCAACATGTATCTCGTGGAAGATTTGCGACAGCAAGGCTTGTGGGACGAAGTAATGGTTAACGACCTCAAGTATTACGACGGCAGCTTGGTCAACATCGATCGCATCCCACCTGAGCAAAAACAGCTTTATGCAACGGCGTTTGAAATCGACCCGCGGTGGTTAGTAGAAGCGGGATCGCGACGCCAAAAATGGTTAGATCAAGCGCAATCGTTAAACCTCTATATGGCGGAGCCCAACGGTAAGAAGCTAGATAATTTGTACAAATTGGCATGGGCACGAGGACTAAAAACGACCTATTACTTACGTACTTTAGGGGCCACCCACGTTGAAAAAAGCACGCTCGCGGATGGCAAATTGAATGCAGTACAGCAACCGCAAGATGCCGAGTTGGCGCCGCAAGTTTGCTCACTGCTCGACCCCGATTGCGAAGCGTGCCAATAGCGCAACGCTGCGACGGGTCGACCACACGATTGAGGGGATAGACATGCTGCAATGGGACGATCCAATTCAAGGATTGAAAGCACTTAAAACTGCTGACCCCAGCAACGCCGTGATAACGGAGAATAGCTTAGCGGCAGTAGAAGAAGCCTCGCTAGCTGCAGTTGGCGAAGAGAACACTAATGACCACCAGCGTACGCAGCCGCTAAGCAGCGCCGCTCCGGCAGGCGTCGAAACAAACGTCAGCGGGGTTACCGGTCTAGAGAATGTTCAGTTCGGTGCACGACGACTCGCTGTCGACGATAAACAAATGATCAATTGCCGAGCCGATGTCAATCAACTTGTACCGTTTAAATACAAATGGGCTTGGCAAAAATATCTTGACGGTTGCGCGAACCACTGGATGCCGCAAGAAATAAATATGACCGCAGACATCGCATTATGGAAAAGCCCCGGAGGCCTTTCCGAAGATGAACGCACGATCATCAAACGAAACCTTGGGTTTTTCTCGACCGCAGATTCGCTTGTCGCCAATAATCTCGTATTAGCAGTTTACCGGCACATTACAAATCCCGAATGCCGTCAATACCTACTACGCCAGGCGTTCGAAGAAGCACTTCATACACACGCCTATCAATATAGCGTCGAGAGCTTAGGCTTAGACGAAGCTGAAATATTCAATATGTATCGAGAAGTCCCGTCTGTACATAACAAAGCAGCGTGGGCCATGAAATTTACGGAGAGTCTCGGCGATCCAGATTTTAAAACCGGTACACCGGAGACTGATCAACGCCTACTGAGGGATTTAATCGCGTTTTACGTTGTCTTCGAGGGAATTTTCTTTTACGTCGGTTTTGTACAAATTTTATCTATGGGCCGACGCAACAAAATGACCGGCGTAGCCGAGCAATTTCAATATATTTTGCGTGACGAATCCATGCACATGAATTTTGGCATCGATTGTATCAATCAGATCAAAGTCGAAAACCCACACTTATGGACCGAAGATTTTCAAAACGAAATAACGACATTGATCAAAGAAGCGGTTGAATTAGAGATCGACTATGCGCACGACACAATGCCTCGCGGCGTATTGGGACTAAATGCCAATATGTTTCAAGAGTACTTGCAATACATCGCCAATCGACGTTGCGCACAAATTGGATTGCCCGAGCAATTTTCTAACGCGACTAATCCATTTCCGTGGATGAGCGAAGTAATTGATCTAAAAAAGGAAAAGAATTTCTTCGAAACACGTGTGACTGAGTATCAGACTGGCGGTGCGCTCAGCTGGGACTAATTGGGCATTAGACCAGACCTCCTCGCATGGAGCTGAGTTGCGCTGCATTAGCCGGTGCCGGCAACGGCACCGGCTTTTTTTATGTGGCTTAGCCTGTAGGTTTGCTAGCCGAGAGTTTTGATCACTGCCTGTTGCCGAGTCGTCAACCCGGCTAGATTTTGACTCGCCTCGGTGACTCTAACGCCGCTTTCAGCCGTTTCATGGCAAATTGATTTTATTCGTTCAATGCTCGTCGCAATTTCTTGGGTAGCAGCACGTTGCTCGTTCGCGGCTTCGGCAATATCAGCATTCATCGATCGAATCGTGTGCACGACCGTCGTTACAGACTCCAAAGATTTTGCGGCTTTATGCGCTTGCTCAACTGTCGCATCGGCGTTGTTCCAACCGACCTGCATCGCCTCTACAGCGCGATTGGCGCCAGTTTGAAGCCGTTCGATCATGACTTGAATTTCTTGCGTGGATTGTTGTGTGCGGCTGGCGAGGCTGCGTACTTCGTCTGCGACCACCGCAAATCCACGCCCTTGCTCACCGGCCCGAGCCGCTTCAATGGCGGCATTCAACGCCAGCAAATTCGTCTGCTCTGCAATGCCACGAATCACATCGAGCACAGCGCCGATATTCATGCTGTTGTTCTTAAGATCATCGACAATTTCCGCGGCACTACGTACTTCATTGGCCAATTTTTCTATGGCAGTACTGGTGTCCCGTAAAGCGCCGCAACCAGCCTCTACATCAGCATCGGCTTGGGTCGCGGCCTCCAATCCTTGGCTCGCTTTATCCGCCACGCGATCGACGTTCGAACTCAAGCCGGCTGCAGCGTGCGCGACTCGATCTGCCGTACTGGTTTGATTTTCCATCCCGTCGCGATTCTGCCGCGAGATAGATAATAGCCCATCCGTCGCGCTCTGGAGTTCACCGCAAGTGCCGGTCAAAGTCTCGACAACTTCGACGAAAGGTTGGCACGCCCCATAGAACGCCTGGTTTATTTGCGCAAATTCATCACTGCCGACAACACCGGCGGTAGCTGAGAAACCGTTTTTGCGAACGGCGTTAAGTGCAGATAGCAAAGCACGAGCACGTTGCTCGACGCGCTGCGCAAGCCACCACGTCCCGATCCCGAGAACAACCAGGCACAAAACCAGCGCCGACCAACCAACACCCGCTGATCGCGTCCCGGCGCTGAACGCCACCGCAGTGAGGATTACCCCCGCGACACCAAGACCACCGAGCAGATAGTACTGCTGTTTTAATGACATATTGCTGAGCGACATTTTTTAGCCTCACTAGGCGGGCGAGAGGGGTTCTTCCCATATCGGCTGGGTTCACATCGCGCTTGAATTGTCGCCGTGGCGAGGCGAACGGCGCGCAATATCAGCCAGCGTGCCATAGGCATCGGACGCGAGAAAAATAATTTCTCCCGCGTAGCGATGTGCATAGTCGGGAAACGCACGATCGACATAACCACTCAAGCTCAGCAACGCGATACTGTCGCTCTCAGACGGTGGCGCAACAGACTTTACGAGAACACAGCAAGGCGCTTGCGTCCGCATCGCCACCCACAGTGCCAAGGAATCCGAGGTCAGCGACCAGTTCTCGGCTACCGGCGGCTCAAAACCCTGCGCTGAATCAGGTAACCAAACATACGCACCCGAGCCACCTAGTGATCCGAACTCATTGCCTCGGCACGTTACCAAGCGAGGTTCCAGCGCCAGCAACACCTGTCCGAAGTGAGCCATCGCTGCCAACGCAAGGCGATGCGCGAGCGGATCGGAAAAACCCAGCGCGGCTTGTGAGTGCCGCACCGCGTTCGCAAAATGCCCGCCCCCCGGTACGATGATCAGTGGTCGTTGAGGGTGCGTCGCGGCGGCCTCTAACCACTTGCGCAAAGTCGCCGCGTCGTTCGCCAAACTCCCGCCGAGCTTAACGACCCACACGCTCCGCCTCAGCGCGGCTGAAAACTTCCAACATCGCAGCCGCTTTATCCAGGCTTTCCTGATATTCAGCTTGCAGCTCAGAATCCATCACGATACCGCCCCCTGCCCAACAGTACATGCTCCCGCGGTGGTGTAGCAGCGTACGGATCGCGATATTCGTATCCATGTTCCCGCAATCGGACAAATAGCCGACGGCGCCACAATATACGCTACGCCGACACGGCTCTAGTTCTTCGATAATTTCCATCGCACGAATTTTCGGCGCACCGGTAATCGAACCACCAGGAAAACACTTGCGCAATGCATGCAACGCATTTTCGCCCCGACGCAGTCGTGCCCGCACCGTACTCACGAGGTGGTGAACACGGGCGAAACTCTCGATCTCGAATAAGTGTGGCACGTTCACCGAACCAATTTCGGCGCTGCGCCCTAAGTCGTTACGCAGCAGATCAACGATCATGAGATTTTCTGCTCGGTCTTTCTCGCTCGCGGCAAGCTCCGCGGCCAACGCGCGATCGCGCACCGGATCGTCGGCGCGGGAACGGGTGCCTTTGATAGGTTTCGTCTCCACAATCCCGTTCGCGACGGACAAAAAGCGCTCGGGCGATGAACTCAGCACGGCACTACCGTCAGGCAACGGAACATAAGCCGAGTAGGGAGCTGGATTGACATTGCGCAGATGTTGATAAGCATCCCAGGGATCGCCTTTAACAGTTGCCGAGAAACGTTGCGCGAAGTTTACTTGGTAACAATCACCGTCAGTAATATATTGTTTGATCTTTCCAAAACCCGTGGCGTAAGCGGCGAAGGACATATCACGGTGTACCGCTGATGTCACGAGAAATGAGGTCGGAAATGCTGCCGGGGTAACGGCCGTTTGCGCATTCCAAGCAAGCAGTATCTCATCCACATCGGCATGACATTGAGCCGTACTACACAACCACGCGCGCCGGGTCTCGTGATCGACACAGATCGCCCAATCGTAGATCCCGACGTGCATTTCCGGAATATCGATATCCGCCACGGCCGTTGCCGGTAGGCGTTCCAGGCGCCGGGCCAAGTCGTAACTAAAATATCCAATCGCGCCACCGACGAAAGGCGGCGCTTGTCCGACACAGTGACGTCCGGCGAGCAACTCGTTGAGAATCTCAAACGGATCCGCGCACGAGGTTTCCTGCTGCCCAGGGCGCACGATGGTCGTGGTTGCCCCATGGGTGGTGACGGTAATAACCGGATCGGTCGCCAGCACGTCATAACGCCCGCCTGGACAACGATCGTGACAACTATCGAGCAAGACAAAACCTGGACGCTTCGCTAAGCGAGCGACCCGGTGCATTACGTTACGCTCATACGCGATAGGAGTCAGCATGCTGGATCTGCCGTGTGGTCGCCGCGGCTACTGCCGAGGCGACCGCAGCGATTTCAGAGCTCGTGCGCTGGTGCAGGTCAAGAAAAGATGCGAACGAACGAAAAGGCAAATTCACGCGCTCGGCGAGACGGACCACGACGTGCTCGCCAATGCCAGCACCGATTAGGGTCACCCGAGCGTCGCCGCGAAAGCTGCATCGCATCACCTCTCGCAAAGCCGCCTCGATATGCTGAAGCTGCATCTCCGCAATGCTCGCAGCTAGCGCCAAGATCGATCCCGCCATATCGTCACGATAATCGACTCCAACCATGCGGGCGAGACGCCGTTGGCTGGCACCCAGATCTTTGCCGGCACCGTCGGGCGTCGGTAACAGATCAACGCCCGCTGGCAAGGTGCCGAGAATACGATAGACATCCGCGCTGGTCGCGAAATGCTCCGCCATCAAGCCTTGCCACCGCCCATTGAAACGTGCGCGGCGACAAATAGCCATCACGGGAGTGCGGACCATGCCGGTATAGAGCAACTCACTAGCCACCAGACGTGTGTGATCGTCACTACCAGAGGCAATCACCTGCCCTCTCGCGACGGGTACGAGATCGGTAGTTGTGGTGCCGATGTCTACCAAGACTGCTTGCGCTGCGCAGCCGGCAACGGACTCAGCGCTAAGGCGCCAATTGGCAGAGGCCACTTGGTCGCAACGGCGCGTTGCTTGTTCGACATCGAGCCAACCATCTCGGCAGGCATAAATTGCGACCCCGGCGGTACCGAAATAGCGCGTGAACAAGGCGATCAAACGACGCACACCCGCGGACCGATCGGCAAACACATCACATAACTCGCCGGTCATCGTGATACCATGCAGTGCCTCGCTGAGCAATTCCTCGCTCAGCGAGGCAAATATTTCTTCCAGCACCTCGAGACCAGCCCACAGCGGCGTTGGAATGGTGCGCAGAAAATTGACCTTGCCTTCTGCGTCAAGGCCGCATAGCTTCAAGTGGGCACCGCCAATGTCCCACCCATAGCACGTTGTTAAAGGCGTTTTTCGGGCTGTCTCGAAGCTCAATATGCTTACCAGGGTGAAATCAAAAGTCGAGAAAAATGTGCCATCGGTGCAATATTAGCGCATGCAAGTGATCCCTGTTATCGATCTAAAAGGACGCGTGGCAGTGCACGCCGTACGCGGCCAGCGCGGCCGCTATAGGGTGCTTCAGTCGTGCTTAGGCGAGGCGGCAAGTCTACCGGCACTCGTCGCGAACTTACTGAAATTTTTCCCCTTCAAAACGCTCTATATAGCCGATCTAGACGCGATCACGGGCGGTAACGCTCAACACGACATGGTGCTGGAGGTAGTGGAGGAGTTTCCGCATATCGAATGTTGGCTTGATGCTGGATTTGCCGACCGCGACGATCTTGCGATTTTCGGGGCTCGCGAGCGCGTTAGAATAATTCTCGGCGCAGAATCCCAGCGTTCTTTGACCGCCTACCGTTCCTTGCTCGAGCACTGCGATGATCCGGTGTTATCCTTGGACTATCAGGATGGCCGCGCACTCGGGCCGGCCGCGCTTTATGAGGATTCAAGCTGCTGGCCAAATACGGTCATCGCGATGAATCTCACCAACGTCGGCGCCCAATGCGGGCCGGACATCGAACTCCTGTCACAACTAAAGCGATGCGCACGCCAGCGGCATTTAGTTGCTGCCGGCGGAGTACGTCACCGCAGCGATCTGCTGCAGCTCGCAAAACTCGGTATCGCGCATGTTTTGGTCGCCACTGCACTGCATCAAGGCCACTTATCCGCACGTGATTTGCAAGCCGTCGCGACGGCTTCTGAAACCCGTTTCTCACCGCCGGATTGAGAGCGCATCAATCCCTAAACCAATAAGCACGGTTCGCGGCCGACTGTGAACTGTGCTTAACGCACTACTCGCCAGCGCGGCCGCATACGGTAAGTTGTATCCTTGTGGCTGCGCCAGTTTCACAGCGCAGCCAGTTGACGGCTTATTAAGCGATCTTAAGGACGACGCGTCCGTCTTAGTTGTGGGCAGCAAACGGGTGCGGAGAGCTTCCTTTTTGCGCAACAACGTCCGTCGCCTTCGGTTCTCCTTTCACAGCGCGTTCGATAGCTTCCTTAGTCGCCCGATAATTGTAGTCTTGAATTTTGCCGTCGTCCTCTGCCAACCAATGTATGAACACGCCAATGGAAACAAACACATCGTCGGCTTCGGTGGCGGGTATCGTACCGTTTTCAACACAATCAGCCACCGCCATCGCTACACCGCGCTGAGCCGGACCGAACATCTGTACGGCTTGCTTGGATCCTTTGATCGTAACTTTATTGAACATCACCGTGCTTGGTTTAACCGCGAGGTCGGGGGCGACCACCGCCAGCAAACTCGTAAAACCATCTTTATTGTTCGTTAAGCAGTTGCAAAATGCCGTTTCAGCAGCACTACCGCGCGGTCCCATGATGAGATCGATATGCGCGACTTCATTGCCGTCTCCGACTAGAGACTCACCGACTAGAACACGATCGATTACGGCCATAATTCTTCTCCTTCTGAGATCCTGAAAATGGGCAGAGTAAATTCCACGAAGTTGTCACCCCTAGCGCAACGCCTCAATATCTTCAGGCGCGATAAGTGTGCCAAGAGCCGACTGTGCAAAACACACGGTCGCTCCACATCATCTTGGCGAATATGTAATCCTGGTCTCCGCATCCAGGATCGTCGCCAACACACTTGCCACTGCTAAGTCGGCACTCGTCCCGGGATTGATATCCCGTTGTTTCAGCATCCGATCGAGGTGTTGAAGATGAGCGACAAGTGCGTGGGGATTTTCGCATGCTTTTATCGCCGATGCTACTTGTCGCGTACGTTGTTGGACCTCGGTAGCAACGGCCACGCCATGTTGACGCACAATATGGGTATCGAGGTGGCGATCTAAAAAGCCCAAAAAACACGCAACACAGGCCCAAGAAAAAGATTTCCAGCGATCACGATAACGTCGTATTAACGGCACGCCGAAATCAAACACGTCTAAAAATGCGGTAGCGTATTGACGAGCGATCAAATCACGATCAGCCGCACTTTTCATCGCGGTCAACAAATCGACGCGCGCCGGTGCGCGTACGTCGTGCGCTACGGCGTCTTCAAGTCCACTCGGTCTGGCGCGGCGAATCGCAGCGTAGCAGTATTCTGTATCGCTGATGGTCGTCTCGGCCAATGCCTGCGCAACCCAGTCGCGGTAGCTTGCCGGTTCTCGGCGCTGCAAGACCGGCGCACATAGCGGTGCTGCTAACAAGACGATGCCTAAATTCGTATTACAGGATACGAGCGCACGCGTTGCTTCGATCGAGCTCAGAATCCTAGCACCGAGATTCTTACTGGGGTCGGCGAGCAGCGGTGCGACAACCCTGGCGCTGTGCAGAAAATCTTCGGCACGCATATCGTGGCCCGCGGCATAAACACTCACGTTTCCGGGCTTCGGCGCTAACACATCGATGCGACAGGCACATCGCACCGCCGCTGCCACACGTACCGGAGCCAGCGCTTCCACGGCGTTCATACGACGGCTTGCACGGCATACTGATGACGCGCTTTATTTAAAAGCGCTTCGACCAACGCAGCGCTTAGATCGTGCTTTGTGACCCGCTGTAGCCCCTGCCAAGCGGGGATTCCGTTCACTTCACCGATGACCCAGTCGCCGCGACGATCGCGCATGAGATCGACGCCCGCATAATCAACCGCCACAATTCGCGCCGCAGCCTCAGCTAGCTGGCACATTTCGTTATCGAGCGTGACAGCATGGCAACGCGCGCCTTGAGCGCGATTCGTAATCCAATGTGGGCCCTCCCGCTGCATCGCAGCCACCGCTTGCCCGGCGATCACAAACACCCGCCAGTCGCGGTACGGCTCACTGTAGCGATCGAGGTATTCTTGTAAATAATAAACACCCCGTACCGGTACCGCGGCTTCAAAAGCCTTCATCTCTGGCAGCAACACAATCCCGTCACCCTGGGAGCCAAACAGCGGTTTCAGTACGGCCGCACGACCGCTGGCAAAAAGTTCCCCGGCGATTTCCCGACCCCGCGCCGAGGATTCACACACCCAGGTTGTCGCGCACGGCAAGCCATGGCGATCAAGCAGAAAACTCGTAAGGGCCTTATCGACGGTGCGTTCGATTGCCCGACCACTATTAAATACGGCGACATTTAGTATCTCGAGGCAATGCAAGATATCCAATCTAAAAATAATTTCTTCGAGCGTGCCGCCTGCGATCCCGCGCACAAACGCGCCGTGCGGCAATCGGCCACCAAGACCTGGTAATTCAATACGCGGACGGCCATCACCGCAAGAGATGCTGCACTCGGATAGCGAAACATAATGTGTCGTGAAACCACGTTCTGCGAAGGCAGCCGTCAGCGCCTTACCGTGCCAACCCGGCGCGTCCGTAAAAACGACTACGTGAGCGGAACGCGACACCCTCAGGCTCACGGATTAAATGATAGTTCCAGCAAATCTTCGCGGAGCTCGCCGCCGCTAAACGTTTTGCCCGTCGCAGAATTCGTTACGGTGCAAAGCGCTGGTGAAAACAACATGGGGTCGACCTTGTAAAAGTCGTAGTCATATTCTTTGAATACCGTCGCGAATGGTTTGCCAAAGTCCTTCGAGGCGCTGCTCGGCAAATCTCGAGCTAACGCCGCCGCAGTCTCGTCATCCCCGTTAACAAACAAATGCACGATGCCACCGAATAAAATCGCGTCATTGGTGCGTCCCATTGCTTTCACAAAATTGGGATGCGGTGGCGGCACAGGCGCCGTTCCGATCCCATCCAAAATATTATCTAATGGAAATTCTAGTTCGTGTGCCTTGTGCAGCGCGACTTCGAGTACTCGTGCAACGATTTGCACGCCCCCCGCGAGGCTTTGCGTCGGGGTTAAAATTAAAGTCAGCTGGCTAGGTTCGATATTGCAGTAATCAAGGATTTTTTCGATGACTTCTCGCGGCGGTTCACGATCAACTTCGAGAACGAGGCTCGTCGCAGCCGCCGGGTTGCGATACGCGAGTTCATCGAACAAAGGTTCACGCGAACCTATCGCCCGGGCTGGCCCCGAGGCTAAGGCAAAAAATGCCTCTTTTCCTTCCCCGTGATTCAAACTCCAACCGGCATACTGCGATCCTAAGCACGCTATTACGGGATCGCTAGTATGCACATCGAGGTGCCAACACCAACGCTTAAACGTGCTGGCGCGGTTGATTGCTACCGAACCCATGCCTCCCAAGCAAATTTCACTGATTAAGCGGCCCGCCTCCAGCCCGCCTGGGCAATCGATACCCGCGTCGACGATATCAATACCACTCGGATGTCTCGTTACCTTCACACGATAACGATCCGCGTGGTTTTTTAAGTTTTCAACGAGCGGCTGCGCCAAAGCGCTAAGGTGCGCACGATTGCTCATGCCGGTATTACCCCTTGTATTGCAATTGCGTTGGTAAACGAATTCTGTACTGGGATGCTATCTGGGCCGCTCAGATCATCGCTCCTGCTTGCGACATGTTCGCACCCCAGGCGCGCGGCCAAGGTCTTTGTTCGCTGTTCTAGCAAGCATCTCGCGGCGGGTAGCTCGGATGCGACCGCGTAAACTGTACATAGCGGTTCATGTAGAGCTATTTGCTGGCCGTCCGCCGGTCGATCTGCGCACCAATCGGGCCACTGAAAATCGTGGGCAATACAGATCGGCTGTGGAGCGTAATAAATCGCGTAGGCACGGCAATCGTGGCGGCGCTGCAGCCGAGGTCGATTAGCTGATCCCGTGCATGCCGCGATGTGCGCCGCCAACACCGTTGCCGGGCAGGCTAGCAACTCGATGCTAGCGGTCGGCCGCGGATTGACTTCGAGCAGATACGGTCGGCCATCGGTGCCGCAAATAAAATCTATTCCATACATCCCCTGCAAACCGAAAAAGCGCCCAAGTTCACGCCCGATTCGCCCGAGTTCCCGACTGCTCTTGAGAGGCAATGAGACCGGGCCGAGCGCGCCGGCATGGCGAAAAAACGCGCTCGCCGTCGGTTGCAAATTCAGATGTTCGCAACACCCGACGATCTCGGCGCCACCCCGATGGGCAAGAAATACACACGATAATGATCGACCACTATGATACGGCCGCGTAAGTCGGCGCGCTTCGTCTACATCGTGTGTCGCAAAGCGGATCGTCCTACCCCCACTGGTAGCGCGCGGTTTGCGCACGCGTACCGTACCGTTGGTATCGCAGTCCGGATGTTGGATGCCTTCAAGGCGACAAAAATGCTGTAGGCGTGCCACATCGGTGACCGCCTCCAGGACCCCGGGGCTGTTGCCGAGCAGTTGCCATGTGGTGGCGATATTGGCCACTAAGCGTGGTACACATTCGAGACCACCACCGATCACTACCGGCATAGCACCGTAGCGCCGCATCAAGGTGTTGATCGCCTCCTCGGCCTTAGCCGCATCGGGTTGGTTGCTGGCTAAAGTCGGTTCAATGAGCAGCTCTTCGCTAGCGGCTTGCGTATCGAGATCCCCAAAACCGTCTACCGCGTAGACGAGATACCCCGCGGCGCGAGCGGCTTGCGCGAGCCGTCGGGCCGAGGTCGCGATAATGCAGAGCTTCGCTCGCATCATTCCGCGAAGCGCTCGGACACAATCGTACGAGCAAATTCAAACGCTTCGGTGTGAGCAAGAAACACCGGATGATCCGACTCATACATACGTTGTAGCAATCCAGTGTGCACTCGATATTTGACGTCACCCACGGTTAAGGCGCCATAACCCACCGCCCCATCGGGGCCATGGGTTAATTTAGCGCTGCGATCTTTCAATCCTATCCCGGCAATGCCCGCCGGCGGTACCGCGTTGGCATCCACCGCTACGGCTAAATCCTGCGCCACCGCCAAGGTTTTTTGATCGATCACTTCCACGCCCGCTTTAGCCGTATTGAAAATGATTTGGCCGTGGCGAATGATGTCCGCGCGCGACTCTGGAACACTGCCGTCGGCACCGTGCAGCTCGACGCCGTAGCGCTCACGGCAGAGTTCTACCACCCGCTGCGGCCCCGCGGAGCCGGAGTAACTCACCACGCTTACCTCAGCACCCTGTTGCGCAGCCAGTATGGCGACGCACGCACCGACCGGACCGGTACCGCCGTAGACCAGTACACGAGCGCCCTGCATAGAATTTTGCTGCTGCTCAACGTAGGTAAATTCCGCTAACGCCAGCATCGCCGCAGCGGTCGTGATCGCCCCACTCGGATCGACTAGCACGGAGATTTCAAATGGCGGCACCATGGCATCTCGCGCCACCTGCAACATTTCTAGCGACAAATGAAAATCTCGTCCGCCGATGAACATCGCCGTCCGCTTAACGCCTTCCGGCCGCCGAGAAAATATCGTGTCTTGTGTCAACCCATGAACTTCATCGAGCCCGATGTTGCAGTAGGGGATAACGTCATCATAATTGGCTTCGTACGCCATGTTGATATCAAAGGGACTTACGTACTTATTCGGTGAAATGACGTGCAATAAAAATGGGAGGCTCATGGGTGTAGTCTACCGAGTTGTATGAGTGATTACCGCGCGCGGCGTCGCGACGCAAACGTCGTCGCACAGGGTGATGCTGCTGAGGCGTGTGCGACAGCGCCCTTGTTACGCGCCTTGCACAGTCGGAATTCGATGCCCTGCTGCGCCGGGAAACGGCGCAAGGCGTCACGTAACACTTCGTTGGCCAGCTCCGGGCTGGAGATGAAAATAAAGCCCGTTGGGCCCCACGAACTCTGACCCCAGCCGTCGAGATTGTAAACCGCGCTTAAGGACTCGATGATAGAAGCGACCCGTGGGCTAGTGAACGCTCCGCCTTGCTGCGAAGCAAAGTACTCTCCTCCACGCCTTTGCACGATGCCGAGAGCGGCGGAAAATGATGGGAAATCTTCTTCGGCAAGCGCCGGCAGGATAGCCGTCAGGGTTAAATGCGAAAGCTCCTGGCCGGTAGACCGCGCCATCGGTGCCAACTCCGCAAAAGCGCGTTGTTCTTCTCGGCCGCTTAGACCACGCCAAGCGCGATCTAGCACTAACAACACGCGCCACCGTTCGGGAAACGGTAATTGCGCGATCGCGGTGGGAATTTCGGTCGCGGGGCCGCGGCCACTATCGACGATGAACCCACCAGCTTCGAAAGCTGCGATACCGATCCCAGAACGTGCGCCGCGCCCACAGAGGGCCGCGAGCTCACGCGCTGACCGTTCAATACCGTTTAGTTGCGCGATCGCGGTCGCCAGCGCCAGCGCAAGTTGGGTGCCGGATCCCAGGCCCGCGTGAGGCGGTATCGCCGGCCCAATGACAACGTCACCACAAGAGAATTCACCCAAACGTTCGCGGAGCCGATCCAAGATCCGACGAGCGCGCTCAGGTTCAGCACCTGTCACCCGTGGGCTAGACTCAGCGGGCGTCGTCGCGACCCGCACGGTCGTATTGATACCATCGAGGGTTAATCCCAAACTGCCAAATCTCCGACCTCGCGCGCAACTCAAATCATAGAATCCGAGATGCAAGCGCGCTGGCGCCTCTACACATACCTCAGCGCTCATTTACATCTCGATAGGACATCATCGTTTAACTGTGGGTCAGAGCACTTGCATTATAGAGATGCAACAGAAGAAATGCTCACCATGCACTACCGTATAGTCAATTCTCTACCACCTCACCTCCACCGCGCCGGGGTGTTAATGCTAGTGATGAAAAATCGACTATGATAACTTTAGCAACGATGCGGGTTCGCCACTGCGAACTTTACAAACACAAGCTGCAAATATTTCGAAGTGAGCGTGGGTAAATCTTCCGTGACAACTACCGCGGCGAGACAAACAGACGTTGTCTGTCCTTTTTGCGCTTTACTTTGCGACGATCTAACCGTTACCACCAGCGCAGAGGCGATCGTTAGCGTCGAAAAAAATGGCTGTGCCCGCGCGAAACGGGAATACGCGCGACCAAGCATCGACCCACGACTGCGTTTGCAGGGCGCGCCAGCGAACTACGCCGACGCGGTTGCGGCCGCATCAAAGCTGCTGAAACGGTCACATGCACCGTTTATCGGTGGACTCGGAACCGATATCGACGGCGCCCGAGCCGCACTCGATCTTGCCAGCAAAATTGGCGCGAGTGTTGATCACATGCAAAGTACAGCACTCGATTGCAATATAGAAGTCTTGCAAAGTCGCGGTTGGATTACGACAACATTGAGCGAGTTGCGCAATCACGCAGACCTGCTTGTATTGGTCGGCATTGACGTCAACGATCGTTACGCAGAATTTCTGCGGCGCGTGGCCGCACCGAAACGAACCTTGACTGCGGCACGTGGCAAGCAACGCAAAGTCTACTACTTGGGGCCACAACAACGGCTTCCGCGAACTAGTCACGGGCTGCAAATTACCCACATTAAGAGTTCCGTAGCTGGATTGACCGACTTGGTTGGCAAATTGCGGGCGCGCTACGCACAAGCACCGGCGGAATCAGCGGATAGTTTCATCGCCGCGCTACGGGCCGCGGCTTATCCGGTTTTTGTGTGGGCTGCAGGCCAGTACCCGCCGAATACGGCGACGGTTCTTGTGCGCAGTATATGTGAGTGGATCGACGAACTGAACGAGAGCAAGCGTGCGGCAGGATTAGCCTTAGGAGGTGATGATGGCGGCTTATCGGCGTTACAAACTTGCGCCTGGTTAAGTGGTTTTCCGCTGCACATTTCTTATGCGGGCAACACGCTGCACTACGAACCTAGCGTGTACTCGAGTCATCGTATTCTCACCGCCGGGACCGCTGATGTCGTCGTATGGATCGATAGCTTCTCCGAGCGCCCGCCGCCAGTGCTCGATAACGCGCAGTTGATCGTCGTGGGCACTAAAGACCCAACAACGACGAAAGCGGACATCGTGCTACCCGTAGGCGTGCCGGGTGTGGATCACGGTGGGCGCATGATCAGAACCGATAGCGTCGTCTCTCTACCCTTACGCCGCTTGCGTAATACTAAGCACCGCAGTGCGGCGCAGGTTTTGCGTGACATTTCGGCGGCACTGTAAGCCGTAACGACAATGGCCCAATATACGGAACTTCGCAACGGTAAGATCTATGATCCACAACACGGCATCGACGGCGAAATAAAGACGCTCTACATCGGCACCCGTGGTGTGGAGAAGCGTATTCGAAACACCGATACTATTGTCGAGACCCATGATCTAAGCGATTGCATCGTCATGCCGGGGGGGATCGATATTCACACCCATATCGGTGGCGGCAAAGTCAATATTGCGCGCATGATGTTGCCCGAAGATCACCTCAAGGCGATCGTCACCGCGAGGCAACATCCGCATGCGGGTTGTGGCCACGCCGCGCCCAGCACGCTTACGACCGGCTACCGTTACGCGGAACTCGGTTATACCGCCTGTTTCGAACCTGCCATGTTGCCTGCCAATGCGCGCCAATCCCACCTCGAAATGGCCGACACACCGATCGTGGACAAAGGCGCGTATGCCTTGTTGGGTAACGATGACTTTTTGCTGCGCTTGATTTCAAATGGGGCTCCACCAGAGAAGATCAAGGACTACGTCGCCTGGACCCTACGGGCAACCCAAGCGTTGGCGATCAAAGTCGTCAACCCCGGCGGTATTCATGCCTTTAAGTTTAACCAACGCAGCCTCGAACTAGACGAGCAAAACGCAAACTACAACGTTACGCCACGCGAAATTCTGCTTACGCTGGCGCGGGCAGTAAATGAACTCGGTTTAACGCACCCCTTGCATATTCACGGCTGCAATCTCGGCGTACCGGGGAATGCCGCGACAACGCTGAAGAGTTTTGCCGCCCTTGAAGGGCTGCCCGCCCATTTCACGCACCTACAATTTCATAGCTACGGACAAGATGGCGATCGCGGTTTTTCCTCTGGCGCTGCCGAAATCGCGGAGGTGATCAACCGGGGAAAAAATATTTCGATCGACGTGGGGCAAATCATGTTCGGTCAAACGGTAACGGAGTCCGGCGATAGCATGCGCCAATATGCGGGCAGCGTTTTCGCGAATCCAAGAAAACGCGTTGTCATGGACATCGAGTGCGACGCCGGTTGCGGCGTCGTACCGTTCAAATATAGAGATCAAAACTATGTGAACGCGTTGCAGTGGGCCATCGGCCTCGAACTCTTTTTGCGCATCGAAGATCCGTGGCGCGTTTTCTTGACAACCGATCACCCTAACGGCGCACCCTTTACGAGCTACCCCCATCTTATTCACCTCCTCATGGATCGCTCTTTTCGCGACGACATGCTCGCAACTATCAACGCCGATGCGCGTAAGATGAGCACGCTGGGATCACTCGACCGTGAGTATAGTCTCTACGAAATTGCGATTATCACGCGTGCGGCACCGGCGCGCTCACTCGGTTTACATAACCTCGGCCATCTAGGCTCGGGTGCCCGAGCAGATCTAGTCGTCTACAAAGAGAATTCAGATCGTGAGCGCATGTTTAGTCGGCCGGAGCTAGTGTTCAAAGCGGGTGAGTTGATCGCTCGACGCGGTAAGATAGTAAACACTGTTCACGGCGCAACACATGTAGTCCGACCGGACTACGATGCTAGCATAGAGCGTGAGCTCGACGCCTATTTCGAGCGTTACATGACCGTTAGGAAAGGGAACTTTATGCTTTCTGACGACGAAATCATCGACGACGGTCGAGGTTGTTTAGTCGTCCACAAGACTGAGCGCCTATCATGAAAATAAACGGCGTCGCAGTTGAGAATACTTTTGCGGAAGCTTTCCCCATGAAGGCCACGCGCCTAATCGTTACTGCCTTGAACGAAGACTGGGCTTTGCAGGCAGCACAAGCGATGACGGGTTTCGCAACTTCGGTAATCGCCTGCGGCTGTGAAGCTGGCATCGAGCGCACTATCAACGCGAGCCACACACCTGATGGCCGGCCCGGTGTCGCGGTACTGATCTTTGCGATGAGCAGCAAGGAACTGGCCAAGCAGATTCAAAATCGAGTCGGGCAATGTGTGCTAACCGCGCCGACCTCCGCTTGTTTCGCGGGCTTGACAGAAGGAGACCCGCTGCCACTCGGGAAAAACCTGCGCTATTTTGGCGACGGCTATCAAATAGCGAAAAAATTGGGCCGACGCCGCCTGTGGCGTGTGCCGGTTATGGATGGTGAATTTGTTTGCGACGATCTCACCTACGTGAGCAAAGCAATCGGCGGAGGTAATTTTTTGGTCTTGGCCGTAGACCAAGAGCGCGCGCTGGGAGCGTGCGAACGCGCAATTCGCGCTATGCGCAAAGTACCGAATGTGATCATGCCGTTCCCCGGGGGTATCGTACGCTCGGGCTCTAAAGTTGGATCCAAATATAAAGCGCTGCCTGCTTCCACGAATCATCGTTATTGTCCGACGCTCAAAGGCCGGGTCGATTCGGCGCTATCGAAGGATATCGGGGCGGTGTTAGAAATCGTGATCGATGGTCTCGATAAACCATCCATCGACGCCGCGACGCGATCCGGCATCGAGGCAGTTTGCAAGCTGGGACGACGGCGCGGCGTAGTCGGCATTACTGCCGGCAATTACGGCGGGAATCTCGGCCCCTATCACTTTAAATTGCGCGAAATTCTCAAGTGAGTGCCTTGATCCTTAAGCTGCAGGATAGCTTGTCGACCGATCTCGACTTGCGCGGGCTCTTGCCGGAGGTTCTGTGCGGTATGAGCTTAGAGAAGGTCAAAAAACACCGCCTCATTAACGGAAAACGACGGATTGCCGTGGGGGACCTATTTGCTGTCAGCGGTACTAACACGACGCGCGCTTTGCGGATCGAGGGGAGTACCACGCAGCTTCACAATATCGGCCGTGATATGTCCACAGGTTCAATAATAGTTAAGGGTGACGCAGGTCACGGACTAGGCAGCGCAATGAGCGGTGGTCATATCCGCGTAGACGGCGACGTCGGCGACCACACCGCAGCGAGCATGCGTAACGGTGAGATTCAAATTAAGGGTTCCACCGGTGACGGGCTCGGCGGACTCTTGCCGGGCGCAACCTTGGGCATGAAAAACGGGGTGATCGTGGTCGACGGTAACGTCGGCGATCGAGCGGGCGAACGCATGCGCCGTGGGCTTATCATCGTCAACGGCGCCGCTGGCGACTATCTCGGCAACCACATGGTAGCAGGAACGGTGTGCGTCACGGGTGGCGTGGGCCGCAGCGTAGGTCACAGTATGCGCCGGGGCACGATTTTGTTGCGCGAACCTGACGCGAAGCTACCGCAAGGATTCAGCCACAGCGGGCCCTATAGCTCGCCATTCCTACATTTGCTGGGTGACTATGTCGGACAGCACTCACGGTCCGCACGACGCAAGTTTGGGCCCCTATCCCGCGTCGATCGCTGGCTCGGCGATGCCTGTTGCGGGGGGCTCGGCGAAATCCTGCGCCTCGACACCTAGCAGGCTGTCGAACTTAGGGAAACCTAGTGCGCTGCTCTAGCGGGGTTTAGACTGGCGGACTGCAGCGCACCGATTGCAACGGTGGTGCACCAGGTGCGGTTATGGTCGAGTCGATTACTTCTGGAATATGCGCCAGTCGATGTTCAATCAACTCATCCGAACCGGTAACGACTGAGCGCGGATTCCCGCCGCTGCGCCCATGTTTCGCTGCGCCCTCAGGATAGGTTAATCCTGTGAGGGGATCTTCCCGCAGGTAATCTGGTTTGCCATCCGGTTCGCGAAATACGGACATGATCTCCTCGGCGAACGTCTGCATATTTTTCATCACCATCCAATTCGGCATTGGGCCGAAGGAACAACCCGCCGCGATCATGCCGCCAGCACCGACGTTGTCGCAATAGTGACCTAGCTTGTCGATCACCGTCTGCGGCGAGCCAACGATGATATAACCATCATTGATCAGCTCGTCATAACTCAGTTTATACTGTGGTTTTACTTTGCCTTTTTTTAATAAGCCGACGAAATTACGAAACGATTTCGTGCTCATATAACCCGGTGGGAAAAAAATTGAATCCGGGATCTTAAGTCCGGTATTAAACACCCAGCTCAGGTGCGCTTTCGCTTCGCGATGTGCTTGCTCGTCGGTTTCGGCGACATACGTCGGAACAACAGCGTTAAACATGCTTTTCGGGGCATCGAATCCAATGCGCGAACATTCTTCACGCAGACCATCAAAGGCCATTTTCGTGAACCACAATGGTGCAAAGATCATTTGGTAGGTATAGCGGTGTTTTGCCACAAACTGAATGGTCTCCAGCGAGCCCTGCCCCGGTATCCAGATCGGGGGATGGGGTTGTTGGATAGGCCGAGGAATTAAATTTACGTTCGGAATGTAGAAATGATCACCTTGCCAAGTAAACGGCCCATCATCGGTCCATGACTTGACGATCAGATCGTGCGCTTCGTTGAAGCGTTCGACGGAATCGGCAGGTGGCACAGGATTGTTAAAATACTCGCAACCAATGCCGCGCACAAAACCTGAGATAATCCGCCCACCTGAGATCACATCTAACATCGCGATCTCTTCGGCAACCCGCAGGGGATTGCCATGCAAAGGGATGGCGTTACCGATAATGCCAATCGGAATACGGTGGGTTCGCTGCACCAGCATCGCTGCAATAATATTTGGCGATGGCATCGTGCCGTAGAAATTGGCGTGGTGTTCATTAACACCGACACCATCGAAACCGTATTTTTCGGCCGCAACAAGTTGGTCGATATATTCATTGTAGAGCACTCGACCCCGGTGCGGGTTATAGTGTTTGTTGGGGAGCGTCACCCACGTCGATGAGAATTCCGCGGTCGGCGGGATATCCGGATACGGCATGAGATGAAAAGCGTAGAATCGTAGCTTATTCATTACGAAGCTTCCTCGATCGTCTGCAGCAACGTCTTCGCCAGCGCTTGCGGCCGTTCCAGCAGCGGTTCGTGACCGGTGCCGGGAATACGTACGAGACGCGCGTTCGGTAATGTGGTGGCAAATTTGTCGGACATTTCATTCGGTACTAAGCGATCTTCCTCAGCGCCAACGACGAGCGTTGGGCATTGCACACGTTGTAGGCGCCTCGTCAAAGCAATGTTGTATCGCGGCGCCCACATGAGACGTGCGGCCGCCGAAAATTCTGAATATAAATGAATGTTTTCATCAAAATCATCTGGATCTATCGCGAACTCTGCCATGACGGATTTATCTTTGAACAAACGATCGATGAGTTCGGGTGGCGTGAGCTGAAAAATGTCGACCCCGGGGTTATTTTCAAGCCGCAGACCAACCGGGGTGATCAGGCTCAAACTTTTTAGGCGCCGGGGGTAAAACGATGCGAATTCTACCGCTGCCCAGCCACCCATAGAAAAGCCGACCAAATGGAGTTGTTCGAGTCCGAGTTGCGCAAACAACTGATCGTAAATGATGGTGAGGTCATCAAAATTCTTAAACCAACTAGGCATCGGTGTTTCGCCGAAACCAGGCGCCTCGGGTGCGATGAAATCAACGCTTTCCGACATGCGTTCGTAGAATGGGATCCACATGCGCGTAAATCCGGCGCCATGCAACAATACGACTACCTCACCCTTACCTTTGCGGCGATAGGCGATCGGGAAATCGAAAACGGTCTCGAACTCTGGCGGTGTGTAGTATTTTGACGGTTTTGGGACGTCGATTTTCTCGGCAACGTCGATGTAGCTGCTCATCTGCTAGTACCACCCTCGTCACAAGCTAAGCAACCCCCGCCGGTACTAAAGCCGGTGGGGGAACAATGCCCCTATCATATCATCGCCGCGACGATGGCCGCACACCGAGCTCGCGAGCACAGATATTGCACGAGGCGCTCACCGCGTTGGTGCCCATAGGTGGGGATAACAGGTACTTTTACGAGTCAGCAATGATGTTGGCTATGACACTACCCGGCATCGCACTGCTTCACTATCACGGCCCAGACCGCCGGCGGCCGCGGTCCTTACCTAGAAATCTGCGCCAGAGGCGAGTCGTTCAACGGCGTGCAGACGTAGTGTTTCTTGGATCAGCGGCGGTACGTTATCTGCGGTCGCGCCATCCGGTACGGTGGTCTGGATCTGATAGACATAACCCGGCAGGGCGTCGGAAATGATCACCTCATAGCGCTTCTCCGCAAACTTTTCGAAGTGCGCTCGTTTCGGATCATTTCGGTAGGGGGTAAAGGAAATCTTAATACCCTGGTATTCGCGGCCGTCGAAATTGAAACGCACCTCCTCAGCAACGGCGGTCTGGGCAAGGGCAAACTTTATACGCCGCTGAAAATACCGCCAGCGTTCACGCGCGCTACCTTCGACATCGGTCAATCTATTCATTTCATAGACGTCGCCCTGAAAAAAAACCTTTAGCACGGGGTTCACGTCAGTACGCTCAACCGGTGGTACGGGAAAGTTTCGCTCACCACTAAAAAATTTCAGGTCTGCAGATTTCATCCCGTCGTCATGAATTTTCGATACACGAAACTCCACCGTATCTTCAAATCCTTCCTCAAGCGAACCCGTTTTGGAGAAGCGATAGCGGATCAACATTGGCACATCGACTGCCTTTAATTGATCGGTCATCCACAACACCGTTTCCGCACGCGAGAACTCTGGCGCAGATGGGGCCGCACGCTCAGCGGCCAGAACAGGGCTACACAGCGCCAACATAGCCAACGCCGCCCCGAGTACCCACGGTACAACCGCCCTAGTCATCGTCGTCGTCTCCTACCGCACGAGTGAGATCAAGTTCCAGCATTGGCACGCCAAACTCTTTCAAGATCCGATCGATCTCGACTTGGTTTTTCTCTATCAACTGATTAACTTGCTCTCGCCACTGCGACTCTCCGTGGCGCACTGCCATAGCAATCTGAAAATCGAAATTTACTCCCAAGTCCGACTGCAACGGAATAACGACAACATCGTGCCCGTCTGCACGGGCTTTCTTCGCGTAGAATCCGGCGATCGGTCCCCAGGCAAACGTCAAATTGATCTTATCTGACAGGAGTTCCTCTTCAATAATGTGTCCCGGATTTCGGCGCGCATCCCCGGCCATCATCGGGTACGGAGTTGCATATTCGATCAAACCAAGTCGATATACCCATTCCGTCGTCGGTCCCTGATCCCAAATTCCGATTCGAAACAAAACCTTTTGCTCCTTACTTAGACCTTTCAAATCGTGTTGGGATTTAATGAAGTCGAGACCGCGCCCCTTGACATAGACCATTGCCCAAGTAGAGCGCATATAAGGTCTTGTAGTCGCCGCGAGTTCAAAGTTCTCTATCACACCAACGACGAGGTCGCATTTATAGGAGCCGTCTGGGGTGTCGTTATTTCTAAGTGTGTTACGGATGAACCCCATCCGCTGCGGAAACCATTCATATTTAACCGGCACGTCCAGCTGCTCGGCAAATAGACGGGCAATGCGATTTTCATAACCCGATTCATCCTTATCCGACATCGGTAGGGAATACGGCGGCGCGCATACTTTCAATGCACGTGCCTCGGGCATCGCCACGGATACCGCCCAAGCCGGCCAGAAAACAGCCACGATCACGCCCCAGGCCACGGCGGCAAAAGAGCAACGTCGACCCATGCTAGCTCGTTGCGTCCGTGAGCTAGCGCAAAAATTAGCGTTGATGTTCAACATCATGCTTTGTCAACCGCGTTCGTCCAGGGCCTTGCGCATTTTCCGTAGGGTGCGCTTAACCATGTTTGCGCCCACCTTCACGTTCGACAATCCGGCTTCCAGTGCAGCGAGGTTTTTAGGCTCACTGTCGCCCACGACGATAGCGCCGACCATGCCCGTGGTAATATGTGGGTTGCATTTGTAGATATACGCACCTTCTTTCTCAAGCGTGATGCTAAAGCCTTCTTCTCCGAGCGCCGATTTCCAAACCTCTGCACCCTCGGGGATCATGCCTTCAATAGCTTCGGTGTCATGCCCCGCCATGGTCGTGAACCTTACCGTGTCACCAACGTGAGCAAACAGCACTAACGGTCGCCACTGGGTAACGACTGCCTGCACGACGTGCTCCTGTGGTTCAGCCGCAGCTTCCGTCGATGAATCCTCGGCAACATCGGGGCTCGCCACTTCTGCGGCCACCGCAGCGGTCGCCACCATAGCAGCCGGTTCAGTGTTGCTCTGGGGTGCCGGTTGCTGCACAGAGACCGCTTCGGTTGTTGCAACTGAATGAGACGCGCCGCTCGCGCTTGCCGGATCGGCCGAATCAGCACTCGCGCGCTGCGTCGAGGTACGCTGCGTATCCGCGTCATCCGACGAACAACCGATTATGAATAGGCTAACAACAAAAGGTATGCATAATAAAAAACGAAAAAATTCACGACCCACGACCCAACTCCTAATTCAATATTCGTTTCGCGAAAACAACGTTTAGGATAACACCTAGCCCGACAAAGTTCCGAGACACAAAAAACCCGGTGCCGACTGGCACCGGGTTAATGACTCAATGCACGGTGCCTTGCGACGAAGCGCCGGCACCGCTAGTTATTTCTTAAGGCAAGCTGAACACGCTCAACACACCACCGAGGCGCGTATAGCTGCTCAAACCCTTGTAGGCGCCAACCGCGCCAAGGCCGTCGGTATCATTAATGAGGCCTGCGGCCATGCCGATACCGGCCCAACCACCAACGCCCGACAATACACCAACGTATTGTTTGCCTTTGTGACCCCACGCATTGACGTTACCGATAATGCCGGAGGGCGTCTTAAACTGCCACAGCAGCTTACCGCTCTTAGCATCGATCGCTTTAAGGTAACCTTCTAAGGTACCGTAGAAAACGACATCACCAGCGGTCGCCAACACGCCGCTCCAAACAGAGAAGCGCTCCGGAATCGACCATACGATTTTACCGGTGTCGGCATTCCAGGCGATCATATTGCCTAGGTTATTGTTGCTAGCATTATTGCCAAACTCTGCACCTGGTGACACGCGACCCGCGGGGAACATGCTCAGTACCGCATTCACGTAGGGTTGCCCAGCAACGTACTCACCACCACTGACAGGTTCGTAATTCATGCAGACATGATTTGTCGGCACGTAGAACAAACCGGTTTTCGGGCTGTACGCCGCGGGTTGTTGGTCTTTGCTACCCAGCGCTGCAGGACAGATATTGGTCGTGTTGTTATCTTCACCACCGTGGTGAGTCGAATATTTCGCAACCACCTGCGGGCGTCCCGTCTTCATGTCGACATGCGTCGCCCAATTAACCGCCGGGTCAAATTTCTCAGCGACCAACAGTTCGCCCGAAACACGATCCAGCGTATAGCCGAAACCGTTCCGGTCGAAGTGCACTAAGGCCTTCCGATCTTTGCCCTTCACCTTCATGTCGACGAGGATCATTTCATTAATGCCGTCATAATCCCATTCGTCATGCGGCGTCATTTGGTAGACCCACTTCGCCATGCCAGAATCGACATCACGCGCAAAGATCGTCATCGACCACTTATTGTCACCAGGACGAACAACCGGGTTCCAAGTCGACGGATTGCCGGTGCCGTAATACATGAGATTTTGTTCTTTGTCGTACGGCCACCAACCCCAAGTGGAACCGCCACCGATTTTCCATTGGTCGCCTTTCCAAGTTTTCAACGAGGAATCTTTGCCAATGGGTTTGCCAAGTTCGGTTGTGTTGGCGGGATCAACCAGGATATCGCTGTCGGGACCCATGCTATAGGCGCGCCAAACGCGTTTACCGGTTTTCAGATCATAGGCGTTCATCCAACAACGGACGCCAAACTCAGCGCCGGAGATCCCGGTGAAGACCTTGTCCTTGATCACGTGCGGCGCATTCGTATTAGTTTGACCTAATTTCGCATCACCATTTTTCACCGACCAAACTTTCTTACCCGTCTTCGCATCGATAGCGACGAGCACGGTATCGGCTTGCTGCAGCAGGATCTTGCCGTCGCCGTAACCTAAACCACGATTAACCGTGTCACAGCACATGACTGGTACGGTTTCATCGTAATCTTGGACAGGAACGTATTCCCACACAACTTCTAGCGTATCAAGATTGATCGCGAAAACGTTGTTAGGAAACGCAGCGTGAATATACAAAGTATCGTGGGGCAAGCCCGTCGCCGAACTGGGTAACACCAAAGGGCCACCTTCGTGTCCGCGTAACACACCGGTCGAAAACGTCCAAGCTGCTTGCAGCTTATGCGCATTCGTATTGTTGATCTGGTTGAGCTCCGAATAGCGCCAGTTCCCGTAGTTACCGCCGGGGAAAACCCAGTAATTGGGGTCTTGCATCAACTTCTCTAGCTCGGCGTTCGCCATGGCAGTGCCGCTTAGGGCCATCGCCACTAGAGAGGCCGTTGCAACGAGCCATCGTTGAAACGATGTTTTTCTCATGACCTCCTCCTTCACTTATTGATAGGTTTCTTGGCCTCGAACTATAGGGTTTAGCCGTGCGTCTCGCCGAGACCATGGACGAGATACATAGCCCATCGCTGCCGGAGCAGTGATTCTGAAGTGAACGGATCGGGTATGGCTGCCGTTATCGTTGCGTGGTCGCCCTGACCAATTCAATAACGACGATAGTGAAGTCTGATGATGATCATCGTTGTGACACGACGCCTGCACCATAAACTGAATCGCCTCCCCTCACGCAGTCCGCATAAATTCTACCTTCGCCTGTCCATTGACGCCGGGAATTAGTTCTTAGGGATTATAGTGAAATTTGCGCGCTCGACAACCGAGATAAGGCATCCCGAGGCAATAACATATTGGGACCCGAAGTCCCGCACGGCAACATTCCTTGCCGTATATACAGCATTCGCCCCCGTACGGCGATTTCGCCGCCTAAGCGCTGCCGGTGAAATTCACTGCACCGGCTGCGCCGGCGCGCCGTCAGTCGATTTTGCACGCCGTTTGACGCCGACGAAACAGCGTTTTTTTGCGTCCGCGCGGGCCGCCTCTAGCTTGGCCACGATCGCGTCGGCACGCGCGCTCTCGCGAAACAAGCCGCCCTTCTCTCCCGGCATACGTTTATAGATCTCGAAGGTCCGCGCTTCATTGAAATCCTCAAAGGAAAGTTGCCGCGCAATAACGTCAATTTCACAGGAGCAATGATAAAGATTATCGACAGATTGTCCGCCGTTGAGACGCATGCACGTCATGACATAGTCTACCGTCTCTAAGGTTGGATATTCACTAGCCAGCGCCGACATTGAGCTTAGCACCACGACTAAATTAAGCGACCATTTTGCAATGAAGTTCATTTAATCACTCCTGTTCACGACCACCCGTGTTAGCCAGGTGTCGGCTCTTATGATGGCGCCGCACGCCGCATCAAGTCGGGTGCGGTAATATACCGCGTTATGGAATTCGGAGCGCCGGCTAGCGCCGCTCCTAGCAACGCTTTGAGTCCATGTTAAACCCTAAGTTCCGTTGGTCGCCAATATTAGCGAGGCGGTATAACTCCGTGGTTTGGTGCCGTCGACCCATAATAAATCGTTTCTCTCGCGGTAAATTCGAGGTAAATCTATGAAAAGGAACGTACTGGTAACCGGCGGCGCAGGCTACATCGGAAGTCATGTCGTCAAAATGCTGGGCCAAGATGGTCACAACGTTATAACTCTGGATAATTTGTCGAAAGGCCATCGCGGTGCGGTTCTGCACGGCGAACTCATCGTCGGAGAAACGGGTGATCGCGACTTGGTGAGCCAAATACTTAAGGCGAATGCTATCGATACCGTCATGCATTTTGCTGCGTATACCATTGTCCCGGAATCAGTGTCTGATCCCCTGAAGTACTACCGCAATAACACCTGCAGTGCGCGTCAATTGATCGAATGCTGTGTGGACGCGGGTGTTAGCCACTTTATTTTTTCCTCGACCGCCGCGGTCTACGGCACACCGCCCGAGCCCCGCTGCACTGAAGATACGCCCACGGCGCCGATCAATCCCTATGGCATGTCGAAGTTAATGGCGGAACAAATGCTGCGCGACACTTCGCAGGCGACACCTCTAAAGCACGTAATATTGCGCTACTTCAATGTCGCGGGCTCAGACCCGGCGGGTGAAATTGGGCAATCGACGCCCGGCGCCACGCTGCTGATCAAAGTTGCCTGCGAATTGGCTACGGGCCGACGCGATCAAATACAGGTATTTGGCACGGATTATCCCACGCCGGACGGCACCGGTATTCGCGATTACATTCATGTGTGCGATCTTGCCGAAGTACATGTGCGTGCTCTCGAACATCTCGAACAGGGGGGGCAGTCGACGACCTTGAACTGTGGTTACGGTCATGGCTATAGCGTGCGCGAGGTTCTCGACGTTGTGCAACGCTTGCATGGGCAAACATTAAACATACGTGAAGCACCACGCCGCGCGGGTGACCCCGCGGAGTTGGTGGCAGATTCTACCCGGCTCCAACAGCTTTTTTCCTGGCAACCGCGATTCGACGAGCTGGAAACGATTGTCACCACGGCGCTCGAGTGGGAAAAGAAAATCGCCGGCGGGCTCGTATCAGAAGGCCGTTTTGTTAGTTGATGCCGCCACCCGTTTACGCGACGCGTGGGGGTGTTTGCTTATTTTGACAACGCTGGGCCAGCACGCTAGTGGGGCGAACATCTATTACGGTCGACCTTCCAACTACACGCAACTGCTGCATCAACTCCGCGCGGGCGATACCTTATACCTCGCCCCGGGTCACTATCGCGATGGGCTATCGGTGTGGAACCTGCACGGGACCTCGGCTGCACCGATCAGGATTACCGCCCAATTCGAGCGGCGACGACCGGTGTTCTTAGCGCGTGCCGGTCATAATACGATCAGCATCGGCAATTCACAGTATGTCGAATTGCAGCAGTTAAACATCGACGGCCGAGGCTTAAGCGTCGATGGCGTGAAATGCGAAGGCCACGCAGAGTATGCTCACCATATTTCCCTGTTGGGTCTGCGTATTACCGGCCACGGTGCGGATCAACAGCTCGTTGGTATTTCGACGAAATGTCCTGCTTGGGCATGGCTCGTTCGCGGAAACGAAATCATCGCTGCGGGCACCGGTATGTACTTCGGCGAGGCTGACGGTAGCGCACCGTTTTTTAATGGCATCATCGAACATAACGTGATTCGCGCGACGCGTGGTTATGCCCTGCAGATAAAACATCAGTATTCGCGGCGGCAACTACGGGCTCGGCCGCAGCCACAAACGACAATTATCCGCCACAACGAATTCCTCAATGGCAGCGCTAGCGCCAACGCACCGCGACCCTCGGTGTTGCTCGGAGACTGGCCGCCACGCGGCCCGGGTAGCGAGGATCGCTATCTGGTCTACGCCAACGCTTTCATCCACAACCGCGCCGAAGCTCTCCTGCAAGCAGAAGGCCGGGTGGCCATTTATAACAACATCTTCGTCAATCGTCATGGTGATGCGCTCGTGCTCAAACCCCACCGCGGGCGGGTGCGGGAAGTACGCATATTGTTTAACACCATCGTCGCCCGTCGCACCGGGGTGCGCATTCGAATGACGGCAACTCGCAGTCCCGATACATGGTATTTTGGTCGCAATATCATTGCGGCTCGGGTACCGATAAAAGGTCCAACGGGCCGCCAAAATGTCACGACTGACTTTCACGGGCGCTTAAACCTCCTCGGGCGAGATCTGCAGCCGCGCCGCCCACTGCGCCCGTGGACGCCCCTGAGGCGAGCGAGGTACGCCGATTTAGTCGATTTAGAGCGCGATTGCAGCGGCGCGCCACGACCGTTGCGACACCCCGGCACCTATTCCGCCCGCCGCCGCCAACAAGCCCTTTCCCACCCCCTATGTCGTACTCAATTGACGAATTAGAAATATTGCTCAAACTATTGATGTAAAATCGATAATGCACGTCATTTGAAACGAACGATCAGAGCGCATTAGAGTCGCAAAATGACTATCAAACAAGCCCCAGGCTGGAACAACTTCATCCTGCTGCTAGCCGCGATGCTGTTCACGCACGGCGCGCGCGCGGAGCTCGTGAATACCGTTACGCGTATTCGCCCGAGCATCGTTGGCATCGGCACCCATGTTTTCAATCGCAGCCCGGCGAATATTCTCTCGGGCACGGGCTTTGCCGTCGGCGACGGTCGCCAGATTCTCACTAATGCGCACGTCGCTAAGCGGCGACTGGATGAGGAACGCAAAGAGTCTCTCGTGGTGTTCGTCGGGCGCGGTCGGAAACCACAAATACGTCGCGCCAGAATTGTCACTACTGACTTACGCCACGACCTCGCGGTGTTGTCCATCGACGGCGCACCTGTGCCACCACTGCGGCTCGCTGCCCAGGATGACGTGCGCGAAGGTCAAACGATCGCGTTCACGGGTTTTCCCATTGGCGCCGTGCTCGGTTTATATCCTGTTACCCACACCGGCATAGTCGCCGCAATATCACCGATCGCGATCCCCGCACCTTCAACGCGATCGCTTACGGCTGCGCAAATCAAGCGTCTGCGGGATCCCTTCGATGTCTATCAACTCGATGCAACAGCTTATCCGGGCAATAGCGGTAGCCCTGTCTACGAGGTTCACTCCGGGACTGTTATCGGCGTAGTCAACAGCGTGCTTGTGAAATCGTCGAAAGAAAACATTCTCAAAGATCCCAGCGCTATTACTTACGCGATCCCGATCGTTCATGCCCGCAGTCTGTTAAGCCGCTAACGACGTATGGCCCACAGAAAACGCAAACGCTCACACCGCAAACCCGCCGCACCCCTACCACCAACTCGCGCCTTTTTGGCCTTGGTGGGCGTAATTTTGGCGATCATTACGCTCACACCGTTGCGAGACGTACATTTATTGCCGACGATGCTGCGCTCCCACGCGATGTTGCTCGGGATCATCTTCGGCGTAATCGGTTATTTGGCCACCAAATGGTCGCCCGCAACCACGCCGCGGGCGCAGTTTGCATTCGGCCTTGGCGTTGCGTTGGCGATTGGGGCACTCATCGAAGTGGCACAACTGATGGTGCCCGGCCGGGTCGCAAACTTTATTCACTTCATGTTTTACGCTGCCGGCAGTGTGGTCGGTGCAGCTGGCTCTGCCGGCATGCTGCGCAAACTCCCGGGAGCCGCTCTGTGGTCCAACTGGCGCGCCCAGCACCTGCGGCACGGATCGTTGGCGAAACTGGGCATGGGGCTGATCGTGGCGTGGGCTTTAGCCGAATTATTCCCGTTCATTCCCGTTACCCGCTTCGAACAACTCACAGCCAGCGTCGCGCCGCTCATGCAGGTAATCGACGGGGCCAGCGTGTTTTCCCTATTGACGTGGGGTGTTTACGCATGCGGCGTATTCGTGCTGGCGGTGATAGCGCGCGAAAGTTTCAGTCGACGAGGCGGTCGCACACAGAAGATCGTTGTGCTATTGGGCACGGTGTTTGCGCTGAAAATCGTCGTAGCCGGCCACTATCTCTCGGCAGAAGCTATCGTAGGGGCCGCGACCGGCCTCGTTGCCTTCCACCTGCTCCGGCACTGGCGTCACGGACTGCGCCACGCTGCCGCCTTAATTGCCCTGTTGGTGATGCTTGCACTGAAAGCGGCTGGCACCGACTACGGCCTTGATCCCGAAGCGCTGAGACAGGTCGCCGAGCTGGGTTTTGACCGCAATCACACCCTACCCGAGGGGCGTTTCAACTGGGCACCGCTGGCTCAAAACTTGGCCTCCGATACGAGCGTACTCGCGCAACTCGGAAAAATCGCGTGGCCGTTCGCGAGTTTAGCCTATGTCATCATCGCCCTATTTCCAGCTGCTCGCCGCCACGCATTTCAATTCGCCTCGGTGTTGGTATTTTTCGTTGGTTTAATGCTGGAATGGTCCCAAGTGCTAAAACCGGCAGGTACCGGCGATATCGCCCGCCTCTTGTTGTGCATGATCGCCTGGTTAGTACCGTGGTTCACGGTGGCCTATTTGCCTGCAGTTAAAGAGCGCCCCATCACCGCGCGTACACCCACTTTAGCGCGACGTTCCCCTACCGCCCACACGTCACGATCAACGCGCAGACGCCGCGGGGGATCTTCGCGAAAACAACGTGCGGCGTTGATCTGGACTACCGCCAGTGTCGCAATTGTAATCGCTGTGCTTGCCACCTACGCGCCTTTCAGCAGAGAACCGCACGATGACACCAAGATCGCGAGCACCACAGAAGACAAACTGCCTCCGGCAGAAGAATTGCCAGCGGTAAGCTTCGCCAATTTTCGCGAAACCCACCCGCGCTTACCCGCGCCCAGCGCCGCCGAACTGGAACGCGTGCGTAAAGAAAATGGCGCACTGGTCGAACAAACTTTGGAATACGCCGCCGCCGGCGTGGGTTCGGTGAAGGACATCCCTTTGGCAGCTTTACTCACACCCGGCAGCCAAGACTTAGACGCCGTTTATCGTAAATTGCTCGCGACCCCGTTTACTGCCCGTGGCGACGTGCAGCTGAAGCCGCTCGTGGTGGCATACGACTGGCTTTATGAACAATGGAGCCCCACGCAGAGAGACGCCTTGCGTAATAAAGTACAACAAGGTTGCGAGTACGTCATAGAGGTGATTCGCGAGCAACGCTTATCGCCGTACGAAGTGAACTTGTATAACAGCCCGTTGCAAGCACTGCTAGCCTGCGCGATCGTGATCTACGGCGAGACGTCGCGAGCCGATTTTATCATGCGTTTTTCCTCCGACTTATGGAAAAATCGCGTGCTGCCCGTATGGCGACAAGTAATGGGCAATAACGGCGGCTGGCACGAAGGCGGGGAGTTCGTCGCCGTGGGGATCGGACAAGCTATTTATCAAGTTCCCGCGATGTGGCGTCACGCCACGGGTGAAGACCTGTTCGCCGATGAACCGGGTCTGAAGGGTTTTCTCGATTTTTTGATCTATCGCACGCGGCCGGATGGCACGCATTTTCGCTGGGGCGACACGGCATACTTCAACCGAGCCGTGCCGGATCAACATGCGCTCGCCTTGGAGTACCAACACGCCGCCGCCTACGCGCTGGGCGGGTGTCCTACCACTATCAGACCTAGCGCTTGGCCGTGGGGACCGCTTACTGATCCAGGTTTATGTCCCGCGGAGGATGAGACGCTTGAACTACCGTTGACGAAGTACTTTGACGGTCTCGGCATGCTCGTAAGCCGCAGCGATTGGTCGCCCGACGCGACTTACATCACGTTTAAAGCCGGTAACACCTATTGGTCGCATGGCCATCTCGATCAAGGCGCTTTCACGATTTACAAGCGTCACCCCTTGGCCATCGACAGCGGTTTATATGGATCGCGACATGGCAGCGACCATCATATGAATTATACGGTTCAAACCGTCGCGCACAATTTGCTCGTCGTCGTCGATCCCGCCGACACCGTGCCCATAGTTACGGATTCCTTTTCACGAAGTTTTGCGAACGATGGGGGTCAACGTCGTGTGGGTGCCAGTTGGGAAGATGGCGCGGGTCCGAAGGACTTGCATGAATGGCAACAACGGTTTGCTGACTACCAAGGCGGGAAAATTATCAGTCATAACGATGAAAAACGCTATGTACTGGTGCGTGCAGATTTGACTCCCGCGTACACCAGTGAACAGAGCGGACAGGGGGAATTCGCACATCGCACGCGGCGGATAGAGCGCTACGAACGTACCCTGGTCTACGATCGCGAACTAGACGTCATAGCAGTTCTTGATAATGTCGAACTCACGCGTCCAGATTTTCATCCGAAATGGCTACTGCATTCGATTTCGCGTCCGGATATATTCACCCACGGCTTTTCGATTACAGCGACTGGCAGCGCGAACCGCCCGGGTGGTATTGCCGGTTTAAGCGCTCATGTGGCCCTGCCGATCAGGCGGCATATCAATCGAATCGGGGGGCCAGGCTTCGAATTTTTCGTCGATGAACGTAATTTTGACGATAGCGGTGCCGTATTTGACGTTCTCACCCAACGACCTGCCACCGAGGCTGGCGAATGGCGCGTCGAAATTGAACCGGACGAGGAAGGCTCGGAAGTCGTATTGCTCGTTATCATGTTCCCGTGGTTGGATGAACCACCCGCGACAGCACCGCTCGTCGAGTGTGTCGATACGCGCTCGCATGCTGTATGCCGGGTCGAACATCGAGGTAAATCACTCGAATTATCGCTCGACTTCGACAGCGGAATCGTACAGGTAGGTTATTGATCCATGACCGAGTCACGCTTGCGCGCGTATTTCGCCGGCAATCTGGGGCGCCCCGGCGACGCAGTGGCTCGATGGCATACCAAACTCCGAGTACAAGGTGCACACCAAATAGCGAAACTCTTCGCGTTTCATCAAGGCGCGGCGGTGGCCTCAACAAGTATCGACGCCCGCACTATCAGTGTCGCGTATCTCGGCGACGCCTACTTACTTGCAGGACGGGCACCGCTAACGCCGAATACTATTGCACGCGAAATTTTGACCCACGGTAGTGCGGCTTTTTGCAAGTTCGGGGGTCGTTTCGCGATCGCCGCGACGCTAGGGAATGGCGCGGAAATATATCTCGCCGTGGACCGCTATGCCTTGAGCAATATTTATTTTTGCGCGCGTGGTTCGGAGTTTGCATTTGCCACCGCTAGTTACTTGCTCGCAACGCACCCGATGATTAGCAATCGTTTCGCGTTACAAGCCGTCTACGACTATCTCTATTTTCACTGCCTACCTGGCCCGCAGGCCGGGTACTCGAACATGCAGCGATTGTTGCCGGGGCATTTTGCGCATGCGAAACAAAACGAGATTACCGTTGCACCCTACTGGGAGCCGCGTTATCGCGAAAATGCTAATAGCTGCGACATAAAATCCTTGCAGCAATTAATGAGTAATGCGACGCAAGCACGCGTGCGCGAATCCGGGGAAATAGGTTGTTTTTTGAGCGGTGGTTTGGACAGCTCAACAGTCACCGGCTACTGCCATCAACACGCGCCGAGTCGCACCGTCGCATATACGATCGGCTTCGATGCCAAAGGCTACGATGAGATCGAATTTGCTGCCCAGGCCGCACGCCACTTCGGCGTCGAACACCGCAGTTACTACGTCACGCCCGAAGACATCGTCGCTTCTTTGCCGCGCCTAGTCGATGCTTTCGACGCGCCTTTTGGCAATGCCTCAGTTGTCCCGACGTATTATTGCGCCAAACTCGCGAAAGAACACGGTTGCGAGTTGTTACTCGCGGGTGACGGGGGCGACGAACTCTTTGGCGGCAACACCCGTTACGCGCGTCAATTGCTGCTCGAACGGTATAGTCTTCTACCGCCCGCGCTTCGCCGCGCTGTCTTGGAGCCCCTAGCAGAAACCCTACCGCCTTCCCTGTGCGCTGGACCCATGAGCAAAGTCCTAAGTTATATCGAACAAGCGAAGGTGCCACTGCCAGCACGGTTAATGAGTTACAACTTGCTGCATCGCGTCGCCCCAAGTTCCTTTTTAACCGATGACTTCCTAGCCGCGATCGACCTCAGTGACGTGACTAGGCAATTGAACGAAATCTATCCCAGCGACACATCAATAGCTGTTGCCAATCGATTACTGCAACTCGACTGGCGCTTAACCTTGGCCGACAGCGATCTGCCTAAGGTCACGCAAGCCTGTGCGCTTGCCGGCATCGATGTCAGGTTTCCGATACTGGATGAGGCATTGTTCGACTTTGCCAGCCACTTACCATGGCGAGAAAAGATCGGCCGCAGTGAGCTGCGGCCGTTTTATCGTCGCGCTTTCGAAAGCTTCTTACCACCATCCACCTTATCGAAGTCAAAACACGGCTTCGGCTTACCATTTGGTGTATGGCTTGCAAACAATCCTAAATTAATCGATACACTTCGCGCCGCGACGGCCGACCTGGAGTCGCGCAAAATACTCAAACCAGACTTTCACAAGCATTTAGAGTCCGATCAATTCAAAAAACACGCAGGCTACTACGGTACGCTAGCCTGGTTGCTGATTTGCTTGTCACTGTGGTTGCGTCAACGTGACTGCAATTTAGCGTAGTTAATAAACCCCAGTAGCGATGCAAGATCTAAGTCGTTCCATTCTCAAAAGTTCGCTGTGGGTATTCGCGACCTCCTCCAGCCAACGAATTATCGGATTTTTTGTTAGCATCATCATGGCGCGCCTGCTCGTGCCCGAAGATTTCGGCTTGGTTGTCACAATCTCCGTTTTCACTGGCTTGATGGGCTTTGTCGCGGGCGGTGGCATGGGTGATGCGCTCGTACGTTCGAAAGAACTCATGCCTGGTGATTTCTCGGCCGTTTTCACGACACAACTCATTATTTGCCTGGCGATTTATGCTGGGTTCTACTTTGTCGCACCGTCGTTCGCAAGCTGGATGCAGGATCCACGCTATGAGCTGTTATTGCGCGTCTCGGCGCTAACGTTTTTGCTGCGTCCCGCGATGAATGTCGCGGGTTCCAAAATCAGTCGTGAAATGCGCTTTCGGGACCGTTCTTTAGTTCGTCTTTTTGGCTTCATCGTCGGCAGTGCCACTGGCATTGCACTGGCTTTGCGAGGTTTTGGACCGTGGGCCTTAATCTTATCCGGGCTCATTAGCGCCGTCGCAATGCTGCCCGTAATGATCATCGTCTCGGGTTGGTTGCCTCACATTCGCTTCGACCGAGAAGCCATCCTGCGCCTGGCACCCACCGGATTGAAGTTTTCCGGAAATCACATTCTTGACTATTTTCGCCGTCAGATTCCAAACCTGTTCGTCAGTCGCACCATGGGCCCCGCCGTAACCGGGCTTTTTAACCGCGCTAGCTCCTTATCGATGATGCCGATGCAATTGCTCGTCGGATCCCTCTACGAACCGCTACTGCGTGGGCTAGCGACAACGCAAGATGATAAAGAATCATCAAAACGCCTGTTCTTGCGGGCGATCACGCTCGTTGCTTTCTATAGCATGCCGATATACGTCACGCTTTGGTGGATTGCCGATCCTCTGATTCCCTTCGTCTACGGCGAGAACTGGCGCGGTACCGTGGAGCCGCTGCGCATACTCGCTTTGTCAGGTTTGTTTCTCGTCAATTCCCCTTCTGGCGCGTTGATCGCCGCCCAAAATCGATTGGGCAAAGAACTGTTGATTAATATCGAGGTCCTGGTATTGCTGGTTCTCGGCTGCTTCGCACTCCGTCACCACGGTGCGGTGGGCGTCGCTGCGGCGGTGCTAGCAATGCGGCTCTACGGCGGCGCACGTCTCTACGCACTGGCGGCATCCACGGTCGGCGCGTCGTGGTCTGATTTAGTCAAAGCTTTGATACCGTGTTATAGCCTTAATCTACTCCTCTTCCTAGGCTTATGGTGGACGAATAATCTATTACGCAACAGTATCTACGCCGACTCGCCGATAATACATTTGTTCGTTATGACGCTCGTCGCCGGAGTAGCCCTCTTAAGTTTAATTTCGATCTTGCCGTGGAATCTCACCAAGACAGAACTGTCGCGGTGGAAAAAATGGCTTAATGTTCGACGACTCGATCAGAAAATCTGAAATTACTGGCGTGATCGGTGGATGAAGCAATCATTCATCGAGTCAACAATGCTGGCAAATAAGATGGAACTCGCTAGACTTTTTTTTCGCTATTTGCTGATTATTATCGTCACCGTGCTCACGCTTGCGGGCGTGATTGCGGCATTTAATTACTTTGTAAATCCTTTTGGCGTCTACTCTGGACCGCAAATCTCATGGGTGGGCGACAACAAACCTCATATATATCGCAATGCCCGCATGGTAAAAGCACATTGGATTACGAGAGCCCAAGCACGTGGTTTAGTCTTAGGAAGTTCGCGATCCGACGTCGGTCTCCATCCCGCGACGGCGGTTTGGCCCGCCAAAGCCGATCCGGGTTTTAACGCCTCGATTCCGAGTGCTCGCATCTATGAGCTACTTCAATATCTCCGCCACGCTAACGCTGAGGGCAACATTCGCGTGCTAGTACTGGGGTTGGACTTTTTTATGTTCGACGGAAATTTTGTTAGCGAACGCGGTTTCGACGAATCAAGACTGCATATTCACGGTCCGTTGCACCGTACGCTAGGCGCTATCCAAGATACTTTGCGCACCTTGCTCTCATATGACGCGCTCGAGGCATCTTTCGATACGCTGCGCCAGCAAAATACCGTCGCCGTGGCCTATCACGCTTACGGCGCACAAAATACCCGCAACAGAGAAAATACGATTCTGCGCAAGGGTGGCTACCGTGCGGCATTTTCGGCCGCACTACGAGAAACTGTCACGTCTCGAGACGGTATCGCCGCGCTGGATTACGGACCGTCCGTCATCGAAGACAATGCACCATTAAACCATTTTAGAGAAATCGTCGATTATTGCGTAAGTCAGCAAATCGAGTTGCACATCGCAATATCGCCCGTGCACGCGCTCTGGTTGGAGGCAATTGCACGCCTCGGGAAATGGGACGACTACGAACGTTGGAAACGCGACGTCGTCCGGGTGGTGGAATCTAGAAGACGTGACCACGCAACACCGAAAATCGAAGTTTGGGATTTCTCAGGCGCGAATTCGATCACGCGAGAGCCGATACCTCAAAAAGACGAACCCGAACGCGCCATGACATGGTATTGGGAGGCGAGCCATTACAAGCGAGAAACCGGTGATTTAATGCTACGAAAAATGTTCGGCGACCGAACTGAACCCCATTTTGCAAAGTTCGGCGTGCGACTAAGTGGCAAAAATCTGGATGCGCATTTGCAAAATATTCGTATTGGTATGCAACAGTATCGCGTGAGCAATAAGCACTCAGTCGCGCTGCTTGAGTCGGTCCTCACGGCCCTCGACGCTCATATACAGACAAATCGAAGACTTTGAGCAGCCATAATGCTTTTTAATTCAGTCGAATTTATCTTCTTTTTCCTGCCCTTAACGCTTACCGGTTTTTTTGTTTTCGCTAAATTTCGCGGGCACTTAGCGGCCATCCTCTGGCTCGTTGCCGCGTCCTTGTTTTTCTACGGCTGGTGGAATCCGATCTATTTGATATTGATTTCCGTATCGATACTATTCAATTATAGTTTTGGCATTCTGCTGAGCCGTCGGCAAGAGCAACATACTAGCTTCCTGGTGGTGGGCGTCGCCTTCAATCTGGCGCTCTTGGGTTACTTCAAGTACGCGAATTTTTTTGTCGATAGTGTCAATTACATTGCCGACAGTTCGATTGCACTGCCACCCATCGTATTACCGCTCGCGATCTCGTTCTTTACGTTCCAGCAGATCGCTTATCTAGTCGATGCCTACCGTGGTGAAACACGCGAATATAGCTTTATCCATTACTGCTTGTTCGTGTGTTTTTTCCCGCAACTCATCGCCGGCCCTATTGTGCACCACAAAGAAATGCTGCCCCAATTTGCCCGTGTGCGAACGTTCTCGCCGCGGGTAAAAAATTTTGCTGTTGGCGGTACGATATTTTGCATTGGGTTATTCAAAAAAGTCGTCATAGCCGATACGATGGCGCTGCACGCAACGCCGATTTTCGAGCTTGCGAATGCCGGGGCCACGCTAGGTTTTTTTGATGCCTGGCAAGGTGCCTTAGCCTACACTTTTCAACTCTATTTCGATTTTTCCGGTTATTCCGATATGGCGATCGGACTCGCCCGCCTATTTGGAATCGTGTTACCAGTGAACTTCAATTCACCCTATCGCGCGACGAACATTATCGACTTTTGGCGGCGTTGGCACATGACCTTATCGCGCTTTTTACGCGATTATCTCTATATCGCACTTGGCGGAAATCGCCACGGCAAAATACGACGTTACATCAATTTGATGTTGACGATGCTGCTTGGCGGTCTCTGGCACGGTGCCGGCTGGACGTTCGTGGTCTGGGGCGCGTTGCACGGTATCTATCTCGTTATCAATCACTTCTGGCATGCGCTTACCGGAAAACAACGGAGATTTGGTGCGTTGGGCGTCTTCGTTGCGCGCTGCGTTACCTTTCTGAGCGTCGTTGTAGGTTGGGTGTTTTTTCGTGCCGAGTCATTCGCAGCGGCGCTTACGGTGCTCAAAGGGATGATGAATCTGCCTACCTCCCTGAATGGAAAATTCGGGCCGCTGCAGGCGCCACTCGAAGCAATCGGTTTTCGGTTTTCCGGTGGCTATGTCGCGGCGGAACATCTGCAACTAGTCGTTTGGTTGTTCATTTGCATGGCTGTCGTCTGGTTTTGGCCGAACACACAAGAGTGGATGCGGCGTTACCGACCAATTCTAGAGTCACACAGCATTGAGCAGCCATTATCAAAACGATTGGCTTGGCGCCCAACGCCAGCGTGGGCGCTGATAACTGGCACGGTCGCACTTGCCAGCCTCCTAGGCTTGTCTTCAGTCACCGAGTTTTTGTACTTTCAATTCTAGGATAGCTGAAATCGAATGCTGACCCGCCGCGAATTACTCAGATTATTCGCCGTCGCCCCAGCGGCAGGTACTAGCCTGCCACTTCGCCGTACCAATGCCGCGAATCTCGACCGACGCGAACATTTCATCTCTAACGCCGAGAAACTACTGCACGCGTGGTGCGCAGGCATGTTAGCGCGACAAATCGATGAGCCGAGCGACCTAACACGCCACGGTGGTCTATGGAGCTCGGGAGACAACCGAATTTTGGGCCGTTGTGGCGATGCGGTGTATCCGTTCCTATGGTGTGCTAATGCTCATCAAGACGAACGTTTTCTGAATGCAGCGATTCGTGTTGTACAGTGGTCGTTCAATAACGTCGTGCTACCAGACGGTGCGTGGAAAAACGAAGTAGATGACAAATGGTTGGGAATTACGGTATTTAGCGCCACGGCACTCGCCCAAGCGCTGCAACACTACGGCGATCTAATAAGCGCTGAGCATAAAACCGCATGGTACCAACAGCTCGAAAAATCGGCTCAATGGTTGTACGACACAATCGATATAAATTTCGGCAATATTAATTACCCGATCGCCAATGCGTACGCCATGGCGTTATTGGGGCGCCTTTTGAACGAGCCCAAGTATCTGCAGCGAGGCAGAGAATTAGCGTATCAAGCGCGGGCATGGTTTACACAAAAAGACGGCCTTTTGTATGGCGAAGGGCGCCGGAAAAATGGCAATAATCGTAGCGCCAAAGGTTGTTATCCTATCGACTTAGCCTACAACGTGGAAGAATCACTCCCCTTACTCGTTCAATACGCGTTGTTAGAGAAAGATAACGATCTCATCGAGCACTTAGTCACGGCTTTGCGCGTACATCTCGAATTTATGTTGCCCGACGGAGGGTGGGACAATAGTTGGGGAACTCGAAATTTCAAATGGACCTGGTGGGGCAGTCGTACGTCGGACGGTTGTCAGCCCGCCTACGGTTTGCTCGCCGATCACGATCCTCGTTTTCTGGAAGTGGCAGCGAGAAATACTTCACTATTGAAGCGCTGCACATACGGCGGCGTTTTACATGGCGGGCCGCATTTGGCTTCAAGCAACTATGAGCCCTCGCTACATCACACATTTTGTCATGCACGTGCGTTCGCGTCCTTGCTCGATGGTGACATTCCGACGCCCTCCGGCACCCTAAGCACGGAGCTACCGCGTGATCGAGCTTACGGCGTGCGTAACTTCGACGATATCGCGACAACGCTCGTGGCGACCGGTCCGTGGAGAGCAACATTTACTGCCTACGACTTTCCCTATAGAAATTTTGCTGGGACTCATCCGAGTGGCGGCGCGCTCAGCGTATTGTTTCACAGCACTATTGGACCAATGCTCGCCGCCAGCATGACGCAGTTTAGGCACATCGAGCGCACCGACATGCCCGCTCAGGATGGCCCCGGCTTCGGTGTTCTTACGCCTCGACTCGAGCTCGAACCGCATTACACCGCACTGCAGCGTTTGAAAGACTTCGTTAAACGCCGCAAACCACGACGTAACGTCTTTCTCGATATTCTCGATCAGACAGCCAAAATCACGAGCGCCACAGCCGACGAACAAAGTTCGGTCACAAGCCGCGCACGGTTCACGAACACCCGCGGCGAGCTGTTCTTACCAGCGGAGATCTCTGCGTTGATCGACTATTCGTTCTCGAACACCACGCTAGACATAGAGCTCACCGTCGACAACGTTCCTGAGAATGCAACATTGCAATATGTACTACCGCTAATATGCACCCCCAACGACTCCTGGCAACGCATGTCTAAGAAACGCCTCGCGCTTGTGAAGGAGAACGGTGAGATTCTTGTCGAAGGCAGTCACGAACTCGTTACACCGCCAACGAAAGATGGCCTCATTTTCAACCACGTGCCGGGGTTTTTTGCGCTCCCCGTCGTGGTTTCGTTTCAGCATCGCACTACGATTAAACTGCGCGTCTAAGCGCTTGATACGGTCGGATTGATCGTCGATCATCAATTTTCCGCGAAACGTAGTCGGTTTTTTGCATGAGACGATTGAATCCCGTGCAAATATCCCTAGCCGTGATCAGCGTCGTTTTAGTCGCGGCGTTGATCGGCTCGGGTAAGCTGGTCAATCTACAGCGACTTAAAAACTTCTACTACCGCGCGTTGCAAGCGGCTAACGTGTCGGGTACCGAGCGTCGCGCCGTTCCGTGCGGAAGCGGATCAGAAGCGCAGCCAATCGTGATCTTAGCGGTGGGCCAATCCAATGCCGCGAACTACACCGCGGAGCGTTCCGCAGCGTCGCAAAGCACGACACTTAATTTTTATCGCGGTCGCTGCTACCCGGCACAAGATCCGATGCTCGGTGCTGATGGTCGCGGGGGCAGTGTGTGGCCGCGCGTCGGCGATCTGCTCGGCTCACACAGCTCCGCAAGCTCGGTGATAATCGCGAATGTCGCTGTTGGGGGAACCGCCATTCACCAATGGTCTTCAGGCGGAGAATACCACAAGAAGTTGCAGAGAACCTTACGTGAGTTGCGCCAAGCCGGTTTGCGAATAAGTCATCTATTGTGGCATCAGGGCGAATCCGACGCCAAATATCGCACCACAGCGAGCGCTTATGTGGGGGATTTTATGGATTTGAAAGAAGCGCTCGCAACGCGGGGCCATCAAACGCCAATGTGGGTTGCCCGTACGAGTTATTGCCAGGGCCGGACCGGCGCCGCCGTGCGTCGAGCGCAGAACGAGTTGATTAATTCTCTAGAAGATGTGTATGCCGGCCCCGACACCGACGTGTTGGTAGGTATCACTTTTCGATATGACGATTGTCATTTTACAAAACTAGGAGCAGAACTCGTAGCTCGTGCCTGGGTTGATCTGCTGGCAAACCCAAGAGAAAAAGTTCCGCTCGGCCCCGACCCTGATTGAGCAAAGACATTCTGCCGGTACAAAGCGAAAACGATAACCCGTTCGTGTACGTCAACCCTGCGAGCGGAAGCGCCGCGCGAATGTCAACATCATATCGTGCAACGGCAGCGGCAGCAGTGATGGCATCATATATAGCCAATCGCGTGGTTTACCATACCCAACGCTCATGACGCGTTTAAACATTTTTCGCGCCGCATTCATATCACCCTGCCAATAACAGGCGTAGGCTCGGCGTAATAACTCACCATGAGTAAGTGCCCGTATTTCGGTCCTGCTTATGTCGCGAACCGCGTCTGGGTGAGTTTCAATAAACGCTTTCTGTACTTTCCAATGATTAAGCCCTACTTTCGCTTTATCCTTGGTGATCTGTTCACCGGTGTGATGCCAATAATAAGCCAAAACTTTCGGTACTAGCACTAAGCGCTGGCGTGTACCGAGGCGCAGCCAGAGATCGTAGTCCATACACGACGTCAACGCCTCATTGAACCCACCGACCTCGCGAATTTGTTGTGTTTTGCCCAACGCACCATGTATCGGCCACCGGCAACCGCCAAGTAAAACTTTTACTTTATCCGGTGTTTCGTAGTTCGGCGGGATAAACTTCTCACCGTCTTCCTTATCGTAATAGAGATTTTGCCAGCCGCAGTAGGCGACACCTGCGGCGGAGTTCTGGCGCAAGGCTTGTGTCATTTTGTCGAGAAAGGTTGGCTCCCATGTATCGTCCGCATCTAGAAACGCAGTGTACTCGCCTTGCGCGTGCGCCAGCGCAAAATTTCGCGCCGCGGCCGCGCCCTTGTTTTGTTGACGGAGATATCTAACCCTTGGATCATTCGCCATTATCCGCTCGATAATCACAGCCGAGTCATCGTGCGATCCGTCATCGACAATGATTAGCTCAAAATTGCCATGCGTTTGTGCACACACGCTATTGGAACTGCGCTCAATCGTAGCCGCTGAGTTGTAGCACGGCATTAATACTGAAACTAGTGGATTTTGCACATTATTACGCAATATGCGTCGCTACTCGAGCAGCCGTATCTGGGTTGTCGGAGGATGCGAGGCCTACATCAAAGACGACATCACGCCGGAGAACAGCGCAAGGAAACGGCACGACTGCTACCGAACATCGTCTTATCAGTTTCATTTACGGTACCGATTGAGCGCCGGTTCTCGCCAACGTCCGCGTTCATCTACCGCTATCGGCACGGGCTCACACCGGCCTAATCGAAGGCTAAGAACGACGCCATTTCCCGTTGCAACTCCTGGGTTATTTGCGGGTGTTTCTCGCTAACATCATGGTGATAATTTGGATCATTCGCAACGTCATACAAGGCATAAACAGGACCTTCCTCGGTAGGTTGGTAAATCAATACCCAATTATCCCGCCGCACCAGGCGATCCCGTGCATCGACGACGAGTTTCTCAAAACTGGGTCTGACGATAAACGAGCCGCAATCATTAGCCTGAACGTCCAGTATATATAGCGCATCTGGATACCGAATATGGCCAGGGGCACCATCAGGTGGCGGCGCTAACCAAATACCGGTTTCAAAGTAGACTGTCGATGCTCTCGCCGCAGGTGAACTTGCTTCTAACAAGGGTTTACCATCCATCCATGCCGGCACAGATTCGCCGACAAGGTTTAGTAAGGTAGGTGCTAAATCGATGCTGCGTACCGGTCGGGTGAAGCGTTCCGGCGAGTCACCATCGGGCAATGTTACAGTGAGTGGCACACGGGCGCTAAAATCGCCAAAGGCACTGTTACCCTGCCCCCAAGTACCGTGTTCGAAAAAATCCATTCCATGGTCCGAATACACGACGACAATGGTGGAATCTAGTAGTTTCCGCTGCTCTAAATGCGCCACTATTTCGCCAACTGCATCGTCAAATCTCTTCACGCAACCGTCGTAGAGGTCAGTAATCTGATCGAGATCGAACGCTTCCCGCGGCTCACGCTGAGATCGAATAATCTCTTGTGGGTCGGTCAGCTTCGACATCGCGAATTTTGACTCGCCTCGATAGTTCGAATCGGCGTACAGCGTGTAGTACGGATATTCGACGCTGAACGGCGGGTGGCCCGTTGACATAAAAACGTTAACAAAAAACGGTTGGTCATTCTCAGAGAATGAATCGATCTGCTGTAGCGTCCGGATGCTGAGATCCTTGGCGAGGGGCCTGCCAGCGACATAATAGATCTCCGGCAAAAGTTTTTTCCCGATCCAATTATGCGTAAACAGCGCCAAGAATAAGCGCAAGTCTTTGGGTCCTTGGCGGATGACGTATTTTATGTTCCATTGGTCATCCGGCAAATCCTTATGCTGAAACCCTAGATCAAATTTCCCGAGGTCGCTGCCCGCCCAATCGCTGATCGCAGCGGTTTGATAGCCTGCCCTGCCGAGAATCCTGGGGATGGCCTCAATATCACGTGACATCGCCGTCGAGGTGGAAAAGTTCTCTCGAATACCATGTTTATGAGGCCAACATCCCGTCAGCAGAGAAATAAGACTTGGGGCTGTTCGAGCAATAGGTACGTAACAATTCTCGAAAAACAAACCACGCTCATTTAGACGATGAATATGTGGCGTCAACACGCGCTCATGCTGTTCCGGTACTACGCGATCGGCGCGCAGCGTGTCGCAACCTATCAACACGATATTGCGCTTACGCGACGTTGAGCGTTGTGCCTGTTCGTGTATTGTCGGTACCCGCGCTCGGTAGTGTGCTACTAGCATGGCGAGGGCAAAGGCAATTGCCAACAACCACGCGCCCGCAAAATGACCACCACGGTCGTTGCCGAACCAACCCATGCTGGCCCACAGCATGCAGCCGAAAAAGGCACACCAAGCAAACCACCACAATGCACTCAGCCGTTGCGGTGTCAGCGCATCCCAAAGCGGGTAAATGCGACTAACCCGAAAAGATGCATTCGCCGCAATAACACCCGGCTCCCGTAACAAACAACTGAGAAATTGGAACGCGACACAGACGAGAATAGACAAAAACCCTGCGATGATAGCCGCGCCATGATGGGTCGAATCTAGCGTCGCGCCGGAATATGCTACGAGATATAGGGCCACACCTGGCCAAGCGAGCACGTTGCACAACAACCAGACCGCCAGCGCCAAACGGCCAATCGCAAAGCTAACGTAAGCTTTGTAGTGTCGTGCCAAAACAGTAATAATCTGCGGACCGCCATACGAGATGTTCGTCAACGACTTTAGCAGCAATATCGCCACAAAAATTAGCGCCGCACAAGCTGCCGCGCTCAGCGCCGTCACCATCGTTTCGCCAAATGTGTGCCAGCTCCCGTAGTTCATTGCTAATTAAACTTTAAAGTTCGTTATTACACTATTTGGCTTTACAGGGACCTAGAACGCAGCATATCTAGTCCAATGCCGGCAACCGTCTTCCACGTGGAAGTAGATGTCGTCGCAGCTTCCATTAGCAAACGTATCGCCGTTTTCGACTGACCTCGCCGATACGCCCATTTCGCGTAATCGGTTAACATGCCGCCGTACCCAGAGCGCCATACGCTTCGCTGCGCCGGAGCGGTAAGGAGGCATCGATTCTTTTCCATGACGACGCGAGCGTTGGCGAGCATTCTGTCGTGATTACTGCTCATCGAATTTTCGTGCTTCAGGATCACTGCCATGATCTTAGTCACGCAGGCAAAACGGCTGGCGCTCGCGAGTCGCATCCACATATCGACATCTTCCAGAGAACTTAGCGCCGTATCGAAAAGACCGACGACAGCAAAAAGATCTCGGCGCACAACAACGCCGCTGCCGCTCGCCGGCACGACACCGTTATGTTTGAACAAACCCTCTAGCAAATCTCCTTCGCCCAACTCCAAGCGCCATTCACCACGAACATTACCGGATTCATCCTCTAGGCGCGCCTCGCACGACACGAAACCGAGCTCCGGATCCGCGTCAAATAACGCGAGCTGCGCCTGCAGTTTGCCGGGCAGCCAATAGTCATCGGCGTCGAGAAAGCCGACGTATGCACCTTGCGCTTCCAATATTCCCCGGTTGCGTGCCGCCGACAAGCCCCGATTGGGTTGCGATACAACGCGAACCGGATCACCGTAGCGCGCCGCGAAGCTGGCCGTCGCGTCCGAACTACCGTCGTCGACCACAATCAGCTCATGTCCAGCAACACCTTGTTCCAGCGCACTTTCAACAGCTTTCGCGACAAAATTCTCAGCGTTGAAAGCGGGTATCACGGTACTGATCTTGGTCATCACCGATGCGCTAATCCATCGTATATTGAAGTTCCGCCATCAGTGGCGCGATCACGCTCAGAACACTGTCGACGGCCACTGGATTACGATCTTTCCATTTTGAGCGTGCCGGTGGTCCGGTAACGATGCTCGTTGGTTTGTTGTCTAAAGTGCGGCAGCGACGTTCGATTTCTTGGCTGAATTCGAGATCGAGTTTGGCATAGACGTCGCGAAATAGTTCTACGGGTCGATCGAATAAATCCTCATAGCGAATCGATATCCAGCGCTCCGGATCGACCATCGCCGCACCCTCCAGCGCGAGCGAGTTCGCGCTGATCCATTGATGCGCACAGGCTCGTGCTAGTGTGGCGCGATTATAGTCACGCCACGCCGGAGGCAAAAAGAAGTGCCATTGGTCGAACTCGCCGTTTTCTATTGCCACGGGTTGGGGGAAAGCCCCTAAAAACTGCGTCAAAGCAAAACGACCATCACGCCACCCATCGATCATGGAAGAAATGTTGTCGCGACCGTCGCGATAAATGTAAACAAATGATGCGTCGGGAAATAAGCTCGCTAGAAAAGGTACACGCAGAACGTTTATGCAAGTTTTGTCGAGTACACGCCCGGTACCGAGGCGTGCGAAACAGTACTGTAAAAAGCGCTTGCGAAATTCGGGTCGCGCGTCTTCAGCGCCTGCAGCTTCAGAATGCCAGTGATTATTGTGAGGACCAACAAAGCCGTTCCAAAACTGTGGGATTTCAAAACCAAGTGAGGTCAATTGCGGCGATGCAGCCAAGGTCTCATAGGTTACCGTCGTACCGGAACGTGAACAGCCAACGACAAAAACTGGAGGCGCTGCTGGCGGACGCCGGCAAGACCACCAAAGCTCTCGCATCGCCAAGCGCAGCGCCGTGATATTTTTCGTCCGAATATCGGCGTCGAATAACTTGTGCAGATTCGACAGTCGCATCAGCGTAACATCTACTTCGTTTCCCGGCCGCGCGAAATGCCGCGGCTCGCCTCGACCCGACGCCGGAAAAACCCCCGTACTTCGCCCAAGGCCGCGGCGAAACGTACCAGATAAAAACGACGCCGATCGGTACCGAGACTAAACAGTGCTTTTAGCCCATATTCGAGCACCTTGCGCAACATATACAGCGGCAAACGATCATCCGGCGTAATGGTACTATTGAGCCGCAGCGTGGACATCGTCCGTTCATAGGCTTTGTGCATTAGATAGCCGAGTTTCAAGCGCTCCAATTCAACATAATGGTGTTGCACGATGCTAGGCACATAAACCAAGTGTTCACCCATTTGACGTGCACGTTGCACCCATTCGATATCTTCCGCACCTCCCAAATTGTGCCCAATCGGCCCAAGATCAGGGGAAAACTCGCCGGCCCTGGCGAATGCTTCTCGACGCACGACCAAATTACCACCCCCGGGTGTCGCACCCGTTGGCCCGTCGATCACGCGCTCTCCCAAATCAAATCTCGGGATCGGTAACGGATAGATCCGATAAGGACCGCGATCATGGACCCAGCCAGGCTCGCGACCATCCCAGTCAGGATAGATGCGTCCACACAACAACATCGCATTAGGGTGATCGCGGGCGGCTTTTGCAACCGCAACGAGATAGCCGTCATCCACCCGGTGGTCATCGTCAACAAACGCGATGAGCTCTGCACTAAGTTTTGGGATAACCGCATTGAGCGCATTAGACTTACCGGGCGTCGGCACAGAATGCCAGTGTAACGGCAATAAATCCTGGCCCCTTTCCTGCGCTTGATAAGCGGTGAGAGCCGCTTCCGTGCCATCCGTGCAAGCGTTCGCGGCCACGACCAAGGTGATCGCGGTCTCGGAAGGTCGTTCAGCTGCATTTAGGTATTTGATCGTGCGGTGCAGTAGTTGGGCACGATTATGTGTGCAGATCAGAACGTCTATAGTAAGCGGCCTAGGCACGTTACAGATTTCTACTCGCCAAGCTACACAACGCTACTGGAAACGCATTCTGTAGCGGGCGATCCGACCGCGCAGATCACCTAGTGTGTATGCCGCATTCATGGCGGTGCGAACCATATCGTCACGGTTTAGCACAAGTGACTGCAAAGCCCTCATAGCTTGCTGCGCACCTTGACGATATAGGAACAGGGGCGCACCGAACCACTCTTTATCGGCTTTCTCAGCTCGAAATCGTCCATGTCGATAACCATTACGATGATGTAGATGTACGAAATAACGACGTTTCAAACGCCAAGGTTCCACGTGATGTTCTACGACCATATCCGGCCGATATCGTATCGGATGCTGCTCTTCTAACAGACGCCAAAACATGATCGCATCCGACCCACCCCCGACCCCGTGACCTGCGCGATTATAGCGTTGGTCAAATCGCAACGTATCATCGGCACGAAATATCTCGGTACGATACGCGACATTACCAGACCACACCGGTGTACTCTTGTCACATACCCACAGGGGTTCAGTACCATTATCGAGCTGTCCGAGGAATCCGAAAAGCTCATCTGAGAACCACGGCGGCCGTCCGCCCGGTAATACAACCGTAATTCGCCCACCGACGCAATGGGCGCCTTCATCGCGCAGTGCGTTGACGGCAGATGCAACCAGACCAGCACGAGGCATTTCATCGTCATCGATAAAAACCAAATAGTCTTGAGTTAGTGTCTCTGAGATGGCGCGGTTGCGAGCATAAATGATACCTTGCTCTGGCTCGAAAACATATTTCAACGGCGCGCCCGGCTCAGCAGCCAAACGCCGGCAAACCTTAGGTGTATCGTCGGTACTATTGTTATCCACAACTAGAATGTCGAAATCCGTGTCCACGATTTGCTCGCGCACGCCGTGCACCAATGGGGGTAAATTTGCCGCTCGATTGTAAGTGCAGATGGCAATGGTCGTCGTCATAGCTCCTAGCCCGGATATTGCACGAGGCGCTCGCTGCGCTTGTACCACTTGATTGATGTAACCGGATTTTTCATTGTTCGATGGTAGCGCATCGGAAAATGCAAAGGCTAACGCGGCGCCAGATCGATCGACTTCGCCTGGACTCTTACTTCACCCCCAGCGTAGCTACAGCGATGCTTCGGGGTTCCGACACGGCGCCCAGACGTAGCTCTTCGCGAGTATCCGCGCTCCTCGTTCAATGCCCGAGCTAGCCCATGCGCAGCTCATGCCGCATTCTTTGCGCGGATAAATTTGCGTTTAAACCGGCGCACGAAATAACCACAAACGTCGACGAATTTTCCGTCTGGTTCTTGCAATAACAACTTTCTCCACAACATAGCAGGTGTGTCGTCACAGCAAACGGTGATACGGCCAATCCTAAAGGGATCTGCGATCGTGTGCCAATAAGTAGGACGCGTGGTGAACGCCCACCGATAACCCGCTGCGGCAACTGCCTCCCGAGCTTGCTCATCGACGGATCCAAACGGATAAGCAAAGTGCTCCAAGCGCACCCCAAGTTGCTCTTCTAACATAATTCGCGACAATGCCAGTTCTCCTCCGAGTTCATCTGCATGAAGCTCGGTTAGTCTTTTATGAGTCTTTCCGTGGCTACCCACCGTCATTCCATCTGCCATCAGCTCGCGCACATGTTCGGGCGCCATAAACGCGCGCTTGCCTAAGCCGTCAAATATGCTGGTATTTCCGCGACCGAGCGCATCCGCAACCAAGAAAAACGCAGCCCGGATCTTATATTCTTGAAGCACCGGGAGTGCGACGCTGTAGTTGTCAAGATATCCGTCGTCAAACGTCACGACGAATCGTCGTTCATTGCTCGCCGCAGCAAGTGCATCGGAAAGCGCAGTGGGCTTCCAACCAGCAGCGATAAAGCAGTCCACATGTGATCTTAACTGATCGCGAGATACCGTATATTTCGAATCGATGTCTGCTAACGTCGCCACCACGCTATGATATGTCAGAATAACGGTGGCGCCCTGGAGCTCGGTACGACTCCGGACCCACAACATCTTCGTGAGCGGATCCACAATTTTAACGGCGGGCGGTAAATTGCCGGCGCACTACTATTCTTAACATCGCGTCATGTGTTCACTTGAAAAACCGTCACCACGGAGCGCGGCAACACCGTGCCTCCATCCGCGGGGATGTGTCGCAGCAGGTAAATCGCTGGCGCTTTACTAATTTACTTCAATTTCCCCAGCGTTTTCTTTATCGCGTAGCGCGCCACAACAGGCCATCCGACTCGCGTGTCTCCAAAGGCAAGTTTGCGTGCAAAGCGTGACAAGCTGTCGTTGGCCATTATCGTCACCCGACCAAGCCGTAATCGGTCCGGCGATCGCTTGAGCCAATGAGGTGCGGTAGTAAACGCCTTATCGAAACCAGCCCCGCGCGTCGCCTCAACAACCCGATCGTCGTGATCACCAAAAGGATAGGCAAATAATTCCACTGCTTGTTCGACAATCCCTTCGAGCTTCGCTTTAGAACCGCCAAGTTCCGTGCTCAATTCATGATCGCTAAGTGACGTTAGACGTCGGTGAGCGCAACCGTGTGCGCCGACAGTCATTCCTCGATCTCGGAGATCACGTAGCTGTTGATCGGTCATTGTGAGCTTACCGCGCAAACATAGCTGAGGCTGAGGGGTGCGGTTTGAAACCGCCGCCGCGACGACAAAAAAAGTTGCCGTATATCCGAAACGCTCCAATATTGGTAAAGCCAATGCGTAGTTATCGTAATAACCATCGTCGAAAGTAAGAATTATCGTTCTGTTCGATGCCTTGTTTTGATCGATATCATCCGCACTTTGCGCCCGGAATCCTAAATCGTGCAATAACTGCATTTGTGCCGCTAGAGCAGAAGACAACACCGTATAGGGGGAATCTATCTCGTGGCGATTAGCAGCAATGCCGTGATAGCACAAAGCAAGGGCGCCGTGGCCGTTATTCGCGCCGTTTCCGAGAAGGCGTTTAGATATCGGGTCAACAACCGGCTGCATAGCTGGGTGCGATGCTTATGATTAACACAAGCCTGGCGCAAGTTATGGGTGCGAAAAGTCGGGTGATGCGTTGCGTTATCGCCTAATTCCCTGCCCGCGCACGAAGCGCCTTTGAATTCGGGTTTATACGCAAACCCTGCTGCAATATTTCATTTGCACCGTTTGCGTCGCCACTACGTCTCAAGAAATCACTAAACGCCGCATACCCTGCCGCGCGACGCGGTTGGGCATTTATTGCAGCCTGATAGTTCTTGGCAGCACCAACCATATCGCCGCCGCTTTCCTGCGCCCGAGCAAAACGTAGATGAGCCTCTGGAAGCAGGCGAAACTTTTTTGGCCAACGTTGCAGTACGTAACCAAAATTTGCTCTTATGCGTTCCATCAGAAATTGTCTTTGTCTTTTATCATGGGTTTTAGTTAAACGGTTCGTGAATCCAATCGCAAAACAGTAGTGATGCAAATGAATCCAGTTTTTCTGACCCATCTTTCGTTTCCAGTTTATATTCAACGGATGATCCTTTGGAACGCTACATCGAGCCTGACAGTAGCTTGGCATCGCGGCTACATCTTGCGCGGTAAAATCCAAACACCCGACCGCGAGAACATCGCAAGAAAAGAAACCGAATACGCACGACATGATTAGCGCAAAACGTAGACTAATATAGTCCGGGTTGCGTAATGTCATCATCCGTCCTCCTATCTGCCCATCAACGCGACGTCGGTTAATTTCAAGGTTTTTCTCGCAACTTCGTCCCAACCAAATTCACTATGTGCGCGTACAGCAGCCTGCTCGCCGAGTCGAGCCGCAAATGCTTCGTCCACCAATAGCTTCTCGATCGCCCTGGTAACGCAGTTCAGATCGGAGCCGTCGACGCGCAGCCCTGTTATGCCATCCACGACCGCATCACCAGTACCGCCAGCATCACCCGCGATCGCGGGCTTGCCACACGCTGCAGCCTCTACAAAAACCATGCCGAATCCCTCTGTGTCACCCTTAATTTCTCGATTTGGCATCGCGAATACGTCGCTGGCATTATACCATCGTGGCAAATCTTCCATGGCGACATGACCTAAAAAGTGAACCCGATCACCTATTTTGCAAGTTTCGACCAACTGCTGCAGTCGCTCACGTTCTTCACCAATTCCGATCGCGGCGTAATGTACATCTAGCCCTTTGTCCGAAAGCGTTGCAATTGCTTTTATGAGTTGATCGAATCCTTTACGAGCGCTTAACCGACCAACCGATAAAAGAAGTTTGGCGTTGTCTTCGAGGCCGAGGTCTGTGCGTAGATCAGCAAACTCGTGATCTTGGTTGAAACGCTCGAGATTAACACCCGGATATACTATGGTGATGCGCTCCCGATGGACACCTAAGTCCTCGAGCTGCCGACGGGTAAAATCACTGTTAGCGATCACACGATCGGCACACTTGTAGGCACTTAGCATGGCTTTGCGACGACGTGGAGATTTACGCCAATTCGTAATCTCTTCACCATGTGCGTAGATAACAACAGGACGCCGAAACAAGCGCCCGACGATAACGGCAACGAGACCCTCCGGTAACACGCGCCCCGCATGGATAGCGTCGAAATTATTCCGCCACGCAAGGTTTAGCGCGGGGCGCAGAAAAGCAAGGTAACGTCGCCACGCTGGATCGGCATCGCCGATCGTCACCCGATGCACCGTATTGGTGTGCTCGCGATCGTGTGCAGCGGCATCCGGTACCGCGCGCGCGATAATGTGTGTACTGCGATCGCCAATGCGACGATAGACCTCATCAAACCACACCGCGGTACCGCCTTTCGTCGGTAGGAGTAATTCCGTTAGGACCAACAATTTCGGTTTTCGTTCCGGTGACATAAATTCACAGCACGATAGTTAAACATGAGCTTAAGAGGATCGCAGCCACCCCGGCACTCAGGTTCTTACGAACGCGTTTTTGCGACCACAAACGCCGCCAGACGACCCGTGCCCGCCGCGTAAAACTACGCTCAAAAGTCAACGCAGCTTGTGTCGGGTTACGATACGCATCGCTCAATTGCTGTGTCGCTGGGTACGCAACTGTTGGCAGCTGCTCAGTAATTAGCGTTAGCAATTGCTTTAGTTCCGTTAAACTCTTGCACCGTTGTTGCTGGTTTTCTAAAAAATTAAAGCGATGTGTTTCAAGCAACGCCGGTCGACCCAGATCTACCTGGTGAAGAATTCGCGCGATGGTGTCCGCTACCTTATGGCCGAGGGCGGGCTCGTAGTAAATGTCCCGCACTAAGCTTACCAAGCCCTGCTCGAGGCGCCGACCGTTCCAATAGTATTCATGATCGGATATCAGCGCGCCGCTCTCGTCGCGACCCACAAATCGCTTGCCAGGCGTGACGATGCACTCGCAGCCGCAGGCTGCAAGTGTTTTTTCGACGGCTGCCGTCCACAGAAAAGTTGGCGGCACGTAAACGCAGGCCCGCTGTTTAAATGCCACTTCATAACAGGCGAATTCTTCGCAAACCGCCTCCTCCACAACGGCATCCGGATGATCGCTGCTCGGCAGGGACGTCGCATCTGTCCAACGACTCTGTATCTCAGATGGCAGTCCTTCGGTGGCCACTAAGGTCTCGGATTCTAGCCACGTTCGCACTGCCTCGTCGTTCCGTGCCCGTGCCATTAATGTTGCGGGCCAATAGTGCTCCCGCCCATGTAACTGCAATGTAAACGTGCCAGCAGTAACGCCGTGCTTTAGCGACCGAGCAACAGCTCGTGCGCAGGAATGGGAGAATTCGATTCTTTCGTATGTGCCACTTTCGCGGTAGATCTGAGCATCCACGATCGCTAAACACACCCCGATCGCAAACTTCGGGTGCTCACCGTTTTGATCAGTGAATTCACTTAGTATAGCACTGATCTCGTCTAAGGCTTCGGCGTGACTTGGTGGTCCAGGACTCCAATCATCGCTCTCGAAAATCACCACCGGCGTAGCCAAAACTGGCTCGCGAAACGACTTAATGTATTCTCGTCGGTCACGCCAGAAAACTGCCGCACCAATCATCAAGCCGAACACCACAGTCGTCGACGGCGACATCAGCTAAGCACTCAAGCAACCCCAAGGACGCCGCAAAGCTCGGAGCGCCGTATGACGTCCTCGATATCCGCTTGATCTTTACGCGCCAGACTGTCCCGCCAACTATTGGCCGCGCGTGCGCTGTCGCGCACAACCGAATAATAGTTCTTATCGTCGGTGCCGGTACTGCGGCCCAAAAACGCTTCGGTTTCTGCAGCCCAAGGCAACCCGATCGCCGCGAACAACTCCTTGAACCCCGAAATCGGGTCCATCGCCAAGGTTTCATAGCGGGCGATCTCGTAACGTGCATGGTCCTTAAGTTCCGACCAAGCTTTCTCATTAACAAACACCCATCGCCATGCCAATCGAGACACGGGCGACATGTGCTTTATCGTTTCCATGCTTAACTGATATCTCGCATTGACTTCGCTCGCTAACAACAACTCAAAAAAACCATAATCTTCACTCGCCGGTACTGCGCTGGAAAAGCGGCCGGATCGCTCACCGCGCAACACTGAATCGATGTATCCGCCCGGATGCCGCAAAATGTGAATCCCCCACACGTCACCCGCCGTGGCTGACATAAACAACGGCAAGCGTGCTAGCGACTCAATGGACTTCCACACCAGTACACGGGACCGCTCGCGCCGCACCGAAAAAGGATCAGGAAGTGAGCAAGCTATGCCGAATTTACCCAAGGCTTTGCCGAGCAAAATCCAACTGCGGAGATATAAGCCATAGCCAGGAGGATAGTATTCTTTATTAAAGAGCGGCAACTTGCCTAGCACCGCAATCGACCTCATGGTCGATAACGCCTCTACGTAGTTCTTAGCACGATTAGCGAACTCATCGTATCCAAGCTGATCGGGTACGATAGGAATATCCAATAGCGAGTCTCTCGAATCCGGCTCGTGCAAATACAGCGTTTGTGGATGGCTGTCGAAAGTTTTTCCTAGCCATGTGGTGCCCGATCTCGGCATTCCGAACAACAATATACGCATAGGATACTAACGCGGAACTAAGCGTAGAACGAATTAAGTACGCCGCATGTGGGGCCGGCTAGCCCCGATATTGCGCGCGGCCCCAGGGTCCACCCTGCATCGTGCCGGGAGTCGGTGCGGGAATTGGTGGATGCGCGACCCCTCGTTCTACGGTTTCTTCAGATCGCAACAAACAGTGCGTCGCGATAGTAGCTGCGATCAAAACGTAGTACAGGTCAAAATAGGCGAGCCCCAAAAAAGCACCCGCAGAAGCGTATCCGATCAGGCTTACTTGCAACATCGCCGCTAAGTCGAATGCCCAACGACGCTCGCGATTTCGACGCGACAAACGTTTTATCGCCGCACATTTCCGCCACGTCAACCAGCCCAGCAGTAAGAACAACGCCAAACCCGGATATCCGTGCTCACCCAGCACTTCGAAATAAATGCTATGCGCGTCGCGACCACCGTAGTAGATCAAAGCGTCATAACCACCGCCCATGAAGCGATCTCCCGCCAATGCAATCGCGTTTTTCCATGCACGAATTCGTTCAGTTGCAGATTTATCTTCCTGATAGGTTTCGATCGTATGCATGCGCTCAAACCAGTGCTCAGGCATAATATTGGGGAGCAAGACAATAAAGATGGCACTGGCAATTAGCGGCACAAATTTTCTACGCGCTTTTAGGAAAAACATCAAACCCATCGCGGCTAAACCGACCAGCGCCCCGCGTGAATGCGTGCCAACGATGGCGATCAAAGTAAATGCGAGTGCCGCATACAAACCCCACCGCGCCCACAACCGCTTGGTTTGCAAAATTAGATACCACAACAAGGGCACGATCATGATCAAAGCCAAGCCGAGTTCATTGTTACCCCCGATGAACGTATTAGGCGGTCCATACACTTGATGGACGCCACCGGTCATTAAAACCCAAATTCCGCCCTTGAAGCTGTAGAAGCCTAAAGAAACGCATATCGTCCATACGAGCACATGAATGCGCATCCGGCTCGTCGTTAGCATGATGGTGACGGCGATCATCAACTGAATGCGCCACACTTTGTCCCACTGCACCCACGCCATATCCGGGCGGATCGAATAGAACGTTGTAGTTAACATCCAGACGACAAATAGCATTACCACGATTACTTCTCGGGTCATGGGAAGCTTCTTGGGTTCCTTTGAGATCAGGTAAGACACAAGCAAGGTCACTGCGACTATCATCGCCAGCGGCCAAGTAGTGGCGAACCCCCACGCCAACCTGTGTGGATTCATTAAGCTCATCCACGTCCACACAACGACTCCAAAAAAGGGGCGGTACAATATAAAGGGCAGGGCCCCGAATACAAGTAATACGACCAAAATATCGCGCATCGTTATTCTGCCCCAAGCGCTTGCTGAACCGCCCGGTCTACGATCGCGTTAACTACATAGCGATATTTACCGGAAGCTTCAGGTGGGATGTCGTCGACATGCTCGATCTCTACCCGCATGTCTTCTCCGAGTCGTTCGCGCATCCCTTCACGCAACCGGGACTCGACAGCAGGTGAATAACCCGCTTCGATTTGGAGCTGGATGCGGATTAGATCTTGACGTTCCTGAATGATCTTGAAACTAGCCACACCGGGCAAGTCACGGACCACGTAGATCAAACCCAATCCGTGCATTAATGAGCCATCGCTCAAACGAATGAAATCTGTCGATCGTCCGCTCACTTCCGCAAACGTCGGGAGACCACGACCACAACTACATCTGTCGACACTAAAGCGCGCCATATCGCCGGTTTTGTACCGAACAAAGGGAAAGTCACCGGTTGCAAGATGCGTCACGACGATCTCACCGAGCTCCCCGTGTGAAACTGCGTTACCCCTCTCGTCAACGAGTTCCACAATGATGTCTTCAGCACATATGTGCAATCCGCCTTGCGGACATTCGTGGGCAATGAAGCCCGCGTCTCGACCCCCATAGCCGTTTGCTACCCGGCATCCAAAACTGTCCTCGATAAGCTCGCGTTGATAAGGGTAGCATTTTTCCGCAGTAACAAACGTTACGATGATACTGCAGTTTGCTAGCTGTCGGGCCTGAGCCCTGGCACGCTCGGCAAGTAGCGCGATTGCTGACGGGTACCCAAACAACATTTTCGGACGTTTAAACTCGATATAATCGAGTATTTCGTCCATTTGCGCAGGAGACATTTTGAACGCAGAGAACAACTTAGTACGCAGGAGCCGATCGCGAAACGCCTTTATGTGATCTTGCGTACCTATCTCGATCGGCGATCCCCACAGCACGATCTCACGATCACCGATATCCACATCCCACCACCGGGTTGCGCGCCACTTTGCCGCGACATCGTGGGTAACGCGATCACGCCCAACATGGAAGATCATCGGTTCGCCGGTGGAACCTCCGGTATTGAGCCGCGTTAGGCACCGCGCGTTGCGCGATTTCAAATCGTCCAAGTTATTGCGAATATCCTTCTTGCTTAGAAAAGGCAGTCGCTGTAGGTCACCGACATCGTCGATCGAAGCGAGATCGATAGCAGAGAATTTACCCTGATAATACGGGACGTGCGCTTTCGCCGCCGTTAAGAAATCGCGCAGACGCCGCACTTGCAAAGCTTGGAGATCGGATAATGACCACCATTGCGATTGTTCCAACCGACGTCGAAGCGCAAGCGAATTATGTTGCTTCGCCGCTTCGTGTAGCGGAAACAAGGCACCGGAAACAAACTTTGTGTAGAGATCCATAGGCGCCCCGTTAAGCGTCGGAGACACAGTTTTCTGATTGCGCCGTGTGATTATTTAGAATATTTCTGTATACGCCACTATAGCGGTTCACACTAGCGGACCAATTTCGCATCTCTTCTACGTATTCTCGCGCTGCTTTCCGCATCGCGGGCCACTGTTCTGGCGACCTCACCGTCGTAATAATCGCATCCGCCATCGAAACTGCGTCATCGGCACTAAACAAGACGCCCGTGACACCCGGCTCAATGAGCTCGCGATGACCACCGACATTTGATGCAATCACAATTTTGCCCTGCGCCATCGCCTCCAATGGTTTTAAGGGCGTAACCAGATCTGTTAAGCGCATACGTGAGCGTGGATAACAAAAAGCATCGACAATACTGTAATACCGTTCGACTTCCTCGTGCGGCACCCGCCCTGTCAAGCTTACGATATCACCCAAACCTGAATGTTCCACCTGTGCGGCAACCGCTTCCCATCGAGGACCACCGCCGACCAATAACACATGCAGATTATCGAGTCGTTCACGCACCGCTGGCAAAGCCGCTATCAATATCTCGATGCCTTCGTAAGCATAGAATGAACCGATAAAACCCAAAACAAACTTGTCCGACAAACCTAGACTCTCAATTAAAGCGGAATCTTTTACGGGCTCGAACGGGAAGCGTTCGATATTGACTGCATTCGGTATTATCGTGATTTTGTCAGGTCCTATCCCACGTCGCACTAAATCGCCCTTCAATCCGTCACAAATTGTGCAAACGGCACCGACGCGTTTCACCACGTATGTTTCCAACGCACGAGTTAAGCGATAGCGAAGCCCCCACTCAGCGCTCGTGCCGTGATCCACGGCCGCGTCTTCCCAGAATGCACGGATTTCATACACGACGGGCAAACCCAATTTCGCGCCGGCTTGTAGTGCCGCGAGGCCGTTTAGTACCGGAGAATGCGCGTGCAGTATATCGGGCTTGGTCTCCTCAGCGACCTCGAGCACGCGCAGCTTCAAATCACGGATCAGCATAGCCTCGCGACCACCGGGAAATTTCGCCAGCGCCGCCGCGGAGACGGGCGTCCGATAAAACTCTAAGCCGTCGATCACTTCAAACGCAGCGCCGGTCACGCCTTGCTTTGCCCCAGTGACCTGTACCGTCTCCCATCCTTTTTGACGTTGCTCTAACAAAATTGCGCGCGAACGAAATGTATATCCGCTTTGCAAAGGAATAGAATGATCAAAAACGTGCAGAATTTTCACGATTAAAAAGGCATCGAATAACCGAGCGCGGTCATCGTATTTCCGCAAATATCTCTAAATATTGCGCGCTGATTTTCATCCCAGTGTTCATGACCAGGAGTGCGTTCGGTTAGTGATTTTTTTACATCAATGCCTGTATGCGTTGCTTTGTCACCTTGCGAATGCACCAAAGTTGTTCTCGCGTAATTTGCCGGCGCATCGTCATGCTTGAGGTTCAGCACCTCATAGATTCGATTAAACATCGCTTCGGGCTCACTCAATAGCTGCTCTTGACGTACACAAACGGTGTGTGGGTAGGACGTCAAATACTCAAATTTTTTCGCGGCTTGGACCCAGAATTCGCAATGTGCTTCAAAGCTCTGTTCGCGAAAAGCGGGGAATTTCGTCCGTGACTGCACGACGTCGATACCACTGCGCGCGATGTAAATAAACTTGGACGCCGGATACAAACGCCTAAGGGCGTCGGCATATCGCTCCAGTGGAAAACATTTAACGCACCAGTGCGTTTTACTGAAAAACTTGTGCGGCGCTTTCAGCATTTCCCGGGTTGACATTTTCCATCCCATAGCCGGACCCGCGGCACTGTGATACAGCAGCGTCCTGAGCTCACGGTATAAGTAAGGTTTTGAGACTTTCACCGACTCGGAAAAGTAGTCCGTCTCAGCACCAAATTCGAACGGTTCCACACAGGCCGCGACATAAGTCACAAAAGGATCTTCACTGGGCATGGACAATATTTCAGGATGCGTGCCCAGCGCCTTATACAACACGATCGTACCCGAGCGGCTAGCGCCCACTTGAAATATCGGCTGGTGGTAGAGGCGACTCGCAAGCAATGAACCCCAGGTTCTCGCAATGGACTCAAGCATAGTGCAATTCAATACCTCGCCGTTGTAGCCCGGATATTGCACCAGACGCGCCCTGCGCTTACTAGTGCACCGCGATGATAGCAACTGTTCACGGAGCCATTCGGTCATCGCGATGAGTCTGTCCTCGACTATCTATCCGAGATACAAACAAATTCGAAATGCCGTAATCTACCACGCTACCGCCATAGGAACGCAGCTCAAGCCACTCCTTAATGACGGGTTTCGGCACGATTCCAAATAACCCAATTTAAATTATCGTGAACCCGTTGGATCTCGGATGTGCAAGCGTCTCGACAACGCGATGGCATGTAGCGATTAGTTGACGCCGCCGGAACGCTCGTTGTTAGATCCGCGGTGGCGTCACACGCACGGACTCACGTTTTCTCCTACCCTTTCGTTATCGGCCCGCGCGCGACATTCCTTTTGTGCCTTCCGTCTCCGTGCCGATGTGCGCACGCTCCGCGAGCAACTCACGATACACCGCACGATACGCTTCGACCATCGCCGTAAGACTGAGCGTCGTTTCGACTTTCGCACGTGCTGCGCGACCGTGCATTTGCCGCTGCTCGGCCCCCTCCACGTAATCCAGCACTGCCGCGGCCAGGCGTTGGGGATCGTCGCGCGGCACCAACATGCCGGTGTGCCCCTGATCCACTAATTCCGGTGTACCACCCACCGCCGTCGCGACCACGGGGAGCCCAGTCGCCATCGCCTCCAGCACCGTGTTGGAGATCCCTTCCGCCAAAGATGGCAAGACAAAAACATCAATGGCATTGAGCATTTCAGGGGTATCAGCGCGCGCGCCCGGGAGCCAGCTAATATCCATAAGCCCAGCGGCGCCTAGCATGTCCGCGGCTTGCTCTCGCAACGGGCCGTCGCCGATCATGATCAAGCCCACGTGCTCCCTTAGCTGCGGACGCTGTTTCACCATCAAAATAAAGGCGCGAGCTAGCGTAGTTTGGTCTTTCACCGCCTGCATGCGGCCAATCGTGCCGATCAAGACTCGCCTCGCGGTAGCAAAAGGAATTTGTGCCCGGCCACGCCTTGCCAGCTCAGCGTCAGGGCGGAAACGGGCGCTATCAACACCGTTGCAGATGCGCCGAACTTTCGCTGCCGGAACATTGACTTCATCTACTAAATAGGTTTCCAGCAAGCGCGAGACGGCAACATATTTATGCACCGCGGGCCGATAGGCCTTCCGTATCCAGCGATAACGTGAGCGCCGGTTATCAAGATCGTGCATGTCGTGGCCGTGTTCGCCGTGGATGCGGACCGGAACGCGCGCTATCGCGGCAGGGAACTGTGCCTCCAAGGCAGCGAGGTTTCGCGTGTGCACAACCGTCGGTCGGAGACGACGCAATAGTCGATAAATACGCGCGTTCAAGCCTAAATCCCTGCCGGGACGTTTCCGGCACTCGAGAACACTAACGCCGGAGCGGAGACGTTCACGGAATTCGCTGTAGCCTGCTAAACAGACGATAACGTGATCCCACTCGTCGAGGTGATTGATGAGATTCACCACGCCATTTTCGAGTCCGCCGTAATCGAGGCGGTAAATAACGTGGCAAATAGCGGGGCGGTGCATGAATTAACGAACACTAGTGGGTGAAAAAAGCGTCTCAAGCTCACCCGTCGCATCGCCGAGAAATGCACGGAGGCGCTTTCGCGCCGCATCGACAGTTTGAATACCGTCGATTTCGGTGTACAGCAACACGATCGCACCGGCATTACCCTGCTGACGCAATAAACCCATCAATTCCGCCCGTTTCGCCACGTGCTTAAGCGCACTGTCGCGGCCATTCACCCAATACCACTGCCACATTAGATGCTCGCGACCCGTTGCGCGCTCGATAAACGTTGACTCCCGTACTTCCGTGGGCGACATGCCGGCAACGGGTTCTATGTGCGTGTTCTTCACGCGCCAGCGTTCGTGTTTCTCCCAGGTCAAACGATTCGCGGCGCTCGTGATTTCTGCGCCCTGGCCTTGCTCTGCATACCAGGCGATGTACATCGACACCCGCCCATGTTGTGCGTTGTAAAAACCTTGACGGTGTGTTTGCGTCGGGTTCTGGAATTCCGGCTGCCACGCTAACAGCGTCGCAGCCGTAGGAGACCAAGCCGATCCGTGCATGAACGTATCGAACTTTAGTGTTCGTGCAAGTCGGCTCGAGTTCGCGAACGCCTTATCGGCGAACCAAGGCGCGGCCCCGGCGATCAGCAAAATCGCCGTGAGCGCGGTCGCTAGTTGCAGGGTCGAAACGGGGGTAGTCGATACACTGTTGTCCGGCATTTTTCCCTGCACAGGTTCTGGATGTTCCGTCCAAATCGATCCGATCCCCATCAGAAGAAAAATAACAATGCCAAAAAAAACCCACCCATAGATATAGTGATCGACACCCAGCGCTAGCTTCATGCCACTTAAATGGGCAATCATGACGATCCCATAAGCACGCAACCAGTTCGCAACGATCGCGACAGCTATCGCGATGACGACAAACAATACCCGCCGCCACCAACTGTGGTAGTTCAAGTACGCAAATAAGGTTCCAACTGTAATCGTTGCCATTAAATAGCGCATACCGCTGCAACCGCTGACCACCGACCAAGTACCGCTCGGGATCATGAGCAGGTTGCCGTCGCGATAAACGGGCAACCCAGATAGTTTGAGGGCGAACACTACGAAGTCTGCAGTACGCTCGATCAAAAATGGTATTAACCCTTCGCCAAAAGGCACTGCCAGTAACAAAAATGCTAACGGAAACCACAGCGCCTTGAGGTATTGCGTGCCCAAAACCAGCCATACCACGCAAGCTAACATGAGTACCACGCAAAACTGTTGCACGACCGTCACGTCAACCAAACGCGCGATTACCCACATGGCAGCCAGCCCCGTGAGCGGTACCAACGCAAACCAACAAACCTTAGGCGTCAGGTATGCAAGCTCATCACGCATACGCCAAATCAAAAAAATGGAGATAGGTGCAATAACATAACCGTGGGCAAACGTCTCCGAACGTTCCCAAATTTGCGCCATAGAATATAGCGTTGGCCAAAATAGCGCGCTGACAATTAGCACGCCAATAAGTGCTACCGTTGGAGGTAACCAAACCGACTGTTTATCATCAGACGGGTGCGTTAAAGTGGAAACCATCGTGTTGCTCAAATCCTTAATTCAGAAGCTTATCGAGCATTGCCAAGCTCGAATGCCAGCTGTGATGTGCGTCGACGTACGCACGTGTCGCCCATTCATTCCAATTTTCGTCTCCACGTAATAGCCGTACTGCGACGCGCGCCCAGTCTGCCGGGTTTTCGACGATCAGTTCTTCGTACACAGCATGATCGGCAAGCCCTTCATAAGCGGCACGGGTACCGATCACTGCTTTGCCCATCGCCATCGCTTCGAGCACTTTATTTTGTATGCCGCGCGCAATACGCATCGGCGCAACTGCACAGCGCGCGTGCGCGATATACGGGCGCACGTCGGGAACAGCACCAGTAACCGTAATGCCAGCGCGGTTCGCCAAGCTCAATACCTCCCGCGAGGGCTTACCACCAACGATGCAAAATTCCGCAGTGTTGACTTGGTCGCGAATCGCGGGAAAAATTTCGTTCGCAAACCACACCACCGCGTCCACGTTGGCCCAGTAGTCCATCGCCCCCGTAAACACAAGCGTCGCCGCCGTAGCAGAATACGGGTTGTCGAATACGAACTCGGGATCGAAATAATCGAGATCGACACCGTTTGTCATGCTCAAAACCGTAGCGTTATTCTCGCCAAGTCTCGTTTCGAATACCGCCGCCTCGTCCGTTGAAACGAAGATACTAGCGTCGAATAGACGCGCAATGTGCTTTTCATACTCTAGCAAGCGCACGCCCTCACGAGCGTAGATCCACGACTTCGGCCACGTCGTAGTCCGTGCATAGGCGCCCCACTTCTCAGAATCAACATCGACGAAATCGATCACCCGGCGCATATCACCGCAGGCCCCGTTAGCGGCGAACTGTGCCATGGATGAGGAAAACACGAACGCTTTCTCAATGCGTTTGCGGGCGCACAAGCCGCGAATCCAGCCTCGCATCGCATCGCTTTCATAATAGGGCAAACTCAAAGCTTGACCTGTCAATAAACCGCGCAAGCTAAGCAACTGGCGCAACGCGGGACGAATGCGCACAAAATGTGCTTCGCGACAGTAATCATTGACTTGCAACCGATATTGCACGTCGTCCGGGTCGTCGATAAAGGTACCGAGGTACACATGAAAACGTTCAGCTAAGTGCTTCAGGATATGGTAGGAACGGATTTTGTCGCCCTTATTCGGCGGATACGGGATCCGGTGGCATAAAAATAGCAAGTTTTCCATGTCTAGGATAAATAAGGGGCGATCCATGGCCCGATCGTGTTTGCGATCGGCAAGGGGAGTTTCTTCCACAGCGTAATCGCAAGATGGTATTTTGGATTGTTCGGATTGATATCCGGTAGCGATCCTCGGGTCACAGGATAGTATTCGTAGTGTAACGGCACAGGTTCGAATCCCCAGTTCTTCTTGAAAGAATAAGAGCCAGAACCCTTCTTGCTGCGACCGTAATCAAATACCGTGTAGCCCTCCGCCGCAGCGCGACACATCACGCTCCAATACATGAAATCAAAAGCTTTTACCCGACGAGCGCTAGCAAGTCCTCCACCGTAATAAGGCATAATGGTATCTTTATACTTAAACGACATCACCGACGCGATCGCCGTACTTTCGTCGAACACGGTCGTAACGCGACAATTTTCTGGAAACGCATCGAGGAGTGCCTGAAAGTACCGCTTCGGAAATATCGGCGTGCCATGATTGCGCACACTCTCTGCATAGATTGGCCAAAAGTTTGCTAACGTAGCTTCATCCTCGGCACGCAAACCCGCTTTGATTCCTTTTCTCACCATCGCTCGCTGTTTGCGTGGGATCGCTTTTAAATTTTCGTCATCCGACGTAGAGACCCTTTTTCTGAAAGAAACGTAAAGCTCATCGTTGCACGGCAAGCTCGGTAATTGCCTGTCCGTATGGCGCAGCTCTAAACAATCGACACGAAGTTCCTCGGCAAGTGTCTGTGCGTGTCGCATTAATGCCTCTCGCGCAACCGTGTCGGCTGCCAAGATTCCCCCTTCGACGCAAAACGGCACCGACACTAAGCGATCGCCAAATAATCGGTGTTTCATTCGCGCGAGCGGCAACACTCCCCTGACGACTTCATCACGCCGCGCCCACAAGTAGTATGTCGGGAAACCGATCGTGTCCGCCAAGATCGCATGCCATTCAAACAAATGAAAAAACAATCCACGCGGCGCGGCATTCACGAAACCATTCCACGCCTCTCTTTGATCCCAGTCGCAGGTATCAACTGTAAGCTCGGAGCGCGCGGGCGCGTACTGCTGCTCTTCTGAGACGATACTCGCTGTCATGAGTCTGCACCCCAATGAGGACCGAAAATCTCGTCCATTCGTCCCCAGGAGAAATCTGCAAAAAGCTGGTGTAGGCGTCGCCGAACGCGCCGCAGATTTAAATAGTGGCGTGTGCGGGCACGCCAGCCTAAGCCGGTCGGTCGTGGTTGATCAGGATCGAACTCCCACGGATGCAAATAAAAAATCGCTGCTAGCTCGTCGATTTCATTGAGTCGCTTCAATGCCCACCTTGTCACCGCATAGGGATATAGGCGAAAAAACCCCCCACCACCGCAAGGAATATTTCGTCCTCCGATGACCGCAGTAGAGACCGGGATCTCGGTGAACCCGACGGTATTTTCTTTATAAGGCTGGCGAGGCGCATCAGGGATCCCATACAGATCATGTCGTACGGGATAAACGCTGGAGCTGTAAGAATAACCGGCCTGCTGCAAAACCTCGTACGCCCACGTTGTGCTTTTCGTAAACGAGAATGTCGGTGCACGATAACCTCGTATCCGCACACCGCCTTGATCCTCTAAGATCTTTTTCGTTTTGGTAATATCTTCTGCAAACTGCGCGGCAGTCATTTCTGTCACACGCGTGTGGTCGTAACCATGACTTGCGAGTTCATGACCATGCTCTGCAATCATGCGGACAATTCTGCTGTTGCGTTCCGCGACCCACCCTAAGGTAAAAAACGTACCACTGACAGAATATTGTTCCAACAACGCTAACACTTGTTCAACATTCGCTTCCACACGCGAGGATTGATCACGCCACTGATGGCGCCCAATGTATGGTTCAAACGCAGCAACGTGATAGTAGTCCTCTACGTCAATGCTGAACGCGTTAGTGATATTCGTAGTGTTCGTTTGCGGACTCGCCATCGCTTTTTCACGTACGCTGCTTTCGTCAAGACAGCCGCCAAGAGCCGCCGAACGGTTCTCGCGTACTATGCGTTGAAATGATATTGCTATTTTATGAAATAGTACGCAGCGGCACCGATGGCACCTAGGCCCGCTACCACACAAGCTATGGCGACCGTCCAAAAGCCAACTTTAGTTCGACGAGGCTCTATTCGGTCCGCGGGGTGCGGGCGGGGCGGAGCATCCGGGAGTACGGGTTTATGCATCTCTCCGGACAAATTATCGAACGCGCGCTGCATCGCCGCGAGTTTCGCCTCTAGACGCCTGATTTCTGCCGCAGCAGTTGGGTCGACGGGCTGCGCGTGCGGCGCCGGTGCTTTTTGCGCACCTTTCACTTCCCGGATAGGCGCTACTTGGGCGGCCTTGGCGGGGGCTTCTTCTCCGGGTTCCTCACCACCAACGTTTTGCTCTTGGTTGATTTCAGCCGCAACTTCTTGAAACGACTTCACGCTAATTTCATGCTCTTCATCCAAACTCGCGTTCAATAGCAAGCGATCCATGAGCGTGTTGATGCGACGGGGAACGCCGTTGGTAAACTGATAAACACTGTAGTAGACGTCATCATGGATCTCGGGATCGTTGTCCCAGCCGACGCGTTTGAGACGATGCTGCACGTAGGTCTTGGTCTCCTCCATCGACAGTGGTTTTAAGTGATAGGCAGCAAGCACCCGTTGGCGTAATTGTTCAAGACCGGGTGACCGCATAACCGCGCGAAATTCACGCTGCCCTAATAAAAAACTTTGCACCGCGGGTGCGCCATTGTGCTCAAAATTTGACAACATGCGAAGTTCTTCCAACGACCCGCGCGGCAGGTTCTGCACTTCGTCTACGACGAGCAAAACACGTTTGCCGTCGTCGATGCACATTTTGAAAAATCGCTCCAGTTGCTTCAATAACGAAGCTTTGGACATCTGTTCAAACGGCAAATCGAATTCCGAACAAACCATGCGTAGCAGGTCGTTTTCACCAATATTGGTCGAAACAATTTTCGCCGCAACGATGCTCTTGCTCTCCAGTTCCCGAAATAGCGTATTCACCAGCATGGTTTTGCCGGTACCGACATCGCCTGTGACAATAATGAAACCTTGGCCTTGCTGGAGACCATAGCGCAAGTAAGCCATTGCCCGGGTATGGCCTTGGCTTTGGAAAAAAAAGCTCGGATCAGGATTTAACTGAAACGGCTTACCGGAAAAATTATAGAATTGCTCGTACATGACCGGGGATCAAAATGCATAAGTTAGCGAGCCGCTGACGGTATTTTCGTAGTACTCAGCCAATGGATTATCGGCAATGCGCTCAAGATATGAATACCCGACATAGGTACTGACGTGCGGACCTAAAGTGTAGGAGATGTAAGGGGAAATTGTATAGAATTTACTGTCGCCTGGGGCATCGTTCGTGACCCCTAGCGTGGGGTTAAAACCTCCGATGGATAGGCCGCCTCCGAAACGCCCTATACCGCTATTCAACCCCCCACCGGAACCGTCTTGAAATGACCCGCGAATTCCGCCGGCAAGGCGGCGCGAGAACGTGTGCTGCCAGCTGGCATTGAAACCCGTTGCTTGCTGCGATTCTTGGCCTTGCTGCGATTCGCGATCGCTGCGGTAGACGCCGACAGTAAACGTGTCACGGCGCTTAAAGTACGATACCTGTGCGTTAAAGCTACGGTCGACAAAGACATCGTCAGTAATCGTCAATACGTCCAAAGGCACGTCGAAGTTGTTTTGACCAAAAGGATCAAATATTTGGTTGCCGAAAGCATCCGTCTGCGGCACCAAAACTTGACTACGAAGAATATCGTTACTGGTGCGCAACTCCTCACGATATTGGCCACTAATGGCGATCCGCCGGCGTCGATGACGAAAGCTAAACTGCTTCGTACTACCAAAAGTACGCTCACCGTAGGATCCAGACAAAGACGTTCTACGATTCGGCGTAAAGGTCCCGCCCACACTCCAGATAAAGCGGCTGCGGCGCCCCATGCCGGAGTATTGGTTATCCTCAAAACCGATCATTGAGTCAAAAGAAAATGCCCGACTCAGAGCGTATTTCGCCGTTACCCTCACGTCGCCGAAATTTGATTCAGTGCGGTTACCGCGGCGGCTACCACTGATCTCTCGGCGCTGGTATTTGACGGCCCATTGGAGTCGCGAAAAACGAGTGCCGCTCGTCAACGCCGCGTCGTAACGCAAGCCGCCGCCGCCACCACCCGCACCGTTGTCCGTAAACGTGTCGGAATAACCGATGCCGCTAACCAAGTCTGCCCAATTACCAAAGTGGTGTTTGAAATACGGACGAATGCCCCAGGTAATAACATTAGTACGGTTACTGTTGCCTAAACTAAAACGGCGGTTCGAGAAACGACCGTTAGTATCGATCAGAGCCTGAAAAGATGAAGCATTAGCATCGACGAAAAACCGATCTCGAATGATTTCCGTATCAACGTTCCCCTGCAGTTGGTGGTGCAACGAGTTGCGGTTGTTGCTATTGATGTAAGTTAAACTCTGCAAATTGTAGTCGATGCTCGCCTCGACACGCGCACCTTTCCCTCTAAGTGATAAACCAGGCGTCACCCGAGTAACAAAATCGTCTTCGCGATTCGTCGGGGACAGATTGATGTTATCCGAATAAGTCTGGCTCAGTGTAAAGCGTGGGACGACCGTCCAGTCACCGGCCATACCACCACCACAGTATGTAAGCACCAGCAGGCACCCCAGCCCACGGTGAAATTTTTCCCACTCCAAATTGATCGCCTTGATCTAGATTAGTTATTTCGGCTTTGTCGCTTGATCTCTATTTCTACCACTCCCATACCCATACCCATACCCATACCCGTAACCATAACCATAGTCATAGCCATATCCATACCCGTAATATCCCGAGCCGCTGGGCCGATGGCGCAACTTGTTCAAGACTACACCGGTAACTTGCACATGCTCCAACATAGAAATTGCATGGCGCAAAGTTTCTTGCGGTGTGCGATAAGCTTCCACCACGAGCAACAATTGGCCAGCTAATGGTGCGACGGCGGCTGCACCTGAGGTCGCGAGAACCGGGGGCGCATCGAACAACACGATCCGATCGGGATACCGCGTCGCGATCTGGTTAGCCAATTCGGCCATCGCGTGGCTCGCAAGTCGTTCAGTGATCCCTTGTCGTACGGTTCCCGCCGGTATGAAAGACAGGCTCGGAACATTCGTGCGAAGGATGAAATCTCCAATATCCAGATCACGCGGGTCGTTGAGATAGTCGTATAAGCCGGGTCGATTATAAGCGCTGAACAACCGGGTCAGATCGGATTTCAAAATGTCGATATCAACCGCGAGTACGGTGCGATCGATTTCCATCGCGATCGACATCGCCAAATTCATTGTCGTGTACGTCTTACCCTCGCCCGGCACCGAACTCGTGATCATGATCAAGTTGGGATCCGGACCGCCTGTTTGATACATGCCCGGCACAGTGTTGCCGAGCAAGCGCCGTTTAACATGCTGCAGCTCCTCGGATAGGCGGTTGGGGCCTTGCTCCGGCGTAATGAATCCCAGCCGGTGCAGATATTCAAAGTCGAGCGTGATATCCGCTTCGTGTTCCTCGGGCACATAAGCTTGCGTTGCACCTACTTGCGACTCTGCCATCTCCAGGGAAGCAACGCGCTCGGGCGTTTCCGCACGTTCTCCGGGGGTCAGTTCTGGTGCAACTTCTAAGGCCAAATCGGACGCCGCGAGCGCGGCCTCATCAAGCGGCAATGTTTCCTCGGGTTGACCCTCGATCGGTTGTTCGCGTAAGTCTACGGGCGCTTCGCTGCCCTCATCACCGTCAGCAGCAAGCTTTTCTTTCGGCCGCATCGGTCGACCGGCCAATCGGTCCATCGCGCGTTCGATCGAACTCATGCAATCGCTCCTATTACCGACGACAATTTATCGTGCAAATCAATTCCCGCCCGAGACAACATAATCTGACCGAGGTAGATCAAAAATAGCGACGCAACTACGGCGCCAAACGCTGCAATTTCGTGTGTACGCTGACGTCGATGCACCGTGCTCGCCGCCATGCTTACGGTGCCCAATACCGGCAAGCCGGAGACTTCTTTTAATTCTTGCACACCGACGAAACGCGGCTTCAGCAGCGACAGCGCAAACGAAGCCGCAGCGCCGGCGGCTAACCCCAGCAACAATACGATCGAAGCCAACAAATTGCGAGGCGGCCCAGACGCTTCTAACGGTGTACGTGGCGGCTCGATTATTTTGATCTTGACGTCGTCCTCAGTTTGATCGGCTTCCTGCGCCATGTAAGCTTGTTCTCGACGTTCGAGCAATTCACGGTACTGGCGACGATTGATTTCATAGTCGCGATTTAAACGAACTAACTCCGCTTCTACTTCCGGTACGACGTCGACTTTTTGCTCCAGCGATTCGATACGACGGTTAAATTCTTCAACCCGCGCCTGCATCGCCGCAACGTTGGCGTCTGCCGCGGCAACCTCCAACTTCATTTGCTGCTTGAAGGGATCGATGCTAGGACCCTCGAAGCTATCGGTTTCCGGCGCCGGTCGTGCTGCGATTTCCTTGAGCAAACGTTTGCGTTTCGATTTCAGTTCTCTGATCTGTAGGCGCATGAAGATCACGTCCGGGTATTTTTCAGTGTAGGTAATCAACATGTCGTCGATGCGCGTTTCTAGGTTTTGAATACGCGCATCGATCTCGACGATTTCAGGATCGCTCTCCGCATCAAAGCCACCACCATCGAATTCGTCGAAACCAAATTCTGCGAACGGATCAACAAAACCGCCACCACCAGATTTTGCTTGCTCTTGCAGTTGATCACGACGCCGAATCGACTCTTGCAAATCGAGCTTCGCTTGCTCTAGCTGTGTATGTGCGTCTTGCAAACGTTGAAAATAGCCGCCCTGACTACCCGGCATAATGCCGACGTTGCGTTGTTTGAATTCCTTAACGCGTTCTTCTGCTTCGATGAGCCGTTTCTCGTACTCCGCTATTTGTTCCTCCAAAAACCGCTGAGTGACGGCCGTCTCGCGGCGGGAATCACCGAGAGAAGTTTCCAAAAACGTATTAAGCAATTCGTCGACCACCGCTTTAGCCTTCTTCGGAACTTCGTCAGTGTAAGAGATGCTATAAATATGCTCCCGAGATGTCTTTTTTATATCGATATCGCGCAGCAAGCGATCTACGATGTCATCGAAATCACTGCTTGTTTTTGCCTCCAGGTCAAGGTCTGCCTTACGCGCTACCTGTTCCATATTCGGACGCGTGATCAGCGTTTGGCTCAAAATCAAAGCTGTGTCGCTGAGCATGCTATTGGTATAGGCGATCCCTTTTAGTAGCGGCCGCAGCATCGAACGAGAATCTAGGTAAATTTTTGCCGACACGGAGTATTGGTTCGGCAACGCCTGGACCGCGATCCAACCAGCGATGCAAATAAACACCGCCATCGCAGTGCCTATCCAACGGTACAGCCAAGCCATACGCAAGTAGGTTCGGATTAGTTCAATTTGTGCTTGCATGCGCTTGAATCACACTTTCCTGAAATTTATACGGCAAATTTGCCTTCCAAGCTGAGGTCAAAACCAAGCTTCTGGAATGATCAAGATGTCGCCCGGTTGCATAGCGACATTTGCAGAAATGTCTCCATCGCGCAATAAGTCATCAATGCGCACACCGTATTCTTGCTCACCGCCTTCTGCATAGCGAACCAATACCGCGCGATTGCCTGCCGCGAATTCAGTTAAACCACCTGTAGCCACCATGAGATCAAGCAAGGTCATGTTTTTACGATATGGTATCGCAATCGGATTCGCCGCTTCACCCACGACGCGAACCTGATCGTGATATTCACCCACAAACCCCCCGACAAACACAGTCACCAAAGGATCGCGTACGTATTCGCCGAGTAACTCTTCGAGCTCCGCCGCGAGTTCGGGTGGCGTTTTACCCGCTGCTACGTGTTCCTTGACCAAGGCGGTCGAGAATTTTCCATCCGGACGAACAGCAACCGCGGTGCTTAAGTCTTCATGACGCCACACAAAAATATTCAGCGAGTCACCAGGGCCGATGCGATAGGTCCAATTTTCTGCCGCCGGCGCTTCGCGTGGTGCGGGCTCACCCCCAGGTCCCTGGTTCCATGGCAGCGGCGGTAACGATTCGCAACCGCCCAACAACAGCACGACCAACGCCAGGGTAAAACCTTGCCTAAAGCGCCCGTTGTGTCTTCCCATAGCCCCTCTGGTGATGGCGCGAGCTATGACCTTCATGGGCCGTTTTCGTGTCGTCAACATCTGCATCTCTTTTCCCCGTTATTCGCGATTTATTTCTCTTTTAATCTGATACTTAACTAATCAATCTTAGTTTAATTATAAATTGTAGTGCGGCATGGAGCCAGTGGTCCGAAAGACCCTGAAATAGTCTGAACGACGATGCCGTGACACGCGCGAACGCTAGTGGAAATGGCGGCATCTAAGCCCGATTCTTTAGGGCAATCTGGGGTTACTTGAGCACTCGTGCTGCATCGCAATATTTGCTCCCGCGCGGCGCCAGCAACGTCGTCCGGGACGCTTTAACTAAGCCGTCCTATGGTCTTATGCGCGACGCGAGAACGCGCCGGTAAATGCCTCAACCTGTTGATTTTATGAGATCATCAATCTCGTCACCGGGAGCTTCAAAAACGATCTGACGATCTGAAAAACTGACCTTGCCCGCTTTGGCAAGTTCGGCCAAATAATTATGCACTTCCGCTTCGTCGACCGCGGCGAGACGCGCAACTTCTGCCGGGCCACCCCGAAATATGCGACGTCCGGGGTACGCGGTGTCATGTACCGCTCGCTGTCTCACCAGGTCAATGGCAAAATCTAGACGCTCCGATGTCGGTGAAAACGCCAGTACCATCGCGAGTTCATCCATGGAGCGCATGCGCCCAGAAAACATTTTAAACAAATCGTTCGCCCGCTCCGGGTATTGCCGTAATTGACCGAGAAACGTTTTCCGATCGAGCGACATGAGTTCCGTGTCTACCACCGCAACCGCCGAAGCCGAGCGCGGCAATTCATCAATTAGCGCAAATTCCCCGAACAAGGAACCGCGCCCGAGATGCGCCAAACTCAGCTCTTCGCCGGTACCGCTATGGCGCGAAATGCGTACGTCGCCCGCTTCCACAATATACGCGTGCTCACCCGGCTCACCTTCGTGGAACACCGTTTCTCCCGCCCGCAGCACGAGACGATTGAAACTATCTCGAAACGCACTCAGCGGCGTTTCCGGGAGGCTACCAAACGCCCACGCAAAAAAGTGATCGGTCGGTGCTACTAACGGCGTGAGGTAATTGCCGATCTCTTCGCTCCAAAACTTCTCGGCCAAGGCCGAAAAACCGAGGCGACGATACATGCCGGAGGTATCATGATTAACAACCAGCAGCACATGCGTCGCGCCGTTAGCACGGCATACGGTCGCGGCCATGCGAAACATCGCGCGAATAACGTCGCGGCGGCGGCGCCAATTCGCGCGCACCGCCAACATGCCGGCGCTGCCAAAGACAGGTTGTTTTACAAGCTCGTCAGCACCCTCGCGCTCGGCGCGCTCAGCTTTTTCGAGCAAGCGTTTTTTATACACGGAAAAATCGAACAGATCGTCCGCAGGTAAGCCGACTTTGCTTTCCCGCACCAAACGCATCGTCGCGATCGGTTCGCCGTCTTCATAAGCGATGACGTTATGAACGTTCGGGAACGCATCAAAGCGGTCGACGAGTCGCTCAGTCGGTAGTGGTTTACCCCCGAATTTACCGTCCTCGACCACGAAGACTTCGTGGCGCACCCAAAGGCAATTGTCGATTTCCTTTGAGTCGTCGCACACTCGAAGTTCGATTGGCATCTTGCACTGTCCTGTCGACCTGAGTTTATTGGTGCCAGGTCGAGCCCCAAATCGTCGCGTGGCCCGTCCCCAAACGCTTATGCGCTGCGATCGCGGCAGCATATCATAGTGAAATCAATTCCATATAGAACAATGTCGCATAATTGCGCGCTGCTTTACCGCCCTACTCTGTCAGCGCCTAGGTGAAGGAATTACAACACGTAACGTCACCTAAATGGGCTGATCCGAGCCGCGCAAGCAAATAGCGCGCAACGACAGCGCCACCCCGCGTGTCCTTCCTTTAGTCACGGGGCGTCTTGCGCGCGCCCAAGGTGGACGGGAACTGCCGTCGTCCCGTTCCTGCGTCGCTCCAATCCGATTCCGGCAAATCTGCCTGCTCGACAGCGTGGCCGGGGTTGTCACTAACCATTATGGGGACGCCGCATCACGACGGATATTGCAGCACGGTATTCCGCCCAAGGCGAAGCGTTTACGATTTGTAAAAATCGCTGACACCTCAACCGAGCCACCACGCCAACATCGAAAGCTTCTGTGCCCCCAAGCAAGACCGTGGCAACATGGTGATTTTACGTGCTGTCGCCGGCACTTAGCGATAAAAGTCTTAAGTTTTTTACACTCAGCAATGTGAGCATGTGAAGCGGATCACACTAAGTGTCCGAATTCTAGGGAATTTTTCCCGATGCGTGCGTGATGGTACCGATCTTGCAGGCTAATGGAATAACGTCTTATCTTGTCCGAAATCGAGCAGTACCAGAATGCTAGCGGTGCGGATCGCAAATTAGGCAGTATTAATAGAACATCATTAATAGAACATCACGAACGCGGAAAACTTCAGGAAGGAGCAAATCATGATGGAAAAGCGAACATTAATTAGCGCGGCCGTGCTAATTACCGTTACGAGCTTGAATTCGCACGCGACGCCGATCGCCCTATGGGAAGTCAGCGCTGCGACGCGGTTTGACACCAGTTCCATTGTCGATTCCAACGGCAACACACCCGGTGGCGTAACCGCCGTCACCAATCAGAGTTTACGCTGGGGAAATAATGCTCAAAGCGGTATCGATATCAATGACGGCACGGGACTCGTCGTACCGACGCCAGAGCCTACGACTCCGGTTGCGGGCAGTCGCACGGCGACGATCGCAACGAACGATGTCCTGATCGATCCCACGCACCGAACTGCAACGGTCACTCACCTCAATAACCCCATTACCGGTGCCACATTAAGCAACGTCGATATCTTGTCAACCTTGTGGTTGACCCCGGTGGTGCCGCCCAGCCCCGGCTTACCGCCGGCGACGGCCACGTTCGAGATTAGTTTCGCCGAAACACCAAATGGTGCAAACCCTTGTGCGGATGGCGACGGCGCACCGTTCGATCCCGTCAACCAAAATGGTTGCTCGGATATCTTCGTGGTGAGCTCAGATGCGCTCAATTTTAGTTTTTTCTACCCCGATCCCGACGACCCGCTGGTAAATCGACAGTATTTTTTCAGCCTTGTCGAAGAGACAAACGGTTTCAATCCCTTATCGGATCAAGCCTGCAGCGCGGTAGGCGCGAGCACCGGCTGCTTAGGTTTTCAAACACCCGAAGAAGCCACGACGCCGTTTCACTTTGCCGCTTTGATTACCACTCAACGGGTACCGTTTATACCCGAACCTGGAACCGCGGCCTTAGTTGGATTAGCGCTGGTGGGACTGGGCGCCTCGCGTTACCGAAAAAAACATCTCCCGCACTAAGTAAATCGAGAAGCACGTCGAAGCTAAGATATCTCGACACGCGAACCACGTATGCCTTAGCTTAGCCGCTAAGGCATACGCATTTTTGACACCCCCCTCTCATAACCTCCCCACATTAAGCTACCACGTGGCGAGCGCGGAAAACGCTTAGATCGGTGCCCGTGAGTCCGCGCGCGTTCCCTTCCAGGAAGTCCTCTAACACGATTTTACTGTGCTTGACATTCAATACCGATCACATGCGCAAGTAACGCTGCCGCTCGAATTTCGCTTGTGCTAGCCTACGCGCTGCCCGGCCGACCTCAACGAGGAGCATGACGGTGGATGAATATTGGAGCGAAGAAGAGTTTTGGGAGATACATCAGCGGCGCGCGGCACTCCGTAAGAAACTGATTATCATCACCGTCGTGTCGCTGCTCATCGGGGGTGTTTTCCTCGCGGCCGCGTGGCGCGATCGCGACGTTTTTGTACCCAACCTCCCCGAGGCCGAACTCGCGATCGCCGCTGGCGATTACGACACAGCGATGTTGCATCTCAAGGCCCTGCTACAAGAAAGGCCCCAAGACGGCGCGCTCCGCTACCAATTGGGCCGCACCCACCTCCTCCGTCGGAAAACCGCAACCGCCTTGAAGGAGTTCGAAGCGGCACGGCATTTAGGCTATCAAAACGAGACCTACGCGCAAGACTTTGTCGAGACCCTGATCCTCAACAAAGAACTTAAGCGCGCCGCGAGACAACTGGCGAAATTTTCTCACCCCGACAACTCCCGCTGGAGTTTTCTGCACGCCATGCTGGATTTTGCTGCCGGCCGGATCGACGAAGCGAAAAGAGGTTTCGAGGTCGCTATAAGTCAAGATAAAAACAACATCGAAGCACAACGGGGCCTCGCACAAGCCGAGCTCACGCTCGGAAATATAGCCGCGGCGCGTGCCGCAATCGACAAACTACCAGAGCAATATGCCAATGGCATTCAGGCCGGCCAGCTCAAAGGTACGATCGAGCTTGCGGCCAAAAATTACGCCGCGGCACAAGCTGCCTTTAGGCACGTTCTCGAACAAGAACCCAAAGCCTATGGTGCCCATCTGGGTTTGTTGCGCGCGTTCATTGGCGCGGAAGATTGGCAACAGGCCGCGAACCATGCCGCCCATGAACTACCCCTGAGCGCAGAACAAGATCCCGTCGCGCTGTATTTACGTGGCGTGATCGCAAACGGTCAACGACAACCAAAGATTGCACTTATTTTTCTGTACAATGCCCTACAGCTCGCACCGTCACACCTACCGAGCCTTCGATTGGCTGCGGAGTTGCATTTTCGTGCGGGAAACTTCTCAAAAGCCAAAGAATTAGCGCAGCGCATCCGTGAAGACGCCCCCACCGATCCGGGCGTACAACGCATTCTCGGTGCGGCTGATCTCGCTACCGGCCACGTTAGCAGTGGTCTTAGTACGCTCGAGATAAAACAGACCGACTTAGCATCTCACGACGATGCTTCGTTGCTCGCCATGTTAGGTGCCGCCTACGCAAAAAACGGTGAATTTGACCTGAGCGATAAAGTGCTTGCGCGAGCCCAAGAACTCGAACCGAATTCGACTAACCTTCGTATGCAAGCCGCCTTGACTAAAATTACGGCCGGAGATAAGCGTGCAGCGAGCACCGAACTCGAAGCCCTAGTAGCGGAGCGGCCCGACTACGCATTAGCTCAAGCGATGCTAGTGATGGTAGCGTTAGTTGATGGGAAGTTGGACCTTGCGGCGCGGCGTGCTGAAGAACTAGTTGCGAAGTTTCCGCAAACGTCGACCGCTCACAACGTGCAAGGTTTAGTATTTGAGACGCAGCAGCAGTTTGAGCTGGCACATGCGGCTTTCGTACAGGCTTTGCAGAAGGACGACAAGTTCCATCCGGCACGCATTAATCTTGCTCGCCTAGCGATCAAGCAAAACGATGCGTCGAGCGCCCAGGCCTATTTTCGCGCCATCCTCAAACACGATCCTTACGAGCTTCAGGCATTGCTTGGCCTCGCGCGCTTGGCGCTGCACGAAAACGAGATTAACGAAGCGCTGGAACACGCGAATACGGCACTCTCTCATAATCCTGATCGCTATGAGCCATTGCTGTTGCTATGTCGGCTTTATATTTTGAGGGGGAAATTCGCACAAGCGTTGCAAACCGCTGAAAAAGCCTATGCAATCGCACCTTCGGAGCCCAACACGCAAACTACGCTGGTGCGTACAGCAATTTTAAACCGGCGGCCAGACAGTGCGGGTGAGGCGCTCGCAGCCTTAAAAAATCGTTATCCAGACGCTATTGAAATCACGAAGCTAGAGCTTGAGCTGATGGCTCTATCCGGTTACAGCGATGCGCTGATGGAACGCGCTGAACAACTCCTTGCCCGAGCACCAGAGGATGTCGGCGCTAATCACGCCGTGGCGCGTTTAGCGTTAGCGAATGGAAATACTCCGCGCGCACATGCAATCGCATCGCGATTCGTCGGCAATGCAAACACGGTGATCCTAGGCCATGAGCTGCACGGCGATGCTTATGCGCTCGAGCACGACTGGAAAAAAGCAGAGGCGGCCTATCAAGCCGCGCTCGATGAAGAACCCTCGTCTAACCTGCTATTAAAACTCGTTCGGCTCGACCAGCTGCGCGGCAACCCCACGGAAACACGCCTAACGACGTGGTTAAAGTCTCACCCCTCAGACACTACGGTACGGCGCGTATACGCCGCGACACTGCAAGAAGAGGGCGAGACACTGCAAGCGATAAATCAGTACGAAATGATCTTAGATCTCGCACCTACGGATGCGATTACACTCAATAACCTGGCCTGGCTCTATACAAAGACAAACGACTCCCGGGCCATTCGCACGGCGCAACGCGGGTATGATGCGGCACCCACACAACCCGCGGTCGCCGATACATATGGGTGGATATTGTTTAAAGCCGGACAGTTCGAACGAGCGCTCAACCTGCTAACAAAAGCAAGCGAGGGTGCGCCGCAAAACCCCGACATTGCATTTCACCTCGCCGCCGCCTACGCCCAGTCTGGACAGAGAAAATACGCGCAACGACTGCTTACCAACATTTTGGCTGCGCAAGACAACTTCGCCAGTCGGGCTGAGGCAGAGGACCTGCTCGCAAAATTAGAGCGCTGAACAAACGCCGGATCGGGAAGGGACTACATCAAGTAGTTTGTCGTCGCCGACAAACACACCGACATTAAGGTTCCCGGAATTAGGCCCAATAGTAGAATCGCGAAACCGTTCACGCTCAGGACGAGCTTAATATCCTGCGTCGCGAACAGCCGCGCGGACGCTGTCGGTTCATCGAAATACATGAGCTTCACGACGCGCAGATAATAATAGGCGCCGATGATCGAGAATACGACGGCGAGCGCCGCGGTCCACACCAACCCCGCCGCGATAAGCTCTTTGAGCACAAACCACTTCGCCCAAAAACCGACGAAGGGCGGTACGCCGGCTAAGGAAAACATCAAGATCATCATAATAAATGCGACCCAGGGGCTACGCCTGCCCAGGCCTTGCAGATCGGTGAGCTGATCCGATTCGCTCTCGCGCGTTGCAAGCACTATGACCACACCAAACGCACCCATGCTCATCAGCGCATAGACAATGACATAGAACATCGAGGCGGCGTAAGCTGTCGTCGTTGCACTCAGAAGACCCAATAATAAGAAGCCCATGTGCGCGATCGTCGAATATGCCAGCAAACGTTTGATATTTCGTTGCGCAATCGCAACGATATTACCGATCGCCATCGACAATATCGCCAAGCACAGCAACATTTGCTGCCAATCAACAGCAAGAGCATCGAGCCCATTCGCTAGTAAGCGCATAGCCATACCGAAAGCAGCCAATTTCGGCGCCGTACCGATAAACAGCGTGACGGGAGTCGCCGCGCCGTGATAGACATCTGGCACCCACATGTGAAACGGCACCACCCCAAGTTTGAAACCGATGCCGACGATCAAAAACACCAGCCCGAACAACAACAGAACCCGCATATCTTCTAGCGATTCACTATTCGCAAGCAACTCATCGAGCTGCAGGGATCCAGTGACCCCATAGATCATCGACATACCATAGAGCAACATCCCAGAAGCAAGCGCTCCCAGGACAAAGTACTTCATCGCAGCTTCGGCGGCGCGTGCCGAATCGCGTTCTAGCGCGACCAGCGCGTAGAGAGACAAAGACAGCAGCTCGAGACCCAAGTAAACCGTCAATAAACTGTTCGCAGACACCAACAACATCATGCCGATCGTTGCGAACAAGGCGAGCGAATAGTATTCGCCTCGCTGCTCGGAACGTTTATCGAAATACTCGCGCGTGTAGAAAAAAGAAAATATGACCAACACTAATATGAATGTCTTTAAAACCGTCCCAAAAGCATCGATGCGCAACGTACCACTAAAGGCTATTTGCGTTGCATTTGGGACATTTAGGGCGACGGCAGCCAAGCCGACCAAACCGCTGATTACAGCAGCCCAAAAGCTTATCGCTATATCTCCTTCTCGGAACGCGTCGATTAATAAGACCGTGCAAGCCAATAACAATAAAACCGCTTCAGGCGCAATCAGATTTAAATCACTCATAAGCCACCAACGCGATTTTCGATTGAGCAACGTGCTGAACAAGCTGATCAACGCTAACGTGCATCATCTCAAGCAGCGGTGCCGGCCATATGCCGACGGCCAGAACCATGACCGCCAAAGCACCCAGTACACACATTTCGCGGGAATTTATGTCGTCTAATGCGGTAATTCGGTCATGCCGAACATCTCCGAAGATTACGCGTTTATACATCCACAAAGTATATGCAGCACCTAAGACCAAGGTCGTAGCGGCGAGGAACGCAAACCAAAAATTTGCTTTAAATGCGCTAAGAATCACCAGGAATTCACCGACAAAACCCGAGGTTGCCGGTAAACCCGCGTTTGCCATCGCAAATAACATCATAAGCGCGGCGAACTTAGGCATGCTGTTCACGACGCCACCATAGTCGCTGATCTCGCGAGAATGAATGCGGTCGTACATTACACCGACGCACAGAAACAAGGCGCCGGACACGAACCCGTGTGAAATCATTTGCACCATGCCACCTTCGACGCCCATGGTTGCATCTTGCCAATTCGAGGTGCCCGCGACGATCGGAAAAATTAAAAAAAACCCGAGTGTCACAAAACCCATATGAGAAATAGACGAGTAAGCAATGAGTTTTTTCATGTCCTGCTGCGCGAGGGCAACAAAACCGATGTAGACAATCGCGATCAATGATAGGCCAATCATCACACCATCGAGCGCTTGCACGGCGTCCGGCGCGATGGGCAAACTGAACCGTAAAAATCCGTAGCCACCCATTTTTAACATGATCGCGGCAAGGATGACCGACCCGCCTGTGGGCGCTTCCACGTGAGCATCCGGCAGCCAGGTATGTACCGGCCACATGGGGATCTTGACCGCAAAAGCCAACAAAAACGCGACGAAAATCCAGCGCTGCTCGACTAAGCTCAGTGGCACATTGTGCATGTCGAGTACCCCAAAGCTGTGTCCCCGAGAGTAGATATAGAGCAAAGCAACGAGCATGAAAACAGAACCCAAAAACGTGTAGAGAAAAAACTTAATCGCCGCGTAGACACGTCTTTGACCGCCCCAAATCCCAATAATGAGAAACATCGGGATCAGCATTGCCTCCCAAAATACATAAAACAGCAGTGCGTCGAGCGAACTGAATACCCCGACCATTAGACCCTCGAGCAACAGAAAAGCACCCATATAGTAGTGCACGCGATCCTCGATCACTTCCCAAGCAGCGATTACGACTAAGACCGTGGTAAATGTCGTTAAGAGGATCAACGGCAAGGCAATGCCGTCTATGCCGAGGTGATAATTGATATTGAAACTAGTGATCCACGGTATTCGTTGTTCGAATTGCATCGCCGCGGTTTGCGTATCGAAGTTGCGCCACAGCAGGAGCGAGAGTAAAAATGTTACGACTGAAATAATAAGTGCATCCCGCCTAGCAGCACTTACCGAGGCATGGGAGCGTGCAAAAATGACCCAGAGACCGCCGAAAATAGGCGCCCAAACCGTGAAACTTAATAGCTTGTTTATCAGCATCGCCCGTCACTTCCTGCGAGTTGGTCAGTCATACGGCAAACCTTCAAGTCGCGACGCGGTGGACGAAGACCGCGAGCAGTGCCAATAAACCAACGATCATCGCAAACGCATAGTGGTACAAATAGCCGGTTTGCACCCGTCTAACAATACCGGAAAACCACCCGACTAGACGCGCCGAACCGTTGACAAAAATCCCATCGATAACGCCGACATCACCAACACGCCATAACCCACCACCAGTCAGTCGTGCACCACCGGCGAAAAACCAATCGTTAAAACGATCGCATCCATATTTGTCGAGCAGTAGCTTGTAGAGTGGGGAAAAGATCTCGGCAAACCGGCGGGGAATGTTGGGTCGGCGTAAATAGCAGTACCATGCTACAGCCGCTCCCGCAATAGCGAGAAAGAACGGCCATTGCATCAAACCGTGTAGAACGAAATTTCCAACACCGTGATAGTGCTCGGCCATGTGACCAAGCACGTCGTGGTCGTGAGCAACGTAAATACTCTCGCCGAAATAGTCTCCATAGAGCATCGGACCGACAGCCACGGCCCCCGCCAGCAATGAAGGAATCGCGAGCGCGACTAGTGGTCCCCACACAACCATGGGGGTTTCGTGCAGATATTCTTGGGTGTGCGAGTCCATGCGTTCTTGGCCATGAAACACCAGAAACATCAAGCGAAACGAGTACAGTGCAGTAATGAACACGCCAACAAGGCAAGCGTAGTAAGCAAATCTAGCACCCGGCGTATGCGAAATCTTAACCGCTTCGATAATCGCATCTTTAGAGAAAAAACCCGCAAACCCGGGGAAGCCGATTAAAGCCAGGGATCCGATCAGGCAAGTGATCCACGTGATCGGCATGTAGCGCTTTATACCTCCCATTTTGCGCATATCTTGCTCGTGATGCATGCCGATAATTACCGAGCCGGCAGCAAGAAATAGCAGGGCTTTGAAAAACGCGTGGGTAAATAAGTGGAAAATGGCGGCAGCGTAAGCGGACGCGCCCAAGGCCACTGTCATGTAGCCGAGTTGTGATAGCGTCGAGTAGGCGATAACCCGCTTGATATCGTTTTGGACCAAGCCTAATAATCCCATGAAAAATGCCGTGATCGCCCCGATCACGAGCACGACCGAGAGCGCAGTAGTTGAAAATTCAAACAGCGGCGACATTCTCGCAACCATAAATATGCCCGCGGTGACCATTGTCGCGGCGTGGATCAAGGCCGATATGGGTGTCGGACCTTCCATCGAATCTGGCAACCATACGTGCAACGGGACCTGTGCCGATTTCCCCATGGCGCCAACGAACAGTAACAAACAGGTAACAGTCATCAATGACCATCCGTGGTCCGGCCATATGACAATCTTGGTGTCAGCCAATGACGGCGCTTTGTCGAACACAGTTGCATAGTCTAGTGAACCAAAATAGAGCAACACCGCCGCGATGCCGAGCAGAAAACCGAAATCTCCGACGCGATTGACGAGAAAAGCTTTTAAGTTCGCATAGATCGCCGTCTCACGCGTATACCAAAAACCAATCAGCAGATAGGACACTAAGCCAACTGCTTCCCAACCGAAAAATAGTTGCAGAAAGTTGTTCGCCATTACCAGCATCAGCATGCTGAAGGTAAACAACGAGATATAGGCGAAGAATCGCTGATAACCAGGGTCATCGTGCATGTAACCAATCGTATAGATATGCACCATCCACGAGACGAACGTGACAACAACCATCATCGTCGCCGATAGTTCGTCGATCAAAAAACCAATCTGGAATGGCACGCCGCCAGAGACTAACCAATTGTAAATAACGACATTAATGCCCGATTCGTCTGCGATCACGACGCGCCAAAAAATATATAGAGATAGCAAACATGAAACGCCAACCCCCATGATGGTGACGACATGAGCGCCCCGTCGACCGATCGCGTGACCGAACAAGCCGGCAACAATGGTGCCTACCAACGGCAACAATACGATGATTAAACAAAGCGTTTGCATTTGATTGAGCAGTTAACCGTGCATTTGGTCCAAATCTTCGACGTTGATCGAAGCGCGATTGCGAAACAAAACCACCAAAATGGCAAGTCCTATCGCAGCTTCCGCCGCCGCCACGGTGAGGATAAAAAACACGAAGACTTGTCCGTTAATGTCGTTATGGAAGTGAGAGAACGCCACAAAATTAAGGTTTACCGCCAACAGCATCAATTCGATGCACATGAGCAAGATAATCACATTTTTGCGGTTGACAAATATACCGGCGACGCTGAGGCAGAAAAGCAACGCACCGACAATGAGGTAATCCGCTAACGCCACAGCCTCAGCCCCCTTCCTCGGTGTCTACTTTGACGAGCCGCACGCGATCGGCGCGGTCTACCCGCACTTGATCCTCTGGACGCGGTGCTTTGGTTTGTCGCGACGGCCGCAGTGTCAGGGCAATAGCGGCGACGATCGCAACAAGCAACACCACAGCCGCTGTTTCAAAAGGTAACAAATAGTCAGTATAGAGCACTTCTCCGAGTGCCTCAGTATTGCTATAGCTAGGATCGGCCGCCACCGGCGTGGCGACATCATCGAGGCCAAAATGCTGATGGCCCACTACAAGACCTAAGGCAGCAAACATCAACACAGCAACAACGATCGCAACCGGCAAATAACGCGCGAAACCTTCGCGCAATACAGCGACGTTGATATCGAGCATCATTACCACGAATAAAAACAGCACCATGACAGCGCCGACATACACTAATACTAAAGCTATCGCGAGAAACTCAGCCTCGAGCAGCAGCCACAACCCGGCGCTGGCAAAAAACGCTAGTATCAGGGATAGCGCCGCATACACCGGGTTGCGAACCGTTATCACTAAAGTGGCAGCAACGACTACCACTGCGCTAAATCCGTAGAAAACTAGCTGTTCGAACATGATGATTTATTCTCGTGCGGCATGCAGTCGGTCGTCTTTGCTATGACACCCCCGCACCGCCTACCGGTAACACGCTTCGCGTTCGCGATCCTGCGCAATTTGTGCTTCGAAGCGATCGCCATTGGCGAGTAGCTTCTCCTTCGTCATCAGGAGATCACCACGCTGCTCACCAAAGTACTCAAAGTGTCGCGTCTCTACTATAGAATCCACCGGGCAGGACTCTTCGCAAAAACCGCAAAATATACATTTCGTCAAATCGATCTCGTAACGTGTGGTACGTCGTGTACCGTCGTCCCTAAGTTCCGATTCGATCGTAATGGCAACCGCGGGGCAAACCGCCTCGCATAACTTGCACGCGATACAGCGCTCCTCGCCGTTCGGATAACGACGTAACGCGTGCAAGCCACGAAAACGCGGCGACTGCGGCGTTTTCTCTTCCGGGTACTGCACGGTTACTTTCCGATCGAAAAAGCGCCGTCCGGTAACGCTTAAGCCCCTACCGAGTTCACGTAAGGTTAGTCTTTTCAAATATTCGACTACTGCACCCATAAGCTAACCCATATTGAATTCTTAGCGCTCAATTATTAAACCACGGCGGCACTTGAGCGACGACGAGAGCTGCAGTGACAACTATCCACACGATCGTGATTGGCAAGAAAACTTTCCATCCGAGCCGCATAATTTGGTCATAGCGATAACGCGGAAATGTTGCCCGAAACCATAGAAAGCAAAATAAAAAAAACGACGTCTTAAATACAAACCAATGAATACCATCGCCGAGCAACGGTACATCGGCCAGGCTCTGCGGCAGCGGCGACAACCAACCGCCGAAAAACAACACGGCGGTCAAACCGGAAATTAATATTATGTTCGCGTATTCGGCAAGAAAGAATAACGCGAAACCCATGCCAGCGTACTCGACGTGAAAGCCCGCCACAATCTCCGATTCGCCTTCGCTCACGTCGAACGGCGCACGATTAGTTTCTGCGACCCCGGAAATAAAATATATGAATAGCAACGGTAACAACGGCAACCAGAACCACGTGAACACGTTGCCACGTTGCGCCTCGATAATATCCCCAAAATTCAAGCTGCCCGCAGCAACGAGCACGCCGACGAGCGCAAAACCCATCGCGATCTCGTAGGAGACTATCTGCGCCGCAGACCGCATCGCACCCAGGAACGCGTACTTCGAATTCGAGGCCCAACCGGCGACGATGATCCCATATACCCCTAACGAGGTAAGGGCAAGAACATAAAGCAATCCCGCGTTGATGTTGGCGAGCACTAGCTCTGCGCCGAACGGTACGACCGCCCAAGCGGCCAACGCTGGTCCGAGCGCGAGAATCGGTGCGAGCAAAAACAAAAAGCGATTCGCGCCGTCCGGAATGATGAGCTCTTTAAATAGTAATTTAAACGAGTCGGCGATCGGTTGCAGAAGCCCACGCGGACCAACACGGTTTGGTCCGATCCGGACTTGCATGTAACCGATAACCTTACGTTCGGCGAGCGTCAGATAAGCAACGCAAAACATCAAGGGCGCGAGAATAAGGGTAATTTTGATCAAGATGACCGCCAGCATCGCGACTGGGCTGGGCAACCATGCCAGTAACGCGGACAGCGGCCATGGGATCCAGCTGGGCACGACGTAGGCGATGTTGGATAGTGTCTCCAAAAGTCTAGTGGGCCCGCGTTAATTTTGCCGTCGGCGCGAGCGGCAGAGCGGCGGCGATCGGGCTTGTTGCATCGATGTGACAACAACCTGGTGGTGTCGCCTCATCCAACACGAGCGCCGCGACCCGGGTACACCCACCGCTGCTGATCTGCACATCCGTACCGGCCGTTAACGCTAGCGACGCGGCGGTGTGTGGATGTATATAGACCGTCTCGCCATTCTCAACGCGCGCCCATTTTTGCAAGGCCTGCGCACGCCGCACGAGAGGATCAACGCGATACATGGGCACCTGTCGAATCAGCTCGAGCGTACCGTCGTCTGGTTGCGAGCCCAGCGTTACCGCCGCTGTTGATGTTGCCCTCGATGTAGCCAATCCATTGGGTTCGTGAGCGCTTATCGCCACTCGTGCCGCCTGCGTGACAGCGGCAATATCGAAGGCTGTAAAACCATCTAGCGCCATCGCATGACCCAGCATTCGCAGAATTTTCCATGCCGGGCGCGCTTCACCGGGCGCGCGCACGGCAGCATCGAACGATTGCCACTGTCGCTGCAAATTAATATAGCTGCCTTCGTTTTCCGCATACAGCGCGATCGGCAACATCACGGTGGCGACCGACTCCAACGCCGGGCTCGAATAAGCACTCCAGGCGATCACCGAATCTGCATTTGCCAAAGCCTGTTGCGCCCGCTGCGGATCTGCCAAATCTCGGTCCGGCTCTAGCCCCAACAAACAATACACCTTGAGATGCGCGGACAACATCGATTCGGCACTCAAACCGGGCGTGGCAAGCGGACGTCCGCCGACGCCACAATGAGGCACTGCACCGGCTAAAAACGCGCCGACCGCGTTCGCACCTTCGCACAACTGCCCCCCGTGGGCAGCCATCGTCGTGGCGATGTCGCGACGCAGATCACTGAGCACATCAGCGTGCTCATGTTGCAGTAAATAATTGCCTCCCAAAACCACCCGGCGCTCACCAGCGAGCAACGCCGCGGCAATCGCGTCGAGCTTATCGGCAACGTGCTCGTCGACTTCGCCGCGCGCCGAATTCTCTGCCGCCTGACCCAGCCGCGTACGAAGTCCGCGCAACAACGTTTGCAACGTGGCCGCGAAACTCGCCGGAGTCACGCACAAATCCATATGCCGTTCAAAATTATACGGAAGGTCAAGGCAGTGAATGGTGATCACGCGCGCACCACACCCGGCAGCGCGACGGATACGGTGGTTCAACATCGGTTGATCGTGGCGTGGATAGCCGCCAAGAATAAGAATGCTATCCGCTCGTTCCAGTTCGTTTAAGTCGAGATCCAGGCCTGGCATTGAACCGTCGTTCGCTACGTCGGTGAGGCGTTCGCGTAAGCGACTATCGATGTGATCGCTGCCTAGGCCTCGAAGCAAACATTGTAGAAGATAACATTCTTCAACAGTTGCCGAGGGCTGCACCAGCGCACCCAACTGTTGCGGATCGCTCGCCCGCAAGACGCGCGCCGTGTGATCTAACGCCTGCTCCCAGGTCACGTCTTGCCAGCTACAATCTCGCTTGATGCGGGGATTCTGCAAGCGCTCGTGGGAATTCAAGCCGTCGTAGCTGAAACGATCGCGGTCGGAGAGCCACATTTCATTGAGGTCGGTATTCTCCTTGGGAACAACGCGTTTTACCGTTTGCCCGTTGCAATGCAAGTGAACGTTGGACCCTACGCAATCGTGCGGTGCGATACTGTCATGCTGCTGTAACTCCCAAGCACGCGCTGAATAGCGGTAGGGCTTCGAAGTCAGCGCACCTACGGGACAGAGATCGATGACATTGCCAGATAATTCCGATTGCATCGCGTGCGCGACATAGGTCCCGATTTCCATATTTTCGCCGCGCCCGGTAGCGCCGAGTTCACGCAGACCTGCAATTTCTTCGCCGAACCGCACGCAGCGCGTACAGTGTATGCAACGCGTCATATCGGTTTGCACTAACGGCCCAATATCCTTATCACGGACTACGCGTTTGCCCTCACTGTACTGCGACACATCGGAGCCGTAACCGAGCGCGAGATCTTGCAACTCGCATTCGCCGCCTTGATCGCAAATGGGACAGTCGAGCGGATGATTGATGAGCAAAAACTCCATCGTCGCTTGCTGACCCTGAACCGCTTTCTCAGAACGAGTGAAGACCTTCATACCGTCCGCGACGGGCGTTGCGCAAGCCGGTAAAGGCTTCGGTGCACGCTCGACTTCGACGAGGCACATGCGGCAATTCGCTGCGATGCTGAGTTTTTTGTGGTAACAAAAACGTGGAATATAAATCCCGCCTGCATCGGTAGCTTCGATCAACATCGCCCCTTTGCGTGCTTCGAGCGTGATACCGTCGACTTCAATAGTAACTGTTTCTTCGCTCATACTGGCCGCTTCATCAGTGTAGCCTTTCAAGCGGCGACGGTGTTTTTCGCACGCTCTAGCATGCTGCAGCCGTGTTCAATGTAATGTTCAAATTCGGCCCGAAAATGTCGTACGAAACTGCGCACCGGCATGGCCGCGGCGTCCCCCAAAGCGCAGATCGTGCGCCCCTCGATTTTTGCCGCGACGTTATCTAATTTATCCAGATCTTCCGCGCGGCCCCTACCGTCGAGGATGCGACACAACATTCGGTACAGCCACCCCGTACCCTCCCGGCAAGGTGTGCATTGGCCGCACGATTCCGCATAGTAGAAACGCGAAATGCGCCGCAGTGCTTGCACCATATCTGTCGTCTCGTCCATTACGATGACTGCACCGGAACCGAGCATCGAACCCGCTTGCGCGATCGAATCGTAATCCATGTCTACGTCCAGCATGATTTTGGCCGGGAGCACTGGTACCGACGATCCCCCGGGGATAACGGCTTTCAATTCGTGACCATTCAGAACGCCGCCGGCGAGTTCGAGCAAATCGCGAAAAGGCGTGCCCAAGGGTATCTCGTAGTTACCAGGTTTGTTGATATGCCCGCTAACTGAAAATATCTTGGTGCCCGAATTATTATCCTTCCCGTAACTCGTAAACCAAGCAGCGCCGTTGCGCATAATGCTCGGTACCGAGGCGAGTGATTCTGTATTGTTGATCGTGGTTGGCTTCCCATAGAGACCATAACCCGCAGGGAACGGCGGTTTAAATCGAGGCTGTCCTTTCTTGCCTTCGAGCGATTCCAACAAAGCTGTTTCTTCGCCGCAAATATATGCACCTGCGCCCAAATGAAGGTGCAAATCAACATCTATACCGCTATTGTTGATGTTCTTGCCTAATAAACCCGCGGCGTAAGCTTCGTGTAAAGCAGTTTCGAAGCGTCGAGACGGTTCGTCCATGAACTCGCCGCGCATGTAGTTATATCCTACCGTCGCACCGATCGCGTATGCCGCGATCGCCATACCTTCTACTAAAGCATGAGGATTAAAGCGTAAAATATCCCGGTCCTTGCAAGTGCCGGGTTCGCTTTCGTCCGAGTTACACACGATGTATTTTTGCACTTCGGCATCTCGCGGCATGAAACTCCACTTCACACCAGCGGGAAACCCAGCACCGCCGCGGCCACGCAAGCCGGAAGCTTTGAGCTCTTCGATAATTTGCTCAGGCGCGGTCCGCTGGCGTAACACCCGCTCCCAGGCCTCATAACCGCCTAGCTTACGATAGGTCTCGAGAGACCAAGGTTCGTCGTGGCCCAAGGTCGCGTAGCAGGTGAGGTTCAGCTCAAGCTCGCTCATGTCAAGCCATCCAAAATTTCGTCGACTTTCTCCGGCGTGAGGTTTTCATGGTAGACATGGTCCACCATTAACATTGGTGCCCCACAGCAGGCTGCGAGGCATTCTTCTTCGCGCTTCAGAAATATTTTACCGTCCGGGGTAGATTCCCCAGTTTTTATCCCCAATCGGCGCTCGATGTGCGCGACTATCGCGTCGCAGCCACGCAACATGCAAGAAATGTTTGTGCACACGGAAATGCTGTGTTTGCCTACTGGTTCCGTCTCGAACATGGAGTAGAAGCTCGCGACTTCGTAAACCGCGATGCGTGGCATCTCCAAGTAATCTGCAACCGCATCCATAAGTTCAGGTGTCAAATAACCGCTATTTTCATGCTGAACCTCTAGCAAAGCTGCGAGTACCGCTGAGGCCTTATGCTCAGGCGGATATTTTTCCACCCACCCATCGATCACCTCGCGGGTGTGCGCTGAGAGTTCAATCGACAGAGTTTCAGTCATTCTAAATAAGTCGCTTGTCTACGTTTTGTTTCAGCGATCGATTTCACCGAACACGACATCCATCGTACCGATTACCGCCACGACGTCAGCTAACATATGGCCCCTGACCATTTCGTTCATCGCGGCGAGATGAGGAAAGCCGGGGGCACGGATTTTGACTCGGTAAGGTTTATTCGCACCATCGGAAATTAAGTAAATCCCGAACTCCCCTTTAGGGTGTTCAACTGCTGCATAAACTTCGCCGGCGGGTACACAATAGCCCTCGGTGAACAACTTGAAATGATGGATCAGCGATTCCATGTCGCCTTTCATCTCACTGCGCTGCGGCGGGGTCAACTTGTGATCATCACACATCACCGGGCCCGGATTTTCTCGTAACCAACCGACACATTGTTTGATGATGCGTGCTGACTGACGCATTTCCTCGATCCGCACTAAATACCGATCGTAGCAGTCACCGTTAACCCCAACCGGAATATCGAAGTCCATTTTGGGATAGACTTCGTAAGCTTGTTTTTTGCGCAAATCCCATGCCACCCCGGAGCCACGTAACATCGGGCCGGTAAAACCAAGCGCTTGCGCGCGCTCCGGGGTAACGATCGCGATATCCACCGTGCGTTGTTTCCAAATGCGGTTATCGGTCAGCAAAGTCTCATACTCGTCGACACAAGCGGGAAACCGTGCGGCGAAGTCGTCGATAAAGTCTAGGAGCGACCCTTGGCGATTAGCATTGAGGCGCCGAACATCGTCTTCGTCGCGCCATTTAGATACTTCGTATTGCGGCATTTCTGTGGGCAAATCACGGTACACGCCGCCCGGTCGATAATACGTCGCGTGCATGCGTGTGCCTGATACCGCCTCATAGCAATCCATTAAGTCTTCGCGCTCACGAAAGCAGTACAAAAACATTGTCATGGCACCGATATCGAGACCGTGCGCACCGAGCCACATCAAGTGATTTAAGATCCGAGTGATTTCATCAAACATCACCCGGATGTATTGTGCCCGCACAGGCGCTTCGATACCCAACAATTTTTCGATCGCGAGGACGTAAGCGTGCTCATTGCACATCATAGAGACGTAGTCCAAACGATCCATATAACCGATGCTTTGGTTAAACGGTTTATGTTCGGCGAGCTTTTCTGTCGCTCGATGCAGTAAGCCAATATGCGGATCGGCCCGCTCGATCACCTCGCCGTCCATCTCTAATACCAAGCGCAAAACACCATGCGCTGCCGGATGCTGCGGACCGAAATTCAGCGTCATGTTGCGAATTTCAGGCATCTCGCTGGCTCGATTCGTGTTCAGATGATTCATCTTGACGCCAATGACCATCGTCTCTAATCACGCGCGGTACCAGTACTCGATTATCAATACTGACCGGTTGATACGCGACGCGCTTCTTGTCAGGGTCATAACGCACTTCGACGTAACCTTCGAGGGGAAAATCTTTACGAAATGGATGACCGATAAAACCATAGTCGGTTAAGAGTCGACGCAGATCGGGATGGCCAGAAAATAATATTCCGTAGAGATCGAAGGCTTCGCGTTCGTACCAATCTGCGCTCGGCCAAATTGCAACAAGCGAAGGAACTGTGAGCGTTTCGCCTTCCAAATAATACTTCATTCGGAGTCGATAATTAAACGTAAGCGATAGCAAATGGTAGACGACCGCAAAACGAGCCGGAAATTTCTCAGTGTGCACTTCGATTTGACCGCGACCCACGCCGCGACTAAAGCCCGCGGTGCTCGCAGCTTGAGTCTGCCAGTCCGCGTTACCATACGTCGAGTAATCGACACCGGCGAGATCTAGCAATTGAGTAAAACGCAACTCCGCATGTTCTTTCAGACACGCCGCCACCGAGAGCAAGTTCTCAACCGCCACCTCGATCGTCACCTCGCCACGGGTGTTGTTCACAGCGTGGATCTGAGCGGCCAATGCTGCACGTAAAGATGCAAGCAGCTGTGCAATTTTTGTTGGGTTCATGCAGCTCTTTTATCTAGGTGCGATTGATTACACTGCTACGTTGGATCTTTTTTTGGAGCCGCATCACACCGAACAGTAGAGCTTCGGCGGTAGGCGGACAACCCGGCACATAGACATCCACCGGCACGACCCGGTCGCATCCGCGAGTTACCGCATAAGAATAATGATAATAACCCCCACCGTTCGCGCACGAGCCCATTGAAATCACCCATTTCGGTTCGGTCATTTGATCGTAGACTTTGCGTAGCGCCGGAGCCATTTTATTGACGAGCGTACCCGCGACGATCATTACATCGGACTGTCGAGGACTCGGTCGAAACATTACGCCAAAACGGTCCAAGTCGTAACGCGATGCGCCGGCATGCATCATCTCAACAGCGCAACAGGCAAGTCCAAACGTCACCGGCCACATCGACCCTGTGCGAGCCCAATTGACCACGGTATCGAGGGTCGTAGTGATAACGCCACGCTCTAGCGTTTCTTCTACTCCCACTCTAGCGCCCCCTTTTTCCATTCATAAATGAATCCGACGACAAGTACACCGAGAAATACCATCATCGCTGCAAACCCGAACATACCGAGTTTGTCCAGCACGACCGCCCAAGGAAAGAAAAAAGCAATTTCGAGATCAAAAATAATGAATAAGATTGCGACCAAGTAATAACGCACGTCGAACTTCATACGCGCGTCCTCGAACGCTTCGAAACCGCACTCATACGGCGACGTTTTTTCGCTGTCGGCCCGATAGATGCCGAGAAATTGGCCGATCCCGTAACTCGCACCCAGCGTAACGGCACCAAAAACCACGCCAATTAGAAGGAAAATCAAGATTGGTAAATAGAGTTCTAACATATGATCGCATTCCCCACGGCGTACCGCTAACTTTTTCAGGACCGTCCTAACACTGCTACTCGCAAGATAGTAATGGTGCGGTACCGTAGGAAAAGTCTCAGCCGCGCAGACCTTCCTGCAAGATCAGGCTTTTGTCGTTTTGGTGCCGACGGCCGGAGTCGAACCGGCACGCCTCTCGGCACTGCCCCCTCAAGACAGCGTGTCTACCAATTCCACCACGTCGGCCAAAATTAAGTGCCCGGCACCGATCTCACGAGCCCAAGCTGTGCGAAGCGTTGCAACGCATCGACGCACGTCGTCCTAACCCACACGCTGAAAGCGAGCGTTTCGACGCGTCTCGGGGTTGCGTCACGGCAGTCGAGTTTTGCCCCGCATCCCGCCTTCGACAAGGCCTGCTAGCAACTAAATATGATACGAGATACCGTCGATCAGCGCCAGCGAGCCCGTGGATTTATTGCCTTCACTCCACCGGTATGTTCGGCATATCCGATTTGGGTTCTGAACGAGGTGCGGTAGGTACTTCACGCGTATCGATCGGTGGCGTAATCGATTCACTATTGGATACGGGATTCGGCTCCTCGTTCAGTGGTGGTGCTTGCTGCGTGGCGGGGACAAAACTATCGATCGCGCTGCTCGGTACAGCGGCGTCGCGTGACAAATAGGCGAGCAACAGGCAGTTGCCGAAGAATACCAGCGCCAGCACCGCCGTGAGTCGCGTCAAAAACGATGCCGAGCCACGTGCCCCGAAGACCGTCGAGGACGCGCCGCTGCCAAACGCTGCCCCTGCAGTCGCGCCCTGACCTTGCTGGAGAAGAATAATCGCGATCAAGGCCAGGCCCGTTAAAATGTGCAAAATAAGCAGAACAGTCGATAACATAACTTGATCCTAGGGGGTTGCCGCGGCGCAAATTTGCGCGAAGTCGGCGGCCTCCAACGACGCGCCACCAACCAAACCACCATTCACGTTCGGCATTGCAAACAGATCTGCCGCGTTCGCTGCTTTTACACTCCCCCCGTATAAAATGCGCACTTGCTCAGCGGATTCACCCTGGCATGCATGCAAACGTTGCCGAATATAGGCGTGCACCGCCTCGGCTTGGGTCGGTGTGGCGGTTTCACCAGTACCAATGGCCCACACCGGCTCGTAGGCGATCGCACTCGCCCCGAGCACTTGCGCGGCGCCGTCCAGGGCTAAAATCGGCGCGAGTTGAGCGGCGATTGCCGCTTCGGTCTGCCCCGCTTGACGTTGTGCCAAGGTTTCGCCCAAACATAGAATCGGTGTCAAGCCGTTGGCATGGGCGCAGGCCATTTTAGCGGCAACACGCACCGCCGTGTCACCGTAGTGCTGACGGCGTTCCGAATGGCCCACGATGACGTAGCGGCATCCTTGATCGACGAGCATCGCACTTGCAATCTCGCCGGTGTAAGCACCCGCCTCGAATTCACTCACATCTTGACCACCGCAGCGTATCGAGGAGCCGGCTACGGCTTCCATCACCGCGGGGATCAACACCGCCGGCGGGCATAAGGCGATTTCCACCTCGTGTAGCGCGCGCGTCTCGGCGACGATAGCCGTCGCGAGTTCGCGCGCGAATGCCCGAGTGCCGTGCATTTTCCAATTGCCAACGATGAGCGCGTCTCGCATGAGTTGAGGTAGCTGTCAGAACAGTGGATGGGGTGAGTGAAAAAGCTTAGCTGCAGCGCGGCATGAGGTCAATTACGGCCACCCGAGCTCGCCGCGCGCCGCCTTGCCTGGGACACCGGTGGCACCGACAACGCGACGAGCCGATAAAGTGCGCGCCACTGTTGGGGTTTAAGTTCCTGGGTGTGGCCGGCGCGGAGCTCGGGGGACAAGGAAATCCCGCCAAAACCGGTGCGTATGAGGCGCGCAACTTGTAGTCCGCACGCCGCCCACAGGCGCCGCACTTCATGCTTGCGGCCGGTATGCAGATGGCATTCATACCATTTGTTATGGCCACGTCCGCCGGCGATGCACACCCGATCACAGGCGAGTAGTTCGCCGTCGACGGTCACACCGCGGCGTAGGTTTCGCAACTGCGATGCGTTGGCCTCACCGCGTACGCGCACCTTGTAAATGCGCGTGATCTCATGGCGTGGATGCATCAGGCGATGCGCCAACTCGCCATCGTCGGTGAGCAAAATCAGACCACTGGTATTGAAGTCCAAACGTCCGACCGCGATCCAACGACCGTCTTCGGGCGCCGGTGGCAATAAGCGATAAATCGATGGTCGCCGCTGCGGATCCCGATGGGTGCAAATCGTGCCGGCCGGTTTATGCAAGGCGATCACCCGCGGTGCGCGAGCGCGACGAGTGTTAGACAACGCGACTAGCTTGCCATCGATCGCGACGCGCTCGCGACCTGCGATGCGCGTTCCCGGCCGCGCTATGCGGCCGTCGACCCGCACCCGGCCAGCGGCGATCCAGCCGTCGATTTCACGTCGCGAGCCGAGACCGACTCGGGCCAAGACTTTTTGCAACCGCTCACCCGTGGGTTCGACACCATTCACTCGTTTTCCGTTTCCACTGCGCCCGTGATTGCGGGCTCGCCAGCGACCGCCACGCCGATGCTAACCGCGGCGGCGCCGACGGCCATGGGTGCGTTTTGTGACGCCGGCGCGGAAGCATTGCCCACTGTTTGTTCAGCGCTAAACAGGTCGAAGTTTATCGCATCAAGATCCCGCAGTTCGGTCAGCGTCGGCAGATCGCCGAGACGTTTTAGACCGAAATAATCCAGGAATTCCCGCGTCGTCGTCAGCAGGGCCGGTCGTCCGGGAACGTCGCGATGCCCTGCTTCCTTGATCCATTCGCGATCGAGCAACGTGCGGATAATATTGGTACTGACTGCTACGCCGCGAATGTCTTCGATTTCGCCCCGTGTGATCGGTTGTTTGTAGGCAATGATCGCCAAGGTCTCCAACAACGCGCGCGAATACCGCGGCCTACGCGCTTCCCACAGACGATTGACCCACGGTGCGAACTCCGTGCGGGTTTGAAAACGAAAGCCGGATCCTGTTTCCACGAGCTCGACGCCGCGTGCAGTGTAGGCGTCGCGAAGACGCTCGAGTGCGGTGCGTATTTCGTCTTTGCTCGCTACGCCTTGTTGATCATCAGCGACAAAAAGCGCCGCGAGGCGATCCAAATTCAATGGACTTTCGGATGCCATCAGCGCCGCTTCGACGATGCATTGCAATTGTTGGGTATCCATGGGTTTTTGCTCAAGCAGCTAATTTTATGTAGATCGGACCGCACTGTTGGTTTTGAATCAGTTCGATCACACGTTCTTTCAGTAGTTCCAATAACGCGACGAAGGTTACCACAGCGCCGGCTCGGCCCTCCGCGCCGGTAAAAAATTCCGAGAACTCCGCGAAACGCTCGCGGTTTGCATGCTGCAAGATTAAGCTCATGCGTTCCCGCACCGACAGCGGTTCGCGATCGATATGATGCTCGGCGAACATTTCTGCGCGACGCAGCACCTCGTTAAACGCAGTTAACAAGGCATCTAAAGACACTTCCGGCTCGAGTACCTGCGCACGACGTTCGCGAAAATCGACCGCCACTAAATGCACATCGCGATCAACTCGGGGCAGCGTATCTAGATCTTCGGCAGCTTTTTTGTAGCGTTCGTACTCTTGCAGACGGCGCACGAGTTCGGCGCGCGGGTCTCCCTCTTCCTCGCTCACCGCCCGAGGGCGAGGCAACAACAGGCGCGACTTGATTTCGGCGAGCATCGCAGCCATCACTAAATACTCTGCTGCAAGCTCTAGTTTGAGCCCCTGCATCATTTCGATATAGGCGATGTATTGCGCGGTGATACGCGCGATAGGGATATCTAGAATATCGAGGTTCTGCTTCTTTATGAGATAGAGCAAAAGATCGAGCGGCCCCTCAAAAGCTTCGAGAAACACTTCCAGCGCGTCCGGCGGAATGTAAAGATCATGCGGAAGCTCCGTGACCGGACTCCCCTGCACAATCGCGAACGGCATTTCGCGCTGTCGAGAGATTACGCGGATCGTTGGCGTTGGGGATTTGATCTCGTGATTCACGACTAAGATTCTAGCTGAAAGCGCATCGTCGCATAGCCGTGCATGAGGCCCCGTTAACGGTACAGCAAGCCCATCGCTTGCCTGACGTCATCCAAAGTATCCCGGGCGGCGACCCGCGCGGCTTCACAACCTTCGTCGATGATCGCGCGCACGGTATCCGGGTCTTCGACGAATTCTTCGCTGCGTTCGCGGATCGGTGCCTGCTCCTTGAGCACAGCGTCGATCACAGGTTGCTTGCAATCGAGGCACCCGATTGCCGCTGAACGGCAGCCTTCCTGAGCCCATAATTGCGTATCAGGACCCGAATATATTTCATGGAACTTCCACACCGGGCATTTACCCGGATCACCTGGATCGTTTCGTCGCACACGCGCGGGGTCCGTTGGCATTGTACGCAATTTTTGCATCACCATTTCCGGTGCTTCACGCAAGCCAATCGTGTTCGCATAAGACTTGGACATCTTTTCACCGTCCAGTCCTGGCATTTTCGAAGCCGGCGTTAATAAAGCATGTGGTTCCGGCAAGATTACCTTACCACCACCTTCGAGATAACCGAGCAGTCGCTCGCGGTCGCCTAAGGAGATATTTTGCTGGGCCTCCAAAAAAGCACGGGCGCGATCGAGAGCCTCATTGTCGCCCGCTTCTTGATAGCGACGACGCAAGCTAGCGTAAAGCTTGGCATTTCTCTTGCCCATTTTCTTGATCGCCGCTTCGGCTTTTTCTTCGAAACCAACTTCGCGTCCGTACAAAAAATTGAAACGCCGCGCCACCTCGCGAGACAATTCGATGTGTGCTACTTGGTCTTCACCGACCGGCACATTCCCAGCGCGGTAGATCAGAATATCGGCAGCCTGTAGCAACGGGTAGCCGAGAAATCCATACGTAGAAAGGTCGCGCTCTTTGAGTTTATCTTGCTGATCTTTGTAGCTAGGAACTCGTTCCAGCCAACTGATTGGGGTCACCATCGACAAAAGCAAATGCAATTCGGCGTGCTCGGGAACCCGCGACTGCACGAAAATCGTCGCCTCGCCCGGATTGATGCCGACCGACAACCAGTCGACAACGATATCGAATAAGCTCTCGCTAATTACCGCCGTCTCTTCGTAGCTAGTCGTCAGCGCATGCCAGTCAGCGACGAAAAAAAAACATTCATACTCGTGCTGCAAATGCGTCCAGTTTTTGAGCACGCCGTGATAGTGACCCAGATGTAATTGTCCGGTCGGACGCATGCCCGACAGCACCCGCCGCTCAGCGCCCCAGCTCATGGGTAAGCATCGGTCGTGACATGGTATTTATAGCAGCCCGGAAAAAACTGCCACGCCGCGCAACTCATAGCACGGTGGCGCCCGCAACCAGGGTTTCGACGATAGCGAGAACGGGTCCGAGCAAACGCTCTAAGGTCCCGGTGATGAGCAACAGCACCATCACGAGCAGGCCATAAGGGCCAATCCGGTTGTATAGAACAGCCGTTCGCGCCGGCAACAGGGCCGTCACTACGCGGCTGCCGTCCAGTGGCGGGATCGGTATCAAATTGATCGCCATAATTATTGCATTAGACATTATTCCAGCCCAACACATAATTCGCAAAACGCCACCCACGCCGGGCGCCAAGCCGCGCTCAAAAATAGCCAGCAACAGCAACCAGAGGAGCGCCATGACCAAGTTCGCGGCTGGTCCCGCGAGCGCCACCAGGGCAAAATCTCTTCGCGGCTGGCGCAAGTTGCGCCAATCGATTGGGACCGGCTTCGCCCAGCCAAAGGCCGCTCCATGCAGCAGATAGAGCACGATCGGTACCAGCAAGGTGCCGATCGGATCCACGTGTTTGATCGGGTTCAAGCTTAATCGCCCTTGTCGCTCGGCGGTCGCATCACCCAAGGCGCGCGCCACCCACCCGTGCGCCACTTCGTGACCGGTGACAGCAAAAACGATCGGTAAGGCGACGACGATGAGCGCCAAAATATCAACAGGCATTCAAGTTAGTAGTGTCCTGTGGCACAAATAACGCTCCCCATTCGCTCGTCTTATTCGCCCCCGGCTGCCGAGCTCGTCCTCGCTTAGCGCCCGCTACGCGGCCTTCTCGCGCCTCGTTAGAAACGAAAATCCAGCGCGACTTAGGTAACTTATTCATGTGGCGGGACACTAGACCTCTTCGTCGAGCAGTAAATCAGCAACCGGTCCCAAGCCCGCGCGCACCAAGCGGGGCTTGGTTGCCGCGAAATCGAGCACGGTAGTCGGCGTGAGTGAGCCCGCTCCCCCATCGATAATTATGTCCAGTTTACGACCGTAACGATCGCCGAGTTGTTCCGGATCGGTGCACGGCAAACAATGGCGTGGATCAAACGGCGTCACGCTCAACAAGGGCTGGCCGAGCTCCGCCAGTAGCGCTTGTACAATTGCGGCATTAGGTACACGCAGTTTGATTGTTTTGCGCTTGACGTCTTGCAGCCGCCGCGGTGCGCCGCGCGCAGCCTTTAATATAAACGCATACGGACCTGGGACTAAGGACTTCAAGAGACGAAAACCTTGGTTGTCGACCCGCGCGTAGCCGGCCAATTCAGCGAGGTCACGGCACACTAAGGTGCCGACCCCGGCGGTATCGTCACTGTCGATTTTCTCCAAGCGCTGCGTCAAACCGCGCGTATCGAGCGCACCTGCGATCGCATAGGCCGTATCGGTCGGGTAAGCCATCACCGCCCCATCACGCAGCATCGTGACGATCTTATGGATCAGCCGCCGTTGCGGATGGGTTTGATGAACAACGTAGCGGATGGCCATGAGCACGGTGCGGCAGCTTAGCACGTCCGCCTGTCTTGGGCAGTGTAGGTGACGCATGTTAACTTAGGCCCAAGCTTGCCAAGCGGCTATGAGGACGAGTAAATGCCCCAGCGTGACCCATCGACTACCGCTGAACACAGCACTGGTGACGCCCGAGTGAGACGGATTCGCGCGGCCTTGCTGGCACATTTTGCGCCGGAGACCCTGGAAGTTATCGATCAAAGCGACGAACACGCCGGCCACCTAGGTGCACGTAGTGGTAAAGGGCATTTCGCGGTCCGCATCGTGGCAGCATCATTCGCGCACCAGACACCCCTACAACGCCATCGGGCGGTGTATTCAGCGCTTGCAGAGCTCATGCACTCGGACATTCACGCTTTGAGCATTGATGCGCGACCACCTGACGCATAGCGCGGGAACTGTAAGGCGCGATCTTCACGCCCGCGGCATGTTTCGACGCACAGCGCGTATTCGTCGCCGTCATGGCTGAGCAAGTTTTAGCGCTCACGCGCGCCTTGATCCAACGCCGTTCGGTAACACCAGCCGATGTTGGCTGCCTCGAGCTCATCGGTGAACGCCTTGCACGCGCGGGCTTTGGGTTGCAACGATTCGATTGCGGGGAGGTTAGCAATCTGTGGGCCCGTCGCGGAAGCGCTGCACCGGTATTTGTCTTCGCCGGGCATACTGACGTCGTGCCGAGCGGCGCGCTCGATTTATGGCAATCACCGCCTTTCACCCCCTCGGAACGTGACGGTTTGCTCTACGGACGTGGTGCTGCGGACATGAAAAGCGCGCTCGCGGCGATGGTGATCGCGGCCGAGCGATTTGTGTCGCAGTATTCGAACCATTCAGGCTCCTTGTGTTTTTTGCTCACCTCGGACGAAGAGGGTGTCGCGCGTGATGGTACCCGCCATGTCGTCTCCGAACTGCGCCGTCGCGGTCAGCCGATCGATTGGTGCCTCGTCGGCGAACCGAGTTGTTCGCAACGACTCGGTGATGTGCTACGCAACGGCAGGCGTGGATCTCTAAGCGGTCATTTGCAAGTGCATGGCGTGCAAGGGCACGTCGCCTACCCTGACAAAGCCTTGAACCCCATTCACGCGGCACTGCCCGTGCTTAAGACCTTGTCCGAGCGAACGTGGGACGACGGGGATGCGTACTTCCCGCCGACCTCGTTGCAAATTTCCAACATCGCTGCCGGTACTGGGGTCGATAACGTCATTCCCGCAACGCTCGAAGCGACCTTCAATTTCCGCTTTTCGCCCGCCAGCCCGGCTCACGATTTGCAAACGCGGGTAGAATCGGTGCTGCAAGCGCAGGGTCTCGATTATGCGCTGGATTGGCACTTGTCCGGAGAGCCATTTTTCACGCGACCGGGACGACTTGTCGATGCCGCCGTCGCGGCCATCAGCGATACGCTGGGCGTCGTGCCGACCTTATCGACTGGTGGTGGTACTTCAGACGGCCGCTTCATCGCCCCGTACGGCGCCGATGTGGTGGAATTTGGCCCAGTAAACGAATCAATACACCAGATCGACGAACATGTCCGTATCGCCGATCTCGAGCCACTCGCGGCAGCTTACGAGGCTATCCTGGTAAAGCTCCTGCGTTGACTCAGCCAACGCGCGTTTATCGAGGGCGCGGGGGCTCTGCGTGCAGACGTGCGGCGCAAGTACAGCACCCCACCGAACCTCTGTCACGCTACCGCTTAACGAGACTGCGCGGCTGCGAACTGATCCTCTTCGGTCGATCCTGTCAGGGCCGTCACCGAGGATTGTCCGCCTTGAATCACGGTCGTAACCTCGTCGAAATACCCCGCACCCACTTCTTGCTGGTGCGACGCAAACGTGTAACCGCGTGACGCCGCCGCGAATTCTGGTTGCTGCACCATGTCGACATACGCGGTCATCCCTTTCTGCACATACTCGTTGGCGAGATCAAACATGTTGTACCACATGCTATGCACACCGGCTAACGTGATGAACTGGTACTTGTATCCCATCGCGCCAAGTTCGGTTTGGAACTTCGCGATCGTCGTATCATCGAGATTCTTCTTCCAATTAAATGAAGGCGAGCAATTGTAGGCGAGGAGTTGTTTGGGATATTCCTTATGGATCGCCTCGGCAAAGCGACGCGCTTCGTCGAGATCGGGCACGGCCGTTTCGCACCACAATAAATCTGCGTAGGGCGCATAGGCCAGGCCGCGCGAGATAGCTTGGTCGAGCCCTGCTTTGGTGACAAAAAATCCCTCCGCAGTGCGCTCGCCGGTAACGAAAGGTCGATCCCACTCGTCCACGTCAGAGGTCAATAAATTCGCGGCGTTGGCGTCGGTGCGCGCCAACACCACCGTGGGGACGTCCATAGTATCTGCAGCCAAACGCGCGGCCACGAGCTTTTGCACCGCTTCTTGGGTCGGAACGAGCACTTTACCGCCCATATGGCCACATTTCTTTACCGACGCCAGTTGATCTTCGAAGTGCACGCCCGCCGCACCCGCTTCAACCATGCCTTTCATCAATTCAAAGGCATTCAGTACGCCACCGAATCCGGCTTCGGCATCGGCGACGATGGGCGCGAAATAATCGATCGCGTTATCGCCCTTGGCCCACTGGATTTCGTCAGCGCGTTTGAATGCATTGTTGATTCGACGCACCATGGTGGGCACAGAATTTACCGCGTAGAGCGACTGATCGGGGTACATCGTTTCGCTGGTATTACCGTCGGCGGCCACTTGCCAACCCGAAAGATAAATTGCCTTGACGCCTGCCTTCACCTGCTGCACAGCCTGGCCACCGGTCAAGGCCCCGAGACAAGGCACAAACGCTTCTTCACTGACCAATCGCCAGAGCTTCTCTGCCCCACGCCGGGCAAAGGAGTATTCGATCGGCACGCTCCCCCGCAAACGCACGACGTCAGTGGCCGCGTAGGGTCGCCGGACATCTTGCCAACGCGGGTTCGATGCCCAATCTTTTTCAAGCTGGGCTACTTGTGCTTCAAATGACTCGGACATGAAAATTTCTCCTGCTAAGTCGCGATATAGGCGTGTGACAGCGGCTCGGCCCAGCAAGCATCGTAATGATCGCTCGCTGCGGCTGCAATCGACTTCAGCACCTAAACGTGCGCGCTATCACGTTCGGTGGGCATCTTGCGGCACCGGTGACACGCGGGTCGAAGTGCTCACGCACGCGTACGGGCGTGGTGGTGCTGAAACAGCGCCGATTTCCGCCAACGCCAGCCTATTGAAATTACGATGCGGTGCACCATTTGTCAACCGCGCGCGACCCTTTACGCAGGCTGCACGACACAACACGACACGGGTTTAAGAACTTTTACATTCTTACCACCGGGCACGAGCTCGCCGCGGTCGTTTCACTCGAATTGCGAACCGTCGCGCGTATCGTGAACTGGAATACACCCGGTGCAGTCGTATAATCGTAGTTATCCAATTTTCACGACTTAACTCATGTCTGACGAGACAAATCCGCAACAAGATTTCGGCATCGCTGTTCAAGAAGCAAAGCCAAAAGTCAAAAAACCGCCCTTGTATAAAGTCGTGATGTTGAACGATGATTACACTCCGATGGAGTTTGTTGTGCACATTTTGGAACAATTTTTTTCTCTGGACCGCACGACGGCTACACGTATTATGTTGGAGGTACATACACGCGGCAAAGGGATTTGCGGCGTCTTTACTCACGAGATAGCGGAAACAAAGGTCGCACAAGTAAACGCCTATGCGCGAGAAAATCAACACCCTTTGTTGTGTACCTTAGAGTTGGAATAACGAAATTTTTTAGGTGAAAACGCGTGTTAAGTAAGGAACTAGAAGTCACACTCAATATGGCGTTTAAGGCGGCCCGCGAGCAGCGTCATGAGTTTATGACTGTCGAACATTTATTGTTAGCTTTGCTCGACAATCCCACGGCAGCCAAAGTGCTCCGCGCCTGCGGAGGCGATCTAAATCAATTGCGGCAACAATTGAGCGACTTTATTCGGGAGAGTTCGCCGATCCTGCCGGACGACGAAGATCGTGATACCCAGCCGACTTTAGGTTTTCAACGCGTGTTGCAACGAGCGGTTTTTCATGTCCAGTCGTCCGGTAAAAAGGAAGTGACCGGCGCCAACGTGCTCGTCGCAATCTTTGGCGAGCGTGAATCGCAAGCCGTTTACTTGCTCAACCAACAAAACGTCGCACGCCTCGACGTTGTGAACTGCATCTCGCACGGAATTTCGAAGATTTCCGAGAATGAGTCTGCCGAGAACTCCTCGCAGGATGGTGACGAAGAGACCGAAACAAGTGAAGCAGCAAAAAGCCCACTTGAATCTTACTGTACGAATCTCAATGAACAATCACGTCAGGGAAAAATCGATCCGCTGATCGGCCGCCAGGACGAAATCGAACGAACGACGCAAATTCTTTGTCGGCGTAGGAAAAATAATCCATTGTTCGTCGGCGAAGCTGGCGTCGGGAAAACCGCAATCGCTGAGGGTCTCGCGAAACGCATTGTCGATGGCAATATTCCCGAAATTCTTACTGAGGCGACGATCTACGCCCTAGACCTCGGCGCGCTGCTAGCAGGCACTAAGTACCGGGGCGATTTTGAAAAACGCCTGAAAAGTGTTATCGCGCAGTTGAAACGCGAACCCGGCGCGATCCTGTTTATCGACGAGATCCATACCATAATCGGCGCCGGCGCCGCGTCTGGCGGGGTCATGGATGCCTCTAACCTGATCAAACCGATGCTCGCCTCGGGTGAAATTAAATGCATTGGGTCGACGACCTACCAGGAATACCGCGGCATTTTTGAAAAAGACCGCGCGCTGTCGCGTCGCTTTCAAAAGATCGATGTACCGGAACCCACGAGTGACGAGGCGCTCAAGATCCTGCAAGGATTGAAGTCACGCTTCGAAGAGCACCACGATGTACGCTACACGACGCCAGCGCTGCGCTCCGCCGTGGAGTTAACGCAACGCTATATCAATGATCGACACTTACCTGATAAAGCCATTGACGTCATTGACGAAGCCGGCGCGCGCCAGCGCTTGGCCACGCCTTCGCGCCGCAAAAAAACCATCGGTGTCGTGGAAATCGAAGAAATCGTGGCGAAAATCGCGCGTATTCCTCCAAAATCGGTATCGACATCAGATAAAGACATACTACGTAACTTGGAACGCGATCTCAAAATGGTTGTCTATGGCCAAGATGAAGCTATCGAATCGCTAAGTGCGGCCATTAAGATGGCCCGCTCGGGCCTCGGCACCACCGAAAAACCGATCGGATCGTTTTTGTTCGCGGGACCGACGGGCGTGGGCAAAACTGAAGTCACGCGACAACTGGCACGCGTTATGGGCATCGAGCTGATCCGTTTTGACATGTCCGAATATATGGAACGGCATACGGTCTCGCGGTTGATCGGTGCGCCACCAGGATACGTCGGATTCGACACCGGGGGCTTGCTCACAGAAGCGATCACAAAAACGCCCCACGCAGTTTTGTTGCTGGACGAAATGGAAAAAGCGCATCCGGACGTATTTAACATTTTGCTACAGGTAATGGACCACGGCGCTTTGACGGATACGAACGGGCGCAAAACTGACTTTCGCAATGTCATTATCGTCATGACCACCAACGCCGGTGCGGAACGGATCAATCGCGCTTCGGTCGGTTTTGCTATACAAGACCACTCTAGCGACGCGATCGAGGAAATTAAACGCCTCTTCAGTCCTGAGTTCCGCAACCGCCTCGACGCCATTATTCAATTTAAGTCACTCGATCCGGTCACTATCACCCACGTCGTGGACAAGTTCTTGGTAGAGCTAGAAAGCCAGCTCGATGAACACAATGTCACCATCGACGTCGACCAATCGGCACGCGAGTGGTTAGCCGAGCATGGACACGATCCCCTTATGGGAGCACGGCCAATGAGTCGCTTAATCCGCGAAAAAATCAAAAAGCCGCTCGCCGATGAATTGCTTTTTGGCAAATTAGCGAGCGGCGGTCACATCATCGTCTCGTGCGTAGACGATGCATTGGTGGTTGATTTGGCGAATGAAAAGGAATCAGTCGACACGGTTTAACGGCGGCGGCGATGACAACGCCGCGCCTAGGTAATGTCTAGGCGTTTTTGCAAGACAACAGAATTGCGATGATCGTTGTAAAACGCCCGCCTCCCAAGCGGCAGCGACTCGTGCGCGCAACGCGTATAGCCACGCTCAGCGAACCAGTGGGCGGCTTGGGTGGTCAGCGCAAACAGGGTGGTAAGGCCTAAGCTACGCGCGCGGGCTTCGAGTTCTTCTAGCAGCGCTCCCCCGAAACCCGTATCACGGTCTCCAGACGCAACGGCGAGGCAAGCGATTTCGCCAGCTTGGTCGAAGGGATAAAGCGCACCACAGGCCACCGTCGCACCGTCGCGCAGCATCACGAGAAAATGCTCAATTTCTGTCTCTAGCTTCTCGCGCGAACGCCGCACCAGCAAGCCCGCGTCCTCGAGCGGGACGATGAGTTCGAGGATGCCATTGATATCATCCGCCGTCGCCCGCCGAATATGATCGAACGGTGCGTTACTAATGAGTGTGCCGGTGCCGTCGCGCGTGAACAACTCCAGCAGCAACACACCATCGCGGTCTGAATTTAGTAAGTGGGCGCGCCCAACGCCAGACGCGCAAGCTCGTTGGGCACAGCGTAAGCTTGGCGCGTGTTCATCGCCCTTCGCCAACGCTTTAGCTTGCTGCAAGGTGAGTTCGCGTAGCGGATGATCACCCTCTCGCAGCGCGAATCTCGGGCCGAGCAGCACTAGTTTCGCCGCCTTGAGCCCGACCGCGAGCGCGGTGGCCAGATCCAAGCTATCGAGGTTGTACAGTTCGCCCGACGGCGAGTAGGCGAGCGGCGAGATGAGCACTAGCGCCCCTGCTTGTAAGCGCTCATACACCGCCGCACTGTCGAGGCGTCGAATTTCACCCGCAAATTGTAGATCCGTACCGTCGATAACACCAGCCGGTCTCGCGACCACGAAATTGCCACTCGCCACTGCTAGCGCCCGCTGTGCACGCACCTGGTCAGCGCTTATACCGGCAAGTTGAGCTTCGATCGTATAGCGCAAGTTTGCGACCGCCTCTCTTACGAGACCCAAGGTTTCTCTATCGGTGACGCGAAGCCGGCCGACAAATTGAGTCTCACGGGCACAAGTTTGCAAACGTCGCTCGATGGCGGCGCGCGCACCATGCACCAACACAATCCGGATCCCTACCCCGAGTAACAGCGCGATGTCTTGCATCGCGTGTTTCCACCGGCTGGCGTTCATGTTCGCGTCGCTAATGTAGAGCACGAAAACCTTACCGCGGTGGGCCCGAAAATAGGGCGCCGCAGCGCGCAACCAAGTTACGAACAAATCATTTTCGGGATGGGGATCGGTTTTCATAACATCAGATCGGGTCTCGAGCGGCGATTCTAACGGGTTTAGCTTGCGCATCGAAAGGGCAACCGTTCGGCCGTTGCCCGCAGGGGGCCACACTTTTCTTCGACGTGTTCGGTTTCACCCGTTATGATCAACGCCCACACAGGTGCGCCACACTAGAACGGAGTTCAACATGGCAAAGAAACTCAACGAAGTCAGCAAACGCATCACCCAACCGCGCGCCCAGGGTGCCTCGCAAGCAATGCTCTATGGGACCGGCCTTAAACCTACGGATATGGATAAAGCGCAAATCGGGATCGCCAGCGTCTGGTTCGAAGGCAATCCCTGCAACATGCACCTGTTGCACCTCGCGGAATACGTCAAAGCCGGCGTCGAAGCGGCCGGCATGATCGGCATGCGTTTCAACACCATTGGCGTGAGCGATGGCATTTCCATGGGCACCGAAGGAATGAGTTTCTCCTTGCAATCACGCGACCTCATCGCAGATTCCATCGAAACCGTGATGGGCGGGCAGTGGTATGACGGCAATATTTCGATCCCCGGGTGTGACAAGAATATGCCTGGTTGTTTAATCGCCATGGCACGTTTAAATCGCCCCGCCTTGATGGTTTATGGCGGCACGATAAAACCGGGGCGGGTAGCCGATGAGACGCTTGATATCGTGTCGGCTTTTCAAAGCTATGGCGCTTTTGTTGCGGGTAATATCGACGAACAACAGCGCGCCGCGATCGTGCGCCACGCTTGTCCGGGCGCGGGAGCCTGCGGGGGCATGTACACCGCCAATACCATGGCGTCTGCGATCGAAGCAATGGGCATGGCGTTGCCCTATAGCGCCTCGGTCCCGGCGGTCGACCCCGGCAAAGAGGACGAATGTCGTCGCGCGGGAGCCGCGCTGAAAACACTGCTCGAACGCGACCTCAGACCGCGCGACATCATGACCCGCGCCGCATTCGAAAATGCCATGGTATTGGTCACCGTGCTCGGCGGCTCAACCAACGCCGTACTCCATTTGATCGCGATGGCCCGTGCGGCACACGTCGACCTCAACGTCGATGACTTCCAGGCCGTCAGCGACCGCGTTCCTTATCTCGCCGATCTCAAACCCAGCGGGCAATATGTGATGGAAGACTTGCACAAGGTAGGTGGCACGCCAGCGGTACTGAAGATGTTACTGGAGCATGGGCTCATCGACGGTACTTGCATGACGGTCACGGGGAAATCATTGGCAGAAAACCTGCACGATGTTCCGCGGCTCAGCCCCGAGCAAAAGATCTTGCGACCGCTAGACAATCCCATGAAGCCCTGTGGCCACATTCAGATCTTGCGCGGTAACCTCGCGCCGGGTAGCGCCGTGGCCAAGATCACGGGCAAGGAAGGGCTGCGCTTCTGCGGCCCCGCAAAAGTCTATGACTCGGAAGAGCAAATGCTGACCGCCCTAGAAAATAAGGCCATCGCCGCCGGCGATGTCATTGTGATCCGTTATGAGGGTCCTCAAGGCGGGCCCGGCATGCCGGAAATGTTGACTCCAACTTCAGCCCTGATGGGCGCGGGTTTAGGCAACGAGGTCGCACTGATCACGGACGGCCGCTTCTCCGGCGGTTCCCACGGTTTCATCGTCGGACACGTGGTCCCGGAAGCCCAGGTGGGGGGCCCGATCGCATTGTTGCGTGATGGCGATCGCATCACCATCGATGCGGATAACAACCGCCTCGATGTCGACCTCAGCGACGCAGAGTTGGAAGCGCGGCAGGCGCAATGGGTCGCGCCTGCGTACAAAGCCAGGCGCGGCACGCTCTACAAATATATCAAGAATGTGAAATCCGCCGCACAGGGATGTGTTACCGACGAATAGCTACGGACTCACATTGTTTTCTTGTAATCGTTGTAGTATTTCAACACCCGCTGCACGTAAACTTGAGTCTCAGTATAAGGTGGGATCTTGTGGCCATAATTGATTACGGCCTGCTCGCCAGCGTTATAGGCAGCGATCGCTAGGGTGAGATCGTTATCGAACATGGCCAACAGGTCTTTCAAATAACGCGTTCCTGCCATTACGTTGGCGACCGGATCGCGGCGATTCTTAACCCCATAGCGTCGCGCCGTACCGGGCATAAGCTGCATTAAGCCGACCGCGCCGGCCGTTGATATAGCATCGGGATCGTAAGCAGACTCTGCGGTGATCACAGCATGCAACAAGGCATTGGGTAACTCAAAATCTCGCGCTGCAGCGGCGATCGCCGGCGAAAACTTCTTACGATTTTTTGCAAAATTTCGGTACGCAATGCTCGCGGTCGTCCAACCCTTCCAGGTTTTCACCAGGCGCCGATAGCCGCCGTGCGACGGCCGATCGGTGAGATAAACACGACCGTGCTTGTCAACGTACTTGTAGATATCAGCGCCGGCAATAAAGGGAACGAGAAACATCGCCGCCAGCGCCAGCGCCGTTCGAATTTCACGTAAACCGATCATAAGCCCAGGGCTAGTACTAATTCGAGTTCTAATAATCTACTCTAAACCAATGATAAATATTCGAATATTATTAGTAAAGTGCCGGCATACACAGCCGCCAGCAAATCATCTGCCATGACCCCGAGGCCCCCGCATAAACGGCGCTCGATGAACCCGATCGGCCACGGTTTGAGTACGTCAAAAGTGCGGAACAAGGCAAACCCACAGGCGATACTCGCCCCGTTACCGCTACTGCACGCCAAAGTCGCCAATAACCCGACCATCTCATCGAACACGATGGCCGGGTGATCTTCTACGGCGAGGGCAGCACCCGTCCGTGAACATAGCGGCACGCCGAGCAAAAACAACATCGCGACGACGACAATGTAGAGCGGCCAGGCTAACTCCATCAGGGGCAAATAACACATTAAACCGACCAAAGAACCGCAGGTGCCGGGCGCCAACGGCGCCAGTCCACTGCCGGCACCAAGGGCGAGAAAATGCCCCGGGTCCGCAAGTATCGTGCAGCGCGGCGGCGGCGCGCTGGGCCGTTGTCTCACTCGGGACCCGTCGCCGCGGGAGCGCTAGGCAAATCACCGCGGTAACCACTCAGTTTTGCGAGCTGCTCAAAACTCAGCACCCGCTCGTGTCGCCGACCGTTAATGATCCAGGTCGGATAGCGCGTGATTTCCGCGCTCAAGCACGCGGTACTCTGTGGTGCGCGCGGGCCGTCTGGAGAACACTCCAGGTACGGTAGGGCGGCGGCTGCCGCACCAAACATCGCTTTCTGATCTTGGCAGTGCGGACACCACGACGCACCGTAAAAGCGTGCCTCACGCGCGCTAAGATGTCGTGCCAAAGCTACCAGCCGCGGGTCGCCAACACCCGCATCAGGGTGTCGTGCAAAATAAAACCACAGCCCCCCCACCAGGAGAATTGCCAAGACCACTGCCGTGACATGGGTGTTGGCGAGCGTCGCTACGGCGCCAAGGCGCCAGCTGGCGGCGTAAATCGCGCTCATGAAGAACAACGAGGCGAGGCAATACGGGCAAGTGGCTTTGATGGAGAAGATCGATACGACGGTCAGGTAGAGGCTAACAGCGAACCCCACGGTGGCAAACAGCACGATGCCCCGAGGGCGCGTGCGCGCGCCGCGCACGAACAAAGACCACGCCAGGATGATGACATAGGTCATCAATCCCCACGCTGCCATGGGTAAACCCAAGAAGCGCGACCAGCGACTCGACTGCACCAGATCGCAGTCGCTCCCGGCACTGCAGTAGGCTAGCGGCGCCTCAGTCGCAGTGTGATACCAAAGATATGCGGTCAATAGGCAGCCAAGAATCGCACAGAAAATAATCAGCCGCTCCGCCAGCGAGCGCCCGCTCGCGGGCGCCGTCGTTGCATTCGATCGTTTAGCCATCATCGTGTAGCACTTAATAGATGCGAGCGTCTAAGGTATACCAAAATTGCCAAGCATGCGTCACCATTCAAACTTGGTCACGATGATTCGATGGAGACATTGGCGTGTATGATGTAGACGAAATTGCGCAGAAATTTGATCTTAGCTACGTCGGTGACGGCAACTGCAAAATCCAACGCTTGTGCGGCGTGTCTGACGATTTACCCGATGCCCTGTCATTCGTGAATTCCGCAAAATTCGTTCGCGACGCCGAGCGTTCCAATATTCCTGCGTTCGTGACCCGAGAAAGCTGGCCGGTAGCGGGTAAAATCAACCTTTTTCATGCCGATCCCGAATACCTCATGGCCTTGATCGCGGGGCTTTTCGAACCGATAAAACTCACTCAAGAAGAGGCTATTCACGCCACCGCCGTGATCGATCCGAGTGCCAAACTCGGCACCAACGTGCGCGTCGCTGCCCATGCAGTGGTCGGGGCAAACGTCACAATCGGCGACCGGAGCACTATTCTTGCTAGCACCGTGATCATGGACCGCGCGCAGCTTGGCGCGGCTTGTCTGATTCATCCCCACGTCGTAATCCGCGAAGATTGCGTTTTGGGGGATCGCGTCATCGTGCAGCCCGGTGCTGTCATTGGTAGCGATGGCTACGGTTATGTCGAGCACGAACAACGTCATGTAAAAATTCCTCAACTCGGTAATGTCGAGGTCGAAGACGACTGTGAAATTGGTAGTAACGTCACGATCGACCGCGGTCGCTTTACGGCGACGCGGATCGGCCGGGGTACGAAAGTAGACAATCTCGTCATGGTCGCGCATAACGTGCGAACAGGCGAGGATTGCTTGCTCGTATCGCAAACCGGAATTTCCGGCAGTAGCCGGCTGGGCGATCGCGTCACTTTGGCGGGACAAGTTGGGCTCGTCGGGCACATATCGGTTTGTGACGATGTCACGGTATTAGGGCAATCGATGGTGACAAAAAATATCAATACACCGGGTGCCTGGGCGGGTTCTCCGGCGCGACCCGCGGAGCGTTGGCGTAGAGCGATAGCACGGCTCTATGCCGGCCTCGATCGAGAGTAGCTAGGAAAAGCTTGCCCCGCAACGGGCGGGAACAGGCTCGCGCGGCTCACCCTTGCCGGCAAGGGCGAATCGAGCGCGGTTTCCAACCATTTGGCGGTCTCGACGAGACGCGCGAGATCGATGCCGGTGTCGAAACCCGAGCGGTGTAGTAAATACAATACATCCTCGGTGGCAACGTTACCGGTCGCGTTCGGCGCGAACGGACAACCGCCAACGCCACCGCAACTCGCGTCGATAACCCGCACCCCCGCCTTTACGGCTGCCTGCACATTCGCAACGCCAGTATTGCGGGTGTCGTGGAAGTGCATGCGCAAAGGAATCGAGCCACAGATCGGCATGACGCGATCGACCAGCGCCTCTACTTCAGCGGGAACCGCGACACCGATAGTATCGGCTAAGGCGATCTCATCGATGCCCACATCGATGAATTCACGTACCATTTCAACGACCACTTCCGAGGCAACTAAACCTTCGAAAGGGCAACCGAAAGCGGCTGCAATCGTAACCCCAAAGCGTACGCCCGCGGCCTTGGTCAAGCGCGCCATGCGCGTTATCACCGCAAGCATCTGTGCCGGCGTAGCGCCTTGATTGCGCTGACAAAACGTCTCCGTCGTCACCGTGGCGCAATTGAGCTCGGCTAAGCCCGCCGCCAGACCACGTTCGCATCCTTGCTCATTTAAAACCAAGCCGATGTAACGCACACCGGGCGCCGACGGCAAACGCGCGACTAATTCGTCGACGTCGGCCATCTGCGGCACACGTTTCGGGTTAACAAAACTCGCAACCTCGATCCGCGATGTACCGCAGGCGATCAGGCGCTCGATCAACGACAGCTTGGTGTCTGTAGACACGATCTTCGATTGACTCTGCAGACCGTCTCGTGGACCGACGTCGACGATTTCAACAAACTGATTCATAGTAGCTGCATAGCGATAGCGCGATAATATAGAGCATAGAATTGTAACGACTACCCATGCCGAGCGCACCCATACCGGTGTGCGGATCAGTATCACAAAACGACGAGGAAACCTAACAGTATGACGGACTTTGATGTCGACTTATTCGTGATCGGTGCCGGTTCGGGAGGTGTTCGCACTGCGCGCATGGCAGCCCAATATGGCGCGCGGGTTGCGATCGCGGAAGACCGTTACTTCGGTGGTACCTGCGTCAACGTCGGGTGCATTCCCAAAAAGCTATTTGTCTACGCGTCTCAATACGCTGAGGCAATGGAAGTCGCTCGCGGTTACGGCTGGACGTTAGGTCAACGCGATTTCGCATGGCAAACATTGATCAATAACAAAGATCGAGAAATAGCTCGCCTAAACGGCGTCTATGCGAACGTTCTCACCGAGGCCGGCGTCCACATCGTCGAAGGACGGGCCCAGCTGGCGGACGCCAACACCGTCGTCGTCAACAAGAAATCATATCGTGCTCGCTATATCGTGCTCGCGACCGGTGGTTGGCCTTTCGTCCCCGAGGTGCCGGGTGCTGAGCATGCCATCACCTCCAACGAGGCATTTCACCTACCGGAATTACCCCAACGCATCGTGGTCGTCGGCGGGGGCTATATTGCGATCGAGTTCGCGGGCATTTTTGCCGCGCTCGGTTGCGAGGTACGCCAACTCTATCGGGGTCCGTTATTTTTACGTGGTTTCGACCAAGAAATTCGCGAATTTCTCGCCCAAGAAATTTCCCAAAAAGGCGTGGCGCTAGAATTCAATCAAGATATCGAAGCCATAACGAAGACAGATGCGGGCTTAGAAATGGCCCTGCGTGATCACAGCAAACGGGTTGCCGACTTGGTGCTGTACGCGACCGGAAGGCGACCTGCCACAGCGGGATTGGGACTCGAAGCGGTTGGCGTAGCCACCGATACGCACGGCGCCATCAAAGTCGATGCCGAGTATCGCACTAGTGTGCCGTCCATATTCGCCCTTGGTGATGTGACCAATAGAATCAACTTGACGCCCGTAGCCCTGGCGGAGGGCATGGTCTTAGCAAATAATCTCTTCGCCGGGGGCGGACGTGTAGTCGACTATGAATTCATTCCCACTGCCGTTTTTAGCCAGCCGAATCTTGCCACCGTCGGCTATACGGAAGAACAAGCACGTGAGTGCTTTGACGATATAGCGGTATTCACATCGGGTTTCACACCGCTGCGATTCACGATCTCGCCGCGCCGGGAACAAGCCTTGATGAAATTGATCGTGGACAAAAAAACCGACCGTGTTATCGGCGCACATATGGTAGGTGAAGATGCCGGCGAAATTATTCAAGGGATCGCCATCGCAATGCGTGCCGGCGCAACGAAATCAGTCTTCGATACGACTATTGGCATTCACCCGACGGCGGCGGAAGAATTCGTGACGATGCGCAGCGCGACGCGCTGAAAAACGCGGTGCTCAGGTGCTCGAGACCGCATTCGATCGAGTACCGATCTGCGGCACCGCGGCGAGCAAAGACTGCGTGTAGGCGTGCTGCGGTTTGGTCAATACATCATCGACCGATCCCTGCTCGATGAACTCGCCCCGGTACATGACCGCCACGCGATGGGCAAGGTATGCAACGACCCCAATATTATGGGTAATAAACAAATACGCTAAGCCACGCTGCTGTTGCAACTCGCGCAACAGGGCCAAAATTTGTGACTGCACGGAGACATCAAGCGCACTTGTTGGTTCGTCGCAAACGATCAGTTCGGGTTCCACAGCTAAAGCGCGCGCGATACAAATACGTTGGCGTTGACCACCGGAGAATTCATGTGGATAGCGGTATTTGTGCGCCGCTTCAAGCCCTACCGCGTCCAGCAGCGCATCGACGCGGCGTTGCCGTTCTTCTCGATCCCTACCGATGTCTTGGGCAACGAGACCTTCGGCGATAATGTCGACCACTCTCATGCGCGGGTTCATGGACGCGTAAGGATCTTGAAAAATGACTTGCAGCGCGGCCCGCAGGCGCCGCAGTGTCGCGGCGTCGCACGCACCCACGTCGGTGCCGCGAAAAGATACGCGCCCCGCAGTCGGTTCCAACAGTCGCAATATGCCGCGTCCCATGGTGGTTTTACCCGACCCGGACTCACCGACAATCGCCAAGGTTTCGCCGCGTCGAATAGATAAATCGACGCCATTAACCGCCCTTACATGCCCAAGCGTACGCTTGAATAGGCCAGACTTGATCGGAAAATGCACGTGCAAATTAGCCACTTCAAGAATCGGCTCGGCGGCATCGTTTGGTGAGCTGAGGGCGTGACCTTCACGAGCCCGGCGCGCGGCGTTCGGCACCGCCGCAAACAAAGCGCGCGAATACGGGTGTTGCGGCGACGCGTAGAAGTCGTCTTTATCGCCGCTTTCGACGATTTGGCCGTCACGCATCACGAGCACCCGATCGGCCAGTTGATAAGCAACCCCGAGATCGTGGGTGATAAATAAAATGCCCATCGATCGCCGGCGTTGCTGCGTTTTGATCAAATTCAAGACCTGGTTTTGGAGCGTAACATCGAGCGCCGTCGTTGGTTCGTCTGCGATCAACAAAGCCGGCTCACCCGCCAAGGCGATCGCGATCATCGCGCGTTGCTTCATACCGCCCGAAAACTGGTGTGCATAGGCGTCGTAGCGCTGCTCCGGAGCGTCGATACCGACGGCCCGTAATAGTTCTAAAACGGCGGCTCGTACACTCTGTTCCGCCACCGTGCGATGCGCTTTAATGACTTCGGCGATCTGCTGTCCAATGGTCAAAACCGGATTCAAGCACGATTGCGGCTCCTGGAAAATAAAGCCGATCTGATTACCTCGAACGCGGCGCATATGCGCCGCTGGGAGCCGCAACAACTCAGCACCGTCGAGTTCGATCCGGCCAGCGGTAATGCGCGCGGCGGGTGGCAGCAAGCGCACCAAGGCGAGCGCCGTTAAGGATTTGCCGCTACCCGATTCACCAACGAGAACGACGGTTTCTCCGCGTGCGATCGAAAACCCGACCTGCTCAACGACCGCACGGCCGCCGATTTGTATCTGCAGATCGCTAACGTCGAGCAGCGATTTAGCCACAGCAGCGAAGAAGGCCAATCGGGGAGCAAAAAGTCACGCGCCGCTCGTCAACTCCCGCCTGCATCCGCAGCAGCCAACGTGACCCAGCCCGCGTCAGCTTCAAAACGGTCTCCATAGTGACGTGCCAGCTCTTTGAGGCGCGCTTGTATTTGTTCGATGCCGCGATCGCGCGCGTATTGAATCGGTCCGCCACGAAACGGTGCGAAGCCCGCGCCGAAAACCATGCCGACGTCGACCAAGTCGGGGTCCTCAACGACATCCTCACGCAAACAAGCCACGGCTTCGTTGACCAAACGCAAAATCAAACGATCGCGCAACTCGACTTCCGGGATGATCTTGCCGTCGTACTTGCCCCGGATCACGCGCTCATTGTCGTATTCATAGAAGCCGACTTTCGTTTTTCGTCCCAAGCGCCGTTGAGCAACTTTCTCAACGAGACACGCTGGTGGTTTCTCCTCGCCACCGAGTTTTTCCGTGAGCACTTCACCGACGGATAAACAAATATCTAGGCCGACCGTGTCGGCGAGTTCGATCGGCCCCATCGGCATGCCAAATTCGACCGCGGCCTTGTCTACCACCACGGGGGAAACGCCTTCGTCAACCAACATCATCGCTTCTTGCATATAGGGAGATAGGATCCGGTTAATCAAAAATCCCGGTGCGCTGCGTGCCGGCAGTGGCAACCTATTAATCGCCACGGTGAACCGTGACGCAGCACCGAGACATCCCTGCTCTGTCATAGAACCACCAATAATTTCAACGAGTTGCATCTTCGCGACCGGATTAAAGAAATGGATCCCGACGAGTCGTTCCGGGGCTTCTAACGCGTTTGCAATGTCCTCTAAGGGGATGCTCGAAGTATTCGTTGCCAATAACGCCTGGGGGCGGGCACGCGCCTCGACGTCACGAAACAGCGCCTGTTTTGCTGCTAAATCTTCGACGATTGCTTCAATGATCACATCGGCAGTGCGAATGCCCGCCCCCTCGAGGTCAGGAATCAAACGATCGCGGGTTGCCTGGCGTTCATAGCGGTCCTTTATGCGCCGCTTATAATAACGTTCCGCACGTGCGATCGCAGGCGCAATAAAACGCGCTTCACGATCTTGAAGCGTCACGTTCAGCCCTTGCGCTGCACACCAAGCGGCGATGTCGCCACCCATCGTGCCCGCTCCGATCACATGTAGGTGATCAAGCGTGAAGTCATGTCCTTTACCGAGCCGCTTCAAGCGTTCCTGCAACAGAAACAGACGCTGGAGATTGCGACTCGTAGGCGTCACTAATAAACGACCGATGGAGCGCGCTTCTGCTGCCATCATCGCCTCGCGATCGCCGCCATGTTCGCGCCATAGATCGATCAAAGCATACGGCGCTGGGTAATGTTGCAGGCGGGCTTTTTTCGCTACTTCGCGCTGTAACACTTTCGCAACAGCGGGTCGCGCGTACTTACGATTCGCAATTTGTGCCGGCCATGACAACGGCTTACGCGCATGCGGTCGGAGCGCGAATTCGCGTACCGTCTTATCAAGTAGGCGTCGTGGCACAGCGCGATCGACAAGACCCAATTTTAGCGCGCGGCGCGCATCGATTTGGCGACCGGTGAGCATTAAATCCATCGCCGCGGTAACGCCGATCCGCTCAATGCTACGCACCGAGCCGGCGAAGCCCGGATGGATACCGAGCAACACCTCGGGAAAACCGAAACGCGTTGTCGAGCTATCCTCCGCGATACGGTAGCGACACGCGAGCGCTAATTCCAGACCGCCGCCCAAGCATAAGCCGTGAATGCGTGCGACGACGGGATAAGCAGCCGTCTCGAGACGCTTGAATAATTGATGAACGGCCTGCGCCTGCTGGGCGATATCTTCCGGGTCGTTAAAACCAGCGAATTCCCGCACGTCGGCGCCGACGATAAAACCACTCGATTTAGCGGAATAAATTACCAATGCTCGCGGCTGCTGCTCGGTGCTCAGCATTGCTACGATCGTCTCGAGTTCTTGCAGCACTTCCGCAGACAGAGAATTAGCGCTCTCTGTGGCTCGATCGATTCCGAGCCACGCGATTTCGTCGGCATCGCGATGCAGACACCAATGCTTAATATCGTCGATCACTGCAAGCTCTCCGTACATACCGCCCCCGTCATCCCGAAGTCAAAGCCGCGCCCGGACGTAGCCGCGGGGCACTGATTTTATGCCGCCTCACGTTCCAACAACATCGCCCCACCTTGGCCGCCACCGATACAGATCGCCGCAATCCCGCGGTTGGCATTCTCGCGCGCCAACACCTGGGCTAAATGCAATACGATCCGTGCGCCGCTGGAACCAACGGGATGCCCGAGCGCGATCGCACCGCCGTCGACATTTAAACGCGCTTCATCGATCTCACCCAATGGTTCTTTAAGATCGAATGCCTCCCTACAATAATCCTCATCCCGAAATGCGGCGAGACAAGCCAATACCTGCGCGGCGAAGGCTTCGTTAATTTCCCAATAATCTATTTGAGCCAAGTCCAGCTTGGCTCGTTTGAGCAGCGGCGCAACCGCATGCACCGGCCCTAAACCCATTTGCCGCGGATCGAGACCTGCCCACTGACTATCGATGATGCGCGCAAGTACCGGTAAATTGTAGGTCTCTACTGCTTTTTCGCTCGCGAGCATCAACCACGCTGCACCATCTGTGATTTGTGCGCTGTTACCGGCGGTCACAGCGCCAAATTCGCGATCAAAAACCGGCTTGAGTTTCGCCAGAGCTTCGGTATTCGAATCCCGTCGCAGACCGTCGTCAAAATCGTAACAAGTACCCGCAGAGGTGAACACCGGGACGATTTCGCTCAACTTGTTTGCATCCTGTGCCCGCGCCAAGCGTTGGTGGCTACGCACTGCAAACTCATCCATGGCCGTGCGGCTAATCCCAAATCGTTCCGCCAACACTTCCGCTGTTTGCCCCATCGATAAACCGACCACCGGATCGGTAAGACCCCGCAATAAACCGATAACCGGTTTAAGATGGCGCCCTCGCAGCTCAGCAATTACTTTGAGCTTAGCTGGCACTGTGCGCGCGGCGTTCAAACGCCCCAGCCAGCCCGCCATTTCTGGCGTGAACAACACCGGCGCGTGACTCATCGACTCGACTCCACCGGCGAGCACGAGATCGGCACGCCCTAATTGTAGCGACTGGATAGCGCTGTCGATCGCCTGCATCCCGCTGGCGCAATTACGCTGCACCGTCCAGCCCGGCGTGAGGTCGCCACAGCCCAAGCGCAGCGCCACCACCCGCCCAATATTGACCTCATCGGGACCGGGTCCGATGCATCCTAATATCACCTCGTCGAATGCCTCTGCCGCAAAGGGCATTCGCGCTAGCAGGGGCTGGGCTGCCGCGACCGCGAGATCCGATGCGCGAAATGGTCCAGGCCCAGTGCGCACCTTAATATAAGGGGTACGACTCCCGTCGACGATGCATATGGGCCTTTGCGTGCGCGTAGTTCGCCTTCTCGTTGCCATCAACTACTCCTAAACTAAGCAAACACGAAGCAAGCCGTGATTGATTTGGGTTTTCCCAAAATCATGAAGCCTGCGCTTTCCGCCACCGGGGGTCAAATGCATCGCGCACCGCGTCGGCGAAAATATTGGCTGCTAGCACCAATATGAACATGAAACAGAAGGCCGCCAACAAAGACCACCACACGGTCGGCTCGCGGGCAAGCTCTAAACGCGCGCTATTGATCATATTGCCCCAACTTTCCATCGCCGGATCGACGCCGATATTGATGTAGCTGAGCACAGCTTCCGCCAATACGAGAGCACTGAAGTCGAGCACCAAGCTTATCATCACGATATGCATGACGTTCGGTACTAGATGTTTCGCCACCACCTTCAGTTGGCTGCTTCCAAGAGCACGTGCGGCGACAACAAAATTCGCTTCACGCAGCTTCAAAGTCTCACCTCGTAACAAACGACATAAAGTAGTCCAATTCGTCACGCCTAGGATCAGGCACAACGCTAACAGGCGCGCGTCAGCGCGCGCTGCAACGCTATCGAACGCGGTGGCGTGTCGATTCATATACACGTCCAAGGTCAGTGCCGCGGCGGCGATCAACAACACCCCAGGAATGGACGAGAGCGTGGTATATAGATACTGTACGATATCATCGATCCAACCGCCGAAATAGCCCGCCACAACGCCGAGCGCGAGCGCAAAAGGAAACATTACGAGCGTGGTCACAGTACCGATAACAAGCCCGGTGCGTACGCTTTTCAGGCTTTGATAAAATACATCCATCCCAACCTTGTCAGTACCCAATACGTGGTAGTATGGCAGCAGTTGCAGCAGTATGGCGACGGCAATCGCCAGAACTGCCACCACCCCCAGCAGGGTGCGGAGCGGCACAATCAATTGACCGCGTGCAAGCAGCGCTAGGGTATGCCCTAAGTTTTTATCAATTCGACGTGCGATCGCGAACAATACGGCCAGCGCGACAGCAAACCAACAACACAACCCAAACGCAAAACCACGCACGCAGCGTATTACGATATCTTCTTCACGTGTTCTCTCGCTCGGAGCAAGATGAGACCCGCCGTAGCGCAAAGATGGATAGTCCCAATGTAATTCTCCCGTCGGTTTCTCGATCAACGTTTTCGAATAGCCGTGCGTTGCAAACGGCGCAGAATATGTCGTCTCCACTTGCTGCGGCAAAGGATGAAGCAACGCATCGAGCAACGTGAAGGCCCGGGCATCCAAAACAGAGGTATTCTCAATGCTATCGTGGGCCTGAAAACGCACGGAATCGAGTACCGCGACTATCACGAATAGGGACAAAACGAGCGCTGCCGCCATGCCTAACGGTCGCTGCGCAACTTGCCGCCAAGGTGCAAGCAAGTGGGCCCGTCCCCGGACGTACAGCACATATATCGCTACCACCAGCAACAGGCTCAAAAGTAACAAGTCTGTCGCGAGTAACGCAAGCTTCATTTATTACTCAAGCAAAACGCACGTTAGGATCGACAACGGTGTAGGCCAGATCAGTCGCCAGCAAGCCGACAATATACAAACACGAACCTAAAAATACGATCGTGCGTACAATCGCAAAATCTTGACCTTGAATTGCATCGATCGTGTAGCTCCCCAAGCCTGGGATCGCGAAAAATGCCTCGGTAATCAAACTCCCCAAAAACAACAACGGCAGTAGCGCAACGACATTTGTCACGATCGGGATCAGCGCATTGCGCAACACATGGCCGAGCAACACGCGCACCTCGGAGATACCCTTAGCACGTGCCGCGCGCACATATTCCTTGCCAATTTCTTCCAAAAAGATAGTGCGATACCAGCGCACCTCACTACCCATGCGCCCGAGCACACCGATGCCTATCGGTAACAGCAAGAATTTCAGTGCGGCGAGCCCGTCGTCATAACCTGATATAGGCACGAGCTTCAGTAATTTGCCGATCACATATTGGCCACCAATGATGTAAAATAAGGTAGAGATGGACATCATTGCGACACACGCCATCAAGGCCCAAGTATCGATATAAGTTGCCTGTAACACTGCCACGATCAAAGCGATACTGATACACAACAGCAATGCCACAACCGTCACCGGCACCGCGATAGCTAAACTCGGGCCCATGCGCTGTTTGATGTCAAAGCCGATGTCGCGACCCGCATCGGATTGGCCAAAATCGAACGTAAATAATTGCCGGGAACTTCGAAAAAAAATAGTGTCCGAGACGCGTGCTAAGCCGCGTGCGTTGGCATTCCAAAATAGCGGTCGATCGTATCCTCGTTGCTGCTTCCAATTTTCCACAGCAACCGGCGTTACGCGACGTTCGCCGAGTTGAAATCTCGCCATATCATCGGGAGAATTGACAATAAAAAATAAAACAAACGTGATGACATTGACGCCGAATAGGATCGGCAAAGCGTACAAGCATCGACGTAAGATATAGTTTCTCACAGAACTGTCGCGCGCTGGCGGTGCCGATAAACAAGATACGCCGGAACGACACTTAAAAGCAGCAGTCCCACGATAACCAAAACCGGACCGATCACAGCTTCATTCCACGCGCGGCGTTTGGCCGCACGCTGCATCGCGTCCACAGCATGATATTTCATCGTATTGCGCGCCATCAAATTCGGTTTCGCGTTACGGTACCAACTATGGTGGAGCGTGTAGGCTTTTGGGTGATAACCCCAGATCCACGGCGCGTCTCGCCGCACCAGAGCGGTCATTTCATCGATCACTGCTTGGCGTTCATCGCCGTTGGGTAAATTGCGCATGCGGACAAAATGCTGGTCAAAGGTTTCGTTGGTGTAATTCGCAGCATTCTCACCTTGCGAAACGACCTTGGCGTAAGGACCGAAAAGCAGAAATAAAAAATTTTCTGGATCAGGGTAATCCGCGTTCCATCCCCAAGCGAAGATTTGTCCGCTGCCGCTACGTATTTTTTCTTGGAAGCGATTGTAATCAGTCGCACGCAGGACCAAATCGATGCCGAGTTTGGAAAATTGTTTGCGATACCAATTCATCAGGGCCTTACTGTCGGGTCCGGATGACACGGTGTCGAAATAGAGCACCAATGGGCGCCCCGTGCGCGGATCACGCCCCTTCCGATAGCCGGCTTTCTCTAACCATAATAGAGCCTCGGCGACGCCGCGTCGCCGCGCGCGACCGTTACGCCATTCGTAAACATAAGGATTGATGCCAGCTTCGCCGTCACGATGCCCGAAGATCCCTGGAGGAATCGGCCCTTGGGCGGCCGCGCCACGGCCGTTTAAAAATATGGATATCAGTTCTTCTATGTCGACAGCGATCGAGATCGCTCGGCGTAGATAACGAGCACGTTCACTATCCCCTCCGACAACGGGGTCCATCATATTAAAACCCACGTAGTTAATTGTAGCCTGTACCGTCGTAATCAACTGGATCGCCTGAGCTTGCATCTCAGCTGTAAGCTCAGCTGTACCGTCGGGACGATAACGAATCGCTTGGTCAAAACTGTCCGACACCACCACGGAGGCATCGTAATAACCCTGCAGAAACTTGTTCCACTCGGGAATGTCTTCTTTCTCCAAATTGAAATAGATCGTATCGACAAAAGGCATGGTTTGTCCGGCGCTGTCCAACCAACCGCGCGCTGCATCGCCCATCTCGCCATCGGACGGGTACGTTTCACCGCGAAAATTCGGGTTTCTCTGCAGAATCATGCGCCGATTCGGATTGTTCTCGGCGAGCAGGTAGGGTCCCGTGCCGAGGGGATACCAAGCGAACGAAAGATTGCGCTCAGCCATGCCGCGTTGACTATAGAAGGCATCTGCCTCCCAGGGGATTGGTGCGAAGAACGGCATCGCTAACCAATAGACGAACTGCGGATAAGGCTTCGCTAATGAGATCTCGAGCGTATAGCGGTCGAGCGCGCGCGCCCCCGGCAAGGAAAATTCGCGCAAATCCAAGTACTGCTCGCCACGAGCTGCACTCGCTGCCAGTTCGTTGCTCAAGTCCTCCATACCGATCAAGTAACGACGCATTAGTGCGGCGATCGGTGAATGCAAGCGCGGGTGCACGAGACGCTTGATCTGATATACGTAATCTGCGGCGATCAATTCCCGGCTTCCGGTAATTGGAAAATCAGCTAATGTGTTGATCGCAACGAGATCCGCGGGAGTTAAGCTGTGATAGAGCAAATGACCGGCATCGTCACGTGCAAAGGCCGGATGTGGTTGGTATTCGATACCGGGGCGAATACGAACGCGATAGACAACGCGAGCGATTTCGTTTTCAGGGGCACCCTCTGCCAAGGTGCGCCCGGCGGCGTCGAGGTAAGTGGGTTTAGGCACCGTTGCGGCGGTCAAAGGCACTAATTCATACGGGCGCCGCAAAAAGTGATATTGCACGAGAGGTTCATATATTTGCGCCGTGAATTGCGCTTCGCTTTCACTGTAGGCAGACGCGGGATCGAGCGTTTTTGGGCGTTCGTTAAAAACACGATACAAAATATTCGCATCCCCAGGCCCTGCCCACGGATCATTCCAGGGCCGCCCCGAACATGCGCAACAGAATCCGACGGCCACGCACGCAAGAGTGTGCAGACTTCTGCGCAGCGGTCTCAACGTAGTTCGCCCTCCACCAGTTTCACTTTACGCAAACAACGCGGATGCCCGGTTTTGTCATAAGCTGCCAGGATTATAAACTCGCGGGTAAGGCTGTACACTGGTGTCCATAGTAAAAACCTTATTTAGGAGATCATGCATGGGGATGTTGAGCGGCAAACGCGCCTTGATCGTCGGCGTTGCTTCTAATCGCTCGATCGCTTGGGGAGTCGCCGATGCAATGCGGCGGGAAGGTGCGGAATTGGCCCTCACTTATCAAAATGAACGCTTAAGATCCCGTGTCGAAGACCTCGCAAAGAAATGCGATTCCGAAATCACCGTGCCCTGCGACGTGCAAAACGACACTGAAATTAGCGCGGTGTTTGATCGTATCGGAGACTACTGGGACACGCTCGACATACTCGTTCACTCCGTCGCCTACGCTCCGCGTGAAGAGCTACAAGGTGAATATCTCGAGAACGTTACGCGCGAAGGTTTTCGCGTTGCGCACGAAGTCAGTTCCTATAGCTTTGCTGCGCTCGGCAATGCTTCTCGTCCGCTGATGAAAGATCGCCAAGGTGCCTTGTTGACCTTAAGCTACCTCGGCGCGGTGCGAACTATGCCGAGCTATAATGTCATGGGTCTCGCGAAAGCAAGTTTAGAAGCAAACGTGCGCTATATGGCAGAAAGCTTAGGCCCACATGGTACGCGCGTAAACGCCATTTCAGCGGGGCCGATCCGTACCTTAGCCGCCTCCGGCATAAAGGATTTGCGCAAATTCCTAGCGTACGTCGAACGCACATCACCGTTGCGGCGTAACGTGACTATTGCCGACGTTGGCAACTGCGCCGCGTTTCTCTGCTCGGATCTGGCCGCCGGTATAACTGGCGAGATCACCTATGTCGACTGCGGTTTCAACATTATGGGCATGGCGAACGTTTAAGATCACCTACCCAGTTTCCTTACCGCGAACGCACGCCTAGACAAGGCGCCGCCTGATGCCAAACTCGAACACCGCCGCAGCATTGACGCTGATAGTGGCGGTGGGGCCGGTTTTGTAACGCTTTTTCTTGCGATCGCGTTATCCTGACTATCGCACCAGGCGCTCGCTGCGTTCGTGCTAATGACTTCAGAAACGGTAGTTTCATCGTTCAGCCCTGCGCCAGCGGCTGCAATCCTCCTGCGATATCCGGGTTATTAAAGCCGGTCGGGATAGGTAGCAATATCTGCCCGTTCGCGGAGTGCCGCGACAAACGACCGCCAGCCGACTTGGGCGCGATTACGCGTGATATTAGTGCGCATCGTCGTGACCGCGTCATCGGCAATTTCGCTCTCCGCCGGAGTATGAATTGCGGTCACCGCGACCACGCCGTAATCGCCGTTACCCATAATGTTACCGGCGTAACTGGCCTTGCCTTCGGTCACGGGCGGGGTACTAAATACGAGTCTCAAAATAGCCCTGCTAGCGTCTGCTGACAATCGTGTCGCATTCTCCACCACATGCCACTCGAGACCCCCTTCGGCGACAACTTGCTCAAGCGCTTCTCCTGCGTTTAGACGCTCTAGAACACGCGCCCCTTCGCTAGCCACACGCGCTTGCGACTTTTGTGCCCGCAAGGTATTTGCGACCGCCTCTCGCACTTCGTTTAACGTTCGTAACCGAGACGGATTGTGCTCTAATACGCGCACCGCGATAACTCGTGAACCCGGAAGTTCTACCGGCGGACTGACGAGTCCTTCGGTCAATACTTCGACGTCGAATGCGGCATTAACAACGGCTTGCGAAAATTCCCGGGCAAGCCCTTCACTACTTAACAACTGCGTTTGCTTTACTTCCAAACCAAGTTCATCAGCAGCATGTTGCAAGGAATCCGGGAATTCATACACGACATCGCTAAAGCGTTCCGCACGCTCGAAAAATAACGCTTCCGCCTGCTCTAGGCGAAGCGCTTCCTCGACCTCGCTTCGCACTTCATCAAACTCTCGCAAGCCACCCGGTTTGATTTCGCGTAACTGAATAATATGGTAGCCGAACTGGGTTCGAATCGGTCCACTGATTTCGCCCGGTTGCATCGCGAACACGGCCTCTTCGAACTCCGGCACCATGGCGCCGCGACCAAAAAACCCCGTTTCGCCGCCCTCCGCCCGCGATCCGATATCATCAGAATGTTCCCGCGCGATATCCTCAATGGCGTCACCGTCTACGATTAGCTGCCTTAACACCCGCGCTTTTTCTAATGCAGCGGCATCGTCTTGCGGTGACACTTCTCGCGCGACTTGGATTAATACGTGGTTAGCGCTGCGCTCTTCCTCAACTTCGTACTGTGCTTTATGACTGGCGTAGTAATCACGCAACAAGTCCTCCGTAATCGGCACCTGTTGCGTGAGTTCATCTAAGGATAAAATCAGATATTCGAGTTTTACCTGCTCCTCAGTTTTATAGTCTTGTTCGCGCTCAGCAAAATACGATTCTAATTCCGCGTCCGTGATGACGATCTCGTCGTTGTATTTGTGTGCATCTATGAGCGCATAACCGAATGAGCGCTGTTGCGCCCGCAACTGCTCTAAGCGCTTGGCTTCCGCAGTAGTCACAAACGCGGAACCCGCAACCGCCGTGCGTAACTGCTGCACCGCCAACTCGCGCCGCGTCTGGTGCTCGAATCCAAGCTCGGAGAATCCCAACATGTCGATGATCTGCGCATAACGCTCCCGGGAAAATTCACCGTCTACAACAAAGTTCTGCGAGCTACGTATCGCCCTTACGACTTGGGCATCAGTTACACGCATATTCGCAGCAACGATGTTTTGATCCAGAGCACGCTCATCGACGACGAAATCCAACGCCCTCCGTTTCGTCTCTGGTGTACTCCAAATCGACTCATCGAAGGCGGCACCGAACTCCGCTTGCGCGCGCTGGCGAAATCGTTGAAAAGTATTTTGGTATTCACGCAATCCGATTTCTTCACCGTTCACTTCCGCGACGATGACAACTTGTTCGGCATTTAAATACGATTGAATGCCCCACAAAGCAAAGGTCAAGATAATGAGGCCCACAATGACGGCCATTACCAAGCCCTGAGCTCGTTCTCGGATCGTTTGCAACATGATCGTAGCTTAAGCTGACACGCGGGCGCGGTCGGGCTCCGGAACGCGCACCCATAGCCCACAGAGGTGGCGGAGTGGACGGGACTCGAACCCGCGACCCCCGGCGTGACAGGCCGGTATTCTAACCAACTGAACTACCACTCCGAATGAACAACATTAGCTGGTGGGTGCTGAGGGGTTCGAACCCCCGACCTTCGCCTTGTAAGGGCGACGCTCTCCCAACTGAGCTAAGCACCCCAAAAGGGCGCGCTAGTTTAAGGCATCCTTCAATGCTTTACCAGGTTTAAAGCCCGGCACACGTGCAGCTTTTATGTCGATCGTCTCGCCAGTGCGCGGGTTGCGTCCGGAACGCGCCGCCCGCTGGCGCACCGTAAACGTCCCGAAGCCCACTAACGTCACTTGCTCTTCCTTTTTCAACGCGTCGGTAATGGCTTCCGTCACCGCGTCGACCGCTCGTGTTGCCGAGGATTTCGAAATATCCGCAGCGTCTGCGACGATATCAATCAATTCTGTTTTATTCATCGAAAGGCCCCTTCGTGGTGAGTATTATTATTTAAAAACAACCGCATAAACGCTTGATCTGCCGCCGATATGACCTTGAAAATTTTTCGATTTTCGGTCGCCATAGGCTGGATATCGAGAATTTGCGGACGCCCCTATCTAACGGTCGCGACGGCCGCGCGACGAACTATACTAGCCGCGCGAGCAATGCTGACGCAACTTCAAACGATCTCAGCCGCACCCCACCCCACGCTCAATGCGGTCGAATAACGTCACCGTCGGCATCCGCCTCGATCACATCATTATTCTTGTTTTTCTCATTTTCGAACGTTTTTGGAGCGGGGCCAGGCATCCGTTGTAATGCAATGGTCAGTACTTCATCGATCCATCGAACGGGTTTAATCTCGAGATCCTGCTTGATGTTGCTTGGAACTTCCTTAAGATCGCGTTCGTTCTCAAGCGGAATGATGACTGTTTTAATCCCACCTCGGCAGGCCGCGAGAAGTTTTTCCTTAAGACCGCCGATCGGCAAGACTTCTCCACGCAGTGTTATCTCACCAGTCATCGCCACCTCGGCGCGCACGGGGATACCGGTCAACGCGGACACCAATGCGGTGCACATGCCGACCCCTGCGCTGGGACCATCCTTCGGTGTCGCGCCTTCGGGGACATGAAAATGCACGTCATTCGAGCGATAAAAATCCATGTCGATGCCGAGTGAATCCGTGCGCGCACGGACGACGGTCATTGCCGCGCGGATCGACTCCTGCATTACGTCGCCCAAACTACCGGTAAAGATTTCATTGCCCTTACCCGGGATAAGCGTTGCTTCGATCGTCAAAAGATCACCGCCGACTTCGGTCCACGCGAGCCCGGTCACCTGGCCAATACGATCTTCCTCGTCCGCGCGCCCAAAACGATAACGTTGCACACCGAGAAAGCTCTCAAGTGAACGTGGTGTTACCGATACACTGCGTTTATTGGGTTTCAATAAAATCTGTTTGACAACCTTACGGCAAATATTTGCGATCTCGCGCTCGAGATTGCGTACCCCAGCCTCTCGAGTATAGACCCGAATAATTTCCCGAATCCCTTTTTCAGAAACACGGATCTCATTACCTTCCAGCCCGTTATTTTCGATCTGTTTCGGTAACAAGTATTTTTTTGCGATATTAACTTTTTCGTCTTCCGTGTAGCCACTCAGACGAATAACTTCCATACGGTCGAGCAACGGCGCCGGAATGTTGAGGCTATTTGCTGTCGTCACGAACATGATCTCGGAAAGGTCATAATCGACCTCTAAATAGTGATCCGCGAACGTACTGTTCTGCTCAGGGTCGAGTACTTCGAGCAGCGCGGAGGCCGGATCGCCGCGAAAATCCATCGCCATCTTATCGACTTCATCCAGTAGAAACAGCGGGTTACGTGTCCCGACTTTGGAAAGATTCTGCAAAATCTTGCCAGGCAATGAACCCACATAAGTGCGTCTGTGGCCGCGAATTTCAGCTTCGTCTCGAACACCGCCTAAAGACATGCGCACGAATTTTCGATTCGTCGCGCGCGCAATGGAACGCCCGAGAGACGTCTTTCCGACACCGGGCGGTCCAACTAAACAGAGGATCGGGCCTTTCATCTTTTTCACGCGCTGTTGCACGGCGAGATACTCGAGGATCCGTTCTTTCACTTTTTCGAGCCCGTAGTGATCTTCATCCAGAATGGACTGAGCTCGACGGATATCGGAACTGATTTTCGTGCGCTTTTTCCAGGGCACGTTTAGGATCCAATCAATGTAGTTACGAACGACGGTAGCTTCCGCAGACATGGGCGACATCATGCGTAGTTTTTTCAGCTCGTTTTCTGATTTCTTTCGAGCCTCTTTGCTCATGCCGGATTTCGCGATGCGATTCGCGAGTTCGTCGAATTCGTTACCGCCGTCCTCTATCTCACCGAGCTCGTTTTGAATCGCTTTCATTTGTTCGTTCAGATAGTATTCGCGTTGACTTTTTTCCATTTGCTTCTTCACGCGGCCACGCAAACGCTTCTCGACTTGCAATAGGTCGATTTCCGTTTCCATCAACGTAATCAAATGTTCCATGCGTTCGCGCAATGACGCGAGCTCCAAAACATCTTGTTTGTCATCGAGTTTAATCGACATGTGCGCGGCAATCGTATCCGCCAAGCGTGAAGGATCATCAATACTGGAAAGCGACGAAATGATTTCCGGGGGTACCTTCTTGTTCAATTTAACGTAGTTGTCAAACTGATCTAACAAGGAGCGGGTAAGTACTTCGACTTCCCGGTCGGGCAGTTCCTCCGGTTCGACGCTGACGGTGTGTGCGGAGTAGAAACCGTCGACGTCATAGAATTCTGTGATGTGGGCGCGTTTGACTCCCTCAACCAATACCTTGATCGTGCCGTCTGGAAGACGTAATAGCTGCAAAATATTCGACACCGTACCGATACGATGAATGTCGTTCAGCGAAGGGTGATCCTCGCTCGCGTTCTTCTGCGCAACCAGTAATATCTGTTTCGTCTGCTCCATCGCACGTTCTAGCGCTTTGACGGATTTCTCGCGTCCGACAAACAATGGAATCACCATATGCGGATACACAACGACATCTCGCAACGGCAGTACGGGGATGGGATTCACGTGGTCAGCCATTCGGCGACACCTCTATTGCTGTAATTGTCCACATTGACGATTCGCTGTGACGCGCTGCTTAACGCGGCTCGCGTCGCTTGCGCACAACGATAATGAGAAGCACTCAAACAAGTAGCAACGCGCCGCGCTTCGATCGCCGCGCGCGTATTTAATCAGACGCAGCCTTAGGAATTTCTGCACCTTCATAGATAAATAGTGGCTTGGATTCACCCTTGATCGCTGCTTCGTCCACGACAACTTTTGACACGTTTTTCAATGCAGGCAAGTCATACATCGTGTCTAACAGACTTTGCTCCATGATTGAGCGTAGACCACGGGCTCCAGTTTTGCGTTCCACCGCGCGACGCGCAACCGCGCGCAACGCATCCTCTCGGAACTCCAAAGTACACCCTTCCATTTCGAACAAACGGGCGTATTGTTTCGTCAAAGCATTGCGAGGCTCGACTAAAATTTGCACGAGCTGATCTTCATTGAGTTCATCGAGGACGGCGACGACCGGTAAGCGGCCGACAAATTCTGGGATCAAGCCATAGCGGATCAAGTCCTCTGGTTCGACTTGATGGAGAATCTCAGTAGTAGTTTTCTTATCCTCCTTGCTCTTGACTTCCGCCGAGAATCCGATCCCACCTTTCTCCGAACGATCGCGAATAATCTTGTCGAGTCCGGCGAATGCGCCACCGCAAATAAACAACACATTCGCGGTATCTACTTGCAAAAATTCTTGCTGTGGGTGCTTGCGACCCCCCTGTGGCGGAACCGAGGCGACCGTACCTTCGATCAACTTTAATAACGCCTGCTGTACGCCTTCGCCAGAGACATCCCGCGTGATGGACGGGTTGTCCGATTTACGCGAAATTTTATCGATTTCGTCAATGTAGACGATCCCTGTTTGGGCTTTATCAACATCGTAATCGCACTTCTGCAGAAGTTTTTGAATGATGTTTTCGACGTCTTCCCCTACATAACCCGCCTCGGTAAGCGTGGTTGCGTCAGCGATAGTAAACGGCACATTCAGTAATCGTGCCAGCGTTTCAGCGAGCAGGGTTTTACCGCTTCCAGTAGGCCCTATGAGCAAGACATTGCTCTTCGCCAACTCAACGTCGGACTGTTTAACGCGCGTTTCTAAACGCTTGTAATGGTTATATACAGCAACCGCCAAAATTTTCTTCGCTTGCTGCTGACCGATTACATATTCGTCTAGAATTTGCTTGATTTCTTCCGGCTTCGGTAGCTTATTGCCAGATCCGCCACCGGTTTTTTCCTGAATTTCTTCGCGAATAATGTCGTTGCATAGTTCAACGCATTCATCGCAAATAAAGACGGACGGGCCCGCAATCAGCTTGCGTACTTCGTGTTGCGACTTACCACAGAACGAACAATAAAGCAGGCGATCGCCGTCTGCTCCTTTCGAACCTTTACCATCGCTCATTCACGAAAACCTCGCTATGACTGTTTTACCTAATTCGTTCTCGTACGCACCGCTGCGTGAATTAATCCTCGCTCGCTGAATGCGATTCCGCCGCGCTCGTTTGTCGCGCAGCTAAAACCTCGTCAATCAATCCATAGTCGCGTGCTTCTTCGGAGCTCATGAAGCGATCACGATCGGTATCTTGCGCGACTTGCTCGATCTTCTGACCGGTATGCTGCGCTAGGATCTGATTTAGACGATCGCGTGCCTTTAAAATCTCGCGCGCGTGAATATCAATATCGGTAGCTTGCCCCTGAAAACCGCCTAGCGGTTGATGGATCATTACGCGCGAGTGCGGCAAACAATAGCGTTTGCCAGCCGCACCGCCAGCTAGTAGCAAGGCGCCCATGCTGGCGGCTTGGCCGACGCACAAGGTGCTGACATCTGGTTTGATAAATTGCATCGTATCGTAGATCGCCAGACCGGCCGTAACGACGCCTCCCGGAGAGTTGACATACAGGTGAATGTCTTTATCTGGATTCTCCGATTCGAGGAACAATAATTGCGCGACAATGAGGTTTGCCACCTGATCGTCTACGCCGCCGACGAGAAAGACAACCCGCTCTTTGAGCAAACGTGAATAGATATCGTAGGCGCGTTCGCCACGGGCCGACTGCTCGACCACCATTGGCACTAAATTCAACGCCTTAGGTTCATCGTATGCCATATTAAACACCCTAGAATTACTCTTCTATACTGTCTTTTGGCGGCGCCTAGTCCTCAGTCTGACGTGGATTCACAAGGTCGTCAAACGAGACGGTGGCGGCTTGTTGCTGTGCCTGCGCCACTATCCACGCAACAGCATCTTCCTCCACACAGGCCGCTTCGATTTCTTGCAAACGAGACTGTTCCGAATAATACCAATTCACCAATGCGTCGGGTTCTTCATAGCCCTCCGCTAAAGACTCGATCATCGCCCGTACTTTGCTGGGGTTAGCTTTCAGATCCGCGGTCTTTATGATCTCGGCCAGCAACAGTCCAAGCTTTACCCGCTCGCGGGCGCGGTTCTCATACGCCGCCGCCGGTAGTTCACCCAATTGGTCGCGGGCGACACCACGCATCGCGGCTTGCTGCACCGTTTGTTCCTGGAGACGCTCGATTTCTGCATCTACAAGCGCCGTTGGAATGACGAAATCATGCGCTGCAGCAACGGACGTTAAGACACCTTGCTTCGAACGTTGTGCTAGAGCCCGATTGCGTTCTCGCTCCATATTTGTACGAACCTCAGCTCGAAACGCCGCCAAATCACCTTCTTGGACCCCAAACTGGGCGAAAAAATCCGCCTCTAGAGCGGGCAACTGAGGCGCGGCAATGGCCTTGACCTGCACCGTAAAAGCAGCTGATTTACCGGCTAACTCAGCATTGCCGTACGCTTCGGGGAATTGGGTCTCGATGAGGCGTTCATCGTCCACCGAGGCGCCTAGCAAACCGTCCTCAAAACCCGGGATCATTAATCCTGTGCCGAGCTCGAGCTCAAAGTCCTGGGCTTCGCCACCGGCAAATTTTTCGCCATCGATACGACCCTCAAAATCAAGCGTGAGGCGATCGCCAGACTGCGCTGAACGGGTCACGGCTTGCCACGTTTTGTGTTGTTCCCGCAGCTTCTCGATTACGTTATCGACATCAGCCTCCTCGATCTCGCAGTGCGGTGTTTCTACCACCAAGGTGGCCATATCGGCCAATTGAACCTCGGGATAAACCTCAAACTTTGCTTTATACGTTAAGCCGTTGCCCTGATCCGCGTGCACATCTTCGATGGTTGGCGGCCCGGCTGGATTGAGATCCTCACTGGTCAAAGCTTCGCCAAAAGTGCTTTGCAATAGTTCCGCTACAACCTCCTTGCGAACGCGGGTACCAAAACGCCGTTCGACGACCTTCGCAGGGATTTTACCGGCTCGAAAACCGTCGAGCTTGGCGGTTTGCGCCACTTCTCGCAGGCGCGCTTGAACCCGTTCGGCGATCCGCTCTTCGGGTATTTCAACCTGCATCCGGCGCTCTAATGCGCCAGTATGTTCAACCGATACCTGCATGTGTACCTTTTATTTGGATTCGGGCAATGGCTCCCAGCCGTCGCTCGCTTGGGACCCGGCGCATAAACCTATCTGACGTTACAAAATATGCCCGAATTTAACGGGCGAGTTCTGGTGCGAAAGGAGAGACTCGAACTCTCACGGGTTACCCCACTGGTACCTAAAACCAGCGCGTCTACCAATTCCGCCACTTTCGCAAAGAAATCGTTGCTGGACGACCACGACGAAAGTCACGCCTCACGGGCTCTCCGCCTTGGCGGCCGCGCGCTGCCATCATCCCCAGTCTCGCGGTCAGGCGCAATTCAAGTGGCGATCACAACTATCCGCCATTATAGGCCGAGCGCAATGGGTTTTATACCCTGGCGCGGTTCGGTTTTTTTTGAGAAAGCGATGCCAACTCATTGCTATAATTGTGTAATGCGGATGCTTCTTGGCTACTTAGATGAAGTCTAGTCCAGACCGATAACGTCAACGCATACGCTTACAGACTATGGAGATCTCTGACATGCGGGGCTTGAAAATCTTGACGTCACTGCTCGTTTTATCCGCCGTCGCGCCCCTAGGCGTCAATGCCGTAACCATCGTGGAATGCGTGGACGCTAATGGCGAGCGCTCGTTTCGCAGCTCGTGCCCACCCGAGATGAAAAAGGAATCGGAACGCAAAATCCGAGGATTACGAACCGTAAAAGGTCCCGACTTAGAAGCGATCACCGCCGCTGCACCGATAGTCTTCTATTCAGTGCCCCAATGCGATGCCTGCGACATGATGCGCCAACTGCTACAGGGTAGGGGTTTCCCCTTCGAAGAGAAAAATGTTTCTGAGGACGCCGTCAACCAGCAGGCGCTTAAAGACGCGACCGGTACGTTGACCGTGCCCGCGGTAACGATCGGGGCGGAAGTCGTGAGCGGTTACAGTCGTAGCGCACTCGACCTCGCGCTCAAACAGGCCGGCTACCCCGGGCCCGAGCGTGGAGAAGCAGCGCGCAATCCAAGCACGGCGCCCGACGCGACGCTCGATGGACCGGATACCGGCGCCACCGGGAGCGTAGCAGAAAACAAGCCGACGACCGAATCTCTGTGAGTGTTCAGCGCGACTACATGCACGGATTTGATTCCGCCGCGAACACGGAAGCTGCTTTCTATGACGCGTTCAGTCGCTCCGTGGTCGAAGACATGATGGCTGTCTGGGCCGATACCGACGATGTGGTCTGCGTCCATCCACTTGGCGACATATTGCGCGGCCCTCGTGCTATTCGCGCGAGTTGGGAGCAGTTGTTCGCCACCGCCATACCACGTTTTTTCGAGATCGAGACGGTCAGCGCTAGCGCGTACGCGGAACTGGCTATTCACGTCGTAAAAGAACACATCAGGCTGGCGAACTTCCCGCAAACATTTGCGCCGGTGATCGCGACGAACATTTACCGCGCCTACCACGGCCGGTGGTTCATTACCATGCACCACGCGAGCCCTGGTGAGGCCGCAGCGGATTCGATGCAAGGATCCGATCGACATACCACCCACTAGCAACGCGCTAATCCTCAACTATTTTACCTTTTAACCGCTAACTATCCGTGGACCTCTGTCGCGGTTGATGGTGAACGGGCGGGCGCTGTTGTTCGCCTCGAGGCCCCTGCGTCCTTAAGCGGAGGGAATTCTGTCATTCAGTATTGGGCGGTATGTGAATTTAGAGACATGGAGCGCTCAATTGCTATGCAAGGCGATCGGCACGCTCTAGGTTTCACGCTGCTTGAGCTGATGGTGGCGGTGGCCATAGCGTCCGTCCTTGCGATTGTGACACTGCCGACGTATCGCGCTTACGTCGAAAAGACTCGGGTGAGTGAAGCAATTCAGGACATTCGCCGCATGGACCTCATGATCGCTCGTTACTATTCAAACTTGGGCGCCTATCCCAACGCGCTTAACCAGGCCGTCGGTGATATTCCCGTCGATCCGTGGGGCAATGCCTACGTTTATTTGCGCATCGACGGCGGCGGCCTCAGTGGCGTCACGAGTTCGCGCAAAGATCACAATCTAATACCGATTAACAGCGACTACGATCTCTACGCGCGTGGCCGCGACGGCCAATCCGCCAGCCAACTAAACGCCGTTTCGAGTCAAGACGACGTCGTGCGAGCTAACAACGGCTCGTTCGTCGGCAAGGCGAGCGACTATTGAGTACCCAGTCAACAATGATCGCCTCGCCGTTCGCGCGTCGACTTGTTGCGTTATTCGTCCTCGCCGCGATGCTCCCGACCGTTTTACTTGGGCTGCTGAGTTATTGGGAATATTCCTCGGAACTTCGTGACATTCACAGCGACCATGATCGGCGCGGCGTAAAACAAGCAGGCCTCGCGTTACACGATTGGTTGCGCCAGCGCGATATCGAAATTCGAGAACACCTCGCCACCGGCGACCTCGACGCATCCGAGGCGATCAGCGGATTAGAGTTCGCGAGACTCGACACCTTAGCCCTGAGCGCCGACGACCGTGAACGTGTGCTTGCGGGGGGTGCAGTTATTAAAGTTGAACAAGGTCGTGGTTTCATCGGCAGATTAGTGCCGCGTCGCGGACCACCACAGCGCGTGCTGCTTAAGCGTTTCAACGAGTTGCCTTCACCGTACGCAACCGTCGAAGCTAACTCGAGCTACTGCTACGTCGATAATCTAAACAAACCTCTGCAATGCTCCAAGTCAACGACGTTTGCCCCGCACTTGACCACAACGATGTTACAGGCACCGTATTCATCCACGATTACCTACGAGGCGCGCGACTACGATCTTTCGCGGTGGGAAATCTTCATGGCCGGCGACTTCGCCATTCCTGCTTGGGAAGTCGTAGTGTGGCGGCCGAAAGTCAGCGCCACCGCATTAGGCGGGAACTTTCCTCGCGTTATCGCCCCAGTTATCGTCCTGACCTTGCTGATCGTCATTTTCGTATCTCTCATCACAATAAGGCGACTCCTTGATCCCTTGCGCCAACTAACGGCGGGAACTGAGAAACTCGTTGCCAGTAACTTCGATGTTCGTGTCGACATTGACAGCGGCGATGAAGTCGAGCAACTCGGCAATGCGTTTAATGACATGGCCGCGCAGATGAAACGTCAATTCGAAGTTTTATCTAAGCTGTCCTCGATCGATCACACCATGCTCGCATCGAAAGACCTAAAAAGCACGCTGCGACTGCTCGTGGAGAGTGTGCCAGAACTCGTCGATTGCGACGCCGCCTGTTTGTGCCTCGTCGTCGATGTGCTGCCGCCAACGGCGATCGTCGCGATCAGCTTAGAAGACGGTGTCGATATTGAAGAAATCGAAATCGACTCCGGCGCAGTCAAACGCCTGACATCTATCAGCGGACCGTTGGCGATTTCCGGTGATTCGCACCTCGGCGCCCTAGAGCCGATCGTTCGTCACGGCGTAATGTCCGGCCACATATTTCCTCTCGTCGTCGACGATGCCCACTACGGCGCGCTGTTCGCTGGGATGCGTCACAATCGCGGCTTACCGACGGACGGCTACACGCGCCTACAAGAGCTCATTCACCGCGCAACCATCGTAGTCGAAAACGCGGCGCAGGAGCGACGCCTGTATCGGCAAGCCCACATCGATACCCTTACCGATCTTCCTAACCGACGCATGCTGATTGATATTTTACACACCGCATTGCGGCGGGCTGTGCGTACCGAGCAAGCTGTAGGGGTTTTGTTCGTTGACCTCGATGATTTCAAAGAAATCAACGATTCCCTAGGTCATTCGGCCGGCGATCAACTGCTGCAGACCATTGCAAACCGTTTGTTGGATACGGTGCGCACGACCGACGCCGTCGCGCGTCTGGGGGGCGATGAGTTTGTCGTTGTCCTGCCCGATCTCGATCGCTCAGAGATCACCGCGCGTCGCCAACTCCACGCCTTAGCACACAAACTACTGGGAGCGCTGAAAGAAGTTATCAACCTCCACGGCGAAGAAGTTCGTATCGGTGCGAGTATCGGCGCGTCAATATTTCCTAGCGATGCCGATAACGCCGAAGAGCTGTTGCGCAACGCGGACACCGCCATGTACGCGGTGAAAGATCAAGGACGCCACGGTTTTGGTTTTCACTCACACGAACTGCACGCCCGGGTGGCACGTCGCTTGCGCTTGAAGAGTGAACTCGCCAAAGCGCTAGAGGAAGATGAATTCGTGCTGTTTTTCCAGCCGAAAGTCGCGACTTCGAACAACCAAGTCGTCGGTTGCGAGGCCCTGATACGCTGGCATCACCCCACGCTCGGACTGGTCGGGCCCGGCGAATTCGTCGACGAAGCGGAACGCAGCGGTGCAATTCACGAAATCGGCGAATTCGTGATGCGGCAAGCGTGCCGGCATCTGGCGCAATGGTCAAAACGTGGACTCAATGACTTTACCGTCGGAATCAACGTCTCCGCGCGTCAGTTCAACGACCAGCGCTTACTGGAACGGCTGCAGACCGCGCTCGAAGAAAGCGGACTCGATGCACAACGACTCGAATTAGAAATAACCGAGACCGCCGCCTGCAACGATTTAGAGCACACAGTTGCAACCATGCAACGCATGAAAGCGGCGGGTTTTCGCATCGCGATCGACGACTTCGGCACCGGTAATTCTTCGCTGCAATACATTCAGCGAATGCCAGTAGACACCTTGAAGATCGATCGGGCCTTCGTCGAGGGAATTGGTCACGACCAACGAAGCGAAGGCATTATCGATGCCATTATTTCGCTCGGACAAGCGCTCTCCATGACCTTGGTCGCTGAGGGTGTCGAGGAACAAATTCAAGTTGATTACTTAAGACGTCACCGCTGTGACCTGATCCAAGGTTACTTTTTCGGGCCACCGGTCGACGCCACGCAGTTTGAACACCTGTTGCTGGAAAGCAATAGATCCCTGGCGACGACGCGCTCTGCGGACGCCGCCGTGCCCCGAAACGCCGTCAACGTCTAGTGATCCGGCAGCGCGCAATGCGTTGCCGCCGTGGCGCTATGGTTTGCCCGCGATATACCGCATAAGTTTCTTGCCCGTGGGGTATGCGATGCGCGAACGGGCAGCGTGCAGTGCATGAGTATAAGCGCAGCCGCACCAGGAGTCGATAGTAAACGACTCGCCTCAGCGCCACTCGCCGTCACACCGCCGCTAAATCGCGGCGCAACTCATTCTCGCCATAACGCCCGGTGCGGTCACTATTCCCCCATCCTATGATTTCGTGATCACGCGCGGATCGGATATAGTCTGCGCACAAGAAAATAAAACAGGCTGTGTGAGGAAGGACTATGGTCAAGCAAGGCGAGACGATCCGCGCCGATGCACGGGCGCACACTGGCAACGGTACTATCGTGGTGCTGCTGATATTTGCTTTCGGTTACATCTCCAACGCCAAGGCAACTGCCGTTGCGAGCGGGGAAATTTTGTGGAACACCTTTACCGTGCTCGCCAACGGCAATGATGTCACCGACCTGATCAACTGGAACCCAAGCTGCATCGACCCGCTGAACCTCGGTCTAAATTTTCAACCCTGCCAAGCGGACGATATCGAGGTCAGCTATTGGGAGGGCGATGCGAGCAACGGGACTACGCTCGACCATAGCATCGAGCCGAACGAGAACTGGGCGGTCGCTCAATCGACGTCCGACGGCGGCCTCGTGAGCCAGCAAGTGAGCGTTGTCGGTCAAGACCGCATATCCTTGCTCGTAGACGCTGCCTACACGAGTTCATCGGCGGGGAATATGGGGCGTTACGGTGAATTTCTTGCGCCCGCCGCAGGCGCCTACACGTTTAGCGTTCAATATTCAGCTCGCGCAATGATCTCTAGCGAGCATAGCGAGTTGAATTCGAATAATGCGCTACGGCCAACGGCGCGCATGACACCCCAATTGATCTACACCACCGGTGCAAGCGGAAATATCGCCTCTGACACGGCAGAAATCATTAATGCGTTCTCAGACGCCGCTGTGAACGGGACATTGTCACTCACGACCCCAACGTTCGCGGTGGGCGATCCGGTGGCTGTATTGGCAATACTAGAGGGTGAGGTGAGGAGCTTTTCGACCGAACCGATCCCGGTGATCCCCTTGCCCGCACCGCTGTTGCTGCTCGCCTCGGCGGCGGGGCTGTTGCTCAGGTACCAAGCGCGGGCGCAGCGCCCGTCGCCGTAGCTGATCGTATTCGCATTTGACAATCATTCGTAATTGACAATGATTCTTATTTAGACTATGGTTTCACCATGTATGTATGTTTGTGCAACGGTCACCGGGAAGACGATATTCGCGAGGCAGCGCGTGCCGGGTTCACTTGCGCCCAGCAAATTTATCAAAAACTCGGTAAACCACCGCGCTGCGGCCGGTGCCTCGAATTCGCCGACGAACTCATTAAGGAGGTCCGGTGTTCGAACCGCACCACGACAGGGGCTTCCGACCTGTCGTAACGTCTGCCCGACATTCTAATCGCGTTGCCTAGGCCGTTACGGGGGAGCCGCAAAGCTTCCTGTGCGGCGCCTAGGCGTGGTGTAGAGCTCCCGTTATTCTTCAGCCGTGCTCTGCAGCTGAATATAGTTCTCCAGCCCCATGCGTTGGATCAAATCAAATTGCGCCTCCAGGAAATCGATATGTTCTTCTTCACTATCGAGGATCGATTCCAACAGTCGGCGCGAGACGTAATCCCCTTCCTGTTCGCAGCACGAGATCCCATCCCGCAAAACCGGTACAGCTTGGTTCTCCAGCTTGAGATCGCATTCGAGGATCTCGCGCACATCTTCACCGATAAACAGCTTGCCGAGATCTTGCAAATTCGGTAGGCCTTCAAGAAACAAAATCCGCTCGACGAGATGATCGGCGTGATGCATCTCGTCTAGCGACTCTTTATGCTCGTGGTTCGCGAGGCGCTCGATACCCCAGTTTTTCAACATGCGTGAATGCAGCAAGTACTGATTGATGGCTACGATCTCATTTTGAAGAACTTGATTTAGACTCGTAATAACCTTGCTATTTCCTTTCATTTCCAACCAACCTTCAGGGTTTTCCGAAAATTACGCGCGACGATGATGCCGTGAGAAAAAGTTATGGCATGTAGTACTATGAACCCGCCGCCAGAACTGGTGGGCCCCCAGGGACTCGAACCCTGAACCAACGGATTAAGAGTCCGCTGCTCTACCAATTGAGCTAGAGGCCCTCTTTTATAATTATTATCGCACGAGCGAAAGCGCAGCTTCCGCTCGGCTCCGCTACGCGCTGGCTTCCCTACCGGGAAACCGAAAAATGGGGTGAGCGATGGGGATCGAACCCACGACCGCAGGAGCCACAATCCTGTGCTCTACCAACTGAGCTACGCCCACCATTACACGTTTTATTATCGCTCCTCACGCACACAAACGCTTCGTAGGACCATCGCAACGCTCTTACTTCAGGTCGAAGGCGCGCACAGCGACCCTCTCGTCCCGCGTTTCTACCATGTGGCGCGCCTGGCAGGATTCGAACCTGCTACCCTCGGCTTAGAAGGCCGATGCTCTATCCACATGAGCTACAGGCGCAATCTAACCGCGCGGTAATTTAAGCATGGGAAACCGACTGTGTCTGCGGATGTGACTCCTACGCCGTGATTACTCGCCCGAATTAGCGCATGTGCTTGGTCGGGGCAGAGGGATTTGAACCCCCGACCCCCTGCTCCCAAAGCAGGTGCGCTACCAGACTGCGCTATGCCCCGACACTGTGCATCGCCGGCCCAGACAGCCGGGAGGACCGGCATAATACGCAGCCATTCACACTGGGTCAATCGAGGTATACGCCTCACGCCCAAGCGAAAATGTCGCTGCTGCTCACTGTTACAAGCTCGCTTCCTCAGGTGCACCGGCAACCCGACTTGCCTTCCGCGCATAAGCCAGTCAAGGTGTGGCACAACGCAAGCTACGATAATGCATTATGGAGGGATCGATGCGCAACATACAGGTAAAAATCGTTACTAACAGAGGTGACATCATCGTCGAACTCAACGAACAAGCGGCGCCAAAAACGGTAGAAAACTTTTTGCAGTACGTAAACGATGGATTCTATGATGGGACTATCTTTCATCGTGTGATCAAAGGCTTTATGGTGCAGGGAGGCGGCCTGGATCGTGACATGAACCAAAAACAAACCCGTGATGCGATTACCAACGAGGCTGCAAACGGACTCAGTAATACGCGAGACACGATCGCGATGGCACGAACAAACGAACCGCACTCGGCTACGGCGCAGTTTTTCATCAACGTCGCAGACAACTTATTTCTAGACCACCAAAAGCCGACTCCCGACGGCTGGGGATATTGCGTTTTTGGTCACGTCACCGAGGGCCTCGAGACGGTCAATGCCATAACGGATGTCGCGACCGGTAAGCACGGTTATATGCAAGATGTTCCGCAAGAAACCGTAGAAATCGAATCGATGGTGGTCATCTAACAGTCCGAACAGTGCCTGAAAGCATGGGTGTAGCGACCCCGAACACCTTGAATACCGCGATTTAGCTCCCGGAAACGGCACCCCCTATGGCTACATTATTCGTCTCAGACTTGCATCTTTGCAATGAAAGACCGGCTAAGATTGAGCTTTTCTACGCCCTCGCCGCGCGTGCGCGCCGCGAGATGGACGCCGTGTACATTCTGGGGGACTTATTCGAGATTTGGTTAGGCGACGACGACGATACACCTCCGCATGGGGAGATTATGGCCGCACTCACGGAGCTCTCGCAAAACGATACCGATGTCTACGTGATGCGGGGGAATCGCGACTTCTTGTTAGGCAGCGCGTTTGCGCAGAGAACAGGTGCGACCTTGCTGCCCGACTATTTCATGACTGAGCTATACCAACATCGGGCCTTATTGACCCACGGTGATTTACTCTGCACCCGCGACGTAAAATATCAACAGTTCCGTAAATTCGTTCGCGATGAAACCCGGCAGCGCGCATTCTTGGCCCAGCCGTTGGAGCAACGCCGACGTCTTGCCAGTGAGACCCGTGATGGCACGCTGGCCTCCATGCTCGAGAAGGACCTACATATCATGGATGTAGAGGATGATGCAGTCCGCGCCACGATGCGTGCTCACGATGCCAATCTGCTCATTCACGGACACACGCATCGGCCTGCGATCCACGACTTTACCCTCGACCAGACCGCCTGCCGCCGTGTGGTATTAGGCGATTGGTACGATGAAGATTTTATCGTAGTTGCCACTGCCGACGACATCGACCTCCTGCGGGCAACGGACTACGTAGGTGGTGGGTAGATCACTGCTTACGCCTGCGGTCGGGTAGAAGCGCAAACGGTACTCAACGGACTCCGAGCGTTACAACGAAATACAGCACCAGCCATATCAACAGCGATATCTTGAGAATGACGTAGAGTCTATTAACCCAGTATACGTGTAGTTCGTGTTGCACAACGTGGCGCAACTGCCCTGGCGACAAGGCGAGAACCCCCAATCGCGCTAGTAGTGGTTCGGTAATTGCAAGCGAACCGTCGTCATACTGTCGCCAGTGTGACCACGCTGGCGGCAACGATCCCGCAAATGCCATGCCCAGCGCCAGCAAGCGGGCTGGCAACCAAATACCGCACTGGTAAGCCGATCTAAACAGTTGCCGATGACGATCCGTAACGCTGGCGCTCCGACTGAGTTCCGCACAATAACGATAGATCAAGCAGCCCGCCGGTCCAATCAGCAAAAACCAACAGATCGGGGTAAAAATACGATCGTTAGTAGCTACCACCATCGCGCCAAGAACCGCGGTATCGCGGTTTTCATCTCCAACTACCATATCGTGCAAAAAAGTACACCCATTCAAAGACGCTGGAGTGTCGCCGACGGCGGTGTAGTTCTGCAAATATGTCTCTATTTCGCGGTTTATGTTTCGCGGACCTAAGCACAAAAACAAAACAACAAAATAACAACATGCGCTCACAGGCCGCGACAAGGTAAGCAGCCAGATTGCAATTAATACAATGCCTGCGGTGGAGACTAGCAAACACAACCACGCACCCAATGTCGGCTGGGCGGGAAAACGCCTGGAAATTAGTTCAAACGGTTTGTAAACGCCCACCCACGGAATATGGCGGAATACGGCACTGCGTGTTAGCGCAAATTCTATCGCCAACGCCGCCAACACGATAAACAGTTTCACGCCATCGAATCCAATAACGTGAAAAGCCGCACCCAATCAAAGTACGGTCCGGGATCGGTTTTTCGCGCGGGCGCGATGTCGCTGTGGGCAACGATGCAATGGCGCGTTAGCGCGGGAAAAGCGTCTCGCAAGCCGCGAATCAACCACGACAACCTGACGTACTGGACCGTTTCAAACGGTTCCTCATCACAGCCTTCTAGCTCGACGCCAATCGAAAAATCATTGCACTTTGCACGACCCCGATAAGACGACTCACCCGCATGCCAAGCTCGATTTAATACCGAGACAAACTGCGTGATGTCGCCGTTTCGTTCGATGAAAAAGTGCGCAGAAACGCAGCGATCACGAATTTCAGAAAAATAGGGATGGGCTTCAATAGCCAACCTATTTAGAAACAAGTCGTGCACACAACCCGTACCATAGTTTCGTGGCGGCAGACTAATCGCGTGGATCACGATCAACTCCACCGCGTTCCCATACGGACGTTCATCCTGATGCGGCGAATGTTCGTAGCGCAAATTCGCGCCCCTTCCGCTTAGTGGATCAAATGCGCACGCTGTCATCGGCAATCCTCAGCGTCAACAGGTGCTACCCTGCGGGGGTAACAGAATCAGGAGTAAGCACGAAATCGTCCCTTGGCTGCGCGTGCGGATCCATAAGTTAGCTGCGATACCCGTTTAACACGATCATCGCAGAACCCGGACGCTGCTCGGCGGCTAGTTGGTCGGACGAACAATCGGCCGCGCCAGGACCAAGGAGAATGCATAGTCCTCCGCTTCGAAATGCGTATCAATTTCGAAACCAGCGTCCTGCAGTAATTGCGCGAGACTCGTTTCAGTAAACTTGCGGCTGACTTCGGTCAGAATCTTGCTGCCTGGCGCCAAATCTAAGTTACGATCCAATGATGGAAACGTCACCTGCTGTTCTTCGTCGCTGATTAGATACATCTCAATCTGTTCAGCGTTATCATTGTAAAGTGCCTGATGACTGAAGGCGTCGAGATTGAAATCCGCGCCGAGTTCGCGGTTCAATACTTCCAATACGTTAAGATTGAATTCGGCAGTCGTGCCCGCTTCATCATTGTATGCGGCACGCAATACCCGCGGATCTTTTACGCGATCTGCGCCGAGCAAGATCCAATCGTCCGCGCACATAATTTGACGGATCTCGTTTAAAAAACGCGCCGCTTGTCGTGGTTCGAAATTGCCGATCGTGCCACCCAAAAACGTGACCAATGTGGGGCTAAATTGCCATGGAACGTTACCCAAACCTGCTGTGTAGTCGCCGATTAACGGCTTCACTTCCAGCCAAGCATACTCTTCACGTAGACGCGTCGCGGCATCGATCACAACCTCATCACAAACATCAAACGGGCTATAGACAGGGTGAATTCCCAACTCCTCGCAAGCATCCAGTAAGCGGCGCGTCTTGCGTGACGTGCCGCTCCCCAATTCCAGGATTTCTGCAGGCTTCGTCAATGCGATAATGCGTTTCGCCGCCTGCAACAATAGCACCTCTTCGGTGCGAGTAGGATAGTATTCGGGCTCGTTGCATATCTGGTCGAATAACCTCGAGCCGTGATCATCGTAGAAATATTTCGGCGGTAAACGCCGCGGTTCGTCGAACAAGCCCTCCATTACGTCTTCACGTAATGTCGGAATCTGACGAGTGGGTTCCACATAGACACATTCTTGTCGCATAGTATGGTTTCTCGGCCCGTTGCATATTCGGCGCGTCAGTCTAGAGAATACATAGATTAACATCTTCAGATTATCTCGGCGTCATTTTAGAAATAGGCGGCGTACGTCGTTGAATAAGTGCTTAACGTTTGCAGAAAAAATCTCACCGCTATGGATACAGCGTAACCGGTCGAAATGCTGTCTATGACACCTCACCAACGCACCGCCATGATTATGTACATTAGTGCCGTGGGCATGGCTCTAGCGCTGCTGACATTTTTGTTTCAAGGCAAGCTCGCGAATCATCACAATCCGAATCGCGAGGCTAAGGCAGTGCAAATGAATGACGAACAAGTACTGATCCTGCAGAAAAATCGTGCTGGACAATACGTTGCGCCCGGAAAAATCAATGACTTTCGAACGTCGTTTTTACTCGATACTGGTGCGACCGATGTGGCCGTCACGCCGGCACTGGCAAAAGCCGCAGGTCTTACACCGGGGATCGCCATCTCGGTCCAGACCGCGAATGGCGCGGCGATAGCTTACCGCACCAGGATTGCCGTGATCTCTGTCGCTGGTCTCCTTGCTTACGACGTATCGGCCGCTATTGTGCCTGCCCTCGGCGGCGAGGAAGCTTTGCTCGGCATGAGTTTTCTAGAACGCTTCGAATTCACTCAACGTGGCACTACACTGACGCTGAAAAAACTTCACGGTCCCGAACCCTAACAACCCCACTGAATTTGCCGTTATGCACAACCTTGATGCGTTGTTGGAAAAGATCAGCGACCTCGTTTGGAGCGAGTATCTGCTAATTCCTTTGCTTGCTGTCGTTGGCATGTATATCACCATGGGAACTTTTGGGGTTGCTTGGCGGCACTTGCCCGAGGCGTTTGTCTTGGCCTGGCGGGGCCGGCACTACGACTGTGCAAATAGCGGAGAGATCTCCCCGTTTCAAGCCCTGATGACTGCACTGGCAGCGACGATTGGAACCGGCAATATCGCTGGGGTTGCAACCGCGATCTATCTCGGTGGGCCGGGTGCCGTTTTTTGGATGTGGGTGATCGCCGCAGTCGGCATGTCGACGAAATACGCCGAGACGCTGCTCGCTATTCGCTTTCGGGAGATCGATGTCGATGGTCGCGTACGCGGTGGTCCAATGTACTATATTCACAAAGGCATGGGCCCTAATTGGCATTGGTTAGCCACGAGTTTCGCCTTGTTCGGCATGCTCGCCGCCTTTGGCATCGGCAATATGGTGCAAGCGAATAGCGTCGCTGATGTACTGCACGCCACCTACAAAGTGCCCACGATCCTTACTGGCACCGTGATCGCAGTCCTCGTGGCATTCGTCATATTGGGAGGCGTGCGTCGCATTGCCGAAGTCGCCGCACACATCGTGCCCTTCATGGCAATACTCTATCTCACCGGCGCCCTCGGTATCGTGTTGGTTAACTACGAACATGTTCCGGACGTGTTCTTACTGATCCTCACCAGCGCATTCAAGGGCACCGCTGCGACCGGTGGTTTTGCCGGGGCCACCGTAGCCGCGGCGATCCAAATGGGTTTTGCGCGCGGGATCTTTTCCAACGAAGCCGGTTTAGGCAGCGCCGCCATCGCCCACGCTGCAGTTAAAATACGCAAGCATCCGCGCGGGACCCTTGAGCAGGGCTTGGTCGCAATGCTCGGGACTTTTCTCGATACTATCGTCGCATGCTCGTTGACCGCGTTTGCGATCCTCGTTACAGACGTGTGGCGCAGTGGCGAAACAGGCGCAGCGTTGGCATCGATGGCTTTTGGCTCGGCGCTAGGTGATTACGGTGGCCATATCGTCTCGATCGGTTTGGCCTTGTTCGCATTTAGCACGATACTAGGATGGAGTTACTATGGAGAACGTTGTGCGGAATTCGTAACCGGTTCTCGGATTATTCCGATCTATCGGGTCGCCTGGATTGCTGCGGTATGGTTTGGTGCGAACTTTGAATTACACCGAGTCTGGACAATAGCTGACGTTCTCAACGGATTAATGGCGCTCCCGAATCTCGCTGCCCTAATCACTCTGAGTCCCCTAGTATTTGCAATGACGAGAGAGCAACTGAAGAAAACATGACTGACGCTAGCATCGGCAGGGCCGTTAGCGGCCGACTTCCAGGCGATAACGCCACGGCGCTCGCACCTGCTGTGGCCCATGTCGCCGCCGATGTCGCGGTGGCGTTGCGCGAAGACCTCGGTGATGGCGATCTCACCGCGCTGTTGATCCCTGCCGAGAATACCTCGCTTGCGCAAGTTGTTGCACGCGAACAGGCAACGCTGTGCGGTTGCGCATGGTTTGAACAAACGTTTGCCCAGATCGACAGCGCAATAACCGTCGACTGGCATTGCCGCGATGGGGAACGGCTCACCAGTTATCAACTCGTCTGTGAAGTTAAAGGTAATTCGCGTGCAATAGTTTCCGGTGAACGAACGGCATTGAACTTTCTGCAGACATTGTCAGGAACGGCGACCACTACGCAACGAGTCGTCGCCGAGCTCGCTGGTACTCACACGCGACCGCTCGACACCCGCAAAACGATCCCTGGACTGCGAAGGGCGCAAAAATATGCGGTTCGCTGTGGCGGCGGTTACAACCATCGCATGGGTTTGTATGACGGCGTGCTGATCAAGGAAAACCATATTAAGGCGGCCGGTTCGATCGGCGCCGCGATCGCAGCCCTACGACGACAAACGCCACAGATTCTCATTGAAGTAGAAGTCGAAGATCTGGACCAAATCGACGCGGCCATTTCTGCAGGAGCTGATATGTTGCTACTCGACAACTTCACACCCGTGGAGCTCAAGGCGGCGGTAGAACGCGCCGCGCGCCGGGTGAAACTCGAAGCGTCCGGCGGTTTTACACTCACGGATCTCGGCGCAATTGCGGCTAGCGGTGTCGATTTCGTTTCCCTGGGCGCATTAACGAAACACTTGGCCGCGATTGATTTTTCGATGCGCTTCGTTGCCTGATCATCGCCTAAGCGTACGCATAGTCACAATGAGTCCCTCGAAACCACAACCGGACGCAATAACATCTTATGGCTAAAGTCACCACAGTTATCTAGAATCGCCCCGATCAACCCACATGCTAGCTCCACCGGAAACACGATTGGTCATATGTCAACCGAGCAAGGATCCGAACAAGCAACGCCGGCGCCGTCGTTAGTCGAAGAACTCCTAACGGCACCGCCCGAGCGCTTGGTGAAAATCTTCTACCATGTCGCAGCCAACGAGGATGATAGTGACCAACCAAGCCACTCTCAGCGGGTTGCAAGACGGCTAGGTCTCAATCATGCACAACTGGTCTGTGCTTTGGGCTTCAATGCGAACATTCGGGGTCTGGGTGATATCGTTAACGTTTTAGGCTATGAAAACTACGATGCACTAGCAAACGAACGCAACCGCTACTTCACCTCCGACGTCTACGAAAACCTTGGGATCAGGGACATCTTGCGTATCTATCAACATGTTGGCGACAATATTCTGCACTTGGACGTAATGCAATATTTGCTCGCAACCCGCCTGAACAACATCGAAGAGCGGATCGAGTCGACCGTCAATTCGTCAGTTATAGAACGTTACCGGCGCGAAATGCACTCTGTCTATCACGACGGTATCGCACAAATTGATTTCGCCGAAGAACGCCTGGCGCGCAAACACAACGGTTATCGTGCTCTGATTGGCGAAGCAGTTTTGGTGGCCGAGAGCCGCCTGATCCCGCTAGGTGATCTATTTTTCCGCGACGGCATACTTCCGGAAGAGAAACGCCGGCTTATCACCAAAGGGTTAGTACCGCGTGAACTCATCGAGGCGCGCCTGGAAGACCAGGAAATATCCACGGCAGAGGCAGATGTCTTGCGGGATGAACTAATGAAAGCGTAGCTGTGTTCAACAACGGCCGGCGAGATCGAGCCAAGTTTCAAGCACTGTATCGGGGTTCAAAGAGAGGCTATCGATCTGCTGTTCCAGCAACCACTGGGCTAAGTCATCATGATCCGACGGCCCTTGGCCACAAATACCAACGTACTTGCCAGCAGCTTTGCAAGCTCTGATCGCTTGACTCATCAACATCTTCACCGCCGCATTGCGCTCGTCGAACAGATCGGCGATCAGACCTGAATCGCGATCCAAGCCTAAGGTTAGTTGAGTTAGATCATTTGATCCAATCGAAAAACCATCGAAATATTCTAGAAATTCATTCGCTAATAAAGCATTCGAGGGTAGTTCGCACATCATAATCACGCGCAGCCCGTTTTCGCCGCGCCGCAACCCATTCTCGGCGAGTAGTTCCACCGCTTGGCGCGCCTCCTCAACAGTACGTACGAAAGGCACCATGATCTCAACGTTGGTCAAACCCATAACGTCGCGAACGTAACGTAAAGCCTCACACTCCATTTCGAAACAGGGTTTGAAAGAGGGCGCTAGATAACGCGCGGCACCACGAAAACCAAGCATTGGATTTTCTTCCTGCGGCTCGTAGAGCTTCCCGGCGACCAGGCTCGCGTATTCGTTAGATTTAAAATCTGACAAACGCACGATCACCGGATGGGGAGCGAATGCCGCCGCGATCATGGAAACGCCCTCGATTAAACGCGCCACGAAGAACGCTCGAGGTGATTCGTAAGCGGCTATTTGCGGCGCGATAGTCGCGCGAATATCGTCGGGAAGCTGCGCATAGTCGAGCAAGGCGCGCGGGTGGATCCCTATCATACGATTGATGATAAATTCCAGGCGCGCGAGACCAACGCCCTGGTGCGGCAGTGAGGCGAACGCGAACGCACGATCGGGATGACCAACGTTCATCATGATTTTGAGCGGCAATTGCGGCATGTCTTGGAGTTCGACTTGGCGATGGACGAAGTCAAGCGCACCCGCATATACATAGCCCGTATCGCCTTCGGCACAGGAGACGGTAACCGTCTGCCCGTTGCGTACGCTTTTCGTAGCATCTCCACAACCAACGACGGCGGGAACCCCAAGTTCCCGGGCGATAATAGCGGCGTGGCAAGTACGTCCGCCTCGATTCGTAACGATCGCCGCGGCGCGTTTCATCACCGGCTCCCAATCGGGATCGGTCATGTCGGTGATCAAAACATCGCCCACTTGCAGCGCATCCATGGCGTCCAAGTCCGGGATCACCCGCGCCGGACCAACACCGATGCGCTGGCCGATACTGCGCCCTTCTGTTAATACTTCACCGCGCTGCTGCAATTCAAAGCGTTCGATCAGCTGGTGAGCACGGCTTTGCACCGTCTCTGGGCGCGCTTGCACGATATAAATATGACCGTCATTACCGTCTTTAGCCCACTCGATATCCATCGGTCGTTCATAATGCTGCTCGATCGATATCGCGACACGCCCGAGATCCTCAATTTCACTGTCCGCAAGTGAGAACTGTCCGCGCTCCTCATCCGGTACATCTTGCGTCGCCACGCCATGCTCAGTTCCACGTGTCGCGTAGACCATGCGTTGATGTTTGGATCCGAGATTGCGTCGTAAAATCGAGTGCCTCCCGCTGCTCAATGCGGGCTTATAGACGTAGAACTCGTCCGGATTGACAGCACCTTGCACGACGAGCTCGCCCAAACCATAGCTCGAAGTAATGAATACGACGTCATCGAAACCCGACTCCGTATCCAGCGTAAACGCGACCCCGCTCGCCCCCCGGTCACTGCGAACCATACGTTGCACACCGGCAGACAGAGCGACATCAGCGTGGTTAAAACCTCGATGCACGCGATACGAAATAGCGCGATCGTTGAACAAAGACGCAAACACATCTTTAATGCGCCGCCGTACTTGTTCGAGGCCGACGACGTTTAAATACGTTTCTTGTTGCCCAGCGAATGATGCATCCGGTAAGTCCTCAGCCGTCGCCGAGGATCTCACCGCCACCGACAGTCCATCCTGCGCATTCGCTGCCAGACGGCCATACGCTGCCGCGATGGCAGCGTCGAATTCGGCAGGAAAGGCCGCCTCAACGATCCACGAACGAACTTCGCGACTGGTCGCGGTAAGCGCCGCGATGTCATCGACATTAAGCGTACCGAGACGTTGTTGAATTCGCTCTGCCAGGCCATCTTGGGCGAGAAATGCGTGAAACGCCGCGGTGGTCGTCGCAAATCCTCCTGGCACCCGCACACCCGCGGCAGTCAAATGCCGCATCATTTCCCCAAGCGACGCGTTTTTGCCGCCGACCAGTGCGACGTCCGCCATTCCGATTTTTTCGAGAGGAACGATATACTCTGCCATTGTCGCTCCAAAGATTCCTCAACATTTGCCACACTTTGCTAGTACAGGCATTGTACCCAAGAATCGATCGCAGCATGCGAACCGCCTCGCACACCTTAGTGCGCCGTGCGGTAATGCTACAGATGAAAATACGACCATGAAACGACGCGCCTTCTTTGTATCGGACCGTACCGGGATCACCGTTGAGGCTTTGGGCGAGAGCCTGTTGACACAATTCCCAGATATTGAATTTGTGACGCGAACGATCCCCTTCGTCACCAATCAAAGTAGCGCTCGCAGCGTTGCTGAAATGATCCGCACGACGGCCGCACAGGACGGCGTTCAACCCTTAGTGTTCAGCACGCTTACCGATCCAGCATCACAGTACATCATCGCATCTGCCAATGAATATGTCTTCGACTTGTTTGGAACATTTCTTGAACCGCTAGAAGCCGCATTAGATTGTGAATCGTCACATACGGCCGGCCGAATGCACGGTATTAGAGATAGCTTAGTCTACGAAAATCGCCTCGATGCGCTAAACTTCACGCTCGAACACGATGATGGTTTGCACCAACGCGATCTAAGCCAAGCAGACATCGTTTTGGTCGGCGTCTCGCGATGCGGGAAAACACCGACCTGCCTGTACTTGGCGATGCACTACTCCGTTAAGGCCGCGAACTACCCACTCACCGATGATGATTTCAACCGCGTGCGCCTCCCAGACGTGCTCGAGCCAATTCGTGACAAGCTCTATGGTTTAACCATCGTGCCCGAGCAGCTCAGTCGCATTCGTCACGAGCGCCGTCCGCACGGTGAGTACTCGACCCTGGCACGCTGCCGGGCGGAAGTCGCGCAGGCCGAGGCCTTATACCGCGCCATCGGCATTCAATACCTAGACACCACGACCATTTCGATCGAAGAAATTGCCGCCACAATCGTACGGGATCGGGGCCTGCACTGAGTCCGAGTAGACCTGCCCTACTTCGCGACAACGACGAACGTGATGTTTTCGAGTTCCTTAAATCGTGCCGTATAAGTCCCGCTGCGCACGGGCGTGTTTTTGCCCAGCGCACCGGTCAACAAGATCTGGTCGCGTTTGATCCCATAGCCACGTCGGAGTAGTTCGTTGATTTGCCACGCCAACGCTCGCAATTGGTCACCCATAATGTTGCGCCCCGCGCCGCGATCGAGTATTTCGCCACCGTACGCGAGTTCGGCGACTAAACTGTTGATATTGTCGTGGTTGGGGCTCGGATGGGCCTGACCGATTATTAATCGATCGGTGCCGAGATTCGCGGCGACGCTATCCGCGGCCCGTGGCGGTGCTGGTCCTTCAAGCATGGGGGCCACGAAATGCACTACGGGGACGACTTGCTTCACGGCTTGCAAAGCCGCTCGGCCTGATGATATTGGCGTCCGTACGCGCCGCGACATAATAAAACCGAGTTCCAAGCGTACTTGTAAATTCGTAAACTGCCGCAAATCGATCTCAGCCTCGGGAACGAGATGTGCGCGAGTGAACAGTACCCCAACGACCGGATGTTTCAATCCGGCACGCACTTGGTTCAGTACGCTACTGTACGCAATTTTGTAACCCGTTATTCCCTCCGGAGGCGCCAGCGCTCGAGTCAATCGATACTGAACGCGGTAGGCCTCCTCGAGCGACAAAGGCATTCCATAGCTCGACGGCGCGGGTAGCGCCTGACCACGCTGCGCTTGCAGGCGCATTACTTCGGCCCACTGCTCAGCGACGTCCCACGCCCAAGCTGTTTTTAACGGCACTAATGTCAGTAGCGCGTACCCGATAACGCGAGTTATCTTTATCATATAGGGGTGATTTAGACGATAACGAGTAGATAGCTACTCTCAGTAAACTATTTTAGTGCAGTGTCCCTGCGAGCAGAAGGCAGAGGAAACATGATCCTAAAGAACCCCGATAGCATTGCGGCGACGTTCGCGAAATTTGCGCAAGGCATCGACATTCATGCGCTGCCCGAGGCGGTCTTGGAACGCGCGAAACTCGCCGTTCTCGACACGATTGGTGTTGGGCTCGCTGCAGTCGATTACGATTTCGCGCAAACGACCAGTAACGCCTTGCAGCGCCTTGGCGGCGCGGGAGAAAGCCCGGTAATTGGCCAAGCACTGCGCCTACCTTTACGAGACGCCGCCTTGCTCAACGGCGTGCTGGTGCATGGTCTTGATTTCGACGACACCCACAGCGACAGCGTCGTGCACTGCTCGGCGAGCGCCGTGCCAACCGTGCTCGCGTGCGCGCTAGCAAATGGTGCCACGGGTCGCGAAGCGCTCGCGGCTTATCTGCTCGCTATCGAGGTCGATGCCCGCATCGGTGCCATTGCGCGCGGGTCGTTACAGCAGGCGGGGTGGCATCCTACCGGTCTCGTCGGCGCGTTCGGAGCGGCCGCCGCCGCCGCTTATTTGCTGAATATCGACGCCACCGCATTTACCGCCGCGCTCGGCATTGCCTGGAGCTGCGCGTCCGGAAATTTGGAGTTCCTCACAGACGGCGCCTGGACCAAGCGCCTGCATCCCGGCTGGGCGGCGGTCGCCGGGATCACCGCTGCGCATCTGGCAAAAGCCGGTTTTATCGGACCGCAGCAACCCATTGAAGGGCGCTTTGGACTCGTCAACTTATTGCTCGGCGAAGACCACCAGTGGAATCCTAGCGACGTCACCCAGGGTCTCGGCGATACCTGGGAGGTAATGAACATATCCTTCAAACCCTACCCTGCTTGCCACCTCATTCATGCCTTCGCCGACTGCGCGCTGGCGCTGCGCGCCCAACACCGTCTCGATCCGGATCGCATTCAGCACGTAGAAGCCTTGATCCACCCCCACGCGGTGCCCGTCGTATGTGAGCCCCCGGCCACCAAGCTCGCGCCGGCTAATGCGTATGACGCCCAATTTAGTTTGTATTATTTGCTCGCCGCAACGCTTATCCGGGGACGTTTCGGACTCGACGAACTGACCGCGGATGCCTTAGCAGACCCTGCGATCCGGGCTCTTGCCCGGCGCGTTAGCTATGCGCCCGATCCGGATTCAGCTTATCCTACGGCCTATTCCGGCGCCATCGAGATCACGACGGACGACGGACGCACACTGAGCTATCGGCAGCAAGTCAATCGAGGCGCGCGAGAAAATCCGCTCAGCGAAGACGACGTGGTGGAAAAATTCAACGTCAATGCGGCACGCTCCTGCGATGCGGCGCGTGCGCGCCAGATAAAAGAGGCGATTTTGAATCTGGACAGTGCCGCCGATCTAGGGGCGTTCGCAAACGCGATTTGCATAGCATAAACGAAACACACTGGAATTAGCGAGGTACGGACATGATGGAGGAACCTACTGAGAATGCAAACCCGTACCAAACGCCAAACTCGGAGTTACAGGAACGCAGCATTAGCGATCGCATCGGCGGCAACGTCGAAGATGCGCTTGCAGGTCGTTACCATTTTCTCGTCGGCGAAGTGATCAGCGAGGCGTGGCAAAAAACCAAGGGCGCCAAACGCGTATTTTGGTCTGCGGGCATCGTCGTGTTACTTGCGATGATGATTTTCGGCGCCGGGCTCGCCGTACTCCTGCCGGGTGCTTTCGCTGCGGACAGCGTCGGCATCGGGGTGCGAATCTTCGTGCAACTACTCGCGACAGCTGTAGTCTACCCGTTTCTAGTGGGGTTTTTAATGTTGGGAATACGACGCGCGGCAAACTTGCCGATTAGCTTCGCCAACGCGTTCGGCTATTTTCATGTCGTGCTCGCCGTCATCGTCGCCGCACTTCTCATCTCGGTTCTAACCAGCCTGGGGCTCATGTTGTTTATACTGCCCGGCATCTACTTGAGCATCGCCTATACTTTCACGCTGCCGTTGATCGCAGAAAAAGATTTTGGCCCCTGGCAAGCAATGGAGACTTCGAGGCGTGCGGTGACACGTCATTGGTTTGCTGTGTTTGCCACGGTGGTGGTGATGTGGATCATTCTGTTTTTGAGTATGTTTACCATCATTGGGATCATCTGGACCGTCCCGATGATGCTGATCTCAATCGGAATCATGTACCGCGAAATATTCGGCATCGAAGCCCCTACCGTGAGCGCCCAAGTTTGAAGTCAAAACTTCTCGCCACCCTAAGCTGGCTCTTGGCGCACAGCGTCTCTGCGCTTGCAGCGCTCCCAGAAATGACAGCGCCGGAAGAATACGCTGTCATTTCGAGCGTTATTTCGCACGGCTTGAATAATGCAAACCAAAAGGTCGTTATCATCGCAGAAACCGCCATGCCACCGGCGCCAACGACCGCTAGCAGCGAGGCGTCTACAGCACTCGCCGAGCGCCTCGAAATACCCCTGGAAGCGATCCAAGACTGGCAAGATCGCAATCGGCAGCGAAGCCGCATCCTGCCAGCGTTCACTTTGAAGCAACCCTACGAAATACTGAACCCCGAACAGCACCGGGTGTTGTTTAAGGGCCCCGATCCGGAAGCCGCTTGGACTCGTTTTAAGCGTCGCTACCCGAACGCGCCCGGCGTGTTGAGGGTCTCGCGCGTGGGTTTCGCTAACAACGATAGTAATGCCGTCGTCTACATTGAATACTATTGCGGCGCCGAGTGCGGCTCGGCACGTCTCGTGCACTTAGCGCGTTTAAGCGATGCGCAATGGCGGGTATTAACGGGCGAGCTCGTATGGATCATCGGCCCCGAGCCCGCTAGTAAGCGCGTCGATCCATGAAATCACTCGGTTCAGTTTGCGTATTCTGTGGCGCAAGGGAAGGTAACGACCCGCGCTACACCGCTACGGCACAACTCCTCGGTGAGACACTCGCGCAGCAAAACGTTCACCTCATCTACGGCGGTGGACAAGTTGGCCTAATGGGTCACTTGGCCCAAGCCGCGCTCGATCATAACGGTGTTGTCACCGGTGTGATCCCCGATTTCCTCTGCGCCCAAGAAGTACTACACCCCGATCTGAGCAACTACCATCGCGTGCAAAACTTGTTTGCACGCAAAACAACCATGATGGATTTAGCGGACGCATTTATAGTGCTACCCGGCGGCATCGGTACTCTGGACGAATTTGTCGAAGCGGTCACGTGGCGAGTTTTAAACCAAACCTCTAAACCCATTGGCCTGTTGAACGTCAACGACTTTTTTGCCCCTTGGGCAGCTCTGTTCCGGCACCTGGGCATGACCGGGTTTTGCGACCCCGGGGAGTGGGATAAACTGATCATCGAAACTGAGGTAACACCACTTCTGCAAGGCTTAAGCAATGCCTGCGGGTAGCGTAATCCCGTTTGCGAGCGCTATCGTGTTCGACATGGACGGTGTCTTGATCGATACCGAACCGCTTTTCCGACGCGCTGCCCAGGCCGCCGGTCTCGCGCTCGGGCGGGATCTAAGCGATGAGTTCTACGGCAACCTCATCGGTTTGCCAACAAATGATATCATCGCTGCGTTGCTTGACGAGTTCGGCCCCGACTTCGACCTCGAGACCTTTCGTCACCACTGTGAAGCAAACTTTCGCGCCCACGCACAGCAACATGGCATTGCGCCCAAACCCGGCGTGCACGACTACCTTCATCAATTAGCCGAGCGGCAAACACCTCGCGCCATCGCGACGTCGACAACGGCCTCGAACGCGCAGTTCGCGCTGACTCACGCGCAGATGGATCGACATTTCGAGATCGTGGTCACCGGCGATCAAGTCACGGCTGGGAAACCGGCGCCGGAGATCTATCTGCGGGCAGCGAGTCTGCTGTCGGTGCCGCCGCAACAGTGCGTCGCTATTGAAGATTCTGATGTCGGTGCCCGCGCCGCCGTTGCAGCGGGTATGTATACGATCCTCATTCCCGACATGAAGCCGCCGTGTGCGGCGCTGAGGAATTTAGTAGATATTGTATTGCCCGACATGGCGAGCGCTGCCCGACATCTGTCTACGTTGTTAGTCAATTGACCAGGTCGCGATCAATTCTAAATGCACGAAACGTCGATATTACGCGTTTGGCTGTAGATGCGATTGTCAACGCCGCCAACGAGACGCTGCTCGGCGGCGGCGGCGTCGATGGTGTAATTCACCGCGCGGCGGGGGTGGAACTGCTGGCAGAATGCCGTGCCGTTGGGGGCTGTCCTACCGGCGAAGCGCGTATTACCGGCGGCTATCGACTACCGGCCCGCTACGTGATTCACACCGTCGGGCCAATCTGGCAGGGTGGATGCGCAGATGAAGCCGCGCTGCTCGCGGCCTGCTACCGCAATAGCCTCGCGCTTGCGCGCCGCCACGCGTGCACGCGCGTGGCTTTTCCCGCGATCAGCTGCGGCGTCTACGGGTATCCGCCCGCCGACGCGTGTGCCATCGCGGTTGCTACGGTTGTGGAAATTGTTAACGGCGAGAACTTTTTCCAGGAAATTATTTTTGCTTGCTTTAACGATGAGGTCTTGACTCATTACCGAGACGCACTCAAAAAAATCGCGCTTTCAGCGTAACACACTCGCGATTATTTACGATTTCGACGGCACTTTAACGCCGCAACCGATGCAGGAATATACCGTGTTGCCCCAACTCGGAATCGACGGCCGTTCGTTTTGGCGCGAAGTCGAAGAAGAAGTAACAAAAACGGACGGCGATCCCATCCTGACTTATATGCGTTTACTAGTAGAGAAAATCGAACTCAATAAGGCGCATTTGAATCGAAAGGCGCTGCGCGAACTCGCTAACGCCATCAAATATTATCCCGGCGTGAAGACCTGGTTTGCGCGCCTCAATCGCTACGTCGCAGACAAATCGGAGGGGCGCGTAAAAGTGCGTCATTACATTATCTCTGCCGGGCTCGACGAAATCCTCCAGGGTATTAGCATCAAACAGTATTTCGAACGCATCTACGCGTCACGATATCATTTCAACCATCACGATACCGCGTGCTTTCCGACGGTCGTGATCAATGACACCAGCAAGACTCAATACTTGTTTCGCATCAACAAAGGGCTCGAGCACACGAGTGAATCAATAAATGAATACATGCCGGAATCGAGGCGCGCGATCCCGTTCACGCAGATGCTCTATATCGGTGACGGCTTGACCGATGTGCCTTGCATGACAGTGACGAAAAACTACGGCGGTTTTGCGATCGCGGTACATAAGCCACACCACGATAACTCGATCGCTGTCTGTAGAGATTTAGCTACGGCGGAGCGTATCGATTATTTCGCACCCGCCGACTATCGCGCGCGCCGTAAACTAGAGAAACGCGTGCACACGATACTCGATATTATTATTGCGAAGATTCTATTCGAACGGGAAAAATTCAACTTTCGCAGAGAACTCGCTTAGCGTCGGAGGCTGCAAGTCGCCGTGCACACATCACGGCGGGCGACCGTGCCCGCCGCGCCCAATTCGATGTACGGGCCGATAAATCCGTGCTGCGAGGCAAATCCGGGCTAAACTAGAAATGGGGAACATCGCTATTATCGCTAGGGGATTGTGCTAGGTGGATACGACAACGAAGGCGCAAGATGATCAAGATCAGGATCACGATGAAACACGAGAGTGGTTAGACGCACTTGGCGCCGTCATTGAGAGCGCGGGTCCGGAGCGCGCACATTATTTGTTAGAACGACTTATCGACGAGGCGCGGCAGGCGGGTGCGCATCTGCCTTATTCGGCAAACACGCCTTACTTAAATACGATCCCGCCGCATCAGGAGGACTATACGCCAGGCGATCCCGCACTCGAGTGGCGGATCCGATCCATCAATCGCTGGAATGCCATGGCGATGGTCGTTAAAGCAAATCGTAAGAACGCGGAGCTCGGTGGACACATTGCGAGTTACGCCTCGGCCGCGACCCTCTACGAAGTTGGCTTCAACCACTTTTGGCATGCACCCAGTGAGAAACACGGCGGCGATCTTGTCTATATTCAAGGTCACTCGGCGCCCGGGATCTATGCACGGGCTTATTTGCTGGGTTTGCTCGACGAAGAGGATCTGGATCGGTTTCGGCAAGAAGTCGATGGCGGCGGCTTATCTTCTTATCCCCATCCGTGGCTAATGCCCAAGTTTTGGCAGTTCCCGACGGTATCGATGGGGCTCGGGCCGATCATGGCGATCTATCAAGCGCGCTTTATGCGCTATTTGCACAACCGCGATTTAGTCAACACGCGCGCGCGCAAAGTGTGGGCTTTCATGGGTGATGGCGAAATGGATGAGCCCGAAGCATTCGGTGCGGCGGCACTCGCCTCGCGCGAGAAGCTCGATAATCTTGTATTCGTGATCAACTGCAATTTGCAACGCTTGGATGGTCCTGTGCGCGGCAACGGTAAAATCATTCAAGAACTCGAATCCGACTTTCGCGGCGCTGGTTGGAACGTGATCAAGGTGATTTGGGGCTCTCATTGGGATGCATTGTTGGCGCGTGACACGCAAGGCTTGCTATTGCGCGTGATGGAAGAAACGGTCGACGGTGAGTACCAAGCCTTAAAAGCGTTCGACGGCGCCTATGTGCGCGAGCATTTCTTTGGAAAATTCCCCGAGCTCAAGGCCATGGTTTCGCACATGAGCGATGAAGACATCTTTCGCCTCAATCGCGGGGGCCACGATCCCCACAAAGTCTATGCGGCATATTCCGCGGCGATGAAACATACCGGACAACCGACCGTGATTCTCTGCAAAACCGTCAAAGGTTACGGCATGGGGGAAGCCGGAGAAGGGAAAAACATTACCCACCAACAAAAGAAAATGGGAGAAGAATCGCTCAAACACGTTCGCGATCGTTTCGATATTCCGATTTCCGATGATGAAATCGCGGCGGCACCGTTCTACAAGCCCGCCCCCGACAGCCCGGAAATGCAGTATCTCCGTGAGCGCACGGCGGCACTAGGGGGCTTCATTCCGCAACGGCGCAGCGCGTCCGCCACACTGCAAATTCCCGGGATATCGCTGTTCGAAAATATGCTCAAAGGTACAGACGGCCGCGAAATTTCTACCACGATGGCTTTTGTACGTATTCTCGCCGCACTTACGCGTGACAAACAGCTCGGCCGCCACGTCGTCCCGATCGTGCCAGACGAAGCGCGAACATTCGGTATGGAAGGCATGTTCAGACAACTGGGCATTTATTCCTCAGTCGGGCAACTCTACGAGCCCGTCGATCACGATCAAGTCATGTACTATCGCGAAGACATACGCGGCCAAATTTTGGAAGAGGGGATCAACGAAGCGGGTGCGATGTGCTCGTGGATCGCGGCGGCGACGGCCTATAGCAATCACGATTTGCAGATGATCCCGTTCTACATTTTTTATTCGATGTTCGGGTTCCAACGCGTTGGTGACCTTGCGTGGGCGGCCGCAGATATGCAAGCGCGGGGTTTTCTGATCGGGGGAACCTCGGGCCGCACGACGCTAGCCGGCGAAGGGCTACAACACCAGGATGGACACAGTCATCTACTCGCCTCCACGATCCCAAATTGCATCTCCTACGATCCAACTTACGCTTATGAGCTCGCAGTGATCCTCCACGATGGCTTGAAACGCATGTTCGAGCGTCAGGAGAAATGCTTCTACTACGTCACGGTGATGAACGAGAACTACGCTCACCCACCGATCCCCGAGGGTGTGAGCGATGGCATCATTCGGGGAATGTATTTACTCCAAGAAGCACGCAAGGCGCCGCGCGTCCAGTTGCTGGGTAGCGGCGCAATTCTCAATGAAGTCATCGCGGCAGCGCAACTGTTGGCGGAGGATTTCCAGATCCACGCTAATGTTTGGAGCGTGACAAGCTTCAATGAACTACGCCGAGACGGCCTGGATTGCGACCGTTGGAACATGATGCACCCGACCGACACGCCACGGCTAAGCTATGTTACGCAGGCGTTATTGAAGCATCCCGGCCCTGTCGTCGCCGCGACTGATTATATGCAAAGCTATGCCGATCAAATTCGCACGTTCATCCCAAATGCCTACAGAGTTCTGGGTACGGATGGATTTGGGCGTTCGGATTCGCGCAAAAAACTGCGGGAGTTTTTTGAAGTCAATCGCTATTATATCTGCGTCGCGGCGCTGAAAACCCTGGCGGACGACGGTGAGCTTGCACCGCAAGTTGTGCAAGATGCGCTTGCGAAGTATGGCATAGATCCTGAAAAACCGAATCCCGCCACGGTATGAACCGAGCGCGGACGACTAAGCAGACTAATCGCGAACCCTAGGCATGAATCCACGAACTGTTCAAGTAACCGTTCCTGACATCGGCGACTTCGAAAGCGTCGACGTCATTGAAATTCTCGTCAAAGAAGGCGATCCCGTTAGCATGGAGGATCCCCTCATCACGCTGGAAAGCGAAAAAGCCACGATGGATATTCCGGCGCCGCAGGGCGGCGTCGTGCGCAAGCTAGAGGTCAGCGTCGGTGATCAAGTCAGCGAAGGTTCGCTTATTGTGGTGTTAGAAGCGGACGACGCGGCATCCGCATCCGGACCGGATGAGGACGACGCCGCGCCGCGCATCGCCGTGGCGCCCACCCGGACTGCGCCAGAGAGGGTTGCTTCAGCGCCGTCGAATCGCGTCACTGAAGCGGTGCTGGTACCGGATCTCGGTGAATTCGAAAATGTCGATGTCATCGAGATCCTCGTCAACGAGGGGGATACGGTAGCGCCCGAGGCGGCGCTGGTAACCTTGGAAAGCGAAAAAGCGACCATGGATATACCAGCGCAGCACGGTGGTCGCATCGTCGCGTTGGAGGTCAAAGTCGGGGACAAGGTTTCCGCCGGGAGCGTGATCGCCCAGATCGAGCGCGGTGCCGATGTTCTGCAAAAAAATCACCAAACAACCGACGCGGGGGTGTTTGAGCAAGCGGATGTCTTAGCGGCGGTCGTACCCACGGCGACGCCACCGCCCGCCCCAGCGGTGCGCGCGCCGCAGGCATCGAAGCGGGTGCATGCGAGCCCCGGCGTACGCAAGTTCGCCCGCGAACTCGGCGTCGACTTGAGCGCAGTGCAGGGATCGGGCCCGAAAGCACGGATTTTGAAATCAGATGTAAGCGCCTACGTCAAACACACCTTAACGAGCAGTGCCGACGCAGGCGGTACGCTCCAGCTCGCACCCGCCGCGGCTATCGATTTCTCACGTTACGGAGAAGTCGAGACTATTCCCTTGTCGAAAATCCGGCGTCTGACGGGTCAAAATCTCCATCGCAGTTGGGTAAGCATCCCGCACGTAACCCAGTTCGATCAAGCAGACATCACCGACCTCGAAGACTTCCGCAAAGCACACCACAAGAAAAACGCGGATGCAGAAACGAAATTGACCCTGCTGGCGTTTCTCTCCAAGGCCGTTGCCCGCCTATTAGTAGAATATCCAGATTTCAATAGTTCCCTCGCGGCGGACGGCGAACACCTTATACGTAAACACTACTACAACCTCGGTATCGCGGTGAACACCGATCGCGGCCTGGTCGTACCGGTGATACGCGCCATTGACGGCAAAGGCGTGGTGGAGATTGCCCACGAGATCCGTGCCCTCACCGACAAGGCCCGCAACGGCGAGTTAACGCCGCAGGAGATGCAAGGCGCGTGTTTTACGATCTCGAATCTAGGGCCGATCAGCGGTACCTATTTTTCGCCGATCATTAATCCACCTGAAGTCGCCATCTTGGGTATTTCGCCGGCGCGTCTCGCACCGGTTTACAGCGACGGCGATTTTCACGCACGCTTGATGCTGCCGTTATCCCTATCTTACGACCACCGAGTCATCGACGGCGTTGCGGGAGCCCAATTTACCCGTCGTCTAGCGGAAATTTTAGGCGACATTCGCACCCTGATCCTGTGACTTCCAATGGCGAATTACGCTTCGTCGTATGCGCTATCACTGATCCCGAGAATCGGGTTTTATTTCTCAAACGCGCGCCGGGAAAAGAACTCAGCCCGAAGCAGTGGGGTTTAGTCGCGGGACACGTGGAACGCGGCGAGGCACCCCGTGCCTGCGCGGAGCGCGAAATCGGTGAAGAATTGGGAACCGCCATGCGTCTTGCGCTTGTGCGTAGCGTTGGTCCCGTCAGCGCTAGCGCCGATGACAGCCCGTGCACCGTATATCTATTCCACTATCGATGGCAGGCGGGCGACATCGTACTCAACGCCGAACATACCGATTACAAATGGTTAGCTGCGGGCCAACACCGTGCCTATGATCTTATGCGCGGAGTCGACGAAGACTTGTATCGCTTGGATGTGTGGCCATACGACACGCTCAACGAAACCATGCTCCCCCCACACTTGCGACATCCATGAACACCACTGCGGCGATAGCACTGCACTACACACGCCTCGGTAACGGCCCACCTCTGCTAATTTTGCATGGACTTTTTGGCTCCAGCCGTAACTGGCAAGCGATCGCAAAAAAGCTCGCCCCGTGCTATACGGTTATTAGCGCCGATTTGCGCCACCACGGCGAATCCCCACACCAAGACCCGCTCGATTACTCAACCATGGCCAGCGACATCGCTGCGCTATTGGATAATCTGGGCTTCGAGCGGTGTAATTTGATCGGCCATAGCATGGGCGGCAAAACTGCGATGACGTTCGCCGCCACCTGGCCACGGCGGGTTGACCGGCTGATTGTGATCGATATCGCGCCGCTCGCCTACCCCGACGAACATAGTGAGCTAATCGACGCTTTGCTAGCCGTGCCACTGGGAACGATTAAAACACGAGGCGCAGCTGAGCAGTGTTTACGTGAAGTTATTCCGGATCGCGACGTGCGCCTATTTCTATTGCAGAACTTGCGTTTTGCCGGCGGCGCACATTGGCGCGTCGATCTAGCGGCGATACGCCGGGCGATGCCGGCGCTGGTAGGCGCCATACCGATCGCGCTCGATGCGCCCACGCCGCTCGCCATCAGTGTCATTCGCGGCGCTCGCTCAGCGCGCGTCGATAAATGCGGCTTAGCCGCACTGCGCTCGTTGTTCGAATCGGTGCACGTCGAAACAATCCCCGCGGCCGGCCACTGGCCGCACGCAGAGGCCCCGGTAGCTTTCGAAGCCGCGTTGCAACGCTTGCTCACTTCCCACAAATAAACGTTACCGTCAGCAAAATTCAACAGCCACCTCATAGCAGCCGGCGGTATTGCGCTCAGCACGCTTCGCAGACCGCAACCCGATCCCTTCTACGCACTTGGCAACTTTCGTCACCCCTGACAGCCCGCACAACGACACGCGCTCGTTCGGTGCCAATGGCAATTCTGTATCGAATAAAACCCCGCCCTCGCCGAGGTTACGTGTCGTTGCAGTCGAACTTTGGCCGCCTGACAAGGATTCCATGACAACGGACTCGATTAGCGTACGCCGCGGATGTTGACGACGGCTATTTTTGTCCGGCGCGTTACCTGATGCATCAGGCTATGGCGCATCATTTGTCATCGCCGCGTTGCCATTTGGCGGGATATCTGGTGTCGCCAGAATGCGATCACGATCCGCTTGCTTCGCCATATAAAGACAGCGATCGGCAACGCAAAGCAAGTCCTCAAGCTGATCGCCCTCCTCGGGGTAGAGCGCCACCCCGACGCTACAAGTAAAAACGGGCCCGCCGTACGAGCGCACTGCCGTCGCCAGATTCATGCGCAGCCGTTCGCGGCTCGCTAGACCTGCTGCAACGGAACAACTCTTCAACAAGATCACGAATTGCGAGTAGATGCAGGCCTCCTTCATTTCTCAGCACCTCGTTAGCTTGGTCCATAAAACTGCGCCGGTTCAGTCGTTCGGTGGGCGCGCCAGTTTCGACCCGACGCTGTGTCGTGGCGAGCGTTCTCAGAGATCCCAAGCGATACCCCAAGCTCTAGGCCAAGTTGTCGAGCGTGCTATTACAGACACCGTCGAAAGCGTCGTCGTCGCGCACCATCGCATGAATTACCCCGACTGCATTGCCCGCTACGTTGATGGGTACGCATGCCGCCGATCGGCAGCTATCTCTACCCAAAGTTTTGGACAAGCAGCGAGGTTGTCAACCGAATCGAAAACCATCGGCGTCGCGCCCCGGGTTGCCGGGCAATTTGTCGGGTCGACAACGAGACAGCCCTTGATGGCCTCATCTGTTGCCGCAAGACGATGCAAGTGAGCGCGACCGTTATCCGCGATCAATGTTTCCCCATAACCAGACTTCAACACGCGGCCAAGCGCCCGCTGCGTTGCGTCTAATACCTCCTGCTCATCGTTTAGCCATTTCCATAGCTTGGCGCACCTGGCCAACGAAATGCTCTCGTTCGAATGTCAGCCGGAGTTCGTTTTCGCGAGCGATGCGCTGTATCAAGTACCACGCGGCACTGCCAATCGCAAATATAGCGATAGCGCGATTTGCGAGAATGTGCGGAACGTCGGCAATACTACCGGGGGATAGGGTGTAGCCGATTATCGTAAGCATGCAAACACAAAACGCTGTGGCCCACACGAGCCACGGTTTACCGGCAAGGCCGGAACACAGGACCGGGGTTAGAAACAAAACGGCGCTCGCCTCATCTAGCGGCAAGTGCAAATCGATGAGCATGGTCCCAGCGAGCAGAGCCACAGTAGTAGAGCCAACCACTCATGGAGATTGCTTCCGCCGCGTAGGTCAAGTAGCGGCATCATCAAAGACGGCTTTAGATCCGAGCCATACGACGATTTGTTCATGCAACTGCTTACCTAGGTCCCAGATCGACGAGCGTACTGGAACGCCGTCGCATCCCCAACCCAGATAGTGCATGAGGACTGCGCCAAAAATACCGTATATCGACGCATTCAAACTAGACGCTGAAGCGCCACAGCGGCACAATGCATGCCCGCGCTCGCATCCGACTAAGAAACGCTTATGGCTATTAACAAAGTTGTCCTCGCCTATTCCGGCGGCCTTGATACGTCTGTCATTCTCAAGTGGTTGCAAGAAACCTACCATTGTGAGGTGGTGACGTTCACGGCCGACATCGGCCAAAGGGAAGAGCTAGAACCAGCCCGCGCGAAGGCGCTGCAGCTGGGCGTGAAAGAAATCTACATCGATGACTTGCGGGAAGAATTCGTCCGCGATTTCGTCTTCCCCATGTTTCGGGCCAACGCAGTCTACGAAGGTGAATACTTGCTCGGCACCTCGATTGCGCGCCCGTTGATCGCTAAACGCATGGTCGAGATCGTGGCGGAAACCGGCGCTGATGCAGTCGCCCATGGTGCGACCGGCAAAGGCAACGACCAGGTCCGTTTCGAGCTCGGCGCCTACGCGCTCAAACCTGAGATTCACGTGATCGCGCCGTGGCGCGAGTGGGAGCTGAGCTCGCGCGAAAAGCTGCTCGCCTACGCGGAGCAACATGCTATTCCGATCGAATACAAACAAGCGGGCGTTTCGCCTTATTCCATGGACGCAAACTTATTGCATATCTCTTATGAAGGTGGGGTACTGGAAGATCCGTGGGTGGCGGCGGAAGACGACATGTGGCGATGGACGGTGAGCCCCGAGCAAGCACCCGACGCGCCTCGTTACATCGATCTGGATTTTCGTAACGGTGACTGCGTTGCACTCGACGGAACTTCGATGTCTCCGGCCACGCTGCTGGCGGAGCTCAACGCAAGCGGCGGCGCCCACGGCGTCGGGCGACTCGATCTCGTCGAGAATCGATACGTCGGCATGAAATCGCGCGGTTGCTACGAAACGCCCGGTGGAACGATATTACTCAAGGCACACCGGGCGATCGAGTCCATAACGCTCGATCGAGAAGTCGTACACCTCAAGGATGAATTAATGCCGCGCTATGCCGCGCTGATATACAACGGCTATTGGTGGAGTCCGGAGCGCGAATTACTGCAGAAGTTGATCGACGATTCGCAATCACACGTCAACGGCACGGTACGGATGAAACTGTACAAAGGTAATGCCGTCGTCGTCGGTCGACGTTCACCTCACGATAGCCTTTTCAGCGCCGATCTAGCGACGTTCGAAGACGACGCCGGCGCTTACGAACAGCGCGACGCCGAGGGATTTATCAAGCTCAATGCCTTGCGTATGCGGGTCGCCGCACGCACTCGTGAACGGTAACGCTCGCTACGATCGCGCTATATAAGATCGGGGTGTGGCGAACTCGAACTGCGATACCGCCGTGCCAACCAATAGTCGATGCTAAAAAAACGGCCCGCACCCAAAAACAACAGCGCCACTAACATGACGAGATAGGTAGCGGCCCACTCGATGCCGCTGTTGGAGATGACGAAATTACCGTGCTCGGTCAGCCATTCATAGTTACCGTGCCGTTCGAGAATAGCGCGTGCGCGGTCGAGTTTTTCGGCCGCTTCCTGGGTCGCAGCGGTTGCGTAAGGACTCTTTAAATCATGCACGGCCTGCCAGCCGTTGTCCCAATGTACCGTCGTCATTGCCACGATCATCGTGACAATCAAGGGGATGCAGACCCAGCGCACGGCAAAACCAAGCGTGAGGCAAATCGCGCCCAGATACTCCGCGGCCCACGCCAGGCCCGCCAGTAACAACGGCGCCCGCAAACCCAAACCCCACTCGTCGTTGCCGAACCAGGCTGCCACGTCTTGCAAGCCAACAACTGGGTTGAGCGTACTGCCCTCGGCAAATGGATCCCATTTATTGCGTCCTGCGATGAAAAACACCGGCACGAGATAAAGCCGCAACAATATCGGGGCAATAAAATCGAGCGCGCCACGTAGCGCTGCAAATAGCCGATCTAGGGCATCGATTACTTTAACCATCTAAACGCGCCTTTATGTTGCCACCCATCGGTTTCCGGCAATGAGGTATGCCGCTATTTTACCGCAGCGCGAACCAAGGTACACAACCGGGTGGCCTTTGTTTAGCTTAAGCGCTTTGGATTTCCGCGCGAGCATTTAGTTCCAAGGGTGCTTGTGGGTAAAGTTCATCCAAACCCACGGATAAGCCGTTTTGCATCACAACGCGGGCGTGAAAACGGCGCAATTCCCGCGGTTCCCGGGCACCACAGGAATGAGCGATGGTACCCACTTCATAGACCAAATTCTTGCAGTAGTTGGCGACGCGCTCGGCTTTTTTTTCTGGTACCAAACCACGCTGAAGTTTGGGATCGTGAGTTGTAATACCGGTAGGGCACGTATTTTTGTTGCACTGAAGCGCTTGAATGCAACCTAGCGCAAACATATAACCCCGCGCAGAAACGACAAAATCTGCGCCCACACACAAGGCCCAAGCCACGTCGACCGGGGTGATGAGCTTACCCGAGGCGATGACTTTAATTCGTTCACGCAAACCGTGCGCAGTGAGCGCGTCGACCAAAATCGGCAACGATTCGCGCAACGGTAGACCCATGTCATCGATCAATGACTGGGGCGCCGCGCCCGTACCGCCATCGGCACTATCTAACGTGATGAAATCCGGCGCGCAATCTTCACCGCGTAACTTGATTTCCGTGAATAAGTCATCCAACCAATGAAACGTGCCCATCACAAATTTAAAGCCTACCGGGAGGCCGGTGACGTCGCGCAGCCTATGAATGATGCCCAGCAATTCCGCATTGCTGTCAATGTCGGGGTGCCGGTTGGGACTGATCGCGTCTTCGCCGCTGCGAATATTTCGAATCGCCGCAATTTCTTCATTCACCTTCGTGCCGGGCAGTATGCCGCCTTTGCCCGGTTTTGCACCTTGGGAGAGTTTCAACTCGATCATTTTGACCTGTGGGTGAGCCGCGATTTCGCGCAATTTTTTTTCGGCCAAATTACCGTCCAGATCCCTGACGCCATTTTTTGCAGTGCCGATTTGGAAAACGATATCCGCGCCACCTTCCAAATGGTAAGAAGACAACCCCCCCTCACCGGTATTCATCCAACAGCCTGCCAGACGCGCGCCCGCGGAAAGCGCTCGCACCGCGGGTTTGGAGATGGCGCCATAACTCATGCCGGAAATATTAAAAAATGACGAGGTGACATAGGGGTGTTCGGCTCGCGGCCCGATCGTCACGGGCTGTGACTGCACGGTGTCTTCTGTTAACGTCGGGTACGGGCAGTTGACGAATATCACCGTTCCCGGAGTGCGCAAATCGCGGGTCGAACCAAACGCGACCGTATTATCTACATTTTTTGCCGCACGGTAACACCAACTGCGCTGAGCGCGATTAAACGGTAATTCTTCGCGATCCATCGCAAAAAAGTACTGGCGAAAAAATTCGCCCAAGTGCTCGAAGAAATAGCGGAACCGCCCGATGACGGGGTAGTTGCGCCGAACTGCATTGGCGGTTTGGTTGCGGTCGCTGATATAGAGCATCAAAACAGCGACGAGGGCGGCCACCAAGGCAAGAAAAAATAAGGCCGCGACGACCTGCACGGCTACGGATAGTAATTGGGAGAGTCGTTCAAAGTCCATATTTCCTCCTGCACCTCACCCGCACGATATACCGCCGTGCGCCACACGCACCGCGGCAGGCGCTAAATACGCAGCGTTCCCAACTCAGCATGCTGGAATAAAGTGGCGCGGCAATGGTAACGAATTTCGTCGCCCGCGCCGATCGCGTGATTTTTATTTACGGCAGCAAGTTAGTGTGCTGAACGTTCAGGCCCACGTTTGGCGCCGAGCACAACCTCGCCCGCGACAAACTGCTGCAGGGTCTCAGCGCCGCCGTCGATCACGACTTGTGGATCAGGATGCGCGAGTTCTACCGCGATGCGCCGGAGCAGTTCAATGCCCGGCGTCTGAGTGCTGTCCGCGACCAGCGCCAATAAACGCGCGGCAACGGGATTAAGTTCCATGAACCGTACTTTGTCGTCGCGATCACGGTAGACGACGAGATGGGTCGATTCAGATGGCGTACCGTGCGGCAGGTGCCCGGGTGCAATGCGGTGCACGGCGAAACGGTAGCTATGGGCACGCGCGGTCGGATTTATGATTGGTGCGCGCTGCAGCAGATTCGCGTGCGGATCGATATCGTTCATATCGATTTCACGTACGTCTAAGGATACTTCGAGTTCAAGCCATTCGTAGTGAGCCAATTCGAGCAAGTACGGCGGATCATTGCTCGTATCTCGTTCCGCGCTGAGATAGTGGAGGAATTCTTGGGGCATTTTAGGGAAATACGGGGTTCGCGCTCGGTGCTCTTTGAAATAATCGGCAATTAAGCGATGCCAGGCCGAGTCATCACTAATGCGCCGCAATACGGGAAAACTTTTGGCCATGAACGATTCGACGTTGCGATAGAATAATTCGCGGTATAAAGCCAAGCGCCGCGGCTCGATATTGTCGAAAGCCGGATCGCTATCCGGATCGCGTATATGCGCGCTGAAACGCTGTTGTAGCTCGATGAACGTCGGTGCGTGGCTCATCAAGCCAGCTCAGTTCGGGGGCAACGGCGCCGACCTACGCATAAGAACGCGCCCCGCTGCTAACCCCGTCTCCGGCAGCGCGCCTTTGCAGCCGCCCGATATGCTCGACTTCGCGCAGCAACTCGGCTAATGGTGGCAAATTGAAGTCACGCTCGACCAGTGTCGGAAATACGCCGAAAACCGCGTAAGCCTCGGCGAGCAAATCCCACACCGGATCGATAATGGCCGCACCATGAGTATCGACAATGAGATCATCGGCTTCATTGTAATGCCCAGCGATATGCCCATAAGCGATGCGCTCGCCCGGTAATCCGCGCAGAAACATCGCGGCATCGTAGCCGTGATTAACGCTATTAACGTAGATGTTATTGACGTCGAGCAGTAACTTGCAGTCTGCCGAGCGAAGAATTTCATTGATAAATTCGAGCTCGCTCATCTCCGCCCCGGGCGCACAATAATACGACACGTTTTCGATGGCGATCGCCTGGCCGAGAAGATCTTGGGTACGTTGAATTCGCGCCACGACATGCCTAATCGCGGCTTCCGTGAACGGGATCGGCATTAAATCGTAGAGATAGCCGTCGTCACAACAGTAGCTTAAATGCTCGCTGTAGCACTTAATCCCGTGTTCCTGCAAAAACGTTTTGATGCGCTGGAGCAACGGCTCGTTGAGTGCCGCAGTGCCGCCCAAGTTGAGCGACAAACCGTGGCAGATAAACGGGTATCGCGCCGTTAAGTCCCGGAAGCGACGCCCTAATTGTCCGCCGACGTCGATCCAATTCTCTGGCGCCACTTCGTAGAAATCGACGCACTGCGGCGTTTCGGACGCCAGCGCGGGCAATAACCCGCGCCGTAGACCCAAACCTTTGCCCTGCACCGGAAAGTTGGCCAGCATCAGTGCGTCTGCTTGCGGTGGCTACTTATTGCCGCATTTACCTTCGCCGCACTTGCCCTCGGCACCCTTATCGCCCCCGCAGCTGCCTTCGCCGCTTTTATCGCCGCCGCAACTGCCTTCACCGCTTTTGTCGCCGCCGCAACTGCCTTCACCGCTTTTGTCGCCGCCACAGCTGCCTTCGCCGCTTTTATCGCCGCCGCAACTGCCTTCGCCGCTCTTACCACCGCAGCTACCTTCACCACCTTTCTCGCCGCCACAACGTCCTTCGCCGGCTACCATATAGCCAGACTCGAATTGCGTGACCGTAAAAGGGTTCTCAGCAGCGTTCGCCAGGGGTGTCGCCGCCAGGGTGACAGCGAAGCCGGTGCCCAGCACTGCAGCGACGGGTTTGAGTTCGAACTTCTTCGGCATGAATATTCTCCTGATCAGTGATTGCAGTATGGCCACCCCCCTGCGAGGTGCCGTGAGTGAGGCGTTTGGACGCCATCTAGTCAGTGACAACCTCCATGTAGACCAGCCCCCCCACTGGAAGGTTCAATACATTTCGCTTAGCCCTGCGAACGTAGGTGCGGAAACAGTAACACATCCCTTATCGACGGCCGATCGGTCAACAACATCACGAGGCGATCGACGCCGATCCCCTCCCCCGCCGTCGGCGGTAAACCGTATTCTAAGGCGGTGATGTAATCCGCATCGTAGCGCATGGCCTCGGCGTCGCCACCGGCTAATTCCTCGGCCTGGGCGCGGAAACGCGCCGCCTGGTCTTCGGGATCGTTGAGTTCCGAGAAACCGTTGGCGATTTCACGGCCCGCGATGATCAACTCGAAACGATCGGTGAGACTTGGATCCCTATCGTTGCGCCGTGCCAAGGGAGAGACTTCGGCGGGGTAGGCAGTAATGAACGTCGGCTCCAGCAAGTCGGCCTCGACCGTTTTTTCGTAGATCTCGAGCTGAATTTTACCGAGACCGGCATCCGCGCTGAGCGGTATTTGCAAACGCTCGGCAAGCCGGCGCGCGCTCACCACATCGTCGAGCTCGCCGGCACTCACACCTTCATTGCGCGATAAGATCGCGTCTTTGACGCTCAGGCGCCGAAACGGCGCCCCGAAATCAATCGCCGTGCCTTGATATTGTATTCTCGTCGTGCCCAGAATGTCTTTGCATAGTTCTCTCAATAACACCTCGGTGAGGTCCATCAAATCGTTGAAATCGGCATAGGCCTGGTAAAATTCGAGCATCGTAAATTCGGGATTGTGTCGCGTTGACAAACCCTCGTTGCGAAAATTCCTATTGATCTCAAAAACGCGTTCCATGCCCCCCACGATTAGCCGTTTTAGGTACAATTCCGGCGCGACGCGCAAATATAAGTCCATGTCCAAAGCATTGTGATGCGTGACGAAGGGACGCGCAGTAGCGCCGCCAGGGATAACATGCATCATTGGTGTTTCAACTTCGATAAAACCACGTTCGTTAAAAAAACGCCTTAAAGCCTCGACTATTCGCGAGCGAGCGTGAAAAACTGCTCTGGAATCTTCGTTTACGATCAGGTCCACATAGCGTTGTCGATAGCGAGATTCCTGATCGCTAAGTCCGTGGAATTTTTCCGGTAGCGGGCGCAACGCTTTCGTTAATAGCACGAGCCCATCCACCGACACCGATAACTCGCCTTTTTTCGTACGAAAAACCGTGCCGGTCGCACCCAGAATATCGCCGAGATCCCAACTCTTGAATTCGCGGTATGGCTCTGTACCGAGCGCATCACGCTTCACATAAACTTGGATTTGGCCACTCATATCCTGCAGATGCGCAAATGAAGCCTTCCCCATGACCCGTTTCGTCATCATGCGACCGGCAATGCTTACTCGCGTCGGATTTTGTTCCAGCTCCGCCGCCGACATCTCACCGTAGCGGTCGCGTAGCTCGGCGGCCAGCGCATCACGGCGAAAATCGTTTGGATACGCGGGCCCCGCGGTGCGCAGCGCCGCTAGCTTCGCGCGTCGCTGGGCGATTAATTGGCTCCCCTCAGAACCGAAAGATTGATCACACATCGTGCTACAAACCTTGCTTTAGACTCGCCTCGATAAATGCGTCGAGATCGCCGTCGAGCACTGCTTGTGTGTTGCCCGTCTCCACGCCCGTACGCAGATCTTTTATGCGCGCTTGATCCAGCACGTAGGAACGTATTTGCGATCCCCAACCGATATCGGCCTTGGCGTCTTCCTGCGCTTGCTTCTCCTCGCTGCGCTTTATCATCTCAAGTTCGTAGAGCCTGGCACGCAGCATCTTCATCGCTTGGTCACGATTTTTGTGCTGCGAGCGCTCGTTTTGACACTGGACGACGATGCCAGTGGGGAGATGGGTGATGCGTATCGCCGAATCGGTTTTGTTGACATGCTGACCACCAGCCCCGCTCGCACGATACGTATCGACACGCAGATCGGCCACATTGACCTCGACTTCGATGTCGTCCTCCACTTCGGGAGATACAAATACCGCGGCAAATGACGTGTGGCGGCGATTACCGGAATCAAACGGCGACTTGCGCACGAGCCGATGCACGCCGGTCTCGGTACGTAACCAGCCGAAAGCATACGGGCCCATGATACGCACCGTGGCACTTTTGATCCCCGCGACTTCACCGGGTGAGACTTCCATCAACTCTGCTTTGAATGCATGCGCCTCGCCCCAACGCAAATACATGCGCAACAACATGTCTGCCCAATCCTGAGCTTCCGTGCCGCCGGATCCCGCTTGGATATCGATGAAGGCGTTCGCGGCATCCATTTCTTGGCGAAACATGCGTTGAAACTCGAGCTCGCCGAGCACACGCTCCGCGCTATCGAGATCGCCGAGTACTGATTGCACGGTTTCCTCATCGCCCTCTGCTTCTGCCAAGGCGAGGAGCTCATCCGCGTCATCGATATGCGCTGAAACCGCCTCCAAGTCTTGGATCACGCGTTCGAGCGCGACCCGTTCCTTGCCCAGCGCCTGGGCGCGTGCGGGGTCACTCCAAACATCGGGGAGCTCTAATTCGCGACCAACTTCAACGAGGCGCTGCGCTTTTGTCTCGTAGTCAAAGATACCCCCTGAGCGCTTCCTGGCGCTGTTGCAAATCTTTGATGCGTTGATATATCGATGTGAGTTCCACAAGCCCCTATCCAACAAAACGCGCACTATCTCTGCGCTGATTGTAGCGGATCGCGCCTCGAGGCGGCGGTCACCGACGAGCCCGCTACCCACTCCCCCGCGCAGCACTACGAGCCCGGCTACGCCAGCGGCTCCGCATGATCGATAACGAGCTGCAAGGATTCGCTGCCACGGTAGTAATTAACGTCGAGGCGAAAAACAGCATGGATCGGCGCATCGTTCATGGCCCATGGTGCGCTCGCGGCGTCAAAGGCGATCGCGTCGATGGCCTGTTGTCCGTCGTGTGGACGCAAACGCAATTTCACGTGTGTCTCACCCACGCGACGCCGTGCACAAATGTCGAATCTGCCGTCGAATAGCGGTTCAGGACAGGCGTGCCCCCACGGCATGATGTACTTCAGTTCCTGCGCGAGTTCCTTGGTCATCTCCGCTGCGGCGAGCTCACCATCGCTGACGATAACACGACTTAGCTGATCAGGCGCCACGAGCTTTTCGACTTCCGCAGCGAACAACGTTGAAAACAAGTCCAGGTGGCCCTCGGTGAGGCTTAATCCGGCTGCCATAGCGTGGCCACCGAAACGCGCCAGCACCTCAGGATGCGTGGTCGCGATCGTATCCAGCACATCGCGCGCGTGCACGCCGGCGATCGAACGCACCGATCCTTTTAGTTCATCGTTCCCAGCGCGCGCAAACGCCACCACTGGGCGGTGATACTGGTCTTTGATACGTGAAGCCACGACACCGATCACCCCTTGGTGCCAGCGGGGATCAAACAAACTCAAGCCTGCCGGGAGCTGTGACGCCGCGTCGAGTTCGAGGTTTTCTACGATCGCGACCGCTTGCGTCCGCATTGCTTTCTCGGTTAGCCGCCGTTCTCTGTTCAGGGCATCGAGCTGTCGGGCGTGCTCTCGTGCGGCACTTAAATCGTCTGTTAGCAGGCAGGCGATGCCTAGAGACATGTCCGCCATACGCCCCGCGGCATTCAAGCGCGGGGCGAGCGCAAATGCGAGATCCTGAGCCGTCACCGGCGCTGCCCCGCGCCCCGCGACTTCGAGCAGCGCAGTGATACCCGCGTGGCAACGACCCGCACGAATGCGCGCCAAGCCCTGCGCGACCAGGCGGCGATTATTGTGGTCGAGCGGCACGACATCAGCGACGGTGCCCAGCGCGACGAGATCCAGCAAGCTCGCCAGGTTCGGTTCCTCGATACCACGTTCAGCAAACCATCCTTGGTCGCGAAGATGGCGGCGTAGCGCCATCATTACGTAGAAAATTACCCCAACTCCCGCGAGTGCTTTACTGGGAAAATCATCGTTCGGTAGGTTTGGATCGACAATCGCATCAGCCAACGGCAAGCTCGCACCTGGCAAGTGGTGATCGGTTATAACGACTTGCATGGCGGCACGCCGTGCCGCCTCGACCCCGGCTAGGCTTGAAATACCATTATCGACCGTAACCAACACATCGGCGTCGCGATGCTCTGCAAGTTCTACAATCGGTGGCGTGAGACCATAACCGTATTCAAATCGATTTGGCACTAAGTACGAGGTGTGCTCGGCACCAAAGGCCCGCAGTGCACGCAGCGCCACCGCGCTGCTGGTGGCGCCGTCGGCATCAAAGTCACCAACGACGACGATATGCGCGCCGCGACGCAATGCGGCGGCGAGCACCTCAACAGCCTGCGGCAGGCCGCCCAAGCGCTCGACCGGCGCCAGCGCGGCGAGGGAGAAATCCAAATCGGCGGGTTTAGTCAAGCCGCGGGCCGCCAACACCCGGCGCGAAACCGGGTGCAACGCGACCGGCAAACTCGTCGCGTCCCTGCACCGACGGCGCTCGATCCGCGGCTGCATTTACGCCCTCCGCGGCATCGATAAACCCTCGGTAAGCAGCCCAACGGCGCGAGGTCGGCGCCACCAGCGCCAGCTACGCCAGCGATCGAGCAGATAGTGCGTGTCTTTAGTGTGCACCTCCAGCAAGCGTAACCGTCCGCGCCGAAGCGCGCTCATCGCCGGCGCGATCCAGTCGAGCGCGAGTGTTTCTAAACCGACCGCCACCCGATTAGGCGCGACTTCACGCCCCGGCGTCGGCAGGGGCACGACGATCGCCGCATCAAACTCCCCACGTGCCGCTAGGTCTTGGTAGTTGCAGGACGGCTCCCAGGGAATATCACAGCGTTGGGCGAGGCCCGCTAAGACGACGTCATCACCGAGCGCAATCGTGTTCGATGACTGTGGTTGCCGTTGCTGGCGAGGCGCGCCCCAAAGGCACACGCCGTTGAGCGCCAACTCACCGCGCGCCTCGCGAGCACGATTCACCGGATGTTCGAACAAGGCCATTTGCAGTCGATTATATAGGGCATGCAAACGCCGCGTGACGGCGTCAATCGGAGCGGCCAACACGAGCGGACGACCGCATTGTCGTTGTGGCGACGGCAACCGCGCCGGTAGCGCAAAACGGGGTCGTGCATACCAACGCCCGGGATGTCGACCACGACACAAACGCAACTCCGGCGCTTCGAAATTAAGTCGCTCGATCAATGCATCCGCCTCGTGATCGGTGAGCTCAAAAAAACGCTGATCGAATAAAAACACGCGGGTCGGATCGGCGTGCAAATGCACCGGGTCACAGCGTAGATAATCATCAGCGGGCGCATCTAGGTCGATCGCCGCAGTCAAAGGCGCGATGGGCAAATTGTCTTGGGCTGCGCTCGCCAAACCAAAAGCCGCAAAAAGTTGCGCATCGAGATCAAGCTCGCCGACACGACGCGTATGTGCGCGACCCAAACACCTCGCAAGCTCACTACTTTCCGCCGCGACAGCGCCCGCGACGACTTGGAGTTGCGGCACGAGTAACTGGAGCCGGCGCATAGTCTGATGTTAATCTCCCCGAGCCGAGCGGCGGCAGCCACGCCGGCCTCGTTATATTTCCTTCGCAGATCAACCCACAGGTAGTTGATCCAGAATCGCGCGTTTAACGGCCTCGAGCGTCGCCGGCACTTCGAGCACCGCGCCGCGGCTTTGTGCAATGGCGGTATCCGGATCTTTCAGCCCATGCCCCGTCAACGTGCAGGTGACGACCGCGCCCGCGGGAATTTTGCCGCGGTCTAAGTCGCGGCGTAACCCCGCCACCGAAATTGCGGAAGCCGGCTCACAAAACAAGCCTTCGTGCTGTCCCAGGAGTCGCTGCGCTGCGAGAATCTCGCTATCGCTCAAAGCATCGAACCAGCCGCCTGATTCATTCACGGCGGCCCATGCCAAATCCCATGACTGCGGCGCACCAATGCGGATCGCGGTGGCCACCGTCTCCGGCTCAGCGATTGCTTTACCAGCGAGAAACGGCGCTGCGCCCGCAGCTTGATAGCCTAGCATGCGCGGTCGCGAGTCTACGACCGCTGGTCGTTGAAACGCACAGCTGTCCGTGCAATAGCTGCACGCCGCCGTTTTGGGGAGAAATCCCGCATATTCACTAAAGCCAGTCCAGTAGGCGCTGATGTTGCCCGCATTGCCGACCGGGATGCAATGAAAGTCTGGCGCGCGTCCGAGTTCATCGCAGACTTCAAAAGCGGCCGTTTTTTGGCCCTGGAGGCGATAGGGATTGATCGAGTTAACGATCGTGATCGGGGCAACATCGGCCATATCTTTCACGATGCGCATACCGTCATCGAAGTTGCCCTTAATTTGAACTACGACGGCGCCTTGAATCATTGCCTGGGCTAGTTTGCCCAGGGCGATCTTTCCTTCCGGGATCAGCACAAATGCGCGGATCCCGGCACGCGCTGCGTAAGCAGCAGCTGCAGCCGAGGTATTACCGGTCGAGGCACAAATAATCGCCTCAGTCCCGCTAGCCACCGCTTGCGTAACAGCCATCGTCATGCCGCGATCTTTGAACGACCCGGTGGGATTCAAACCTTCGAACTTTGCATAGACCGTCACGTCGTGACCAAACTCACGCGGCAAATTGCGCAGCGGAATCAGCGGTGTGTTGCCTTCGCACAAGGAAATGACGCGCGCGTCCTCGGCCACCGGGAGGCGGTCGCGATAACGGTCGATCACGCCGCGGCAATTATCTGCGCCCATCGTCATCACGCTGCCTACAGCGGCTCCATGCGAATACGAATAACGGGGCCACGAATGGCCGCCAATGCCTCAATTTGCGCGATCGCGCTATTCATTGCCTGCTCGCGGATCCGTCGAGTTAGGATCGCGACCGGGACAGCGTGCGCAGCGGGATCCCCTTCCAACTGGATGATTGCCTCGATACTGATTTCGCGATCACCCAAGATCCGGGTTACGTCGGCTAGCACGCCCGGTTCGTCGCAGGCCAGCAAGCGCAAGTAATAAGCGGTCTCGACATCTGTTATATCCATCACCTGGACATCTTCGACCGTGCCCGGCTGAAACGCGAGGTGGGGCACGCGATTATCCGGATCGGTAGTCAAGGCGCGAACCACGTCAACTATATCGCCGACGACGGCCGAGGCAGTCGGTTCTGCCCCGGCCCCGGGCCCCGAGAGGAGAATCGGGCCAACCGCGTCGCCATCGATCGTGACCGCGTTGATCACCCCGTCGATGTGTGCCAGCGCGCGTTGCGCCGGGACCAGCGTGGGATGGACACGTAACTCAACACCACGCGTCGTCTGGCGCGCAATACCGAGGTGCTTAATGTGGTAGCCAAGCCGTTCGGCGTAGGCAACATCATCGCGGGTAATGCCGCGAATACCTTCCACGTAGACACGCTCGAATTGCAACGGGATACCGAAGGCAATGGCCGCCAAAATCGTCAACTTATGCGCCGCGTCGATACCATCGACATCGAATGCAGGATCGGCTTCGGCATAACCACGGCGCTGTGCGTCTGCGAGCACGACATCGAAATCAGCGCCGGCGTCACGCATTGCCGAGAGGATAAAATTGCAGGTCCCGTTTATGATCCCGGCGAGCCAATTGACCTTATTGCCCGCCAAGGCTTCGCGCATCACTTTAATCACCGGAATGCCACCGGCGACTGCCGCCTCAAAAGCCACCATCAAACCTGCATCGCGGGCGGTAGCGAAGACTTCGTTGCCGTGGCGTGCAATGAGGGCCTTGTTCGCCGTCACGACATGTTTACCTTGGGCCAAGGCCCGCAACACGAGTTCACCTGCCGGCGCCAGCCCACCGATAAGTTCGACCACGATTTCCACGCGCGGATCGGCGACCACGCTAAAGGGATCGCTACGCAATTCAATACCGGATAAGTCGCATTCTCGGGGTTTGTTCAAATCCTGGGCACTGGCGGTAATGACCTCGACACGGCGCCCGGCGCGGGCACTTATGAGGTCGGCGTTACGTCTCAGCACGGTAATCGTGCCGGCGCCTACCGTACCTAAACCCAATACACCGATTTTTACTGGTGCTAAGTTGTTGTTCATATTTCGCACTCGCTCCAGTACCGCTGTGCGGTGCTCCAAGCTGTTACCGAGAACAGAGCCACCTCGAACTAGTTCCCGACCACGTGCGCCGAGTCCCGCAGCATCGCCCGGATACCGCGAATGGCCTGGCGTGTTCGATGGGGATTTTCGATTAGGGCAAAACGCACGTATTGATCGCCGTAAGATCCAAAACCAACTCCCGGGGAAACAGCTACTTTCGCCTCCAGGAGCAGCCGTTTGGAAAATTCTAAAGAGCCGAGCGTGCGCCACGGTTCCGGGATGCGCGCCCACACGAACATCGTGCCCTGCGGCAGCGCCACATCCCAACCGGCATCGTTGAGCCCGTCGCACAAGACGTCGCGACGCCGACGATAGGTTTCTCGGATCTCCGCCACACACGCCTGCGGGCCCTCTAAAGCGCTGATAGCCGCGACCTGAATCGGTGTAAATATGCCATAGTCGAGATACGATTTCAGGCGCGCTAGCGCGTGCACCAGATCGCGATTCCCGACCATGAACCCAACCCGCCACCCAGGCATGTTATAGCTCTTCGAGAGCGTATAGAACTCCACCGCGATATCGATGGCGCCGGCCACTTGCATGATCGAAGGCGCTTGATAATCATCGAAGACAAGATCCGCGTATGCCAGATCATGCACGACGTAAATCTGATGTTCGCGCGCGATGCTTATAACGCGCGTGAAAAAGTCGAGGTCCACACACTGCGTAGTTGGATTGCTGGGAAAATTGAGCAATAACATTTTCGGTCGCGGCCAACTGTCGCGAATCGCTTTGTGCAATTCAGCAAAAAAATCGATACCCGGTCCGATGGGGACATGGCGAATGTCGGCACCCGCGATAACAAAACCGTAAGGGTGGATGGGATATGAAGGATTCGGCACTAACACGGCATCGCCACGTTCCATGGTCGCTAAAGCCAAATGCGCGATGCCTTCCTTTGAGCCGATCGAGACGATCGCCTCGCTCTCGGGGTCCAGCTCGACACCGTAGCGAGAACGATACCAGCGGCAAATGGCGCGCCGTAGCCGTGGAATTCCCCGCGAGGTCGAATAGCGATGGGTATCATCGCGCTGCGCTACTTCGACGAGTTTAGCGACGATATGGGCCGGCGTTGCCTGATCGGGATTGCCCATGCCGAAATCAATGATGTCCTCACCGCGTCGCCGCGCCGTATATTTCAATTTCGCCACTTCATCGAAGACATAGGGCGGTAAGCGCTGAATGCGAGAGAATTCCATCGTCACGAACGTTTACTAGCGGTTCTAAAATCGGCTGTTGGGATCATCGTTCTCTGCATGTCTTGGCGTCGTGCCGCCTGCTACACTGGGCAACGGAATCATCGTGCCCGCTGCTGCACACGGCTCAGACGGCACGCAATCCTACACGAAACTCGTGAGCAACCCACGCAAACATGAGAAAATAACTCGTATGGGCTCAGATTTTGAAGCGTTCACGATGCATACCGCTTCGCTAGAAAGCGCGACGCGCGAACTGCTGGCACCAACCGGGCTCGATTTGCATGACCTGGAAACCGTGCTCGGCAAGCTATGTGGCCGTGGTGTGGATTTATGCGACCTGTACTTCGAATATGTCCGTACGGAATCGTGGAGCCTGGAAGACAGTCGCGTCAAGGCAGGTAGCTTCGCACTCGACCAGGGGGTCGGGGTACGCGCAGTCACGGGGGAACGTACCGGCTTTGCATATTCCGACGCGTTATCACTGACGGCTTTGCATAACGCCGCCCAGGCTGCGCGCGCGATTACCGCCCAGGGTCAAGACAAACGTGTGCAAGTCGATGCGCCGCTAGCCTTAGCGAGTTTGTACTCCTACGAGGACCCGCTGACAAGGATCGAAGCCGATGAAAAGATTACGCTGCTGCAGAATATTGATCGACGTCTACGCAACGCAGATCCGCGGGTACGCGAAGTCAACGCCAGTCTCATCGGCAGTCACACCCATATTCTCTATGTCGCCGCGGACGGTACGCTGGCCGCTGATGTGCGGCCACTAGTGCGTTTGAACTGTAGCGTTATCGTCGAGCAGCAAGGACGGCGTGAAACCGCCCGTTTCGGGGGTGGTGGCCGCCACGACTATCAGCCGTTGATGCGCAATAATGCGGGTTTTGACATCGCTGATGAGGCACTACGGCAAGCGCTATGTGCACTCGAGGCAATCGCCGCCCCTGCGGGGGAAATGACGGTTGTACTCGGCCCCGGCTGGCCGGGGATCCTCTTGCACGAGGCAATTGGCCATGGGCTAGAAGGCGACTTCAACCGCAAAGGCACCTCGGCGTTCAGTGGCCGTCTGGGCGATCGCGTCGCCAGCGATGCCTGCACAGTTGTCGACGATGCGACGTTGCCGCTGCGACGCGGTTCGCTGTCGGTAGACGACGAAGGTACGCCTGGGCAACGCACGGTGCTAATTGAAAACGGCATTCTGAAGGGCTATTTGCAGGATAAGCACAACGCCCGCCTCATGGGCGTTGCCTCGACCGGCAACGGGCGCCGTCAATCGTATGCGCACCGCCCTCTGCCACGCATGACAAACACCGTGATGCTGGCGGGCGAGCGCGAGCCAGAAGAAATCATCGCCGCGGTTGAACGCGGTCTTTACGCCGTTAATTTCGGCGGCGGCCAAGTTGATATCACCAACGGCAAGTTCGTATTTGCCGCCAGCGAAGCCTATCTGATCGAAGGGGGCAAGATTAGCGCGCCCGTGAAGGGTGCCACCTTGATCGGTAACGGCCCCGACGTGCTTACCCGGGTCACCGCCGTCGGCAATGATCTCGCGCTCGACAACGGCGTCGGCACCTGCGGCAAAGACGGCCAAAGCGTGCCCGTGGGGGTCGGCCAACCTACTCTGCGAATAGACGGTTTAACTGTGGGTGGAACGACTACTTAGCCCACGTGCACGACTTAGAATTTAGAATCGCTCTAAGGTGGGATGCGGGGGCGTCGCGGCGTGCACGTGCATGGCGCCGAATTCCGCACAGCGGCGTAAGCTCGGCACAGCGCGACCCGGATTCAAGATACCAACTGTATCACAAGCGCTTTTTACGCGGTGGAAACTCGTCAATTCTGCGGCACCGAACTGAACGCACATTTGGTCGAGCTTCTCTACCCCTACGCCGTGCTCGCCGGTGATCGTGCCGCCACATTCGAGGCACAATTCGAGGATCTTCGCGCCCAATGTTTCGGCCGTCTCAAGTTGACGATCATCATTAGCGTCGTAAGCAATGAGCGGATGTAGGTTACCGTCCCCGGCGTGAAAAACGTTTGCAACCGGTAGACCATAGTGCCTAGAAAGTTCGCTGATGCGGGTCAAGACCCGCGCTAATTCTCGTTTCGGGATCGTGCCGTCCATGCAGTAGTAGTCCGGCGCGATGCGTCCCATCGCGGGGAAGGCGGATTTGCGGCCTAGCCACAATCGTTCGCGCTCCGCTGTCGTGCGTGACAGGCGGGTACTGGTGGCGCCGTAGTGCGCAAAAAGTGTGCTAACGCGTTCGACGTCGGTTGCTACTTCGACGGCCGTGCCGTCGAGCTCACACAATAATATCGCCGCTGCATCGCGAGGATAGCCGGCACCGCAATAATCTTCCGCGCATTGGATAGCTAGGGCATCCATCATCTCGAGGCCCGCGGGCACGATACCAGCCGTAATAATTGCTGCTACCGCGTCCCCAGCCGCAGTGACTTGGTCGAACGCCGCCAAGGCTACCTGCGCCGCTGCTGGTCGTGGCAATAGTTTCACCGTGATTTCCATAATCACGCCCAACAGCCCTTCAGAGCCGTTAAACAAGGCGAGCAAATCGAGTCCCACGTCGTCGAGCCCACCGCTACCGATTTCTAAGCACGTGCCGTCACTGAGTAAACACGTCAAGCCTAGCACGTTGTTCACCGTCAAACCATATTTAAGGCAATGCACGCCACCCGAATTTTCCGCGACATTGCCGCCTATGGAGCAGGCAATTTGCGAGGACGGATCGGGTGCATAATGCAAACCGTGCTCGGCAACCGCCTCGCTGATGGCAAGATTGCGCACACCCGGCTCGAGGCGCGCGCTGCGGTTGGCGGGGTCTATATCGAGAATACGATCGAAACGTGCCAAGCTGAGCAGGCAACCATCGGCCAAGGGCAAAGCCCCGCCCGATAACCCGGTACCGGCGCCGCGCGGCACGAGCGGCACCTTGTGTTGTGCGCAGAGTTTCAGCACCGTGCGGACTTGCTCGTAAGTATGCGGCAGGCATACAACGCCGGGCATCGTGTGATACGCAGACAGCGCATCGCATTCATAAGGCCGTTTAGACACATCGGCATCGAGCACGACTTCCGCCGGCAAATCGCGCCGTAGCGCGTCTACAAAATCAGTCAGCATGTCACCATTCATGGTCGCCAGCGATCACCACGACGCCCTCGGGCGTAACGTGAAACCGTTGCGCGTCTTTTTTGTGGTCGATGCCGATTTCTTCGAAGGCGGGGATCGCGACATTGCGATCGCAGATACAATGCTGTACCCGCGCCCCTTCACCGATCGACACGCCGGTGTAGAGGATCGCATCTTCAACAGTAGCACCGTCATCGATGTAGACACGCGAACCTAAAACGCTGCGACTCACGCCACCGCCCGCGATCACCGCGCCGCCTGAAACGATGGAATTAACACAAATTCCCTCATTGCATGATCGTCCGGGTACAGTGCGTGCAGGTGGACGTTGGGTCTGATAGGTCCGGATAGGCCAATCCGCTTGATAGAGATCCAAGGCTGGCTCGAGTTCCAGCAAGTCCATGTTGGCGCGATAATATTGATCCAAGTTTGATAGCGTGCGCCAGTAGCGATCTTGCGAAACCCGACCCGACTCGCCTCCAAAGCGATAGGCCATGCACGGTAGGCGGTCTAAAGTCTGGTCTCGAATCAACTCCATAATCGATTTATTCCTGGTACCGACTTCGCCTAAGCGCAAGAGCATCTCGATCAACTTCTCGCGCTGAAAACAATACACACCCATCGGGGTGCAAGTGTTGTCATTTTCGCCGGCGTCCTGGGCATCAACAATTGCGACCACTTCATCGCCACGACGCACAAACCGTTGCTGAAACGCGGCGCCGTGCGCTTGCTCATCGACATGCGCAATCGTAACCACCGCATTCTTTGCCGCGTGATACTCGAGAATCGCCGCATAGTCCATGCGATAAATCTGTTCCCCAGAAACGACTAATATCGTGTCTTCACGCCGGCCATCGAAAAGGTAGAGGTTTTGATATAACGCGTGGGCAGCGCCAGTATACATCGACATGCGTTCGCTCACGGGCGGCGACACCGGCGTCACGAACTCGCCCAAATCCGTATTAAAAATGGACCAACCGTCGCGCAAGTGGTTTTGCAAAGATAAAGAATTGAACTGCGTAAACACCGTAATACGCCGGAGCCCCGAGTGCAGGCAATTGGTTAGCGCAAAATCGATCACGCGATAGTTACCCGCATACGGCAAAGCCGCCGTAGCACGTCGCGTTGTCAACGGTCGCAACGCCGCGCCATCGCCGATGGCAAGCACCGTGACCATTGTTTCTGTCAAATTTGAGATTAGCATGGTCTTAGTAGAGGCGCGGATTATACGCCCCTCAGCTTGTGAGTGAAGCATAGCTGAATGGCGGGTATTTCAGGGCACCACGCGACTCAGCGTTCACGTAATGTCTAAATTATTTCTCGAACTGGAGTAATTTCGGTATCTTAGGCGGCATTCATCTCATCACGCTCAAGAGCAAACTGCATTTATGACTGAAGAAGTGCTCGTTAACGTAACCCCGCAGGAAACCCGTGTGGCGATCGTTGAAAACGGTATTTTGCAAGAAGTTTTGATCGAACGGACCCACAAACGGGGTTACGCCGGCAATATCTATCTCGGCCAGGTCGTGCGTGTCCTACCGGGCATGGGTGCGGCGTTTCTGGAAGTCGGCCACGAACGCGCCGCGTTTTTGCACGTCTCCGATATCGTCGATAGCAATCGCAAACATTGCGCGGTCGATCAAACCACGCCGGTCAACCAGGTCGTACACGAAGGCCAAGAACTCTTGGTACAGGTTACCAAGGATCCGATCGGTTCCAAAGGTGCGCGTCTAACCACATTTATCAGCATTCCATCACGCTATTTAGTCTACATGCCTAACGCTAACAGCCTTGGCATTTCGCAACGCATCGAAAATGAAGATGAGCGGCAACGCCTGCGCGATCTGATGCTTAAACTGGCGCCAAATTTGCAGCCACTGCAGATACCATTCGATGAAACCTATGTGCCCGAAGTCGAGACAAAAAACGGTGCGGGTGGCGGCTACATCATCCGCACCGCGGCCGAAGGTGTAAGTGAACACGAAGTGCAGACCGACATGACTTTTCTGCAACGTTTGTGGGATTCTTTGCAGGATAACATTCGCACCTCGCGCGCGCCGCAGCTGATTTACCAAGACTTACCACTAGTTTTGCGAATCATTCGCGATCTGTCGCCCAGCAGCGCGCACAAAATTCGCGTCGATTCACGCGAAACTTACGACAAGGCCTTGAATTTCTCGACCGAATTCTCACCAGAACTAGCGCCCCGCATCGAGCACTACGCGGGCGAGCGACCGATCCTCGATCTTTACTCTACCGAAGACGAAATCAATCGCGCGCTGCGACGGCGTGTGGAACTGAAATCGGGTGGCCACTTATACATCGATCAAACCGAGGCGATGACGACCGTCGATGTGAATACAGGTGGATTTGTCGGTCATCGCAACTTAGAGGAAACCATCTTTAAAACCAACCTCGAAGCGACCCACGCGATCGCAAGACAGCTACGCTTGCGCAACCTCGGCGGCATCATTATTGTCGATTTCATTGATATGAGTGTGGAAGAACATCAACGACAAGTGTTGCGCGCGTTGGAAAAATCTTTGGAGAAAGATCACGCCAAAACCACCGTCAGCGAAGTGACGTCACTAGGCTTAGTACAAATCACGCGCAAACGGACGCGAGAAAGTTTGGAACGGGTATTGTGTGAGCCGTGCGCGACGTGCGAGGGACGCGGCTCTGTGCGTTCCGCGGAGACGGTTTGTTACGAAATATTCAGGGAAATCTTACGCGAAGCACGCCAGTTTGAGGCGCAAAAATTGCTCGTCGTTGCCGCTCAAAATGTCGTTGATCTGCTCTTGGACGAGGAATCAACCGCGATTGTCGAGTTGGAAAAATTCATCGGCGTTCCGATCCGGTTCCAGGTCGAAACAACGTATACACAGGAACAGTATGATGTCGTGTTGCTGTAGCGTCTCAGAGAGCGCATCGCCGCGTGCCATAATTTAGGCCGTGACGGGCGTTCGCACCACCAGCCTCGGCCGCCGCATTCTCGACGCGTTGGCGCTGCTCATAAGCGTAGTCGTGATCCTCATCGCGATTTCGATCACGCTCATACGCATCACCCTGCCGGAAATCGAGAGTCAAAAACTGCGTCTCGAAGCGTGGCTATCCGGGGTGATTGAACGCCCGGTGAAAATTACCGCCCTGAACGCCAGCTGGCGTGCCTGGACACCGACGCTGGTCGCCTCACAGGTCGACCTATTCGATGCCGGTGGCGAACGCAAAATACTCAGCCTAGGTCAAATCGAAATCGAAGTCTCACCGCTCGATTCGCTGATGCAAAACGATCTTATCGCGCACGAGTTGATCGTTCGCGGCGTGAAATTGACGCTGCGCAGAGACCGCGACGGACGGATTCAACTTGCCGGCTTCCCCCCTGGTGAGACACATTTCCTAGACTGGCTATGGCGCCGCAGCCACGTCACGATCATCGATAGCGCGCTGACAATAATCGACGCGGCCTCCGATCAATTGCCCTTAGATTTAGACAATATCACCCTCGAACTCGCGAATACGTCTGCGCGCCACGTCGTCCGCGGTACGGTAGGCGAACCGCATCGCTTAGGCGACGGTTTTGAATTTTCGTTCGCAAAGAGGCACCGGCGCGCGAGCGGCGCTGAAGCGGCGCGACTTAATATTAGCGCGCACTCATTCGATGTAGCGACACTACTGGATCTTTTATTGCCTGGCCGAGAACTTCCGCTCAGTGGTCGTATCAGCGGCGAACTCCAAACCCGGTTCAATGGTCGAGAACTCGTCAGCGCGGCGTTTCGTATACGGGGGCGTAAGCTCGCTTTTCACGAACGTGAATTGGGCGACTTGGCGCACCCCAGTTTGCACGGTCGAGCCGTACGTGATGGTCGCGCTTGGGCTGTGGAGCTCGATGGATTGCGCGACTCACCCGCGCCCATTCGGGCGCGCTTACAAGTCGAGGAACCGCAACTTCGATTGAGCGCAGATGCACTGCCAGCGTCGCTCGTGACGGCACTGCTGGGGGACAAGAAACTACCCGGTGCCACCATCGACACCGCGGCGCTGACGGTGCGCGGCTGGTTGCGGGGCGTACGGCTTGGCCTCAAACGCATCGCGAATTACCGTGCCGGGTACTACCTCGCGGCGCAAATCGAGGGGCTGGCTGTAAACTACGACCCCGGCCAGCTTGATTTGAAGGGCCTAGACAGCGAGCTTGCGCTTAACGAGACCGGTGGCATCGCGGTCTTCGATGACCCCGCTGCGGTGCTCAACCACGGTGAACGATTAATTGAAACGCTCGAGCTTAAGAATTTGTCTGGTGCCTTGCGGTGGCGCCAAACGCCGCAGGGTTTGCGGGTAGAAACGGATACGCTCGGCGCCACAATACAACGACTACCGCTGAGCGTGAACGGCAAGGTCGATTTTTCCAACGAGGCCGCGCCCCACGTCGACACCCACATCAGCATCGCCGCCGGGCCAGCGAACGCGGTTCATAAGCTGGTACCACGTGGCGTGCTCCGTCCCCGGGCCGAGCACTGGCTACGCAAGGCATTTCGCCGTGGTGAGCTACGCGAGGGCGAGCTGCGTTTTAAAGGCAGGTTCGATGAATTCCCCTGGGCTAGCAATGATGATAGCCGAACCGGCACAGTCGCCGGTGAAATGGCGTTTGCCGGCGTGGATTTTCAGTTCTCTCAGAAGTGGCCGGCTGCCCTAAACGCTAGCGGCCGGGTGCGCTTAAACGGCCGTAAAATCGATGCGGTGCTCGACGACGGGCAAATATTCACAAGCAAGCTATCCAATGTACGCGTTCAAGTTCCCGATCTGTTAAGTGACGACCCGCGGGTGCAAATCGAGGGTAAGAGTCACACCAACTTTGCGGATGTACGTAAACTCATCGAGCAAAGTCCACTGAAAAAATCCAAAACACGGCGCGTGCTCGATCTGGACATCGCGCAAGACTTCAGCGTGAAATTGGACTTAGATCTCGGCTTGAAACCCGGTACGTCGCGTACGATGCACGGCGTTGTTTCTTTCGCAGACAACAGTATTCGTTCAAAACAAGCAAACGTCTCACTCGCGAATGTTGCTGGCGAGGTGCACTTCTCGCCGCACCACTGGGGGGCCGAGAACCTCGCTGCAAACCTCGACGAACAAGCCGTAACCCTCACCGTGAGCGGCACGCACGATGCCGACGACGATGTCGTCGCGCGTCTCGCCGGGCGCATGGACGCGCACGTGCTCAGCGACTACTTGCGACGGTACTTACCGGACACGCATCGTTGGCTCGCGGAGCGGGAACAACCAGCGGCGTTTCGTGGCGCAACGGCATGGCAGGCGGAACTCACATTGCCTGGTCGGCAGGCTAAGGGCGGCAAACGCATTGTAATTCGCTCAAACTTAGTCGGTCTCGCCGTTGATCTACCAGCACCGCTAGGTAAATCCGCTGCGCGCGCTATACCGATCCGTCTGGAGACGACGCTCGGTGATCCACTCCGCGCCCAGACTAGCCTCACCGTTGGTAACATCGTGGCGGCGAATATCCTCGGCACAAACAAGGCGGCGAACGAACTACGTCGCCTCGAACGCATGGAAATCGCTTTTGGAGCGCAACCGGCGTCCCACGATTGGCCGCAGGGTGCGGGGGTATTTATTCGCGGCGAGTTGGCTTCTTTCGCGACCACGGACTGGTTATCAACAGCACAGTCTTCACCTCGAGGCGCTGCCCCAGCAGCCGCGGACCTGCCGATCGATATCGATGTGACGATCGCAAAATTGCACGGTCTCGGACATGATCTCGGCCGTCTTCGCGTGCGTGGCTATCGCGACCGTAGTGTCTGGCGCCTACGCGTCGACGGTGACGCGGTTGGCGGTGATATCACCGTGCCCCGGGCGCGCAATCGCGAACCGCTGACCTTGAATCTGTCGCATTTGAAACTCGTCCGGGCGGCGCCGGATGGCGACCGCGATCTTGATCCCAAACGCATTCCGGCGCTGGTATTAGTGAGCGATGCCTTTAAGTATGAAGAACTCGATCTCGGTACCGTCATCATCGCCAGTGAGCATGCGAAGGACGGCATCGAACTCAACACCTTATTATTCGAAAATGAAGACTTTCGCGTTCACGCCCGTGGTGCCTGGGAAATCACCGATGCGGGACATCAATCCCGCTTTAAAATCGATGTCACCGGCACAGAGCTCGCGGGTGTTTTGGAAGGTTTTGGTTACAAAGCGGCGGGCGTCGAGGGCGGCGCTACCGCGATAAGGATCGACGCCCAGTGGCCTGGCACACCGTCGCAGTTCACGCTGGCGCGGTTGCGAGGACAATTCGACTTGCAGGTAGACAACGGGCGTTTGCTCGATATCGAACCCGGTGGGGGGCGCCTATTCGGTCTATTGAGCGTGCAAACTTTGCCCCGCCGCCTCGCACTAGACTTCGACGATCTTTTCCAGAAAGGTTTCACCTTCGATCGCATCGAAGGATCTTTCCAACTCGACGCCGGCGATGCCTATACAAATGGCGTGATCATGGCCGGCCCCTCAGGTTCGGTCACCGTCACGGGTCGCACTGGACTCAGTAATAAAGACTATGATCAGCGTGTCATCGTCACACCCGCACTGGCAAATAGTATTCCGCTCGCCGGTGCTTTATTCGGTCCCGCCGGCGTCGGCGTCGGCGCCGCATTGTATTTGTCGCAAAAAATGTTCAAATCGATCCCGGCCCAGGTCGACCGCTTACTCAGCCGCGAATACGCCGTGAGCGGCACTTGGGACGCTCCGGTCATTGAAAAAATCTAGCCGATGTCAGCCCCTGTCAGCGACCATCGCGAACTCATCGACTTAGACCGGATCGGCGGCGGCCACGTGGTGCTGGCGGTCTCCGGTGGGGTCGACTCCTGCGTCACCGCTTTACTGCTTAAACGCGCCGGCGTGCGGGTATCGGCGCTGTTCATGAAAAATTGGTCCGATCCGGATCCGGGGCACAACTGCCCCTGGGAAGACGACGTCGCGGACGCGTTGGCGGTATGCGAGCAGCTCGATATCCCGCTCGATACCATCGATTTATCCCGCACTTATTGGGATGAGGTGTTCTGTGATTTTCTCGCCGAATATGCGCGTGGTCGCACCCCTAATCCCGACGTCTGGTGCAATCGAGAAATAAAATTCAAGGCGTTTTTGGCGCACGCGCGCAAACTCGGCGGCGACTTCATCGCCACCGGTCACTACGCCCGTATCACCTCATCACCGTATGGTTATGAATTGCGCAAAGGACAAGACGACACCAAAGACCAAAGTTATTTTCTCTATGCACTAGGTCAAGATTCATTAGCATCGAGCTTGTTTCCCATCGGCGGCTTGAACAAAACGACCGTGCGTGAGTTAGCCCGCGAAGCAGGCCTCGCAACCCACGGCAAGAAAGACAGCACCGGCATTTGCTTCATCGGTGAACGACCATTCCGGGAATTTCTCAGCGGCTACTTGCCGGCACAAAACGGGATTATTAGAAGCGTAACCGGCCAGGTCTTGGGTGCTCATAGCGGCGTATGCTTCTACACGCTAGGGCAACGCGAAGGCTTGGGCATTGGCGGCGTGCGCGGTGCACCCGACGGCCCTTGGTTCGTGATCGAAAAAAACCTTCAGAACAACGAATTGATCGTCGCTCAAGGCCATGATCACCCGGCTTTGATGAAACGCAGATTAAGTGCCACTGATGTGACTTGGGTCAACCCCACACCGCCCCCAGCTATTTTTCATGCCGCCGCGAAAACGCGTTACCGCCAAACAGACCAACGATGTGAAATCCGTATTCTCGACAATAATGCGCTAGAAGTGATCTTCGAACGCCCCCAACGTGCGATCACGCCGGGGCAGTCTGTTGTCATCTATGCAGATGACCGTTGCCTCGGTGGCGGCATCATTGAGCGCGCGTGGTAAACGGCGCAGGGCAGCGCCTCTACAATAGTGGCGTCAAATTGCCGATAATAGTTCCATCAAACGCCTCATCACGGAATCAAAATGAAGAATAGCTTCGACGCGCGCGCGAATATTTCACTCGGTGAGAAAAACTATGAAATATACAATGTGGGTAAGTTGGCGCAACGCTACCCAATCGCACGCTTGCCGTATGCCCATAAGATCTTACTCGAGAACCTATTGCGGCACGAAGATGGGATCAACATCACCCCAGATGACATCGAGGCTATTGCGAATTGGGACGCAACCGCAGAACCGAGCCAAGAAATTGCCTTCACGCCAGCGCGCGTGTTGATGCAAGATTTTACTGGCGTACCGGCGGTAGTCGATCTCGCCGCGATGCGTGACGCCATGCGTGCGCTCGGCGGCGATCCGGAAAAAATCAACCCCCTATCACCGGCAGAACTCGTGATCGATCATTCCGTCATGGTCGATGTATTCGGCACCCGCGATGCGGCCGAGCGCAACGCGGAGATCGAGTTTCGACGCAACCAAGAACGTTACAGCTTTCTACGTTGGGGCCAAGAAGCTTTTTCTAATTTCCAAGTCGTACCGCCGGACACGGGCATCGTTCATCAAGTTAATCTGGAGTATCTCGCGCGCGCGATTTTTTCTCGGCAAAAAGACGGCAAAAATTATGCCTATCCAGATACTGTCGTGGGTACCGATTCCCATACGACGATGGTGAATGGGATCGGCGTACTCGGATGGGGCGTGGGTGGTATTGAAGCGGAAGCGGCCATGCTCGGCCAAGCGATCACGATGTTGGTACCCCAGGTCGTCGGCTTTAGGTTGACGGGCAAGCTCGCCGAAGGCGCAACGGCCACTGACTTAGTGCTCACCGTCGTCGAGATGCTACGCGCCCGCGGCGTAGTAGGAAAATTTGTCGAATTCTACGGTCCTGGTCTTGATAACCTGCCGCTTGCCGACCGCGCGACGATCGCAAATATGGCCCCCGAATACGGTGCTACTTGCGGCATCTTTCCCATCGATGCCGAAACTATTAATTACTTAGCGCTCTCGGGTCGCAGTGTTGAACAAACCCAACTCGTGGAAGCTTACGCGAAAGAAACTGGCTTATGGCGGGACGCCGCTAGCCCCGAGGCAAACTACTCGGATACGTTGAGTCTAGATATGAGCGCGGTGGTGCCAAGCCTCGCGGGACCGAAACGTCCTCAGGATCGGATCGCCCTCAGTGCGATGAAGGCGAGCTTTGCGGCGCTACGCGATGAGGCGACCGCAAAACGCAAACATGGCGGTAGTGCCTCGTTAGCGAACCACAATGAGGTAATTCGCGATGGTGCGGTGGTCATTGCCGCGATCACCTCTTGCACAAACACTTCCAACCCCTATGTCATGATCGGCGCTGGGCTGCTCGCAAAAAACGCGGTAGCGCGAGGCCTGAAAACGAAGCCATGGGTGAAAACGTCCTTAGCGCCCGGCTCCATGGTGGTCTCTGAATATCTCGACAAAGCGGGGTTGTCCCCGCACCTCGATGCACTAGGATTTCACACCGTCGGCTACGGCTGCACGACATGCATAGGCAATTCAGGCCCCTTACCGGAAAACGTAAGCGCGGCGATAAAACAAGGTGATCTGGTCGCTTGTTCGGTGTTATCGGGCAATCGAAATTTTGAGGGTCGTGTGCATGCAGAAGTGAAAATGAACTTCTTGGCTTCACCACCATTGGTGGTTGCCTACGCACTGGCCGGCAACATGGAAGTCGATCTCTACAAGGAACCGCTGGGTACCGACGTTAAGGGCGAACCTGTCTACCTCAAAGACATTTGGCCGAGCAGCCACGATATTCAGGAAGCCGTGCGTACGAGCGTCGACTCGGCCATGTTCGCTACGAGTTATGCGAGTGTCTTCACCGGCGACAGCCGCTGGAATAGCCTCGCGGTACCACGCTCCAATCTATACGCCTGGGATCAAGAATCGACGTACGTTAAGAATCCGCCGTATTTTGACCACATGACTAAAACGCCTGACGGGATCCCGACCATCAGGGGTGCCCGCTGCTTGGCAAAACTCGGCGACAGCATTACCACGGACCACATCTCGCCCGCTGGATCGATCAAAGCGGACAGTCCGGCCGGCGAATATTTGCTCGCGCATGGTGTGCAGCCGGCGGATTTCAATTCTTACGGTTCGCGTCGCGGCAACCACGAAGTGATGATGCGCGGTACGTTTGCCAATATTCGCCTACGGAACCAATTGGCGCCGGGCACAGAAGGCGGCTGGACTCGCCACCAACCCAGTGGTGAGCAGATGTCGATCTATGATGCGGCCATGCGTTATGCCGAGGAGAACATCGCGTTGATAGTATTGGCAGGTAAAGAATATGGTACCGGTTCGTCGCGAGATTGGGCCGCGAAAGGAACGCGCCTGTTGGGTGTGCGCGCGGTGATCGCCACGGGTTTCGAGAGAATTCATCGTAGCAATCTCGTCGGCATGGGGGTGTTACCGCTCGTATTTCAAGCTGGTGAAAGCGCCGCCAGCCTAGGCTTGTCCGGCACCGAGATATTCACCGTTAATGGCCTCGTCAGCGGCGCGCGAGAAGTGAGCGTTGTTGCGACCGACGAGGCCGAACAGCGCGTTGAATTTACCTGTCGGGTTCGCGTTGACACACCAAAAGAATGGGATTACTTCGAAGATGGAGGGATTTTGCACTACGTATTACGTCAGTTGGCCGCCTGAGCCGACCGGGTAAGAACATGGCACCGCTGTTCGTTACTACCCGCCTCACCATACGAGTGTGAGATCAAGACTACCGTTGCGCAGCCGATAGCGTTAGCGTCGGTGCGCCCGACGACGGTTGTCGCTGATTTTGTGTATAAGCAACCGCTTGACGGCGCGTTCTGGGGGATTAGAACACCATGGCTTCTCACACGATGGGGCAAGCTTTTGCCGCGAATTTTCTTGGCCACTCTCCAACCTGGTATAAACTCACGATCATCGGATTTTTGGTTCTCAATCCGATCTTGGTCGTCGTTGCGGGACCGTTTATTACCGGTTGGGCTTTGATCGGCGAGTTCATTTTCACGCTCGCGATGGCGTTGAAATGCTATCCCTTGCAACCCGGCGGTTTGCTCGCCATCGAAGCGGTCGTGATCGGATTGACCTCACCAGAAGTGGTCTATGAAGAAACGGTACATAACTTCCCCGTCATCATGTTGCTAATGTTTATGGTGGCAGGGATTTATTTCCTCAAAGACCTCTTGCTGTTTACGTTCACAAAACTGCTGCTCAACATCAAATCCAAAAGCCTACTTTCCTTGTTATTCAGTTTCGTCGCCGCAATACTGTCGGCTTTTCTCGACGCGCTAACCGTCACTGCTGTAATTATCACGGTTGCGAGCGGTTTTTATATCGTTTTTCATAAAGTCGCATCGGGAAAAGGTTTTCATCATGATCACGATGCGAGTGAAGATCACGGAGTCGGCGAACTTCATCGCAGTGACCTCGATGAATTTCGAGCTTTCTTGCGTAGTCTTATGATGCATGGTGCAGTCGGTACCGCGCTTGGCGGCGTATGCACAATCGTTGGAGAACCACAGAATTTGCTGATCGGAAAAGTGGCGGGGTGGGAGTTCGTTGAATTTTTTCTGCGTGTTGCGCCAATATCTATGCCTGTGTTTGTCGCCGGATTAGCAACTTGCTGGGCACTAGAAAAAACCAAAACGTTCGGATTCGGAACGGAATTGCCCGTCAACGTACGTACAGTACTCGTTGAATATGATAAAGAAGAAACCGAAAAAAGAACGCTGCAAGACAAGTCGCGCCTCATCGTTCAAGCACTCGCGGCGACATTCTTGGTGATCTGCCTCGGCTTCCACCTAGCCGAAGTCGGGATCATTGGGCTCGCGGTGATCGTCTTGGCAACCGCGTTTTGCGGAATTACAGAAGAACATCGGATCGGTCACGCGTTCGAGGAAGCTTTGCCGTTTACGGCGTTGTTAGTCGTATTTTTCGGTATTGTGGCGGTCATACACGACCAACATTTATTTAGCCCGGTTGTGGATTGGGTATTGAGCTTAGAAGGTAAAACCCAGCTCGCGGCGTTCTATTTGGCGAACGGTTTTCTATCGATGATTAGCGACAATGTTTTTGTCGCGACAGTGTACATTACGGAAGTTTTTAAAGCGTTTGAGCAAGGCGCCATCGCCCGTGAGCAATTCGATTTACTGGCTGTTGCAATTAACACCGGCACAAATATTCCTAGTGTTGCGACACCAAACGGCCAGGCGGCATTTTTGTTTTTATTGACTTCGGCACTGGCGCCCTTGATTCGCTTATCCTACGGTCGCATGGTGTGGATGGCGTTACCCTACACGATCGTAATGACCATAGTGGGTTTGGCCGCAGTGTACTTGTTTTTATAACCGCAGCGCGAACAATGCAGACGAGAAAACGTTCGTCGAACGCAGCAAGCGCATGGGGCTAGGAGCCTTAAGAAAACGTCGCGAGGAAGGTCGACTGCAAGGAACCACCCGGCGAACGACGAGACATATCACTTAGATGGGCGAGGAGTGGGCGAGCACGCGACGCGGTAGACGGCCTCCGCAGTTTTTCTTAAAGCGCCTAATCGAGCGACGGAGCGGTCCGCCGCCGGCGTTGTTCCGTCAACACCAAGTCTTCGCATAGCACTGCATACTGTTCGTCGAGTCGCGCTACATTAGCCCAATCGTGTTCGATCACCTGATACAGGTGCGCCGAGGCAGCGTCGAGTGCCGCACTGGCCGCGGACCGCCCTTGTGCCAAGATCGCGAGATTCATCAGATACTCGCCTGAGGTATAAGCCTGGTCGTAGTGGGTGATGCCTTTCGCGTGGGCGGTAGCGAAGAAATACGCCGCGCAGTCTGTGTGAGTATATCCCTCACCACCGGTCGCCCCGGCCGCATTCTGAACAACGGCGACATGGCCCACAACGCAGCACACGCCGAGGCCGAGAAGACGGATGACCCGCACGCCACGCCAATCACCGCTCATTTCAGTTCGATCTCGACAAACGTAACTGTCTCATCGCAAACATTAATAACGTTGTGTTCAACGCCGACTTCACGGCTATAGGATTGCCCCGGCACCAACTCGGCTTCCGCGCTAGCGTCCGCTGACTCGAGTAACAAACGCCCGCCCGTGATCGGTACGACGAGGTAGTCGTAGGCATGCCGATGCCAACCAGTCTCGGAGTTCGGCGGGAAACGCCATTCGGTGACTTTAACACGCGCAGTATCGAGCTGGACGTTGGCATGTGCGAGTGCGCTTTTCGAGTTCACGCTTCCCCCTCCAAAATGAGATCACTTGTCGCCGACCGCGGCCGTCTAACTTACGGGGCTAGCCCGGATGTCGCACGAGGCGCGCGCTATGTTTGCCTAAGTCCCGGCAGATTGCTGGATGCAAAAAAGGCGGTGTGTTTCCACACCGCCTCGCCACTCGATTAGACATCGCCGTGCGCGTGTCATTACTCAGCCGGCTTTTTTCACCCACGCGCTGCACCAACCATTTGCATTCACGGCCTTGCCAGGAAAGATCCCACACGGACCCCATTCGCTGCCCGCCGCGCCGGTGTAAAGTTGGCAGTTGCCGCACGTTTGCCCGGCTTCGTAGCGAGCAAACTTCGCCGTATCAACACTAGCACCATCGTGTTTATAACCCAAACCAGTTGCTTGCGCACCGTTCTCATCGACCTTGGCCATGTCTTCGCCGAACGCCAACTGACTTCCGCTGCACAGTAATACCGCGCCACCGATCGTACGCCTAAAGAAAATCCGACGAGAAATTAATGCACTCATATGCAACCTCTGTGGTGATTAAAGATTAAGACCTAATGTTAGCGGCTCATACAGGCTAATGTACAGTTTCGACATCGTAACTACCGCAACAAATCAACATAAAAAGCGCTAAATCATTCTCAATTACTATCTACGTTCATATCTCAGTCAGGATGGCACGGCCGCCTACGTCATCAAGCAGATTTGAGCCGCTCACGAATGGTCGGGACGCCTTGCAAACCGAGACTTAATTCGCGCCGGTTAGCGGTACGAATCTTACTGGCAACTTCGCTGTTTCTGTCACCGCACCGTCGAGACGCTTAGTAATTACCGTCAGCATCTGCGCACCATCGCCGTTGACTATGGGGATCACTAAGCGTCCTCCCGGAGCGAGTTGCGCGACGAGCAAACTCGGCAAGCGCCCCGCCGCCGTGACGATGATACGATCAAATGGCGCGTATTCCGGCCAACCCAAGTTGCCGTCGCCAACACGAATGCGCACCGCACGGTAACCGAGACCCTCTAGACGCCGCTCGGCCTGCACCGCTAACTCCGGAATAATTTCGACCGAGTAGACTTCCGCGACGATTTCTGCGAGGACCGCCGCTTGATAGCCTGAGCCAGTGCCGATTTCGAGCACGCGATGACCGGCCTGCAGATCCAGTAATTCCGTCATCAGCGCCACAATAAAAGGTTGTGAAATGGTTTGTCCGTGCCCGATCGGCAACGGTCGGTTGAGGTAGGCCCACGGCTGCTTAGATTCGGTAACAAAATACTCACGTGGCACCGCCGTCAACGCTGCCGAGACCGAATCGCGCATCTCGCGTACGCCGGTATAGTGCGCTGTCGCGATAAAATCACGCCGGATTTCTTGCAAGAGTTTTTGTTTTGCCATCGAGAGATCCGTCTCCGCAGCCGCCCAGCCGCCGAGAACCAACAGACTCACGCCGACAAGGTGGAAAATAATTCGGTGCATATCGACCATGCTCGCGCCGTCGCTGGATGATATCAACCGTCCCCGCTCGAAATCTCCGCCGCCGCATCAACTCGTGAGATAAAACAACAAGAAATCCAAATACTTACCATATCGATCATCGTGTGCATGATTCTTGCGTAACGTCCCAGCGACAGGGCCGGATACGACACAGAGAGCACGTATCACGCCACCAACCTCATAACTAAGAAAATAGGATCCTGATGCTACGCACAACAATACTCCCGCGGATCGGTCGCGTTGCGATCGCCAGTTTGTGCTTGAGTTGGTCTTGCGCGGCCTCCACCGCGCAAGAAGAAGTGATCGTTACGGCGACTCGAGTTGAGAAAAACATCGCGCGCGTTCCCATGGCAGTCTCTGCCGTGAATCGTGACGCGATTCAACAACAGCAACAAATCGCCCTGGACGAAGCCCTCGGCCGAGTACCCGGTGTGTTCTTTCAAGATCGCTATAACTTCGCGCAAGATTTACGCATTTCCGTGCGCGGCTTTGGCGCACGCGCCAACTTCGGCACCCGCGGTGTGAAGATCTTCGTCGATGGTATTCCCGGGACAGTCACCGACGGCCAAGGCCAACTGGACGACATCGACTTGGGCTCGGCAGATCGTATTGAGGTGATTCGCGGGCCCGCATCCGCGTTATACGGTTCTTCTGCCGGCGGGGTGATCAACATTCATACCGAAGACGGACCAGAACAAGCGTTCGTCGCCGCACGCATAAGCTTAGGAGAATACGATTTTGGCAAATATCAAATCAAAACGGGCGGTCAGCTGGGCGCTTTAAATTACATCGTCAGCGGTTCTTACCTCGGATTTGATGGCTACCGCCGCCATACCGCCGTCGAGCAATATCTCGTCAATAGCAAATTTCGTTACACCTTTGCCGACGGCGCTACCCTGCAATGGGTTATCAACGCCGTAGATTCGCCACTAGCGGACGATCCCGGCGGTCTATCCCCCGCCTTAATCAGCGCTGATCGGCGCCAAGCGTGGCGCAACAACCTGAGTTTTGACGCCGGTGAGGCTTTCAATCAACAAAAATTTGGCTGGGTTTACGAACGCGATTTCGGTCAACACCATCACCTGAGTGCGCGCAACTATGTTTTGTGGCGCGACTTCTCCGGGAAACTCGGTTTCGGCGGTGACGCCATTGTCGAATTTGAACGTTTTTTCGTTGGTGGTGGTGTGCAGTATAGCTACGATGCGCCGTTATTAGGCCATCAAAACCGTTTCACGATCGGCGTCGACATCGAATCCCAAGAAGACGATCGTCAACGATTTATTAATCAGCGCGGCTTGAAAGGCCCGTTGGTTTTCGATCAAACCGAACAAGCGGATGCGATCGGCGTTTTCTTTCAAAACGAATTCGCCGTCACGGAAACGATTGACTTCGTCCTTGGCGGTCGCTACGACATGATTGATCTCGAAGTCGACGATCTGTTCTTGAGCAACGCCGACCAGTCAACCAAGCTAGAGTTCGATGAATTTAATCCCATGGTCGGCGTCGTCTACCATCCCGCGCCCGCGCTAAGTATTTATGCGAACTACGCGACGGCATTCGAAACCCCGACGTTCACCGAGCTCGGTCGACCGGCAAGAAATGCGCGCACCGGCCCACCCGTATCTTTAGGCGGTTTCGACAACGTCTCACCGCAAACCACGGATAGTTACGAAATCGGTGTACGGGGAATCTTATGGGATCGCGTGCGCTACGATGCAGCAGTATTCTACATGGAGACCGAAGACGAAATTACTAACGTCACAACGACCGGTACTCGCGGCGAATTTCACAACGCGGACACGGAACGCACCGGGGCGGAAGCCGCGTTGGTTATTAACGTATTTCAGGGCTTAGATCTCAGCGTGGCTTATAGCTACGCCGATTTCGAATTTGATAGATTCGATTCCAACCCTGCGGCGGAAGGCGGGCGCCTCCCGGGGCATCCAGAGCACCAATTTTTCGCCGAACTCGCCTATCAGCACCCCAACGGTTTCTTCGCCAAATGGAATATGCAGCACGTCGGCCGTTTTTATGCCAACAACAACAATACGGTTGAAAACGACGCTTATGAGGTCGCAAGCGTCTACCTGGGCTACGCGATCGATTATGCGCACGGGCAAATCACACCGTTTTTTGGTATCAACAATTTGTTCAACGAAGACTACAATCAAAACGTCGTGCTAAACGCATTCGGCGGGCGCAATTTCGAGCCCGCACCCGAACGTAACGTTTACGGTGGTTTATCGGTGCGTTACAACTTCGGTCGCTAAATCGTTCGCGATCTCGAACCTCAGTGGTGGGCGTTAAGCGTTGCCGTTTTCATCGTTGCGCGAATCGCGTAGCCCGGATATCGCACGAGCACCGTGGCTGCCGACTCATGAAAAATACCCGTTATCTCGAGTTACTGGCAAAACGCAGTTGACGCCTCGTGCGCTATCTGGCTTAGCCTCTCAGCGGTCGCGTTCGCGATTGGAGCGAGGTAGGCTTTAGATAATATCAATCAGGAGACGCGCGATGCTACCCGTCGGTTATTTTCCGTGCACCCAAGATCCCCCAAAAGGCGAACACGTCGCCCGTCTGATCGATGAGATCATAGAGCAAGCAATCGTCTGTGAAGCGTCAGGTTTCGATGGTTTTTTCTTTACCGAACACCACCAACAAGAAGATGGATATCTGCCGGCACCCGTACTAATGGCCGGACTAGTCGGTATGCGCACGCAGACGATCAAAGTGGGGACTTGCGTGTTGTTGGCGCCACTCTACCATCCAATACGCCTCGCCGAAGACATTGCAGTCGTCGACCAAGCAACAAAAGGACGCTTTGTCATGGCTGCCGGGATCGCCTACCAACCCGGTGACTTCGATGCTTTTGGTGTCAACATCAAGCAGCGTGTCGGTCGCACTGAAGAAGTCGTAGAGGTTTGCCGCAAAGCTTGGACCGGTGAAGCTTTCAGCCATCCCAGCAAATATCACAAAATCGATAACGTGCGCGTCACCCCGACGCCCTACCAGCAAGGCGGTCCACCGATCTGGCTCGCAGCTTGGGTACCGCAAGGCATCGCGCGCGCAGGGCGACTAGCTGACGGCTGGATCGCGGATCCGATTCAATCCTTACCCGTTATTAGAGAATATACCCGACAGTATCGAGAGGCTGCTGCAGAAGTTGGCCGTAAACCATACGTGTGTCTTATGCGTGATTGTGTGATCGGCGATTCCTGGCAAACCTGTGTCGACAAAAGCGCGATGACCATGGTCACCCACCGTTGGTATTATGGATTCGGCGCCTACGCACCGGACAAATACTTGCAAGATGTCAAACATGAAGATGAATTAACGTTTGAGATGATCGCAAAAGACCGTTTGATCGCAGGCTCACCCGAACAGTGCTTGGAACAGTTGAAAATGTGGCAAGAAGAGATCCAACCGGACTATTTGATGCTACGCATGCGTCAACTGGGCGAACCTGCGCAAAACGAAGCCTTGAAGGATATTCGCATGTTTGGGGAGCAAGTTATCCCGCAGTTATAAGCTCGCTCGAAGCGGTCAACTGAGGATTCTAGGTTTAATTGCGCGCATTGTAGTGCGCGCCTAGTATTACTGCGATCAGCCGACAGGTGTCATGCCACGGATTCCGCCACGCGTGCATCGTCCCGCTTTGCACCACGACGTCGTTGGGATTAAGCTCGGTTTTGGATCCGTCGTCGAGTTCGAGCACGACTCGGCCGGATACCACGTAGATTAAATCGACGGTCGCTGAGCGATGCATGCCCGGGATATCGGGGTCCATTGTCGCCATGAGGCCTGGAAATCGGTGCTCGAGATCGGCGGCGGCGGTGTCCGGATCGGGCGCTGGCATTGTCGTGTGCTCGTCCGGCGGAATGGTGAACTCGATGAAGCGAAATCCGCCAACCGGGGCAAAAAACGTTGTGAAGCGCTGAGCGTCCCCGGCATCCGGGTACACCATGGTGGCGTCAGAGCCCCAAAACTGTGTGAGCTCGACGCCGTTCATCCCGGGCGCTGCGCTAACGGGGACCCGATCATCGCGCGCGATGATCGAGCGGCCGACATCATCATGTCCGGTAACAACTCTTCGAAACCGTCTCATTTATCTTCCTCGTTCTATTTTTTGTGCGAGTTGCTAAAACGTGGCACGCCAAGACAAATGGTTCCCACGCCTGCAAGCCGTGCTCGCGATCGAAACTTGCGCTCAGACTCTGCCATCGCATCACAGTCGAGTTCTCACTTCCTCACTAAAGCGGGTCATGGTATCGAGCGCAACCGGAAGGGTTTCAGCGGCGAGATCAAAGCAGAATTCGCTCACGCCCGCTTCAGCATACCGCTGCAATCCGGCAACGATGTCCATCGCACGCCCCACACTCGGGAATTGGCCGGCGGCAGGCGGACCGTCTTGGAACACCAGTGGAATTTTCAGCGCTATGGGGAAATCCGCAACTGCGCGCCCTGCTTTCTTCAAAGCGGCCTGCAAGTGTGGCCGTGCGGCGTTCACTTCCTCGGGCGTCATTCTAAACGGATGCCATACGTCGCCATAACGGGCCACGCGCGCCAACGCCAGCCGCGAATTACCACCGATATAAATCGGGGGATACGGCGCTTGGCACGGTTTAGGTGCCATCTCGACATCCTCGAGATGATAATACGGTCCCGTTACTGTCGTCCGCGTGCGACTCCATAAAGCCTGAATTATTCGCAAACCATCGTCCGTGCGTTGACCACGGTCGCAAAAGTCATGCCCGAGTGCTTCAAACTCCTCGCGGTACCAACCTACGCCGACACCAAAATTTACTCGGCCATGGCTGAGCTGGTCCAGCTCCGCAACTTGCGCTGCGACTTCGATCGGATTGCGCATCGGCAAAATCAAAACACTCGTCCCTAAGCGTACGCGTTCAGTGTGCGCGGCGAGGTAGTTTAAAACACTAAATGGCTGGTAGTAGCCTTGCCGCCACGCAGCCGGAATTTGGCCGTCCTCGCTGCCAGGGAAACGCGTTGTTTTTAGCGGTGGAACGATGAGGTGATCACTAGCCCAGAGGCAATCCCAGTGCTGCATTTCTGCGTGGTCCCCCATGCGCGCGAACGTCTCCGCTTGCGCCGCAGCGCCACGAACCACGAGCGAAATGCCAAATTTCATAACTTGCCCCACCATTCAGAGACCCGGTTAGTCAGATCGCTAGCATGTAATCTGCCCATCTCGACCCACAGCAGCGTAGTGCTTTGCAGTTCAAGCGACAAGGCTTAGATCGGGCTAAGCAAGCTGCGCGTGCCCCACGGAACCGCTAAGCGTTGTCGGTTCGCACCGGAGTACTTTGTTCGCTGGCCGCGCCGGACGTAAGGAGATCTTGGGGTAGAGCACGACCTGCGAGCCAGTAATGCCAGGCCGCCCAAATATTAACCAAAGAACATATCAGCAAAGCCCAACGCAGTGATTCATCACCGTAGCGAGCGCTAAGTGCATCGCTGAGGATACCGACGAACTGCGGGCCACCACCGAGTCCAATTACGTTAATAACAAATAGCAACACCGCGGCGGCAATAGCACGCATTCGTAGCTCTACCATGCTTTGAGTTTGCGCAAAACTCGTCGCTTGGTAGAAGTTGCCGAGGATCATCGGCGGAATGAGCCACAGTAAACTCGCCTGTGGGGTGGGGGACAAAAAGACGCCGGCACCGAACGGGACCACGCATAGCAGCCCCAGCGTCACAATCCACAGGCGCCAGCGCACGTCTCTAGCTCCAAGCCGATCGGCAAGATATCCGCCCAGCCAAATACCGAGTCCGCCCGCGATCCCGATGATAAACCCCAACCACGTCCCTACATCACCCGTCGACATCGCATGGCTGCGGATCAAATAAGCCGGCAACCAGGTAACCCAAGCGTAACCGACAAACGCCGTCATTCCCCCACCAATCGCGAGATGTATAAATGACTTTTTCTGCGACAACACACGAAATACCGCGGCAAAGTCAGGCGCGTCTGTTAGTGCGATACTTTGCTCAGAATAACCTCGTGGCGGCTCTGGTACCGTTAAACGGACGATCAAAGCCAGCGCTAAACCCGGTAACCCGACGACAAAAAACGCGACCCGCCAGCCAAAAAATTCGTTGATCCAACCGCCAGCGAGAAAACCAAATAAAATCCCGAAAGGGATCCCCAGCGAATAAACACCGAGCGCCGTGCTGCGGACTTCGGGCGCATAGAGATCGGCAATTATGGAATGTGCGGGCGGGCTGCACCCCGCTTCACCGACACCAACACCGATCCGCGCCACTAATAAGTGCCAAAAATTGAGCGCTAGCCCCGACAAGGCCGTCATGCCGCTCCATAACGCCAATGCAACTGAGATTAAGTTACGCCGGTTATGAAGATCGGCCCAACGCGCGATGGGGATCCCCATCGTGACGTAGAAGGCCGCAAACGCAAAACCGCTCAACAAGCCCAGTTGCGTATCCGAAAGCGCCAGATCCTGTTTAATATCTTGCAGTAGTATCGATAGGATTTGCCGATCGATAAAATTAAACGTATAGACCACCACCAACACGCCGAGCATATACCGTCGCACAGAAGTGGAAATCATCGACCGAGGGTCCAGAGCAAGTGCCTGCACGAGCTTGAGTAGCACGACACTGCATAGTGAGGGGCGTGATGGACAACTTCAGGCACTTCTTTGCTCGACGTCCGCGAATACTATTGTGGCTATTTCAAGCGCGTCTTCGACGACGGGGTAACCGCAGTAGGGCAGTAAGTTATACAGGATTTCAACGATTTCCTGCTGCGTAGCGCCCACATTGAGCGCCGCGAGCATGTGCACCTTTAGCGGTGTTTCGTTCGCCTTCACGCCCATCGCAGCGATCGCAGACACAGCCGCGAGCTCCCGTATTTTTAGGTCAAGTCCAGCGCGCGCAAAAATGTCGCCGTAGGCGTGCTCGATAATAAGACGACCGATCTCGGGTGCCAGATCGTCGAATCCAGCGATAAGCGCATCACCAACCGCACCTACGGCGCGGTTGAGCGTGGCAGTGCCCTTCTCGCGGCGCTCTGCGTGGCTTTGGGTGGCGGCTACTGTGGTGCTCACTACATGTTTGTCGGTGTCCAGCGGTTGTTGAAATAAGGTGTGCGCTTGTACACAGGCGCTGAGTGCCGATGGAAAGCCGCTATAAGCGCTCATTTGCATCAAGATTTCGAGTAGTTCTTGGCGACTCACACCACTTGCAACAGCCGCTTGCAAATGGCGCTGCAATGCCGCCGGTCGCGCCCCAAGCGCTGTGAGCATGCATACAATAGCGATGTAACGATCACGATCGCTGAGCCCCGCACGCGAAAGAATTTCGCCCGCGACAAATTCAATCGACCAGCGCTCAAGTTCAGGTGCAATCGCGCGCGTTTCATCGGAGAGCTGATCGGGGGGCGAACTGAGCAAACGTTGCATTAGTTGTAGACCAATCTCGGCGCGGTCACGTCCGTCACCGCAGCGCAATGCGATGGGCTCGATGTTAATGTCGCGCTTCGTGAACAGTGTGCGTACGGTATCCATCGCACCTACGGCACAGGCAAACCCGCAGATCGGAATGGCCGCGATGACTATTTCCAGTAACTCCTGAGGCGTGACGCCAACTTCCAACGCGGCACCCATATGAAAGCGTAACTGTGCCGGGGCATTGCCGTGTGCAAGTAAGGCGCCAACCGTACCTATCTCGCGGGTTTTTAGGTCTAGCTGCGAGCGCCCGAGCAGATCACCATAAGGAAACTCAACGGTAAATCGGGCGAGATCCGGCGAGATAGCGTGCAGGGACTCGATCGCGGCACGCGCTCGTTCCTCGCCCGCGAGTTGCTTAAAAATTTCTATGCCGCGTTGATAACGCTCGCCGCGCTGCTCCCCCGCATGGTCCGGGCCTACCGCCTTTGATCCTGTCACGTCTACCTCGCCTCAATTGCCCTAAACCGCACGTGCCATAATGTCACGATGCGGCTAGCATAGCGGAAGCACAACAACTACCATAGAGTGTCGTTAGCACCGCCAAACCGCTATTCTGATAATGATTACTCACCCTACACCGCGACCGCCTAGACCTGTCAGCTACTGCATGGTGATAGGTCTATGCGTAGGTGTGCTGCCTAGCCAACCCACGGCTTTCGCATATTCATCTTATGGGCTGGCAAACCGGACATGCGAAGTGCATATAGAAAAGCGGGGCGACCCGGGACGGAATAATGATCCGATCAACACCGCCTACACGCACTCCTTCATCGCAGGTTACTTGACCGCAGCAAACACCTTGCGCGGCATGGCCGCGCCGAATGCTAATAATATTGACGTGGATATTCGCGCAGTACTCGAATGGTTGGACGACTGGTGCTTACTTTATCCGGACAAACGGCTTGCCAATGGTCTCGAAGAGTATTGGGTACAGGAAGCGCAGCCGGGAGAGAAAATTCGCTCTAAATAAGTGCACGCGGACTCGTTAATAAGCTTAAGCACGGCGTGTTAAGGTTTCATTCGCGCTTCCGTTAAATCTGAAAACGCGCCAATCAAGGCGCGACAAGCGTGGTCCAGCCACCTATATGAGCCGCGTCCAACGCCGTATCGCGCGCTTTCATGTGCGACCCGAGGCGCCGAACCTGCAACGCCGGCAGACTATCTGCTGCGGCGCACGTGTGCACCTCGAGCTTGCCTTCGCCATCCCGGTAAGGCAGCCTATTAGGCACAGAAACTATGGGATTCACCGTGACGACGAACGATTGGAAAAAAACCGCCTGTATTCTGTGTTATGCCAACTGCGGCCTGGAGGTACAGACCGAGGGGCGCAAGATCACCAAAGTTAAAGGCGATAAAGAACACCCGCGCTCTGCCGGTTACGTCTGTCAAAAAGCGGCGCGGATTACTTACTACCAGAATGATTCCCAACGCCTCAGCTCGCCCCTGCGACGGCGCGCTGACGGCAGCTTCGAAGCAATCGATTGGGACACCGCTGGTGAGGAAATCGCTGCCAAAATGCTCGCACTGCGCGACAAATACGGGCCCCGCTCGCTCGGACATTACGGCGGTGGTGGCCAAGGCAACCACTCTGGGGGTGGCTACGGCATCATGATGATGCGCGCGCTCGGCGCGACGGAGTTCTACAGCTCCATCGCGCAAGAAAAGTCGGGACGCTTTTGGGTCAACGGCCGCATGTTCGGCGCTCAGAATTGCAATCACACGGTGCAAGCTGAACAAGCAGATCTGTTGATAGTCGTCGGCGGCAGTATGTGGCAGGCGCAGTGCGAACCCGGCGCCCGCACTCACTTGAAGGAAGCGGCCAAAGCGAGCGATCGAAAAGTCATCGTTGTTGATCCCGTCCGTACTCGTGATGCAGAGCTAGCAGATCTGCATCTGCAGATAAAGCCTGGAACAGACACGTATTTGTTTGGTGCGATGCTGAAACTACTGCTTGAGCGTGATGGTTTCGATCGCGCCTTTATTGGCGCGCATAGCGAAGATTGGCATGAGGTCGAACCGCATATCGCTGCGATTCCAGCCGATGAATGGATCGACCACACCGGCTTAGACAAAAAAGACGTGGTCGGCGCTGTGCAAATGATCATCGACGCAAAAGCGATGACGCTGCGGACCGAGCTCGGTATTGAAATGGGTAGGAATTCTACCTTGAATTCCTACCTTGGGAATCTGCTATTTCTCGCCACCGGTAACTTCGCTCGCCCAGGTACGCATGCAATACACACCTGGCTACAACCTTTAATTGGCAATTCCAAAGGCGCCCGGTCGCTAGTGACAGGCATGGAAGAAATTGTGGGTGTCTACCCCCCGAATCGTTTTGCTGCAGAGGTTTTGTCCGAAAATCCCGAGCGTTTGCGTGCAATGCTGATAGACAGTTCCAACCCCGCAAACACGGCAGCGAACACCCATGCGACGGAAGCTGCGCTCAAGGCTTTAGAGTTGTTAGTCGTCGTCGATGTAGCCATGACGGAGACCGCCATGTTAGCGGACTATGTCTTGCCCGCCGCCTCGCAATACGAGAAATGGGAGTTCACTTATTTTACATTTTCGTTCCCGGAGAATTATTTTCATCTTCGTGCACCGCTGTTTGAACCGTTGCCCGGTACCCGTGTAGAGGCGGAAATCTATGCCGACCTCGCGCGTCGCATGGCACTATTACCAGACGAAAACACCGTATCCGAGCTACGTGAACTCGCCAGCTGTGATCGCGCCGCGTTCTCGCAAGCCTTGCGAACCACACTGAGTGAAAACCGCGTGTTTGGAGCGGTAGCACCCTTGATTTTATATCTAACCCTAGGCAAGTCACTCGCGAATGGTGCTGCCTCCGCCGCGATCTTGTGGCCCGCGTGCCACCGTACCGCCGCCCGCAATACCAAGGCGGTACAGCGCGCGCTCGAGACGGATAGAACAGGCGCGGCGTTGGGCGAAACGCTATTCGACACCATTCTAAACTCGCCCTCGGGCACGCCGTTCACATACAACGAGTTTGACGATGTTTGGGATCATATCGCCTATCCTGATCGAAAAATTCGCCTGCACGTTCCCGAGATGATCTCATGGCTCAACGCCTTAGACCCCAGTGCAGATGTGCAGGACGAAAACTATCCGTTTATCGTCTCACTTGGCCAAAGGCGCCAATACAACGCGAATCAGATTATTCGCACACCAAAATGGCGTGATAAAGACTATGACGGAACACTGCGCATTCATCCGATCGATCTTAGCAAGATAGGCGCCGAAGACGGTGGCTGGATCACTATTGAGACGCGCACGGGTCAGCTAACGGCGCGCGCGGAGCAAGACGAAACTTTGCAGGTTGGCTACGCGACCTTGCCGCACGGCTACGGCATGACCTATCCCTTGCTCAATGGTGAGGGCGTCTGCATCGGGCCGCGCATCAATCAACTATCGGCAAGCGATGACTGCGATCCGATCGGGGCGACGCCGTACCATAAAAATGTCGCCGCCCGCTTACGTCGCGCGAGCGAAGATGAGATCGGTATGTGTGAGATAACGTCCGCGAAAGTGCAGGCCTACATTAACGCTGAGACAGCGTAGCTAACTCAAGCCTGCACGGGGATGGGTAGAGAGAACATCCATCCTATTAGGAACGCTTTGGCAAACCACTTAAGGATCGCGACAATCGAACGGGCCTCGAACGCCGTTAATACAATTCGGTGCGGTAATTCTCCTCGACTAGTTCATCGATAGTCGCGACTTCTGTCTCGGTTGGCGGACATTCGGGTGCCGCCATTTGTTCCAAGATAATTTTTCCTAAGGACGGTAATTCACTACGGTCGAAATGCATTGCGGCATCCCATAAGCGCGCACGTCGGATCGCCTTGGCACAATGGAGAAACGCTTCTTCGATTTCAACCTTGATTCCGATCTTCGGCGCCTTGCCTTTCACGCTACACCGTTCCAGCAAGTCATCATCGACAACCAATACCGCGCGCCCGTTGACCCGCAACATATCTTCGAAACCGGGCACAAAAAACAGGATTCCGACTTCGGGGTTATCGATAATATTGGTCAGCGTATCGTAACGTTTATTGCCCGGCCTCTCCGGAATAAACAAGGTGCTGTCGTCGAGCACCAAGACAAAAGCGGGTTGATCGCCGCGTGGGGAGACGTCGGCGCGACCGTTTGCCGAAGCTGTGCCCAAGGTTAAGAATGACGCTCGCTCGATAAATGCGCGGGCATATTTATCGAGTTTAGGCAGCGCCTTTTTGATCGCGATTTCCATCGGATCACCCAACAGTTCGCGAAGCGCCGCATGGTCACGGATTTCAACTGGAGCCGCCATACTTCTCTCCATCTCTAGATGCTAAGCAACAATTTAGCAGGGCAGACCACAAACGTCGACCAGGAGCCCGGATAGGGGCGCTGGGCGGGTTCGTCTCGGCGAAACACCAGCCCACCCCCACTTTGTGCTACTAAGTTTTAAAAACTTCGTCCACCGGTGTCTGCAGCGTCGTCACCAAACCGTTGGTCGAATGCGCCAGGCCGATCACGGCGAGTAATTCCTCGTACTGTTCCGGCGTCATTCCCTTAGCACGCGCAGCCGCAGTATGTGAATGAATGCAATATTCACAACGATTCGCAACGGAGACTGCGATGTAGATGAGTTCTTTAGTCAAAGCGTCCAAGGCACCGGGCGCCATGACGTCTTTCACACCTTCCCAGGTACGCCGCAACTGTGCGGGATTATTTGCTAATGCTTTCCAGAAATTATTAATGACGTCTGTGTTACGCGTGGCACGAATATCGTCATAGATCGCGCGGATTTCTGCCGATGCATCAGCATATTCAATTAAAGATACCGTAGACATATGTTACCTCCTTCCGATTAAACTAGCGCCCATTGACATTACGGCAATCCGCGCTCGCGTTAAAGATATCGTTGTGCACGAGACGACCATCAAGCCGATTCCAGCTTGGCAGTCTGTCCAATTTAGGAGCAAGCTACTGATTTTCTAGCACTAGAATCGGGGCAACGTATCGTGAAAACAACAACGACACTTATCTATCTACCGCGGGGACGTCTTTGACTACTACCCAACGACTTAGTACGTGATGCAAGGACTCAAGGTTAAAAGGTTTGCGGAGATAATCATCCATGCCAGCGTCGCGACACGCGATTTCGTCACTGCCAAATGCATTCGCGGTGATCGCAATAATTGGAGTATGGGTGCTTTGTTGTTTTTCTAGGCGGCGCAGTTGCCTGGTCGCATCGTAGCCATCGAGATAAGGCATCTGACAATCCATCAATATCGCATCGTAGTGCCTCCCAGCCCACGCCTCGACTGCAGCTCGACCGTCGCTCACGATATCGTGTTCTACACCTAACAGTTCGAGCATAGCACTAAACAATTCTTGATTTACCGGATTGTCTTCGGCGATTAAAACCCGTGCGCTGATCGAGGCAACGCCTTGGTCAACCACAGCGCTCGCATCAGCGGTGGCGCTGTGATTCAGCTCACCATGTTCTCGAGCTGCGCGAATTAGCACATCATAATGCAATGGCTTACGGATCATCGCAGTGACGCCGGGCAGTGTCTCTCGCGGAGCCATGTTCGTAAAGTTCGATATGCCACACATAACCACACAACGCGGTCCTCGCAGCAGCGTATTTTCAGCGACTGCGCCGGCGAATTCTACACCGCTCATGTCGGCGAGCATGCAATCGACAAACACTGTGTCGTAGAATTCTTCCGCGCGCGCACGTTCGATCAAAAGCCGTAAGCCCTCCGTCCCGGATTGCGCTTCGACAACCTCGGCATCGGCATGCTGCAAATAGTGTTTGATCATTGCGCGGGCGTTATCACTGCCGTTGACAACCATAACGCGCACGCCGGTAAGCGCCGCTACGTGATTTGCGCAAGCCTCGTCGTCACAAGAAAGTTCGAGTTCGACGACAAAAGTGAATGTCGATCCCTCGCCCTCCTCGCTTTCAACGTCGATGTTACCGTTCATGAGCTCGACGAGCTGTCGTGTTATAGCTAATCCTAATCCCGTACCACCGTAAGCGCGTTCTGTGGAACCGTCGGCTTGCTTGAACGCTTCAAATATGTGCTGTTGCGCATTGGCAGCTATTCCGATACCCGTATCCTGGATGGCAAAGTGCACACGCACACGCCGGGTGTCTAAGTACTCAACCGCCGCTTGGACCAACACTTCGCCACGGTGTGTAAACTTAACCGCGTTACCGATCAGATTGATCAATACCTGCCTTATGCGGCCGACATCGCCACGCAGGTGATCCGGAATATCGCCGGAAACGATGCTCAGCAACTCGATCTTCTTCGACTCCGTGGCATCGACAAACAAATCACAAACTTGTTCGAGCAGTTTGCGTAAATTGAAATCCTCGTAACGTAATTCGAGTTTGCCAGCCTCAATTTTCGCAAAATCCAGCACGTCGTTGAGGATCGCCAGGAGCGCCTCCGCGGAGTGTCGCATCGCGGTTACATAGCGACGCTGCGGCTCATCGAGGTTGCCAGCCAGCAATAAGGCGTTCATACCCAGTACCCCGTTGAGAGGCGTGCGGATCTCGTGGCTTATATTCGCCAAGAATTGAGATTTCGCGCTGTTTGCCGCCTCCGCCGTAATTTTTGCGCGCTCGAGCTCTATTTGGGTTTCTTCCAGCTCCGACATGATCATGCCCGCGTTGACGATCGCCTCGGCCTGTGCGGTAACAAATTCGTTCACTCGGTTCTTGGTAGCTGTTATTTGACTGCCCAGCTCCTCGATCAATGCCCGCAGCTCGCGGGCTTTGTGGCCGTCGATTTGAGTGCTCAAGGCAATTATGCGCTGGAGCAGCTCCTCGTCGACGTCTAGATTGATCGCTGGCGTTGCCGGCGTAGATAGGTCGACGGCGCTCATCTGCTGATCTAAATGAACGACCGTCTATCGTTTGCGGATCACGGCCGTGATTGAACCACTATCGCTCGAAACATCGACTAGCTCGTGGCCGGTGCGCTTACACCACGCTTGCACGTCCAATTCAAACGCAGGATCACCGGCCACAGCGTGCATCTCTTGCGCCGGCTCAACTTTATTCATCTCGTTATTGAGCCGCATGATCGGCATGGGATAACGCAAATTCGCGCACCATCATCGTGCGCCCGAGACCACCAAAATGTAAGCGTGATGGACGGCGGTTTTTTTAACCCGCGCGGTAACATCAAACCAAATAGTCGCTCTACTAGGGATTTCTGCTCCGTCGACTTCTTTTGTTTCAGTGCAGCCGTACCCCAAAACGTAAAAAACAAACACGCCCGCCTGCCGCAAGCCGTTGCACCGTTGACGATGACAAACGCCGCGAGGAGCTTATCCATATCACCGCTAAACACCACCATGCTCAAGGCATTCTTGTCCGCCATTACAGCGACTTGTCGTTCCTAGCACGCAACGCGCTCGGTCAGTTCCGCATAAGGATCCGTCGGCTCTGGTTGCCGCTCGAGCGAACTTGTTGTCACTTTTTTTCCTAGTCCAAATTTGTGCCATCAAGAATGGCGCGCTCATCGGCGGTCATCAAACTCGCGGTTATCCGTATAAGCTTTATCGGCGGCGATCTAGTAAAGTTTAACGAGCGACTTGCGAATTACAGTAACTACATTCGACAATGTCGCTTTGAGTTTTGACGATTTTCTCGACTATGAACTACGTCACGTTTCACGCGGTTACACTGGAATTTTCCGGGCGAGCAATTCTAAAAGAAGTGGATTTTGCGCTAGCGGCTGGGGAGCGGGTATGCCTCATAGGCCGCAACGGTGCCGGTAAATCTACCATGATGAAACTCATCAACGGTGAACTCGATTGCGACGCCGGCGAGATCCGGCGTCATCCGGATATCGAGATCAGTCAACTCGCGCAAACGTTGCCGACAGATCACACGCTAACGGTTACCGAGTATGTCGCTGCAGGTTTAGCAAAACTCCGCCATCTCCACACGGAATTCGCGCGTTTGATGGAACTCGCCCCCGCCGCTGATGCAAAAGCGCTCGACAATCTGCAGCGTCGCATCGAGGCGCGTGGCGGCTGGAACGTCGATCAACGAGTTGCGACGACTTTATCAGAACTCGACTTACCGGGCGATCGCATGCTCGGCAAATTGTCTGGTGGTTGGCAGCGACGGGTGTCACTTGCCCGAGCATTGGTTGGACAACCTGATCTGTTATTGTTAGATGAACCGACCAATCATTTGGATCTCAGTACGATTCGTTGGTTGGAAAACAAAGTGTACGCTTTCGATGGCAGCATCTTATTTGTCACACACGATCGGGCTTTTTTGCAGCGCCTCGCAACACGCATCGTCGAAATCGATCGTGGTCGCCTGACTAGTTGGCCCGGCAACTATCGGACCTATCTCGCCAATAAAGAGAAATTTCTTCGCGACGAAGCGCGCGACCATGCGCTATTTAATAAAAAGTTAGCACAAGAAGAACGATGGATACGCCAAGGGATTAAAGCACGGCGGACGCGCAATATGGGCCGCGTCCGCGCATTAGAAGAAATGCGCACTGAGGTCGCGACACGTTTAAAACCTGACCTCAAGCCTAGAATCCATGTCGAAGAAGCCGAGCGTTCCGGACGCAAAGTTATCGAAGCGAGAAATCTTAGCTATGGTTTTGGAGAAATCTCGCTCATCGAACGCTTCTCCATTAAAATCATGCGCGGCGATCGTATCGGCCTGATCGGCAATAACGGAGTCGGTAAAAGCACGCTACTGCGCTTGCTGTTAGGGGAGATCAAGCCAGATGCCGGAACGCTCAAACTCGGTACTAAGCTTCTCGTCGGCTACTTTGACCAAATGCGTCGGGAACTCGACCCAGACAAAACCGTTGCTGAAATCGTTGGGGGCGGGCGCGATTACATCTCGGTAAAAGGCAAAGACCGGCACGTGATCGGCTATTTGCGAGGATTTTTGTTCGAACCAGGGCGCGCGCAGCTACCTGTGAAGGCCTTGTCCGGTGGTGAATGCAATCGCGCTATATTGGCGCGCCTGTTTGCTCGACCCAGCAATCTCCTCGTCTTGGACGAACCCACAAATGACCTCGATATAGAAACCCTAGAAGTGCTTGAAGCACGCTTAAGTGATTATCAGGGCACGCTGATCGTCGTCAGCCATGATCGAGAGTTTCTCGACAACGTCGTTAGCAGCGTATTGGTATTCGAAGATTCCGGTTGCATCGAGCGCTATGCCGGCGGTTTCAGCGATTGGCACGCGCGTGGGAAGCGCCTCGCAGAACGTGAAGAGCCGCAGCCAACGACCACAAAAAAGGAACGTAATGCGGCCACTCAAGACAGGAGTTCTACGCGCGGTAAGCTTAGCTACAAGCATAAGTACGAACTCGAACAATTGCCTGATCGCATTGAGTTATTGGAAACACAGATCGCAGATCTGCAAGCGCAAACGGCTGTCGCGAGTTTCTATGAAAAAAATCACGAACACGTACGCACAACGTTGCAGAAATTAGCTGCTGCGCAAGTTGAACTCGATGCGCTAGTCGAGCGCTGGGCCGAATTAGAGTCGCTTCCAAACTCCTAATATCACTGCTCGAACGAACCGAAACGGGAGCGTCCCATGTGCTTAAATCAATATTTTCTCGGGCCAAAAACGAAGCATGTGAAAATGTCGAGCCGACGGCGGAACGCACTTTTTTCTGGGGTCCTGCGTGTGCGGGAGCGACGCCGAGCCCGGCACCCAACCAAGTACCGCCGGGGTGGCACGGCACACCCCTCCAGCTAAGACTGATATTTTGGCGGTGTCGGCGTAGTATGAGTGTGCGCCGCTTACAACGAGCGTGAAATACCCTATCGACAAAACGAAATAAAAGGACCGGCTATGAAAGAGATCATTCCCGCTTGGATGCAAGCGATGTACGATAACTACCATTTCTCACCCGCCATCGTCGATGGCGATCATCTGCGCTGCTCCGGCATGATCGGTATGGAGCGGGATTTCTCAGTGCCTGACGATCCCGAAAGACAATTCACTTTAGTGTTCGAAAATCTGCAAAGCGTGCTCGCGGAAGTCAAACTCGATCTCTCTGACATCGTCGAGATGACCACTTTTCACGTCGATCTGCAAAAACACTTAACGACGTTTGTCGCTGCGAAGGATCGTTTCATGTCCGCGCCGCATGCGGCCTGGACGGCGATCGGGATCACCGAGCTTGCCTTGCCAGGTGCCTTAGTCGAAGTTCGCGTCACCGCACGCCTGCGTTAAACACCTTTAGAGCTTAGTAACACGAGGCATTTTTTTGAACAAAAATCCTAGCTCAGCGCTCAATTGAAACGTTCCGCCACGTGGCCGCTTACCATATTGGCAAGCACAACGACGCAGAACATGAACCAGATGAGGCTTTCCATGCGTAGATAACCCTTAAATTGCTGCGGCATCGTAACTCGACCAAGGGTCTCGGCATTCCAAATCGTAAATAGGATGCTCCTGTACACGGCATGAAAAGGCCAGCGAATTCTGCGTTTGATGCGGCCAGTCAGACGCACCAATAACAAGCGCGCCGCCCACCAAGCCCAGGGGTACATAACAACCGTGATTGCTCGGGCATGCTTCCCGCCGAGGAGCGCGAGTAGCGGTACCGACAATGCCGTAGTGACTAAATAGCGAGTAAGTCGGTTCACGTGCTCGATGCTTGTCCGTGAAGTCAATCATCGAGCGCATTAAGATCGACGCCCGCGTCCTCTAATACGCGCCGCGCAACACGAAACGCGTCTACGGCTGCGGGCATTCCAGCGTAGATCCCGGCTCGCAACAATACCTCGCGGATCTCTATGGCGTCACGACCATTGTTTAAAGCGCCGCGCAGATGAATTTCAAGTTCGTGCGCCCGATTGAGCACGGTTAGCATCGCCAGATTTAACAAGCTGCGGGTCTTTAGCGACAATCCATCGCGTTCCCAGACGCCGCCCCACGCATAACGCGTCACAAGCTCCTGCAAGGGCCGACTGAAGGCGTCGACGCTACTCAACGCAGCGTCGACATAGGCGTCACCAAAAACGGCGCGTCGCACGGCGAGCCTGTCGTCAAAGACATCGTCAGACATGACGGCACACACCACAGCGGCAGCTAATACGATATTATCAAGATTATGCCACGCTTCGCGTGCCTATTTTGGCTTAAGCGTATTGTTATGGAATCCACCAATACAGCGTTTGACATCTACTTAGTTCGTCACGGCGAAGCTGCCGCGGCTTGGACAGAGCACCGTGATCCGGGCTTAAGCCGACGTGGGTCCGACCAAGCCGCCGCGGTGGTGGCCACCTTGGGTCGTCACACCCCCATGGCCATACTGACAAGCCCTCTAAAACGCGCTCGAGAAACGGCCATGCCACTCGCCGAGCACTGGGGCGTCGCGCCCGTCGTCGATGAAACATTTCGTGAAATCCCGTCATCGGTACCGATGACTGTGCGACCAGTTTGGTTGCGGCAAGTCATGCAATCAAGTTGGGTCGACATCGACGAAAAACCAATTTTGGCATGGCGCGAAAATGCTTGTACGACCATCCGAGAAATGCAACGCTCAACGGTGATTTTCACTCACTTCATGCTGATCAACGCTGTTGTTTCCGCCGCAACAAACGACGAAAACACGGTCTGTTTCGAACCCGACAATGGTTCGATAACGCAGCTGCATCTAAGCTCAGGTCACTTGGAACTCTTTACTTTAGGCACAAGCCGCAATACCAAAATACTGTAATGATCAAAAACGTGCGTACACTCAAATGCTGTCTTGGTGTCGTCCTTACACTCCTAGTCGCCGCATCGCTGCGCGCGGAGGGCGACTTGGTTGCCCTCTACCGGGAGTTGCACGCCGCACCCGAACTGTCTTTTGCCGAAGTGAAAACTGCTGAGCGACTTGCCGAGGAGCTCGACGCGTTAGGATTCGAGGTTACACGTGATGTCGGTGGCCATGGCATCGTCGCATTATTGCGCAACGGCGATGGCTCCACCTTGTTGATCCGTACCGATCTCGATGCGCTGCCAATACGCGAGCAAACGGGTCTTGCCTACGCTAGCAAAGTTGAAACGACGGATGAGAATGGCAATGCCGTCGCTGTCATGCACGCCTGCGGACACGACGTGCACATGACTGTGTGGGTCGGGACGGCACGCCACCTTGCCGCGCAACGTGAGCGTTGGCAAGGTACCTTAGTGATGATTGGACAACCGGCTGAAGAACGCGGTGCCGGCGCCAAGGCGATGCTTGATGCGGGTTTATTCGAACGTTTCCCACGCCCAGATTATAACCTCGCGCTGCATGTCAGCGCCGAGTTGCCGAGCGGCACACTTGGTTTACGTGACGGCGCGATCGCGGCTAACGTCGATGCCGTCGACATTGCGGTACCGGGCGTGGGCGGTCACGGCGCATACCCCCATAAAACGCGCGACCCTATTGTGCTCGGGGCCAACATAGTCACGGCGCTGCAAACCTTGGTCTCGCGGAACAGCGATCCCTTAGCGCCCGCTGTCGTTACCGTCGGCAGTTTTCACAGCGGCACACGGCATAACATCATTTCCAATCGTGCCGATTTGCAACTTACAGTGCGCTCGTTTTCGGATGAATCTCGCACTCAACTGCTCGCCGGCATTAAGCGCGTGGTCGCGGGCCAAGCGCTAGCTTACGGCTGGCCCGACGAGTTGCGCCCGCGAGTCACGGTGCGGGAACACTACACCCCTTCGGTGTGGAACGATCCCGATCTCGTAGCGCGGTTACGTGTTCGGTGGCAGGCATTAGTTGGTGCGGAGCAAATCGTTACCGTGCCGCCCACTATGGGTGGGGAGGATTTCGCGCGCTATGGTCGTGTAGAACCGCGCATTCCGAGCGTATTATTTTGGTTGGGTGCAGTCGACCCGGTGCGACACGCGCGCGCTACCCGCGAGAACCTCCCACTGCCATCTTTACATTCACCACGCTTCGCACCGGCCGCTGCGTCCACCATAAAAACCGGCGTTGCCGCGATGACCGCAGCAGCCGAGATGCTGCTAGACGAGAAAAACGAATGAGGCGGTTCAACGGGCACGCGTTAATGCTCGCCGCACCTTACAACAAAGCGTAGCCCTTGCTACGGTAACGTTCTAAGCTCGGCTAAAAGCTAAGTCCAGTACCTTTGCAAAACTGATCCATACAGAAATAATCCCGCCATTCGGTGATCTGGTCGTCTTTGACGACGAAGAAACCAGCGACCGGCAGTCCAAACCTCTTACCTTTAGGTGGATCGAAAGTATCGATCCGTTCATTGCTAACGTAATCACCAACGGCGATCTGCTTTAAGGTTTCGATATGCACAGGTCCAGTGGTTTCGAAAAATCCCGAGAGAACTTTCTGCACACCTTCCGGGCCGGTTACGGGTGGAAACGGCATATTCTGATAAACGCAATCATTTGCAATGTACTTTAGCGACGCTTCCACACCATCATTCGACAATGCGTTGCAGAAAGCATTAACTACTTCTTCTGGTGACATCGCTCTTCTCCTTTAATGATGGGCACCCGTGAGTCTAGCGGTTTCTGCTGCGCGATGTCGATGCCTAAAGCGCGGTACTCATTTTAATCGTTCCGCGACGCAATCGATGAACGCCTCCTCGCAATCGATCGAGGTGACCTCATCGGCGCCTATCGTGTAACCGTATTGTGTAGCGATGGCCTCATAACGCGGTATGCGAGCGGCGAATAAACGCGGGAACATCCACAATACGAACTCATCCGGCAAAATATCGTCGACCCCGGCGATATCGCGTTGCGCTATGAATCGGTCCAGTTCTTCGGCGAGAAAATCAGGACGATAATACAGCGGTTTCGGATCCGCCTCCGCGCGACGTAACAACTCACGCCCATAAGCCGGTGTCGCATCGATATACAATATCAAACTGTGTTGTGCGAGAACGTCCAATACGCCTGGTTCATCCAACTCGCACAAACTACCGGCAGAGTCGTTGACGAAATGCTGGTAGCCATAGATATCGCGCGCTTTGCCGATAAATTCTGGTACATCAAACATCGCCGCAACTTCAGCATCTCGATACAACTGTTGGCGATGTTTAAACTCCTCGAGCGCTAAACCACCACCGCCAGGTGCGCCTAGCTTGCCAAGAAAAGTCAACACCGCCGCGAGATTGTCAACGGTGATGTTGTTCGAAATATAGATCGAATCTGACCGTAATAATTCCCTTAAGAACGGGATCTGCATCGCTTGGCGCTTAATATTGTCGAGTATGGGTTCGTTTAAGTAGCGGGTGCCGATGCGATAATCCGCAGAATAATGAAACCAATCCGCTTGACGCAGACGCACGGAAAGATGGGTTTTGCCAACGCCAGACATACCCACCAAAGTGATCGATTTATGGTCCCAGTCACGGAACGCTTGAGCAGTCATGCGCATGCCTCGACATGCTACCGGTCGCGCCGACAGTTTTGAAGCGCCCACAATGGTCGATGTGCATGCAAGTGCCCTCAGAAGCGATTAAAATTAGGCGCGCAGCGCAACTGCGCCTGAGACTCACGATCGCGGAGGAGAGCAACAATGGATTTTGGATTCGTTTTCATGGGGGACTGCCACATCCACCCAGACGTCAAATACGCTGAAGACCACGGATTTTCACATGCCTGGCTATACGATACGCAAATGTTGGGCAGCGAAGTCTACGCCGCGCTCGCTCTGTGCGCCGACCGCACTGAGAAAATCAAGTTGGGGCCAGGCGTAACGAATCCCGCATCCCGCATTTCACCCTTGTCGGCCTGCGGCATGGCAACGATCAATTCTCTCGCACCCGGTCGTGTGATCATGGGGATCGGTACCGGCAATACGACGCGGCGAACGCTAGGCATGCCGGCGGCACGCGTCGCGGACCTCGAAGATCACGTGCGCGTGTGCCGTGGTTTATTCAACGGCGAGATCGTCGATTACGCGGAGGGTGAACGTCGACGAAAGATAACTTTTCTCAATCCCGACGTGGGTTTCATAAATATCAAAGACGAGATCCCCATTTACGTCTCCGCTAGCGGCCCACGTGTCGCCCAACTAGCGGGACGAATTGCCGACGGCGTGATCCTGTTTGGCGCCGTGCACCCGTCGATAGTGAAATGGATGGTAGACAATGTTCACCAAGGTGCGCGGGCAGCCGGCCGCGACCCGGAGGATATTTACGTACTGTCGATGACCGCGTTTTATCTCACTGATTCTAACGACGCGATCGAAACCCGCGCCGTACGCGAAGCGGTCGGACCGATGGTGGCTTCGAGTTCCAATATTTTCGCACTTTCTTGTCACAAAGACCCCAGCGCGTTGCCGAACGATTTTCGCGACGAGTTAATGGATTTCGTAGGCGTTTATCGGGAGCCGGATGCACCGGTAGAAACGCGACACTTGAAACTCTATAGCGGATATCTACAGCAACTAAAACCCGAACATGAAAAATTGATGACGAAAAAAATCATTCAAGCAACGACGTTGACGGGCACAAAACAAGAAGTCATCGGGATGATAGAAACATTGCGCGAAGCTGGGGTTCACCAGGTCGCGATTCAACCAATCCTGGACACGCGTGCAGTTGTCGATCAAGTCGCGAAAGAGATCATCCCGCACTTTAACTAGCGCTTGCGGTCTGTGTCGGACAGACTGCTACGGCAAGTGTAGTTCAAAGCACGGCGCCTCGGAGTTGTGTTGGTGATCGACAACTACCTCGCCGCAGCGACCGCGATATTCGTGGCTAGCCGCAATTTTACGAGCGAAGTCTAAGGTTGACTCTTCATCGATGATCATAAAATTCGATTCACAGTCGCCGCCATCGTGATCTAACTTAAACACCAGGCACCCATCATCTACCGTGCACTTCAATGTCACGGCGCGGTCTGCCACGCACGCGGCTTGATAAACCGCCGTTTCCAGTAAACTGTAGACCAAGTCGTCGTCGAAACAACCTTCTAGGGCACACCCTGCGTCAATGTGCAACACTACGCCACGTGCATCAAAGGCGAGATGGGTTTTCTCGCGCAGCGCATCCAGCATCGTTTTGCACTGCTGCGGGTTGACGCAAGCGGTGCGGCGTCCAGATTCTAGCTCGTGAATCCGGATCATTTGACGAAACTGGCTCGCGAGTAGCGCCGATGCGACTCGATTCTGGATAATTTGCTTTTTAGTTTCGTGCAATGGTGAGACATTCGCTTCCACTGCGTTGTTTTCGAAAGGAGCGCTAGTAGTACCGCCGGCGACCGACCACGCGTAGTGCGTCTCGACGGCCGCGTTGGATTGTTGTTTAACTTTGTGCACCATAGTCTTTGATCCTTCGCCGCTATTCCCTCGGCTTGCAGGATTTTGGTCCCGCAATAGGAATTTCATCGACCGCTGGTGAGAAAAACTCAAATTGTAAAAAGGGAAGCAGTTCAAAAATCTTGTTTACGCAGGCGGCCTGGCGAGCCTGATTTAGACCTGCCCGACCCCGGATATTGCACCAGGCGCACACTGTGTTGGTGCCCACAGCTCGAGGTAACGCGCATTTTCATCGTAACTACAGCTACGCTTACGACTGCAGCCCGGCGCTCGGACGAAACTACCCTGCCTCCGCATTCGCGGTGCTCGCGCCATAGCCGGGATAGGCGCCCCGATCGGGGTCTTGTAGGGCCACAAATAACAGCTGCAAGTCATTCAAAAAACGTAGCCCTAGCGGGGTAGGTGCGATGCGGTCGGCGCCGACTTCGAGCCACCCGAGGCGGTTCGCGGTCTCCAGAGGAGCGGCGATAGCACTTAGCGCCACGCCGGTACGGGTGACAAAAGATGCCGGCTGAAATCCGTCCACTAAACGTAGGCCATTGAGCATAAACTCGGTGATGCGTTCGCACGATGTGAGCGTGCTCTCGGCAGCAACGCGCCCCGCATCAGCGCCGAGATAGCGGCTTGGGTTGCGGCGTTTGACGCGACGGATGAGCTCCTGGGGGCGTGTGATCTTGCCGTGCGCACCGGCGCCGATGCCGAGGTAATCCCCAAATTGCCAGTAATTCAAGTTATGCTCACAGCGGCAATTAGGGCGGGCGTAAGCTGACACCTCGTAGCGCTGATAGCCCGCCTCGGCGAGCACTGTCAGGCCGTGCTCTGACGCTGCCGCGATGTGATCATGAGCGGGCAAGTGTTGTGCTCGGCGCGCGAACGGCGTACCTGGTTCTATCGTCAATTGGTACCAGGAAATGTGCTCGGGTGCCAAGGCGATGACAGCGGCGAGATCCCTGCAACCGTCTCCCGGATTGTCTCCCGGTAGCCCGAACATGAGATCGGCGTTGAGTTGCTCGAAAGCGGCGGCGCGAGCGGCACGCATCGCGGCCTTGCAATCGGCTGGCGCGTGGATCCGCCCGAGCGCGGCAAGCTGCGGCGCACGCAAGCTTTGCATCCCGAGCGACAAACGCGTCACGCCCGCGTCGCGATAAGCCGCCAGGCGCTGCACATCGACCTCGCCTGGGTTGCATTCCAGGCTTATTTCACAGCGGGCCGCAAGTGGCACGCGCGCCGCGATACCGCGCAATAACGCGCGGATCGCCCATCCGGAGAACAAACTTGGGGTACCACCGCCGATGAAGACCGTCGCAATTTCACGCCCCTGAAGATCGGCAGCTTCCTCGACTAAATCCGCGAGCAAGGCATCAACATAGGCGCGCTCTGGCAGTGGCTCGCGCACGGCATAAGAATTGAAATCACAATAAGGGCATTTGCGTACGCACCACGGCAGATGCACGTAAAGACCGACGGGGATCGCAGCGACATTATCAAAAGTCACGCAAATGCTCCCGCAAACAGGCAATCATTTTCGTCGCAGCCTGGGCGCGGTGGCTCAAACGATGCTTTTCTGCGACGGTGAGTTCGGCTGCGGTCCTGCCCAATGCTGCAATTTCGAATACCGGATCGTAGCCAAAGCCATGCTCACCGCGCGGCATGTTAGCGAGCCGACCGCGCCACTGAGCTTCGCAGATCAGCGGGACCGGATCACGCGCATGGGCGAGAAATACCATCGCGCACACAAACCGACAGCCACGCTCGCCTGCGGCGAGCATACGAGCGTTGGCGAGCAATTTGTTGACGTTATCAGCATCACTGGCCGTGGCACCGGCATAACGCGCAGAATAGATCCCCGGAGCGCCCGCTAGGCCATCAACTGCCAGGCCAGAGTCGTCTGCGAGTGCCGGCCGCTCCGCGATCGCGGCGGCGTGACGCGCTTTCAGCAACGCGTTCTCGACAAAACTCAGGCCCGTTTCAGGTGCCGACGCCACGCCGAAGTCGCTCTGGGGGCGTAACCTAACGGGCGCTCCCACCAACAGTTCACGCAATTCCCGCAGCTTAGCGACGTTGCCGCTTGCAAGTACGATCTCGAGCACCGACATCATACGGCGGCTAGCCCGGATCTTTCACCAGTGCGCCGGATAATCGCGCCGGTCAGGCGCGGGGGCACGCTGCGCAGGAATTCGGGGCATCGCTGTCTCGAGGGCGAGGGTGAACCGCAAGCACCAACACGCCTGGGCCAGCGAGGGGCGGCGTAGGGCGCCAGTGGGAACAAACTGGAGCGGGCGCAGCCGCCCACTGCGCTGCGTATTCATCTGCGCATCAATCACTCGCGTTTAGCGCCGTGCCCGACCGCTGAAATGTTCGGGCCAGGGCATTTTCCTGTGCTTTGAGCAAATGATCGATGCCGCGCGTGGCGAGCTCTAGCATCATGTGCAACTCTTCGCGACGAAAAGCGTGGCCCTCTGCGGTACCTTGTATTTCAACGAAATGTCCGGCGCTGTTCATGACCACATTCATGTCCGTTTCGGCACTCGAATCTTCCGCGTAATCGAGATCAAGCACCGGCTCGCCCGCGCAAATACCTACCGATACCGATGCGACGGCGCCATGCAACGGCGATCTTGCCAACACTGCGCTATCTAGCAACACGCGCACGGCGTCGACTAATGCGACGTAGGCTCCCGTTATCGCTGCGGTGCGGGTGCCACCGTCAGCTTGTATGACATCGCAATCGACTATTATCGTCCGCTCGCCGAGCGCCTCCCGATCGACGACCGCGCGCAACGAGCGGCCGATCAGACGCTGAATTTCCAAGGTGCGACCGCCCTGCCGTCCCTGCGTAGCTTCGCGTCGATTACGCGAGTTTGTTGCGCGCGGCAACATCCCGTACTCCGCCGTAACCCAACCCAAACCTTGGCCGCGCAGGAACGGCGGCGTCTTGTCGTCAATGCTAGCGTTGCACAGCACCTTGGTGTTTCCAAATTCAACCAGCACGGATCCTTCCGCGTGCACGGTGTAATGACGAGAAAATTTCACGGGCCGCATTTCTCCGGCGGCGCGGCCACTTGGTCTGCTCATGAGTTGGTCCATAATTGGGTGGTACGAGGAATTATAACCATGGATGGCGCTGGGAAGCGCGCACGATGCTTTTGTCACCCCGGGTGCAAGTCGCTAAGATCAACTCCGAATCTCGATCGATGCCCATGTCTGCGGGCGTGGACGAATCACGAGCTTTAGAACAGGGAGAATTGCCATGGCACGCAGTATGACCGCGTTCGCGCGTCACGAAGCGAGCGCAGAATGGGGGCGTGCAATTTGGGAGTTACGCTCTGTGAATCATCGTTATTTGGAGGTCGGCTTGCGCCTACCCGAAGATTTTCGTCACCTCGAAACGGGTATTCGGAGTCGCGTTTCTAGTCACTTGAATCGCGGCAAAATCGACTGCGCGCTGCGCTACGACCTGGTCGCTAGCGAACATTACACGCTCAATGTTAACGTTTCGCTAGCGAAGCAAATCGCGCACGCCGCACAAGAAGTAACACGGTTCGTGGCTGATCCTGCATCAATAAACCCACTCGATATATTGCGCTGGCCGGGCGTTATTGAAACGCCCGAACTCGAGCGCAACCGCATCTCACAGTGGCTATTAGAGCTCCTAGATAAAACCTTGAGTGAGCTCATCGACACGCGCGCCCGTGAAGGAGCTAAACTCAAAGAGGTGCTCCTCGAACGCTGTGATGACATCGACCAACTTGTCGAGAAATTGCGCATTCAGGTACCGGAAATCGTTGCCAATATCCGCGACCGTCACCAGCAAAAAATTGCCGAGCTAGCGACCGGTTTAGACGAAGCACGCGTCGAACAGGAATGTGCTTTGTTGTTGCAAAAGCTCGACGTCGCCGAAGAACTCGATCGCCTCGCGACGCATGTCAGTGAAGTGCGGCGGGTCTTAGCACAACCGCAGGCGATCGGGCGCCGCCTTGACTTTCTCATGCAAGAACTAAATCGGGAAGCCAATACGCTTGGGTCGAAGTCAGCGCACATCGACACCGCCGGCGCTTCGGTTGACTTAAAAGTTTTGATCGAACAAATGCGCGAACAAATTCAAAACCTCGAATGAGCGTTTCGTTAGGGCAAATATTCGTAGTCTCGGCACCGTCTGGTGCGGGTAAAACAACTTTAGTGAAAGCACTGCGCCAAGAATTAACCGGCCTAAGTGTCTGCATCTCGCACACGACGCGACCCCGACGGGACGGTGAACGAGACGGCGTCGACTACCACTTCGTCAGTCATGAAGATTTCAATAAAATGGCGGCCCGGGGTGAGTTTGTCGAATACGCGACGGTTTTCGACAATCTCTACGGTACCTCCCGTGCGGCGGTTGCAGCCGCGCGCAGGCACGGCGATATCCTGCTCGAGATAGATTGGCAGGGTGCGCAGCAGATCCGTCGCGAGTCGACCGAGGTAACCTCAGTTTTTGTGCTTCCGCCCTCACTGACAACGCTCAAGCAGCGCCTCGATGACCGCGGTCGCGATAGCGAGGAGGTGATCGCTAAACGCATGCGCGCCGCGCTGCAGGAAATCACCCACTTCCATGAATTCGATTACAGTGTGGTTAACGACGACTTTGCGCGGGCGCTGGGGGATCTCGTCGCGATCGTACGTGCCACGCGACTGCGCACCCTTAACCAACAAGCGGAACTTAGCGCGCGCTTCAGCGAGCCGTCGTAGCGCTGCAAAAGGGCATTTGATATCCTTAAGACAATCCCCATTATATTCGAGGCTGCCCATGGCACGATTGACTGTCCAAGATTGCCTACCTTACATCGATAATCGCTTCGATCTGGTCGTCGCAGCGAGCAAACGTGCGCGCCAACTCGCCATGGGCGCTGAGCCGCTGGTACCCGAGGATGGGGATAAACCGACGGTGATCGCGCTGCGGGAAATCGCCGCCGGCGTCATGAACCAGGAAATCATCGACGAGATCGAGGCAAAGACGCGCGCCGCGGAGGAATATGAATTAGCGGAGCAACTCGCTGCTGCGGCCGCCGCGGACGTCGATCCAGAACCCAATCCTCCGGGTCCGGCCGAATTTCCCTGAGCCCGATGGCGACGGCGGAGCGTTCGTCTCCGCTGTTAGATGATGTATGCCGAAGCTGACAGTGTCGAATTTGAGGACTTATCTCAACAGATCCGTGCTTACCTCGATCCGGCCCAAGTCGAGGCGGTAAAACGGGCCTACGAATTTGGCGCCGACGCCCACTTTGGACAGCTGCGCCTGAGTGGCGAACCCTATATTCAACATCCGCTCGAAGTCGCTTCGATACTCGCAGATATGCACATGGACCACGAAACTCTCGTGGCCGCCATTTTGCACGACGTTATTGAAGATACAGAAATCGATAGCGATCGGATTAACGATACATTTGGCTCCGAAGTAGCCGCAATCGTCGTCGGCCTCTCCAAGCTCACCCAAATTGAATTTGAATCGCGCGCCGAAGCCCAAGCCCACAACTTTCAGCGCATGATCATGGCAATGGCGGATGACATCCGGGTTATTCTGGTTAAACTCGCCGATCGTCTCCACAATATGCGCACGCTTGCCGCGTTACCACCCGACAAACGTCGCCGCATTGCACGCGAAACCTTAGAGATCTACGCGCCGATCGCGCAACGACTCGGCCTCAACAGTATTCGACTCGAACTCGAAGAACTCGGCTTCGCAGCGCTCTACCCCTTGCGCTATCGAACGGTCAAAAAAGAAGTTGAACGCGTCCGAGGAAACCGTAAAGAAGTCGTCGACAAGATTCTCGAACGGATCAAAAGTCGTTTGTACCAGGAGAAACTTAGCGCACGCGTCATCGGACGTGAAAAACACCTCTATAGCATTTATAAAAAAATGAAAGAGAAGTCACTAAAATTTGCGGATGTTACCGACGTCTACGCTTTTCGCATCATCGTTGACACAGTAGATACCTGTTATCGCGCGCTCGGCGTCGTGCACGGGCTATATAATCCGGTACCCGGAAAGTTTAAAGACTATATCGCGATCCCGAAAACCAACGGCTACCAATCCTTACACACGGTCTTATTCGGACCGTTCAGCATACCGATAGAGGTGCAGATTCGTACTAAGGAGATGGATCAAGTCGGTGAAGCGGGGATCGCAGCCCACTGGCTCTATAAAACGGGCGATGGCGCCGCAAAGAGCGCCCATAAGCGGGCTCGGGAATGGCTTCGGGGGGTGTTGGAAATGCAACGCCAAGCCGGCAACTCAGAGGAATTCTTAGAAAACGTCAAAGTTGACTTATTTCCTGACGAAGTCTACATCTTCAGCCCCAAAGGCGAAATCCTCCGCCTCCCGCGCGGCGCAACATCGATAGATTTCGCCTACGCAATTCACACTGACGTCGGCAACACCTGTGTTGCGTGCCGCATCGATCGCAAACTTGCGCCATTGCGTACGCCTTTGGAAACCGGACAAACCGTAGAAATTGTGACCGCACCCGGCGCGCGCCCAAACCCCTCCTGGCTCACGTTCGTCACTACCGCAAAAGCGCGTGCGACGATCCGTCATTACTTGAAGAATTTACGCGAAGACGAGGCGTGTGTGCTCGGAAAGCGTATGCTCGAACGCGAACTCAGTCAGTACGGCAAGCAACTCGCGGATCTGGAACCGACGCGCGTGGAACAGGCACTGGCGAACCTAAGACTCGAATCGATGACCCACTTGCTCGGCGAGATCGGTCTTGGCAACCGGCCGGCACCGTTGGCAGCGGTGACCCTCATCTCTGAGCAGGATGCAAAACCACGTCGACGATGGCGCCGCCGAGGAGCAAACAAGCCGCTGAAAGCGCTGGATATTCGTGGCACCGAAGGGATGGTTGTCACGTTTCCGAAATGTTGTTACCCCATTCCTGGAGATCCCATCATCGGCTACCTGACCGCCGGGCGTGGGATTGTTATTCACCAACAGCATTGCCCTAACGTTGCTGATTATCGTAGCGCGCCCGACAAATGGGTCGATGTTGATTGGTCAGTCGAGATCGAACGAGAATTCAGTGTCGAAGTATTGGCCGAAGTTAATAACCAGCGAGGCGTACTGGCGGTTATCGCAGCCGCTGTTGCCGACGAAAGTGCGAACATCGAAGAAGTGGAAGTTTCGGAGCGTGACGAACGATATTCGAACATTCGCCTGGTGGTCAGTGTGCGGGGCCGCAAACACCTTGCTGATATTTTGCGGGCAATAAAATCGATAAAAACCGTTACGCGAGTCGCCCGTAAACGAATGTAATGTCTGTAACGTCGGTCGCACCTAGTAGCACCGCATCGCCGCTCGACGCGTCCGTGCAAACACTCCACGGTGTTGGCCCTCGGATCACTGAACGCCTCGCCCGACTCGGTATTCATTCCGTTTATGGTTTGTTGTTTCATTTGCCTGCGCGATACCAAGACCGCACGCGTGTACAAGCGCTCGCGAGCCTCCAAACAGGCACCGAGGTGTTAATCGAAGCCACGATCCACAAATGTCAGCTTCAGTACGGTCGCCGCCGGGCCTTGCTCTGTCGAGTACGCGATGGGACCGGCGAGATCGCGTTACGCTTCTTTCATTTTAGCCAAGACTTCATGCAACACCTCGCAGTGGGACGGACGATACGCTGTTTTGGTGAGGTCCGACGAGGTCCGAGAATGCGTGAAATGGTGCACCCCGAAGTGCAATTTGTGGGAATAAACGCGAGCCCGCGCAGCGATCTTACGCTCACACCCGTATATCCGACGACCGAGGGTTTGCATCAATTATCGTTGCGCAAACTCATCAACCAAGCGCTCACTTTGCTAGACGATTCGCCCACGAGTCTTGGCGATGTCGATCGCCATCTGCAGTTGCTCGAAGATAAGCCGCTGCGCCTGCCGCCGTTGCACCATGCTATCCGCTACTTACACACTCCACCGGCCGATGCCGATATCGACGCGCTACTAGCACGCACGCACTCCGCACAACAACGGCTCGCCTTGCAAGAATTGCTCGCCCATCAACTCAGCCAACGCCGCTTACGTGCGCAAGCAAAAACCCACGATGCGTACCCTATCAAAGGCGCTTGTACACTTCGCGACCAGGTCGCAGCGGCGTTTGGGTTCGAGTTGACACCGGCACAACAGCGCGTCGTTAAAGAAATCGACGCCGACCTCAATGCGCCCACGCCGATGTTGCGCCTTCTGCAAGGCGATGTGGGTGCCGGAAAAACGGCGGTCGCTGCTTGCCTCGCCGCGAGCGTGGTGGACACCGGACTGCAAGTCGCGTTCATGGCACCTACCGAGTTGCTCGCTGAACAACACATTCGCACTTTATCGAAATGGTTTGCACCCCATGGTATCGCGCTCGAATTTCTCAGCGGCAAATTGAGTCGCAGCGCACGCCGCGACGTCTTGGCACGGGTCGCGGGTGGCCCGGCTGCGATCATCGTTGGCACTCATGCTTTGTTTCAAGACGATGTAGCATTCAATCGGCTGGGGCTTGTGATCGTCGACGAACAGCATCGTTTCGGGGTCGACCAACGTCTCGCGCTACTCGAGAAAGGTGCGGCGGGTAAAGTACGCCCGCACCAACTCATCATGACGGCGACACCGATCCCGCGGACGCTGGCGATGACGACTTTCGCGGACCTAGATGTATCGATAATCGATGAATTACCCCCTGGGCGCATGCCGATCCGAACTGTCGTGGTACCGCAAACGCGTCGTAGCGAGATTAGCGCGCGTATTGAAGACGTTTGTGCGCGTGGCCGCCAAGTCTATTGGGTGTGTCCTTTGATCGAGGAATCCGCCCACCTCGCCTCGGAAGCGGCGACCGAGACCGCTGATGCGTTAGTGCAAACGCTACCGACATTGCGCATCGGCCTCGTGCACGGGCGTCTCGTGGAGCGTGACAAAAATAGACTAATGGAACAATTCCTGGCCGGGAAGATCGATGTCCTCGTTGCCACCACAGTGATCGAGGTCGGCGTGGACGTTCCGAACGCTTCGTTGATGATCATCGAAAACGCGGAGCGCTTGGGCCTCTCCCAACTGCACCAACTACGTGGACGCGTGGGAAGAGGTACAACCCAAGCGGATTGCGTATTGCTCTATAAACCACCGCTTAGTGACACCGCCCGCCTTCGCCTACATGTAATGCGCGAGAGCAATGACGGTTTTTTTATCGCCGAACAAGACCTTCAACTGCGCGGTCCTGGTGAGCTTCTAGGCACTAAACAGACAGGTGCAAGACACTATCGAATCGCAGATATGGTCCGTGACCATGCCCTCATCCCGACCGTACGGCGCGTCGCTGATCAAATGCTCGCGACTGATCCGAACGCCGCTGAGGATGTCATTCGACACTGGTTGGAACAACGAGTGGAATATGCAAAAGTCTAAGCTCGACAAGCCTACGAGCGTGATGAAAAAACTCAGTGCTTACCTGGAACTCACACGCATGCATAAGCCGGTTGGCATCTTGCTACTACTGTGGCCGACATTGTGGGCTTTGTGGCTGGCCGCTCGCGGCGTACCAGATGCTACGATTCTAGTCGTCTTCGTGGCCGGCACGATACTAATGCGCGCTGCGGGTTGCGCGATCAACGACTACGCTGATCGGCACTTCGATGGTCACGTTACACGGACACGTGACCGACCGATCGTTAGTGGCCGTATCGAACCACGAGAGGCGCTGTTCGTAGGTGCCATACTCATGGGTTTGTCTGGCCTACTAGTGCTGAGCATGAATCATTTGACGATCTTATTATCACTAGTGGCGATACCGCTGGCCATACTGTACCCGTTCATGAAACGCTACACGTATTTACCGCAAGTTTATCTCGCTGCAGCGTTTTCTTGGGGTATTCCGATGGCGTTCGCGGCCGTAAGCGAGGAGGTCCCACTGCTCGCGTGGTTACTCATGTGCGCGAATATACTGTGGGTACTGATCTATGACACAGAATATGCGATGACGGACCGCCACGACGATTTGAAAGTCGGGGTTCGTTCAACGGCGATTCTGCTGGGCGATCTAGACCGTAGTTTTATTCTAGTATGCCAAGTCTTACTATTGATCAATTTGTTCATGATTGGCGCGCGTACGGAGCTACATTGGCCGTACCTGATCGCTCTTGCCGGTGCCGCCGCATGTTGTGCCTACCAACAGTACTTGATCCGCACGCGCACGCCGAGGCAATGTTTCGCTGCGTTTATGAACAACATCTGGCTTGGTGGATTTGTGTGGCTCGGCTTAGTTGCCGAGTTTTTTTTCTTCAAAAACTAACCCGCATGACGCACGAGGACCGCGGCCGATAGCGGCGGGCGGACGGCGCATTCGCGCAGATTTGTTTGGGAGCCGCGCTGGCGCCGCGCTCGTCGCCACAACTGCGGTGAGGGTGAGGCGCTAGCAGTCTGTCGGCGCGTGTTTACTTGCTAAGCGCAGCGTACTCTATGCCTAAGGTCCGCGCGCGTTCTCGCTCAGGTGAACTCATTTGCGTTTCAAGGTACTTCAAGTTCTCAGCGGCGCGCGGGTGACCTTGGCGGTCGGCGGCAAAAAACCACGCATAGCTTGCGGTCAGGTCTTGCTCGCCGGCAACGCCTCTCGCGAGTTGATAACCGAGATTGACTTGCGCCTTGGGATCGCCCAGACGCGCAGCCTTCTGATACCAATATCGCGAACGTTTTTCATCAGGCGGCCATGCCTCGCCGCTTTCATAAAGCATGGCCAGCGTCGTCGCAGCGGGCGCATAGCCTGCTTTTGCCGCTTCGCGGTAGAGAACACCCGCGCGCTCTAGATTTCTGGGCACCGCTTGTCCTACGCGCAGCAGGTGCGCGAGATTAAATTTCGCCACTGCGATATCGTGGTTTGCCGCGCGTTGATAGGTGGCGGAGGCGGCGCGTTCCGAGGCTGGCACACCGCGTCCTGTCTGCTGCAAAACGCCGAGAGCAAAAATTGCGTCTGGGTAGTCATTCGCGGCGGCGCGTTGAATCCAACGCGCGCCCTCTTCATCGTCGCGGCTGACACCGCGACCGCGTAAATACATTAGTCCCAACCGATACTGGGCTTCGTAGTCGCCCGCCTCGGCAATTTGCCTATAACGGCCTACAGCATCGGGATTGCCTCGTTCCGCAGCACGCGCAAACCACATTCGAGCCCGCTCTAAATCGATCGTAGTGCCGCGCCCCTGTTCGTACATTAAAGCTAAGTTCACTTGCGCTTTGGCATAGCCTTGCGCCGCCGCTTTGGCATACCAGGACAACGCCTGCTCATCATCGCGTGGCAAACCTTCGCCGTTATCGTAGAGTAAACCCAAGGCAAATTGGGCGCGCGGATCACCAACTTGCGCCAGATCCGAAAAAGTCTCAGCCGCGGTGACGAAATCGCCACGCTTATAGGCCGCAACACCCCCACTAAAGTCCGCCTGGGCAGCAAGCGCTATCATTCCCACACATGACCACAAGAGCACCCGCGCACCGCGACGTGCTAAAGGCTGCGGAGATAATCGTCGCGATCGATGCCGCGAAGGCGAATGCAGCATAATTATTTCATGGCCGTTGAGTGCTAGCAGTCCGTCGGACTCAGATCGCGCCGACTGCAGCGGCAGTTGAGCGGCTTTATTGCCGCGATTTCTCGTTACATAACACAACTAGGGGCCCCAAAATCGCAGAAAAATGGCCTCGCTTAACCACCCACCTCACGACAGACCCCGAAGTCGGGCAGACTGCTAGTATTAGCGGCCAAGCGCGGTTAAGCTCCAGGCCCTGGCAGCGGACGTGGTCTTAACGGGGATAAATGAGCGACAAACTTACCGATTGGATGAGCTCAACAGTCATATCTGTTGAGCGTGACACCCCGCTCAGCAAGGCGAATAACATTATGAACGAGGCCGCGATCCGACGTCTCACGGTGCTCGAAAATGGTAAGCTCATCGGCATCTTGAGTCAGGGTGATATCCGCGCCGCACTGGCTGCTACCCGCGACACCGACAATGAACCAAGCGTCGGCGCGATTATGACCCCAGATCCTGTGACGATCCCCGAAGATGCGACCGTGGGCTTGGCGGCGCAAACGATGTTACAGCTCAAACTCAGTGGCTTACCGGTGGTGACCAACAGTGGCGAATTGTGCGGCATGCTCTCTGAGTCGGACCTGTTTCGCTACATCATCGCGCAATCGCAAGCATCGTAGGATTAGTCCTGACGCGACGCCGACTCCGGATCCTGTGGCTCACCTGCGGCTGGCTGGCGGCGGCGCTAATCTTCGCCCTCACGCTGTTACCGGGCACCGAAGTGCCGCACAACGGACGCCTAGATTTCGACAAACTCCTCCACGGGAGTGCCCTCTCCAGTTTGATGGCATGGTTCGCATGGGCATATCCTGGAAGCTTATGGCCACGGATCGGCTTCGTGCTGTTGGGCTACGGTGCAACGATAGAGATTCTGCAATTGGCAATACCCTATCGCGAGTGCTCAGGGGGTGATTTTGCCGCCGACGCTGCCGGGATCGTGGCCGGGATCGCCATAGCCAAACTAAGCGACGGTGGAATCCGCCAGCGGCTCCTTGCAGAATACCCCCTTAAGTTTGAGTAACCACAGGTGATTGTTTATCCATGAACGATGTCCAAGATCCTCTACGCGCCCTAGACGGCGTTCGTGTAATTGAAGTCGGCCAACTCCTAGCCGGCCCCTTCGCGGGCACGATGTTAGGTTATTACGGTGCCGAGATCATAAAAGTCGAACCGCCCGGCGGTGGCGATCCGATCCGTCAGTGGCGAGCCGTACGCAACGGCACTTCGCTTTGGTGGGCGGGCCTCGCACGTAACAAAAAGTGTGTCACCTTGAACCTGCGCGAAGATGAAGGACGTAAACTTTTAGGTCGCTTGATCGAGCAGGCCGACGTTGTGATCGAAAATTTCCGTCCTGGGACGATGGAAAAATGGGGCCTTGGCCCAGAGGCGTTTAAACAGAGCAATCCTGGGCTCATTTATGCGCGTATTTCGGGTTACGGACAAACGGGTCCATACGCGCCCCGTCCGGGATTTGCCTCGGTGTGCGAGGGTTTCGGTGGCTTTCGCTACGTGAATGGCTTTCCCGGGCAACCCCCGGTGCGACCGAACCTCAGCATCGGCGATACCCTCGCCGGCCTTCACGCCATGATCGGGGTGTTGCTCGCTCTAATCAGTCGTGGTCGCGACGCCGATGGCGCGGGCCAAATCATCGACGTGTCGATTTTCGAATCCGTGTTTAACCTACTCGAGGCCGTAGTCTCGGAGTACGACGGTGCCGGGATCATCCGGGAGCCGTCCGGCTCCACCTTGACCGGCATCGTTCCGTCAAATACCTACCGTTGCGCCAACGACAAACTGATCGTGATCGGTGCCAATACGGAATCGATGTTTCAACGCTTGTGCGAAGCGATGGGCCGCCAAGACTTAAGCAGCGATGAGCGCTATGGCGACAATGCGAGCCGTGTCAGCCACCAAGATGAGCTCGACGGCATTATCGGCGCGTGGACCGCGTCGATGCCAGCGGCCGAGATTTTGCAACAGCTCGAAGCCGCCGGCGTTGCTTCTGGGCCAATTTATTCAGTCGCCGACATGATGGACGACCCGCAATACCAAGCACGCGGTTTGTTCGAAGACGTTTTAGTCGACGGCGAGCCGCTAAAAATTCCCGCCTTAGTACCACAACTATCGCACACACCCGGGCGCACCGAGTGGCCCGGACCAGCGGTCGGTTCGCACAATGACGAAATCTACCGTGATTTATTGGCCCTGGATGAACAAGCGCTCGCGATGCTGCGTCAGCGGGGCGTGATTTAACTGTTTGCCGGACACACTCGAAAAAACCTGTCGGCCCGCACCTGGCTAAAGGAGAATACCAGCATGTCGCAACCCGATCACATCACCGCGCTCAATCTACCTCAACCGACGCGCGCCGATCTTCCGGATGATATTCAAGCGTATTTTGCAAAATGCGATGAGAAACTTGGCATGTTACCGAACGTGCTCGCTGCTTATAGTACCGACGTCGCGCAGCTACGCGCCTTCTCCGAATTCTATAATGCACTCATGCTCGGTGAATCCGGTATAAGCAAACTAGAACGGGAGATGATCGCTGTGGTTGTGTCTTCACATAACCACTGTTTTTATTGTTTGACGGCTCACGGCGCAGCGGTACGCCAATACTCTGACGATCCCGTGCTTGGTGAACTCATGGTCATGAACTATCGTGCCGCCGAATTGTCACCACGCCATCGCGCGATGCTGGACTTTGCCGCAAAAATCACGACGGCTAGCCACACCATCGAAGAAAGCGATCGCGACGCCTTGCGAGACGTGGGATTCAGCGATAAAGACATCTGGGACATTGCCAATGTTGCGGGTTTTTTTAACATGACAAACCGGATCGCCAGCGCGGTCGATATGCAACCGAATCGAGAATATCACGCGCAATGCCGAACGCCGCACAGCTAAGCCGGATAGTGCACGCGGACCGCAGATGATGACGCAGGAAAGATTCGTCTGGGCACCGGGCTGGAGTCCAAAGCGTAGGCGTAGCTACGCGGAGGGCGGAGTCCAAGCTCAGGGGGATCTAACCAAGCCGGGGCCGTGGTAGTGAACCGGTGTGATGCCTCTAGCATCTCGGCTACATCTTCGCTGACTCATGAAAACAACCGTTCTAATAACCTACTGGCACAAGCACAGTGAGCGCCTCGTGCAATACTCAGGCTAAGCGTCATATAATTCTCGACTCTAAGTTGATGCGCAGTTTGTGCGTATTTTTGTGCTTGTGTTGGTGTAGCGGCACGCTTGGAGCGCTGCCCGCGCCGCTGCGCAAAGCCTTAGGCGCGCAAAAAATTCCCACGTCCGCGGTGAGTTTGCATGTGCAAGCCTTGGGTGCGACTGAACCACTGCTCGCCCTCAACGCCGCGCAACCGCGCAGCCCTGCCTCCGTCGCTAAACTGATGACGACTTTGGCGGCACTCGAGCTACTAGGCCCAGCGTATAAATGGGAGACTGAGGTCTATGCCCTGGGGTTAAATAAAGCGGGAGTTTTGCACGGCGATCTATTGCTTAGTGGGCGCGGCGATCCTTTTCTAGTCGAAGAACGTGTTTGGAAACTGGTGGGTGCAATCCGTCGCCGTGGGGTGCAACACATCACCGGAGATTTGCTTATCGACGCCAGCTATTTCACTGTCGAGCGGGTCGATCCGGGTGCTTTCGACGGCCAACCTTACCGTCTATATAACGTGCTGCCCAGCGCGATGATGTTCAACTTTAAGGCTCTTGAATTCCATTTGGTCCCAAATTCAGCCACCAAGCGCGTCACGATTCACACTATCCCGAATCTCCCCAACCTTACTATCGTCAATCAACTCAAGGCTTCCCGTAGCCGCTGCGCAGGTGTCAACGCACATATAACTATGGTCGTGCCGGATCCCGTTAAGGCCGACAAAATCGTCTTCACTGGCAACTATCCGCGCAGTTGCGGCGAGCGAAAATTGTTTCGTACCGCCTTGCAGACAGATACTTACACCTACGGCTTGTTCAAAGCGTACTGGCAACAATGGGGCGGCGTAATCGACGGCAGTGTGCGCACAGCTGTTGCGCCTGTGCAAGAAGCACCACTATTGCGCTTCGAGTCGCCGCCATTAGCGGAAATTATTCGCCCCCTGAATAAGTGGAGCAATAACGCGATGGCTGACGCTTTGTTCTACACGCTCGGCGGCGTGCGGTTTGACCCCCCGCTAAACGCCACCCACGCAGCAATCGTTATCAGCGAGTATTTCGCGGAGCAGAAAATCCCTACGCAGGGATTACGCGTTACTAACGGCTCTGGTTTGTCGCGTGATACACGGGTATCGGCGATGACGCTGGCGGCGGTATTGCAACGCGCTTGGCGCAGCCCGTTCATGCCGGAATTCATATCCGCTTTGCCCATTGTCGGTCACGACGGGACCATGCGACGTCGTTTTCGGCGCCGCGACGAATCCGGTCGCATGCACATCAAGACCGGGCGCTTAAATGGCGTCTCGTCCATCGCCGGTTATGTCGATGCCGCATCTGGCAAGCGTTACGGCGTCGTTTTGATGATAAATCACCCGAACGTGCACCGCGGACCCGGAACGGTCATTCAAAACGCGGTGTTGAGCTGGCTCTACGATCAGTGACGCGATATCAGCTCATCGTGGCGTCGTCTAGACGATCTTGCACGGTACCTTAGCGCCACCGCGACCACTCAGAGCAGCACGGCCGGCGCTATAAGACGGCTGCCATACGGGCGAGAATGTCGTTCAACACAGGGCTTGAAGTCGCGAAGTTAAGCCGCACGAAACCGCGACCCTCCGCTCCAAAAGCGGCGCCGTTACTCAAAGCCACCCGCGCTTGGTCAAGAAAAAATCGTTGGGGACTGACGCTCAAATCCAAATCTCGGCAATCCAACCAAGCAAGATAAGTCGCTTCCGGCGGCGTGTGCTTAATGGCAGGATAGCGCGCAACAAACGCCGCTACGCTATCGCGATGCGTCCGCAGTTGGGCGAGAATATGATCCAACCATGGCTGTCCTTCCGTCCACGCGGCTTTAACGGCCGCAAGCCCCAAACTGCTACGCCCGCCGCGCAGGTGATGCGGAAGACGCGACAATCGCCGCGCAATCTCATCGCTCCCGTAAATGCAAAACGCTATGCAAAGGCCCGCAATGTTAAACGCTTTGCTCGCCGCCACCAACGTGAGCGTGCGGGTCGCGATTTCTGGACTGAGCGAAGCGAACGGGATGTGCGGCCGATCGACGAGCATAAGGTCGGCGTGAATCTCATCAGATATGACGTATAAGCCGTGCGTCAACGCGATTTCAGCGAGTTCTTCGAGTTCCTCGCGGGTAAACGCCCGACCAGTGGGATTGTGCGGGTGACACAACAACAAGACGCGCGTCGTCGAGGTGATGAGGGCGCGCAAGGCGTCAAAATCGATCACATAGCCGGCCGCCGTTTGCACCAAGGGTGCGTCAATACGGCGGCGTTCGGTTTCGGCTACCGCGCTTAGAAATGGCGGGTAGACAGGAGTTTGGATCAATACGCCTTCGCCTGCTTCGAGCAATCCAAGCAGTGCAAAATAAATGCCCTGCACCACATCGGTGAAGATGTCGACTTGGGCCGGGTCGACCTCCCAAGCGTAGCGCTCGGCCAGGCGCGCCACGAGTAGTTCGCGCACGCCGGTATCTTTTACGGCCCGCGCGTAGCCCAGATCTGCGCTCGCCAGGGCCTCGCTGAGAGCTACTTTAATCGGCGGCGCAAGGTCGAAATCCATATCGGCTACCCACGCCGGTAGTACATCGTCAGGGTACTCTCGCCATTTACAGCCTTGGCGATGCCGTAGGTGTGCAATTTCTAGGTCATAAAGCGACAAATTGGATCTCCAGTGGCAGCATGCTGCGATGCCGTCGGCATTCTCGTGCGGACAAATCGCGTGTCTTTGCGTTGGCGCAAGGCCCGTGCGATCGATAGCGCTAATAACCCGTGTAGCGCTAGCGCGGCCAGGGTGACTGGGTTCAACAGAACGATAGATTAAGGCTAGTTGGCTACCAAGGCAAAGGCGTATCGAACGCCTCCTCGTACCTGCGCGCAAACTCTTCGCGTTCGAAATGATGGTTCTGGGTACCCGCGTGCTCGATCTTGATGGCGCCGAGCAAAGCGGCCATTCGACCGGTTGTCTCCCAATTCAGACCGTGGGTAAGTCCGTAGAGCAGACCGGCACGGTACGCGTCTCCGCAACCGGTGGGATCGAGCAGGCGGTGCACCGGTACTGCGGGGATCTCGATTTGGCGTTCATCGACATAGATCCGCGATCCTTCGCCCCCACAGGTGACTATCAAGCCGTCTACCCGCGCACTGATATCTTTAAGATCCCACCCTGTGCGTTCCTGCATCAATTGCGATTCGTAATCGTTGACCGTCACCCACGTTGCCTGTGCGATGAAGCGCTTGAGGTCTTCGCCATCAAACATCGGCATGCCTTGGCCCGGATCGAAGATAAAGGGGATGTCCGCCGCTTCGAATTGCGCCGCGTGCGCTATCATACCGTCCCGACCGTCCGGCGCGACGATGCCGATATCCACACCTTTGGCCTCGCCGATGTGGTTTTGCGCCGCGTGTTCCATAGCACCGGGGTGAAATGCGGTGATCTGATTATCGTCTAAGTCGGTGGTGATAAACGCCTGTGCGGTCAACGCACCGTCGATGACTTTCACGTGATCGCGCGCGATCCCACAGTTGTCCATCCACGCTCGATACGGTGAAAAATCCGTCCCTACCGTGCCCATCGGCAGCGGCTCACCGCCGAGCAGGTGTAAGTTATAAGCGATGTTGCCCGCACAACCACCGAATTCCCGTCGTAACTTCGGAACCAAAAAAGAAACGTTTAGAATGTGAATTTTATCTGGAAGAATATGATTCTTGAAATGGTCTTGGAAAACCATGATGTTGTCGTAGGCGAACGACCCACAAATTAGAGCTGACATAACAAAACGACGTTCCCATATAGTTGATTCGAACTTGATTATGAACCACGATGCATAACGATAATATCGCGGGTCCTGAACCCACACAACGCGCCGTTAATAGCTAAATAAAAAGATCCTCTCCTCATGTTCTTCACTAGCGTATTGACCCGGCCCGACGTTGTATTCGCTATCGCGGTCTACGCAAGTCTGGCTTTGCTGGAGCCATTTATCGAAGTGTGGACACGGCACATTTTTGCCGATAACAGTCCCTTCGAATGGTCTTGGGAGCACCTAATTACGCCCCTTATGCGCGCGGGTTTAGTATTATTATTCATTTACTTAGCCTACCCCGCTTTATTCGGGCTGCAAGATGCGCCCAGCTTCGCTCAACTCACGATGGAAGATGACGCGCGCACTAGCAAACTGTTGGGCATACTGTACTTAGTCACGTTGGTGGCGCCGATGCTGCCCTTGTTCTCTCGTCATCCTGAATTCGTACTGCCGCTCCAAGGCTGTCTCGCGGCCGCGTTTGTGTTTCATTGGCTGTGTAACTATTTACATATTACCAGCACGACGTTACTGCCGAGCTTGCCAATCTTGGGTGCGATGCTGGTATCGTCCTACGTCGCACATCGCATCGGCCGTGGCCTCAGCCACGTATTTGTCGGCGTAAATGACTACACGGATCGGCATTATCTCATCGAACATGTCATTACCCTACTGGCGCAAATTCCCGTGGTAGTGATCTATACCAGCGACCTAGGCCGCCAAATCGCGATTTGACGTCCGCCGATCACGCGATACGCGCCGCCGCCCGCGTCGTCGCACGACGCGAGCGCGCTAATACCGACTGCAAAAATCGCCCCGTGTGAGAGCTGCGATCTTGAGCGAGGTCTTCTGGTGTTCCCACAGCGACGATTTCGCCACCACCGCTACCGCCTTCGGGGCCGAGGTCGATGATCCAATCCGCGGTTTTAATCACATCCAAATTGTGTTCAATCACGACGACGGTATTGCCATGATCGCGCAGGCGATGCAAGACCTTGAGCAACTGCTCGATATCGAAAAAATGTAGACCCGTCGTAGGCTCATCTAAAATATACAAGGTTTTACCAGTGTCGCGTTTCGATAGCTCACGGGCCAGTTTTACTCGCTGTGCTTCACCGCCCGACAGGGTCGTTGCGTTCTGGCCAAGATGAATGTAGGACAAACCGACATCCATGAGTGTTTTGAGTTTTATCGCCACTGTCGGTACAGCGTCGAAAAAGCGGTGAGCCTCCTCCACCGTCATGTCCAGTACTTCGCTGATGTTTTTGCCTTTATAGGTGATCTCGAGCGTCTCACGGTTATAACGCTTACCCTTGCAGGAATCACACGCAACATAGACATCGGGGAGGAAATGCATTTCAACTTTGATGACACCATCGCCCTGACAGGCCTCACAACGTCCGCCTTTGACGTTGAAACTAAAGCGCCCGGGTGCGTATCCACGCGACCGTGCTTCGGGCGTCGCCGCAAAGAGATCGCGGATCGGTGTGAATAAACCCGTATAGGTCGCTGGATTCGAGCGCGGCGTACGCCCGATAGGGCTTTGGTCAATGTCGACAACCTTATCGAAATGTTGTAGCCCGTCGACACCTTCATGCGGTGCCGCTTCGGTGCTAGCGCCGTTGAGCTCGCGGGCCGCCAATCGATACAGCGTGTCGTTCACCAATGTCGATTTACCGGAACCCGACACGCCCGTTACACACACCATCAAACCGACCGGAAGTTCCAGGTCGACGTGCTTGAGATTATTTCCACTGGCGCGCGACAAGTACAGTAGTCGTTGCCTATCGACGGGTGTGCGCTGCGCCGGCACTTCGACCCCACGCTGATCTCCGAGATACTGGCCGGTCACCGAACGTTGGCAGGCAATGAGGTCATCGACCCTACCAGTCGCCACAACTTCACCCCCATGAACACCCGCACCAGGACCCATGTCGATGACGTGATCGGCAGCTCGGATCGCGTCTTCGTCGTGTTCAACGACGATGACCGTATTGCCGAGATCGCGCAAATGTCGCAGGGTATTAAGGAGGCGCTCGTTATCGCGTTGATGAAGTCCAATCGAGGGCTCGTCGAGAATATACATCACCCCTACCAGGCCAGCGCCGATCTGCGAGGCCAAACGAATTCGTTGTGCCTCACCGCCCGACAAGGAATCCGCGCTGCGTTCCAATGTCAGATAATCAAGCCCCACGTTAACCAAAAACTGTAAGCGCAGACGCACCTCCTTGAGGATTTTTTCCGCTATCTCACCGCGTCGCCCGCTAAGCGTGATAGCAGTGAAGAACGCCATGGACTCACCAATAGGCAAACAAGTCAACTCCGGCAAGCTGCGATCGGCAACAAAAACATGGCGCGCCGCTTTATTCAAACGAGTCCCCGCACACTCAGGACACGGCTTGGAGGCGAGAAAGCGCGCGAGTTCTTCGCGTACGACATTGGATTCCGTTTCTTTATAACGGCGCTCCATATTGGGTAACACACCTTCAAACGTATGTTTGCGTTTATACGCCCTGCCCCCGGATCCGATATAATTGAACTGGATTTCCTCTTTACCGCTACCTCGTAGAATTACGTTTTGAATCTTTTGGGGCAACTCCGCGAACGGCGTATCAAGATCAAACTCATAATGTTTAGCCAAAGCCGTTAACAGTTGAAAATAGTATGCATTACGCCGGTCCCAACCCCGGATGGCGCCCGCAGGCAAACTGAGTTGTGGTCGCTCCAAGACACGCTCGGTGTCAAAGTACTGGATCACACCCAACCCGTCACAGTGCGTACACGCACCCGACGGGTTATTAAACGAAAACAAACGCGGCTCGAGTTCATTGATACTATAGCCGCATCGTGGGCACGCAAAACGCGCCGAAAAAATGAGATCCTCGCTACTATCTCCATCCATTGGGCGTACCCGCGCTATCCCATCGGTAAGACCCAACGCGGTCTCAAATGATTCCGCGAGACGCAGCTTCAGATCACCACCGAGCTTGAAGCGATCGACCACGACGTCGATGTCATGTTTTTTGCGCAGCGCCAAAGCTGGCGGATCATCCAGCATCACGGCTTCTCCATCGACAACTGCGCGCACGAAACCTTGCCGGACAAGTTGCTCAAACACCTGCTGGTGTTCGCCTTTGCGGCCTTGAATGACCGGTGCCAAGATCATCAAGCGCAGTTCATCGGGCAGCGCCAAAACTTGGTCAACCATTTGTGAAATCGTTTGCGCTTCGAGTATTTCACCGTGGTCGGGACATCGCGGTTCACCGACGCGCGCGAATAACAACCGTAAATAATCATAGATCTCAGTGATCGTGCCGACAGTTGAACGTGGATTATGGGAGGTTGATTTTTGTTCGATCGAAATAGCCGGGGACAAACCTTCAATATAATCGATATCGGGTTTTTCCATCATCGACAAAAATTGTCGCGCATAAGCGGATAGCGATTCGACGTAACGACGTTGGCCTTCGGCGTAAATCGTATCGAAAGCGAGTGAGGACTTGCCTGATCCGGATAAACCCGTGATCACGATAAGCTTATCCCGCGGTAGGTCGAGATCGATATTGCGCAAATTATGGGTGCGTGCGCCCCGAATTAAGATCGTGTCCATCGTCAATTGTCAACTACTAAGAGCGCCGCCGTGGCGCGCGCCGTGCCAGTATCTGTGAAATCCGCAAACGGCTAATATACGGCGTTTCTCGTTTGCAAACCAAAATCGACCTCAGCGTGGACTCCTCTGCCCGTATGACCGGATTCGAGCTACGCGTCGCGTTAGCTTTAGCGGCGATATTTGCCTTGCGCATGCTCGGGCTTTTCATGGTGTTGCCAGTGTTGTCTCTGTATGCCGAACGCCTCGTCGCAGCAACACCGTTTCTGATCGGCGTTGCGCTCGGCGTCTACGGCCTCACCCAGGCCATATTGCAAATACCAATGGGGTATTTGTCTGATCGCTGGGGACGCAAACCGATCATCGCGCTCGGCTTATTGTTGTTCGCCGCTGGCGGCGTGATCGCCGCCCTGAGCGACCATATTTTTGCTGTTATCACCGGTCGAGCCTTGCAGGGGGCGGGCGCGATATCGGGCGCCGCACTTGCGCTAGCGGCTGATGCCGCGCGCCCGCAGCAACGCACTAAAGTCATGGCAATCATTGGCGTTAGCATCGGTCTTGCGTTCTCTGCCGCCTTCTTGTTGGGACCGATAGTCGATGCGTGGCTAGGCCTCAGTGGGTTGTTTTGGCTCACGGCGGTGTTTGCCGTGTTGGCCCTGCCGTTGCTCGTCTTTGCCGTGCCGTCCACGTCCCAAGTGCAATATCGCGCAGCGGTCAGTGCCGCGACCGCAGCGACGTCGCCGGCGGCGCTGCGTCGCCTGCAAGTCGCCGTATTCGCCCTACACTTCATTCTCGCCGCCAGTTTCGTCTCGATACCCCGCCTGCTGGGCGACGACCTTGGTCTAAGTTCAGCGCTACATTACACCATCTACATTCCGACGCTCGTGATTTCTCTGCTTCTCGTCGGTCCCTTGATCGGATACTCGAGCCGCAAAAACCTAGCCACGCGATTTTTCCCACTCGCGATTGCTGCGCTCACGCTGGCGGAAGGATTGTTATGGTGGATCCCGCCACAACAAGAGCTCGTCATCACCGTGTTGGCATTGTTTTTTGTCGGCTTTAACTACTTGGAAGCAGCCTTACCGAGCCTCGTCTCGCGCCTCGCCCCGACGGCCGGTAAGGGCGCGGCCCTGGGCGCTTACTCGACCAGCCAATTTCTGGGCGCGTTCGCGGGCGGTACCTGTGGCGGGGTGATTGCACAGGCGTTTGATTACCGAAGCGTTTTTCTCGTTGCCTTCCTGCTCGGTTGTGCTTGGCTAACGACGAGCCTACGGCTGCCGCAACCTGACGCACCTCCTGCGGTGCGTTAGAATCCGAGCTCATGCATCTCGCTGCGCGTGCATCGAGGCGCTGCTCATTTTTTTAGCGGCACGGAAGCCGTATTCAGCTACATCCAACAAGGAGACGCGACATGGCCAGGGGTTTAAACAAAGTGATGTTGATCGGTAACTTAGGCGCCGATCCCGAAGTTCGTTATACAAGCGGTGGCAGCGCTGTAGCCAATCTCAGGCTCGCGACTGCGGAATCTTGGCGGGATAAGGAAAGCGGCGATTTGCAAGAACGCACAGAGTGGCATCGCGTGGTCTTTTTCGGCCGAACCGCCGAGGTCGCGGGCGAATACTTAAAAAAAGGTTCGCAAATTTATGTCGAAGGCCGCTTGCAGACGCGTAAGTGGCAGGACCGCGATGGCAACGACCGCTACACCACCGAAATCGTCGGCAACGACATGCAGATGCTCGGCAGCCGTGGTGGCGGTAGCGTACCCGCCCGCGGTGGCGCTGAACCATCACCCGCCTCGAGTCCCGAGCCACCATTGGACGATTTTGACGACGACATTCCTTTCTAGGCCGGATATGGTATGCGGACCGCGGATCCTCACGCCGGGCAGGTTCGTGTGAGCGCTTCGTGCCATATCCGGGCTAAGACGCCGACCGTGCCGTACGACGCAACGACTCGAGCAAGTCGGTGCTGGAACGCGCGGCCTGTTTGTCACCGCGACTCGTTTCGCCAAGGTGGCGCCAGAGACCATCGCGCACCGATTCCGGCAGCACGTTTTCCAAGTATTCGAGCGCGGTGCCACGCTGTTTGCGGTCGTCACTAAGCACCGCCTGCGCCGCCAGCTGCAAAGCTTCGCGGTCTAAGGTCAAGCTCAGTAGCGTGAAGACGTGCTCGAGGCTGTAGTCGATATAGCTTTTGTCGGCGCTGGCACCGGCAGCCAAATCCAACGGCAAGTCGATATCGAATTGCAAATCACGGGCACGCCAGGTGTCGTTATCGACGACGACTTCATGTTCAACGATGGCCATGATGGCGGCTTGGTTCACGCGCATGTAAGGATCACGCGCCTGCATGCGCGCGAGCGCGCGCGCACAACTAAAGCGGATGTTGAACTGTTCTTCGTGCAAACCGGTCATCAAGGTTCGCACAACCCGCGGCGAATGCGTTACTTCGAGTACGCTTGGAATACGTTGGCGTGCAATTAAGGGCAAGTCCGGATCGACTAGGGCATCGGCTAGCAAACCAATAATTTGCGGCGCGCGCCAGCGTAATTCCATGCGCACTTCTTCAGCTAGCACATCGTTGCCCAGCAGCGGGATCAAATATGGCGCCAGGCGCAGATCCATGCCCGCGCTTGCGAGCGCAGTACGGATCCGTTCGGGATCGCCCGAAAGCAACTCTATTAAACAATCCCCCATTTCGCGGGCGCTCTCGTCTGGCGCTAAGCTAGCCGCGGCTGTCAGCGGCACTTGCCCCGGAATGGTGGTGCCTGCACGCTCATATTTCCGTTTTCTTATTTTCTCCAGGAGCATTTTTCGTTCCCGGGCAGCGGAGATCTCCGCTAAAGTGTGGCGCGTGGTAGCATCAATCACTTGCTCGTCTTGCAGTGAGATCGCGCCGTCTCGTAGGCTGCTTGCAAGCTGCTGCACGTAACCGGAGAAAATTCGTCGTACCACGACCAACGCCGCCATCGCCAGAATGACGATTAAGATCACTACCGATGGCAGCGGCAACGCCGGTGCAAACGCCAACAGCAGTAATAATATTCCACTACCAAGCACGTCACCAAGACGATCGGCGGCGACGTCGATCAAAGCCTTCGTCGGCCGCTTCGTTAACGGTGATAAAGGCGTGTACAGCAGCTCAAACGCCGATCGAAAAAAGGAATTCGCGAACGTCATTTGCGTGCCGCGCAGCATGACGATCGACCATAACTGCGTTACTGCAGCAGCCAACAAACCGGCGCTGAAAACTAAGGCCGGCATCACGCCTAAGGTCAAACCAATGCCGAACCGTTTGAGTACCCGCGGCCCCAGCAAGAATTGAATTAGGAACGTAATCAAGCCCACGAGGGCGTAGAATCTCCCAAAAAATATGGCCAGCGCTTCTTCGCCGTGAAAAGCCGTGGATGCTTGCGACTTCAATACATAGTCTCCAAGCGCTGCAATCATTGCGACCAATACCAGCAGAACAGCCATGAGTTGCAAATAGCGATGGCTGACGAGCAACTTCAAACCCGTTGCCAGGCCCGCATTTTGCGCAGTCGACGTGCTCCAATCGCTGTCCGTCATCGCGCGCACGCTGACAAAACACGCGATGTGCAAAACCGCCAAGACCAGCAGCATCGCGCGTAAATTAATCGTGTCAGCAATGGTACCCGTGATCGCCCCACCCAGGACCCCGCCCAAGGTCGCCGCGGCCGCGATCCGCGCCACCGTTTGCTTCGCTGCGTGAGGATCAAAACGTTCGTTGACAACTGACCAAAAACCACTGATCAAAACGACACCAAAAACAGCCACATGCAAATAGAGCGCAATTGCGACATACGGCGTGTAGTGAGGAAACGCCCACCAATGAATAAAAAACAACACGGCGCTCAACGCGAACGCCGGCGGTACCGCCTTGTGTGGCCCATGCTGGGCGAGCAAACGCGCCATCAGCAACACCGCGAGCATAGACACAATGGCGGCGGCCATGACAAGTTTAGGCAAATGGACCACCTCGTACTGCGATAAAAACACCGCATCACGTGTGGCTTTAGCTGCAACTTGGTGTGCGATCAACAAGGTCGCAGAGACCAACGCGAAGCCTACGGTTGATAGCCGCTTCAGCGCCATGAAGTAAGCTTCTCTAGCCCGTTAGATGATGTGCGGCAAAGCACCGCGATATAAACGCGCGACGCGCAGTATGCATAGGATCCAAAGCCCGCAAATCAATACCGTCAACCACACTAATTCAGCCGTTGATTGCCCGGGTCTCAAGGCGTTAGCGAGGACTATTAAACCGGCGCCGCCAGTTTTGAACAAACGATAACCAAACATATCTATCCACGCTTTTGCTTGATAAGTGTGCACCGGATCGATAGGAATGTAGAGTAGTTCCTTAGACGCTCGGTTGATTGAGTAGGACAAACCCCGATCACTAATTTTCATCGCGCCCGCAACCCACAAGGTCGGATGAGCAAAGAATCCAAACGAACACAAAGCGAGTGTCACTGGTTGTACAAAAAGCCCCCCGATTGCGCCAAACACTCGATGCATAAACGGCGTTATTAGTACGTTAATGGCTATCGACACAACGCCCAAAATACTGAAAAATTTGCTGATGAAAGCCGTGCGGGCATCGAGATCCGTGTAGCGCGTAACAATGGCGTCCAAAAACTGATATTCGACGACCGGTTGAGCTAGCTGCGAGCAACACAACAACACCGCGATCAATTGCAGGTAACGATTTCCGATCAATTCCCGCCAATTGCTATCGGCCGGCAAGTCCGGCAAACGATCGCTTATTTCTACATACGTACCGGCACGCCACATCGCAACGTTGATAGTGAAAAGCACCATCAACAGGGCCGCACAAACATAAAGTAAATCGACGGTAGCTAAACCGAGCTCGCCGACCAGGGCACTAGCGAGCAGGCCGCCTAGCGCACCGCCGAGTAAACCGCCGGTGCCGACAAACCAAAAGCTACGCTGGCCTTGGCTCGTGTCACTGATCGAATCGGTCAAACTCCAAAACTGCTCGACTAAAATGACGCTAAAGATGTCTACGAAAATGTAGAAGCCAAGTGCCGTCATGGTATTGCGGGGCGTCGCCACAGTTCGAAATAGCAACAACAACACCGCGAAGACGAGCAAGGATCCGAGAACTATGCCGATTCGCGATCCGCGCGCGACGATGCGATGGTAAAAACTGAGCAAAACCATCAAGGCCAAGGCCGAACATACCCATGCGTATGGAAACCACGCGGCGCCGCCAAATTCCAGCAACAGCGAACGCGACGCGGCTTTTACTTGGTAGTAAGCCAGAATGATGCAGAAAAAATTAAGAAATAGCGCAAGGGAACGATAGAACAGGCGAGAGCCTGAGGCGGTTGCCAGAGTGGAGCGGCCCGCGGCGTGCATTCAAACGATGATAACAATTGTTGCCGTTGACGGAGAGACGATGTTAGAGTCCAACGCGCGTATGGGGGCTTACCGTATCACATCTCAACTGCTGTTGGCCGCGCTGTTGCTGCCGTGCCTAGCGTGGGCGGATGGCATGGGAGCGGGTGCCTCGCTGTCGGATTTCTACGATCGCGAGCTGCAGCGCCAACTCGAGCGCCGCATCGCCGATGCCGATCTCAGCGCGGCGGTAGACAAACACCGACTTTGCATCACCCTAGTTGACTTGTCCAGCCCTGCTACACCGCGAATGGCCGAATTAAATGGCGATCATATGATGTACGCCGCGAGCCTACCCAAAATTGCCATATTGCTCGGCGCCTTCGTTGAGATCGAGCGTGGCCGACTACGCTTAGACGCGTCCACTCGAGAGGCCCTGACGCGCATGATCCGGGTATCTTCTAACCTCGATGCGACGGCAATGTTAAATCGCGTCGGCAAGTGGCGCGTCAACGAGATTTTGCGTTCAGATCGTTTCCGGCTTTACGATCCACTCACGAATGGCGGCCTATGGGTTGGCAAAGAATACGCCAAAGGCATCGCCTATCAGCGCGACCCCCTGCATAACATTTCCCACGGCGCGACAACGAACCAAACCGCCCGCTTCTACTATCTACTCGAAACGGATCAGCTTGTGCACCCGTACCTAGGTCGTATTATGAAAGGCATGCTCGGGTCGCCAGAGATAGAACACAAATTCGTCAAAGGCCTGGCGAACAAACCCAACGTCAGGATTTTCCGCAAGTCTGGCAGCTGGCGACAATGGCACGCCGATAGCGCTATTGTCGAAGCAGGCCGCGGGCACAAATACATTCTCGTTGCGCTCGCGGATGACCCCGCGGGTGGTGAGTGGCTAGCACGCATAGCGCCACTGCTACATGAAGTAGTGGTGCCACCGCAAGTTGCGTTGCGATGAGAAACTAAGGTACTCAAGCGCTAAGCAAGGTTACCGTTGGCGTATTGAAATCCGGATCGGCGTGAAATCCCCGTACGAGTACTAAGAATTCCCCGGTCTTTGCCAAGCCAAGCTGATGGGCGACGCGGCGGGCGACAATATTTGGATTATCGCTGCCTGCGGCCGCCTCGAGAACCGGGATCACCCCCCACATTAAGTTCATTTGGCGGCATGTCGCGGGATCACTAGTAATTGCAAGCACCGGCGCTTGTGGGCGGGCAGCGCTAATCGTCGCAGCAGTCACACCGCGAGTTGTAATCACCACGACGGCGCGTGCGTGCGTATCGCCGACGAGCTGCGCAACAGATTTTGCGATCGCATCACCGAACGGGAGCGCTGCACCCGGCGACGCACCCACCACTATGTGACCAGGCGTGTGGAGCGCCTGGTAGGACTCTGTTTGGCGCGCGATGCGCGCCATCATCTCAACCGTCCCCACCGGAAACTCTCCAACCGCCGTCTCCCCGGATAACATCACTGCGTCGGCGCCACTCGCGACGGCGTGCGAAACATCGGTCACCTCGGCACGGGTCGGGCGCGCATTGCTGATCATCGACTCCAACATTTGGGTCGCAACTATGACGGGCTTGTTGTGCGCTCTTGCACGGTCGATCAACTGGCATTGGGCGACGGGAACTTGCTCTGGCCTCAACTCCACACCCAGATCTCCACGTGCCACCATGACCCCGTCGGCGGCGTCGATAATCGCCCGATCATTACGCAGCGCTTCGGGTTTTTCGATCTTAGCGATAATCGCAGCACGTGAGTCCGTCGCGTGCACTAAGGATCTAAGCGCTATGATATCCTCCGCCTGACGCACAAAAGATAAGGCGATAAAATCAACACCGTGCTCGAGTGCAAAACGCGCATCGTCACGGTCTTTCGCGGTTAACGATGGCGCCGATACCGTAACGCCCGGTAGATTGATGCCTTTGTGATCGCCGATCACGCCACCGAGGACGACGACGCATTCGACCTCCACGCCACATTTGGCGACGACCTTAAGTTCCACCGCGCCATCATTGAGCAACACAACATCGTTGGGTTTAACGTCCGCGGGCAGCGCTTCATACTGTGACGGGATAAGCTCGGCATCACCGAGCACATCGACCGTTGTGATCGTGACTTTTGCACCTGGCTCCAACGTCGCCCGGCCATCACGGAAGCGGCCCATGCGGATTTTCGGCCCACATAGATCTGCGAGTATGGCGGTATGTCGACCGAGCTCGGCTGCGTTAGTACGAATTGCAGCGATGGCCTCGGCGTGTTGCGCATGCTCGCCGTGGGACATGTTCACGCGGAAAACATCGACCCCCGCCTCGACTAAATTTCTTATTGTCGAAGCAGAGCTCGAACTTGGCCCCAGGGTGCCGACAATTTTCGTGCGTCGGTAGTGAAGAAGATCAAAGTCGGTAACAATCGGCATGAGATCGCACGCTCCCGAGTATGCCGGTATTAGCGGCCGTGACGCGGCGATCTGAATTTACCCCACGCACGAACCCGACGCAGTACACACGGCCGCTGGCTCAGCGTTGGTAAAGCAGCGCGGGCGTGATATTAGAACACGATCTGGACGATCTCTGAGAACTCCTCGGCGAAGTGGCACTTGATCCCTTTCTTGAGGTAGTCGGGCAAGGTTTCCCAGTCGCCATGATTTGCTTGTGGCAAGATAACTTCCTTCAGCCCGTTGCGTTTTGCCGCGACGACTTTTTCCCGGATCCCGCCGACGGCCAACACGCGCCCCGTAAGCGTCAGTTCGCCCGTCATGGCGATGGCGCGTTTGAGGCTTTGGTCGCGTGCCAACGATAACAGAGCGGTCGCCATCGTTACGCCCGCGCTGGGCCCGTCTTTCGGTGTCGCACCTTCGGGGACGTGCAAATGCACAAATGCCTCGTCGAAGAATTCGGGATCGCCCCGGTACGCTTCGAGGTGCGAGGCTATATAACTGTAGGCGATTTCTGCCGATTCACGCATGACGTCGCCGAGCTGGCCAGTCAATTTGAAACCACGATTCTTCGTGTGCACCAAAGTCGCCTCCACATCGAGCGTCGCGCCGCCCAGCGGCGTCCAAGCAAGCCCCGTCACCACGCCTATGTCGCGTTGCGGTTTTTGCTGCCGATGAACCGGCGGCCCTAGATAGTCGCTGAGATCGTCGGCGTTAATAGTGACCCGATAATCGGGGTTTTCGATGATTTTAATCGCAACTTTTCGTGCGATCTGACCGAGTTGCTTTTCGAGATTTCGCACCCCGGCTTCGCGTGCATAATCTTCGATAATACGGCGTAGGCAGCGATCATTGATTTTCACTTGCCGGGCTTTAAGGCCGGCGCGCGCGCGCTGTTTGGGCCACAAATGGCGCTTCGCGATCGCAACTTTCTCTTCGCTAAGATAACCGGACAAACGGATCACTTCCATGCGGTCGAGCAAAGGGCGCGGGATTGTATCGAGCTGGTTGGCAGTGCAAATAAATAGCGTCTTGGATAAATCGAAACGCACGTCGAGATAGTGGTCGAGAAAACTCACATTTTGTTCCGGATCGAGCACTTCCAATAACGCCGAGGCCGGATCGCCTTGATACGATGCGCCTATCTTGTCGATCTCATCGAGCAAGATCACAGGATTCGCGGTACCGGCGTCGCGTAAAGCTTGAATGAACTTACCGGGCATGGCCCCGATGTAGGTACGACGATGGCCCTTAATTTCCGCCTCGTCTCGCATGCCTCCTACGCTGAAGCGATAAAATTCGCGCCCTAAAGCTTCCGCGATCGACGTGCCGATGGAGGTTTTGCCTACCCCGGGAGGGCCGACTAACAACATGATCGAGCCGCTTATTTCGCCTCTCAGCGCGCCGACACCTAAGAATTCGATAATGCGTTGCTTAACGTCGTCGAGACCTTCGTGATCGCGGTCTAAGACTTCGCGAGCGTGATGAATATCAATATTGTCGGAGGAATACTTGCCCCACGGTAGGGCAGTTAAAGTATCCAAATAATTGCGTGTCACCGCGTATTCTGGTGACCCCGTTTCCAAGAAGGAAAACTTCTGGAACTCCTCATCAATACGGGCTTGCGCATGCTCGGGTACTTCACACGTCTGCAGCCGCTCACGGAAGCGTTCGATTTCGACCGTCTTATCATCTTTAGAGATCCCAAGTTCCTTTTGAATTTCCTTGAGTTGTTCGCGGAGAAAAAACTCTCGTTGCCGCTCACTAGCACGATCCTCAACTTTTTGGCGGATCTCCGATTGCAAACCGGCAACTTCTAGTTCGTGCTGAACGAGCAACATGACTTTTTCCATGCGCCGCAGCAGCGGCACGGTGTCAAGCACACCTTGCAATTCCTCTGCCGAGGCGCTGGTCAAGGCCGCCGCAAAGTCGGCCAAGGGTGAGGCTTCCTCTGGATTGAACCGTTCGAGATAGGCACGTACGTTTTCTTTATAGAGCGGGTTTAGGGGCAGCAACTCGCGTATTTTTGCGATAATCGCTTGCGCATAGGCGCGGACTTCTTGGGTGTCTTCTTCGGGTGGTTGTGGATACTCAACCTGGGCCATATATGGCGGTTCGTTGGAAATCCAGTGCACAACATGAAACCGTTGCAAACCTTCGGCGATGAACTGAATTCGTCCGTTACCGCGCATCGGTTGATGCATGCGCACGACCGTACCCATGCGATGCCAAGCTTGGGGATTTTTGCTGTCGCCGTCGCCCGCTTGCGCGAGCATCAAACCGATCAATTTATGCGGTGTTTGACCAACGCGCTCGATAGTTTCTAACCACGGCTCTTCTTCGATGACGATCGGCATTGCTTGGGCAGGAAAAAACGGGCGTGCGCTGAGCGGCACCACCAAGAGTTTGTCCGGTAACGACTCTGTCAGACGCGCCGGTACAGTTTCCGGCGCCTCAGCGTCGTGTTCGACTATGATCCCCGCTGTTTGATTATCGTCCACGAAATGATCTCTCCGGCCCCGGGGCATATTTATACAATAATTAAATGGGGTCGCAGTGACGCTTTTTCAAGCCTGCAAAGATCGACCCATATTCATCGCGCTGATACCCTCGATCTTGCACAGTTCATCTAAGGTTTCGTTCGCGCAATAAGGACGATCTGCGGGCTTTTTTGCCAGCAAACGAGTAATTAGAGGTTGGAAACAAGCGTGCTCGGCAGGCAATTTTGGAACCGGGGCATGCACGTGATGATAGACGAGCGCCGCGGCATTATCGGCGGTAAATGGCTTACGGCCGGTGAGCATTTCGTAGAAAATTGCGCCGGCGCTATAAAGATCCGAACGATGATCGATCTTTCCGCACGCCGCCTGCTCCGGGCTTAGATAATTAGGCGTTCCCAGCACCGAATCACGGCGTGTAATTTCGTTGTCATCATCGAGGTGTTTAGAAATGCCGAAATCTGCCAAAGCCAGGGAGTCGTCACTGCGAAACATAATGTTGCCTGGTTTCAAATCACGATGCACGATGCCGTATTGGTGAATCGCACGCAAGCCATAGAGCACATGACGCAAATACAACACGGCGTCATCCGTCGCGATCCCAAGCTCGACACGCTGCTTAAGATCACCGCGAGTGAAAAACTCCATGGCGATGAAGCCGAAATGCTCGGTGAAACCATGCTCGAGAAAACGTACTACGTAAGGACTGTCGATGGTCGCCATCAATTCGGCCTCGCGCACAAAACGTTTCAGCTGCACCTCACTCACATAAGACAAGTTGACAACTTTCAATACCAACGTCGCCCGATCGACTTTGCGTTCCGCCAAGTAGACTCGCGACGTCGCACTTTGACCGATCAAGCGCACAAAGCGATATCCGATTGCACCACCATTCGGTTTTTCGTCGGGCGTTAGTTTGAGCTCACTGAATACAAACGCCTCTTCGTGCCGATTGCCGCCAGCTCGGGTTCTGTCGTTTGGCAGGCTATCTGCGCGGCGCTGTGACAATACATCTACGATGGCCTGCGCCAACGCCTTCGGTTGAATTGAGGTCTTGCTGAGCGTCAGTGCCACGCCGTAATTGCCGCCGCTCGTGGTGAAGCTCGACGTCGCTTCATCGTGCAGGAGAACCGTTACGGGGAATCCCGGCAAGTGACCGTAGGTTCTAAGCCAGGCGAGACCGTCGTCTGAACCTAATTGATTCGCAAGCAGCAAAATATCGTAGGCGGACCAGTCAAAACCGGGCGACGGGCGACCACTTTGATCGGGATCGTATTCGGTAACTTCGATATTCGGCATATGGCGCGCCAGACCACGGCGCAGCATTGTCATGTACTCCTTGGACTCGTCCACGATCAGAATTCGCAGGCGATCGGCGAACGGAGCTGCCGTTAGGGTTGCATCCCCATCCCACGTCTCTCGCGCGGCGGCGTCGGTGAGTTGCTCAGACACGGTGCCTGGCCCACATCGTGCCGGTAACGAATATGCTCCACTGCATGCTCCTCCTATCGGCACCCACAACACCGATCTGAAACGCCTGCGCAGACTTGCTCCGGCCCGAGAATCCGGCATGATCGGCCCGCGCAGCGCGGACTACTACGGTAGTTTGCGGGTGCTTACCCGTCGCTCGCCTAAGACGACCCTAAAGGCTTGCGTGCTCGGCGACGATTGAACAAGTATAAGGCCATCGAAAGGGGCGCGGAATGCTCCTAGGCCACACGCGGATGATTAATTTGCTCGGCATCTACGGCTTGCTCACGCGCGGCGGCGTGCTCCTAGTACTCCTAGGTTACTGTTTTGCGCCCGCCGTGGCGCTAGAAGACACGACCGCGCGCGCGTGGATTGCTGACATGAAGCAATTCAAACGCGGCCCTTTCAAGCGTATTCGTTGGTTTTGCGCCGACGGGTCCGTCCTCCCGCCGCGCCCGTCCGCCTGTGTCCCACATGGCGGTGGCCACCAACACGGGGAGTGGTCTGAACGCACGCTAGCGCTGCGCGCAGCCGGCTATTTCGTTGCCAACATCTACGCCGATCTCGATACCAAACGCATCGTGCGGGGTTCACGCTGGCTCGATGAATTACCGCAAATGCTCATCGAGCAATACTTGATCGCCGCGAATGACGGCTGGATCTTGCGCCGTGCGCGTTTCTATCGAGGCGCTTATCAAGAGGAAGACGAGCGCGCAGGCGCGCGCGCGCTGCTCCTAGACATGCTCGCTAATCCTATATGGATCGAAAGTCGCTTTTTGCTACTTAGAATGAGCGCCGAGCTATTGCCACATGGCTTAGAGACATCGTCGGTACAACAGTTGCGCCAGTTGTCCGCGACACTTGCGCAGGCCGATCCGCAGTTCAATGACTTGCGAAATAAGATCCACGGCCGGCTGGCCCGCGGCGACGCCCCTGCGGTGCGTACCTACGCCCGCAAGTTCAAGGACCAAAATCGCGGCTACGATTATCGGCGTCTCGCCGACATGATCGATGCAGTCTTCGACTTCAACTTGGGCGACCAACTGGCGCGCACTGCGAAACGCCTCAGCTCGACATCAACGCCACTCGCCGCCGCACTTGACGAGGCGGCGACCCAACTCAATGACGCCACAGGTGCCGAGCACCGTTATGCGATTAGCGCCGCGCTGCTCGCCGCAATCCGTGACAATCTGAGCGCGATCAAGAACCTAAACAGTCGCCTCCACCTCCTCGATCTGAGCTTAATATTGGGTTCGGAACATTTCAAAGCTGCCGCTTCGCTCGCCACCGATGACCTGACACGGGCGGCATATCTAGAGCGACTCGTCCATAGTATCCAGGCGCAGTATGGCTACGGGCTACTGAGTGCGCGGCAACGCGACGCCCTAATCGCCGAAATTAGCGGCTTGAGAAGTACCCGTGAAACCGCCGCACAGAACTATAAACGCAGCATCGATTATCTCGCCTTGGCGCCGCAGTGGGGGACGCAACAGCTGCGGCGTTATTTCGGTCGTGGAATTGATACCCTGGCGAGGATAGACAGCGCGGCGCGTTTGTTTGTTCAGGACCAACTACGCGCTAGCCCCCTATTTGCTTACGCGGCCTCGATCGATCCGCTGGTGCGTGATGCGAACCGGGTTAGCGGTGTCAAAAAAGAATTGTTTGGCCTAACCATAGGCACGGGTTTGCGTGCTTTGAACCCCGGTTCGGCCCGCGGCACACTGCGAATTGCCGCGCCGGAGAACCTCGCGCGGCTCGATCCCAACGGGATCTATGTGCTGCCGGAAACGGTGGCAGAACTGCCGCCGATCGCCGGTATCCTGACCGCCGGTGAGGGCAACCCCCTGTCCCATGTACAACTACTCGCGCGTAACTTAGGCATTCCCAACGTCGCGGTCGACCAGCAACTCATCGCCCAGTTAGGGGCACACACCGGGGAGAAAGTCTTATTGGCGGTTAGCCGTGCGGGCTCGGTGCGCCTCCTGCGTGACAGCCAACTACCTGCAGCAATGCGGCGTGAACCCGCTGCCGCGGATTCGCGCACGCTGATCGAAGTTGACCTCGATAAACTCGACCTGGAGGATCAAACGTTACGACGGTTGACCGAATTGCGGGCGAGCGACTCGGGCCGCGTCGTCGGACCCAAAGCGGCGCAGCTGGCGGCGCTCAAACACCACTATCCAGAAGCCGTGGCCGCGGGCCTGACCCTGCCTTTCGGCGTGTTTCGGGCATTACTAGAGCAACCAGCGAATGCTCAAGGCGAGTCATTATTCACCTGGATGAGAAAAGAGTATTCCCAGCTCAAGCGCTTGCCGCAACATTCAGCGGCGCGCAGCGCTGCTACCGAAGCGCTGAGAAGCCGACTGCACGCGCGTATTTTGAGCATCGACCCGGGGCCCGCGTTGCGCGACACGTTGCGCGCGGCGTTGAACACCACGTTCGGTCCCGAAGGCAGCTATGGGGTATTCGTGCGCAGCGATACGAATGTAGAAGATTTAGCCGGGTTTACGGGCGCCGGATTGAACTTGACCGTGCCGAACGTCGTCGGTTTTGAGCAAATCTTAGCGGCAATTTCACGTGTCTGGGCCTCTCCGTTTAGCGCCCGCTCGTTTGCTTGGCGACAGTCTTTGATGGATCAACCAGAGCACGTGTATCCCGCGGTATTGCTGATGTTGAGCGTAGACGCAGATAAATCCGGCGTCTTAGTAACCCGGGACATCGATAACGGCGATCCGAACTGGCTATCCGTGGCCATCAATGAAGGCGTGGGTGGCGCAGTCGACGGCCAAGCTGCGGAATCGCTGCGCTTGCACACGGCCAGCGGCGCGATGCGCCTGCTCGCCACGTCCGCGGCGCCGTTGCGACGCCAGTTAAATCCCCGCGGCGGGATCCGGCGCCTACCCGCATCGGGTGCCGAGACAATACTATTGCAGCACGAGGCGCAGCAATTGGTCACACTCGCGCGTGAGCTCCCCGAACGGTTTCCACCGCTCACCAACGGCCGCGGCGAGATCGTACCGGCGGACGTTGAATTCGGTTTTGTCGACGGTCAGCTGCGCCTCTTTCAAATCCGCCCATTCTTGGATAGCGAGCACGACGACGCGGCCGGTTACTTGCGTGATCTCGATACCGAGCTGAAGCTGCGCGCAACGCATACCGTATCGCTGGAGGAACCGATTTAAATGGCCCACCAACACAACACCCTGCGAATGGCCTCACAGGTCCGTGCGCGTCTCGTGGCTCTGTTAATTGGCGGTGCCTGCGGATTGATGGCCCCTTGCACGGCGGTGCTCAGCTATCCGATCGACGCCGCCGACAGTACCGGCATTGGGCGTTTGGAAGTCGCGCGGCGCATCGAAGCAGGTGAACATCCTGGCCGCCGCCAACCGAGCGGCGCGTTGCTCCCCACTGCCGCAGTAGACATTCGCTTGGCGGCCCATCGGGATCTCAAAATTCCGGCGCCCGATGCGGAATTCTCACGGCAAATTCGCGCTTTGATCGCACGCCATCGTGATCGCTACTCGATCGCTGTGCTAGACCTCACCGATCCCACCGCGCCGGTCTACGCTGAACACCGCGCCGAGGTCAGTCGCAACCCCGGGAGCGTCGGCAAAATCCTCGTAGCTTTGGCGTTTTTTCAGGCACTCGCCGATGTCTACCCCAACGACCTCGACGCCCGCTGGCGGCTCTTACGCGATACCCGCATCATCGCCGATGAATTCGTTTTGTCCGACCACCATAAGGTGCGAATGTGGGATCGCGACAGGGAGAAATTGATCCGTCGCTCCCTCCGGCCTGGTGATCAGGGATCTTTATTCGAGTTCATCGATTGGATGATGTCACCGAGTTCAAATTCCGCCGCCGCGGCGGTCGCCAAAGAAGGCATGCTCTTGCGTCAATTCAAACAGGACTACCCGGTAAGTCTTAGTGTCGGGCAGCAGTACTTTAGAGAAACTCGTCGCGACGATTTAGCCGCCGCGCTCGCAGAATTTATCGAGGAACCGGTCACCCGCAATAAGATGGATCTGAGCGCCCTGCGCCAAGGCAGTTTTTTCACCTATACCGGCAAGCGAAAAGTACCAGGCAAACGCAGCTACGCCAACGCTCGAGAACTTCTCAAGTTCTTACTGTTAATGGAACAGGGCAAATTAGTGGATGAATTTTCTTCGCGCGAAATCAAACGTTTGTTATATGTTACCGAACGGCGGATCCGATATGCCTCGGCACCGGCGTTGCGCGATGCGGCAGTATATTTCAAAAGCGGATCGCTATATAAATGCAAATCCGAAGCCGATTTTACCTGCAAGAAATATCATGGCAACGTCTACAACTATATGAATTCGGTTGCGGTCATCGAAGCGCCCCCGACCCCGCGCCGGCTGTTCTACCTCGTCGCTTTGACGAGCAATGTGCTGCGTAGAAACTCTGCCGTTGATCATCAAACTTTCGCGACCCGTCTACAGCGACTATTGCAAACACGCCATTCACAACCGGACAGATAGCGTTCCTCAGCGGAAAAAAAAGGCCGCGCGAGGCGGCCTTCAAACGCTGGTGACAGGTCAGGACCTGTCTACTCACCCACGGAGGTCAGTTGTAGCCCACGCGTGCGATAAACGCGCGACCCTTACGTGTTAAGAAACCTTCATCATCGATCAGCCCACCGCTAATGGCTTGCCGCAATAAGTCCTGACCGAGTGCGCGGCGCACATGCACCGAACCGTCACCGGTGCGGTTTGCAAGCAAACGCATCATCTCCCGCTCACCGAATTCCGGCGCCGGTGCCTCGTAGTCGATCACCAATGTCGTCACCCCCACCGTGCTGAAATGCTCAATCGGAAACTGAGCTTAGCTACAATTTAACCTTAACAGTCTGACAGATAGCATAGCTTAATCATTTTAAATGTCAAGAAATCAATATAAGTATTTAATTTAAAATACATTAAACTCAGTCACTCACATGCGGGCTCGCGAGATAGGCGTGCGAACGCATTTCTTGCAGGCGTGAGATCGTGCGCCTAAACGGGGCCGCCAAGCGACACCCTGAATAGAGCTCAGCGGGCGCTTGGGCCGCGGATACGATCAAATTGACACCGCGATCGTAGAATTCATCAACTAGGTTAATGAAACGCCGCGCGGCGGCGTCGTCATCGCCAGTGAGAACGGGAATATTGCTAATGAGCACAGTGTGATAGCAGCGCGCGATTTCGATGAAATCGGCCGTCGCGGTAGGGCCTGCGCAAAGCGCCTCGAAGTCAAACCACACCACCCCTTCGGCCAAACGCAGCACCGGCAGGCAACGCCCCTCGACTTCCACGGTCGTATCGGCAACCCCGCGCTCTGTTGCGAGACGCACGAAGCTGTCCGCCAGTTTCCGCTCCGCGAGCGCGTCGTGCGGATAATGGTAAACAGTCGCTTGGGCTAAGGCACGCAGACGATAGTCGATTGCGCCGGTGAATTCGAACACGTGCAAGTGACGCTGCAATAGCGTGATCGCCGGCAGGAATCGTTGACGTTGTAAGCCGTTGTGATACAAGCGCTCGGGCGCTTCGTTAGAAGTCGTAATCAAAGTGATCCCAGCATTAAACAAACCCTCCAACAGGCGCGCGAGAATCATCGCGTCGGTAATATCGGAGACATGGAACTCGTCTAGACACAGGACCCGAACCTCTTCACGCCAGCGCGCCACGACTAAACTTAGCGGATTTTGCCTACGGCCCAGTGCTTGCAACGATTGATGTACTTCGCGCATGAAGCTGTGAAAATGAATGCGACGTTTCTCGGGAAACGGAAGGGCGTCGTAAAAGATATCGACCAGCAAAGTTTTGCCACGGCCGACGTCGCCCCATAAGTAGGCACCTGTTGTTGTCACGGTTGGTGGCGCCGGTGTTCGAAGCAAGCGCTGCAAAATACCCTGACGACGCGGTGGTCGAGCGCTCGATACAGCCGCCGCAATTTCGCCCAGCAATTCGACTGCGGCGAGTTGATTGGCGTCCGGGGAAAAATCGCGCTCGGAAAAACGTGTGTGAAAAAATGATTTAAAAGCTTCCATAGAACGGTGTTGAGATTCGATCACGCGCAACCGAAAAAATTAAAGTTCACAGATTCTGTGGGCTACACTATCGACCGCGACAACGATGAGGTGAAGAAATTGCGTATTTTACCCGACCTATAGTTTGACGATGACAACGATCAAACAAATTCAACTGTGCTACGACACGGTCCAAGACCGACTCTTAATGCGCGTCGCAGTAGCGGGTCCTGGCGAAATGCGCTTATGGTTGACGCGTCGATTCGTCAAGTTACTATGGCCGCAGCTACAGGCCTTACTGGCAAGTAGCGCGACCGTAACGCAACATACCTTGCCGAGTGCCCGCCGCGACGTGCTCGCCTTTGAGCGTCAGCGTGTACGCGCGAATGCGGATTTCGAGACGCCTTTTCACGAAACCGACAATGAACTGTCGTACGATGGTGAGCCCCTTTTGCTGAGTAAGTTACAAGTCCAGCGACGTGACGGAAATCGCATTACGGTCCGCTTGGGATCGAATACGGACAACTGGATCGAGTTGAATTTGGATCGTGACATGCTGCACTCCGTTTGCTCGTTGTTGGAATCAATCAGCGATTCTACAGACTGGAGCATTATTCCGATCGCGGGCAGCTCGGCAGCGGACACAGGTCCCGCACCAACGTTGAACTAAATGCAAACCGACCGGCACAGTGCGAATTCTTACCCCGGCCGGCGCGGACAGCATGCCCTATCGCCTCGGCCACCTGCACCGCTGCGCGTAATTTAGTCACGTGCTGCACATTTTTCTTATACTTCTCGTTGCAGTTTGCCTGTTTGGTCCGCAAGCCTGGGCGCGATATACGCTGCGGAAATACTCCACCGTGCGGGCCGATCTTCCCGGTACGGGTCGCCAATTTGCCGCCCATCTGCTGCGTGAAACGAAACTAGACTATTGCAAGATCGTGCCTAGCGTGATCGGTGATCACTACGATCCCGCAACTCATTGCGTGGCCCTCAGCGAACCGATCTACAATGGCCGTAGCCTCACCGCCGTCGTTGTTGCCGCGCACGAAGTAGGTCACGCAATTCAAGATCACATCGGCTTACGCCTGCTCGCCTGGCGCACGTTTCTCGTGCGCGTTGCCGCTGTTACGCAAAAAATCGGCTCAATGTTAATGATCGCGATCCCGTTGGTTACGGTATTGGCGCGCACACCTAGCGCTGGTGCAATTGTCCTGATCGCGGGATTGATGTTGCTATTTATTCCCGTGTGCGTACATCTCGTGACTTTGCCGGTCGAATTCGATGCAAGTTTCGAACGTGCTTTACCGATCCTCGAGTTAGGTTACTTAAGCACGCGTGACTTGCACGCGGCACGCAAAATTCTGCTGGCTTGTGCGCTAACTTATGTCGCCGCTTCGCTCGCCGCACTGCTCAATATCTGGCAGTGGTTACGCATGATACGACGCTAGAACAGTGCCAGCTGGGGTGATGACGCGTTATGCGGCGGGACAAAATGCGTAGTCGCTAACTCGTGTTCGCTTTCATTGAGGCCGTGGCGTTGGACCGCCCGCTCAAAACGTTGCGTGACGATGTCGGCCACAGCACCACTGCCGCGGAGTCGCCGCCCGAACTTCGTATCGTTCTCACGCCCTGCGCGCGTCTCGCGAACCAGCGCCATTGCGCGCGCGTATTTAAGGGGATACTGCGACTTTAACCAATTTTGAAATAGCGGATTGACTTCACGCGGTAAGCGCAACATGACGTATCCCGCCGACTTCGCGCCCGCATTAGCGGCGGCATCGATAATGGCCTCCAGCTCGTGGTCGTTGAGACCCGGGATAATGGGCGCGAACATTACACCGACGGGCACACCGGCCCGTGCCAGCGTCTCGATCGTGGCGAGCCGGCGTGCCGGCGCGCTCGCCCGCGGCTCCATGCAGTGCATGAGCTCCGTACTCAGACTGGTAACGGATATATAGACTTTGGCGAGATTTTGCGCCGCCATCGGGGCGAGCAGATCTAAATCCCGCTCTGGCAACGATGATTTTGAAATGATCACCACGGGATGACGGGTCTCGGCGAGCACCTCCATAATGCCGCGCGTGATACCCAGCTTGCGCTCGACGGGTTGATAAGCGTCGGTATTTGCGCCTAGCGCAATGACCCGGCAGCGGTAGCGCGGTCGGGCTAGCGCATCGCACAGTAAAGACCGCGCATTCATTTTAGCAAACAAGCGGGTTTCGAAATCGAGACCTGGGGATAGATCAAGGTAGGCGTGTGTCGGGCGCGCATAGCAATAAACACACCCATGCTCGCAACCCCGATAGGGGTTAATGGATACCTCGAAGGGAATATCCGGCGATTGATTCTCCGTCAAAATACTGCGCGCCGTTTCTTGATAAACACGCGTCAGGATTTTCGTGGCGCCCGAACCGCGCCGCGACCAACCGTCATCAACGTCTGTGGTCTCGATGTCCCGGTAGCGGATTTTAGGATTGAATCCTGCGCCGCGACCCTTGGGCCGCAAATCGTCTCCCTTCATACGGCAAGTGTAATCTAGGATCCTCTTTGGCGCGCTTCGCACGAGCTACCGTTTACCGGTGTAGCGATGATGAGGCGTCTCTCAGTTTCACGCCTTGGGTGAACGCCACCACGACCTCCAGTGCCGGTCTCGCGCGATGCCTTGGGGCGGTGCCTCGGGACACCCACCGGGGGTTGAAGTCTGGGGCGTCGGGGTCGATACCTTTAGGGAGGAATCTAAGATCTTTTCCTAGATGTGACTTCATTCACAGAATTTTCAGGCGTTTAAGCATAAAAGCTCCTAAGTAGAGTTACCTGATTTTTCTACACCGCAGACTAAGATCAACTCAGACGATTCGATGAAAAATTTAAGTGCCTTGATATTTGATATGGACGGCACGCTGGCGGACACGGAAGAGACCCATAGACAAGCCTTCAACCGCGCGTTTTCAGACTTTGAATTAGGCTGGGATTGGACACCTAGCCTCTACACGCAGCTGCTACGAATTTCTGGTGGCAGAGAACGGATCGCCTACTACGGCGCCGATCTCGCTGCCAATTTCGCTACTCAACAAGCGTTTCTCAGCTACGTCGCCGAGATCCACACCGCAAAAACAAGCATCTATGCTGATATGTTGACCAGCGGCGAAGTGCGATTAAGACCGGGAGTCAGGCGACTCATTGACGCCGCCCGCAACGCTGGGATCACGCTCGCGATCGCGACGAGCTCTGCATATTCCAATGTTCGCACGCTGCTCGACACCAATTTGCCCAGTGACTGGCTGTCATGGTTTGCCGCCATCGAGTCTTGCGATTCAGTACCTGATAAAAAGCCGTCGCCGGCGATCTATAACGCTGTGCTAAAAAAAATCGCCGTGCACCCGGCGCGCGCGATCGCGATCGAAGATACACAAAACGGACTGAGAAGCGCCGTCGCGGCAAACATAAGCACGATCGTGACGACCCACTTCTTCACCCGTCATCACCATTTTCCACAAGCTATCTTGGTACTAGACAGCTTAGGTGAAGTGGATCAACCGTTTCGGGTACTCGCCGGGCAAGCCCACGATCACAGCCTTGTCGATCTCGCGTTGCTCGAGAAGCTGTTGATGAGCGCAGACATAGACCGCCAAAACGAGCTTGGCTGGCGAAAAATTCACGCCGCTAACGCCTAAGGTTTATCGCTCATCTTAGCGGCCGGCGAACGCCCACGCGGTGACGCTACCGGCCCACCTTGCTTAAGGTTAGCGCGCCGGGCCTCAATCTGCAGACAGATTTTGCTATGCTGCGGTAGCAAAGCAAGGCGCTTGCATCACGAGGGGCGCGCCGTCATCGCGAGGAGGTGACGATGGGACGACTAGAAGATAAAGTGTGCATCATCACCGGTGCGGCGGGCGGCCAAGGCCAAGTGGCGGTGAAGTTATTTGCTGCTGAAGGCGCGAAAGTCGTCGCGAGCGATCTAAGCACCCAGCCGAGTGCGGCGCTTAAGCAAACGATGACGGAGCATCGAGGACGGATTTGTTATAGCGGTGGGGATGTGACAGAAAACACAACGCTCGACGCCATCGTCGCTACCGCCCTGGAACAGTTCGGCCGCATCGATGTGCTATTTAACAATCACGGCGTGATGGTTGGCAGCCCGTTGTTAGAAACAACCGAGGATGAACTGGACCAAGTGTTGAATGTCAACGTGCGAGCGTCGTTTTTGCTCAGCCAAAGGGCGGCACGCCAAATGGTGGCGCAAAACGAAGGCGGCTCCATCATTCACAACAGTTCTGTCGGCGGCTTGGTGGGTTTTCCCGACATGGCCGCTTACGGCGCGTCCAAAGCCGGCGTTGCCCAACTCGCGCGCTCGATGGCGAACGACTTACGCGCGCACCAGATCCGCGTCAACGCGATTGCGCCCGGTGGTATCGATACTCCGATGCCGCATAAATATTTGGAGAAGTTCCCCGATCGCGAGCAACTCTGGCAAGCCATGGAGCAGGCCCACTTAACGGGACGTTTGGGTCTTCCTGAAGAAGTGATCTGGTTAGTTATCTTTCTGGCGTCCGACGAAGCATCATTTATGAATGGCGCGGTGATACCGGTCGACGGCGGCTACTCTTGCGTTTGACGGGTCTGTGACGGCGCCACAACCAACCTCAGCAATGAGCATAGCGATGGCCACAGCGGACATCGTCGCTATCTGGAATGGATAGGGGAGCAACTGCGGCGTGCACATCCCGCGCCACGACGAGATACACGGCGCCGTTACGAACATGATGACGAATACGCCGGCGGCAAAACGGACACTGCTCGCCACCCAGGTTCGCAAACGTGAATTGCTTATCGCACCTGGGATCTTCGATATGATCTCGTTACGTATTGCCGATCGAAAGGGCTATCAAGCCTTGTACATGGGCGGTTATGCCACAGTTGCTTCCTACCTCGGCTTACCCGATGCGGGCCTCGCGAGTTACACCGACATGGTGCTACGGGCTGGTCAAATGGCAGCAGGTAGCAACACACCTATTATCGCGGACGCAGATACCGGCTACGGCGGTTTGCTCAATGTGCAACATACCGTGCGTGGTTTTGAAGCCGCTGGAGTCGCGGCGATCCAGATCGAAGACCAGGAATTTCCCAAAAAATGCGGTCACACCCTCGGTCGACACGTCATCGCTGCCGCCGAAATGGTCGATAAAATAAAAGTCGCGTGCGCAGCGCGGTGTGATCCCAACTTTTTGATCGTCGCGCGCACCGATGCGCGCACATCTCTGGGTTTGGACGAGGCCATCGCGCGCGCGCAAATGTACCGCGACGCCGGGGCCGATGTGTTGTTTGTTGAAGCACCTGAGAGTGAACAAGAGTTCGCCACGATCGCCGCCAGCATAGACGCGCCCTTGCTCGCCAATATGGTCGAGGGAGGGCGCTCCCCGCTGCTCACGAAAGAGCGGCTCGCCGAACTCGGCTTTACCATCGCGATATATCCCGGTACAGGCATGACAGCGGTCGCCGCAGCCCTTGACCACGTCTATGAGATCATAGCCACAACTGGCGCAACCGAAGCTTTAGATATACCCCGCTACCCAATCGCTAAGATGCACGAACTCATGGATTTCGATGCCGTGTGGGATTTCGATGAAAAATGGGCGAAATAGTCGGCCGCGCTACGGTGTTGCGAAACGTTGCGAGAACGATTGACAGTTACCGTCACGCCTTAGGCACGCTTATCGAGCGAGTCCGCGTTTATTTTATTACCACAAAAGCGGCTTGATTCCCACGCTGCACGCCAAATAGTAAGCTGCCCTCTATCTTCACCACAATGTCGAGGAATTGGCGCAAGTTCTTAACCGATGTGCGATTGACTGAGGTGATGATGTCTCCTTGACGAATGCCGGCTTCCCACACCGGAGTGCCCGGGGTCACCTCAAAAACCACGACGCCGTCGATACGCCCAAACAACGGCGATTCTCGCGGAATATCGCCAAAAGTAGCGCCCGAGAGCCGCTTATTGTTGCCGACCTGAGGCGTGTTCTGGGCGAGCTCACGCTTACCGACTTTAGCGGCTACCATCTTGTCCTTGCCATCGCGCAACACACGTAAAGAAACTTTTTCGCCGACACGCATCAAACCCACGCGATTACGCAGATCGGCAGCGTTACGCACGGGTTTATCATTCAGCGCGGTGACAACGTCGCCAGCCTGCAAACCGGCTGCTTCTGCCGGGGAACCCTCGACGATCTCCACGAGCACAGCCCCAGCGTGATCGTCCAGGCCAAACGCGGCCGCCAAGTCCGGGGTCAAGTCTTGCAGTTGTGCACCCAGAAAACCACGGCTGACGTCACCATACTCGACGAGTTGCTCCATGACTTGGCTCGCCATGTTGATCGGGATTGCAAAGCCGATCCCGATATTGCCTCCGCTTTGTGAATAGATCGCCGTATTGATACCGACCAACTCACCGTTCAGGTTAACCAAAGCACCACCGGAATTACCGGGGTTGATCGACGCATCCGTTTGAATCAAATCTTCGTAGCCAGTTATGCCTAAGCCGCTGCGCGCGAGGCCACTAACGATCCCAGAAGTCACGGTTTGGCCAATGCCAAACGGATTGCCGATAGCAACGACGAAATCGCCAACGCGTAGACGCTCGGAGTCCGCTAAAGGGATCGCGGTGAGATTTGTGGCTTCGATTTTTAGAACCGCGATATCGGTTTCCGGATCAGTGCCCACGACTTCCGCGGCTAAGTTACGACCGTCGGTGAGTTTAACGGTGATCTCTTGAGCATCGGCGATAACGTGATTATTCGTCAACACCAAGCCGCGCTTCGCATCGACGATCACACCGGAACCCAAGCCCTGGGTACGCCGTTCGCGCGGTGCATCAGGCAAATTAAAAAACCGTCTGAAAAACGGATCGTTGTAGAGCGGATTCGTGCGCAATTGTACCCGCCCCTCGGTCGCGATATTCACCACCGCAGGCGTCGTTTTTTCTACCATCGGCGCCAAACTCGGCACCGGGGTGCTACCAACGTGTTGGGGGAGCGCAGCAGTCGCGATAGTGCTAGAAAAAATCGTCAACGCAGCGAGGAGCCAGGCGCCGCGACGTGATGCGGTCAACAGAGATTGCATGTCGTGTCCACTTCTAAGTTAAGAATGCCGATTAGATACCAGTAGTTCAAAAAAGTTTCTAGCAGTCTGTTGGACTTAGGGGTCCGACAAACTGCCAGCCCGGATATTAGATACATCTAGCCAGCGTCGTCATCACCTTCGCTTGCGCCGACATCAGGGCGGCAACGCCGCGTGGCAACGAGCGCGCGCCGCGGCGACGCGCCTGTGAAGCGTGTCCCGCTTCGTCGCGTTTCATTTGAGCGATGATTGCGCGGCTTTTTTTGTCCTCATTCGGCAACCGGGCCAAATGCCGATCGAGGTGCGCAACCACTTGCTGTTCGGTCTCTTCTAGAAACCCTAAACTCCAGCGATCCCCGGCCATGCCCGAAGTCGTGCCGATAAGGAACGCACCGCCAAACCATAAGGGGCCGAGCCGACTACGATGCGTGCGAAGCTCCGCTAAGCGTTCTGCACACCAGAGCAGATGATCTGTCTCCGCGGCCGCGGCATCCATCAAATGCTGCCATAGGGCGGCATCGCGAGCCGTTAGTGCTTGGCCCAAATAAAGCGCTTGGGCGGCAACTTCACCGGCATGATTGACTCTCATCAACGCTGCCGAGCGACGCTGCGCCTTGGGTGCTAGGGGCACATCGACCAGCCGTGCACCCGGCGACGGATTGCGAGGCACGCGCTGTAGCCCAGCGAAATGGCGTAGTATGCCGTCAAAACTACAAATCACCTGATCGATTCGCCGCTGCTGTCGAGTCATATTGCGTACCTTTCTACCGAGTATAAATCCAGCGCTAAAACAACCGCATAGCTAACGCCTGCATTGACAGTCAGGGCCGCGATCCTTATCATTATGCAGCTTTCGCGCCACCCAAACACCCATGAAAACAACAACCGCCACGCCTGCCACGATCAAACGCGATTGGTATGTGGTCGACGCCAGCGATAGAGTTTTAGGACGCCTGGCGAGTGCACTCGCGCATCGCCTGCGCGGCAAACACAAACCCGAATATACACCCCATATGGACACGGGTGATTATATTATCGTAGTGAACGCGGCGAAAATTCGCCTCACCGGTAATAAAGCGAACGGTAAGATGTATTATCGACATTCGGGCTATCCGGGAGGCTTGAAGCTTACAAGTTATGCCAAGCTGATGGATAAGTCGCCGACCGCAGCCATCGAACATGCTGTAAAAGGTATGCTGCCTAAGGGCCCGCTAGGGCGCGAAATGTTCCGTAAGCTGCGCGTGTATGCTGGGCAGGAACATGAACATGCGGCGCAGCAACCTCAACCACTCGAACTTTGATTAGGATTACGAGCTCATGGCGCACAATTCAATTTGCACTACCGGACGGCGGAAAAGCTCAGCCGCACGGGTATTTTTAAAGCGCGGCGGTGGCAATATTATTATTAACGGTCGACCCTTGGACGAATATTTCGGGCGCGAAACGGCGCGCATGGTCGTGCGCCAACCTTTGCACGCTGTCGATATGATCGAGACCTTCGATTTTCAGTGCAACGTGAAAGGGGGCGGCACGACTGGGCAAGCGGGGGCACTGCGCCTCGGCATTACCCGCGCGCTAATCGAACACGATGAAACATTGCGCGCGCCGCTACGTGCCGCGGGTTTTGTCACCCGGGACGCACGCGAAGTAGAACGCAAGAAAATCGGCTTGCACAAAGCACGTAAGCGTCCTCAGTACAGCAAACGCTAAGCCTGCGGTTAGTAGCAGGCAAGGGGTGCCATAGGACGGCGCCCGCGACACAAGGAGGTGTTCCAATGACCCCAATTTTACATACGCGCACGTGGTGCCGCAGCTGTGACGTGGCGATCGCGATCTACAAATCAATACATGAATGCGACGATGCGCAGTTTGCATCACGCGTCATCGCCAATGCGCTGACGATCCCCGAAACGGTGGCCGCAGGTCTGTCGACTGATTCTGACGTTAAACGCGAGGAGCGTTTGCGGCACTGCGCGGAAGCTTTGGCGGTACTGCAAACCCAACTCTACCTAGCGTGTGAGTGTGGGCTTCTCGAACGCGAGTTCAGCTATCGACTTGCGACCGATGCGCGCGACGTGGCTGAGATGATCGTTGCGTTACGCAACCCCACGAGCTAGTCCGGATATCGCACTCGGGCGGTCGTGGAGCGCACCAATGAGCGCATAGAGCTAGTTACCAAGATACGCTATGCTGACTAGGTACCTTGCTCATGGGGGCTCGTCTAACGGTAGGACAGCGGACTCTGACTCCGCCGGTAGAGGTTCGAATCCTCTGCCCCCAGCCATACTCGCATGCCCAATCCACTGGACACATTACCGCTACTAGCGTCGCCGCGCGCCTGGGTAGATCACGTCATGCAAAACTTCGACGCTTTCTTGGGCGATCACGCCTCGTGCGAAAAGAAAGCCTCGGGCATGGCGCTGCACATTGCCGCACACTATCCCGACCGCCCGCAACTGGTGTCCGCCATGGTCGATTTGGCGGTAGAAGAACTCATGCATTATCGTGAGGTGGTTCGTCTCATATTAGCCCGCGATCTAAGCCCTACACCTGACACCAAGGATGCCTACGTGCAGGACATGAACAATTGCATTCGGCGCGGATCAGAAAACTATTTACTTGACCGACTGCTTGTTGCCGCGGTTATTGAGGCTCGTGGCCACGAGCGCTTTGCATTATTAGCCCGCGCCTTACCGCAAAGTGCGGAGAAACGTTTCTATACGACTATCGCAGCGAGTGAGGAGCGACATTGGCGAATATTCTACGAGCTAGCCCTGACACACACGGCCGGAGGTACCACCCAAGTCGCTCGCCGTCTCGACGAACTAATCGCCGCTGAGAGCGACGTGATTCGTGGCATGCCTCTAAGAGCGGCATTGCACTGATTACTCAATATCTGAGGCGCTACGCAGAACCAGAAATCGCGCTCGCGCACGAGATTCATCGAGACTACGACGACGTTTTGGTCGTCCCGTGCTTCGACGAGACGAGCGCGGCGGTCGAGCGCGTATGCGCACAGCATCTTCACCATCGCGTGCTCGTCATCGTCGTCGTCAACGTACCGAGCAACGCACCGACGGCCGCACGGCGGCGTACCCAGCGACTGTATCAAGACCTCTTGCGCACCACGGCACCATATAACGCGAAACCACACGGCATCGACTACTTGATCGTCGATCGCTGCACGGCAGACCGGGAGATCCCGTATCGCCAGGGTGTGGGTTTGGCGCGCAAAATTGGCGCCGACATCGCCTGCGCACTTATTGCCCGCGGCAAGGTACGTTCGCCATGGATTTTCACCACCGACGCCGACGCACAACTGCCCGGCACCTATTTTTCGCAACGGCACGCCGCCGGCGCCGCGATCGTAATGCCGTTTTGCCACCGCAGCTCGGATAACACGTTACGAATAGCAGCGCGACGATACGACTGGCATCTCGCTTATTATGTGAGCGGCTTGCATTGGGCCGGTTCACCTTACGCGTATTTCACGCTAGGCAGCACCATAGCAGTCGATTCACTGTGTTATGCGCAAGTGCGGGGCGTAGCGAAGCGCAACGCCGGTGAAGATTTTCATTTGCTCGCAAAATTAGCCAAAGTCGGCCCGATACATAGCGTGGCCACACCGGTCATCGAGCTGCTTGCCAGACCCAGTGCGCGCGTCCCATTCGGCACCGGTCCGCGTCTTGCGGCGCTCAGCGTCGGCGACCCCATGCTCAGCTATCCCTGGCGAATATTCGAATTATTAAAGCACGTCGTCGTCGCGATCGATCACGCCGAAGGCAAGCCCTGGCCCGATCTTCCTCGCGCCAACAAGATCCTCTCTGCGCTTGGATTTTTTGACTTTTTTCACCCTGCAAGACAACAGCACCGCGCCGGCGGCGCGCTTACCCTAGCACTACATCAATGGTTTGACGCGTTAAAAACCCTGCGTTTCGTTCATCTGGCGCTTGCGCACCAGCCCAAGGAAACCATTGAGGCGTGTCTCGCCGCGCGTTTCGGCACCCATGACAGCACCCGCTACACAACCCTATTGCGGCGCTCGCTGCCCGTTCCTCGGACCAATGGCATTGTCACTAAGAGGCCCGCAACCGATCACCGTCTATTAGCACAGCACGATCGCGCTTAGAATGTCGTTTTCGACGGCCCACAATTTGGAGCATAAACTTAATGACTGGATCAGTTTTTCGTTTGGGAGTCCTAAAGCTCGGCTGCATCGGCGCCGCCCCGCTGCTTGACCTGCTGTTGGATGAACGCGCCGATCGTGAAGACCTCGAGGTGTTCGCGTTCACAAGTGGCGCAAAACTCGACGATGCGGCTTGTGCCAAGGCCGTAGCGCTCGCGCTCGAATCGCGACCGGATCTCATGTTGTTAGTCTCTCCCAACGCGGCGCTGCCGGGGCCCAAAGCCGCGCGCGCCGCGCTCGCCGCCGCCCCGATCCCGGTAATCACGATCTCGGACGGGCCGTCTAAAAAAGCGTTTTTCAAAAAGAATGACGCCGGCAAGCAAGTAATGAATTGCCCAGACGGACAAGGATTTTTTGTCGTGACCTGCGATCCGATGATCGGAGCAAGGCGCGAATTTTTAGACCCGACCGAAATGGCCTTGTTTAATGCCGACGTGATAAAAGTCTTATCGACCACCGGGGTCGTGCGGCTGCTCCAAACGGAACTCGATGCGCTCATAGACGAGTTACGTAGAGGGTCAACGGAACACTACCCGCGGCTTGTGGTGAAGGCCGAACAGGCGCTCGCGGCAGCTAACTTCAGCAACCCTTATGCGCAAGCTAAAGCAATAGCCGCGTTTACGATCGCTGAAACCGTCGCGACGCTTACCGCCAAGGCCTGTTTTGTCGAACAAGATGCGTCAAGATACATACCGCTTGCGGCCGCAGGCCACGAAATGCTGCGCGCCGCGGCAAGCCTGGCCGATGACGCCCGTGAGCTAGAAAAAAGCCGCGACAGCGTCTATCGGACACCGCACGCCACGGACGGAGCACTGCGCAGCAAAACACAGCTTATGGCGAAACCGCTGTAGCACCGCGTCCGGTGGCCCGACCCCGAGTGCACGCGAGGGTGTGGTCGACCGCTACGGGCTAGCTTGACGTCGGTTCAACATTGAACCGATGAGTCCAAGCCATGCCTTTCGAGTCGACTACTTCGGCGGTCATCTCTCCCCCTTCCGCGGGTTTAAAAAAGAACCGAAAGCTCGGGTCTTCGCTGACCGAAATTCCGGTCTCGGCGGTCATGATATGTTCGCCGTTAAACGAAACTTTAACGCTTTTGACAAAGTGGGCCGGGCGGATCAATTGAGTACGTTGATCCTTCTGCATGCCAGTTACATTTGGGTGACTGAACATAATCTGGGCCACCACCGTATCGTCGTCATTGAGATCACCCAGCGTCCTGAATCTCATCTTGCCCATGTTCTCGAGAGCGCGCGCGAAATCGGATCCCAAAGGTGCCGAACAGCCGCCCTGGGCTTTGACAAAATTCGTAACCATGTAATGCTCCCCTGAATTCATGACCGCGATCGCTCGTACATTCGTGTATTTATCGATCCGGATCCGCATCGCGAGATCAGCGCGCCCCATCGCAGGCGTCATGTGAAAACGGCCCACTAAGGGCTCAGGATTTTCATCCACGAAAACGTAGATTTCACGAATGTAGCTCGATTCCGTTTGCGGCAATTTCGCGCTAATGCTCACTGGCGTGACGGCCGCATCTTCGGCGCGGTACGGGGTTTTTAGTTCAATTACCGCCGCATCTTCTAGCAGTTCTTGATCGGGGAAATATTTCGGTTTGAGAAAGGTTTCCCATACATCGACCGGCGATTGCTCGGCCGTCGCTGCTTGCAACCCGGCGAGATTCAGGCACAGGCAGACGAGGATGAAAATAAGTGCTTGCTGCTTAGAACTCATTGTCGTGCACTCCAAAACAAACCAAGCTCGGCGGCCAAGCGGCCACCCGAAACCCAAAAATTTTCAGCGATCATACCGCACCTTTAGACCGCTATCTCGGAAACTAATTCCGTGCTTATCAAAGCGATGCCCACGCCGGCAGACAATACCATAACAACTAGCAGGGAATGCGTACCACGCCACCATCGATTTCCGGAACCGCCCCCAAACTAACGCTGCGACGGCGGTTAAGTTAAGATCGCTGCCGCCGAGCAAGAATTAAAGTAACGATGGTGCCGCGTAGAGATATCTGGTTTAGTGTTGCGATATTGGCCGTGATTGGACTCGTTGTCCTGCGATCCTCGCCGCCGACGTCTCCCAGCATGCCCGCACATACGGTCGCCACCCCGCAAGCGTATAGCGCGCCAGCGCGTCATTATTTGTTCGACGTCGACCGACATTCACCGCAAGAAATTCACGCCATGCTAGAACGCGCTCAACACATCCAGCGTGAGACGGCGCCGGAAGAACGCGATCGCACCGCTTTCACGATGGTCATTCATGGGCCGGACGTGGAGATTTTTGCCGACGACACTAGGCCGCAAAACCGCGCGGTCGTCGAACTTGCTGCCCGCCTGGAGCACGAACATTGGATCGATTTTAAGGTATGTGAACGATCGTTGACGAGCCGTGAAATCGGCGCAGAGCAGTTCCCCGAATTCATCGAGATCGTACCCTACGGACCGGACGAGACTGAGCGTCTGAAGGCCCTGGGCGCCGTTCAGTTATAGTGATGCTCACGCGTCAAAATGACGATAGCCGCTAGGCGCAAACTCACGTACAGCGCCCGTAACATCGATGACTTCGAGACCTTTTCGCTGGTGGACTTCACCAATCTTGACGATGCTCGGTAGCCCGTGCCCAATCAACGCGCTGGAAGCGTCCTCATCTGCGAGCGTGAAACACAATTCATAATCATCTCCACCGGTCAGCGCAACTTCTCGCGCCGCGCTGTCACCGAGCACGCTTCGCGTCGCATCTGAGATCGGGATCGCCTCCCAATAAAGTGTCGCGCCGAGGTTGCTTGCGCGCAATATATGATTCAGATCGGCGAGCAGGCCGTCGGAGATGTCGATGCAGCTCGTCGCCATGCCCCGTAATAATTCGCCGAGCGCAACGCGCGGTTGTGGTCGACAAAAACGGGATCGCAGTTCGCTCGCGTAGGGTTCATCTGCACCCGTAGCATGTAAACGGCCCGTGCTGGCATCACCCAAAGTCCCGGAGACAAAAACATGATCACCAACACCAGCACCGTCGCGGCGCAACACCCGCCCGCGCGGGCACAAACCCATCATCTGCATCGTCACCGTGAGCGGTCCGCGGGTCGTATCGCCGCCGATCAAACCGACACCATAGTCGCGCAACGCCGCGCCTAAACCAGTACTGAATTTCTCGAGCCAGTCTTCTTCGATTTGTGGCAAGGACAGCGCGAGCGTTGCCCATCGCGGCGTTGCACCCATTGCCGCCAAGTCGCTTAAATTAACCGCCGCAGCGCGATAGGCAATGTCGCTGGGATCAAAATCTGCCGGAAAGTGCACCTCGTTAACCAAGGTGTCTGTCGCGGTAACGAGTTCCTGCCCCACGGGGACTGTTACTACCGCAGCATCATCGCCTATTCCTACGATAACATCGTTACCAGCCGGACCCATGTCGCGGAAAAAACGATCAACGAGTTCAAATTCATTCATGCGCTCGGGCGACCTACATCGAACCGTAGCGTCACGTTAATTCCGTCTACCCACACGCGGACCTCGTGCCGGAGTAGTTTTAGTGCGCCGCCTCGGTCGCGCGCATACGCCGAGCCAAACGATCCAACACACCGTTGATATAACGGTGAGCTTCGTCGGCACCGAAGAGTTTTTCTAATTCGATCGCTTCGTTAATTACGACTCGCCAAGGAATATGGGGACAAAACTTCAGTTCGTAACCGCCTAGCAACAAGATACAGCGCTCAACCGGTCCAAGGCGTGACCAACTTCGATCGAGCACCGGCTCTATCTCCGCGCGTAGTTCGTCAGCGTGACCGCAAACCTCAGTCACCAGCGTCGAAAAATATTCGAGGTCGGCGCGTACGAGTTCACGCTCAGCGATGAACTCAGCCACAATGCTGTCCGCGGCTTGGCCACTCAGATCCCACTGATAAAGCGCTTGCACAGCACAGCGGCGCGCGCGCACTTTGCCGGTATTACTGCTGTACGGTGCTACCACGCTCGCACTCAGATCTGTTGAAGCAGCGAAATCATTTCAAGCGCCGCAAGTGCCGCGTCAGCACCTTTATTTCCGGCTTTGGTTCCGGCACGCTCGATCGCCTGTTCGATGCTGTCAACTGTCAACACACCGAAAATCACCGGCACGCCAGTTTGATCTGCGACGCTAGCCAAACCACGGGAACAGGCATTGGAGACGTGTTCAAAATGGGGTGTTGACCCCCGGATTACGGCGCCGAGACAAATTAGGGCGGCGTACTTGCCATCCTCCGCCAGACGCCGTGCAACCACCGGCATGTCGAATGCCCCCGGGACTCGTGCGATCGTGATATTGCTCGCGACGACCCCGTGCCGCCGGAGCGTATCGATGCAGCCATTTTCGAGCTGATCAACGATGAAGTGGTTAAATCTCGCCGTTAGCACTGCTAACTTGGTTTTGTCATTCGCTACGAGTGTTCCTTCGAGCACCGTTATTTCGCTCATCGCCGCGCCACCTCAACTAACATAATCAACCACCTCGAGCCCGAATCCCGAAATGGCATGGTACTTTCTGGGATTGCTCATGACCCGCATTTTCCGTACTCCGAGATCGGCGAGAATTTGCGCGCCTAAGCCATACTGGCGCCATTCTGTCTGTACCGGTTGTGCCGAGCGTTTATTACCATTATCGTCTGATTCGTTATAACGAAAGAGCTGTTGCACCATATCGTCAGGGCTGACTTGGTTATTGAGCACTACCACAACGCCTTCCTCTGCATCAGCAACGCGCTTTAGCGCATCGCGCAGCGGCCAACCCGCGTCCTCCCGAATACTCCCCGTAAGGTCCTCCAGCGGATTGGAAATATGAACCCGTACTAAGGTCGGTCGATCGGCCGAAATTTCACCGCGTACTAGCGCTAAGTGCAAATCGCGCTGTATAGAATCACGGTAGCCGAATAACTGAAATTCTCCAAATTCTGTCGCTAATTGAGCGGCAGCTGCTCGCTCAATGGTTTTTTCGTTCTCTATTCGAAACCGTATCAGATCGGCGATCGTCCCAATCTTCAAGTCGTGCACGTCTGCGATGCGTTCCAAATCTGGCCGTCTCGCCATGGTGCCGTCATCATTGAGAATTTCGACGATTACGGCCGCCGGGTCACATCCGGCTAGGCGCGCGAGATCGCAACCGGCCTCGGTATGCCCGGCGCGGGTCAGAACCCCGCCGCTTTGCGCCATCAGGGGAAAGATGTGACCAGGCTGAACCAGATCGCTGGGTTTCGCATCTGGTGCAACCGCAGCCGCCACGGTACGGGCGCGATCCGCGGCGGAGATCCCGGTTGTTACCCCTTCGGCGGCTTCGATAGATACCGTAAAATTCGTTCGATGTGTGTAATGAGTATCACTCACCATGAGGGGTAACGACAGTTGCTGGCAGCGTCCGGTAGTCAACGTCAAGCAGATCAAGCCGCGCCCGTGTTTGGCCATAAAGTTGATATGTTCCGGCGTACAGTGGCTAGCGGCGAGAACAAAATCACCTTCGTTCTCGCGATCTTCATCGTCCATGATGATCACCATGCGCCCCGTGCCAATGTCCTCAACTATGTCGGTTATTGAATCTAAAGCCATCGTTCTCACTACAGTCGTTCTTGGACCATGACGCGCACTAAGCCCGCCACGGATTTTCTCGCCTTCACTGACCCAACCAAGCTTAGACGTTAAGCTCTAACAGCCGTGGAAATAAATGCGCACTCTCGTCCGTATGCAGCGACACGGGAAGGATGCCAGCGACCCAAAAGTGTCACTGTTCTGTGACGAAACCTGCGCTGTCTAGCAGACGCTCGAAGTGATCACCCACGGCGCCGTTTGACACGGCATCCCACGTAATCATCCGCTCTAGATAACGGCAGATTATGTCTATCTCCAAATTCACCGCCGCGCCAATGCTAATATCTCCAAGTGTCGTGACCTGCAATGTGTGTGGAATAATCAATAAAGAAAACTCTGAGCCCCGCACTTTATTGACGGTGAGACTCACACCTGCAACGCAAATCGAGCCTTTCTCGGCGATATAGCGCGCCAACGATTCCGGTGCTTCTAGCACGAACTCCACGTAGTCTTCGCGCTCATGGCGTTCGCGCACCGTACCTACACCGTCGACATGCCCGGTGACTAAATGGCCACCCAGCCGATCTTTTAGGCGCAACGCTTTCTCCAGATTAACGCGGTCACCTGAACCCAAGTCATGCAGGGTGGTTCGATGCAGCGTTTCAGACGATACATCGACAGTAAAATCATCAGCACTGAAGTCGACGACAGTCAAACACGCGCCGTCCACCGCGATGCTGTCACCGAGGGCTACATCCTCGAGCCCCAGCTGATCGGCACGTATTTTCATCCGTGCCGCGTCGCCGCGTCGCTCGACGGCGGTGATACTTCCGCGTGCTGCCACGATTCCAGTGAACATTCAGTGTCCCGTCCGACAAATGACTTTGACAATTCGCTGGTCTTTTTCGCCCCTGGTAGCGTTGCTCGTCGCGATTTGGCCGTCGGCTTATATGAGACACAGCATCGGCCACTATCAAGTAAGCCTGGGTTGCCGTCAAGCGCGATAGGCGCGCAAAATTATCCGTAAGTCGGCGCCTACGGGTACCGCTTCGACAATCTGAAAGCGTGGCCCAGCGCTCAACGCTTCAAGATCGTGCATTTCAAACATCGGCCGCGCCCCGCTCCCCAAGGCCAGAGGCGCAAGATAGTAAATCAGTTCATCGACCAAACCCAGTTCAAGAAAAGCACCAGCAAGACCCGGACCTGCCTCGACTAGAATTTCATTTATTTCGCGAGCCGATAACTTTTCTAGCACCGCGATAATATCGAGACCTCGACCGTGTGAGCGGACCGCGTCTACCGACGCCTTACCGAAATTTGTCGCGACGTGATCGCGGTCCGTAATCACCACAACATCTCCGGGTACTTGCAGTAACTTTGCGTCTCGCGGCATGCGCGCCCGAGAATCGAGCACGACTCGCAGCGGCTGCCGATCGCCAACATCGATGTTCGGGTCACGCACCGTCAAGCGCGGGTCGTCGGCGCAAACTGTCCCGATACCGGTCAGCACCGCACAGCTACGAGCACGTAAACGCTGCACGTCGGCGCGTGCTGGCGCTCCCGTTATCCATTGGCTCTGCCCGGACGCGAGTGCGACGCGGCCGTCGACACTCGCGCCGACTTTCAGGCACACATACGGACGCCCGTGCTCGTGGCGCATGAAAAAACCGCGGTTCAATTCACGCGCTTCCGCTTCTAGTACCCCGCGCCTCACGACAATCCCTGCGACATTCAAGGCGCGCTCTCCCGCACCCGAGACTAGCGGGTTAGGATCGGTGGCCGCAAAAACGACGCGCTGAATACCAGCGGCGATCAGCGCTTCCACGCAGGGCGGCGTGCGTCCGTGGTGAACGCAGGGTTCGAGCGTGATATAGGCCGTCGCGCCACGTGCGGCGCTGCCGGCAACAGCCAAAGCTTCCACTTCGGCATGTGGAGCACCCGCGTGGCGGTGAAATCCTTCACCGAGAACGCGTGCACCGCTAGCGATCACACAGCCCACGCGCGGATTCGGCATTGTGGTGTTGAGGCCCTGAGCGGCCAATGATAAAGCCCTGACCATATGAACGCGGTCACGCACTACGTCGACCTTAGCGTCCATTTCCATGACCGTACGCGTAACGACTCAGCTCAGCGCCGCGAGTTTTTTCTTTGATCGGCGGGGATCAGATCTAACTGCTGCTCGCGGAGATCGGGAGGCAACTCATTTTCCAGGCGTTCGATTTCTTCGAGAAAAGCCCGTACGTCTTCAAAACTTCTGTACACGGAAGCAAATCGCACGTAGGCGACCTGATCGAGCGCACGTAGCGCATCCATGACGTATTCGCCCAGACGATCAGAGTGAATTTCCCGCTCCCCGGATTCACGCGCGCGACGCTTGATCTGATTAATCGCGGCCTCGACCCGCTCCATCGCAACCGGACGTTTTTCCAGTGCTTTAAGTACGCCCGCACGCAGTTTCTCGTCGTTAAATGTCTCGCGACGCCCGTCGCGTTTGATGACGCGCGGCAAGTTCAATTCGGCCGTCTCGTAAGTCGTGAATCGCGCCTTACAGTCTTGACACTCGCGTCGGCGCCTAATTTGATCGCCTTCCCCCAAGAGTCGGGAATCAATCACACGCGTGTCCGAATGTTCGCAAAAAGGGCAATGCATTTAGGCTTTCCGGTTCTCGGGAATAGGTCCCACACAGGATACGCTTGGGGAAAAATAGGGGGTTCCCCAGCGCCGTTCATTATTCCCGATCTAGTCTAGTGACTCAATTCTATCATACTGTATTTTCTAGCATTATTGAGCGTGTCGCGATTGTTGTTTGGGCCCGGCGACAAGCCCTTGACGGCTGAAGTTTTCAAGCTCCTCGCCGCTAAATCCGCTATGGCCACCCATGCGCAAGAATTATCCGTCGAACCCTACGCCGGTGCGAATTTAGAGCGTCGGTTTCGCGCCGTTACAGCTGCGCGGCTAAGTCGCGTATTCGAAAACCTCACTGAACGTCAGCAAGATCTACTCGATCTAGTCCCGTTGCTTTTTCACATTAATCATCCCTTGCTACCGGGCTATGTCTCGCAGGACACCGCTGCTGGTGTATGCGATTACCAACCGACCAAAAGCACTATGCGGGCCGCCAAACGCGTCTCTAAAGCATTCAAATACGAGCGCCGCCTGCTGCCACACTTTGCCGTACTCGGCATCTATTTGATGGGTAGTCCCGGTACCATCGCGTATTCGCGGGCATCCGATCTCGATTTGTGGCTTTGCCATAACCCCGACTTAGCTCCCAAAGCACTTGCCAAGTTAACAAAAAAAGCGCGTTTGATAGAAAGCTACGCAAAAAAAATCGGCGTCGAGATGCATTTTTTTATCCTCAATGCGGAGCGTTTCCGTAGTGGCAAAACGCTAACTTTGTCGACCGAAAGCAGCGGTAGTTCTCAGCACCATTTGCTACTTGATGAATTCTATCGTTCTAGTTTGATACTTGCGGGCCTGCCACCTATGTGGTGGTACGTGCCGCCCGACCACGACCAACGCTACGACGAATTCATCGCCGAATCCACCGCGAAACGACGGATCATACCGAGCAATTATCTCGATTTCGGCGGTCTCACCGGTGTCCCAACCGCCGAGTTTTTTGGCGCAGCCGTATGGCAAATCTATAAAAGCATCGATTCGCCTTACAAGTCTCTATTGAAGTTGTTGTTAATGGAGGCTTATGTCGCCGAATACCCAAATACCGTTCTACTCAGCCACCGATTCAAGCGCGCCATCAGTCAGCCCGACTTCGACCTCAACGACGTCGACCCATATATTTCGATGTACATGCGTATCGAAGAATACCTAAGTGAGAACCAGGATATCGAACGCCTAAACTTAGTGCGGCGGGCGTTTTACTTAAAAGCAAATGAACGTTTAAGCGCAAGGCAAAGTAAAAATTCAAACAACTGGCGCCGCCAATTATTGCAGAGCGTGGTAAACCGGTGGGGTTGGTCTGAAGGCGACATCAAACGCCTGGATAATCGCAACAACTGGAAAATAAATACCGCAGCAGAGGAGCGCCGCGAGATCATCCGCTGTCTGCAAAAGAGTTACTCGATCATTAGTGATTTTGCTCGCACGTACGCAAAGGACAAAAAGATCACGGAGTCGGATCTCAATGCCCTGGCAAGAAAACTTTATGCGGCATTTGAGAAAAAACCACACAAGGTTGAACAAATTACTCGTGGTATTTGCAAGGATCCTAGTGAAAAAATATTGTCGCTGCATTTAGTTCGTGGTGAAGACGACCGTGAGACTTGGATTATCTACGCTGGCATCGTGACACCCGACCAGCTCACCAACCATACTCCCCTACGACAAGCAAAGTCGGTCGTCGACTTAATCGCTTGGTGTCATTTCAATCATATTGCCGGGATCCGTACGGACTGGCGGCTGTTTACCCACGGTCATCGACTGGCACAAATGGAGGTCATGAAAGTACTAGGTGCCCTAGAAAGCAAGCACCCGAAAGGAAAGATCAAGGCGGCCGAACCCCGCCATTTGACCCGCTCGGCGCGTATACGCACGGCACAAATGTTCATCAACGTTGGCGTCGATCCACTCGGGCGCAGCTTGGACGATAATGAAGTACTAACGAGCAATTTCACCGATGCGTTTCAATTTGGTGGCCGCCAGCATAACCTCATAAAGACTGTCGACCTCGTGATCGGAAATTCTTGGGAGGAAGTATTTTGCCATCAGTTCACGGGCAAATACGCTTTGCTCGATGCAATGACCGAGTATTGGCGCGCGGCGCGCACACCCACCATCGCGGCGAAATCTTCCTTCGATATCTATTGTTATTCAAACGATTACGCCAATGTAATCGTGCAGCGTATTGGTGAATTCGCTAAGGATCTCACAGCCTACTTCGCCGCCAACACCGATATTCCAACTTCCAAATACGTGCTCGGAGTCGGGGGAAAATATGCAGCGATCGGCATGCATGAGAGCAAGCCTCGATCGCAACACTACGATGATCTGCCATCACTCATCAAAGCACTAGGAAATGTCGAAACCACTGGTCAACGCGTTCACTTCGACTCGCATTGTCTAACACAAACGCCGTTACCGGTGATCTACGCCGCCAATAAAGGCGGCACGGTTCAAGTATTCGCAGAGCAGCGCAACGATCAGGCTCGGATCTATGTGTTAGATCAACGTGGTGCTTTGTTCACGCAACAGCAAACGGTGGACGATTTACGCATGGTGTTCGACCACTTGAATCGTTTCATTACCTCGGTTCTACGCGATCCCAAAACGCGTATTTCCGGTAACGAGGAAACGCCACCGGAAGCCATAGAATTCTATCAAATATTGTCGAAAGACAATAAGGCTAAGGTTAATCTCGTCGCCGTAAATTTCGAGCAGGCTAGAGATTACTTTCCGATTCGAGTATTCGCCGATGTCGATGAAACGGATCAATCGTCTTTTACAGTATTTTGCGGCGAAGTAGAGTTTTCGAGCCAACACCACGGCAGCGCTCTTTTCACGGCTGTGGCCGAACACGTCACCGCGCTGCGGACATCGCAAGTCAAGTACCCTATCTATATCACCGACTTCGAATTATCGCCACGTTTTATAGAACAGCGTGGTGCTGCGAATGAGCGCCTGCCAGATTTGCTCAATTATAAACACAAATTCGAACAGCACCTCACAGCCGCAATGGGCTACTCATCGAGAACGTAGCCGCAGCATTTCTTTTTAGTACAATGTGGCCTGGACTCACTGGTTCGTTAAAATGAGCGACGCGGCAGAATTTTTTCAACGTGCAAACGAGTTGCTTGATCGTGCTGAGCGCTTGTGGCCACCGCAGCGCAGCTTTGTCCCTGGCGATGATGTCGCTTGGCGCTGGCGCAAAGTGAACGGCCATGGTTATCTTCAAGCGGTACGTCGATTCAGCTCAACGTCGCTCGCCGACTTGCAACATATCGATTTTCAACGCCAAGAACTTGTCCGCAACACGGAGCAATTTCTTGCCGGCTTCCCCGCTAACAATGCCTTGCTGTGGGGGCCTCGCGGAACTGGGAAATCGTCCCTAGTCAAAGCCGTATTCAACGAGTATCGTGGCCAAGGGTTACGCTTAATCGAAGTCGAACGAAATCACCTAATCGATTTGCCCGACATTGTCGAACAGCTAGACCGTGCGCGCGGAAAGTTCATATGCTTTTGTGACGATCTGTCATTTGATGATCGAGATCCCCTATACCGCTCATTGAAAGTCGTGCTCGACGGCTCGGTACAAGCAACACCCGATGATGTGCTCATCTACGCGACGTCGAATCGTCGCCATTTGCTACCAGAGCGCCAGCAAGACAATCGCGACGCGAAAACAGTTGATGACGAAATTCATCACGGCGAAACAGTGGAAGAGAAGATTTCCCTCTCCGAACGATTCGGATTGTGGTTGTCATTTCACCCCTTTAACCAAAAACGTTATTTGGATATCGTCGAACATTGGGTACGTGAACTCGGCGGCACATCCGGTGTACGGGCGGGCGAGGAGATGCATCACGCGGCGTTGCAATGGGCGCTATTACACGGCTCCCGCAGTGGACGCTCGGCGTACCAATTCGCCAAAGATTGGGTAGGACGATCGGCTTGGCAGAGCACCCACCCACAGTAGCCACGACACCACTATTGGTCGAAGCACTCCAGGTGCGTGCCGGAGCTGAAAAAATCCACGACCGGGCTGCTGTCGACCGCGCAATTAGAACCATAGCGCAGGGAATTGCCGCACACCTCGCCGAGCGTGAGCCGATCGTGCTTACGGTCATGACGGGCGGCATGTGGCTGACAGGCCAACTTCTTGGCTACTTTGATTTTCCGCTGCAGCTCGACTACGTGCACCTATCACGTTACGGCGCCGCGACCCATGGTGGCGAGATCACGTGGCATCATCGACCGACGAAGCAAATCGCAGGTCGCGACGTGTTGCTAGTTGACGATTTGCTCGATCACGGCGTGACTTTGCAAGCAGTAATCGCGCAGTGCGAAACCGCTGGGGCGCACTCCTGCACCACAGCTGTGCTGGTAGTAAAAAAGCTGGCACGCAGAATCGGTTTGCAACATGTCGATTTTCACGGTTTAGAAGTCGACGATCGGTATATCTTCGGGTGCGGCATGGACTACAAAGGGTATTGGCGCAATATTCCGGAAATTTTAGCGGTCGCACAGGAATGAAACGGCTGGCAATTATCGGTGGAAGCGGTCTCGATCACCTCGCCGCTTTGTGCGACACCCAGCCCCGACACACGACCACCCGCTACGGGCCACCGTCGGCGCCCATCATCGAAGGTCATATCAATGCGGCACCGGTGTTTTTTTTAGCACGACACGGCGAAGGTCATCACCTCGCGCCTCACAACGTAAATTACCGCGCCAATATCACCGCGTTGCGAGATCTGGACGCCACCCAAGTTATCGCGGTCAACGCCGTTGGCGGCATCACGCCCGAGGCGAAGCCAGGCACGATCGTCGTTCCTGATCAGATCATCGACTATACCCATGCGCGTGCCCACACGTTCTATGACGACACTAGCGAGAAGCTAGAGCACGTCGAATTTACCGAACCGTATACTGCCTCGCTCCGCGCCGCGTTGCTCGGTGCCGGCGAGGTACTCGGCACGACGATAATTAGCCGTGGTACCTACGCGTGCACACAAGGACCGCGTCTGGAAAGTGCGGCGGAAATCGAGCGTATTGCCCGCGACGGCGGCACACTCGTCGGGATGACAGGCATGCCGGAAGCCGCTCTCGCACGTGAGGCAGGACTAGACTACGCTGCGATCTGTTTAGTGGTGAACTGGGCGGCCGGACGCGACGCGCAACGGATCAGCATGCCAGCGATCAAACGCGAGCTCACCCGCGGGATGGCACGCATTGTCGATATACTCACGACAGCGATCACCGAACTGAGCGCCTAGCAGTCTGTCGTTGGCGCCGGTAGGCCATGCAGCCGAGCAGGCCGACACCTATCAAAGCGATCGTTGTCGGCTCTGGTACCGCCGCTGCGGATGAAATCACAGTATAATTGTTCGTGCGAATTTCCTCGCCACCAAAATATTCCCAGGCCAAGAATTGAGTACCGATCGTCGTGGTCGTCCGTGGCCCGACGAAAAGATCTGCCGTGCTGCCATCCCAATCACCAAACATGCGCACCGACAAGCGAGTGGGATTCGCCGCTGTAATATCCGCGTCGGTCCATAGCGCCCTAGTAAGGCCGTCGACGCCAACTAAATTTGTCAATATGTCGACTGTCGTCCATGACGCCGTACCTAATGTATGGGTACCAAGCAATTCCACCTCAGAATACCCAAACCAGTCATGGGTAATACCGTTATAACCTGACGCATATGACACCGCACTGTCAGTCTCAACACGCAGGACGAAACTCGTCGAACCGGCAGACGGCGCGATACCAAAAACTTTGTCGTCGTTTTCTTCTGAAATGCCGAGTGGTGCGTTCGGACCCGTGGAGCTGACATCAAAATTCGTCGCAGTCCACGACGCTGTGACCGTCAAATCGACCGGGATCGCGGCGGCTAGCGGGGCGAAGCCTGACAACGCCGCGACAACAAACGTCGTGCAAAGCACAGTGTGAACCGTTTTTCGTGTCGCTATTTGCGCGGCGCGCCCTAGTTCCATCGCCTGCGGCCGCGTGTCCATAATCCGGTCGTTCTTGGCGGCGCTGCGAGCGTTACTGGTCTGCCGAGTCATAGTATTTCCCCTATTCTTGAATGCGCGAGGCGAACTTGCACGCCCGCTACCTGTGGCCAGCATTGTCCACCGTAGAAACACTGTAGGACTGTGAGATATCGCACATGAGATCAGCATCCGTGACACGATGAGCATGCGATGGCGTAACGCACTGCGTGAACGGCCGCACAAATTCCGGCGCGACAGCGATGCTAGCCCGCATATAGCATCAAGCGCTGGTGTTATATCCGGACTAGCTGACAAACAATCGTTGATCGACGGGGAAACGTTCTTCGCGCTATTCTATTGATACTTCCGTGCCGCTTGCGCCATCGACCGCGCCGCTGACGGTGACTTGTACTAGTACTCCGAAAGCTGCGTGATCGAAGTAATGCAACTCTTTTAGCTTGATGCCACGCGATTCATGAATGCGGGCGTGGCGTAACGGTTCCGCTAAAACGACGTCGACGTCTAGACGCAAAGTTTGCGTTACATACAGCGCGACCGTGCCATCGACTCTGGGCTGCGTGTCGGCCGTCGGTAGCATTGCCCGCGGATCCTTGGGCAGACGCAAACGCACGCTGTCGATCGATGACGCCGATTGCTGCCACGCGACGTGCACTAGCGGTTCATAACTCGGTGAGGCGTGCAAACGACTATATACCCCCTGTAAAGCTTTAGCGCTCGAATGCAAACTTGTAAATTCATAAATCGGATCGAGCTCTGAAGCGGGCGATGGCGCAAGTTCTACCGCGGTTTCGAAGTTGGGTGTTATCGGGCCCAAGGACCAGTGATCGTCACCGACGTCTGCGGTCAAGCGAAAAACGATCGCCTCAATTTGATAGATCCGCTCCTGAGCAGCGCAGGGCTCGCAGAGCAAGCACGCCAGCGCCAATACCCATAGCGAAAACTTATTTTTGTTGACGGCCTGCCAGCGTTTGCAAGACATACTCCACCTCATCGATCCGCGCATCGGCGTCAGGAAATTCTTTGCGTATTTTCAGTTTTTCTTCGCCATCCATGCGGTAACCAGGCCCGTGTTGCAACAGCAGTAGCAGGTTCATTGGTTCGATGTCGGGCTGCGGATAAAATTCAAAGCGTCCACCAGTGCTACCTAGGTTAATCAAACGAACGCCCAGCGTTCTTGCCCGCATACGTAGACTCGCCATCCGGAACAAGTTACGCACCGGCGCATCGTACACACCGAAACGATCGACCACTTCTTCCTTGAGACTCGTCAAGGTCTCTTCTTCCGCCGCGCTCGCTATGCGTTTGTACAACACTAAACGTGTGTGTACGTCGGGCAAGTAATCCTCCGGGAACAACGCAGGAATATGCAGCTCGACATCACAATCGCGACGTGCATCGCGATCGAAGTCGAGCTCGTGGCCGGCCTTTAAGGCCGCAACCGCGCGATTGAGCATCTCACTGTAGAGACCAAAACCAATTTGCTGGATATGTCCACTTTGCTCTTCACCGAGAATCTCGCCTGCACCACGGATCTCCATATCATGGGTCGCAAGCGTGAAGCCCACCCCTAAATCCTCCAAAGCCTCGATCGCATCCAGGCGCTTTACGGCGTCCGCGGTCATCGATTTTGGGTGGGGAATTAACAGATAAGCATAAGCCCGATGGTGAGACCGCCCCACGCGGCCACGCAACTGATAAAGCTGCGCGAGACCAAACTTATCGGCACGATTGATCACTATCGTGTTCGCGGACGGCACATCGATGCCGGTCTCGATAATGGTGGTGCAGACGAGCACGTTGCAGCGCTGATGGTAGAAATCGAGCATGACTTGTTCGAGGTCGCGTTCACGCATTTGACCATGGGCGAATCGCACTCTCGCTTGTGGGACTATCTGTTGTACTTCTCGCGTGATCGTGGCGATCGTTTCGACCTCGTTGTGCACGAAATAAACTTGGCCACCACGGCTGAGCTCACGCATTAGGGCCTCGCGGATCAGCGACTTAGACCACTCCCTGACAAATGTTTTGATTGCCAGTCGCTTCGACGGCGGCGTGGCAATAACAGATAGCTCTCGTGTTCCGGATAACGCCATGTTGAGGGTTCGAGGAATGGGCGTCGCGGTGAGCGTCAAAACATCGATTTCGCTGCGTAGCGCCTTAAATTTTTCTTTCTGGCGTACGCCAAAGCGGTGCTCTTCGTCGATAACGATCAAACCGAGACGCTTAAATTTGATATCCCGTCCGAGAAGTTTATGCGTGCCGATAACGATATCGACCACCCCGCTCGCAAGATCCTCTAAAACGCTCGCGGTTGCCGCCCGATCGCGGAAACGCGACAACATTTCAATGCGTATCGGCCAATCTGCAAAGCGATCACGAAAAGTTTGATAATGTTGCTGCGCTAACAAAGTGGTCGGGACCAGAACAGCAACTTGATGACCGCTATCCGCGACAATGAAAGCGGCCCGCATCGCGACCTCGGTTTTACCGAAACCGACATCGCCACAGATCAAGCGATCCATCGGCTGAAGTTTGACCAAGTCTTGCTCGACGGCTGTGATAGCAGCTTCTTGATCAGGTGTTTCTTCAAACGGGAAACTCTGTTTGAACGCCCGATAGCCGTCAGCGTCTAGGGTGAAAACCGGTCGAGTACGCGCGGCGCGGCGCGCGTGAATCTCCAGCAGTTCCGCGGCTACATCACGGATCCGCGCGGTCGCTTTGCGTTTAGCACGGTCCCATTGCCCACTGCCCAACTTATGCAATGGCGCGTGTTCGGGATCGATACCGGAAAAGCGGCTGATCAAATGCAAGGCGGTCACCGGCACGTACAGCTTGTCGTCGTCGGCGTACGCTAGGGTTATGAATTCATTAGATGCCTCATCGACATCCAGCGCTTGCAAACCCAAATACCGTCCGACACCGTGGTCTTCGTGCACTACTGGCGCGCCAATGGTTAGTTCCGCGAGATTCCGAACGATTGCTTCTTGCTCGACGTTGCTGCGGCGGCGCCGGCGCGATTGCGCCGCGCGGTCACCAAACAACTGAGATTCCGTAACGATCGCGATCGCCGGTTCGGAAATTTCTACGCCCTCAGCAACTTCTGCTACGGTAAGCGCCATGCGGGCATCGCCATCGAGAAATGCCTGCCACGACGGCAACTGCTCGAAAGCGACGTCGTGATGCCGCAACAGCTCGGAGATCGTCTCGCGTCGTCCACTCGATTCCGCCGCGATCAAGATCCGACCGCTAAAGCGTCGCATATAAGACTTCAGCGGTGCCAGGGGTTCCGCTGCGCGAGCATCGATCGGTAATTTCACCGCCGGTTTAGTCGCGAAGGAGTTCGTCGCTTCGGTGTCCGACCAATCCCTCGTGCTGATTTCAATTTGTGGGTACCGCGCCGCGCGTTCTTGATAATCTGCGAGGTCAAGATATAGCTGCGGGGGCGCCAGAATCGGTCGCTCGTTATCGTGACGCAATTGTTCGTAGCGCTCACTTACTGTATCGAGGAACTGATCTGCGGCGGTCGCCGTATCGTCGATCGACACCACGGTAGCACGATCCGGAAGATAGTCGAATATCGTCTCGGTTGCGGCGTAAAAGAGCGGCAAGTAGTATTCGACCCCCGGCGGGGCGACGCCCGCGCATACATCTTGATACAAAGGACTGTCGTTGGGGTGACCGGAGAAGGTATCACGCCATTGACGTCGAAACTCCGCGACCCCTTCTTCCGATAAAGAAATCTCGCGGCCCGGCAGAAGCTTGATGGCGGAAGTTTCCCGAATCGAACGCTGCGTTTCGGGTTCGAAAACGCGCAGCGTATCGATCTCATCGCCGAACAAGTCAATGCGAAAAGCCTCCTCGGAGCCCATCGGAAACACATCGATGAGCGACCCACGCACGGCAAATTCACCGTGATCCATAACTTGCGATACGCTGCGATATCCAGTTTGTTGCAAGCGCTCGCGGAACTGTTCGCGATCGATGCGCTGTCCTTGAGTCAGCGCAAAGCTCGCGCCCAAAACCCAGCTTCGCGGCGGCAAGCGCTGCAACATTGCACTAACCGAAAGCACTAAAACACCGCTTTCAATATGCGGTAAATCATTCAACACCGTGAGCCGCTCTGAAACGATATCTTGATATGGACTAAAGCGATCGTAGGGCAGCGTCTCCCAGTCGGGAAAATGGAAGAGCGCTAATCCGGGCGCAAAAAACGGTATCTCTAGATCGAGCCGCTGGGCTACGCGGGGCTCTGGGGCGATCACTACGACAAGTCCGGGCGCCGCGCGCGCAAGCTCCGTTACCGCGATGGCTCGTGCCGCACCGTGTAAATGTGTCCAGCGCGCCCCGCCCGCAAGCGCTGTAGGCGGCGCGAACGGGCTCGCCTGAACCGCTCGCGCGTCCCCCTTAGCGAGCATCGTATGCTGCGCGGCGCGCCGAGTCATAAACTACCCTCGTTAGTCGGGATTGACCACATTGGCGCTACGGTCCAACTCCGCATGTATCGCGTTCAGTGCCGCCGCCGGATCCGACGCGCGGATGATCGGCCGGCCGATCACCAAATAGTCACCGCCGAGGCGCTGCGCCGTAGTCGGGGTGGCAATGCGCGCTTGATCATCGCGAGCTGTGCCGCGCGGGCGTATGCCCGGGGTGACGGTGAGGAATTCACTGCCGCAGGCGGCTTTCACCGCTGAGATTTCCGCTACGGAACACACAACGCCATCAAGTCCGTGGTCATGGGCGAGCTTGGCGAGCTTGCTCACCTGTGCTCGCGGTTGCGCGGCCACGCCGACTTCTCGTAAAGCCCGAGCATCTAAACTCGTCAATACGGTGACTCCGATCAATAACGGCCGCGGTACATAAGGCTCCAAGGCGTAGCGTGCGGCGTCGAGCATGGCGCCGCCACCGCTAACGTGTACGTTCAACATCCACACCCCGAGCTCCGCAGCGGCACGGCAGGCCGCTGCAACTGTATTCGGTATATCGTGGAATTTAAGATCTAGAAATACCCGCGTGTCACGGGCGACGAGTGCATGCACGACCGCCGGCCCCGCACGCGTGAACAACGCTTTACCGATTTTGCACGCGCAAACGGCCGGTGTGAGCTCGTCGATCAACGTCATCGCCTGCGTCGCGCTAGGGACATCCAAAGCGACGATAACCGAGGCGCGAGACGTGACGCCGTCGGTATCCGTGAGCGACATATCTATTCGCCCTCCAAGCCGTGTATCGCGAGGACCGAATTCCACGACTTGCAACTTGGACATTGCCAATGCAGAGAACGTCCAGAGAATCCGCATTTCACACAGCTATACGTCGCTTTGCTCGCCAACAACCTCGCTGTGGTTTCTCGCAACATCGTCAAGTCCTCGCGGGTATCGCCGGAACAACCCGGAAGCGCATAGTCGACCATGCGCTCGATCCCTCGCAGCGTCGGTCGGATTTTCAACTCGTCGACTATCAAGCGTTTTGCCGCTTCTAAACCCATCTCCTCGGACTCGAGTTCCGCCAAGGCCAACACGGGAGCCATGCTGGTATGCAATCCCGCCAGTCGTTTCAAGTAGACGATCAAATCGTCCCGCCTGTCGAGCTTCTTATAACAGTGCACTAACAAGGGGATCGTCTCGGCAACGAAGTCGATATTCTGACTTTCAACTTTCCGCAGATGATGTATCGCGCGATCGTAGTCACGATTACTGATCGCCAGGTCCGCCAACATCAGACTTGCGCGCACACAATTACGGTCAATCGCCAAGGCCTGTTCCAGCAGCGTTCGAGCGCTCACCAACTCTTGCACTTCAATTTGCAGCTGCGCCTGTTCACAGTAAAAATGCGCGCGGGTGCCGCTCAGATTCGTACCACTAGCCGCTTCCAGGCGTTCGCTGTACTCAATCGCACGCGCCCAGTCTTGTTCTTGTTGATAGATATCGTGCAGATGTCGCAACGCCTGCTGATCAAAAAGGCCCGTCTCTAGCAGTTCTTTGAATAACTCTTCAGCGCGATCCAGCAAGCCCGAGCGGTTGTAATCGAGGCCTAATTCCAACAGCGCTTGCGCGCGTTGGGTTTCGTCTAGCTCGGTGCGTTCGACCAAATTCTGGTGAATTCGAATAGCGCGATCGACCTCGCCTCGCCGCCGAAACAGCGTTCCCAAGGCAAGATGGGTTTCAACCGTTTCGGTCTCGACTTCGAGCAAATTTACAAAAACCTCGATAGCTTTGTCGGGTCGATCGTTGAGCAGATAGTTAAGACCACGAAAATAGTCCGGCGATTCCCCGAAGGCAGCACGTCCTCGCGAGCGGTTGCTCGCGCCGGCCGACACTTCGCGGCGGCCTACATACCAACCCGATGCTGCAGCGATTGGAAGGAGCAGTACGACAAGTAGAAAAAGCGTGTCAAGCGCTATCACGGCTTGCTAGGGCACGCAAATTCTCTGCCTCTCGCGATACCGCCGTGTGTCTGCGCTTAAGGCGCGAGATTTCACGTTGTTGGCGCCACAATTTACCGGTCATTGCTACTGCGCCGAGCACTACACCGATACACAACGATGCGACCACGACCCAAGAGAGTGGTAATTCGAACTGGCGCAGATAGAGATCAAGCGCAACCAGGTGCGCATTTTTCGCATGAAAAGCGACGCCAATAAACAAGAAAATCAGCGCACAGATAATTTGAATGGCACGGGTCATACTTAAACTCTAACGACGTTTCGTCGCGCGTAGCCTAGAAATCGTCGCGTGCAGCAGGCCCGGGTTGCGTGACGCTGCGGTTACCGCCGGCTTCCGCATACATCGTTTCTGAGGGCGCTTGCCGGGTCGCACTATTAACGCGTTCGCGCAATTCTTTACCGGGCTTGAAATGGGGAACAAATTTGGCTGGTAACGACACCGGTTCTCCGGATTTTGGATTACGGCCAATGCGCGGCGGGCGATAGTGGAGCGAGAAACTGCCAAATCCACGGATTTCGATACGCTCGCCACTAGCCAGCGTCTGCGCCATTTGTTCTAACATCGTCTTAACGGCCAACTCGACGTCTCGATATCCGAGTTGCGATTGTTTACGCACGAGAATTTCGATCAATTCCGATTTTGTCATTCTTCTTCTCGCTTTTTCCTACCCACGCGAGCGGGCTCAATTCCTTATCAAGCGATGAACCATTTTATTTTTCTAGTTGTTCTTTGAGTAAATCACCTAGCTTGGCCATGCTTACCGCATCGCTTTCCGAGCTATATTCTTGCAGCGCCGCGGCTTCATCTTCGCTTTCTTTCGCTTTTATCGACAAGTTGATTACCCGTCGCTTGCGGTCTACTCCAACGATCATCGCCTCGATGTCTTCGCCCTCTTTCAGCACTTTGCGGGCGTCATCGACGTCATCGTGGGAGATTTCATTAGCCCGAATCGTGCCTTCGACATTCTCCGCTAGCAGCACGGTCGCGGCTTTTGCATCCACGTCGCTAATCGAGCCCCGTACCACCGCGCCTTTGGCATTGTCAGCGAGGTAGGAGGAAAAAGGATCTTGCGCAAGTTGTTTGACGCCGAGCGAAATTCGCTCGCGCTCGGCATCTACGGCCAATACGACGGTTTCGAGTTCGTCACCTTTCTTATAGTTGCGCACCGCCTCCTCGCCGGGGACCTCCCACGACAGATCTGACAAGTGCACCAGGCCATCGATACCGCCATCGAGGCCAATGAAAATACCAAAGTCGGTAATCGACTTAATCGTCCCAGCAACGCGATCATTTTTATTATGCAAGGCAGCGAATTCTTCCCAAGGATTCGCCTGGCACTGCTTCATACCGAGCGAAATTCGCCGCCGTTCTTCGTCGATGTCGAGCACCATTACTTCGACTTCCTGGCCCAGATGCACGACCCGCGACGGGTGCACGTTCTTGTTGGTCCAGTCCATTTCCGAGACGTGCACGAGACCTTCGACACCTTCTTCGATCTCAACGAAGCAGCCATAATCGGCGATATTCGTTACGGTACCAAACAGCCGCGAATTTTCTGGGTAACGCCGCGCGATACCCATCCACGGGTCTTCGCCAAGCTGTTTTAAGCCCAATGAAACCCGCACGCGCTCGCGATCGAACTTCAGCACTTTGACCTCGATCTCCTCACCGATCGAGACGACTTCAGTCGGATGTTTGACGCGACGCCAAGCCATATCGGTGATATGCAATAAGCCGTCGATGCCGCCCAAATCGATGAAAGCCCCGTAGTCCGTTAAATTCTTAACTAAGCCTTTGGTTACGATACCTTCTTTTAGGCTTTCGAATAATGCTTCACGCTCCGCGGAGTTTTCGATTTCAACGACGGCACGGCGGGAGACGACCACGTTGTTGCGTTTGCGATCGACTTTGACCACCTTGAACTCCAGCGGTTTACCTTCGAGGTAGCTAGTATCCCGCACGGGTCGCACATCGACGAGCGAACCCGGCAAAAAAGCCCGGATGGAGTTAATATCTACAGTGAAACCACCTTTCACTTTGTCGCTGATCATGCCGGTAACGTTGTCACCGGCCTCGCAGGCACTTTCGAGTTCATCCCATGCTTTCGCACGTTTCGCTTTTTCGCGGGATAAGCGGGTTTCGCCAAATCCATCTTCGACCGCATCGAGCGCCACATCGACCTCATCGCCAACCGCAACTTCCAATTCTCCCTGAGTAGAAAAAAACTGTTCGACGGGAATTACGCCCTCGGATTTCAAACCGGCGTTGACGACGACAAAATCAGGACGAACTTCCACGACAACGCCCTTGACGATCGTTCCGGGGCGCATTCGGGCTTCAATTTGGCTGCTCTCAAACAGCTCGGCGAATGATTCCGACATGGTGATTGGGCAGTATCCTCGGCGCGCTTCGTTAAGCTGGGTCGACGTGCGCGCCACTGTTATCGGGGTTAATCCACGGACATCTATGCTTGGATCCAAGCGCGAACTCGTAATAGCGCCACCACGCGTTCTTCCACCGCGCCGATGGTCAACGCCGACGTATCGAGGATGACGGCTTCAGATGCAGGCTTTAAGGGCGCGACTGCGCGGTTCATATCCCGCCGGTCACGCGCTCGAATGTCCTCCAAAAGTTTGGGGAGATTAACATCAATTCCTTTTTCCTTCAACTGCTTATGACGCCTCTCGGCGCGTACTTCGGGGCTTGCCGTCAAAAAAATCTTGACCCCCGCATCTGGAAATACCATCGTTCCCATATCGCGGCCGTCGGCCACTAAACCCGGTGGCCGTCGAAACGCTTGCTGCCGCGCCAGCAAGGCCTGGCGTACACCCGGCAGTTGAGCGAGCTGTGACGCCGCGGCGCCGATCGCCTCAGTGCGTATCGCCGCACTCGCGTCGCGTCCTTGAAAATAGACCGCCTCATGTTGAAAAACCACCTCGAGCCGCGCCACCAGCGCGCTGATAGCCGCTTCGTCATCCAACGCGAGCCCGCGCGCCATGGCTTGCCATCCGAGGAGACGATAAAGCGCCCCGCTGTCCAATAGATGCCAGTCCAGGCGGCGCGCCAAGCGCTCCGCGAGCGTGCCCTTCCCGGTGCCGCTGGGACCATCGATGGTAATCACGGGCACCGCTGGCATGGCGTGCTGGCGTCAAATCGCCGTGACAGCGAGACCGACGCGCCGCCCGGCCGCGGTAAAATTCGGGAATGAGGTCGCGATGGGACCGGCATTATCAATCACGATCGGGGCTTGCGCCCGCAAAGCGGCCATCGCGAATGCCATCGCGATGCGATGATCTCCATAGCTATCGATCGTGCCACCCTGAATCGCACCGCCCTCGATATCGATGCCATCCTCATGAAGCTGGTAGGTGATCCCCAAGCGCGCCAATCCCGCCGCCATCGACGCCAAGCGATCGCTCTCTTTGTAACGGAGCTCGGCGGCGCCGCGCAAGCGCGTAACGCCAGCGGCAGTGGCCGCGGCGATGAACAGGATCGGGAACTCGTCGATCGCCAGCGGCACGAGCTCCGCCGGAATGTCAACGCCCTGTAAAGCCACGCCGCGAACGCGAATATCGGCAAGCGGTTCGCCGCCATGCTCGCGCTCGTTCACGACGCTGAGGTCAGCGCCCATGAGACGCAAAATTGTCATTAAGCCAGTACGCGTTGGATTAACACCGACCGCTTCAAGCAATAAGTCACTGCCCGGCGTCATGCCCGCACCGACCATGAAAAACGCAGCTGAGGACATGTCCGCCGGGACCACCACCGTTGTGCCACGCAGGCTTTGGCCACCGTTGAGGCAAACACAACCGACGCTGCGCGCGAGATTTACCCCGAAACTCGCCAACAGTCGCTCGGTATGATCCCGCGTTGGACTGGGCTCACGAACACAAGTGGTGCCGTCGGCAAATAAACCCGCCAGCAGCACTGCGGATTTAACCTGAGCGCTCGCGACCGGCAATTCATAGTCGAGCGCACGTAGGCGATCACGCGAATAAATGTGCACCGGCGGAGTGCCGTCCGCGCGGGTCGTGATCTTAGCCCCCATTTGTTCCAGCGGTGCGGTGACGCGTCGCATCGGTCGTCGGCACAAGGATTCGTCGCCGCTGAGAATGACCTCGATACCGAGGCCGGCCAATAAGCCCATCAGCAGACGAATTGACGTGCCCGAGTTACCGAGATCGATCACCTCGGCGGGGGTGTTGAACGCCGCCGGACCGTGGCCGTCTATTAGGATTTCGTGCTCGCCAGTGCGCTCGATTTTCGTACCGAGCGCGCGAAATGCCGCGATGGTCGCGTGTACGTCTTCGCTCATTAGGCAATCTCTTACCCGACTCGTGCCGTGCGCGAGGGCGCCTAGCATTACCGCGCGATGGGAAATAGATTTGTCGCCCGGGACCCGTAGCGAACCGCGCAAGCAACCACCCGCCTGCACATTAAGTCGCATCGTCGTTTACTGGCGGGTCCGCGGGTGGTGTTGCGCGCCGCGCCCCGATCTCGAGCCGCAATTGCTGTGCACGCGCAAACGTTGCCGCGAGCACCGCCCGGTCGCGCGCTGCGATCGCGCCTTTGAGTTCTCTCAGCGTCGCTTCGAAATGCTCGCAGGCGCGTACCAGTTCGGCGCCATTGGCGAGGCAAATATCGCGCCATAGTAGCGGGTTGCTGGCCGCGATACGGGTCATGTCGTGAAATCCGCCGGCGGTAAAATCAAACACTTCTGTGTCGGTTTTAAGTTCCGCCAAACACTCGATCAGCGCGTAAGCCAGCAAGTGCGGCAAATGACTCGTGGCCGCGAGAACTTCGTCATGGGCTCGGGCGCTCATGCTCACGACCTCCGCGCCGCACTGGCGCCACAACGTTTTCACTAGTGCAACGGCAGCGGGCGCGGTTTCGGCCGCTGGCGTGACGACGACACGGCGCTGCTGAAAGAGATCAGCGTCACTTGCATCCACGCCACTGCGTTCGGCGCCCGCGAGTGGGTGCGCCGGGACGAAACACGAGAATCCTGCGCCCAGGGTCGCGCGCGCGCTGCGCACAACGTCCTGCTTTGCGCTGCCGGTATCGGTAATGACCGTCTGCGCCGATAAATGCGGTGCAATCGCAGCCAAAATTTCGCGCGTAGCGCCTAAGGTCACAGCGACTACGATCACTTGAGCGTCGCGCACCGCTCTCGCGATATCGGTAGCTGTCTCGTCGACGACACCCAAGGCCTGCGCACGTTCAAGCTGTCCAGCTTGCTGATCGTAGCCGACTATATGCACATCGCCGCAGCGCAGCTTGAGCGCCCGCGCGACCGAACCGCCGATGAGTCCGACGCCAACTACGGTCACTCGTTCGATATTAGCGTGCTGACCCATAAAACGCTCGTGTTCCCATCTTCGCTACGCGGCTTGGCAGCGTGGCGACGGTAACTTGCGCCGGACCCGCGATTTTCTAGTGCGCAGCACGCGGATAAGTACCCAGCACCTTCATCCATCCCGTGCGTTGCCGGACTTCCACCAATGCGGCGGCAATCGGCGCATCGTCCGCGTGCCCCACGACATCGACAAAAAATAGATATTCCCATGTGCCGTTGCGGGTCGGGCGTGATTCGATCCGTGTCATGTTAATCCCGGCACGGGCAAACGCCTCCAACACGCCACTTAGCGCGCCCGGGCGACTGGGCATGCCAAAAACGATCGAGGTCAGATCATCGCCGCTGGGCGGGACGAGGCGGTGACCTAACACGACAAAACGGGTGGTATTATTTGTGGCATCTTCGATGTTCGAACTCAAGGTCGCCAGCCCATAGAGCTGCCCCGCGCGGGCGCTTGCGATTGCCGCACTGTGGTCTTCGTGAGCAGCCCGTTTGGCGGCTTCGGCGTTACTCGCCAATGCGATACGCTCTGCTTGACTGAGGTTGGCGTCTAACCAGCGCCGACATTGCGCCAATGCTTGCGCATGCGCATATACACGTTCAATTTTATCATCGTCTTGCGCATTGCTTAGCAATTGGTGGTGAATGGCGAGCAATACCTCACCGCAAATGTTCAGATCCGACGCGCTAAGCTTATCTAAGGTTTGGTTAACCGGCCCCTCGAGTGAATTTTCTACCGGCAACACGCCGTAATCCGCGCTACGAGATTCGACTAAACGCACCACCTCATCGATACTCGGTGCCGAACACAAACTCACCCCGCGACCAAAATGCTTCGCTGCCGCCGCTTCGCAGTACGTTCCTTCCGGCCCCAGATACGATACCGCTAGCGGTCGTTGCAGGGCGAGACATGCGGACATGATTTCACGCATTAGTGCTACCGTCGTATCGGTAGGCAGGGGGCCCGGGTTTTCGCGCGCCGCGCGGCGTAGAATGTTCGCTTCGCGCTCCGGACGATAAAGTACCGGGGATGCTTCTTGGGTGCGCTTGATCACGCCGATGCGCTGAGCATTAGCGGCGCGTTGATTGATCAGTTTGACGAGCTCTTGGTCGATGGCATCGATGCGTGCCCGTATCGCCTCGAGTTCGTCGTTAGCGTCCATGCCTAGCCCTAACAGTCTGTCGGACTTAAGAGCAAGCTACTGCGTATGCCTAAGTCCGACAGACCGCTAGCCCGGATATGGCACCAGGCGCTGGCGGCGCGCCTGTCGTATCCCAGGCCCATCATGCTTCGTCCTCCTCCTCGCCGTAGTCCGCAACTGGTTCGATGCCGACCAAGCGCTCGCCTTCACCGACGTTGATCAAGCGCACGCCTTGCGTGTTACGCCCGACTACCGATATTCCCGCAACCGGGGTTCTGACCAGGGTACCGCGATCGCTGATCAACATAATCTCCGCATCCGAGGCGGCCGATACGGCGCCGACAACGCGACCGTTACGGGTGCTCGTCTGGATCGCGATAACACCTCGTCCACCCCTTTTCTGGCGTGGGAAATCGTCGACCTCGGTGCGTTTACCGTAGCCGTGCTCGGTCGCCAATAAAACCGCGTGGTCAGGATCCATGCAAAGTAGCGCAATAACTTCTTGGTCTTCTTCGAGCCGAATACCACGCACGCCGCGGGCGGTCCGCCCCATTACGCGAACATCAGTCTCGGCAAACCTGATCGACTTACCCGCGGAACTCACCAACATGACCTCGCGCGCGCCGTCCGTCAGTGCAACCCCAACCAAGGAGTCGCTATCACCCAAATCTACCGCGATGATACCGTTAGCCCGTGGGCGTGAAAATTGATCGAGTGAGGTTTTCTTAACCACGCCTTCACACGTCGCCATCAATACGTATAACTCCGGATCGAATTCTTTGATGGGCAGCGTCGCTGTAATGCGTTCGTCCTCCGACAACGGCAACAGATTTATCAGCGGTCGCCCGCGCGCAGTTCGGCTGGCTTGGGGCAATTCATATACTTTGATCCAATAAACTTTACCGCGGTTAGAGAAGCACAGCAGCGTATCGTGGGTGCTGGCGATAAAAAGTTTATCGACAAAATCTTCCTCTCGCGTCGTCGTCGCAGTCTTGCCCTTGCCGCCGCGGCGTTGCGAACGATACGTGTCGAGCGGTTGGCATTTCGCGTAGCCTGCGTGGGAAAGCGTAACGACAACGTCCGTTTCACTAATGAGATCTTCGAGAGTAAGATTTTCGTGATCTTCATCGATCTTCGTGCGTCTTTCATCGCCATACTGTTCGCGCACGTGTAGCAGCTCATTGTGGATAACCTCCATGAGGCGTTCCGGTCGTGTGAGAATATCGAGCAATTCATCGATTTTGATCAACACCTCGCGAAATTCTGCTGTGATCTTGTCTTGCTCGAGCGCGGTTAAGCGCTGGAGACGCATTTCGAGGATCTCTTTGGCTTGGCGTTGCGACAAGAGATAGCCGCCATCCTGCAGACCGAATTCTGCTCCGAGGTCCTCGGGTCGAGAACGATCGCTGCTGGCGCGCTTCAGCATCTCGGTAACGACGCCCGGATCCCAAGCCCGGTCCATGAGCGCCGCGCGCGCTTCATTGGGTCCCGGTGAGGCCTTTATTAGTGCGATGATGGGGTCGATATTCGCCAGCGCAACCGCAAGCCCTTCTAAAATATGAGCTCGTGCACGTGCTTTCGTCAGCTCGAATAGGGTGCGCCGCGTAACTACTTCACGTCGATGGCGAACAAAGCATTCCAGCAGCGTTTTGAGGTCGAGGGTGCGTGGCTGGCCATCTACCAAGGCGACCATATTGATCCCAAACACGGATTGCATCTGGGTTTGTTGATAGAGATTGTTCAGTATTACTTCTGGAACTTCGCCGCGGCGCAGGTCGATCACCATGCGCATGCCGTCTTTATCCGATTCGTCGCGCAGTTCACGAATCCCGGTAAGCTTTTTGTCCTTAACCAACTCGGCAATGCGCTCCAACAGGCGCGCTTTATTCACCTGATAAGGTAACTCCGTGACGACGATGCGGGGCGCATCGTCATCGGCATTCTCGATCTCAGTGGTCGCGCGGACGTAGATGCGACCTCGCCCGCTGCGATAGGCCTCGCGAATGCCGGCCGAGCCGTTGATTACACCGGCGGTGGGAAAATCAGGACCTGGAATATAGTGCAGCAACTCCATCACCGTGATCTCTGGATTATCGATCAGGGCAATGCACGCATCGATTACTTCACGTAAATTATGCGGCGGAATGTTCGTCGCCATACCGACCGCGATACCACTCGAACCATTGATGAGTAAATTCGGTAGCTGGGCCGGCAATACCGTCGGTTCACGTTCTTTGCCATCATAATTGGGAACGAAATCGACCGTATCCGCTTCGATGTCTGCCAGCATATCGCTGGCAATGCGTGCGTGGCGGCATTCCGTATAGCGCATCGCCGCGGGCGCGTCTCCGTCGACTGAGCCAAAATTACCTTGGCCGTCAATCAAAGGATAGCGCAGCGAAAAATCCTGTGCCATGCGAACTAAAGTATCGTAGATCGCGTTGTCGCCGTGGGGATGATATTTCCCCATCACTTCGCCGACGACCCGAGCGCATTTCACATAAGGTCGATTCCAAGTGTTGCTTGCTTCCTGCATGGCGAAAAGCACACGCCGATGCACCGGTTTGAGGCCGTCGCGAACATCGGGCAAAGCGCGGCCAACGATTACGCTCATCGCGTAGTCCATATAGGACTGCCGCATTTCGTCTTCGATATTTACTGGCTGCAAGTGGCGCGCGAAATCGACCATCGCGTTATGAATTCTTCAGTATTTGAGCTGGCTACGGAGTGGCAAAATTCGAGGGCAAAAGAAGACGGCTAATATTATCACGAAGCCGCCCTACTCTGCATCTAAATCGTGATTTTTTCGCGAGATAATAACTTGGCGATCGCGGCGCGATCGGGCTTCTCCACGACGCCCACATCCGTTACCAAACAATCGATCAACGCGGCCGGCGTTACGTCAAAAACCGGATTCCACGCTTGCGCTTGCGGCGCCGCGATCGCGATCCCTTGCAGCGTTGTGAGTTCCTCGGCGGGGCGTTTTTCAACCGGGATATCGGCACCCGTCAGCGCGGCGCTATCGAGCGTGGAACACGGCGCGGCCACCATGAATTTCGCACCGGCGGCGCGCGCCGCCAGCGCGAGCCCGTAGGTTCCGATCTTATTGGCTACATCACCGTTCGCGGCGACGCGATCAGCGCCGACGATCACCCAGTCGATGGCCTCACAAAGAAGCAAATACGCGGCCGCGCCATCGGCAAGCAGGCACGTGGGGATCCCATCGCGGGTCAGTTCCCAGGCGGTTAAACGTGCGCCCTGCAACCATGGCCGAGTTTCGGTAGCGTAGACTTGGGCGATATGACCGCGCGCGTGCGCCGCGCGGATCACGCCCAAGGCAGTACCGTAGCCAGCGGTCGCCAACGCCCCCGCGTTACAATGCGTCAGAACTTTGCTGCCGGGAGCGATAGACTCGGCACCAAACGCACCTAGGCGTTTATTTGCTGCGAGGTCCAGAGCGTGTAATTCTCGGGCCCGGACGAGCAGCGCTGGCACCGGATCTTGCGCCACGCTCAACGTTACGATGCACTCGTTCATGCGCGCCAGCGCCCACGCAAGATTGACCGCCGTTGGCCGCGCGCGGCGTAAATACTCGCACTCGACCTGCACATGCTCGGGCCACGCCACGCCGTGTGCGCGGTAGGCATCGCGGGCGGCAAACACAACCCCATAAGCCGCACACAATCCAATCACAGGAGCACCGCGCACGGCCATATCGCGGATGGCGGCGACGACCTCGGCGACACTGTCGCAACGCAAATACCGTTCCTCTGCGGGCAAGCAGCGCTGGTCTAAGACATCGAGATGGTCGTCGTTCCACCGCAAGGGTGAAACGGCGCTGGGCGATGAATCCATAACACTGTATTGACGCTGAAATGCCTATGATACCGTAGCGTCTGACAAAACTTTACGTGAGTACAAATGTGCGAGAAGTCGAGCAACTGATTCACGCCCGGTGGATCGTCCCCATCGAACCGAGCCGCATTACGCTTGAACACCACAGCGTCGCGGTCGCCGATGAACGCATCGTTGCGCTATTGCCGCGTGCCGAGGCGACCGAGCAGTTCCGAGCACAGCTTGAATTCGAGCTTGCGAGCCACGTGCTACTGCCCGGTTTCGTCAATACTCACACGCACGCGGCGATGAGTTTGTTGCGCGGCTTGGCGGATGATTTACCGCTGGAAAAATGGCTCAACGAACACATCTGGCCTACCGAAGCACGGCTCGCCGATCACCGCTTCGTGCACGACGGTACCCGGCTTGCCGCCGCGGAAATGCTGCTCGGCGGCACGACTTGTTTTAACGACATGTATTTTTTTCCTGACGCGGCGGCTAGCGGCGCGATCGCGGCCGGAATTCGCATGGTTGCGGGCATGATCGTGATCGGTTTTGCGAGCGCGTGGGCGACGAATACGCGTGAATATCTCGCCCAGGGACAAAAATTCCACGACCAGTTTCGGAGCCACCCGCTGATATACTCGGCTTTTGCCCCGCATGCGCCGTATAGCGTCGATGACGATGCGCTACGTCAGATTTCGATTCTGGCCGAAGAACTCGACGTACCCATTCACATGCACGTACACGAAACAGCACAGGAAGTGACGGCTGCCGTCGCTGCCAATGGCTACCGGCCACTTGCCCGCTTGCAGCAACACGAACTCATATCACCTCGCCTCGTGGCGGTCCATATGACTTGCATCGAAGCACATGAAATGGCGCTGCTAGCGCACCACGGCGCCCATGTCGTGCACTGTCCGGAATCGAATCTAAAGTTGGGGAACGGCTTTTGCCCGGTACAGCAACTACTCACTGCGGGCGTCAACGTCGCGCTCGGGACGGATGGCGCGGCCAGCAACAACGACCTTGATATGTTGAGCGAAATACGCTCCGCCGCATTGCTGGCTAAAGGTGCGGCCGCCGATCCCTGTGCGGTGCCCGCGCACGTGGCCTTGCACATGGCGACGCTGGCCGGCGCTGAAGCGCTAGGTCTCGAAACGGAGATCGGCTCCGTGAAGCTCGGCAAGCAAGCCGATCTTATTGCGATCGACCTCGGCGGGGTGCGCGCCCAGCCCGTTTTCGACCCGGTCTCCCACCTGGTTTATGCGACGCATCGTGATCAAGTGACCGATGTTTGGGTCGCCGGACGTCGCGTCGTTGCAAACCAAAAGCTCGTCTCGCTAGACGTCGATGATCTGACGGCTAACGCACGCGATTGGCGCACCCGGATTCAGGCCGCCCTAGAATAATCATCACAATGTAAGATTACGCATTATCAGCGCAACACATTCGCACCGCTAGCCAACCCATCCCAACGATTGACAATAACGCAAAACAGATCTGCCGTTTTCTCTGCATCATAAATAGCAGAATGCGCCTCATCGCCATCCCAATCGAGACCGGCCGCGGCCACTGCCCGCGCCAACACGGTCTGGCCGAAAGCGACGCCTGCCAGCGATGCGGTATCGAACGTGCTGAAAGCGTGAAACGGATTCCGCTTGATATTGTGGCGCGCCACCGCAGCGCGTAGAAACGCCAAGTCAAACGCAGGATTATGGCCCACCAAGATCGCGCGGGTGCAGTCGTGCTCACTGACAGCTTGTCTAACGTCGCCAAAAATCTCTTGCAAGGCCTGCTTTTCCGGGATCGCTAAACGAAACGGGTGATAGGGATCGATCTTGTTAAAGCGCAACGCCGCTTCGTCCAGGTTAGCGCCTTCAAACGGCTCAACGTGGCGGGCGATCGTTGCCCGCCGCGACCAACCTCGCGTTGCACTCCAATCCAGCATTACCACGGCAATTTCCAACAACGCGTCCCGTTCCGCGTCAAAACCACCGGTCTCCACATCGATGACGACAGGCAGAAAACCGCGAAAACGATCTGCAACGACTGATTTACTCACCGACCGACTCAATTTACCCGCCATAATCGACTTTGCACGCTGGGTTCAAGCGAGTACCTTATACATTGCAGTTCTCGAAAGAATGATAATTTATGCACAACGATGGCCCACTGACTGTTGATCCCTTGACCGCGATCTCACCGGTGGACGGCCGCTATCACCGACAAGTCAGCGCCTTACGGGGGATCACTAGCGAATTTGGCCTAATTCGGTTCCGTCTACGTATCGAGATACGTTGGCTGCAACACCTCGCGGCGGCGCCTGAAATCCCCGAATTGGGACCTTTTGACGCTGCGACGACAAAACTTCTCGACGCTCTCGATGCCGAATTCGACCTCTCCGACGCTCAGCGTATAAAAGAAATAGAGCGCACTACCAACCACGACGTCAAAGCGGTCGAATATTTCCTCCGGGAACGTCTCGAATCACACCCACAACTCCAGCACGCGCGCCCGTTCCTCCATTTTGCCTGCACTTCGGAAGATATCAACAACCTCGCCTACGCGCTCATGTTGGCTGAGGCGCGTGCACAAGTTGTATTGCCGGCCTTGGACGCGCTCGAGATTGAGCTGTGCCGTCGCGCGCACGCCTTCGCGGCGTGCCCGATGCTAGCCCGTACGCACGGTCAGGCCGCAACACCGACGACGATGGGCAAAGAAATCGCGAACGTCGTTCACCGCCTGCGTAGACAGCGCGAACAACTCAGCGCCACGCCCATCTTAGGCAAGCTGAACGGTGCGGTGGGAAACTATAATGCGCACCTGATTGCCTACCCCGATGTCGTATGGACAGAACTCAGTGGCGCGTTTGTCGACTCCCTGGGCCTGACAGTTAATCCTTATACGACGCAAATCGAACCGCACGATTTTATCGCTGAGCTCAGCGCTATCTTGGCGCGCATCAACACCGTGTTGATAGATTTCTCTCGGGATGTGTGGGCCTATATCGCGATCGGCTATTTTCGTCAGCGCCAAATCGACGGCGAAGTCGGGTCGTCCACGATGCCGCACAAAATCAACCCGATAGATTTTGAAAACGCCGAAGGTAATTGTGGGATCGCGAACGCCCTGTGCGAACATTTGGCAACGAAATTACCGATTTCGCGTTGGCAGCGTGACCTCAGCGATTCTACCGTACTGCGCAACATCGGTAGTGCGATTGCCCATAGCGTAGTCGCATATGAAGCGCTCCTGCGTGGCATCGATAAACTCGAAATCGATCAGGCGACGCTCGATGCCGATCTGGAACAAGCCTGGGAGGTGCTCGCCGAACCCGTGCAAACTGTCATGCGTCGCTATGGTATTACCGATGCGTATGAAGAACTCAAAGCGTTGACACGTGGTCAAAATATCGACAAGGCCCACCTGCATCGCTTCATTGATTCCTTAGCGATCCCCGCCCCAGAACGCGCGCGCTTGAAAAAACTCTCCCCGCGCGATTATCTGGGCAACGCCGTCGCTCAAGCATTGCGAATTTAGGTCTACTGGGGGCTCTGCGATGTCACAGACATGGACGCTGGGAGATAGCTCCCAAGAAATTGAGGTCGTCGACAGCGAACAATTACGCGAACTGTCCTTGCACATGGCTGAACAGTGTCGTCACCATCTCGATATCGTGAGCCGCCACCTCGACCCAACGGTGTATGACACGACCGAATTCGTCGCCGCTGTCACCGCCATCGCGACTGCGAGTTCGCGTGCGCGGATCCGCTTGCTGGTGTGTGATCCAGAGCCACTGCGGCACCGCGGACACCGTTTGCTGACGCTGTGCACGCGCTTGTCCAGTTTCGTCATGATGCGCATCCCGGGAGCAATGCATAAAGACTATAATGAAGGCTTGCTGGTGGCCGATAATACGGGATATATCTACCGCCAATTTGCGGATCGCTACGAGGGCAAGGCATGTTTCAACGATCGGCGCAGCACCCGCCATCACTCGCACCAGTTCGACGAACTGTGGGAACACGCCGAACCCGATCCAAACTTTCGCCGTTTGTATTTATGACACGCCTAGCGGTCGCCGCTTTGTTGGCATCGACCCTTAGCGTGGTGGCGGCGAATAATTTCGTGCTCGAAATTATCGAACTGAATCATCGACTCCCGCGCGACGTATTACCGGTAGTCGAACCCTTAGTGACTCCTGGGGGATCCGTCTCGACGGCAGACAACAAACTCATCGTGCGTTCCAGCCCGAGCAATATCAGCGAACTGCGACGCGTATTGGCGGCGCTCGACACACCTTTGAAACAACTGCGAATCACAGTGACGCAGGATCGTAACTCGACCGCGACGCGGGAAGCTCAGTCTGTCTCCGGACAGATAGGATCTGGAGACGTTAGTGGCCGGATCCGTCAAGGTCGTCAACGCCACGATGGCGCACAGATCGAGTATCGCAACGAGCGCTCGTCGGTTCGTTACCGACATTTCGGCACACGTGAAAACGACGACGGTCGTCATTCGCACTTTGTATTGACGATGGACGGCCAGGCAGCGTTTATCGAAACCGGTCAAGATATCCCTTTGCCTTATAGTGGGATCGCGCATACGCCCTACGGGACGACGATCGAGGAAGGTATTAGCTACGAAAACGTATCGTCCGGTTTTTATGTCACGCCGCGAGTTCACGGCGATCAAGTTAGGCTCGAAATCGCGCCGCGTCTCGAGCGCCTGCGATCGGACCAAGGCGGTGCAATCGATAGCCAACGCTCCGATGTTGTAGTCACGGGTAAATTCGGCGAGTGGATCCCGCTCGCCGGCACCAATGCCACCGTCGGCCAGGAAAATAGTCGCATTTTGGGCCACTCGCGCCGACGCGGTGAGAACCGTTATGACGTGTGGGTGAAAGTCGAGGAAGTACGCTAAGGACATTAGATTCGGAACGAATCAAGCTCCGCGCACACCATTGTAGTTTGCAATTCGATCTATGCTGGGACACTTTGCGATTTATTACGGCTCGCCCGCGTTGTCTCAGTTTCGTCTCGAACGTTTGCACCGCGAGATCCGGGCAACGGTACCGACGCTAGAAGCGATCGCAGCACACACGCTGTACTTGGTCTGGGCTCAAACCGCTTTGCAAGCACCCGCGCTGGCACGGCTAGAACAGGTGCTGGCGCTCGCGCCGTCAATACCCGACGACGATGCTTTGCAGTTATTTGTAACACCGCGTCGGGGCACTTTGTCGCCATGGTCCACAAAAGCAACCGAGATCGCGCACAATAGCGGCCTCGCCGACGTCATCCGCATCGAACACGGGACGAAGTGGACGTTTGCGGGGGTTGATGAAAATGCAGCGCGATTATTGTCGCCCCACATTCACGATCGCATGACTCAATCCGTGTGGCGTAGCGAAGCGGAACTCGAGCGCTTGGCGAACGAGCAAGCACCGCGCCAACTGCAAACAATCGCGCTCAGCGATCAAGGCATGCAAGCATTGGTGGCAGCGAACGAGGTGTTGGGGTTGGCGCTCAACGCTGCCGAAATAAGTTATCTCAGTGACCGCTACGCCGAGCTCGAGCGTGACCCGACGGATATTGAATTGATGATGTTTGCGCAGGCTAATTCGGAGCATTGTCGCCACAAAATTTTCAATGCGCAGTGGACGGTGAACGGAGATCAGAAGGCCTCAAGCCTATTTGCCATGATCCGTGAAACGCATGCAACAAATCCCGGCGCCGTGCTATCGGCATATTCGGACAACGCTGCGGTAGTGCGTGGCTATGTCGGGGATCGTTTTATGGTCGCGGCCACAGATCAGACTTATGGTAATCAGCGCGAAGAAATTCATCTACTCGCTAAAGTCGAAACGCATAACCACCCTACGGCGATTTCGCCCTTCCCCGGCGCGGCGACCGGCGCGGGTGGCGAAATTCGCGACGAAGGTGCGACGGGTACCGGCGGCACACCGTTAGCGGGACTTACCGGTTTCAGCGTTTCCCACTTGCGAATTCCGGATCACCCAGAACCATGGGAACAAACCCGGGCACTGAATCCGCGGCTCGCGAGCGCCTTTGAGATCATGCAGGCTGCACCGATCGGCGCGGCAGCTTTCAATAACGAATTCGGCCGTCCCGCGCTCGCCGGCTATTTCCGTAGTTTCGAAATGTGCGTCTCCGGCCACGCCGGAGACGCGTGGCGCGGCTATGACAAGCCGATCATGCTGGCGGGCGGGATCGGTAACGTACGCCCCGCGCACGTCCACAAACAGCGTTTGCCGGACGACGCGGTAATCGTCGTGCTCGGGGGCCCGGCAATGCTGCTCGGACTCGGCGGCGGTGCTGCCTCGTCGCTGAGCGCAGGGGCGAGTGATATCGAATTGGATTTTGCATCTGTACAACGGGGTAACCCGGAAATGCAGCGGCGTTGCCAACAAGTCATCGATCAATGCATCGCCTTGGGTGACACCAACCCGATTCTGTCCATTCACGATGTTGGTGCCGGTGGCCTCTCAAACGCGATCCCCGAATTGCTCGCTGATAGCGAACGTGGCGGCGACATCGATCTGCGCGCGATACCGTCGGCCGATCCGGCCATGTCGCCTTTGGAAATATGGTGCAATGAAGCGCAAGAACGCTATGTCCTTGGCATCGCCGCTAGCGATCAAACCCGCCTCCTCGCAGTGTGCGAAAAAGAACGCTGTCCAGTGGCCGTCGTCGGCCGAGCGAGAGCAAAGCGCCACTTGCGCGTGCATGATCCCCGCACCGATGAGTCCGTCATCGACCTGCCCATGGACGTGCTATTCGGTGCGACGCCGCGCCTGCAGCGGACCGCGAACGCGATACCACTAAGCCTACCACCATCGATCTCACGGCCGCACGATCTCGAGGAAGCCGCCTTGTCTGTGCTGCGGCATCCAAGCGTCGGCGATAAAGGTTTTTTGATAACGATCGCCGATCGCAACGTCGGCGGCTTATCGGTTCGCGACCAAATGGTCGGACCCTGGCAAGTGCCCGTGGCCGATTGCGCGATTGCAGCCAGTGACTATTACGGCCGTACCGGTGTGGCCATGGCGATCGGCGAACGCACCCCGCTGGCGCTCGCCAACGCCGCAGCCGCAGCCCGTTTAGCCGTGGGCGAAGCACTCACTAACATTGCCGCCGCCAGGGTTTTGAATATTGCCGATGTCAGCTTGTCGGCAAACTGGATGGTCGCCGCAGATCACCCCGGTGAAGGCGCGCGCCTCTATGAGGCCGTCAGCGCGGTCTCAGAACTGTGCCAAGCGCTCGGTATCTGTATTCCAGTGGGCAAAGATTCCATGTCCATGAGCACCCGTTGGGAGGACCCCGCAGGGGCCAGGCACGAGGTCACTGCACCGCTATCGCTGATCGTCTCTGCCTTCGCACCGGTGGCCGACACGGCGCAAGCTTTGAGCCCCCAAATCGACGCGAGAGAGAACGCTACAGTACTACTATTCGTCGATCTCGCGAGCGGACAACAACGCCTCGGCGGTTCAATCTATGCGCAAACGCAGGCCGCGTTCGACTCTAGCGTGCCTGACTGCGATCACAGCGCCGAACTGCGCGAGTTTTTTGGCTGCCTGCAGTTGTTAAACGACGCCGGCTATATTCTTGCCTATCACGATCGTTCTGACGGTGGTTTGCTCGCTTGCATTTGCGAAATGGCCTTTGCCGGGCGAGTCGGCGTCGAGATTAACTTAGATGCGCTCGGGCGCGATCCGAGAACGAGTTTGTTTAACGAAGAACTGGGCGTGATCATGCAAATCGAAGCCTCTGATCTCGCCGCGGTTCGTGATCAGTTCGAGAAAATGTCCACGCTAAACCCCCACGTGCATGTCGTCGGACACCCAACGGTGACGCACACCATTAGCATTCGACATCAGGGTGCCGTCGTATTAGATCTCGATTATCGCGCCGCGCTGCAAGCCTGGACACATTGCTCGCATGCGATGAAACGATATCGCGACAACCCGGCCTGCGCCGACGAAGAGCATGCAGCGATGCTGAACCTCAGCGCTCGAGGCCTCTATCTCCAAGCGCCTGCGATGGTCAAGGGCGCCCCCTGCGTCAATACGGGCTGCCGTCCGCGTATTGCGATTTTGCGCGAGCAAGGCGTCAATGGACACCGTGAAATGGCTGCGGCGTTCGACCGCGCGGGATTTGCGGCCGTGGATGTGCACATGTCGCAACTAATTGCCGCAACAGTTGACTTGGCGAACTTTGCCGGTCTGGCAGCTTGCGGAGGATTTTCTTACGGCGATGTGCTCGGCGCTGGCAGCGGTTGGGCAAAATCTATTTTGCTGCATCCGCCCACCGCGACAATGTTTGCAAGCTTCTTTGCGCGCCCAGACACATTCACGTTGGGGGTCTGCAATGGGTGCCAAATGCTATCGCAACTGGCAGACTTGATCCCGGGAGCCGACCATTGGCCACGTTTTCTCGCCAATCGCTCGGAACAATTCGAAGCGCGCTTAGTAATGGCACGTGTCGTTGCCTCGCCGTCGATACTGCTCACCGATCTTGCCGACATGCACGCACCGATCGTCGTCGCCCACGGCGAAGGACGCGCAGAATTCGCGCACTCTCAACAACTCGTGTGCTTGCGCTATGTCGACGACAACGGCACCGCCACCGAGCGCTATCCCGCGAACCCCAACGGCTCGCCGGACGGCATCACTGGCCTGACGACGACGGATGGCCGCGTGACGATTATGATGCCGCATCCAGAACGCGTTTTCCTAAAACGGCAGTTTTCCTGGATCGACCCGTCGTGGAGCGGTCCGGAAGGCCCCTGGATGGCGATGTTTCACAATGCCCGACGATTTCTCGCGTGAACGAAAACGCGCTAGTGCGGTCGAAGATCGTGGGGCACGGGTGGCGCAGTTGGTAACGCGACAGATCTAGAGATAGATAGGTCAGGTGCGAACGAGCACGGGACGCTACAGACAAGCTCCGCAGTAGTTTTTCAACAGGTGCCTAGCGGAATTTTGGCTACCGTGAAATCGTGTAGATAATCCTACGGGGAGAAAACAATGAGCGTAGCGCTAGTACTTATAGATATTCAAAACGACTACTTTCACGGTGGCGCCATGGAACTCGTCAACATGGAGGCCGCCGCTGACAATGCGCGCGAGGTGTTGGATCAATTTCGCGACGGCCACGGACCGGTTATCCACATTCAGCATCTCTCGGTGCGCCCTGGGGCGACGTTTTTTGTGCCGGAAACGCCGGGCGCCGAACATAATGAACGGGTCACGCCGCGCGCTGGTGAGACCGTGATCCAAAAGAATTTTCCGAACGCCTTCCGCGACACGGATCTGGAATCCACGCTGCGTGGTAATGCGGTAACCGGCTTAGTAATCGTCGGTGCAATGAGTCACATGTGCATCGATGCGTCCACCCGCGCCGCATTTGATTTAGGCTTTCAATGCACGGTTGTCGAAGACGCTAGCGCCACGCGCGCGTTACAGTTTAATCAGCGCGAACTCGCAGCCGACCAGGTGCACGGCGCTTTCATGGCCGCACTCGCGCCGCTCTATGCCGACGTCATATCGACTGCGACGCAGTTAGCCGCTTAGGTATGGCGGTGCTGCAGACGGATTTTTGCCATGGTCGACGACAAAAAAGATCGGGAGACATTTCGAGAAGCGTTCAAAAACGTCCGCCGGATCACCGATGATCGTGTCGATCTACGGCCGGCGGCTCCAAAACCGATCCCACGTCAACGTTACTTAGACGAGCGCGCGTTGCGAGCCGAAATCGCCGCCGCCGAACCGGCATCCGGTGAACTCGAATATGGCGACGAGCTGCACTATCAACGTCCTGGCTTACAACATGGTGTCGTGCGCAAACTGCGCCGCGGCCAGTTTGCGATTCAAGACGAAGTTGACCTTCACGGCCTAAATGCTAAACAAGCGAAAACACACCTCGATGACTTTTTGCGCGGCTGCCGTAGGCGCGGCTTACGTTGCGTGCGCGTGGTCCACGGTAAGGGTTTAGGTTCCAGTGGCAAGCTACCCGTGCTAAAGCCCCGGGTTGCTTTTTGGCTCGCGCGCCGCGACGACGTGCTCGCTTACACATCGGCTCGGCGCGTCGATGGCGGCACCGGCGCACTTTACGTTTTATTACGTAGCAAACGCTAGCCGTAGCTTGCGCTTGCGTCCGACAGACTGCGAGCTCGGACATTGCATGAGGACCGCGGATGCCGGTTCGATAAACGACGCCTCGCATTGCGTTACCTTAGGCATCCTCAATGCGCTTGCGGCGTCGGTGCCCTGCGAGCGCAGTGAACAGGTGGGTTGTTACGGTGACATCGGATATCGCCAGCGTGAACCAGCCATTCGTAACGAAGGTTGAGACGGAGGTGGTCGAACGCCTCGCCGATATGAAAGTCGTAGCTCCCAGCGAAAAATCTACTGGACACCGTACCGGACCAATACCAATCGGACCGTAGTGATGGAAACAACGCTTTATTATTCTTGCCGGTGAAAACTGTCTCCCAGCTCCCTTAAGGTAACGATTGAACATATAAGCGAGTTCGTTATCCCGGCAGATCTTCTCAAAAATGCGGCAATCGTTGATCACTGAAGAAGCAACGGGACCCCCACCCGCCCTAACACTGATATACGGTAGCCGCCAACCGCTTACACCGCCTAAAGTGAGACTTGCCACCCAGGTATGCGCCTGCGCCCAAGTTTTCGGCTCAAGCTCCGGCTGGGTCCAAGTAATATCAAGTACGTCGTCGTAGACTAAACCATTACCAATATCCACCAAGGCCACCCGTGCCGTTGTCGCGATTGACGCCGACCACACCTGCGCAATGACAGGTTCAACGGCATCGGCAACGTCAGGCGGTAGACTCGATTCAGATCCCGTCGGTGCCGCATACGCAGCCATCACCTGCACCAATTGCTGCACTTGAGATTCAAGTAATACCGCACCCGCCGAAAGATCTTGAATCCGCTCTTCTGGAATTTGATAGTGGAACGTCAGCCCCCTCCGCGCATTTCGATCGGGCATCGCATTCGCTACAATTGGCGCATCATTCGTATTCGTCACCGGCACCGCCAAACGCATCATCATTGCCCGCTTGGCCGTGCAAGATGTCGTTTTGCCGAGACCCCCATTGATCGTGTCGTTACCAGGCCCCGTGTTAGCGACGTCATCACCATCGCAACCGCCAATGAAATCCGTCCCATCGAGACCTTGAAATTCCAAGTTACCGGTCATCCCATTAGGCGACAAACGATCGGGATCGCCAGTCCCCACGATCGTATGGTCGATAACAGGCGCCAGCGGGCCGCCGCTTAATGAAATCCTAAAATCACCATCCGAAAAGTCGCGGATCTCGAAATAACTACCAATCGCTTGCAGCGTCGAACCATCCGACAGCAACCGGAAAGAAATAGGATGCATCGGATCTTGATTCGTGAATAGGCCACTCCTCGCATAGGTCTCGACGAGACCTGAAACGGGAGCCGCGACGCCACTCTCTTGGATGACGCCGGCGCCGCCGATATCAATCACGACATCGCCAAACCCGACATGATAGGTATCGAAACCAACACCGCCATAAAGCTCATCGGCCGCATTGTCGTCCTCCCCACTTTCACTAACGCCGCAGAGGACGTCGTCGCCCTCACCGGCGTGAAGTCGATCGATTCCATGCCCACCAATGAGCGTGTCAACACCATCACCCCCATACAGAACGTCGACGTTATCGCCACCTTCCAAGCGATCGGCTCCATCGTTACCTTCCGGCCAATCTTCACCATCGTTACCAATCAGTGTGTCATCGCCGCCGCGCCCAAATAGATAGTCCGCACGTTTACCGCCTTCAAGTGCAGTAGCCCCTCGATCATCACCATCGGTGCCGAACTTGACATGCTCCCTTTCGTACGCCGCCGGCATTATCGGATCCACCGACGGTGAAATGCGATACAACTGGCCATCATCTAAGTTAGCCAAAGGACTGCCGAGCGCATTGTAGAATTCTTCCGCCCTCTCGATATCGTGAAAGCTCGGGTCTATCTGCAATAGCTTGCCTAACGATGTCAAAAACGACGAAAAACTCTCCGTCGGCATTGGTGATGCCGCGGCGAGCATGTGATGGACTCGCATCATGTTGCCTTCCGCCGCATTATCAACCGTGATAGGAGAAAGTCGATCGATGATCCGATAGACCGACACCGCATCCGTTACAAATTCCATGTAGTGATCGCTGATCCCGGTAATGTCTTCTTGATCTTCGCTAAATAGTGGAATTGACGGACCGAACTGTCGCCCGACGTTAGGCACAATATCAAGACCGGCGGTCGCGTAGAAATTCGAAATGCCCGGATGGTTTTGATCGAAATTAAGACCGAGAATGATGAGTTCTAGGGCCTGGAGGAAGGCCGCGCCAACGCTCTCCAATCCGAACAGTGCAAACCCTAAGCCTAAGCCGTTGTAGGTGTAGGTCTGCGCCACGTCAAGACCCCGGATGCTCGCGTCCGGTGCCGCTTGCTCTGATGCGAGGGTTAACGCCGTCGCCAGATGCCCGCCCAATGAGTGGCCTGCGATCGTGATGGGGCCTAGCGAGGCGATCTCCGTATCCACCATGGCGTCTTTAACGAACGTCTGAAGATCGTCTTACTGTCCGCCGCTGGCAAATAAAATCCGAAAATCCTCAAGGATGTCAGGGATACGAAGCTCCGTCCCACGGATCGCAAGCCGATGCTCGTCGGTATTAGTGTCTTTGAGTGACACCGCCGAGAATCCGCTCATGGTGTTGGGTTGATAGGCGACGACATCATAACGATCAACAAAGGTTTGTGCTTGTGCTTCGGTCATGTCACGGATGTTTTTCAAAAGGTCACGCATTCGAAGGTCGTAGGTATCTTTGTCGTTCAGTTCTTCGCCGGCAATCGGCATCCGATCAATATAAGCCGCATCAGACGCACGCGTCAGTAAACTGCTTTGATCGGAAAGAATTTTGTTTCGTCACATTCGTAGGCACCGGCATACTCCGTCGGAAGTTGGTGGTTCGGGAAATAGTGATAAAACAATGGTAATCGCGATATCGCGCGATCACCTCCCCCGTCAGGCGGTCCACAATGCGAGCTCCGAAATACGTGGTTATCTGCTTTGCTTCGTCGTAGATATCTTTCGCTGCCGGTTCAAGCGTACTTGAACCGGGTGCCTTGTCGTATCGTCTGCCGTCCTTTATAAAACCGCTTTCGTGGTAGTACGCATAGCGGCTCCGCACAGTCTCGATTTTTTCAATGTATAAACAGCGTCCTTTAGCGCGCTTCATATTCTTTGTAGCCAGGTGTTTTCCAATCGCGCGCCAGCGGATAACAATCGGCATCACCGTCGTGACCTAGCGTGTAGCGGTGAAGGCCCGGTTCCTTTTCGTGATCGCGCAGTTTAATCTTCTTAAGCTCGCATTCGTAATAACGGTAACCCGGATCGAAAAAGCTCCTCCAGCTGCCATCGCAATTGTGGGAAGCGGTGATTCCATACTCCCCTAAGTAATACCCCCAACGACGGATTGTCGTTTGATAAACCGCCGGTCCGGAGCATTGCACAGGGCTTGAAACGCTTTGTACTCCCGGTGGCTTTTATGTACGACGCCACAACCGCTTAAAAAACAACACACGAAAACCACGATCAATCGAATGGCACGAACCTGGACTACGCACCGACGTGCGCCCATCTCACACCGCCATTCAATGATACGGCGCGATTTTGTCGTCGCCGGCGTCCTCGCTCGTTCGCGGTTATGCCCACCCATCATCTCCCGCTCCTGCAAGCCTTCGTCTTTGTAGCGCAACAAGGGGGATCTTCAATACCACGACCGTAATCGGCGATGATCGGCTTGCCCTCCGTCCAGATCCGCTTCGCAGCGGGAGAGAGACTGAACTCTCCGCCTATTGAAATTAAAAGACAAGGCAAAAGACAAGACCTGGCCCCAGAGTGTGGCCCCAGAGTGCCAGAGTGCTGCAATTGAGTGCTGTGGATCGATTACCCACGCAATTCGGGGCTAGAACAACAGCTGGGGGTCTATTTCGCGACGACTAACGCGATCGCAAGCGCCGCGATCCCTTCGCCGCGACCCGTAAAACCCATTTTTTCGGTTGTCGTGGCTTTAACGTTAACGCAGTGCGCCTCAACGTTTAAGTCGCTCGCAATAGTGACCTGCATGTCCACCACATGGGGTGCTATTCGCGGTCGTTCCGCGATCACCGTCGCGTCGATATTGGCAACCGTAAAACCCGCATCATGAATTAAAGCCACGACTTGCCGCAGCAACTCACGGCTGTCGATATTGTGGTAGGCGGGATCACTATCGGGAAAATGCCGGCCCAAATCACCCTGGCCGACAGCGCCGAGCAGCGCATCACAAATAGCGTGCAGCAATACGTCGCCATCAGAGTGCGCTGCAAGGCCGTGTTCGTATGGAATGCGCACACCACCCAGCACCACGTGATCACCAGAACCGAAACGATGGGCGTCGTAACCTTGGCCGATACGCATTTGCTTAGACATCGTTTTCCTGCGCCGCCATAAACGCGGCGGCGAGCGCTAAATCTTGCGGGCGCGTGATCTTGATATTATCGGCGGCACCAGTAATCATGCGTGGCTGCCCACCGCTGAGTTCGATCGCTTGTGCTTCGTCGGTTACGGGTATTCCGCGTGCCAAGGAATGCTCGAGCGCCGCTCGCAGTTGACCCAGGCGAAACATTTGCGGCGTAAAGGCGTGCCAAATCGAATTGCGATCAAGCGTGGCAGCAACCGTGCCCTGTGGGTCGCACTGTTTAAGCGTATCCCTGGCGGGTACGCCGAGCAGCCCCCCGTCGCGGCTGTCGCCGAGTGCATCGAGCATCGCGTCGATGTCCTCAGCACGTACGCAAGGTCGCGCCGCGTCGTGCACTAAAACCCAATCTTCCGCATCGGCAAATGCACTTAATGCATGCAAGCCCGCGAGCACCGAGTCACGCCGTTCAGCCCCGCCTTGAACCGTAAATACCTGCGGCGAAAATTCACCCACAACCCCCGCGATGCGTTGATCGTCTGCTGCGATCGCGACCGCAATGCGTTGCAAGCGATCGTTTTGCAACAACCGCGCCAGCGTATGAGCGATGACCGGGCGGCCGCGTAGCCTAAGGTATTGCTTTGGGACCTCGCTACCCATGCGCGCACCCTTACCGGCGGCGGGCACTACCGCCCACAACGCCTGCGCTTCACTCATGGTCCGTAGCGACGCCGGCACGCATTTTAGTCGGCGCTACAATTTGGTAGAAGACCTCGTCCTTTTTCACCATCCCCATTTCGCTGCGTGCAAGTTCTTCGATCGCTTCTAACCCTTCCTTGAGATCTATTACTTCCGCCATGAGCGCTACGTTGCGAGCGCGGAGCGCTTCGACACGCGCCGTTTGCGTCGCGAGCTCGCGATCGTAGCGGGCTACATCACGGATCCCACCCCGCCCCAACCATAGCGTCGCCTGGACACCACATAAAAAAACCACCAATAGGACATTAATAAAGCGCATCTAGTGCAAATTATAAAAAACTTCGCGTCCCCGGTAGGAGGCTCGCTTACCAAGTTCGTCTTCGATCACCAGCAGGCGGTTATATTTTGCGACCCGATCCGATCGGGATAACGACCCCGTCTTTATCTGGCCGGTAGAATTCGCCACGGCGATATCGGCGATCGTTGTATCTTCCGTTTCCCCGGAACGGTGCGAAACCACGGCCGTGTAATTCGCTTGACGCGCTTTTTCGATGGCCGCAAACGTTTCCGTCAACGTCCCAATTTGGTTGACTTTTATCAATATCGAATTCGCCACGTTTGCTTGGATGCCTCGTTCTAGAATTTTTGCATTGGTAACAAATAAATCATCACCAACGAGCTGCACACGATCGCCGATGCGTTGCGTAAGCAAACGCCAACCGTCCCAATCATTTTGATCCATACCGTCCTCGACGGAAATAATCGGGTAGTCTTGAGTCCATTCCGCTAACATATCGACGAATTGGGTACTGGAAAGCGTTCGATTTTCAGAGTCAAGTCGATAATCTCCGTCACGATAAAATTCGGAACTCGCGACGTCTAAACCCAACAACACGTCATCGCCCAGCGAGAACCCAGCGTCCTTCACCGCGACCTCGATTAAGTCCAAGGCGGCGCGATTAGAAGGGAGATCCGGCGCGAAGCCGCCTTCGTCACCGACGGTTGTTCCCATACTACGTGCGGCAAGCACCGACTTCAGCGCATGAAAAACTTCGACGCCACAGCGCAAGGCTTCCCGAAAGCTGCTCGCACCTACAGGCAAAATCATAAATTCCTGGAAATCGACGCTGTTGCTGGCGTGCGCTCCACCGTTGATTATATTCATCATCGGCACCGGCATTTCATAACGATCCGCCGCTACTAAGCTCGCGTAAAGCGGCAAAGCTCGCTCGTTCGCGTCGGCGTGGGCTGCGGCCATCGATACTGACAGCATCGCATTAGCGCCCAAACGCGCTTTATTGGGCGTACCGTCTGCGGCTAGCATGCACTGATCGATACCGTTCTGATCAGTGACTTCGTGACCGATCAGAAGCGGGGCGATTTCATCGTTAACGTTTCGTACTGCATTCAACACCCCTTTGCCGAGATAACGATTAGGATCACCATCGCGCATTTCCAACGCTTCTCGCTCACCAGTCGAAGCCCCGGATGGGACCGCCGCGGCACCGCGTGCGCCTGTCGCGGTTACGATCTCTGTGCGCACGGTCGGATTACCGCGCGAATCGATAATTTCTAGCGCCCGTAGTTGTGCAATTTCCGACATTCAGGTTCCCCAGCTAGTTAGTATCCATGCGTCTCGCCATAACACCCGCATTTTTTACGGCATCGTCGATGCATTTTATCGCTTCCAACAACGGCGGCATGTCGCGCAAAGGCCAACTGTTCGGGCCATCGCTCAGGGCCCGTTCCGGGTGTGGATGCGTCTCCATAAATAAACCGGCTATGCCGACGGCGGTTGCGGCGCGCGCTAGCGCTGGTACGAACTCTTTTTGACCACCCGAAGCCGCGCCCTGGCCCCCGGGGATCTGGGTGGAATGCGTCGCATCAAAAATCACCGGCGCGCCGGCATCGCGCATGATCACCAAAGCCCGCATGTCCGAAATCAAATAATTGTACCCAAACGATGCGCCACGTTCGCACACCATGATTTGATCATTGCCAACCGCGCGTGCTTTGGCCACCACGTGCTGCATGTCCCACGGCGCCAAAAACTGACCTTTTTTTATGTTTACCGGTTTGCCTAAGCGCGCGACATTTTGAATGAAATTTGTCTGCCGACATAAAAATGCGGGTGTTTGCAACACATCCACGACCGCAGCAACTTCCGCCAACGGGGTATCTTCATGTACGTCTGTCAACACCGGGATCCCGAAATGGCTGCGAATTTTTTCGAGCACTTGCAAACCGCGCTCTAAACCGGGGCCGCGAAAGCTGGAATGTGAGGTCCGGTTCGCTTTATCAAAAGACGCCTTAAAAATGTAGGGTATCCCGAGCTCGTTCGTGATTTCCCGCAATTTACCGGCGATTTCTTCACAGAGCGCTGCGCTCTCGATGACACACGGGCCGGCGATCAGCACACAGGGGTTCTCGTCACCGACGAGATAGTTATGCAACTGCATCGTGCTTTGCGGTGCCCGCGTGTCGTCCAAATCGAAGTGCCGCCTGCACAAACGCTATGAAAAGCGGATGCCCGTCGCGAGGCGTGGAGGTAAATTCAGGATGGAATTGACAGCCAACAAACCAGGGATGGGTCGGGATTTCGACGATCTCAACGAGATTACCATCCATCGAACGACCGGCGATCCTCATACCCGCCGCCTCGAGTTCCATGGTGTAGGTATTATTGAATTCATAGCGGTGGCGGTGGCGTTCCATGATCGTCTCGGTGCCGTAAGCGCGCGCCACAAAACTTTCGGGCGCCAATTTACACTGCTGCCCCCCGAGTCGCATCGTGCCGCCTTTGTCCGACTCCTTGTCGCGCCGCTGCACGGCGCCGTCGACCGCCATCCACTCTGTAATCAGTGCGATTACGGGATGCGGACTAAGTACTTCGAATTCCGTACTGTGTGCTGCGGACAAACCGGCACAATTGCGTGCAATCTCGATAACCGCGACCTGCATCCCCAAGCATATACCGAGATAAGGTATCTTTTCTGTGCGCGCGAATTTGACCGCCTCGATTTTTCCCTCGATGCCACGTTCTCCAAAGCCGCCGGGAACCAAAATCGCACTCATATTCTCCAGGCAAGCCACCCCGTCGCGCTCAATAAGTTCTGAATCGACATAGTGAATATTTACCCGCGTACGGGTCTGAATACCGGCGTGCATTAAGGCTTCTGACAAAGACTTGTACGATTCCGTCAGATGCACATATTTACCGACCATGGCGATGTCGATTTCCGCCCGAGGTTGCTTCATCGCGTCGACCACGTCGCACCACTCTGCCAAGTTTGCCGGCGGCGCTTCGATATCGAGTTTCTCAACCACAATCTCGTCTAAACCCTGCTCATGCAGCATTAACGGGATCTGATAGATCGATTCGGCATCGTAGGCAGCAATAACAGCGCGCTCCTCGACATTCGTGAACAACGCGATTTTGCGCCGCTCAGAGGCAGGTAACGGGCGATCCGCGCGACACATTAAGATGTCGGGCTGAATGCCAATGGAGCGTAATTCCTTAACCGAATGTTGCGTCGGTTTAGTCTTCATCTCGCCTGCAGAAGCGATATAGGGTACCAAAGTGAGATGAATATAAAGCGCGTAGCCGGGCCCAAGTTCGACCCGCATTTGCCGGATCGCTTCCAGGAAAGGTAAAGACTCGATGTCCCCTACCGTGCCACCAATTTCAACCATCGCGATTTCAGCGCCGCGAGCACCATCCTTCACACCGGCGATGATTTCATCGGTGATATGCGGAATCACCTGAACTGTCGCACCGAGATACTCACCGCGCCGTTCTTTACGGATCACATTTGCGTAGATGCGCCCCGTCGTGTAGTTGCTTTTCGCACTAGTGCGACAGCGTACAAAACGCTCGTAGTGTCCGAGATCGAGATCGGTTTCTGCGCCATCCTCGGTAACAAACACTTCACCATGTTGAAACGGACTCATCGTGCCGGGATCGACATTGATATAGGGATCGAGTTTGATCATCGCGATATTGAGTCCGCGCGCTTCGAGAATAGCGCCCAGCGAAGCAGAGGCGATACCTTTGCCCAAAGAGGAGACGACGCCACCGGTAATAAAAATATAGCGTGTCATACGAGATTGTGGATTTTGGGCAGTTCCCTACTGAGATATAAATAGACCGCGGGCACGCGTTAAGTGCTCTAGGTGACCGGTGTTAGTTGCCCGACGCTACCAGAGAACTCGCTTTTTCTCAACGCTTCTAGGAACGCCGCGCTCATCTCGGCAGACGGTAGGTCGCTTCCAAATCACGGCGCAGTATCACACCGGCAGGTCGCCCAACCGCAGGACCAAAATCGCGTACATATAAGGCGTTTACGCCTGCCTTGGCCATAATGTCGCGGGCTTGTTGCAAAGTTGACTGAACAAACACCGACGCCATCTCCTCACGTTGTGCGGGGATCTCCCGCAGTACCACGGGTTCTTCCTCAGCGTGTTCGAGGTGACGGGCAAGATCTGAGGCGGGCAATAGATCGCGCCGCTCATCATCGCTAGTAATAATAATGTAGTTTGGTTGCTCAGCCAGTAGGGCGCGTGCCTCGCCGAGGCTGACGACCGCAGGTGCCGCTACTACATTGCGATTCATCACCATCGCCACACCGATCCCGCGCAAGCTCTGGGTAAGCGGATCACTACGATAATCGAGACCGGCGTCGCGCATCGAGATCACGAAAACCGACTCCTGTTTAAACACCGCCTGTGCCATCACGTTGGCGACAACTATCGCGAGCATAGCAGGCAAAATAAGATGCGGGTTTGCGGTAAGTTCCAGCATCGCTAATAACGCTGCCAGGGGCGCTTGCAAAGTGGCCGACATCATTGCCCCCATACCGAGCATGACGAGAAGACCCTGATTCGAGGTAAAGCCTGGAATATAGTTACTCATCGCCCCGAACATGCCGCCGATGATCGCGCCGATCACCAACGTCGGCCCCACCAATCCGCCCGGCATACCGCTGCCGACGCAAGCGGCAGTCGCGATGATTTTGCACCCGAGAATAACCGCAAGCGTACCCACGACCAGATCGTTGAACATCAAGCTATCGACAGTATCGTAACCCATGCCGAGCACTTCCGGCGCCAATTGCCCGATCACACCAACGGCACATCCAGCGCTCGCCAAGCACATCCACACCGGCCACCGCGCGCTCCAGCGTTGAAAACAGCGCACGGTCTCGATAAACAACGACGCCATGACGGCGACGTATAAACCCATCAGTGCGACGTAGGCGAGCTCCCATTGTGAGGCGATCCCCAGCTGTGGCACGTAGAATATCGGTGCGGTACCAAATACTGCGCGTGCCATGACCGTCGCCGCCACCGCCGCGATAATAACCGGTGTGAACTGGACGATGGTGTATTCCATGAGCACGACCTCCATCGCGAACGCCACACCGGCGAGCGGCGTATTAAACGAAGCGGCGATACCGGCGGCCGTGCCACTAGCGACCAAAATACGAATGGCGTTATTCGGCAGCCGTAAACGCTGGCCTAGCAAGCTCGCGGTGCCGGCACCTAAATGAACGCTGGGCGCTTCGCGCCCGACTGACTGGCCACTGATTAGCGCAGCAACGCCACCACAGAATTGCCACACGAGATTGCGCCACGGCAAATGTGCTTCGTTATACTGCAAGCGCTCCATAACGTGTTGTATGCCTGCTCGTCGACTCTGCGCCTTAAGCATTTGCGCCACGATGCCGAGAATCAAACCACCAACGAGTGGGATGATAAATACTTGCAGCGGCGCCAATGATTCGAAACGTTCGAATTCTCCCGTGGGTATCAAGGCCGCTTGACCCAGACGGACTAAGGCGCGAAACGCGATGACCAGCAAGCCGGAGATCACGCCAACCGCGAGTCCAAAAATAGATAACAATACAAGCGCTCGCGGAGAGGCTAAATTACGGCGGTGTTTATCGAACCACGCGTCTAGCGCTAAGCGTATATTGCCAGGCGTTTTCATCGCCTAGCCCGGATATTGCACGAGGCGCTCATGGTGCTGGACCACCGTTGATGTCGCGGGTTTCTCGTCGTCCGATGGTGACACATAGAAAAGTGCAAATGATAACGCGCTCGCGAAGGACGTTACTAAGTGCTCCGGTGTGCTCTTACGAGCACCGCTCAACTCGCCAATCAGCGTACCGGGTCTAGTTCGATGGTGCCGTCTACGGATACGGTCAGCGCTTGTGTCCCAGCCTCGACGGCGGGATCGTCCATGGCCACTTCCGCCGCCATCGCCCGTCCCCGGTACGTTACGGGGGCCGGGCGACGCCCTTGAGAGTTAACTGACATGTGCACGATACGATAGCCTTCGCGCTGCAACTGTTGCGCCACCAGAAGAGCGCGATTTCGGAACTTTGCGAGCGCCTCGCGAATGAGCCTTTCTTCGGCACGTTCGCGAGCATCGTTCGAGACGTCGTAGCTGATGGATTCCACGGCTAGTTTATCTTGTAGCTTTCCAATGAGTTCGCTCAAAGCCTCGGCATCTTGGCTTTCCAAACGCAAAGCCTGACGTGCGCGCCAGCCTACGATCCGATTGTGCTTTTCATAGATGGGATAAGTATTGTATTGAGTAGTTTGCACTTTTACATCGGCAGTTGCTTTGGCCATTTCCAGCGCCCACTGGATTGCTTCGTTAACATCCGCCGCGACTTCTCGCTGCGTCGACGCTTGATGCTCTGCGTACACGCTTGCGATCAATAGATCATTCTCCACGTCTTGTTGGGCGGATACTTGCAGCATGACGTGATCGTAGACTATGTCGTTGTCCTGCCCGCTGGCGACCATACTGAATACCCCAAGAATAATTATTAATAAACTGCGACGCATCTTTCACCCCTACAGCAAACTGCCATTTTCATGCGGTCCGACTAACGATTCAGCCAAGTTCTGCGCGTGTGCTGCAAACAACTCAAACGCCGCGCGCACATGTGTTTCTTCGCTATACGCTTGGCCAATGCAAAAACGTATAGCAAAACGACTCTTTATCATCGTATGAGAAATATAGATCTTACCGCTGCGATTGATTTCATCGAAAAGCCTCCGCGTAAACTCATCGCCTCGGGCATCGTGAAAACATACAAGGTTAAGCGCCCGCGGTACGGTCAGCTCAAAATGCGGATGGGCTTCGACCCAACTCGCAAACTGCCGTGCCAACTCGACATGATAACGGATCAGGTTTTGCAAACCCAAGATCCCATAGCTACGCATCACAAACCAAAGTTTCAGTGCTCGGAAACGTCTTCCAAGTGGGATTTGCCAATCTCTGTAATCCGTTACCTGGCCCGTTGCCGACGCGTCGTTACGTAAATATTCGGGTGTCACCGTCAATGCGCTAATCAAGTGCTGACGATTCGCAACGTACAAGGCGCTGCAATCAAAATTCGTTAACAACCATTTGTGTGGATTAAACGTAAAGCTATCGGCAAATTCTACGCCATCGAGTAAATTGCGAAATTCGGGGCAAATGGCCGCGTTTCCGGCCATTGCGGCATCGACATGCAACCACAGTCCTTCACGCTGGCAAATGGTGCCGATCGCAACCACGGGATCGATCGCTAAACTCGACGTCGTACCGACGGTCGCGCACACGAAAAATGGTCGACGGCCCGCGATTCGGGCGGACTCAATAGCCTGTTCAAGTGCCGCCGGTCGCATGGCTAAGGCGTCATCGACATCGAGCTTGATGACACCGTCAACGCCCAAGCCGGCGATGCGAGAGCCCTTCTCAAAAGAAGAGTGGGTCTCGAGTGATCCATACGCCTGTAGCTGAGAAATTTGGTGGCCAGCAGCAACTTGCAGGTCTCTTGCCGCGATCAGCGCGCACAATAAACCGCTGGACGCGCTGTCCTGAATAACCCCGCCACCACGGCCGGAAGAATGAAACTGCGGCGGTAACACGAGCGCATCGGCTAGCCAATCCAGCATATGCATTTCGATTTCGGTGCACGCGGGACTGGTTTGCCACAACATGCCTTGCACGCCGAGTCCCGCCGAGACGAGCTCGGCTAACACCGACGGCGGAGAATTATTGGCCGGGAAATACGCAAAAAAGTTCGGCGACTGCCAATGTGTGAGCCCGGGCATCACAATGTTTTCCAAATCCTCGAGTAGTGCCTCGAAAGATTCGGGCGTCTGGGGTGGCTTGACGGGTAGCTGGGCGCGGATTTCGCCCGGTTGCACGGCGGCGCTGACGGGATGTTCGGCGCGTGCATCGAAGTAATCTGCTAACCAATCGATCATCGCATAGCCGTTGCGACGAAAGGTATCAGTGCTCCAATGCTGCGGCGGTCTACTACCCACAGCGAATATGCGCGCGATGTTACCCGCGCACCGCCACGGCGCAGCTAGAGGTTGGCCAAGACATGCTCAGCGGAGCTGACTTTGAATTCCATGGGCGCTTCGATAAACACCTGGCTCGCCACGCCGTCTTCGACCACCAAAGCAAAGCGTTGACCCCGCGTTCCCATGCCGAAACCGGAAGCATCGAGCTCGAGCCCTAAGGCCTTGGTGTAAGTACTATTCCCATCCGCCAGCATCGTGATGGCGCCGTCGGCGCCGCTTTGTTTAGCCCAAGCATCCATCACAAAAACGTCGTTCACCGCCAAACACGCCACCGTATCGACACCTTTTTCTTTGAACGCCGCAATTTTTTCGACAAAGCCGGGCAAGTGCTTGGCCGAGCACGTCGGCGTAAACGCGCCCGGAACCGAAAAAACAACGACTTTCTTACCCGCAAATAATGCGTCCGTCGTCAATTGGCCGGGGCCGTCAGCTGTCATTACGGCGAATTCGCCGGCGGGCATTTTCTCACCGGTTTTGATAGTCACGTTGATCTCCCTTGAACGATCTGGCTGGCACAACAGGCATTGTGCCATTGTCGAACCGCATGGCGCCAGCGCAACGCAGCGCTTAACTACCCTTGACTACGATTGACCGAGCGCTTCGATCGCTGCACCGACGCCGCTGCCCGGCGTTACCTCGATATGGCAATCACGCAGCACCAGTTCGGTGCCCGCCACGGCGCTCAATACCATGAGCTCGTTAAGATCACCGAGATGACCGATGCGAAAGACCTTACCGGCGACCTCGCCCAAACCGCCACCGAGCGAGAAATTGTAGCGATGATAGGCCGCCTTTACGACCTCGTCAGCGTTGTAATCCGGCGGTACACAGATTGCGGAGACGGTGTCGGAATACCAATAGGCTTCCTTTGCGCACAGTGCTAAACCCCAAGCGGCGACCGCTTCACGAACAGCATGGCCGTAGCGACGGTGCCGCGCGTAGACGTTTTCCAATCCTTCCTCGAGCAGCATATCGACTGATTCGCGCAAGCCGCGCAGTAAGGTGGCCGGCGGTGTATAAGGAAACCACCCCTCACGATTGCTGTTCTGCATCGCGACGAAATCAAAAAATGCACGCCGCGACGTGGCGTGCTTGGTCGCCGCGAGCGCCTTCTCGCTGACCCCGATGAGCCCTATTCCGGTCGGCAACATCAAACCTTTTTGCGATCCGGACACGGCGAGGTCGATACCCCACTCGTCCATGCGAAAATCGATGCAGCCGATCGAGCTAACGCCGTCGACGGCCAACAAAGCCGGATGTTGCAGGTCGTCCAAGATCGCGCGTACCGCCGCGACGTCACTCGTAACGCCCGTCGCCGTTTCATTGTGCGTGACCAATACGGCCTTGATGTCGTGTTGCTTATCTGCTTCGAGAACGGCGCGATATTGTGCCAGCGGCACACCTTCGCCCCATTCGCAATTTAGGGCATGAACATGAAATCCGAGGTCCTCGCAGAGCTGCGCCCACAGGGCGCTGAACTGCCCAAAGCGGGCCTGTAGGACTTTATCCCCCGGCGACAATGTATTTGTCATCGCCGCCTCCCAGCAACCGGTACCCGAGCTTGGAAACAGAAATACGGTGCCGTTTTCTGTTCGAAAAATCTTTTTCAAATCCGCCAGCAAGGGCAAAGAAAACTCGGGAAAATCAGGCGCGCGGTGGTCTTCCAAGGGCACGTCCATGGCCCGCCGGATGCGCTCGGGGATATTGGTCGGTCCAGGAACAAATAAAAAGTTTCGTCCGGGCATTGGGAACCCTCCATATGACGATCCGCGCCCAGCACGCCGGGCAATCGTGCCGCCACGGGTCAGTCGCGGGAAAAGTTGGATCTACCGTGTGTCCACAAGGAACGCATCGACACACGACCGGAAAATTACGAGGCGAGACTCTACACGGTGACCGCGTTTAAGGCAATGCTAGCGTCCGCGGCCGCAATATCCGGGCTAGCCGTCTGTCGCGCACAAGGCCTGTTCTAAGTCGGCGATCAAGTCACGGCTCGATTCGAGCCCCACGGAGAGACGAATGAGCCCTTCGCTAATACCGATACGATTTTTTTCGGTCTCGCTAAGGCGCGCGTGAGTGGTCGTCGCCGGATGAGTAACGATGCTGCGCGTATCGCCTAAGTTTCCCGTAATCGAGAACAGTTCCAGGGCATCGATCAAGGCCCAAGCAGCGGCCCGCCCACCACCGAGCTCAAACGCTAACACACCGCCAAAACCGCTTTGCTGACGCTGCGCCAATTCGTGTTGCGGGTGCGATGTGAGACCCGGATAGAAAACCCGCGGCACAGCGTCGTTAGCTGTCAACCACTGTGCAATCGCGTCTGCATTACGACTATGCTCGCGCATCCGCAACTCGAGCGTTTCTAGGCCCTTGTGAAACACCCACGCATTGAATGGGCTCATGCTCGGTCCGGCGACCCGCAATACCGGAAAGAATTTTTCTTCAACTAGCGCCGCGTTCGCAACGATCGCGCCACCGATGCAGCGCCCCTGACCATCAAGATATTTGGTCGCGGAATGAATCACGACATCCGCACCATACGCTAAGGGACGTTGCAACGCCGGGGTGCAAAAGCAATTGTCGACGATGAGCAGACACCCGTGTTGATGCGCAAGCTCGGCAAGGGCGGATAAATCGGCCAATTCCGTGAGCGGATTAGACGGCGTCTCGAGGAATAATACCCGCGTCCGGGGGGTTATCGCGCTGGCCCATGCGTCGACATCGGTCTGCGCAACAAACGTCGTCGAGATCCCGAAGCGCGGCAGGAACTGCTGAAAAAGCCCGAGCGTCGTGCCGAACACGCTATGCGAACAAACAATATGGTCGGAACTGGACAGCAAACCCAAGCACGCTGCGAGTATCGCGCCCATGCCGGAGGCCATCGCGATCGCCGCCTCACCGCCTTCCAAGGCCGCCAAGCGTTGTTCGAAGGCGCGCACCGTGGGATTCGAATAGCGCGAATAGACGTTGTATTCGGCGCCCGCCGCGAAACGCTCCGCCGCCTCTTGAGCGCTGTTAAAACAAAAGCTCGAGGTCGCGAAAATCGCCTCGCTATGTTCCATCTCGGCCGTCGGCGCGTAGCCGGCACGACACGCCAAGGTCGCAAATTGTGGGGATTCGTTTGTCTTCGCGCGCACTATAGATCGCCTCATTGCCTAGTACGCCGGATGTAATCAGCCAAATTCGCAGGTGGCAGGAACGAGGCGAAAGACCATCGGTGGGCATATCGCTTTAGCGTCGTTTCTATTGCGCCCGCAAGCTGATATCAAATCGGCGCAGCATCAAGGCGAATTAACATAGAGCGCCGCTGCGAAGCTGTCAAGCCCCGCTAATGCGAATACTCGAGGGTATTCAAGTTCACCGAAAATAATGTTGGCACCGATAAATCGGTGCGAGAAGAAGGGTCACGTGTGATTATGGGACATCGTTCGAGACGTGTAGATCCTGCAGGGCATTATTCGTCGCAGCGCGTTTTGCTTTTGCTTCATCGGAACGCATCGTGCCGACGTGGCTCAGATAACGCTCGCTCACGTTACCGCACACGTAGTGGCCATCAAAGCAGGAACAATCAAATGCTTCGATCGCGGTGTTGCCGCGTCGTGCAGAATCTATGAGATCGTCGAGATCTTGATAGATCAGGCGATCGGCACCCAAGATTTCGCAAACTTCTTCGACCGTACGACCGTGGGCGATTAATTCTTTGCCCAGGGGCATATCGATGCCGTAGACATTTGGATGCACAACCGGAGGAGCCGCCGAGGCGAAGTAGACGCGTTTCGCGCCCACTTCGCGGGCACGTTGCACGATTTGCGTAGACGTTGTGCCGCGCACGATGGAATCGTCTACCAACAAGACGTTCTTGCCGGTAAATTCTAATTCGATGGCGTTGAGTTTTTGACGTACCGATTTTTGTCGCAAAGCCTGCCCCGGCATGATGAACGTACGGGGAATGTAGCGATTCTTGATAAACCCTTCGCGGTAATCCACACCTAGCGCGTGCGCGAGCTCCAATGCAGAAGTACGTGAGGTATCCGGGATCGGGATCACAACGTCGATATCATGATCACTCCACTCGCGTTTGATTTTGGCCGCGAGTTTTTCACCCATGCGCATGCGGGCACGGTGTACCGAGACGCCGTCGATAATCGAGTCGGGGCGCGCGAGATAAACATGTTCAAATATGCAGGGGGTTAATTTCACATTATCGGCACACTGTCGGGTATGCAATTCACCTTCTTTGCTGACAAAAACTACTTCTCCGGGCGCGATATCACGAATCAACTCGAAATCGAGCACGTCAACCGCCACGCTCTCGGAAGCAATAATGTATTCGGTACCTAGCGGTGTTTCACGCTGGCCAAATACGATCGGGCGGATCCCATGCGGATCGCGAAAGCCGATAATGCCGACGCCGGTGATCATCGAGACGGCGGCGTAACCACCCTCACAGCGCTGATGAACTCGCGCAACAGCGCTGAAAATATCTTCAGCATCGATACGAAACTTGCCGAAGCTCTGCAGTTCGTGGGCAAATATATTGAGCAAAACTTCGGAATCTGATTCGGTGTTGATATGCCGCAATCCATCTTTGAACAACTCGCGTTGGAGCTGCTCAGAATTCGTTAGATTGCCGTTGTGTGCGAGGGAAATACCGTAGGGTGAATTGACATAAAAAGGTTGCGCCTCGGCGGTGGACGACAGCCCGGCAGTCGGGTAACGAACGTGCCCGATCCCCATCCGACCTTTTAAGTTGATCATGTGACGGGTGTGGAAAACGTCGCGAACCAAACCGCTGGACTTGCGCAAATAGAGCCGTCCATTTTCGTAGGTAACGATCCCCGCAGCATCTTGCCCGCGATGCTGCAAGACGGTCAGACCATCGTAGAGGCTTTGATTAACGGCTGATTTAGCGACGATTCCGATTAGCCCACACATGGGGTAAAGCGCTCCTGCTTAGTCATTGCGGGTCAAAGCGAAAATGTTTGGCAAATTCGGGCGGCATATAATTCGCCAACTGCTCTGCGACCCGCATGCACGGCTCTATGAGCAGCGATTGCTGCCACCAAGCTTGTCGCGGAATATCGGTCGCGCCTGCGACCAATACAAACACGACCACGACGGCTAAGCCGCGCAGGAAACCAAACACCCCACCGAGAAAACGGTCGGTCGCCGATAAGCCGGTTTTATCGAGCAACTTGCCCACTAAAAAATTAACGATGCCCAAGCCCACCAAGGTCAAGACCAGTACCGCTAAGAATCCGGCGACGCGGGCAAAACTGGGGGGCGAAATATAGGCCTGCAAGAAGGACGCCGCCGGCCCCGAAAAGCGAATCGCCGCCCAAAACGCGAGCCCCCAGGCGACCAGCGACAAGAGTTCGCGCACGAGGCCACGAAATAGACTGATGATGACGGATATAGCGATCACGGCGAGAATAATAATATCGACGAGCTGCATCGTTACTGATCCGAAATTATGATCCCTTGAATATCAAATTCTCGTAGAATCCTAGCATGTAAGGTAGCGGCCGCCGACTCGCTCGCCACAGGGCCAACACGGACGCGATAACTGCGCTGCCCCGCCTCGTCGTGGATGGAAATGGAATTCGACAAACCGTGGGCGCGCAAACGCGCACTGAGCCTATCGGCGTTGTCACGCTGCGTGAAACTACCCACTTGCACGGACCACGCTGGACTTGGCGCGGTATCTCCTGGCCCCGCGGTAGCAACCTCTCGCGCCACGCTAGCGGCTGCGGGCGCGGTCGGAGCGGTGCGTTCAGGCGCGGGTTGGCGTGGCGAACCCGCCGCATCAACGCGCTCTGCTTGGGGTTCTTGGGGCGCTGCTACCGGTGGCTCGGCAGGACCGTCTAGGGGCAATGCCTCCGGTGAGACCGTTAAGCCTTGGTCGATTTCCCGTATGTGGTCCGGGGCGACTCTCGCCACCGGGGAGCCAGGTTCGTCCGGGAGCGGCGCCAAGGGCACGGTACTCCTGCTGGCGTTCGGATCCGGGCGTTTATCGTCTAACAATATGGGAATAAAAATCACCCCCACGGCGGCCAACACCGCTGCACCAACGACCCGGTATCGAAGTTGGGTATTCACGGATTCCCGTCACCCGCGACGTCCCCGGGACTCTCCAAACAATCGAGCGCCGCACCCACGGTTAAAAACGAGCCGATAATAACAACGCGATCGCGTTCGCCGGCAATACGCTGTAGCGTCGCCAACGCCGCGGCCACCGAATCATAGCAGTGCACCGCGCCCCCAAGACGCTCCGCGGCAATAAGCGCACGCAGTTCTTCGCTGGTTCCACCTTGCCAAGTGGGCAACGTCGCGAGATGCCACTCGTCGGTGATCGGCGCCAAAATGCGCACCGCGGAGACCCGGTCTTTAGTGCGCAACATACCAACCAAGACAAACGTTCGCGCAACGTTCGGCAAGGTTCTCAACGTCGCCACGAACTCGCCCATGGCTTGGGCGTTATGGGCGACATCGAGCACATATTCGAAGTCGCGTCGCAGGCGGTGAAAACGGCCCGCGAGCGTAACGGAACACAATCCCGCCTGGACGGCATCTTGGGAGACCACAATACCGGGTTGCAAGGCCGCGATCGCCGCCAAGGCACCGGCTGCGTTCCGGAGTTGGTAATCACCGTGCAAATTCGGATGCGGTAGTTCTGCGCGCACCTCGTCACCCGACCACCACGTCCAGCTCGATTCCTGTGCGACAAAATGGAAGTGGCGGCCCAACACACGCAAATCCGCCGCGATCGCCTCGGCCGCATCGAGCAGGGAGCCCGGCACTTCGTGATCGGCGCAGATAGCGGGACGTCCGTTACGCATAATGCCCCCCTTCTCGAGCGCAATTTCATCACGGCTGTGCCCTAGCCATTCGACATGGTCGATACCGATCGCGGTGATCACGGCGACCGTGGGGTCGACGATGTTTACCGCATCCAAACGGCCACCTAGACCGACTTCCAAAATGGCAAAATCGGGTTTTTTGGCCCGGAAAATTTGCAACGCGGCGAGTGTGCCGAATTCGAAATAGGTAAGCGACTCGCCCTGGCGTGCGTGTTCGATGTTGACAAACGCGGCACACAGCTCTGCATCAGATGCCATTTCCTCATCGACTTGAATGCGCTCGTTGTAACAGCGCAAGTGTGGCGAAGTATAGGTTGCAACCCGATGACCTGCATGACGCAATATCGCGCTTAACATGGCCACCACCGAGCCTTTGCCGTTCGTGCCCGCCACCGTGAGTACGGTGTACGCCGGGGTAAGTAGCCCCATGCGCGCTGCGACCCGGCGGCAGCGCTCCAAGCCAAGGTCGATATCGCGCACGTGCAGCGACTCCTGCCATGTCAACCATTGCGCGACGGTCCAATTCGGCGACGGCGTCGCTTGGCGCGGCGCAGGCACCGCCGCTGTTCGGTCACCCGCTCCCCCGCCGGACTTCATGAAGATGTCACTCCGAATAAACCGCGGCGGCGCGCTCTGGCGGATGCGCCGGTTGATGCATAAGCATTCTCAGAAGGGTGGCGATCCGGCGACGCAATTCGCGGCGATCGATGATCATATCGATCGCGCCATGCTCGAGCAGGAATTCGCTGCGCTGAAAACCCTCTGGCAACACTTGTCGCACTGTTTGTTCGATGACACGCGGGCCCGCAAATCCGATTAAAGCATTCGGCTCGGCGATGATCACATCACCCAGGGTGGCGATGCTCGCCGACACTCCGCCCGTCGTGGGGTCGGTGAGAACGGCGATGTAGGGTAAACGCCGCTCCTGCAAACGTGCCAAAGCCGCACTCGTTTTTGCCATTTGCATCAACGAAACCAGCGCTTCCTGCATACGCGCGCCCCCGCTCGCGCAAAAACAAACCAGGGGGCGCCGATTCTTCAAAGCATATTCCACGCCCCGCACGAAACGTTCACCGACCACCGATCCCATCGAGCCGCCCATGAACGCAAATTCAAACGCCGCCGCAACCACTGGCGCACCCTCGAGCCGCCCACGCATCACGAGTAACGCATCGCTCTCACCACTGGCCTTGGTGGCGGCGTTTAGGCGGTCACGATAACGTTTGGAGTCCCGAAATTTCAGAAAGTCTAGGGCGCGTACGTTCGCGCCGATTTCATGGCAGGACTCGGCGTCAAGAAATTGCGTCAATCGACGCCGCGCACCGATCCGCATATGGTGACCGCACTCGATGCACACTTCTAGATTACGCTCTAACTCGACACGATAAAGCACCGCCTTGCAGGCCGCACAGCTAAGCCATAGACCTTCGGGAATGGACTTTTTTGACGCTCCGTCAGTGCGAATCCGTGACGGTAGGAGGTTTTTAAACCAACTCACAGTTATTTTGCGTTCCGCATTTCAAATCGACGTCGAGGCGCAGTGCGTGTGCAGCGTCTTCGTGGCGCGAAACGCTGCGAAATTTGATCCGAGTAGGCGAAATGTCGAGATCCTCGTTAGACGACACCCCATTATCCCATCTCGAGAAGCTCCGAGGGAAATCTGATTCAATTAAATAACAACCCAGGCAGCGCCACGGGCACTCGCGGGAAGGTGTATACGCTAGGGTATTCAACCTGGGTGAGATAGAGCCCATCCGCTGGCGCGGTCACGCCGCCCGCGCTGCGTTGGCGGCGTGCTAGCAATTCATCGACCCACGCCGGCTCGCGCTCACCGCTGCCGACCGCTACGAGCACGCCGGCGATATTTCGCACCATGTGATGAAGGAATCCATTCGCATTGACGCGCAAGGAGATGATCGCGCCGTGGGTGTTAAGCTCGAGCGAGCGAATCGTGCGCACCGGGCTTTTCGCTTGGCAGGCACTGGCGCGAAACGAAGAGAAATCGTGCTCACCGTGCAGTGAATTCGCGGCTGTACGCATCCGCGCGATATCGAGTGCGCGACATTGCCAGCTTAATTTTCCGTGCCACAGCCCCGGGCGGGTTGCGCGATTGTCGATGAGGTAATGATAAGTCCGACCGATAGCGGAGAAACGGGCGTGAAAATCGGCGCCGATAGGTACCGCCCACTGCACTGCAATGTCGCGGGGTAAATGTGAGTTGCCACCGAGCAACCAAGCACGGCTCGACCGCGCTGCCTGAGAATCGAAATGCACCACCTGGCCCACGGCGTGCACGCCCGCATCTGTGCGCCCCGCGCACACCACAGACACGGCATGGTTCGCAACTTTGCTTAGTGCTTGCTCTAAGGCTTGTTGGACGGTGGCGACATTACGTTGGGCTTGCCAACCTGCGTAGTGGGTGCCCGCATATTCAACCCCCAAAGCCCAGCGCATGTGCCCGCAGATCAAGCGTACGCGAAAACAGCGCCCATTAAGAGATTTGATCTAGCAGAGATTGCGCTTCTTGACGCTGCTCAGCGTTACCGTCCTGTGAGACTTCTTCTAGGATCGATTTGGCGCCGTCGTTATCGCCGAGTTCAATATAAGCCCGCGCCAAATTTAGCTTGGTGTCGACCTCATCTGGGTCGCCTACCGTACTTGCGCCGTCTTGATCTTTCGGCAACGCAACCGTCGATTGATCCTCGGGAATGCCATCAGTGGTGTCCAAAGCCATCGTGCTGAGCGCTGGGTCGTCGTCCGCGCTGATATCAAGATCGAGCCCCAAAGAGGTGTCGGTCTCGTCGCTCGACGCCACATCAGACGTGTCCTCGTCGTCATCGTCGAGTTCCAGATCCAAACCGCTTATGGACTCTTCCATGGCCCGAGTCAGGTCTTCTAAGGATTGCTCGAAATCGTCGTCGGCGGCCGCGTTCGGCAGCTCAAGCGTGTCGTCGATAGTTAATTTTTCGAAATCGGTCGTATCTTGAAGCGCAAGATCAAATTCGATATCGGCATCGGAACTCCCCACCCCGCCGCTGCCGTCGACAGACAGATCCAACTCTTGATCGTCGGCGATGTTTTCTAGGGCCAAGTCGAGATCAGCGCTATCCGACAATGCTTTCGCGAGCGAATCCGACAAATCGCCGGAATCGGTGAGATCTAACTCAAAGTCGATCTCGCCGTCGCCTCGCGCACCCCCGTCGGTGTCTGTGAGATCAAAGTCATCTGTCTCGGCGTCGCCTTCCGATAAGTCCATCGTGTCTTCGACCGCCAAACCATCGTCGCTATCGGTCGACAAATCGAAATCAAGAACGGGTTGATCGTCGCCGCCGCGGCCCATTTCATCGGTGCCCGACAAACTTTCTTCGGCCACGTCATCAGCCGGTGAAACCGTGTCACTAATATCAAAATCAAGTTCGTCTTCAATCACCTCAGCCGCGTCTGCACCGTGAACTTCATCGATGCTTACGCCCATACCGGGCTCGGTGACATTCATTAAGTCCTCGGCTCCCAGGCTCGTGCCTTCGTCGGCATCCAATTCATCGGTCGCAACGAGCGCATCGGTATCGGTCTCGGCACCCACGCCGCTATCAGTCTCGTCGTGAACACCGGCATCGGTCTCGCCGAATTCAAGGTCAAGCCCACCCACTGCCGGGGCGTCGGTATCCTGAGAGGGTGCTTCGGTAAAGTCGAGCAGATCAGGCGTCGCCTCGGCGGTCAGATCAACCACGCCCTCACCGACCGGCAGTTCGTCGTCGGACGTCACGTCGAACATCGCGGCGTTATCGGTGCCGACGTCGCCAAGATCAAAATCCAGGGCCTCATGCTGCGCCGCTGGTGTTTGCGCACTCACCCGTGTCGCTTCGAGCGCCTCATCAGCGCCGCTATCAGGATCGACGGCAGCAGTATCCGCATCCTCACCAGTAACATCCACGAAGGCCGACTCTCGTTCCGTCGTGACGTCCTCGTCGATATCGTCGCCGGCTGTAAACAAGGCGCGCGAAGGTGACATTTCTCCCCACATTGCCAAAGCGTTTTCCCACAAGGGATCATCAGGGCCAACCGCATCCAAAAGTTCACGGGCAGCGTTTTCGTAGGCTGGCTTGTTGTCCGCCGAATAGTAAATTTCAAGCAGACGTAGTTTGTATTTATGTTCGTCCGGATGCTCCGCAATGACTTTTTTAACGAGCTCTTCAGCCTGATCAAAACGTTCGTAGGCGAGATAGACGTTCACCTCTTCCAGAGGGTCTTCCTCCATCACGGCAGCGGACAATTGTTCGTTCGTGGCCTCGAGCGGCGCTATGATCGCGGGGTCGGACTCGGCGTCGTCGAATTCATTAACTTCGACCGCTAAATCTGCCGTACTGTCCGCGCCTGAGCGTGAGACAGTCGTGTCGGCTTCTTCCTCGGCGATAGTATCGGCGGCGGTGCTGACCTCAGTGTCGCTCGCGGCTCGGCTCGCCATCGCCCGCTCGCTGGTCGGCATCGGTCGTTCACGACGACCGAACGCTCTTGCCAGCAACGCCAGCAGGCCAAATAGCAGCAGACCCAGTAAACCCAAGATCGTCCATATGCCGCCCGGCACCATCTCACGCACATGCGCCGGGATCAGATCACCGATGATCGGGATTTTCGGGCCGGTCTCGGGCTGCGGTGCGGGTGCGGTCGTCGGCGCAGGTTGCGTGCGGCTCGGCGGTTGCGCTTCAACGATCGGTTCTGTCGGCAGTGGCGCCGGAGGTGCGACTTCCGCAGACGCTTGCTCCATGCGTTCAACCCGCGCCGAAAGTTCCGCCAACCGCGCTTGCAGCGTCGCCAGTTCTTCATCTTTGATTTCGATTTGGCGTTGGAGTAAATCGATGATTTCGTCCGCTTCATCGAGTTTGGTGCGGAGTTCTTCGTTTTCGCGTTGGGTTGCGGCAAGTTCCTCGTTGCTCAACACCCCGCTGCCCGCCGCGGTCGCAGCGCCGGGTGCCACGGTCGGTGTCGTTTGTTCGTCGGGCGCGACAAGTTCTAGTCTGGCGTCGCCTTCCGCTTCAGCATCGGCGAGCATGTCTTCGAGTTCATCCTCTTCACCGGGCGCCGTGGTCACCGTGGGCCCCACTTCTTGCGGCGTCGTTACCGTCGTCGCTTGGCCGCGGTATTCCTGCCACAATTGATGTTGGCGACGCACTTCTGCGAGGGCCTCTGCACGGCTGAGTGCTTCGATATCGCCGCGACTGGGAATGCGCAGCACCGCGCCCCGCTTGACCAGATTAATATTACCGCGCAAGAACGCCTCGGGGTTCAGGCGCAATAGCGCAATCATCATTTGGTTAACAGACGCGCTCGCGTCGGGCGTAATTCGCGAGGCAATTCGCCACAAGGTGTCGCCGCCACGCACTGGTCCATAAGTGCTCCCCGAGATGCCGGGCGCTCCTGCGGCGCTGGTGCTCGGCGTAGCTGCTGCGGTCGCCGACGTAGCGGTGACGTGGCGCACTTTATTTCGGTCATAAAGGGGTGGGTCCAGCAGTACGGTGTACTCGCGTATAACATGACCCTTCGCCCAGGTCGCTTCTATCAAGAAGCTCAAATACGGTTCAAGAATCGGTTCGCGACTCGTTATCCGGATCAGGTCACGCCCGCGTGGACCATCTACTACTTCGAACTTCAGTTGCAATAAGTTGGCATCGCGCGGTACACCGGCACGTTCAAACTGGGCAACATCAGCGAGTTTTACCGCTAAGGTATCGAAGTCGGTAGCGGTCGTATTGATCAGTGGAATCGTCGCGACAAACGGCTCGTTGAGCTTCGAGTTCGTTTCTATCGTTCCTAGGCCGAGTCCAAAGACGGTTGGTGACAAACACCAACCAAGGGCCAAGCTAATCGCCGTACCCCGTTTCAGCAGGGGTTTCGTCGTGTCTTTATTTCGTTGCCGCTTCACAGCCCTTGCTTTCCTTGATTGATGGTCATTACCGTCGCGTAGCCCCCCTAACAGCTGCGAACAAGCTTTACGAAATGGCTTTAACTATAACTCAGAAATAGCTTTTTACCAACATTTCTGCGATCTGTACACTGTTTAGTGCGGCACCTTTTCGCACATTATCGGCCACCACCCAAAGATTGATCCCGCGCGCATGCGAAATGTCCTCGCGAATGCGGCCGACAAAAACCGCATCGGCGCCGGCCGCCTCGCTCACCGCGGTTGGATAACCGCCGTCGCGGGGTTGATCGAGCACCGTCACACCGGGCGCTGCGCCGAGCACTTCGCGTACCTCAGGAATGCTCATTTTGGTCTTCGTTTCGATGTGAATTGCCTCGGAATGGCCATAGAAGACCGGCACCCGCACCGCGGTCGGATTCACCAACATCGCCGGTTCACCCATGATCTTACGGGTCTCCCACACCATTTTCATTTCTTCTTTGGTATAGCCGTTGTCCTGAAATGTGTCGATATGCGGCAGGCAATTGAACGCAATCTGCCGCGGATACACCGCCGGCGCGATCGCGTGCCCATTCAACAAACGCGCCGATTGCTCTGCAAGCTCCTCGAGCGCCGCTTTGCCGGTGCCGGAAACCGCCTGATACGTGCAAACATTGATGCGCTCGATCCCCACCGCCGCATGGATCGGCTGCAAAGCCACGACCATTTGAATCGTGGAGCAATTCGGATTGGCGATAATGCCCCGATTCCGGTACGCGCCGAGCGCGTGCGGATTCACTTCCGGCACCACCAAGGGGATGTCGGGGTCGTAACGAAATTGGGAGGTATTGTCGATAACGACGCAAGCCGCCGCCGCCGCGCGGGGGGCGTGAACTTTGGAAACCGATGCACCGGGCGAAAACAGCGCCAACCGCACGCCCGAGAAATCAAATTGGTCCAGATCTGCGACTGTCAAGACCCCCCCGTCGAACGCGATCCGGGTGCCCGCTGATCGCGCCGAGGCGACCGCGTGCACGCGCGCGTACGGGAAACGCCGTTCTTCGAGGATCGCGAGCATCGTTTCGCCGACTGCGCCGGTCGCACCGACGACGGCAATATCATATCGTTCCGTCATCTCACGCCAGCGCGGCGACAACGCGTGCGCCCATTTCACGCGTACCGAGTGTTGTGCACCCCTGTTGTTCGATGTCCGCGGTGCGATAACCGGCTTCGAGTACCTGCGCGACGGCACCCTCTACCCGCGCCGCAGCCTGGGGTTCGTTCAGGGAATAGCGCAACATCATCGCCACCGACAGCACGGTCGCTAGCGGGTTCGCCACGTTCTTCCCGGCAATGTCCGGGGCCGAACCGTGCACCGGCTCGAATAGACCCTGCCGGGTTTCATTAAGCGATGCCGACGGCAACATACCGATCGAGCCGGTCAACATCGAAGCCAGATCGGACAGAATGTCACCAAACATATTCGTCGTGACGAGTACGTCGAATTGCTTTGGATCGCGAACCAGCTGCATCGCCGCGTTGTCGACATACATATGTGAAACGACGACTTGTGGGAAGTCACGCGCGACTTGCCCCACAACCTCGCGCCAGAGCTCCGTGGTTTCTAAGACATTTGCTTTGTCGACGGAGCATAAGCGTGCCCCGCGGCTCATGGCGGTCTCGCACGCGGCGCGAGCGATGCGTTCGATCTCCTGTTCGGTATAAACCATCGTGTTGCGGCCTACGCGCGCGCCGTTGGCGTCAACGTCAATGCCGCGCGGCTGGCCGAAATAAATGCCACTGGTCAATTCGCGTACGATCATTAAATCTAGACCGGCGACGACATCACGGCGCAAAGTAGACGCCTCGCTAAGTGCCGGGTAGACCATCGCAGGGCGCAAATTGCAAAACAAATCCAAGCTCGCCCGCAATTTTAATAGGCCGCGTTCCGGACGCTTATCTCGCTCGTAGTGATCCCACTTCGGGCCGCCCACCGCGCCGAGAAGGATCGCATCCGCGGCGCGCGCTTTAGCCAGCGTCTCGGCCGGCAGTGAATCACCGCCGGCGTCAATGGCACTACCACCTAACAGCGCGTCCTCGATCTCGAAGGGAATAGCGTATTGCGTCTCGAGCACGCGTAAAACGTCCTCGGCCACGGCGACAATTTCCGGACCGATCCCATCTCCGCGCAGCAGCAAAATTTTATGGGCCATGGGTGCAGTAGTTTCTCAAAATCATTAGGGCCGGTGGGTCCGAACCGCAAGGCGGCAGCGGAGCATACCGGAATACGTGCTAAGTTCCCATCCGCCCCCGCACACAACCGTGCAGCACCGCCCTGGCATCCTTATACTAAGTGACGTCAAAGCTGAGCACGAACGCTTCATTCTATAACTTCCACCCCCATTTGTGGGCCCGATTTAAACGTACTTTCTAACATGAACCCCGGTTTGGATCTGCTCTGCCCCTATCCGTTTGAACGCCTCGCGGCGCTGCAAGCGGGCCTAACGCACGCGGCGGCGCGGGAGATAGTGGATCTGTCGATCGGCGAGCCGCAACATCCAACCCCGAGACTGATTACCGCTGCGCTGAGCGCGAGTCTCCACGGTACCGCAAAATACCCCGCAACCCGTGGCACGCTCGAGCTGCGGACGGTGCTCACGCGCTGGCTGGCGCGGCGCTTCACTGTTCCCGGCGCGGCGCTCGATCCGGCACAGCATGTCCTACCGGTCAACGGTACCCGTGAGGCCTTATTCGCAATCGTGCAATGCGTGATCGATCGGCGCGCTCCGCATCCGGCCGTCATCATGCCGAACCCGTTCTACCAAATCTATGAAGGCGCGGCCTTGCTGGCCGGCGCCGAACCAATCTATCTACGCGACGCGGCAACGCTCGATTTCGATGCAATTCCAGCAGCCGACTGGCGCCGCTGCCAAGTCGTCTTTGTTTGTTCGCCTTCCAACCCAACCGGCGATGTCCTCAGCGCCGCGCAGTACCAGGAGCTGTTGGCGCGTGCCGATAAGTACAATTTCATCATCGTTGCCGATGAATGCTATTCAGAGATTTACTACGAGGAAAGCACGCCACCGATTGGGTTGCTCGAAGTCGCTTGGCACGCAGGCCGCGAAGACTTTTCGCGTTGTTTGGTCATGGGAAGTCTGTCGAAACGCTCGAACGCGCCCGGTTTGCGTTCCGGTTACGTCGCCGGCGATGCGACCATAATCGAACGCTTTTTGCGCTACCGCACTTACCATGGCTGCGCCATGCCGCTGCATGTGCAACACGCGAGCATTGCGGCGTGGACGGATGAGAAACACGTCGTCGAAAATCGCCGTGCTTACCGCGCAAAGTTCGATGCGGTGGTACCGATCCTGAGCGCGGTGCTGGAGGTTGCGACGCCCCGCGGGGGATTTTATCTGTGGCCGCGCATGCCCGGCGGCGACGACGAGCACTGGTGTCGACGCTTGTGGCAGCACCAAGCGGTATTATCGCTGCCCGGGCGCTACCTGGGGCGCGCCGTTGCGGGCCACAATCCCGGCGCCGGTCGACTCCGCTTGGCGTTAGTGCCAGATATAGCACGCTGTGTGGACGCGGCGCATCGTATTCGCGCGGAAGTTGAATCAAGCATATAACGCAGCGTGGAGCGCCCACGATGCACCTCGGGTAGGCAGGCAACGACCCAAGAAAATATACGCGGGGAAATAAACGCGGCACGCACCCAGTAGGTTACACTGCGACGCCATACGTTGCCGGCGCAGAATTTAGCTGTCGAGACCGCGGCGTTTGATGGGGCACTAGGTTCAATGCCAGAACGCGCGAAATAACCATACAGAGGACGACCATGAGCGCATTAGAACAACTTATCCACGACGCCTTTGAGCAACGCGCCACACTATCGCCAACCACAGTAACGAGCGAAGTCAATGCTGCAGTCGAAGAATGTTTGACGAAACTTGGCGAAGGTGCTTTACGCGTCGCAGAAAAAAGCGGCGATCGATGGGTCGTCAATGAATGGCTAAAGAAAGCCGTATTGCTCTCGTTCCGACTGCGTGATAACGAATTAATCGAGGGCGGTTATACCCGCTTCTACGACAAAGTGCCGCTGCGCTTCGCCGCCGACGACAGCGCCGCGTTGGCGCAAACCGGTGCACGTATCGTGCCACCCGCGACCGTTCGCCAGGGTGCTTACGTCGCGCCTGGCGTCGTGTTAATGCCGAGCTACGTTAACATCGGTGCCTACGTCGATCGCGGCACCATGGTAGATACCTGGGCGACCGTCGGGTCTTGCGCACAGATCGGGAAAAACGTTCACCTCTCGGGCGGTGTCGGCATCGGCGGTGTACTCGAGCCCTTGCAAGCCGCGCCGACCATCATCGAAGACGACTGTTTCATCGGGGCGCGCTCGGAAATCGTTGAAGGCGTCATCGTCGGCGCCGGCGCGGTAATTTCCATGGGCGTATTCATCGGTCAAAGCACCAAAATCTATGATCGCGCGAGCGGGACTATCAGCACCGGTCGCGTACCGCCCGGCGCCGTCGTCGTCCCGGGAAACTTACCGGCCGCAGACGGTAGCCATAGTCTTTATTGCGCCGTGCTCGTTAAAACTGTCGATGCGAAAACGCGCAGCAAGGTAGGCATTAACGAACTTTTGCGTGACGTTTGAGACTGCTAGGCGGCGGCGATTTTGCGTGTGGTAGCCGCTTTGACCACCGTCGCCAACTCGCGGGCGAATTTCTCGACGCTGTTCTCGTCTTGGCCTTCGACCATCACGCGGATCAGAGGTTCGGTGCCCGAGGGTCGCAACAAAACACGCCCCCGCCCGCCGAGCTCTTGTTCGACGCGTACAACCGCCTCACCGATGGCTGGTGTCTCATCGATAACGAGCGGCGCATCGATCGGCACGTTGATTAGCACCTGCGGACACTTCGTCATACCGAGACGCAGGGTTTCCAGGCTTTGCTCAGATCTCACCATGGCTTCGAGCACTTGCAACGCTGAAACGATACCATCGCCGGTCGTGGTCAAATCCAAGCAAATGATGTGGCCGGAAGACTCACCTCCCAAAGTCCAGCCGTTCGCGTCCAAGGCCTCTAAGATGTGGCGATCACCGACTTTTGCCCGTTGAAAATCCAAGCCTAGGGTGCGCACGGCGAGCTCGAGCCCGAGGTTGCTCATTTGCGTTCCGACGACAGCGCCCTTGAGTTTACCGCGCTGTTGACGGTGTCGCGCGATGATGAACGTTAGCTCATCGCCGTCGACGACCGTGCCGGTGTGGTCGACCATGATCAGGCGATCACCGTCTCCATCCAAGGCGACACCGGCGTTGGCCTGCTCGCGAACGACCGCTTCTTGCAAACGCGCGGGCGCTGTGGCGCCGTATTCCGCGTTGATGTTAAAACCATCGGGTTTATCACCGAGCGCGACCACTTCGGCGCCCAGTTCCTCAAATACCGCTGGTGCGACGTGATAAGTCGCACCGTGAGCGCAGTCGACCACCAGCCTCAAACCCCGCAGATCGACGCCCGAACCCAAGGTGCCTTTGCAAAATTCAATGTAACGACCGTCCGCGTCTACAACACGTTGGGCTTTACCCAGTTCGCGTGATGGCACGGTTTCGAATGCACGGTCTATCTCGCGTTCAATTTCCAGTTCCACTTCATCCGGTAACTTAGTCCCGTCGGCGGAAAAGAATTTAATGCCATTATCTTCGAAAGCGTTATGCGATGCGCTGATCACAATCCCCGCTTGCGCGCGGAACGTGCGCGTCAGATAAGCGATTCCTGGGGTCGGCATCGGGCCGAGCAGGAGAATATCGACGCCGGCGGCAGAGAGACCGGCCTCGAGCGCAGATTCAAACATGTAACCGGACACGCGCGTGTCTTTTCCGATCAACACTTTCGGACGGCCATCAAACCCACGTGCAAACACGCGACCCGCCGCCCAGCCGAGTTTCATAATAAAGTCTGCTGTGATCGGTGGTATGCCCACCGTACCCCGGATCCCGTCTGTGCCGAAATATTTTCTATTAGACATTAGGGCCCATTCCTTCTATTTTTCAGGGGGGTGGCCCAGCCAGCATAAATATCTCTATCGGTCCAGCTGAGAAATCGGTCCAAAACTAACAGTATTTAACGTTCGTTAGTGCAGACTCGCGGGCCCGCCTAGTGGACTACTACCGCCCTCGGTTGATTCGCTATCTTGGGCTGCGTCGGCACCGCTGTCGCCGCGATCGTCATCGACCCAATCTTGCGGCGGCCGCGGTGTGCGCCCATCCATAATGTCGTCAATTTGCGCGCTATCTAAAGTTTCGTATTTAATCAAAGCTTCCGCCATAGCATGCAATTTCCCGATATTCGTGGTGAGAATATCCTTCGCTTTATCGTAGTTGCGGTCTATGATTTTTCTCACTTCTTCGTCGATCACGTGGGCGGTCTCGTCCGAGACCATCTTATGCTGCGTGATGGAATGGCCCAAAAACACTTCACCCTCGTCGTCGCTATAGGTCATCGGTCCGAGACGTTCAGACAAACCCCAGCGCGTCACCATATTGCGGGCGATGTCGGTAACGCGCTCGATATCGTTGGCCGCACCGGTCGTCACAGATTCGTTGCCAAAAACGATTTCCTCGGCGATGCGGCCACCGAATAAACTCGCAATTTGGCTCTCTAGACGTTCCTTGCTGTAACTTAAGCGATCCTCTTCAGGCAAAAACATCGTCACACCCAGTGCCCGCCCCCGTGGAATGATGGTTACTTTATAGACCGGATCGTGGGCGGGGACGTTACGTCCAACGATCGCGTGACCCGCCTCGTGATAGGCGGTGAGTTTCTTTTCGTCCTCGCTCATCACCATCGAACGACGCTCTGTGCCCATCATGATTTTGTCTTTGGCTTTTTCGAACTCCTCCATATCCACGAGACGCTTGTTGACGCGCGCCGCAAACAGGGCGGCTTCGTTGACGAGATTGGCGAGATCAGCACCAGAGAATCCGGGTGTGCCCCGCGCCAATATCGCCGGCTTTACATCATCGGCGAGCGGAACTTTACGCATGTGAACCTTTAAGATTTGCTCACGACCGCGAATATCGGGCAAGGGTACGACGACCTGACGGTCAAAACGTCCCGGCCTTAGCAGCGCCGGATCCAGCACATCAGGGCGGTTAGTGGCGGCAATGACGATGACGCCTTCGTTACCGTCGAAGCCATCCATTTCAACGAGCAATTGATTCAGCGTTTGTTCGCGCTCATCGTGGCCGCCCCCGAGACCCGCACCGCGGTGGCGACCGACCGCGTCAATTTCATCGATGAAAATAATGCAAGGCGCGTGCTTTTTTGCTTGCTCAAACATATCCCGTACCCGGGATGCGCCAACACCGACGAACATTTCGACAAAATCAGATCCGGAGATCGTAAAAAACGGTACTTTCGCTTCGCCCGCAATCGCCTTCGCGAGCAACGTCTTACCTGTACCGGGGGGGCCCACCATTAAAACCCCGCGCGGGATCTTGCCACCGAGTTTTTGAAATTTGCCGGGGTCACGCAAAAAGTCGACGAGTTCTTTAACTTCTTCTTTTGCTTCGTCAACGCCCGCAACGTCGTTAAACGTAATGCGTACCTGGTCTTCACCGAGCATACGGGCGCGGCTCTTGCCGAAGGACAATGCGCCTCGGCCGCTGGCGCCACCCTGCATCTGCCGCATGAGATAGATCCACACAGCTATCAAAAGCAAAAACGGAAACCACGAAATGAAAATCTGCATCAACAGCCCTTGGCGATCCGGCGCTTTCGCTTCGATGCGAACATCGTGTTCTAAGAGCAAACCGATCAGCGGCCCGTTGTCGGATTCGGGGCTGTAGCTATAGAGTCGCGAACCGTCCTGCATCTCCACTTCGATGGTCGGCCCGTCGAGCTTTGCTTTCTTTACCTGACCCAATTTCACCTGTTCGATAAAATCGGAATAGTCCAGCGCCTTCGACGCCGCATGGCGGGGCGTGAAGTTTTGAAACACCAGCATTAAAACCAGCGCTATCACCACCCACAAGATTAGGTTTCTAACCATGTTGTACTCTCATTAGTCGTGAATGTCGGTACGTTAGCAGCGGATCGTGATCAAGACTTTTTCGAAACCCAGCGTGCGGTCATATCTAAGTTGACGGAGTTGCATGCGATCTCCAAACCCCACAATGCCGGGCTTAGCAAGTCGCTACTCCGGGCGGTATGCCATGAATAACTCTTAAAGATCTTGTTAAACAAGCGTCTGCAAATTATATATCGTACTGATTAACTATAGCTTAAACCCATGGCCCACAACATAAAACTCGCGCGACTGATCGCGTGACGCTTTGGGTTTGCGGCGTATGAGCCTGTTAAAACGGGGTTTTATCTCCCCCACAAATAGGTCTGTGTCGCCGTATTGGAATAGTTTAATTAATAATGCCCCACCGGGGCGTAAGAAGCGTTGCGACAACCTCATGGTTTGCATCCACAGCGCCATCGAATTTGCGGCGTCGGTAGCACGCACACCGCTGAGATTAGGTGCCATATCGGACAGTACAACGTCGACTGGCGTGCCTGCTAAGGTGTTTTCCAAAGCCGCGACCGTGCGTGGCTCGGTACAGTCCCCTTGCAAAATCACTACACCCTCTATGGTTTGCATTGCAACTGCATCCACGGCTACCACCAAGCCGCCGGGGTTCACCGCGCGCGCCGCAAACTCAGACCACCCACCGGGGCTAGCACCGAGATCGAGCACGCGCCGGCCTGGCCGCAGTAGCCGTTCCCATTCATTGAGCTCCTGGAGCTTATAGGTGGCGCGCGAACGCTCACCTTCGCGATCCCGCCGTTTGACAAAAGCATCGTTACGGCGCTCTCGATGCCAACGCCGTGATGGTTTTCGACGAGTCATGATGGGGCAGGAGACGGAATTTACGCGCGGCGCCAGGCGCGCTCAAACGTAGTCAACGCCTAGGATTTCGTATTCGATATCACCCCCCGGCGCCTGCACGTTGGCGACCTCACCCGCAGCTTTGCCGATCAATGCGCGCGCGATCGGCGAATTGATCGAAACCTTACCGGCTTTAATGTCGGCTTCGTCCTCACCAACAATAGCATAAGTCATTTCCTCACCGGTCACCGTGTTCTCCATGCAAACCGTCGCACCGAATACGATCTTGCCGTTCGCATTGACTTCCTTGACGTCGATGACCTGTGCGTTCGCCAACTTATTCTCAATTTCCACGATGCGGCCTTCATTGAAACCTTGTTGCTCACGTGCGGCGTGATATTCAGCGTTCTCTTTTAAATCACCGTGCGCCCGCGCTTCTGCTAGTGCGTTCTTTATCCGCGGGCGATCGACAGTCTTGCGACGCCGAAGTTCGTCTCTTAGTTGTTCCTCGCCACGAGCGGTCATCGGTGACTTATTCATGATACATGCTCCTGATGCAGGCATTGCAAACGCCGCACCTGTTCTTCACCCATTCCGCAGATCGCTTTCACGGCGGCCTGCGCGGCCGCGATCGTGGTCTCGTAAGCAACACGATGAAGGAGCGCGCTACGCCGAATTTCGAATGAGTCGGCAATCGCTTGCTCACCCTCCGTCGTGTTGATGATTAAATGTATTTCGTCGTTTTTGATCATATCGACAATGTGCGGTTGACCTTCCATGACTTTGTTCACGGGTTTGCAATTGACATTTGCAGCTTGCAACGCTTTGGCAGTGCCGCGTGTGGCCACGAGGGTAAATCCAGCGCTAGACAGCTCTTCGGCGAGTACTACCGCGGCCTGTTTATCGGGATCTCGAACGCTGATGAACACCGTACCCGAGGTAGGTAGCACATTACCGGCGGCTTCTTGCGACTTACCAAACGCTTCGCCAAACGTGACGCCCACCCCCATCACTTCACCGGTCGACTTCATTTCTGGTCCGAGCAGCGGATCGACCCCAGGAAATTTCACAAAGGGGAAAACCGCTTCTTTGACGGCAAAGTATTTCGCGACACGATCGGCGCTCTCGACCAGGTCCGGTAAGCGCTTGCCGATCATGCACAGTGCCGCGATCCGTGCCAACGGTAATCCCAACGCCTTGGAAACAAACGGCACCGTGCGCGACGCGCGTGGATTGACCTCTAAAATGAAAATTTTTTCTCCTTGAACTGCAAATTGGGTGTTCATCAAACCAACAACCCCGAGTTGCTCCGCCATTAACGCCGCTTGCCGGCGCAACTCGGCCTGTATATCTCGTGGCAAGGTATGTGGCGGCAGCGCACACGCCGAATCACCGGAGTGGATCCCAGCCTGCTCGATATGCTCCATGATGCCGCCTATCACCACGCTCTCTCCGTCGCTGACGAGATCAACATCGACTTCGATGGCCTTATCGAGAAACCGATCCAATAATACCGGGGCGTCGTTCGAGACCGCGACAGCATCGCGCATATAAGCTTGCAGATCAGTTTCGCGATAGACGATTTCCATCGCCCGGCCACCGAGAACGTAGGACGGCCGCACGACGATCGGATAACCGATATCGTTCGCGGCCGTGATCGCCGCCTCTACCGATCGCACGGTACGATTGGGCGGTTGCAACAATCCAGCGGCGGCTAAAAAGTGTTGAAAGCGTTCTCGATCTTCGGCTAAGTCGATCGAATCCGGGCTCGTGCCAATGATCGGAATACCCGCCTCGGCGAGTTGCGCCGCTAGCTTCAGCGGCGTTTGGCCACCGAACTGCACGATCACGCCACGAGGATTTTCGACCGCGACAATTTCCATTACGTCCTCGAGTGTCAACGGCTCGAAATAGAGTCGATCGCTAGTATCGTAATCGGTGGAGACGGTCTCAGGATTGCAATTAACCATGATCGATTCGAGCTCGGCGTCCTTGATCGCGAGCGCCGCTTGGACACAGCAGTAGTCAAATTCGATCCCTTGTCCGATGCGGTTCGGCCCGCTGCCGAGCACGATGATCTTTTCGCGCTCGCTCGGTGCAGCCTCGCACTCCTGCTCATAAGTCGAATACAAATAGGCGGTGGTTGCGCCAAACTCCGCCGCGCAGGAATCTACGCGTTTGTATACTGGCCTCACCGCTAGGCCTTGGCGTAATTCACGCACCTCATGTTCGTGACAGTTCGTCAACTTCGCCAGTCTCGCATCGGAAAAACCTTTACGCTTCAAGCGCCACAACTCCTCAGCGTCCAGGGCTGCGATGCCACACTCAGCGAGCGAGGTTTCTTCGCGCACTAAATCTTCGATTTGGGCTAGGAACCACGGATCGATCGCGGTGAGTTCAAACACTTCTGCGATCGTCATACCGTGGCGAAATGCATCGGCGACGTACCAGACACGCGCCGACGATGCGGCGCCCAGCTCTCGCACTAAGCGGCCGCGAACGTCGCTCACGCCATCTTCGAGTTGTTCGTCCAAACCAGTAGTGCCGGTTTCTAAGGCACGGCAAGCCTTTTGAAACGATTCCTGAAACGTACGACCGATCGCCATCACTTCGCCGACGGATTTCATCTGCGTCGTTAAACGATCCACGGCCTGCGGAAATTTCTCGAACGTAAAGCGTGGGATCTTGGTTACGACATAGTCGAGCGTTGGCTCGAACGAAGCGGGCGTCGCACCGCCGGTAATATCGTTATCGAGTTCGTCTAACGAATAACCGATAGCAAGTTTTGCCGCGACCTTGGCGATGGGGAAACCGGTCGCTTTAGAAGCCAAAGCCGACGACCGAGATACGCGCGGGTTCATTTCGATAACAACGAGCCGACCGTCGACCGGGTTAACAGCGAATTGCACGTTCGAGCCGCCGGTCTCAACGCCGATTTCGCGCAACACCGCGATCGAAGCGTTACGCATGATTTGATATTCCTTGTCCGTTAAGGTTTGCGCTGGCGCAACGGTAATCGAATCGCCCGTGTGGATCCCCATAGGGTCGACGTTTTCGATCGAGCAAACGATGATGCAATTATCGTTGCGGTCGCGCACGACCTCCATTTCGTACTCTTTCCATCCCAGCACGGATTCTTCGATCAAGATCTCGCTGGTGGGCGAGGCATCCAAACCACGCCGGCAAATGTCCGCAAATTCGATGCGATTGAATGCGACGCCGCCGCCCGTGCCGCCGAGTGTATACGATGGTCGAATGATCGCCGGAAATCCGATTTTTTCCTGAATCGTTTCAGCTTCGGCAAAATTATGTGCGACTTCCGCATACGGTGTCGCGAGTCCGATACGGGTCATCGCCGCCTTAAACGCTTCGCGGTCCTCAGCGGTATTGATCGCCTCCGCGTGCGCGCCGATGAGTTCGACCCCGTATCGATGCAAGACACCTTCACGTTCTAAGTCGAGCGCACAGTTCAAGGCGGTCTGTCCGCCCATGGTCGGCAGGACCGCATTCGGCCGCTCCGCAGCAATTACCTGCGCCACGGTTTGCCAGCGGACTGGCTCGATGTAGGTCGCGTCGGCCATATCCGGATCGGTCATAATCGTTGCGGGATTCGAATTGACCAAAACGATGCGATAGCCTTCCTCGCGCAGCGCCTTGCACGCTTGGGTACCGGAATAGTCAAACTCACAAGCTTGTCCAATCACGATCGGACCCGCGCCGATAATCAGGATGCAGTCGATGTCGGTGCGTTTCGGCATACGTGTTCAGGCGTGAATTGATTACCCGCTGTGCGCATCGCGCATGGCGGTCACGAAACGGTCGAAGAGCGGCTGAACATCGTGCGGCCCAGGGCTAGCTTCGGGGTGGCCTTGGAATCCAAAAGCGGGATACTCCGTGTGCGCTATTCCTTGCAAGCTGCCGTCGAACAAGGAGCGATGGGTCGCTTGCAAATGCGGCGGCAAGCTCGCTTCCGCCACCGCGAAGCCGTGGTTTTGACTCGTTATCAATACCTGGTTAGTGCGCAAGTCTTGCACCGGGTGGTTCGCGCCGTGATGACCAAACTTCATTTTTTCGGTGCGCGCGCCACAGGCGAGCGCCAATAACTGATGGCCCAAACAAATACCGAACACGGGCACACTCGCCGCGACAATTTCTCGGATCGCCGCGATCGCATAGCGGCAGGGTTCTGGATCACCAGGACCATTCGACAAAAAAATGCCGTCGGGATTCTGCCCGAGTACCTCGGTCGCGCTGGTGGTCGCGGGCACGACGCGCACCTGACAACCACGGTCGACGAGCATGCGCAATATGTTGCGCTTAACCCCGAAATCGTAGGCTACCACCTGCAGCGGCATCGGCGCCTCAGCGACAGCGAACGAATCGCTCGCCAAACGCCAGGTACCAGCGTTCCAGTCGTAGGCGTGTTTAGTCGTCACGCGCTGCGCTAAATCAGCACCTTTCAGACCTGGAAAAGCACACGCCCGTGCCTGGGCGGCGGCGACATCGATGTCATCTGCGGCAACGATACAGCCGTTCTGGGCACCCCGGCTACGGAGAAGCCGGGTCAGTTTGCGCGTATCGATGTCGGCGATCGCAACGACTTCATTACTACGCAGATACGCGTCGAGGCTCGTATCGGTGCGCCAGTTGCTCGCCGCATAAGATTCATCACGAATAATCAAACCGTCCGCATAGACACGTGCTGATTCCGTGTCGCACGCGTTGGTGCCGACATTGCCAATATGCGGGTAAGTGAGCGTGACGAGTTGACCACTGTAGGACGGATCGGTCAGGATTTCTTGATAGCCGGTCATCGCCGTGTTGAACACCACTTCACCCACACTGATGCCCGGCGCGCCGATCGCGCGGCCGTAGAAAACAGTTCCTTCGGCGAGTGCCAGGATTGCAGGTGTGTTCACGCTTAGTCGGTTGTTATCGCGGTTCGCGGCGCCCCAGAAATACGCATCCGGACGCCCAGGGGTACATCGCAGTTTGTCGCTATGTTAAAGCACCTACAGCCGGTCGGGGCAGTAGCTACGCGTTCACGACGCTTTTACCTGGCTAGCAGTCTCGCAAATTGTACTGGAGGCACGCGCGCCGCGAAAGGGTAAGCGTCGTTCGTGGGCGCTTGTGCCCGACCGCAATGCTAACTCCTGAGGGCCAGGGCGGCGGTGAGCTCGAAAGTGACGCTCAATAACGTCTCCTCGCTACGAATTTAGCGCGTCTCCCGAGCCGCGTCGGTTCCTTCAGATAATCTCGCATTGATGCGTTGACTCACTTCAATCGCAACTTCCAGCGCGCGGCGCCCATCTTCGCCGCTAACAGCCGGAGAGTCCCCGGCGCGCACGACATCGACGAAAGATCGGATTTCGTCCATCAACACATCGGTGTGTATATGGGTCTGCATATCGAACGCGACCTCACCGACACCATCTCGGTCCGCTTCCAAGCTCCCATGCAAAAGTTGGTGGTTCGAATAATCAATTGAAATATAAGAGCCGGGCTGACGCACATACATACAACGCACCGGATCACGACTTACGCGGCTTGCGTTGAGCTCGGCCACGCACCCGCCCGCGAACTCTAAACGGGCATGGGCGATATCGATATCGCCACTTACCACGGAAGTACCGGAAGCCCGCAGTGCGATGATTTCCTCCCGGATCAGGCTTAGGACGATGTCGATATCGTGGATCATGAGATCCAGCACCACGTCGATGTCGGTACCACGTTCTTTATAGCGGGCGAGACGCTGGGCTTCGATTGTCTGTGGCGCATTTATCAATTCGCGCAACGCAATAACAGCGGGATTAAAGCGCTCGAGGTGGCCGACCTGCAGAACTAAATTGCCCTTTGTTGCTAGCCCGATCAAGGTTTCCGCTTCTGCAACCGTTTCGGTGACGGGTTTCTCTACCAACACATGCACACCATGTTGCAGGCAAGTTGCGGCGATCTCGAAATGCTTCGCGGGCGGTACCACAATCGAGACCAAATCTACCTGCCCTAGCAAAGCGTGAAAATCAGAATATACCGGCAGGTCATACTTAGCGCGGATCTCGCGAACACGCACCGCATCGGTGTCGGCAACGCCGACGAGCGCGACGTCTGTTAATGCGCGGTATTTCTGCACATGGAAATTTCCGAGGTAGCCAACGCCGATGACGGCGGCACGCAGGACTTTGCTCATACCGCGACGCTCACCGCTAGCTCAAACCCAACACGTGTTGCATATCGAAACGGCCGTGCGGCTGTTGCATGACCCAGCGCGCGGCACGCAGCGCGCCGGTGGCATATGTCGCGCGTGATTGGGCTCTGTGAGTCAATTCGATGCGCTCGCCAGCACCCGCATAGAGCACCGTATGATCGCCCACGATTTCGCCCGCCCGTATGGTCTCGAAGCCGATCGTCTCGCGGCGCCGCGGCCCCGTCCGGCCTTCGCGGCCGTAAACGGCGCAAGCGGCGAGATCCCGACCCAGTGCCGCGGCGATGATCTCTCCTAAGCGCACCGCAGTCCCGGACGGCGCGTCGATTTTATGGCGATGATGGGCTTCGATGATCTCGATATCCACCTCATCGCCCAATACTTGCGCAGCGATCTCGGCGAGCTTAAAGCACAGGTTTACGCCGACACTCATATTGGGCGCAAACACGATGGCGATATCCGTACTCGCGGCGTCTATCGCAGCGACGCTATCGCCCATACCGGTAGTGCCGATGATCATGCGTTTGCCGTGCGCGCGACAGTAGGCGAGATTCTCCAGCGTCGCTTCGGGAACCGTGAAGTCGATTAATACGTCGAAGTTCGGGGCGAGGCGCTCGACGCCACCAGCGATTTCGATATCCAGGGGATCGACGCCGGCGAGCGCGCCCGGGTCAAGCCCTAGGTGCGGCGATGCGCGATGTTCAAACGCCGCGGTCACGACGAGATCCGCCTGGGATGCAGCGCTTTCGATGAGCGCGCGCCCCATGCGTCCGGCGGCACCCGCAATAGCGATGTTGATCGTTCACCCCCTTGCAACGAATTTGATGCGTCTTCTCGCTGGGGATTCTACTCAGCGTCGCGAGCTTAGGGAAGTTTTGCTCGAACGAGCCAAGCGCCAGTAATCGGGACGAGGTTTCATTGGGTTCCCGCTTCCGCGGGAACGACGAGGGGGTCGCGGCGAGAAATCGATTTAGGAGAACTTCATGTCTTCAAAAAACTTCTTCACCCCGTCGAGCCACGAGCTTGCCTGCGGGGCATGACGGTCGCCGTGCCCTTCCAAGCTCGAGGCAAACTCACGCAATAGATCTTTTTGCTTTTTATTCAAACTTACGGGGGTTTCGATCGTCGTGCGACAAATGAGATCGCCGACCCCACCCCCGCGCACCGACCGCACACCTTTGCCGCGCAGACGAAACATCTTCCCGCTTTGCGTCTCGGGCGGTATTCTCAACACCACTTTGCCGTCTAAAGTGGGAACCTCTAATTCACCGCCTAGCGCTGCAGTGACAAAACTGATCGGCACATCGGAATAAAGGTCGTTGCCTTCGCGAGTGAAGATGGGATGCTCGCGGACGACAACGCTGACATATAAGTCACCCGGCGGACCGCCGCTTTGGCCAGGCTCGCCTTCGCCGCTCAAGCGTATTCGATCACCATTATCAACGCCGGCGGGCACTTTCACGGCAATCGTCTTGTGACCGTGTGATTTACCGGTTCCCGAACATCCCCCGCAAGGGTCACGAACTACTTTGCCTTTGCCACGACAAGCGGGACAAGTTTGCTGCACCGAGAAAAAACCCTGCTGCATGCGCACCTGCCCTAATCCGCCACAGGTGCTGCATGATTCCGGCTGCGCGCCAGTGCGACTACCGCTGCCATCGCAGCTGCCACAAGTCACTAAAGTCGGCACTCGGATTTTTACCTCGGTGCCGCGCACCGCCTCTTCGAGCGACAACTCGAGGTCGTACCGTAAATCAGCGCCCCGATAAGAACGCGTTCCCCCGCGGCCACGCCCGTTACCAAAAATATCACCAAATACAGTATCGAAAATATCACCGAAGCCCCCCGCACCGGCACCTCCGACACCTGCCGATGCGTCGACGCCGGCGTGACCGAACTGATCGTAGGCGGCGCGTTTGCTGGTATCACTAAGGACTTCAAACGCTTCTTTGGCTTCTTTGAAGCGTTCCTCAGAACCCGTATCGCCGGTATTGCGATCCGGGTGGTGCTTCATCGCCAAGCGACGATAGGCTTTCTTAATGTCAGCCTCGCTGGCGCCACGTTCGACGCCTAGGATTTCGTAATAATCTCGCTTGGACATACTGTTTTTGTAGGCTCCATGCAGAGAGCCCGTGTGGGATGGTCACCCCACACGGGCCACTGGTTTTTTTTACGCGCCGGGGCGCGTTTACTTGTCGTCTTTTACTTCCTCAAAATCGGCATCGACGACATTGTCATCCGCGGCGCTTTCAGCCTGCGCATCAGCGCCGCTCGGACCTTCGCCTCCAGCCGCCGCCGCGGCCTCTTGCTCAGCAGCATAGGCACGCTGCGCTATTTGTCCAGACAATTCACCGAGCTTTTGGGTCTTCTCTTCGATTACTGCTTTATCTTCGCCCTCGAGCGCCGTCTTTAATTCAGCCATCGCGGCTTCGATATTACTGCGTTCTCCGGCATCGACTTTCTCGCCCAAGTCTTCCAGCGTTTTGGTCGTCGCGTGCAATAAGGAATCCCCCTGGTTACGCACGGTGACTAGTTCGTGGAACATGCGATCTTCTTCAGCGTGTGCTTCAGCGTCTTTCACCATGCGGTCGATTTCATCGTCCGAAAGACCGCTAGAGGCCTTGATGATGATCGACTGTTGTTTGCCGGTCGCTTTGTCTTTCGCCGAGACATTCAAAATGCCGTTAGCATCGATATCAAAAGCGACTTCTATCTGTGGCATGCCGCGTGGCGCCGGCGGAATATCAGCCAGGTCAAACCGCCCGAGCGATTTATTCGCACCCGCTTGATCGCGCTCGCCCTGGAGAACGTGCACCGTTACCGCGGTTTGATTATCTTCTGCAGTTGAGAATACTTGGTTAGCTTTGGTCGGTATCGTGGTGTTCTTCTCGATCAACTTTGTCATTACACCGCCCAAGGTCTCGATCCCGAGCGACAGCGGGGTCACGTCGAGCAATAGAACATCTTTTACATCACCACCCAGCACGCCGGCTTGGATCGCTGCGCCAACCGCGACTGCTTCATCTGGATTAACGTCTTTACGCGGCTCTTTACCAAAAAATTCTTTGACAGTTTCTTGCACCTTCGGCATGCGAGTTTGGCCACCGACAAGAATGACGTCATCGATTTCCGCCGCCGTAAGTCCCGCATCTTTCAACGCAATCGTACACGGCTCGATGGTGCGCTTAACGAGGTCTTCGACTAAGGATTCGAGCTTGGCGCGGTTGATCTTGACGTTCAAATGTTTCGGCCCGCCCGCATCGGCCGTGATATAGGGTAAATTCACATCGGTTTGATTACTGGACGATAGTTCGATTTTCGCTTTTTCCGCGGCTTCTTTAAGTCGTTGCAAAGCCAAGGGGTCGCTATGCAGATCGATCCCTTGCTCCTTCTTAAATTCGTCGGCCAAATACTCGATCAAGCGCAAGTCAAAGTCTTCACCGCCGAGAAAAGTATCACCATTGGTCGATAAAACTTCGAACTGATGTTCGCCGTCGACTTCTGCGATCTCGATAATCGAGATATCAAACGTCCCGCCACCGAGATCGTAGACCGCGATTTTGACGTCGCCTTGACGTTTATCCATGCCAAAGGCGAGCGCTGCCGCCGTCGGCTCGTTAATAATGCGCTTGACGTCGAGACCCGCGATACGGCCGGCATCTTTAGTTGCTTGGCGTTGCGAATCGTTAAAATAGGCCGGTACGGTAATAACCGCCTCTTTGACTTCTTCACCAAGATAATCTTCGGCGGTTTTTTTCATTTTCATCAACACCCGCGCGGAGACTTCGGGTGGCGCCATTTTCTTACCGTTCGCTTCGACCCAAGCGTCACCGTTATCCGCTGCGACGATGTTGTAGGGAACCATTTCACGATCGCGTGCGACGACCTCATCGTCAAAACGACGCCCGATGAGGCGTTTGACCGCAAACAAGGTGTTTTGAGGATTCGTCACGGCCTGGCGTTTAGCTGCCTGCCCGACCACTACTTCGTCGTCACTCGTGAAGGCCACTATTGATGGCGTGGTCCGCGCACCCTCGCTATTTTCTACGACCCGGGGTTTGCCACCCTCCAACACCGCGACACAGGAGTTCGTCGTGCCAAGGTCGATCCCAATTATTTTTCCCATTGTGAGCCTCTCTAATAACTTAATGAATTGCGGCGTTCATCGCACCGTACATAATCGTAAAGATGGGGGCGGCGAGGCGCATTCTCAACCCCTTGCACCGCCGGGCCAAACAACCCCGCTGCCGCACGCTTTGCGCACCCCGTCTAGGCACCGCCATGGTCACGAACTCGGCTTCGCCACGACCACCATCGCCGGCCGGATTAGGCGATCATTGAGCGCATAGCCTTTCTGCATAACGCGCAGAATCGTGCCTTCCTCGGCGCCACTTTCTTCGGTCATCATCGCTTGATGGAATTCGGGGTCGAACTTCTCCCCGTCTGGATTCAACGCCGTTACGCCAATTTTCGCCATCGCTTGGTCAAACATCTTTATCGTTAAATCCAAGCCTTCGCGCAAGGTTTCCACCTCGGTTGCGGTGGCCGCTGCATCGAAGCCAAGATCCATACTATCCTTAACCGGCAACAGTGCCTCCACGAGTTTCTCGATACCATATTTATGCGCCGCCTCGACGTCTCGCTCGGCCCGTTTTCGAACATTGTCGACCTCGGCGCGGGCGCGCAACATTTCTTCGCGCATCTGCGCGAGTTCCGATTGCGCGGCATCCAAATCGGCGCGCAGTGCTTCGATATCATCGCGGTTCTCCAGCGTTTCCGCGGCGGCTTCCTCGGTGCTTGCGACCTCAACGTCATTCGTTTCGGTGTGCTGATCTGCTTCGCCGTTTTCACTCACGGGCTTACCCTCGTAATTCACAAAGACAATCGAGGCCGCGAGCGAGTGCAACGCGGCCATCGAGGTTACTACATGGGGATTAGTGCATAGACTTCAAGGTGGCACCCAAGATTTTCGCTGTCATGTCGACGATGGAAATCACCCGCTCATACTCCATGCGCGTCGGCCCGATCACCCCGAGCACCCCCAACACTTCGCCATCGGAGCGATAACTTGAGGTGACGATACTACAATCGTCAAGCGCCTGATAACCGGATTCCTCGCCAATAAAGATCTGCACACCTGTCGCATCTAGTGCCTGTTCGAGGAGACGGAGGATATCGCGTTTTTGGCTAAATGCTTCGAATAAATTGCGCAGCTTCTCAACATCGGATAGCTCGTTGATATCCATCAAATTCGTTTGCCCGGCCATGACGTAGTCTTGTCCGGTCTGATCGTCACTAAAAGCCTGTCGTGATACGTCGATGACGATTTGCATCATGCGATTCATCTCATCCCGGGTTGCCGTCATTTCAGCCAGAATGTCACGCTTGACGGCGCGAATATCCTTACCCGAAAACGCGGAGTTCAGATAATTCGCTGCCTGGGTCAGTTCAGACGCGGCGTACGTACGTTCGGTTTTGATGATTTTGTTCTGCACTTCGCGATCGTTAACGACCAAGATCACTAACACGCGATTGTCGCCCAAAGACAAGAATTCGACTTGACGCAATGCCTGGTGCTCGGTTTTAGGCATCATCACTAAACCTGCGAGCTTGGTCGTATCGGAGAGCACATTAGAGGTTTTTTCCATCAGGCTGCGGACATCGGCCGTGGGCGCCAAATCCCCCGACAACTGTAACACCTGTTGTTGCGAGGGCGTCTGAAAAGTGAGAATACCGTCCACAAACAAGCGGTAACCGCGTACCGTAGGTATCCGGCCAGCAGAGGTGTGCGGCGATTGAATCAGTCCCAAATCTTCTAAATCCGCCATGACATTGCGGGTCGTTGCCGGACTCAGATCCAGTTTTGCATCGCGCGCCAAAGTCCGCGAACCGACTGGTTGGCCGTTAGCAATATAGCGCTCCACCAGGCACTTAAATAGATAAGATGCGCGTTCGCTAAGTTCGACGTCACTAGAAGATTCTGCCATAGCGTTTAAGTTCAAGGCGGTTGCAACAGCGTCGAAAATACCACTGCCTCAGTCACGTTGTAAAACAACTGGCACGCAAATTCAGCTTTACTCGGAAGCCCAGTGTAGTGCTTAATTGGCGCGCAGCTCGAAATCGCACCGAAATGCGCTCGGTATAGTTAAGAAAGAACTCGAACTGGAGCCATAAATCCCATCATGTTCAAAAAGATAGGGATCGTTACTCGACAAGATCAAGAGGCCGTTCGTGACGTCCTCGAAACTATTTTGCCGGTCTGCGCGGCAGCCGGGGCGGAAGTGGCGCTAGATCGCAACGGCGCGGCCGCACGGCCGCGCGGCGATTACGAGGAAATCGCCGACGTTGCGATCGCCGCACATTGTGACCTTGTCATCGCGATCGGCGGCGACGGCACGCTTTTGCGCGCAGCGCAAATGACGTTCCCACGCAACGTGCCGCTAACCGGCATTAATCTCGGCCGCCTCGGATTTCTCACCGACTTATCGCCGGAACGCGCGGCGCCGGGCATTGCTGCGATATTGCGCGGTGACTTCCAACGCGAATCTCGTTTCGTGCTCGAATGCAGTATTGTGCGCCACGGTAAAACGATCGCAATCAACCACAGCTTAAACGATGTCATTGTGCAGCGTTGGCGTACCGCCCGCTTAATCACGCTCAATACCTATGTCGACGGACGATTCGTGCACGCACAACGCGCTGACGGTTTGATCATTGCAACGCCAACCGGCTCGACCGCCTACGCGCTGTCAGGCGGTGGACCGATCCTCTATCCAGTGCTCGATGTCGTCGTGCTGGTCCCGATCTGTCCGCATACGCTGACTAATCGGCCGATTGTCATTTCCAACGACGCTACCATCGAGGTCGAGCTACCGACGGACGAAATGTTAGACGCCCGGGTCACCTGCGATGGCCATGCCCTGCCGACGCTCGCCAGTGCCGATAGAATTCGCGTTCGCCGTCATGATCAAAACGTAGAATTGCTGCATCCCGCAGGACACGATCACTTTGCCACCCTGCGGGCAAAACTCCAATGGGGCCGCGACCCATGCTGAGAGACCCCGCTTGAGATCGCCATGTTGAGAACCCTGACGATTTCGGACCTGGCTCTGATCCGTCATCTCGACATCGAGTTTAGTGACGGTTTAACGGTAATTACCGGCGAGACTGGGGCCGGCAAGTCGATGTTAGTCGACGCGCTCGGACTTGCGCTCGGCGATCGCGCCGATGTCGCTTTGCTGCGCCCAGGCGCCGCACACGCCGTTGTAACCGCGGTGTTTGATCCCAGCCACAACGCCGCTGCGCACGCCATCGCCGCGGAACAAGGCCTCGAGGTAGACACCGAGCTCGTCCTCCGCCGGGTCATTAATGCCGACGGTCGTTCGCGGGCTTTTTGCAACGAACAGCCCGTGACGGCGCAATTGCTGCGACGTTTTGGCGAGTCCTTACTCGATATTCATTCTCAACACGCGCATCAGTCGCTGCTGCGCCGCGATGCACAACTGCAGCTGGTCGATGAATTTGGCGCGCTCCAAACGCTGCGCGCAGCGGTGCACAACGCTTACCAGGCGTGGCAGAAAACCGAGGCCGCCTATAACGCTACCGTGGACGCGAGTGAACACGATGATCAACGCGGCGAATTTCTCGAATACCAATTGCAGGAACTCACGCAGACGACGTTATCACCGACGGAGTGGCGCCAGCTCAATGACGAACACCGGCGGCTTGCGCACGCGGCACGGCTCGTCGAAATTTGCGCCGGCCTCGAAGCGGCGTTGTTCTCCCAAGACAATGCCATTGAAGCACAATTGCAAGCTGCGCTCGACGCCGTCGCAGAGGCGACCGCCCTTGACCCAGATCTCGCTAACGTCCAGAGATTGTTGAGTGACGCCCGGGTCCACCTGGGCGAAGCGCGTCATGAACTGGCCCAATATGCGACTACACTGAGCGTCGATCCCGAGCACCTGGCGACCATCGAGCAACAGATCGGAGACATCACGGATCTCGCGCGCAAACACCGCTGTGCGCCCGAGGAATTGTCGCAGGTGATCGCAGGGCTGCAAGCAGAGTTGGAAAAATTGGCGGATCGAGACGAGCGCTTGGCCGCGCTTGCCGCCGCCCGGACGCAACACGCCCGCGAGTACCGTGACCACGCCGATGCGTTGTCGAGCAAACGCCGCGAGGCAGCGCTAAAAATGAGCACCCTTGTCAGTGCCCGTATGCAGGCGCTCGGCATGCCGCGCGGGAGATTTGAAATCGCGCTGTCCTCAAAAGACGCCAAACCCGCGCCCCATGGCATAGACCGTTGCGACTATTTAGTCTCCACCAATCCCGATTTACCGCCGCAGCCGCTGCGCAAAATAGCCTCGGGAGGTGAGCTATCCCGCATAAGCCTCGCTGTACAGGTCGCAACCGCCGGCCTGAGCGGCGTACCGACCCTAGTCTATGATGAGGTCGACGCCGGCGTTGGCGGGCAAACGGCCACAGAAGTCGGTGATCATTTGCGCTCATTGGCAGCTTCCCGCCAGATACTGTGCATCACCCACTTGCCCCAAGTCGCCGGCGTGGGTGACCATCATTTGTCGATCCAAAAACGCGTGGTCGCGAAAACCACCGAGGTGCACATAGCAGCCTTGCAAGCAGATCAACGTATCGACGAAATCGCGCGAATGCTAGGCGGCGATGATCAATCCCGCAGCGCCCACGCGCACGCAAAAACTTTGCTAACAGGACCATGAACGTCGTTAAGGATACGACCTCGCTCCCTCAGAGACAGGATTGGCGCTCAACCCTGGCGCTCGCCTAACCCGGATATTCCGCCTGGGGCTCGCAGAGATCGTTTAGTTCTGCGTATCGTCCTATTTTTTTTGCACGTAAAGTATCAAGCTGTGGTCTACCAAGTCGTAGCCGTGCTCGGTGGCGATAGCCCGCTGCCGTCGTTCGATTTCGTCATCGTAGAACTCGACCACATCGCCGCTATCGATGCATACCATGTGGTCGTGGTGTGGTCCCTGGGCCATCTCGTAAACAGCGTGGTTGCCGTCAAAATTGTGGCGTTCGACAATACCGGCCGTCTGAAACTGCGTCAGCACCCGGTAGATCGTCGCAAGCCCGACCTCATCGCCGGCCGCCAGCAGCGCTTTATAGACATCCTCTGCACTCATGTGTCGATCACTATTGTCTTCCAATATTTCGAGGATGCGAAGTCGCGGTAAGGTCGCTTTGAGCCCCGCTTTTTTTAATTCGTAAGTGTCCATAAGAGTCACTCGTGTTACCGTCTTTCGGCACTCACCGGCCATCTGATAGGCTATACTCATGGCCATTCTAACACTTGGATAGCAGCACGAGTCTCACAAAAGTACGCGCTCATTCCCACATGAAAATAACCATTTTTCGTTACGGTTTTATGTTTGCCGCGTTGTGCTTGGTGGCATGTTCGAGCGGTGGTTTTTTTCATCCCGCAAATTTACCAACCGTCGACAACCTACCGCTGTCGCATCGCATCGACATACAGCAGGGCAATGTCGTCACCCAAGAAATGGTGGCGCAGCTCGCTTATGGCATGGACAAAAAGAAAGTGCAATTCATTATGGGTACGCCCGTAATTCAAGACACTTTTAACGCCGATCGCTGGGATTATCTTTATACCCGTCAACGCGGACGGGGACGCATAGAGCGCCGACTCGTTACCCTTCGCTTTGAACACGATTTGCTCGCAGCGGTGGAAGGCGACATTGTCCCGGCGACGGGGCGACTCGTTGTCGACGTGCACCAAGACAAGTCGGTACGCGTTCCAGGCCGTTATTCCGAAGGCATACTTACGCGAATACGCAATAAAATTCCATTCGTCAAAGATAAGTCGCTTGCTGGAGATCTGCCATCAGATGAAGAAAAAGAAGTTGTCGTTCCAGAGGATGCCCCGGAACCTGATGAACCGGGTTTTTTTGCACGGATTTTTAGCCGTAACGACGACCAAGACGACGAACAAAACGAGGACACCGCCGCCGCGCCGGCCGCAACGCCCGAAGAAGAAGTCGATTCAGAGCAACCATATTAGCGCGTGTCAACGCCTCACCCTTGTCGCTGGGCGTGCTCACGTTGACGGCGCGCGGTTTTAGGATCGACTAATAACGGCCGGTAAATTTCGACGCGATCGCCTGCACGGACCAGCTCGTCGGCAGATCGATGCAGCCCAAAAACGCCTATGCCTTGTGCGTGTAGGTCGATTTCCGGAAATTCATCTAATAAACGGGAACGCTCCACGGCGCCGCGCAAAGTCGTGCCAACGGGTACTTCGAGTTCGATAATTCGCTGGGTGAGCGGCGTCGCATAAACAACGGACACCGCAATGCGTCCGGTCTTGTCCTCAGATCTATCCATAGAGTTCGTGGGCGCGGGCATTGAATGATTCGACAAGCGTCGTCGTGATCTTCTTAAACAACACGCCAAGCGTCGCCGCTACGAGACGATTCGAAAATTCAAAGTCCATTTTCAAAGATACTCGGCAACCGGTATCGCGGGGTTCAAAACGCCAGGCGCCGTTAAATGCCCTAAACGGGCCATCGATTAAATGCAGATCAATGCTCGCGTTGCAAACCAAGTGGTTTTCCGTCGTGAAACTGTGGCGTAGCCTACCCTTTGCGAGCGTCAAACGCGCGCGCATGTGTTCGGGATCGCGAGCGAGAATTTCGCCACGTTCACACCACGGTAAAAATTGCGGATAGGACTCGACGTCGTTAACGAGTTCATACATTTGTGCGCAGGAGAACGGCATGAATCTGATTTGGTTCACACTAGGCATCAGGTAAAAACTCTCTCCAGCCACCCCATCTTGTGCACAAAAATCAGCGTTACGCCGAGCGGTGCGACGAAACGCACGAGAAACAACCAGGTGTTGTATATGAATGGAACTCTGATCGCGAGTTCCTCCTCCGTGCTCGCGCGCGACATACGCCAGCCTGCGAAAATCGCGATCAGCAGGCCGCCTACGGGCAGCATGATATTGGTGCTTAAATGTTCGCACCAATCAAAAAAGTTGCGGCCGCCGAGCGTTAAACTTGACCAGTGATTAAACGACAACAAAGAGCCGACACCGAGTACCCAGGCGCCGAACCCCGCGACCCACGACGCGACGCGGCGACTCCAACCGCGGTTCTCGACTAACCACGCCACGATTGGTTCGAGCAAGGAGATCGCCGAGGTCCACGCGGCCACCGTCAACAACACGAAAAATATGGCCCCGACGAATTGCCCGCCCGGCATGTGACCGAACGTGAGCGCTAGACTTATGAACACGAGTCCCGGTCCACTTCCAGGTTCCAGGCCGTGGGATAGCACTAGCGGAAAAATCGCCAACCCCGCCATCAAGGCGACCCCCGTGTCGGCGAACGCGATCAGCACTGAAGTCTGGCCAATCGAGGCATCATCCGGAAGGTAGGAGCCATAAATCATGATCGCACCCATGCCCAAACTTAAGGAGAAAAACGCCTGACCCAAAGCATCGAGCACACTTTGCTTGCTCAGCGCGCTCAAATCGGGCAAGAATAAATAACGCAGCGCGCCAGCAAAATCGCCGGTTGCGAGTGCATAGCCGACCATGACCAACAACAACGCAAACAAGGTCGGCATGAGGTACTTTGCCGCTTTCTCCAAGCCGCCCTGGACACCGCGCGCAACGATAAAACCCGTCATCAACATGAACAGGCTATGCCAAAACAGTAAGCGCGTGGCTGAACCCGTGAGCGCATCGAATTGTGCGGTCGCGGTGTCATTTCCCGCGCCGACAAAGACACCCGAGCCTACTTCGAAAACATACGCGAGGGACCATCCCGCGACGACGGAATAGAACGATAAGATCAAAAAACCTGCGGCCACGCCCATCCAGCCGAGCAAGCCCCAATGCCGCGACAAGCCCTCGTCCGCTGCTAACGCACGCATCGCATTGATCGGACTTTGGCGTCCGCGACGGCCCAACAGAACTTCACCTACGAAAATCGGGATCCCGACGAGAAATACACACGCGAAATACAATAAAACGAACGCGCCGCCACCGTTCTCACCAGTGACGTATGGAAAGCGCCAAATATTGCCGAGACCCACCGCTGAGCCCGTCGCGGCGAGAATAAACACCCACCGCGATGACCACTGTCCGTGAATTGACGTGCGCCCACCTGCCATAAGCCCATCCCCCGTTGCGAAACGACTGTGCGCGTGCATTCTGTGGTATCGCCGTGAACGGGACAAGGCACCCAGTTGCTCATCCCTCAGACTGTTATACTGGAACCCCTTCCGCGTCCAACGCTGCGCCCATGGCCGCTAAGAAAAAAGCCGGGAAATCCGGCGCTGCAACGATCGCGCTGAACAAAAAGGCGCGCCACGACTATTTTATCGAAGACCGTATGGAAGCCGGGTTGGTGCTCGAAGGTTGGGAGGTGAAAAGCTTACGCGCCGGAAAAATCCAGCTCGGCGACGCCTATGTCATCGTCAAAGAGGGTGAGGCTTTTTTATTCGGCGCGCTCATCACGCCTTTGAGCTCGGCATCGACGCATGTCAACGCCGATCCGCGACGCACTCGCAAGTTGCTGCTGCATGAGCGCGAAATCGCGACGCTCATCGGCGCAATTGACCGCAAAGGCTACACCGTCGTCGCGCTCGCGATGTACTGGAAGAAGGGGCGAGCAAAACTGGAAATCGGTCTTGCAAAAGGCAAAAAACAGCACGATAAACGCGCCAGCGAAAAAGACCGCGACTGGGCACGCGACAAACAACGCATCTTGCGTCGTGGTTAAATGGAACTTAGATCACAACTCCGTAGTCAAAATACTAGTGCTGATGCGGCGCGAACGCTACACTGAGCATCAGCTTTAAATTCTACTTTGGGGGCGACCTGGCTTCGACGCGGGTCGCGAAACCGAAGGGGCATGTCGAGGTGCAGCTTACCTCGTAAATCCAACTGCAAACACTTTATAGTTGCCAACGACGACAACTACGCACTCGCTGCTTAAAACCCAGTAGGGTGCCGTCTGACTGGAGCCGTGCTTGTGCGTCCAGCCTTCAGGCGTCATATCTCACAAGATCGCGACGCGGCATGTTCGGGGCCAACTCGTTAAAACCTAACTGAACTCGCGCGAGGTTTTCCCTGCCGTTCGGGTAGCTTCGAGTTAAAACAATAGACCGGCTAAACATGTAGATCCGACGGCAGAGGGCTTGCGGACGCGGGTTCGATTCCCGCCGCCTCCACCAATATTTTCTTTATATTTCATAGGCCTACACTGCTTTTTTAAAGCATCACTTTAAAATAGAAACCGCTGAGTGTGATTGTGCATGCGGGAATCACACTCGGCCGATCCAACCGATTGAAATCTCAGCTTTATTCGCCGCTCATCGCCCTCTCCTATTTTTCCGAATTCATCGCAGCCTCTCGTGGGCACATTGCCCCGCTCGTCAGCGAACCTCTTCCCTTCAACAGCGAAATGGGGGTACAAATGGGGGTATGAAATGCGCGCGGCCGAAAATACCCCCAGCGCAGCTCGAACCAATCAGAATATCCTTCGCCCAGCAACAATAATGCGGGTAAAGAAATGCTCACCCCTAAGCTTTCTCCGCGGAAACGAAATGTGCTTTGCGGTTCCGTGTTGCGGCGATTTTGTGTCCCGTATGCCGACGTGCCTACAAAACGTGCAGGTAGTTCGGCCAGAAGTGTTGCCCGGTGTGGTTTTTCTGCGGATTCTGCCGAGTTAGCGAGAAAGCGATCGACGCCGTCAACGATTTCGCCAGCACCCACTTTCATATTGGACCGTCAAATCATATTCCATCGACAACTGGAGGACCGAACTCTGAAACAGTTGGTACCGTGAATCCGAAGAAGAGCGCCTAACCGTCTGTAAAGAGGACCATTGATTTTCCGTTGCCAGAAAGCCTCTCTTGGGAGTAATTTCCGTTCACCCTGGCGCTTTACCGAATCACCAAACGACCATGAAACTTGCAATTCTGTCCTGTTCACCGAAGGCCTACAGCACACGTCGGCTAAAAGAAGCTGCGTTGGCGCGTGGTGTGAACACGAAAGTCCTGAATACGCTGAAATTCGCCATTGACCTCAAGCGCGGTTCTCCCGATTTGTACTATCGGCAGAAGCAACTGAGCGAATACGACGCCGTACTCCCTCGAATTGGTGCTTCGATCACCTACTACGGCACCGCCGTGGTCAGGCAGTTTCAAGAGATGGACGTATTCTGTGCCAATACGGCCCACGGCATTACCAATTCACGCGACAAACTTCGCAGCCTGCAGATACTGGCTCGACACCACATTGGCATCCCGGAGACCACCTTCGTTCGAGACAAGAAGGATGTGCTACCGGCTATTGAGCGTGTCGGCGGAGCTCCGGTGATCATCAAACTGATTGAGGGAACGCAGGGTATCGGCGTGCTGCTCGCCGAGAACGCCCGGGCGGCGGAATCCATCGTCGAGTTGTTACAGAGCCAGAAGCAAAACGTACTTATTCAGAAGTTTGTCGCGGAAAGCCGAGGCAAAGATATTCGGGCTTTCGTAGTGGGCGACCGCGTCGTCGCCGCCATGCGACGGGTGGCGCAAGGCCAAGAGTTTCGAAGTAACGTGCATCGCGGCGGCAAAGCGGAGGCTGTTGAACTGCCGGAAGATTATGCGGATGCAGCGATCAGAGCAGCTCAGATTCTCGGTTTGCGAGTCGCAGGTGTGGACATGCTGGAAGGCGCCAGCGGCCCACAGATCATGGAGGTCAATTCCTCGCCTGGCCTCGAAGGTATCGAGTCCTGTACTCAGCTCGATGTCGCCGGTGCGGTCATCGACTACATTGCGGCCCAGATCGAGTTTCCGGAGATCGACATCCGTCAACGCCTCACGGTCAGCAAAGGCTATGGCGTCAATGAGATCTACGTGCCTGACGGCTCGAATTACGTCGGCAAAACGATAGCCGAGGTGGACCTTTCAGCGAAGGACCTCAACGTGCTGACACTCTATCGTGGCAATAAGGTCATCCCGAACCCTCGCGCCGATCGCGTGCTCGAACCAGAGGACAAGCTGCTGTGTTTCGGCAAACTCGAATCGATGCGTGGAATGGTGCCAGCACGCGCACGCCGACGCAGGCAGCCCAAGGTACAGGAGCTGCCGGATACTGAGGTAACCAATCCTGAAGCGGAGCATGATCCTGACCATGACTGAGGTGCTCGGTTGGCGCGAGTGGGTGGCCTTGCCCGCTCTTGGCATTGATCGCATAAAGGCGAAGATCGACACCGGAGCGAGGACATCTTGTTTGCATGCGTTTGATGTTCGCATCGATGATACACAAGGTGAAAAACTGGTCAGGTTTTCGATGCACCCCGAGCAACGCAATCTGGACAAAGCCGTGGAATGTGTTGCGCCTCTGATTGACGAGAGAGAGGTTCGTGATTCGGGCGGTCACAGCGAGATGCGATATGTCATCGAGACGGACATCAAGATCGGCCCGGAGACACACCGCGTGGAGTTCACGCTGACCAATCGTGACAGCATGGGGTTTCGAATGCTCATAGGACGGACAGCGATGAAGGACCGCTATCTGGTTGATCCGGGAAAATCTTTTCTGGTACGCAAGCGCGAAAAAGCTCAGCGTAGAAAGGACTGACAATAAGAGATGGCACAACACCGATCGGCTTTTGAACTGGCTGGGCATTCGATTTCCACTGGCACTCGGAAGCTGGTTGATATCGAACTGGCCCAATTGTTTACCAGCACCCGGATGTCGCTGCCGGTGCAGGTCGTCCACGGACGTCGCGACGGACCGGTCATGTTCGTCAGTGCTGCTGTACACGGAGACGAGCTGAATGGCGTGGAGATCATCCGGCGGTTGCTCAAATCCCGGTTGATGCGGCAGCTAAGGGGCACTTTGCTCGCAGTGCCCATGATCAACATGTATGGCGTCCTCGAAAGATCGCGCTACTTGCCAGACCGAAGAGATTTGAACCGGTCGTTTCCGGGGTCGGAGCGCGGCACCATGGCAGCTCGGCTCGCACATACATTCATGAGCGAGATTGTCTCGCGATGCACTTATGGGATCGATCTGCATACAGCGGCAATCGGTAGAGACAATTTGCCCCAGATTCGTGCAAATCTCGATGACGAGGCAACCGAAAAGTTGGCACGTGCTTTCGGCGTGCCCGTGCTGATCAATTCCAGTCTGAGGGATGGCTCGTTGCGAGAGAGCGCACTCGAGTCGGGCGTTACGATGCTGCTCTACGAAGCTGGCGGGGCACTGAGACTCGACGAGATGTCGATTCGCGCTGGACTAGCGGGCGTTATCCACGTTATGCGATCGGTCGACATGCTGCCGGCCAGTCGCAGTCGAAAAACTGCGAGTGAGCCGTTCATCGCCAGATCAAGCGTTTGGGTTCGGGCACCCAACAGCGGCCTGTTTATCAACCAGGTTTCTCTGGGCGCCCGAGTGGAGAAAGAGCAGGTGGTTGGCGTAATCGCCGACCCCGTAACCGGTGAAGAGTTTTCAATCTTCGCGGCCGCTACCGGTGTCGTCATCGGCAAAAGCAATCAACCTCTGGTTCATGAGGGCGAAGCGCTTTTCCACATCGGCCGATTTGAGGCCTCAAAACGCGTCGCAGCTGAGATCGAGACGTTCCAAACTGAACACCAACTTGGCGATGGCGAGGCATTTGAGCCTCCGACTATTTCCTGAGGGCCTTACCGATAACGAACGTGAAGAGTTGTTCCACCACCTCGGCCAGACCCGCTGCCCGGTGTATTTTTTCTGCCGACTACGCGGAGTTAGAGGGGTGCGAACAAGGACTCGCAACGGTTTCCACGACAACAGGCTGAAGGTCAGTCGACTTCGGAAACCATCAAAATTTTGGCTTCTCCGGCCAATTCAGCCACGCTAACCCAGGTACCTGGGAAAACCGTCGGCCGCTGTGTAAGGTCAGGCCCAGTATGGCGGCCAGTGTGATTAGATGAAGTTCCGGATACCGCACCAGAAGGTGGCCAAGGGCCTCGTACTGAACGATCGGGATGCACAATGCCGCCAGCAGCAGCGTCCAGCCGAGCCGGATCAACGCCGTACTCAGACCCTTTTCGTCGAATAGCGTATAGAATCGGTCGACCATAGACGCCAGGATCACGATCGGCAGCAGTACCAATTGTCCACCGAAACCGATCTCAAAATAGTCCATCAGGCTGGCGCTTGCTCCAATTCCAAGCGCAACCAACGTGAGAACAACGGCCAGGCGCGGAACCCGGGTGAGCTCGCCCGGGATAACGGCCCGACCGCCTACCCCGAGCAACAGCACAACGACGAGGACCACGGCGGCCGATTGCCAGGGCACGTAGACGAGCGCCAGCGCCAGCAGAGTCGGCGTAAAGACACCATAGGTCCGAATCCCGATGACCTCATTGAACAATGCGGTCAATAACGCACCGAATGGCAGCATCAAGGCCACCAGTACGATACGGGTCTCCAGCGACAGGCGCGTCAAATCGAAAAGCTCCAGCCAGTCTTCGCGGGTCGATTCGGCCACCTCCAGCAAGGGGTCGGTATTGACGATCGCATAGTTGACGGCATAAGACGTCGTACCCGAAAAATGCACCAGTTCACCAATACCCTTTACAAACGGAAGATAGTAGGACGGCAGCGTGCAGCGGTCCGGCACCACCCGACGCGACGAGCGTGCAGCCTGCGGGATCGCTACCACGCGACGCGCAAACGCGGCGGACGGCACCGCACATATTGTGCGTGGCGATGTCGAGGATGCCCCGCGCGGTCGCACGGTCGTCGAGCCCGCGTTTCCGGCCGAACGCGCGAAGCGCGGCGCGTGCACGTGCGGGCTCGAGACGCACGGTTCCACCGAGCAGCGCAGGCGGCAGCCGCTCGAGCGCATCAGCCAGAAGCGCGCGCCACGTTCGTCCGCACTCCGGCACAGCGGATCGAGGTGCGCGCGCAGAGCCGGAATGAGGCAGGCGTTGAGCGCAGTCGCGAGCGTACGTTCGTATTCCCGCATTTCGGCGAGGACGTCGCTCGACAGGACGACGGCATCTCTGGCGCGCGCTCGGCGAAGATCGCCCGGATCGCGAGCTCGTGCCGCGGGTCCCGATACGCGTGCAGCAGTGATACGGCCACGCCGCCGATCCCGGCCGCGTGAAATTCCGTCGCGATGTCCGTGATCTCATCGTCGTCCAGGGATTCGCGCTCCGTACCATCCGCGTTCATGCGCGCACCGACTTCCCTTACCCATTCGAGACCGATCACGCGCGGGGGAAGCGGCGTGCGCTGCGCCCGATCCGCGCCGGGGGGGAGGCGTGCGGTCTCGAGAATGTCGCGGAAGCCGCGCGTGACGATAAGACCCGTTCGCGGCAACGTGCCCGCGAGCATTTGATTCAACGCGGCGGTCGTGCTGTAGAGCACATCGTCGCCTCGCCGAGGAGGCCGACCGCAGCGCTCGAACAACGCGTGCACGTCGAGGTGGCGCGACGCCGGGAGCTTCAGGCACGCCGCACGCCCTTTGCGTTCAGTGTACAGGACATATATGGACGCCCGATAAAAATCGGGTCAAAGTTTCCCGTACCCGCGGAATAAGCGGTATTCAGTAAACCGTTGTCGTCGAACCTTCGATGAATTGACTTTAAAAACGCTCCAAAAAAGTCATGCTAGACATATATTCGGTCTCTTTAAAGCGAGGGATTGACTCGCTAGGACCCAAATGAGATCCGCACCTGACCGCCCATTCACCCACTCGGTCTAAAAGACCGTGTCCTATTCGGGCTTGAGCCAGGTAGGAAAAGCCATTTATTTCATCGATGTTCGCCGACGGGGGTTAAGGTTAAATCGCTTGTGCTTGAAATGGGGTTTGCCGTTGTAGCAAGGTCCAAGCGATTCTGGCCATCTTATGGGCAATGGCAACAATAGCAATCGGTCGCCCACGTCGTTTCAGTAAGTCGTTGGCCCACCGACTGAATTTATCTTGCCGTTTTGCGGCCCAGCGTAAGGCGGCATTCGCGCCCTGAATGAGCAAGGTACGTAAGTAGGTATCACCTCGTTTTGTAATGTGACTTAATCGCCTTTTCTCACCGCTACTTTCAGTCTTTGGCGTTAAGCCTAACCAAACGGCAAACTCACGAGGCGAATGAAAGGCCTGACCACGATCGATGGTAGCGATAAACGCCGAGGTAGTGAGAGTGCCGAAACCGGGTATCGATCGTAAAATCTCTGCCTCAGGTGAATGCTCAATAGCACGCTCGATGTGTTACTCGATAACCGCCATCCGTTGATTGATTTGTTGATATTCATCAAAGGTCTGCCGCAGCGCCTCAGTAAAAGCGGGTGTGGGTAATTCGTGGTCGATGGCTTGCAATAGCATGGCCCGGAACGCTTTGTGTCCTTGATCGATGACCATACCAAATTCCGCTAGCAGAGAACGAGTTTGATTCATCAGCTGGGTGCGTTGGTGCTTCAGTCGTTCACGAATACGATGAAAGGCTAAAGTTTGTTGTTGCTCGACAGACTTTACCGGCACAGGTTTTAATTTTGGTCTCGACGCGGCTTCCGCAATGGCTAACGCATCGTTACGGTCGGTTTTATTGCCGCGCACAAACGGTTTAACGTGTTGCGGCGGAATTAACTTGACCTCATGGCCCATGGCTTGAAATCGTCTCCCCCAATAGTGCGACATGTAGCATGCTTCCATGACCACCAAGCAGGGGGATTGCTTGTGCATGAATAACTCAAATTTTTTGCGACGTAAACGATGTTCGAACACCGGTTGGGTTCTGTCATTTACGCCAACGAACTGGAAGACGTTTTTTGCTAAATCTATTGCGATTATACTGACCATGATGGACGCTCCTTCGTGAAATTGAACTACATACCAATTGTGGCGCATCGACGCCGAATAAGGGGCGTCCATCTCATCATCCGTGAACGTTCCGCCGACGTCGACGCTAATCGTCCGCTGTCCGGACACGTGTGCGTCGTTAGCGATCGGGATCAGACTCAGGCGATGTCGGGCCAGCGGTGGACCCAGGGGCGTGCCGCCTCGAGTTGACTCGCGATGCGGAACAACGTCGCTTCGTCCGCGTAGCGCCCGATGAACTGGATCCCGATCGGCAGGCCGGCGTCGTTCCAGCACAGCGGCAACGATATCGCGGGCTGTCCCGTCACGTTCGCGAACGCCGTGAAACGCGGAAACTGCTCCATGCGTTCCGTAGCCCGATGCGGATGCGCCGGATCGAATTCGAACCAGCCGAGCGGCGGAGGCGGCTGCGTCAGGGTCGGTGTCAGCCACACGTCGTACGTGTCGAAGAATGGCGCGACGTCGCGCGCGAACCGGTGCATCGCGGTCACGGCGAGAAGAAAGTCCGACGGATGGCGCTCGGCATCGAGTGAGAACATCTTCCAGGTATGCCGCTCGAACAGATCCGGCTCGGGCTTGCGACCGGTGCGGGCCTCCCAGTCACGGATCATCCACGCGACCATCGCGAGCCAGATTGTCGTGAAGAACGCGTTGAATTCCGACGCGTCCACGTCCGGTTTCGCCTCCTCGACGTCGTGACCGAGCGCTTCGCACAGTTTCGCGATGTCTCGAACCGCCGTCCGGCAGTCCGCGTGAACCGGCGTTGCGAGCACGGGTTCGTCAGTGAACGCGATGCGCAGACGACCGGGATCCGCGCCGACCGCGTCGGCGAACGGCCGCAGCGGGGGTGGCGGATAGTACGGCGCACCGGGGTCGGGACCCGCAGTGACGTCGAGCATGAGCGCGTTGTCGAGCACGGTTCGCGTAACGACGTGCTCACTCAGCAGGCCGGCAGCACCGACGTCTCCGTAGTCCGGCCCGAGCGGATTGCGGCCGCGTGTGCCTTTCAAGCCAACGAGGCCGCAGGCTGCGGCGGGAACGCGCGTCGAGCCGCCGCCGTCATTCGCGTGCGCGACGGACACCATGCCGGATGCGACGGCCGCACCCGCGCCGCCGGAAGAACCACCGGGTGAGCGCGTGAGATCCCACGGATTCCGGGTCGGTCCGTACAGCTCCGGCTCCGTCGTCGGTTTCGACGCGAATTCCGGTGAATTCGTCTTGCCGCAGACGATGAAGCCGGCATTGCGATAACGCGTCACGAGCTCGGATTCACGCGGCGAGACGTAGCCCCGGAGAAAACGCGATCCTTCCGTCATCGGTGCGCCGGCGTATTCCGCGAGCACGTCCTTCAGCAGCATTGGCACGCCGCTGAACGGCTCGTCGCCCGTGAGTGCGTCGAGCGCGTTGCGCGCGATGTCGAACATCGGGATGACGACGGCATTCACGTCCGGGTTCACGTACTCGATACGCGCAATTGCCGCGTCCACGAGTTCACGGGCGGATACTTCCCGCGCGCGGACGAGGCGCGCCTGCTCCGCCATGGAAAGCTTCATGAGTTCGCGTGCCGAAATTCGAGAACTGCACGTTCTACCCTCATGCCGCGGCGGCCGAGAAAGCCGGCTATCGGCCGTGTCTGTTGTACCGACCGGAGCTCGCACCCGGTGACGCGAGGGTCGACGCGTTGTCGAAGCTCGCGCGTCTCGCGCGCGCCAGGCGCTTTTGAGCCTTCGAGCCTTCAGGAGCCTTCAGGGTCGGACCAACCTAGGTCTTTGAATTTTTCAGAAGGCTTTCAGGGTCGGACCAACCTAGGTCTTTGAATTCGCATCGCAATGGCACGGCCTTGTCGGGCTCACTGACGCTTAGAATCCGCGTTGCGCGCGCATGCTACGCGCTTACCCGGCGTATCACGTCAACCCAAATATTGGCACGACAGCACCGCACGCCTACGCTAGTTCCGAGCCTCACCTACATTCGCAGGAGCAGGACAAGGCGATAGGCGCGAGCAGACCGCATGACCGCACTCGGAACGAATAGCGATCGATGCCACGCGAAGTCGCTATCCCGCTTGTCCCGGCGCAGTGTGCCTTGCGCTCGGGTGAAGTAAGCGACGCGGGAGCTGGATGGTGGCGGCATCTCCAAAGTGATCCCCAGGGTCTTTACATCGCGAAATTGGTATCTCAACTGCAATCTAAGGTCTTAAATCGCTGTGATTCACCACATTTACTACCTCAATTCAGTCGCTTAGATTGGTCCGACCCTGAGCACCCTGAGCACCGTCTTGGCGATAACCGCAGAGGCCACCCAGGGGCCGACAGCGGGGATGGATTGTAGCAGGGAGGCATCCGGCGACGCGTCGAGGCGCGCTTGGATGGTTTGTTCGATGTCATCGATGCGTTGGTTGATGGTTTGGTATTCCTCATAAAGTTGTTGCAAGGTCGCCTTAAAAGCGGGTGTGGGTTGTTCATCTTCGATGGCTTGACATAGGCCTTCTCGGAACGCGCGATGCCCTTGGGCAAAAACGATGCCGAACTCTGCTAATAGACCGCGGGTTTGGTTCATGAGTTGGGTGCGTTGGTGTTTTAATCGTTCTCGGATCCGATGCCGGGCTAAGACTTGTTGTTGTTCGACCGATTTCAATGAGGACGGGTTTGAGATGGGGTCGAGCAGCGGCTTCAGCGATCGCTAAGGCGTCATTACGGTTCTTATTGCCGCGAACAAACGGTTTAACGTGTTGTGCTGGGATCAGCTTGACGTCATGTCCCATGGCTTGGAAGCGACGGCCCCAGTGATGTGCCATGGCACAGGCTTCCATGACGACCATGCTGGGTGGTTGTTTTGCCATGAAGGTTTGAAATGCTTGGCAACGTAAACGCCGTTCGAACATCGGCGTGATTGCTTTGTGAAACGCCTCGCCCTACTCACCGAGGTGTCCCATGTAAGTTCTGCGTGCGTTACACTGAGGCCTCGAGAAGCACACGGATTCGGGGGCACACCTTTTGGCTGCATACCGCTACGTAGACGACGCACACGAATACTCGCGTCCCCGCAACGTGAATTCGCCGGGCTTCCCTGCCCCGCGGACCGAACCGCTGCGCCTGGCACGCCGGGATTTCATTTACCCGGTGTTTCTCGAGCTCCCACTTGGCTTTTAAAGTGACGACGATCGGAGAGGGCTATGCAGGAACGAATGGTACAATTTTTCAGTGAAGGCTCGCGGCTCGAGGCCGATTATTATTTGCCCGACGATCTATCGGCCGCGGATCGCCGCCCAGGAATCGTGCTCTGTCACGGGTACAGCGGGGTGCGTTCGGTAATCTTGCGCGATTACGCCGAATACTTCGTCGCGGCCGGCTATCCGACGCTAGCATTCGACTACCGCGGCTTTGGTGGAAGCGAAGGCACGAAATGGCGCATCATCGCCGAGGAACAGTTACAGGACATTCGGAACGCGGTTACCTGGCTCGGATGCCAAGCGGAAATCGATCCCGATCGCATCGGTATCTGGGGCACGTCGAACGGTGGCGCGCATGTCGTGGCGGCGGCGGCGCATGACGAACGCGTGAAGTGCGCCGTCGGACAGGTGGGTTACGGCGACGGTTGGCGGCTGTTGACCGACAATTTCTCGACCGCCGAGCGCGAGGCGTTTCTCGAACGCCTGGACAAGGATCGAAAAGCCCGCGTACTGACGGGCAAGGGCGAAGCCGTTTCGGTCGCCACGCTGCTGAACAGCCCGCAGACGAGCGAGTTCATGGCAGCGGCGTTGGAGGCCGCCCCCGAGTTGTATTGCGAGATCTCCTGGGAGTCCGCCGAAGCGACCCTTCGCTACAAACCCATCGAGGTTGCGGATCGGATCGCGCCTCGGGCCTTGATGTTGATCGCCGCCGAGCACGATGATCTGTGCAAGGCGGATGGTTATCGGCAAATGTTCGACCGCGCCGGGGAGCCAAAACGTTGGGTCAGTTACCCTATACGCCACTACGACATCTACCAGCCCGAATGGGTCGAGCAGTCCGCAAAGGACGCGCTCGCATGGTATCAGGCGCATCTCTGAGACCAAACCTGCGTCGTTCCTATGAGCATGACCACCACGACCCGATTCATTAGCCGGCTGACTCGCAGCACGCTCGCGCTGGTCCTATCGGGCGGGCGTGGCTCGCGTCTCAAGATGCTCACGGATTGGCGTGCAAAGCCCGCCGTACCGTTTGCCGGTAAGTATCGGATCGTCGATTTCGCGTTGTCGAATTGCCTGAATTCCGGCGTCCGGCGGATTAGTATTCTGACGCAATACAAGTCCCATTCCCTGATCCGGCACATCATGGAGGGTTGGAACGGTTTGCGCACGGAATACGGTGAGTTTGTCGAACTCGTTCCCGCGCAACAGTGGCTCGAGGAAGACACCTGGTACCAGGGGACCGCCGACGCCGTCTACCAGTCTCTCGATATTATCGCGAGTCACCGTCCAGAATTTGTGCTCATTCTCGCGGGCGATCACGTCTACAAAATGGACTATGGCGAGATGCTCGCCGCGCACGTGGAGTCCGCCGCGGACCTCACCGTCGCCTGCACCCGTGCACCCTTAGCCGACGCTTCGAACTTCGGCGTCATGAGCGTAGACGCGCAGAATCGCATCATGGCATTCGAGGAAAAACCGAGCGCCCCGACCTCGCTGCCGAATGATCCCCAGCGCGCGCTTGTCAGTATGGGGATCTACGTTTTCTCGTTTGATTATCTCGCCAGCGAACTGCAGCGTGATGCCGAAGACGTCGCTTCTAATCATGATTTCGGTAAGAACATTATCCCTTACGCGATCGAAACCGGCCGTCATGTGCAAGCTTTCTTTCTGCGTGACCGTGGTCATGCAGAGGGCTATTGGCGCGATGTGGGTACCATTGATTCTTACTACACGGCCAACATGGAACTCGTCGGCCCTGAGCCCGCGCTCGATCTGTACGATCGGCATTGGCCGATCTGGACCTACCAACCGCAGTACCCCGCTGCGACGTTCACGGACGCCAAGACGACCTCGTCGTGCACCGTCAACGCAACCATGGTCAGCGGCGGTTGCGTCGTGCATTCCTCACAGCTCTCCCGGTCGTTGCTATTCTCGAACGTAAAGGTCGATGCCGGTTGCGAACTGGACGGCGTGCTCGCGCTCCCCGACTGTACCATCGGCGCGAACTGCCGCTTGCGCCGAGTGATCCTCGACAACGGCTGCGAAGTCCCCGCTGGTACCGTGATTGGGCAAGACCCTGAGGCTGACGCTAAACGTTATCATCGCACCGATAACGGCGTCGTCGTAGCGAATCGCAGCATGTTCGGACAGGTGCGGGAATACCTACCCGCCACGCCACTCAGGTAGGTCTTAGGTTTTACGGTTTAGGTAGGCGCGCAAACGCGCGCTGGCATCGAGCGCTGGGGCCGCGTGCTGCGGCGCAGACGTCAGCGTATATCCCGCCTCGATGATCGCCAGATAAGCCTCGGCCGTCTTGGCCCAAGTGTAGTTCGAGTCGACGCGGCGCCGGATGCGCGCGGCGAGTGTACGATGTTCCGTTAGCGCGTGCGCGATACCGCGGGCGATCGCCTCGGTATCTTGTGGATCAACGAGCACGCCCGATCCATCGGCAAAGATCTCTGTCGGCCCGCCGTTGGCGGTGGCGACGACCGCGAGTCCGCAGGCGCCGGCCTCGATCGGTGCGAGCCCAAACGGTTCGTAGAACGAACTCAGCACGAAGACCGAACCACGCTTGGCGAAGAAGCGATAGCTTGCCGCTAAGGCGTGCTGCGAATCGACGTTAACGAAATCGACGAGACCGCGTGCGCCAGAGCGATCGATGAGTTCGAGAATCGGCGCCAGCACCGCGCGCTCGATCTCGGGGACCTTGTCGCGTTCGGCGAACGGATCATCGACGCCTCGCATGTAGACGGCCAAGCGGGAACGCTGCCTCAGGTTTTCGGATCCGCAATACGCGCACACGGCGCCGAGAATGTTCTTTTTTTCGTCGAGGCGGCTTGATATGACGATCCGCGGCACTTCGAGCGGGTCGAGGCGCGCCCCAAGTGATGCGGCGATTGCGTCGTCTAGCGGTCCGGGATCGGGTCCGAAGATGCGCTGGTTGACGCCCGGTGGCACCGTCGCGAAATGAGCGTCGTCAGCGGTGTCGATCGCGCCCTCGTACAATGGGTGTCCGTACTGTTCTCTGCGCTCCTGAACGGTAGACGTAATGACGCGATAGGCCTCGCGCATGCTGATCCGTTCGGCCGCTATGCGCTTGGCGAAATGGAAGCGCCGTTCGAGTTCTGGCGCGTTGCCTGGGTTCATGCCGAGTTTGTCGAGCTTCTGGGCACCGAGCGAGTGACCGGTAAACGTGAATCCGATCCCCGTGCGGTATTTGATCAATGCGCCCGTATAGCCGCCGTCTGCATAATGGGCGGTAAAAAAATCCGGCAATTCGTCGGCGTAGAATTCGAGGATCCTCGCAACCCAGTCATCGAGGTACGGCCAGAGCTTTTCTTTATCGAGGAAACGATCGCCGCCGCAGGCAATGCGGACGATGCGAAGACCGGATTGCTCCGTATCGTAGTGATCGATCCTAGCGCTGAATTGAGGCCAGTTCGGATCGACAATGCGGCGGGTCAGGATATCGACTTGTACCCCGCTCCCCGCCAGGGCCAGAGCGACCTCCTTGACGTACACGAGTTGGCCACCGAAGTCGGGATGCTCCGTCCAGTGAGAATCCGCGACGTCGAAATTGCCCTGCGGGTTCAGAAACGCAACATGCACTAGTGTCCGTCCCTCAAATAACCTGCACTAGGCGCTGCTTACCGAGTAGTCCGCCGCGATGATCAAATCGGCATTCGCCTTGTGCGAGGAAATGATGCGATGTTCGATCGCGAGCACCTGATCGATGAACGGATCGAGCTCCGCGGCATGTCGCGCCCGCTTCTCGCGGTGCGCCCGCGTTTCGAGGTAGGTGCGATCGATGAACACCCGTGCATCGACATTCGCGAGTAGGCTCGTATACGTCCCTTCTGCGACCAACACGCACGTGTGTACAACATCGAGCGCCTCCTCGGTGATTTCATCGTGCTCGTAGACGACGAGCGGTTTGACGAGTTTCGTTGCTCCGTCTAGGAACGTGCGCAGATTCTCGTCCATAACCTCGAGGTGTACCTCGTGTGGACCAACCCGGTTGATATCGTCGCGGCGAGCGCGGTCGTTCGAACGCGGCGGATACGCGAAGTAGTCGTCCTGCTGCAGTATTGCGGCGGGAATATCGTGTTTCGCAAGCTCCTCGGCCAGCGCCTGGGCGGTTTCCGATTTGCCGCAACCCGACTCCCCCGCCACGCTCACGACGTAGCGGCGCCCCGGTTGCTGTACATCCGATAATATGTGTTCACACACACAGCGCGCAGCGCGGCGGTGATGCGTTTCTACGACAATCGCGTCGCCTTGCATTTGTTAACAGATCCCCGTTTGGAAATGTGATTCAAGCCGTACCAACCGTGCCCGTCGTGCGAACATTTTCCTGTCCGTCGTGACAACCATCGCCTACACTCGTCGGCGTGATTGATTTTAAGAGCACTAGCAGCGGCCTCAAAATTATTCGCGATTGTTTCTAGTATAATCGCGCGCTATTTTGGCGCCTAACTATTTCGTGACATGTTAGACAACGATCAATATCGGCATGCATGGCGGGTCCTGAATGGGATACTCCGACGCGTCGAAGCCGAACACGGCAACCTCGGGGCGGCGCTTGATGCCCTCTACGCGCATCAGCTCGCGTCCGGCTTCGTACGCGACGATCTGTCCGATATCGAACGGTACGTCGTGGCTCACCCGGAACAGCCCGACAACGTGCTGCTGATTCAATTCAACCCGAAACGCGCGCAGCGTTTCAACGGTAACGGAAAAAAAACACCACCCGCCGGGCAAACGGTCGAAAACGGCGGCTGTTTTCTGTGTCCGACGAACATCGTATGGCAACAGGATGGGACGGAACTCGGATACGAGCTCGAGCTCAACGAGCGCAACTACATTGCGTGGATTAACCCGTTTCCGCTCGCGCCCGCTCACGCCATCGTCGCGAGCCCGACGCACCGACCGCAGACGTGGTCCTCAAATGGTGACGGGGGCATACCGATCGGCGATATGATCGCCGATCTCGCGGCGTTGGTGAGTCGCGCGCCCGGTTATCTCGGTTTCTACAACGGCATCGACGCGGGCGCATCGATCCCCGGCCACCTGCACTTCCAGTGCTTCCGCAGACCGCGCAATCACCCACCGTTTCCGATCGAAAGGGTCACTGCTGCCTGCGACGATGCCGCACGCGAATTCACCGAAGGTTACCCTGTCCGCTTCGCTTATTGGCGCGGGCGCGAGGACGTAGTGGTGCCGCAGGCAGCGGCGTGGGCGCGTACCTGGAATGCCCGCAATCGTGCCCAGGCGGCCATTTTGAGCGCGAATATCATGGCGATCAACCACGCGGACAGTGGCGAGATTTCGCTGTACTTCGTGCCCCGGACCCGGGTTCGTACCCCGGGCGAGGTGGAGGCTCCGCGGCTTGGCGGACTCGAAATGCTCGGTGAACTCGTGTTCAGTTCGGCTGCGGAAAAACAGCAGATCGACACTGGCGAAATGGACTATTTCGCCCTCGAGCGCATCCTCGCTAAGGTCCGCGCCGACCTTGCAAACCGAGTGCACTGACATTGGCATCGATTTCTCATGGTCTCAGGGACAGAGCGCGTTTTAACGCGTAAGCACAAACCTAAGCTCGCTGTTGTTTAGGGCGATGTAATCTGGCGGTCGTTGATATTGCCCCGCAGCAACGCTTCAATTTGCCAGTTACCGTTTATGCTCCATTCTGTGCGCTAAACCGCGCGCTCCAGCTAATGTCGTGGGGATCTCTCAGACGCTGACCCCCAGGGATGATCAAATCTTTCCAGCGGTACACAACGTCTTTTTGCGACTGCCTTCGGCCGGGTTGTAATATCCAGCCTAAATCATCGGCGTCATTTGTTGTTCGTGTGCACCGAGCAGCGCCCGACCGTAGATTTCCTGCTTGAGTCCAGGCACCGACAATCCGTGACGACTCGCGATGTGCATGTCACGCCACAGGCGTTGCAGCGGGTTATCGAGCGCGAACGCGCCAGCCCCCTGCACATCGAGCAATAGATCCATCACTTCACGACACAGGCGATGCCCCTGCGCGGCACGCATCGCGAAACGCGCACGCTCGTCCCCTGAAAACGGCTTCGCCGTGAGCGCTTGTCGGTCGATGGCATCCGCTGTGGCGCGCACCTGCTCGACGGCGGTGTCGATTAACCACGACGCGCGTGCCATGCAAAACTGCGTTGCCGGCGATTTCGTCGTGTCGGTATAGAAGCTATACGTTATCGGTTTTGGCTTCGATCTTATTCGCGCAAGCGTGAGATCGAAAGCCGCCTTCGCGAGACCGATTACCGGTACCAAGGTTGCGGTATGAAAGATCACACCCGCGTCCATATGGAACAGCGCTTCGCCACGGTGCGGTGTCGGGAAACGATGCGCAAGCAGATCCGAAAGCGTGATCGTCCATTCATCGGGTATAAACACCTCACGTACGATGAACGTATTGCTGCCGGTACCCGCCATACCCGTTACGTGCCAGGTATCGCGGATCTCGAGGCCTTGGGTGGCAATGAGACCGAGCACGTTGTCAACCGGTAGCTCGTCGTCACCGATTAACGGAAAACCGATGAGCGCCCACTTGACGTGAGCGCAGCCAGAGGAATATGGCCACTCGCCATTGATCACCGTACCGCCATCGACCCGCGTCGCACGCCAGCCTGGTGCGGGCGCGAGCGGTACCGCCACCTTTTCGATTGCACCGGTGGCCCACACAGCGTCCTGAACGGACGCGCCCATTTGTCCGGTTTGCCAATCGCCATGGTTAAGAATGAACGACAGCCAGGCAGACGACCCGCAGCTGCGCGCCAGCAACAGGGCGGTTTCGACGTAAGTACGGTAACCTGCTTCGAAACCGCCAGCGCGACGTGGTGCGAACAGCCGTAGCGCGCCGGATTCCACCAGCGTGGTAAAACTTTCCTGTGATAGATCGCGATTGCTCTCTGCAGCCACCGCATTGCGGCGCAGCAGCGGTAAGATCTCGGTGACACGGCCAAGCACTTCGGCGCGCGTGGACGCTAGGTCTGGCCAAGTAGCTGAAACGCTTTTACCCACAGACATCGAACTGCTCCTCCTCATTGCAATATCACGGCTTGGTGCTCCCCACTACGTTGTTTTTACGCGCACCGCAAGCACCATAGAATCGTTAACCGAGGCATCCGAAACCTTATCCGAGAGGCTGTTAAACCCGATACACTAACTGTGTGGGTGCTTGACCCTACTAAGGTGTCCACACGGCGATACGCGCAAGCGGTCGCACGTTTGACGACGACACAGGAGCAGTTGCTATGTTACGAAAACTACATCATGTCGCCTATCGTTGCCGCGACGCGGAGGCGACGAGGCGTTTCTACGTCGACGCCCTCGGCCTCAAACTCGCCGCCGTGCTGATCCAAGAATACGTTCCCTCCCTGCAACGTAAAGAACCACACAACCACGTGTTCTTTGAGATGGTCGACGGCAGCTTTATTGCGTTTTTTGATATTCTCGATGACGAAGGTCCGGCGACCGGCTTGCAAAACGATTGGGCCCAACACCTAGCACTAGAGGTCGACACGCGCGCGGACGCCGAAGCGATCGCCACACGTCTCTGCGATATGGGTACCGAGGTTCTCGGTCCGGTTGCGCACGGCATCTGCGATAGTTGGTATTTCTACGACCCCAACGGGCACCGACTCGAAATGTCGGTCCGAACGGACAATCCCGCCATGTGGCGCGACCTCGCACAGAACGCCGCACAAGAAATGGATAAATGGAATACGCGCAAAGCGTCCGCGAAATCGGTGGCGTGATCGATCGTGAAAATCAAACCGCTGCGAGAAGCTTTCGAGCGTCGCGTCTATAACTTATCGTTCGACGAACAAAGTTTGTTCGCTGAGGTTTATGGGTTTGCCGGTCAGGCGGGCCGGGTATTTCTCGAAGGTCAGTTGTTGTTGCCGCGCACCCGCGACAGCGACACCGTACTGTTGTTCATGCATCCGGCCTCAGCCCTCGGTCTGTTGCCGCTGCCAACGGCGTTGGTCGAAAGCGGCTTGCACGTTATGTGTTGTACCAGCCGCTACGCGCGTAATGACACCCCGCTGATTATGGAAAAAGTGCTGCTCGACATGGGAGCGCACATTACCTACGCGCGCGACGAACTCGGCTACGCAAACGTTGTGCTTGTCGGTTGGAGTGGTGGCGGATCGCTTTCGATATTTTATCAAGCGCAGGCCGAGCGACCGACGATAACAAATACCCCGAGCGGTGAATCACTCGATCTGGCTGCCGCGCAGTTGCCTCGAGCGGATGCGATCATGAGTATCGCGGCACACCTGAGCCGTGCCGAAACGCTAACGGAGTGGCTTGACCCTGCGGTTACGGATGAAATCGATCCCGATCAAAGCGCTCCCGAGCTCGACATCTACGCGACTGACCCCATAGTTCGCCCGCCATTCGGCGCGGCATTTTTAGCGCGCTTTCGCGCTGCACAGCGCGCGCGTAACCGGCGCATTACATCCTGGGTGGAAACGCAATTAACTGCCCTAGAATCAGCAAACAATGGCGCCCGTGAACGCGGCTTCATCGTCCACCGTACCATGTGCGATCCGCGTTGGATCGATCCTTTGGTTGATCCGAATGAGCGGCAATCCAACTGGTGCTATCTCGGCGATCCGCGGCTTGCGAACGCCACACCGGCAGGCCTCGCGCGCTACACCACGTTAAGGGCCTGGTTATCGCAATGGTCTGTGGAGCGTACGCGAAGTAAAACTGCGGACAACGCACCGCACATTTCAATACCCGCGTTAGTCATCGAAAACGGCGCTGACGACGCTACCCCGGCTTCGCACCCGCGACGCATTTATGAGTTGCTGGGCAGCGTCGACAAGCGCTTCGAACGCATCGACGGCGCGACCCATTACTATCGCGACCAACCGGAAAAGCAACGTGAGGTCGTGGAACTATGCCGTGGGTGGTTGTCCGACAGACCGCTAGGTGACACCAGATAGAAACACCTCGTCCAACCCACCCTATGGTAGACAACACTTTTACCCATTTCCTACTCGCCCCAGGTTCGGGTCGGGAACGCAGAAAAAGAACCCTATCCCGCCGCCCAGCAACGCTGTTTTATCCAAGGTAATCTCGCGCTGAACGATGACCCAACCATAAGCATTATCGGCGCGCCGTAGCTGGTCGTCGCGGCGGACAACATGCGCACGTTGGTGACGAGGTGCCGCAGCTTTGATGCCGCGCGCTCGACACGGTCACGACCGGACCACGCCGGCTTTGCGCAACACCCACGTCCGCAAGTGCGGGAAACCTCCGGCTCAGGGCGTCGCGCGTCGATTCGTTGTAGGTCTAAAACACGCCTTTGTGTTGTACACCATCTACGGTCAATATTGCGCCAGATACCCACTGCGCTTTCGGCGAGGCGATGAACACGACCGCCGCGGCGAATTCTTCTGGCGTACCCATGCGACCGCTTGGGATATTCGCCAACGTGCTGTCGTACATTTCGCGATTTTGTTGTTTCACCATCTCCCAAAAGCCACCGGGAAATTCGATCGAACCCGGCGCGATGGTATTAACGCGAAGGGCATCGGTAGCAAGTTGCTGGGCCATGGTTTTCGCGTGGGCAACGAGACCGGCCTTGACGGCGCCGTAAGCGGGCGGTGAACCGCTCTCGAGGCCTGAGATAGACGAAATGTGTACGATCGAACCGCCGTCGCGCGCCCGATTCCACGGCTTCCGCCGGTGACAATGGCATTTTTTCCAGTAGACCTAAGTCCACTTCGTTCTCCTCAATCGGTAAAAGGGAACGCACTCACAGTCTGCTAGTCCCCGGTCTTGCTAGCAGACACCGACGCCTGAAATATACCTTGGGATAAAACACCTTCGTCAAAAGGGATGGAGTCGATGCCAAGACCAGCACGGGTGCCGTTACCCAAGAGGTGAAAATAAGTGGGTCCCATCCGTAGCGCGCGATCAGGCGCTGTGCCGCAGCGAGCGATAGGCGTTGCGCTCTCGCTAGAGGGATAAGGTATCGCGGTTGTCATGACCTATCCGAATTCTGCGAGCCGCTGTTTGGCAAAACCGACTTCGTAGGGCGATAGCGCCTTTATGTCGAGCTGCAGCAATTTGAACAGCCACGTGCCATCTAATTTGACGTACTGTTCGCGATATTTTGCCACGAGCCATAACGCCGTTGGTTCTGGTGCAGTGACCATGGGTTGCCAAAGATCCCAGCGACCGGTTGCTGAATCACCGTCAATTTCAATAATCGGGTTTGTTACGTAGTGGTTAGCGAATTCCACTTGCGAAGAAACGTCGCTGAAAAACGCACGAATTCCATCGCGCCCTTCCGCGCGGCCAAATGCGGCGCCGTCCCACACCCCATCTTCGGTGAACAGGTCGGCAATGCCGTCCGGGTTGTAGTGCTCGTCGCAGTAAGCACAGTAACGATGTTTGAGTTGTTTGATTTGCTCAATATCAAACAAGTATTGAATTTTATCTGCGTGCTTCATATTCGGTTCCTTCTGTTACTTCATGCGATTTCTGCGGTTAGGCGAACGGGATGATACAGCGGCATCACCGGGACACGGGTACCGACCTTGAGACGTTCGGTATGCACATTCTCGCCTATTCGATGACTTCGTCGCATAGGCACCCTACGTTTTCACCGCGGGTCCTGGGTAGACGGGAAACAGTCGACACGCCTCGCGTTGCGCTTACTGTCAATCCTCTTCCGGGTTCTCGGGATACGCAAAAATCTATCACCGGTCACGGAAAGCCGGCATGATTTCCTTAGCGAACCGTTCAATCGCGCGGTTGCAGGTCGCGACATCCATGCCCGGAAGCTGCATGTTAAACACGAAATCCGTACAAATGAACTCATTGCAAAATTTATCGAGCTTCTCTGCCACTTGGTCGACCGTCCCGACCAAGAACACATCTTTAAGGGCAGACTCGCGAATGTCGCGCGGCTCCTTTACCGGCAACGGTTGGTCATCGCCCTCCGCATCATTCGCGCCTTCAAGAATGTCTTGGTAAAACGCCAGCAGATGAAATAGGTGATCCTGACATTCATCCCAAGCCTGCTCTTCGCTGGCAGCAATATGACCCATGCGCAATTGCGCGATCTTAAAGTCGTCCGGGTTGTACCCTTCCTCCGTTAAGGTTTCACGATACAGCGGTGCGGGATCAGGACCGAAGGTCGCCATGAAATGGTACCTGTGCTGCGCGGCGCGGCGAATGCCCTTGGGTCCGCGTGCGCCAACCCAGATCGGCGGGTGCGGTTGCTGTACCGGTTTCGGCGATAGGAACACGTCTTTGATTTGCGTGAATTCACCATCGAACGTCACTCGCTCTTCTTTATGCAGCCGTTCGTAGATGTCCATGGCCTCGTAGAGGCGCCGCGCGCGCGTCGAACGATCGAGACAAAACGCATTGAACTCGTGATACGAATACCCCTGACCGACGCCGAAATCAAAACGACCGTTGGAAATGATATCGACATTGGCGACATCCTCTGCCACCCGTACCGGATGGTTGTAGGGCATCAAAAGAATGAATGAAGCAATGCGGAGGCGCGTGGTCTGTGCCGCGACGGCGGCCGCGGTCGGCAATAAGGACGGGTTGTATCCGTCTTCGGTGAAGTGGTGCTCGGTCAACCACACATGGTCGTAGCCCAGCTCCTCGGACGTTTTTATCTGTGCGAGGATATCCCGATAGAGATCGGGAAACGGCCGGCGCCACTGTAGCGGATTGCGAAAGTCTTCCATTGGTCCAAAACGCATATCGGTTCTCCTCCTGGCGGGTCACGCCTCATGTTGGTCAGTTGGAACCACAGACCCCTTAGCAACGGGGTTCATTTTGTAAACTTTACTCGATGATTAGCCTGGCACGATCGCCTTTTTTCCCGCCAGGCCTCGAGCATATTGAACAACGGCACCGGATCTTCGGGATATTGCTTGTCGATAAACGCCTGTCCCGTGCTTTACCCTTTACATTGTAATATCCGGGGGTACAGGTCTGCTGGTAGTTGCGCAAGGGGCCCGGACTGGCGCCAATTTGACCCGTTCGGCCTCCGCCTCCAGGGTCGCTTCCATGAACGTTGCATTGCGCTCGCTCACCTTGCCGATGAGATAGGCCCGGATCTCATTGCCCTTCTGGTAATCCGCGATCTCGCTTCCTCGAACCTCGTCATCTCACGCGTCTCGCGCCCTGTTTGCTGCTCTCGTTACCCACCGAGGCAATTTTGCACGATGCCATGACCCCGACTACTTCAAATTCTGTAGTAGCATTCAGCGGGCTTCGAGGGCAGGATAAAACTTGCGAGCAAAAGTCACGGACAGTACTGCCTGCTTGCCCTGTCGGCCGAGATCCTCAGCGAGCGTTAGACAATTTCCGTGACTAGCCGTTTCGTCGATGGCTGCGGGCGATTCAATGAGATCCACCGCAGCATTCGGCAAATGTAGGCATCTGAGCTATCTCGACGTTTAAAGTCGTTAGAAAAACCGGCGCTAATCGAGGTTTGCAAAAGCGGCGACGGGCACACGAAGAAATATGTTTTGACCGTAGCGGGCCACGCGCTCCGAGGTAATCTCGGCAAAGATTGCAACTCCCGTTTGGGGTGTGGCGCAAACCCGTGCATTAGCATCCTAATGGGTGGCATGACAACGACCGAAGCGGTGCGCGTAGATCTTCCATCGATTCTTCTTTTTGACGCTGAGGAGCACACCCTTGTTGTGCAAGAACTTGTGCACCAGTGGGCGCGTGGATCATCGGGTCTCCCTGTTCGCGAGGCTCTAGATGCCGCTTGTACACGTGTGGAGCACTTCGAAGGAAATTGAGACGATATGCTTTCCTTGCATCTTGTCGTCGTGGTCTGCTCGGTGACAGGGGAGCGAATGACATTCGTCTCGCAAATGATATCGTACGATGGCGATGTCTTTATTGCGCGGCTCGTGTGCCCATGACAGGCGAGGTGAGTGGCAGATATGCATATTGGGTTGATCAACTACGGTAGTGGTAATTTTGCAAGTGTGTGGAATGCACTGGCACATCTTCGTTTGGATGTGGTTGAGGTGGCACGCGCAGAGGATATGGACTCGTGTTCGCGGTTCATCCTCCCAGGTGTTGGTTCGTTCCCCGATTGCATGGAGGGGTTACAGTCGTGTGGGTTAGTTGCTGCTCTGAGGTCGCATGTCGTTGAACAAAAGAAACCCTACCTCGGGATATGTCTTGGCATGCAGATCCTGGCGGAATTAGGATTCGAGTTCCGGGCGTGTCGAGGCCTTGGATGGATAGCTGGTGAGGTGCGTCGAATCAGTACTGGCTCGGAATCTCTTCCAATTCCTCATATAGGTTGGAACGAGCTTTCCGCAAGCTCCTCCTGTCCGTTATTCAAAGGAATGGGGGAGAAACCGACGTTTTACTTTGTGCACAGCTATCATGTGCTCCCCGTGGATCAGACCGATCTTTTGGCCAGCGTCGACTATGGCGATCAGGTCACGGCGTGCATTGGGCGTGGACATATTTACGGGGTACAATTTCACCCCGAGAAGAGTCAGCAGGACGGGCTGAGGTTGCTGCAGAATTTCGCGGAGATCGAACCCTCGGTAGTTCGATGCTGAAGAATCGTCTTATACCAGTCATCCTTCTTCGTAACGGCGTTGTTGTCCAGAGTAAGGGCTTCAGGCGCTATCAAGTACTGGGAAACCCCGTAAGCATTGTGCGACGGCTTAGCGACTGGGCGTCGGACGAACTGATCTACTTGGACATCAGCACGGAGAGTACATATGACCTTCGGCGAGATGACTTGAGATCTGCTGCCCGCTTTGAGATTCTCGATATTCTTGAGGATATATCGCGTGAGTGCTTCATGCCGATGGCGTTTGGGGGAGGCATTCGGTCTCTCGATGATATTAATGCGCGCATATTGCGAGGAGCTGATAAGGTCGTTATCAACACGCAAGCACTAATGGATCCAGGATTCATTGATCTCGCCGCACGTGCTTTTGGCTCGCAATGCATTGTTTTGTGTATCGACGCGAAGTGTATTGGTGAGGGGCGATGGGAGGTGTTTTCCTCGTGTGGTCGACGAGGCACCGGGCGCGCCCCTGTGGAGTGGGTACGCGAAGCTGTATCACGGGGCGTGGGTGAAGTGCTCATTCAGTCCATTGATAATGACGGCGCGGGAGCAGGATATGATCTGCCTCTAATTAGAGAGATAACGGAAACGGTTCGGGTTCCGGTGATCGCGCTTGGTGGTGTGGGTGATTGGGCGCATCTTGGCGACGGTTTGCGCCAGGGAAATGCGGATGCTGTTGGGGCGGCAAATATATTCAACTACACAGAGCAAAGCGTCTATCATGCGAAAACTTATTTGTATGAAAACGGGTACAACGTACGCCGTCCGACGTTGGGCTACGATACACGGGCCTGAAGGAGTTGGAAATTCAGTACTGCAAACGATGTGTATATCCTGAAATCGCGGTAAACCTCACGCTAGATGATGAAGGCGTGTGTAGTGCTTGCCGAGCCCATGAGGAAATGGGGCGCGTCACGGACGATCCGTTCTGGCGCGAACGAGAGAAACGATTCGAGGAACTTCTGGATAGCTACCGGCGCAAAGATGGTAGCAATTATGACTGCATCGTAGCCGTCAGTGGCGGGAAGGATAGCTACTGGCAGACGTATGTCGTGAAGACCCTCTACGGGATGAACCCGCTGTTGGTGACTTATCATGGCAACAATTATCTCCCTGAGGGACAGGGAAATCTCGATCGGATGCGTGATGTGTTGGGTTGTGATCATCTGGTGTTCGGACCCAGCGTGTCGACGCTTCGTAAGTTGAATCGAGTCTGCTTTAAAAAAATGGGCGATATGAATTGGCACGCTCACGCCGGTATCAAGACCGTGCCGGTACGTATGGCCGCACAATTCAATATTCCCCTTGTCGTATGGGGGGAGATTACGTGGTCCATTTCCGGGATGTTCAGCCCAGAGGATTATGTTGAATACAACAAACGGACTGTTATTGAGCATGATATGCGTGGATTTACTTGGGAGGATATGCTTGGGGAGGAAGGACTGACGGCTTCCGATTTGACGTGGTTGCGCTATCCTGAAGAGGATCAACTTGCCCAGGTCGGCGTGCGAGGGATCTACATTGGGAACTTCTTCCGCTGGGATCCGAATGAACACGCCAAACTCATGCACGATGAGTACGAACTTGAGTTCGCCCGGCAGCCCTTTGAGCGGACTTATCGGACCATGTCGAACCTAGACGACATGCATGAAAATGGCATTCATGACTACATGAAATTTGTGAAGTTCGGATACGGCCGTGCATCGGATCATGCCTCGAAGGATATTCGTGACGGATATATCTCGAGAGATCAGGGCGTGGATTATGTTCGCCGTTATGATCACGTCAAATCTCGACGGGATTTAGATCGATGGCTTCAGTACGTAGATATGACCGAAGAAGAATTCGACCGCATAGCCGACAGCTTCCGGAATCCACGCGTTTGGTCGATCAAAGGGGGAGAGTGGACAAAGGATAATGTTTGGGGGCGAGTGGAGAGCTTTGGGCCGGTAAGGGCCAAGGACGTATCAAGATTCTCCGTAACTTAGGGAAACGGGACATCGAGTGAATGGATGTTAATGACATCAGACCTGATGACTTAATGGCTCAGAAGAAACCCTGCGTCGATGCAGATCGACGGTTTCTCTTGGCCGGCAGGGGCGAGTGGTTACGCGTGTCTTGTCCTGCATGCCACGTGGCGAATTCCAAACCTTTTGGGGAGAAGGATGGGTTTCGTTATGAGGAATGCGGTGAATGTGGAACCGTCTACACAAACCCACGCCCACCACTTTCCTTTCTTCACGAATTTTATTCTCAGTCGCAGAACTACGCTTTCTGGAACGACCACATTTTCCCCGCGACGGAATCGGTGCGCAGAGAGCAGATCTTCCGTCCGCGCGCGGAACGGTTGGCTCACTATTGTTCAAAGCACGGCGTCGTGAGCGGCTCTTTACTGGACGTAGGGGCTGCCTTCGGAACGTTCTGTGGGGAGGTCAAAAAAACCGGGCTATTTGAGCGCGTTATCGCTCTTGAACCGGCACAGAAATTGGCTGCAACATGTCGGGATCGTGGATTCGATGTATGGGAGTGTTTCATCGAAGATGTCTCTAAAGAAGAGAAGTTAAATGTGATTAGCGCGTTCGAGGTAATCGAACACTTGTTTTCGCCAGAGGCGTTCCTCCGTGACTGTGTGCGGCTGCTAAGCGATAATGGGCTGCTCGTGCTTAGCTGCCCTAATGTTCGTGGTTTCGACATGGCGACACTGGGGATTTTGTCGGGCTCGTTCGATCATGAACACCTGAACTATTTTCACCCGAAATCGCTTGTGCACCTGCTTTCTCGATGCGGGTTTGAGGTGCTTGAAGTCGAGACGCCTGGACGACTTGATGTGGACGTTGTCCATCGTATGGTCGTACGAGGTGACATACTGTTTGAAGAACCGTTTCTTCGCCATCTGTTTGTGGAGAGGTTCGACGAGTTGAGGGAGCCCTTTCAGGATTTCTTGGCTGCAAATTGTCTTTCCTCGCATATGTGGGCGATCGCTCGCCTAGCCCGCGAATCAAGTTCGTGAGGTCGAAAATCGTGCCTGGCCTAAGCCATTCGAAACAAGAATAAGGCTGACCAAACTGCCAACACCTTACGGACTAAGCAGTCAGGGGTCAGCGCAACTGGCGGGGCCGCCATCATTACGCGAACCTGTGCACGTTTTGTTCAATCCCTAGCGCGGTGGCATAGTGTCGGTCCGCGGCTCATACGCGACACGCCGAACAGTACTAGGAGGATCAAGCAATGACTCAACAAACATCCAATGACGGGCGTGATTACGACGCAAGTTTCAACGCCGTCATCGTGGGAGCCGGCGTGGCTGGCCTCTACCAGCTCCATCAGCTACGCGAGATGGGCCTCAAGGTGAGAGCCTACGATACAGCCTCGGATGTAGGTGGTACGTGGTACTGGAACCGTTACCCAGGCGCGAAGTTCGATTCGGAATGTTTTATCTACCAATACCTGTTCTCCGAAGAGCTCTATAAGGGCTGGAGTTGGAGCGAGCGCTTCCCAGAACAGCCGGAGATCGAACGCTGGATGCACTATGTTGCAGATTCTCTGGATCTGCGCAAAGACATTCAATTCGACACGACGATCAAAAGTGCAATCTTCGACGAAGCTCGGCGGCGTTGGACGATCACGACCGATGGCGGTGAGACGATCGATACACAATTCTTCGTTACCTGCGCAGGAATGCTGTCCGCGCCGTTAGAGTCGCTATTCCCCGGGCAAGAAACGTTCGGCGGTCAGATCTTCCACACCGCACGCTGGCCGCACGAGCCGATCGACCTCGCCGGCAAGCGTGTGGGCGTCGTCGGTATTGGGGCGACGGGGATCCAAGTCATCCAGACAATCGCCGAGAACGTTGGACAACTCAAGGTCTTCATCCGCACCCCGCAATATATCAGCACGATGAAAAACCCCAAATATACGGCCGCGGACATCGAAGCCTATAAGGCACGCTTCGAAGAACTGCGCGACTATCTTCCGCATAGCTTTAGTGGTTTCAATTTCGATCACGATCATGGCAAATGGGCGGACCAGACCCCTGAGCAACGCATGGATACGCTTGAACGAATATGGGAAGATGGTTCGCTGCGATTGTGGCTGGCATCCTACGCCGAGATTTTCACGGACAAAGAAGCAAGTGAAGTTATATCGGAGTTCGTGCGCGATAAGATGCGCGCGCGCCTCAAGGACTCGCAGCTCTGCGATCTGCTGATCCCGAAAGACTACGGTTTTGGCACTCATCGCGTCCCACTCGAATCGAACTACCTAGAGGTCTATCTGCGTAACAACGTGGAAGCGATTAGCGTGAAGGAGAATCCGATCGAGGCCGTGGTGCCCACAGGGCTGAGGCTCGCTGACGGCACCGTTCACGAGCTTGACGTGATCATACTCGCCACCGGTTTCGACGCGGGTTCGGGTGCCCTAACGCGCATCGACATCCGCGGCCGAAACGGCCGCTCCCTGAAAGAGGAATGGGGTGCAGAAATCCGCACCGCGATGGGCCTCGCAGTGCACGGCTACCCTAATATGTTCACGACCGGCGCACCGCTGGCGCCTTCGGCCGCGCTGTGCAACATGACGACCTGTTTACAGCAACAGACCGAGTGGATCACCGGCTGCATCGTCTACATGCGGCGCAATAGCGTCGATGTAATCGAAGCCTCGGAGGCTCTGCAGGCTGAGTGGGTCGAACACCACGATGAGCTCGCCAACGCCACGTTACTCGCGAAGACGAATTCCTGGTACATGGGTTCAAACGTCGAGGGTAAACCGCGACGCTTATTGTCTTATATCGGTGGCGTCGGTCAATACCGCCAAAAGTGCAGCGAGATTGCCGCTGCGGGTTACCGCGGCTTTATCATGGCGTGAGATCGGGGCGCTGGGGCTCGGACGGCGATATCATCTTTTGGAAACGTGGCTTTGCCGACACCATAACGCCGCTCACACAGAACCGTTCGGCGTCACACTAAGACCGGCATCAAAGCAATGGGTCCTACACCCGTGAGTCCACGCAAAGTATCGGCGGTACAACGTACCGGTGAAGCGAGCGGGACGAACGCACTTACTCGAAAGTAAGGGCGTTCGCTAGCAGCGGCGATTCTGAATAGACTAGGTGGTTGTCAGCGTAGAAGGGATGGGTCTAGAGAGAAAAGACGATGCAAGAAATCATTGCGAGTTTGTTCGCCGATAACCCATATTATGAGCTGTATTTGGGTGTTATCGAAACCGTAGAAGGCATTATTCGGCAATTTCCGGAAGATGCTTGGAAAGCAAAAATGGTAGGCGACCCCGAGCTGGAAGCGCGGGTAGAACGAACTATCTACGACGCCGGCTTGATGGGACTCGGCGTCGCTGAGAAGTTCAATGGCATGGGCGGCGGTTTGCTAGGACAGGCGTTAATGATAGACATGCTCTCCCAGCATGGCCTGAGCTCGTTTGCCGCCGTGCTAACAAGTTTTTGCAGAGCACCGCTGATTAGCTACGGTACCCCCACGCAGATTGAGAAGTATGTGGTCCCTTCGATTTCCGGGAAAAGATGCTTCTGTATTCTGGCGACTGAACCGAATGCCGGGACCAACACGTTCAACATTTCCACGCAGGCTGTGAAACGTGGTGAGAAGTGGATCCTGAATGGCCAGAAAACCTTTATTACGCAGGCGGCACAATCCGATTACGGTTTCCTAATTGCAAAAACCGGACTCGAGCGCCGGGGTGCTTTGTCGGTGTTTATCGTCGATATGAAGAGTCCCGGCGTCGAAATGCAGGAATTGAACATCCGTGCCTTCGGCGGAGAGCAACAATACACCGTGTTTTTTGACGACGTAGAGATGCCGGCGGACGCGCTGGTTGGGGAGGAAGGCAGTGGCGGGAAGTACATGTTTGCCGGACTAAACGCGGAGCGTTTGGTGGTTTCAGCGTTGGCGGTCGGCACGGCTGACCTGGCCCTTCGGCAAACAGCCAAATATGTGGCCGAGCGTACGGTATTCGACGGAAACCCCACCGGGGCTTACCAGGCAGTGCAACATCCGCTGGCGCAATACAAAGCCGACACCGAGGCGGCCCGCCTGTTGCTCTACCATGGTGTCAAACGCTTCGACGAAGGAAAGGATGCCGGGATGTATGCGAATATGGCGAAACTGCAGTCATCTGTCGCGGCGACCAACATGGCCGATGCAGCCATCCAGTTTCACGGCGGCACCGGCATGGATGAAGATACCGGGATACTGGCGTTGTGGCGCATGGCACGTACCCTCAAGATCGCACCGATAAACAATGAGATGGTCCTGAACTATATCGCTCAGCACTGTATCGGCTTGCCGCGGTCTTATTGACTGCGTGTGGTTGCGTACGAATACACCGCACTTAGCTGCGCCAAGGCCGTTGATAAACGCAGCGCTAGGTAATTTCACGTAGTCTTTTCAGGTCTCCATCGCCCGATACACGGCGGTTTCGAAATCAAGGTACCTGGGGAAAGAGATAGGATCACCAAACGGCAAGATCTGCGTTGCCCAATAACCGCCAATTCCATTGTGGCGGTCGAGAGACTGTCAGTAATTTTGTGTTTTGAGCCATACTATCCTGCTATGGGAAGGAGAGCAGTATGGCAAAAGCAAAATCCCCGGCGTTCGACGCCGATATCTTAGACGAGCTTCTCAAAGGACAAGACCCGGCGACGGCGTTGAGTTCGGCGGGGTTGCTTGGCGACCTTAAGAAGGCCCTGGCTGAGCGAATGCTCAACGCAGAGATGGATGCGCACCTCGACGGCGAAGCCGAGCAGCAAGCTGGCAACCACCGTAATGGCTCAAGCCAGAAGACGGTGTTGAGCGACGATGGCGAGATTGTTCTGGACATTCCCCGAGACCGTCACGGTCACTTCGACCCGGCGTTAATCAAAAAATATCAACGCCGATTCCCAGGCTTCGATGAAAAGATCATCGCGCTGTATGCGCGAGGGATGAGTACCCGGGATATTCAATCGCACGTTGGTGAACTGTATGGCGTATCGATATCACCGGATCTCGTTTCGGTGGTGACTGATTCAGTTATCGACGAAGTGAGGGCGTGGCAATCGCGTCCGTTGGAATCCACCTACGCGGTGGTATTCTTCGATGCGTTGCGCGTGAAAATCCGTGACGAAGGCCTGGTCCGCAACAAGGCGGTGTATCTGGCCATCGGGATGCGTTGCTCGGGCCACAAGGAAGTATTGGGCTTATGGATCGAACAAACTGAAGGCGCTAAATTTTGGCTCCGTGTGATGAACGAACTCAAATCCCGCGGCCTCAACGACATCCTCATCGCAGTTGTCGATGGCCTCAAAGGATTCCCCGACGCTATCACATCGGTGTTTCCCGATACGGTTGTGCAGACCTGCATCGTCCATCTCATCCGCAATTCACTCGCGTTGGCCTCATGGAAAGATCGTAAGGCGCTAGCGTCGGCGCTCAAGCCGATTTACCAAGCTGATTCTGTCGAAGCGGCCGAGCAGGCGCTAAGCGAATTCGAACAAAGTGATTGGGGTGAAAAGTTTCCGACGGTCGGACAAAGCTGGCGACGGCATTGGGAGCACATCATCCCGTTCTTTGCTTTCGCTAAACCCGTGCGAAAGATTATCTACACGACAAATGCGATTGAATCGCTACACAGCGGCGTGCGAAAAAGCATCCGCAATAAAGGCCACTTCCCGAATGATGAAGCGGCAACGAAATTGATCTGGCTGGCATTGAGAAATATCACGGCGAAATGGAAGAACCCACCCATCGCCTGGTCTCATGCCAAAACCCAGTTTGCAATCCAGTTCGGAGAGCGGTTTAATTTAAACGATTGATTTCTTTAAACGGCTCAAACACAGAATTTCTGACACTACCGCGGTCGATCCAGTAGAAGCTGTTCGCAAGTCCCGCCCAGCCGATTGCACCTGCCGGTCGGCCGGTAGGTGCCTGCTCGGTATTGACCATGAAAGTATAAGACCAGTCCTTCGCCAGTCCGGGAAAGAATTCAGCGTCATTCGCCAAGCTAGCGATCACACCTGGCATCATCGAGACCTTCTGCGGCGGTACGAGTCCGCCTTTGACGGCCCACTCGACTGTCTCGGGTTTCAGCACCCGGCGGCCGTGCGGCGCGTCGCCGTCGTTGAGCCACATGCGAATGAATTTCATATAATCCGCCACGGTACCGTAAAGCCCGTGGCCACCCATATCGACTTCCGGATTGTCGGGTAACACAAAATCGTCCATTGGCGTGAGACTGCCGTTGTCCTCGCGAGCGTGGATCGTTGCCGAACACGCCTTCATTGCTTCGCTGCGGGTAAAGGCGGTTGCCGTCATACCAAGTGGTGTGAAAACACGCTCCTGCATCACCGCCCCGAGGCGTTTACCGCGGATCCCCTCGACGACTTGGCCGACCCAATCGATATTAGATCCGTACTCCCAACGCGCGCCCGGATCGAACAATAGTGGTGTCTCGATCGAGGCACGGCTGGCGGTCACGATGGACGGTTGTCCGTGCTCGTCGGCGAGACGCTTGTAGGTTTCCGAGAAAAAATCGTAGCCGAAACCGCCAGTGTGGAGCATCAACTGGCGTGTCGTGACATGAGAGCGTGGCGCGCGAAGTCTCGGTTGGCCGGCATCATCGAAGCCCTCGATGACTTGTAGTGCGCCGATGGCCGGAGCGTAGGTCTGGGCGGGAGCGTCCAAGTCGAGCAGCCCATCTTCGACACATTGCAGCGCGGTCGTTCCGGTAATCGCCTTTGTGGTTGAAAATATCGCAAACACGGTGTCCTCGGTCATGGCCGTACCGCCGAGACGGCGTTCACCTGCGGCACCCGAGTAGACATCGGCTAGGCGGTCGGTCACCATCGCCACCGCGCCGGGTACGCGACGAGCACCCTGGGTCGCTTCGGACAGTATATTGTCGCACGCAGTTTTGAGTTCGCTCATGGTTGCCTTCCCTATAATGTCTGCGTGAGGGTAGCGTTGCTGAACCTGGAGGCGCAAGCGCGCCCGCGGTTTTGCGCCACGTTGGTTCGCTTCTCGTGACTGTCACCGCACGATTTTCGCCGCTGACACAATCGCGCATCGGATCTCCTCCTGATGGATCACGCCTCATATTGGTCAGTTGGAACCACCGGCCCCTTAGCGACAGGGATCACTATGCAAACCTTAGGGGGGCAGGTTTCCTGGTATTTACGCATACGCCTTGATCGGTCACAAAATTGACTCCGTCGGCCGCGGCCCCCAGAGTCGCTTCGATGAACGTCGCATCGCGCGCGATACCCATTTCTTTGGTATCGACCGGGCGGCGGCTTTTAAGTCAAATGCAAACCTCCGGGTTCACGTCGATGCGTGCGGTGAAGTGCAAAATCAATTGCCGGGGTCGTTGCGGTTATCGCAACCATAATCCGCGTCGATTAAGTAAACTGTCCCCGGAATGCGGCATCCGGTAGACTTTATTAGTTCAAGATTATTTTGCCGCGACCGTTTATCGTTGTATTACACGTGGTCCCGGATGAAGCAATATGGCACATAATCCTTGGTCACAGCGCCTCACCCATAGACTAGGAGTGGCCGCAAAATTAATCGAGGACTGTTGGCTACCGCGACCGACCCGGCTTCGAGTAATTTTAAAACCGCTTCCACGCTCAGACTGCCACGTTGTACCCCCACCGTAAATCTTCCTCCGCACGAGGGCAAAACTTAGACGATCGCGGACCGATAGAGCTAATGCCCACGCTGGAAGAGAAAGTAATGAACAGCATGGGCGGACTCACCGCGGTCGTTATTAGCGGGTTCGCAATTTACCGTTGGTATGCTGGAGAGTATCGCGCCGCGCTCACGAACACGCTAATCGTAGCGACGATGCTAGGCGTGGTCGCACTCGCGCGCACGACCCGATTCGCACGGATTACGCCGATCCTGTTTAGCATTACGATTAGCTTATCGTGCATCACCAGCTCCCTGTTTGTCAGCAATAACGGCCTTTTATGGATTTTCCTTGTTCTACTGATCAACACACTCATCGTGCCGCGACGTTGGACAATCGGTCTCAATACTGGACTCATCATCATTCCAATGTTCGCTAGAGATCTATTTTTCTCGCCCATTCATCAGGTGAGTTGGGTAATCATCGCGGTATTGATTTCCGTGTTTGCGTTGATGTCTATGGACCAATTGCGTGAGCAGCGACGCTTACTCGCCCAACAAGCCAACATCGATCCACTAACTGGCACGGGCAATCGTCGCTTGATGCGATTGCATCTTCAGGAAGCCGTCGTAGAGCGTCGCGGTGATCGCCTCGCCGCTACACTCATCGTGATCGACCTCGACAAGTTCAAACAGATCAACGATATTCATGGTCACGAAACCGGCGACCGCGTACTAATAGACTTCGCGCGTTGTGTTTCCTCCTCGCGGCGCGCGGACGACGGCTTTTACCGCATGGGTGGCGAGGAGTTCGTACTGCTCCTGCGCGGTATGGAAGAATCGATTGCCAGGAGCTACCTACCCTCGCTACACCAGCGGCTATCTGGTCGCGTCAAAACAGCGAGCGGGCCGGTACATTTCTCGGCGGGGGTCGCGGTATTGCGTGAAGGCGAGACTTGGTCGCAGTGGTTGGCCCGCGCTGACAAGGCGCTCTACACCGCTAAAGCGGAGGGCCGAAACTGCGTTAGATTTAGCGACCGCTAAGCGACGCCGGCGATGCTGCGGACAACACGATGCCTTTCTCTGTAAGGCACATCTCATGACCCGCTGAGGCAATTTTGCGCAATGTCGAGATCCCGGCTACAAAAAATTCTGTAGCAGCATTCACCGGGCATCTCTACTCGAGGAAGGGACACACACTTTCCTGGAGCGACGGGTCGCCGTTGAAGCAGATCTCGGACTTTTATTCACTATCCGTGATTATCGGGCAGATGGATATGATGCTGCGCGATAAATGTATGTCCTCTATCTGCTGACCCAAAAATCCCGATGAGATTCGGCTTCTCCATTGCGATAACGCAGCGGCATACTTTACTTCGAACCCTAACCCGGTAATTGGCCGTTCACAAAGTCTGACGTCGTCGCGACGGCTAACGTCTCCTCGTCTTTGTTAAGTATCTCGAACAGACGACCGTCTGGCGCGTACAGGTTAAACAGCACGAGAGAACCAGAATCGCCAGCGTACTCCATGTGCACATCGCCTGCGGGCTTATGCGCGTAATCTCCCGACAGCCTCACTTTATGGTCGATCTCTTTGCCGTTTTTCATTTCGACCACGTGATGTTCTCCCTATAGGACGGTGCTCGTTGTCTCGACCAGATGTCGATGGAAATGACAATAGGAATTGGGTTCCCATCGGAACAGCAGATCCACGTGGCCGTCGTCCCGTGACGAAAGAACAGTCACCCAATAGTCGATCGGATAATCAAAATTTTCGCTTCCAGGTAAATGGGTCCACTCGATCTGGTCCGTATCTAGTAATTTCATTTCGTTCTCCGCAATAGTTTTTCCTATGCATTTGTAGAATCCGGACTTTCTAGCCCGGATATCGCATAAGGACGACGGATGATGGCGAACCAGCGCATGCCAAAATAGATCTTGGCTCGCATGGCCTTCAACCTATGAAATGGCCTGTGACTTCAATGCCTGGGCACAAGCGCAGCGAGCGCCTCACGCAATATCCGAGCTAGTGAACCAGAAAAAGTTGAAGTGTCGCTCGCAAAGATCTGGAGAGGTCGCGCGCGGCGAGGAATTCATTGTACATGCGTTGCGCGAGTTTCTTCGCCCCTTCTGGTTCGCCAGAATCGATCGCTTTGGTCGGGTGATCGACGGTGTCCCGCCCCGGCCACGCAATTCGTGTTCAGAAAAGAAATTTCGCTGCATAGCTTACTCTTAATATACCGCTCTCTTTCTTCCCTATGACACGGCAGTATATCCTAGGTGTTCGGATTTCCACATGAGATAGCGATTTCTGTTGGGTTTCTCCATGCGCTACGACGCCATTATTTTTGATTTATTCAACACCGTGGCGATTTGGCGACTCGACCGACTACCGTTATTTGAATGGCGCGGTAAAGGGAGCTTCTGGAAGCTTCTGGGACATATATGGACGCCCGATAAAAATCGGGTCAAAGTTTCCCGTACCCGCGGAATAAGCGGTATTCAGTAAACCGTTGTCGTCGAACCTTCGATGAATTGACTTTAAAAACGCTCCAAAAAAGTCATGCTAGACATATATTCGGTCTCTTTAAAGCGAGGGATTGACTCGCTAGGACCCAAATGAGATCCGCACCTGACCGCCCATTCACCCACTCGGTCTAAAAGACCGTGTCCTATTCGGGCTTGAGCCAGGTAGGAAAAGCCATTTATTTCATCGATGTTCGCCGACGGGGGTTAAGGTTAAATCGCTTGTGCTTGAAATGGGGTTTGCCGTTGTAGCAAGGTCCAAGCGATTCTGGCCATCTTATGGGCAATGGCAACAATAGCAATCGGTCGCCCACGTCGTTTCAGTAAGTCGTTGGCCCACCGACTGAATTTATCTTGCCGTTTTGCGGCCCAGCGTAAGGCGGCATTCGCGCCCTGAATGAGCAAGGTACGTAAGTAGGTATCACCTCGTTTTGTAATGTGACTTAATCGCCTTTTCTCACCGCTACTTTCAGTCTTTGGCGTTAAGCCTAACCAAACGGCAAACTCACGAGGCGAATGAAAGGCCTGACCACGATCGATGGTAGCGATAAACGCCGAGGTAGTGAGAGTGCCGAAACCGGGTATCGATCGTAAAATCTCTGCCTCAGGTGAATGCTCAATAGCACGCTCGATGTGTTACTCGATAACCGCCATCCGTTGATTGATTTGTTGATATTCATCAAAGGTCTGCCGCAGCGCCTCAGTAAAAGCGGGTGTGGGTAATTCGTGGTCGATGGCTTGCAATAGCATGGCCCGGAACGCTTTGTGTCCTTGATCGATGACCATACCAAATTCCGCTAGCAGAGAACGAGTTTGATTCATCAGCTGGGTGCGTTGGTGCTTCAGTCGTTCACGAATACGATGAAAGGCTAAAGTTTGTTGTTGCTCGACAGACTTTACCGGCACAGGTTTTAATTTTGGTCTCGACGCGGCTTCCGCAATGGCTAACGCATCGTTACGGTCGGTTTTATTGCCGCGCACAAACGGTTTAACGTGTTGCGGCGGAATTAACTTGACCTCATGGCCCATGGCTTGAAATCGTCTCCCCCAATAGTGCGACATGTAGCATGCTTCCATGACCACCAAGCAGGGGGATTGCTTGTGCATGAATAACTCAAATTTTTTGCGACGTAAACGATGTTCGAACACCGGTTGGGTTCTGTCATTTACGCCAACGAACTGGAAGACGTTTTTTGCTAAATCTATTGCGATTATACTGACCATGATGGACGCTCCTTCGTGAAATTGAACTACATACCAATTGTGGCGCATCGACGCCGAATAAGGGGCGTCCATCTCATCACCCACTTTCTCCACTTTCCTGGGGCGCAGCGGCGTGTTTGCCGGAGATGCAAGGCTCTTATTCGCTATCCCTGATTATCGGACGGATGGATGTGATGCTGTGCAATAAGGGTCGGCACGTGCTGCTCAATAAAGTGTGTGTCCTCAATCTTGTCACTCAATCTTCGTCCTGATCTCAAGTTATTGGCGTACGCGCAATGAGCACCTCGTGTAATATTCGGGTGAGATGCAAACGACCTATTCTGAACACGAGCAACGATTGCTGGCGAGTAATGAGCGCGTGGGCGAAACACTGGCCGCGGTTTCCGCGGCCGGCGACGCGACCGGCCGCCCACCACGCGAAGCCTGGGAAGCCTATATTGCCGAGGGCCTGAAAGGTTTGCTCATACCGCAGGCCAAGGGCGGCCACGCCGCTCGCGCGGTGGTGATGGCGAAAATGTCCGAAACCCTCGGTGCCATCGATATCATCGCACCGCTTACATTTCTGCCACAGGAGTATTGCATCGCCGCCGTTGCCGCCCATAGCGAACATTCATGGCATGACGAGATCCAGCGCAGCTTTCTTGCTGGCGATAAGAGCACCGGATTTTTGTTGACTGAACCATCAGCGGGTTCGGACGCTACGGCGATTAAAACCTTGGCGCGTCCGGCCGGTGACGGCTGGCGTCTTGACGGCAGCAAGGCGTGGGTCACGAACGCGCCGTACATCGATGAATACTTTGTCTTTGTGCAGACCGAAGGCAACAGCGGCGCGGCTGGCATTGCGGGGTTTCTAGTGCCGCGTGAATCCCCCGGTGTCGGCGTAAGCGAACCTTACAAACTGCTCGGCGGCCACGTGGGCAACATATGCGATGTTAGCTTCGACGACGTGGCGCTGCCGCCAGAAAGCCTTGTCGTTCCGCCGGGTAAAGGGATACAAGCTGCGCTGTCGGCGATCGATCTCGCCCGGGTCAACGTTGCGGCCATGTGTTGCGGGGCGCTGCAGACGGGACTCGATACCGCCCTTGCGTACACGACGAGCCGCCACGCTTTCGGCCAAAGGCTGGCCGACTTTCAAGGTCTCCAGTGGCAGCTCGCAGAACTTGCGACCGATTTGCATGCAGCTCGCTTGATGACCTATGACGCCGCAGCACGACTCGATATGAACGGGCGTGCCAGCGTCGCAGCAGCTCACGCAAAAAAATTCGCAACCCGAGTGGCGCTCGATGGTCTGGGTGTGTGCATGGGACAGATGGGATCAAACGGATTGAAACGGGATACGCCGCTGCCGCGGTTATTCGAACAGGCCAAGATTGCACATACACTCGATGGCACGACCGACATTCAAAATGTGGTAATCAGTCGATCGCTACTCACCACCCACGACTCGAAATAAGCGCGATTCTAGCGTGCCGTCTCGACATTATCCGCGGTCACGTTGCGCTGTGAGCGCGGAATAGGCAAAGCGTCGGGCGCAGGGAACAGTGATACCTATTCCTACGCACGCCAATGTTGCAAGCGCCGGGTGCTGACCTCTTGTCTGTTTTATCCTATCCTTTGTGTAGGCCCGTACAAATGAGAAAAGACAATGAATAAACAACAGGCTATTGATACTGTTAACAAGTACATGGAATTGCTGCTTAACGACTTTTCAGAATGTGTGAAGATGATGGGGGAAGAGTTCGTATGGGAGAATTTTCTGCCGGCACATGTACCATTTGGTGGTCGCTATGAGGGTGCGGCGGGCTTGCAGCGGTACCTGGAGCAACTTTCGGCGACGTGGGTAATCGGCGAGCTCGTCTTTCTGGATTTTATTTTCGATCCCGAAACCAGGACTCTGGCGACAACGGGGATCGAGAAGAACGGCAAAGCGATAGCAACCGGGCGCACTTGCAATATGGCGTTCGTGTGGGAATTCCGCTTTGCGGAGAACGGCATGCTCTCCTATGTGCGCGAATACAACGACACGGCCTCCATCGGCGGCACATTCGATGCATAGAAGATGAAACCCGTCGATCAAATGATATTATGCGACGGCTAATGCCCGTGAACTACGGAATCCGTAAGAACCTTGGCCCTACCCTGAGCGTGCATACCGAAGTGTCCATACCGTACCGGCGACTTACAGCTTCCCACTCTGGCCCGCGACACGGCGCATGACGCTCACCCGCATCGTGGCACCCGCTGCCAGATGCTCGGCCTTGGCATCTTCGGCTAAGTTTTCCGACGGCTCTTGGCTCGCCTGATACAGTTCCTCGTTCTTTTCCTTGGCGTCGGCGCGTTGTTGTCGGGCGTCGGCGAGTTCTGCTTTCTCGTGCAAGGGAGATCTATTCGGTGCACGCAAAACCTTATATTTCGATGCGATTTCCTCGAGGCGTTTTTCGGCACGTTCCAAGTGCGATTCACATTACCGGTGGCCCGCCCCGTCTCACGTTGACTCGACGCTAATTCGGCTGTCAAGCATTGAGGCCACCAAGCCCTTGCACGAAGAGCGCGTCTTAGGCGTAGGTCAAAAGACCGCATTGAGATCCACCCGCAAGCTGTCGCTCCCGAGAGGCGGCCCGTCGATCTCGTCGGCCGATAAGCATCGCAGCCTAAGCCATGTATCGCGCGCAACGCCGAGTTGGCCGCCCAGGTAATTAAGCGTCCATATCGGTGACCCAAGATGGCGCTAGGAGTCGGAGTACGCTTCGCGCAGCGCGTCTCATCAATAATGATGCTCACTGCTTAAGTTCACCAGCTGAAAATCCGGGGCCAAACCAGGCAAATTGATCGTCGGACCGGCATCGTGGCGCAGATCGAACATGGTATTGTCATTGGTGACGGCACCGGGTGCGGTCCAGTCCTTGAGTTCGCCAGGGTACAAAAAATCTATAACTAATCATGCCGTTCGATCATGACAAGTATGTTAGTTTCCCTAAGAAAAAGCCCCGCTCAGTGCGGGCAATGCTGATCAGTTAAGCATTGAAGTAAGCTAGAAGCAGGATCAGGATCCGGTATCAACTTGATTGATACCGGATTTTTTTATGCCTTTAGCACAGGTACTGGAAGACACCGAGAGCTGCTCAGAGACATTTGGTTGCGGATTTGGTGCGTTAACCGAGCACCTGCCGATGGAGTGGGTGGAGCAGTCATTATCGCTGTCGTCCCATGCCACGATCCGGCGCCGGCGTCTGTCCCAGGATATGGTGCTGTGGTTGGTGATCGGGATGGCCATGTTTCGCAATGAACCGATCAACGAGGTCGCCCGTCGCCTGAACATCTGCGCAGATGGTTTGGACGATGCGTTACTGGCTCGCAGTGGTCTGTCGCAAGCGCGGCAACGCCTGGGGGAAGCCCCGATGAAAGGCTTGTTTGAGCAATGCGCGTCGGCGTGGGGTCAGGCGCGCTACCCACAAGACGACTGGCATGGTTTGCAGTTATTCGCCATTGATGGGGCGTTGTTTCGGACCCAGGATACGGTGGAGCTACGCGACCATTTTGGCTCGGGCAATACGACGGGTAAGCGGCAATCACCGTATCCGATGTTGCGCTTGGTGGCGCTGATGAATCTGCGTTCTATATCATCGCCGATGCCGCTATCGTCCCTATCGGCGCACGAGATGCCGCTGGCGGAGACCTTTATCGAGGGCATTCCTGGGTGTTCTATCACGTTGTTGGACAAAGGCTTTTTCAGTGCGAACCTCCTACTTGAGATCAGTCGCAAGGGACATGAGCGTCATTGGTTGATCCCGGCAAAAACGAACCTCGTCTATGAGCTCGTCGACCACTACGGCCCTGGTGACTGTCTGGTCAGGATGACGGTCTCAGTACCGGCGAGGAAACGCAACCCGAGGTTACCCGAATACTGGACGGCACGAGCGGTGACCTATGAGGTCGGCGGCACTGAGAAAACGGTTCTTACCTCGTTACCCGCTGACCAATTCAGTGCCGAGGACGTGGCGCAGCTATACCACCAACGGTGGGAGATTGAGCTTGGCTTCAGAGACATCAACAGCTCGATGCAGCACCACGCGATCACTTTGCGCAGTAAAGAGGTCGCCCTCCTCTACCAGGAGCTTTGAGGGTTATTGTTGGCCTATAAGCTTGATCCGCCGAGAAGCTTCTCTGGCCGCTGTTGCGCATGGTCGAGCACCGGCTGAGGTGAGTTTCGAGTTCGCCTTTCGGTTTATTGCAAGCCAGTTGATTGCCATGGCCGGCGCCGTATCGCCGGCTCATACACCGCGGCGCTTGCGGGAACTCCGACAAGGTATCGCCACCCTGTATATAGAAAAACGCCCCAGACCTTCACAGCCCAGGGCGGTCAAAATCTCCAAAACCCGTTATCCCGTCAATCGCTATGCTGCGCCTCTTAAGCGAACAACATTGCCCCGGCTGGTGGGGGCTTTGAAGCTTGGCACGCTCATTAAAATGTGGGTGCCGATTTTCAATGTGCTGGCAGTGTACCCCTGCCAGGCAATTTTCGGTTTAGCGAACCTCGATCGGAACACCGTTCGCGCCGTAGGCCCGCGGTTTAGCGCAGGAATTCGGCGTACCGTTATTCGTAGTCCGTTCGAAACGGCCAATCGGGTTATTGTGGTTCAACGTTGCCGCAGGCACATTGGTGGCGTTCGGTACGGCGACCCAACCACCGATACCGAAGGCATGGGTGACGTTAAAGTCAGCCAAAGCCGCGGGATCATTTTGCTGAGCAACGATCTCGTCGAGTACCGCATTTTGGTCCCCGGTGAGACCACTCGTGCGCTGGAAGGACTGGCCATACCATTGCGAATAGCGACCGGCATGGACGTTATCGATCGTCGGCGCAACGCCATCGATCTTAACGTAGCGGAACTTACGTGTAATCGTGTCCGTACGAGTTAAAGATTGCAGCCCTATCGCCCACCGTGTGCGCAAACTCGGGTTCGGATTTTTCGCCCCTTCGTTCGTACCATCGTTGTAGGACAACAGGCAACGAGCGAGGTCGGCAGAACCTTCGTTTAGCGTGAAGAAATTGCCGAAACCCGGGCCTTGCGGCGTGGAGACGTCGAAATCACCGTCTTGGTTCGGCTCGCAGGGGTAGTTGTAATAGTGGCGATTGTGTTGCGCTTGAGTGCCTGAACCTTGTACACGTCGGCAAATGTGGACCACGCTGTCGGTCAAACCCGCCGTGGAGGCACTAGGTGCGATCTCCTCTACGGAGTCGACTCGACGGGATGTGGCCATTAAGGAAGTCACCGCAGTCGTGGTCAGACTTGGCATGCAGGCTTCCGATTCGCCGTTCGCAGCGTAACCTGCGTTGCTTGGATTACACGCACTGCTAGCCGGGAATTGATCGCTTTGCAAGCCTTGGTACATGCGCAAATTAACGACCGTGCCAAAGGTGAGATAGCCTGCACTTTCCGGTGTAAGCTGACTAAGATCCGCGACCGGATTGGAATCCGGCGTGCCGTCGTTGTTGAAGTCAATCCCAGTCGGGTTATTTAATGGGGCAGCAAAGATCTGCGGCTCGACGTCCGAGCTGCCCACCTCTAAGGGTGCGAGTTCGCTGGCCGAGCTGCCGTCTGATGCGTAATCACACACGTGGAAATTGACGCTACCACTATTGACGCTGGGGCAATTCGCGATGTTGACGGCCATAAACGCGACATCGATTTGTGCCGCTAGTGGGGAAACACCGACGCCGGAACCACCCTCGTCACGCTTGTAGTACAACATTTTACGCGTCCCGGCTAAGCCCGAGACGGTGGAAGGGTCGACTTCACAAGCAACAACCCAATAGTTTCCGTCAAAGGTATTCGCCTGATCGAGCGCGTTACCCGGGTTAGGTGTGTTCTCACTGGAGTCGACAAATACATCCGCATTGCTGACGCACAGTGAACGTACGTTGTCAAAAAACGTGCTGCTCGACGCACTCGCACCACCGTGATGGAGCACGATATCCGCCCCGGTCGTGGTCGGATTGAAAGCAAACGCTGACGATACGGTCATCACCATCGCGATCGCAATAAAAACTGATAACAGTTTATTCATGATCGGTAGATCCCCCAGATTAGATCACTGAACTAAATTCGTTCGGGCTAAAAATCAGGTGCGATTACCACGACCCAAACCCATTAATCCCGCCAAGGCGGAGCCAAACAACCAAACCGCAGCCGGTACTGGCACAGCTTGCACGCTCAAAGCACCACCCGGATCGAGGGTCCACATCACGTTGCTTACCGCGTCGTTCATCGCGCCGAATTCGGCCACGTTACTGTCACCCGCGTTTAAGCCGATTTGCAGCATCGATAGCGCTTCCGACGCGCCTTGTTCGAACTCCCCTGCAGTATCAAAAGGTGTCTGTGCGCCCCAAGAATCGCCCCAAGCGCCACCGCCATAATATGCCGTGCCGTCGCTGGGGCCAAAAGTTCCGATTTCGTTATTACCAAGTTCGGCACTGACCGCACGGACGTAACTGCTCGCGAGCGCTAACGCTTGCTCGAGCACGCCGCCGTCAAGACCTCTGACGCCGCCGTTTTCCACTTCCACCGAGGCATCCGGGTCGACCGTGGTAAGCAGAAATACACCGGAAAAATCGGTAGCGGTATTGTTACTCATCCCGCCGACGTTCCATTGCATATCAGCAAGATCGCCGCCGCTGATAAAATTCGTGATTTCCGCGCTGCTCCAAGATCGACTACCGAGGGGATCTGCTAAAAAATCGCTTATTTTCAAACCGAAGTCCCAGGTCAACGATAGCTGTCGACCCATATCCCATATCTGGAAAAATAGCTCGCCGCTACCAGTACCAGCGCCAAAGCCGCTACCACCGTCGATGCCGTCATCGTCGATTGCGGCCTGGGCAGTACCTAGACTTAGGCTTGCCGCCAAAGCTACCCCCGCGAGACTCGATTTCAGCCGAATATAATGACCACGTCTACTCATAGTTCCTGGGCTCCTGACTTAAGAGGTTTTAGTTCAGTAATGATTGTTATCTGTGCCGATATTTCGGTTCTCAACGCGCTGCCGTGAATCTGGGAGATCTAACCGCTAGTAACGATCGGAACCGGTCAACTAGTGTACCTGGTCCGCCGGCAGGACTGAATATGAAGAATTCCCACCAGCGATACTAACATCCTAGAAAACCGGTAATTTTCCCTACCGCGACGCCATCAGGGAACACCCGCTAGCGCCGAACTCGTGGGCACCCTAGCGCGCACCGGCGCCGACTTGTTCGAACATTCAAGCAATCGTCGCAACCGCTACGCTTGCGCTACAAGCTGGGGGCGAGGGGCATTTTCATCCGCCTGCGATGACGCCTTCCGTGACCCTCGTGGCATTGCGCTGCATCGCTAGCGCGGCGTTGGCTCGCTCAGTGTGCGCAAAAATGCGGCGAGTTGGGCTATTTCCTCGGGCGTTAGTCGCATTGGTGTCAGATCGGTGTTCTCACGCAGGTGCGAGACCTCCACGTAATGTTGCAATACGGCTTCTACGCTGTCGTAGCGCCCATCGTGCATGTAGGGCGCGGTGTTTGCGACGTTGCGTAAGCTGGGCACTTTAAAAGCGCCGCTGTTCTCATGGCGTGATTTGTTCATGTAAAGCAAATGCGTGCAGCTGTCCTTAGGCGCATCGCTGAATTCGCCCAGGCAGTTAAACTTGTCCCACTGAATAGCGGCGACGATATCGCCGCGGCCGAGATCCTGCCCACCGACCCCCGTGCCGATGTTGTGAAACCCTTGATTGCTTAGAAGCGGCCCGTTGTGGCAATTGATGCACGCGGCTTTGTTATGAATGAATAAGTGCAGGCCGTCGGTTTCGTCGTCGGTCAAAATATCTGAGTGGCCGTGGGACACATAGTCATGCACGTAACGATCGAATTTGCTGGTTCCGGATCTCAACGTAGCCACGTATGCGGCAATAGATTTCCCAATGTTCGTAAATACGCGATCGATCATTCGGCGTTCCGAAGACGACAAGGATTTCCACGCTTGCAGCGCCGCGAGATCACCGTCCGGATGGGCGCGGTGAGGCCACCGCGCAATCGTGCCGCGCGTGGGCAGCGCTGAAAACAGGCGCTCGTATTGACCGCGGTAGCGCGGATGAGCGGCGATCAGTCGTATGATTTCGACACGGCTTAGGCCGTGTTCGAGCGGGTTTTCCAGCGGCACGAGTGCTTGCGCCCAGAGGCTGTCTTTACGTCCGTCCCAGAAAAACCATTGTTGATAGGCGACATCGAGCAAAGAAGGCGTATGCCGCCGCACCTTACCAAGGCCTTGGGCTGTCCGTCGCGCATCCGAAAACCAACGCTCGGCTTGGTGGCAACTAGCACAGGAAACCTTGCCGTTTGCACTGAGCGCCGGATCGAAAAACAAGGCTTTGCCCAGCGCCACGGCCGTGGTGTCGTGCAAGTATCGATTAGAACGGTCCGACGGTTGCGCCGGCAACTGCGCCAGCGACAAAGACTCGATGATCGCCCATTCTTCGTCGCGCCATTCGTTTGCCGCCATGGCACGTGCAGTAAGGGCGATGAGGCTGCAGAGCAACGATACTTTAAATGTCCTGTACATGGTGGCCGGCTTTGCTTCACTAGGAATGGTTTTCGGCCGGGCAGGAAATTACAGCAGCTTAACCCGGGCCTATACTTATCGGCGCCAGGACTTCCCTATCACGATTTAAAAGCCAACCTCAAACTTAACGATAATGTGATCAACGTCTTTATCGCCATGGATCGCGAAATCGAGTAGCCATTGACCGGGCATACCGAACCTGAGCCCGCGAATTTCATAGCTGCCACTAGGCTCGATTGGGACTACAAGCGGCGTGGTAGGCAGACCATGGCTGTGGCCCGGCATTCCACCGTTGACATAAATTTTGGCTGCCACCGGATCCCCCGCCGTCGTGCTGAGATGTAACTGGCATACTTGATAGGCGCCGATAGCCGGGGCTTGGATACAAGCCAAGATCGCGTGCAGCTTATTGTTATCGGCCTCGGCCTGCCATGCGCTAGGCATTTCCGTTGCCAGGCACGATAGCGAGCAAAACGCAACCGCGCTGCAAGTAAGTAAGCCGCAGGTTAGCAATCTCATCGAGGTATTGACTGTTTTTTTGCGCACATGACTAGATCCAAAACGTTGCGACGGAGCTGAATTTAGATCGCCGATGTCGGCCACGTATCGCGAGGTCTTATGAACATCTAAACCTGTTCGCAAGACCTCCTATTACAGGTTCAGCTTGCTCCCGGTCACCGCGTTAAGGCGTCGGTACACCGGCGTTGTAGTCGATTTGATAATCCCACTGAAAGCCGTCACAACCGTCAGCGGAATTTGGACCTGCCGCGACGTAAATCCGGTCGCCCACGGTCAAAGCCCCGAGCGAGCTGTCGAACGTTACGTTACTGCCGTCCGCAGGGATCGATACTTGTGTGATTTGCGTGTCATTCACGTAGACCTGGAGATCAATGCCATTCGTCCACTGGCAACTTGAATGTGACGCCGAACTCGCACTGATTCGATAGTCCCCATCGGCGGCGGCCGTGTACGCGGCAATCACGTAGCGATCTGTGCTCGCTCCCTGATTCACGCCGCGACCTGGGTGACCGCCAGTAGATCGTAGGCGGCCGTAGGCGTTTTCGTTGCCATCGGCGCCGCTGGCACCATCGGAATCGTAGTAGTAACCGTTCCAGAGGTACGCTTCATAGTTGGCAACGTCACCTAGCGGTCCATTGGCATTCCAATAATAACGCCACCCTGTTGTCGGCGTGCTCCCCTGGAAATCTTGCCGGTAAGCCGCGACGAGTTCCCAGGCGCCCGCTACCACATCAACCACTATGGATGTCTCGGCGGTCGCGCCATCGCTGTCGGTGACCGTTGCGGTAATGGTATGGGTACCGACGCTAAGTGTGTCGCTATTCAGGGTGCCGGAACTCCCGAGTTCGCCGTCTAGGTTAGACAACCAAATGATGTCGTCTGTTAACGCAACATCGTCGTCCTCGAGATCGCTTGCAGCGGCCGTAAAAGCAATCGCCTCACCCTGCGCGAACGCAGAACCGTCGGCTGGCGCGGTAATGTTCACCGCCGGCCGCGCATTTCCCTGGCCGGCATTGCTGTGCTCAATGGTGTAATCCCACTGGAAAGCGTCGCAACCGTCCCGGCCATTCGGGCCGACGCCGATATAGATCGTATCGCCAGCGGCTAACAAGCCGAGCTCGGCGTCGAAACTCACCGCGCTATTGTCCGTGGGTACCGCAGTTTGCGTAATAAACGTGTCGTTGACATAGACATCGACTTGCAACCCGTTCGTCCATTGGCAACCGGTATGATTGATAGTACTGGCCGCGACCCGATACTTGGCGTCGGCTGCTACCTCGTAACCTGCAATCACATAACGATCCGTTGTGCCGTTTTGGTTGACGCCGCCACCGGCATGCCCACCAGTATTGCGCAGATAACCGAAACGGTTCTCGGTATTATCCGGCCCGCCGGCGATCCCATCGGAATCATAGCGATAAGCTGACCACATCAAGTCGGCGTAATCACCAGCAGTGCCTATGGGGCCATGTTGATTCCAAGCATAGGACCATCCCGCGGCTGGCGAACTCGCTTGATAGTCTGTTTGATAGTTTGCAACCGTAGTCCACGTTTCCGCTTCGATGGTGAGCGTGATGCTTGCATCCGTCGTCGCGCCGTCGTTGTCGGTAGCGCTTGCGGTAATGACATGCACGCCAACACTGAGGTTCGAGGGCGTTAGTGAGTCTCCGACCCCAAGCGCACCGTCGATATCGGAAGACCACACGATGCCCGCAGTCAAAGTGGCGTCATCGTCTTCGGCGTCGGTAGCGATTGCGCTCAAGCTTACCGCATCGCCGGACGTGAAGATCGCGCCACTGCTCGGCGTCAAAATGCTTAAGTTCGGCGGGGTGTTCGTCACGACCGCGTTTACGGTCCAAGTGAAGTCGATACTCGTAGTATCGGTACCGTCGGAAACCTTTATCGTAACGCTCGTCGATCCGGCGGTGGTGGGTGCGCCGCTGATTACGCCGGTACTACCGTTTATCGCGAGCCCCGCCGGTAAGCCGCTCGCACTGTAAGTGAGGGTGTCGCCGTCGGCATCGCTCGCCGTGACCGCCAGCGAGACACTGGTGCCAACAGTCGTCGATTGATTGGCAATCGAGGACACCACGGGCGGATTATTCGGTGGTTCGCTTATGGTCCAATTAAAGCTGGTGCGTGCGGTATCGGTACCGTCGGAGACGTTTATCGTGACCGACGTCGATCCGGCGGTCGTCGGCGCGCCACCGATTACGCCGGTACTACCGTTTATCGCGAGCCCCGCCGGCAAGCCGCTCGCACTGTAAGTGAGGGTGTCGCCGTCGGCATCGCTCGCCATGACCGCCAGTGAGACACTGGCACCAACAGTCGTCGATTGGGCACCGATTGCTGCAATACTCGGGGGCGTGTTCGTGGTACCGCCGCTGACCGGGTTTTCTGGGTGAAAATCTCGCGGCACAATTTGAAAATGATTCCAATGGGCATCCATCTTCGGCGCATCTTCGGTGCGCGGCACGTGGTAGAAAGTCAATCCAGCCCACAGCACGATATCCTGGTTATCAATACTTTCATCGTTTACAAATCCATCGAGATCATCGGCGCAACCGTCTGCGGTTGGGTTGTGCGAGGCATAACGTTCGCACGATTTTCTGCGCGTTACATAGAAGTCGTTATGCGTGAACGCCTCGTAGCTTGGACCGACTACCTTGTGGCCGGAATCGATCAGCAATATCTCATAAGATAAGGGGTGGCCGTTCGTGTTGGTCGCCGGGTCGACGATGCGCCAGGATCGCTGGCGTGAGGGGTCGACCGAACGTTTGGCTTCCTGATAGAACCGCGTCATCGTACGCGTTCGTGTCGTCGTGCCTGCATCGATATTGATTTCTTCGACGTAATCATCATCGCTGCTACCATTCAAATCGAAGTCTAGTTTCCAGAAAAAGTTGTGGGCGTGGGAAATACCGATCCGGGTGGCGTCGATCTGCCAGCCGTGGCTGGGGTTAGAACCAAATCGTTGCAGCGAACCCGTCGCGCCCATCCACGGCTCGATCGTGCCGTTGTCAAAAAACTTCCACTGCGGCATGTAGTTATAAGCACCGACATGAGAAACACTGAATAAGCTCAACGCTTCAGATTGGGCCGACTCATCGCCGTACTTATAACTGTAGCCTTGAGGCAGCACTTGTCGGCAAATATAGTTGGTGCCAGAAGTGCCTATAAGGGTGCCTTGCGGGCAATCAGCTTGGGCGATGTTGTGCATATACCCCCCGCCGAGCCCGTAATCGGACACGTCATGGTAGCGCGCACCGTTATCGTCGTAGGGCACGTGGATTTGCGCGATCGATGCTTGACGCAAAACCATTCTTCGTTGATCGCCCGACGGCGTATAATGGATATGATGCAGGACGATGCCTTCCCGGTTACGGTGTTCCCAGCACATATCCCAACGAGCGCCGTTCGCGAGCGTTACATCGATATAGTAGGTATCGGAGCAAAATTCCGCTGCCATAGCATTGCCCCATAAACCGGCGGCAAGCATTACGATCAATACGATTATTCGGTAGGAGGTTAAGCTTCTCATCGGGGTGGTCTATCTTTATTTGTATTGGATATAACTCTGCTCTGTAGTTGGCCGGTCCTACAAAGGATTGGCAGCGATCCAGTCGCGGGGGAGCAATTCGAAACCGTTCCAACGAACAGCAACGCGATTGTCATCTTCATCCCGTGGCAAGTGATGGTAGGCCTGTCGATACCACACCACGACATCGTCGACATCGATAGCTTGCCCGTTGACGAACTCGTCAATCGATTCACTGCATCCGGTGGAAGTGTTACCCAGTGCCTGACGTTCACAGGGGTCGTAGCGAGTGAAAAACACATCGCTTGCAGCCCACGCATCACCGCCGATATTCGGACTTTGATGCGCATAATTCAGAACCACTAGTTCGTAAGAAATGTGGCCGTTTTGACCATTCGTAAGCGAGTTATCTCGTACACGCCAAAACCGTTTTGTCGCGTAGTCCAGCGAGCGACCGGTTTCGAAACTGCGACGATTAATCGCCTTAAATCTTTTGTTGCCAGATGCGTCTACGGCGGCCGTGATTTCTTCGACGATGTCATCACCGTCCGTTCCGCCGAGGTCGAAATCTAGGCGCCAGAATACATGGTCGGTAAACCCTATCGCTATTCGATTCAACGCCGTTACAGGCCATCCATGTGCCGCGTTATCACCAAAGCGCGGCAGCGTGCCGCTTAAGCCGGTCGCCGGCGCAATGATCCCGTTGTCGTAAAAATGCCAACGCACAACATACGTGCGGCCATCGATGTCCGATACGCTAAATAATTCCATCAACTGCCCCTGGCGTTGTAGACCGGAGGTAGTTTTGTAGATATAGCCGCGTGGATGTGTGGTATGACAAACAACGTTGCGCCCGCCGGCGGCCAGTAACTGACCTTGGGCGCAGTCGACGTTCGATAATGGTAGCAAATTCGCGCCACCGAGACCGCTGGTAACGGATATGGCCTGCGTCGTGTACCCATCGTCGAATTCTGTATGGATCTGCGATACAGATGCTTCGCCCAAAATTTTTCGGCGTGCATTACTCGGCGGCGTGAAGTAGATATTGCTCAGTACAATGCCTTCCGCCTGCGATTCCTGCCAACACAGCTCCCACTTGCCCCCCGAAGAGAAGGTAGTCTGGATCTCTTGTCCACTTGGGCAAGATGTGTCGCCGGGGCGAGCCCATGCAGTCGACGTCGCTACCGAGCTCGCCAGCAAAATAACTATCGATAATGTTGTTTTCATAGTCATTCTCATTTCCCAGCAGCTCAAAAGCCAATATTTTGCGTAACTACGTTGGCCGAGAGATCAACAATTGGGCTGATTTCAAACACGACATCGTGGGCCGTGTAAAGGAGAACTTGCGCACACCGGTGCTTACCGCAACGCTTGGAAGCGGGATTTAGATTGCGCCGCAAACTCGCGGCGTGAAAAGTAAATGCCTTGACGTTGAGTTGATCGACGTCGCTAAGTGGTCCACCGGTAATGCGCTGATATTCAGCGTCAATGAGCGCGAATTCTTCGTCGTCACCAAAAATTAAGTCGCGTGCCCGTTGAATTTCGTTCTGCGTGAGCGGTAGCTGTGTGCCTCGAGAACGTTCGACGGAAATAGTTTCCTGCGTCTCGACATCGACGATAGTGTGCACGAGTTCATTCGTGTTGTAGTCATAGACGTAAACGTCGGCGCGTCGAGCGGGATCATCTTTTTCACCTTGGTGTCTTTCGACGAGCAGCAATTCCGTGCGCTCCGTTTCCGCGCGATTCGCTTCTGCAAGCCCCCTACTACGCCCGGCTGGGGATGCGGATGAGCGCGCGCGCACTATTTCTACGATTGCATCGATTTCAACTGCGTTGAGCGGATCAAACTTATGTACCGGAGCCGCCCGCGCGAGACCGAAATCGGAGGGGTGTGCGGTTTCCGCGGCACCGGTCGTCGTTGCGACGCTCAATGTGGCGATACCGATCGCTGACCGCAAGAATAGTTTGCAAATTACGTTATTCATATTCATCGATGCTAAAATCATTTAGGTTTTAGTCCATACTCTGCGCCAAACAGCAGTGATGTTCTTACTGTGATCCACTTGCGAACTTTTTACCGCGAGCTCGCGCTGAATGTTATTGGTTCGTCGGGATGTGTGCCTTGAGGTTATCGAACTGCTCCCTTAGTGACTGTGATTGCAATCACAAAGACGCAGTCTCGTTTGGTCTTCGTCACGACCCTGGATCATGAACGGTTCCTTTCCAAAATCCAATTTAACAACTCGTTACATCACGCCGTCTTAAACACCAGCGCGGCGAGCGCCTCGCGCAATATCCAGGCTAGCTGTGCTACACGTCGTGCCAATCGTTCCAAACGGATATTTGAATGGGTGCACGAAGCCGGGCCCATGCCCGCGATCACAGCACGCTTTGATCGGTGCGTGTTGTTTGCCGTAAGCCAGTGGTGCAAAGCGTCCGTGCGTTGTAGGGCATCGTGATCATAAAGTTCGCGCACGACCACGTGCAGCAGACGGGATCCTCCGGGTACATGCCTAAACCTGGGATGAATTCGCTCGGCAGCGGTGTAATCGCCCCGGCCGCAAACATCGGGCCCCGACTGCTCGGGCTAGCGCGCATCACATCGTGGGTGATTTTATGCATAAGCTCGCAGTCGTATACGTCTATCGCCGACGTCATTGCATAATGCATACTGCGCCTAACCGACGTAGAATTATGCCGCTGAGGCGCTCGTGCAATATCCGGGATGGGTGCGCGACCGGCATTTCGATGCGTTTGGGTTGGCGGTCGCGAGAAAAACCCATTCATGGTTTATAGTTGTGACCGACCCGGCAGTGGAGGAGCAAGCTATGGCAGTTTCCGTAAAATCAATTCCGAGAAGCGGCGCACCACATCCAGATAGCCGCATCGCCCAGTGGGATCCCACACCGGCCGCGACGCTCGGCGAGCTGGGGGCAGAGCCGCCACTGAGCGAGGAAGAAACCGCTGTTGTCGAGGTGTTACGGCGTTTCGCCGCCGAGGAGATGCGCCCCCTAGGCCAGCGACTCGACCGCATGTCGGCGGCGGCGATCATCGCACCCGATTCGCCGTTGTGGCCGTTCATCGACAAATACCGCGAACTCGGCTTCTCAACAGACATGCTCTTTGATATGGAGCCGCGGGCGCGAGCCCGCATGATGTGTCTGACCAACGAGGAGCTAGCGTACGGTGATGTCGGCTTGGCATTTACCGTCGGCGCGGCAACGTTTCCACGTTTCATGGCGCTGCTGTTCGGCAATGAATTTCTGATCGAGCAATGCCCGGAAACGAAAATCGGGTCGTGGGGCATTACCGAGCCGGATCACGGCAGTGACAACCTCGATCCGAATAGCCAACTTTCCCATCCGCAGGGGCGCGACGCGCGTCCTAACTGTGTTGCCAAACTCAAAGGTGATCGGATCATCATCAACGGGCAGAAATCGGCCTGGGTCTCGAACGGTACGATCGCCGAGCAGTGTGTGCTGTACTGCGCTTGCGATTCGGGTGTCGGCGCCGATATCCGCGATGGTTGCGTGGTCGTAGTACCGCTAGACCTGAAAGGGGTGACCAAAGGCAAACCGCTCGAGAAGATGGGCCAACGGGCCTTGAACCAAGGTGAGATCTTCTTCGACCAGGTCGAAGTACCGGCGGAATATTTGCTCGCCTCACCTGAGTATTATCAGCGCGCGGTCTATACCATTCATCACGAAGCCAATGGTCTTGTCGCAGCGGCTCTGATCGGGGTCGCCCGCGCCGCCTACGATCTTGCTTACAACTACGTGCACGAGCGCCGGCAAGGGGGCGTTCCGATCATCCGACATCAGTCCGTCGCAACACGCTTGTTTCATATGTACCGTAAACTCGAGGCAAACCGCGCGCTGGCGCGCCGGGTGGTCGAATACAATGCACTCGCCGAGCAGCCGTCGCTGCAATCCGCGATGGCCGCCAAGGTCGGCGCGACCCAAGCTGCCTTCGAGATCGCAAGCGATGCACTGCAATTATTCGGCGGCAACGGCATGACGCGTGAATACCCCATGGAAAAACTGTTTCGCGATGCGCGCGCAGGATTGATCGAAGACGGCTGCAATGAAGTGCTCGCCGTCAAAGGCGGCTATGGTCTGGCGAACCCAGAACTGTTATAAGAGGTGTCTAGACCGCGCTTTCGCATACCGACAACGCAAGACTGACCCGGCGGGTCGTTTCGTCTACAGTCGCGATCCGCTGGCGTGAAATAAGGAGACACCATGGAATACAAAGAAGTCATCGGCCGCCGTCGTAGCATTCGCTTTTTCGATCCTGACAAGCCCGTCGAGCGCGAAAAGATCCAAGTCATGCTCGAAGCCGCGCGTCTGGCGTCCTGCGCCGTCAACGCGCATTGGATGAAAGCCGTCGTGGTCGACCGCGACAGCATTCCGGAAGACAAACTCGAGGCGTTGAAGACCCCGGTGGCGAACGTTCAGCTGGATCTCGCGCCAGTTCATATCTACTTTTTCATCGATCTCGGCGTCGTTAATCGCATTCAGGGTTCGCGCCTGAAAGAGCTTGTCGATGTTGGCGCGCTACCACCGACGCACGGTTGGAGCCATCGCTTTGTCGACGAGCTCGTCTACCCTCAACTCCTGAAACCGCTGACCGAATCTCCCGCCTACGGTATGGCGGCGGCGGCCGATGCCGGCATGGCCGTCTGCCAAGCTTTACTCGCGGGCGTGGATGAGGGTCTGGGTGTCGGCCTCAACACGCCGAACCCTGAGATCGTGCAGAACGCTTTCGAAGTACCGGATGATTGGCTATCGCTGTGGGTATTGCTCGTCGGTTACCCTGCCGAGTCGTGGGATGCGGGCGGCCAGCGTCCACGACCACCGTTCGAGGAACAGTACTTCGAGGGTCGCTACGGCGTGCCGTTTCGCCGCGACGAAACGGTCGTCGAGAAGCTGAAGACGGCGAATATGATCCAGCGCCCCGCGAGCGCAGACAGTGCCGAGCGCAAAGCCGAGATCAAGGCACTCGCCGAGCGCCTCGGCTTGCCGCTGTAGCGTTCATCGTGGAGGCCGAAGAACTGCTTGAATACGAAACCGTGCACCAGTGGTTGGATGGCTTGCGCGAGCATTGGGGCGGAGATCCGGTCGCCGACGATCCCGAGCGCCTGCCAACGCTGGCAGCGTTCTGCCGCTTTGTGAATGTCGATCCCGATAGCATCATTGCCACGTGCACACGCGTAGATAAGGCCGGGGACCGACGCATCAGTATCAAGGGCCGGCGCAAGTACGCCGGCCTCATCGATGAATTCCAGGCGCAATCCGAGGGTTCCCGGATCCGTCGCGCCAAACGCGGCAATACCGTGCGCAGCTTCCTCATCCATAACGGCATTCTGCTCGCGGCCGGCGCACAACTAGCGCGCAAGTCTTGAACTTACAATCCTCAGTTGGATGGCATTCTAGGTTGAAGCGCCCCAGACTAACAAAAACCGCTGGCAGGGATTTATGATGCTACTGGATACCGGGTCAAGCCTGGTATGACTGCGCTCGATACCCGGTATGAGCTTGATGACCCTCGGGTGACGACGGTGACTCTCGATGTGACCCTGGTGTGACAGTGATCAGCCTATCTGTCGCTCGGTAATCGCAACAACGTTCGCTCTTTAGATCTCAGCGGGCTAGTGTGATCTGCGTCGGTGTTTTGTACGCAACACGCACCGGTTTGTGCGCGCCGCTGGTGGTGCGTTCAATTTAGGCGGAACAACGTTCTCGCGCTACGCCCTCTAGTCACCCCTGTACTTCGGTTTGCGTTTTTCGACAAATGCGGTCACTGCTTCCTGGCGGTCATGGGTCGCATTGGAGCTGATTTCATAAGCAATCGCCGCATCCATAACCTTGTTGGCGATGTCGCGCAATACAAGATTCACCGCTGTTTTAGTCCAACGCACGGCCCAGCGTGGGTTGCCGGCGATCTTGGCGATCATTTCATCGACCTTGGCATCGAGCTCCGCCGCCGGCACCGCGTAATTGATCAGGCCCATAGCAGCGGCTTCGGACCCGCGCAACATTTCGCCCGTAAGCAGCATCTCCTTGGCGCGCGCAAAACCGATCAGCTGCGGCCAAATCACCGCACCACCATCGCCAGCGACGAGACCGACTTTGACATGGGGATCGCCGATCAGCGCCCGCTCGTCGGCGATAATGACATCGCACAATAACGCAATCGATGCGCCAAGACCGGCAGCCGCGCCGTTGAGACGACATACGATGGGTTTCTCCATTTCCAGGAGGCTATTGACGATGCGTTTCGCATCCACCGTGATGCCGCGGAACTTCGCCGGCTCGTCGATCATCTGTTGGAACCAGGCCATGTCGCCGCCAGCGCAAAAAGCCCGGCCGGCACCGGTCAGCACGATCAAGTCGCTATCGTTATCGGCCTGCGCCTCATAAAACACGCGCGCGAGTTCTTCGTGCAGTTCGAAGTCGACCGCGTTCATCGGCCCAGCGTCGATTGTAATCCACAACACGCGCTCGCGGCGCTCGAACCTTATCCGTTGGTAAGCGTCAAAATTCATCGCATTTATCTCCTCGTGTGCCAGCTAATGCGCATGCGCGAAAGCGTCTCCGGCATCCCACACGACATCGTCGTTGCGGCAACGTGACCGTATCGATTGATCCGAACCCGACGCGGGAAACGCGCACCATTCATCCTGTCTCACCGGTATCTTGGATTTCAAAGTAAGGCAACAAGCCCGTGTGGGAATGACAATTTATGTATTCCGTTTCAACTTCGCCGCGCTTCATCACACCAACCTCAACCCAAACATGCATGCCTGGCGTAAATCGCGGTTCGGTATACATCTTGACGAACGCGCCACGCACGGCGAGACGGGCAGGATCTGTGCGCGCGGCCTGCTCGATATGGCGCAGCGATAACAGGAACGCAATTTGCGTGCGTCGCTCGAGCACGGTATTTTTCAATGCATCGTGTTCCGTGCAATCGCGAATACTCAGGCAGCCGGTGGCCGCCGGATCACGAGCGAGACGGGCAACCCATTCGTCGATGACGCCGTTCATCAGTTCAGCCCAAATGTGGCGTTCCTCTGCGCCACAGTTGCCCCATCCCTGACCTTCGCGGATGTAGCATAGATTATCGGGCACGGACACCCGCAAGCGGCGTCCATGCGTCTGTTTCCGTGTTGCTTGCGGGGTTAGGAGCGGACTTTCAAAATCGTCATGCCGAGAGGCCGGCAGGCGATCGCGGTAGGCGCCCCAATAACCGAACGTGGCGCAGGGTTCCAGCGGCAATACGGCGGCTGCCCGTGCCGATCTTCCGTTCCCGCGGCGTAGTTAAAACGCGCCTGCGGGATGGTCATGCATTCACGGAAATAGCCACAAGCACCGCGCACCGGCGGCGTGCTGCCAATAGTCCGCGCGTCGCCATGCCACCACCGGCGTGCGTCTTCTACCGCCGCCCAGTAAACCAGCAATAGGCTGGTCGGCACAACGCCCGCGTCGCTGGTCTCGCCACGCTCGAGCCGCGCGGGACCGTCGCTAAGCGCACCGAACTGCGTCAACACCGCGATGAAATCCTTGTGCGCGTCGTCGTCTGCACCCTGTACCCCGAATACCATGATGACGACTTCGGAGATGCCGTCCGGAAAGCGCACAATACGGCCCGGGTAATCCTCCGGTACGCCGTCGCGCTGGGACTGTCGATGCGTCATCGTTATAGCTTATGAGGCCGATGAGCTAGTCGAGCAAAGCAGCATGATTCGTATAGCTGACGAGATCTGAGCTTAACAAGACCCGCGTCCCGATTTTATTTTCCAACATCAGCCCCGCGAGTGTTTCCGCATTGCCATCGTCGTTTGCCACGAAACGCAAACCGTTCTCGGTCCTGCCATAGATGAGCGCTTTTTGCGGCGCGTGATCACGTGCATAGATCACTGTGTAGGTTTCGATCGTGCCGACGCCTGATGCGGCTTCTATCCGCCGCACGGGTGCCTCACCCGCCTCTGGCGTTTGCACATCCGTGATGTCGTCTGCGCGCAGATCGATATCGCGTGGCGCGCCACTATAAATCCCAGCGGCATACTTATGCATAAACCAACCGAGGGCCGTCGCCATGCCGGTGCGGAGTTTGCCAGCAGCGATATTCTCGGCCAAGCTCGCAATGCCGTGCAAGGCATAATTGCTACCGGGTCCGCCGAAAAAGCCGAGTCCGCCCGTTTGCGTTAAAGGTCGCGGATCCGTGTCTGCGATGCCAAGTTCGCCGCGCGCGACCGTTACCGCGCACGGGAAACAGCTATAGAGATCGAATCCCTCTAATTCGTCGACCGTGAGGCCGGCCCGTTGTTGCGTTTTCGCGGCGACGGCCGCGAGTGCCGGCGCCCGGGTGAAGTCGGCTTTGTCGACCATGAAGCGCTGCCGATCCTTAGCAAATGCGCCGCCGAGAAAATACACTGGTTTCCCGCCGCCGCCGTTCATGCGGCGCGCAATGCGCTCGGAGGTCATGACAATGGCCGCGCCAAGGTCCGCCATTACTAACGACACCATACGTTTTTGATACGGAAAGCAGATCGGTCGATTGTCTTTTGCCGGCGTGATGATGCGAGACGCTGAGACCGGCTCCCGTGACCACGCGTTGGGGTGGCGCGCGGCGACGTCGCTAAATCCCGACCACATCGCGCCCACGCGCTGCTGCCACGCTGCGAGCGCCAAGCCAGATTTTCCCCACAGCGCCGTTTCAAATAAGGGAAAACCATGAATCGGCAGGGTCAAGCCGTGGCGCTGTTCGAGTGCGTCGCTGCCCACCGCGTCCTCAGCGTCGTAGTCTTCAGGTATGCCCTGTACCAGCGCAGCCTCACCGCGAACTGCTTCAGCCGATCTCGGGTAGAACGTTTCCGCGCCACAGATCAGCACGGCGTTGGACTCGCCACGCGCTAGCATTCCCGCCGCCTGATTAACGAAACGCTGCGGCGCCTCGCCACCGATCCCCGAAACCTGAATACGTGTCGCCGTGATCCCGAGCCGCCGCGCAATTTCCTCACCCGGTGCGCGCAAATTGCGGCTCTGCGTGCGCACCACAAGAATTGTATCCACGTGTTGCCACACGGCGGTACCTGCTAATTTACCGGCATCGCGCACCGCCCGCTCCATCATATCGATAGGATCTAGGTACGGCGGCTCGGCGTCGCGCGCTTGCGTGCACTGACCCCAACCGGAAATAACGACGCGTTCTAGCACCCCGGCGCTCCTGAGCCCATGCAGCTGACTATAGCTCGGGCAACTATACTGGCTCCAGGACGAGGAGCACAGACAATGTTTGGACCAAATTGGCTAGCGCGGGGCGCAGTTGAAATCGCCCACGCGATCCGTACCCGGCAATGCACTGCCAGCGACATTCTAGACGCGCAATATACCGTGATTGACCGCCTAGAACCACGCCACCACGTTTTTATCACCGAGACGCGCGACCGTGCTCATGAACAAGCCGCCGCCATCGATGCGGCGCTTCTACGCGGCGAAACCGTGGGACCGCTCGCCGGAGTCCCGCTGGCTATTAAGGATATCTTCGACATCGACTGCCTCCCCACGACGGCGGCGATGCCGATTCACCAACACACCGTAGCGTCACGCGATCGACGGTCACGCGGCGCCTGCAACGGGCGGGCGCAGTATTGCTGGGCAAGCTGACGTTGACCGAAGGCGTCTATCCGGAGCATCGGGGGCACCCTTCCCCACGCCAGTTAATCCCTGGAACGCCGACTACTGGGCCGGAGCGTCGTCGAGCGGCAGCAGGGTTGCGGTCGCGGCGGGTCTGTGCAGCGCGGCACTCGGCTCCGAAACCGGGGCTCGATCAAACTGCCGGCAGCGGCCCACGGAGTTACCGCCTTGAAACCAAGCTGGGGACGGGTGTCGCGGCACAGCGTGTTCGAACTTGCGACCAATCTCGACCACATCGGACCCATAACGCGTTCGGTTACCGATGCCGCTACTATGCTCGGGGTCATCGCGGGCCCCGATAAACACGATCCAACCGCCGCGCAGAGCCCCGTACCGAACTACGCCGCGAGGCTCGCGGACGCCATCGATGGCATGCGCACCGGTATCGATCCGGGCTGGATTTGCGATGGTGTCGACGCCGAAACGGCGGACGCACTGAACGCGGCGGTCACAGTTCTCAACAGCTGTGGAGCGGTAATCAAATCCGTCAAAGTTCCCGACGTATCCGCTATGATTTGGGATTGGTTTCCAATCTGCACCGTGCAGGCCGCGCGCTCACACCACGAAACGTTTCCGTCACGGCGCAATGAGTACGGACCCGCATTAACCCACCTCCTCGATATGGGACTCGCACTTTCTGGGCTGGATTATCAAAAACTCATAATGACAAATATCGATGACGATTTGATCGCCGGCTTGCATCGCTTTATGTGCCCATTCAACCTCAGTGGTAGCCCGGGTCTCGTACTACCCGGCGGTATCAACCGGGAAGGTTTACCGATCGTCTTTCAACTTCTCGGCAGGCATTTCGAAGAAGAACTGCTGCTCGCCGCAGGCGCCGCGTATCCACGGGAAACCAACTGGCACCAGCAGGTACCCGTGCCCGCTGGAGTTGGCGGGTAAGCATTCGAGCGACAACGAGTTGCCGCACCGATGACCGGCAAGCACTTAAAGAAAGTCGGCGCCGCGCACCATTTAAACGTCCGGGTGACGTCGTCCTAAAGGTCAGACGGCTAGCCCGAATATTTCACGAGGCGGTCGCGCGCAATATTCGGGGGCGCGAACGCGCGGACAACATTTGCTGTTTTCGCTATGGGGACGCTTCAGGGCTCGACACCATCTCACTTCGATTACGTTTGGCAATGACTAGGGTCGCCAAAATCGCAATCAACGAGCCTAGCGCGAACAACCAACGCATATCTGTAGATACGATCTTGGGGATACGGAGTGTTTTGCTTTGCAACTGTTTGGCAAATTGCTTTGCATCGCCTAGCCGGAGGTAAGTTAATCCCGTGTTATCAGCTAACACTTTGAGATAGGCCTCACGTAACGAGGATAAGTGTTCCGTGCCAGTGACCACCGCTTTCTCGCCTTCGCGCGCACTGCGCGCTTGACTGTAGGCATCAATATGCAGAACTTCGTGCGCTTTCCAATATCCCTGTTGCTCCCCCGTTTTATCGAACTTAGGTATGGGTACCGGTGTCTTGCCGCCTACGCCCACAATTAAACCTTTTACTTCACCTTTTGTACCAACGAACTGAGGTGGGAGCTCTGGATTGATTGGCGGTGCCTCATGACCGTCACTAAAAAATATCAATCGGCTCTGACCCGGCAACTGCTGTAACAGCTGGACGCTTTTATATAGACCCTTGGCAACTTCGCTACGCGCCTCCCATGTCATTCGCCAATCTATACTGTCCAACATAATCAATAGTTCACCATAGTTGGCACAAATTTCTATCGGTGTGATCAATAGAAACGCTCGATGTCCGCTAAATAGCGCCAGTCCGACTTCTGCCCCACACGGAAGCGTCGACAAAGATTTTGCGGCACTCTGTTTAGCATAATCTAAACGCGTAAGAGCTGATCCGTCGGCAGAAACGTCCATGACGTTCATGCTTTGGGTAATATCAAACACGAATACGTAGCGGTATGTAGCCCTTTCCAGATACATCGTGGGTCGTGCGGATGTAGCGACCAGCAAACAGCAGGCTATTAGTAGCAGTGCAATCTGCGCTTTGTGCCACGCGCTCAAGGTAGGTCACCCTCCGGATCGCCTGAAGTAATTGTGCGTATCGGATTTCTTCGGCCTTCCAAATCAATGAGCGCTTGTTCTCCGGAATCAGGCAACAACTGCAGCGCCCGTTCGAGATTAAATTTCGCCTCCCAATGCCGGCTATCGATACGTAGCAACTGCCGATAACTGTTTTTTGCGAGTTCGATCAACGGAACAGCAACATCAGCGTCGGCATTCAGATCGACTTCCGATGCTTGTTGCAAGTAAGTGTTGCCCACATTGAACAATACGGCCAACCGCAGCTCGTGATCGTCTGCGTTCTCCAGCTCCCCGTAGAGAATTCGTGCATCTTGATACCGACCTCGTTGCTGTTCTGCATAGGCTTTTGCAAATAATCCATGATCGCCCTTATAGGGTGCCGCCTCGGCAAAGCGCGCCTCTTCTATCGCTGCATTATATATACCTGTCTCATGCCATCGCCAAACCTCCCGGCCAAACAGTGTGCCAAAGAACAGCGCCATTACAGAGAACACAATATACAAACGCTTCTTCAACGCCACGCTTGAATCTCACAAATTTTCGTCACCAGCAATACGAGCAAAAAAGACAACGCGATTCCGTAACACCAGCTTGATAAATCTCGTTTGGGAATGACATCCTTATAGCGAATAGGCAGATTCTGCAACTTATTCACTTCTGCGATCGCCTCTTGTAGGGCTTCGGGATTCTCTGCGGGATAAGCACGGTACGGCAATTCCATTTCGGAAAAAAACTTATGCACTAATTGCTCAGGGGCGATACTCTCGGCAGTATCAGCAGCCATCTTTGTATATAGGCCCGGGCTATGTTTATCGCGCAGATAAATCCAATATAGCGTAACCCGGTACTTTTCCAGTAAGTGTTTGATCTGCTCTTGCATCGGTATCGTGAGCCTCGCTGCGCCGTCAGATACCAGCATTACTATGCGTGAGCCTGTGAACGGTTTATCCTTGAAGAACTCGAGAGATCGGATGAGACCATCACCGAGATTGGTCGTCGCCAAACCTCGCTCGATGCTGCCGGCGGCGATCGCTGCCTGTATTACCGCTTGTTTTTCGGTGAATGGTAAAACCGCAATTGGGTTGCCGCTAAAGACGTACATCGCAAACATGTCTTGCCTACGATGTGATGCGTATTCTGCTAGTAAACGACGCGCTATTTGCCCTTTCGAGGTATACGTTCCCCACTTCGCGACTCGCGACCGATTATCACTCTCACCAAGAAACGGTCTATCCATGCTGCCGCTACTGTCAAGAAGCATGACCATTTGTGCGCCTTGACCAATTCTTTCAACCGATTCCTCTGAGCGAAATAGGCCTGAAATACCCAGAACTATCGCGACAATGCATGCCGCCGTAAGCAAGCGCAACAATATGCTAACAACGTCGGATAATCTATCCCTTGGCAATAAGATGAATGATGAATAAGTGACCACGGTCTGCCCATGCCACAGCAACGGCAACAACGCCAAGGGCAGAAGCAACAGTCCCTGAGGATGAGCCACACCTAGCGTCACGATAAACCACGTTCTATGTCACTGCATGCTTCGGCTAAAGCAACTAAATCCGAACGCGAATACTGAATAGGTTTCCTGTCCCCAGACTCTGTAAAAAAATACTTTCGCGAGTGAGAAAAATAATCGTTGATCGATGACTTCAATGAAGCATATTGACGATGATTGTTGAAAAAATCACCGAGATTTTCTAAAAACACGGTCTTGCCCGCAGTCTCGTTAAAAGCCCGATGAATTTCTCTCAGTGCCTCACTATAATGATCCTCGCGCCAAACTTGATCACTGAACTTTCTTAAACTCCGATAGACCTCGGTGAAAGGGCGCGCCCTACTCAGGAACGGCAACCCCCAGTACAGATATGCAAGTCCCGCCACAGCACATAGGAGCAAACATCCAAACAGGACTCCTATGCTGTGACTTGGCGCTATTGACTGCGGTGCTCGATCAACTTGCAGGCGATCATTAGAGCGATCACTCAATACCGACAGGCCCACCCGCGATGCTGGCACGAATGCCATCACGCTCGTATTGCCGTCACTAAACAATAATTCGTGATGCGGCACCGAAACTTCATGAACTTGCGGATCGATATTGATTATTTGATACGTCAATCGAATATCGTACTCCACGGAGTCCGCCAGGTTTTCGCGAACAATCTGCGGTGCTTCCATAGCCAACCAACGAGTTATCCTGCCAGGGACAGGTAGCGAGTTTTTCTTGAATTGATAAGATTTGCGCACTCGCAATTCGATTAATCGTTCAAATTTGTCGCCTATGTGATAACCAAAAGCTCTTGGTTGGCGAACGTCGAGTTTAAGCAAGTCTGTTGCGGCGTAGATCTCATGAGACATTAAAGCAAGACTGACAAAAATTGTGATTATTAGCGCCTTCATGCCGATGAAAAATCGTCTGAACCTAGTCGAAAAAATAGCGTGTGACTTCATCGGGGTCAAAATCATCATGCAGCAATAACGGTGTTCGCCCCGCCTCACCGAATAACTTAAATAGCTTGTCGCGTCGCTCGAAAAATATTTGCTGGATACGCCTCTTTAGCACGGGCCGCATGAGCAGCACACGGGTCCGGCCCGTCTCTCGATCGTTAACACGGGCAAGGCCAAAGTCCGGTAAATTTTCGTATTCAAAGCGATCCCATAACATCACCGGCACGACGTCGTGATAAGCCAAAGAGCCGAGAACCTTTTCCAACAACGCGACAGAAAAATGGAAATCAGAAACCAAGAACACCAGTGCACGTCGCGACCCGACCAAATCTGCCGCAACCAGTAAGCTTTCAGAATTCTTCCCCTGCAGCAATTGCGCACGCAATTGCTTGGCTAATTCAGTCGCTGCTGCGCCGTTTAACGTCGCCGGCAAACGCAAGTGTTTCGAAATTTCCTCCGCACAGCCGATAAACCCGAATAGATCCCCTGTGCGGTAGGCCGAGTAACTCAGGTGGTCTACGAACTCGGCCAACACGCTTGCTTTAGATTTCGCACCCCCAAAACTCATGGAAGCGGACAAGTCAGCGATAACGTAGATGGGAATTGAGCTGGTCTGCTGATAGGCCCGCACTTGGATCTCTCCAAATGGATCTCTCAAGCTTGCGCGAACGTCGAAACGTCGGGGGTCCGGTGCCTCGATCAAACGCGCGTGATTGCGAAACTGGAGTCCACCGCCCTTCTGTTGACTGGGATGATGTCCGGGATAGCTACTACGCGTTCGCCAAGGAACTTTATAATGGATCTCGCCCGTTTTCATTTCAAGGTGACGCGATCCTACCAACGATCTGGTTGATCAGTTCCGCAACGATCGCTGACCGATGCAATTCGTAGACCGGATAGAAAAATATTCGATGAGCAATCGTTTCGTATAAAACCGCGTGAATATCTTCGGGCACAAGAGATTCACGGCCGTCGAGCCACGCGGCGATTTTGGCCGCTCTCATTAACATCCCCATGCCACGAGGGCTCACCCCGGACAAGACCAGTCTCGCCATATCAACATCATCGATTTTGATACCAAAAGCGTTCGGGTTTCGGGTCGCACCACACAAATCTAGTGCATAGCGTTCAATCGTGAGCGTCGTTTGAACGCTGTGCTGGATCAACGCCGATATATCGTTCAATTCGTCGAACGGTAAGACCCCATCGTTTAGCGTCCCTATCAATTTATCGACGTCAAAAAAACGCGTGTCGACCATCAACTGTCTTTGCAGTTCTTGCTCTTGCGGTATGACAATATTCAATTCCATTAGGAAACGATCTCGCGCCGCAGCGGGCAATTCAAACGTTTCCTCTTTTTCTACGCGATTGCGATCGGCGAAAACCTGCAGATGTGGAAAAAAATACTCGCGACCGAATGCGGTGACGCTTCTTTCTGCCATTACTCGCAACAACAATGAATGAACCTGCGGCCGCGCGCGATTTACTTCATTGAAAAAGAACGTTGCGAGGTTTTCTTCATATTTTAGCAACGGACCAGGGTCTACCGCCGGTCGTCCAGCCTCATTGATGTAAGTGTGATAAATGAGATCGTTCGGCATCAAATCGATCGTGCCTTCGATGCGTTCATACTTGCCACCAAGCACTCTTGCGAGCGCACGTAACAGGGTCGTTTTTCCGACTCCTACATCTCCCTCTAATAAGGCATGACCGCGGGCAAAAACCATTATTGCTAAAAGTCGAATAGCGTAGTCCTGGCCAATAATAGCCTTCTTGATTTCTACTTCTAATTCGAGGGCGCGTTCTCGCCAGTCACTAAGACTGGAATCAACTGTTGGTGGCATTCTTATTTTTTTTCCTGGGAATGATAAAGGAATTGATCACAAAATCGGGCAATCCGTTAAGCACGTCATCCGCTTGGTCAGTCCAATCGATACACGCACGATAATACATGCGTTGCACTTTGTGGAGCACACCCTACTAGCCTGGATATTACAGCAAGCGCCCGCTGCGCTGGTGCTAGTGGGCAGGGGCGACGAGCATTTCGATCTATTAACGATGCTGCATACCGCGATCTGCTAGGAATTACGCGGGTTCACTACCGTGGCCCTGACCGGACCACGTTCGCGGGAGCTCGACCGTCTGAAATTCACTCATTATTTAAACCCCCGGCTGACGCCATTTTAAACGTCAGTCGTCCAGAGAACGCGCGATCAGCTCCTTCATGATCTCGCGCGTGCCGCCGTAGATCTGTTGTGCCCGTGAATCTACATAGTACTGCGCGATCGGGTATTCCATCATATACCCGTAGCCGCCGTGGAGCTGCAGACACTCGTCTGCAATTTCGCACTGCACCTGTGCGCCCCACCACTTCGCCATCGACGCCGTAGCAGCGTCAAGCTCGCCCTCGATGACCTTCTCGACACAGTCGTTAATAAATGAGCGCGTTACCTCGAGCTTAGTCTTGCACTCTGCTAGCTTGAAGCGCGTGTTCTGGAAATCCATCAAGCGCTGGCCGAAGGCTTTGCGTTGCTTCACGTACGCTAAAGTCTCATCCAGTATAACCTCGCTGAACCCAAGCGCCATCAAAGCAATGATGAGTCGTTCCCAGGGGAGCTGCAGCATAAGCTGCTTGAAGCCCGCGCCTTCCTCCGATCCGAGACGGTTCGAGACCGGTACGCGAACCTCATCAAAGAAAAGCTCGGAGGTATCTTGGCCATTCATGCCGAGCTTTTTCAGGTTGCGGCCGCGGCGAAAGCCGTCAGCCTCCGCCGTATCCACCACGATAAGCGATATGCCTCCGGCACCGGCGTTCTTATCCGTTTTCGCGACTACGATGACGATATCAGCAGTCTGGCCATTCGTAATGAAGGTCTTCGACCCGTTGATCACATACTCCTCGCCGTCGCGAACGGCGGAGGTGGTAACCGCCTGCAGATCGGAACCGGTGGCCGGTTCGCTCATCGCGATAGAAGGTACGATCTCGCCAGACGCAAGCTTGGGGAGCCAACGTCGTTTCTGCTGCTCAGATCCATAGGTGCATATGTAATGGGTACAGATGTTGTGCACGCCCCAGCCCCAACCGGCATCGGCAGTACGCGCATGCTCCAGGCAGATGACGCTGTCGTGGGCTAGCGTACCCGCCGCACCGCCGTACGCCTCAGGAATGGTTGCGCCTAGTAGGCCCGCCTCGCCTGCTTTGAGCCAAAACGCGCGGTCAACGATTCCTTGCTCACGCCAGCGTTCCAAGTTCGGCACGAGCTCAGCCGCAAAGAACCTGCGTGCCGCGTCCTGTAGTAGCGCATGCTCTTCGTTCATCCAGCGTGGTCTTGCGTACATGTTGGTCTCCCACATCGTTACCGGTATTCAGGAGACACCATACCGGCTTTCCCAATGAATCGGTACGCGACCCACGTTCGAACCGGCGGGCTCTCGACCTACCGGTGCCGTAGGTCCCACAGCAAAATTTTCGCGTTGACATTTTATTACCTCCAAGATCAAAATGCATAGCGTACCCACACCATAGGCTTGCACGGCCGCCGCAGATACGCAGCGACGATTCGTCGCTTTCGCGCCCGCAGCGCAGTGACCTATAACCGTTCCCCGAAATTCAAGTTAACGACGGTGCGAGAACAACCACAATACGCTCAAGACCGGCTTAAGTGCACGATCTGTTTCCAGGCCTCGCGCAGCCGCCGGTGACGGTTCAAGCGCCGCGCAAAAATGCTTTCACGGGGCCCGCCTTTCGCACGCATCAAACGCACCAGCGCTGCACAATCGGTCACCGGCCAACGCGCCAGATCAGGGATCGGACCCATGAGCACGCAGAAATCCTCGAAGGCTTTGATTTCGGCTTCACGCCAGCGGGATTGGTCTAGCGGGCCGAGTGCGCGCCGAACTCGGCGAATGGACCAACGCCGCGCACGCGCACGCTCGCCGGCGAAACGCTCACCGATCCAGCCTGTGATCGCAATGCTGAGTTCAGTGGGTTCAAACACGATGCTACGGTCCACCGGTTCGAGTTCGAGCTCAAGCGGGTATTCAACCAAGCGCTTCAAGGTTCGAGCAGACGTACGGTAACCGGTCTCGTTCTGCAGCCGCTGCCACTCGCGCTCCGCGGCGACACGCGTGTCGGCATCTTGCGAACGAAAGCCGAACCGGTAATAAAACCACAGCGCGCCCGTTCGGATCGCTTCCGGGTTATCTGCACCGATCTGGTAAGGATGCACGGTAAAACGCGCAATACCGAAATGATGCCGGTAGAGCCGCAGCAGTTGCGCTAATGTATTCATGCTTTCCCCGCCACGAAACGTCTCGAAAATATTGATCCCGATTTCGCAGCGTCCGCAAAAAATCCAACCGCCACCATAAGCCATCGGAACACGGTTCTTCGCAAGAATATAACCGTAGTAGGTTTCAATCGGCGTACGGTGTCCGGCTTGGTGTCCAAACAGTGCCACATCCACACCGCGGCCCATGTCGAACAGGGCCACGTCGTTGATACTGGCAAACGTCACCGGATCGGTTTCGCGTTGGCGTACCGCTAAGGCAGTCCGGGCGATGTCGATGATGGCCTTGGCGCGGCGAGCCGTGCAATAGCCGCCCTTGGGCGGAGCTTGTTGCCACACACGGCTGACGTCGAGCACGCGCTCGAGCGGCTTAAGCTGAAAGTGCAACGCGCGACCCGGCATACGCCCGAACGTGCGCGAGGCGTCGCGACGCCGCAAGCGCCAACAGATCTGGAGTTCTAATATATCGAACACACAGTCGCGGATATGCGGTTCGAGTTCCAAGCGCTCGAAATGTCTCAGCAACCACAGCAGATCTGACTCGCGCTCGCGCGCGCCGGGCCCGCGCGCGAGCCGCAACCACGCCTCGGTACTACGCGATACATCGTCGAGTCCGTTGCTCTCCACGGACTCGACCAAAGTGCCGAGCATCGTGTCGACGCCACCGCCGGCCGACTCGTCTTGCCAAGCGATTTCTGTATCGCGACGATAGCGCTGCGCCAACCAGGTCGCTTTGTGCACAGAAAACTGGCAGTACGTCACGGTACCGGCAATACCGGAATCATCGAGACATCGCAAATGCGCGCGCCCACCTCGGGCTACCAGCGTCTGGACGGAAGTCGCGACACGCGCGAGTTCGGCCTCGCATAAGCGCAACATGCTTTTGTCATCCGGAAACGCAGCGAGAAACAACAATAGTTCGTGGTAATTCACCAGCAGCACCGCGTCCTCTATCGGTTGGCGTGCTGCTTGGCGCAACAGACGCCGCCGCTTGGCGCGGGCCGCAGGCCCGTAGGACGTCCGCATAGCAGCAATGGCGGCGATGATCTGGGCCACATCCCGTGCGGCGTCAACGCCTGCGCTAGGACACACTCTTTTTCGTCGTTACGACGATTCAGGCCCGCTTGCGGGTGTCATTTGGCGCTGCGGTATTTCGAAACATATCGATGTACTCCGGCGCCGGTTCGAGGCCTATTGCCTGCGACATCCGGTTCGCGCTCGCATAGAAACACGCTGTGGAGGTAATGCTCCAAATGGTTTCGTCGTCGAAACCGACGGCGCGTAGTGCATTGCGATCTTCGTCATCGATGGCCTCCGCATCAGTCAAGACCTTCACGACGTAGTCGAGCATGGTTCGGTGCCGAGACGACAAATCCGCCGTTCGGTAGTTACGCGATAATTGCTCGGCGAACATCGCGTCACCGGTCACCTCGCGGACAAGCGCACTATGATGAAGTTGACAGTAAAAACAGCCGTTCGTTGCGGCCGAGACGAGCGCGATCATTTCGTGCTCTTCCAAGGTCAGGCCGGAGTCTGCGCGCAGTAATTCCACATAAGGCGTGATGAAGGCACGCAGTCGCTGATTGTCTGTTTTGAAAAACTTGAGAAAATTCGGCACGAAACCGTACTTTTTCTCGACGCCCTTAATAACGGTATGCATCTCCTCATCCAGATTGTCGCGATCAGTTATATTCAAGGCATAAGGTCGGTCCGAACCAGGCATGATGATTCTCCTTCACGATGATGAACGACGGGAATGTCAGCACGAGCGCTGCGCTCTCCTCCCTTGATGAAAGCTAGTGCGATCCTAGGCCCGTAGCACCGTTCGATCCACTGCGAATCGCCGCGCAGCTGCGACCTTAGAAGTGGTCCCCAAAATTTGGACAGTGGCTCAAGTGAAATCTTCGGTCACAAAATCACGCGGCCAAGTCGATATCGGTCGCTTCAAAATATACCGCGTCCGGGGTGCGCCGTGCCAGTGAACTGTGGCGCCGCCGCTGGTTGTAGAACTCAAAATATCGCTTGAGTCCGGCCCTGAGGTCGGCCGGTGTTTCATACGCCCGCAGATAAATGTCTTCGTATTTGACGCCGCGCCACAAACACATTGTCCACCGAGCGACCCGTGCCATCCATACTGATCTCAATCTCATGGTCTTTGAGAGCGCCAGTGAACACTTCAGAGGTGAATTGCGCTCCCTGGTCCGTATTGAATATCTCAGGCCGGCCGTAGCGCTCCAGCGCCTCCTCTAGCGCTTCGACGCAAAAATCGCCGTCCATCGTGTTCGACACTCGCCACGACAACACCCGACGCGTCGCCCAGTCCATGATGGCCACCAGATACATGAATCCCTTGGCCATCGGCAGATAACAAATATCGCTCGCCCAGACCTGGTTTGGCCGGTCAATCGACAACCCCTTGAGCCGGTACGGATAAATCTTATGATCTTTCCCAGGCTTGCTCGTTCGTGGCGTCGGATACAACGCCCGCAATCCCATCTGACGCATCAATCGCTGAATTCGCTTACGATTGACCAGACCGTGGCCCTGCGTTTCCAATTCATCTCGTATGCGCCGGCCCCCATAGAACGGCAAGCGCAAATGGATTTCGTCTATCAAACGCATCAGGTTCAGATCGGCGTCTAATACCGGCATCGCTTCGTAGTACGCCGTCGAACGCGGCACCCCGAGTAATGCACAACGCCGGGTCTTCGGTAACTCGTGCGCGCTTTGAACTGCTTCTCGACGCTCGCTCACCGGTCGCGCCCGAGAAACTTTGACAAGAAATCATTCTCCATCGTCAGCTGTCCGACTTTGGCGTGCAGCTTCTCGACTTCCCGCTCAACGTGCCGGGCTTCCACAGCATGACCGCCGAAGACATCCTGCGCACCTTCGAGGAGTTGCTTCTTCCAATCCTGAATTTGGTTCGCATGAACGTCGAACTGTTCAGATAGCTCCGCCAGCGTCTTCCCCCCTGTCACCGCCGCAAGGGCTACCTTCGCTTTAAACGCCGGGGAATGATTACGTCGCTTTCTCCTCGTCATCTTCTGCTCCTTCTCTGTTGAGAATAATAAATCAGAAGATGTCACTTAGCAGCGATGATTATCTGTCCAATCAGTCGGGCCCACCTCTGTCGGCCTATTAAGTATTGCAAAGTCGATGGCCATTGGATCGGTGGATTGCGCATCGCCTCTGGCGCACGTTTAGTGACTGGGCGCTACGATGTGACCGATTCCGTAACGTTGTAAAATGATCGCGGTATCGATTTCCCCTCCTTGAGCCTGGCTTTCACTGTTAACGCAACGGCATCGTTCTTAAATGTTTCCGAAAAAATATTGGCGGCAACTACTTAACAGTGGTGAACGGATTCGCGCACTTTACGACGAAGCGGCAAGGATCAAGCGCACGTGCGGAATCAATATCGCAACACAATTCTACGAGATATGGCGTTTGTCGTGCAGTGAAACGCAAATGACGCGCGCTGAATACTACGAATACTGTCTCTATGATAATTCTCGATTTACGTGGGCGGAAAAGCAGAAATTTCTGGGCCGCAAAATGGAGAATTATTTTGTTAGCATTCTAGGAATGAATGCCTTGGAGTACGTTGGCTCATGATAAATATCTTTTTAATGTAACTTACAAGGCCTTAAATTTCCCGGTTCCGGACGTACTTGCTCTCTACCAGGACGTAGCGCGCGCGATTAGTGATCCCATGCTCACGAATCGAAACGAACTGGAAACGTTCTTAATGTGTCAAGACAATTATCCACTCGTCTGCAAGCCACTATTTGGGATCTATAGTCATGGTGTTACTGCGGCTGAAGCTTACGATGATACTGCTGCGGAAATTGTCTTAACGAGCGGCGAGTGCACAAAACTTTCCGATTACGTAGATAATATCGTAAACAACAAAGATCGAACTTTATTCGGAAAAGCAGGGTACATTTTTCAATCGCTTCTGACGCCACATAGAAAAATCGTGGAAATATGCGGGTCGCGGATATGCACGCTTCGGCTCGTAGTACTGCTTGATAACGACGGCCCGAACCTATATAGAACGTTATGGAAAATATCCTCGGGCGACAATATGGCCGACAATTTCTGGCGTTCAGGCAATTTTCTCGCTGCCCTCGATGCACAGACCGGAACCGTGCTCGACGTAGTCGATGGCAGCGGCGAAAATAGAAAAAAATCCGCGTTCACCCGGACACCGGGCGAGAACTCATTGGGTTCGCTGTACCGGATTGGGACCAAGCGGTCGAACTGTGCCGACGTGCCGCCTCGATTATTCCGGATCTGAAAATTCAAGGGTGGGATATTGCGCTGACCGATTCCGGCCCGGTGCTATTAGAGGTCAATGTCGTCGGCGGTGTCGGGCTACCACAAAATGCTTTCGGCGCCGGCATGTACGACACCGAGTTGAAACAATTCATCGCTCGCCATACGGTTCCCCGGTATCTGCGCTAGCGCACGAGCGATCGGAAAATGATGAAATTCGTGGCGCGCACCTTTAAGGTGATTCCATCCTGCCAGCTAAGAATGATCCTGATCCCGCTCGAGGCGCGTCACGTAGCCACCACTGAGATAGACAACGTGATCGCACTGCTGCGAGAAAATGACACAGAACGCCGATTTGCTCGCACGGTACTCATCAAGCGGATCACCCAGCGCGCGCACTACGATGCGGCGTTGTTTTTGTTATCTTTCAAGGCAACGGGCGCATCGACCATGCCATTGTCGACGTTCAGTTGGCCGATGAAATAGCTCATAAGCTCATCAAGCGGCGCGTCGAATAATTCATCCGCAGCGTTTGCGGCTATCTCGACAACTTCCTGGCAAAGTAGGCTCGAGATTTGCTGACGCGCCAGCAACCGCCGTTGCATCTGGGGGTCGCGATTCTCGCGCAGCCACCGTTTGTGTCTGTCGAGCGCGTCGCTGAGACCTTGAATTTCTCCGCTTTGTGCCACCGCCATGAGCACCGGCGGCTTCCATTCATCGCGACGTGACGTCGAGTGCCCGAGGACGCTTTCGATCTCAGCTGCTATGCGATCCGCATTTGGTCGATCGGCCTTGTTAACGACATAAATATCGGCCATTTCCAGGATCCCGGCCTTCATCGCCTGGATAGAATCGCCGGATTCTGGAACGAGTACGAGTACCATCGTGTCGACCAACATTTTCACCGCGTGATCGATCTGACCCACCCCTACGGTTTCCAAGAAGACTTCGTCGAAACCATGTTTATCCATAATGCTCAACATCTGTGCGGCGTTGCCAGTAAGCCCATCGTAGGAAGAACCACTGGGCAGAGAACGGATGTAGAGGCTGGGGTTGTCGGCGATATCGTCCATGCGAATACGATCACCTAAGATCGAACCGCCCGATAACGGGCTACTCGGATCAATCGCCAATACGCCGATCTGAGAATCGCCATTGAGCCGCGCAGCCACGAGCTTTGCGAGCAGCGTGCTTTTACCGGCACCAGGCGGGCCAGTGACCCCGACACGGTAGGCGTGGCGGGTCACGAATGCGCTTGCGGATGCGAGAATTTCGCATGCATTCGCGCGGCTGGCTACGCTGAGTTCCCGCGCAAGTACCCTGCGATTTAGTTTTGCTGAAACCACTCGCGTGCTTCTCTACGGAGCGTCTTAAGCAAGCGCGCCATCGAGTTCCGTCAATATGTGTTCAAGCGTCATTTCGCTCGTGAATATGCGCACCGCGCCGGCTTGCTTCAATGTGTCATGATCCTCAGGCGGAATAGTCCCCCCCACGAACACCTTGATGTCATCAGCATCTCGATGTTTAAGTTCTTGCAGTGTTTGCTCAAGGAGCTCTAGGTGGGATCCGGACAAAATGCTCAAACCGAGTGCCTCTACATCCTCATCGACCGCTGTCCGCGCAATGTATTCCGGACTCTTACGCAAGCCTGTGTAGATTACATTTGCGCCAGCATCCCTAAGCGCGAGCGTAATGATCTTGGCCCCGATATCATGGCCGTCCAAGCCAGGTTTGGCGATGAGGATGCGCTTACCAGCGAGGCTCATTCGATCTAACTCCGTGTCGCTGTGCGGTCATTAAGCTGTCAACGGTGGTTCCTGAAATTCTCCCCAACGCGATTTCAACGCCTCGACCATCTCGCCCACGCTTGCATACGCGTGGCAGCAATCGACCAGGTAGGGCATGATGTTTTCGTTTTCATCATCCGCGACCTCGCCGAGCCGTTTCAACGCAGCTGCAACGGCGCTATTGTCGCGGCTCTGCCGTATAGCCTCGAATTTCTGAATCACAGTATCTCGCATCGCAGGATCTAGACGGAAAAGCTCGCCCACGGGGTTAGATTCGTCAGCATCCCGGTACTTATTCACACCGACTACGACGCGTTGTCCCGCATCGGTTTTCTCCTTTTTTTCTCGCGCACTGCGTGCTAGGCGCATTTGAATGTAGCCGTCTTCAATCGCCTTTATCGCCCCCCCGTAGGCATCGATTTCGGCCATGATAGCCGCGACTTCTTCCTCCATACGGTCGGTGAGATATTCGACAAAATAACTCCCCCCGAGCGGATCGACAGTATTTGCAATGCCCGATTCATCGGCAATGATCTGTTGCGTGCGTAAAGCGAGCTCCGCGCTTTGCTCGGTTGGGATCTGGAATGCTTCATCGTACGCGCAAGTAAAAATTGATTGCGCACCACCCAACACGGCGGCCATATTTTCGATCCCCACGCGAACCACATTGTTGAGCGGTTGTGCGGCGGTTAGGGAAGAGCCGCCACAGACCACACCGAAACGAAATAGCGCACTTTTTTTATCTTTGGCGTCGAAGCGTTCGCGGATCAGGCTAGCCCAACGGCGGCGTGCGGCGCGGAACTTGGCGATCTCCTCGAAGAAATCCATGTGTACGTAAAAGAAGAAACTCAACCGCCGCGCGAATCGATCGATGTCACCACCGCGACGCAAAAGTTCCTCAACATAAGCAGTGCCGTTAGAAAGTGTGTAGGCGATTTCTTCTGCCGCGGTGCAACCAGCATCGCGCACGTGCGCCCCCGCTATGCTGATCGGATTAAATCGGGGGGTATGCTCGTTGGCGTAGAGGACTGCGTCGGCCACCAATCGCATCGATGGTTTCACCGGGAATATCCAGGTGCCCCTCGCCACATACTCTTTAAGAATGTCGTTTTGAATTGTACCGGTTAATTTATCGCGTGGTACACCGGCCTTATCTGCAGCCGCGATATACATCGCCAACACAATGGCGGCCGTGCCGTTGATCGTAAACGATGTGGAAATCGCAGCCAGGTCAATATTTCGAAATAGGATCTCCATCTCGGACAAGTTGGACAAAGACACGCCAACTTTGCCGACCTCAGCGACAGCTAAGGGATCGACCGGATCGTAGCCACATTGCGTCGGCAAATCTAAAGCGACAGATAGGCCGGTCTGGCCGCGTTCGAGAAGAAAACGATAGCGTGAATTCGACTCTTCAGCGGATCCGAAACCCGAGTATTGCCGCATCGTCCAGCGGCGGCCACGGTAGCCATCCGCAAAAATTCCACGCGTAAAAGGCGGCTCACCAGGCTCGCCGATATGCTCGGGCACGACCATTTCCGCACGCCCGACGGGAGGGATCGCGATCCCTGAAGGCGTGGCATACTCGGCCGGCGAGCCAGCCTCATTCGCGGCACTCGACTGACTCAGCGGATCCTTAGCCATCCCAACACCTCTCAAAGCATTCGGCTAACCTGTGTTTGCTCGGCGCTCCCCCAGTAGGCAACGTTGTGTTCGTGATTTGGCGCTCCCAAAGTCGATATATTGAACGATATTTCAGTATATAGAATTTAAGTCACCCGGCCCACGTCTCGTGGCTCACCACACTCACAACGTTCATGAGCCGGGCGAGTTCGCCCGCTGTAGCGCTGCGTAACTAAGTCGGTTTCAGAACCGAATTCCCGCGTAGTCACATAGCTCCTCATTACCAGCCTCGAATTGTTGCCTGATTTTCTCGCGAAGCGCGTCGTCGACCTCAGCCTTACTGCTCGTTATATTTTTGTTCGCGCCACCGCAGTACGCAAAAGCCGGTATGCCTAGAAAGCCGCAGACTTCGTCCAATATCGACTGGGTATCATCAAATAGGTTACCGCGATCCAGAATCAACATTCTGTCGCGTGGAAAATATCTGTCCCAAACCCTTAGCTGGCGCACGTAATAGCCCCGATCAACGTACGAATAATTACCTAAATTGGTTGCCGGATAAGAAGGATCGCGGGCCACACGCGCTTTCTCCGCAACCAATCGTGATTGTTCCGCCGCGAATGCTGCTTCGATCGAAAGGTCCTCAACACCCCAAGTTCGCGAATGATAGTGGTGCGAAATGGCTCGCTCGACTGGATCACGCAGGACAGTAATGACTTTTATATCCGGCGAGAACTCGTAAGCGCGTTTGGCAGCATACGGATAGTACAGATAAAAAGGTGTTGCCTCCCCGGTAATCACCCTGGAACCTACCCGCTTCCGGCGCGCGATCATTTCTTTCTGAGAGGGCAAAAGGCTGCAATACCATTTCTCCCCTTTGCGGTAATTAAGATCGAAATAATGAAGCTCTTTGAGTAGAGGGGTATAAAGTGAGCGCTATTGGCGAGCGCAGACATCATGAACGTCGTGCCCGATTTTTACGGGCCGATAAGCAAAAAGTCGAGTGTAATGGGTTCACGTACTTGCAGACGCCGCACATGCTCAACAAATCCACGATTCGCCATTTGAGCTTCCTCGATAGGTAACGGCGGCGTAAATCACGAAAATTCACAACATCAGTTTCCGTCTGACTGTTCGAACCTCAGAATCTACCGCAAAAACTCGCCGCGAGAAAATTCTCGAGCGCCAACAGCGATGCTCTGGCCCTGAGGTCGTTCTAACTCCATGCAGGCTCTGTCTCGGAGCCGACCTTGCTACCCAACGCTTCAGCCGCATGTTCATGTTGCCAAGGAACTACGTAGTGATAATCTCACGTGGCGCATCGCAACTTCATAACTCATCGATCGTTGTCGGTCTCCGTCTTGAATGTAAACAGACATAGATAATTCTAGGAGAACGCACCTCCTCGATATTCACTGCTTAAGCTCGAGGATGCGCTTAGCGTGTGTGGATGAATTCAATTTCAATAGAGCGCATACTGTCTCAAGCTGTCATATTGTCACGCTATTATGTTTTTTCGACCCTATTTTGTAATGGGCGATGTTCTCGCCAACTCTATAGTCGGTGCCTTGGCCGCGTGCCTAGCCGCATGGGCGAGCGGCTCTGAATGGCCGATGATAGTAGCGATGGTGGCGGGAATGATACTAGGCATGTTCGTCGGGCTCGTCGCATCGCTGACGGTATTCGGACCGCTATTCGGGGCAATGGAAGTGATGGTCCCGTGCATGCTAACCGGCATGATCGCTGGCATGATCGGGGCGATGTGGCCGCTCGCTATAACTGCAGCCGCTCGGTGGGGGATCGTGATCGGCCTAAGCGTCGTTATCTACATCGACGTTTTGAACGCGTTGTTACAGGGACCGCAGACCGGCGATCGTTGAACGTCATTATCAACTGACCCTCATAGCGAATAATCGATGGACTTAATTACTCAACAAAAATGGGACCGCGCGGCGCCTAGTTTCGACTTCATGTCGAGTTACGGCCCCGAAAAACGGTGGGCACCGGCTAAAAAGGAATTTTTTGCGCGCATGCGCTCGGATGCGGAGATTTTATTCCTCGCTTTGGGTACTGGCCTCGACCTGCGATGTTTTCCCTCGCAACGGCGGATCACCGCGATCGACATCAGCCCAAAAATGATTGCACGGGCACAACAAAGACTCGCCGATTACGACGGCGATATCACTGCGAAGATCTGTGATGTACACGAAATCGATTTCCCCGACGAGTATTTCGACCAGATATTTACATCCTGCACGTTCTGCTCCGTGCCCAATCCAGTCGCCGGACTTAAATCCTTACGCCGGGTACTCAAACCGAATGGTGAGTTACATATGTTCGAACATACGGGTAGTCGTTGGTTTCCGTTTAACGTCATGCTAAATACCATGACGCCGCTAACGTCGAAATTCGGACCTAGCGTTAATCGAAATACGACAGCTAACGTGCGCGCAGCGGGATTTACGATTACCGCGGTGAACAATATCTATCTCGACGTCGTGAAGTCGATTCACGCGCTGAAGTAATCGCAATATTGCTTACGTGAAAAAGGGTGCCGAAAAGCGCTGCGCAGCGTTCGCTTGCCTCGCCTCACGGCATCAACGCAACTTCACGATGCGACACGGCGCTTAGCGGAAACTGATCTGCGCATTTGAGAAGCACCTCAGCATACTAAGCGGCTGCTCATCTACCGCTGTTCGCAACAACTGCGTGCCGGAGAGGTTGATGTCGAGACGGATCGACTCCAACGCGGTGCCTTTCCACGAGGCTTTCTGGCCACAAGCATGCTCGCGTACCCATGCGCCGATTTCGAGGATAAGCCCCGAATTTTCCGCAATCGGGATGAGTTCGCTGGGCGAAAGTAATTTGCCATCGGGCAGCGCGCAACGCAGCAGGGCTTCGTAGGAAAGCAGGCGCCGGGTGCGCAAGTCGATCTGCGGCTGGTGATGCAGTACAGCTCACATTCGCCGTTCGCTTGCTTAAGCGATACGTGGCTTGAAAATACCGGCACGAGTTCTCAGCTCTTGTGCTTTAACTCGAGCTCTGCGGAGGGGATCGCCTCACCGTGTTGGATCCAATTCGTGTGCGCCTTGACAACGGCTCCCCGCATGGGCTCAGGAATGATCAGGTCTTCGAGCAACTGGCCAACCGCTTCTCCTTGAGTATAGCTGTAGATCTCTGTGCTCGCGTTATTCCAGTAGATTACACGCCTGTTGCGATCGTAACCCTGCACGGCGACCATCGGCAGGCTTTCGATAAGCTGAAAGAATTTCTCTTCGCTCCTATCGTCCAACATCGTCAGCGCTTGTCGGTTTATCTGGGTATTTCCCTATCTTGTGTTTCATGACGGTGAGCGACACAAGGCGCACCCGTCTGCACGGCAAGTCTCTTTCCCGAGCGGACAACGCGCCCGATAAGGCCATAGGCATCCCGATCAACGGTCTACTCGCCTAGGAGTCCATACTATCGATCGAAACGTGTTGGCGGCGATGTAGGGACAGGTGCTTGGATTAAGTATTAATCCTGATACTTAGTTTTCTGCACTTCTAACTATATCGCCAATGTTCCGAGCGTCTTGAGACAGAAACGAAATTCCGCGAACCTGACGCAGCCCGTAGAAGCGTGGGGGAGATTGTGCATCAACGGATGGCAACCGGGTGTATGGGTGCCAGTAAGTGAATCCCTTGATCGATCAATAGGTAGCCGTGTACCGGTAGACGTTCGTCTTTGCTTTCAGCAGGAAAAACTTCTACGGGGTGATTGTCTGCGTCGATTGCGCCCCCCCCCCAGGTTCGCAAGATAGCGCGTGCCGGGTCACCTCCGGCCGCGGCTAACCAACCCGTATGTAGTAGTACGATATCGCTGCTTTGCATGGTGACGTTTTCACGCGCGGGCTACACGCTCAATCTCGGCTTGATTAATTGCGGCTTGCGGAGGGTCAGCGGCGCGCCATCATTGAGCAACCTAACATCGAGCTGCGCCGATGCCGCACCCTACGCACACGAAGTCATCGAACCCTGGTAGCTTGTTGGAACGGTAGGTCGCGACGTCATCGATGTTTATGCAGTCCGTTAGCATCTGATAGCTGCGACCCGGCCACGCCGGTGTCTTAGGTCCGGTCGGTATCGCGAGCGAATAGGCTTTGCCGGTTTAGACCAGGTTCGCCGCAGCGACGACGGCTTCCCGCGACAAGCGTACGAGTGATCCGTCAGCGGGCCTCGCACGCTCAGCTACGCATGCGCTTTTCAATAAGCAAAAGCCGACGATGATATAAATAAATTTGCACGGATCAGCTGATCGTTGCGTCTGGAAGTCTCGCGTTCTCGATTTATCGGCAGTGTGATGGTATCGATTCCGCCGTGCGGGAGATATCTTGTCTGCCACACGGCCCAGGTGCAAAGCGACATACCAACGACATCAGACTACCCTAAGGTAAGACGCGGCCAGGCAAGTGCAGTTTGAGTAACGCGTTCCTAGAATGATGCTCGCTGCAGCGTTTCTATATGTCACCGAAATCACCGTGACGCCCCTTGCCGCTGCTGAATCGCGTGGCCCCAGCGAGACCCTCCTCCGCTAAGACGCCAATGCTGTTATGCCATTCCGATCGCAGCGCGTCTTCAACTGAAAGACCGGGTTGCAGATAGACCGAGCGACGGTCGGCACGCATACAAGCTTGCGGATAGCGGGCGATTTCCGCAGCCAGCGCTTCCGCGGCCGCACGTGATTGGCCATCTGCTACAACTTGCTCGCAAGCACCGATCCGCAAGCATTCTTCCGCCGGTACTTTGCGGCCCGTCATAATGATTTCGAGTGCTCGCCCCTGTCCCACGAGGCGCGGTAGGCGTACGGTGCCCCCGTCGATCAGCGGCACCCCCCAGCGGCGGCAATACACGCCAAAGTACGCGCTCTGTTCCATGACCCGCAGGTCACACCATAGTGCGAGCTCGAAACCGCCGGCAACTGCAGGACCCGCGATAGCAGCGATCACGGGTTTGCTCAGCGCGAGCCGGCTCGGGCCCATGGGACCGCGTGGTATCGCTGTACCATCAGCGGGAAATTCGAGTTCGCGCAAAGGGCGGGTCTCACCTTCAAGCGCGCTCGCGTACTTCAAGTCCCAGCCGGCACAAAAGGCACCACCTTCACCAAAAAAAACAGCAACGCAAGCGTCGGAATCGGCGTCAAACGCCTCGAACGCCGTGACGAGTTCTTCCGCACTGCTTGGATCCATCGCGTTGCGCGCTTCGGGACGGCTGTGAATGACGGTGGTTACCGGGCCGCTTTTTTCTACTCGAACGGTCATGCTTCTCTCCCCTTATCGCCTTTATTACCGTAGCCCCACCGCGCCTAAATCCGAGTGTGCACGGAGAAACAGTGCACTCATCTCACCGCACGTTTTAGTGATGGCGAGGAGCAGGTAGGGGAACGTGAACATACCGCCCCACGTCACACAAAGTATACCGAAGAACCAAGCCTTAACACCGCCGCCCTCATGCCACGCCACCCAAACGCCAAACAAGATGAGAGTGAAAACCAACAATGCCAGGCGAAGAATCGTCATCGTGCAACACCCCGGTCAGCTCAATTGTTTTATCACGACGATATAGCCTATTACCGCTACAAAACGACCGCTTGCCCGTGCGCGAACGCGATTTTGTCTGACGGAGAATAACGGCAGCGACCAACAACATAGCAAAATTTTCGTTTGCCTTGGGCTTATTAAGCAAGTTTGGGCTCGCTTCCTCTATCCACTCGGATCGCGACAGCGCAGGCTGAATGGCGAAATACCTCGGGAGGCGAGACGGTTTGGCCGCTCAAGTAGTGACGACGTCAGCGAGACTGTCGCCGATCTAAACGGCGAATCTCGGTGACAGGCATCAGCAGGGGTGGTGTTGTCGCATGCATATCGGCTTCGATGCCCGCGATTAGCCTTCCAATGCATGGAGTTGAGCATTCCAGATGCGAGTTCCCGGAGTTGCTAAATCCCCATATTACTCAGGGTAACCAATAATTCATTTAGTATTGCTGTAACCCGCGGGTGCTCGACTTCAAACTTTTCCAAGTAGTGTTTTACGCGCTCACTCAAGGGCTCGCCGGAGTCGACTTTAGCATCGATCTCTGAAATCAATTCCGTGAGGTTCTTTGCTTCATTTTCATCAACGCCGAGCGTATCGACTTCTGCCCGTAGTCTTTCCAGAACTTCTTTTAATTCAACATCTCTTCCGCCGCTCACTATAATGACTCCTTGCTTTCCAGTGTAGAATTACTTGAGGCCAGCATCGCATAATGATCGAGATCAAGCGCGTCATAACAATTGCATTTAACATTAATTCTAGCCGAACGGCGGTCGGAGTTTCACAACAGCGAACACTCGGAGCGTTGTGAATGGTGACACGACGGAGACTTACCGGTATCGACGGCAAGGAGGTACACGGCCGACCTTTCGTCGGAATAAGTCGGCAGCGTCTTCTTCCGGCGATGCGACGCATTTGTCAAACACGTTGATCGGGATCAAGAATGCGTATTCTTAAATCCATACCATGGGCATGCGGAGGTTTGCTATGGAAAAACAATTTGCATTTATTCGTCGGCTTGTATTAATCACCTGCGTGGCAGTAGGTGGGTGCGGTGAAACGCAACAACCGATAAAAGGATTCATACTACCGCCAGGGGATATCGAAAAAGGTAAAACATATTTCGTGGAAATGGGTTGCCCGACTTGCCATACCATTGCGGAAAGTGACATCACGCAACCTGAGAGCGCGAAATTTCACGTCCAGCTTGGGGGTGAAACGCGGCGAGTAAAGCACTACGGTGATTTGCTAACCTCTGTTATTAACCCCGATCACCGTGTCTCGGGCGTCTATCGCGTGCAAGACGAAAGCGGTAAAAAATTTTCGTCACCGATGCCTGATTTCACCGGTCAAATGACGGTTGCCCAATTGATCGACCTTGTCGAATTTCTTCATTCCACCTATAGCAAAGCCCAACCAGATTATACGGGTCACGTTTATAACTACGGACCATAATTGATCGACCTCGTCCGGGAGACGAAATACCGAATTTCGGGCAAGCAACGCGCTGATTCATTGCGGAGTTTAGACCGCGGCTTTGGCGTTTTTTATTGATACCCAGTGCTGTGCTCGAGCGATTTCGTAGACGACTCAGGGCTGAGTCGATACCCGATTCGCAGTCGGGCTCTAGATTAAGTTATTGGCCCCCGGAATTTATTCCACGCTGCTTACGACCGGTGAACATGGCTTTCACTAAGTTCTCCTTCTCAACAAAACTCGAAAATAACACGCCGATTACATGCAAGCTCACTAGCACAACCGTGAGGTCGGCGAAAAATTCGTGTATATCTTGCCAAAACTCCCCACGTTCCTCCGCGCTTTCAGACGCATTGTCCCTATCGTGTTCATTTTCATCATTTCCGACTTTCGTTGATGCTCGGGCATGGGAAATCAATAAGCTGAAATGAGCTTGCGCCGGCGCCACGTCGGCGGCCAGAGGTCCCGCATTTTCCTCGACCGCGTAGAGCTCAAGGCCAGAATATACTGTCGCGGACAAACTGATGAGAAGCACCACGATCATCGCTCCTGCAGCCGGATTGTGTCCGAGATAATGTTGTGGGCGCAGGGTAACAAGCTCACGGATGTATCGAAGCGTTGCTAGCGGCGAAGATACGAAGTTGGAAAAACGCGCGTATTTCGATCCCACGATGCCCCAGATGAACCGTACGCTCACGACGACGCCCACCGTGTACCCCGCCCAGACATGGACAGATAGGGATGCTTCTGCGCTTAAGTAGGCGGTGAAAAACGCGACCACCAACGTCCAGTGGCCAACACGAACAATTGGGTCCCATACTAAAATTTCGTTTTTCGTAGCTTTCATGATCTCATTCCCGATGGTGCCAGCAGGTAATTCTTGGATCTGATCCGCACTGATACAATCCGTCACATGACGCATAATTCGTGGTCTAACGCTCAGGATCAGCAAATATGTCGGACGACATACGAGATCGCCGCTTTAAAATAGTTACCGTATCGCTGCTCGGCACGATCGCCGTTCTAGCTGCGTGGGATTTGATCCTCGACTATGACGACGATCCAAGCTGGGGGCATATCGGGATCGAAATACTCGTATTCATCATCGCCATAGCAGGCATCAGCTACCTCTGGCATCAAATGGCGCAGACCCGGATCGATCTGTCCCAAGCGCGTATGGCGGCGAAACAGTGGCGCGATGAAAGCCGCGAACTACTGCAGGGACTTGGGATCGCTATCGACCAACAATTCACCCGCTGGCACCTCACAAACGCAGAAGCTGAGGTGGCGTTGTTGCTACTGAAAGGTCTCAGCCATAAGGAAATCGCCGGCGTTCGAACGACCAGCGAGCGAACGATTAGAGAGCAAGCACGCGCCGTGTACCGAAAATCGGGGCTCGCGGGACGCAACGCTTTATCGGCATTTTTTCTCGAAGATCTACTATTGCCACCAAACGTGTGAGCATACAGAAAAACTGAGGACCGCGGATGCTGACGCAGGGCAGGTTCGTGTGTGCGCCGAGCTGGGCTCCAAATCGAAGCCGTATGCGCGCGGACAAAACCCAAGCTCAGGCGAACCTATCCCAGTCAGGGTCGCGATAGTAAACCAGTGGGATCCCTTTTGGATGAGGTATGCATCATCGTCAGCCGCTTCGTCACTGAGAACGGTAGAATTTTTCGCCCAACTCGAGTAACGTCTGGACTCATGTTCTTTCGTCTCTTGCTCTACGCAGTAGGCCTCTTGCTAGCGATCGCGAGCCGCACCAATAAGCACGTCCAGGCGCAACTCGCGCGGGACCTAAGTATCGTGATCGCGAGTGAGGACGGCGTCACGCGAAGCTATATAGTACGCCAGCGACGGGTATCTTCTCGAAGCGGTGTGGCCAGCGCTGCCGATTGCGTCGCCACGTTTCCCACCGCCGCGATCGGTGCGCGGATATTTCTCGCCAATGATGCGATAAAACAACTCACACACCTCATCGCGGCCAGAAAAGTTATCGTCTCCGGCAATCCGGCGCTCATATTGTGGTTCTACGAAATGACGATGGCGCTGTTGCCGTGGCGCCGCCACGAAGAACTGGTATTGCCCGATCGCTATATCGCACACGATCCCCACAGCAAAGTCGCAACGCGCATTACCCGGGAACCCGCGCAAGCGTCGCTTGACGAACGCTGGGCGGGCGCAGTGCGACAGCGGGAGAAATTGCTGTTATGGCGGGTGGGTAAAGGTGATCCCATCTGGGGCAAGATCAAGCACTTTAATTACCTTGTCGATATCCCAAATAACGACGGCGAGCCATCGTGAACGACGTCGTTGGCCTCAATACGCGCGCCCGCGGCTGGCTACGCCATATTTGGGATAAAGCCACGAGTAATGACGATTGGAGCAGCGACGGCGATCCACTACCGTGGTGGGATCGCAGTACTACTGCACCGATGTGTGCGTTTCCGCGTTTCGATCTGTCCGAAACCTCCTATGTGCTGCCGCTGATGGTAGATCAAACACCGGCTTGGCGCGAGGTCTATACGCGTATTGCCGATGAACTGGTCGGTCGCTATACGACTTACTGGGCGGCAATCGATTGGCTGACGCTTATCGGGCACGACCCCAATCAAGATAACTATCCGCCCGAATGGTTGATGTTTCTCCCGGAGCACCTTCGTGGCCACTATGACCCGCCCGGGTGGACGGCGAACGGGGTTGAACCCTGGGGGCTACAACCCGATCCCATTGGTGCTGACGGTAATTTGTTCTTTCGGGGTTTTTTTAATCTACTGCTCGGCACCTATAGCTACGTGTCCGGCGACGATAAATGGGGAAATCCGTTTCGAGTAACGGGCCATAACGATCGGCTCTTTCAGTGGACGCAACACAGCGTTACCTCTTTTATCGAAGACCAATGGTCGCAGCGCCCGCAAGGTGCTCATTGTGAAAACACCAAGATTTGGCCCTATTGTTTGAGCGCGGCAGGATTGAGCCTGCAGCTTTACGATAAGGTCTTTGGAGCCGAAACCCATTGGGTTTACGACCAATGGATCGAGTACGCGAAAAAACACTTCACTACTCGAAATGCAAACGGCGATATCACTGGATTTCCTTTCTATTACGACCCGCTTGAGAAATTCGCTTACTGCTTGCCGTCGGGTATCAGCGGTTACGGCATGTTAGCGCCGCTGCTCTATCTTTATCCTCAAGCACCCGAGTTCGGCACGCAGCTCTACGACGCTGGGATCCGCGATATCGGGTGGAACGCGCGAACCAATACGCTACTACAATCTTTTGATGATCCTCGCTGGCTAACGATGGTCCTTATGCTCGCCCGGGAAATCGGTGATGAGACCACGGTGCGACGACTCAAGCTCGTCGCCGAGCAGGAATATGGCCCCGACTTCTTTGCTGATGATGACGATCGGTTCGCGTGGACCTTCGGCCTTACCGAACAGCATCCACGCGGGCAACTCAACGGCTTACTTATACTGAGTGAGGTCGGCGGACCTGGTGCCTGGACGCGCGTCTACCAGGGCGAGCGACGTGGCCAATTCAAGCTACCCACGGTCGCAGGGATCGACTACCCAAGGCTTGGTATTTCATACGCCAACAACGATGAAGCTAGCGCAACTTTGCATGTGCAAACCTATGCGGCTACTGCTACGGCGCGGGGTCAACCCACGCGTTGGCGGGTCTCCCAACTGAAGGCGCCGCAATCGGTTCAAGTCTACTGTGATGACCAACGCTGCGATGATTGGGGCGTAGTCGGCGAGAACACTATCGAAGTCAATTCAACAGTCGATGAACACCGATTCCGGTTTGTGTGGACCACTGCAACAACGAGCGACACGATCGCGGGCACGTCCGCGATGAGCACCGCTAACAAGAACACCACAACATCGCTCGCCCGCGGAGGTGATGCGAAAGCCGAATACCGCCCTGCCACACTGCCGAGTTGTGCTTGCTGCCAATGAATCGCGCTTGATTGCTATCGCGGTCCCGATGCAATACCCGGGCTAGTGATTCCACCATGCGAGATCGGAGAACGCGCGGATATCGAGTTCGTGAGTCCACGTCGATCGCGGTTGTTGCGACAGATGAAAGTAAGTATTTGCAACTTCTTCGGGCAGAATTAATCCCTCGCTGCCCAGCCCACGCTCCTCACGGAGCGCGCGAAACTTTTCCGGACCCAGCATTTTCCCCAGCGTGTCGGGGGCATCGACCATTCCATCGATTAACACGTGTACAACATGAATCCCTTTGCTTGCCAATTCCGCGTTGAGCGTTTGGCATAGCATTCTGCGCCCACCCATCGCGGCGGCGTGAGAGTGCTGGCCAGTGTTTCCACGCACTGCAGCAGTCGCCGAGGTCACAATAATCGTGCCACCACCTCGTTCCACCATGCGCGGCGCCAGCGCGGACGCCAATCTGAACAAACCGAAAGTCCCGAGACGCCATCCCATTTCGAACGCTTTATAGCTCGTATCTTCAAGCGCACGATTCCCAATCTGGGCGCCAAGATTATAAGCAGCCACTGCGATCGGGCCGATATCGCTTTCGATCTTCTCGACCAATGTTTCGATCGCGTCTTCTTCGATGGCGTTCAGCATGAAACCGCTCGCCATGCCGCCAGCGTCCTTTATACGATTTACAGTTGCATCGAGACCTACCGCATCGCTTCGGCGACACAAGCAAGCGTGATACCCTGCCTGCGCAAAGCGCGCGCCGACGTGGCTGCCGATACCGGCGCCCGCACCAATCACCAAACAAACTGGATCCATTACTTCTGATCTCCTATACCAGAGACGATCAGCGCTCGTCTGCAAAATTGAGCGGCTAGCATCCGCTCTCCCGGCTGCGCAGCAGTTTGTGCTTACGTCCGACAGACTGCTAGGACCAATTAGCTGTCACCACCGTCTGAAACAATGCCTTTCCTCACGATACTGTAACACGCTTCCATTACCCCTACGTTGCTCCCTCCCGCTCGCGGCAGCGTACTCATGCGTTTGAATCTTTTCCGCTGAGCAGACTTGCTCACGCAAACACGCGCGATCTCGGAGGACCTTAGCGTGTGCGCCGCACCCGCATCGATAAACGCCGTTACCGCACTTTCATTGTGCAACACGAAGTCGTTTACGCCCACAATAAATCAAGAAATATGTGCTGACCAACCCCGCACTTAGCCTTCAAGTTAACTCCCAGCCCAGTTATATTCTGCGTTCAAATAAGCGACGTAAACCGCTAAGGAGACATCAATGAATTTCACTATGCCCGAAGATTTTTCTTATGCGTCGAACTTTGCGGAGGTGTTCGGATCACAAATGCACTACGTGGAACATGGCGATGGCGATCCGGTATTGTTTCTACACGGACAGCCGACTTGGTCTTATTTATGGCGAAACGTGATGAAGGAGCTCGAAGGGACGGGGCAGCTTATCGCATTAGATTTAATCGGCTATGGCCGCTCGGATAAGCCAGATATCGGCTACGAAATGACCGATCATATTCGCTACATCGATGAATTCATCCGTGTGATGGATTTGCGCAATATTACGCTCATAATTCACGACTGGGGGTCGTTCTTCGGATTTCATTACGCGCGGCGCAATCCCGATAACGTTAAAGGAATTGCGTTCATGGAGGCGATTCTTTTTCCTGTCCCGAACTACGACGCGTTTGATCCGGAAGTGAGATTTTTTTTTCAAACGCTGCGTTCTTCGCAAGAAAACGCCGAGCGCATGATGGTCGAAGAGCATTTATTCATCGAGCAGATCCTACCCGCGTTCATCAATCGTGAGCTTACTCGGGCCGAACACGATGCATATCGCGCACCGTGGCGCAATCCCGCGGATCGAAAAATCCTCTGCAAGTTTCCACAAAATCTCTGCATAGGCGGTGAACCCAAAACGATCAACGATATGCAGCTGAACTACATGGCATGGCTGCAACAGACCATTCTCCCGAAACTGATGGTATACACTGAACCAGGTTTATTGACCGGACAAGAAACCGCTACATGGTGCGCGGAGACTATGCCGAATTGCGAGGCGGTGAACGTAGGCCAGGGTACACATTACATTCAAGAAGACTGTCCTCAGGCTATCGGACAGGCTATCAGAGCCTGGATGATAAAATCCAAATCGTAACAAACTCGCGACAAATGCCAACAAGCGAGGGTGCTAAACAATCGCGCTGAAGCACGGAGAATGAGAGAGTGGCCACCGAAGTGATTCGCAAATTTCTAAGCTTACAGTCGGCGAGCGGCATTTTGATCATTTGCGCAGCACTCCTATCGCTCGCCTGCGCAAACATTCCCGTCCTGTCCGGACTGTATGAGGGTTTGCTCCACACCCCGGTCGAGATCCGCGTCGGCGCCCTCGAACTAAATAAGAATGTGTTGCTTCTCATCAACGATGGCCTGATGGCGATCTTTTTCTTGTTAGTCGCCCTCGAGATCAAGCGTGAGTTCCTCGGCGGCGAACTCAAGGGACGCATTGCGCTTCCACTCGTGGCCGCGATCGGCGGCGTCCTGGCGCCTGCGCTGATCTATATCGCCGTGACCGCGGGTGATCCCATCGCAAGTCGTGGCTGGGCTATCCCCGCCGCCACTGACATCGCCTTTGCACTAGGGGTACTTTCACTGTTGGGAACTCGAGCGCCGCTCGCGCTGAAAGTTTTCCTCACTGCAATTGCGGTATTCGATGACCTTGCGGCCATCGTTATTATCGCGTTGTTTTATACCGCGGATCTGTCCTGGCCTGCACTTGCCCTCGCCGCACTCGGCCTCGTCATTCTCACCAGCTTCAATCGCGCCGGCGTTGTGCGGCCCGCAGCGTATTTGTTAGTCGGCGCGCTCATCTGGTTGTGTGTGATCAAGTCGGGAGTACACGCAACTTTGGCCGGCGTTGTGGTCGGACTCGCGATTCCGTTCCAATCGCGGGCAAAAAATGCCGCCGAGACGACTTCCCCCAGCACCGATCTCGAGCATATCTTGCATCCTTGGGTCGCGTTCATGATTCTTCCAGTGTTCGCGTTCGCCAACGCGGGCGTGAATTTCGCCGGCATCGGTGTCGAGACCCTCTTTAGTACGACGACCCTAGGTATTTCTTTGGGACTACTGGTGGGTAAGCCGCTCGGTATCATGGCATGCTCCCACGTCGCTGTGCATATGGGGATCGCCCAACTGCCGAGCGAGCTTGGGTGGCGACAGATTGTGGGCGTGGCATTCCTCGCGGGCATCGGCTTCACTATGAGTTTGTTTATCGGGAGTCTTGCGTTCGAATATGAAGCGGTTGCGTATGAGGCCGCGACGCGCGTCGGCGTTCTCGGTGGATCTTGCCTCGCTGCCGTGATTGGTTATTTGGTCCTGAGGTTTACACCATTACCGCCGAACACTGATCCCCCAGCTGCGACTTGACCCGGCAACCGCAATCACTCGAGGGCGCATCGTTCAACGACGGAGCTTTTTCCGGTCTCAGCCATTCGAGGACGCGTCGTGAGACAGCGAGCCGATCTCGCCATAGACAGAACCTGCCAAGCTCGTGACCATCGTTCGGCGCGTGAATTCGCTGAATAAGGCTGTAGAATTCATCATGCCTTCGAATTAAAACCCCGGGTTTGCCGTCTGGGGCGGTTCAAGACCTCGGCTTCTAAGGCGGGAATGCCGTGTTGCACGTGGAGAGCGCATGCGAAAACTAGTAAAGATATTGGCTTTGGAATTCGTTACGGCCGTTCTGGTCGCAGTGTTTTTGTTGTTCATACCCGTTGCCGCCGGGGCCGCCGATGACGAAAGCGGCTTGTGGACAACGATGGCGTTTGCGAAAGCGCTCAATGACAGGCTTGCCTCCGGTGTTGCCCTCCAGTTGCGCTATGACGACGACATCAGCCAGCTGGAGCGCATCGTCTTGCGTCCATCCCTATCCTATAAGCTCGATCACGGCCAGTTGCTTACTCTGGGCTACGATGCGCATTTTTTAGAAGTAGGAGAAGACCGCGTCGAACAGCGACTGTGGCAGCAGTATCAGATTTCTGAAACATTTTCCTGGTTCACGGGCACGTTTCGTGTTCGCCTCGAAGAGCGGTTCATTGACCATGTTGACGGCGTAGCAGCACGTGGTCGGTTTCTGCTGAAAGCGAGTATTCCGCTGGGGACTTTACCCTACACTTTCATCCTTAGTAACGAAGTGCATGTCGGCTTAAACGAACTCTCCAGCGGCCCCGATGATGGACTTGACCAAAACCGACTATTTGCCGGCTTTTCTCGGGCTCTGGGTGAGCATGTCACAGGTACGCTCGGGTATCAGAACCAGTATCTAGATCGCGCCCGTGATCGCTCGATTCACCAAATATTCGCGAGCGTGTCCTTCAAGTTGCCATGATCCTAGAAGCCGGGTAGCCCGGATATTGCACCCGTACCGCGGTTGCTGGGCTCTGGGGCAGGTCCGTGTGGGCGCTCAGCAACGCGCGCGGTAGAACGGATTGAACAGTGCTATTCGCTTTTAACGCCCACCGCTGCTGCAATGTCGACTTATGACATCGTGTTCGCGCAGAGATTCAGTATTTCAGCGTACACGCGTGCCGATGATTGGCCGTCAGCGAACTGATGAAACTGTCGCGCTAACCGTTCTCGTCGGGTCTGCCAAATCGAATCTGTAAGATCCGAAGATAGTAGATTCTTGAATTCGTCAATATCCACCGCCATGGGACCGCACGCGTGGGCATTAAAGTCCATGCGTAATTCGCGGCAATGAACGAGGTAACGATGATAGTCCGGCATGAAATGCACCACCGGCTTGTTCGTGAGTAGAAAGTCGAATGCGACACTCGACAAATCCGTTATTAGGCCATCAACGTAGGCAAACAAACCATACAGATCAATTTCGGCAGACACTAGATGCACATTCCGCAGCGCAGAAGCCGTAACCACAGCGCCCGTTTGCGTGTTTACTGCGCCACTCTGGGCGGAATCCTCAGACACGACATGACGTTGTGCAAAGTGTTGATGCGCAATCACATGAACTTCGTTGGCACTGAGCCAATCATCGAGTTCCCGCCACAGCCCCGGGAAAGGCGAGGGATAGGTGTCGCGCAACGTTGGCATGTGAATCAATACGCGCTGGCCCGCTTTCTTCATATCGGTCACGAACTGCTTGAGGGAATGTTCGGATCGTTGGAACAACACGTCGTTGCGGGGCAAGCCGGTAATGCGTGTGGCGGCTTTATCTACCGCATAGGCGGTGCATGCTTCTTGTTGCTGTTGATGAGATGCGCAAATCACGATGTCCGGACGCACGAGATGCCACGGTAGTAGCGTACGCCAGTACAAACGCTGCCACCAAGTACCGTGGAATAACTGCGCTAAAGGGTGATGTGGTGTGCGAATGTCTCGCTCAATGCATTTGAATCCCCCTGGTCCGTGTTGCAACGTGATCCTCAGCGCCCCCCGGGAGGTCCAGTAATTAATGTCTTTCGCATACCCGTCGTATACGTACACCTCCGCTCGTAGGCAGTAATACAACCCACGGGGGGACAGCGCCAAATAAGCACGATGCCCTTGTGCGCGTAGCGCGCGTAGAATTTTGTATTTGCGCGTAATCCAGACACGCACAATCGTATCCGGGAAGGTCGCGGGCGCATTGACGAACAACGCCGCACTGTTGTCCGCGAAGCGTCTACCATCCCAGCTGCCGAAGACCCAAAGCTTGCAGGTGCGCGGACAAAATCCCGCAAGAAAATACCCTAAAAACTGCAGTGGACGGAATAGCACGCCCAGGTACTTTTTCATCATGCCGTTATGCATGGCGATCGACTTCGTTCAACCCACAACGCAAATGACGACTGATCGACAACAACACCTATTCTCGCAACCGTAGACCCCGCGATACGCAATATCGCTCCTCTTTTAGGCGACCGCAAGCGTCGGTGAAACGCAGCGTGACTAAAACGTCGAGCAGTCGAAGAGAAACTGACGCGGTTTCTGAGGCGACGGTAGCTTCGAAAACGCGTCAAAGTCCGCAGCCATATCGGCACGCCGTGGTACGAGCTTCTAAATCGAACAGATTACTAGGGTTGGTGATCGATCTGATAATCCCAACTAAAGCCATCGCAGCCATCTCGGCCATTGGGACCAGCGCCGACATAAATCGTATCACCCGCGACTAGCGCGCCTAAAGAGACATCGAATGCCACGTTCGTACCGTCGGCAGGCACACCGACTTGAGTAACAAGAACATCGTTCACGTAGACGCCAACGTGGAGGCCATTGGTCCACTGACAACTGGTCGCGGCAATCGTGCTCGAACTAATACGGTATGTTCCGTTGGTATCTGCGGTATAGGCGGCGATTACATAGCGATCGGTGCTCGCACCTTGGTCTATCCCCCGGCCCGGATGACCACCGTTAGCGTTGAAATGACCGTAGGCGTTTTCGTTTGCGTCACTACCCGGGCTGCCATCAGAATCGTAGCGGCTCCCGTTCCAGAGCAAATTCGCGTAGCCTGCTGGGTCACCAAACACACCGTTCGCATTCCACTGATAGTGCCATCCTGTGGCGGGCGTGCCCTCCAGAAATGCATCACGGTAAGCCGCGACCGTCGTCCAAATATCGCCACTGCGTTCGATATCAAAATCCCATTCGAAACCATCGCAACCATCGCGGCCATTAGGACCGACGGCTATGTAGATCACATCTCCGTTCGACAGGGCGCCCATGGAAGTGTCGAAACTCGCAGACATGTCATTTGGCGTGACGATAAGTTCTCTAAGCAGAGTATCGTTAGCATAGACATTTACCTGAACACCGTTGGTCCATTGGCAACTCGAAAGCGTCACCGAGCTATGGCTGACCCGGTACGTACCGTCGCTTGCGACGGTATAAGCAGCAATCACAAAGCGGTCCGTCGCGGCACCCTGGACGACGCCGCGGCCAGGATGACCACCGCCGCTGGCAAGATCACCGTAGGCGTTTTCATTGCTATCTGCACCGGGAATACCATCGGAGTCGTAATGTGATCCGGTCCATAGTAAGTCGGCGTAATTTGTCGCCACGCCTATCTGGCCATGCGCATTCCACATATACGACCATGCTGAAATTGGCACAATCTCTTGGAAATCGGTTTGGTAACCGGCTATGCGTGACCAAGTACCCGCAAGCACGGTCACGGTTGTTACCGCCTGGCCGACCGCGCCATCGCTATCGGTTACCGACGCCGTGATCGTATGCGTTCCCACGCTTAAAGACGTCGTCATAAACGAGCCACCGTTACCCAGCGTGCCATCGAGATCGGATGACCACACCATCGCACTGATCAAAGCAGAATCGTCGTCCTCGACATCACTGGCGGCGCCAAGAAATGTGACCGCCTCGCCTTGCGCCACGCTCGTCCCACTTAGCGGCGCGTCGATGCTCACCACCGGACGCGTATTGACCGGACCACTGCCGGCGCGATCGATGGAATAGTCCCACCCGAAGCCGTCGCAGCCATCCGCGGCGTTGGGGCCGACACCGACATAAATCATGGCACCGGCGGTCAAAACACCGAGGTCAGCGTCGAAATTAACCGCCGACCCGTCGGCCGGTACCGCGACTTGGGTAACAAATAAGTCGTTGACGAAGATATCGAGTCGCAAACCATTCGTCCCCGCGCAGCTACTCTGAGCGATCGTGCTATTGCTGATCCGATAAGTTCCGTCGGCGGCGACCGTATAGCCTGCGATCACATAACGATCTGTGCTCGCGCCTTGATTGATGCCACGGCCCGGATGGCCGCCCATACTGCGGAGGTGACCAAACGCATTTTCATTGTTGTCTTGGCCACCAACGCCGTCTGAATCGTAGCGCGAGCCAGTCCACAAAAGCGGCGCGTAACCACTCTCGGAGCCAATTGCATCGCCCGCATTCCACAGGTACAACCAGCCGCTGCTCGGCGATCCGCCCTGAAAATCAGTTCCATAACGCGCGATAGGTGTCCAAGTTTCATCGTTGATCGTAATCGCAACAGACGCATTCCCCGCCACCCCGCCACTGTCGGTCACCGTTGCACTAATAACATGGGCACCAACACTCAAGGAACTCAAAGAGAATGCACCGCCGGTACCTAAGGCGCCGTCGCGATCCGATGACCATGCCAAGGCATTGGTTAACTGCGCATCGTCGTCTTCTTCATCTGCCACACTACCAACGAAGCTCACCGTCTCCCCTAGGACATAGCTCGCCCCGTTGGCGGGAGTTGAAATCGTAACTGTGGGCGGCGAATTAACGGCGATGACATGAACGATCGTCGTGCTGGATGCGGAGGAGAGGCCAGCGCTGTCGATCACACTCGCGGTCACTGTATGCGTGCCGATCTGCAAAGTTGCGGTACTCAAAGCCGCACCCATCCCAAGGTTGCCATCCAAATCAGATGCCCAAGAAATCGCATTGCTCAACGTGGCATCATCGTCCTCGACATCGGTAGCCGCGCCTTGAAACTCGATCGTGTCTCCGAACGCGACAGAGGTACCGCTGCTCGGCGCCGTAATGAGCACGTGTGGCTCGGCATCGAACACTGCAGTTAAGGTCTGGGGTGTCTGCGCTATCGTGATTTGCTGAGTCGCCGCGCCTCCGATGGACCAGCTTTGAAAATGATAGGTTTCTTGCAAAGTTTGCGGTGATGGGGCACTGATTTGCCGCTGTCCACCCGCTTCTGCTTGCACGCTAAACGGTGCCGCCGAAATGGTCGCATTGTAGGTCAGCTCAAGGCCGCTAGGCACGCTCTCGAACGTGTAATTAACCAATAGCGGCAATAGGTCGACGCAGGCAGTATCGGTGAGGCCACCACTATCGGTAGCCGTTAGACACAGTTCCACGTAGCTGTCGGTGTCATGATCGGGATAGCTAAAACTACCCGTGCCGCCGGTACTACTGAAAAAGTCGTTGTGCTGGTGACCGGCGTGGTGAATGATACCCTCCCACGCTAGCGCCGCCGCGGCTATCTGCCCATCCTCTGCATCCGTCGCGCTACCGCTGAACGACACCGTATCGCCGACGACCCAAGTCGATCCTGGCGCCGGCGCATTGATGGTCACGCTCGGCGGCGTGTTCGGCGTAATCTCGAGCGTTATCGTGGCTGTACCGGTTGCGCCGCCGCTGTCGGTGGCCGAGGCGATGATCGTGTGAGAGCCTAGCGACAAGGCCGTGGTAGAAAAACTCGCGCCCATACCAATAACGCCGTCGATATTCGACGACCACGTCAGGGCGGCGGTGAGCACACCGTCATCGTCTTCTAAGTCTAACGCGCTGCCGGAAAAGTTGACCGGTGTGCCGTGTGTGAACATCGTTCCCGTCAGTGGGTCTGCGATCGTCACCGTTGGGGTCGAGTTGTTGGGAACTTCATAGACTACATGGAGACGCGCGGCCAAACCCGCGCCACCTTCGTAAGCGACGACCGAGCGGCTTCCCGTACCCGTGATCACGAAAGACAAGGCATTGCCTATGAACCACCCCGGTCTTTGCACGACCTCTTCGAGCACCTGAGATAAATCGGGCGTTTGTTGATCAGCGCCGGCTAGCGCAGCGCTCGACCAGGGCGGCGGATTCCATCCAACGGCTTGCGAGGTCAGGGTACGTGAGGAAATATCGAATCCGGTGGCGCTAAACGGTGCTGCATCGTCGCTCGCTTCAGCGGCGAGCGTGAATGTCGCCGCAGAACCGTCGCCATTAGCGCTGACGAATTGAATGTAGGCCTCGAGGACCGTTGCATCTCGCGGAATATCGACGTTTGCGAATCGCAGCCCCACCGTGCCCGCATCGCCGAGCGACAGCTCAGCATTCGTCACGGTCACAACGCCGAAGGGATCTTCTTCGGCATCATCCGCATTATTTGTCACCGCGACATCGGATACCGCTTGCGGGCTCCCGGTGTAGGCGATGCGGTAAATAATGCCGCCGACGACGTCGGCGATGTAAAGATCATCGTCCGGACCAAGCACGATATCGACCGCCAAGACGTCGGTCGCAAAGGGCGAGGCGGTCACAGGATTGGCAGAGATGTCCGCAAAATAGACTTCGCTAAACGCGTAGTCAGAGAAAAATAATTTCTGGCGATAGGCAACCGGCCATTTCGTCGCCGTATAGACGTCGCCTGCCACTATCGCGCCGCCGCCATTAACATGGGGATAGGCGTATTGCGCCGGTACCGCACTATTACTCTGATAATAGCTCTGGCATTCGCTCAAAGCAGCGTATCCGGCTTGTTGAAGCAAACCATTATTTCCGCCTTCGTAACACGGCCAACCGAAATCTGCGCCAGCTGCTCCTTGATTGAGCTCTTCCCAAGCTCCCCAGCCAACGTCGCCGATCCACACCGCGCCGTTTTGCGTAAGACGGAAGCGGTAGGGGTTACGTAAGCCCAATTGCCATACTTTGGAACGATTCGTATTGGGATTGCCGTCCCAATAAGGATTATCACTGAGGCCGGCGCCAGTTGTGGGATCGATTCTTAGAATTTTGCCGGCGAGGCTATCGATGTGCAGCGCGCGTAGGGCACGCGGATCGACCGTAGAGTAGGAAGCGGCGTCACCATTGCCGACGTAGAGTGCGCCATCGTTACCGAATGCAACCGTACCGATAGAGTGACTGCCACCGTCAGCCGGTACGCAGTCAGTGATATAGGCGCCCTCAGGCCCGCAGGCCCACGGCGCCGACAGATCGGTTTGCGTGGCATTGGGATCGCCGATATTGGCAAAAGTACTGGCGCTCCCAAGCAACACCACCTCGGAGCCGGGAACGTAAGTCTGGTAGTTCGTCGCCGCATCCGCCGCAACCCGAATGAGCCGTGAGACACGCTGACCGGCGCCGTCTCGACCCGCGTTACCCGATAAAGGCGCGGTCTCGGGCGGATCGTAAGTGTAGAGAATATAAACCCAATTTGTAGCGGGAAAATTCGGGTGCAGCGCAATGCCTAATAGCCCCCGATCGTTGTAATGATTCGTCGTACTCCTCAGATCAATGAACGGCTGGCTCAACACGTTACCGTTAACGACTACCCGCACCCGGCCCCGTTTCTCTGCGACATACAGCGTTTGGCCGTCCGCCGTCCAGGCCAGACCCACGGGACCCGCTAAACCGGTCGCGTAAGGTTGCAGCACGAAGTCGGCCGGCAAGCTCGGCGCCGCAGTCGCGCTCGCGACCAAGATCGACCACAGGCACACATACTGCAGTGCGGCTCGCAAGCGCTTTGTGATCGTCTTATTCATCGTCCGCTAAAGTAAGTCTTGCTACGCCGCATTCCTAAGGATGCATGTTCGTCCTAGCCATGCTTTTTTGCCGGCTAGCCCACTCTAGATACCATTCAAACATATTGTCAATGGAGTTTTTAATCAGCTTGCCTCACGATACGATTGCTTACATTATTGCTGGCGGATCGCAGGCACTTTCATTCACATCCACCGTAAACACTTACAATTAAATGACGCCGAAATCTGCCATCGACGACCGGTTTCTGTTGCCGCTTATTTGCAATCCAACAGGCGCTGCGGCCGCAGCGTAGCGAGATACTTCACCGTGCTCTCGGGCGTCACGATGTAGGCGTCCATCAGCCCGAACTTCACCGTCGTGATGCCAGGTTTGTTTCGGTAAAGCGGATCACGCGATCGAGTGCCACGTTCAAGCGTTCGTGGGATTGCGCATAACATAGCCGGAAATGGGCTTCGTTGCCCGGCCCGAACGTAAACCCCGGCGCCAAGCCGACGTCTTCTTCATCGAGTAGGCGATTAACAAAGGTATCGCTAGAGCGCAGCCCGGGGATACGTGGAAACGCATAGAACGCTCCATCTAAGCTACCGAGCTCAAACAATGGATGCCGACCGAGTTTTTCGATCACGATGTCACGGCCACCCGCGAACTGCTCGCGTAACTCGCGAATAACGCCCTCGCCTTGCTCAAGCGCGGCGATGCCAGCGCGCTGGATAAAATTTGGTGCGCCGGTGTTGTAGCACTCCGATAATACCGTCATCTGTTCGGTATAACCAACCGGAGTGACCATCCAGCCTAGTCGCCAGCCCGTCATCGCATAGGCCTTGGAGAACCCGTTGATGACGATAAGTGGATCATCATCGGTCGCAATTTCCAGGAACGACGGCGCGACCTCAGCATCGTAGACGGTGCGGTGGTAGACCTCGTCAGCAATGATTACGAGACGACGCGCACGAGCCAGTTCGAGCAAGGCACGCTGATCATCAGGTGACATGATCCACCCGGTTGGATTACAGGGACTATTGACGTAGAGCGCACGCGTATTGGGGCGCAGAGCCGCGCGCAAAACGTCGAAATCCAGCCGCCAACCCTGGCGCGCTTGGATCTGGCGCACATAACTGATCTCAGCACCGATCGTTTTGATGGTGCGATCGATATTTGGCCAGTGCGGCGAAACAATGACGGCGTGATCGTTGGGACTTAGCGTCATCTGCGCGGCGAATGTCGCGCCAAGCATCGAAGAACCGGGCACGGTGATGCGATCCGGGTTGATCTCTCGCTGATAGAGTCGCTCGAGATATGCCTTGATCGCTTCTCGTAGGTCGTCCCGACCGCGGGTGTGCACATAAAATGTGTAACCCTCGTCGAGCGCCTGCTTGGCGGCGTTACGAATGAACTCAGGCGTTACTCGATCACCTTCGCCGAACCACAGCGGAATGACATCGGGATCGCCGAGGCGACGGAACGCGGTACGTGTGATCCCATTCTGCTCAAGCGCTTCGAATTCAGGTCGCATTACCGTCACACTACGCTGCCTTCCAATCGTATCAACACGATAATCGCGCCTCAGCAGCGTTCCAGGTCAATTCTGCGCTAAAGACCTGTCGCCACGAGCGGTAAATGGCGGCCCCACGCTGCCACTTTTTCGTTTCTCATCCAGCAAACATCGCGCCGTTTAAAGACATGCTTCGTGACGCGCGCGCTCCGTAACATCGCACAGCACCGCTCACCACGGGTTGCTACGCGAGAAGCCGACCGTGCTCACAATCCTAACAACTGTGCGTAACGGGCGCGATGATAGCGCGCGTCGCCAAGCGTTTGCTGTGCGACGCGCGCGCGCTTGAGGAACAAACCGATGTCTGCCGCGTCCGTCATACCAATACCGCCATGCATTTGAATCGCTTCGTTGGTGACGAGTTCGATCATGTCACAGGCTTTCGCTTTAGCAACGCACGCGAGCTCAGCGGCGGCGTCAGCGTCGCTGTCACAAGCCGCTAATGCGGCATACGTTGCCGAGCGCGCCAGTTCGACTTCGCAGTACATTTGCGCGGCGCGGTGTTTGAGCGCCTGAAATGATCCAATCGGCACGTCGAACTGTTGCCGTACTTTCAAGTATTCAAGTGTGCGGTCGAACGCTTCCTCACCGCTACCGAGCATTTCCGCCGCAAGCCCTGCGCGTGCGCCATCGAGAATCGGCTGCAGCAATTCGAAACCGACATCGGGCGCGCCGATGATGCAGTCTGCTGCTACCGAGACACCCTCGAATTCAATCTGCGCGGCGTTGCGCGCGTCGACCATCACTGTACGCTCACAGCGTATTCCACACGCGGCAGCATCGATGAGAAACAGTGTCAAACCGCCGGCATCGTGGTCGGCTCCATGAGTACGTGCTAGAACGATAATCTGATCCGCTATGTGACCGTCCAGGACAAAGGTCTTACGTCCACTGATCGTGTATCCGTTCGCGCTGGTCACAGCACGCGTAGCGATGTTTGCGGGTGCATGGTAGCGTCCTTCTTCGAGCGCAAGTGCAAGCAGGCATTCGCCTGCCACCACCGCTTGCAGCGTTTCCCGACACCGCGCGCTTTCACCCTGCGCTAGTAGCGGTGCACCGAGCAGCGCCGTTGCGACCAACGGTGACGCGGCGAGCATGCGCCCGGATTGTTCGAGAATGTGCCCTAACGCGGTGTAGCCAAAATCGACGCCTCCGTAATCCTCCCCGATCAGGATCCCGGGCCACCCCATAGCTACCATCGCGTGCCATTTATCGCGATCGAAACCGCTCTCGTCGCGACCGTCACGCAGCGCCCGTAGTGCGTCTACCGGCAGTTGTTCGCTAAAGAAACGCGCGGCGGTATCGCGCAGTAATTCCAGGTCTTCGGCATGCAGTGTCGCCACAGTGTCAATCCGGTAGACCGAGAACGCGTTTAGCGATCACATTGAGCTGTACTTCGGAACTACCGCCCTCGATGGTATTCCCTTTAGAACGCAACCACGAACGGCACAGCGCCAGATCCAGGTCATCGAATCCCGGGCCTTCCCAACCGAGACCGGCGCTGCCCGCGCATTTCATGAGCAATTCAAACTTACTTTTGTTTTGTTCGGTGCCGTAGTATTTGAGCATCGCCGCCACGCCTGCGGCGGCATCGCCACCGGCGCGGGCTCGACGTGAGGTCAAAGCGAATGCCCGATCGTTGATGAGCTGTGCCGCGATCATGTCGCGCAGCACCGGATCACCGATGCGCCCGTTTGCGTCGCCGGCGTAACGCCGAACCATATCCTCCAAGGGAGGCAAACGTTGTCCACCACGTGCGCCGATCTGAGAAATCATGCGCCGCTCATGAGCTAATAGCTGTTTTGCAATAGTCCAACCGCCGTTGACCTCGCCGATAAGTTGTGCTTTAGGCACTTTCACATCGGTAAAGAACGTCTCGCAGAACACCGAAGCACCGCTGATGAGTTTGATCGGTCGAACCTCGACACCCGGGCTGTGCATGTCGAACAGCAAAAAGCTGATCCCCGCGTGCTTGACACTAGGATCAGTACGCACCAGGCAGAATATCCAATCCGCGCGGTGGGCATAAGATGTCCATACTTTCTGACCGTTGACGAGATAGTGATCGCCATGGTCCTCAGCACGGGTTTGCAGGTTCGCTAAATCGGAACCAGCCCCAGGTTCGCTGTAACCTTGGCACCACCAAATCTCGCCCCGCACGATCGGCGGCAAATAGCGCTGCTTCTGCGCTGTGGTGCCGATATCGAGCAACAAGGGGCCCAACATATACAAGCCGAAACTGAACAATGGCGGCCGGCAATTTAAGCGCTGCATTTCCTCTACTAAAATCGCGTTCTCTTCTTGAGATAAGCCGCCACCGCCGAATTCTCGCGGCCAAGTCGGAGCTGTCCACCCGCGCGCCACCATGCGATCGAACCAAATTTTCGCTTCGGGATGGCGAAATTCTGGGTTCTTGCCCCCCCACACGCGTTCCTCATCCGGCATCGGCGTGCGCATGCCCGGCGGGCAATTTTCTTCCAACCACGCCCGCGTTTTTGCCCGAAACGTCTCTAAGGTCATTCAAGCCCCTCCGTCGTGTAACGACGTCCGTTGCGTAGCGCGCACGAGATACGCACACGATCGCGTTCTGTGTCACCGCCCATACGCATGTGCACGGCCCGATGTTGGCGACGCCACTTGGACCTCGCGCCGTTGCTTCATAACTCCTTCAATATGCGGCCGTAACCAAGCACTGCGTCAAATAATCCTGAATAGCAGCTAACGATCTTTTTGATCGGCAGCTTGTACCAAGGATCGACCTCCGAGACACAGTCATAGTGTAGCGAACCAGGACCACTCCAAATATGCGCAATGCCATTCGCACCAACGTGCGGTACGAGCTCTAACTCACTGCCGATCAGCTGTGCAAGCGCTGGTTTTTTCGTTTCGGTCGCACAGGGGATCATTTTCAAAGATACGCTGGGAGTGATGGCAAAATGCTCGGGTGCGACCGGCGTTACATTTCGCATCGTTGCTGTCACGAGACGATTGCCACTGGGGCGCTCGACTGTGCCCATCATGACCTCACTTTCGCGCTTGACTTCGATCGACGCGAGTTTTTTCGCAAACCCCCAAAACTCTCGACCGCCAATTAGTGGCGCTTCGTTGTCGGTAAAAAGCGCAGGATAGTAACTGCAGAGGCGGCCGTCGAAGCGTGACCGTATGGACATCATCGCTTCGTGGTAAGGACCGAAAGTAGAGAACCCGTAATGCGCAATGATTACTGTAACTAAGGCAGGCTCATCGAGTTCCAGCGCGTCGGGCAACCAGGCGAGCGCTGCGTCAGGCTCAGTTTCGTAGTTGATAAACATCATATCCATGTTGCGATAATAGAACGGTGGTTTTTGCACCGCCTCGCCGGTAACAGGCATGGTGCCGCCGTACTGATCGACACTCAGTCGTCCTTTTTCGGCCATCGGAATCTCCTTGGCATAGGGGAAATTATCGCACACCTATTCTGCCCAACAATAAGCGGGATTGAAAACGCGAGGCAATGCCGCCCACTAACATCCACGGCATGGCACGCTAGCCACGAGGTGAATGCCACCGGTTGTGCTCGCTTATAGGTGGTCGAACAGGCTAAGCGCTTGCTAAACTGGGCCAAACCGAGAGGACTTCGTTTTGCATTTTCTCGTCGATAAAGCGATCGTTAGCGGTATTGGTGAAACCCGTTATACGCGCGTAACCGAGCAAGGCCAACTGGATCTAACCCTCGAAGCAGCACTTGCCGCGATCGCCGACGCGGGCCTCGAACCGAAAGATATCGACGGCGTGATCCCGTACGCTGCGGGCGCTGTCGTAGCGGAAGATTTCATTACCAATTTCGCGCTACCGGATCTACGCTACTCGGCCCATACACCCATGGGCGGCGCCAGCCCAGTCGCGGCCCTGCAGAGCGCTGCCATGGCGGTAGCGACGGGCGTAGCGAAGCACGTGTTGATCACACTGGGGCGGGGCAGCGACGATACGCGCATCACCGAGCGCCTCGCAACCATGCCGCAAATGAAACTCGTCAGCGAATTCGAAATGCCACTCGGCAGCAATGCACCGGCGCAATTCTACGCGCCGATGGCACGGCGTCACATGGAACAATACGGCACGACCAGTGAGCAATTCGCGCAAGTCGCCATGGCATGTCGACGTCACGCACAACTCAACGAACGCGCCTTGATGCGCAAGCCGATGACCTTAGCTGATCACCAGAATTCCCGTATGATCGCCGATCCTTTCCGCCTTTTCGATTGTTGCATCGAGAGCGCCGGGGCCGCCGCAGTCATCGTAAGCGGTGCCGCGATGGCGGCTGAGCTGCGCCACCGACCGATCTACATTAGCGGCGTCGCCGAAGGACACCCCGATTCCCCCAGCACGATCACCCAGCGTCCGGAACTTACCCGTTTGGGGCTCGCGCGCGCCGCGCCGATCGCTTTTGACATGGCCGGCGTTACGCATGCCGACATCGATGTCGCCGAGCTCTACGATTGCTTTACTTATGTCGTCATCTGTCAACTCGAGGATCTGGGTTTTTGCGCTAAAGGTGAGGGCGGCGATTTCGTCACTCAGGAGCGCATTGGTCTCGGTGGTGAATTGCCGGTCAATACACATGGTGGTCTATTGTCCGAGGCGCATATTGGGGGTATCAATCACATTGTTGAATTGGTTCGTCAACTCCGCGGTGACTGCGGCGAGCGCCAGGTAGCGGATGCTGAAGTCGGCTTAGTAACCGGTTACGGCGACTTTGGCGACGGTTCAATTGCAATTATGCACCGATGAATTCGACCCCCCACGAATTACCCACCCGACCGCGGCCAGCACCCGATGCCCTCAGCCGAGCACATTGGGATGGTTTGCGCGCGCACCGCTTCGTCGTGCAACAATGCCGTGGCTGCGGCCGACTACGCCACTATCCGCGCCCAGTTTGTGATCGTTGTTATCGGCGAGAGTATAATTGGTACACGCTCAGCGGTCGCGGCACGGTGTATAGTTGGACCATCTGCCATCACGCTTTTCATCTCGGCTTCAAGCGCTATGTGCCCTATACGGTCCTTACCGTCGACTTGGAAGAAGGCGTACGCGCGCAAGGCCGCTTGCTCGATGACAACAACAAAGTGCTAAAGATCGGCCTCCCTGTTGCGGTGGATTATGAGGATGTCGATGCCGAACTAACCGTGCCATGTTTCCGCTGCGTTGAACCGAGTATCCTCAGTTGACCGCCGCGAGCAAACTAGCGGTTACTGGTGTACCGAAGACGAGGTGTCTCTCAGTTTCACGCATTGGGTGAACGCCGCGTCGACCTGTGCGCTTAGGCGACGAGAATTTCTCGCAACGCAGCCACCAGAGTCGCGTTCTGCGCCGGCGTACCAACCGTAATCCGGAGCTTGTCACGCATCATCGGGGCGTCGAAATAGCGCACCAAAATGTGTCGTTCTTTCAGTTCCTGGTAGAGCTCGCACGCCGTTAAACGTTGCATCGCGCCGGCTTGCACAAGAAGAAAATTCGCTTGCGATGGCGCCACCTGAAAGCCCAGATCGCCTAACTCTCTACGCAAAGTCGCGCGCGCGCGACGTACCTGCCTCCAGGTGTTCTCAGCATAGGACCGATCAGAGACCGCCGCCGAGCCAATGGTTTGAGATAAATGATCGACATTGTAGCTATCCCGCGTTTTCGTCAAAATCGGCGCGATGAGTTCGGCCGGACCGACGAGATAACCCAAGCGTAGCCCGGCGAGCGAATAGCCTTTAGAAAACGTGCGTAGGATGAGCACATTTTGATGACCCTCGATAAGTTGAAGCGCGTCATATTGAAGCTCCGGATCGACAAAGTCGACGTAAGCTTCATCGATCAACAGCACACCTTGCAAACGCTTAGCTAAGTCACTCACAGCGGCAACGCCCACGAGTTTTCCGGAGGGTGCGTGCGGATTGACGATGCACGTCAATCTAGCCCGCGCGTTGTTCAAACGCTCGGCAAAGTCATCTGGATAAGAAAAATCCTCAGCAAGCGCAATCGAGTGTAGCGCCGCGTCTTGAATCCTTGCGAGTACGGAATAGAGCGAATAACTTGGCGTGGCCATCGCGAAAACCGTGCCTGGTTCGACGAACGTTGTCATTGCCAACCGTAAGCCTTCGTCTCCGCCGTTAGTGATCACGATATTATCGCGTGTAGCGCCGTGCAGATTGGCAAGCTGATCACGCAGAAGATCGGCCGTGGGTGGTGGGTAGATGCGCAAAGCGCGTGCATCGTAGCCTGCGATAGCGGCTTGCACTGCCGGGCTAGGCGGATAGGGATTTTCATTGGTGTTCAGCTTGATCGTGCGGCCGTCGGTCGGCTGTTCACCAGGCAGGTAGCCGGTCATCGCGTGTATATTCTTCCGTTCGAAAGTCATCGTGCACTCACCGTTGGGACAGCTTACGCAAATCGCATACCGAATTGGCGCGCTCGCGTCGCCGTGGCGATTGGTAAAAGTACCATAAGCGTGACACACCTTGCTGAGGCGCGGTATCGATGTTAGGTTCAGGGAGGCATTAACTAGAGAGCTAAAGGAGCCCACAATGGCCTTGGATCAAACGACTGCGGCTTTGCTAAAAGGCATGGCGGAACAAGGCGGAAAACCGTTCCACGAAATGGACGTAGAGACTTGTCGAAGTATCTTCAAGGGCGTTGTTGCTCAACTTCAGGGAGATATACTGCCCATTCACAAAAGCGAAGACCGCACTATCGATGGCCCCGGTGGCCCGATTTCTATTCGAATTTTCACCCCCCGTGATAGCGGTGGCGAAAAGTTACCGATCTTGATGCAGTTTCATGGTGGTGGTTGGGTCATCGGTGATCTCGACACCCACGACAATATGTGCCGCTACTTTGCCAATAACGCCGACGTCATTGTGGTTGCGGTTGATTACCGCCTCGCGCCCGAGCACAAGTTCCCGGCAGGCCACGACGATTGCATCGCCGCGACGGCGTGGGTACATGCTAACGCCGCCAGCTTTGGTGGCGATAGTCATCGTATCGCCGTAACGGGCGATAGCGCCGGCGGTAATATGGCGGCCGTCGTTGCCCAGCAAATGAAGGGGAAAATCGCCTTTCAGCTCCTCATGTATCCGGCAACAGACTTCACCGCGAGCGAGTATGAATCGCGCGAGAAATTCGGCACTGGTGAGTATTTCCTGTCGACGCAGGACATGGAATGGTTCGGCGGCCTCCTCTGCGATGAGCCCGAGCAACTCGCTGCGCCTAAGGCATCACCGATTAAGGCCGATGATCTTTCAGGCCTCGCGCCGGCGTGCACCGTCACGGCGGGCTACGATCCGCTCCGCGACGAAGGCAAAGCCTATGCCGAGAAACTCGCTGCTGCCGGGGTACCGTCGGAATACAAGTGCTTCGCGGGCACGATTCATGGTTTTGCGAGCTTCCCCGGCGCCCTAGCGGCTGGTGCTGAAGGCCTGAAGTTTATGGCTGAGCGACTCAAAGCCGGCCTCCGGTGAGTTCTCGCGCGCGCATAAGCCAGACGCGGGTAGCCAGCGCAAAAGCAACACTAAATCAAACGAGTTAAATCATGCAAGAATCGAAAAACATCTCAGAAATCCGCACACCTGTCGCGAGCGAACCCGTTAGCGCCAAAACCCCCTCCACCAAAGTCGAACCCAACCTGGATAAGGTCATTACTGCCGAAGAACTCGAGGGGGTCAGATCGAGTCGCGACTTTTTCGAATTATTGGATGAGAAAAAAATCAATGTAAAGAGAATTAAGCGTGTCTATAAATACGAAACACAGTTGCGCGCGTTGCAGATTGAGCTCGTCAAATTACAACGCTGGGCGCAAGAGACAGGGCAACGTGTAGCGATTATCTTCGAAGGGCGCGACGCCGCCGGCAAAGGTGGCACGATTCGTCGTTTTATCGAGCACATGAACCCACGCGCCTTACGCGTCGTGGCGCTGCCGAAACCGTCGGAACAAGAGCAGGGTCAATGGTATTTTCAACGTTATGCCCGCCAGTTACCCAATCAGGGAGAAATCGTGTTTTTTGATCGGAGTTGGTATAACCGAGCAGTCGTAGAGCCGGTCAATGGTTTTTGCACTGAGACCGAGTACGAGCAGTTTATGCGCCAAGTACCGGAATTTGAACATATGCTCTATGAAGATGGCGTGCATTTGATCAAATTTTGGTTCTCCATTCACAAAAAAGAACAGAAACAGCGCTTCGACTCACGACGCGAGAATCCCTTAAAGCAGTGGAAGCTGAGTCCAGTGGACGCGAAAGCCCAGGAAATGTGGCCCTCTTATACAGAGTACAAAGAAGAAATGTTCAGCAAGACCCATACGACGTTTAGTCCCTGGATCATTGTTAGAGCGAACAGCAAGAAATCGGCGCGCTTAGAAAGTATTCGCTATGTCTTGTCGCTATTCGATTACGACGGCAAATCTGAAGCCGGCACTTCGCTGCATCCCGATCCGAACATCGTGATGCGTTATCACCGCTCAGTGATGGGCTATGACTAGCACCGAACGCGTTTTACCGCTCGCGAACCAAAATTGGCACTGCACGCCGCGCGGCTACGGGCATCGGCAATAGTTCGCCCCTGGCCATAGCCGCGATCTTATCGGTCCGTACCGGGTAACCGAAATAAAAGCCTTGCTGCAATCGGCAACGGCTATCGAACAACAACTGCATTTGCTGCTCAGATTCCACGCCTGTGGCGATAACTTCCGTAGCCATAATTTCACCGAGTGCAACCGCAACCTTGATCAGAGAAAGATCCGGATCCGTTTCCCCGAGCTGATGCATTAACGACTTATCAATCTTGATCGCATCGAACGAGAAATCGTGCAACAAACGCAAAGACGAGTAGCCCGTGCCAAAATTCTCAAGTGCGATGCGCATTCCGGTTTGTTTGATCTCACCTAACAAATTCACCGCACGTTGGATGTCGGTAAACGCAGTCGCTTCGGTAACTTCCAGCATTAAGCGTTCCGGCGCAAAAGCCGTCTCCCGCAACAGCCCCTCCAGCATTTGCAAAAAGTCTCCTTGCAGCAGTTGGCTTGCAGAAACATTGATCGCGATATCGAGGGGACCTCCAAGGCTTGCCAACATCTGCCCCGCTAAGCAACATTCTCGTACGACGTTGCGGCCAATATCATTGATTAGATCTGAACATTCAGCAAGCGGCAAAAAATATTCAGGCAACAATAAGCCTTTTTCAGGATGCGTCCAACGTAATAAGGCTTCGACACGTACGACAGTGTTCTCGGCAACGTCGACTATGGGGTGATACAAAACCTCGAGGCTATCGGTCTGCACTGCCCGCCGTAACTGCTGCTCGAGAATGAGGCGGTCGCGTGTCCAAACGTGCAAGTCATCGGAATAGTAGCGAAACGCATCTCCACCCTCACGTTTGATCCGGTACATCGCGACATCCGCACGTTCTAACAAAGAATCGATGTCCTCACCATTGCGCGGATAAAAACTCACCCCGATGCTTGCGGTTACCGTGGTCTCGATTCCGTCGATTTCAGTCGGCATGCGGATCGCATCGAGCATTGCTTTCAAAATTCGCGGTACGATAGCTTCATCGCGCAAATGTTCGATCACGACGACGAATTCATCACCCCCCCAGCGGGCTACGACATCGCTTTGCCTGGCCCGAGCGTTCAAACGACCCGCGATTGTGCGCAGCAACTGATCGCCGGCACGATGTCCCATCGTATCGTTGATGTGTTTAAAACCGTCTAAGTCGATAAACAGCACTGCGAGCACATGCTTACGGCGCTCCGCACGTGCAATCATGTCGGCGAGGCGCTCCAACAACAACGTACGATTTGCAAGATCGGTGAGTGGATCGTGGGTGGCATGATAGGCCACCTGGCGCGCAAGCGATACCGTATCACTGATATCGGTTATCGCGATCACGGTACCGATATGGCGGCCGTGCTCATCTTTCAACGGTCGCAAGCTCGTCCGTACGGTACGTTCTGAACCACTCGGGGAATGCATTAAATAATGCGTTCTTTCACCTTCGAGCGCTTCACTCACACGCACCTCCGCGACGCCTCCCTCGTCATCCCCCGACATGTTTTGCAGCCGTACGACGTCATGAAAACGTTGGCCGCGTGCGGAACTTAGCTCAACGCCAGTAATTTTCTCCGCAGTACCGTTCATAAAAAGTATGCGATCTTCTAAATTAATCGTGATTACACCGTCGCCAATAGAATCCAAGACCGCGTTGGAATGGGTGCGCGCGGCAAATAGTGAACGCATGAAATTTCTGACCCGACGCCAATTGTGGATCGGATAGATAACCCCAATACCGAAGATAGCGGCACTCGGTGGCAGCCAATGGCGTGCGTACAGCAGCAAAGCCACGGTGAATAGTAGATAAACGGCCATCATTCCCACAACAAGCAAGAACGCGGCGACACGGTTCCGCACGCTTACCAGTCCAAGTGTCAGCAGGCTTGCGAAAATCGTCGCTACGGCAGCTAACCACGGCGATACCGTTTGAATCCACTTGTGGCTACGGAGCATCTCAACGATGTTGGCCTGTAATTCTACCCCGCTCATTGATTTGCGATTGTGTGCCGAGGTCGGTGTTGCAAAATGCGTCCCCACGCCGGTCGCAGTCATCCCGACTAAAATCGTTTTATTCCGTAACGTATTTTCTGCGACACGACCGGCCAACACGTCAGCATAAGAAACCCGAGGGAACGTACCTGCTGGACCCGCATACGGGATCAATACCGGGTGCGAACGGTGCCAATTTTGGGTCAGACCAAACTCATCGGCGGCGGGGGCAATTTCCGCCGGCACCTGCCATGAGCGTGAACTTTGCAACAATGCCAGCGCAAATGCAGGCCACTGCACCGGTCCCAGTCCGCCGTATAGAAACACTCGTCGCGCAACGCCATCAGCGTCGAGTTCGATGTCCGCATGACCACTGCGACGAGCGAACTCGCGCAAATATGGCACAGATTCTGCCACCCGTAGATGATCGTTACGTGCACTACTCACTGGCGCGACAGGCAAGATAACGTTGCCGTGACTTTGAATCGCCTTGCGAAATTCTTCATCGCCCGCCGCAGGTTCGCTAAACAACATGTCAAAGCCGACTATATTGGGGCCCGCCGTTTGCAGTTGATCGAGTAATTCGGCGTGGTATCGGCGCGGCCACGGCCAACGTCCAAGCTCCGCTAGACTATGTTCGTCGATCGCGACAATGATAACCTCTTCACTTGCCGCATAAGGCAACCACCGCGTCAGTTGATCGTAGATAACGCGATCCCAAGGTTCGAAAAACTTAGCGCCGCTGAGCGCGCCAAGCACGAGCACTAGTAACACGCCGAGCGCGGTAAGCTCGCGATAATTCTGCCCCTCGATGCGCGGTGTTTTGCTCATAACAGTAATAATAACGGCACCGCCAACAGCCAATATGGCGGTCGGCTCGCAACCGGAACTTCCGCGATATGGGTGGCGCCAAAGGGACCAGCGACGCCGTCGCTACGCACAGCGCGCACGCGCAGAAAGTAGCGCCCACTGGTAGGCATTGCGAACGTGTAATGGGTCTCGCTTAGCGTTTCATCAGTCACGATATCGGTGAAAGCCTCATCACGCGCGACCAACAAATGGTAATGCGCAGCGCCGGGAACGGGTGACCAACTAAATACGACTTCCTCTTCCGAGGCAAGCGGTGTTGCCGCGGACGGCGCCGCCAACGATACCTCAAACGGCAAGGCGGTACTGGGCGGGCCCCGCCCTTCGCTATCCGACACGGCACGGATCCGCCAATAGTACTGTCCCGGTGGGATCGATTCCTCGAGGGCTAACATCGTCTCAGTTGTCGTCGTCTCCGCTAATATCATGTTCGTAAAATCGGGATCCGCGGCAACTGATATCACGTAGCGATCCGCGCTGGTATGGCGCACCCACTTCATCACGATAGGCGAGTCCGTCACCACGGTACCGGCTTGCGGTGCAATCACGATGGGCGGCTCCGGTCGGGCATCGAGCGTAAAAGCATGCACCGCATCGTGCCCCTCAATGCCGAGTTCATCGAGTGCCCGTACCCGCAGCCAATAATCTCCGTCGCCTAGCTCAAAACCACTCAAAGTCGGTTGCGGTGACTTTACCTCCGCCATCGGATCGGAAAAAGCCGCGTCGTTGGCGATTTGCGCGCGATATGCAGCGGCCCCGGCGACCGCAGCGATGGTGAATTGGACGTGCACCGTGTCGATATGTTTCGGCAAATGACTCAGATCAGGTGCGCTCAATAGCGCGCGCGGCGGCGCCGGAGATGACCCGCGCCGCGTCGAGGTCCCGAAACCAGCCGGAACCCACACCGATTGCGCTGCACCCGTGACCGCAATTGCACCCTGTAACACTTCACTTTGAGCGCTATCGCTGGCCGTATCGTGCCCGGCGCGAAAAGTCGTACCACGCACGGAACTGACCGCTGCCGGTGTGCTGATCTCAAAACGCGAATCGACATCGTTACGCGGGGACACGATCGTTTCCGTCTCACCTTCTTGCAGATCCACGACCGATTCGAACAAACCATCCCGACCATAAACTTGCAGGTTTTTCAGCCGAATATGGCTGTTAGGCTGTAGTCGTAGACGCGAACCATCACCAAATTGCAGGGTCGCAAACGCATTCTTGCCACAACGGATCTCATCACCTACGCGCAGACGAATGCCTGCATGTGCCGCTGTCGTTGTCGCAGCGCCCTGGCGCCTAATCGCGACGTCATTGCGGGCCGCGATAACTTCTACGTCCGCGACGCGTTGATGCGCCCACGCAAGTGGGATCCTGATTTCTGTTCCGGGCGGAATGTGATACGGATCGGTTACGCCGTTAAGTCCTTGCAGGGCAGCGACGTAGCGCATATTCGTCAAATGGCGTGCCGTTAGATTCCAGAGGTTATCGCCTGCTCGGAAAGTATAAATCCAATCGTCCGCGGCACACCGCAGCGGTACGATGGCGAGCGCTAGCACCACCATATAACGCACTATTATTCTTTCTCGCAAACTTGCGCTCAACGCACGGGCCATTTTGTATTACTTTACCGGGGCTTTCTGTTAAACCTTGTTCAAAACACAGCTTTCATGGACGATTAGTAACATATGCATAGCATGCCACTTCTCATCATCCATTTAATTGCCTTCCACTCGCTACCGCGGCGCCAGTAACGACAATGACAAATCGCTCAAAATCGCGAACGATCCGCATCGTGTCGTACAACATTCACAAAGGATTAGCCGCCGGCAACAGCCGCTACGTGCTCGCGGAGATCCGCAACGCGCTGCGCATTCTTGAACCCGACATCGTGCTGCTGCAAGAAGTCGTGGGACAACATGAACGTTTTCAGCAACGTTTCGCGCAATGGCCGCACAACGCGCAATTTGAGTACCTCGCTGATAGTATTTGGTCACACTACGCCTACGGTCGTAACGCAATATATTCCGGCGGTGACCACGGCAATGCGGTGATGAGCAAGTATACGCTTTCGGAGTGCGAGAACATCGATCTTTCCCTAACTCGCTGGGAACGTCGCGGCCTCCTGCATGCGCAAATCAGGACGCCTTTCTCGTCCCGACCGATCCACATATGCTCGGTACATTTAAACTTACTACAGCAACATCGCCGCCGCCAGGTTGCGATGCTCGCCGCGCGGATCCGGGCCGCGGTTCCAGCGGCGTGCCCGCTCGTGATTGGCGGCGATTTTAATGATTGGCGCCGGACCGCGACACGTTATCTACGTGAACAAATCGATGTGATCGACACCTACGAAGCGTGCCATGGTCAGCATGCCCGCACCTATCCCGCCTGGGGTCCGAGTCTGTCCTTAGACCGCATTTACATTCGTGGGTTTGAAGTCGTCAGTGCGCATGTGCTGAATTCGCCCTTGTGGCGCCGTCTCTCTGATCATTTAGGTCTGCACGTGGTAGTGCGCAGCATGGAATCAGCTTAAATGGATTGGCTAAGCGCTAGTGCTTTGTTTCTTAAGCAAAATCTCGCCACTGTTCTGGGCGTCTTGCTGGCCCTGGTGTTGTTTTCGCGGGTCCTGCGCGATCAGGAGCGCCCGAGCACGTCGATCGCCTGGTTAGTCTCCTTCGCGCTGATACCGCTCATCGGCATTCCAGCCTATTTATTATTCGGCGGGCGCAAGCTTGTGCAGCGCGCCAAACGCAAACGGTCGCTGGTTAGCTACGCTAGTGAACCGAGCCAAACAAGCTTATCCGAGCGCGAAATCGAGCGCACCTTGCTGAGCTACGGTTTGACCCCGGCACGCGCCGGCAACCACGCCACTTTGGTTACCGATGACGCCAGCGTCTATCGACGGCTGTGTGAGCGCATCGACGAGGCGCGCCATACGATCCAGATCACGACGTTTATTTTTGGTAACGACGCGGTGGGGCGGGATCTCATCCGACGATTGTGCGCTAAAGCGGCGACGGGCGTGCGCGTACAGCTCCTGGTCGACGCGCTCGGAAGCCTCCGGGCACGCTTATTCCTGCTGCGTAAACTCGAGCAGTCAGGCGGCGAAGTTGCGGTATTTATGCGGATTTTTTCTTTTCAGCGCAAATGGTCAGCAAATCTGCGTAACCATCGCAAAATTGCGATTTTTGATGGGCGCTGCGCAGTCCTCGGTGGCTTTAATCTGGCCGCGGAGTATCTCGGCCCTAATCCCCGTGGCGATCGTTGGCTCGATACCGCTATCGAAATCACCGGCCCGATCGTTGACGACCTTTTAATCCTCTACGACAGCGATTGGTCTTTTGCGACCGCGCGACCGCCGTGCGCCGCGCGCGAGCGCTCTACCCCGACCGGTACCCAAGTATTGCAGCTGGTGCCGAGCGGACCGGACGTAGAGGGGGATCCTTTCTACGACGCTCTGTTGAGCGCGGTTTATCGGGCCGAGTCACGCGTTTGGCTGGCAACCCCCTACTTCGTCCCCGACGAAGGTTTGCTGCGCGCGCTACTGATTCACGCCCGTCTCGGCAAAGATATCCGCGTCATCGTACCCGCGAAATCCAACCATTGGCTTGCCGATCAGGCGCGGGCGCAATTTTTACGGCGCCTACAACACGCCGGTGCGAAGGTTTACCGCCATCCGCAACGAATGATTCATGCCAAACATATCATTATCGACGATGATCTTACCGTCGCCGGCTCCGCGAATTTCGATTTACGCAGCTTCTATCTCAACTATGAAGCGGCGCTATTTGTCTACCGCGGTGAGCTTCTCAAGCAAACCGAGCAGTGGCTGGAAGATTTGATGCAACATTGTGACAGCGATCCACTGCTCACGCCTGGATTTTGGCGCCGCTGGCGCGAGGATCTGGCGTGGTTGGTGTCGCCGTTGCTATAAGCGTTTAAGGCTAGCGACTCAAGCAACGATGACCCGCGAACTCTATCTACTGATTAAGCGCATTGTCGTTTTCGTCTGCGGCGCCACCATTGTCCTGGTCGGCATGGTGATGCTGGTCACACCGGGACCTGCCATCGTCGTGATCCCAGCCGGGCTCGCCGTGCTCGCCACCGAATTCGTATGGGCAAAAACCTTGCTGAAAAATCTTCGTTCCCGCATCGAGACGATCGCAAAAAAAACACCACCATCCGAAGATCCCCCAAAGCGCGGCTGAGACACTGGCGGCAAGGCGCACTCGTCATGCAGTAGTCGGCCTAAAAAGGAGCTATGTTCAACCTAGAATCCTCAGTTGCCCGCTGCGCGCGCGCTGCCGGGTGGCGTCATAACGCGTTGGCATAGGTCACAAGCCGCCTCGTGATGCCCTGCCAGACACCACGAGAGACGCAGCTTGAATGCCGTCGACCTGAGGACTTTGGTTAAAACCACATTCTTAAGCCCACGAGTGCTTGGAAGTCTGTGGTGGCTGCGCCCGCCCGGCGGTGGCGATCGCGGGTCTCACCGAGGCGGCTTTGATAGTGAAGACCGATGTAGGGCGCGATATGCCGACGGGGCTCGTATCGCAAACGTAAACCCACCTCGAGATGTGAGAACCCCGCGCCTTCGAGACGCGCGGGCTCATCGCGGCTACGGATCTGTACGGCCAAGCGCGGGGTGAGGATCCAGCGTCGGGTAACCAAGATCTCGTATTCGATTTCGCTCGTCGCGATAAGTCGTCCGTGCGGACCAAACCACAGTTGCGCATCGATCTCGAACCAATAAGGCGCAAGCCCTTTGAGACCCAGCGAAGCCCACTCACGATCGTCGAATTCACTAAATTCGTGCAAGTAACCCAACTGCAAATCCCAAAACGGTGCAATCGCGCGACTGTAGCGCAACCCCGCGATCGCGCCGGCCGCGCCGTCAAGGTCTTTCTCGCCTTCGCTCACGAACCATAACTTATGTGTATCGCCGCCGAGCCAAGCGTCAACATCCCACGCGATAACTGGCCCCGCTTCCGCATCCCGCCACTCCAGGCGATCAACATCCACTTTCATGAGTGTCGGATCATCATTCATGCCGGTGTCAAACGTGATAGCTTGCTGGGCCCAGGTACGGGCGGCGGGAGCCCCGATAAGGACAAGGCTCGTCGTGATCAAGCTGCAGACACAAAAAACGCGCGTCGATCTCATTTCACCACCACCACGCGAAACATACCGAGCATGTGGTAGAGGAGATGGCAGTGATAAGCCCAGGCACCGCGCGCGTTCGCGCTCACCAAGTAGCTTACTTTCGCTCCCGGTTGCACGATCACGGTGTGTTTGCGTGGAATGCATTCCGGTACACCGGTTTCAAGATCACTCCACAGGCCATGCAAATGAATCGGGTGATTCATCATCGTGTCATTTACAAGCGTGATGCGTAAGCGCTCGCCGAAGCCTAATACGAGTGGCTCGGCATCGGCAAATTTGAGCCCGTCAAACGACCACTGGTAGCGATGCATATTGCCCGTAAGGTGTAATTGCAACTCGCGCGTGGGTTCGCGCGGGTCCGGCGTCGCGAGGAAATTTTTAAGATCCGCATAACACAGCACCCGCCGACCGTTAGCGCGCAAGCCGACGCCGGGATCGTTAAGACTGCCACGCGCGTGCGTGGTACGCATATCAACGTTGGGGCCAAACTCGCTCCCGGCGTGCACGAGCGGGGCGCTGCTGCCCATGCCGGCGCGGTCGAGTTGCGCATGCACTTCATGATGAACGTGACGATCGTGGTGAGCACGCGGCACGTGTCTGGGGTCGCGGTGCGTCTCCCCCTGCATGCCAAGATGCCCCATATCGGCGTGACTCAAGACCGGCGGCGGATCGAGCGGCGGAACCGCAGCACGCAAGCCTGGCTGGGGTGTTAACGCCCCCACCGCATAACCGCTGCGATCGATTGCTTGGGCAAATACAGTGTAGGGTCGATCGGCATGCGGGGTGACGATGATATCGTAGGTCTCAGCGCTACCGAGGCGAAATTCTTCGACCGTGACCGCTTCGACATACTGTCCGTCGGCCGCCACAACCTGCATCTTGAGTCCGGGAATTCGCACATCGAAAAACGTCATCGCAGCGGCGTTGATGAAGCGTAAACGCACCCGCTCTCCAGCGTTGAATAGACCCTCCCAAGCTTGCGCAGGCGATCTCCCGTTCATGAGGTAGGTGTAGGTATAAGCGGTGACGTCCGAAACATCACGATCGTTCATGCGCATCAGGTTCCACAGGGCGCGCGCGTTGAGCGTGTGGCGAATGCCATGGGCGTCGAGCTCATGCCAGAGATCCATCACCGTGCGGCGATTAACGTTGTAGTAATGGCTCTCCTTCTTGAGTTTGGCATAGATGCTCGCTGGAGATTCGTCGCTCCAATCGGATAAAACGACGACGTAATCGCGGTCATAAGCGATTGGATCCTTAGCCCGCGGTTCGATCACTAAGGCCCCATACAGACCCAGCTGTTCTTGAAATCCAGAATGACTGTGATACCAGTAAGTGCCCGCTTGACGCACGTCGAATTCGTAAGTAAACGTCGTGCCAGGTGCGATACCGGCGAAGCTCAAACCAGGCACGCCATCCATATTTGTCGGCACCAATATGCCGTGCCAATGGATCGACGTCGGCTCATCGAGGCGGTTATGCACGCGAATTTTTACGCGCTCTCCTGCACGCCATTTCAAGGTAGGCGCGGGTAACATGTTGTTTACTACCGTCGCGACGCGTTCCTGGCCGGTGAAGTTAACGGTCTGAGCATGAATGACCAGATCGAACTGATTACCGTGCAAGCTACGACCAGGTGCGCTGGCGGCCGCGCCTCGTGCAGGCGCTAACGAAACGCACGCGCCCGCGGCGACACCGGTAACGAAACGCCGACGTGACAGATCCACACACGCGGGAACGGCTGCGCAATAGTTCAATTTCATCGTCAATCACCCCGCCCGCAGCTAACTGCCGCGGGCTCATCGCTGTAAGCAAGACTTCCGCGGCACCGCCAAAAGATCCTGGCGCTGGACCAGTGACGGCCACTGCGGCCTGACAGAGGGAATTAAGAACGTGGAGGTGGTTTAAGCGGCGCGCTGCCGTGCGAATACCAAGCCTTAACGGCAGGCCAGTGCGGGCAAGTTGTCGCGGCGAGGCCTGCGAGATTGGCGCTCAGCTGGAACACACCGCCGGCCGCGGCGCAATCATCACAGCAGACACCACCGCAGTCAGAAAAAAGAGGCGCCGCCTGCTCGTGACAATCATGACTAGATCGCTCGTGCCGATGATGGCTCGATCCGCGATCGCTACCAGGTTCATGCAGGTGACGTGACAGCACATACTCATTCGCCTGACCATGCGGGAATACCGCCAGCGCGCCTAAGACTATTGTGCTGTTGGTAAGCAATGCAGCGATTAAGGTAACCGTTATTGCTCGCTGCCAGGATTGCTTCAACATGTCCTTCATTGTAAGGACTCACGACACCTATCACAACGTCAACTGGGCATAGCTTACGAAGTCCGTGTAGCAGAATTCGCGGCACTTCTTTACAGTTACGGACATTAGCCATTGGCAGGCGAGGCGCGAGTGCAAGATACCAAACATACAACGCAATTAGCGCGACGTAAGTTCTTCAGTCAATGTGCGCAAGCGGCCGCAGCAGTCGGGCTCGTTGGGACCCTCCTCGGCGCTACCGCGCAGCGCTCGAAATCCTTACCGGCAGTGGCTCTGCGACCGCCGGGCGCCCTCTCCACAGACGACTTTCTCGCCGCCTGCGTGCGTTGCGGCTTGTGTGTTCGAGACTGTCCTTATGACACATTGCGCTTAGCCGAACTCGCCGGCCCCGTAGCAGCCGGCACGCCCTATTTCGTGGCCCGCGATGTCCCCTGCGAGATGTGTGCTGACGTTCCTTGTGCCGCCGCCTGCCCAACCGGCGCGCTCGCACAAGATCTAAGCGACATTCGTCACGCCAAGATGGGTCTCGCCGTGCTGACCGGGCCGGACACTTGTTACAGTATCAATCGTGGCAGTTGCCGGGCGTGCTATATGGCTTGCCCGATCCGTGATGATGCGATCACCATGGAACTCAAGCACGAAAACGGGTGGGTCTTCTACGAACCTACCGTGCACCGCGAGCACTGCACCGGTTGCGGAAAATGTGAGGCGCATTGCGTAACCGAGAAAGCGTCAATCAAGGTGCTGCCGATAGACTTGGTGCGTGAAGACTTCGGCCTGCGCATGGCATAAGTGCATGGGGCGTTATTTTCATCGCAACCGATTCTTGCTGGGGCGCCGTTTGGTGCAACTTTCGGTATTCGTCGTCTTTCTGCTCGGTCCACTTTACGGCGTGTGGTGGGCCAAAGGAAACCTAGCCGCCAGCACCTGGTTCGATACGATCCCGCTTCATGATCCCTTCATCGCCCTGCAATCATTGGCCGCTGGACATGGGCTCGCGTGTGATGCTGTGCTCGGGGCAGTACTCATCGCAACGTTTTATTTCATTGTCGGGGGGCGCGCCTACTGTGCTTGGATCTGCCCCATCAATGTCGTAACCGATGCGGCCATGTGGTTACGCAACCGCCTCGGCGTACTACCGAGCTGGGGTCTACCACGAAGCTCGCGGGTTTGGCTCGCCATTTCAGTATTTGTAGTGTCCGCCGCGACCGGCACGATCGCCTGGGAGCTGGTTAATCCCATTACGATGCTGCATCGGGGCGTCGTGTTTGGCTTGAGCGCGGTGTGGATCGTCGTACTCGCCGTTTTTTTGCTCGATTTGCTGGTGCTGCGCCGCGGCTGGTGCGGCCATATTTGCCCGGTCGGCGCGTTCTATGGTGTTATCGGCAAGGGCGCGCGCCTACGGGTAGAGGCGCGGCGACGCACTGCTTGCTCTGATTGTGGCGATTGCTTTCGTGTTTGTCCGGAACCCCATGTTATTGGACCCGCGCTGAAACCAAACAATGCTAGCGCGACCCCGCTGATCACAAACAGTGACTGTACCAACTGTGGCCGCTGTCTCGATATTTGCCCCGATGACGTTTTTGTATTCCGCTTGCGCTCACTAAATCAATACGCGGATCGATAGTATTTCGGAGTTACACTTATGCCGGAAATCACCTATGACCGCGCGGTTACGCTGACACCGCGCGTGCGGCGTCTCACCGCTGAGAACCCCGGCCGTATGACCGGCCCCGGAACAAATACTTACCTGATCGGTCATGACGAAATCGCCGTTGTCGACCCTGGCCCCGCATTAGACCGCCACGTCGACACTTTGCTCCGCACTTGCGGCGACCGCCTCCGCTGGATATTTGTTACCCATACGCATCGTGACCACTCCCCGGCGGCGCAGCCGCTCGCCGAAGCAAGCGGTGCTGAGCTCGTTGGTAACATCATTGCGAACGACGGCTTTCAAGATGACACTTTTCGCGGCGCCCGCGGCCTGGCGCACGACGAACGCTTGCACACGGAAGAATTCACGCTGCGCGCGGTACTTAGTCCGGGGCACGTCGCGAACCACGTGTGTTACCTGGTCGATGAAGACAAGTTACTCGTGACCGGCGATCACATCATGGGGGGTTCGACGGTCGTCATTATTCCTCCCGCGGGGGACATGAAAGACTACATAGAATCTTTGCGCAGAATGTTGCGCTATGATCTGGCGTATCTAGCCCCCGGTCACGGCGACTTGATCGCAAACCCGCACGCGGAAATCAAATATCTGATCGCTCACCGCCTCAAACGTGAACAAAAGGTCATCGCCGCCCTGCAGTCGTGTGGGCCCTGCCCTATATCGGTGTTGACGCCAGTCGTCTACGACGACGTCGACGCGGCGTTGCACGGTGCCGCCGCGATGTCGCTGCATGCCCATTTACTTAAACTCGAACGAGAGGGTCTTGCCAAACAAGCACATGATCATTGGCGGATGGCTACCTAGTGCAAAAAAAACCGCTGCTGATCGGAACCTTCATCATTACCGCGATCGGGGCATTTTACGCATTCGATTTAGATCGTTTTGTAACATTTGAGAATTTGCTGACGTGGCACCTTGACGCCGCGCAGTGGGCGCACGCCCGCCCTATCGTCGCTTCGCTCGCCTATGTGACCTTTTATGCGTTGTTTACCAGCCTATCCTTGCCCGGGACGTTGATCATAACCTTGGCGGGCGGTGCAATTTTCGGGCTACTTTGGGGTATTTTTTTAGTTTCTTTTGCAAGTTCGATCGGCGCGACGATAGCTTTTCTGATTTCCCGCACGTTATTGCGTAATTGGGTATACAAACGTTTCGGCGAACGCTTGGAGACGATCAACGATGGCCTGGAACGAGATGGCAAATTCTACTTGTTCACGTTACGCATGATCCCGGCCATTCCTTTTTTCGTGATTAACTTAGTCTTCGGCTTGACCTCGATGAAAACGTGGTCGTTTTACTGGGTCAGTCAATTAGGAATGCTCGCTGCCACCAGTGTTTTTGTCTATGCCGGCACACAGCTTGCCCAGATAGATAACGCTCGCGACATCGCGAGTCCCGGCGTGCTGCTAGCGTTGACAGCCTTGGGTTTCCTGCCGCTAACGGCGCGTAAAATAATCGAATATTTACGTCGCGCCAAAATAAAATCGCAAAGCCCATCGCCATAACCAGTGCAAGAATAATAAGGAACACTACCCATGAGCATCGATATTCGACCCCGGGACCGCTGGAATGAAGCACTGATTGAGCATGTGCATCCGGGCGCTTGGGTCAATCCACCGGCTGGTGAGGCACGCTATAACTTGGTGGTTCTAGGTGCGGGTACCGCCGGACTTGTTGCAGCCGCCAGCGCCGCCGGCCTCGGTGCAAAAGTAGCGCTTATTGAACGGGATTTTATGGGTGGCGATTGCCTCAATGTCGGTTGCGTACCGTCCAAAACGCTGCTCAATGCCGCGCGCGAAATTCCGCACGATTTCGCTGCTGCGATGGAACGGGTACGGCGAATTCGCGCCGCTATCGCACCACACGACGCCGCACAGCGTTTCCGAGACCTCGGTGTCGACGTGTTCTTCGGCAGCGGACGCTTTACGGCTCGCGATCGCCTTACGGTAGGGGAGCAAGATCTGCGCTTCGTGAGGGCACTGATCGCAACCGGTGCGCGCCCGGCGGTGCCGCCTTTAGCCGGCCTCGATACGATCCCCTATCTAACGAATGAATCGATCTTTTCGCTCACCGAGCTACCGCAACGACTGGCAATCATCGGCGCCGGCCCAATCGGCTGCGAACTTGCGCAAAGCTTCGCGCGGTTCGGCAGCACGGTGCATCTCATCGAGCGCGATCCGCGAATTCTAGCTCGCGAAGATCGCGACGGTGCAGCGCTGATATACACAGCCTTGCGCGAATGCGGTGTTGATATCTACTGCGACGTTCACGACCTGCGCTGCGCGCCCAAGCCAGCTCAGCAGATATCCTTGACGTTCACCGCTGATGACCGCACACGTGATCTCGAGGTCGACGAGGTATTGGTCGCGGCGGGGCGCAAGCCCAACATCGAAGGAATTGGCCTCGATCAGGCCGGGATAAACTACACCGCGACGGGTGTGGCAGTCGACCAACACCTGCGCACCAGTAATTCACAAATCTATGCCGCGGGCGATGTCTGCTCATCGCAACAATTTACCCATGCCGCAGATTTCATGGCCCGCACTGTGATTCAAAACGCACTTTTTTTTGGCCGCAAACATCACGGCTCGTTGGTTATTCCGCGCTGTATTTATACCTGCCCCGCACTCGCACACGTTGGTATAGCGCCCAACGGCAGCGATGCCCACGGCGCCGCCATGAACACTTACACCGTTGCGCTCAGCGATGTCGATCGTGCTGTCATCGAAGATAAGACCGCAGGATTTTTCCGCGTACACCTTAAGTCTGGATCCGACAAAATTCTGGGTGCCACCGTTTGCTGCGAGCACGCCGGCGATCTGATCGGTTATTTTTCTCTCGCCATGACTCACCGGATAGGCTTGAAAAAATTCGCAACCACTATCTTCCCGTACCCAACGCACGCCGAAGCCATACGCAAACTTGGTGATCATTACAACCGTGACCGCCTGACTCCCCGCTTGGGACATTACATCGAACGTTTCATGACTTGGCGTCGCCGTTAGGCACACACGACCGGCAACCGTCTCGTTATGATTGCGCGTTCGTGCTATGTTTTAATGCCGAGGAGCACGGCATGAAATTCGGCTTATTTTTCGAACTCTCAACCCCACGCCCGTTTACGCGCGAAACTCAGCGCGCCGTCTATGAAAACGCGATCGAGCAATGCATTCTCGCCGAGGAACTTGGGTTTCATTCAGCGTGGTGCGTCGAACATCATTTTCTCGAAGAATACAGCCACGCGAGTTGCTCAGAGATTTTTCTCTCCGCACTCGCACGCGAGACCCACCAACTGCGCCTCGGCTTCGGGATCGCGACCTGTGTGCCAGAAATGCATCATCCGGCTCGCTGGGCGGAAAAAGCCGCATTTCTTGATTTGCTCTCCAAAGGCCGCGTCGAATTCGGCACCGGCCGTTCCTCTACCTGGAACGAGCTCGGTGGTTTCAACGCCTGCGTCGACAATACCAAGCGTTCTTGGGATGAGTATTGTCGCGTGATTCCCCGCATGTGGACAGAAGAACGGTTCAGCTACGAAGGTTCCTTTTTCACCATGCCGGAACGCAATGTGTTACCGAAACCATGGCAGGATCCACACCCACCCCTATGGGTGGCAGTCACGTCTCCGGGTACCGAGATCGATGCAGCGGAACGTGGCATGGGCGCCTTAATATTGAGCATCGCTGATGTTGAGCGCAACATTCCGCGCTTCGATGCTTACCGCGAGCGAATAAGAACCTGTGAACCGGTGGGGCAATTCGTCAACGATCAAATAGCCGTTGCGAACTGGATGTTCTGCCACAAAGATCGTGATTACGCGTGGCAACGCGGTGAAGAGCTTGTCGGCACGTTCGGCTATATGGCGGGGCAGACAGTAGAGATCTCGGAAGCTTATCCGGCCAGTAACTACAAGGCGATCGGTTTGCTCGGCACGTTGCGCGCGGATCCGCGTGCTGCCTCCGACGCGAAGCCGCTCGCGAGTGGTCTGTGTTTCGGTGATCCCGCGCAGATCATCGAGGCCATAGAACGTTGGGCACAGATCGGTGCTGACCATCTCATTTTCATGGTGCAGGCACGCGAACATTTGCCGCAAGCAGAAGTGTTAGAGAGCCTGCGCTTGTTCGGCCGTGAAGTCATACCCTACTTTTCCGCCATCGAGAGCCCCGCCACTCAAGGCCACCAACACTCATGACGTCGCTTTTATATGGCTTGAATCGCGAGCGCGCGGCGGCCGCCGTAGCGCCTGCTATCGACATCGACGCAGCCGACGAACTTGCGCTCGCTGAGGCACAAATCTACTACGTGTTATTCGAAATACCGATGGCGGCTGCGCGCGACTACTTACCCACCGCCCTGCACCCCAGTGTTCCGGCCCACCTGGGGATCACGTTTTGGCGGGTGGCCGACGGCCCGCTAGGACGGTTTGAGTTTGCCTTCATTGGTATCGCGTGTCGCTCCGGTATCAAGCCACGTCATTTGATCTACGGGGCTTTTACCGATAGCGAATGCGCGCAAAACTATTTTCGCACTCGCTATGGTTACCCGTGTCAAATCGCGACGGTGCGCCAGCGAGAAAACTATGACTGCATCAGCGGAGAAATCCTACAAAACGACAAGCCCTGCTTGCGGGTGACAACGAGCGCGTTCCAGGCGGTCATAGGCGCAGGTGCGACAGTGAAATACTCACCGTCGTTAAACCTCGTTACGGCGTCGCACAATACTAAACTAGCGCAACTCGAAGCGAGCTACGAATTTCAGCGCGTTGTACGTGGGGAACCACGCATTGTGCATTTCGACGCAGCACGTTTAGGTGCACCGTCAATTCACGCGACGTTCCCGATGTCCGGGACCCATGCGGTTTGTCAAATTGCGTTGCATCCGGTGAGGTTTTTACTCGATGTTGCGATACCCGCCGAAGCCGGCGGTGTCGAACGAATAAGGCGTTAAGCTCACGCTGACTGCGACTCGGAAATAACGGCATTGAGGGGCCGAATGAACAAAGCGAACCGAAACGGCCATTTGGCCCTGCAAAGTGACGCGGTAATTGACTGGGATCACGCCACCGTCGATGCATACGTGAAACAATATGATGATGGTCGAGGTACAGACCGCCAGCTTGCAACCGCACTCTATTATGCGGTCCGTGATGGGATCCGTTACGATCCCTACGCAATCGACCTCAGCGTGCAGGGTCTAAGATCGAGTGCGACGCTCACAGGGGGACGCGGCTGGTGTGTGTCAAAAGCGATAGTGCTCACCGCCTGTTGCCGGGCGATCGGTATTCCCTCCCGGCTGGGCTTTGCGGACGTACGCAATCATCTCTCGACACAGCGAATGCGGGCACTGATGGGAACGGATATATTCGCTTGGCATGGGTATTCTGCGATCTTCATCGAAGGTCGATGGTTAAAGGCAACACCGGCATTTAATGTCGAACTGTGTGAACGATTTCGAATTAAGCCCTTGGAGTTCGATGGTAGTGCGGATTCCATCTATCATCCCTATGATCTCGACGGCCGCCAACATATGGAATACGTCACCTATCATGGTGAATTCCATCACGTACCGATAGAGCGCATTAAGAGCGACTTCGCACGCTTGTATCCGCGCATCGGAGAGATGGTTCGTGAGGGCGATTTCAACGACGAGGTGGGGCGTGAAACGAGCTAATGATTCGTTTTGTGAAGAATTTATTACATTTAATTGAATTAAAACGCTATTCGACGTATTGAAGCACACTTTTGGGTGGCATCTGCGGCCCACAACGACCATAATTCATGGATGCGTGTAGCGGCGTTAGAATCTTGTGTCTATATGGTCTATATGGTCCGTCTCCGCATATAGATATAGATAATTTTACTTCGGGTACAAGTAACCGGGAACCGGCCATGGATCAGCGCAACGCGATTGCGAAGCTAAAAAACTACGTTGAGTCGGAGGGCGATTCGATCGATCAACTCGCGTATCGACTCGAACATCAAACGTTGAACCGCATCTTGATCGACCTCGAAGCCGCCGGGTTTACCGAGTGTTCGGCGGCCGAGGTGCGGCTGCTGCAGGCCCTGTGTGTGGCCGGTTCACGGCTGACCGGGCTGGCGTCGCATTTGGGGATCTCAAAACAGGCGACCAGTCAATTGCTCGATAACCTGGAGAAGAAAGGGCTGATCCAACGCGTCCCCGATCCGAATGATCGGCGTGCAAAAAATATTCGTTTCACAGAGCAGGGTGAAACCTTAATGGAAGTAACGATCGAAGCGACGCTTGCCAACGAGCGCAACCTCGCCGACACCTTGGGCGAGGATTCTTTTCGTGCCCTAAAAAAGGCGCTCGAGAAAGTCACGGTGAAAACCGTTGCGCAGCGCCGGTAATTTTTCACGATATTATCCCGGCGCCGCCCGGTAGAATTACCCAAAATTCAGCTAACACCGTCCGGCTGGTCGTTTATCATAGCCCCGGCATCTATTCTAGTCGGGGCTATTTCGAGTTGATGTCTTCTCGTTCGCGCGCGCTGTTCGTCGGCGTGCTGCTGCTTGCTATTCCGTCCGCATACGCCGCGACACCCGTTGAGCGGGCCATGTGGCAGAGTCTCCCGACGGCCAGTTCAAAGCTGGCGGAGCGGACCGCGCATTCTGCGCCGACCCACCACTTGCGCCTAATTCCGGAAGTGCTGGCGCAACGTTTGGCGCGAGCACCGCGCGAAACTCACTCGCGGCGCGGTGTCGTGGTCGCGCTACCCATGCCCGACGGCGCTTATGCACGTTTCGAACTGTGGGAAACACCCGTGATGCCGATGGCGCTGGCGCGTCGATATCCTGCTATCAAGACCTATTCTGGAATAGGCGTCGATAGTCCCGAGCAGCGGGTAAAACTCGACTATACACCGCACGGCTTAAGAGCGCGGGTACACAGCAACGCAGGTGTCATCGCAATCGATCGGCGAGCCCAAGACAATGTCGCAGTGTCTGCCCACGATTATGAGAGTTACTACGAGGCCTCGCTACCGGCACCCGCTGAACTACCGCGCTGCGAAACACACGACGACATGTCGCTGGTGACGACCACGGTGAACGCCCAGGCTGCGCAAGCAGCGTCGCAGGCTTTGGCGCCGGGCCAAATCGTCGTGCGGCACGAATACGACATCGCCATTGCCGCCACCGGCGAATACACGCAGAAACACGGTGGTACCAAAGCCGACGCACTTGCTGAGATCGCCTCGGCGCTGAACCGCGTTAACGGGATCTATGAACGTGAGCTAAGCGTTCGTCTTCGACTCGTCGCCAACAACGACGCCATCATCTACACGAATGCCGCTACCGATCCCTATACGAATAACGACGCTAGCGCCATGACGAACGAGAACCAAACGAATTTAGATACTGTCATCGGGTTTAATAATTACGACTTGGGCCACGTATTCAGTACTTTCAATGGTGGCCTTGCCTGGATCGGCGTCGCCTGCAGTTCCACACATCGCGCCCGTGGGGTATCGGGGCTTACAAACCCCATTGGCGATCGGTTTTTCATTCAAATTGTCGCCCACGAAATCGGGCATCAACTCGGCTCAAAACACACGTTCAACGGTACCGCGGGTCAATGCAATAACGATAACCGCTCCCCAGAAACGGCTTATGAGCCGGGTAGCGGTTCGACGATCATGGCCTATGCAGGAATTTGCAGCAGCCAGAACTTACAGTCTTCGCGTGATGACTATTTTCACATCGGCAGCATTGATCGGATTACCGATCACATCACTGGCAACGGGGCGAGTTGCGCGACGAATATAAACACCGCAAACAACTCGCCGAGCGTCAGCGTACCTGCGAGCGGATTTACCATCCCCGCCGACACAGCTTTCGAGCTCAGCGGTAACGCCAGCGACGTTAATGGCGATCAACTCTTTTATCGTTGGGAGGAATACGATCTCGGTCCCGCGGGTCCACCGACTTCACCGAGCGGAAACGCGCCATTGTTTCGCAGCTTTCGGGCGACAACGAGCCCTTACCGCGTGTTCCCCAAACTGTCCGATTTATTGGCCGGCACACAGACGATCGGTGAAGTGTTGCCCAGCTATTCCCGCGAACTGAGGTTTCGTTTAACCGCTTTAGACAATATGGTTGGCGGCGGCGGCGTAAGTTTCGGTGAAGTGCAATTCAACGTCGACGAAAACGCCGGTCCTTTTCGAATTACTTCGCCCAATACCGCAGTCGTTTGGAACGCGCTGGAGAATCATACGGTCTCCTGGGATGTTGCCGGCACCAATAGTGCGCCGATTAACTGTCAAAACGTGAACATTGAATTGTCAACTGATGGTGGCCAAAGTTTTACCAGCCTATTGGCGAGTAACACCCCGAACGATGGCTCAAAGACGGTTGCACTACCGAACATGCCGAGCGCGACGGCGCGCATCAAGGTTTCTTGTAGCAACAACATTTTTTTCGACATCAATGACGCTGACTTTGAGATCCGCGAAGCCACAGTCAACGATGCCGACGGGGACGGCGTTGGTGACGAAGTCGATAACTGTCCTGCGATCGCAAACCCGACACAGATTGATCGTGACGGGGACGGCCTCGGTGACGCCTGCGATGATGACATCGATGGCGACATGATGCCGAACACTTGGGAAACCGGCTTTGGCTTAGATCCTCACGATCCAGCCGACGCGGCGACCGACGCCGACGGCGACGGCATCAGTAACCTCGACGAATTTCTCAACAGCACAAATCCAATCGTACCGGATAGCGCGACAGCGATGGTGCCCGCCGTGCCGCTCACCGGTCTCGTCGCGGGCGGTTTGTGCTTGAGCCTGATCGCTTGGCGTCGACTGGCGCGTGGCCAGCGGCTTCATTTCCCGCGGAGCTTAAAACGCTGAATCTTACCGGTCGCCGTTTTTGGCAGTTCGGCAACGAATTCAACCCAGCGGGGATATTTATACGGCGCTAAGCGAGCTTTCACGTGAGCTTTAAGCGCTTCAGCAAGCGCTTGCTCAGCCTGCGCAGGATCATTCAGTACGACGAAGGCGGCGGGTTTCGTTAAGCCGGCGGCGTCGTCGCGACCCACGACAGCTGCCTCGAAAACGCTTGCATGGCTAATCAACGCCGCTTCGACTTCGGCTGGGGAGACATAAATTCCGCCGACTTTCAACATGTCATCGCTGCGCCCAGCATAGACATAAAAACCATCTTCATCGACAGAATACTTATCACCCGTGCGCACCCAGGGCCCCAAAAACGTCTGGAGCGACTGCTCTCGATTATTCCAGTAGCCGTTGGCAGCAGTCGGTCCAGCGATATACAGCTCGCCGATCTCGCCCGCTGCAAGCGCTCGCCCGAATTCATCCAAGATGCGCGCTTGATAACCCGGCACCGGTTTACCGGAGGTGCCGTATCGTAATTCGTCAGGCGTGTTCGATAAAAAAATATGCAGCATTTCTGTCGAGCCTATGCCGTCGAGCACATCGACGCCGTATTGCTTACGCCAGCGTTTACCGAGATCTGCCGGCAAGGCTTCGCCGGCTGAGATATACCGGCGCACACAGAGCTCATCGCGAGCCGGCGGTGACTCGTCGGCTAACAAAGCGGCATACAAGGTCGGCACACCAAAAAACGTCGTGACGCGATGACGCCTAAGTCGTGCAAACACGGCCGCTGGTGTCGGTCGTTCTGCCATCAAGACCGTTGTGGCGCCGACGGCGAGTGGAAAACTCAACGAGTTGCCCAAACCGTAGGCGAAAAATAGTTTTGCCGCGGAGAACACGACGTCCTCATGCTGTAGATCCAAGACGGGTTTCGCATAGTGCTCCGCGGTTGCAATCAAGCTCGAGTGTACGTGTACCGTCCCTTTCGGTCGTCCTGTTGAGCCAGAGGAATAGAGCCAGAAACAGGGTTCGTCGGGGTGCGTTGTCGCGACATCGGCGGCGCCAGCAACAGCGGCCAACAAGGGCTGCAATTCATCCTTGGGAGCGCCCAGCCGAGAACCAATGCTAACGATGCGGTGGGTCGGAATTCGCTCGTAGGAGGCTCGAAACTGCGCGCGTAGTGGTGCCGAGACAAACACCATGCGGGCACGAGAATCCTGCAACATGTAATCATAGTCTGCGCTCGTCAGCAAGGTATTGGCGAGCACCGGTACGACACCCGCTTTAATCGCACCGAGAAATACCACCGGCAACGCAATGCCATCGTGCAGGCACACGAATATGCGCTGTTCAGGCTCCAATCCTTGCGCACGTAGCGCGTTAGCGAACTGATTAGAGAGCGTCTCTAATTCAGCGTAGCTACAGCGGTCGAGATCGTCGATAAACGCGACTTTCTCACCTCTACCTGCAGATAGGTTGCGCGCGATTAAGTCATGGGCCGCATTATACGGGTGTGAAAATGCGACCGGCGCTGGCATCTCTGCGGGATCGTAGCGACTCAGCAAAGAAATATCTTGTGACACGCTAGTACTCGGGTGCCAAGGTCACGCGCAGACCATCGGTGTCGTTAGATCGATTTGACACGCGGGTCAAAAGCCGATCCGGCAAGCGACGTTAGCTGATATTTTTCGCCGCAGTCGGTGAAAAACGTAAACATATAGAATGACAACCAATCAAGCGTTTTTTCGTTAAACGCGGCCAGAATGCGCGGTTTCCCCGCATCCCCAGAACGACGCAGTACACCGCGATAGTTTCTGTGAATTTCGTTCCGCACTGGCTCACCTCAGCGGTTACCGAAGGTAATTTACCGGCTTTCGGTATCCGGCTCGGCGAGAAATATGCCCCACCGATAAGCCGGCATTTTAACGTAATCGAAAACCGACCGACCATCGCGATCGACAGCGATTGCAGTGCCTAAGTAGACGTCTTTGTCTTGATACTGGCGCGGGCCGAAATCCTGCCGCCATTGCCGGAATTTTGGATGCCATGCCCCCACCGCACGCTGCAGATGTCTATCGTCTTTCAACGCAACATCGTTTGGCTGCAGCGTATCGTAATCTACAGCTGCGAGCATAGGATATCTCCCTAGTCTTTTGGAGCGCGCGGCTATACCGGCCAGCGGCGGCAACGGAACGCCCCTTGCGCCCGATGAAATAACGAAAAAGACGACATTATCAACCCCGATATTTGCTACGCTACTGTCTGTGCAAATCGCCGCAAATAGGAAACCCGGCACGGTATTCAACACGGGAATTTGGTGCTATGGTCGAATTTCGACAGACTGCTCCCCGAAAGTAAGGCGCTAATTTTGTTGTGAAACTAGGGACGAACGTGCGTAATTGGGGCACGACCGGTAACGCCGAAATGATCCGTGCTTGTGCCGAAGTCGCGGATGCCTCCACCTTAGATTCTATTTGGATCAACGATCATATCGGACTCCCGCCGAAGTTCGACGACAACCCCTACGGCATTCCGTCCGACATGGGAACGATTTTGGATCCCTTGGGCGTATGCTGCTATTTCGCCGCGGCCACGCAGCGCATTCACTTCGGCGTCGGGGTGCTGATCCTCCCTTATCGACCCCACTTATTGACCGCGAAATGGATCGCCACGATTCAGTCCCTGAGTAACAATCGTTTTCTCTTAGGTACCGGGGTCGGTTATGTGGAAGCAGAATTTAAGGCCTTAGGTGTGCCCCGTAACCGGCGCGGTGCGATCACCGATGACATTCTCGATTTTCTCGATGACTGCACCCACAACGACGTGGTCACACGTAACGGGACGCAATTAGTATTGAGGCCTAAGCTACACCGACCCCCGACCTATATCGGCGGCGCACCAGATACGGCGATACCGCGCGCGGTACGCCGAGGGGACGGGTGGATGCCCGTCGGCATGTTGCCAAATGAGTTAAAGCCCCATATCGAGCAGTTAAACCGACTGGCGGCCGATGCGGGGCGCCCCCCCATGGAAGTCGTGCACATGAAAACTCTACCGCTGTCAGATCCGCCCGCGGCACTCGAGATGGCGCAAGCCTATGCCAGTGCGGGCGTCACGCAACTCGTGCACACCCAAGCTTATGCGGATATCGATGAATATAAGCGCGTCGTTGACCAGCTCTGCGGGCAAATCGGAACGCAAGTCAGTTAAGCAGCGGCCTGGTGCTAGGCTTTATCCCAGCTGACATGCTTTTCCGCTGCTAACGCTGCATCAATCATTTCCAACAACGGATACGCGCGCGTTGCGAGCGGTACGGGGCGTTCGATGCGGTCCCCTGACGTATCTTCTTCTCGAGGAGGCTCTACCGCCGGCTCAACTTGCTCTAAGGTCGCCACTAAGCGGTCCTTCATCCACCGTAATTCTTCGGGTTGCGCCGCGCTGGGGATCTTGCCGCTCGCCCCCATCAGTTCTAGCAAACGTTTTGCGACGTCGCCGAACATGATGATGTCAGCTGCAACAGGGCTTGAAAATTTCACGAGCATGCTCGTTCCTAGGCCACCGCTTCGCTATTTCGATGCACGACGAGTTGCGGGAAGGGGATCTCCCAACCGTAGTGATTGCATGCATCGATACATAAACGCGTAAGCAGGCGCTCGACCGTTTCGTAATGTACAGCAGCATCTGGCGTCAAATCGCATTCAACTTCGTAGTCGATGGACGAATCATTTGCTTGCAAAGTCTCAACGTCGACCCTGCGGATTTGATCCTCACTAAGCACTTCCAATAAACCTTTGCGAACGAATTCCCGCAACTTGTCACGAACCTCCCCGGTAGAAATCGGCTGGTGCCGGTAGGAAATACCAAATACAACTTCTGCACGCGACCCCCGCGACAGATTCTCGGGCGCCATCTCGAAAAACGCCGCAGCCGGATAAGTTTTTCTGATCCCGCCCTCGATTTCCACCTCGACCACTCCCGGGGTCTGCACCAATACTTGCGCGAGCCCCTCCTCCAAGCGTACGAAATCCCCGCGCAAAGTTGGAAACCAGGGTTCATCCTCAGCTACGGGTCGGGAATGCAAGCCGATCAACTCCCGAATCGGTACCGTGAACTGGCCCGCATCGAGCGCTGGATTATAGAGATCGGAATAGAAATCCAATTTTTTTACCAGCCAGGGAATACCATCGAAGAATACGCGCTCCCCTTCTTGCACGGCGCCGAGATTTAAATAGAGAGCGATCTGCTCGATCAAACTTGGAATCATGCCGATACCAACCCATACGATTCCAAGCAAAAACAACACCGTAAGACCTACAAGCAGCCAGTCATTAAGCATGTTAAATGTGATCAACATGCCAACCAGCGCCAACAAAACACTACCAACTGCGAACACGAGTGCGACAATTCGTGTCGCGAGGGACTTACGCATGCCACGATCGGCGCGGTAGCTCCTGATTGCGTTACCGATAAACCGCAGCAACAAGAAAATTGCCAAGAAAACCAGCAAACCTTTGAGAAGATTCAAACCGCGATCGCGGAGAAACGAGCGCGCCATTTCATTCGCCGCGCCGATATCTGTACCGTCCTCCGCTAGCGCTAAGTCGAGCTGCCGCTGGGAGGCATTCATCAAGTCTTCAGCCGAGTCGAGTCGCTCGCTCCACTCTGTTTTGATCGCCGTTAGTTCTTCAACAACCGCCGCATCGCTCGCGCCGCTGAGCAGAGGATCTACCCGGCTCAGTATGTCTTCGGCTAGCTCTCTATGGCTAGTAGCGACGTTGAGCGCGCGCCGCAAATTCTCTATTTGGCGGGCCTTTTCCGTGGCGGACCGGAGCATGATCACGAATGGTTGAACGAGTCGTTCCGCTTCCTCCTTCAGATCAATTTTTTTCCTGCCATCTAAATCGTAGTCTTCCTCGTCTATGCCCGTGGCAAGTAATTTTATTTCGGCATCTATTTCCGCGAGTTCGGCGCGCAGAGTAACGACACTTTCCCTAAGATCTTCTTTTTCAATCTCATCGGAGGTGGCAACGAATGCACGCCGTGCCGCGATCAGTTCTTCTCGCTTCGCGGCTCGATCTTCGACGAGCTCTTGGATGGCTTCTACGGTTTCCTCGGTATCGTCGGACGCCAATACAAGTCGCTCGGCGGCACTCGCTGAAGTCGATATGGTCACGACAATAATAACGAGAATAGCGGTCGCAATAGATGATGATTTTATTTTTTCTTTCATTAGTTCACTCTTCTTTTTTCGCCCGCCCAGAAAGGTTCCCGCAATTCGCGGCGCAAGATTTTTCCCGACGGATTACGCGGCAGGGTAGTAACGAAATCGACCGATTTCGGTACTTTAAAACCTGCGATCCTGCTGCGTGCATGCGTGATTATTTCTTCTGCCGCAAGTTTATGTCCAGTTTCGACGACCACGATCGCTTTGACCGCTTCGCCCCACTTATCATCCGGCACGCCGATCACCGCAACATCCGCAACACTGGGATGACTGAACAAGGCGTTTTCGATTTCTGCGGGGTAGATATTCTCGCCACCCGAAACGATCATATCTTTCACGCGGTCATAGATGTATAAAAAACCGTCTTCGTCAAAATAGCCGGCGTCACCTGTTCGAAACCAACCATCGACGATGGCCACCGCTGTCGCTTGTGGTTGATTCCAGTAGCCCTTCATCACGGTGCCATGCTGCACGACGATCTCGCCGACTTCACCGACAGGAACCTCTATGCCATTTTCATCAACGACGCGTAGCGCAATGTCATCGTAAGGTTTACCGCAGGAACGCAACTTACCACGCGCCGGGTCATGCATATCCGACATCAAGCAAGTCGCCATGCCGGTGGTTTCCGTTAAGCCATATAATTGATACATCTCGCAGCCGAACATTGCTTGCGCCTTTAACACCAAGTCCTCGGCGATCGGTGAGGCGCCATAGAACACGCGTTCTAGAGAGGAAAAATCGGTGCCGGCCGCCTGGGGATGTTGGGTAATGAACAAAATCACCGCCGGCACGAATAACGCGAACTGGACCCGATAGCGCGGAATAAACGCTAAAATCTGTTCTGGATCCACTTCTTTCATGACCACGTTCGTACCGCCTTGCGCCAATGCGATCAAACCGAGGTTCACGCCCGCAACATGAAATACCGGCATACAGGTCAACCACACATCGCCCGGTGCACTCTTCGCCCAATCGCCGACCGTCATCGCCCGAAACGCCGCAAGATAATTTTGGTTTGTTAGTTGCACCCCCTTGGGATGTCCCGTAGTGCCGCTTGTATAAAGTTGAATGACGTCGTCTTGCAGGTCTATCGGGAGCATGGGATCCACATCGGAGCCCGTGTCTCGCCAAACAGCAAACGCGGGCCACTCATCGTGCCCGCCGTCCATGGCCACAACAGACCGTATGTGAGGGCACTGGTCGCAAAGTGCCCTCGCCGTGTCGTAGTACTCAGCGCCGACGAACAACATCGAGCACTGTGCGTCGTTAATGATGTAGGCAAGCTCAGGCACAGCAAGTCGCCAGTTGACGCCCACCAATACGCAGTTCGCCTTCGTCGTTCCCAGAATTAATTCGAAATAGCGATCAGAATTCTTGCCGAGAAAGCCGATCCGGGTTTGGGGCTCGCATCCGGATGCAATTAAGTTATTGGCGATCTGACTCGTGCGCCGATCGAGCTCTTGAAAGCTGGTAACGCGATCCTCAAAAATCTGCGCTGTATTCTCGCCGTGTTCGCGCGCGACCCGGCGTGAGACGTCCGCGAGCGACTCAAAAGCAGATAAATCCATCATATCAGTCCTCCTAGCCAACCACTGTTGCGCATAGGATCACCGTCCCAGACGTCGACACAGGCGACTCTGGGGTGAGTAGGTTCTTGTTAGAGCCAGCCTATCCACACAGAAGTGCCGCAGCGTACATGAGTGAGACCAGAACGGTGAGCTATTTATTAGATTTGCAGCGCCACAGTGTAGCCTGCATGTCGCGGGAAGCAATACGTGGCTGGAGTTAGCGTGCGAATACCCGCGCGCGCACGCTGTGGAGCGGCCTATTTTGCGGAGGGGTCGTTTTTGTCTTCTTCGTGCAAGTGCAAACCACTGATATCGAATTCAGCCGCCGGCGCCGGCTTCGGTTCAACCAAAACGACCCCCGGCGGGTCTAGTGTGAAGTGGCTGAGATCATAGCTTGGCGCAGAGACGGCCTGCGGTTCAACGAGATCGGCACCGGGTGCGGCAAGTGAGAGGTGATCGGTACTGATATCTGCCGGCGGCACTGGGCTGGTCTCAACCAACACCGCCCCTGGTTCGGCAACATCATACGCTGGCGCGGTCGGTGTTTTTGTGCGGGCCGCAGCGAGCGCCGGCGCAGATTGCGCGGCCACCGTTGCTGATGGCTGCGGCGCCGTTGTCGGTGGCTTACCAGGGGCGACGATCGCCGCGCGTGCCCCCGCCTGCTCCAGTACGGAGAGATAGCTTCTCGCCGTGGCTTCGTCCAAACCCCTTTTTATCGACACCGGTTCGCCGCTAAATAAATGGGCGACGCGTGCAATATCTGCCTTGAATAAGGCCGCCACCTTGGCACGCACGGTTTGCTCATCAAAACCCGGCACCAGTTCACCGGCGAAAATCACTTCAAAGTCTTGTTCAGCCATAAGCTCCCATCCTCAGCACGTCATCGTCGCCCCGCCGTCACCCCAATGGTTCGGCTGCTACGCCGTTTTCTCCACTGCGCTGCAAGCGCCGCACCCCGCGAACCGTCGCTTCAAGCTAGAATCCTCGATTGGACGGCATTCAAGCTACGTTCGGTACACCAATAAGCGCTAGTTTGCGCGAAGCGGGCACCTGAGAATTCTAGGTTCAATATCCGGCGCGGGCATAAGGGTCGGCGTGAGCGCGTTTATAGATCAACAAATTACGCCGAAAGCTGCAAATAGTTTCCTGGTTTTGATTGCGCGCCACGGTATCCACGGTGAGAATACCTTCCTGGGGCCGCGACTTCGACAACCTTTTGGCGACGATCGTCGATTCGGCTTCAATCGAGTCACCTTCGAAAACCGGTGCCAGCGCAATATCGGTCCAGCCGAGATTAGCGACCACCCGACCAAAGATGCGCGTCGTCTGCGCGGTAACCGCGCCTAAGAGCAGCGTTTCAGGAACAGTCAAGCGAGTTTTCTGGTTTTCCACCAGCCACTGATCATCGTGAAATTGAGGCGCGAAATCAAACGCGCGACGCGCATGGGCCACGATGTCCGCGCGTTGAAAGCTCCGTCTTGGCGTATGCACAAACGCTTCCCCCTCCTCGACGTCTTCGAAAAACAAGCCCCACTGTTCGATATGACGCTCGCCCTCGCGACGATAAGCGGCAAAGCGCGCATCGCGACACGGGGACAGGGTTCGCCCTGCCCACTGGTAGCTCTCATCGACGTCGATTTCAATATCATAGTCCAGGGTAGCGATAGCCACGGGTTGGTCGTCGCCGCGGCGACGATATCCGCTCGTGACCACGCGCACCAGCCCGCGCGCGTCGCGTGCCGGGCTGGTGTGTTCAGGTGCCCGAGACGCTAAAATTCGACTCTCGGCATATAAGGTGTCGCCGCCGAAGACGGGCGCGGTCAGCGCGATTTCATGAAAACGTGGGATCGCGCCGCGACGTGCGAATGTTTTTGCGCCCATCCCAACAAGGCGAGCGACCGTCAAAGTACTCACTACCAAGGGCGCATCCCACGCCGCGGCTGCCGCATAGTGCGTATCAAAATGCACCATCGCGCCATTGTATGTATCGAGCGTTGCGTCGCTGTTATCTTGCTGGGAAATCGTTAGACCCGGACGATGAACAAAAATTTGCCCGACTTCGAATTGTGCAAAACTAAGACCGAAACGCTCGAGATAGCGGCCTTCGTCAATCTGGTAGATAAACGTATGGGTCATATCAAAACCTTAGTATAGCGTTAGCACAGCAGACAAAAAATCAGCATTATGATCAGTAATTTTCACACCTTGTGCGGTCATAACAAGCGCGCGAGCGATACAATGCGTGCGCCTCGTGTGATCGGAGCAACCATCATTATGCCGGCAACAACGAACGCCTGCCTGTGCTTAGTTTTCACTATCGCAGTGAGCGCGAAGGCCACGACTTATAATGTCGGTCCGGGTCACCCATACTCCGAGATCGACGCAGTACCATGGGAAAGCCTTACGGCGGGCGACGTCGTGCAAATATTTTGGCGCGCAACACCCTATCGTAGTAAATGGGTCATCGCGCGCGCGGGCACCGCATCGGATCCGATCATCGTACGCGGCGTGGCGAGTAGTGGCGGGGCGCGGCCGATAATCGACGGAAACGATGCGCGTACGCGACTAGCACTAGATTACTGGAACGAAAATCGTGGCGTCATCAAGATCGGCGGTGCATCGGTACCATCGGGGCCGGGGGTTCACCTCATTATCGAATCACTAGAAGTCAGAGGCGCCCACCCCACATACACGTTTATCGACGATCACGGGGCGTCGAGCCGCTACATTTCTAACGCCGCGTCTATATTCATCGAGCACGGCGAACATATCGTCATTCGAGATTGCATCCTTCACGACAGTGGTAACGGTCTATTCGTCGCGAATTTAAGCCACGACATCACGATCGAGTCAAGTCATATTTTTGGTAACGGTAATATTGGTAGCGCGTTCGAACACAACACTTACACAGAAGCATTGGACATGCTCTATCAGTTCAATCATTTTGGTCCGCTGCGACCCGGTGCGCTAGGTAATAACCTCAAGGATCGCTCAGCCGCTTTGACTGTGCGGTATAACTGGATCGAAGACGGCAATCGGCAGCTCGATTTGGTTGATTCCGCCAAATTCGCCATCACGGACCCGGTGCCGTATGGCGAGACTTTTGTCTACGGTAATGTCTTAGTTGAACACGACAACGAAGGAAACCGGCAAATCGTGCATTACGGCGGTGACAGCGGGAACGAGGCTCACTACCGCCAAGGCACGCTCTATTTCTTTCATAACACGATAGTCTCCGAAAGATTAGGGCGCAGCACGCTATTTCGATTAGCCACGAACAACGCGACAGCTGAGATTTACAATAATGTTTTTTTCAACGTCGGTGGTGCCAGCACGTTAGAGTTAGGAACTACTGCCGGTGTTTATCGTTTTAATCACAACTGGCTGCGCGCAGGCTACGTAGCGAGCTTCGATTCGTCCTTTGCTGGCACGATATCTCATCTGGATTCTATCAGTGGCGACGATCCGGGATTCCAGGATCGAGAAAATCAAAACTATCGACCGCGTAGCGACTCGCCATTGCTCGGCGCTGGCGGGTCCCTACCGCTGCCGGTGCAACTAAATCACAGCGTGGACTATGAATACGAACCACACCGTAATCACCGTGTGCGAGACGATGCCGATTCGCCTGCGCTCGGTGCGTTCGCTGCGCGCGCAATCACTAGCGCGCTTTTACCGATCCCCGCGTTCGGGCAGCATGCGCTGCTCATATTCGCACTCACTATTGTGATAACGACATGGGTCAATATAATGGCAAGGCACTCGCAACACCAACGCTCCGAGGACCAAGAGAAATAACGACTATGAAACCAACCCTTATCCGAGGCCTGATCACGGCACTGTGCTGTGCTGCTGTGGTCGCGGTCGCTGACGCGACAGATGATTTGGCAGCGCTGCTCGATGCCCAATCAGATGACACTAAATCGCGCTACGGCGCCCGCCATCCTGAGCAAACTTTGGCGTTTTTCGGGATCGAACCCGGCATGACCGTGATCGAAGCACTCCCAGGGAAAGGATGGTATAGCAGAATTCTCGCTGCCTGGCTCGGTCGGGAGGGAACGCTAATCGGTGCGGATTACGCGTGGGAAATGTATCCAAAGTTCAACTTCTACGACGATGACTACTTGGAAGCAAAAAAAACTTGGGTGAAAACCTGGACGCAAGAAGCACGGGCTTGGGGCGATCAGGACAATGCCAATATTAAGGCCTTCGCATTCGGTTCCATGCCCGCTGAGTTCGAAGACCAAGCCGATGCCGTGTTGCTCATTCGTGCACTACACAATCTTGCCCGCTTCGAACACGACGGCGCTTATCTCACAACAGCGCTAGGGGAAATATATCGCGCGCTGAAACCGGGCGGTGCCCTCGGCGTCGTCCAACATATGGCGCCCGAGACGGCCGCCGACGCATGGGCAAACGGTAGCAATGGCTACCTCAAGAAAAGCTTCGTCATCGAAACGCTAAAAAAAGCCGGATTCGAATACATTGGCGAAAGTGACATCAACCTCAACCCGGCCGATCAACCAACGGGAAAAGATATGGTGTGGCGTTTACCGCCAACGCTGTACGGCGTGGAGAACGATCCCAAAATGGCGGAAAAATACCGTAGTATTGGCGAATCGAATCGTATGACAGTGCTGTTTCGTAAACCACGTAGCTGAGTTTTTGGATCTGGTATCGGCCTACTAGAAAAAGGATTCCACTATGTCTGGCGCGCGCAGGGTTCCAGTTGCCGCAGAAACGCTAGTCGGCGTTGAAGTGTTGCGTAGTTTAAACGCCGAGGGGCGCCGGGCTGTCGCGGAGCAATGCATCGCGCATCGTTACGAGTCCGGAGAGCAGATTTTATCCTATCGTGATGATGACCGAGATGTCTACTTCATTATCAGCGGAAAAGTGCGCGTGACATTGTTTTCTTCCAGTGGCAAAGAGATCACGTTTCGTGACGAAGGTCCGGGGGATATGTTTGGGGAATTGTCGGCACTCGATGGACAACCGCGCTCCGCGAATGTGGTCGCCCTCTCCGAAGCAACCGTCGCGACGATGCCAGTTGAAGTATTCTGGAAGACGCTATTAGGACAACCTGAAGTCGCGCAAGCAACGCTTATACGTCTCGCGACCCTCGTGCGTTTGCTATCCGAGCGCGTATTTGAATTCAGCACACTGGCGGTCAGCAACCGCATCCACGCCGAGCTCCTACGCCTCGCGCGACTCGCATCGCAAAACCCGGATGGAAATCCGGTTATCTCGCCAGTACCAACGCATGCCGATATGGCCAGTCGCGTAAGCACGCATCGTGAGGCGGTCACGCGCGAACTCAATCGCCTCGCTGAGCTCAAGATTTTAGAACGTCAACGCAGCGCCTTGGTGATCACCGATTTGGCGCGACTCGAGCGTCTCGTACGCGAAGCGTCTGGAGAATAATTCATCGGCCCCCAAAACTACGCGACGCGCGCAGTCAATCTATCTCGTTTGACTTTAATTCGATCCGGCGCCGATGCAATACCGGTTCGGTATAACCGTTCGGGTGATGCACGCCGCCAAACACCAACTCACACGCAGCTTGGAAGGCAACCGATTCGCCAAAGTTAGGTGACATCGGTTTATAATTAGGATCGTCGGCGTTTTGGCGGTCGACGATTTCAGCCATTCTTTTCAAGGTCTCGAGTACGTGGGTGCGCCGTACATAGTCATGGCGTAGCCAGTTAGCGATGTGCTGGCTCGAAATACGTAAGGTCGCACGATCTTCCATTAAATCAATGTCGTTAATATCCGGCACTTTAGAACACCCTATCCCCATTTCTATCCACCGCACGACGTAACCCAAAATCCCCTGACAATTGTTATCTAGTTCTGCTTGGATTTCTTGATCACTGAGTTCGTCGTCCAGCAGAGGGATCGTCAATATATCGTCGAGGCTCGCGCGTGCGCGTACTTTAATCGCGTTCTGTCGCTCGCTCACTAAGATGTCGTGATAGTGAAACGCGTGCAAGGTGGCCGCCGTGGGCGACGGTACCCAGGCAGTATTTGCGCCCGCTTCGAGATGCGCCGCTTTACTGTCGAGCATTTCTTTCATGAGATCCGGCTTTGGCCACATGCCTTTGCCAATCTGCGCGACACCCTGCAATCCGCATGCTAGCCCGACATCGACGTTCCAGTTTTCATAAGCTTGCATCCATGGCGCGTCCTTCATCGCCTCTTTGCGCATCATGACACCCGCTTCCATCGCAGTATGTATTTCGTCGCCGGTACGATCTAGAAACCCGGTATTAATAAAAATCAAGCGTTCTTGTGCCGCTCGAATGCATTCTTTGAGATTGACCGTAGTGCGGCGCTCCTCGTCCATGATCCCGATCTTTAAAGTATTGCGCGGTAACTTGAGAACATCTTCGACTTTGGCGAATAGTTCGCACGCAAACGCTACTTCTTCGGGTCCATGCATTTTGGGTTTAACGATGTACATCGAACCGGTACGCGAATTACGCAGTTGATTTAGTTTCTTGATGTCGTAGAGCGCAATCGTTGCCGTGATAACAGCGTCGAGAATGCCTTCGGGCGCCTCTTGGCCTTTCAGTAGAACCGCTTCGTTCGTCATCAAGTGCCCTACATTGCGCACTAGTAGCAGCGATCGGCCGTGCAGCGTTAGCGGCGCACCTTGGGGGTCAAAAAAATGCAGATCCGGTTGCAACGTCCGAGTAACTTTTTTACCGTCTTTGAAAAAAGTTTCGCTGAGGCTGCCGCGCATCAACCCCAACCAATTCCTATAAACCTCCGCCTTATCCTCACCATCGGCAGCCGCCACGGAATCCTCACAGTCTTGAATTGTGGTGATCGCGGACTCAACGATGAGGTCTTTCACACTTGCTTCGTCGTCTTTTCCGATCGGATGAGTCGGATCGATTTGAATAATCACATGCAGATTATTGTTGCGCAGCAGTATCTCGGCGGGTGCGTCAGGACGACCGTTGTAGCCGGCAAATCTCTCCTGGTGCTTAAGACCAGTTACAGCGCCATTTTTCAACGTGACGTGCAGATCGCGATCCGCAACGGCGTAATTAGCGACATCCGCGTGGGATCCATCTCGCAGTGGCGCGATGCTATCGAGGAATTCACGCGCGTAGGCGATGACCTTCGAACCGCGAACCGGGTTATAGGCACCGCTTTTGCCCGCGCCATCATCCTCCCCGATTACGTCGGTCCCATATAACGCATCGTAGAGCGATCCCCAGCGTGCGTTAGTCGCATTCAGCGCATAGCGCGCGTTTTTCACCGGCACAACGAGTTGTGGGCCTGCGATGAGTGCAATTTCTTCGTCGACATTTTCCGTCGTGACGGTGAAGTCGGGGCCCTCGGGTAATAAGTACCCGATTTTTTGCAAGAACTTTTTGTATTGCTGATGATCGTGCGGTGCATCACTACGTGATTGATGCCAAGTATTGATCTCCGCTTGGATTTGATAGCGCTTCAGCAACAGAATATTATTCTTCGGCGCCATTTCGGAAATTACTTCCTCGAGCATGGACCAAAAATAGTTCGCTTCCATACCGAGGTCCGGTAAGATTTCCTTCACGATCAACTCGTAGAGTGGTACCGAGACTTCTAAGTCCGTGTTTGAAATCGTCACATGCGAAGTGCCGGTTTTGGCGATGCGGGTATTCATATTGGTAACCTTAAATACGGGTGATATCTGGACATCGGTAGCCAGTTCAGCGAGCCTGCCCGAATTGTATCGAATTTTCCTAGCACCTTAACCAGTGGATTCGCAATTCGACGCATTTGCAGCGATAAAACCAGCGCCGCCTCGGCGACGCGCAAAAAGTCTGTCGATCACTGCGACGGAGGCACCGTGAGATGAAGAACCAGGAAGCACGATTTTCGGACGTAGGCCGGGTTTACAACGACGCGTGCTACATCACCGCGCTGCTGGACGATATCGCTGCACAGGCAACCCAGGCCGATCGCAGCCGCTCGCTCGATGTAAGCGTCATTACGGCGATTAAAAAGAACGATATTATGCGCTTATCCGGCAGCCCCGAGCTGGGAGGCCTAGACGAACGGATCGTTGTTATCGGGAACGAATTACGGGCTATTGCTAGCCGCTGTACGTCCACCGCTTGGTGTTTGTGGAATCATCTGTGCACTTTCCACCACTTTGCGGGCGTGCTGGGCCCGCAAAACGACGCGTTTCTCCGCGCGATTATCACCCAACACGAATGGGTGTGTTTTCCCGCGGGGGCGTCGTCAAATATTTCTAGCGAATCGCAACAAGACTGCACCGTGCTCACCGGGGTCGCGGCGTTTGGATCCGGGTGCCGTTATGCCGAATGGGCAGGTGTCGTCTTTAATGAAGGCGCTCCAGATGCCCCACAGTTTACGATGGTTGATCTACGCGATCGGAAAGTTCGCATCGATGCAACCTGGGAAGCCATGAGCCTGCGCGCCTCCGCAACCGATCATATTTACTACGAAGGGGTCAGCGTACCGACTTCACGTGTCGTTGCGTGGCCACCGAAATACCGAGAGCCGTTTCGTGATCCGAATCATCCTATGATTAACCATCGCTACCGTGAAGACTGGGTGGCGCTATCGGTATTGTGGTTGGGTGCGATGGCCACTGGCGTTACCGAGATCTCGCTTAACGAAACCGCCCAAAATATTCGCAAGCGAATCGCTATTTTTGGCACGAAAATGATCGAGCGGCCCACGATACACGTCAATCTCGGTCGCGCACGAGCGTTGCTCAATGCTGCCACCGACAGCGTCTACCAGGCAATGTTCGAGACCGATGCTCGCATCGCCGCTAGAGCATTCCCCACCGAAGGGGATTACTTTCGCCAAACTGCAGCCGGCATGCAAGCGGTGCTACTTTGCGAGGAGGCGATGGAACTTATTCTGCGGATACTTGGCGGTAATGCGCTGCGCGAGGGCAAGGATTTCGAACGCCGCTACCGCGATTTTCGCGCCATGCCGTTGCATATCAACGGTCATGTCGATCGCATCACCGAGCAGTTCGGGCGTCTTAGCCTCGGGTTAGAAACGCAAAATCCATTTTGATTGCGATTGCCGGTGCTGCACTGATAGCGGCCCCGATTCGAAGCCATGGAGCAGCGCAACCCTGCAGATACACACTGCACGTCCGGCGGCCGGTACCCCGCGCGCTTTGCTGACACTATCACGGTGCGCTAAGTTAAGGCTTGCTGTTGAGCGCCTAAACGTGCCACGCTTAGGCACACTGCGCCAGTGTATTTGGAGTACGCCATGGATCATTTCGACGTCATTATTGTGGGTGCGGGGCTTTCGGGGATCGGCGCTGCCCGCCTCCTGCAGGATCGTTGCCCGAACAAGACGTTCGCTATCCTGGAGGGCCGCGAGACGCTCGGCGGAACCTGGGATTTGTTTCGCTACCCCGGGATCCGTTCTGACAGCGATATGTACACCATGGGTTATGACTCGAAACCCTGGGGTGATGCTAAAGCGATCGCCGACGGCGATGCGATTCTTGCCTACTTACAAGAGGCTGCTGCTGAACGCGGCCTCGAACGTCACATACGTTTTAATCATCGGGTTACCGCGGCGGCGTGGAATTCAGATAAGGCCCGTTGGACCGTCGAAGTAAATAAGCGCGGCGACGCTGGCCAGCGTCGCTATACGTGTAATTTCTTATATATGTGCAGTGGGTACTATCACTATGAGAACGGTTACACACCCAATTTTGAAGGTATCGATGAATTCACCGGGCCGCTCGTGCACCCCCAGCAGTGGCCCACAGCGCTCGACTACGCTGATAAACGCGTCATCGTTATCGGCAGTGGTGCGACGGCGATGACGCTGGTGCCGGCGCTGGCGAAAAGCGCCGCCCACGTAACGATGCTGCAACGCTCACCAACTTACGTGGTGTCGCTACCCGCCAAGGACGCGATCGCGAATTTTTTGAAAAAACTCCTACCGGAGAAACTCGCCTACCGCTTAACACGGGCGAAAAATATCTGGTTTCAACAGTATATTTACCGCCAAACGCGGGTTCGACCCGAAAAAGTCAAAGCGAAGATATTGAAACTCATCCGTAAACAGCTCGGCGTCGACTACGATGTCGATAAACACTTCACGCCGAGTTATAAACCGTGGGATGAGCGCCTTTGTCTAGCGCCGGACGCTGACTTCTTCAAAGCGATACGTTCTGGGAAAACGACTGTGGTGACCGATCATATCGAGCGATTCACGCCCACGGGGATCAAACTGAAATCCGGAGAAATACTCGAAGGCGATATTATCGTCACCGCAACCGGCCTCGACCTACTGCTCTTAGGGGGTGTGAAATTTACCGTCGACAATGCACCGGTTAATTTTTCAAACACGATTACCTATAAAGGCATGATGTACTCAGATGTTCCGAATTTGGCCTCGATCATGGGTTACGTCAATGCGTCCTGGACCTTGCGCTCAGAACTTGTCGCGGAATACGTATGCCGTCTAATCACGCACATGGATGAAATTGGAGCCGAGCGATGCGTTCCTCGTTTACGACCAGAAGATCAAAATATGGTACGGCATCCATTTGTCGAAAATTTTTCTCCCGGCTATATACGGCGCGCTTTGCACCACATGCCGAAACAGGGTGATCGTGATCCGTGGCGCAATACCCAAAACTATGCGCTCGACAAAACCGTGATTCGCAAGGCTCCGATTGAAGACGGTGTATTGGTTTTCGATGCGCCTTCCTCAGGCTCACACCAAACGCCGTCGGCAGATCTAACCCGGAGAAAAGCCCCGTGGCGTAGCGTCGCTTAACTCGCAAGCCCGCTTTTCAGGATCGCGAGCCGCTGTGCCGTAGCATCGATCGCAGCAGTGGAAATACGTCCGTCCGCAACCGCGTCTTTAACGGCGGCAATGACCCGCTGTGGCAAATCACGGTCGGGTCGCAGAGAGTTGGAAAGCAAAATCAAGTCATATCCCGCAGCAATAGCGCGCACGACGGCATCGGTTAAGGTATATCTCGAGCGGATCGCCTTCATATCAAGATCATCGGTCATCACAACACCGCGGTAACCGATTTCTTCACGCAAGAGCTTGACCGCGTGCGGCGAAACCGTTGCGGGCAGGCCGGCGGTCAAGCGCGCGTGACTTAAGTGTCCACTCATGACGATATCGATCAGGCCGCGTTCTGAGAGGTGTCGAAACGGTGTCAACTCATCAGCATGCCACGTTGGCGTGAGATCGACGGGCGCGCTGTGCGAATCCACCAGCGTCGAGCCGTGACCGGGAAAATGTTTCAAAGCCGTGAGCACACCCACCTCGCGGTGGCCCGCGACGAAAGCGCCCGCGTAGTGCGCCACCGTGACACCGTCTTTGCCATAAGCCCGCCCCCAACGCGCGACTACGGGGTTTTGCGGCTGCGCACGCAGATCGACCACTGGGGCCAGATTGAGATTGAAACCGGCCGCAGTCAACAGGCGCGCCATGTCAGCGTAGAGCGCCGCCGCCGCTGTCGGCTCGTGGCGCGCAGCGACTGCGCGGGCCGGTGGAAACGCGGCATAGCCGCTGCGCTTGCCCAGTCGCTGCACTGCGCCTCCCTCTTGATCAACACAAATCAATGGCTTGCGATCTGCGCCCGCCGCCCGGAACAACCGTGTGAGTCCCTCGATACCGTCACGAGAGCGGGTGTTGTGGCCGAGAAAACACACGCCACCAATAAGACCTGCCTCGAGGTGCGTCGCCAGTCGTTGCGCCCCCGGTGCGGCGCGGGATGCGCCTAGAAAGCCGAGCACCAGCATATCCGCCACCGCGTGCTCGTCCACCATCGCCTGGGCGCGCCTGACATGCGGCGCTGCCACCAGTGCGGGGAGCATCAGCATCGTGCGTCGGGAAAGCTTGCTCATAGGGATAGCGACCTAGACGAGTAGCCTTGTCAAGGCCGTGCTTCGAGTATCATGTTAAACGGTGTTTCGGTCGCCCGACGGATGTGCTTGAAGCCACCGCTGCCGATCACTTCGCTGAGCTTGGCCTGACCAGCCTGGGCACCGAGGCCGGCGCCGACCTCCTGCGCCAACGACGTCGGTACACAAACCATCGTTGAACCGCTGTAATAAAGACGTCCGACGGGGTTGAGATTATCCTCGAGCTTGTCGCCGGCATTGGGTTCGACCACCATCCACGTACCGTCCGGCTTCAGCGCCTGATAAATATGAGCCGCGGCACCGGCGGGGTCACCCATGTCATGCAAACAGTCAAAACACGTCACCAGATCGAGTTCGCGGGCGGCGAAATTCTTGGCCGTCGCAGTTTCAAAGCGCGTGTTCGCCTCCAAACCGTGCTGTTGCGCGTGAACCGCCGCCTGCTCGATCGAGCCCGCATGAAAATCGTAGCCGATAAACTCCGAGTTAGGGAACGCCTCTGCCATTAAGATCGTCGAAAAGCCGTGGCCGCAACCCACGTCCGCCACCCGCGCACCGCGCTCAAGTTTAGCGACGACACCATCGAGCGCGGGCAACCAGGCAGCGACTAAGTTATTCAAATACCCGGCACGGAAAAAACGCCCTACGGCACAGAATAAGCAACCACCTAGTTCGCCCCAGTCGACACCATCACCTGTTTCAAATGCGGTCTCGACCAAGGCTTGATTTTGCAACGTCGCGGCGGCGAGTTCAAAACCCGGCAGCATGAATACGGGGCTATCTTCGTCGGCAAAGACCAACGCGTGTTCGAGCGGCAAGGTGAATTTTTCATTCGTCGCATCGTAGCTAAGATAGCCCGAGGCCGCTTGATTCGCCAACCATTCGCGCGCGTAGCGTTCCGCAATATTACCGACCTTCGCGAGTTCTACGCTCGTCATCGGACCGTTTTCATGCAACGCTTTATAGAGGCCAAAACGTGCACCGATGCGCACTAACGCTATGCCCATCGCGGCGCCAAGATCACCGAGGATTTGATTCACAAAGGCGTTTAATTTGTTTTCATCCACTATGATTTTCCTTAGTCACTAATACGCTGGTCGCTCATTTATTGTTACCGCAGCTTGATACTTTGCCATAATTGGCGTCACAGCCTCAACGCCCAGTCCATCGAGGCACTCGCTTCTGTGCAAACGCGAGGGCGCCTTCGTGGCGATCGGCCGAATCGATCAAGGCTTCAAATGCCGGATAACGTTTTTGATTATTCATCGCGGCCGCCAGGCTAGGTTCATCGAGGCCCCACATCACACTTTGCTTCGATGCACGCGTCGCTAGCGGCGCACAGCGTAAAATGCGATCGCACCACCGTTCGATCGCGCTTTCGAACTCGCTGTCATCGACGAGGTCGGTCACAAAGCCCAGACGTTCACCCAGTTCAGCGTCGATCATATCTCCGGTCAGGATCAAACCCATCGCCTTCTTCAAACCGATTTGGCGCGCCAAGCGATGCATGCCACCGCCGAGCGCGACGGCACCAACGAGCGGTTCGGGCAATCCAAACCGCGATCGACGTGTCGCAATAATGATGTCGCACGCTAACGCCACTTCAAATCCACCGCCCACCGCAACACCGTCCACGGCCGCGATTAAGGGCTTATCCAAATCATAGCGCTCGATCAAACCTGCATACCCACAGCGCGGATAGTCGTGCGGGCGCCCGCGCTTCGCAATCGATTTCAAATCGCTGCCCGCTGAGAAAGCCCTCGCCCCGGCACCCGAGACGACGCCCAAATAAAGATCGGGATCCGCAGCAAATGCATCGAATGCTCGCTGTAATTCGTCATGCATTTCCTGATTGATGGCATTGAGCACTGCGGGTCTATTGAGCATAATTCGCGTAACGTGATCGGCCGCGGTTACGGTGATGTAGTTATAGTTCATCGGTTTTCCCTCGCTGCAGTCGTGGCATTATCGGGTTCTAATGGCCCAGTCTGACACACTTTTGAGCGCATATTAGAGTTACAGTCGTCCTTGCAACGTCGTGACAAAATTGATGCATTTGGCGCCTCCCTGCTCGTCGGCTTCAGCACGTTGCTAGGACTAAATCAAGCGCTCGTTAAATTCGTCAATGCCGGCTTAGCACCGCTCTTCCAAGCGGGTCTACGCAGCGCTTGTGCGGCAGTCGTATTGATGTTGTGGATGCTGGCGCGTGGTAAGCGATTCGACTTTCGTAACGATACACTCGCGTTAGGGATTTTTAATGGCTGCTTGTTCGCAACCGAGTTCGCGTTGCTGTTTCTGGCGCTCGATCAGTCGACCGTCGTACGTGTATCGCTACTTTTCTACACGATGCCGTTTTTTACCGCCCTAGGTTCACATTTTTTGTTTCCCGGCGAACGATTAACAATGCTGCGTTTAGCCGGCTTGGCACTCGCCATCGCTGGTGTAAGCTTGGTCATGCAAGCCGACGGCGATGCCGCCGCGCAGGCTACTTGGATCGGCGATGTGTTAGCACTCGGTGCGGCCATGTGTTGGGCCGGCATTACTTTGTTGACCCGAGGTTCACGCTTAGAAAAACTGTCTCCGGAGCAAAACCTCCTCTATCTCCTCCTCGTCTCAGCGCCGCTGTTGCTCGCTGCAACCCCTTTATTTGGTGATTCGGTGCGTACTGTCACGGCAACGATCTGGGCAATATTTGGCTTCCAGGTAATAGCGATCGCGAGTTTCGGATTTTTGTTGTGGACCTGGATTTTGTCGATTTATCCCGTTTCGAGCATGGCGTCATTTAGCCTGCTAACCCCTTTGTTTGGCGTGTTTTTCGGTTGGCTCATCTTCGACGAACAATTGACCGTGCGCTTTTTAAGCGCCTTAGGCCTGGTATGTAGTGGTCTATTGTTGATCAACCGCACACCGAAACTGACACTTAAATCTTCCGCCAAATCGGAGCAACGCCGATCCGGATCCAAATAAAACGTGCGGCAAACTTTAACCCCGGTTGGTTTATAGTCGCGGCCGCGCGGCCGTCACCTCCGCGGTGCACTGGTTGATCGATTAACCACTTTTGTTGCACTCACCGACCTTTGAATACCGGTTCGCGTTTCTCCACAAACGCCCGTATTGCCTCTTGTGAGTCTTCGCTCTTACCGAGCTCGGCGGTCATCGTCTGCTCAAAACGATAGCCGTCGCGCAGGCTCATTTCTTCGATCTGATTCAAGGCGTGTTTCGCGAGTTTAGTTGCGAGCGGACTTTTGCGCGCAATTTCAGTCGCCAACTCTAGCGCGGCGGGCATGAGTTCAGCCGGCGCGGTGCACTGCTCGATTACGCCGAGTCGGTACAGCTCGGGTCCGAATACGCGCAAGCCAGTTAGCATCATACGACGCAGGCGGGAATGGCTGAACAATCGTTGCGTGTGGCGACCACCGCCGAGTAACCCGACGTTGATCTCCGGCAGCCCAAGGCAAGCCTCGTCACTCGCTAGCAGAATATCGCAGGAAGCAGCGAAGGCCAGGCCACCACCGAGCGCCGGCCCATTGATAGCCGCGATCACTGGCTTGCGGCATTCGATAATACTGTGGTATGCCTCGCGCGCACGCCGACTATTTTGCCAATGATCACCCGCCTGAGGATCGTGGCTGACACGCTCTTTAATATCTGCACCAGCGCAAAAGCACTTGCCCGTGCCGGTGAGAATCGCGACGCGAATATCGTCTCGGTCGCTGATGGTGTCGAAAGTCCACGCGACTTCGCTCAGCAACTGTTGGCTATGGGCATTCACTGGAGGATTATCGAAACGCACCACGGCGATATGCATCTGCTCAATATCGAGCTTTACTAGTTCGGGCTGCAATGTCGTACTCCTATTGATCAGATCGTTCGTACCGACAGTTAACCTCCAGCTTACATCTCCGGCTCCGCCAGACCTGGGTGCACGCCACCCCAATGATTATAATGCGTCTTATGTTCTACCGGCTCGCGCGAGACCGGTCCGAACTTGCCGCGCGGGAAACCGATCGGTATCACTGCGACAACACCGTATTCCACGGGGATGCCGTAGAATTCATGCATCTCAGACTCGAACATTTGATGCATCGTGGTCAAACTTGCACCAAGTCCTAAACCGCGACAAGCGAGCAAAACATTCTGCACAGCAGGATAGATTGACCCATAAGAAGGCGGCGCAAGCCCGACGCGTTTTTCAGCCGGAACCACAAATGGCCAATCACGCTTACCACAACAAAACATCAATACCGGCACTTCGTGCATGCGCTCAGAAAGATGCATCGCGGCTTTGACGGTGCGTCCCATCGGCGTGTCATAGTCGATGGTATCTAGCTGATCTCCAAAGCGATTACGCATCCAGTAGTCATAGCGTTCACCGAAAAAACGCTTGCCGTCGGGATCGGTGACAACCAAAAAAGCCCACCGCTGCGTATTTTGGCCGCTCGGCGCGCAAACACCCGCCGCCAAGACTTTCTTTAGCAGCTCATCCGGCACCGGATCAGGCTTAAGCCGTCGCATTGCGCGCATGGTATGTATGGTGTCGAAAAGACCTGGGTCTGCTGTCATATCGTCGTTCTCCTTGAATGGCTCCGGGTCCTGCCAATGATCACCTACACCGCGTCGCTTTACGATAATAGCGTCAAGTCAGCGCCGCGTTCGATAGACTTCACACACCCATTGGATCGCGGCGTGGTCGGCGTATCGCGCTAACAGCTGCGCGATGGTTTCGGGCATCGGTTTTGGCTTGGCCATATCAGGGTGACTAACATCGGCTAGCGGCGCAATTAAGGCCCCAGCGGCCACATCCGCCACTGAAAATTCAGTGCCGACCAGACACCCGTTAATTTCAACACGCGCCGCGATTTTATCGAGTGTATCATCGACAATGCGGAAAGCGTCGGCTACGTTGCCGGGATCGACAATTTTGTTGCCCCGCGCAATGAGCGGTCTCGCGAGCGGGAAAGTGAGCCGATAGGCAACTCGTTTTAGCCAGGGTTTGCTATGCGCAAACATATTGCAGAGATAGCTTCCGTGCTTGATGAGCTCCGAGAAAAGCACGGTCCTCACGGCGGGACCGGCGCGCGCGTCTAGCCACGCTTGGGTTTGCAATGCTTCTGCACACAAGTCGCGATCGTCGGGGTAGAGACGGTGACCATCATATTCTTTCTCCAACACATCGATTATTTGCGCGGACCCAGCAATATAGCGATCATCGATTTGTAAAACAGGCGTTTGTGTCTGTCCGCTAATCTTTCTAATCGCCGGCATGTGAGGGCCCGGTAGATAAATTTTACGTATGTGTGGCACCTGCTTATAATCGAGAGCCCAACGGACTTTTTCATTAAAATGCGAATACGCAAATTGATGCAATACGATCGTCACCGCGCCGCCTCTATTGAATGTTGATCATCATATAATTGTAATATTACGATCGACATACAATCAAGCCCGCATGGCTCGCTATGATAAATCTCATAAAGAAAAATCTCGCGCTGCGCTCATTGAAGGTGCTGCGGCACTGTTTCGAAAGCGTGGCTATGATGGCGTCGGGATCGATGAATTATGCGCCGCAGCGGGGCTAACCCGGGGGGCGTTTTATGCCCATTTTCGCTCCAAGCGCGAGCTCTTGCAGGCCGTGCTTAGCAGTTCCCACGACCTCCTGCGACGATTGCAGGAGCGACCCGCAAAACACCCGCAGAGTTTAGTCACAGGCGGCGCGAAAGTCGCTCAAGACTACCTCAACACTCACAACCGTAAGACCGTCCTTGCGGGGTGCTCCTTGGCGTCGCTAGCTATGGATACCGTGCGTGCCGATGCGCCTACGCAAGCCGCTTATGCCGCCGTAACCGAGAAAATCGTAGGTGAGTTTTGTCGTGGTAACCCAGCTTTGAGCAAAGACGAGGCGCGCGTCGCTGTGGCGCTATGCGTTGGTGGCTTGCTCCTCGGCGCTGCCTGCGGCGCCGATCCCAGCGGTGATAAGCTCGCTAACGCGGCACGCAAACATGTCGCGCGCTTGCTGAGAAAGTCGCCTTAGGCGCGCCGCGCGTAGCGCAGCGCGCCGATGCCACTCAGCAGTAAAATCCAAGCCGGAGGAAGTGGAATAAGCGCCGGCGCAACACGCGTGTAGGCGAACGGTGCACCACTTCCGGGTTGCACACCCCAGGACGTAAACGTCAGATCCAGATAGATGTCATCATCGAGCAAATGAACGACGCCGGGCCGATTCGTGATATTGCTAACCAAATCGGTGCCCGGGCCTCCGAGCGCGGCGGCCCACGGCAAAAAGCTCAGCGTCGGGTATTGCGCTGCACCGAATGCCGCGCCCGTGGGATTATCGTTGAGTCCCGCGAAGGCCCATTCAGTGCCTGCAGGACTTAAAAACTGTGGCTTGTCGTACGAACTCTCAAGCGCCGCGTTGTAGAGGCCTTGGGTTCTACCGCGCGCGAAAATAACAGTGTCGGTGAGGCGGTCTTGGACCACTGTTGGATCGGAAAACGGTGGTTTTTCGAACTCGATTGTCGCACCAGTCCACACCGTCGCGGCTACCAGCGAGTTCGCGAACAAACATAAAATCAACCCGCTCACATAGCGCACAGGCCCATCCCCGAAGTTGATGTTAGGGTGAGGATCTTAATCGAAAGCGCTGGCCTATTCTGCGAAATAATTCCGTGTCAGATCGCTGGCTATTAGGCGATACGTGTCGTTGACTAAGCGTTGTTCAGAAAGCTCTCTATGCGCTTCGCGACCCCCGCGGCTTGATCGAGATCCGCTAAATGACCCGCGTTCGGAACGAGATGTAGCTCGCTGTGACCACCGAGTTTTTGTCTAAATTTTTCGGCGTAAGATAGCGGCATAACTTGATCGTGCTCTCCCCATATCAGCAGGGTATCGTGGCGAATGCGTTTCAGCCGGCTTTCCAATCCCGTATTGCCGAGCGGGAACAAATAACGCGCCGCAGCTTCCAGGGCCCGCAGCTGTTGGACTTTCCATTCGGTCGGATCAGCATCCACGGGCTGGGCGACAAAGTTGTCATAGGTTTCGCGCCCGACGCACATCAAGGAGTTCAACTGTCCGGGACGCTGCGCCCATACATCGGTTGGCGGATCGTCGCTGTCGAATAATCCAAATGGTGCGATCAAAATGAGCCTACCCACATCCTTCGGCCACACAGCCGCCACGTCCGCGAGCAATGCACCACTCACCGACACCGCCATCGCCATCGCGTCTGCGCCCGCAACACCGGCGGCGTGGAGCAGATCATGCGTAGCCAACAACCAATCGAAGTGGGTATCGAGTTGATCGTGACCGCGACCACCGGGAAAACCCGGCAAAGACGGGGCGATCACCCGTCGTCGCGCGGCCAGCATATCTAGTAAGCCAGTCCATCGGGGAAGGCCGCCGATCCCGGGCAAATAAACCAGCGGATCCCCCGCACCTTTTTCCCATACTCGGCACGGTAGGACATTGACCGCGACCTCGCGTGACTGCGGTTCGGCACTCACGAGCGTGCCTCATGGGACCTAGCTTGCCCCGCTGGCAAGGCTTGCGTCCACCACCGATCCTCCCACTGATCGTCGAATAAATGCTTTATTTGCGGCATGACGCGCTCGGCAAATACGCGCGTATTGTACTTTGTGAGTTCTTTGCTCATATTCCCAAACTGCATTAGCAGCATAAGATGCCCCACGCCCAGATCGATGGCGATTTCACGGAGCTTGTCCGCGACTTCATCGGGATCGCCGATCAAAACACAACCGTTGTCGATGATCCCCCGCCAATCACCAGCGTTTTGTTTTATCGACGGGCCTCCACCAGCAGAGACCCTAGCGGCCAATTGCATTTGCGATTGCACCCGTGCGCGGATCGTGGCCTCGGTCATATAGCCCGGTGGCACGACCCAGCGTGGGTCGACGTGCAGGCACCGGCCGTAGAAATATTCTGCCGGTTCACGATAGAGTTCTAGTGCTTCTTGGTGCGTATCTGCGACTGCGACAAACTGCAAGAAGCCAGCACGATACGGGTTGGGATCTTTGCCGAGACGACGCATCTCACGCCAATACCCGTGCATCTGTTCACGCGCCATCTTGTAACCGAAGTAGGACAAAAAGCAATAAACGTAATCTTGCTCCGCGCAATATCGCCACGTCTCCACGGAACCGCCGCCGGGGATCCAGATCGGTGGGTGAGGTTCCTGTATCGGGCGCGGCCAGCAGTTCACGTAGCGCATTTTGTTGAAGCGCCCGTCATAGGGAAATGCCTCATCTGCTGTCCACGCGCGGATAATGAAATCGACAGCCTCATAGTAGCGGGCTCGTAACATTGATGGATTTTGTCCATAAGCGAAACAAGTATCTTGCGGGCTGCCGACTGGAAAGCCCGCGATCACGCGCCCGCCGGATATGCAATCGATCATGGCCATTTCTTCGGCGACCCGTAGCGGCGGATTGTAGAGCGCGATGGAATTTCCCAGCACGCACAAGGCCGCATCACGGGTGTTGCGAGCAAGCGAGGCCGCAATCAAATTCGGCGACGGCATCATACCGTAGACGTTTGCGTGGTGTTCATTAACACACACTGCGTCGAAACCCACTTCGGCTGCATACTCCAGTTCGCCCATGAAATCGTTATACATATGGTGTGCACGTCGTGGATCGAACAGCTTAGGGTCGACATCCACCCACACCGAATCGTGTGTTTCGCAAAAGTTCTCCGGCAGCTCGGTGTAGGGCATCAAGTGAAACCACATTAGTTTCATAGCAGTATTCTCTCAGTTGCTTCGTGCAACGCTAACGTTTCTGATAAAACAGCACACGAACTGATGCTCATTTTTACTAATAGTAGAAGCCTAAGAAATGGCCGTTACGCATAAGCGAGCTTGCCGAACCCCAAACCGCTGCGATGACCATGGCAAGCTGCGCAGGGCATATTAGCGCGCGACAAAACCCCCATCGACAGCTAGCGCATGACCGGTCGTAAAAGAAGCGCCGTCGGAGCATAACCACACGACGGCGCTGACGATTTCTTTGGGTTCGGCGAGGCGCCCCATAGGTTCGTACTTAGCAAGCTTGTCGAGAAATCCTGGTAACGCTTTATCGGCGGTTTCGGTCATATTCGTGCGCACGCCGCCAGGACAGACGGCATTAATCCGGATGTTGTCTTTGGCATATTCCATCGCCGCGCACTTTGTTAGCCCCACAACGCCGTGCTTAGCAGCAACATAGGCCGGTGCACCGCTCATACCGACCAAGCCGGCTACCGACGCGGTGTTGACTATCACACCTGCGCCCTGCGCCAGCATGCGGCGCAATTCATATTTCATGCAGTACCACACGCCGGTCAAGTTAACCGCGATTACCTGGTCCCAGTTATCGCTAGGATAATCAGCCGTTTTGCCCATCGTGCCGCCAACACCCGCGTTGTTGAAGGCCAGGTCGAGACGCCCGAAACGCACAACTGCATCGTCGATGAGTTTTGCTACCCTCGTTTCGTCCGCGACATCTACCGTCATCGCTACTGCTCGGCCTCCGTCGCTTACGATTCTCGCGACGGTCTCCTCGCAGCCGTCGATGACTAGGTCTGCACCACTACACGCGCACCTTCCGCTGCGAGCGCCGTAGCGGTCGCGCGACCAATGCCCGAGGCGCCGCCGGTAACGAGCGCGACTTTATTTTCACATTGTGCTGTCATGAGATTTTGTTCTCGTAGATATAGCCCGGTGTTTATCGGCGTCGTTGTCGCGGCTCATGCTTAGGTAAGCGATCGCCGCGAGTCCGGCCGCACCGAATGTCATGCACATCACCACAATCTGATAGCGCACCGCAATATGCGGCGCAACGCCCGACAATATCTGCCCCGTCATCATACCCGGTAAGGCAACTAAGCCCACGGCGAAGAACATATTGAGCAACGGGATCATCGCCGCATTGAGCGCGTCGCGGCGTGCCTCGAGAAATCCTAAGCCATGATTACAGCTGATCTCAAAACGTTCGGCCGCGAGGCTGACGGTGTTCATGGCGCTCGAGAATATCATTCCCGCAATCGGGATCACGATTCGTGGCTCAAACCAAGGTTCGGGCTGTAGTACGGCTAAGATCACGAGTGCTAACGTAAATAGGCCGCCCGCCGCAATCGAAACCAGCGCATTGAAGAATAAGCGCGTGTCACGCACCGCCAAGGGACGCAGCGCGATCCAACTCGACGCGATCAGCATCACCGCTAAGACCACCGCGACGACTGCCGGGTCCTCAGTGGTGAAAATGAACGTCAACACATAACCGATTAGAATCAGTTGCAGCAGCATGCGGGCCGTTGCCCAAACCGACGTCCACGTCTTTAGCGCCCAACGCCACATCACAAACGCAACCATCGCGACGGGAACCAAGGAAACAGCCACATTTGTGATTGGGATTACACTAATAGCGTCGCTCATGAACGTTAAACGACTACCGCGATCCACGGTGTTGGCGCGCCGTTACCGAACGCTGCAGCAATGCACCACTGCAGCCCAGCGTCAGCGCCAGCAAAACCAGCATACCTAGATTGAGCGCGGGTATCTGCTGCGGTGAATTTTCGCCCCCACCATTGATGTTAAGCGCGAAAGCAAGCACGACGGGAGGATTTGCGTACTGGCCCTGCTCGGTGTCAGCCCGCAACACGCGTAAGTACAATCGCTGCATGGTCGGGTCAAACGTACCGCCACCCGTCTTGGCCGTGGCAAACGGTAGCTCTAATACCCCATCGTCGTAGGGGCGCACCGCGGCTGGGCTCATCTGCCCGTTACGTACGGCGAGCAGATCGTTAACGTTCCACAGCCAATAGTAATGATAATAGTCATCTGGATCGGGTGCGCAGTACCCCCCGCAGCGGTTGCCGTTGTGCTGGACGCATTTATAGCAGACACCACTAGCATGCCCGCCCGAATGGCCAATCGTGACATAAGTGCTCGAACCCGGTGCGATGAACCCATACGTCACGCGGGAGAGGTGTGTCCACAAAGCGTTGGAACCCGAGTCGTTGCGCAAATCTTCGTGCAGGGGTGCAGCGAGACTGAAATCGAGCAAACCTATGGTCGCGACCGGGATCGACGGATCAGGCATAGCGAGCATATCCTGCGGGTTAAACGCAAATGCCGAAGGCCCAACACTGCTGCGACTGATGATGGGAATGCCGCTAGAATGCCCCGTTAGATGGGTCCCCCCGAGCGCTGCTTGCCACTCGGGCGGGATCGGTGAAATCCAGCCCGACGTATGACCGGCACCGCCAGCGAAACGGTAGAAACCTTGCACGGTAGCGGTCGCGAACTTATTGGCGTCGTGCACTAGCAAACTCGTATGGGTGTTGTCGGCGGGCGCGTCGTAGTACTCATATGCGTTAACCAAAAGCGCATCGCTGTCGGGGCCGACGATGATCTCGAGCCCACCGATCTGATTGAGGTTTTGTGGATTCCCGTCGGGTGTACGGTCCAACACGGTGGCGAATATCTGCAGAGGTGCGTCGGCCATGTTCAAAGACGCCAAGACCTCGCTGTCGACCAGCGCCGGCACACCAAATTCAGCGATTGCTTGCTGATGATCGTGACCTACGATGAAAATACTATGACTCGCGGCACGATATTCGAGCGGCCCTTCGGCAAAATTCAGATTAGACGCCCCAAACGTGGTAGCGGGTAAGCGAAACGCCCCGATGTAATCGAGATCGGGAATTTGCAATAGCGGTAACGCGGTAGGTGCACCTGCGTCTATCGCGCGACTATTGCCGACGGCAAAGAGTTGCAACAATACGCACAGGAAAAATTTCCACATGGGCGTTCGCTACCGGTACCGTACCTCCTTACTCGAACTTGCGCGCTTCCCACCAAGGAAAAAATTCGGGTAGATCTTGTGAAACTTTTCCTGCAAATACGGGGGCTCGTTTTTCTAGAAACGAACTTACGCCTTCATAGGCGTCGGCCGCACGGCCGAGATGATAAATGCCGCGCGAGTCGATTTTGTGCGCTTCTATGGGGTGATCAGCGCCGAGCATCCGCCACATCATATGGCGTATCATTGTCACTGAAACCGCGGAAGTATTGGTGGCGATCTCGCGCGCGATCTCCCGTGTGCGAGGCAATAACTGGTCACCCGGGACAACTTCAGATACGAGCCCTCCGTGCAACGCCTCCTCAGCAGCGAACACGCGTCCCGAGTAGCACCATTCTAGTGCTTTCGCGATCCCGACAATACGTGGTAGAAACCAACTCGAACACGCCTCAGGTACGACGCCGCGGCGCGCAAACACGAAACCAAAACGCGCCGTCTCGGCCGCAATGCGGATATCCATCGGCAGTTGCATCGTCGCCCCCACACCCACGGCGGCGCCATTGACTGCCGCGATCGTGGGCTTCAGGCACTCGTAAAGCCTCAGAGTAAGGATTCCGCCCCCGTCGGGACTGAGCGCCGCCGCACGCCCGGAGCGCGCACCAGCGTTGAACGTATCGCCGCCCGCGGACAAATCGGCACCAGCACAAAACGCGCGCCCGGCACCGGTAAAAATGATTGCGCGAATATCGTCGTCGGCGTCGGCCCTATCCAGCGCGTGCAGCAATTCGTCCAACATTTGGTGGGTAAAGGCATTGAGTTTGCTGGGACGGTTTATCGTCAGCGTTAAAATATGATCATCGACGTCATAGCAAATTTGTTCGTATTTCATAATCGATCTCTATAGGTCGAGGCGCTCAGCCCAAACCGCTGCGGGCCACATTACAGAACTGTTACAAACCATATAGATGTGAATAGCACACACCTGAGGGCTCGGACGATACCAGGATCACACCGTATGCACGCTGTCCTTTACTGGTGTTGTGGTCGCAACGTCGACGATTTCAACTTCGACGGGTATACCGTTCAGCACCGCGTTCCCCGATAACGGATCGTAGTCCGCGTCGTCGGTTAAGTCATTCATGCTTACGCCGCTTAGCTGCGCGGCGATACGCAGTCGCACACCGGGACGTTGGTGCCCGTAGCCATGGGGCAAACTCACGACACCCACCATCATGTCATCGCTCGCAGCAACGTCTACCTCGACCGTACCGACCCGCGATCGGATCCGCACCGTCGCGCCGTCGGTAATCCCACGCGCTGCCATGTCTTTTGGATTCATGAGCAACTGCGAGCGAGTAGGTCCTTTCACGAGCCGCTGATAATTATGCATCCACGAGTTGTTGCTGCGAGCATGACGGCGACCGATGAGGGTAAGGCTGACGCCCGATGTCATCAGGCTCGCCGCATGCGACAAGTCGCCGATACATTGCGGAATATTGCACTTGATCCGTTGCTGCTCGTGGAGCAAACGCTGCGGCAGCGATGGCTTGAGTGCGCCGAGGTCAAGGCCTGAGGGATATTGCCGCAACAGGGGCAAACTCAAGGCCACTGGATGCCCGCTCGCCTCGCCGTAAAGCCCGTTGCGCAATTGACGCGCGATGATTTCTGCCGGCGTTAACTGTTCACGCGCCACGCCCCCGAGCCCCTTCGCGACCCGTTCACCCAGCGCGGTGAAAATCTCCCAATCGTGCTGCGTCCCCGGCGGTCGCGGAAATACCGCTTCGTTGAAACGCGCTGTATTGCGTACCGCCAAGGCATGAAACGCAATGTCATAGTGGTCGTGTTCAAGCGCTGCGGTCGGCGGTAGGATAACGTCGGCGTGACGGGTAGTTTCGTTAATGTAGGGATCTAATGACACCATGAAGTCAAGTTGCGCTAGCGCGACATCGAGCCGGCGACCGTTCGGTGTCGATAACACGGGATTGCCGGCACACGTGAACAGTGCTTTGATTTGTCCCTCACCAGGCGTGAGAATTTCCTCGGCCATGACAACTACCGGAAGCTCACCATTGAACTCCGGCAAGCCCGAGACACGGCTTTTGAAGCGGTCATAATGCCCAGGACGGGTAGTGGCGCAATCGAAAGCTGCCGGATGAGCAAACAACGTGCCGCCAATACGGTCGAGGTTGCCGCTGACGATATTAATCATCTGTATCAGCCAGTGGTTGAGCGTTCCAAAGCGCTGCGTCGAAACCCCCATTCGACCATAGCAGATCGCCGCATCCGCTGCCGCGAAATCACGAGCGATCGAGCGGATCGCATCCGCTTCGCAGCCGATCGCCCCACACACAGCGTCCGGTGCAAACGGTGCGAGCGACGCGCGGACTTCATCGAGCCCATCGACGATCCCGCTAAGCCGCCCCAAATCACTCAAGCCATCGTATAACAACAGGGTGCGCAGTATCGCAGCCAGCAATAAGGCGTCGCAGCCGGGGCGGATCGGATAATGCACGTTCGCCAAGCGTGCCGTTTCGGTGCGACGCGGATCGATAACGACGAGCTTGCCACCGCGCACCTTCAGATCCGTTATTCGGCGTCGCACATCGGGGACCGTCCAGATACTGCCATTCGACGCGATGGGGTTTGCGCCGATCATCAAAAAGTAGTCGCTGTTATCGATGTCCGGTACGGGCAAGAGATCCTTGTGGCCGTACAACCATAACGACACGAGTTGTTGCGGCAACTGATCGACCGACGTCGCCGAGTAGCGATTGCGCGTTCTCAACTGCGAAAACAAGGCAGCCTGGTGAGTTAAAATACCGTAGTTATGCACACTGGGGTTACCCATGTAGACTGCCAATGCGTCGTCGCCATATTGTGCACGGATAGCGAGGAGTTTCTCCGCGACCAAATCGTATGCTTGCGACCATTCGATTTCCTGCCACTCATTACCGTCACCGCGATTTCGCAGCCGTCGCAACGGTCGACGTAAGCGATCGGGATCATCTTGAATGTCTTTAAGCGCAACCGCCTTCGGACAAATATGGCCGCGGCTCAAGGGATCGTCAGGATCGCCTTTGATCGACAGAATACGCCCCGCATGAACTTCGATCTTCACACCGCAAATGGCTTCACATAGATGGCAAGCGCGGCGGTGCGTGACGACGGCTGCAGTTCGAGTGCCCATAAACAATCCCGTTTACAATGACGGTTCGATAGATGCTAGCAGTCCGTGAGACAGGACACTAGTAGTCTGTCAGACTTGGGCTTTACTCAAACGCTTCGCCGCATCTCGCAGCAATCTCGCCAGACGCGTGGCCCACATGCGCTGGGTATTTTCACAGGCGATTAGATCTTGGCGCAGCTCGATCAAGACGTTAGGCAAACCACGACTATCGCCGTGAATCGGGATCCCGTAGTCTTGATGATCGATTTTGTACGGTTCATTTTCACCCACGATGAGCTGCTCATCGCCTTGCTCGGCGAGATCGGCAAACATCGATGCAGCAACGCGGCGATCGGCCCCATACAAAATTCCGAGTTGCCAGGGTCGTTCCCGGCCGAGATAAACGGGGGTAAAACTATGGATCGCAACAAAAATCGTCGCCTGTTGCATCTCTTTGCGACGCTCGAGCAACTGCGAGATCGCTTCATGATAGGGCACAAAAATCTGCTCACACCGATGCTCGCGGGCAGCGTCGCTGAGCTTTTCGTTCCCGGGGATCTTGGTTTCTTCACTACGACATGGAACTAGCTGATCGCTGTCGAGCGGTCGATTGCAATCGATTACTAAGCGCGAATAATTTTGCAACAGTAGCGTGGCGTTTAAGTGTCGTGCGAGCTGTTGCGCGACCCCAGCAGCGCCGACATCCCAGGCAATGTGGCGCTGCAAGTGGTCGGTTGTTAGTCCGAGATTAGCGAGCGAACGCGGAATTCGATTCGCGGCGTGATCGCAAGTCAGAACGAATGGTGAGTTTTCACAACCAGCTAATATCGTGACCGGATCCGGCTCGTCGGCACCCAGCAAAGTGCTCATTTATTCGATCCAGTATCATGCAACTGTGGATGAAAGTAGCATCTATGCCATGCGAACCCCTGCCACGTGGTCATTTTGTGCGGCACGATTTTAAACGTCCAACAAGGTTCTACGTTCACTGACCCGCGATATTCGGCGGCCTTCTCCCCTAAATAACGGGGCCCGGTATGCTTTTCACCCAACTCGTTCCAGATCGACTTCTCACCGTTCGCCAGATAGGGCCCGACGGGCTCTTCGACGACCTCGGCAATACCCTCACAGATCACCTTTCTAATCGGCGGCTCAGGTTCGTCGACAACTAAAGACACGCGTGGGTCTCGCGCCATATAGTGGGCCCATTGTGATTTAGCCCGCGGCACGACCCAAAACGCTACGCCGTCCCAGTGATACCATACCGGAACGACGTACGGCGCACCGTCCGGCTTTAAACACGCCAGCCTAGCGAGCCATGGCCCGTCGAGAAACTCGTCGAGCTCTTGGGCGCTTAGCGCGCCGAATTTCTTGCCACGCCAACTCATCGAAAACCTCCTTTGCGGTCGTAAGGCGTTAGCGGTTTGTCGAACTTAGGCATCGCACAAACCGACACCGCGCACTGCATTTCGTACGCGGGTGATTAATAAACTTCGAAGTACTCGCGCTGTTCCCAATCTGTAACATGGTTTAGAAAGCGTCCGATCTCAAAGCGTTTTAGCGCTAAGATGTAATCGATAAAACTAGTACCGAAACAATCGCGGTAATAGGCGCTTTCTTCCAAAGCTGTGACGGCCTCCATTAAGCTCTGCGGTAACTTGGGTTTATCCGATTCGTAAGGAGACACTTCTGGTGGACCAGGATCGAGCTTACGAGCAATACCATCCAGCCCGGATGCAATTTGTGATGCCATATATAAATAGGGATTCGCACACGGTTCACCGGCGCGATTTTCGATGTGACTCGCGTCGTCGCCTGGCCCACCGAGCGCCCGTATCATTGCCGCTCGATTCTCCCGCGCCCACGTGATCCTATCAGGAGCGAAAGAATTCGGCACAAAACGCTTGTAACCATTTATTGTCGGCGTCGAAAACACCGCGGACGCTGCTGCATGCGCCAGTATGCCAGCGACAAATTCGCGTCCCAGTACCGACAAAGCGTGCTTGTCGTCGTCGCGATTTACAAACAAGTTGCGCTGCGCACCGCGATCCCACAGCGATTGATGCAGATGCCAACCACTAGAGAAAAAATTCGGTAACGCAGGACGGGTCATAAAAGTCGCATGGTAACCAGCACGCCGACATATTTGCTTCGTCGCGCTGCGAAACAAAAGCATATTATCGGCGCTGGTCACGCCCACAACTGGATCGAAGGTAAATTCGCACTGCCCCGGCCCCCACTCATCCTCCATAGTCCGCAACGGCAAATCAAGCGCTGCAAGATGGTCGTGCAACATTTGCAAAATCGGATCTATTTCGTCGAGTCGATCCTCGGTCAGATATTGAAACCCATGGGCTATCATTGAAACTTCAGGGGGATCGGGCGGCCAACCAGATTGTTCCGGCAACAGCTTCCGGTCCTCAAGCTTCGTGATGTAGAACTCGACTTCTAAGCCGCTAACGTAGTCGTATCCGCGCTCGCGCAAGGCCTTAAGTTGACGCTTGAGGATCTGGCGCGAATCAAACGGCATGGGATCACCGCTGGCTAGATACATTTCCGATAGGACCCAACCGGTATGCGGCGTCCACGGCAAACGTCTAAATGTTTCGGGCAGTGGTACCAGAATAGCGTCGGGACCGCCTGCCAGGGCGGTCATTCCCAGCCCGGCGTCACTCGTAAAAATCGGTGCGAAGAAATTGTTTGTCGTATCCATAAACAGCGTCGCGGTCTGAAAATCGATGCCGTTTTGTAAGCCAAGCAAGAAATCATGCGCCATGACATTCTTGCCGCGCACGATACCGTGTTGATCGCCCCAGGCAATGCGAATCGTGCGCAAGCCATGCTGCTCGATATCCGCCTTGACTCTATCCGCGGCAGCGGCCTGTTCTTCCGACCATAGTCCATGCCGATGTATGAAGCCTGCCTGGCCGACACTCCCGTTTTGAATCGTCATATGTTCACGAGCTCTAAACATCAATTGGCGTACGAGTATAGTAATCTATACGTCGTGCACCAACTGTCTCAATTAGATCCGCCACATGATCTCTGCGTGTGGGCTAGCGGGATTTGCAAGGATCGCCCATGTCGCGTTACTTCGATATGCTTATCAGCTCTTTAATAACGGGGTACGGCAATGCTACCGAGAACGCTTTTCGATGACGAGCATGAAACGTTTCGCGCCACCGTGAGACGTTTTATCGACAAAGAAATCGCACCCAACTATGCCGCCTGGGAGCGGGATGGCGTTGTCAGTCGCGATGTCTGGTTAGCCGCCGGTGATGCTGGTCTACTGTGCACCTGGATACCAGAAACTTACGGCGGTGTAGGCGCTGACTTTCTTTATAGCAGTATTATAGTGGAAGAGATCGGGCACGCCGGTTATGCGGGAGTTGCGTTTCATCTTCATTCCGACATTGTTGCGCCATATATCTATCATTATGGCAGTAAAGCACAAAAACAGACCTGGTTACCGAAACTCATAAGCGGTGAGATCATTACCGCGATCGCGATGAGCGAACCTGCGGCCGGTTCCGACTTACAGGGAATGAAAACGCGCGCGATCCGTGATGGCGACTACTACACGATCAATGGCCAGAAAACATTTATTTCGAATGGTCAACTAAACGACTTGCTCGTGTTGGCCTGTAAAACCGATCCCCAACTAGGCGCGAAAGGTATCAGCCTTATTCTCGTTGAGCGCGACCGTAGTGGTTACGAACGGGGGCAGAACTTAGAAAAAGTGGGCTATCACGCGCAAGATACTTCGGAGCTATTTTTCAACGATTGTTGCGTACCGACCGAAAATCTACTGGGTGCGGAAGGCCATGGATTCCAACAACTAGTCGAGCAACTGCCCCAGGAGCGGCTCGTGGTAGCGATCCGATCTGCCGCCATCATTGAAGCAGCACTTGACTGGACTACCGCCTATGTTAATGAACGCGAAGCTTTTGGCCGCAGCTTAGGGCAATTTCAAAACACACGCTTCAAGCTGGCTGAAATCAAGACCCATGCTGCCGTCACGCGTAGTTTCGTCGACGCGTGCACGGCATTGCACCTACAGAATCAGCTCAGCGCCGAAGATGCGGCGATGGCCAAACTGCACACTACGGAAACGATGTGTCAAGTGCTAGACGATTGTGTGCAAATGCATGGCGGGTACGGCTACATGTGGGAATATCCAATCGCACGAGCATGGGCCGACAATCGCATGTCGCGTATCGCTGGGGGTTCATCGGAAATTATGAAAGAGATTATCGGTCGCACCCTAACGACTGACACTCGCTAACTATCGCAACCCCAACGACGTGCTCAATTTTCTCGTGCGCGCCGTTGTCGATGTCATTCGCAGCGATATTCTTCTAGCGGAGGTAGGCCCAAGACATCGCGATAGTTCTGATGGAAATGATGCAAAGCTGGCTCATTGCGACCAAAAATAAAATGCTCGACTTTGCCGCTCGCCGCGGCCGCTTGGGTCTGGGCACCAACATGGTAGTCTTCCTGATCCAGGGTGCTGGCGATGATTTCTAACTGTGCCTCGAGATCGAACTCAATCCGTGCTGACATGTCGCCGTCATAAACATTATCACCACTGCGTTTAATTGCATTATTGTCTAAGGTGTCAGCAGCGATATGCGGCGCAGAATAGAAGGATGCGCGAGTAAGCGAACGACCGACATCGGTACGATGAGGGTATATCCGAAACAGCGTCATTGCGCGATTCGACAAAGCCAATTGTACATTTGGAAACAAGTAGTACACGATCAAGCCCGCATCCGTTAAGCTCCAATGCGCTTCGGGATGCTCACGCATCACATCGATGTAGCGGTTCGCCGCAACTAAGCGATGATGCCGACCGTATTCGGTATACGCGGTGGCGTCACCATAAAAAAGATTGCTTAGACGATCACCGTGCAGCGTATGAAAATGATAGTTTTCACCGAACGTATCGTTGGCGATCTTCCAATTCAAGGCTTTATCAAGCTGGGTACCACCGCGGTACGCGGCCGCGCCAAGCTCCCAAGACGCTAGTTCCGGGCCCAGCTCGCCTAAAAATTCATCTACCTCAAGAGCGCCCTCTACTTGCGGATGGACAAACAACAGCCCGCATTTTTCCGCGCTTGGCAACTCCACCAAGCCGTAACATGACTTATTCACCTCGCCGAATAAACGCGGTTCGCGTATCCCCGTCAGATGACCCTCGGCACTATACGTCCAGGCGTGAAACGGGCATACAAAGCGCTTGCTTGTTCCGCGTTCTTCATCAGTGAGCATGGCCCCACGATGACGACAAGCGTTCACGAAGGCGTGGAACGCACCTACCTTATCCCGTGTCGCCAGGATCGGAATACCGAGGTCGTTATTCGTCATGAAACTTCCCGGCCCGGGTAGATCACCAGACAAACCCAATACTTGGGGATGATGCTCGAACAACACCTGCCACTCGCGTTCTGCGATATCCTTGCAAACATACGACGACGCCGGATTTTTTACGATGTGTCCGATATCTTCGGTTTTGTTATTGTCGATCATATCTAGAAGCTTTTTCATCAATTCAACTTGCCTAGCTTGTTTCATGACCGTACCTCTTGCTTATCATAGTCGCGCTCGCCAAAAGCTCGCTCGATACATTCTCAATGTTTTGTGATTTTCTTTATTGATGTCGCCCTCACAGAATCTCCCGCATCTGCAGCCAAGGTATTCGAGACACTGTGACGTTACCGCAAGTTGATTACAACAGCACCACAATTATCTGGCGGGACACGTCGAAATCACGCCCTTGGTACGCGCCGGCATGCTCAAGCGAGGCGTTGCGCCTCCTCGTCCATGACTATCGCGATCCGTCCGATTGCGCGGCGCCCCAGGACGTTGTCCATGGCTTCGAATACTTGCTCAAGAACATAAGTTTGCTCGACTACCGGATTAATTCGTCCGGCGAGAAACCACATGAACAATTGTTGCATATGGGTCCGCATGCGGTCTTCGTACTCGTAACGACGGTCAACCGGGCTCCAACCAAAATAAAGCCCCATATTGAGGCCGCATACTATGAGGTTCTTTACTAATAAAATATTGGCAGGGATCTGAGGGATCTCACCGCCGGCGAAACCGACCGGCATGATACGTCCTTCCGGCGTCATGCACCGCAACGATTCTAAGAAGACATCACCCCCGATGGGATCGTAAACCGCGTCGACACCACGTTGGTCGCTCAATGCCAGCACACGCTCGCGAAAATTTTCGCGCCGATAATCGATTACATGATCGGCACCGTGGGCGCGGGCGGCCGCAAGTTTTTCTCTCGATCCTGCGGTCGCGATCACCGTCGCGCCCACAATTTTGCCGATTTCAACGGCCGCAATACCGACTCCGCCCGCGGCACCGTGAACTAACAAAAGATCACCTGATGTGACGTTGAGCAGGTGCGGCCAAGTCAGCGCTGCGGCCGAAGTGGCGTACGAATTCGTAAACGCGATCGCCCGCGCGAATTCGAGTTCGTCTGGAATTTTATAGACGTTGACTTCGTGAGCCACAGCAAATTCTGCGAGGGCGCCCCAGTCGAGCACCGCACAAACTCTGTCACCGGGATTGAAGCGTCGGGCACGCGGTCCGACCGCTTCGATAATTCCGGCGACCTCCGTGCCAGGGACGAAAGGCAGCGGTGGTCGACGTTGATATTTTCCTTGCACGACCAGACTGGTTGCAAAACTCACACCTGCCGCCTGAACGCGAATGAGAACACAATCGCCATCGACCGCCGGCCTCGGCACTTGCTCGATCTTTAGCTGGTCAAAACTCGTCCACGCACGGGCTACAACGCCTTTCACGGTTCCGCCACACAACGCAACGCTAATCCACCACCGACGCCGCTAAATTTCGCATATTCTCGGGGCGACCCCGGCGCCGCATCCGCTAAGCGGCTTTCTGCCGCGGTGCTCGACCACCGCCACCATGACGCAATAGTTGCCCCGAAAACGCATGCGTTTGCTCGTCGTTCTCTATTGTTACCGCACCATTTATCAGCACGTAGCGATAACCGCGCGCGCGTTGAATTCGCCGCCACTCGCCGCCCGGCAAGTCGTGCACGACTTCGGCCGGTAAAATCTCGAGGTTTTCATAATCGTAAACAACGATGTCGGCGGGAGCGCCGAGCTGCAAAGTGCCGCGACCGGTAAATCCAGCGATCTGCGCGGGCAATGCAGACAAACGCCAATGTGTTTCCTCAAGGCTGAGCATTTCGTTTTCACGCGCAACTTTGATGATCGCTTCCGTAGGATAACGCCCGGCGGTTAGAAATTTCGTGTGAGCGCCGCCGTCTGAGACACCAAACAAGACATAGGGATTCTCCATGATCTCCCGTAACGAATTCAAACCTACGTTCGGTGGCATAGAGAAAAACTCGGTTTTGAGATCATCGGCTACGACGATGTCCAACATCGCATCGACGGGATGCTTGCCGGTTTTCTCCGCCACCAGTTGGATCGTGTGGTCTAGCCATTGTTGGGTCTCTGGCGTTGCCGGATCGGTTACAACAATATTCTCAAACGGGCCCAACACGAAATAAGGCATCTGATCGCGCAAGGCGGGCCGCCGTGCAGGGTCGGCTAACATGGCGCGTTTCTCTGCATGGCTGCCGATAGTCGCTTCGCGCCACGCGGGCGAGGTGTCGAATAAATTCCAATCCTCGAAAGTAAACGAATAACCCGCGTCGGTGGTCAATCCCTGGCCATACACACGAATGCCCCGCTGCCGACAGCTTTCTAACCACTCGAGGGCACCGCGATGTATGTGCGGTTTGTCATCGTAGGCTTGCACGACATTGAAGATCATCGGGCGCCGGCTAATCGTCGCGAGTTCTTCCATATGCAAGCGATCGGCGGCGGGATCTCCGGTTACGATCGTCATTTGCATGAAACCCTCATTGCGCCGACCCAGGACCTTCGCAAATTCGATCGCAGTCTCATTGTTCATCATATCCGTGGGCATCGCCGTGCCGTCGTAGTCGAGCTGCGCGCCACCGGGCCCGTCCGGCGGCAAGCGCTGCGCCGACCATCCGCATCCTCCCGCATCAAGCGACTTCTCAAAAATATGCACCATCTGTTCGTGCTCTGCCGCAGTGGGTAGGCGTCCCGATTTCGCGTCATCTAACCCAAGCACTGCCACGAGGATCGGTCCGAGCGGTACGTAAGGCAATATGTTCATCGCTTTCGGAGTTTGCTCCACTGCATCGAGAAATTCTGGAAACGTCTCCCAATTCCAGGGCATGCCGGCACGCATCGAAGCCAAAGGGATCGCTTCAACGCGCGTCATGCTGAGCATCGCGCGTTCACGCATCTCGGGAGCTACTGGCGCGAAACCAAAACCGCAATTGCCGATCACCACGGAAGTAATGCCATGCCAGCAGGAAATGGAACAATAAGGATCCCAAAACAGTTGCGCATCGTAGTGGGTATGAAGATCGACGAAACCCGGCGCCACAATCAAACCCTCAGCATCCAGAACTTTCGTGCCGCGGATGGCATCGATGCGACCAATTTCTGCAACGACGCCATCCGTGATCGCGATATCACCACGAAAGCGTGGAATGCGGGTGCCATCGATTATCATGCCACCTTTAATTACCGTATCGAATTCAGCCATTGCCCTCTACCTCGTTCGTAGCGTCAGTGCCCACTATGTCTGGCACTGAAGTGTATGCTACTACCTCGAGCAGGTCATCTCTTGTGCGGATGCAATAATGACGTGTCCTAGCGCGACTGGGATGTCGCGACGGGAAGTGCAATAGCCTCTATATAGAACACGGCGCGACATGCGGACTCATCCGCGCAAACGCGATTCGTGGCGGGTTCTGGACCGCTGGTTGGTTTAGTTTTTTTTTGCGTTGGCGAAAAACGCTTGCTCCCCGTTAATTCGATATGCATCGATCGCCGACTGGCCCGCGTCTGAGATCAACCAATCGATAAACGACTGCCCGGAGGGGCGTTTCACATGCGGATGCTTTGCGCTACTTACCAACACGACGCCGTACTGGTTATGTAAACGCGCATCACCTTGAACCAGTAGTTTCAGGGTGCCCTTGTTGCGAAAATTTAACCATGTTGCACGATCGCTAAGGCAATAACCGCCGAGCTGGCTGGCGATGTTGAGCGTGGCGCCCATGCCCTGACCCGTTTCTTGGTACCAAGCGTTGGGCAGGCGTGCGGGTTCGACATTGGCGACGTGCCACAAAGCAAGTTCCTTTTTGTGCGTACCGCTATCGTCTCCCCGCGACAAAAATCGTGTTTCGCTTGCGTGTACTTTTTGAAGTGCCGCCGCGATGTCGGTGAGACCCTTGACGCGAGCAGGATCTGCTTGCGGTCCGATCAAAACGAAATCGTTATACATCACATCGTAGCGTGCCACCCCGAAACCTTCGGTAACAAAACGCTCCTCCGACGCGCGATGATGCACAAACAAAACATCGGCATCACCGCGCTCTGCAAGCTTGATCGCTTTGCCGGTACCGACCGCGACGACATGCACATCGATCCCCAAACTCGCTGTAAAAGCTGGCAGCAAGGCATCGAATAGCCCGCTATTCTCGGTAGACGTCGTCGATGCGACAGTGATGAATTCTTCGGCGGCAGACACTAACGGTGCAACAACACCCACAACAATCACCACAAGCATACGCCGTAGCACCACCAAACGATCTCCCCCGCACTTTGACACCCGTGCAAATATTCCTACCAATACAACTCTCCATTGATATACGCTGATGCAGCTGGGCTCGCGGGCGACGCAAAAAATTCCGCACCGTCTCGGTGCTCCACAATGCACCCACGATGCATAAAAACAATGCGATCGGCCAAGCGCCGTGCCAACGCTAAATCGTGCGTCACCATCACCACGCAGGTATCCTCGCGTTGAATTTCAACCACCATAGCTTCGATTTTGCGCGCTGCGCTCGGATCGAGATGGGCTGTTGGTTCGTCGAGAAATAGTAACTGCGGCTTGACTGCCCAACAGCGCGCTAACGCTAAACGCTGCTTCTCACCACCAGATAACTTCGAAGCCTGTCGATCCGCGATCGCTGCAAGGCCAGAAATCGAGAGCGCCGCGTCGAGACGCTTGCCGCGCGAGGGTTTAGCGACATCGCAGACTTTCATGGCGTACTCGATATTGCGGCGTACATTACGCCGCAGCAGGACCGGTTGCTGAAACATCATGGTTTGGGCAGATGCATGGCGCGCGGCGACAGGATTTTGCCATTTCACCAAGCCGCACGATGGCTTGATCAAGCCGTGGCAGATGCGCAGCAGCAGGGTTTTGCCCGCACCGTTGGGACCGAGTATTACCGTGACCCGGTCACTACCGATGGAGAAATTAATGTCGTGCAATAAGATCTGCCCGCCGACTTCGTAGCCGACCCCGGATAGCACCAAGGGCAAGGCGCTGCCGGTCTCGAAAACCGGAGGGCTGCCCTGCGGACGGACTAGTTGAAGTTCCGGACGCTGGCTCACAATCGGCGTTCCAATTGTTGGCCGACGGACACCGCCAAGTTAACGAAGATAACCAGCGCAAGCAGAACGAACCCCAAGCCTAACGCAAGACTGAAATCCCCCTTACTCGTTTCCATCGCGATCGTTGTCGTCATTACCCGCGTGACGCCATTGATATTTCCACCGACGATCATCACCGCGCCTACTTCAGCACTAGCACGGCCGAAACCCGCGAGCAATGCCGTGAGCAAGCTGAAGCGCCCTTCCCAGATCAACGTACGCATGGCTTGGTCGGGGCGCAGCCGAAACGAACGAAACTGATCGTCATAGCGTTGATAGAGATCGCTTAATGTCTGTCGCGTGAGCGCGGCAATTATCGGCAACACCAAGAAGATTTGCGCGACGATCATGGCGGTGGGAGTAAACAAAATCCCCAGCTCGCCGAGGGGACCGGCGCGGGACAGCATTAAATACACGAACAAACCGAGCACCACCGGCGGCAGACCCATCATACTGTTTAGAAGAGTGACGATGAGACGCGATCCCGGGAAACGATAGATGGCGAGCAAACTGCCGATCGGGATCGCTAGCACCGCTGCAATGGCGACCGCGCAGAGGCTGACCTGCAGCGACAGCAAGATGATCCCGACTAAGGTCTCGTCAGCGCTGAGAACAAGATTAATCGCGGCGCCGAATGCAGCAGATATTTCTCCCATTTGTGCAATCATACACATAATTACAGGTATTCTGATTAACAACCGTTTCAGTTCTGAAATCACTATATATGCAATTACATACATATTTAGATCAAACACGCTATCGAGTGTGTTGGCGTGGCGTCTCGGCGCCTACACGACGCACCCTGCGCTAGTGAAAATGGACGCCCATTGCTAGCATGGGACGGTGTCGAGAACGCACTAAACCCGACGGAGGTCAACCCCCATGAAATGGACAATAGGTGACACTACGATCACAAAAATCCAAGAAATTGTTTACCCAGAATTTGCTGATGTCATACCCGCCGCGACGCCCGATGTTGTAAAAAAAGTTAAGTGGTTGTTTCCGCATTTCGTCACGCCCGAGGGCATTCTCAGCCTCAGTATTCACTCACTAGTCGTTGACACCCCTGGTGCAACCCTAATCGTCGACACTTGTATCGGCAATCAGCGCGATCGCAATCCATTTGAAGTTATGCATATGTTGTCGACCTCTTACATGCAAGATCTTATCGCCGCCGGCTACCACCCCGACGGCATTGACTACGTGTTGTGCACCCACCTGCACTTAGATCACGTGGGTTGGAACACCCAGAACATCAACGGTAAATGGGTGCCGACGTTTCCCAACGCGTCTTATCTGATGGGAAAACAGGACTTAGAATTTTGGGGTTCGATCGATGCCGAAGCCGAAGATGAGTTCATGCAACTGCAAAGGCGCGTGTTCGATGACTCGCTGCAACCTGTGCTCGACGCCGGACTGGCCAAACCCATCGAAGGGCCGGCTGAAGTTTGCGACGGTGTGCGACTCATTCCAACACCGGGTCACACGCCGGGGCATTGTTCTGTGATCGTCGAATCGGCGGGTGAAAGCGCGATGATCACGGGCGACTTCATTCATCACCCGATTCAATTCGACGATCCCAGTTTGATAAGCCCTTTTGATGTTGATAACGACACTGCCGTTGCCACGCGCCGGCGGATGTTCGCCGAATATGCGGATTCACCAACCTTGATTATCGGTACGCACTTCGTGGCTCCGACCGCGGGCAAATTAGTTCGAGATGGAGATACTTATCGCTTAGACGTGTGACGACGATGCTGCGGCTTGCGACCAAGATGTCGAGCCTGGGCACGGAAACCGCGTTCGAAGTTTTGGCGCGGGCCGAGGCCTTAGCACATCAAGGGAAAGACATCATCAATCTCGGCATCGGTCAGCCCGATTTCAAATCGCCGCCGCATGTCGTCGATGCGGCGGTCAAAGCGTTGCGCGATGGGCACCACGGCTATACCCCGTCCCCCGGCATTCTGTCGTTGCGAGAAGCGGTTGCTGCGGACATCGCGCGACACCGCGGTGTCGAGGTAAACCCGAGCAATATTATCGTCGTCCCGGGTGGCAAAGTGACGATGTTTTTCGCGATCATGATGTTTGGCGAAGCGGGCGCGGAGATCCTCTATCCCAATCCTGGGTTTCCGATTTATGAGTCGGCGATCAATTTTTCGGGTGCTACGGCGGTGCCGATCCCCTTGCTAGAAGCGCAAGGATTTTCATTCGACGCCGATCATTTGTTGAGTTTAATCACGCCCAAGACACGTCTCATTATCATCAACTCACCAGCGAATCCTACCGGTGGGAACGTGAGTAAATCCGAACTCGACGCGCTTGTCGCTGGCCTAGAACGACATCCACATGTCGCCATCTTGAGCGATGAGATTTATTCGCGCATGACTTACGATGACCATGAGCACGTTAGCCTGCTCAGTTATCCCGAACTCGCAGATCGGACTATCCTGCTCGATGGGTGGAGCAAAACCTACGCCATGACAGGCTGGCGTCTAGGTTACGGCGTATGGCCGGCGACGCTCGTCGACGGCGCCACGCGGCTCACAATTAACTGCCATTCATGTGTTAATACCGCCGCGCAGTACGCCGGCATCGCCGCTTTAACCGGACCGCAAGGTGGCGTGGATGAAATGATGCGTGAATTCAACGCCCGGCGACGCATCATCGTCGATGGCCTTAAGCAGATACCCGGTGTTTCGTGCACTACACCGGGGGGTGCGTTCTACGCTTTTCCTAATATCACCGGGACCGGTATGGACGCTAATACGGTGCAACACCGCTTGCTCGAAGAAGCGGGCGTTGCGGCCCTCGCCGGTACGAGCTTCGGTACCCATGGCGAAGGTTATCTCCGTTTTTCTTACGCCAACACACGCGAAAACATCGCGGCAGCATTGACTAGGACGCGCGTTTTGTTGTCGTAACCAGCTCCCGAGACTAACCCGGTTATTGCATCAGGCCCGCGAGCAGGCACAACGTCCTGCCCGGCTCTGGCGGGGCGAATTATATCCGCTCGTCGATACCTCGGAATTGACTCATCGCGACCGCAATACCCGTCAACAACAACGCCGCCAACAAGCCGATTGCACCGATTAGCGTGAAATTCAAAGCCCACGCTTGACCAAATACGACCGCCAGATAAAGCATGCCAGAATGAAGTAGCGCACCGACGATAAACAATAAACTCAAGAGCTTTTTGAACGCGGGTGCAATAGCAAAAGTCAGCAATACTAAGCCCGCCACAATATTCAACATGCCCTCTAGATTACCGTGCGAGTGAGGCCCACCCGCCATGGAGTCGACTTTGCCGCGCGCTTGCATAGCGTCGAAAGTGCTACCCAAAGCCCCAGCGACAGCGGCGCTGTCTGCGGCGCCGTCGCGAACGCTATCAATTGCTTTTGACGCCTCAGCGTTGGCACCATAACTCTCATAGTAGGCCGGCACCATAACCGTGGGCCCGAGCAGGGCCGAGCAGAAGAAATAGATAAAACCGAAAATGATATTTATTTTGCCGTTCACGACGATCTCCCTTTTTACTGGTTGGCTTCTCGGTCGAATCCCGGTAGCCCCTCCAGGGACTGGAGGTCTGCCGGACTAAAACGCTTGCGCCCCGTCAACATCGCTTGCACGAGCGCACGTCGTTCAATGAGTTGATGCACGGCGACGGCGCTCAAATGCGCGACGACGTAGGCAATTAACAAAAAGAACCCGATTTCGTGCAACTCCAAAGCGGCCAGGGTCTCACGCTCGGCCGCAGAGGTATTAAGCAAGGTGACACCCAACACCACTTGCACCGCGGCGACGAAAAAAAAAGCCAGGTAGGCAAGTGCCGCCAGCGGATTATGTCCGAACCACACCGGCGTGGGGTGTCGGCCACGGAGGTATGAGCTTAAGGTCGCGGCCAGCAGCTGCCGTTGGCGTTGTGTGAGCGGCACTAGCTCGCGCCAACTCGCAGTCTCCGGGCCTACTAGCAGCCACAGGATACGGGTCATCAAACCAGCAGCAAAAGCGTAACCGCCAAAGGCGTGCACGATCTCTAGATTGCCGTACCCGTGGTCTAGATCCCGCTCCGTAAACATGAAAAGTATTCCCGTAGCAAACTGAACTATCAACATGCATGCGTTCCACCAGTGCAGCAAGCGCAACACTGGATCCCACACTACTATCTCCCGTTGCTCGGTTTCCCCAATCATTGGCCCGCACCATGCCCCGCCCCGACATCCCAGTCAACGTGTCACCGACGTTGTGATAACTTACGAGAATAAAATACCGGGCAAAAAATAGGGTTAATATGAGTATTCACGACGTCGATAAAGCGTACATCAATTGTCATCGTCCTGTTGCGGCTTGCGCCGTTTTTGCCGAGCGTCATAGGCTATTTTTGCTTGTTGGCGCAGATACATTTGCACCGCAAGCAGCTCCGCATCGCTTAGATCTGTGAACTGCGGCATGCCGTTAGCGAGCAAGGCCCCGCCTACAACGATTTGCTTGAACATCTCATCGTCGTTGATCGCATCGGATTCGCGTAAATCGGGTGCGATCCCGCCCGTCGAAATCGCCTGCTGGCCATGGCAAACAGCGCAACTGGAATAGTGATAGGTGCTTATGCCGGCTGACGCCAACGCGTCATCGATCGCATCGCCCCGGGGCACGACGGGATTGAGCGTATGACGGCGTGACTTTATATCCGGCAAGCTTGCGGTTCCGTGCAAGCTAAAGCTCAGTAATCTGATCCCAAGGTCTTTATACTTCCAACCATGGAGGCGATGCACGGGCACGCTGAATGATGCTAAGCCACCCCACCCGACCAATACCGCGACGTGTTGTTTGCCATCGACGGTATAGGTGATCGGTGGCGCGCTAATACCCCGTTGCGCATTCATGGACCATAGTTCAGCACCGTTACGGGCGTCGAACGCGACAAATTCACCCTCGGCATTGCCTTGAAAAACCAAGTTTCCGGCAGTCGTCATCGTACCGCCGTGCCACGCGCCGTGCTGCCTGATTTCCCAACGCGCTTGCTGCGCCACAGGATCCCAAGCCAATAAGGACCCGTAACCGCTGTGCGAATCTGGCGGAAAATACTCATTGGCAACGCCGAAATTAAAAAAATCCTTGCGCAATGTCGGCTTCACGCCGAGCTGATAGCGGGCTGGCATATTGATCGTCGGAACATAAACTAAGCCCGTATCTGGGTTATAAGACATCGGCTGCCAATTGTGGCCGCCAAAAGTACCCGGGTAGATTATTTTTGGTTCCTCAGAATAATCGGCGTTTGCCGTCATTACCGGGCGTCCGGTTTCCAAGTCAATGCGCTCGGCCCACGTTACTTTCGTATATTTTTCCGCGCTGATGGGTCTACCCGTTAGGCGATCGATTACATAAAAAAATCCATTTGTCGGCGCTTGCATCAATACTTTTCTAGGTTTTCCATCGATGACGAGATCGGCCAAAACCATATCCATCGTTGCTTTATAGTCCCAACGTTCTTGTGGATTGACTTGGTAATGCCAGACATACTCGCCAGTGTCCGGTTTAAGCGCGACGATCGAGGCGAGAAACAGATTGTCCCCGGTACTCTTACTACGTTCCTCGTAATCCCACGGCCCACCGTTGCCCGTACCGATATAAAGCAGATCCAATTCCTCGTCATAAGTCATGGCGTTCCAAATCGTGCCGCCACCGCCAAATTTCCACCATTCCCCTGCCCAAGTTTTAGCGGCCATCGCCATCGCGGGGCTTTCAAAACCGTCGGCCGGATTGCCAGGTACCGCGTAGAAACGCCATAGGTGATCGCCGTTCTCAGCGTTGAACGCATCGACGTAGCCGCGAGTTCCATACTCCGCGCCACCGTGGCCAATAACGACGATATTATTAAACACGCGCGGTGCGCTGGTGATCGCTTTTTCCTCGTCCGGTTCGAAAGTACGCGACGTCCAAATCGGAACCCCCGAATTTGCGTCCAATGCGATAACGCGGCCGTCCGTGGTACCGAAAAAAATTCTACCGTTTAGATAAGCGATGCCCCGATGGGTATTGAACCCCCCTGCCATCCCGCGCGGGCTATGTTTCCAAACCTCGGGATCAAACGTCCAAAGCAAGCTTCCATCGCGCGCATCGACGGCTCGTACGATCGCGCGATCACCCGAAAAATAGAGTTTCCCGTCTACGGCTAGCGGTGTGCTAACGAGTGACGTCGCAGCACGCAAATCTAGCGCCCAGTCGAGGGCTAATCGAGATACGTTGCGATGATTTATCTGCGTCAACGTGCTAAAGCGTTGTTCATCGTAACGCAAACCGTAACTCAGCCAGTTCGCCTGCGCCTCACGTATGGCGCGGTCGTCAGCAGCGTTTTGTTCGGCATTGGCGCCAAGCGTCAGCATCATTGCGCCGATTAGTAGGCTTGACGCCTGTTGAGGTTTTACTTTTACCACTGCATCACGCTGTATGGGCTCGCTGCTATCATTTTACCGTCCGTGCTGATATTTAAGGGCACAGTTGGTCAATTACGAATGATTTCGGGCGGTTGGAATGCGCGCATTTCAATTTCCGGGCCGCTATAAGGTTCTACTTCCACCAACAACTATGCGCTGTTGGACCTTGTCCAAGCTGCGATGTGCCGACGTCACGAGTCAAGAGATTAGGCTTGACGTGCACACACAAGCCTAAGCCATCATTTGTATCGATCGGATCGTACCAAGCGCCGGTCGCAAGCTGAACAACATCTGTTCGCATCTGCTCCGAAAAACGCACGCCGGCAAGACAAGCACCCCGGGCGTTAAATAGACGCACGATAGTCCCCTCGATGATATCGCGGGCCGCGGCGGTAGCGGGGTGCGTCGTCACAGCCTCTCGATCACGGATTTTTGCGGCCCGAGAAAGTGCCGCGCGATCGAGCTGGCGGTGCAAACGCGAATGTGCTTGTCCCGAAATCAAGTGCAAGGAGTAGCGCGCGGCCGCGTTGCGTAGCGGCACTGCTGAAACGTTCGCGCAAATAACCTCGGCGCACCATCGGCTGGTCGATCCGGCAATTCGGATCCACGCTGGCTAACAGCGACTGCCCGATCGGTGAGGGGTGCGGATCGTCCTTCTAGTCGTGAACCGCGACTACTTCTTTTCCCGCCACTTCGACGAGATAGTTAGAAGTGGACCCCAAAATTTGGGCAGCCGCTTAAGTGAAATCCTCGCCCGTGGTCAGGCCACCAAGTTGTCGGCGGCCTGACCGAAATACACCGCATCCGGGGTGCGTCGGCCCAATGCCGTGTGACGACGCCGGGAATTATAAAATGCAAAGTATCGCGTGAGGCCGGCTCGAAGCGCTGCCGGCGTCTCATAGGCCCGCAAATAGATATCCTCGTATTTTACGCTGCGCCACAGCCGCTCGATAAACACGTTGTCCAGCCATCGGCCGCGACCATCCATGCTTATCGCCACCTCCTGTGCCTTTAGGACGCCGGTGAAGGCCTCAGAGGTGAACTGCGCGCCCTGGTCGGTATTGAATATCTCAGGTCGACCAAAGCGTGCCAGCGCCTCCTCGAGCGCCTCGACACAAAAGCGACTGTCCAGCGTATTGGACAGCCGCCAGGACAACACCCGGCGCGAGTGCCAGTCCATGATGGCAACCAAATACATGAAACCTTTCGCCATCGGGATATAACAGATATCCGCGGCCCAGACATGATTCGGTCGCGTTATCGACAGACCCCTGAGCAAGTACGGATAGACCTTGTGACCCTTCCCAGGCTTGCTCGTCTTGTGCTTCGAATACAGCGCGCACAAGCCCATCTGACGCATCAAACGTTGCACCCGTTTGCGATTGACCCGATGACCACGACCCATCAGCTCATCTACAATCCGCCGCGAACCATAAAACGGCAACTCCAGGTGGATCTCATCGATTAGCCGCATCAATTCGAGGTCTTCCTTTGAGACACCCTTGCCCTGGTAGTACGACGTCGAACGCGCCACATCCAGCAACTCACAACGCCAAACCTTCGATAACTCGTGAGCACTTTGTATCGCTGCCCGGCGCTCGCTCACAGGTCGCGCCCGAGAAACTTTGACAGAAAGTCGTTCTCCATCGTCACCTGCCCTATCTTCGCGTGCAACTTCTCGGCCTCTTGCTCAGTCTGCGCAGCGGCTACCGCACCAGCACCGAAAACCTGCTCAGCATTCTCTGTCAGTTTCTTCTTCCAGTCTTGGATCTGATTCGCGTGTACCTCGAACTGCTCCGACCGCTCTGCCAGGGTCCGATCACCTCCGATCGCCGCCATCGCCACCTTCGCTTTGAATGCCGCCAAATAATTCCGTCGTTTCCTCTTCGTCATCTTCTGCTCCTTCTCTCAACAAGAATTATCTCAGAAGATTTCACTTAGTAAACCTGCTTTCCTGTCCAGCCGGCAGGGTCCACTTCTGTTACCCCAGTGTGCCGCGGTTGAAAACTGCTTGGGTGCGCGTTGTGCCGTCATGATGATTCGCTACGTTCTTGCTCGGGTGCTGGCGCGCTCAAATTTGTCGCAAAAAATTCTCTCGCGATCAAACCCGCGCGCCGGGAGCTCCGCCACCGCTGCGTCGACCATCGCCGGTGGACCGCAGAGATAGCCTTACGGTGGCTCTTGCAGCGTACCATGCACCGCAGGCATCTCCAGCGCATCTGTTACGAGGCCACGCGGCCCGGTCCAATCGCTGCCGCACGGCTCTTCGGATAACACTAAGTTCAGTTGAAAAGCGCCACGCCATCGTTGGCACAGGTCCCGCAGCTCCGCAAGACAATAGAGATTTTGCTGTGTCCGCGCACCGAAATAGACAACCAGATCACACGCGACGCCCTGCTCTACACTTTCTTCCAGTAAGGCCTTTATGGGTGCTAAGCCACTACCGCCAGCAACGCAGATCATCGCGCCGTTGCTTTCGCGCCGATAGAAATTACCAAACGGACCGGCCACCTCTACCTCGGCACCGCAGCGATCTTCGGCAAACAACCCGTCGGTAAAGCAACCGCCCGGTACATGGCGGATGAAAAATCGCACTTCCCCTGTTATTTCCAGTTGCGGCGGGCGCGCGAAGGAGTAACTGCGCGGCGGCGCGATCCCAGCGACGCTCAAGTCAGCATACTGACCCGCCTTTGCGCGCTGACAACAGCTACCGTTCACCGCGAGCACGATTTCTTGAATATCGCGCGTCAACGCGCTGCAACGAACGATACGGCCGCAGTGACGCTCGACTGCTCCGGCGGTGGCACCAGTTTGCTGCAATTCGATGTGGACCGTTACATCGCTCTTGAGCTAAGTTTGACAAGCGAGAATGACCCCCGCCTCAATGTCATCCGGCGCGGGTGTATAAAAGAAATCACCGATCGGTTTGATCGCCTCAGCCTTAAGATAGCAGCGACACGTACCGCAACTACCCACGCGACAATCGTGCGGCCACTGCAAACCGGCTTCAAGCGCAGCTTCGAGCAGTTTCTGTCCCGGGGCGACCTCGATCGTCACGCCGTGCTGAACTGTCGCGCGGCGAGACTTTTTTGTTAAGAACTCAAACAAATCAAACAGACCCGCACGACTCGCTCGCACCAGCAACGACCCCCGTGTGCTTAGCAAACGTCCAGTCTGTCGGGCTTAAGCGCGAGCTGCAAAAACGTCGTAGGTTCCACCAAAACTCGCGATAAGATCGCTCAAGTATTCACCGATCCCAAACAAGTCTCGGTCACCGGCACTCCAGGTAAGGATTATGAGTCCGAATGCCAATCCGATTGCAACCGAGTAAAGAATAAGATCGTGAATTATGGGGTACTGGTATTGGGGGTTCATTCGATCGACGAATTGCGCGTCAACAACTCACCACCCACACCGATGATAAAGACATAGGCCACACCCAACCACATCCATACGCCACCGAGATCAGCCCGGTAAATGAAACGGCAAACCAAATCCAATGAAAGCAAGCAAACCGAAAATATTTCCACATCGCTAACCCCTCCGCTCCGCAGTCCTAATTCCAGGCGGTCGCACTAAGGGTTAGCGCGGCGCCTGCTGCATAACACGCGCGATCGTCTTGTGGTAATTCTGTACCGCCGGCTCGTTACGTCCAAATATAAATTCTTTATTAGCCCCGGATGTCAATCCGTTTTGAATCGTCAAGCCGGTCGCGTAATCCTCGTCGCGAACCGCCTGCAACACCAATGCACTGAAGGTCTCGGAAGCCTTACGCGCCGCATCCGTTTGCGGCGGTTCTGCGACTAACACGATTTGTCGGGTCGTGGTCGTAGTCGGCGTTGGCCCCGGAAAAACCTGGCTGACGAGGCAATGATCACCGAGGATCCCTGAGATTGACAGACTCGGAAAACAATTGTGGATTAAGCGAATATGTTTATCGACATCCCATTCAACCTCCGGCACGTCGACCAACTCACTGAGCGATTTGCGGCCGAACGTCAGGCGCTGATGAGGGCCCCAAGTATCGAGCACGAGCAAATTGCCCACGGTATATTTGCCAACCGTTTTACCGTGCAAGGAATTGTGGTGGTAGGCTTCTAGATAACCGTCCAGGGCTACTTTCCAACCCGGACCGTCGAGCTCGCGGGCCTCGAATATTGTCCAGCTATCGAGCTTAAGCGTTGCAAGTTCGTCGGCGAAATCACCGAGCCACGAGTCGATGTCAAGCTGCTCGCCAGGCGTCAACGCCGCGTAGACAAGACCCGCACGTTCCGCGCAAGCGAGTTCGGTCAGTCCTAATTGTTCGTGATCGACCTCACCAAAGGTTTCAGCCGCATAACGGTTGACGAGCTTGCCCTGGTCGTCGTAGGCCCAAGCATGATAAGGACACATGAATAGGCGGGTTTTGCCGCTACCGGGTTTGCAGACTTGGGCGCCGCGGTGGCGACACGCGTTGATAAACGCACGCGCAACGCCGTCGCGGCCACGCACCAGAATCACAGGCACGTCCAATACTTGCATGGCGCGGTAATCACCCGCTTCGGGGATTTCGATACTGAGCGCAAGCGCCAGCGGCAAATGTTTGAAAACCCGATCGACTTCCCGCCGATAACGTTGTGGGTCGATGTAAGCTTCGACCGGCATCGCCATCGTGCTATCAGCCAGATCGGTGGTGCCGTTTTTAAAATGGTTTAGCGCACGCCGATTTAAGGCGAGCATTTCGTCTTTGCGACTCATAGCATTAACTCACAAATAATATTTGCACGCGGGATTACCCGCCTGGTTCGACATGTCGTTTGTGAAACGCCTGCCATGCTGCCAGCGTTTCCGGATAATCCGCCGGCCTGCGCTCCCCGCGAATGCTTAGACGCTTGCGATCGTTTAAAGCAGCGGGGAACTCGGTCACGGGTACGTAGTAGAGAAAATTGATCACGCGTTTCTTGAACCGCCAGCGCCCGGCGTCGCGTTGATAGTCGTCGTGATAGCGCATCGCCGCGAGGCTTACGGTTTTATCTGGGCACGTCTCCGCGTGGCTCAAGACCAGCCCGGTCGCGCGATCGGCATCGCGATCGTCGATTGTCACGGTCAAATCATGCGTCCAGTGAAACGCGGGCCCCCGTACTTTGAACAACTCGATGAACATCGCTTCGATGGCATCGCGCCCCTGCGCCACCATCACACCGCTCGGCGAATCAAAACGAGCATCGCCGGTAAACAAGTCAACCAGGCGTGGCATATCATGCTCGTCACAAGCAATCGCATATGCCGTGACGAGTTCCGCGATAGCATTGCGAGACTCGATCCGATCGATGCGGTCCTTGAGCTCCTCGAGTTCTGACATCAAAATCCTCCTAAAGCTCGGACTCAGGAGCGCGCGGCTGCGCGTAACAACCTCCGCGCATTGTCCGCATAAGGACGCGCGTCCGCGCGCAGCACCCCCGGTTGCTGATCCCATCCGGCAAAGTTAGTACCAAAAACTAAGCGCCGCGGATCGGTATGTTGTTTCAATAAAGCCAGCGAATCATCTGCATGCACATGAACATCAAACCACAAGCGGTGCAACAACGCTTCGAAAGCGCCGTCTTGGCGTAAGCTGTCGCTGGCCCACGGGCGCTTACGCGCCGCGCTCGCTAAGCGACCGCAGAGAAAAGCCGTTGCCCCACCGCCGTGACTAATGCAAACATCGAGTTGTGGATGGCGCTCGAGCACACCACCATAGATCAAGCTTGCCACGGCAATTGTTTCCTGCGCAGCAAAGCCAATAATAATATCCAGGTCGAATTGGGCCAAATTAGCGTCGCCTTTGGGGCCATCGATGCCGGCCGGGGCGGGGTGAATAAAAAGCGGCGCGTCGAGCTCGATCAAAGCCGCGTAAAATGGATCGAGTGCGCCATCGTTCAAAGGTCGGCCGAAATCGGTGCCAATATATACGCCCAACATGCCGAGCTCCGCGCAAGCACGCTGTGCTTCTACAATCGCCGCCTCGATATTTTGCATTGGTACGGCCGCGAAGGCACCGAGACGATCCCGATGAGGCGCGATGAGCGTCGCTAAAATATCGTTGTGTCGGCGACAGAATTCTCCCGCGCTAGCTCCATCGATGAAATGAAAATAGGTCAGCGGGTTCGGCGATAGGACCTGAAAATCAATGCCGCAACGATCCAGCGCGGCGAGGCGCACATCGACGTCCATAAAGGCACTGCCGCGATACGGCACGCCGTGCAGTTCGTAGTCACCGACACGAAACCTCGCCCGTTCTCCGGGTCCGAGCTCGGGACCATAACGACCCGCCATACCGAACGTTTGTTCGAGCACCACGTGGGCGTGCACATCAATGGATTCAGCGTCGCTGATTGCCACCGCGTCATCAAGCCTGCGGTTCAAACCCACCGCCCAATTCGCTGAGCGCGTCGCGACGTAGAATGCGCGAACCGTAGTGCGGCGCCCGCCATCCCGGTGGATCGCCGCGTTCGCCGCGTGGCGGCACCTCGACCTCGACACCATCTAAGATAACGTTGCGAATACGTTCACGCTCGCCTAACAAAGCAACGTCGCTAGCAACATCTCCATCGACGACGATTAAATCGGCCAAATACCCGGGCGCCACGGCACCAACTTCGCCCTCGAGACCGAGTGAAACGCCGTTGGCGCTAGTAGCCGCTGCTATCGCTTGCAACGGCGTTAAACCGAGATCGCGCACGAACACTTCGAGTTCGCGGTAGTGCCAATCACCATAGGGTGTCAAGGAAAACCCGCTTTCGGTGCCGCACAACAGCGGCACACCGGCGTCATAAGCGCGCCGCAACATCGCGGCACTTTCCGCGATCTCTTTTTGAAACAGGGATCGAATTTCAGCCGACGCACCCACTGCAGCACCGTAATCCGCCAGATTGGCCTGAAACGTGAACGTCGGCACGATCGGTACCTGCTGCTCAATGACCGCTTCCAGCGCTTCTTCGTCCATATAGGTTGCGTGCAAAATCATGTCAAAACCGGCGCGCGCAGTATCACGGGTGCTCGACGCACCGCGGCAGTGACCGACCACAGGCACACCCAACTCGTGCGCCGTGTCACATACCAAACGCAGTTCATCGAGATTCCAAACTTGGACCTCACCCTTGACGTTTTGTCGCGGCGTGAGTCCGGTGACGTGGACCTTGATCCAGTCCACCCCGATCTTTATTTGGCGCCGAACTTCTTGGACTATTTCCTCGTGGCTATTGACGACTTTTGCGTAGCCGCAACGACCCTGATCGGGAATAAGGCGACCGGCAGTGCCCCCCACCGACGTCAACAAGGCATTGCCTCCCGTGCTCATGCGTGGTCCGCGAACGATGCCGGCCTCGATTGCATCGCGTAGATCGATGCCTATTTCATATAATGAGTCTGCGTCTAAAAAACCGGTAACCCCGGCCGCAAGCAGCTTGGTGACGTTGTCGGCCGCGATGATGGCGGCCAAACCCTCGCGGCGGTGAAAAAACAACTCGTCGTTAGAGTTCGGTTCATCGAAGCTAATGTGGCAATGGGCATCGATCAAACCCGGCATCACCGTCATACCCGTCGCATCGACGCGACGCACCTGCTCGTTGCGCACCCGCTCCGCGGCGCCCGCATCGACGGCTGCGATGCGGGCGCCGGCGATTAGCACATCGGCACGCCGCGGTGCGTTGCCGAGGCCATCCACGACCGTGCCGCCGGTTATTAAAAGCGTCGCCGCCTGCTCGCCTGCCATTCGGTCGCTACCATCTCACACCTCGCAGTAGCGATAACTTACGCGTTTCCCTATTTCTGTCAACAAACCGCCCCTGAATCTAAGCGGGGCAACAAAGGTGGCGACATGACAAGGCCGCACGGATCGGGAACGCCGCATGATCCCGAATAGCTCGACGAGCTGTCTCGAAAACACCACAATTAGATGCATAAGTGGTAGCATTTCCACAATTTGGTGGCATAATGACGCGCAGTTCTTATGGGGGCAAGCCGATGTTTTATCGATCGAATTCGACGCGACCAATGCGCACCTTGGTGAGCAGTTGTTGGGCCGTTGGCGCGGCGGCGGTGCTGGCACCTCAAGTTATGGCCCGCGACATTACCACCCAGGTCGAAGAAGTGACCGTAACCGCTCAGAAGCGAGAGGAAAACATTCAAGACGTTCCGATCTCGGTAAGCGCCTACGATGCCCAAGCGATCGAGCGTGCGATTGTCCGTGACGTGCAGGATGTTCAAGACATTTCACCGAATATTATGATCGATCCGATACTCGGCAATGGCACCATTTCGTTCATGTCGCGCGGCATCAACATGGACGACGTTGAACAATCCTTTGACCCCGCGGTCGGGGTCGTCATCGACGGCCTGTTTCTGGGCACTGCCACGGGTGCGTTGGTGCATTTATGGGATGCCGAGCGGGTAGAAATGCTGCGTGGTCCCCAGGGCACCTTGTTTGGTAAGAACACGATCGGCGGCGTGCTAAATATACGCCGTACGCGGCCGCGCGGCGAGTGGGGCGGCAAGTTCGCCATCACCGCTGGCAGCGATGGTAAAAACGACTATAAAGGCGTGCTGCACTTGCCGGCGCTATTGAACGGTACGTTGTCGACTAAGATAACGGCCGTAAGCTTGCACGGTGGCCATTATTTCAACAACATCGCCCGCGCGGGCAGCGACGAAGGTGGCGAGAACTTTAATGGCTATGGGTTCGCGGCGCTGTGGGAGCCGCGTGACAATATGGAGTTGTTAGTCAGTTACAACTACGACAAATCAAACACCGATACCCGCCCAGTAACCTCATTGAGCGTCAGTCGTAACAACAACCCGGACGCCGCGATCGGTATTGGCGGCCAACCAGCATGTGCATTTGAACCGTTATCTTGTGATCATCCGTATACGGACGACGATTTTCACCGCACGAGTCGCACGACGCGCCATCAGCCGGCATCCTTGGAAACGCATACGGTGATCGCAGAAGCAAAATGGCGTATTAATGACCTGCACGAGCTCGTGTCCGTGACCGGTTATCGTGAGTTCGAAGAAGAGGCGATTCAAGAATTCGACGGCTATACGTTTGACTTGTTTTATACCAATCGGCCGCAAAAGAACGAGCAATTGAGCCAGGAGCTGCGCTGGCATTCGAACTGGACTGAGAACATAACCTCAGTGCTCGGTTTCTTTTATTGGGATCGCGAATACGAACTCAATCAGCGCACGTTTTTCACCCCGCTATTCTTTGGGCTACCACCGGGTCCCGCCATCGAAGTTCCCAACGGCTTTGATCAGATCCAGGAAACCGAGTCGTGGGCGATATTTGGCCAAGTGGATTATCGGGTCTTAGATCACTGGGTGCTGTCTTTCGGCGGCCGCTACATCGAAGAAGAAAAAGACACCTGTGGCGGCATCGCTATTGGTCCAAACAACGCCCGTATTTACGATCCCGCCGTTGTCGCTGGTACCGGTTTGTATGGCAATTGCGCCGGCCGACGCCCCGCGACGGCGATCGCCAATAGTTCGAATTTTTATACCGACCCGAATACTGGCGCGCTGATACCGCAAACTGGAAAAATGGAATGGGACGATTTCAGCCCCCGCGCCGCCATTTCCTATGAATTTGATAACGGCAATCTACTCTATGCCTCTTATACGGAAGGCTGGCGCTCCGGAGGCTTCAACGGCCGCTCGACGAACGCTTTCGACCACGGACCCTACGACCCGGAGGAAGTCTCTAGCATTGAATTGGGACTGAAATCGAGGTGGCTCGATAACCGCCTGCAATTCAATATATCGGGCTTTTTCACGACTTATGACGACAAACAAGAGGAAGTCGTGTTTCCCGCATTGGGTGGCGCGGGTACGGTAACCATCGTAGAGAACGTCCAGGAGACGAAGATCGACGGTGTCGAACTCGACGCCCACTGGGTACCCGTCGACGGCCTGACATTGAATTTCAACTATGGCTACCTAGATGCACGCTTCGAGGATTATGAGATCCCGTTTCTATCTGGCGGTTGCACGGTGGCCGACCCGTGCAGCCAGGTTGGTATCATCGACAAAGCCCACTTCGAATTGCGGCGGGCACCGGAGCATAATTTCGCGGTCGGTGGCATGTACGAATACCAAGTCGCAGATAACGTATTTCTAATTACGAAGCTCAATTACCGTTGGCGTGACGATTATTTCACGACGACGAATAACTCCGTCGAGAGCTTCGTCGAGTCGTTTGGGATCGTAGACGCCTCTGTACATCTAGAGTGGGGCGATAACTGGCGCGTTTCCATGTACGGTAAAAACTTGACGAACGAAGAATACCTCCTGCATGCACTCGACGTCGGGACAACGTTTGCGCCGGCTAGTTCGCTCGCGCCGGGTACAGCGCCACCAGGCTTTAGCGGTAACCAGGCAGTGCGCACGAGCTTGGGCACGTGGTCGTTCGGTACCATTAGTCCGCCGCGCCAATTCGGCCTCGAAGTACAATACAGCTTCTAGCTTCTCGTCCGGGATCGGTGACAAATGATGTCATTTGTCACCGATCCCTAATTCATCGCAGAGTCGCTCCCGCAGGCGAAATTTTTGAATCTTCGTCGCCGACATCGGCCATTCGCCGGCGGCGACGAAACGCACGTAGCGCGGGATTTTAAACGTCGCGATCTGGCCGCGGCAAAATTCGATGAGCTCGGCTTCGCGCAGCGCCGTACTAGGTTTAAGTTCGACGAAGGCCGCGGCAACTTCGACGTATTTCGCATCCGGCAACGCGACGACCTGCGCAATGCTGACCGCCGGATGCGTTTGCAGAAACGATTCGATTTCCAGCGCGGCAACGTTCTCGCCGCCGATCTTCAACATATCCTTAATCCGGCCCTGGTAAGCGATCCGACCATCGGGGTCGAGAAAGCCGATATCACCCGTATTAAACCATCCTTCGGTATCGAAACATTCGGCGTTTTTCTCAGCGTCATGGTGATAACCCTCGAAAAGGTTATAGCCCCGCACCCAGATTTCGCCGCGTTCGTTTGGTGCGCCGATCACCGCGCCGTTTTCGAGATCACGGATCTGGACTTCAATACCGCGAAAAGGTGCGCCCGAGGTCGTAGGCCGCACGTCGTCCAGATCGTCCGGCGCGGAGAAGGAAACCACGCCACCGCATTCAGTGCTGCCATAGGCATTGATGTGTTTTATCGTTGGCAAAGCGGCGTGAATATCGCGCAGGGCGTCAGGTGGAGCCACGTTATTCATCAAGCGGATCCGATCGACCACCGCAGCATCCCAGTCGGGGTGATTCATCAGCGCCGTCGTCACCGGCGGAAACGTTGAAAAGCAAATCGTCGCGCGTTCTTTTTTTAGCTGCCGGATCCCTGTGCCGGGTTCAAAATGCGTCAAGGTCACGAAACAGGTGCCGGCGTGTAAGCAAGCGACCAACGGTAGGATCGCGCTCATATGAAACATCGGCAAGGGATCCCAGAATACATCGTGCGCGGTCAATTCAAAGCGCGTGCGACCTGCCTCGACCGCGGTACGCACCAAGGCCTCGTGCGTCAACGGGCAACCTTTGGGATCAGCCGTCGTCCCGGAAGTGTAGAGCATAATTGCGATATCACGCACGCGGATTTGCGCCCGCAGTCGCTCGACGTCGAGGTCGCTAACGTGCTCAGCTAGGGCTTCGAACCCCTGCCTATCGAGCATGCCCGCAGGAGATTTCTGCCCGAGCAGCACCACGCTCTTTAAGATCGGTAACTCCGGCAGATCTAGCTCGCATACATCGGTTGCACTGCTCAGCCTAGGTAAGCAGTAGTGCAATAGCTCAACGTAGTCCGTGTGTTGATCGATGATATCGCTGGTCAACAAGACCTTAACGTCAGCATTGCCGACAACGTAGGCGAGCTCGCGACCTTTAGAGCGCGCGTTGATAGGTACGACAACAGCGCCTATCAAGGCCGCGCCGAACATGACTTCGACAAAATCCACGCAGTTCGGCATTAAGATGCCGACTTTATCGCCGCGCCCGACCCCCAACCCCAGTAAGGAACGAGCGGCTTTAAATGCCGCGGCTTCTAAGCTGCGATAAGTGTGGCGTGCTTCGGGTAACACAACCGCTTCAGCGTCACAGAAGCGTGCGGCACCGCGCACGACAAGGTCACCGAAAGTAGTTACTTCGATCCACTCCCGGGATTTTTTTTTTGCTGCGACCATGCTTAAATTAGCCTGACAACCGCCGCGCTAAGTCGGCCGAATCGAACCACTGGCTTAGACGGACAATCATGCCGTCTTTAAAATCGAACACATCGAGCGCGTCGAAGCCGACTTTTTGCGCGGTATTCGTCTCGCCACTAAATTTTATTTCAACCACGATCGTCTCGGCGGCGCCGATAACACGTGTAGGCGTGTCTGCATGAACAGGGAATTGAGCAAATACGCGCGCATAGAAAGCAATGACCGCATCGCGACCAGATTTTACGCCCGCACCGCAGGGGCGCAGCTCGGCTTCGGGATGGAATAAATCACTGAGCGCGGTGTAATCCTCAGCGTTAACCGCCTTGAAATACAGCGCAACGATCTCGGCGTTTGATTTCATCGTAATGCTAGCATCCGCGGTCCTCGTGCCATATGCGGGCTAGAACGAGCGTGGCAAACCCAAACGTTCGGCGATCATATTTCTCGCCATTTCATTGCTGACCGGCCCGATGCTCATCAAACGTACGTCGCGCCAATAGCGCTGCATGTCGGTTTCGGCAGAATATCCCATACCGCCGAGTATCGATATGCCTAAATCCGCGGCCCGTTTCGCGTACTCTGATGCAACCGTTTTGGTCATCGCAGCTTCCAGGGCACAATCTTGGTCGTTACTCTGCAACCACGCTGTATTGAACAGCATGAGCTCGGCCTGCTTCTGGGCCATGGCGATTTCAGCAACGTAATGTTGGAGCGCTTGGAACTCTCCGATTAACTTACCGAATGCTTTGCGCATTTGCATGTATTCGAGCGCATCTTCCAGTACGCCATCGATGATCCCCGTGCACATCGCGGCGTTGACGATACGCTCATTGTTCAAGGTTTTGGTCGTATGTGCCCAAACATTGCCCTGTTCACCCAACAATAAATCACCCGCAACGGGGGTGTTGTCGAAGTGCACCGAACAAGAATTCACCGCACGCATACCGAGTTTCGGCAGATGCGTTATCGTTATGCCTGCGCTTGTGCGCGGCACAAAAAAAAGCGAGACGCTCTGTGAGCGTTTTTTCGCCGCTTTGTCGGTGCGTGCAAGTACAAGCAAATAGTCCGCGGTATCGGCGGTGGTGCTCCAGATTTTCTCGCCATTGAGCGTCCAACCGTCGTCCGATTTGACCGCCTCGGTTTTCAATGCCCCGAGCACGTCGGTACCACCTCCAGGCTCAGTAAACGCCATTGCAACACGCAACTTGCCGGCCGCCATTGCCGGTAAAAAGCGTTGTTTCTGTGCTTCGCTACCGTAGAAACCGATCGACTTAACCCCAGAAAATGACGTGCATCCCCAAATCCAAGCAAGTCCGCCGGCGTGGCGCGCGAACTCCCGCATAAAAATCGCCTGCGTGATAATGTCCCCACCGAGACCATCGTACTGCTCGGGGATCCCGATGCCGTTAAAACCCGCCTCAGTGAGCTTGTCCCACAGGGCCTGCGGATATTCGCCCTCGCGGCGCTCCAACTCCCGACACCAATCTTTCGGACATTCATTGCTAACCCATTTACGCACCATGTCGCGGAAGATCTGTTGCTCTTCGTTGAAACTAAAATTCATGTTTGCAACCCCCTGTGCGCCATAGTTCGCGGCCGATGGTAGGTTCCGGACGTGCTCGTACTTCGTGCATAATCCGCATTATGCGATAGTCCTAGAGCCGAAGAACACTAGGGCCGCGATCATAGTGGTAAAGAACGTAAAAACTACCAGCGCAAATTACCTGCCTGGTAGGTGCACTGAGAGACGAGATGATGCCTAAATCCGATAACGACACGATAGACCTCTTTGCGCCAAACATCGCCGCCTGCCCTTTTCACGCCTATCACGAACTGCGCAAGGCTGAATCGCCCTATCTCGAACCACGTTTTGGCAACTACGTGCTTACGCGTTACCACGACGTGACGCGCCTGCGTGACCACGAACATTTTAGCGCGGAAGACGGTGTCGATCCGGCCGGACCCTTCCCGCCCGGCACCTATCCGGATATAGAGCGCACGGATCCGCCGCGCCATGGCCGCCTGAAAGCGTTTTTCTACCGCTCGTTCTCACCCCAAGCGATTGCGGGTTGGCGCGCACAGATCGACAAAATTTTCACGGAGCATTTCGACCTCATTGGCGACGATACCTTCGATATCGTCGAGACCATCTGTTATCCCGTGCCGGCGGCGGTCATCTGCGACATCATGGGGTTTAGTTACGCGCGCCGTGGCGATTTTCAACGCTGGTCGGAAGCCCTAGTAGAACGCCTGGGAACGGAGATTTCCGCCGATCAAAAAGCGGCTCTGAAAGAAATGGCGACGTTTATCAAAGCACAGGCCCACGCGCGCTTGGAGAAGCCCGGTCGCGACTTATTGAGCGAAATGGTGCACGCAGAAGTCGACGGCGCCCGCCTCACGATGGAAGAAATCATCGCCCACGGCGTTTTTTTTCTGGCCGCTGGCCACGAGACGACAACCAACTTCATGAGCAATTTTGCCGTGCAACTCGCGCAAGAACCGGCATTATATTCCCGCCTCAGCGAAGACAGAGCGTTGCTCGGCAAAGCGATTGACGAATCGTTAAGGCTTGAAAGTCCGGTGCAAAACATTTGCCGCACGGTCGCCAAAGATGTCGCGCTCGGTGGCAAATCGATCACCGCTGGCGAGCGGATAATGTTTTCTCTGGCGGCAGGCAATCGCGATCCCAGCTTTTTCGCGCATCCCGATCGATTTAAACTGGACCGCAGCAATGGACACAAACACTTGGCTTTTGGCTACGGCCATCATCGATGTTTAGGGTCCCGACTCGCAAAACTCGAAGGAGAAATATTCGCCCACCATCTGCTCGACCGCTTCGAGCGTCTGGAAGTTGTCGGCGAAGGGAAGCGTCTCCCCGGCAACGTCATGCGAGGTTACCGTCATTTATGGGTAAAATGCCGCCGACGGCGCAACTAACGGAGACAAACATGGACTTAGGACTCAAAGGGGGTAAAGCCCTGATTACCGGCGGCACCAAAGGCATAGGTCGCGCGATTGCCGACACCCTGGCGGACGAAGCTTGTAACGTTGCGATCTGCGCCCGGAATGCGGAGGAGGTGAAAACCGCTGTCAGCGCACTCGAAGCAAAGGGCGTGCAAGCCTTTGGCGCACAGGTGGACGTAGCCGACGGTGACGCTTTGAAAACATGGGTGACCGCCGCAGCCGACGCGCTTGGCGGTATAGATACCATTGTTTCGAATGTAAGTGGTGGGAATAGTCCTGGCGAAGCTGGTTGGCGCGCGAACTTCGAGCACGATATGTTAGGCGCGGTACGCTTGGTCGAATCCGGGCTACCGCATTTAAAAAAATCGGACAATGCCAGCATTGTCATGATCGCGACAACCGCAGCGTTGGAGAAATTTATTGCGGCGGGCCCCTACAACGCGATGAAAGCTGCCCTGCTACAATACGCCGGTGCCTTGGCTCAAGACCTGGCGCCCAAAGGAATTCGCGTCAACGCCGTTAGTCCGGGACCGATTTTCGTAGCGGGCGGTGCCTGGGACATGATCAAAGAAAAAATGGCGCCCTTATATGATTCGACCCTCGCCGAAATCCCCCTCGGGCGCATGGGTAGCGCGCAAGAAGTCGCCGATCAAGTCGCCTTGCTTGCGAGCCCCCGCGGCGCATTCACGACAGGCGCGAACGTCGTCATCGACGGGGGTATCACAAAACGGATCCAGTACTAACTCATGCCCCGCCCGTTCCGCTTCGGCGTACAGTCGTTCAGTGCTGATTCCGCACAAGACTGGGCTAAACAAGTAACAACGGCGGAGACCTTAGGTTACGCCGCGTTTCATCTCGCCGATCACTTGATCGGCGCCGGACCGGCGCTCAAAAAAGCAAATCACCCGGTGCAAAACCTCGCCGCGATACCGGCCATGGCTTATGCGGCCGCGTTGAGCAAAAGCATTAAAATCGGCTGCCGTGTCTTTTGCATCGACTACCACCACCCGATCACCTTGATCAAGTCTGCTATGACGATCGACAAACTCTCCGACGGGCGCCTGGAACTCGGTCTCGGTGCGGGCTGGGTCAAAGCGGAATACGCAGCCCTGGGGATACCGTTCGACAGCGCGCAGCAGCGCATCGATCGACTAGCAGATATCATTCAAGCGATTAACGCGTTTCGAGACGATAATGTAATCGAACTCTCGAATGGCACAATGCAATGGCGTGACTTCCGCGGTGAACCTAAACCCGTAGGAAAAGCGCCGCTCATGATCGGCGGTGGTAGCCGGCGCATCCTCGAACTCGCCGCGCGCGAGGCAGACATCGTGAGCGTGAACTTTAATAATCGCGCCGGTGCGATCGGTCCCGACGGCGTCCAGTCGTCTTCCGATGTTGCAACGAGGCGCAAAATCGCGTGGATAAAATCGGCGGCAGGATCGAGATTTAGCGAACTTGAACTCGAGATCGGGGCGTATTTTACTTTTGTTACGCGCAGCCCCGATCCCATCATTGCAAAATTTGCCCGCGCCTTTGGCGTATCGGAACAAGATATGCGAACCCATCCGCACGCGCTCTTTGGCAGCGTCGCGGCGATAAGTGCCGAGCTCGAACGTCGCCGCGAGCTGTACGGTACTTCTTACATTACCGTGCCCGTAGATACCATGGAGGCGTTTAGCCCCGTGGTCGCACGGCTTGCCGGGACATAAATCCCGAGCGCGGATATTTCACCAGTCGGACTCGGGGCTGAAAGCAAGTGATTGAGGCGACGATGAATGCACCGCGAAGTGGGCGGCTACGCCCAGGACCCTAGCCCGCGAGATACTTGTCTAGGGTGCGGTGAAAGTGCCGGATGCGGATTTCCTGGTAGTTACCGAGTTCGACGAGACCGGTCTTTGAAGCCTTCAGACCTTCTTGCACATACGGCAAGTTGCTCATATCTTGCTCTAGGACTGCCCCCAAAAAGCCCAGCTCCGTTGCCGCAGTCCACGTTTGCTCGTCCCCTAAGAGTTTCATCGCAGGCGCCTTGGGCACTGGTTGGTCCGGTCGTACTCGCATCAGAATGCGCACTTCCATTAAACAGTGATCGGGATCTTTCCACGGTCGCCACCGATAGACGATGTTCGGCATAAACCCGCCCCAAGGCGCGAAGTTTGGAAACACGTTGTAGACCAAAGCGTCCAAAAGTTCTGCATCCGAGGCAGCGCTAAGATCGCGGCCGGATTGGCGGGCGTATTTCTCACGCATTGCCGCACCAAGTATATGGCGGGCCGTTTCACCTCTCGGAACCGTGAGTGAGTGAGCATCTTTTTCGGCGGCGCCCTGTTTCGCGGCGCGGCCATAGTGCTGCAAGAACGCATCTACGATCGCTTGCTCTGACTTGCCGTGGCCAGACAGGTGCGGGGACATAATCCCAAAAGGCACGAGGTTCACATTAACGTGATCGCCCCAGTACCAATACGCACTATTTTCATCACCTGTGTAGGGCAATATCTCGGGGTGGGTCACGAACGAGTGCCAGGCTTCCATGAACGCTTCGGCGGTCACTTTCCAGTTCGCGGGAACGACCTTGCCGACCCAAATGAGCGTGGCGCATTGTTCATGTTGCCAACGTTGGAAATGATCAGGTAGTGGTGCTAAATATTCGCTCAAGCTCGGGCCACCAGCGTTCTCGCGAATAAATATGTAGCCGCCCCACCGCCCCACTTCAGCCTGTGGTAAGCGCATGTTATCGTCTGTGAGATGCTCGAAATCCCAGCGATTGGGTATATGCTTCAGACGCCCGTCTTTGTTCCAGCAGAAACCGTGGAAAGCACACATAAACGCATTCGCCTGACCATCTTCGGTCTTGAGCTTACGGCCGCGGTGCAAACAAACGTTGTGAAAAGCGCGTACCGAGCCGTCGTCTTGTCGCACGATCAGAAAAGAGCGCCCGGCGTTTTCATAAACCACATAATCTCCCGAAGTAGGAAGCTCTTCTTCCCGAGCGGCGAACTGCCATACATAAGGCCACATTTTCTCCGCTTCCAATTGCGCAAACTCTGCGCTGGTATAACGCTCCGCGGCGAGCGGCGCTGACCCAAGGTGTTCACAGCTAGGCTGAGTGAGGTTCTTCGGAACAGGGCGGGCGTCTTGCGCCATCAGATCTAGCCAATTAATGCCGCGCGCGCGTTTGCTCAGATCTTTTTCGGTCATCGCATTCCGACTCCCACAGTGTTGACAATTAATCGGGATCGTATAGACGACGCAGCCGGGGTTTTAACGAGCGGCGAGGAGCAGGCTTAGTTAAAAACATGCGCTGAGATAGCAATGCTACGAAACACCGTTACGACGCGTTATCCGGCGGCACCGTCACGAGGTGGCAAGCCACGTTTTGCACGTTCGATGTTCATGCGCTCTGCATCGGCGGACAGCAGCGGCCCTAGTTCACTTTCCTCAAGCGTTCCCGCGCGGTGGCGTGCAGACTTATCCGCATCAAAAGTGATCCACTTCTCCGGAATGATTTCCAATACTACCCTTAAGGGCGAATCTAGAAGTTTTGTGAACGCGAGCTCCTGCTCTTTATCGTTAGGATTCTTCTTCCGCGCCAGAGCAGGATAGAACCATGCTTTAGTATCGTTATCGTCGTGAAAAACAGCGCGACCTTTTATCGTTATTGAGCCCTGCGGTTTGCTCGGCTCGTCATTGGGGAAACCGCTCACCACAACCGCCACGCGCGGGTCTCTGCGGATCGCAGCGGCGCGATGTCGGTGGGCAGCAAACGTTACCCAAATGCGCTCATCACGCCAAACAAAAGCATGCACGACACCGACTGGCCAACCACTCCGCGTCGCCCAAATCAGCACACATTCTGGCGCCACCGTTAACAGCCGATCGATTTGCGCCGAGCTAAAGGGGTAGACGGAAACGACCTCGTGGTCAACAGCTTCTCGTATCATACTCACCTGCATCGTTGCCTTACTTGGTGTCATTGTATATCTTGCTTAAAAATATCTGCTAAATCATTGCGCCGCGCTTATGTCTAGCGCCTCGCCAATGCGAAGATTTGCATGAACCAGCGAACTCATGAGATTTATCCGACCATCCTATTGGTAGCGTCCGGTCTCGCGATGAACGGCTATCTTGCGTTACCCGGTCCGGCAGCCCGGCTGTGAAATATGTCGCGGCGATTGCGCTGCTAACGACACTCACCGTGACGGCCGCCGATCTCCCCTCCCCCGTCGATGCCTTGCGGCACGAGCGCTTGAGCCTATTGGATTGGGGTTTGTTTCTGTTGCAGCGAGATTTTCAAGAATTGCTCGTCCACGAGCGTGAATATATTAATGTGCGCTACGACAAAAAATACCAGAAATTTGTCGTCAAAGGGGTATTCTATCTCGATCCGCAAGAGCAAGAGACGGTCAGCACAAAATGGGCTTGTTACGCGCGAGTCCATGCGATGAAGCGAATACTTGGTGTCATTGATACGCATCGTATTCATATTGCGCCGGGTGCAGCTGAGCGTCTCGGCACAAAATTCTCCCACGCGGCCGGATCCCTCGACGATCTCGAGGCCGCTGAGCGTCTCGGCAAGCAGTTACTTAAACTGTTTTATATCGAAGCGCGATTGGGCGGCGATAAAGACTGGTTCCCATTCGAACATGACGTCGGCTGTGAAGGGGAATTGTTGAACTCAGAAGTAAGCTACAGCGGCAACATCGAAGACGAATGATCTCGCGCTCGCAGCGCCCACCGCATGACGGCGCATGTTTATGTTGCGTCGCAGTGACCTTGTCTTAGGTGTCTACCACTTGGCGATCCAGTTGCGACCATGGTTTGATCACTTCACAATATGCGCTTGTTGCTGCTGAAAACATTATCGGTAACCGTGACTTGCGCGGCCTATCGCTCAAGCCCTAGCTCGAAGCGAGATCGGGAGGCGCGGTTCTTAGAGAGAATGAGGTATCTGTGATTATGAACATGCACTTTTCAAGACTAATTCTCTGGCTGTTGATACTCGGTCTGGCTCCCATCGTCGGCCACGCTTTCGGCCCCAATGATTTTCTTGCTTGGTTAAAAGAAAATCAGTCAGCGGAACCCCAGTTTGTCGATGGCGATGTTATTACCCACGACAAAGCGGACCTCGTACGACCATTCATTCCGGCGGAATTTCAGGATGAGTGGATTTTCGAAGGCATGGAGATGACGATTAAAGATGCGGGTGATCTGAGTCCCCCCGCGGTCTACCTAGACGCAACCGAACGCCACAAGGGCGAAGCAACGCTAGCCGCCGATTATGCGATCGAAAACTACTCGGCCGGCCGACCTTTTGATCCCGAGGAATATACGCCGGGTAAGGAGAGCGGCTGGAAGATGGTTTGGAACTGGATGTACCGCTGGCAAAGGGAAGGCTTATCTGTCGGTGAGGTGCATTGGGTTTGGGTTCGTCGTGGCGGCAGCCATGATGGCCACGAAGTTATGAACAACACGTACAGTAAATTCTACGGCGGCGGCGGCACATTCGAGCGTGTACTCACCGGACCTTACAAACGTGTAATGATGTCCTATCGCGCTGACCTGCCGGAGACCAACTATTTGCTCGAAGGTGGAAAAGGTTTTGCGAAGAATACCGAATTTCGCGAATACACTGGTTTCACTTCGCCGTTTGACATCGCCGGCACGTCGTTTCTTATCTTGCGGTATGCGGACCCGCGCAAAGCGGACGATTCGTGGGCTTATATACCAAGCCTGCGCCGCGTGCGCCGCATATCGGTCGAGGTGAAATCAGATTCTCTGCTCGGGACGGATCACACGTTAGAGGATTTTTACGGTTTCAATGGGCGCCCGATGGAGCACGATTGGGAATATGTCGGTACGGCACGCATGTTAGTCGTTGCACGTTCGCGTAATGCCCATACCCAATACTACGGACCGAATGGCTGGGCGGTGAAAGATGACTACGCGCTACGTTTGGTAGACATCATGCGCCAGCATCCAAAATCTTCGAGTCATCCGTATTCGACTAAGTTTATCTGTGTCGACCGTCAGTCGGGAGAATCTTATTACGCGAACGCGTTCGACCAAGCCGGTGAGATATGGAAGGTGTGGCAACTCACGAAAGTCTGGTCGGAAGATCCCTGGGCTGCACAGAACGAAACAGAATTTGGTGGGGAAATCACACCGGAGGGGACAAACTTTCAATTGTTCCAAAGCATCAACGTGATTGACTTACAGAACAATCGCGGCACGCTGTGTCCTTGTCGTGGGGTATCGGCGCCGCAAAACAAATTCGCCGTTGTTAAGCGTAAGCTCGACGTTAACTACCTAACAGAAGGGCGTTAGCACAACGCTATCGCGTCGGTTCCCGTAGCTCGCCCTCGCCCTGGCTGTAGCTTTACGCCGCAGCCAGGGCGAAATCCCAAGCGCGCGAGTATCAACATCAGGCGGCCCTGGCTAGGGCGCTGCGATCAAGTCGTCGATGGCGGCCGCGGTAACGGGACCTTCCACATAAGCCTGGAGTAGTCGCGCTTTATCAAAAAATAAGTAGGTCGGCGTGCCTAAAAACTTGCGCCCCATCGTCTGCTCATATTTTGCCGCGAATTCTTTAAAATCTGCCACCACGCTCGGAAACGTATGGCCTTGGTTCTCGCGGTAAGTGGCCACGGTCGCAAGTTCGGTTATCCCATCTAAGGAGACGCCAAGGACAACCGCTTTGCCTTCGTGGTGTTTGGTGTGAAAAGCGGAAATGAGCGGATATTGGCTGCGGCAAGTGCTGCAATCGCGCGACCAAAACATAACCAGCGTCCATTGCGAAGACGACAGGCTGTCAACCAGTCCGCGCTGGGTACCGTCTAGTTCCCACACCTGTAGGCCGCCTGCGGGCAACACGCTCGGACACACTAGCGCGAGGAATATGAAAATACTAAGAAATAGAGGAATGCGCTTTTTTGCCATGCTTGGCCCGGTAATTAGCTTCAAATACGTTACTCGCAACGCATACCCTACTTCAGAGTCAAAAATTTTAGCAAAAGTTCCCCCAGAAGTAGTGCAACCGCGCAGGCAGCGCCGATCGCAACAAGGGCGGATAATTCATCCTGACAGGGGCCTCACTATGAGGCCCCTGTGGTACCTGCAACTACGGATTGGGCCCAATGGGAAAATCGACCGGCAAGTTCTCGCCGATCGGACGTTCAGAATTTCCGCATTCAGGATGCTTGAAACCATTCGGTGCCTCACCCGTGTTGAGGTAAATGATGTTGTCGTCGCCGGTAAATGACACCCCGCCGGGGATATTGTCGAGCTCGAGCCCGTCACGCGTTTTCCACGCGATATTATGGTCGGCACACGAGCTGTCGCCACTGACACCGAGTCCTCCCAGGAGCTTACCGTCGCGGTCGTATAGGGCGAGACCACCACCGAACACGTTGACGCCACCGATTCTGCCGCCCAGCATGGGATCGCGTGCCGTGCCGAAATGTCGTGCCGGCCCCCGATAAGCGACGTGAGTATTGACAGGATTGCTTTCCTGCAAACCGAACAAACTGCCGCCGGGCTGTACAGCGGAGAAAATATTTGCTGTTGAAAGCGCGAGTTGCGGCAGGCTAAACGCGTTCGCGGTATTGGCTTTTTGTGCTGAGATCACGCGACTCCCGGGCCACTGATCGCCGCGGTCCTGGCCGCTGCCCGCAACCGCACAAACAATTCCATCCCGATTAACGATGGTGCCCCACATATCCAACTCGAAGCCACCGTTAAACTCACCCACCGCTGCTTTAAGTGCAGCCCTGAGCTCCCCGTACGTCGGGAGGTCGCGACAGGCACGACTCCCACCGTGTTTATCGTTTTTTTCTGCCAACGTGGTGGCAGGTATCGCAACTAATCCACAGCAAAGAACTACTACCGCTAATTTGCTTATTTTCATAACCAGTCACTCCATGTTTAGTCCTTGTTAATGCACTCATAAAACGGTGTCGCGGCCGAGTAGCACACACGCTTTCCTTCGACTCTACCAAGTCAATTGAACGCCGTACTCGCACTGCCTGAATCCGTTTATCTTATGCCTGTCGTGCTCAACCACACGCCGACGAAATAATAAGACACCTAACCCGAATATTGCACCGAGTGCTCGTTGCGCGTGCGCCAGCCGCTTACGGTAAGGATTTTTTCACCCGTCCTACGCCAGCATTCGCGCTGCTCGGGCAATATCCGGCCGCGCACACTCTCGGACCTAGGCAAACGTAGCGAGCAAGCTGGGAGAGCGAAGGCAAATGGTCACGATGCCGAGGTGCTGAGTTGTGCTATGTTAACGAGAAATTAGGGGTATTTGCACCGCGTTCCCAGCTGCGCAGTAGTTTTCTCCTAAGTCCGACAGACTGCTAGCGCTGCTTCCAGCTAAAGTCGCAATGGCCAGCGTTGCTCATCCGTGTCTGGGTTCGCTCCAGCGTGAGACCAGCCCCGATCGCTTTTGTCAGCGGCGGATCGATTTCACAGGTCAGTATCGCACCGAATTCGGGCTCGCCCAGGTCGTGAAAGTACTCAGCGTATTTGCACTTGGTGACGTTGAACGTCAGTTCGTCATCGGTGTCCGCTAGCGCGTCAACGGCCACAGCGTTGTCGGCGGCGAAAATCGGGATCATGCCGCGGATTTTCTCGAGCGGGGCGTGTTCATTAGATTGCGCGAGCTCCTCACCAAGCGTCGTTGAATACTCGTGCACCGCGCCACGGAGCAGTTCGCAGGCGCGCTCGTTACCCAATTCGTCACGCATACGACGAAACAAGGGGAGCAGGATTTCAGTTTGAATCTTTACCCGATCGAGATACGGTAGGTGATTGAACGGTAGGTGTTCCATCGCGTGTTCCTCGTAGCTGGTCTTATGGTTTAGGTCGACGATGATGGCCGCCGCGCGGTTCACAGTCCGCGCACTCATTTTAGCGCGAAAGGCGCGGCGTAGCGGCGCTGCACTGCCCGCTGCATGTCTTTTTGTGCCCCAGCGCTCTGCCCGATGGGACCCCGACATTGAACGCCATCGCTGAAAAATCCGTGCACCCACGAATTCCGGAAATACTAGTGGGCGTATCCTCTTGCAGGCGATACTCAGGTGGATTATGATCAATTCCTGGAACTATTGGCCTATGCAAGGCGACCGCCGCGTAGCACCCTAACGCGCGGTTGCAGGCAGATCTGAAAAAGGAGCGTTGGATCATGAAGTCGCGTATTCAGAAACTAGCAATCAGTTTTATCGTCGGCTTCCTCTTGAGCACCCCAGCCGCAGCGGTGAGCCTAGATACGATCGGCGGAGAATTAGTTGGCGCCCGCAACGTAGACGTTGGTGGGATTCTCTATGACGTGCAGTTCCATGACGGCGCGTGCGTGGACTTGTTTAGCGGTTGCGATGCCTTGTCAGATCTCGCCATTACTGAGCTATCGGTTGCAGATGCTGCTAGTACCGCCTTGTTAAATACCGTGTTGGTGAATGGGCCCGCAGGGGATTTCGATACTCAACCAGCGTCGGTGCGTGGTTGCGAGAATGCGCTTGCCTGCAACATCATAACGCCGTGGCTCGTAGATGTTTCGGGCGGTGATTTTATACGCGTCGTATTGACAAGTAATTTCGATGGCGTTAACAGTGACATCCGACAACAAGATGTGATATCTCGCTTATTTGACTACAGCACACAGGATCAGTTTACCTACGCGATCTGGACCGCGGCGCCCGTACCATTGCCTGCCGCTTTGCCACTATTGGTGTTCTCACTCGGCACCTTGGGCTGCAGGCGACGCATGAAGTCCTGCCAAATTTCGCAAATAAATATTTAGTTGCAGCAATCGCATCACCAACACCACCGGCGATACCCAATTCTGGCGGATACGCGCGCTAAGTCGCCACATGCCCGGTAGATGCGCCCATCGCTTGCGGTTCGAGGGGTGCAAGGATCGACCTTCGGCAAGGGCGTTAAGGACAGCTTGTACACGCTCTATGTGCAGGATGGAGCCGAGTCGGTCATCAAAATCCTTAATCAGTTTTTCGTGTACAAAATCCGAAAAACGTGCATCGCTGGAGAACAATTTGCGGTATGTTGAAGCATCGGGAATCGAATCTTTGCTCGCTAGCGGGGTTTTCAACAAGTGCGGATATTTTGCTCGCAACAATTGTCGCAAGAGATATTTGTCATCGGCCATGTTTCGCGGTAAATGTGCAACGAAATCGACCACATCTTCATCTACTAGGGGCCTAGCCTGTTCAAGATAACGCAATTTATTACCCGTAAACGCGTTGAGCATGTTGCCTAAACGGGTGTGGTAGTAAAGCCAATCTTTGAGGTTGTTCGGGTGCCGTACGTTTGCGGCAGCAACGAGACCCGCTCTACGTTCTTCGAGCGTCTCTTGTATGCTTCCTCGACAGCTGGGCAAAATCCAATCGTCTAAATAGACCGCGTGCGCCAGCGTCAAAATGCCGACGCGTTCAAAAGCGTGGCGACGGTTATTGACGATTGCCTGCCAGCCAAAGCACTCGTCCCCATTGATAAATGATCGATAGCGACCCGAAATCGTACCGAAGACGGACCCCATTGTTGGTGCGTCTATCGTCTCCGCGCGACCGTCGCTGGCGAGCGCGGCATCCACATAGGCAGATAATCCCGGCCGCTCCGGCAGTTCGAATGCTTCACAACGTAGCTTGTTTTCTTTAGCGAGCACGTTCGCGATGGCGAAATCATCGCCGAGTTGCATGCCGTAACAAACCGCAGGGATGTCTTCGGATAGCGCTAATATCGAACCGAGCAAGACCCTTGAGTCCGTGCCGCCGCTCAAGAACAATGCGGGTTCCTCCACGCTACGAATGATCCGTCGCGTCGCCTGGCTAATCAGCGCATCACACTCCTCGATCAGCGCTTGTTCGGTACGCTGCTGCGCCGCGGGCGCGAAGGTATGTTGCCAATATCTACCCCAAGCGACTTCTCCCCGATTCAAGCGGACCAACGATGCTTGCGGTAGCTTTTTAATCGCAGAAATTATCGTATCGTCGACGAAATAGCTGCCCAGCAAAAGAAATTCACACGCGGCGGCGGCATCCACCGCGTCGGTGGGCTGCGATAGCCTTGATACTTCCGGGGCAAATATAATCTCACCAGCGGGTGTCCGCCGATAAAACATCGGTCTCGAAGCGCGGCGATCGTTGAACAGATACGCCACGTCGTCGCGCTCATCGTAAATAAAACAGCTATACGATCCACGCAGTCGCGAAATGAAATCGAGGCCCGACGCAGCGTAACTTTGTGCAATATCTTTCGCTGCATACTTTGCAAGAAATTTCTCACCCACGATCTCTGATACATAGCCGTCCAGCAAAACAACTAAATCATCATCAACGTAGACCGCCTCACTTAAACGGCGATGCGTTTCTATTCGTGCGCGCAACCAACCTCCAGGTTGGCAATTGTAAACATAGTCGAGAGCTCGCCCCGACGTGCCGGTCGCAGGATCGATGATCGTCGCGCTAAAATCGACGGCAGATGTAATGAAAATCCCGGGAATCGGATTCATTAGTAGAGCCGTGTTTTTTTACCGTCACACGGCGCTGATATTGTCATCTTAAGCCACCACTTTTTGTTTGCATTAGCGCTCACCTAACTTACCAATCAGCGTCTCGCCCGAACTTCAGGAACGATTTACCGATCCAACTCAAAGTTTGGTCCTACTGGATCGAATCTCATCGCAGAGATAACGATCCATCGCCTGTTCTACGACCTACTCGGCAACGCAACGGCGCGTCATGCAACCGGAGGCACGCCACGCACCCGTGCATCTGTTTTATCTATCCACGGAAATCAAACCGAATAGCAAGCTGGGGTAGGTCACACCGAACGCATTTTGGCGAACACGATGCGCGGGTCGAACGGAGAGGAAACGTGACTCCTACCGCGATGCTAATCGTCAGTGCGGAATGCCGCTTATATAGTTTTCTAACTGCTGAATTACAAATTGTTGCTCTTGTATCGTCGCTTTAACGCAGTCTCCGATCGACAAGATAGCAACGACTTTTTTATGGTCGATTACCGGCAGGTGACGGATCCTTTTTTCGGTCATCAACGCAAAGCACTCTGGAACCGTATGTTCAAGCGTGGTACAGACGACCTTCCTGGTCATAATATCTCGCACTTTTGTGTCTTCGGACCGTTTGCCCTCGAGGATAACCTTACGCGCGTAATCCCGCTCGCTGACGATCCCACAGAGTTTGCCGCCTTCCATCACAACGAGCGCACCAACGTCGTGCTTCGCCATGGTTTCTAGTGCTTTAAACACCGACTCGTCCGGGCCGATATCCCATATCTCGTAACCTTTGTGTGCAAGGAGCTGAGCAACGGTATGCATAGCGAACCCTCCGTCCCCTCTAAGTTATTAACAAGTTTAGCCGCTCGCGCTGGCGATGCCCACAGGGACTGCGGCGGAACGAACGTTTACCTGGCTTCATCCCCACACCGGCTCGGCTGCCCACCCCCCTAGTCCGACAGACCGCTGGTCTGTGCTATTCTAAACGCGGTTACAATTAGACATTCGAGCTTGCCTTGAGAATTCTGCGCCTAATCGCGGTCTGTTTAATCCTAACGTCCTTGGCTGTCTACGCCGAACAGCGTCACGGGCCAAAAGCAACGGCAGTCGACGTCAGCGTCGGCACCGCAGACGGAGAAATGAGATTCGTCCCCGCGACCCTCACATTCCGGAGAGGGACGTACTACAAGCTCATCCTGCACAACCCTAGCCCTCACGCCCATTATTTCACGTCGGATGCTTTTGCAACGCATATTTTCACCCGTAAAGTGGAAGTGTTGGACCAGCAGGGCAAAACCGCGGTGGAGGTACATGGCGCAATTCACGATCTGGAAATAAAGCCAGGCACGACGGTTGAATGGTTTTTTTACCCTATGACGAAAGGGACAGACCTCAAGCTTTTCTGCCACAAGAACGACCACGAGGCACAAGGTATGACCGGAAGCATCAATATCGTCGGTGATTTGTAAACGGTTTCTCGTGCCCGGGCCGACGAACCCGATGTGAGTTAGACTGAGTCGATCCGCGCCGACTCGCGGACAAAGCGCGGTAATAGAAATGGAATGGGAGGGTAATTTGCGCTCAAGATTAACGACGCCGGCGACCTTCATTCTATGCTGCGCGCTCGGGTGCTCGATCAGCGGTTGCGCCGGTGTCGGCGTTGCCGTTTGGGCTGCCTCCGAATTGGCCATCGATGCGGCAATAACATCGTATAAAGCCGGAAACGAAAAACCTGATCCGGAAAATGCAGATGACAACAATTAACATGCGCACATTTCACTTCCCGGATATGGCAACACGACGTATGTATTAGCTCAGCCACTGGGACTAGGCATTCGGGCGCGCTGCTAAAACAGAGAATTCCTCCACCGTAATGCCAGGAAATCGATCAGCCTACGAATACGGCAGGGCAAATGGCGCGTTTGCGGATAGACGACATAAGCGGTCAGATCGAACCATTTAAACTGCGTTAGCGCCGATTCGAGTAGGCCTGCATCGATTGCTTCTGAGGTCATGAAACGCGGTTGTCGAATTACCCCCAAACCTCGAACCGCGGCTTGCACGAGAAAATCACCATTATTCGCTTGCAGCCCGGATTGCACTCGCACGCTGCCGGTTTTGCCACGTGCTGTACGGTAGCGCCACATCGCCGCCCCCTTGTCGGTGTAATGCAGACAACGATATTTTGCCAAGTCTACCGGCCTTTTCGGATTTCCATGCCGCCGCCAGTCTTGCGATGAAATCCAGCGGCTCAAAAATCACATGCGTGGTGCCATCGCGGTACGGTGTCTTGAGCTGGTAGCGCACGTTGCCGCCTCGTGTTAACGACAGTCGCTTCTCGGATACTGCCGGGCGACTGATGTACCGGCACAGGCGTTCGAGCTTCTTGCATTCATCGGCCCTGGCCGCCACCCCGGCATGCAGGCTAAACCCAGCCACCTTGCCGACCCCCTCATCAAACGGCTCGTCACTGGCCGGCAGAGTTTGCAAAGTGAACACCTTGCGTCCCGCCTGTGGGCCGACCGCAATGCGGTAAGTGATGGAATGACCCAGCAGTGGCGTCATCGCCTCGTCGTCCACCGCAACCGAGGCCAGGTAGCTGTTCTCCGCGTCCCGTTCCAGCAGACCCTGGCGTTCCAGAAAGCGGCCCACCCGCCGGGCAAGGGTATGCGCCAGCTGGCTGAGCTCCTGGCTGGTCGGTGCCTTGACCCAACGGAAACGCGCTGAGCCGTGGGATTGCTCGACATACACGCCATCGAGGAACAGCATGTGAAAGTGGATGTTGAGGTTCAGCGCCGAGCCGAAGCGCTGGATCAGGGTGACCGCACCCGTGCGGGCCGTCCTGTGGGTATACCCTGACTTCCTAATCAGGTGAGTGGCGATGACGCGGTAGACAATGCCCAGCACACGCCCCATGATCTCGGACCGGCTGGCGAACAGGAAACGCAAGGGGAACGGAACGCTCAGCACCCATTGGCGCACCGGCTGTGCGGGAAAGACCTCGTCCACCAGCAGCGCCGCACTCTCGGCCATGCGCCGCGCGCCACAACGGGGACAGAAGCCCCTTCGTTTGCAGCTGAAAGCAACCAGGTGCTCGGCATGGCAGGACTCACAGCGCACCCGCAAAAAGCCGTGTTCCAACCGGCCGCATTTGAGGTAGCCCTCGAATTCTCGTTGTACATAGCCCGGCAGTTCCCTGCCCTGCTCCGCCATAAGCGCAGCGAATGCCGGGTAATATTCTTCGACGATCCGATAGAGCAGGGTTTGCTCGGGCCGGTGGCGCTGGTAACGACCAGCATCCCTGTCCCGGGTGGCCATCCTGGCCGCCACATGGGGCATGATCCGCGTCCTTGCGTTACTGTGATTCCAGAGAGTCTACGCCAGTTTGCTGGACCTTGATGCACTCAGCCGGTGATGCCGACCCGCAGCTACATGGTCAAGATACCGGTTGGCAAATATATCAGTGAGCATGTGCTTCGAAGCCGCAGCGTGAAATCGCCTGCGGGCAAAGTAAAAGTGCGGGCGCTAAGGGTACGGGTTGGTTTAGCTGCCGACCGTGAAAACTGTAGTGCTGACCTTCGCATTCAATCTCGATCGTCAACGGCACATCGTTGTCGATTTGTCCCAGTCCTCTTGCGCGCTCCGCCATGCGCTAATGGCGTGGTGCGTGGCCTTGGTACAATTCATTTCTGGCTGCTCTACAAGGTCGACCGGTGGCGGTAACTCCATCGTTTCACCATCTTTTGCCAATACCCCGCCAGTAATAGTGCCGGTCGCGATAATTACTGCTACCAAAATCTGCGTTACCCGGTCTTTCGCCTTTTCGGATAGTTCCTTGTAGCTCGACTTGAGCTTGGCAATGATTTTCAGTGAGCCTTGTGCAAAGCTCACTTCAGGAATGACATAGAATTCGCCGCCCTCCTCCGCAAACCAATTGGATTCGTCGCGCAACTGCGCGTTAATGCCATCGGCAACCCCGCTCATCCATGTTAGAGCGGCGCGCACATCCGCTGCCAATAGCCTGTTTGATTGCAGCGTGATCGTGAGGGAAACGCCGGTGTCGTAGAGTTCGGCAACCGGGATGCGTTGAGCGAGTGTGTCAACCATATTTTTCTTCTCTAAGGCAAACGATAGCAATCGACGTCCGATAATGAACGAACATGTGTGGATCGTCACCTAGCCAAAGAAGACACGCCGATACTTGAGATCTCCCCAATACTCGGATCTAACCCACCGTTAGGCCACACGCAGCTCAAACTCAACGCCCTCCGCGTCCTTTAAGTGCTGGAGAATCGCGGATAAGTTGGCCATGGTCGGGTTGCCGCTCGGCGCCAGCATTCTCATCAGACTGTTTTTTTCCTTATCCAGTTCATCGGCCAAGGCCGGAAAACCAATGGTGGCATTGATGTAATCACGCAGCACGGATTTGCCGGTATCGAGATCACCGTCAAGAATACACGCCACCGCTTCGCGTAACAGCGCGACGCGAAATTCAGGGTCGCTATCAACCCGGGCTTGAATCGTCTCTTTAAAATCACGTGTTAGCGGCATTAGTGCGCTCCTTTCCTCTTACGGGCCTTAAACGCTTTCCAATCGCGTTTGGCCCGTGCGATGTCCCTATTCTGCTTTCGTTTTGTGCCTCCGCACAGCAAAATGATGAGGGTCTTTTCGCTCTTGCCAAAATAGACCCGGTAGCCTGGCCCGAAGTCGATCCGCAGCTCCTGAACGCCCTCGCCCACTGATTTGGTGTCACCCAAACCTTGTTCAAGTTTAGTCAGCGCGACGGTCACCTTAGCGGCGGCCTCCGCATTGAGATCTTCGAACCAAACCGCAAAAGCCGAGTGGTCATGCTCATCCAAATACTCTTCGATCGTGTACATCTATAATGGTAACTTATATGTTATCATTAAGCAAGTCATGGCAGCCTTGGTTGAGCCCGCCGGTGGTCACTGTCCCGCGTAGGCGCCCATTCTCTGGGCTGGCGGTTGGCTCAGCGAACCTCCCCACCCTGCCGATGTTTAACAGTACGCCTACCGGTGTATTTTTGTCGCCTCTAGCCCGAAAATTCGTCACAATTTTCAGCCTGTTCGGGTCGGCAGAAAATGAGTTTGGCTGGATAGAAAGCGACTATACTGTGTCCGCACGGCTGGGAAAAATGCAACCACCGATGAGCCTGCCTTGCGTTCGACATTTCCCGCCCTTGATCTTGAGTGTCGATTTTTCACTGGTCACTGCCCTACCCTACTCCGTCAATTGCGTACGTTTGGTCGAGAATTTTCTGAGTTAATTTGTCCAAATTTTGGCGAGAAAATTTACTCCTTTTTGGCAGCCATTTGCCGCCGCGGCGCGGCCCAAAAAAGCCGCTTGCCGTGCGCGGCATGAGGCTCTTTTCTTGCTCTTCTTTCTGATGCGTATAGGAAGAATAAACGCCCTTTTCACCCACGTTCAACAGCTTCTGACTGCTGTTGACTCTCTCGGCAACCATGCAATCCACCCCGAATCCGGCTGACAGGGAGCCGGCAACACTGAAAACTTAGCCTCCTCTTTCCACAAGCGGCTCCTTTTCCGACATCCAGAACGACGAATCCCTGCCGCGGTGACGTGAGCGCAGCATCCTGGTTGGAACCGTTGTTTTCGGGCTCGTCAGTCAAACAGCCCCTGCGGCAACTCAACCGGCGGTGCTCGGTTTTCAGGTAACACTCTGGACTCGCTGGTTTCGGCTTTCTGCTCCAGGTGATCGAGGATCTGCTTGATCACCACCGGGGCCTCGATGCAGGCGATGACTTTCATGGCGCCAGCGCATTCACTGCAGGTCTCGATATCGATGTTGAAAACACGCTTGAGTCGCTGTGCCCAGGTCATCGACGCTCGCCGTTCGGCGGGTGTTGACAGTTCATCGGCTACCCTGGCCGTGTTGCCCCTGCCCCGCTTGGCCGGTGTCACCAATGCTCGGTGCTTACTGTTGGGTGCAAACACCCCATGAAACCGGGTAAGGTTCACACGCGGCTTCGGCACCAGCGCCGCCAGTCTTGCGATGAAATCCAGCGGCTCAAAAATCACATGCGTGGTGCCATCGCGGTACGGTGTCTTGAGTTCGTAGCGCACATGGCCATTGCGCAACAGCGACAGTCGCTTCTCGGATACTGCCGGGCGACTGATGTACCGGCACAGGCGTTCGAGCTTCTTGCATTCATCGGCCCTGGCCGCCACCCCGGCATGCAGGCTAAACCCAGCCACCTTGCCGACCCCCTCATCAAACGGCTCGTCACTGGCCGGCAGAGTTTGCAAAGTGAACACCTTGCGTCCCGCCTGTGGGCCGACCGCAATGCGGTAAGTGATGGAATGACCCAGCAGTGGCGTCATCGCCTCGTCGTCCACCGCAACCGAGGCCAGGTAGCTGTTCTCCGCGTCCCGTTCCAGCAGACCCTGGCGTTCCAGAAAGCGGCCCACCCGCCGGGCAAGGGTATGCGCCAGCTGGCTGAGCTCCTGGCTGGTCGGTGCCTTGACCCAACGGAAACGCGCTGAGCCGTGGGATTGCTCGACATACACGCCATCGAGGAACAGCATGTGAAAGTGGATGTTGAGGTTCAGCGCCGAGCCGAAGCGCTGGATCAGGGTGACCGCACCCGTGCGGGCCGTCCTGTGGGTATACCCTGACTTCCTAATCAGGTGAGTGGCGATGACGCGGTAGACAATGCCCAGCACACGCCCCATGATCTCGGACCGGCTGGCGAACAGGAAACGCAAGGGGAACGGAACGCTCAGCACCCATTGGCGCACCGGCTGTGCGGGAAAGACCTCGTCCACCAGCAGCGCCGCACTCTCGGCCATGCGCCGCGCGCCACAACGGGGACAGAAGCCCCTTCGTTTGCAGCTGAAAGCAACCAGGTGCTCGGCATGGCAGGACTCACAGCGCACCCGCAAAAAGCCGTGTTCCAACCGACCGCATTTGAGGTAGCCCTCGAATTCTCGTTGTACATAGCCCGGCAGTTCCCTGCCCTGCTCCGCCATAAGCGCAGCGAATGCCGGGTAATATTCTTCGACGATCCGATAGAGCAGGGTTTGCTCGGGCCGGTGGCGCTGGTAACGACCAGCATCCCGCTCCCGGCTGGCCATCCTGGCCGCCACCTGGGACATGATCCGCTTCCTTGCGTTATTGGGTTTCCGATAAGTCTACGCCTGTATGCGGGATCTCCAAGCCTCGGATGAAATGCCAGCCAGTGCCAGACATTGCCTGCCAGTACCAGTCACTCCCACTCTATTGCGGTGTTTGTAGAGGAGGCTGAGGTGTCGGCCGGCCATTGCGGAGCAACGCCTGTCACTCACACCGCACGGCAACATTCGTTATCACCTGAAGACGCCGTGCCGAGACGGCACCACACATGTCATCTTCGCACCCCTCGACTTCATTGCCCGACTGGCGGCGCTGGTGCCGACACCGCGAGTCAACCTGACACGCTCGGATGCGCGCCCTCCATGGCACGCCCCGTTCGGGCGTACTGGGCGCGTCCGAATCCACACCCGGTGAATTTGTCATGGGGTGTTGCTGCCCGCCGACGTACTTTTCAGCACTTGCCCGCGCAGCCATTCCAGCCATCATCGTTGCCGCGCCGTTAGCCCGGAGTCGTGCTGAGTCACCAACGCCCGGTGCTTAGTATCGGGCGCGAATATACCGCGGAAACGCGTCAGATTGACACTGGATTTCGGTACCGGCGCCGCCCTGCAGCCCGAGCAGAACCCGCGTCGTTTGCAGGTTTACTGTCAAATTCGTTGACAAGCTCGTCGTAGAGAGAGGTGTAATGCGTATCTCGCTGATTTTATGGATGGCCTTAACAATCGGGTGATCAAGCAGCGCGTCCACCGCTACTTTATCGCCGTGCACGACATTGAATGCACCTCTCGGCAGCCCTGCTTCTGCGAGAAGCGCCGCAATGAAGGTAGGGGCCGAGGGATCGCGCTCGGAGGGTTTCAACACAAACGTATTACCGCATACCAGGGCAACCGGGAACATCCACATCGGTACCATCATCGGAAAGTTGATTGGCGTGATACCGGTAACAACGCCAAGAGGCTGCCGAAGCGTATAGCTATCGATTCCTTTGGCGATATCGTCCGAGAATTCGCTTTTTAAAAGCTCGGGCGCCGCGCAGGCTAATTCGACCACCTCGATGCCGCGACGTGTCCACTTGATCTCGGAGCCAAGACATTTCAAAAGGATGACCGGATGGCTCAGCACTTCGAAGCATCGCTAATTTACAGAAGAAACGTTACGCCACTACCACCGCGATGGAGTCCTTACTTTAGCTGATTTAAAGTCGAACTCATCTATGCAGAAAGCTATCGCAATGTCGGCGCGGCCCGCGCTGGTATCTTCGAGCACATCGAAATATCCTATAATCGGCGACGCCGTCATTCAGCAATCGGATATGTCAGCCCAATCGATTTTGAAATGAAATCTAACTCCGGTATGGTTTTGGCCGGTGGCAAATAAAAACTCAAGATCAAAGTAAGGATGTAGATTTGTGAACGACTATAACTATGAATACCACGTCGATATCGTGACGAAGAGGTATTTCCACGGCGTGGATAATTACGATATGGACCTCGTTCTTGCATGCTTTCAGCAAGATGCTGTACTCAGGGAAATGACCTCCAATACGGTGCACGACGGCATAGATGAGATTCGGCAGATGTTTGTTAGTCTATTCGATGCCCACAGCCGTATTTGGCATGGAAACTTTGTTCATACCGTTGATGTGGAAAAGCATGCGATATGCTCTCAGTTCTCAGTAGAAGTAACGCCGAAGGAGGCCGGGGAACTAATGCGTTATGAAAACTGCAACCGTTTCTACCTAGAAGATGGCAAATTTAAGAGGGTTTTTGTCTATATGAGCGGCGAAAATCTACTCAAATAATAAACGACACAACCAAGGATTTATGCCATGCAATATCAATCAACGCTTGATCGCGATGGTCTCATCGACCTGGCGATAAATAAATATTTCGCCAACGTAGACAACAAAAACCTCGATGCAGTACTCGAATGTTTTCACGATAACGCGATGCTAACAGCTCAAACATCTTTTACCACCCATGAAGGAAAGGGCAACATCAAGCGGATGTTTACCGACTTCATGGCAGCCTATGAAACCATAGTTCATAGGGACTTCGAGATTACAGTTGACGAAGATAATGGTCGTATCACCGCCAGTTTCGTTGCCGAGTTGATCGACGCTGATGGAAACAAGACTCTGCTGGAGAACACTAATTTCTGGCGTATACGCGGCGATAAATTTCAGGAAGTATTCGTTTACATGAGCGGGCAGAATGTCCTCTTATGAGTTCAGAAGACTAGACGCGATCTCACCGATCGCTCAATAAGCTCCGGCTATTTCGTAATCAAGCCAATCAGATCTCTTATATCGTCGAGCGCTTCCAAGTTATCCACGACATCAATTACTTCGTATATTTGTGACTGCGGCAAACAGTACGCCGCCAGTCTAGTAAACGTCTCCCTGATTTCGTCGTCCGTGAACGGATTTCCGGGTTCTCCTTTTGGTTCATCTACCGAACCGGTCAACACTTCTCCAGAGGTAAGATGAATGGATACGGTATTGAGGGACTTTCCTGTTTCCAGCCACGCTTCATCGGCCGCCGGATCAAAGTCCAATTCGACCTTACCCGACAATTGTTTTGCCTGCTCGTTGGCCAGTGTTTCATCAGAGCACCATTCGGGCCCCGGCGGTAAACCAAGGACCACCATCGATACACACCATTGGGTTGAAAACTGGGCATCCACCGGGCCAACTGGCGCCGGATCGGACAAACGCTTCGTGATCCACTCGCCTCCGCGGACGACGATCTTACTAATATTCTCCGCCGCCACTTGTCTTTCGCCCAGTGCCAATTTCGCCGCGTCACATACGCCGAAAATGAGGTAACAAGCAGAGTAGGCTTTGAACGCCGTCGTTAACACATCCCAACGCGTTCCGAGATCCTCAACCATTTTTTCCGGCTCTTGTTTGTCAGCGCCGTGTAAGATGTACCAGCCTTCATCGCCGTCAAAAATGTTCGAAGATTGCAACATCCGTAAGCCAGAATTCGCGGCAATAGCCGAAGTTACGCCGACCATCGCACTCCAACCCCAAGCCATCTTCACCTCTCGCATGGGTCGTGTGCCGGGTCCTAAATATTTCCACGCGGACGGCACGACGGAATAAACACCTGTTATTCCTAGCGCGCTCAACATTTGGTCTTGGTCGAGATTGAGCAGCCGGCCTGCTACCGGAACAGCCGTAAACGATTGGTTACCCAGCCCCCAAACTTGATGAAAACGATCTACGGTCGGTTGCGTTGACAAGGCAATGCGCCCGCCAATTTCGTAACCCAAAACAACAGCAGTCACGAACTCACGGCCACTACATTTTTGCATTTCACCAACTGCAAGGCCTGCAGACACGGCGGCATTACCCGGATGTATGAGTGCCCAATGAAGGGTATCGTCGTAATCCAAAGCGGTCGCAAAACTGCTGTTCACGTAAGTAGCAGCCGGGCACGACAGCTTTGTATCGGTGGTCATTACACTGGAAACCGGCATCCCTCCGCCCATGGTTTTCGCCAGCGCAAGGTATTTTTCTGCTAGCGTCGTTTTCGATCCGGCCAGTGTTTTGCCGATGATGTTTAGCGTTAAGAGCTTAAGACGCTCGACCACAGCGTCTGGTAGATCCTCGTACTGAATCCCACTAGCAAATTCAGCCAACTCTCGAGTAACGGCCATAGTTATCCACTCAATTAATTAAACTGGTTCAACAGCACAGAGAAAACCACCGTGCATGCCCTAGGCGCGAATAGCCCAGGGCAGCTAGCAATAAAATGATCACAGGCGTGACCCCGAATGTTTGAGGCCGCTTCTAGAACCTATACGATATCTCCGCGGCCAAACTTCGTCTGGCACCGGGGTTGATAAATGCCCCGCCCGCCTCCGGTGCACTGATAACTTCCGTCGGGTAAACTTTGTCAAAAAGATTCTTTCCGACGAAACCAAGAGTCCAATTTCCGCTTTCGAACGCTATGCGTAGGTTGACTAGATCGAAGCGGTCTCTTTCGGAGCGAGCATAATTCGCGCCGATAACGGACACATCGTCTTGTATGGTATGAAATTGTGTCGGGCCAATCAGCGCATAGTCGATTCGACCAACTAAATCGATGCCAGAAAAGACGGGCACAGTTAAGGTGCCGCCGAGATTGAGCGTGTAGTCCGGCGTGGAGGGAACTTTGTTGCCTTCACTGATTGGTCGATTTCGATTTTTTTTAATTTCCCCGTCGATGATCGATACGCTGCCGTACACGGAAAAATAGTCTGTGGCCTGGAATTTGGACGACAATTCGGCGCCTGTTGTTTCCACTTCGTCTATGGACGTCACCACGCGTAACAGCCCGAAATCGCCAACCAGGAATTCAAAGAATTGCATGTCATCAATCAACGTGTGGTAGACGGCACCTTCGAGTGACAAGCGATCATCCAAAAGTCGCGCTTTGAAGCCTACTTCGAAGGCATTGGATATCTCTTTATCAAAATCATCTCCGATGGTTAGGCCGGCTCCAACCGCTCGATTAAAAAATACGTCGACAATTTCCGCGACACCTATGCTATTGAAGCCACCGCTCTTGAAACCCAAACCATAACTAGCGAAAGCAGTCCATTCATCGTTGATATCCCAGCGCAAACTTACTTTCGGCTGCGCTTGCTTGAAAGATTGTTCACGCGGATCGAGACTGGATTTAAAACCCGTGACATTGCCCGCAGCATCGAAATTCACGAACGCGGCATTCAGCGGGTACCCGCCAAAGAAGCCGGGGGAATTTGGATCGATCTGTATAAACAATGATCTAGCCGCAGGAGGGACTAAGCTCGTAGCCTCGCGATCCTCCGAGTCGTAGCGAACCGCCGCTTCCACCTCGAAATTCGTCCAAACATCGTAAGCCACGCTACCGAACACGGCCCAAGCTTCGGTATCGAATCTATCATAAACAACGGAGTCGGCGAGCTCGTTGATCATGAACTTGGGCAACTCGGGTCGACCATCGTCTAGGTATTGACCAACACCCACCCGTCGCTCCTCATCTAAGTAATAAAAACCTGCCATCCACCGTAATCTTTGGTCATCGGATGAGGTCAACCTGATCTCGAAACTGGTATCTTTCTGATCCCGCTCCTGATACTGATATCCATCACACGTGGTTGGTGAATAAGGACCAAACACAGATGTGCCCGGAGTCGCGCCGACGAATGTCGGCGAAATTGTTTGATAACCGGTCGCATTCACCCTAGCGGTAGAGGCAATACATTCCGGATGCGCAAAATATAAGCCGTTCGCGCCGCTGGTTCCGTCGGCAAAGAGAAACTGGTCCATGTTGCTATGTAACACCCAAGCTGTGAGATGTGCCCAATGTAGTTCGTAGTCCAGTTTTGCCGAAATCTCGAATAGCTCTTGCTCATTCTCGGGCACCAGGTTCGATTCGAAAACGTAATCGTGTCCGTTTACATCTTCCCACGCGTCCGGCCCGATGAATGGAACAAACCCAGGAAGCTGAAAAGCCACGTTGGTGAGAATAGAAGCGCCGTCGAATTTTGATAAATGAACCTTGGTATCGAGCTCAAAGTCATCATTCGGCGTCCATACGAGACGCCCGGAGAAATCATAGCTTTCCGCATTATCGACCGTGTCACTGCCATTGAACGCATTCGTATAAAATCCGTCGGTATGCCGGTAATCTGCGCTTAGCATGCCTGCCAATTGGCCTTTGATGATCGGGCCGCCTATGGAACCAGCGACAAACTGACTATTGCTATCTCCAGCTTTTGCTTTGATGTAACCATGAAGTTCGTCTCCTGGCTTTCTTGTGGTAACAACAATTGCGCCGGCCGCTGCATTCCTGCCGTATAGCGCACCTTGCGGACCTTTGAGTACCTCGATCTGCTCCAGCCCAGCGTACTCTCGATTAAAGCCCCATGGATTGGGGTGTAAGATCCCATCAATTACATAGGCAAAACTGGAAGTGGCATCGCGCACTGAACTGATGCCTCGAATGTTAATCTGAGTATCGCCCGCTTCGACAGCTGCTGACATCATGACTACGCCAGGAGTGAGGTTAATGAAATCCTCCGCCCGCTCTATGTTGGCCGCTCTTAGATCTTGCTCCGTGTATGCATAGATCGACCCGGCAACATCGGAAAGCGACTCGGTTCTTTTCCGAGCCGTCACAACCACTTCTTCCAATGTCGCGGCCGCCGCATGCGAAATTTCAAAGCTAGCAAACACGAAGCTCGTCAAGATTACCGCTGCCGTTGGTGTATTGAACTGCTTGATGGTCGAGAAAAAATTAGCTGTTCCGGCGACGATACTCGCCAAAGATCCGGAAACGGTGGTGGTTGCCATCCTCATAGCCCCTACACAAATAATCGTTGTTTTAGAATTCGCTATGCCTACGCGTTGCGCTCAGCGCACGGAACACGACCGTCGCAGAGAACGTGCAGCAAGTGATATGTACCACATAAGTGAGCGTATAGGAAGAATAAAGCGTATAGAAGATATAGACGCCCCCTTTTGACCGGAGGGCTCCCATCGGTGATGGATACCTCAAGTGGTTGGCTGGCCACTGATGCAATATAGGAGGCGTCTATGGAGCAGAATGTAATTTATGTCGGCATTGATGTCGACGACGTGCGCTACCACGGGTCGGCGCTGGACAAGCGGACCGGTGAGGTACTGGATTTTGAGAGTCGACCGACCTTGAAGGGCTTGGTGCAGCAACTCGAGAAAGTTCATCGGTACTTTAGCGGTGCGGCTCTGAAGCTGTGCTACGAAGCGTCCTACGTTGGTTTCTCGGTGCAGCGCGCCCTTAAAGGCCGAGGGTATCAGTGCGACGTGGTGGTGCGGTCGAGTATTCCTCGGCGCGGTGGGAAATCGGTGAAGACGGATCGACTCGATGCGACAGAGCTGGCCGAGTTTTATGCGAATGATTTGTTGACGGTCGTGATAGAGCCCGATGCGCAAGTCGAACAAGATCGCGATCTGTTGAGGTCGAGGCAGCAACTCATACAGCTGCAAGGTTCGCTACGCCGACACATCGGGTCGTTGTTACGCCGCAATGGTCTTCACTACAAAGCCGAGACCGCGCGCAAGACCCATTGGCAAACGCATCACTACGGTTGGCTGGACAGGACGATCGAGGGCTGTTCGGGGAGCCTGAAGACCAATCTTGAATTGCTGGTCCGTCAACTGAAGAGTCTTGACGACATCCTGGCCGCATACGGCAAGGAAGTGGAAGCGCTGGCAGAGACAGAGCGATACCGAGAGCCTGTCAAGGCGCTCAACAAGCATCGCGACAGCGATGCGCAGGACGCACGAAGCGCGGTCCCGAGCGCAGCTCGGGATTTTGATTCGCGAAATCCTCAAACGGCTAAGTGGGCAGTGTCCCGTTCTCCCGCGTTCTCCCGGTGGTTCTGTTGGAGTTGAGTCACTTCGGAACGAGCGGCACCACCAGATCCATCACTTCTGCTATCAGTGTTTCTCTTGCTTTTTCGTCGTTCACGTTCGTATCGGCCAGCAACGGATCGGTCAAAAGCAACGCTGCGCCAGTGGGTACGGCGTTAGTGAAAAGAGTAAGAACGTGCAGCGGTACATCAGGGTGACGCCCGTGCTTCTGGGTTGCGGCCACAGCGTCTCGCACGGTGTCCTTAAACCTCTTTATCGCCTGGACCAGATCCTCGCTTGCGTGTCGATTTACATCTGGGTGGTAAAGGGTGCGGAACATGGCTTGGTTTGCGAGTCCCCACCTTAGAACGCCTTGTCCCATTGCGTTCAACCTTACATGGGCATCATCGCTACCGGTGGCTTGCGCTGCGGAGAGGCTTGCTGCAGTCGCTTGAGCCCATCCTTCCGCGGCTACGGCGGTCAGCAGTGCAGCCTTATTTTTGAAGTGCCTGCTTGGTGCATTGTGTGAAACGCCTAAATCTCGCGCAAGGCCGCGGAGAGAGAGCGCTTCGACCCCCTTCTCAGCGATGATTTCGGCTGCCAGCTGGATTATTGCTTGCGCAAGATTGCCGTGGTGATAAGCCTTGTCGTTACTCATATATGACCAATTAATGTTGACACCGCCCACATTCTCTGGCTTATAATGTGGGCGCTGCCAACATTACACTAGGAGCGAACTAATGCAACGCATCGTCACTGCACTCCTATGTAAGGGACGGGGAGGTTGTGGCCGTGATGAACAAGAATCAATGCAAAGCTAATTCATACAAAGAATAGGTGAAAACATGGGACTGCGAGGAAAACTGACACTCGAGAACATGGCCCCCGCGATGCCGATTGATGCACCCGCCTACCGCGAGAAGCCCTTCCATTTTAGAGGGGCCCGGATGTGCAGACTTGATTACGAGACGGACGCCGAGGCGGCGGCCGCGTTGACCCCTGCCCAGCTTACTTTGACCGACCCGGTTTCAGCGTCTCTCTGGTTCTGCGAATACCCATGGAGCAGTGTAGGCCCCTACAGGGAAGCCATTCTGAGCGTGGATGTGCTCTACGGAGACGAACCTTTCTTCTACCTGAGCCATCTCATTTTGGATAGTGAAATACCCATACAAGTGGGGCGAGAAATGTACGGTATCCCAAAGAAGATGGGTGCTATCGAGTTCACGCAGGAGGGCGACGTGCGGGCTGGGTATGTGGAACGACCCGAGGGCATCCGGATCTGTTCCGCCGTCTTCCGGACGGAAACCCCTTTGGACTCGCCCCCGGACGGAACTCCTTGGCGGATAATTACGCTCCGCGCGATCCCGAGCCCAGAAAAGGACAAGGATCACTCGCTAGTAGAACTCATCCAGACGGACATTATTCTTAGCTCCATGGAGATGTGGGCAGGAAATGGAAGCTGCCACTTCCCGGGGATATCGACATTTGATCCCTGGCATAAGCTACCCGTGAGGAAGATGTTGAACATGACTTACATGGTGACCGACGCCGTTCTCGAAGAAAGCAAAATCCTGGAAACGCTATAGCTATGGCCGTCATGATGAGTGACCAAGAGCGGCTCGGTGAAAATACAACCGGCGAGAAACCGGATGAGGAAGGGTGAATATCCGATATCAATGATGTGACTGGGCGGGTGGCGCTCGTTTCTGGCGGAGCACGGGCAACGGGGTAGGGAGCGGCCGAGGGCCGGTTATCCGCGGCCCATGGCGCAACAGCGATCCTGACTCCTGAAGGGGACAGATTTATTCAACGCGATATGATGGGACAATAGCGTTCCAAATCAATCTGTCCCTGACGAATCCCCACGAAAAGGTGATCGATAACAAGTAGTTTGGGGATTAGGGAACATGCATGACGCCGATTGATCTGATCGAGTGTCGAGTTCGAACGGGTCAGCCGGAGGTCGCAATGCATGCGGTGTCATTGTTGCACAGAGTTCTTCGCCGCAGTTGTGAGGAGATCCACCCTGTCAATTATTGGGGCTGTGTTCTACGCGCTCAGGCGCAGAGTCCAATCGGGAGTTTTTCGAATCACTATAAAAATTTGGGCCCAAATTATACGGAGTTGGGCCAATAGCCATCGGCGTGGTGCTGGGCCACAACGTGCGGGACAAATAACGACTCGGTGGTCATAGCGAAACCCTCGTAATCAATTCCAAGCCGGCAATAAGTGAGCGTGTGTGATCAATATAAAACTCTGTGACGCCTTGACCGACGCCTCAATAGCGAAACACGAAACCCGCAGCACGATTCAGGGTTGGATCGCGTAAGTAGCAGCTGTCTGCACCTCCAACAAAAGACTGAGCGCTAACGGAACTGAAACCGGTCGCAAGGTTGAAGAACCCCGGGCCCGACATATAACTTTGGTTGGTGTCGCCGACAAACGTGTCCACGCCAGGCGAATCGTAGAAAAGGGCGGAATCATCGCCGGCTGAGAAGGCATAAGTCAGCGGGAATGCCACCGCGACATTAAAAAAGCCATTACCCGACATGTAACTATATTCACTTCCCGATGCCACAAATTCTTCGCCCGTGTTCTCGGTGTCGTAATGCCAGGCCGCGTCGACACCACCGTTGATCGTGTGACCGTAAACCAGCGGTACCCCACTAACAAGGTGAAACGTCCCATCGGCCCCTTCCATGTAACTGAAGGTACCGGCGGTCACAAAGACGTCATCGCCAACCGTATCGAAAAGGCTGGCCGCATCTGAGCTCTCGCCGTAGACATAGAACTCTTCAAAGCCATCAAGGGTAATCTTGCTCTCGAAGACGTCCCTCTCAATGAAGGCGCAGAAGGCGGTTCGAAGCATGCGAGTGCCAGCATTCGTGAAGATAACACTTCCTTGCGTGTCTAGAAAAAAGTCTTGTCTAAAAGCATCTGGAGTCCGTATCTCTGTGCGGTTAAAACACGGCCCGGCTTCCCCTGAAGGGCAGAAGATTTGCCGTTGCTCAATGTCAAGGAAGATTTCGTTATCGCCCGATACAATGGCGCGATCACGCCCTCCGAACGCAAAGACGCTGATGTCGTACGGACGCTCAGAGGGCTCTTGGAAGCTGTACGTTTCACCATTCATCTCGAATTCGTAATAGTAGCCGTAGGGACCACATCCACACCTTGGGGGACTAAAGGGACAGGTTCTACTAATGTAGAGACCGATTTTCGTGACTTTGAAAACGTCGTCGCCTTCCGTGCCATTCACAACCATGGTGCCGTTCGCCTGGTCTTCCTCAAAGGTGGCTGACAGAGAAAGCTGAGGTGTCGCAAGTACAACCAGGAGAAGTAAAATTGAAGAACTTCTTTTCATCACTGATCCAACTCTTGCTCGTCGTGTTGAGCGATTTGCAACCGCTCATTCAAACGGATAGGTGTGCCCACCTTTCTCGCTCCATTGCGGAGCTAGTGAATTGCCAACGGCGGCTCATCCGCTGAAACGTACATGGCAATACCTTGTAGTATACATCCAGAACCTCGTATTCGTCATGGGACAGGTAAAACACCGAGGTTGCAGTCAGTCGAATCGCTGGTATGATGCCCTTGAGTCGGGTGATCCTCCCCCGCTACAGTGCGGCCGAAGACAATTCGATCAAAGTGCTGATCGTGGCCGGAGCCGGAAAACACTTTTCGGTCGGGCACGATATCGGCAGCCCCCAGGCGCGCGAAGACCCCGATCGACGTCTCTATTCGCTGTACCGGGCGAGTACAGGCGAAGCCGATACGACGTCCATGGCCAGAGGCATCCCGAGGGGATCAAGAATGGCCTGCATGATTTTCACTTGCGGCAAATCAGGGCGATGATCCTTGCTGTGACCAAACTGAAACAACCCCTCCGGACTCACCGTCGCATACGCACTGGCGGTGGTGCTGTCGACATGAACCCGCTCTCAGCTCAGATCGTAAACGCGGAGGGTGTGCTGGTTCAAATGGCATTCAAACTGCTCCCAACGGTCGTCGTCACTGAGATGGCGCAGGGCTAACCTCGATCATCGGTGAAATCAAAGCGTTCGATCGCTTGGTCGGTCGCCGTGTTCAGGGTCCAAAGGCGATTGGCCACCCAAGGTGAGCTTACCGCCCGCCGAGAGCAGAGAAGGTGAGGACATTACGGGTATTAGACTTCAGGAATTGATCGTCACCTTCGCCAATGATTTTGGGATTGGCAATCCCCTGGGCTAGACCAGCACCGAACTCATCGCTGAATATCTCACAAAAGATGCTGATTTGAGCCACGAGAGCCGCGTCTGGAGGAGCGGGAGGAAGTGGCTGGGCCGAACGGAAATGAATAATCATTTCCTCTCCGGTGGGTTCGCCATCGTCTGTTGTCACCTCGATGTTGTAGATGCCGAAAACGACGGACGCAGTGGCCGGCAAATGAACGCCCTGAAATTCACCACCGAGCATGATTCCCTCAGGCTTGGTGACCACGGTAAAGACCACACCCTCGCGTACCTCAAAGCCCTGGGAGGGGACTTGTCGTCCCCCAACGGTATAGGCGCGGTAATTTCTGGCCGGATTGCTCTCCATCGTCAGTACCACGACGTCTGGATTGTTAGCAGGATCTGGGATGCCAAAACGCTCCTCAACACGCTTGAGCCCTTCTTCTCTAAAGGTATTAAGTTCCGTCTGTGACCAGCCCATGACGTCGGTAAAAAACGCGTCGGTGATAAAGGCAGCGGGTTCATCCAAGGACACTTCACCGTTGGCCATAAACACCAGATAACCACTATAGCCATCGGGAATATTTGGTTCCCCCTGCTGCCCACGAACTGTGGGCGTAAGGCCCAAGGCCATACCGAGCATGATGATCAACGCTACGACGAAGAACCTGCCTCGCATCGGCGATTTTGAATGGGCGAACGTGTACATGAGATCCTCCTGGTTTGATAGACAACATGAGGTTGGTTTACTCTTGTATGCCTAGAACCAGGAGGGAAATTTCAGACTGTGACCTCGGTCACAGGTGAGAGATGCCGCGTATAGGAAGAATAAACGCCCTTTTCACCCACGTTCAACGTAAGCGCCCCGTAAACGACGCGCTATGCTTGGATATATAATTCGGTAAGGTGATCTGTTTTCCCGCAAGAGAGGAATGGCAGATGACAAAGCGAACAAAATCAGAGTGGTTATCGTTAATCGAGGCACATGCGAGCAGTGGCCAAACGGCGGCTGCATTCTGCCGTGAACGCGGAGTAGATGCGAAGTATTTTAGTGTCCGTCGGCAAGAACTGATGGGTGAATCGAACGCGGGTGCGACATCTTTTCATCCGGTTGGCGTGTCGTCGCCTCAATCGTTAGGTGCGATTACGGTTGAGCTGGGTGATGTGGTGGTGCGTTTTCCGACAGAGATACCAGGCGTTCGAGTCGCTGAAGTGATTAAGGCGTTGCGAGCCTAGACGGTGGAGGTGTTTCGTTCGGTTAGCGGTGTGTATTTACATCGCGAGCCGGTAGACTTCAGGAAAGCCATCAACGGGCTGTCGCTGATTGTTGAGCAAACGATGGATTTATCGCCGTTCTCGGGTGCGTTGTTTGTATTCATCAATAAGGGTCGTAATAAACTAAAGATTCTATATTGGGACAAGAGTGGTTTTGCGATGTGGTACAAGCGATTGGAACAAGATAAGTTCCGTTGGCCACGTCGTTGGCCAGAACCGGTGATCACGTTAAGCGAAGCGCAATTACACTGGTTACTGTCTGGGCATGACATTGAAGGTCATCAAGCGTTACATTTTTCGCAAGTTGGATAGGACACATGATCGCGCATCGTTTATACTTTTTGTATGTCGACGCTACGCGATCAATTACCGAACGATGTTGACGCATTAAAGTCGCTGGTCGTTGAACACGCTGCTCGCAATGAGCAGTTAAGTTCTAAAGTTGTTGACGTTGAACGACGCAACGACGAACTCTCCACAAAGGTCGTTATCCTACAAGAACAATTGAACGTCGCGTTGGCGAAGCGATTTGCTTCACGCAGTGAAGCGGTCTCGCCCGATCAGATCAAGTTATTCGATGCGACAGAGTCATCACACGATGAGCGCGTTGAACAGGAAAGCCCGGCGATTGAAGTCCTTTCACATCAGCGTCAATCGGGTGGTCGCAAACCATTACCGGACGCGTTACTGCGGGTTGAGGTGATCCATGAGTTGCCGGCGGCAGACCGGGTTTGCGGACATGACGGCCGACAGCTCGCTGAGATTGGCGAGGTAGTCTGTGAACAGCTGGATATCGTGCCGGCAGTGATCCGCGTTATTCGTCATGTGCGCAAACAATATGCGTGTGATTGCGGTCGATGCATTAAAACCGCGCCCTTGCCGGCGCAACCGGTACCGAAGAGTATGGCCTCACCGGGTTTATTGGCGCATGTCGCGGTGTGTAAATACGTCGATGGGTTGCCGTTATATCGCCAGGAAGCGATCTTAAACCGTATCGGCATCAGTATTCCGCGCACGACGTTGGCGAGTTGGATGATAAAGGCCGGCGTATTGGTTCAACCGCTGATTAATCTGATGCGTGATCGGTTACTCGCCTATGACATCATCCAAATGGACGAAACGACTGTTCAGGTGCTGAAGGAATCTGGCCGCACGGCGCAATCCACCTCTTATCTTTGGGTACAATGCGGTGGGCCGCCCGATTCGGAGGTGGTGTTGTACGATTATTCGCCGACCCGCGCGGGCTCGGTGCCGGCAAACTTGCTCGCCGATTACGCAGGGTATCTTCAAACCGATGGCTATGAGGGTTACAACGCGGTCGTCGCGGCGAATGACATCGTGCCATTGGGTTGTATGGCACACGCGCGGCGCAAGTTCGACGAAGCGGTGAAAGCGCAAGGTAAAAAAACGCGCGGCGGTCGTGCCTGGCGGGGACTCTCGCTCATTCAAAAGCTTTATCGCGTGGAGAAACAAGCGAAGGCCATGTCTGCCGAAGACCGCTATGCCTATCGGCGCGAGCATGCTTCGTCGCTCCTCGATGAGCTTCGCACGTGGCTCGATAACACGTTACCGCAGGTGCCACCGAAAACGGCGTTAGGCAAAGCGTTGGGCTATCTCAATAAGCATTGGGACAAACTCACGCGCTATCTTGATGATGGCCGATTACACATCGACAACAACCGTTGCGAAAATGCGATCCGGCCGTTTGTGATGGGCCGTAAAGCATGGCTGTTCAGCGATTCGGTGGCCGGCGTCAAAGCTTCAGCAAATCTCTATTCCCTTATCGAGACTGCGAAAGCCAACGGACTCGAACCGTATCGATATTTGCAGCGTATTTTTAGCGACTTACCGCGAGCCGAATCGGTTGAGGCAATCGAATCGCTGCTGCCACATCGTGTTTCTGCAGAAATTTTTCCAGTGAAATAACCGCAGTTTGTAAATCACGCGTTGTATAAAAATCAACCCTGGGGTTCACGTGGCGCTTACCGTTCAACAGCTTCTGACTGCTGTTGACTCTCTCGGCAACCATGCAATCCACCCCGAATCCGGCTGACAGGGAGCCGGCAACACTGAAAACTTAGCCTCCTCTTTCCACAAGCGGCTCCTTTTCCGACATCCAGAACGACGAATCCCTGCCGCGGTGACGTGAGCGCAGCATCCTGGTTGGAACCGTTGTTTTCGGGCTCGTCAGTCAAACAGCCCCTGCGGCAACTCAACCGGCGGTGCTCGGTTTTCAGGTAACACTCTGGACTCGCTGGTTTCGGCTTTCTGCTCCAGGTGATCGAGGATCTGCTTGATCACCACCGGGGCCTCGATGCAGGCGATGACTTTCATGGCGCCAGCGCATTCACTGCAGGTCTCGATATCGATGTTGAAAACACGCTTGAGTCGCTGTGCCCAGGTCATCGACGCTCGCCGTTCGGCGGGTGTTGACAGTTCATCGGCTACCCTGGCCGTGTTGCCCCTGCCCCGCTTGGCCGGTGTCACCAATGCTCGGTGCTTACTGTTGGGTGCAAACACCCCATGAAACCGGGTAAGGTTCACACGCGGCTTCGGCACCAGCGCCGCCAGTCTTGCGATGAAATCCAGCGGCTCAAAAATCACATGCGTGGTGCCATCGCGGTACGGTGTCTTGAGTTCGTAGCGCACATGGCCATTGCGCAACAGCGACAGGCGCTTCTCGGATACTGCCGGGCGACTGATGTACCGGCACAGGCGTTCGAGCTTCTTGCATTCATCGGCCCTGGCCGCCACCCCGGCATGCAGGCTAAACCCAGCCACCTTGCCGACCCCCTCATCAAACGGCTCGTCACTGGCCGGCAGAGTTTGCAAAGTGAACACCTTGCGTCCCGCCTGTGGGCCGACCGCAATGCGGTAAGTGATGGAATGACCCAGCAGTGGCGTCATCGCCTCGTCGTCCACCGCAACCGAGGCCAGGTAGCTGTTCTCCGCGTCCCGTTCCAGCAGACCCTGGCGTTCCAGAAAGCGGCCCACCCGCCGGGCAAGGGTATGCGCCAGCTGGCTGAGCTCCTGGCTGGTCGGTGCCTTGACCCAACGGAAACGCGCTGAGCCGTGGGATTGCTCGACATACACGCCATCGAGGAACAGCATGTGAAAGTGGATGTTGAGGTTCAGCGCCGAGCCGAAGCGCTGGATCAGGGTGACCGCACCCGTGCGGGCCGTCCTGTGGGTATGCCCTGACTTCCTAATCAGGTGAGTGGCGATGACGCGGTAGACAATGCCCAGCACACGCCCCATGATCTCGGACCGGCTGGCGAACAGGAAACGCAAGGGGAACGGAACGCTCAGCACCCATTGGCGCACCGGCTGTGCGGGAAAGACCTCGTCCACCAGCAGCGCCGCACTCTCGGCCATGCGCCGCGCGCCACAACGGGGACAGAAGCCCCTTCGTTTGCAGCTGAAAGCAACCAGGTGCTCGGCATGGCAGGACTCGCAGCGCACCCGCAGAAAGCCGTGTTCCAGGCGACCGCATTTGAGGTAGCCCTCGAATTCTCGTTGTACATAGCCCGGCAGTTCCCTGCCCTGCTCCGCCATAAGCGCAGCGAATGCCGGGTAATATTCTTCGACGATCCGATAGAGCAGGGTTTGCTCGGGCCGGTGGCGCTGGTAACGACCAGCATCCCGCTCCCGGCTGGCCATCCTGGCCGCCACCTGGGACATGATCCGCGTCCTTGCGTTACTGTGATTCCAGAGAGTCTACGCCAGTTTGCTGGACCTTGATGCACTCAGCCGGTGATGCCGACCCGCAGCTGTCCGCGGGCAAACGCGCATTCAATCAACACCTGTTACCGGGCGCGACGAATCTCATCACCGGCGTCGCCGACGCGAACATGGATCGCGCGCCAATCGTCGCGATCGCCGGGCCCCTTGATCTGGTGTCCACCTGCCGACGCCGTAACGCAGAGCTCTTCGGCCGCCGCTGCTAGCGTGCCTTGACGCGCAGCGGCCTCGAATGCCTTCAGTGCTTTGAGGGGCGGCGTGCGTCGGGTCATAAGCGGAGAAAAACTATGTCTCTGCAAAACTCGTCAGAGCGTGGTGCGCGGTGGCAGGAATTCAATGTGCCGTTCAGGAGCTTTTAACATGGAAACAAGAGAATCTGGATGATGGTAAATACATCGATGCGATCTCGGTGTTACGTAATACACCGAATAAACTGTGTACAAAAATTCAGGAAAACCCGTCGTTCATACTAGAGCAAGACATTGCGCGCGGCATATACGCGTTTTATAGCGACGAATAACCAAGTTTTTGGCGCATTCGCGGATGGAATCGATATTGAGATCCGTCGCTGTCGAAGAGACGGTTGTGCTGGTATTCGCGAACGCAAAATACAGCGCAATTCTCGATAATTGGATTACAGCGATGCGTCGCCTTAAAGTGAATAATTTCGTTGTGGTGTCGATGGATGAATCTCTGTACGAACTAGGCGCTCGCCGCGCTCGTCCCGAAACCCAGAGTCAATCTCACCCGCTCCACGGTGTCTTCGCTCCCAGCAGTCAATATCGGGCACTGACCACCCCGCAGGGTTTCGTTCCCACGGAACCTGGAAAATGTCCCATACCCCGCGCTCAACCACCCCAACGTTCGCCACATATAGCCCACTTACGACAAGGTTTGCACCTCCTGCACAGACCAACCAACTATAGTCAGCGCTTCACAGGATTGTCATTCATCGGAATGCGGCTTTATGCTTCCTATACTCAGAGGAAACGCGACACGAAATTTGCCACCTGCCAACCTCGCTACGCTGCCGCATTAGTTTTCCGTAGTTGTCCAAGATAGTTCTCCGGCGATAAATAAAAAGCGATGAATCGATTTTCGAAATCTGGCGCAACGGATTTTTCTGCGATTCCCGTTTCAAGTAATGCTTTTTGCCATTGTTTCAACTTTGCGAAACCTTCTGCAAAATCGTATCCAGTATGACGTTCTACGATGTCGAATCGATGAAGAATAGGAAGCCATGCTAAGTCGATCATGCCCAACTCCGAACCGTCCACGAAAGGCTGATCATTGATACGCCCCTCAATCTTTTCAAATGCCTCACGAAGCGTTACAAGATTTTCGTCAAGCGCCTCTTTAGTCTGGGAGCGCATCGCAGAACATTGCATTCCGAGTAACTTATTCGCGATACCATTCCATGCTCGGTCCTGCGCTTTTTTCACCGGGTCGGGAGATGAAAATGGCCTCCCAATCACTTCATCTACATATTCCGTAATCGGCTCACTTTCGAAAATTGCGCGTCCGTCGTCGGTAATTAGCACGGGCGCTTGGCCATGAGGTGACAGCGCCATGAACCAATCCGGTTTGCCGCAATCGGGTAAGTCTCCGCCGTCAATATATTCTGCGTCGTAGGTAGCACCTTTAGCAGCTAGCACGGCCGTTACACGTTGAAAGAAAGGGCAAATTGAAAAACTCACTAGTTTCATAGGATTTCTCTTTTACTTCATAAGATTAAACAAATGTCTATCTACGTATCGAAACGCGAGCAAAATTAAAGATTACTGTGCGGTGTGCGTTTGATCTCAAATTTCAGCCCCCCCCCAAGGGGATCGGTATGAACCCGTGACGTCTTTCGATCATGTCATTATCATCGAAACCGGTCGGTACTTAGACGACAATGAGATTCGATAGGCTGATACTGAATCAGCCGTTATTCGCGGACATACGCGCCGTGAAGCCATTGGTTCCAGAATACGAAAATTCGGCGGCATCGCTTTTGTGCGTGTGAATGATGGATTCGTATTGAACGTAATCGGAAAATTTTGGGAGCGCGTTAATCGTAATTGGCTGCCCGTTCTTTCCTCGCAAGAGCTTGATCTCCACAACTGAATCTGGCACCTCAAACCGTACAATATCCTCGTTCCGTTTTACTGAAAGCGGCACCCAATCCATTGAACGCATACGTTTGTATTGACTACTGAACGCGAGCGGAAAGATTTTCGTAAAAGCTTCCTTCTTTTCCTCGCTAATTGATTCGTCTACGTAAATTTTGTTCCATCTCCTCATTTCGAAAGTTCGGACGAACGACACCCCACTTAGGTCGGCACCGTCAATCTGACCCTCCGTAATTTCTACAAGGCGAGAACCGTCGCAGCGACGCTTTGTTGGCCGGCCAAAATTGCATTGGCAAGAAATATCGCAACTACAGCTTTCCGCTACGTTTGTGCTCAACGACCATACCGATTCCGAACCGGCGGCGACCCCCAGCGATGTCAGGCTAGCCAGCGTAGCTGTCGCACCCATAATCATATTGAACTCACGCCTTTTCATTACGCCATTCCTCCTTTTGGTGCGAATCCCGCACCCAATTTAGTCAGATCTTTCATTATCTCATCGGTCTTAATTGCGGTAATTGTAATAACTATATAACTAGTGATATAGTTATATCATGACAAAGCCTAAAACGAAAGCTAAGCAGGAACAAGTTGTTGCAGGGCGCCTTGCATCACTAGGGAATCCGACGCGGCTTCGTGTGTACAAATTGCTCGTGCGAGCGGGGCCGACAGGTATCAATGTCGGGGGACTGCAAAAACGGCTGGGCATTCCACCATCCACACTGGCTCATCACCTAGCCGCATTGAAGGAGGCGGACTTGATCAGCCAAAACCGACGAGGTCGAGAAATAACATCGATTGCAAATTACGGGGTTATGGGGGATCTCGTGGACTATCTCACGGATCAATGCTGTGTCGGTTTGGAGGACGTATGAGTCATTCTAGAAGAAGATTTTTGAAGGCCGCAGTTGCTGCTGGATTGGCCACGAAAGGAGCTGCTACTAGTCTCGCAATATTCCCTACCACGCAGGTTTTCGGCGCAGACACAATCGTTATTCCGCATGCGAGCCATTGGGGGCCTTTTAAAGCGGTGGTACGTGATGGCGTGCTAATAGGGGTACAACCACTACCAGGGGTCGACGCTAGACCCACAGCAATGCTAACCGAAGGGATACTCGGGCGCCTTTACCATGAAACCCGGGTTCGCTATCCAATGGTTCGAAAATCCTACCTCGAAAACTACCGCGGGGATACGCGGAGTGAACTGCGCGGCCGCGAGGCTTTTGTTCGCGTTACGTGGGAAGAGGCGCTGTCGCTGGCAGCCGACGCAATCTTGAATACCGTCGAACAGCACAGCAACGAGGCGCTCTTCAGTACATCTTACGGAGGGTGGTCACACGCGGGACTGCTACGCCCAAATGTTCTGCAGGGCCGACTGTTTGGCCTACTTGGCGGACATACGACGACCATCGGCAATTACTCTATCGCGGCAGCCGGCGCTAGTCTGCCGCATATCATTGGAGGCTTGGGCGTTTTAGGGCCGCAGACTGCTTGGCCGGTTATCGCTAAGCATACAGAGTTGATGGTCTTGGTCGGCTCCGATCCCTGGAACAACAGTAGGATCGAATATCGCGTGCCGGATCACCAAATGTATCCTGCCTTTGAGAAGCTTAAGAAAGCAGGCGTGCGTTTTATTTCGATCAATCCACAACGCACCGCGACCGACAAGGCGATGGATGCTGAATGGGTAAAGATCGTGCCAAACACCGATACCGCGCTGTTTCTTGCGATGTCTTATCACGTTATCAAGAATAACCTACACGACCAAAAATACATCGACAAATACACGGTCGGTTTCGAGCGTTTTAAGTCCTATCTTCTTGGCAAAGATGCCGATGGCTCGCCGCCTAAGACACCTGCTTGGGCAGCGAATATCACCGGCATTCCCGCGGAGAAAATAATCGAGCTGGCGGAGTTAATAGCGCGACAACGGACGCAATTGGCAGGTGGTTGGTCTCTTCAACGCGCAGACCACGGAGAGATGACACATTGGGTGATGATCAACTTCGCTGCCTTGATTGGTTCGATTGGGAAGCCTGGTGAAGGCGTTGGCTTTAGTTGGCACTACGGCGGTGGGGGTTTACCGCAGTCCGGCAAGGCTATGCCCGTTGGTTTGTCGCAAGGCCGCAATCCGGTTAAGACACGCTGTCCCGCTTCTCGGATTTCCGAAATGCTACTAAACCCGGATAAACCTTACCAGCTTGGTGGTAAGGAATATATATATCCTGACGTTCGTCTTATTTACAACTCTGGCAACAACTTTATATCTCATCAACAGGACACCAATGAGCTTCTAGGCGCCATGAATGAGAAGATTGAAACGGTGATATGCCAAGATCCTTGGTGGTGCGCATCGGCACGTTTCGCCGATATCGTATTCCCAGCTACATCGACTCTAGAACGCGATGATATTTCCTCCGGAAACTCCAACAGTCGAGATAGGATCTATGTCATGCGGCAAGTGATCGAACCGGTCGGTGAGAGCCTTGACGATTTTGAGATCTTTCGCCGCTTAGCGGCCAAACTCGGGGTAGAAGCTGGGTTCACGGAAAACGGTATGCAAGTGCGGGACATCTTGAAACGAAGTTATGAAGCGTCCAGTGCCACAATGCCGTTTGACGAATTTTGGGAGAGTGGTGTTACAACTTTGGAGACACCCGATAGCGCGGAGGACTGGGTCCAACACCGTGATTTTTATGCTGATCCAAAAGCTAATCCGTTACACACAGTATCCGGCAAAATTGAACTCTATAGTGAAACGATTGCCGACTTTAATAGTAAGGGATGCCCGCCGATGCCGAAATGGATGGAACCTGTCGAGTATCTGGGTAATGCCGCGAAAGGGCAGCTGCACGTGTTGAGTCCTCACCCACATATGCGAGTGCATTCGCAAATGGCCAATGCCGATGTACGTATGCACAACAACGTTCAAGGGCGTCAACACATTACCATCAGTGTCGAAGACTCAAAGAGCAATGGCATCGAAGATGGCGATCTCGTCGAAGTCTATAATCGCAGGGGCCGTCTGATTGCAGGTGCTACGGTCTCTGATTCGATTATGCAAGGGGTCGTGACCGTGGAAGAGGGCAACTGGTTACAATTGGACAGTCAGGGACGCTGTAACAGCGGAGCAGTCAATATCCTCACGACGAGCAAGGCAAGCAGCGAATTAAGCCAGGCGACGAGCGCAAACACGTGTCTTGCATCAATTAAGAAATGCATCGATCCCGAATCGGAGAACAAGGCCTATCGTCCACCTCCGATTGAGACTAACACCGCCTCGATTGACTTTTCCAGCGAAACATTCAGCGTGCGTGCAGCGAAAATTCGCAGCGCTGCGCTTGGTGACATGGCGCCCGGGGAAAAGCTGTTCTACGAGCGTTGTACAGCTTGTCATATCGCGCACGAACCTAGCGAGTTTACTATCAAGCAATGGCGCGCCATCACCCAGGAAACAATGTTTCCCCGTTCTGGGTTGAACGCCGAGCAGCAACAAATGGTAACGAAATTCCTCGAGCAGAATGCAAAGGACGCGAAATAATCCGGGGACTTTCGAACTAACTGGAGGCTTTTCTTGGCCGGGTATTGTTAATGGTCAGTTATTAGCGCTGGTACCGGAAACTGTATGGGTTAACGAGACTGCTAATTAAAAACTTGGAGCAATTATCATGAGAGTACAAATCGCGTTAAACGTTAAGAACCTTGACGCAGCTATCGAATTCTACGGAAAACTCTTCAATGTGGAAGTAAATAAAAGAAAGCCACGTTATGCAAATTTTGCTATCGAAAGTCCGCCTTTAAAACTCGTCCTTAATGAGCGTCCTGACGCAGCTGAGCGTCTGGATCACCTCGGGGTTGAAGTTTTTTCTGAAGACGAGGTAACCACAACTGCGGATCGATTAAGGGCTTCGGGAATGATCAGCTTGGAAGAAGAGAATACCACCTGCTGTTACGCTAATTCCGAAAAAGTTTGGGCAAAAGAACCAGATGGTCTCCAATGGGAATGGTATCGTGTGACGGGAGATTCTGAGACCTTTGGCAGTGCACCTGAATTCTCTTAGGTGGGCGGACGTACTGTTAGCGTAGCCCCAGCATGGATACTGATGCGATAGCGCCACAACCCGTTGGTAGACCCCGTCCACTACTGCCTTCGTTCCCGCATATCGGTAACTCGACCGGTTCATCTCCATCGCCTGACAGGCGCGACGTTCGTTAACCGTATAACGTTCCCGCAGGTAGCTTACACAGCGCCGCCGCTCCGCCAGGCTCACCATTTTCGGCTGTTTACGTCCTTCAGCATCCGGATATCCAGCGCCTGCTCCGCAACCATCTTCTTCAGCTCCGAGTTCTCTCGCTCGAGTTCTTTGAGTCGCTTCGCCTCCGACACGTCCACGCAGACGCTCGAGAATTTGCAAATGATAGGGATTGTTTGCTGAGGCAAGTTTACACACAAACAGCGTGCCCAGGGCTATTAATGCCAGTATTGATTTCATCATCTTAAGGAAAAATCATCGCTAGGAACGCCGCGTAAGCGCCCCTACGTTCGCTACTAAAGCAACATAGTTTCTTGCAGCAGGACACCCACCCCATCACGCCTACGGTGGGGGTCCTGCTGTGCATCAGTCGCTTCCCATTAACCGCCTAGCTCGTCCGGTGCCGGCGGGCAACACTGGCGAAACTCGCCAACGCGCTGCCGAACAGCCATACGGCGCCGGGCACGGGGACAGGTGCGACTTTCCACAACGCGTCGTTGCGGCTATCCGGATGTTGAACGGCCACTAAGAAGCCGCCACGAGGGTCCTTAATGAACCCGGTAGGCTCCGAGTTGTAGTCCGCCAAACTGATGAATAGCTCGACGACTTCTGCGACACCGTCACGATCGGCGTCGGTAGCCACCCACACATCGCCGGGGTGCTCGTCTTCGATAATAAAGAGCTGCAATTCACCGTTCGGGCCTACATCGATCGCGAGGTTATCAGGGTCATCGAGGCCATAGCTTGCGTCATCAGCACCCGCCCCAACGGGGTCATTGCCGATCGAATCTGGCGTCACTTCGCTATTGACGAATTCGCGCACTATCGCTCCGCCACTACCATCGGCGTCGAGTTCGATGCTGTAGATAATATTTTCGCTGGTCGTGGCAAAAAAGACCGCGTCCTTACCATTGCCGAGCGTGCCAAACTCGAGGTCTTCCGGCCGGCCGAACGGTGTGCCGTTGACCTCATCAGCGGCCGCACGACCACCGCGCGCGGTAAAATCAAAGGGATCCGCCGCAGTCGTCGCGTTGCCGTCAGCGTCCGTGATCGCGACCCATTGTGCGGAGCCCGTGCGGTCTTGGCCGACGTTCACGCCGTCGTCCCAAGTACTCCCTGCGGTCCCGCCGAAAGCGTCAACCACTAATACTTCGGTTTGCCCGCGGCTAAGGTCGCCCGCCACCCGCGCTGTGTATCGATAGATCGAACCGCTATTGCTTTCGTCGACAAAATACAGCCGACCCTGGCCGTCGAACTGCAAACCTTCGTGTGAAACCGAGGGTACGCCACTCAGCCATTCCACTACCGCAGTGGATTTGTTAGCGGCGACTTCGGGATTATGAATCTCAAAAATGCGGCCATTACCGGACCACTCTTCCGCGGTAAGCACACTATTCCAAGGCGACAGTACCGCCGGGTCAAAAGCCCCAAAATCGTCGTTCAACGCGCTCCACTGTGACGGCTCGGACTCGAATACGCCGCTTTCGTTACCACCCATGAGCGTTGTCGACACACCCGTATCGCGGTTGTATCGAACCACGCCGGCACCGGTTTGAACTTCCATGGGGATATAAACATACTCATGATTCGCACCGCCGATCGCGACCATGTCCCAGTTCTCAAAAGTGCTTTGAAATTCGCCCTTCGCCGCGTAGCCGGATGCTTTTCCTGCGGACAATATGTCGCGGTTCGTAACGAGCGTTTGTTTCCATCCCGTCGGAACGGCAAACGGCACCGTGTCTTCGTCGAGCAGTGGGATAGCGTTATTCGTGTCATTACGTGGCACGAACGGATCGATAGCGTAGGCGTTGACGCATACCAACGCGACCGCAGATGCCAATAGATGCTTCTTCATCGGAATGTCCCTCCAAGAAAATTGCCATTGTTCAATTACTTGTTGGCGCTACGATGATTGGTGGTCTCGCTTTGCTCGCACCGCCTGATGCGGGGCCGACATGACCCACGACGCAATTGCTCTATCGCCGTCATCGATTTTCCCCGCAGATAAAAGGATCGAGCCTACGTATGACACTGGGATGAGAAATTGGTGACAGCTTTGTTAAGGCAGTGCGGCATGTTTGTGACAAGGAAATAGCGATTACAGCGGCACGCCGGAGCGGCATATTTCGGCGAGCCGTCCGGCGCCGCTGCCGGGCGGCTCGAACATCACGATCGGCAGCGGCTATACTGCACAACATTGCAGAACCAAGGGAGCATAAAGGTGATGGCCAAGAAAAAACGTGCAATGAAGATAAAACACCCGTATTCGAGCCCGGAGATCTCCGGACTCTACGGCACGCCGCCGTTTCACTATCGCGATTCCGCGATGCTTCTCGTACAGTTCGAGACCGACGCGCGGGCACTCAGGCGCCTCGTACCGTCGCCGCTGACACCGAACCGAGACAATCAGATGTTCGTCTCCGTCGCAGATTTTCTCTGTTCAGGCTTCGGCCGGTACTACGAAGCGCACATCTTTACCCACGCGACGTTTCAACGTCGCCACGTGAACTACAGCATCTATCTGATCCTCGACAACGACGTCGCCATCGGCGGCGGCCGCGAAATCTGGGGTTTCCCGAAAAAGCTCGGACGCCTGCGTATGGAACTCGAGGACGATGTGGTCAGCGCCACCGTGGAACGTGGCGGTATTACACTGATCACATCCGCCCTGCGCCTGTCTGAATTCGGCACGCCGAACGATTTGGCCGGCACCAGCGAATGGATTACACGCAAGCTCATTCCATCGGTGTCGATGAGCGCACCGCCGGAGGTTGATCAGCTCACCTCCACGGTACTCACAAACAGTGACGTACGCGAAGTGCACAAGGGCCCTGCAACGCTAGAGTTCGGGAATTCGCCAGCGGATCGCATGGCCGATATTCCAATCAAAAAAACACTCGGCGGGTTTTATTATCGCTCGGACTTCACGCTCGAAGATGGTGAAGTCGTGCATAACTACCTCGATTGAGAAAAGTTTGAGTGTTCTCGGTGGTGATGGCGTTAAGCCAGTATGGAGTCCGAAATAGACGCTTGCCGGGGTCACAGCAGCGACGCACCCTCTTTCAATAAGGCCCTTACGCCGGCACAGATGCGGTGCTGTCTACCGTTTCAAGTTGCGCGCGAACTTCTTCGTCGTTGGGATATTGCGCTAAATAGCGACGATAGAGCGCCTTAGCGTTGTCGTTCTCGCCCAGCACTTGCAAAATCCCACCGGCGTTGAGAACAGCATTGCGATCATGGGGCGCTAACTCTAACGCCCGGGCAATATAGTCCGTAGCTGCATGGCTATCGCCTTGGTCCCAACTCATTACCGCTAAGTTATTGAGCGCCGCGACGTGCTCGGCATCGGTCGCGAGCGAAAGTTCGAATAAACGCTGCGCGCCCTCGTGCTTGCCGAGGGCATGAAGTTTTTCGCCTTGGTGATTGTAGGTCCAGGCGTCAAGTTTCGCGAGCGTAAGCGATTGAGTTTCGTCGATCAAAAATTTCTGCGTCTCGCTCGAGAGATCGGGCAATTCAACACTCGTGATAGATAACTCAGCCGCTTCCGATGTCGCCGCGGCGGCGCCTTCCATGATCGGCAACTTCGGCACATGGGCAGCATCAACGGATTTAAGGACCGTTGTCAGGCCAGCTAAGAACTCGCGCGCAAAGCGCAGGTAATTATCCATCGAATAGTTTACCGGGTGTAACTGGTGGTAACACAAGGGAGAGACGAGTCGCTTGACCGGTAAACCCTTAGTCAAAGGTACCGCGGGTGCCCAGTAATCCCACCAAGGCATGCCCAGCATGAAAGGCGACGGTGGGTAGCAGTCTAGGACGTCGCGATTATAGAAAAAGAAGTCAAAACCCTCTAAATACCATTGCCCTACGAGCAAATCGAATGACTCGACGTCCACACGAGATCCGAATAGTAAGCCGTCGTGCGCCGCCGATTCGATCAGCCTCATGATGCACTGCGGTCCCGCGATGACGATATCTGAATTCACGATGCCGCTGACCGCCGCGGCGCGCTCACGTTGATATTCGATAATGTCGTGAAAATAGATGAGTGGCTTGCCACACAAGGGCGTGCCGTCGCGTGGTGGGGTGACGAAATTGACGTGTGAAAATACCGGCGCGAGGCGCTCAATTTCTGCAGCGACGTTGAGAGAGGTAACCTGAAACCCAAGTTCGAGCCAGCTTTGTATGGCGCGCTGTTGTTTGTCCACGCCGTGCGGCGCAATGCTGGTAACGATCTCGATCGGCTGTTTTTTTAACACCGTTTGATGGTGGGTAGCAGGTGCCGCCTGCCAGTTTGGTGCTAAAGGGTAACCGAGCTGTTGAAACGTAGTCGGTCCGCCCACGGCGTCAATATAGTCTTGCATCGCCGCGCGTTTAGCGTCGTCGGCGCCCAAGTCCTGGTTCCAGCTATCGACCTGGTGCGCGACTATTGTGTGATGTTTTTCGACCGCGACCGGATCACCGAAACGGGCTTGGCGGGGAAATGGCTCGGCGCCATAGTCGAGCATGCCGGACCAAAAAGCGAGGCCCAATGATTTGCACAACGATGCGCATGCGGCCTTTGGATTGCTTACCAGATCTTCATACGTCAGCGTGTAAGTGTTTGCATCAGCCGTATTAATGGCTTCCAGCAACAATTGCGGACCGTCCAATAGATCCGCATAATTTTGACTATCATGCAAAGATTGAAGGTCGCCGCCGTGCCAAGTATTTAGCGTAGATGTGAATATCGCCAGCGGATGGCGCAGCAGAATGACGATTTTCGCCGCGGGATAAATAGCCCGTAGTTGGGGCACGATGCGATAGTATCGCGGGGTTTTATCGAGAAAATAGCTTTTGCCGCAATCCTGCAAGGCGCGCGCGTAAAACGTATCAGTCATTGCACGCGCCGCATCGACCCGTAGCTTCGTGCTCCCGCACTTTTGACTAAATTCATCAATCGCAATGTGCGCAAGTTCTGGTTCGTAAGGCGCGCTCGTGGCGTCAAGCTGTAGATCGTAAGCCGCCGGCAGCATGACCCAGGGTTCCGGCAGCGAGTAGACATCCGGATGGCTCGACACTATGCGTTGCAGCAAGGTCGTCCCGCTACGCGGTAGGCCGAACAAAAAGATCAGATGCCCCCCGCAGTCCACGCGGCTCGGCGCATGGTAGGGCACGTCCAAACTCGCGAGACAACGTTGCACCGTGGGCGCGGTGTCGGTGGGCGGCGCGGCCACGGCAATATCATGCTCGGCCAGCGTCTGCAGCGCGCTTGCGGCGTAGTCAGGTAGTTTTTCTGAAATCGCACTCGGCAGTTGCGCCCTCAAAGCGCGTAGGACGCGGTTCGCCTCACGCAACACGGCGGCGGGGAATTGCGACGGCAATGACCTGGCACGCGTACCGACATTCGATAAACCGGCGGTTTGCGCGTTCTCCTCAGCAAGCAGCCGTAACGCGAGCTCCCAGTCGGCAAGCCAATGCAAAGATTCATCGCATCGGATCGCCGCCGGGTTTGCAGAACCTAAGCCTATCGCGACTGGCAGAACCTCACGAGAGAGAAGCGCTGGCAAAAGATCGCTGCTGTCGCCGTCGATCAAGACGGCGGGTCGGGTCGGGTTTTGGGCGAGGCTGTGCGCGACCTGTGCAATGACGTCGTACGACCACGGGCGGTTTGCATCGAGCAATATCATCGGCCGCGCCGTCATGTCCATAGCCGCATTGAAATCACCGGCAGCATTGGGTGTGCGACCGTGCGCTAGGATGCGCAGTGGTGCCGCTTGCTCAGCCCCGAGCGTGCGGGCACCTGCGAGCGTGTCGTGATCGTTCGCATGAATGCTCACGATCACCTCAGTAGCTGTGGGGGTTGCTTGCAGAATTGTCAAAATGCGTGCAGCCACGGCGGCTTTCGCACCAGTGGCGGCAAGAATGATGGTGAAATCAATTTCGGATGATTGTCGGCTCATGAGCAATTCGAATCGTTACGGGATGCGTTGAAGTATTACCGTGCGGAGACGACCATGTCCGGCCGATTGGCTTCGAGCATGGCTTCATAAGCGCTTTCGAGTTGGGCGGTGAAGCGCTGTGGTTGGCACAACGCAGAGTCACGAAATCTGCTTGCCGCCAGCTCGCGCAACTTTGCCAAACGCGGCAAGTCATGGGCGAGCGCCGTGGCGAGCGACACATAATCGTCGACATTGTCGACGACGAGTTCATCCAACTCGCAATTGCGCAGAATACTGTAGGAGACGCGGGACGCATGCCGCCGGCCGCGCAGCGTGATTACGGGAACACCCATCCACAGCGCTTCGCAAGTCGTCGTCGTGCCGTTATAGGGAAACGTATCTAAGGCGAGATCGATCTCGTTGTACGAGGCTAAGTGGGCGCGACGAGAGTCTAATACCTCACGCAGCCGGATACGCTCGGCGAGGATCCCGCCGCTGGCGAAGGCAGCGAGCAAATTACGTTGAGTCAAGGGCGCCGTGGCGCGTCCGGCTTTTATGACCAAGCGCGAATTTGGTACGGCCGTTAGTATCTTTATCCAGCAGTCGATCAATTCAGCGGTGAATTTACGTACATTATTGTAACTACCAAAACTTAGTTGACCGCAGCTCGTGACCGGCGGGACGGTAGTGCGCTCGACATGCTCAAACCCACCGCAGCAAATAAACGTCTCCGGCAGACGGATGATTTCCTCAGCGTATTCGCGCGTGTTGGCGTCGTCTACGTAGGGATCGGAGATGCGGTAATCCATCGTCTCGAGCCCCGTGGTGTTCGGATACCCGAGCCAAGTTGCTTGCACGGGCGCGAGTCGTTCCCGCATGACCGCAACCCGTGTGCCCCGCGTATGACCAGCGAGATCGACAAGTACATCGATGTTATCGGTGCGAATGCGGCTCGCAAGCTCCGCATCGCTCAGGGCAACGGTATCGACAAAGCTCGTCGCCGTCGCGCGGATTGCGGTATTAACGGGATCATCAGTGCTATCAGCTGGAACGCTATTCGAATAACAAATAACCGCATAACGGCTCGAGTCGTGTGCGCTGATCACCGGTTTAATAAATAAGCCCACAGAGTGATCACGAAAGTCAGGCGAGAGATATCCGATCCGCAGCCGCGTATCGTTTTGTTGCGAACGCGTCGTGCCGATCTTGGTTAGGCGCAGGGGAGACTGGTGCCGAGCCCATGCACGGTGTGCCGTTAGGGTTTCGCTGGGTCTTAGCGCCGCCAGGGAATTGAGCAGCATCAAAACACCGCCACTACAGGTCGCTCGCGTGGTGGGATCTTGGAGCAATCCGAAGACGCGTTCGCGCGTCGCAGCGACGGCGTCAAAATCGCAAGTATCGAAAAAGATCTCCCAGGCGCCGAGCACGGCGTCGCCAGCATCCGTTCGCGCGAACAAGCCACGCGCCAATTCGGCCGCCGTTTCGTCGTCGCCCCTCAGGCGTAGAGTGACGATAAGTTCGGCAGTAGTCTCGACGCTATCCGATAAGCTCACGGCAGTTTGCAAGGCGCGGATGGCAGCACGAATATCTCCTATCTCGCGTAGGCATACACCGAGATTATGATGCGCTAACCAGTTGTTTGCGTCAGCGCCAACCGCCTTTTCCAACCACCTACGCGCATCGTCAAAATGACGTTGGTCAAGGGCATTCTTGCCGAGATTGCTCAAAACCAAGGCATTGTTTGGGGCTAATTCGAGCGCCACATGAGCGCGCCGCTCTGCTTCTTCGAAACGACCTAGGCAATTAAGCGCTGCGCCAAGATTTGCCATCGCGCCAACATCGCGAGGCGCGACTTTTACGGCCCGTTCTAACAACGCGACGGCGCGCGCAAACTCACCCTGGCGATAAGCGACGACGCCCGCCAGCTTCAACGCATCTGCGTGCTTACGATCGCGCTTGAGGAGACGTGTGAGAATACGCTCGGCTTCAGTGAGCGCGTTCCCCTCGATTGCCGCAACCGCAGCTTGTAGTTGTGCTGCGTGTTTCATAGGTATGCTTCGCATTATTAGCGGCCGGCGGCGCTAACGCTTTATAAACGTTTAAGAAACACCCTACCTGTAGGACCTGGCGGAAGCGGCGTGTGCCCGCGCTCCTGACCATCGATCGGTCGTCACCGCGCTTAGCCGAAGCTCGGCACTAGCGGCGTTTATGCCCGCCGTTTATGCCGGTCCCAAAAAACGCGACGCTTTAGTGGTTTAGGACACCCAGGTTAATTCGATGGAAACTCACCGCGTGCTAAACGTGCGGAACAAAATTTTCATGGGTGTCCCAGAAAAAAAATAGGACATGCTCGAACCTTCGTTCCGTGATCGGATTGCGGCATCGCGACGGCCAAACCTATCATCACCGAACCGTACGGTATCAGCGCTCGGGGCTGCGCAGACCCGCGCTCATGCGCGCAAACGCCGCAGAGACATCGAAGGGATCGAGGTGCACTTCGATCATCAAGGGACCGGGGCCGGCATGGGTAGCGGCGCGCTGCAAAGCGGCTTCTAGATCGCCGGCAGTGCGCACCTCATAGCCTGCGATCCCGCCAAATACTTCTGCCAAGCGCCAATACTGCCAATCCTGAATATCGTTGAATTCACCATCGTGAATCAAACGTTCCGCAGTATAACCCTTGTTGTTAATCAAAAAGATGATCGGCCTCTTATCGTAGCGAACCATTGTCGACAGTTCTTGCGCCGTCATTTGAAAAGAACCGTCGCCTTCGAAGGCTAGCATGCGCTGCTCAGCTTCGGCCGCAAAACAGGCGCCTAAGGTCATGCCAAAACCGGCCCCGATCGAAGCCCAATAACCCGATGCAAGGAAGCGCGCGCCCGGCGGTAACTGTACGTATGACATGCTGATCATAGGGCCCGCGTCGCCGAGAATCACATCATTACTCCGTAAGAAACCCGCGATGCGTTGAAAAAAAATCTCGTTCGTCACCGGCGTGTGGGGTGCAACGTCGAAGCTTGCATCCGCGCAGTGCGTATAACCTCGTGTTGGGATCTCTACCTGCGCCCAATGATCGGCGGGCAAGTGTTCGAGCAAGCCCGTGACGACATCGTGCAAACGAACACCAGAGTAAACTCCGTCACGCGTTGCGACGCGATCGTCGAAGATCGTAATTTCTTGCTCGACGGATAAATTTGCCGTTGAACCTCCTTTGTTAAAATCGGATGCCACAGCGCCGAACCAGACAACGGCGTCGGCACCTTCAACAAAGGCACGTACCGATTCGGTACTGCCTTGACCGTGATAGATACCGATACAACGGGCGTGGTCTTCGAGAAAGTCCGGCCGGCCGGAAAAAATTGAAGCGACTGCCACACCTGTTTGGTCGACTAATTGACGCACCTGTTCGCGTAACCCGGCGGACTGCACTTCGTGCCCGACTAAGAACACGCAACGCTCGGATTCGAGCAGCCGGGCGCTGAGCATGTTCAATGCGGCTGCCGTCGAGTCTGGATCCCCTATCGCCGCCGGGCAAGACCAAGCGGCTACTGAGCCACAATCCTGCATTTGCACATCTTGCGGTAGCTCCAGATAAACGGGCCGGTTTTCCTGCAAACACAGGCGTAGTAAGGCGTCGATTTCAGCGCTTGCCCGGCTTGCATCACGCAAAACGCGAGCGCCAACCGTTACTTGTTCAAATATTTTAAGTGAGGCATCGTAGCGATCCGGCAAAATGTGATGCTTCAGCGCTTGATCGCGATACGCCACTAACGGTGGACCACCGCAAATCACCACTAACGGTATGCGTTCGGCATAAGCGCCGGCCACCGAATTAACCAAGCTGAACGCGCCCGGGCCATAAGTAACGGCTACTGCACCAGCCCCACGCAAACGCGCATAGCCATCGGCAGCATAGCCGCCGTTCAGTTCGTTGCACGGTGCGATATGTTGAACCTCACTCGTTTCAAGAACTTCAAAGAACGGCAGAATGTAATCACCGGGAATACCGAAGATGTGATCAATACCGATCGTCTTAAGACGGGTGAGTAGAAAGTCTACGATCCTCATGGTCACATCCGCTTATCGTCGGCGCACATCACACGCGCATCACGTGGTCGGTAACTGCACCGTTATCCATTTCCATTCAGTCAATGTGTCGATATCGATGTCCGTTCCTTCACGGCCGAAACCGCTATCACCAACACCACCGAAAGGTACGTGTGGTTCATCGGCAATCGTCGGCGCATTAATATGCACCATGCCCGAATTAATCGACTGCGCTAGTAGCAGCGCTTGGTCGATATCGCGTGTGAACACGGCCGCGCTGAGACCGTAATTCGTCGCATTGGCCTTCTCCAAAGCCTCCGCCGGGCCGTCTATCGGATAGACCGACGTTACCGGGCCGAAAGTCTCTTCCCGGCATACCGTCATATTCTCAGCGACGCCGGTGAGAATAGTGGGCCGACAGCGATTACCGCGCCACTCCCCGCCCGTCACAACAGTGGCGCCTTTATCGCGCGCGTCTTCGATGTGTTGCTGGACCCGCTGACGCTGGCGCTCGCTGATGATCGGACCGAGCCAGGTATCCGGGTTACGCAGATCACCGCTACCCAAAGCCTCGGCGACGGTCTTGAATTTGGCCAAAAATTCGCCGAACACCGCGCGTTGTACGTAGATACGACTCGACGCCATGCACGCCTGGCCCTGGAAGAAGAACGTGCCGAACGCGGCTGCCTGGACGGCAGCATCGATGTCAGCATCTTGCAACACGATCAACGGGTTCTTGCCGCCGAGCTCTAGTACCACGCGTTTCATGTGGGGAGCGCAGAGCTGCGCGATGTGCTGCCCGACCCGCGGAGACCCCGTAAACATAACGACCCGCACCAAGGGATGGGTCGTGAGGCTATCGCCGATCTCCGCGCCAAGGCCCGTGATCACGTTAAATGCGCCGTCCGGCAAACCCGCCTCCTGGTAGAGCTCAGCAAGCCGCAAAGCGGTCACGGCGGCAAACTCCGAGGCGAGCATGACGACGGTATTACCGGTCGCGAGGGGCGTTGCGCTCAGCTTGGTGTGTTTTAAGAACGGCACGTTAAACGGGGCGATGCTTGCAATCACACCGAGCGGTTGGCGCAGACTCAAACTGAGCCGGCCGGGGGTGTCCGACGGCATGGTCTCACCGCGTACCTGACGCGCGACGCCGGCCGCCGCGCGTAAGCAGCCGATGCCATAGTTTACTTCGAACTGGGCCTTGCCCAGCGGTGATCCCACCTCGTCGATTAGCATGTCGACGAATTCCTGACGGTGTGCTTCTACCAAGCCGGCGGTCCGAGATAGGATTGCTTCGCGCTCCGCCGCCAACATTGTCGAGTAAGACTCAAACGCCTGCTGCGCTGTCTGCACCGCGCGTTCGATATCGCTCGCCGTACCAGCGGCGAGGTGCGCATAAACGGAATCATCATCTGGATTGAGATCCTCGAGATGGCGACCCGAGTCCGAGGGCGTGCGCCGCCCATTGATCCAGTGCTCCCAGGTTCGTATGTGATCACGCTGCTCAGATGCGGTGGACATTATGCCCTCCTTCGGGTAGCTGGGCTGTTACTGTTCGGTGTTATTGGTGCGCGTAGACTTCCGCAAGTGCCTCAATGTCTTGATCGGATAATCCACTGGCCAACGGCGCCATAAGTGGGTCCCGACGCCGACCCGCGCGGAAATCGTGCAGCTGCTTCGCCAAGTAGTGCTGCTTTTGGCCCGCCAAAAATGGCCACAAAGGATTTGTCGCACCGGCCTGCTCGGAATGACACGTGACGCAAGTCTGGGCCGCAGCAGGCACCGAATCGGTACCGCCGACCACGCCATCGAGACTGCTGAAGTAGGCAGCAAGATCGTCGATATCACGATCACTTAAGCCGACCGCCATTGGACTCATCCAGGGATCATGGCGCTCACCAGCGCGAAAGTCGCGCAGTTGTTTGGCGAGATACGCGCTAGTCTGTCCCGCGAGATTTGGCCACACATCATGGTCGCTGATACCTTCTGCACCGTGACAAGCGAGGCACGGAAACGATTTTTCGCGACCCGTGAGCGCGGCGTTTGTCGACGCTTCGCGAGGCACGCGCGCCGTGCTGATCGCGATATCCTCACCAGCTTGCTCATCGCTACAGCCGCACATCATCGCGCAAAGACAAAGCATAGCGATCAGCGCACACCTTACGTGCGCAGATGAATGGGCACTCCGTCGTTTTTTATACATCTCGATCGCTGCTCACTTTGGGCAACAATTGCAGATGGCCGAGTAAGTTTGCAAACGACGTCAGTTTATCGGCACGAAATGCATCGAGATCGACATCGTGCCAAGCATAAAAGCCCTGGCCTTCGCGCATGCCGTTACGCCCCGCTTCCATATTGCGTTTGACGGTCTCGGGTGGCGCAAATCGCGATGCGGCGATGGTGCTCGCCAGATAATTGGACGCGTAATAAAGAATATCGCCACCGCCCCAATCGATGAACTCAAGCGGGCCGAACACAGTATAACGTGGACCGAAGCCAACGCGGATCGCACGATCTACGTCTGCCGCACTCGCGACACCCTCTTCTACCAAGCGCACGGCCTCGTTTAGAACAAGCGCTTGCAGTCGTGAAACCATGTATCCCGGTGATGCGCGACACACGACCGGAACTTTACCAATGGCTTCCAGCAACTCACGGAGCTCATCAACCACATCGGCAGCAGTGCATTTGGCCGGTGAGATTTCGATTAAGGGCATTAGATAAGCCGGGTTCAGCCAGTGCGCATTGGTAAAACGCCGGGGCTGCATGACAAAATCAGCCAACGTATCCGATAACATTGTCGAGGTCGTCGACGCCAAGATCGTTGCATCACCGACCGTAGAACTCAGCCACGCGTAAGTGCTCTGTTTCACGGCCGAGATTTCCGCTACCGCCTCAAAAACGTAGTCGGCGGCCCGTAACACGCCTGCACTATCGGCGCGGGCAACGATGTTGATGCGCGAGGTCATATCATCGATCGCTTGCCGTGCTGCGATCCCGGCCACGACCACCAAACGCGCCTCGTGTTTTACTTCGCTCTCGATAGTCGCCGCTGCGTCGACGAACTCGCCTACGCTTCGTTCCTCGCTATCTATCAGATCGACGGTATACCCGGCCAAGGCAAAACTCACGGCAATACCACGGCCCATACGCCCCGCACCAACGACCGCAACGTTGTCCTGGCATGTTGTCATTTATAAACCTTATCAAGAGAAACCCAGGTAGGAATGAAATACGCCATCGGGATCATATTGTGCCCGTAGCGCTTCCAATTTGTTCCACTTCTCTGCGCTGAAACACGCGCGAATGGTATCCGGATACCGCTGCATATTGATCTCGTTCGGATAGTGGCCTCGCGTATAAGGCTTCATCAGCTTTACCGACTCATCCATCCATTGAAAATTTGGTGCGACGTCATCTGCGTTCTCCGCCATCAAATACCAAGAGACATAATGATCACCGGTGTAGGTAAAGCTACTGTCTGCATCGTCCGGGGATGGATTAACGCCCCATGCAGACAACGCAAACGAACGCGGCGATCGTGGTGGCGTCGTTTGCCAACGGTCCACCAAGGTGCTCATCGCCTCTGCCGGATCGTTGGTCCAGATGTTATGAATCGCCGTACGCGTGGGACTCGAATGATCGGTTTCTTGGCCCGCATAGAGCTCCGGATAGCTTAGCAGCGCGTTTTCCTTTTTCATGCTGCTCATCGTCGGCAAGTTGCTGCGCCGGACGGGTTCCAGCAACGCCAAGCCATCGGTTTGAGATTGTCCAAACGACACCACACTGATGGCCCAGACGAAATCACGCTCGGCCGGCGCTTTATCCGGCGGCGCGAAGCGACCCGCAACTGCCAGCACCTCGAGTTGGCGCTTTTTGGTAGCCGTGATTTCCTCAAGTGCTTGCATCAATTCGGCGGTGTGTTTCATCGATACGATGTATTTGCTTTTGATAATCGCGCGGGGCAGCGGGAACAAGCGCAGCTTGTAACGCAAAACAACCCCGAAAAACCCAGGCCCGATGCCGCGAACCGCCCACAGTAAATCGGCGTTCGTGTGCGCGTCAGCGACAACTTTGCGTCCGTCTGCAAGCACGATTTCTGCACCAATGATCGAGCGACACGCGATGTCCCACGCGGGCATATTCCAACCGAGTCCGCCGCCGATCACATAACCACCGAGGCCTACGATCCCGGTATGCGCAGCCGGAAATGACCAGCTCAAAGCGCGTGTCAACTCGATAAAGTCTTCGCTGCGAATACCCGGTTGTATCCAGGCGGTGCCCGCCGCTGCGTCGATTTCGACCTCACGCAGTTGCGAGGTATCCAGCAACACGCCACCGTTACGCAGACAAGCCCGCGCTGGATTGTGGCCGGTGGTGCGGGTTGCGACTTTCTGCCCGCTTTCGCGCGCGTAATCGACCGCCGCGATCACATCGTCTTCAGATTCGGCTCGAATAATCGTATCTGGGAAGCGCGCTGGTTTGAAGATGTACCACACCATGCTCGCCCGCCAGACCTCGTAATTCGAATCCGCACGGCGAATGATGCGCCCGCCGATCCGCTTCAGGTGATCGCCCGTTCTCTGCGCTAGCGCCAGTGGTACTTTTAGCGAGCCGCCCGCGGCCGCGCTCAACAACGCGGTCAGCCGCGTAACAAATCCACGCCTTGTATGCATGCGTTCCATCCTACATGGTTCAGAGCAACGAACGCGCGGTCTCGGCGAAATATTTCAAGCCCCATGCCAACAAAACCGTACCGACGAGCCCCGCTACAGCACAAACGATAGACATGGAGAAACCTACCGCTTGCAGGTTTTTGTAGAAGTAATCCGTCAATAGCGCCACCAAGGAGGCGCCACCGGTGATCCCGAACAAGTTCATGGCAAGGAAAAACAAGGCCGTCACTTGAGCACGCATTTGATTTGGTGCCATTAATTGCAGACCAGCCGCTGAGGTCGCAACTGGGAAGCTCGCGAAATAGAACGCCGCAGCCAACATCAACAAGGTGCTTGTCAGATCGGGCATCGATGAAAACAACGCGCCGGGAATAATAACACCCAGGCCACCGACGATCCCGGCCCGCAACGGCCCATCGTCGTAGCCTCGGCGACTGAAAAAATCGGCCAGCCAGCCGCTGGTCACAGCGCCGGCGGTATTCGCCAACAGAATGATCAAACCGAGATAGACGCCCGCGTCGCGCGCGGACAACCCGAAGACACGGATTAGAAATGCTGGTGCCCACGATAACAACGCGTACATCGCCAAGGCGAGGAGACCAAAACCAAGGTAATGCGCTAAATAAGTTTTTTTGTGTTGGCCGATAAAAGCCAATACCTGCCGGATCGTGAAGCCCTTCTCCGCGCCGTCGGCGACACCGGCGCGCGGCGGATCACGCACGGTCAAATAAAATAATAAGCCGACGAGCACTCCTGGCGCGCCAACGACAAAAAATGCCGCCTGCCAGGGTTTGACTAAACCGACCACGGGAAGATGCAACGCACCGGCTCGCCCCACGATGTCGATTACCGTAGCGCCGACAATAAAGGCAAGCCCAGAGCCGAGAAACGCGCCGAGCGAGTAGACTCCAAGCGCCAAACCCAGGCGGGATTTCGGGAACGAATCGCTGATGATGGAATAAGCGGTCGGCGATAGCGCTGCTTCGCCTACGCCGACCCCCATGCGCGCAAAAAATAACTGTAGGAACGTCCGTGCCGTCCCGCACAGCGCGGTGGCAAAACTCCACACCACGATGCCCGCCGCGATGATGAATGGCCGGGGACCAACATCCGCCCAGCGTGCAATGGGCAAACCCATGATGGCGTAGAACAACGCGAACGCAAAACCCGTCAATAAACTAAACTGCGTATCGGAGATCTGCAGGTCAGCTTGGATCGGTTCGATCAGCAAAGCGATGATCTGGCGATCGACAAAGGACAGCACATAGGCGAGCATACACAGTGCGACGGTGTACCACGCCACGCTGGGAGGCAGGCGCGCGGGGTCGACGGTCTTCCGCGCTAGCGCCGCGCTATCGGTCATCCGACCCGCAAACTCGAGGCTGTTATCAAACGTGCACAGGGATCGACCGCTGCGCTCTGCGCTGCCCCACGGTTCATCTTTTCCAGATATCCTTCTCCTGCATCATGGCGATCTGCTTTTTGATGATTTTCTCCTTGTACTCGGCATGCTTCATTGGCTCGCGATCGAGGTACAGGTTTTTCGGATAAATCGGCTGGGAATAGACCTCTTTATAAAGCTCCGTTTTTAAGTCTTTCATCCAGTTCGTCCACTGAGAACTGGCGCGATGGTAACGCAATGCGGCGATGTCGATAGGGCCGGACACCCAAGTCGATACACCGCTGTAAGGCTGCTTGCCGACGATCTGCCCACGATAATTTACGATCATGGAGGCACCACCGAACGTGTCAATCGGGGTCTCCGAATCGGGCTGAAGATAATAAGTACCCATGTTCGGCGCTACGATAAACATATTGTTATCCAGCGCCCGCGCCCGGTTTTGAATTTCAAAATAATCGTTGGCGGCGGCCGGATGCGGGATCGCCGCACGATATACCACTTCCGCGCCGTTCATCGCCAGCGCGCGCGCGTTCTCCGGATAGGAACCTTCATTCGCCATCATGATAGCCAAACGACCGAGCGGAGTATCGGCAACCGGGAAAAAAGCATCCAAACCATCACCGTATTCTTCCACCCACCAGTCATAGACGTCATGTGGTGTCATTGAATGTTCCACCGGCAGCAGCGTCACTACTTTATGGTGCTGCAGAATAATGTCTCCTTGGTCGTCGATAATGAATCCGACATTGAAAAAGCGATCCTTGAATTTCGCGTGTTTGGCTTTTGCTTGCGCCATGATGTAAACGCCGTACTCTTTCGCGAGTTCGCCGAGCGCATCCGTTTCCGGTCCGGGAATATCGATCGCGCAAGTATTAGCAAAATCTGCGTGATCGACATCCATAACTTCATCGTTAAATCCCTGCAGCGCGCCTTCGGGTATGGCGATTAGCTTCACCGGGAAATCGATATCCGATAACCAGCAGGCCGCTTTCATCATGTGGCTGTGGTGCGCGATGTTTTTGAAAATATCTTCACGTCGGCGGATCCCCCACATGGTAGGGACCAAGCCAACAGCGTTATAAGGTTCAATCATGATGGTTTTCTCGTAGTGCAACTGGAATCAGCCTCAGACATCTGCTCATCTAAAATAGATGAAAATCGGCGCCACCGGGCGAGCTCAGTGGACCGCCTAGGATCGAAATACTACCCGCCGTTGCTCAGAAAAAGTTGTACTTCAGCGAAATCGACCATGCAACCGGCCGCCCATAGACTTGCTCCACATAGGATGCGGACGTTGCGAAGGCGGAATTACCCGTAATCAGGTACTCTTCGTCCGTTATGTTGCGTAATGCCAATACCGCTTCCCAATGTCCATCGTTGGTTTGCAAGCTCATCGCTGCATTTAACAAGTGATAGGATTCTTGAACCAATTGCGGCGTATTCACAGCGTCATTGTATTGTTTGCCATGAAATGACCAATCGAGCCGCGGTGTCAATGTCGCCCAATCGCTGATATCAAAAGTATAGGCAACGCTCAGCTCCGGCGTGTTGACCAGTGAGTTATTCGGAGCGATCGGCGTCGCGTTATTGAGTACACTCGTACTCTATTGTTCGTATTCCGCATCGATATAGCCGAGCGCAAACGTCATATATCATCGCTCGGTAGGAACCCAAATCAACTCGATCTCGGCACCTCCGATATCTGCCGAACCGCCATTGAACGTGATAGGGTTGAAAGTCTCACGAATAATGAGTTGTCGATTGTCGTAATTCGTTTTAAAAAAGGCCAGGTTGAGACGCACACTGTTGTCGAACCATTCCGACTTCATGCCGATTTCATAGCTATTAACGGTCTCCGGCTCAAACGTATTGGGCCTATTCGTTAAGCGGCCGGTAGCCGCATCGATAGGTGGAGCACCGTAGCGGTGATCGAACCCACTGCTCTTGAAACCTTCGGAGTAGGTAACGTAGGTCATCATGTTTTCCGTCCAGTCATAAGCCAGATTGAACATGACGTTAAAATCGTCGAACTCTTGTTCGAATTCCTGCAAAAGCAGTATGCGCGTACCCGCCGGCATGGGTCCGGTTGAGGAAAGATAAATGCCCCTAGTCAGCGGCCACGTAGATGCGAAAATACTACCGTTACTCTGCGAGGCATCGCCGAGTGCGATTTGATCGGGGGTGAATCGTTTTCTATCTACCGTATAACGTGCACCGAACGTGATCGCGAACTTCTCTGTGAAATGATTCGTAAACTGAAGAAACACCGCTCTTGAATCGTTGTCATATAGACCACCGCTGAGGCGTGCACCCACAGGTAAAGTCACGGGGTTATGATTAAAGTCATCCTCCTCAAAGTAGTAGAAGCCAAACAGCCACTTGAGGTGATCGTCTAACACGCTGCCGGAAAATTGCACTTCTTCGCTGAACTGTTCGTGTTCATAGAAATCCTGCGTAGCAAAAATATTCGCCGGCGTATTATCGCCGTCACGCGAGGACTCCACGTCCATTTCACGATAAGCGGTGATGGATTTAATCGTCAGCCAATCGTTCACCGTCCAGGTCGACTCACCGCTGGCGCCCCAGCCATCCAAATCGGAGAACACCGGGAAAGTGCCTTCGGAAGTAAATTTGCCGGCGAACGTGTGCGGGCCATAGCAGCGTGGCGCGCCATCGGTACCCACTCCCGGTGGCGGAAAAGACGGCGGTCCCCCGGGAGGGAAACCGGGGTTGATATTGATCGCCGCACAACTTGCCAACGCGGCGTTGCCAAAAGTTCCGAATGCCGCTTTATCGTTGACCCCGCCGGAGACAGTCGGTGCGCCGTTTTCACGAATACGGGTGTGCTCAAAGGTGAGGTAGCTTTGCAAACTTTCCGATGCTTCCCATAACAAGGAACCGCGCATCGATAGGCGTGTCCTGCAGGCTCTCTTCACGCTTGCGGACCGTCACGACCACTTCCTCGAGTTCAAAGCCTTGCGCATATAAGTGCGTGCTCAGTCGGTAAAGCCAGGACACCGAGCAGCGACCATAATAAATAGCGCTTGTTCATCGTTTTCATACCGTCCCCCCCCCTCCCCGATTATTTTAGCTTTGTGGTAGCGTTCGGCGCTGACCAGCCACTGCGGCCATGCTAATGTTCCACAATCACACCCTTTTCGAAAACCCGGAGCACCCAGGATGGCGGATCCTCGCGGCCTGCCGAACTTAGGCAAACGTGGCGAACATTTTCTTAGATCGACCATGAGATAGACCATCATCCACTTAAGAATTGCGTGGGTTCACTACCGCGACCGTGGCTGAGTCGGATTCCTTTGGGCGCCGGGCCGGCGCCCAAAGCGCAGCACCAGTCGGTTGGGTGACGATATCAGACCCGGGCAAGCCTCCGCTGCGCGGTGCTCATGCGGGCACGTACGAAGAAAATACCGGCGACATCAAAACCGATATCATAAGCATTTTCGTCAGCCAGGATATGCGAACGGGAGAGCAGGGATCGAAGCTTGGCCAGAGAAATTCTGGTATTACGTCCCGATGATCAAATATGTTTCAAATCCCGGATACTCGACCGTGTTAAGCGCTAAGACCAATGGAGTCGCTTGATGTTGTCGTAATCGGTGCCGGGATCGTCGGTCTCGCCATCGCGCGTGAGCTCGCACTAGCGGGACGCGAGGTCGTGGTGCTCGAGCAACATGCGACGTTCGGCACTGAAACGAGTAGCCGTAATTCAGAAGTCATTCATGCGGGGATTTACTATCCAGTAGGTAGCTTGAAGGCCCGCAGCTGCGTGCGTGGAAAAGCGTTGCTCTACGCTTATTGTGATCACAAGCAGATCGCCCATCAGCGTCTCGGCAAACTCATCGTAGCAACAAACAGCGAAGAACAGGCGATCCTCGATGATTATAGCGTCCGCGCGCAGGCTAACGGCGTGCGCGATCTTGTACGTCTCAACGCCGAGGCGGTCGCAACGCTGGAGCCCGCGCTGAACGTTACCTCCGCGCTCATGTCACCATCAACCGGGATCGTCGATAGTCACGCGCTACAGCTAAATTTCATCGGTGATATCGAAGCCCACCGAGGGACGGTCGTCTATCGTAGCCCGGTGCTTGGCGGAGTTACCGGAAAACAGGATCTGTGTATCGACGTGGGTGGCGAGGAACGTATTACCGTCGCCGCACGGTCGGTAGTCAATGCGGGTGGATTGCACGCCGCATCGCTTGCCGCGAAACTCGGTGTCGAGGCCAAGCATATTCCGCCTTCTCGCTACGCGATTGGACATTACTATGCGTTGACGGGAAGAAATCCGTTTCGACACCTCGTATATCCTGTCGCGCGCGGTGGCGGACTTGGCGTACACGTGACCTTGGACCTTGCCGGCCAGGCCCGTTTTGGCCCCGATGTGCGCTGGCAAAACCACCTCGATTACACTTTTGACGATAGCGCACGCGAAAAATTCATCGTCGCGATTCAACGTTATTATCCGCTACTCGACCCCCAGGCCTTGCAGCCGGCCTATACAGGTATTAGACCAAAACTTGTAGGACCTGGAGATCCGCCTGCGGATTTCCGTATTGACGGGCCGGTGCGCCACGGCATTCCTGGTCTCGTGAATCTCTTTGGCATCGAATCACCCGGATTGACCGCGGCGATGGCGATTGCGGAGCATGTCGCGCACAAACTTTAGCATCGTAATTCTTAAAGCGATTGGCGACGGTTCATTTGTTCGCGTTGCCGCGCGGGCCGTCGAAGTCCCGAGGATCCGGTTTCGTGCTAAGCTGCGAAAACCTCTCGAGCGGATCCGCTGATCCGCCCCACCAATGGGAAGCTTGGCCGTGAGTGATTTATTTGCACCCTCATCCTTGTCCTTAGACGTCGATTCCGCCGTTCGAAACCGCTACTCTGCAGGCGCAAAAACCCAGGTGCCCGAGCTTTGTTGCCCGGTTTCCTACGACCCGAAGTACTTGCAAGCCATTCCTGCGGAGGTTCTCGAGCGAGACTACGGCTGCGGCGATCCTTCGAAGCATGTGCAGGCCGGAGAAACCGTGCTCGACCTGGGTTCCGGCGCCGGCAAGATCTGTTTCATCGCTGCGCAAGTTGTCGGCCCGGAGGGGCGAGTGATCGGTGTCGACGTGAACCCGGACATGTTAGCGGTGGCACGTCGCAATCAACCCAAGGTCGCGGAAGCGATCGGCTTCAACAACGTGACTTTTTGTCGCGGCACGATCCAAGATCTGCAGCTGGATCTCGATCGCTTGGAAAAGCACTTAGCAGTACAACCCGTGGCGAGTGCCAACGGTTACTTGGATCTCGAAATCAAAATCCAGGCGCTGCGAGAATCCGCTCCGATGATCGTGACCGAGTCAATGGATACGGTCGTTTCCAACTGTGTACTGAACCTGGTGCATCCTAACGCCAAAGCGCAGATGTTCGCGGAGATCTTTCGCGTGCTAAAGCATAACGGCCGCGCAGTCATCTCCGATATCGTGAGCGACGAAGACGTGCCGCTAAGAATGCAAAATGATCCTGAACTTTGGAGCGGTTGCATTTCCGGCGCCCTGCGAGAGGACCGTTTCCTACAGGCTTTTGCGGCCGCTGGATTTCATGGGAACCGTATTCTCGAGCGGGGCACGACACCATGGGCCACGGTCGAAGGCATCGAGTTCCGCGCAATGACGGTGGAGGCTTTCAAGGGCGAGCAAGGCTCCTGCATCGAGAAGAACCAGGCGGTGATCTACACCGGACCGTGGCAGTCGGTCACCGACGACGACGGGCATACCTTGGTACGAGGTCAGCGCATGGCGGTTTGTGACAAGACCTATGAGCGCTATCGGCGAGCACCCTACCTAGACGCTATCTTGCCGGTGCCGCCGCGAGAGGAAATCACAGATGAGCAAGCTGACCGGTACGACTACAAGCGCAAAGATCGACGGGATCCGCGGGAAACGAAAGGACAGCATAACGACACGACCACGCGTGGCAAACCCGGCGGTGCCTGCTGTTGATATCCTTTATGCGACAGAGGAGCACATGAAGCTAACGGATAATAAGCAGGAGAACAGCCGGAATAGCGCACCGGGGGGCTGACTGTGTTTGTGGCAATGTTGAGATAACGGGTATTTTCATGCGTCCGCAATGAGCTGGGCTATGATACCGATGGAATCAAGCCTTGCAAACACGGCCCTCATGCAATATCCAGGCTAGGAATATTACGATGCGAAAAACGCAGTGTTTGTTAATCCTTCTTATAAGCACGTTATATGTCGCCACGACTACCGCCCACGGTGACGGTAAAACGAGCCATACTGAGACGCAACCAGCGTACGCTGCCGCCAGCGCCGGCACGCGCATGCTCAAACTCGGCCCGGTAACGATTAAAATGCTGATCGATGCGAGCAATCTGGGGCGGGATGATGTCGAAATCGGCGAACTTACCCTTCCCGCAAGCTATGGCGAAGGCGCCTCCCACGTGCACGGTAGCCTGGAAATCTTCTACGTTGTTAGTGGCATTCTGGGACACGAAGTCAACGGTCGCCAACACACATTAAAACCCGGAGATGTCGGTTATGTCATGCCGGGCGATCAAGTCCGCCATAGCGTTTTGTCACAGGGACCGGTAAAGTCCGTAGTCATCTGGATCCCGGGTGGTGAATCGGAAGCGCTCATCGAACACGCCGGGTTCGAAGTACAAGCAATAAATTGATGGGCAAAACCAAGCGCTAAATACCGGCGACAGAAAATTTGATGCTCTTGAAGTAAATACATGCATCGCCCCGGGCGATAGTTATTTTTCTAAAAGATCACAAAACCAGAACCCGATTTTCTGCGCCGGGTCGCTCAAGTCATCGTACTCACGATATATTTTCTCTCCAACTTCAAACGAGACCGGGTATTTAAAGATAGGTCCGTCAAAACAAAACGTATGAAATTCACCATTTTCTCCGCATGGATCTACGTGATCCGGCAGATCGTTTAAAAAATCGTAATCGATAACTCGTCCCGTGTACGATTTATCTAACGCATTACCGTTAATACATACGACAACGGACTTGAAACCCAATGCGATGAATTCGTGCAACAGTTCTTTGGTATCGCGTTGCCAGAGAGGAAAAATTGCGTTTATGCCGACTTCGGCTAACTGCGTTTCACGATATGCTTTCAGATCCTCCAGAAAAATATCGCCAAAGGCAGCGGTCGTGTAACCATTGGATTTTAGACTGTGGAGAAGCTTTTTCATCCTTGCTTCATACTCTTCCATCGACGCTGCGTCGGTGAACTCAATTATCCCGTGCGGGATGCCAATGGCCTGCACTTGTTGTTGCATCAGAGAACATCGTAGACCGTGCATTGAAACGCGATCGTAGTGTGTATTAACGCAAGTTATGAGCTGATCCACATGATAGCGATCATTCTTTAGCAGATGATAGAGCGCTAGGGCCGAGTCTTTTCCAGTGCTCCAGTTGAAATAAGTTGTTTTCATCGTAGCTTAACCCTAGTCCCGGCCCCGGATAATCCGACGTTTCCGGGGGTGACGGATGCAGCAGCCTCATCCCGGACTTGATCCGGGATCCAGTCAAACAATAACCGCCTGCGGCGATCTACCCTACCGCATACCGAGTCAAGCCCGGTACAACCCCGACGCAGCGCGAAGGAAACTTCGGGTTGGCCTTGTCAAATAAAACGCGGATTGATATTGTCCGCGTTATGGCATATCTTACCGCGGGCGTAGAAAATGCGCTTCATTGCCTATTGTGGCTTGTGGACGGGGGCGAAGCACCGCTCAGCAGCCGCGATCTCGCCGATCTACAGGGCATTTCACCGACGTTTTTGGCGAAGACGTTGGCAAAACTCGAGAAAGCCGGGGTCGTGCGGGCTGCCGACGGCGTGCGCGGCGGCTATTTATTGGCGCGTCCCGCGCAAGACATCAGTTTTCTGGATGTCGTCGATGCCGTCGAAGGCGATAAATCGCTATTCGAATGCCGCGAAATTCGCGCCCATTGCGTGTTGTTTGGCGAGCGAGCGCCGCGCTGGGCCACGGTGGGCGTGTGCGCGATCCATCAGGTGATGTTGCGCGCGGAAAAGGCGATGCGCGATACGCTCGCGCAACATTCGCTAGCCGACATCGGTCACGAGCTGGCGCGCAAGGCACCCACTTCTTTCCCCGCTGAAGTGCAGGCCTGGCTGCAAAATCGCCATGCGCTACGTCCCGGTACAGGCAAAAAATACGGCGCTCATAATTTACGAAAACGAGCTGATTAGTTTGGCGACTACCAAGCCGATCTTGTCGCTCGCCATTTCCAACTCGCCCATTTGTCGGACGACTGAGAACACTGCACGGTGTTGCGACACATTTAGAAGTATTTGCGTCCGGCTGATCTAAGGATACCGACATGCAAAAAAACATCATCGTTGCTGGATCAGGATTCGCTGGCACGTGGGCGGCGCTCGCCGCGGCGCGCACAGCATCATTGGCCGCGCGCCCCTCAGAATTAAAAATCACTGTGATCTCACCAACACCGCACATGCATATCCGTCCGCGCCTTTATGAAGCGCAGCTAGACGGTATGGCACCGGAGCTCGAACCCTTATTCGCGGCCGTTGGCGTCGCTCATCTCGCCGGGACGATCGCAGCCATTGACGTGGTTGAGCGCCGCTTGGGGATCACCAGTGGTGCTGGCGAGGAAATGCAAATGCGCTACGATCGTATTGTACTGGCGACCGGTAGTCGTTTATTCACGCCCGCTATTCCGGGACTAAGCACACATGCCTTCAATGTTGACCAACTCGGGAGCGCCGTCGCACTCGCCGAGCATCTCGCTGCGCTAGGCACGCGGCCCGCGACACCGGCACGCAATACCGTCGTCGTCGCCGGAGGCGGCTTTACCGGCATCGAGGTGGCCGCAGAGATGCCGCAACGGCTACGAAACGTGCTCGGGGCAAGCGCGAACAGCCGCGTAATCATCGTTGAACAGGCACCCGATATCGGTCCCGATTTAGGCCCCGCTCCCAGGCCGCTAATTGAAGAAGCGCTCGCCGCCGGCGGTGTCGAGGTCATATGCTCGGCCGGCGTGGTCGCGATTGACGCGGACAGCGTAAGTCTGTCGAACGGTACGAACATCGACACCAACACGGTCGTTTGGACTGCGGGCGCACGCGCCAACCCACTCGCCGCGCAAATCCCGGGCGATCACGATCGGTTTGGCCGCGTAGTAACCGATGCCTATCTTCACGCCGGAGTTGACGGTGTATTCGTCAGCGGCGATGTCGCGCACGCGGCGACCGACGATCGAGGAAACGTCGCCATGATGTCTTGCCAACACGCTTTGAGCCTGGGACGGGTTGCGGGTTACAACGCCGCTGCCGAACTCCTCGACCTGCCGCTGCATCCGTACAGCCAACCCAAATACGTAACATGCTTGGATCTCGGTGACTGGGGCGCAATTTTCACCGAGGGCTGGGAGCGACAAGTGGTGATGACACGCGCGGAAGCGAAAGCAACAAAGCGAGAGATCAATACGAAGTGGATTTATCCACCGGAACCCGATCGCGATGCTGTTTTCGCGGTGGCAAACCCAGATTTCGTGATTGTACCGTGACGGGTAACGCTGACTAAGTTGACGAATTTATTGTTAATGTGCCGGGGACGGAAAATAACGCCCACGCCGGGGGCGCGAGATCGCTTGCTAACGGCAACCGATTGTCAAAGCGAAAACCAGCCACGACACAACCAATGTATCTAAATTTAGATGTGCGGCAAGATTCGGAGCCTAATTGAATTTATCTGCGCATATGCTGAAACCAACTGCTAAGCATATATTGAAAGCGAAGATGAGCAATAAAATTCAAGCGACACTGCCGAGCGAAGCGGAAATGCGACAGGCAATCAGAGAGCGCGACCGCCGTTACGACGACGTATTTCTCTACGGCGTGATCACCACGGGTGTCTTTTGCCTACCGTCTTGTGCTGTCAGACCGGCGCGACCAGAGAACATACGATTCTATTTCGACGCGCGGAGCGCGACAACAGGCGGTCTGCGCCCATGCAAACGATGTCGGCCGATAGAAAACGCAACACAACGAGCGGCACTCATTCAGCTCGCTAGGTACATCGAAACGCATGCCGCGGAACGCTTGACGCTGCAAAACTTAGCGCAGCAGGTGAACATGAGCCCGACCCGATTGCAGAAATGCTTCAAAGCCCAGTTCGGCGTCTCGCCTAAAACATATCAAGACAGCCACCGACTCCAAGGTTTCAAAACAGCTTTGAATTCTGGCCAGGACGTAACGGCGGCAATATATGAAGCGGGATTTGGCTCGACCAGCCGTATCTATGGTATGGCGAATCGCAATATCGGCATGACACCGAAATCGTATCGCGCGGGCGGACGTGGCGAAACAATTTACTATGCACAACGTCGCACAGCGCTGGGAGAACTGATGATGGCCGCTACCGATAAGGGCGTGTGCTTTGCCCAGTTTGGCGATAGCACTGTGACACTATTGTCTCAATTGCGTGACGAGTTTCCGCAAGCCACCGTGCGCGCATCGGTTGCGCAGGATAGCAAAGAACTGGACATGTGGATCGCGGGACTCGACGATCATCTCAGTCACAACGCGCCTCGTCCTGACTTGCCTTTGGACATGCGGGGTACCGCGTTTCAGATTCAAGTGTGGCGCTATCTGTGCAGCGTGCTGGAAGGCGATGTGGTGAGTTATACGGAGGTTGCACAGGGAATCGCGCAGCCTCGAGCCGCGCGACCAACAGCATCTGCTTGCGGAGCCAATAAGATAGCCGTGCTGATCCCCTGTCATCGGGTACTGCGAGGGGACGGCAACATCGGTGGCTATCGTTGGGGCATAGATCGCAAACGCTCGTTGTTAGCAATGGAACGTGAGCGGCGAACGAGCACGTGAGTCTCACCTTAGACTTAGCCGGGATATCGCGCGGGGCGCTCACTGCGCTTGTGCCAATAGGATGAACCTGTCCAGCGCCAGCATCCGCGGTGCTCGTGCAATATCCGAGCTCGAGTCACTCGATTGGCTCCACCTCGCTTGCGATCTTGATGCTGAAGGCTACGCTGTCATTTCCTCACTCGTCGACGCGGCATTTCGCAAGGATCTGATGGCGTTATATGACGGACCACAGGAGCGCTTCCGCGCCACCATCGATATGGCGCGATATAATTTCGGCCAGGGACAATACAAATATTTTAGCTACCCGTTGCCCGTGGACGTGCAGCGACTTAGAGAAGCGTTCTATCCGCCGCTAGCGAAGATCGCGAATACCTGGGCGGCGCTTATGGGAATAGACAAGCGCTGGCCTCGATCACACTCAGAGTTCACTGATCAATGCCACGCCGCCGGCCAATCCCGACCCACACCATTGCTCCTTCGCTATGCCGAGGGAGACTATAACTGCCTTCACCAGGATCTCTACGGCGAGATCTATTTTCCTTTGCAAATAATCATTCTACTCAGTGATCCAGGAAGCGATTTTGAAGGTGGGGAATTAACGCTGGTGGAACAGCGTCCGCGCGTGCAATCGAGACCGATGGTTGTTCCCCTGGCGGCTGGCGATGCGGTAATCATCCCCACCCGCGAAAGACCGCGTCAGGGCAAACTCCGAATGCATCGTGTGCAAATGAGACATGGCGTTAGCCGGGTACGGCGTGGGCAACGCATGTCACTTGGGATCATATTTCACGACGCCACCTAGCGTGCTCAGATCGCATTACAGCGAGACACCCAGCGATCGGCATCGTCTCCCGCGTGGAGACGTGGAGACCGTTAGCGGCGCAAATTAACGACGTCGCCGGTTATAGGATAAACCGAATAAGCCCAGCGATAGGATTGCGAGCGTTTGCGGCTCGGGAATGGGATTCGCCGGCGTCGCGGTCGTGTTGGAGAAAGAAAAACTCAGGTCATTATATCCGTCGACGCCCTCTGGCGTATCGAACAGATCTTCAAAGCTGACTAGCGTTACACCGGGCGCCCACTCTTCTTCCACGCGCGCATGCGCCTTACCGTCCGGATTTCTACTGGCGGGGCCCGTGAAATAATCAAAACCTGTATCGTTGACGTGCAGGCGAAACATCAACTCGACCCCAAGCGCGAATGATCCCATGTCGAATTCACTGCCAACCGCGCTAGCATGGTTGTTGAAAATGAACAGGTCATTAGATAAATCGCCGTCGTCACCAGGACTCCCCATAGCATCGAGCATGAGATAAAGATCGTTGCTGAAAGCCGCGGAATTCCCCTGGTAGGTCGCAACGATCGGCGAGCCGGCCACATAAATTGACTCCCCTTCGGTGCCGGGCATCGCGATCGGAAACGCTTGCGTCGTGAGGGGGCTCAAGAGCGCTACAAGCACGCTACATAGCCATTTGCGAGAGATTCCTTTCATGCGAGCCACCCTCCGGAGTCACTGAGTACGGGATAGATATTAAGCGAATATTAATTAATCAACACGGGGAGGGCAATAAGCCAGCAGCGCCGCAGCGGTAAAATTCCCATAATGCGGGGCGTGAGTCACAGCAACGGCGCGATACGCTCCCCGTCGTTGCGGTGCTCGAGAAGTTCCCTGAGGCTCGGATTCCGAGGCACGGCAAGCACACCGGATCGCTGCTGCGCGATCAGTTCCCGCAAAACCTTGCGGCACCGCGTCGGGCCCGCGTCGGTTCTCAGGAACACGAAATCGACGTCTTCTATATCATGCCCACCGCGCCGCGCGAGCATATGTTGTTGGGCTTGGATCATCGGTTTGTCCTGAGCGCCGAACGCGGTTTTAATCGCCGTCGCCCACATGGCATCTTGACGCGGATCCGCAACGCGGTAGTTGCGCGACACGCCCCAGGAGTAATAGGTGTTGCTGGTGTCTTTTGGCGTCAGCACATCTGTACCATAAGATCCAGATCCCCGCATCGCGCGGCTGACCGGTGGGCGTAATGCCAAAGTCGAGTAACATGTGCACAGGGTATCCCAACGCATGTATAGCCAATGATCGACCGGCTTACCGTAATGGTCGAACGCCGCATCCCAGGTTGGCGGTGCACCGGCATTAGGGTATCACCGACTAGACCACACGGTCGTACCGCTCTGATGTACCTCGTGCGCACCGCGCTCGATCGCCTCGCTGCCAAGGATCCCTTCGTGCACGAATTCGACGTGGGTGAGATCCATTAAATTATCCGTGATTCGCTCGTAGTACCCTCGCATTTCGATCACGCTCTTGACGAGCCGAAACCCCGGCGCCGCTTGACAACTGAAATCCGGGATCGTGTCCGGGCCCGCCTTAGCGGCATCGCCCATCCAGATCCCCAACATGGCATGATGATCGACGAGCGGGCATTCCTTAACGCAGGCCTTACGCGGAATGTTGCCGTTGCCGTGCGGGTTCTAGACGCATGTCCCGTGGCAATCGAAGCGCAAACCGTGATACGCGCACTCCACGATGTCGCCGTGCAACTTCCCCGTATGCAGCGGCGCGGAGCGATGGGGGCAAGCGTTACCGCGCGCAACCGCCTGACCCTCACGATCGCGGAAGAACAAAACGGATCCCCCGATGATGGTGCGCTCGAACAGATCCGCGCTGACCTCATCGCCCCAGGCGGCGCAGTACCAAGAAGTGGACCCCAAAATTTGGGCAGCCGCTTAAGTGAAATCCTCGCCCGTGGTCAGGCCACCAAGTTGTCGGCGGCCTGACCGAAATACACCGCATCCGGGGTGCGTCGGCCCAATGCCGTGTGACGACGCCGGGAATTATAAAATGCAAAGTATCGCGTGAGGCCAGCTCGAAGCGCTGCCGGCGTCTCATAGGCCCGCAAATAGATATCCTCGTATTTTACGCTGCGCCACAGCCGCTCGATAAACACGTTGTCCAGCCATCGGCCGCGACCATCCATGCTTATCGCCACCTCCTGTGCCTTTAGGACGCCGGTGAAGGCCTCAGAGGTGAACTGCGCGCCCTGGTCGGTATTGAATATCTCAGGTCGACCAAAGCGTGCCAGCGCCTCCTCGAGCGCCTCGACACAAAAGCGACTGTCCAGCGTATTGGACAGCCGCCAGGACAACACCCGGCGCGAGTGCCAGTCCATGATGGCAACCAAATACATGAAACCTTTCGCCATCGGGATATAACAGATATCCGCGGCCCAGACATGATTCGGTCGCGTTATCGACAGACCCCTGAGCAAGTACGGATAGACCTTGTGACCCTTCCCAGGCTTGCTCGTCTTGTGCTTCGAATACAGCGCGCACAAGCCCATCTGACGCATCAAACGTTGCACCCGTTTGCGATTGACCCGATGACCACGACCCATCAACTCATCTACAATCCGCCGCGAACCATAAAACGGCAACTCCAGGTGGATCTCATCGATTAGCCGCATCAATTCGAGGTCTTCCTTTGAGACACCCTTGCCCTGGTAGTACGACGTCGAACGCGCCACATCCAGCAACTCACAACGCCAAACCTTCGATAACTCGTGAACACTTTGTATCGCTGCCCGGCGCTCGCTCACAGGTCGCGCCCGAGAAACTTTGACAGAAAGTCGTTCTCCATCGTCACCTGCCCTATCTTCGCGTGCAACTTCTCGGCCTCTTGCTCAGTCTGCGCAGCGGCTACCGCACCAGCACCGAAAACCTGCTCAGCATTCTCTGTCAGTTTCTTCTTCCAGTCTTGGATCTGATTCGCGTGTACCTCGAACTGCTCCGACCGCTCTGCCAGGGTCCGATCACCTCCGATCGCCGCCATCGCCACCTTCGCTTTGAACGCCGCCAAATAATTCCGTCGTTTCCTCTTCGTCATCTTCTGCTCCTTCTCTCAACAAGAATTATCTCAGAAGATTTCACTTAGTAAACCTGCTTTCCTGTCCAGCCGGCAGGGTCCACTTCTCCAGGCGTTGTGCAGAAATTGTTGCTGCATGGCAAGCTCCCGTGTGGCGCGGAGTGCGCCCCTCCCGTAAGCCCATATAACGCGTTGTGGGTCTTTAGTTTACCGTAGTGCCCAACGGTTCAAGACGCACCTCTCCGAATGCCCGCAGGTGCCGGGCGACTTAAGGCAGCAATCCACTGCCGCGAAATTAGCAGACGGCGAACTATTCCCCTGCGCTATCTCGTAGTTGAGATTGCGCCGCTAGCAACTCCGCGGTTCTGCGACTGTTATCGGCGATGTCTATAAGTAGGAATAACACCCCAAGAATAGTGATCGCAACGATGAAACCGCCGATTAATCCCAACAGAAATCCGCCGAATCCCGAACTAGCTCCTCCTGCAAAAGCAGCACCGAGCACAATGAAAACGAACAAGATATAAGCGACGATTTCTAACGACTTAATAATTGTTTTATTCACGTTCATTATGTTTCCTTCCCTCCCTATGACTAATGCCGCGCGACGCTGCTACGGCCGCGCCGCAAAGCATAACCGCTAAAGCGTTCGCAACAAATCCCTCGCAACAATTTTTATTTCGTCCTTGCCGGCTCCGCTCCCAGCGTCAACTCATCCCTACGCCGCAAGTGACGGAGCGGTACCTGCATGACGTGAATTGAGAAAAACGGCGTCTGCTGCACCATATAAACACATCGCTGCGAGGCCGCAAGCCCAGTTAAGTCGGCACGCAAGACGCTTGGCGCTGCGGCCCCCACGGGTGTCCTGCCCGCACGACGCGGGTGTATTGGTAGTGAATAAAAGCCGCGATCACTTACACTACCAGGGAGTGGCGCTGAGGGGTTGTCATCACATTTCTCTACAACAAAAACTATCACGTTACATGTATTTTCTGATCTGTAATCTCTAGCGGAAGCGAACAGGCATTTGAAGTTCTGAGTGAAACGAATTAGTCTTCGCTGGCAGTAGGTCAACAATCTTGCTGAATTGTCGCTGGTCGTTGACCCTCGAGCTGCGCCTGGGAAACGGATGGGGAGCTTGAATGATTCGACGTGCACTGCTTATCGCCTTAGCGACTTCTACCATGACTGCCGAAGCTGCAGTCACTTATCGCACCATAGATGTAGCGGCGACCGTTGGGCATGGCAACAATACTGTGGAAGGATTTATCCGCGGTGATGCGACGGGCACCGATTTATCATCTTTCTCAATGCCGCCGGCGTTCGCTAATCCAAGTGGCGCCTTATCTTCTACTTTCGTCGACCTATCCCTACCATTAGGACAACCCAATAGCTACTTGTGGGTTTATCAATCTGGGACAGCTGTTTGGGACGATTTCGTGGTTAGCGGTGACCCCGTGCGAGTGCGCGATATCGACTTAAACCTCAACGAAGTCCGCACGGATGGCTCGTTATTGCGGCATACCTCGGATCCGAGCCGCTCTTTGAAGATGACCGACAACTTAGACGGTACGGCCACGATCGAATATACCGTGGATGTTAAATACTTAAGCGGGCCTCATCCCGGGGTGGGATCACACACGCGAGTCGATACCAAAGCGCGTGGTGCGTATGTCATCAATGATACGAGCAGTGGTTTGGCAACGGCGACCGCCGCGCAATTTCCGATCCTGGGTCAGCTTGGTGCGGACTACCTTAACGGTGTTATCGCGAATCACCTCGCTGGGACCGCTTGGACTCAAGCGGGGAGCTGGTTATATGGCGATAATTACACGGCCGACAATACGCGTGGTTTTTTCGAAGATGATTTGATCGGTGGTTCCTTTCTAGGCTACAACGTGTGGTATACGACAGATGCCTTCGTATTCACTCAACCATTACCGGAGGCCGATGGCGACGGACTATTTTCTAATACGGAAGTCGACGCTTTGATCGCCGGCAGTTTCCCAGAAGTCGCCGGCTTAAACCTCGCTGGGAACGGCTTGGCACAACTTTACGATGTTGATGTCGTCGAAGGCGATAATTCGGTCCAAACACTGGTGTTCGACTACGACGACACAATTCTTGCACCTGGGGAAGAGGAATTATTGTCGATCGTTCACTATGTGAATGGCGAGTGGGTCACCCACGATCAGGTCTCGATACGATCGCGAACACGATCACGGTTGAGGTCAGTAGCTTCTCACCGTTTGCCTTGGTCACCGTCCCGCTGCCGCCTGCCGTGCTGATTTTGAGCCGGGGTTGGCGATTTTCGGATTGCGCATGCGTCGTAAATTGAATTCTCACTAATCCGCGATCAGGCTCTAGTGCGGGAAGATCTTCTTGAGTGTTTGGGTCAGCATACAAACTTCGTTTTTATTCTGACCCGAAACATTTCAAACATTGTGGGTACGACATGGTTCTGGAGCGCAACGTCCCGATCGCCACTTACAGCCCGTCGGGTTGGTAGATTGAAGCAAGGTTACAGTAGCCTACTCGTCGATGACGCGACGTGGGAACCTAGTAGGATATAGCTGTCAGGAGACCCCTCCCAAAGCGATGCTCGGCTCCTGGTTCATCAACACCTTCTTAGTGGCATCTGCAGTAGCTATCCACTACGAGATTCTACGGCTGCTTTCCCTGAGCATTCCCAAGTTTCAGGTCAAACATCGGGTACGTGTCATTATCGGCGTGTTCGGCACGATCTGCGCCCATATCGTGGAAATCTGGCTATTCGGCCTCGCCTTCTATTTCATGACGAAGTATGGCAACTTCGGTTCGCTAGGCGGCAACTTTGACGGAAGTCTCGTCGACTGCGTCTATTTTTCATTCACCAACTACACGACTGTTGGTTACGGTGATATCGAGCCCTTCGGTAATATTCGTTTCACGGCGGGTCTCGAAGCTATTACCGGCCTCTCTCTTATTACCTGGTCCGCCTCATTTATGTTCATGGAAATGACCCGGTTCTGGGAAGACGATAAGAAAAAATAATCTGAATCGCCCCGGGTTCATTGGAGACTCTTTTGTTTGAGTCAGGCTGCCATAGCCGACTCGGTTAGTTGCTGATAATACGCCTCTTCCTTCTCTGCCGGTGGGATATCGCCGATCGGCTGAAGAAGCCGCTTGTTGTTGAACCAGTCCACCCACTTGAGCGTGGCGAACTCGACATCCTCGATGTTCTTCCATGGCCTTTGTTGCCGGACGCTCTCCGTGTTGTATAACCCGATGAGGGAGCTTCGGGGTGGAGCTTCAGGGTCGGACCAACCTAGGTCTTTGAATTCGCAGGGAGCTTCAGGGTCGGACCAACCTAGGTCTTTGAATTCGCATCACAATGGGCGGAATTGGTATCTCAACTGCAGTCTAAGATGCTAAATCGCTGCGATTCACCAAATTTGTCCTCCAATTCAGTCGCTTAGATTGGTCCGACCCTGAGCACTGAGCAACTGAGCAACTGAGCAACCTGTCGGACTTAGCGGTGGTCGAGACGCGTGCTTAAGCACGACGATTTTTCTGTGATTTCGAGGCGCATAGTTGTGCTCTGTACCGAGAAATCGCGGCGCTAGGCGCCGCTTAACTGCGGCCGCACTAGGGTCTTCCTAAGTCCGACAGACTGCTAGCCCGGATATTGCACGAGGCGCTCACAGGTATCTTCCCAGCGCCATCATCCGCGGTGCTCATGCAATATCCAGGTTAGTCTTTTAAACTGTTCGCTACGGGGCGATTGGATTCGTCCGTACCACACGCCGCTGTCGTTTGAGGTGAGGACATGACGAGCAAAGACAACAAGCGACATCAAACGATCTCCGGGATCCCCCTGCACTCGGTATATCGAGCCGCAGACCACACCGAGGCCGAGCCCTCCGCTGATACCGGCATGCCAGGTAACCCACCCTATTTGCGCGGTGCCTACCCGGGCATGTATCGCGACAAACCTTGGCGGATCTTCCAACTCAGCGGCTTCGGCAATCCGGCCGACGAAAACGAACGCATTAAGTTCCTTCTCGCTGAAGGTGAGCACGGTTTCATCATGGAGCACGATCGCAACACCGCCGATCACCTCTATGACGTTGACCACCCGAACGTCGTCGCACGCTGCGAAGATGTAGGACTCACCGGCGCCGTCATTATGGGCGTGCGCGACTACGAAACCGTGCTCGACGGGATCCCGATCGAAAAAACGTATGGCCATCCCGGTGGCGGCGTCGTGCAACACGGGCCATTTGCGCTCGCCTGTTACTGGACTGTTGCCAAACGCCGTGGTCTCGATCTCGCCCGTCTCGCCGGCACCGGTCAATCCGATTATTTTCTGACCTACCTCGGTTGCGTTACGAAACAACAAGTACCGACCCGAGCCGGTCTACGTTTCAACTCCGACATCATCGAGTTCTGTACCGAACACTTGCCGCGCTGGGTACCGGTCTCCATCGCGGGCTACAACGGCGCTGACACGGGTCTGAACGCGTTCGAAGAACTCGGCGCACTCTTCGCCAACGCAGTGGAATATCTAGACGACGTCAAACGCCGTGGTCGGATCCCCATTGAGTCCGCCGCCCGCGGCGTAGGCGGTGTCAGTTTTCGTGTCTCGATGGATTTTTTTGAAGAGATCGCAAAACTCCGCGTGGCACGCAAAATGTGGTGTGAGCTATTGCAATCACGCTACGGCATCACCGACGAGAAGGCCTCGCGTTTGCGCATTCACGTGGTGACGGCCGGGTCTTCGATGACTTACCAGCAACCCTTGAACAATCTGGTCCGCGGCACGCTAATGGCTTTAGCGGCCGTCTTGGGTGGCGTGCAGTCGCTCGGTGTTTCCGGATACGACGAAGCCTTGTCGATACCGTCTGTGCACGCCCATCAGATGTCGCTGCGGATCCAGCAGATCCTGCAACACGAGACCAACATCACGGCCGTCGTCGATCCCCTGGGGGGTTCGTATTTTGTCGAGACCTTGTGCCGCGAACTCGAGCAACGCGGGTGGGCATTTTTCGACGAAATCGAGGCGCAAGGCGGGTTTCTGGCGGCGCTCGACAGCGGTTGGCTGCATCAGCGCGCGCACGAGAATCAATACAACTTGTACGCAGAAATGGAGCGCGGCGAGCGCATGGTTGTCGGCGTCAACAATTGCAAGGGAGACGTCAGTCCCTACGCGATCGACGGCTTTATCGGTACCTCGGACGCATTCGAGCAGGCCAGCCGACGTCTCGCCACTCTACGCCGTGAACGCCACGAAAGCGCGACCGCAGCGGCACTGCGCGCGCTCGAGACCTGTTGCCGCGGTGAGGACAACGTGATCCCCGCGATGATGACCGCCGTAGATGCGGACGCGACGCTCGGTGAAATCGGCGCGGTATTTCGCGAGGTCTTCGGCGACTGGGATACACCGATCCCGGTTTGATAGCGCAACATAAGGCATCACGACGATGACGAGACCGACAACGAGGCGCGTATTGCTAGCGAAAACAGCGCTCGACGGACATTGGCGCGGACTCTCGCTGGTCGCACGGGCGCTGCGTGAAGCCGGATTCGAAGTGATCCTATCCGGGATGGCGATCGCTGAGACGATCGCCACCGCCGCGGTGGACGAAGACGTCGACCTTCTCGGCCTCAATGTCGGCGGTCGGGTCGAAGTCGTGGAACGGGTTTTCGATGCTGTGAAAGCCGTGCGTCCGAATTTACCAGTGTTCGCAGGTGGCGCTATCCCGCCGTGGGGTTGCCGCCGTCTCGAAGCGCGCGGGATCGAAGTCTACCCACCTGGTACGGCTTTGACCGAAATCGTCGCCGCCGCCGAACGTTTGACCACTAAATCATCAGGGCTGGTAGCCGCAGATTAACGGCTACCACCATAACGCTCACACCACAGGGAAACAACCGGATAATCGCCCCATGTTAAGACTGACTGATATGGCCCGTGTCGGGCGTAAGGTGCGCCAAGACGACGCCGCCGATCTCGGTACCCCAACGACGAAGTTGATAGCTGAGACTATTGATGACGAAAAACTAGACGATGCGAAAAAGCTCGCTGCATACAGTCTCGCCGAAGGCAAATCGCTTCACGATCTCTTTTGTGACTGGATCTGGAGCCTGTTGACCTACCTTGCCGAAGAACACGGCGAGGAAGAAGTCTATCGAGCCCTGCGTGCTTCGCAGGGTGGTTGGATGTTGAGGCGAACTTGGCAGGGTTTTCTCACTATGGACGTCGCCGCGCGGGTGCAACTCACCGCAGAGATGATGCGCACGCATATGTGCGGACCGGAGCAAGACGGCACCGCCACGATCAGCGAAGACGACGAAAAATTTACTATCGTGATGGACCCCTGCGGCAGTGGCGGCCGCATGCGCCGCGGTGATCCCGTCGACGGCACCCCGTCACGGCTCGGGTCGCCTTACAATTTCGGCGTCACGCAAGCAGCGCACGACTGGTCCTTCGGCGAACGTGAGGTACCCTACTATTGCGTGCATTGCGCCATCAACGAAAAACTCCCGCTGGAATGGGGCGGCCACCCCTTGTGGGTTACCGACTATCAAGCCGACGCCAGGAAGCCCTGTGCGTGGCGTTTTTATAAGCGCGCCGAAGACATTCCGGAGCATTACTACACACGCGCCGGCCACCAAAAACCAGCGCCCGGAGAAGGCAAGTATTGAACCTAGAATCCTCAGTTGAACGTCGGGCGCGCGGCAACAACCCTGAAGTTCAGACCAGTTGCAAGCGTTTCACCGGTCTTGAGTTCCGCGGCGATGCAGTCCAAAAGCGCTCAATACGGCGCAACCGAGTAGCAACACGCTGGCCGGTAGCGGCACCGGGGCTGTGATCGGCGTTTGTGTGATAAATACGGACCCGGTACCGACGTTCGTCAAAGACACGCCCGTGACAAACGCAAGTTGATCATTCGAATCGAGCATCAACGATAAGTCGATCCCTGTGATTTCAAAAAAGCTAACGGCGACCGCGAATTCAAGTGTCTCACCGGCGAGCGGTAACGGAATCGAACTCTGCACCGCTTACTTCGTAGCTATAGCCGACGGCAATCTCGGGGTCGAGCCAAATCGTTTCGCTTTCGTCGATATCCGCCGGCTCGAGTTCATACACAAACGGTGGTTCGTTATCACTCGGCCGCAGCGGCAAGGTTTGCAAACTCCCCGGTGTTGGTGGGATCGCGTTTCCAAAAATCGTCTGTGTCGTAAAGCTTTGAGTTTCGCCGGGGGTGAGGCTAAAGACATTGCGCAACGCAAGCGTCACCTCATAGGGAACGTCAACCAAATCGCCACCGTCATTGTCATTTTCGATCTTCTCGGCCAAGGGCAAGCTCGCGAGTACGTTATCCAACAATCCGCGATAAGCGGATGCCTGATATCGGTTCGTTGTGGGTATTGCGCCGCCAACCGCCGTGATCCCGATGAACGTGATCGACGGTGATTCGACGACCGGTTCGCTCAAGAACACGCCAGCTGTTAGCTCCGTATCCGAGCTAAGAAAACCCCGCACGTTAGCGAAGCTAAGTGCCGTTCCGCTCTCAAACCAGTTCCGGCTTGTTCGATCGACCCGCCTGGATCGTAAAACGCGTCACTAGCAGACGGGCCAATTGCACTACCAAATAATCCGAATCCGTCGACGTCGACTATTAATCGACCGTCTCCCGAACCCGTCGTTAAGGTTAACGCATGTGTCCCCCCGGCGGGGGAGCTGAGCAGCAACGCCAGCAAAATCCTCATGCCGACCGTAGAAAGGTTCACTCCCTGACGGCTCAGCGAAGATTCAATGCCCCCGATCTCAGACATGCTCTCACCTTCCTTGATGTATAGACAACTGCTCGGTATACCAAATTCTCAACAAGCGAATTCCGGGGACACATTACCTAATTCAGATATCGCTTAAGAATCCGGCGTCTGCTCGCATCTTACCAAATTCAGACCACATGCTACGCGAAGCGAAAAACGCCGCAACACGCGCCACGCTCGGTGCCAATGCCCGGCCATCTTATCGCTCGATATGATAGAGCTTGTTGTAGATCGACCATTGGCCGCCAATCTTCACCAGTGACAAGGTATCCAAAAACGTATACCCCAAATAATCATCCCGCACACGGGCCACAGCCGTCTCACCAGCGATGTCGATGCTGAGAATATCGAGTCGCTCTTCGTCCCCTTTCTCTTTGGGCGAAGGTTGTTGACTTGCAACAAAATCGCCAAAGGCATCACGCGTCATTTCGGTGAAATCTCCACCGAATACGCCGGTAATCATTGCGCTAGGATGAAATGCCTGCTCGACTTTGTCCTTGCTGGAGTAATGCATGCTATCGAAATAGATTTGAATAGTTTGTCGTATAAGTTCTTTGTCGTCGTTCATCATCAGTGCCCGCCTTTCAGGAAGTTTTTAGTTCACCTGAGATTGTAACCTCTCGAACGCCCGAACGGTTGCGCCGTAGTAGCAAAGCCATAAAATTAATAATGCACGCGCACAGATCGCGCGCCGGTAGGCAAAACTCCGGAATACGCAACTACAGCATAGCGCTGTCTAATTCGGGCAATGTCGGGTAAGACCGTACACCTTCGGTGAGAAAATCCCCTTCAACATAGGGGCACAGCGCCAGGCGTTTTTCGATGCGCCAGCGCCCCGAGTGGCGCCGCAGCTCGTCGTGATAGACCGCGGCGATCACCCAGTGATTGTGACTACCGTCGTTGCGGATTTGGAGATGTACTGCGTGTACCGGTGTCCTCGCGCGCGCGGTTTCGCCGTCAATAGACAAGACATGGGGCGATACCAAATGTTGACTCCAATAACAGAGATCATGGAAGTACTTGAACTGGGATACGCCGTCGGGCATCGAAAAGTCGATGCGTTGGCCGCGCAGGCGATAAAGAATACTGGCATTATCCGCGAAGACCTCGGGCAGCACCTGTTCGTGAAGCTTCTCGTCAAAGGCCCTCGCGACTTCTTGGATAGTGTGCACGATCGCGATGTGGTCCTGTGATTTATCGAAGTCAGACATGGGTTTCCCTCCTTTTTGGCTAATTCGTAACGAAGCAATTACGGGCGTAGTTTGCAGCGGTGCCGTGAAAAAGGACAGATGGGAAATGTTTGTCGACAGCGACAGTTCACAACGATATCTGAACGTCGATCTGAGTGACCGCTTCGCGCCGTTGTTAGCTTGTTGCACCTTGGAGCCGCGCTACTTCGGCTTCTAGTTCGGCGATGCGTCGATCCTTCGGATTCGAGAGCACGATCCCCTTCATCTCGGACGCTTTCATGCGATAGCGAGGTTCGCCCGGTGGCGTCGCGATAACTTCGTCGCTGTCGTCCCCCCAGCTACCCATATACGGCAGCTCAGTAGCCGGTTCATCCGTGACCCATGCCGCACAGAACGCATCGAAGCGCCGCCCTCGCGACTTGCGGGCTTCGCGCTCCGCTGCCCGCGCGCTTTCGGTGGCCGCTTCATCCAAGACCAAGGTTTCACGGTCAAACACGACGCGGTAGATTTCCCATGCTAACTCAGCTGACAGGAGGTTCTCCTCGACGTCTTTGATCACGAGTGCCGGCGTGCGTTCGAGCACGTCGCCGTAGCCACCGCCAGCGCCCTGGCAGATCATATAAATCTCGCCTTCGGCGCAGGGTTCGAAATTCATACCGGCGTCTTGCATGATGTATCGCCCCGCCGGAATAGCCTGCTCGTTCATGAGCTCAACCATATCAAGTTTAAGCGCCTCGGGTTTGTCTTTAATGACCTCGAAGATATTGATCCCCTTGACCTTGCCCAGCGGATAGGCGGGACAGCCATAACCACCGAACAAACCATATGCTGACGGATGCTTGGCGCCACATTGTCCGGTCATGAAACCCCAGTCCGTTGTCTCCCGTACCGTTACCATTTGCTCGTAACCCATGCCGCCACGGTGCTTGCCGAAACCAATGCGATCCTTGGCGAGTTGTTGCGCGACGAGGCGAACGTAGGGTAGTTCTTCCTCGGCGAGCTCGTATTCACCAGTATCGGCGATGGCGCCGAACACCGGCGACATGGCGTGTTCGCCGTCGTTGTCCTCACGCCCGCCGGTCCCATTGCCGTTAATGTCGGCGCAAAAATTTCCGGTGATCTCGGCGTGCTGGGTGATGCCCCCATACACGAATGTCGCTGGCTGGTTATAGTGGCTCGCGCTGATAGCCGTGTAGCGCTTCGGCATGCAGTAGTAGAGCTTGGCCAGCAGCGGCGTGGGCCCGCTCAAAGCTCGAAAAACCGGAATGAGGCTCATGGCGTTGGGCGCTTCATCACCGGGATCGATGAGCGAATTTCGATCGGTGAGCACCTCGATGGGACTGAATACCGCCTGATTAACCGGCAGATCTGGCCATACATAGAGGATCATGCAGGTCGTCAGACAAGTCTTAAACGAGGCGACATGCGTATTGATCGAACGATTGGAGAGCTCTGGGCAGGCGCCGCGGAAGTCGAGCATCATGCGCTCACCTTTCACGGTGATCGCGAGCGGCCACTTAGCGAGGATATGCTCACGCAGGCTACCGTCGATCCAGGAGTTCATGCGTACAGTCCCGTCAGGCATTTCGCCGATGCGTCGGCGAACTTCGTTCTCGGTGTCTTCCAACGTTTTGCGCAGGGTTGCGATAACGTAATCCTTGCCAAACTCCTCGACGATGGCCAACAGTCGCTCGCGCAAGCGCAGTACGGCATGCAGCTTCACCTTCATGTCCGCTATCTGTAGCTTAGGATCGCGCACCGAGTTCTGTAGAAAATTGACAATGTCGCGTTTGAGCTCGAAGTTCTCGGCACACTTAAATGGACACATCTTGAGTCCTTCGTCGTACTTGGACTCCGCGATCGATGGCATGCCGCCCGGTTCGATCGCGCCGTTCTCGCCTTCGTGAATGGTAGCGGACAACCAGCAAATCAGCTCGCCGTTGTAATACAAGGGCACCATCATGCTCTGGTCGGTGTTATGTACGTTGCCGAAACGCGCGTCGTTGTGAATGAATGCATCGCCCTCGCGCACCCCTACCGAAGGTTCATTGCTCCAATATTTGTTGATGAATTTGATCGGGTACTGACACACGGTCGCGAACACGCCGATGCCGCTCGGCGCGATTTGGGCCATGTCACCGGCTGCCGTGAAAACCGCCGTGACAAAGTCACCCCATTTCGCACCGGGCGCCACGCCCATCTGCTCAACCATGTTGTAACCCTCTTCCAGCGCGGACGCGATACGCCCGCGCACCAGATCGATGCGGTTGACATCGAGCTCACTTGCAAGCAGGCGCTCCTCGACGGCGCTGCGCGGCATCAAGCAATGGTTGCGCATGATGGCGGGATCGGGCCCATAGAACAGGCGGTTTTCGTTCATGAACGCGTCGATGAGGGCGCGTTCATCCGCATCCAACTCCAGCTCGAGATTGGTAATTTGTTCGTTCATGTTAGCGCTCCTCAATCGCTGCGCGTAAACCACACCGCACCGTGATTGCTAGCGTGGTAGTTCCACCCGGGTTCGACGAGATAGGTCGTCGCCGCGGTCGTAATTACTGCCGGTCCATCGATGCTGGTTCCAGGCGCTAACGCGTGGTCGTCATAAACCGGTGTCTCTAGGGGACCATCGACAGCGACGAAGTAACATTGCCGATTCGCGACGGCTGCAGTAGACCAGCGCTGCGCGAGCGGCTGAATGTCCTTGAAGTCGATCTTCTCGATAGCGACATAAGACGCCACCCGTACGGTGTTGATGCGGACACCGGACTCGGTCGCCTGGCTGCCTTCCCCAAAGCGCTCACCGTAGCGTTGGTGAAATTGAGCGATCAGAGCCAGAACGTCATGCACGCTCGTAAAGCGCTTGATGTCGGAGGCTACCGCGGTTTCGACTCGTTGGTTGCCGTAGCGCATGTCGAACTCAACGCGGTGCTGGACCAAGGCCGGATCGACGCCTTGGCGAATGAGGTCGTCGCGGCCCCGATCTTCGAGTTCGGCAATGGTGTCGTTGAGCCGTGTAAAGTCGGTCAAGAGCTGTTTGAGCATCGTGTGAAATAGCACGGTATAGGTCGATTTTTCGTGAATATGAAGCTGGTCGACATTGCCCGCGCCGAGCGCCGAGAACAGCGCCGAGAACGGTGGCGCGAGGACTCGCTGAATACCGAGCGCGCGGGCAATGCCGCAACAATGCAGTGGCCCGTTCCCGCCATAGGCGAGCATCGTGAATTCCTGGGGCGCGTAACCTCGTGAGCGCAACTCGGTTGCGATACCGTTGGCCATATGATGGTCGACGTTCTCTTTGATGATTTTGGCGATGGCCACGTTGTCCGCGCCAAAATGTTCGCCTAGCGTTCGCTCGAGCGCGCGTACGGCCCGCCGTATGTTGAGTTTGATGCGACCGTCTGCGTAGTTATCCGCGTCCAGATAACCTAACAGCAGATCTGCGTCGGTGACCGTGGCGTCCGTACCACCGCGACCGTAGCAAGCCGGCCCGGGATCCGAACCGGCACTCTGCGGGCCAATTTTAATGCGGCCGTAGAGACGATCGTAACGGGCGATAGAACCGCCGCCCGCACCCAAGGTGACTAAGTGAATCATGGGCACGCTGACCAGCCAGCGATCGATCACGGGCTGGAAGTCGTAATGTTTTTCCTGGCCTTCGGCCACGATGCCGATGTCGAAACTCGTGCCACCCATATCCGTGGCAACGACGTTGCCGAGTCCCGCGTGGGTCGCGAGGTGCTCCGAGGCGGCAATACCGGATACCGGCCCGGAATGCACCGTTTGCAGTGCATCAGTGGAGTTGAGTTGCGCCATGCCACCCGAGTTGTGATTGATCAACATCGGCTTGTCATAGCCGTTCTCGCGCAAGTTCATCTCCAAACTACCGAGGCCGTGGTACATCGCGCTATGGAGAAACCCGTCGATAATGGTGGATGTTGCGCGCGTGTACTCGCCCTTACGCCCGGCGACCTGGTGCGACAGCAACATCGGCACTGCACCCAAAAAATAACCCGGATACTCTTCCAGATAGATTTCGCGCACGCGTAATTCGTGAGCGGGATTCACGACGCTATTGGCGAGAACCACGACGATGGTCTCGGCGCCCTGGTCGACGAGTTCGCGCAGCTTCAAACGCACGTCGTCCTCGTCAAGCGGCACTAATACGGCGCCGCCGTATCCGCAACGTTCGCGAATGGTACGGATCATGGGAATGGGCACGATCGGATCGGGACGCTGTGCGCGCGGCACATCGTGCTTCTCTTCGTAGGATAAGCCCTCGCCATGCCCGCGCCCGCGTGAGCACGGCACCGTACTACCAAAGCCTTCGGTGATGAGCAACCCAATACGTGGACCTTTGCGCTCTATCAGTGCATTCGTTCCGAGCGTAGTGGCGTAACGCACGGAGTCGACTTGCGATAGCAAACTGTGTTTGTCAATGCTGAGGTGCTCTATCGCGATATCGATCGCCGCGTTGAAACCCAGCGCCAGATTGTGATGCGTGGTCAAGGCTTTGGCTTGCACATAGCGCTCGCCCCAGGCGACAAAACAGTCCGTAAAAGTGCCGCCAATATCGACTGAGACGCGTTTCATCGGGCCTTCCTCTGCATTCGATCAATCATTATGGTGATGATGGTGCACGGGTCGCGGATAACGTGGCCGCTGCAGATCTTCGGGCAAGGGGATCGTGCCGCCATTCGCGGCGGCCCATGCCACGGCTTTTTCTTTCAACGAATCGATGTCGAGTTCGATATCGCGCGCCGGCGGGTGACCAGGCACGGTGTATTCGGTCTCGACCATGGTGCCGCAACCGGGGCAGTAATACTCCAACAACGCGGTGTACGCTGGATCCGGTGCAAACGTATAGTCGTATTTCTCCGGGTCGATCAGCGGTTTGTGGATTTCGCGCGGATCACGATCGTAGACCAACAGCCCACGCTTGTAGTTGTCGCGGGCAGCGCCGAGATCGCGCTCGCAGCGCCGGCAATGCCACCGTTCGGTATCGAGTTCGATGCACAGATATTCGGTAATGTAGACCTTCATGGTGAATTCCTGAGTGGCTCGTTAAGCTTGACTAATTGCGGGTGGCGCCCCGTGTGAGCATCAAGTCGCGGTTATTCGTGAGCTGGAAATTCCAGTCCACGTCGATACGCGCCGTGAAGAAATCGTCTTCGATGATGCACGGCCCCGCGCCAGTGGCGCCTGCGTCGAAATCTTGGCAGCGATGCAACGGCACCTCGACACGCCCACCCCGATACAGGATCCGCCGCGTTATCGCCGTCGACGCGGCGTACGTGGTGGTATTCACATCCGCTTGCAGCCGCAAGCGCGCGATCGGCTTGCACGCCTCGAGGCGCAACAACAACGGCGCTTTGAGCCCGCCCGGAGGTGGCGCATCTGGCGCCCATACCTCGGTCTCGCCGTCGCTACCGAGATGCACCAGCGTCCAGGTCATGTGGCAATCTTCGAGCGCGGTACCCTCCGCGAACATGTCGCGGCGCGCCCGTTCGAGCAGCGCGGCGCGGGCGTCCGTCAGCGCACTAGCAGCGACGCTCTCGAGGTGCACCTGATAATGCTGCGATAGATCGGAGAAGCCGATGCCGTAGGCGCTGAACACCGGCGCCATGCCCGGGATGACGGCCTGATCGAGACCGAGCGCCGCCGCTACCGCGGTCAGCATCATCGGGCCGCCGCCACCAAACCCAGCCAACATCGTGTTGCTAGAACCATCAACGAGTTGCTCGAGACAGCTAACGATCTTGCCGATCCAGGCTGCTTCGGTCGCCGTTAAGGCATCCTCGCTGCTTAAACCCATCGGCTCGATCACTGCCTGCGAAAGGGCTGTGGTAGCGCGTGCGGCATCGAGCGCAAGCTCACCACCGAAATAGGTGGCGGGATCAATCATACCGGTCAACAGGGCGACATCGGTCATGGTGAGCGCCGTGCCGCCACGGCCAAAACACGCCGGGCCGGGTGCTGCACCTACCGATTCTGGACCAACCTGTATGGCACCGTCGGCGACACGAATGATCGAGCTACCGCCAACGCCTTCGCTGCGAATGCGGCATAATGGTAACGACACCGACACGCCTTCGACAACGCCGAAGTGTTCCTGCTGTAGCTCGCCGGCGCTGATTAAGCCGACGTCCGTGGTTGTGCCACCGACGTCGATGGAGAGGAGATTTTCAAAACCATAGTGACGGGCAAGCTCGCGAGCGCCTTCCGCGCCGCCGCGTGGACCAGAACTGTAAGTTTTCAACGCGATAGTTTTCGCGACGCGCGCCGAGCCACCATCGTTGCGGAAGATCAACAAGGGATTACGGGTACGATGGTGTTTAAGACGATGTTCCGCGCCGTAGAGAAAGCGTTCCATAGCGGGATGCAGGAAAGCATTAAATAGCGCCGTCCAAGTACGTCGCGAATAGTCCGGATCGCGACTCATCTGCGCCGCAAAGGCGACCGGCAAAGTGCCGAGCAAATGCGACGGATAGCGGCGTAACACGATACGTTCGAAACGACGCTCCGCGGATTCAGCATCGCTAAGCTCAAGACTCACGACGATGCGGTTGGCGCCGGCCGCACCGAGTTCGTTGAGGCTACGGGTCAGCACGCTGTCCAGAGCGGCATCATTGAGGTCGGGGTCGATCACACGCGCGCGCGCGCCGACCAGCGCATCGAACAGCGAGGCCTGCTCACCGTCGTGCAAACTGGCGAGCGTTGCTTCGCTGGACACTATCACCCCGAGACGCGGTCCCCGTCGTTCCACCAGTGCATTCGTTCCCTGGGTGGTCGAGTAACGAATGTAATCGGTCTCCTGCAACAGCCGCGCAACGTTCTCTTCGCCGTATGCGAGGGTAGAAAGTCGACCAAGACCTTCAAAGAAACACGTGCTCAAGTCATGTGGTGTAGTCAGTGTTTTGCTGAACAGCAGATGCTCACCATCAAACGCGCAGAAATCCGTCAACGTGCCACCGTTGTCGATGCTGATGAGTCTTCCCACGTTATGAACCCCCGGGAGTATTTGACGTTACGTTTAGGTGCACACCGACACTTCCCTACTTTGATGATTAACGGACGCCTTAATAAAACCGCGCTCACGCTCACCTTGATTTCGCCGCAGCGATCTGGGCTTCGAGCGCCGCGATCGCGTCACGCGCCTCGTCGCCTTCCGGTATCGGCCGGCCAGAATCGCGCCACTCGACTGCAGATTTAAAGCTATGCGCTTGCGCATGGCGGCGAAACCACATGCCCTCCGGGTTATGGCGCGTGATACCGTCGAACACCGTGGCCATGGTTTGGCTCGCGAGCAAACCCATGCGTTCAACCGCCTCATTAACGATCATTTTCTGCATCATCAACATGCCCCGCGGCACGCCGCTGATGCGCGCCGCCAGTGCGTCGACGGCCGCGTCGAGCTGATCGGCAGGTACCGCTTCGCTGACCAGGCCCCAGTCGGCCGCGGTTGCACCATCGATTAGATCGCCGGTCAGCACCATGCGCTTGGCGCGCTCCGGTCCCAGCCGGTAGGTCCAGTGCGCAGTCGTAGGACAACCCCACACGCGCACGGGCATGTAGCCAATGCGTGCCGATTTTTCCATCACGATCTGATCGCAACACAGCGCGATATCGGAACCACCCGCAATAGCGTATTTGTGCACCCGTGCAATAGTCGGCTTGGGCGAACGCCACAGGCTCATGAAATCGTCGTTGCAAGCGCGCATCGCGCGGTAATCAACCATCGGATCCCAGGGTTCAACTTCCTGTTTGCAAGGATGATCCTCGCTACTCTCACCGAACAGGCCAATGTCATAGCCGGCACAGAACGCGGCTCCCGCTCCCTGCAGCACGATCACATGGACCTCGTCGCAGGCGTTCGCGGCGTCGACCGCCCGCCGGATCTCAGCGGGCATCGCGAACGTGATCGCATTCAGTCGCTGGGGCCGATTGAGGGTAATCCGGGCCACGCGCGGGTTATTGCCATCCTGCGCCACCGTCAGGGCGGTCAATTCGTCGTATGGTAGCAGTGCCTTCCCAGCCTGCGGGTCGGCCCCTAAATCAGTCGTGGTCATTCGCCGTCTCCTCTCATTCTCGTTCCAAGCTCGCACGCGTGTCGGCCGAGCCCGGCGCCATATTTTTCACCCTACCGGTGAGGGTCCGCCGTTGCTTGTCCCTGAGCGAACGGTCGTTTGCCCACCAGCGAACCCCCTCACTTTTCTGGGTAGGTACGCTTAGCGCCGGTCGAACCCGCGCCAACGCCGTCAAGCTACGCCAAAGCGGCTCGGGTGATGAAGCAAAACCACCGCATGGGCCGGGCGTTTTGGCCTTGCAGTGAGCGCGCGCCAGTGCTTCCACAGGCTGATAGAATTTGCCCGAGAAAGCATAAGTCCCACTTGGAGAACCTGCCATGCCCCTGTCGTCGTTAGGCGCGCACCAGCAAGCGATGCGCTCAGCTGGTGGGGCAGAGCTGGGTCGCGTCATCGGCGCCTCGCATTTGTCGTGGCATTTCGATCCGGTGCTCACCGCGCAACTGAAGGCCGCCTGCGTGACGAGACACGTTGGCGCGCTGCGCCTCGCCTGGATCCGTATCAACGCGTGGGCGGGGGAACGTACGCGCGAGGACATTCGTGCAAACCCAGAACGCTATTTGACGTTCGTGATGCCGCTAAAGGGATCAATGACGTTGGTCGGGAATTCAGCCACGATCGAAATTCGCCCGCACGAGCTCGGCGTTTGGGATAGCACGCAACAACTCGGATTCGAAGTCCACGAAGCCGATTATGAACAGCTTTCCGTCCTCGTGCCGCATCGCATGTTGCGCGCGCCGTCACGTGCCTGCACGGCATTGCATTGCACGCGCATCGAACGATCCAACATCTTATCGGAGCTATGCATCCATCACATGGTAACGCTATCAAAGTTTCTCGACCAAGAACTTAACCCCTATGAAATGGCGCTCAGCGTTGTCACGTCGAGCCTTTTCGATGCCGTCATTGCAAGCATGCACAAGAGTCCGCGGAATCCGGAACGCTTGCTGATGGATGTAAAGGATTACATCGAGTGCTACATCACCGACGATTCGTTGTCTCCCGTGACGATCGCCACCGCGTTCGAACTTTCCACCCGCTATATCCACAAGTTGTTCGAGTCTACCGGTATGACGGTGGGCCAGTGGATCCTGAACCGCCGGCTCGAACGCAGCGCGGAGGAACTTGCCGCGGGAAACGCGTCCGTCACCGAAATCGCCATGAAATGGGGATTCAAAGATCTTGGCCACTACAGCCGCTCATTCAAACGACACTTCGGCGCCTCACCGAGCGACTTTCGCCACCGTATCGATAACTAGCGGGCGGTCGGACTTAGGCACAAGCTACTGCACTGATGCGAGAAAATTGGGCAACGAGCATTTTCATCTGTTAACGATAATACATACCGGGATCCACGAGGAATTGCGCTGGTTCACTACCGCGGTCCTGACGGGGCCACGTTCGCCTGATGGAACGAACGGCAGCAAACTTAGGATGACAGTCGGCGTAGACGGCTAGTTGCAAGTTCGTGTCGCATTATCGGTAGCGGGCAAAAATGGAGGCCGAATTCGTCGTCGCTTACCGGCCAACAGCAGGGATCCCGCCGTAGCCCAGTATCGTACACCCGTTAAAAGCTGGCGCCAGACTGAAGCGGCGGTATCCGAGAAGGTCTCGATCGATGGCGGAATTCGCCACCGCAGTACCTGACGCGGTCGATATCTCGCATCCATTGGAATCACCGCGAGCGTCGCTGACGATATCATTGAGTATCGGGTAACTACCTGCTCCTAATGCCATTAGCTCAAATCCGTTCGATTGATTCGCAGTGCAAAAATTTGCGTTTACTTCGTCGGCACCGGCCACCTGATCAGTAACGAATGTATGCAACAGGGTATGAGCGATCACTGCCCAAATCGGTATCAACAAGATGACGACAAATGGAAAAACTCACGCGAGAATGGAGCCATCAACCTGAACCCATTTGATTCAATAGGTAACAATACGCATCGAAATGTTCTTATTTTTACATTCAAAATAAAATTTGTAATAACAGCTATTTTGTGTATTACTACATTTATCGTAATTAAAGATGGGTGCGACCATGCGGCAGTCGTCGCGTCGACTCAAGTGTAATATCATGATTTCATTGCAACGTATTGCGGACTGGGGATTAGCTGGGAGGAATAGCTCAAAAATGAAAGCCACCCATTTTAAGTTTTTACTTGTTGCTACTGGGATCCTCACTTGCGGCGAGGTTGCCAGTGACCCTTTCGATGACTCTTTTTTCCCCTATCGCGACGGCGTGCCAAGCCATCCCGGACTGGAAGTCGGGATGACAATTACACAAGACAACGTGGCGCAATTCCAAGAAATACTCGATCCCGCTACCTATGAGTCGATAACCAAAGGTTGGTACGATATCGAGATAGGTGCCACGAAGAGTTTTGCGCTGCATCCCGCCTACGTCGAAGCAAGTCGTGCAAATGTCGACAATATAACGCTGGTCGATCCCGGCGTGGTCAGCAGGAACTATAATGCCGGTCGTGCATTTCCCCATCCACCGGTTGCGAACGATCCACAAGCCGGCTTAAAACTCATCTGGAATTACCAGTATGGCTTCAATGCGGGCGACAGCGAAACGATCGATCCATTTTGGTGGACGTTCAGGGACGGCAAAACCGGCAAAGTTGAACGCGTCATTAAGTTCGAATGGCATTTCCTAAACTGGATGCACCGCGTGCAGTTCGATCCGAAACCATCGCTCCCCAATAATCCGTCCGGTATTTTTCGATCTGGTTACAGTATCGTGAAAGACCCCTTCGATTTAAAAGATACCCAGCTGCTAATACACCGTTATAAAGATGACCTAAAACGTGACGACGCCTGGTTATATCTCGGCTTCCAACGGCGCGTACGTCGTCTCGCTACAGGGCAACGGACCGACGCGTTCCTGGGCACCGACATCATGATCGAAGATTTTGAAGGCTACAACGGTAGGGTCTCTGACTACAGTTGGTCTTATGTCGGATCTAAAAGCGTCTTAGCGCCGTTTCATTTTCACGATCAAACCGATCTCGAACCGGAAGCGCCCGGCACACCGGATGGATTTAAGTTCGTCAAGTTCGGCGGACACGGCGGCTGTTATCCGCAAGTGGCATGGCAGTTGCGCACGATGGATATCGTCGAGGGTACGCCGAAAGACTCGGCGCATCCCCTCTCGAAACGCACTATTTACATCGATCGCGAAACCGCCGTCATGCCGATGCTGATCGTCTATGATAGGGCGGGTGCACTGTGGAAATCCTTCATCATTTGCAAAGCACACGCCGACCATCATCATCCTCGCAACAAAGGTGCGGGCGTACCGATCGAAACTTGCGCCGTATTGCATGACCGTCAAGCCGATCATTGTACGACGCTACAATTTCGCAGCATTATTAACGCCGAAGAAAACCCTGCCTCGTTATTTTCGGTACAGAATTTGCGCAAGAGTGGTCGTTGAATGCATGTCCGAGAATCTCATGTCCTCCGGGCTAGCTTAGCCGGCCGACGAACCGCGCACGAGCCGCACGGGTACCTCTTGCGCGCCAACGGCGCTGGGTAACTCCGGTCGAGGATCCCGGGATGACAGTCGTCGGCCGTAAAGATCGTAGTCTATTTGCATCGCCTCGGAGAGTTCTCCGCCGGCGTCCGTAACAAACGTCGGTTTGAAATAATCACGGAATCGCTCGCCTAGCGGAAATCGCGGGGTATACAACGGATCTGTGGGCTCGCTGCCACTCACATAGGTTCGGAGTCGTTGCTTACCCTGGCGCTGCAACGGTGCGTTGACGATATTCGGCGCACACAGCAGTAGTGCGTTTGACGTGGTCAACATCAACTGAAACGGTGTCATGCGATCGTGGTAGCGCCGCAGAAGTTCGGCGGTTTTCGCCAATACCTTGCGACGATAGCCACGTAGCCGGGGAAGATCTCGAGTAAAAGCGATCGCGTCATCGATAGGATCGCGCGGCTTCAACGTCAATGTAAAGCCGTCGAGGTCGCGGAGTTTCGTTGCAGAGAAAATACGGCCATCTTTCACGCACTGGGCGAAATAAGGCGTACCGATGATCGGTATGGTCAAGGACAGGAAGCTCGGTAGCGTGATGTCGGGCGTGTGAAATAGCAATTCGAGCTCGTCACGCACCTCAGCGATGTGCCTCGCCGACAGATCGAAGATCATCCCGTAGTGGAACATGATCCCCGCGTCCAAGCATCGACGGATGGTTTCCAGTTGCGGCAGCACGAGATTTTGTTTTTTGTCGAATTGTCGGATTACACCGACATCAAAAGATTCCACGCCGCTGAAGAGCGCCTGACACCCTGCGTCTTTCACGTCCGCGAGGTTTTCTTCGCGCACAAAAAAATCGTTTGTCACCATTGCCGACCAGCCACCGAATCGATTCCGGCGATACAGATCCCGCAGTAATTCGAGCCGAGAATGGAAGAACCGGCTGCCGCCGCCATAAAAGTTGTTATCAAGAAACAAGACGTGTGAGCGCCAGCCCATTGAAAGAATATCGCGACGGAGAGTATCGATTGAGTACTGATGGTAATCTTGCTGCTCACCTGTAAGCGTGCAGAACCGGCATTTAAAATTGCAATTTCTGCTTGATTCGACATAGCCCATCCAACTGTGATGTCGCATCAGATCATGGCGCGGCACAATGGTTTCCGCCGCGTGATGCACAGAAAATTCGGCTTCGATGATATCGAGCATTTCATCGACATCACCGCAGCACGCGTAGTCGAAAACTGTCGCGGCACGGTTTGGCATAGCGCGCACCGCGTGCCCGCCGGCGACGACTACAATGGCGGGGTTTGCACTCCGCGCGTACGCCGTCATGTGCAACATGCGATCGAAGGCGATTGTGAGTCCCGTCAATACCATCATGTCCGCCCACTGGAACAACCCCGGGTCACGAAACGGTCCGCTATGATGTTCGTTGAAAACGACTACATCGCAAGTCGACGGATTGAATGTCCCGGCAAGATAAATCGGTGCCATCGCCTGTGGGATCTTGTATGGGCTCTTGGTGTTCCGCCGCCAGTCGTCGAAAAACACATTGACGATCAATATGCGCGCGTTGCGCTGCGAGTTGTGGGGACGATTCGTGTGGCTGGAAATCAGTAAGCTCATTGTCGGTGATCCAGGAATTGGCGCGCGTCATTTATGTCCTTGGTGTTCAATCCCTGCTCGAAACGATCAAGACACTCTCGGAGTTGATCTGGGTAGGTCGCCGCTAAACCGACCCCGGTTGCTTCCTGCAAGCGGCACAGACTCAGCAAGGATCGAAGCTCAATCGTGACGGCGCCTTGCTCGACCGCCACCTGGCGGGCGTCCTCGATCGCATTGAAGGCTTGCTGCGGCATGGCCCTAGCAAGGAATTCCCCTTGCAGGCGACGAATTTCCGCACGATACATATCGGCGTCCAACTCCGGGAATTCACACGCTGCTGTGACGGTACGCAGCGCTTCATCGCACTGCCCCGCGCACTGCTGCGCTTCTGCGAGCGATCCGTAGCGAAGCGGTAGAGACGTCCTAACGCCAGCGCCCTCGAATGCGTCCAGACCGCTGCGGATCAGATCGAGGCCGGACTCGACATCACCGAGTTGGGCCGTTGCCCAACCCAAAGGCACCATCGACCAACCGATCCAATACGGAAACCCTTTCGACTGAGAAATCTCAATCGCGCGATTCGCATGCGCCAATGTCGCTTCCGGTTCGCGGCGTAGCTGGAAGTGCGTCGCCGCGTTACTCAACGCAAAAGCCTCGCTGTAGGGATGGCCGATTTCACTTGCACGCGCTAAAGCCTGCTCGGTCTTCGCCAGGGCCTCATCCATGCGGCCGAGCGCCCACAGAGGCCAGGTCGAAAACGATAGCGCGACCACGGCGGGGTCAACCGCATAGAGCACCGCATGAGCGCGGTGGCGAACGGGATCAAATAACTTCAACGCCGATTCATTATGCGCTATCGCGGCGGCAAATTCACCCATTAACGTGTAACACAAGCCCAAGCAGCGGTGGGCTTCTAGTCGATGCGAGTCGCGCCCCGTCGTTTTCGCGATTGCCATTAATTCTTTCCCCAGCGACTCGGCACGTGCGTGATCGGATTGGGCTTGATAGAACTTGCTCATGCCATGGAGTATCGGGAACATCTGATCTGGATCGTCTAACTGTTGGCAAAGCGCCCATGATCGCTCGAGCACGTCCTTCAGATCCTGCGCGGCATATCCCTTTGTCGAGGCAATGGGCATCGCGCTTGCGATCCGCAGTTTGAGTTCCAAGGCGATGCGTTCGGGCGCTTCGTCAAGCTTTTCGGCCTGGCTCAGCCCGGCCCGAATTTGCTCGATCGCTTCGGGAAATGCCTGTCGTTCTGCGGCACGTTCACTCGCCTGGAGCCAACAATTGATAGCTTCTATTGGATTATTGGCTTCACCATAGTGATACGCTAGCAATTCCGGTTTCCGGATCCCGGTCTCGCTCGCTTCGGCTTTCAGCACGTGTGCAATTCTGCGATGCAACGTCTGGCGGCGTTCTTTCAGCAGGGTGCCATAAGCAGCATCCTGCACCAGCGCGTGTTTGAAAACGAATTGATTGTGGGGTGCGGTACCGGTTTCGAAAACGAGCTCCGCCGCGCTTAACTTAGCAAGGTGTTCGTCGAGCAATTTCTCGCTCAAATCCGAACTTGCCCTCAACACGCGGTAACTAAATTCACGGCCGATCGTGGCGCCCAATTGCGCCGTTTTCTTGGCATCACCGAGACGATCGAGCCGTGCCAACAGCGAGTCCAGCAAAGTCGCCGGTATGGGCGGGGATCTCGTTCTCTCCGCGCCATCCGCAGTTACGAATTCGCCGTCGGCCCGGGCTTCGAGAACAGATTTCGTTAATTCCTCAATAAAAAGCGGCACACCGTCGGTTTTGTCAACGATGCGCGCTACGACCTCTGCATCGATCGGCACTGATTTGGCGATTTGTCGCACGAGGGCTTCGCTGTCGCTATGATCCAGGTGCGCCAGCGGTAGCAGCGTAAAGTTCGCGCTACCGGCCCACCGCGCTTCGAACTCCGGACGGCAAGTGCCGAGGACGAACAGCGATTGTTTGAAGCCGCGCACGAGCACGGCACCAAGAAACTCGAGGGTCGACGGATCTACCCAGTGCAGATCTTCCATCACCAACAACAATGGTGCGTCATTGGCAACCGCGTCAAGATAGGCGATCAGTGTTTCGATGGTCTGCGCCCGGATGCGATCCGGGGGGAGATCCGGCACCTTGTAATCGCCGCCAGTGGGTATCGACAACAGCGGTGCCAACAACGGCACTGCTGATGCAGCGTCTAGCGCGGCGGAATTAAGCGCCAACTCGAGCTTTTTCAATCTCGCGGCGGGCGGATCGTCCCTTAGTATGCGAATTTCGCGTTCCAGCAGCTCGGTAATCGGATAAAACGGACTTTGCAGTTGCAGACTCGAACAGCGGCATTCGAGCACCGTGAATTGTTCATCAGCGATAGCGTTCAGGAATGCGCGGACGAGGTTAGACTTTCCGATTCCCGCTGCACCACTCACCATCACGGCGTTAACGCGCCCCGCAGAGCCGGCGTCCCACAGCTCGCGTAGGCGCTGCAGCTCAAATTCGCGACCAATAGAGGGCTTCGGGATCGAAGCGGATGAAACGTTAGGAATGCCGTTCATGCGCCGGGCGGCTAATGGCGCGTACAGTGTCATTGGCTCCGCCAAGCCCCTGATAGCATGTTCGCCCAGTGACTCGAACGCGACGGCGTCTGCCACCAGACGCCGCGTCGTCTCGCTTACGACGATGCCGTTCGACGGCGCGAGGTTTTGGAGCCGCGAGGCGATATTCGGCGTGTCGCCGGTGACGGCCATCGGGTCGAGCCAGTCGTTCGGTCGTATGCCGCCAACCACAACATTTCCGGTATGGACGCCGATGCGAACTTTGAGTGTGTGTCCGGCAGCGGCAATCGATGGAAAGGTAAGATTTCGCACCGCCTCGACGATGCCAAGCGCGGCCAACACCGCCCGCCGACCTTCGTCTTCGTGCGCGACTGGATAGCCGAAATATATCAATAGCCCGTCGCCGTATGCTCTTGATACCGTGCCTTCATAACGACTGACTACTGTCATGCACGCGTCTTGATAACTGCGCAGCATATCCCGCAGGTCTTCGACATCGATCTTGGTGGAAAGCGCTGTCGAGTCGACGAGATCGCAGAACATCACCGTGAGTTGCCGACGCTCGGCATCATACGGCGGCCAGTGTTTCGGCCGTCCGTTGCCGTAGGTGATATCGGGTGTGAGCAACGCTGCCGCTTTCAGCAGCCGTTTCCGATCACCAAGCGGAATGCCGAATTCGGAGAGATCACGTTCGGACAGATCGGGCAGGATGTCGACGTCAATCGCGTTTGCGACGAATAGCTCGCCGTATTTTTCGAGGCCAATCTCTTGTAGCCACATCCGTATATCCACCCGAACGCCCCTGTTGCAGCCAACTGTGGCTCCCATTCGTAGCGCAGAGTATAAACGTGTTTACGAGCCCACCGCGATCCGTCGACGGGAGAGATTGCGACCGAACGCACCGCCCGTCCAGATGAATGCCGCACGGTTGTGTGGATGTGACTGAGTTGACCGTATTCGTCTATTTTCTACTTCGCCGTAGCGACCATTTGCGCTGCACGGCCATTGGCTTTCAAGCGGTGTTTGCACGAGGGTGAATATAGCAACCCGGACGAAAGGACGCCGTCCTGTCAACGCTAAACCGCGCATTCCGTGTCACAGTAGGTAACATCCGCTGCCACGAATGCGGCGGCGGCTTCGATGATGCGACCATATAACCCGACATTATCTAAGCGGCGGATCACGCCACACAGCCCACCGCTCAGACGCGAGAGATGATGCGATAAGAAATCCCGCTGACCGCGCCGCAAATCCTCGACTCCCCGCGCAGCGCCCGCTTCCAGGTAGCTCAAATAGTGCATGAACGACAGTTCGGTGAGCAAGTGATCGGGTTGTTCGGCAGCGTAGCCGCGAGAAAAATCCAAGCCAAAGTGGGAATAGAATTCGAGCAAGCGCGCCCACAGCTGTTGTTCCGGGGTGTCCACATAGCGGCGCTCGAGGAGCGATATTGCCGGGCTCGCACTGCCGACGTCAAAAAGCGCCGAGTATTCGCTTTTCAGCGTTTCAATCGTGCCGTGATCGTCGGCTGCGGTGTCGGTATTGAATAATACCGCAGGATGCGAAACGGCCTGGTACGCATCACGGACTTCTCCGAACCAGTCGCCATCGAGCAAGCGCAGCGCGACACTGCCCGCAGGATAGGCCAGCGCTTCGGCAAATAATGCATATAGTCGTGAACGGTTTGCGGCTGTCGCATTCCGTGGTTCCGTGAGCACTAACTCCGATGTCTGATCCGTGCTCACGGCGCTACTACGGATCGACGTTCATACGGACGAAGTCACCTGAGAACGACTTGCGTCCAGAGCGTTCACGGTTACCGCCGTCCCAGACAGCGAAGGCCATGGCCATTGCCGCACCAGCAACGAAGTCGATGCGCCCATCACTACCCGGCATAGCGCGACTCAGCACGACTCACCACTGGCCATCAGTGTGACGTGCGCTGCACGCAATCGGCTGCGCGGGGTCATGATGCCTGGCGGGGCTCCCGTAACCGGTCGCGATAACGTCAAACGCGGTCTGCTGCAGCTTGCCTTTCCAATACCAAGCGTTGACCGGATCGGTCGTTGAACCCATGGTCACGGCGCTGCCCTGCGTCAGCGGCAACATTACCGCGACGCCATCGACGAATTCGTCCAAATCGATAATCCTGTCATGCCTATCGCTCGACCAGGCCAGCCGCACGGCGCCGTGCTGCCGTTGTACAGCGCTGATACGTTCAGCGCCGACACGGTACCGTGATCGATGCTCTTTTCGATAAATGGTGAGATCGCCGTGATCGCGGGGTTAGCTTTCAGCGGCGTTGGCACGAGTGCAAAATCCTGCGATCCAGCAGACGCCGAGCCGCTGAAATCCGGATCGGAGAACTTGTGTCGCGTAGCGTTAATACGAATTACGTTAACGGTGCTGGTCTCACTTTACCGTGGCCAGCTTGTCGCGGACATCGCGAAACTCGATCGGCTGCTCGGCCGGATCATTTTCAAATCCCCTGAAGCGACCCCAGAAGTTACGGCCAATCAGCAGGTCCATGATCTCGGACGCCTCGCCGCGCTGTTTTTTGGCGCGTTCGTCGCGCAGTTTCCTCACGACGCCCTCGACTTTAGATCCGAACAGCTCTTCTAGAACACTCATTTCAATTCGACCAACAGCGGTAATTGAGCCGTCCGCAGCAAAGGCCTTGGTCGATTCAAACGGGGGAATGTAGTACACGTTCGGTTCGGTGCCAAACTCGGGATGCAGCGGCAGTGCCACCTTGTGCACGTGGATCATCTTGTACAGGTCGCTATTCTTGTCGTCTATATAGCCAAACAAGCGTGTGCGTCCGGGGCATTGTCGATCGCAGGCGGGTGCGATGCCTTGTTCGACGCGTGGATAGCACATGATGCACTTTTCACCTTTCTCGCTGACGGGGTTGTAGTAAATCGCCTTGTAAGGGCAAGCCTCGACACATAGTCGGTCGCCATGACAGCGATCCTGATCGACCACCACGATACCGTCGTCCTCACGTTTGAAGATCGCATTGTGGGTACAAGCGTCTACGCAGGGCGCGTTGCTGCAGTGATAGCACTTCCGCGGCAGGTAGAAATAGTAGCTATTCGGCCATTCGCCGCCGCCCTGGTCTTCGTCCCAGTTATAGCCCCATTCGGGATCCTCGCCGGTCAGTGCGGCGCTGGGTTTGAGGTGCACCGCGTTGCCTTGGCCGCCATACAAAACCTCCCCATGGTTGAACCGCAGAGCATCGCCCGTATCGACCATATTGGGCAAACCGCCTGGGCTAGGCTCGCCATATTCGTCAAGACCACCGCCCAGGTGCTCATAGTTGCGTGGATAACCGGCACCGGGATAGGTCGAGACATTCATCCAGCGCATATGCTCGGTCCCGTGCCGCGATGTCCACAGGCTCTTGCATGCCGCCGAGCAGGTCTGGCAACCCATGCACTTGTTGAGGTCGATGATATTAGCGAGATGGCGATCGTAGCGCTTCAGTTCCTGTTTCGAAGCGCCCTGGGGTGCGTGAGCCATGTTGCGGCACCCGCCTATTATGAAAGCTTGCGAACGTCGACGCGCACACTGCGGTCCTTGGATGGGGACACACCAGCGTTCGCCGCGTAGTAGCGGAACTGTTCCTGACCTCCGGCCAGGTGCAGGGCTTTTGGTTGGCCGATGAGCGCCCGATTAAACACCTTCCAACCCTCGAACTGATGACCCTCCCACATATAGACGATCACTTGGTTGGGACGCACGCTGGGCGAAGTCTTGGCCATGATGCGAAAGTCGGAGAAATCGTTAAACACCTCCACCGTCTCACCATCCGCGATGCCGCGTTCTGCCGCGATCTTGTCGTTCATGTGCATCACTGGCTGACCGCGGTGCAGACGCATCAACGCTGGCGTCGTCAGGTGGGTTGCGTGAATGCTGTGCCGAGGATGTCCGCCGGTGATGGTGAACGGATGATCACCGCCGATCTTGGGGGCGTCTTTATGCACCGGCAAGTCCTCGCCAGCTTCGATATACCAGTCGTGGTCGAGCAAGAATTGGGCGCGGCGGGTATGCGTGGGATACACCACCTTGTCGTCCACGTGCCAGCGCAGCGAATAGAACGGCTGGCGCGGATCAAACTCGTTCGCAACGAGGTCCTTGAACAAACCGTGGCCAAAACTCGTTAGCGGTACCATGCCGATCTTTTTCATCGAGGCGACGGAAGTTTTCTCGGGAAACACGCCCATCGTCGCACCGACGGCAAGCATTTCTTCCAGCGCCTCATCGTGGCTGCTTAGGCGGCCATCCATCGTGTAGCGGCGCCACAGCTCGTCGTAGCGCTGCTCTTCGCCCCAGAAATTCCGGTAGCTCGTCAGCCGCCGGCTGGCTGCGACCTCTCCAATTTTTTTTGTGAGCGCAACGAAAATCTCCCACTCCTTGCGCGCTTCACCGCGCGGCTCGACCGCCTGTTCGACGAATGCGAAACGCGGATTGCCGGTTAACGTGTAGGAGATGTCGGACTTTTCGTAGTACCACGCAGCCGGCAGAACGATGTCGCAATGCAAAGCGGTATATGACATGCGCGGCTCGATGGCGAACATCATCTTAAGTTTCGGAAACAGATGCTTCGGAAACATGACGGCCGCGCTGCGTACCTTGCGCAGTGGATTACCACCGCACATCATCATCACCCGCGGCTGCTTGCCCACAGCCGGTCGCAGATGTTCGGGCTGCCACCAGCCTTGGGCCACGGCCTCGTCGAGGTACGCGCCGAAAGTGCGCTTGAGCGCCGGGTCCTGCCATTCTTTGCGGTCGTACAACACATCGTAACCGCAGTGATTGTAGAGCCACATGGCGGGCGGTACCCAACCCATGCGCATGGTCATCCGCTTCGTCATCTCCACGCCGACGTTCTCGGGTGTAACAGCGGGATCGCGCGCTTGCAGATCGGCGACCACGGCCTGACGAAACGCAGCGACGACATCGAGCCCGCCCTCCAGCAAGGGCTTCTCCAGGAACATCATGAGTTCTTGGTGATCCGCCGGCATCGCATACGCCGTGTGGCCGGTGCCGGGTTTGCCCCAATTACCGGAAAACGCGCCGGCCAACAGCATCGCACGCTCAATCAGATCGGAGTGGTAGATCTTGCAGCCACCCCAGCCCACGTGTGTGAGCGTGCGTTTGGTAGCCATCTTCTCACCAATCTTGCGGATCAGGCTGGCGTGAACACCGGACTTCTCGCTCGCCTTTTCAAGCGTGTACTGGGCCGCCAGCATGCGCTTGACCGCTGCAAACACCGGTTCGACCGTCACCTCACCGGCCCTCAGGGTGGTGACGGTGAATTCACCTTCCAAGGCCTGCTCGCCGTCAAACGCAAGCGAGTCACGCGGTGCTTCCACGAGCGCGTTCGTATTCAGATCCCAGAAATAGAACTGATCGTCGCGACCGTCAGGTGAAAAATCGACGCCGCGCAGGAATTTTCCGTTGTCGGTTCGCCTGAGCAGACTAAGATCGGTCTGCTCGCGCATGAAAGTGCGGTCGAGCAGATCCATCTCGATCATCACTTGGCACATGCCTAGCCAGAAAGCGGCGTCACCGCCGGGTTTGATCGGCACGTGGTAATCCGCGTGAATACTGCTCGGGTTGTAATCCGGCGCGATCGAGACGAACTCGCTACCGTTGTAACGTGCCTCGGTGATGAAGTGATACAGCGGTGTCTGGGTGTAGGACCAGTTCGTGCCGGCCATGATGATGAGCTCGGCGTCGAGCAGGTTATCCGCACTGTAGCCCAGCAGCATTTTCCCGAACGTGTTGTGTAGTCCCTGGAAAATATCACCGTTCATGGCGTTCCAGTCCGGCGACACGCCACCGAGCAAGGTGTTGAAGCGAAACAAAGAAGTGAATCCGACGCCACCGGCGTTAAAGTGGGCACCGTCTGTGATGAAGCTGTCGGGCCCAAACTCTTCGATGCCGTCAATGATTGCGTGCGCGATCTCAGTCAGCGCGTCGTCCCACGAGATCCGCTCCCACTTGCCGCTCCCGCGTGGGCCGACCCGCCGCATGGGGTGTGTCACCCGTTCCTCGGCGTACAGGTTGGCGTGAAACGAACAGCCCTTCTGGCAACCTAGCGGATTGTAGTCCGGATAGTCGGGATTACAGGCTTCGTTTTTCATGGATTGCTCTTCTCGCCACACGATGCCGTTTTTGACGAACACGCGAAACGAACAGCCGTTCGGCGAGCACGCATTCGTATGTGTGCCCCAGGTTACTTTGTCCCACTGCCAGATTTTGCGGTATAAATCCTCCGTGCCGTTGTAGGACACGCTGGTTTCACCGGCGACGACTTGTTGCACGAATTCACCGCAGATCACATTGCCAAGTTGCGCCGCTGAAAGTGTCAGGGCGACCGCGCCACTGCGTTTGAGAAAATCACGCCGACTCAAACTCGCCTCCTCACCGCCGCCAGCGCTGCCTGTCGTATCGTCGCTATCCGCCTCAAACATCGTCATGATCTGCCAATCCTGATTGTGTAGTCGGCCGCGCTAACGCGGGCGGTGGTCCTCGAGCGCCGCGAGCGACATCGCCAATTTAACCGAAGCTTGACGATAATTCGACCACGATAACGGGCTATTCGATGTAGCAGCACGACCGATCGCGGCCTTACGTACATGCTTCTAATAAGGCCCTCGCTTTGCCCAGCACGTAGGGATAGGCTTCATAGAACATCTCCCGCGCCTCGGTGCGGCGGCGGCCCGTTTCTTGTTCTTCATAATAATATGCCGAGATGCTCGATCAGCGCGAAGCGACGAGCGTGCGGTACCCCTAGGTAGATGTTCGGCCGATACGACGATCGGCGTTGAATAATAATCCTTGGCGCGCGCATTTGATCAGCTACACTAACGACTTTTAGACGAGCGGGCCGAGCTTGATGCTAAGCAGACACATATACAACTATGTCTAAGAGGCATTCATCGAAGAGAAACCCTCACGAACCGAGCGCCGCTGAGCGTCTCAACAAGGTCGAATATGCGGTGGGTGTTCAAATAAGGGAGTTTCGGAGGCAGCTGGATTTGACGGTGGCCGAGGTATCCCGCAAAGCGAACCTGTCTGCCGGCATGCTATCGAAGATTGAAAGAGGGGTAACCTCGCCGTCACTCAGCACGCTGCAATGCCTTGCGATCGCGCTGAATGTTCCAATCAGTTCTTTCTTCAGAGGTTTCGAGCAGCGCCGCAATTGCACGTTCATCAAATCGGAGCAAGGTTTACCGATCGAACGACACGGTACACGGTCGGGTCATCAGTATTCCCTGCTCGGCCATAATATGGGAGACGAGTTGTTAGTTGAGCCCTATTTGATCACGCTGTCGGACGATTCCGACACATTTCCGTTGTTCGAACATCCAGGTGTCGAATTCATATATCTTCTCCAAGGAGAAATGGTCTATCGCCATATGGAGAGCGGCTACCATATGCGTTGCGGAGATTCACTATTTTTCGATTCAGACGCGCCTCATGGGCCGGCGAAGCTAATCGAGTTACCGATAAAACTGCTCGCGGTGTTGGCGCATTTACGAAATAGTTAGGTTGATAAAACCGACCGTATGGCATTGAGACCGACGACTTTTCCGTCAAATTCTTTCATCGCACAAACCAGACAGTCCCATAGATATTCTGCCGAAGCGCTATCGACGAGGAGCAGATAGGACAGCGTATCTGCTAAATTACTGCGCACGATGATTGCGCTCAATCGAGCGACAGCGGTTTGCGCGACAGCCTGATTGGGAAACTGGCCATCACTCAAATCGAGTGCGCAGATTTTTGCCATTAACTGTGGACCAAATTCACCGCAGACCGCGAAACAAGCGTGACTGTCTTCCCTTGGCAGGTAGTAAACATCGGCATCGATTGATTCGATGTTGTTCATTTCCAGCGCACTGAACGTCTCAACAGATGATTTTCCGAGATGGTTTGGATCCGCTAGTATTAGAAGTTCCATGGCGCCTAGCCGGACGACTAACCCCCCCTGGCTAACTTTCGCTAGCGCGTTTGGTTGTTCGGGTATTTGAAATCCCCTATCCGCCAGCACAGTTACCGCGTTTTTCCCTTTAAAACCTAAACGCGGTAGCCAGCTGAAGTCGCACAAAGCGAGCGTTCTAAGTGGTGCAATCTCGTCGCTTTCCGTACCGGCGTTCAATGGAACCGCAAACCCATTCATCTGTGTAAAAGCGTTCACATTGGCATGCGTTTTACGGTACACAGGGCTTCTGCGAAGCGATCCCGACTTATTCATCGCTCACAACTCCTGCCGCTCATTGTCAGGGTCGTAAAACGGCGTAGGGACTACCGTCGCGGAAACAAGCGCCCCGTTCGACAGTTTGATATCGATTTGCGAACCCATCTCAGCTTGGTCGGTCGCGACAAAGGCCAGTCCTATGATTTTTCCGAGACTAGGCGATCGCGATACCGAGGTAACCCGGCCGGTAATTTCGGTCCCGCGTAAGACGAGGTTGCATTCCAGCGGCATCGATGCCTCATCCGGCAAGGAAAATCCGACGAGCAATCGATCTAAGCCCTTGCTTATCAGTTCGTCAATGGTGCGCTTACCGACGTAGAACGGCTTCCTCTTCGCGATAGCCCAGGCCATGTTTGCATGCTGTGGGATCGTCAACCCATCGGTATCCTGGCCGACGATGATATGTCCCTTCTCGAGGCGCAATAATCGCTGTGCCTCTACACCAAACGGTCGTATCCCCAGTTCCTTACCGGCGTCCATCAGGGTGTCCCACAGCGCCTCTGCCCGACTACTCGGAACGTGAATTTCGTAGCCCAGCTCACCGACAAAACCTACGCGCAGCAAGCGTGCGGGTAGTGCCGCGACATGACCGCTGCGAACTTCCATATAGCCGAAACCGGTCGGCGTGAAATCTATATCGTCCGTCAGCTTCTCGAGGATCTCGCGCGATTTCGGTCCGGCGACATTAACGGCGGCCCACGCACCCGTTACGTTGGCAATGTCTACATCCAGACGCCATTGTGCATTCCAGCGCAACATAGAACGATACACATTGTCGACGCCGCCGGTAGTAGCAGTGACATAGAAATGTCGCTCACCCATGCGACACGCCACACCGTCATCTATGATGGCGCCGGTTTCATCCGTCATCAGCACATAACGAGCGCGATTCACTGCTTGCTTGGCGTACGCAAACGTATACATGCGGTTCATGAATTCCGCCGCATCGCGGCCCCGGATTTCTAATTTTCCTAGGGTTGACACATCGATTACGCCAACATGATGCCGTACCGTCAGGGCTTCGCGCTCAACAATGGTTTGAGATTCTGCGGGATCACCGTAGTAGGCCGGCCGCCGCCACGATCCCGCCACCATCATGTGCGCTCCCAGCTCAAGATGCCGGTAGTGGATCGCGGTACGACGGATCGGCTGAAACGACTGCCCCGCAAGTAAGCCGATCGGCTCGGGGTAGAAAGGTGGCCGCTGTGTCGTAAGCGAGAGTTCGGAAATCGATCGTTGCGCGGTTTTTGTCGCCAGCCGCAAATTATTGAGGGCCGATTGCCGACCTTGTGAAGGCCCCATCACAACCGTGGAATAGCGTTTGACCAAGTCGAGATCGTCATAGCCTTCGGCGACGGCGCGTTTGATATCTTTGATCTGCAGATCCTCGTCGACATCGATGAACTCTCTTCCCTTGTGATGCGAAAATATCGGCCACGAATAGTTTTGTTCCGCCGCACTGTTTCGATTCGGTGCATATGCGAGGTCGGGAACCGCAAAACCAGCGCGACCAGCCGCAGCGCTTCCGGCCGCCCTACCGTCCTCAAGCACGGCTTCTAAATCGAACACCGCGTTAAGCGATCCGGCGATGAGCGCGTTGTTGCTTATAGAGTCGTCTTTGACTTTCAACAGCGCATCGGCCTCGTCGTATGTCAGTCGTGCGCCGGCATGGCATAGCAACTGCGCCGCGGGCGTGTAGCCAGCACACATGCACAACAAGTCACAGCGGATGAAATGTGGGTTCCCGGCGAACTTTCCTGCGTCGATAACCGCGTCGACGACAGCGCCCTCGATAGACCGCATTCCCGGGCCCGGTTTGACCTCACAGACGGCATGTCCGTGGCGAACTTGGATCCCCATTTCCTTTATCGCGGCGACGCGCTCTGTGCCTCTCTCGTCGCTACGCATATCGACGATTTTTTCAACGTCGACGCCCGCTTCCAATAGATCAAGCGCGACACCGTACCCATCGTCGTTCCCAGTCAACACGACTGCGTTACGGCCCGGCTTGACGCCGTATAGGCGTATGAGGCGCTGCGCCGCAGAGCCCAAGATCACACCAGGCAAATCGTTATTACGAAACACCGCTGGCTGCTCAAAGGATCCCGTTGCGGCAATGACAACTTTGGCCCGCAGCTTGATGAGTCGATTTTCCGTCATTACCGGTAACCAGTTATCGTCGAACCAGCCGGTGCACATGGCGTCGCGTAATATGGTGATATTTGCATGCGACTCGACGTCCTTAACGAGTGTGTCACATAACGAGCTCGTTTCCTCGCGATTTGGCTTGAAGCGCGCGTAATTCAAGCCGCCACCCAAGCGCGGGTTTTCGTCGATGAGAATTACCCGCGCCCCGAGCTCGGCACCCGCATGCGCGGCCGCGAGACCCGCCGGCCCGCCACCGATAATGGCCACATCGGCAAAGCAGTATTGTTTGTCCGTCGGTTCCGGGAGCGCGCGTGTATCGACTTTTCCTAGCCCGGCCAGCTTGCGGATGACCGGCTCCCACAGTTTCCACGCACCTTGCGGCCTGAAAAACGACTTATAATAAAAACCAACCGGCAGAAAACGACCACAGGAATCGAGTACGCGTCCGTAGTCATTTGCCAGCCTGCCAATGACATTCTGCGCAGTAACAACCATGCCGTCTTCGATCGGTCGCACATCCGCCCGCACGTTGGGTTCATCGCGAATTTGCACCAAAGTATTGCTGTCGCGGCCTGCCATGCTCAGCACGCCGCGCGGACGATGGTATTTGAACGAACGCGACAAGACCTTTATATCATTGGCCATCAAGGCGCTGGCGATCGTGTCGCCCTTATATCCCTGGTACGGCCTCCCCTCAAAGTAGAACGTAATCGGGTGGCCGCGATCGATAAGCAGACCAGGGATCTCTGCTAAGCGCATGCTGTTTGCATTGCCGTTCATGTCGACGGATCCGCGTAGTCGACGCGCTGGCGATATATTTCGTCAGCCGGATAGGTCTTGATGATCTCGTTGGTTACGGTATCACGCTCGGCGATGAACCAATAAGACGTCGCCACATGTAACCACCATTCCTGCACGACGCCCTTGGTGTTATTTTCCATAAAAAGATAATCTGCCCATTCACGACTGCTGCAGCTGTTTGGCGCCGGCATCGAGACGACTTCGCCACCGCACACAAATTCCGAGATGTTTCGCAAGCCGTTCATAGGGCATGGCATCAATTTCATCGCTGGTCGAGACCTACAGTTGTTATGTTGATTACAGCTAATGACCCACGGCGGCGGCGGCGCGCTCACTGAGTTGTTCGAAGCGATAAAAGCGTTCCAATTCGAACGGTTTGATCAGATCAGGGACTTTCCCGGTCGCCACGGTTTCGGCTAGGCGCTTACCGCAGACCGGTGTCGCTTTGAATCCCCATGTGCCCCAACCGGCATCTATGAAATAGTTTTCCACCGGCGTTAGACCCATCACCGGACTGAAATCGGGCGTCATATCAGTGATGCCGGCCCACTGTCTGAGGACGCGCAACTTACCGAGAAAAGGAAATAATTCTAGTAAATGCATCATGAGTTCTTCCTTGAATTCCAAACTCGAACGGGTGGCGTACAGCGGATAGGGATCAGCGCTTGCGCCCATTACGAGTTCTCCGCGTGATGACTGCGAGACATAAACGTGTAACGACCCGGAGACAACGATCGGATCTAGAAACGGTTTCACGGGCTCCGATACGCACGCTTGCAAGGGGATTGTTTTGATCGGCAGCTTAAAACCAGCCATTGCGGCCACCTCCGAACTCATACCAGCCACCGCTTGCAGTACCGTCCCGCAGGCGATATTGCCGCGGGATGTTTGCACACCTTTGACGCACCCGTTTTCTATGTTGAGTCCGGTCACCTCGGTGTGGGTATGAATGTCAACACCGTATTCTGCAGCTCGTCTGGCGTAACCCCAGGCCACTGCGTCGTGCCGAGCGAGGGCACCGGGCGGGTGATACAGGGCACCGAGTATCGGCAAATGCACCTCGGCACTGAGATTGAGTTCTGGGCACAGTTTCGCGATGTCTTCAGGATAAACGAGTTCCGAATTCACCCCCAGGTGTTTATTCACTTCTGCGCGCCACCGCGCTGTTCGCACAGCAGCGTCGGTATGAGCTAAGGTCAAGTGGCCCCGCTCGGAGTACATGATGTTGTAATCCAACTCGAGACTTAGGTCGCGAAACAGTCTTAGCGATTCATCATAGAAGCGAATCCCGTCCGCGGTTAAATAATTGGAACGAATAATAGTCGTATTTCGCGCCGTGTTCCCGCCGCCTAGATAACTCTTTTCTAATACGGCGACATTCGTGATGCCCCAGCACTTCGCCAAATAATAGGCGGTAGCCAGTCCGTGGCCGCCGCCACCGATTATGACAATATCATAAAGAGGCTTGAGCTCGCCCTGCTTCGGAAAGTGGCGCTCGTCCGCCTGGTTACCGCGGATGCCCGTTTTGATAAGCGACCATGCCATAGGTTTTCAACTCAAAATGCACAGGAGGCATAGTTTACGTAAGCTTATAGATTCGATGAAGTGACCCATAGTTGAACCTAAAATCCTCAGTTGACCGCTGCGAGCAAACGACAGCTTATTGGTGTATCGATGATAAGACGCACGAAAGCGCAGTAAGAAGCACTCATCGCGGGGCGCGCACAAAGTGGTGTGACGGCAGCGGCATGTTGTCACGAGCACATCAACTTGCGCGGCCTGAGCGCTACGCTACTTGTCAACCCAGAAATCCGAACAACTCATCTGGAAGAATTTTATTTGGGCAAGTCACCACGCCTACGTTCGACCACGATTACGTAAGCGGCATTGTCGGAGACAAGCACTTTTAGAGCTTGGACCTTGGGTATCGAAAACTCGCGACCACGCTATAACATGACCGACCCGTCGGTATTACCCGGCACAGAAGGCACGCTTTATCTCTCCTCCGCTCTCGCAAGTATATACCTATGCCGACTTCGACTTATAAGTTCATTACAGCGGCGTTCGATAACTCGGCGATACTCGACGCCGTCTATATACCTGAAGGCGCGTCAATTTCTCTCGCATCAGCGTTAGGATTCGATTTAAGCCCGATAGTGAAATGTGGCGTACCGGTACCATTACCACCTGCTGCAATTATGATCTTAAGTGCGCTTGGTAGCCTCATGACCTGGCGTCGAAAAACTGTCCGGCAATAGCAAAAGAACGTCATCGGTTCTCTGCGCTGCACGCAGTATAACTTTTTTTCTGCATGCTCCGACGGAATACCTGCATTCCACTGGGGATTAGAGAAGTAGAAACGCCGGGGGGGCATCCCACTATTTGTGAAATTCCCCCGACATTCAGCGTTGCGAAACACTAGGTTATATCTGACAATGCCTAACATCAAGCGGCCGCGGGGAGGTGATGGTCATGATGTCCTCACTTAGAATGCAACGTTTTCTAATCACAGGCTGCGCTGTTCTGGTGTTGTGCGCAAATCCTGCCTGGGCGCTGTCGATTAATCCAACGTATATCGATGGTGCGGGCCAAAGCTGGGATGCCGTCGGTTCGAGTAGTGCAAATGGTCGCCTCGCATTCGATGCTGCGATTGCGACTTGGGAAAGCCTGATTCTCGATGCCATCACTGTCGATGTAGACGTTACGTTTGACGATCTGGGCTCGACCGGTCCGGCCGGCATCTGGAGCGGCGACGTCAACGTCGGGTGCGGCGGCGTCGGGCAACCCGCTTGCGGCACGCAGATCGACGTCGAGGGACCGCACTCCCAGTTCATTACCCACACGATCACGTTCAACAGTGAAAACATCGGCAGCGTGTTTTTCGACACCTCACCCGATGATGCAAGTAATCTGCCGTTCGTCGAGACGGATGCGTTTAGCGTCGCGCTCCACGAGATTGGCCACATGATGGGATTTAGCGACATCTATACGCTCGATGTATTCGGTGATTTCGGTGGGCCCTTCAAGCCTTGGTCCGATCAAATCGACGAGACGACTAACATTTTTGACCCGAGCGAGCTTAACGTACAAATGGAAACAAACGGTGGCGCGTTTTTCGATGTTGGACATATTCAACAACTTTCCCCATCGCCCGGCTGTGGTAGCGCCTTAATGGCACCGGTGATCTGCAATGGTGAACGTCGCAACGTCAGCCAATTGGAGTTGGATATGCTGGCACTCGCCCACGGTTACAATGTTAGCGTTATACCGCTACCCCCCGCACTGCCCTCGATGTTGTTTGCGATCGGCGGCCTCGGGGCATTGTTACGGCGGGGGAAAGCCGTATAAAGGCATTATGGGAGCACGTTGTCATACTTAAACCCCGCATGCCGGGCCATAATTACACGCACGGTAGAGTACGAAACGCCGCGCCTCTGGACATGCCCGATTTTGAGAATGCATTGCAAGTGGCGGCCGCAATGGCAAGCCGTGCAGACCTCACTGCGACAGCTTAGATATACCCGTATGCGGTGCGACCGTGCCCAGCATGGAAGCCGATCCTAGCGACGGTATACGGCGACTTTTTACCAGCGCGTCGCCTGCTATCGGGATAACTGTACCCAGACCGGCATAGACGTAGCGATCGGCAAACACCGCTTGCAGCTGTTCAAACGCCGGCTCGCCGGTACAGTGGGCCGGCGCGAGCCAGCGCACCCGCCACTCGTCGTGCAGCGCTTGTGCAATACGCCGCAATTCGTTCGGTGGCGCCGGAATCAAGTGCATGCCGCCGATAACGAGGTGAATTGGCTCGTTCGTCGCAGCTTTCGCTGCCGCGACAATTCGCTCGATCGTCGGGTGGCTACAGCCGGCAACGACGACGATACCGTCGGCAGTTTCGATCACGAGCGATAACTCGACCAGCGGCAGATCCGTGCCCGATTCACCCTTCAGCGCTACGATGTGAAATCCGGGCGCGATTTCGGTGGTTTCACCGACGAGCTGGAAATTGCCTCGGGCCAGGCGCTGCCGAAACACAAACGTTCGGCCGGCGTGCCGTTCCAATAACGCATGTGCGGCGGCAAGGCTTCGTTTGCGGACAGAAATTCACGGGGTAACTCCGCACCGAACACACCAAACCCTTCGCGCGGCGCATAAATTGTCACCGCTGGATTAACGGCGAGCAAGTGCGCAAGACCACCCACATGGTCGCCATGACGATGCGAAATCACGGCGAAATCGAGGCGCTTGAGATCAACACCCAACTGCTTCGCGTTGTGCGCAAGAATCTCCGCGTTGTTGCCGGTATCAAACAATACGCGTTTACCGCCGACCTCGATCAATGCCGCAAACCCCCAGTCTTGGTGCAGTTCCGGTGATCGCCCAAACGCATCGTAAAGCACTGTGATCCGAGGTGTTGAGGCCCCAGACCCGCCGCAGACGAGCATTAGTATCACAACAAAAATGCTAGCGTTTGATTTCCTGAGCATGACGATTCTCCTAAACATTAACGTCATGGTATAGCAAGGTGTGCTCGGGAAGATCGTGCGTCTTTCTATCATGCATAGCGTAGTCCACCGTTTGCAGCATAACGGGGCCAAAGCCCTCGTGCCGAGGCGGCGAAAAAGCTGTAGCAAAACTAACAATCAATAAAGGATTCTTACCGCGTGAGCGAAGAATGGGTGAGACCAACTTCAGCGCCGTCAATGGTCTCGTGTCGAAGCTAATCACCACGCGCCCTGCCCCAGGGTATCGCATCACTGCCGGATGAGAATAGCACCTGACCATTTTTTGTGATCGGCTTGAGGGGTAAATTCAGGCTCGCTGCACCGGCAACGGCACTGCCAAATCTGGGGTGAAACGTTCCGATGGATTTAAGTACTGTTAATCTTGGTGCGGACGTAGAATAAGGAGAACAATAATCAAGGATAGCAATCGCCTCGTCCAAAAAATTCACACCCTGGTTCAAAACCTGAGTGAGTGGATCGCGAGCCCACCGTGCTACGCCCGGGCCGGGATTCTGCTGGCGACCATCGCGGTTTCCTATTCTTTAGCGCAACTCATCAAAACCAACTCGGCCCTGCTAGTGTCGGCGCACCGGCCCGGTAGCGTTTCGCCCATTAGCGCTGGCCTTCGCCACATCAGCGCTTTGCTGTTCCCCGTATTGGCCATGGTGCTTTTAGCCTTCGCCGTCGATCTGAGCAAGCACATAGTGGAGCAAAGCTGGTTAGTGCGCGTCTGTCGCGGATTAGCACTGGTGTTCTTGCTCTATTCGGTCATCGCCCGCTTTGTCAAACACCGGCTGCTGCGGGCGTTAATGAAATGGACCCTGATCCCCATCGCCCTGCTGCCAGTGTTTGGCTGGCTCGACGAGACCATTACCTACCTTGACGACATTGATTTTATCATCGGCAACATCGAGTTTTCTGCCTACAGCATCTTACGGGTGGTGGTGTTCGGCTCCTTGCTGTTCTGGCTCGGCCGAATCTCAAACAATGCCGGCCAACAGATAATTCGCAATCAGGAAGAACTAACGCCGAGCACTCGCGAGTTATTTGCCAAGCTCTTTGAAGTGGTGCGCTACATGGTGGTGTTCATCCTGCTGTTGCAGGTGATGGGCATCAACCTGACCACCCTGGCGGTGTTTGGCGGTGCCTTGGGGGTGGGTCTGGGCTTTGGCTTGCAAGCGATTGCGTCGAACTTCATCTCTGGCATTATCTTGCTGCTAGACCGTTCCCTGTCGGTGGGCGATCACATCAAGTTGCAAGACGGCCGCTGCGGCATCATTCAGTCCATGAACATGCGCTCCACCGCACTGGAAACCTAGGATGGCAAAGTCATCATGGTACCGAATGAAACCTTCATCACCAGCACCTTCACAAACTGGACCCACAACAATCAAAAACGACGCAACTCGATCGAATTTCAAGTAGCCTACAGCACCGACCTTCACAAGCTGTTTGATATTCTGCGCAAGGTGGTAGCCAGTCACCCGCAAGTGATCAGTGGCGAGGACGTCCCGCTGGCAGAAAGACCCAATGCCGAAATCGCCGGCTTTGGTGACTCTGGGGTCGACATCCTGATTGAATTCTGGATGGAAGGCATCGACGATGGCGGTAACCGCGTGGGTGCCGATTTGCTGCTGATGATTTGGGACGCCATGAAAGAAAACGACATTTCGATTCCATTCCCGCAACGGGAAGTGCGGGTCTTGAATCTCAATGAAGCGCAGGCTCCATTCAGATCTTAAGCCCCGATCTCGTCCATGTCACCGCCCGGCAGCCTCCGACAATCACTGGATCTGCGGGCCGGCAAACCCGGGGCGGTTCTCATTGAACGGGCTAACGGCCTGTCGACCCTAGGAACAAGCTACAGAGTTTTAAAGGACAGGCACTTTAGGTGTGGTTCACGGAGAAATTGGGACATATATGGACGCCCGATAAAAATCGGGTCAAAGTTTCCCGTACCCGCGGAATAAGCGGTATTCAGTAAACCGTTGTCGTCGAACCTTCGATGAATTGACTTTAAAAACGCTCCAAAAAAGTCATGCTAGACATATATTCGGTCTCTTTAAAGCGAGGGATTGACTCGCTAGGACCCAAATGAGATCCGCACCTGACCGCCCATTCACCCACTCGGTCTAAAAGACCGTGTCCTATTCGGGCTTGAGCCAGGTAGGAAAAGCCATTTATTTCATCGATGTTCGCCGACGGGGGTTAAGGTTAAATCGCTTGTGCTTGGAAATGGGGTTTGCCGTTGTAGCAAGGTCCAAGCGATTCTGGCCATCTTATGGGCAACGGCAACAATAGCAATCGGTCGCCCACGTCGTTTCAGTAAGTCGTTGGCCCACCGACTGAATTTATCTTGCCGTTTTGCGGCCCAGCGTAAGGCGGCATTCGCGCCCTGAATGAGCAAGGTACGTAAGTAGGTATCACCTCGTTTTGTAATGTGACTTAATCGCCTTTTCTCACCGCTACTTTCAGTCTTTGGCGTTAAGCCTAACCAAACGGCAAACTCACGAGGCGAATGAAAGGCCTGACCACGATCGATGGTAGCGATAAACGCCGAGGTAGTGAGGGTGCCGAAACCGGGTATCGATCGTAAAATCTCTGCCTCAGGTGAATACTCAATAGCACGCTCGATGTGTTACTCGATAACCGCCATCCGTTGATTGATTTGTTGATATTCATCAAAGGTCTGCCGCAGCGCCTCAGTAAAAGCGGGTGTGGGTAATTCGTGGTCGATGGCTTGCAATAGCATGGCCCGGAACGCTTTGTGTCCTTGATCGATGACCATACCAAATTCCGCTAGCAGAGAACGAGTTTGATTCATCAGCTGGGTGCGTTGGTGCTTCAGTCGTTCACGAATACGATGAAAGGCTAAAGTTTGTTGTTGCTCGACAGACTTTACCGGCACAGGTTTTAATTTTGGTCTCGACGCGGCTTCCGCAATGGCTAACGCATCGTTACGGTCGGTTTTATTGCCGCGCACAAACGGTTTAACGTGTTGCGGCGGAATTAACTTGACCTCATGGCCCATGGCTTGAAATCGTCTCCCCCAATAGTGCGACATGTAGCATGCTTCCATGACCACCAAGCAGGGGGATTGCTTGTGCATGAATAACTCAAATTTTTTGCGACGTAAACGATGTTCGAACACCGGTTGGGTTCTGTCATTTACGCCAACGAACTGGAAGACGTTTTTTGCTAAATCTATTGCGATTATACTGACCATGATGGACGCTCCTTCGTGAAATTGAACTACATACCAATTGTGGCGCATCGACGCCGAATAAGGGGCGTCCATCTCATCACCCACAATCCGAGACGAGAATCGATTCGCACCTGCAGCAAAGGGAGCAAAGTGTGTGTCCTCGATCTTCGGCCGATGGAACCGGCCGATTGTGACGCTGCGGCGACCATTTACCGAACCTGCCACCCCTGGGACATACTGTTCGCAAGCTTATCGACTGCGTGGACGCCGCCGTCGCCATTCGCGGCAACGTGCCGGTCCCGCACATGCATGCAGATTTCGACATCCTCGCGCGGCACAGACCCCTGCGAGTCGCCGCCGAGTAGGATGTCCCAACGTTTCGCTGCCGCCGCCGGTCTGGTAGTGTTTCTCTTACAAATCGCAACGCGATACCCGCTAACGCCCCGAAAGGAGGAACACCATGAAGCTACACGATTGTCAGATGGCACCAAACCCGCGTCGCGCGCGGATATTTCTGGCCGAAAAAGGCCTCGACGTGGAAAAGGTCGAGCATGATATCCTCGGCGGCGAAACCTGCGGCGAGGCATACCTCAAGATCAACCCCTGGGGTACTGTACCGGCACTAGAACTCGACGACGGCACGGTCATCCGTGAAGCGCCCGCGATCTTCCACTTCATTGAGGCGCAACACCCGCAGCCCAATCTACTCGGCAACGACCCGAAGGAGGCGGCCGAAATCGAAGCCTGGGAACGTTTTTCGGAAATAAACGGCATCAGTGCGATCGGCGAGTATTTCCGCAATCAAACTGATGCGCTCGCGGGACGCGGCCTGCCGGGTCCGACGAGCTTGGATCTGATCCCAGCGCTGGTGGAACGCGGCAAAAAACGCGTCGCCTGGTTCTACCAGCAGCTGAACGAGCAACTCGGCAAACACGAGTATCTCGGCCGCGACTCCTATTCCGTTGCCGACATCACGGCCCAGTGCGCGATCGATTTCGGCACGGCGGTGTCGCTTGGGATCCCAGACGATTGCACGAACGTCGCTCGCTGGCACAACGCCGTAAGCGCGCGCTCGAGCGCCGCGAGCTAACCCCGCGCACGGTCGTCGTCTGTTTCGGCGACGACCTGGGCACAATTCGGGACGCAGACTTTATCTACCGATACGGATCGGTTCTCGCCTCGGACGTGTGTGTGCTCGAGCTCGCTGCGCTAGGGGCGCAATGCTCAACGCAAAGCATTGGTGAGGATCCACTACGTTCTCTCTAAGTCTGGTTCCTCGAGTTGTATATTGTGTCGCCGAAACCGCACTTCGTGCTAACCTTGTCCCGCACTTAACTTTCAGGCGCGTATGTCGTCGCCCGGTGGTGACCCGATCCGGGCACCAAACGTTGCTGGCGCATAACTATGAAATCACCCATCTGCGAGCTTTTGGATATCGAGTTTCCGCTCGTTGCGTTCAGCCACTGTCGCGACGTCGTCGCGGAGGTATCAAAGGCCGGCGGTATGGGCGTTCTCGGCGCTGTCGGCCTGTCGGCTGAGCAACTCGAGGTGGAATTGTCCTGGATCGACGGATCCGATATCGACGATCACACGCGATCTGCGATGGCTCAATTTGGCGAGAACATGCGCGAGGAGGGGGCGTCGCGTCTGTTGGATGTGGCCTTCGCGCACCCGATCGGTTTGGTGGCGAACGCGCTGGGTGTGCCGCCGGCCTACATGCTCGAGCGCGGCAAGGCAAATGATGTACCGGTTGCTGCGCTCGTCGGCGCGAAAGAGCACGCGATCCGGCAAGACGCCGCCGGCGTCGACATTCTCGTCGTTGCCGGTGGCGAAGCCGGCGGACATTGCGGCGACGTCTCCACCCTGGTGCTGATACCGGAGGTGGCCGACGCGATCAAGGGACACAGCGACGTGCCCATCCTTGCAGCCGGTGGTATCGTCAACGGGCGGCAGATGGCAGCGTGCATGGCGATGGGTGCGTCGGGGGCGTGGACAGGATCCGTGTGGCTGACAACCACGGAGGCGGAAACCTCTCCGGCCATAAAGGAGAAGATGCTCGCTGCGAGCTCACGCGACACGGTGCGCTCGAAAGCGCGTACCGGGAAATACTCACGTCAACTGCGTTCGGCCTGGACCGATGCGTGGGAATCAGCGGATGCGCCCGCACCGTTGCCGATGCCGTTGCAGTCGCTCGTGACCGAGCCGGTCATGGCGAAAGTGATCAAGCTCGCCGACGGCGGCCACGACGGTGCGAAGCAGCTCGCGAGCTACTGGGTCGGGCAAGGCGTCGGTATGATGAACGCCACACAGTCTGTCCGTGCCGTCGTCGTGGGTTTCATGGAAGACTTTCTGGAAGCGCAGGCGCGCTTGCAAACAGTCGTCGAGCAGTAATTGCAGCCCTGATGTCGCGCTCGCGACACGCTCGAGGAGCACTTGCGTACGTGAAGAATAAGAAGGATAAACCGCCTTTTCTTTGACAGCACCCCCCCTTTGGTTTCGTCGCGTGAGTGTCGATCTGACACGCGGTCGGTGTCAAACCAGCATTCTGGTTCCTGCATCCGCCGCGTCACAGAAGTGACCCCCAAAATTTGGACAGCGGCTTAAGTGAAATCTTCGGTCACAAAATCACGCGGCCAAGTCGATATCGGTCGCTTCAAAATATACCGTAGCGATTTCGGGAAGCGATTTCGGGACACCCATTAAAATTCGTCGCCAACGGGGTGTACTTAGACAACCGCGCTTAAGTAGTTTCAACAAACGCCATTCGCGGGCGAGTGCATTCTGATTTCAATCTCACTCGATGTATCGGATTGTGGGTGTCCCTGAATCTCTCTGAATCTCCTTCCAGATCGTGTCTATCGATCCGCTCTGATAGCCACCCAGGCGCTTTTTGACCGCGCTCATGAAGTCGCGTAATATGCATGTTATTAACATGCAACACGGTTATAAACATGTCCAAAATGATCCAAGTGCGAAATGTACCCGATTCGATCCATCGTGCCCTAAAAGCCAAAGCGGCGCTCGCGGGTAGGAGTCTTAGCGATTGGATCCTGGAAGAGCTCGAAGCCCTCGCAGCCTTGCCCAGTGAGGAGGAGTTGCTCGAGCGGCTGCGGGAAACCGAACCGTTCGCAATGAAGCGTTCCTCCGCGAAAATTATTCGCAAGGACCGTGACGCCGCATGAGGCGCATTCTGGTGACCGACGCCTCCGTGGTCGTCGATCTACTGGGGCGGTTCGCCGCAGAGCCGATCGAAATGGCACTGTTCGGAAGTGGCAGTCAACTTGTCGCACCTGAGCTTCTGGATGTCGAAGTTCTGCATACCTTGAGAAAGCTTGAAACAACGGAGGCGATTCCAGCCAGTCGTCGAGCACATATCCTCTACGACTTTCGATCGTTACCGATACGGCGATTTCGACACGCCGCGTTGTGGCAAGACATCTGGCGATTGAAGCGGAATCTAACAGCGTACGACGCCTGCTATGTAGCGCTGGCCCGTCAATTGGAGGCAACCCTGGTTACCCGAGACGAGCGGATCGCGCGGGCTCCGGGTGTGGGAATCGACGTCGAACTCGTATGAATCAGCGTCCACCGGCAGCACCTGGGTTATGGTTGCTGGGATGGCTCGTTGCCATGTCTAGCCGCGGATTTCGAAACTGAGTTTCTTACCCAGATCGACTCGGTTAACCCGTATGTCAGCATGATCGCGCGCAACGAAGCGGTCGGGTACCTATCGTTCGATATCCCCGGGTTCAGGTTTTTTGATCCCGACCGACAAGCGATCGCTGAAGCCTTTGCAGTATTGAGCCTGACGTCATGACCCAGCTTGCCGATCTCGCGTGACCAATAGTGCCTCCCACCGCAGGCTCCCATCGCGACCAGGCACGCTGGCAAGTTCGCAAACCACACCAGCACCTGTTTGCGGCGGAGTTTCTTCTTAACTGCCGGCAGGCCAGTCTCGTCGACGCCAACCAGATGAAACGTGTTCTTACCCACCTCCATGCCCAATCGAACAACCTCATTGCTATGTTTCATGTTGGTCCCTCCCATTTCACCCAGCGCCTTGATACTCATTGAGGCCCCCTCCTGGGACGTTCAGGCTTAATCAGCAAAACTGATCGTCCTACATAATAGTGAGTTCATCAGACTCAATGCCCAGAAAGAGACCTCAGATGAGATTCTATAACACAACTCACCAGCATTATTGCGGTATCGACCTGTATGCGAAAACCATGTACGTGTGCATCATTAATCACGATGGCGATACCGTTTTACATCGCAATATGAAAACCGACTCGGCACTGTTGGCCACCGCCATCGAGCCCTACCGTGAGGACCTTGTCATCAGTGTTGAGTGCTTATTTACCTGGTATTGGCTCGCCGATTGGTGCGCCAATGAAAACATTCCATTTGTCCTCGGGCACGCCCTTTACATGAAAGCCATCCATGGCGGTAAAGCGAAGAACGACCGCATCGATTCCGAGAAGATCGCACGCCTCCTCAAAGCCGGTATGATCCCACAAGCCTATGCCTACCCCGCCAGGATGCGCGCCACCCGGGACCTACTGCGGCGTCGCATCAACTTCGCCCGACAACGCGCCGATCTCATCGCCCATATCCAAAACACCGTCAGTCAATATAACTTGCCGCCGCTAGGCGTACGGATTGGCCACAACAAGGGCCGGACCGACATTGCTGGGCACTTCCCAGATCCTGTGGTGCGTCAAATGGTCGAATTAGATTTAAACGTCATCGACCATCTCGATGAACAACTCCGGGTCCTGGAGCAAGACTTAGTCAACAAAGCCAAAGCACACGATGCCGGTGCGTATCACTTGCTACGAACAATCCCAGGGGTGGGCCGTATTCTCGCGATGGTCATCCTCTACGAGGTCGAAGACATTGGTCGCTTTCCGACCTTGGGGCAGTTTGTGTCCTACTGCCGCTTGGTGACATGTCATCGGGGGTCGGCGGGGAAGAAGTCCGGATATTCGGGCAAGAAAATCGGTAACGCGTATCTCAAGTGGGCCTTTAGTGAAGCAGCGATATTGTTCCTACGCGGTAACCCACCGGCGCAGAAAGCCGTACAACGCTTAGCCAGCAAACACGGCAAAGGCAAGGCCTTATCGATTCTTGCTCACCGCCTCGGTCGTGCCGTTTACGTCATGCTCAATAAACGACAGCCCTTCGATGAAGCGCGTTTCATGAGCACCTTATAAGCTTGGAAGGCGACCGTGACGAATACCGTCTAACTGAACCATGTCATCACACGACATCCATAACGTGCGTTTCTTTATCCATCACGCAATGGGCGTTGAGTCCGAATGACGCACATGATGCATCGTGGTGGGTCTGTGGCTTTGATTATCGCACGGTCGTGCTTCCGCCCATGATATTGACTGAACCGGTGTCTGCCCCTACGGTAAACCTGTTGCTAACGAGCGCTTCGCGCTGACGCTTTGACTAGGAAGCTGTAGGGACTGGAAGGAATTCTAGTGTCGGCTGTCGTTCATCGACGATATCGGCAGCCGTATAAAACTCGATAGGTGTTTATTGCAGGCAACGTCCTGACAATGACTTGGAATCAAAGACGGGCCGACGTTCAATCAAGTATTTCTATCGAGCAACACTCGACGGGCATTTATTGCCCTTGACAAACGGGGGCCTCATAGGGGTTAGGCTGCATCAGCGCCACGATAAATCCGGCTTACGGTCGTTTACCACGCAGTCTCTAAGGTACAAGTTGATAAGACTTTGGTAGGGAATACCAGTTTCCTCAGCCATGTCCTTAAAGTAGGCGACGATGTCGTCGCTCATGCGAATGGTAACCTGGCGTTTTAGCTTGGAAGCGTACGGATTCTTCCGCGACTTCATCTGCGAAAAGTCATATTCCTTTTTCATGTCGATGGGCCTTCATAGTACTTACGCTCTTTGGCCATAGCCTTTCGAGCTGAAATAATTCGAACGACATCGCCGCCGGCGCGCTCGCAATGACACACAATGAGTAGGCGAGATTTGTTACTCCGACCGAGCATGACAAAACGCTCTTCATTGTCGGAATGCTCGTCGTCGAAGAATTGGCGGGCGTACTCATCGTAGAACACGGATTGCGCCTCTTCGAATGAGACGCCATGCTTTTTGAGGTTCGCGCGAGCTTTGGGTTGACTCCACTCGAACTCAATCATACATACATTGTATGTATACCTGGAGGATTGTCAAGATGCAGCCTTGTATCTTTCAAACCACTGTTTGTCTTTGCGTTGTAAAGCGGTAGATTCAAACGGTCCTGGGTGACGCCGCATCCGCCTGAAGGCCAAGACCTTGTGCGTTAGATGGGCGCCCCGCCTTCATGACGATAATCCCCGGAGCATCCTGAGTCGACGAACTCGCATCACAAGGTTTGACCCCGTCATCAGTCACAAGGTCGGGGACACCCAAGGGCAGCTTATTCCTCAATCAGGAGACGAACAAGTGAATACGATTGGTATTGATGTGGATTCGAAGAATTTGGTCTGCCGTATTCGACGCAACGGAAAAAACCATCCGGAAACGGTGTTTGAAAATACACCAGCCGGTCATCGTAAACTGATGAAATGGGCCACCCGTCGCGGTGCGCAAGCCCGAGTCTGTCTCGAAGCGACCGGCGTGTATTCTCTACCGCCGGTATTAACCCTACACACTCACCCCGACATCGAAGTGATGGTCGTCAATCCGAAGGCCATGAAACACTTCGCAACCGCCAATGCACAGCGCGGGAAAACCGGTAGCCTTGATGCGGGTAACATTCTCCATTACCTGGAGCGAATGCCATTTCGACCCTGGCAACCACCCAGTGATGAAATCCTTGAAATCCAACATAGTTGCCGGCGTATCCGGCAACTGAAAACAGAAATCACCCGGGACCAGAATCGTCACCAACAGGCCAAACGGCTAGGACCTATCGGTCGTGTCGTCGCCAATGACACCGCCGTACACGTCCGTGATATACAACGACGCATCGACCAGCTTGAGCATGCCGCCGTCGAACTCATTGAATCCATTCCTGAGCTCAACGCGCTTCTCCAACTGCTACTATCAACCACCGGCATCGCCCATAAGACCGCTTCTAGGATACTCGCTGAGCTCATGACTTTGCCGGAAGGGATGACTGCCGCACAATGGGTAGCCCATGCCGGGTTGGACCCCAGACCTCATGAGTCCGGGACATCAACGAACAAACCCAGGAGAATCACCAAGGCCGGCAACCGCTACTTAAGGAACGCATTGTATTTTCCTGCATTAGTCGCGACCCGCTACGACCCCAATGTCAAAGCGTACTACCAAAAGCTTCCCCAGCGTGGAAAGAAACCATTGCAGGCGATTGTCGCGGTCATGCGAAAACTGTTGCTCGCTATCTGGAGTATGTTCAAAAACAACGAAACTTGGGACGGCGATAAATTCTATCGGATCGCTTGATTTTTAAGAGAGCATCTAACGTTTACACACTTTGGCGCCTTGTAGCGGAGCGGTTTGGGAATAAGATGCGAAGCATTCCCAAAACGGACCGATTCAAATCCATCACCGCTGACAACGGCACCGAGTTCCACGGGTACAAGGCGGTCGAAAAAGCCACGCAAACCCCGTTCTACTTCGCCGATCCCTACCACTCCTGGCAGCGCGGCAGTAACGAAAACATCAACGGGTTAATCCGACAATACTTACCCAAGGGGCAATCGATGCAGGGACTCACCCAGGTCGAATGTAACCGCATTGCTCACCAACTTAACAATCGACCCAGAAAACGATACGGTTACCGTACACCGGCTGAGTTATTCCTAGCTCAATAGCCGTGTTGCACTTCAAATCTGAAACTAAGTCTCTTCATTCTTTCTGCGCTTCCATGTACGTTCGTAGCACTGCGTTCATTCTCGTCTGGTATCCTTTACCTTGTCTCCGAAACCACTCCAAAACCTCTGTATCGATTCTTACGGTAATACTGGATTTCTTCGACGGCATACGCAATTCGGCAGTTTTAAAAAACTCTGGATCCAACGGCGCGATATCGGTTGTGTCGATATCCGCGTCTGCTTGTGACTCAATTTTCTTCAAATCGAGCTTAGATCGTTTTTTCGAAGGCTTTGCGTTCATGGGTTAATGCTTTCCTCAACGATATAACACGAATGACGTCGCCGTTGTTTCGCTCCGAAAAAGCGATAACCGCACAGATAGTTTCAAGAAAGCCGATACCGATCCATCTTGGCTCCCCGTATTCCTTTCTCGTATCGAGGCGGGTCAACATCGGTCCTTCGAATAGGATGGGTGCGTCTACGAAATCGATGCCGTGTTTTCGAAGATTTTCCCTTCTCTTCGATTCATCTCATTCGAATTCCATGGGATATATTGTAGTTACTATATGTAACTACGTCAAAGGTGGCTCAAAGAGACATAACGCCTTGAACAGCTGCCGCGCGCTGAGGCTCGAAAAGGAAAACGCGATTTCTCGGTCAGCTGCTTCAACTGGTTATAGGGCAACATGCCACCCAACCCAACTTCAAGAATGCCTAGTTTAGCTAAGGGGATTCTGAGTGTCTGCTTTCGGCCGATTCTGTTGAAAAACTCCTGCTGATCTTACATCAATGAGATGATGGCGTGGTGTTGATTGCCGGGGCGATCTCCGATGATGGGCAGCAACAACAAACCACAGGACGAGCTGTTTTACGCGTTCAATCTCGAGGAAATCGTCCCGCAGGATCACCTGCTACGCGACATTGATCGAATCCTCGATCTTTCCAACTTGAGAGAACATCTCGCACCGTTCTACAGCCACACTGGTCGGCCCTCGATCGACCCCGAGCTGATGATCCGCATGCTGCTGATCGGCTATTGCTGCGGGATCCGCTCGGAACGGCAGCTGTGCTACGAAGTGACGATGAACCTGGCTTACCGCTGGTTCTGCAAGCTCAAGATTACAGACAAGGTGCCGGATCACTCGACCTTCTCGAAGAATCGGCACGGCCGCTTCCGCGACTCGGAGGTGTTCCGCTTTGTCTTTGAAGAAGTCTTGAAGCGCTGCATGGAAGAAGGCCTGATCGGTGCCAAAGGCTTTGCTGTCGATGCCTCGGTGGTCAAGGCCGACGCCAGCAAGCAAAAGCATCACGAGGACGACGATGATGACTGGAGCGGCGGTAGCCGCGCCATCAACGAGTACCTGGACTCGATCGAGGCCGACGGTGCGCCAGCAACACCACCAAAGAAGGTCTCGCAGACCGACCCGATGGCACGCTGGACGGCGGTGCTTGGCGGGCCGGCGTACTACGCCTACTCGACCAACTACCTGGTGGACACCGACCACGGCATTATCGTTGACGTTGAAGCGACACCGGCGCTCAGAACCCCGGAGGTGTGGTCGACCAAGACCATGATCGAACGGGTGCAGGATCCGCTTCAGTATCGAGGTAAAGAAGCTGATCGGCGACACGGCTTACGGTACGGCCGAGTTCCTCGGTTGGATGGTGGACGAGGCCGGCATCGAACCGCACGTACCGGTGTGGGACCGCGGTAACGAGACGGCCGATCGCTTCGGCCGCTCCGACTTCATCTACGACGAACAGACCGACAGCTACACCTGTCCGAACGGCAAGGAGCTACGCCGCTTCTGGCGCAACTTCAACAAGCCACGCACCGGCGTGACCAAGGCCAACGAGATCAAGTACACCTCACGCAAAGCGGACTGTGTGGGATGCCCGATGAAGGAACAGTGCTGCCCCAACACCGAGATCCGCAAGGTCACGCGAAGCGTGTATGAACCGGCACGTGATGTCGCCCGAGCAATCAGGAAGACACCGGCCTATCGGCGCACGCGCCGACAGCGAAAGCAGGTCGAGATGCTGTTTGCACACATGAAGCGCATCCTGAAGGTGGATCGCTTGCGATTACGTGGCATGAGCGGCGCTCAGGACGAGTTCCTGCTCACCGCGACCGCACAAAACTTGAGACGCATGGCTAAAGTCCTGGGGACGGGTCCGCCTGGAAGTCGCGAAATGGCAGTAGCTTGGTAAGCGCCCCGTAAACGACGCGCTATGCTTGGATATATAATTCGGTAAGGTGATCTGTTTTCCCGCAAGAGAGGAATGGCAGATGACAAAGCGAACAAAATCAGAGTGGTTATCGTTAATCGAGGCACATGCGAGCAGTGGCCAAACGGCGGCTGCATTCTGCCGTGAACGCGGAGTAGATGCGAAGTATTTTAGTGTCCGTCGGCAAGAACTGATGGGTGAATCGAACGCGGGTGCGACATCTTTTCATCCGGTTGGCGTGTCGTCGCCTCAATCGTTAGGTGCGATTACGGTTGAGCTGGGTGATGTGGTGGTGCGTTTTCCGACAGAGATACCAGGCGTTCGAGTCGCTGAAGTGATTAAGGCGTTGCGAGCCTAGACGGTGGAGGTGTTTCGTTCGGTTAGCGGTGTGTATTTACATCGCGAGCCGGTAGACTTCAGGAAAGCCATCAACGGGCTGTCGCTGATTGTTGAGCAAACGATGGATTTATCGCCGTTCTCGGGTGCGTTGTTTGTATTCATCAATAAGGGTCGTAATAAACTAAAGATTCTATATTGGGACAAGAGTGGTTTTGCGATGTGGTACAAGCGATTGGAACAAGATAAGTTCCGTTGGCCACGTCGTTGGCCAGAACCGGTGATCACGTTAAGCGAAGCGCAATTACACTGGTTACTGTCTGGGCATGACATTGAAGGTCATCAAGCGTTACATTTTTCGCAAGTTGGATAGGACACATGATCGCGCATCGTTTATACTTTTTGTATGTCGACGCTACGCGATCAATTACCGAACGATGTTGACGCATTAAAGTCGCTGGTCGTTGAACACGCTGCTCGCAATGAGCAGTTAAGTTCTAAAGTTGTTGACGTTGAACGACGCAACGACGAACTCTCCACAAAGGTCGTTATCCTACAAGAACAATTGAACGTCGCGTTGGCGAAGCGATTTGCTTCACGCAGTGAAGCGGTCTCGCCCGATCAGATCAAGTTATTCGATGCGACAGAGTCATCACACGATGAGCGCGTTGAACAGGAAAGCCCGGCGATTGAAGTCCTTTCACATCAGCGTCAATCGGGTGGTCGCAAACCATTACCGGACGCGTTACTGCGGGTTGAGGTGATCCATGAGTTGCCGGCGGCAGACCGGGTTTGCGGACATGACGGCCGACAGCTCGCTGAGATTGGCGAGGTAGTCTGTGAACAGCTGGATATCGTGCCGGCAGTGATCCGCGTTATTCGTCATGTGCGCAAACAATATGCGTGTGATTGCGGTCGATGCATTAAAACCGCGCCCTTGCCGGCGCAACCGGTACCGAAGAGTATGGCCTCACCGGGTTTATTGGCGCATGTCGCGGTGTGTAAATACGTCGATGGGTTGCCGTTATATCGCCAGGAAGCGATCTTAAACCGTATCGGCATCAGTATTCCGCGCACGACGTTGGCGAGTTGGATGATAAAGGCCGGCGTATTGGTTCAACCGCTGATTAATCTGATGCGTGATCGGTTACTCGCCTATGACATCATCCAAATGGACGAAACGACTGTTCAGGTGCTGAAGGAATCTGGCCGCACGGCGCAATCCACCTCTTATCTTTGGGTACAATGCGGTGGGCCGCCCGATTCGGAGGTGGTGTTGTACGATTATTCGCCGACCCGCGCGGGCTCGGTGCCGGCAAACTTGCTCGCCGATTACGCAGGGTATCTTCAAACCGATGGCTATGAGGGTTACAACGCGGTCGTCGCGGCGAATGACATCGTGCCATTGGGTTGTATGGCACACGCGCGGCGCAAGTTCGACGAAGCGGTGAAAGCGCAAGGTAAAAAAACGCGCGGCGGTCGTGCCTGGCGGGGACTCTCGCTCATTCAAAAGCTTTATCGCGTGGAGAAACAAGCGAAGGCCATGTCTGCCGAAGACCGCTATGCCTATCGGCGCGAGCATGCTTCGTCGCTCCTCGATGAGCTTCGCACGTGGCTCGATAACACGTTACCGCAGGTGCCACCGAAAACGGCGTTAGGCAAAGCGTTGGGCTATCTCAATAAGCATTGGGACAAACTCACGCGCTATCTTGATAATGGCCGATTACACATCGACAACAACCGTTGCGAAAATGCGATCCGGCCGTTTGTGATGGGCCGTAAAGCATGGCTGTTCAGCGATTCGGTGGCCGGCGTCAAAGCTTCAGCAAATCTCTATTCCCTTATCGAGACTGCGAAAGCCAACGGACTCGAACCGTATCGATATTTGCAGCGTATTTTTAGCGACTTACCGCGAGCCGAATCGGTTGAGGCAATCGAATCGCTGCTGCCACATCGTGTTTCTGCAGAAATTTTTCCAGTGAAATAACCGCAGTTTGTAAATCACGCGTTGTATAAAAATCAACCCTGGGGTTCACGTGGCGCTTACGTAGCTTGAGCAAAAATACTGGAATGAACGCACTGAACCGCCGCTAGAAAACAAAAAATCCGGCAACGCCGGATTAGGAAGCTCGCATCTACAAAATCGCGACAACAACGGCGACTTCAACAACGAGTTTTTCAACAGAATCAGCCAAGAACGGACGATCGCGACCGCTCCAGGTTACGTCGTTAAATCACGCCTTAAAGGAACCACTCGCCCGAGCGACGATAGTTTCACCGGAAGTTACGAAGCATTGCGCAAAGCAAACGGAACCCCCCAGCTTCGTAAAGGACGAATCGAACAGCAGCCATTGATCCATTCGCGCAACAGAGACGAAATCGATAGAAAGGCTTAAGGTCAAAATGTTTCGCGGCTCTTCGTACTGGATTTGGCAGGACAATCCCATTGCGTTGTCTGCGAGTGTCGTAATCAAGCCACCATGCACGAACCCGCGAGAGTTGGTGTGGGCATCTCCGGCAAACAATCCAATCTGCACACGGTCAGTCAGCCTACAAGAGTAGATCGGCTCCCAAGGATCTGTCATAGAACTCTTTTTGAAATGTGGCTCGAAACCATCTGGGATTTCCACCCTATATTCCCTCCGATATCAAATTTAGCGCTGCATCCGCGATTGCTTCCGGTGCCTCGATATCCGTGAAATGTCCAACGTCTTCTAACTCGATGTAGGTAGCATGTGGGGCATATCGCTGGATCGATCTACGATTAGTCGATGCGTGAGATTTATCCTTCAGGCCCCAAATGATCGCCGTTGGTATTGCAGAACGCAGCTCTGGTTGGGGGTCTAACGCATGTAGCGTCTGCACTAATGACGCCAGGGCATAGCAACATCCAGCTCGTTGGACCTTTCGCGCTTCATCTTGGAAAGCCGCGAGCGGTAGATTAGGGCCAGAGGCATACGCCGACCACCAGTCGATGGTGGCCTTCTCCCGTACAGATCGGAATTCGATTTGACCCTCGAAGGGTCTGCGGAGATCACCCTTCGGATCTAGGATGTCACCAGACCATTTGCACTCAGCCGCAAAATCCCCGGTCTGTGCGATGATCAGACCATCGAGGTGGTCTGGTATCATTTCCGCTATCCTGGTTGCGATCAAACCCTGGACGCAAGGCCCGATGAGCACCATTTGCTGGTGCGTTAGATCGCTGATTGAAGCGGCTGTGATCTGAGATATTTGTTCAAAACCCAGTGCTTCGGCTTGTTTAGGATAGGAAAAACCGAAACCAGGTATCTCGATTAGTACAATGTTGAATCGATCCCGCAGTCGCTCGACGAAATCATCATAGCTCTCGATCGTGGCGGGACCATCTGGCAACGCGACCAGGGTGGGCCTGCGAAAATCGTGCCCAACGATACGACGACGGATGAAAGAAAGATCGTGTTCTACCAGTTCGAGACCTTCACGCGTCGCAAGTGCTCGCTCGCGTAGGTCACGTTTACTGAGGCCAGAATAGTTGAGTGTGTCGAGAATGGCGGGGTCAATTTTTTCCACAGGCTTCTTCACTAAGTATACCGATCAGTATACTAACAGCAATGAGTACGAAACTCACCATTCTAAAAGCTGCTGACCGGTTGTTTGCCCGGGATGGGTACGCGGCAACCGGCGTTGCGGCTTTGGCCAATGAGGCCGGGGTCACTAAGCGCACGCTTTACAAGCATTATGGCTCGAAAGACGAGTTGTTTCTCGCTTGGTTAGAGATGCGCAATAAAAGCAGCCTGGCGCTAGTCATGTTGACTGCGGAGCAAATGGCGGAGACACCCCGAGGGCAGTTGCTTGCCGTCTTTGATGTTCTGGCTCAGTTCAGTAAGGTGAAAACGTTTTATGGCTGTCCGTTTTCACGAACCCTAATCGAGCTAGCGGGTCGTCCCGATCATAAAGCGTTCATCACCTCCGAGGCCCATAAGCAAGCAGTCTCAGGTTGGTTCGAAATGCGAGTTAGACAGCTGGCTGTAGCGGATAGCAATCAACTATTGGAGCAACTCTGCGTCCTTTACGAGGGAGTGCTTATGCGCACTCTAACGACTCGGTCGTCTTTGCCTGCGGAATCTGCTAAGAAGATAGTCGGTAATTTGTTGGGCGATCCCCCCCCAAAATTGAAAGTCTGAGATGGGTCCATCGCGGCTGCCCGCCTCGATAACCGGTGAGATCACGCCGGGTGAGTATAAGACGGATAAATGCCCTTTTCCGCGATCGCATTGAGTATCGTCAGGGCATCAAAGCGTCGTTAATCGGCGTTTCGACGCGGTGCAAACCCAAATTGCGCGCTTGAGGCGGGAGAAATCCAGTACTTCAGCGCGATTTTTCAACGGGTTCGTCCGTCAGCACGACAGCGACCGTGCCGCGTACTCGTCGTCGCAGCCGGTTGTCTTACTCGCGTGGTTGCACGTCTATGCATTTAGAAGATTCTTAAAATGAGTATAAGACGGGCCTGGTTATGCGGCATCAAAACTGATGGTCTCGACATCGGATAGATCTGTGATCTCTCGAGCTGCCCACAAATCATAATTGTGTTGCATGGCGAGCCAGCTCTCCGGGGACCGACCGATAGCCTTGGACAGACGCAGCGCCATTTCAGGGCTGATGCCGCTCTGACCGTTGATGATGCGATTCAGGGTCGATGCCGCAACACCTAGACTCTCGGCCAAAGACCGCACGCTGATCTCGAACGGTTCTAGATAGGTCTCAGCAATAAACTCACCCGGATGCGGCGGGTTGTGCATGGCCATCAGTGGTAATCCTCGTAGTCCAACAAAAGTACATCACTACCTTCAAACTCGAAGGTAAGTCGCCAATCGCCACTGACCCAAACCGACCATCGGCCTTTCGATTTGCCCTTAAGGCGATGCAGACGATAACCCGGGATACGCATGTCCTCGACAGACTGCGCAGTGTCCAACGCGGTCAGCTGTAATCGCAGTCGGTTCGCGTGATTGGCCTGAATGCCTCGCGGATTGCCGGATTCAAAGTAGCGTTGTAGGCCCTTGTGGCGGAACGACTTGATCACCACAGAAGTGTAGCACGTTGCGCAGCGCGCAACAAGCCGCAGAGAGTTCGGTGTCCGCTGGAACGCCTTGATACTCATTGAGGCCCCCTCCTGGGACGTTCAGGCTTAATCAGCAAAACTGATCGTCCTACATAATTAGTGAGTTCATCAGACTCAATGCCCAGAAAGAGACCTCAGATGAGATTCTATAACACAACTCACCAGCATTATTGCGGTATCGACCTGTATGCGAAAACCATGTACGTGTGCATCATTAATCACGATGGCGATACCGTTTTACATCGCAATATGAAAACCGACTCGGCACTGTTGGCCACCGCCATCGAGCCCTACCGTGAGGACCTTGTCATCAGTGTTGAGTGCTTATTTACCTGGTATTGGCTCGCCGATTGGTGCGCCAATGAAAACATTCCATTTGTCCTCGGGCACGCCCTTTACATGAAAGCCATCCATGGCGGTAAAGCGAAGAACGACCGCATCGATTCCGAGAAGATCGCACGCCTCCTCAAAGCCGGTATGATCCCACAAGCCTATGCCTACCCCGCCAGGATGCGCGCCACCCGGGACCTACTGCGGCGTCGCATCAACTTCGCCCGACAACGCGCCGATCTCATCGCCCATATCCAAAACACCGTCAGTCAATATAACTTGCCGCCGCTAGGCGTACGGATTGGCCACAACAAGGGCCGGACCGACATTGCTGGGCACTTCCCAGATCCTGTGGTGCGTCAAATGGTCGAATTAGATTTAAACGTCATCGACCATCTCGATGAACAACTCCGGGTCCTGGAGCAAGACTTAGTCAACAAAGCCAAAGCACACGATGCCGGTGCGTATCACTTGCTACGAACAATCCCAGGGGTGGGCCGTATTCTCGCGATGGTCATCCTCTACGAGGTCGAAGACATTGGTCGCTTTCCGACCTTGGGGCAGTTTGTGTCCTACTGCCGCTTGGTGACATGTCATCGGGGGTCGGCGGGGAAGAAGTCCGGATATTCGGGCAAGAAAATCGGTAACGCGTATCTCAAGTGGGCCTTTAGTGAAGCAGCGATATTGTTCCTACGCGGTAACCCACCGGCGCAGAAAGCCGTACAACGCTTAGCCAGCAAACACGGCAAAGGCAAGGCCTTATCGATTCTTGCTCACCGCCTCGGTCGTGCCGTTTACGTCATGCTCAATAAACGACAGCCCTTCGATGAAGCGCGTTTCATGAGCACCTTATAAGCTTGGAAGGCGACCGTGACGAATACCGTCTAACTGAACCATGTCATCACACGACATCCATAACGTGCGTTTCTTTATCCATCACGCAATGGGCGTTGAGTCCGAATGACGCACATGATGCATCGTGGTGGGTCTGTGGCTTTGATTATCGCACGGTCGTGCTTCCGCCCATGATATTGACTGAACCGGTGTCTGCCCCTACGGTAAACCTGTTGCTAACGAGCGCTTCGCGCTGACGCTTTGACTAGGAAGCTGTAGGGACTGGAAGGAATTCTAGTGTCGGCTGTCGTTCATCGACGATATCGGCAGCCGTATAAAACTCGATAGGTGTTTATTGCAGGCAACGTCCTGACAATGACTTGGAATCAAAGACGGGCCGACGTTCAATCAAGTATTTCTATCGAGCAACACTCGACGGGCATTTATTGCCCTTGACAAACGGGGGCCTCATAGGGGTTAGGTGTATTATTCAATTTTGATTCGAATCCAGTTTTATATCTAATCTTCGTGATCGTTTTCCCTTTTGTTGGTTTCCGGGGAGTTTCGTTCTTGCAATATTCGGGTACATTCGACAACACATTCGTCACAGATGCACCCGGTCGTTTCCTGAATCAGTGAACGAACGTCCGATGCGGGCTTTAAGAAAAACGAACATTCGAGCGAATTGAAGCTTTCTATTTTCTCTTTTCTCGCGCGGATTCGACGAATTTTTTCCAATTGACGCACCGTTTCGTCAAGCTCGACTCTAGCTTTCTCATACTCAATTCTGTCATCGTCGTCTGACATAGACTCAAATACACATAACGCCTGCAATAAACGGCCGAGCAAAGTGGCGCGGCTTTTGCGGAAGCAAAAGGCGTGACACTTTGGACGGTCCGTTTGATTGCCTGGTTAGGTTGCTTTGTCGGCAGCCGCCTTCTTTTCGCGAATGACACCGCGAAGTGCGTCGTTAACCGCCTCAGCGTTTGGAAACTCTTTAGCGACATCTGGGTCCAGTAGCACGATATTGGTGCCCTTCTTGTACCGCTCGGCATACTTGCCACGAACGCCTTTGCTGAAATCGTAATGGTCTCGCATAGCTATTGATTCTGAGAATACTGTGCTGCTTCTCGACGGTCCGCAGACCGCGCACTGATGATACGAATATTATCCCCTCGTTCGGCGTGAATCACCACTAGCAAATTGCCCTTTGCCGACACACCCAATAGAACATAACGGTCCTCAGACTCGGAGTGGTCTGGATCGTAGATTGTTAGGGACAAAGGATCGTGAAAGGCGGTCGATGCCTCTTCGAATGACACCCCGTGTTTGCGCTCATTCTCGGCAGCTTTGTTCGGATTCCATTCGAAAGTGAAGAGCATTCGCCAATCTCAACCCGCAACCTAACGTTGTGCTCAGCTGGCCGTTTCAGCGCGCTTTGGAGGTGTGAAAATACTGGCACACCGGAGAAGCGCGCTGTAACGGGTCAGCTGCAGCACCTGGTTAGATGTTTCTTTCATTACCTAAAAGTAGTCGTCTCTAAGCGCACCTTCAAATCGTTTCGCTTTGAGACAACACTTCTTGAAACCTACGACCCGATCCACACGGACATGGATCATTTCGTCCAAGTTTCTCTTGTAGGTACTTGTCACCCCGGACAACGCGCATTCCGCGCTTGACCTGGGTTTCGGACGGATATCCTTTACGGCGTTTGCTAGTCCGCTCGAAAGGAAGAGCGTTCGTTGTTTTTTGAATTTCGCATGTCGCACCTCCTTATGTATGGTTAGATGCTTGGTGGGGTCGGCGATTATACACAAACGGTGCGAAACATCTAACGCCAAGCTGAGCGGCGCTTGAGGCGGACGACGTTTTGCGGTAGCAAAGCGGCGGCCGGGTCAAACATCCGTTGCTTGCGCTGGTTATGTTCCGGCCTAAACAATGTATTTGTCTATATCCAACTTGCCGTGAAATACGCCGAGAATATCGATGTCGCCATCCGCGCGAATAAGGTAGGTAATGCGATAATGACCGTAGAGCAGGATTCGAATCTCGTCTTCGGTACCTTCGTAGATGTACCCAGCCCCAGGAAACTGTTTAAGAAGCTGTGCTTTGTCGTAGATGCCGTCAAGTACGCGCGCTGCGTTTGTCGGATTATCTACCGCTATGTAATCGTATATTTCCCGCAGCCAACGCTCCGCTTCGCTGGTCCAATTTAGTTTTGCCATGAGCGGATGCGCCGCTGCATTTCTTCGTTTGAAATTGTGCGTCCGGCTTTAGCATCGGCTAAACCGCGCTGCACCATGACGTGGAACGCGAGCTCTCTGACGATTTGTTCAGGTGAACTGTCGTCGGGTTGGCTTTCGATTAGCTTGGTCAACTCATCTTTAGTCGTGGACATACTTAGCACCTCCGCTATCAGCGAATTTTAGCATGCGCTAAAAGGCGACCACGAAGGAACATAACGCCTGCAACAGCGGCGTTTGAGGCGGGCGGCGCTTTGCGATAGCAAAGAGACGGTCGGGTCAAACGTCCGTTGCTTGCACTGGTTATGTGTCGTCACAAATTTTGGGCTTCGTCCCATATGCGTTCGGTACCTACCTGTTTGTACCAGCGTTGGAAATCCTCGCGATACTGCTGAAAAGGTTCAGCAAGCTGTGAACGGGGATCACCGCTTAAGGCGTAAGCCATGCCTTCCTTGAACCACGCCGGAGTTAACCAGTATCCGAACAAGCTGAGGCGCTCCGCTTGCAAATGGTGGATCATCTCGTGTCGGATGTAGTGACCTTGCCAGGCACGCGGCCCGACAACGATCCCTGAGGTACCCACAGACTTCGCCGCCGATTTCCCCAGTCCGAATCTGCTACTACACGTCTCCGTGGAACAGAATACGACCCTGGGTTTGGTCCTGAACTCACCGACATGAGACGCCACGAATTCGTACGCATCAGTATACAGACCTGCCGCTTGCTGCTGCCTTGAAGCCTGATTTGTACAAATTACCTTGTCAATGCACGGTGCACCAGCAAATTGAGGGGCCATCACACGCATAGGCTTATAAAGCGCCCAAGCTGCGACGGGGGAAAGTGCTGCGACGATCAGTAGCAGGCGCGACAGAGTAAGGACGCTACGACGCATAACGCCTGCAATAAACGGCCGAGCAAAGTGGCGCGGCTTTTGCGGAAGCAAAAAGCGTGACGCTTAAGGGAGTCCGCTGGATTCGCTGGTTATGTGCCCAGCCTACTAATTTGGTGACCACGTTAAATGAGCCTTCGTGTCTTCGGCAAAGCCCGCAGCCATGAGTACGTCTCGCCAGTCGATTTTGGCTGCATCAACCTGCTGCCTCAATACCTTTTGGTTGCCGCGAGCGAGCTTGAGCACGGCAAAGCGAATGCGCTCCGCGAGTTCCAGGTATTCACTGTCGACATTAGGAAGATTGTCGCCACATTGCTCGACAAGATAGTCGGAGACCTGATTCCACTGTTGTTGTGGAAAGGACGCTTCAATTCGACGTCGCGTGTTGTCACTGATCTCAATCATTGTGAGGCACATAACGCCAAGGTAAGCGGAGCTCAGCGCGGAGCAGCTATTTGCTAAATTTTGCCGAAGGCATGCGCAAATAGCCGCTTCGTGTTGTGGGTCGGTTGGATGTGATTGTTATGTGCACCGTCTTGCTAGGCTAACTAGCCCGATTAAACTAAAACCAAACAGCCAGGCAGCAGCAGGTAAAGGTACAACTGCTCTTGATGCAGTCCACCCATTAGTAGGGATAAACGGGACGTCTGCCTGCCATGTACCATTGATAATGTTATTGTTTGAAGGAGCTAACTCTGCAAAGTATTGACCAAGAATAATATTGTTTATTGGAGCAACAAGTTCAATGCCCTCCAACTCGAGAGACCGATCTGAGAACAATGTGCCAGTGAAATTTTCTCCGCCAAAAAAACCCGTATCACTTTCCCAATAAAAGTTTCCGGAGAGCATCCAATTGTCGTTGTCAGCCACTTGCGTCTCAAATGTTAAAGTTGAACCAGACCAATTGTTACCAGCAGTATCAGAAGCAGAAATCGTCCATACTCCAGTCGTCATATCCACCTGCACAGGTGCGGCGGAAACAGGTACTGACAAAAAACAAGCAACAGCGAACGTTAGGCTTACAATCTTATTAAACTTCATTTCTAACTCCCTTGTTTAAATGCATATGCGCGTCAAATATCCGAAGCACTAGGATATCATCCAGATCAGCACATAACGCCCGCAACAGCGGCATTTGACGCGGACGCGAGCTTGGCGTTCAGCCAAGGGAGTGGCCGGGTCAAATGTCCGTTGCTTGCGCTGGTTAGGTGGCGACTGCATTGAAGCTACTTTGGCGGTAACGAATCCACAAACTTTAAGCTGAGATTAACCCAAGACTTGAGATCTCGCGAAGTCTTGATGCCTGCGGGTACCACGAACACGAATCCCTTCATCGGTCTACCCGTAAAATCCATCTTGCGAGCATGGGTTCGCTTCAGGGCTTTCTCGTACTGCTCCGGGCCGACGCGAACCATGAGCTTGTCCTTGATAACGCCGCAGGACATATGACCGTTGACCATGAAAGCGGTGCCGCCAAACGCCTTCTTTTCGACGACGTTGGCCACATCTTTATATACATGACGTAGCCGCTTAGCGATGCGTTCATCGTACGCCATAACTCGCCACCTAACATTCGAGGTAACCGGGTTGGCGGACCAACGGAGTTCGCGTTGGCACATCGAGAATTTTAAACGAAGGAACTGACGTTGAAAAACCGAAAGGCGAGCCAACTCCGGTTCACCGATTTGTTATACGACATGTCATGGTTCGGCCTCAATCTCGGAAGCTACCTGAAGAATGTCCCTTGCCTCTGGATTCTCTACATCGGCCATAAGTGATTTAAGCTCCCCGCGATGTCGTTCTTCGCGATCTTTACGAGTCTGCTGGTCTAATTTGCCTGCGCGGACGTATTGGTAAACGCCGAGCGCTAACGGAATCAGACACAACGATAGAACCCAAATGGCGATCGGATTCATTGCTTGGACGTCAAACGCGCGCCATGCGGCGAAGAAAACGACCGCAATCATAATTACAGCGGTGATCCACGATGCGATTTGTAGTGATCGATTCATGTTCTTTCTGATGTGTTGATTAATAGTGACTGGCAACTTGATCTAGCGTTGTCTTGTTGCGTATGGCTTTGTCGCGATAGGCTTCCGTGAGATTAGGCACGAATATTCTCGCCGCGCCTGCGCCAATGGGTGCGATAAGTTCTTCGACACCATCAAGTTCACCATCAAGGCCACCAGCTGCAAGTGCGCCGAAGAAACCCGTCCCCAGAAAGCGAGCAACCAAGTTAGTCCTTCGCGATGCCTTCATGCGATGTTCGTCGTATCGCGAAATCCAATACTTCGTTAACGAAAACACCCATGCTCCAATGGGATCGTTCTTGTCCGCGGCACCTTGCGGATATAGAGTGGAAACTGGATTAGCCAACCAGACGTCGAAAATGAGAAGCTCGTCGTTGTGTTCGTCGAAGTTCGGTTCGGTGATCGGGCGGAACAGCTGCTGCAATTCCGGCGTCACGTTGGCTGGCATCGGCGGGCGATCTAAGAATGTTCGCTTGAAGTCTGCGTAATTCTTCATTGCATGGCTTTTGTGGTGTTGTCGTATAACATTTGTATATCGAGCACGCGCGCTTTGCCGAAACTGATATTTCAGACATTGTCGCAAGGTCCCGAAATTTATCGATTAATTTCAAATTCCGAGTACTCCGTTTCGCGGCAAAGCGAGGGGGTCTCGATATCTAAATTATCGAGATCTCGGTATCTATTCTAGCGCTCGGTGTAAGGCTTTGTTTTCGCGAGAAAACGAGCGCTTCTTGGGAGTAAAGCGAGCGCTTATGTTGACAATTGATTGATATACTGATTAAATATACAGTATTACAACCAGAACGACAAGGAGGTCGTATGGCTAGTCGTCTCCTCGATTCACTGCGGCGAGAAATGCGGCTTCGTGGTTATAGTTTGCGCACGGAAAAATCGTACTGTTATTGGGTGCGGTGCTACATCCGATATAACGCCAATCGTCATCCAGCACATCTTGGCACCCGTGAGGTTACGGATTTTCTAAGTTATCTTGCGTGTAAAAAACATGTCGCGATTAATACGCAAAAAGTGGCGCTAAACGCCTTGGTATTTTTGTACCATCAACTATTAAAGCAGGACTTGGGTGAGTTAGGGTTCTGACTTGCTACCAAACAACGTGTGTTACCGACGGTTTTGTCTCTGGATGAAATCGCAAAAATTATTCGCCACCTCGAGGGGAAGAAACGGCTCATCATCCAGTTATTGTATGGCAGCGGGTTGCGCGCGTCTGAGTGTCTACGTCTACGCGTGCAAGATGTCGATCTCTCGCGGTGTGCCGTTACGGTCCGCGACGGTAAGGGACGTAAAGATCGGCAAACGATGTTGAGCCGGTGTTTGGTTCCGCATGTTGAAACGTCGATCGCGAATGCCATCGCGATTCAGAAACAAGATAACAAGCAAGGTATCGGGCCTTCGTTGCCGAAAGCATTGAGTCGAAAGTACGTAAATGCGTTTCGATCTTCGAAATGGGCGTTCATTTTTCCATCGGGATCCCTGAGCAAACACCCGGTTACTGGCGTGATATGCCGACACCATCTACATCAATCGGTCATCCGCAAAGCTTTAGCTATCGCTGTGCAGAAATCTGGGATCCACACAAAGAGAGTAAATTGTCATACCTTTCGGCATTCATTCGCGACGCATTTATTAGAATCCGGCGCAGATATCCGTAGTGTCCAGGAGCTGCTGGGGCACAACGATGTAAAAACAACCCAAATCTATACGCATGTGGTTGGTAAACACTACGCCGGCACCACGAGTCCCTTAGATCGGATTCATGCGAATACTTAATAATTTTGTTGGGTGATGCGCGATTTACGCCGTTGTGCAGACAGCGCGGTAATTGCCTTAGAGGCGCACTAATCGTTTCGAATTGGTTGATTTCAGTCTGTGAGCTTTGCCCGTCGTGCTATCGGTCCATAATCGGACGAAACTTCGGGATCGTCACCGCATCGTCCGAATCATCGAAACATACGGTCACAGTCATTCCAATGTGGGCGTCTTTGGGTTCGTAGTCGACGATGTTGCTCATCATTTGAGGGCCTTCTGCCAGTTTTACCAAGGCAACGATATAAGGTACCTCCGCCGCATACGCATCGCTAATGGCACGGCGCACGATCGTAAAACTGCCGATCTCGCCGACGCCGCTTGCTTCACGCCATTCTAATTTGCTACTTGTGCAGATCGTGCACACTAAACGCGGGTAAAACTGATATCGCGCGCAAGACGAACAATATTGCAATCGAAGTTTGTGCTCGCGACAACCCTGCCAATAGGTTCGAGTTTCTGGTGTTGCGATGGGAATATTTTTCATCATAGCCGGCGCCTTAGCAGGCACGTCCGAGTATCAAGCTGCAGTGGCTCGACATGATTCCACCTTGCCCGTGGACGAGCCCGACTTCCGCGTTTTCAACCTGTCGCGCACCCGCGGTGTGGCGAAGCTGCGTTACTGCCTCGGTGAGTGCGAACATCGATCCGGGGTTCCCTGGGTGATAATGCGCGAGTAAGCCGCCGTGCGTATTCATCGGCACCTGTTGCCCAGGGCCGATCGTTCCCGACTCAACAAACGCACCGCCTCCCCCTTTGCACAAAACCCTAGGTCTTCAAGTTCGATCAACACCACCGGTGTAAAGCAATCGTAGAGCTCTGCGAAGTGCATATCATTCGGGCCGAGACCTGCCATCTCATAGGCGGCGCGTCCCACATCCACCGCCGCGGAAGTCGTTAGATTTTGGGCCTGGCTAATGTGCTCGTGGTGATGACCTTCGCCAACCCCGAGTAAAAACACGGGATCATGCGGGAAATCCGTTGCGCGTTCTTTCGACGTCAACACGACCGCCGCGCCCCCGTCGGATACCAAAGCGCGATCGAGCAAATGTAAGGGATCGGCAATGAGGCGCGAGCTGACAACATCGTCGACCGTGATCGTTTCGCGTTTTTCGGCAGTGGCTTTAACGTCGCGTGTTGACGGGCGTTAACCGCAACAGCGGCAAATTGCTCAGCCGTCATACCGTACTCGTACATATGTGCGCGCGCGATCAATGCATACAAAGCCGGTATCGATGGTCCATAGGGGCTTTCAAATCGGGGGTGACCCGCGGAGGCCATGGTCTTCATCGCCTGTTCTTTCGTGAGCCCGGTACGTCAGGCGTCGGCCATACTGATCAACACCACCGAGCACATACCGGTCGCGATAGCGGCGGCTGCATGATGGAGGATCGAAAACGTCGTTCCACCCCCGGCACCGACGCCGATGCAATATTGCGGCGTGATCTGCAAGTACTCGGCGATCATTTCCGCATGGTACATATACGGCTCGACCATCGAATTGCAGGTAACAAGACCGTCGATGTCTTGCGACCGTAGCCCAGCATCCGCGAGTGCGCGTAGGCCCGCATCGACGCACAGTTGCGTCGCACTCATGTCAGGCACTTTACCCAGGGCGGTGTCAGCCGCGCCGACAATCGCGACCTTACCGCGCAGTGACTTCACGACGAAAATTCTACTACTGCGGTACCAGGGGTGATCACCTCACCCGCAGTGTTTTTTACAAATAGCGTGACTTCACAGCGGCCTGTGTCGCTGTTGACATCAACGACTTCACCACCGGCAACGAGGTGATCGCCGACGAACGACGCCGGCCGATTGGAATATTCGATGGAGACCAATCGACCATCGTCACCGAGCCACTCGATCACACACTGGGATAACCAATCTCCAAGCAGCGGACCGGGCACCACCAGTTTCGGATATTCTTCGACGTTTTGTGCGTAGTCTTGATCGAAGTGAATACGGTGGGCGTTCCATAACGCGGCGTTATGGAAAAACAATTGAATATTGTCAGGTTCATAGTCAATTGTCGGTAGTGGGTCAGCAGCGGCGATTTGCGTACATCGCGTCATGTTCATCTCAACAAACGGGTTGTCGTTTCCGTTAACACTGGCTCACCGGCTGTGGTGGAGACCTGCATCACCACTTCGTAGAAAATAATCGGGCCTTGCCGGCCGGGTTTTTCGTATAGGGCACTGGGTGTCCGCTCCGCGACCAATTCATCGCCCAGAAAGATGCCGCGGTGATATTCTACTTTCAGCCTGCCGGCCATCGCTTTTTCAAGCAGGAGTTTCGGAATCAAGCTATCGGTCGCGACACCGTCGGGATGCAACTGGTCGCGCTCTACGACATCCCAAAACAACGCGACATGGAACAAAGGTGGCGCTTCGTCGCCATCGAGGAACTTCCGCAGGCGTTGACCGGTGGCGATCGCGTATTTACGAATGTCGCGACGGGTTACGATCTCTTTTATTATCGGCGCTTCTACTTGGGTTGAATAGATATTCTCACCACCGGAAATGATCATATCCTTGGCGCGGTCGACGATATATACGTATCCTCGCTCGTCCCAAGTCGCGATATCTCCGGTACGCGTCCATCCTCGTTGAATAGTCTCAGCACGCAGCTCGGGCTTGCGCCAATACCCCTGCATGTTCGCTTCCGCGCGTATCCAGATCTCCCCGGTAGTTCGCCTATCGCGTGCGATCACAGCACCACTTTGGTCGCGGAGTCTCACGCTCGTAATAAACCCCTCGCGGCCGCAAGATTTTAACCGTTCGGGGAAGCGACCCAGTATCGCCTCGGTGTGATCTTCTTGTGACAAAAATGTCATCGTCATGCCTTCTGTCTGGCCGTAGCGCTGGATCAGCGTACACGGGAATGCATCGCGCGCGGCGGCGATGACTATCGCGGGCATCGGTCCGCCGCCATATTGGATGTTGCGCAAACTATGGAGTTTATAGCGATCGAATCCCTCGACGGCCATCATCCAATTTGGCATGGTGGTAATGCCTAAGAACGCCGACACGTGTTCTGGTTCGATGACAGCCAGTGCTTTCTCTGCTTCGAAATTGATCAATACAGCCGGGCAACCGTGGGCCATGCAATTCATCGCCAATGCCACGGGGGTGTGAAACATTTGTCCCGTTAGCATGTATACATCGCTGGGTACAATGCGCTCGGCGACGGTTTGATTGAGCATGCCGGTATAGAAACTACGATGCGTGTGCGACGCACCTTTCGATTCGCCCGTGGTCCCACCGGTGTACAAGATCACTAAGGGATCATCATCGTCTATGGCCTCGATACTTGGTGCGGTGAGTTCTTCAAAAGAGCCGTCACCGCCGTCTCCGAAACAGAATCGATGTTCGATGTCACAGCGCGACTGGAGCGATTCGCTTGTCCCGACATACTCAGGTGAGGTGACAATGACCCGTGGTTCGCCGTCAGTGACGATGCGTTGAAGTTCGTCGATGCCGAGGTGCCAATTAAGGGGCTGTGCGATCAAACCGGCACGCGCGCAGGCGAAGAAGACTTCTAGATACTCCGGACAATTCTTCGCTAAGATCGCAAGGCCCTGTACACGCTGATCTAATGTCGCAAAACTCGTACGTCGGCCAGATTCGGCGTCAATGATCGCGTCGGCCTTGGGTGTTAAGGCCGCGTGTTTTGCGGGGATGCCTCCCAGGTTCATTAACTATACGGGAGGTAGAGTGTTAGGTGTCTGCGGGAAATCTGCCAGCCGTCCTTTATATGCACGACATCGTCGCGGTAAACGCCCGTCGTCAGTAACTTCAGGGCTCCGTTTTCGGTCGCAAACAGGGTTAAGTAGGAACAAACTTTCGCGGTATGCGCGTCGATCTCGTCGAAGTACACGTTCGAGATGACGTGGCGACGCGTATCGGTTTGCGTCGCCATGGAGTTGCGCATGAGCTCCATAATCGCCGCGTGCCCGGTAATATCGATGATCATCGTCGCCTCACTCGCGAAGCAATTGCTCCAGGAATCGATATCGTGATCGTCGTACGCGCAAGCAGCGCGGTTCAATAGTTCAGTGATCGCCAAGCGATCGGTTACAGACATCGACGGTACCTCGCCAACTGAGGCAGCCACCATCAACAAGCCACACCACGCCATTAATAAACGCGGCGCTTTCGGCCATGTTGCCTAAGCACCGCAGCTCGGGCAGAAGCCGCGCCGCTTGCAGCTGAACGCGACCAGGTGCTCGGCATGACAGGTATCGCAGCCGACTCGTAGAAACCCGTACTCGAGACGCCCGCACTTGAGGTAGCCCTCGAATTCCTGCGCCACATATCCCGGCAGGGCATTGCCCTGCGTTGCCTGATGCGCTTTGAACGCGGGGTAGTATTCCTCAACAAGTAGATAAAGAAGGGTACGCTCCGGACGGTGGCGCACATACGGCCGCGCGCCGCCACCCAGCTTGGCTTCCCTCCCAACCGGCAACGGCAACATGATCGCATCCTTGCGAAGTCATCCCGCGGCTCAGGGTATCAGGCCGAGTGGCTATCCCTACAAGTACTTCTTGAACGTGCTCGCCATGACCGTGACGCTTAAGGCAAAAAGTGTCGCGAACGGCAGCACCACAAAACTCGGATGCGGGCTAAATGGCAGCGCCAATTAGATTATCGCGGCCAGCAGCAGTAGCGGGAGCGCCGAGCGCTTGGCCCAGTAGTAAACGAAGGAAATCTCGCGCCTCCGCCTGATCAGCGAAGATCTCGCTTCAACAGGTCGATCGGCTTTTCGACCGCGAGGCAATCATGACAAGTATCCGAACAGGCGTACCCACAATGGGGAGGATCGTGTCTAATTCGAACGCCTTTCTCTCTGTTCGCGCCTATTCTGAGCCGTTCTCGGCGCTCAACACCAAACATTCCTGGCGATTCCAAGGTAGGCCATTTTATGTTGCCCATCCGCCTTGCCCGTCAAAGAACAACGCCGTAACGTTCGCACATCTCCGCAGTGCGTGCCCACGGGTGCCCGGGAATGTGCAAGATGAACGAGGAAAGCACAGCGGCAAACACGGACTTCATCGCTTCCTCGCTCAGGCGATCGGCCTCATCGGGCGCAACCAGTGGTCGGATGTCCGCGAGAAAGCCGGGATTGGCGAGCTTGGCGAACATCCGCTCCTCGGCCTACGCCCGCGATATCACGAGGTCCTGTGCCGCAAGATAGAGCGCGAAGATCGTAGCAACACGCGCCTTATCCAGCTTCTCGAACACCCCGAGCGCATGTGATAGGTCGAGAAGGTCACGCCCTTGATCGCGTTGCAACAGAGCACGTAGCTTCGTGGCAAGCATTTCCTCGCGCGAATAGGTCGGAATATCAGCATGCCCCCTGAACCACGGGTTATCGACGGTGTAGCGGATGTTCTGCGGCGTGTCGTAGGCCTCGATCTCGCGCGTATTTATCTCGACCTTGAGCCGCAGCGGCGGACTACCGTTCTCGGCGTCCGCGCGGAAATTCAGCTTGGGTGCAACCGGACTCTGATCGAAGGCCGCGCGTCCGAGCCACGGCTCGAGCACTTCGCGGATACGGTCGAGGATCATCGGGCCGATGCCACCGTGCGTCGTCCTGACCAGATCGATGTCTTCGGAATAACGCAACGGCGCAGGAAAGTGCAGTTTGTTGAGCGCCGTCCCGCCCCGCAAGCGCAGCAGCTCTTTAAGGAGATCATCGCTGAAAAGCTCGACCAGCGCGCGACTGATAATGAGGTCCTGCTCGATCTGCCGCTGCTCGGCCCACGGCGCGGCGTGGCCCCAGGCGATGATATTCATCGCCGGAATCATGCGTCCGGCTCCACAACGCGCCTCACCGTGACGCGCCAGCGTTCGTCGCGCTCTACGGGCGGCAGTGAACGAACGGCTGCACCAGCCTGCGCAGGTTCGAGCTCGACCCACGGCAGGTCGGGACCCTGCAGCACGACGTCATGCAGGGTGTTTGTACTCTCCTCATAGCCGAGCCGACAGAGCATATGGCCGAGCCGCTGCGCGACCGAACGTTCGAAAGCGCTGGATAGCGTAGCGAGCGTCCTGGCATCAACCCGTTCTGCGAGGTCGGAGAGAACGGTGACGATGTGATCGAGACCACCGCCGGCATGCGGGTACCGTAACAGGTCGAGCATCGTCAGTTCAACGCAAGAAATCCTCATGCGTCCCGTATCCGTCTTGTGATCCTCGGTGCCCGCCGCAACGGCATCCATACCCTTGCGGTAATAAAATGCAAGCGCAGCTCGCCCGACTCTGATCCGGCGCAGCTGCTTGTCCGTCACAACCTGAAACTCCATGACGGCCTGATGGGTAGCGCCGTGCAATTCGGCGGCCTTCAGCAACCCGACATAGTAAGGTCGCCCCTCATGGCGCATGAGGGCATCGATATACCAGGACGGAGGCGGCGCGCCCCAGGCGAGATACTGTGGCGGGACGATCACGTAAAAGCCGCGGCGCGGGCTGATCAGATGCCCGCGCTTTTGCAGCTTCTCAGCCGCATCCAGCACAGCGCCTTGGCTGATCCCGAGGGCCTCCTGCGCCTGCGCGCGGGTGAACACGACCTGTCCATGTGAGAGGAGGCGCGTTATATAGGAGGAAAGAGCGGCCCTCGCTGCCACCCTACGAGACCATCTAAAAAGCCAACCAGGCACGCAGGCCATCAAGGCGAAAGCCCTGGGGATTTCTCAGCCCCGCCTAAGTGATCTCATGCGCGACAGAATTGAGAAATTCAGCCTCGATGCTCTTGCATCACTAGCTGAGCGAGCCGGACTGCATCTGAATGTAGGCGCGCAGAAGCTCTTACCGACGCGATCCCAAGGCCCGCGCTTCCAAAATCCACGCGGCGGATCACCTTTTCCCGTAGATCCCGGTGAATTCGGAAGACTTGACAGCATTGCCGCACCAAAGCTTTTTCTCAGAATCCTCAGATGCGAAGCCTTTGGCGTTGGGCTCAGCCCCAAGGATGTCGTGCTCTCCCACGACACGACTAGGCCCGACTGTCAACGGCAGTTTAAATTTGACCCTCTTGTGAGTTGAATCGGCAATCTAAAATTGCCCCCCCTGACAGGTTAATTATCAACGACCGCCGTGGCGATGCCGATCTTCTTTTTATCTTTCAAACGATAACTTTCGCCGGTAATTTGGATAACGTGGCAGTGATGCAGGAGCCGGTCGAGCATGGCTGCGGTGTCTAACTGGAGCCCCAACTACCCCAAAACACGCCTAAAATTAGACACGATGGACATCTAACTTATTGATTTATTGGCGGAGAGGGAGGGACTCGAACCTTCGGTGTTTCTTTTTATTTCAATGGCCTACAAAGGCACCGTGTCCAGATCGTGTCTTCTCGAAAGTCGTACAACATGTCCGTTACGACCGCGCATTAGTCCTTCCTTCGGTCGTCCGCTCGATTGGACAAGATTTAGGATCGAGAATATGATGTACATCATTATGTACATTACTGGTTTCTTCCATGAGCGAAAAACACTCCATAGCTGAAGCGCGGACCAATCTTCCAAGGCTCGTGCGCGAGGCAGAAGGCGGGAAAGCCGTCGAGCTGACGCGGCGGGGCGAAGCGGTTGCCGTGCTGATCGGGCGCCGACAGTACGAGCGGCTCGTCGGACGATACCGCAGTTTCTTCGACGCTTACGAAGCGTTTGCGAAGGACGTTGACCTCGCCGTTTTGGATATCGACCCTGACGAGTTGTTTACCAATACACGGGACAAGACTGTCGGCCGCGACGTTCGCCTGTGACAATTAGATTTCTGCTCGACACCAACGTGGTGTCGGAACCGCTGCGACCAAACCCCTCGACCACAATCATGCGTCGACTTCGCGAGCATGACGGCGAGATGGCAATCGCATCTCTCGTGTGGCACGAGCTTCGATTCGGTTGCGCCCGGCTCCCCAAGTCCCGGCGGCGCGAAGTGATCGAGCGTTATATCGACGAGGTGGTAGCAGTTAGCTTTCCGATCCTCGACTATGACCAGCAGGCCGCCGATTGGCACGCGCTGGAGCGTGCCCGCCTCGTGGCAGCAGGTCGTACTCCACCGCTTGTCGACGGACAGATCGCAGCAATTGCGCACGTCAACGAACTGATACTCGTCACCTCAAACAAACCCGATTTCACTGGGTTCAGAGGTCTTCAGGTCAAGACGTGGTAGGGGAAATGGACACGATGCGAGTCGATTCATGGGTTCTGACACGCGACATAGCCTGTATGTCCGAGCAACGGATAAACGGTAACAATGTAATAGCGGCCCTGGCTAGACATGTATTTACGTCAACTTGACCTCAGCAACTTCCGCTCATTTTCGAAAGAAAAAGTCTTTTTTCAGCGGGGGCTAACCGTTCTTGTCGGCGAAAACAACGGCGGCAAAAGCAACATTATTGATGCGATCCGGCTTGTCTCAACGCTCCTTGGCGGCAGGCGGGAACTGCACTGCGAGCAGACGGACATTCGCTTCGGCGTAACGCCGCGCACTTTCGAACTCTGCGCAAGGTTCGAAGGACTGTCGCCGCCGCAGCAGGGGCGGCTGCTTTCGGCGACGACAAACGACACCCTGGAAGAAGCCTGCTTTGGCTTGACCTATGATGCGACGGGCCAGCAATCGCATATCCGGACCACGATGCGGGCAGGCCGTTTCAAGGCGACGCCTGAGTCCGGTTCTCATGAGATGATCCGGCATGTCTATCTGCCACCGCTGCGCGACGCCAAGCGCGCCCTCGCCTCGGGCAATCCCACGCGCATCTTTGCCCTGCTCAATCATTTTCTCGGCGAACGGGAGCCCGAAGACGTTGCGAGGAGTCTCGCCCGCAAGAGTGCGGATCCGATTCTAACCGACGTTGATACGGCCGTCGCGACAGGGCTCGACATCCTAACTGCCGGTGTCCGGCGGCAAGGCGCGGAGCTCGGTTTCAGCGCGGATGAGAAGCTCATTGATATCGCGCGTGACCTGCGCTTTAAGCTCGCCGATCACGAAATTACGCCAGAAGACCTACGATATTCCGGACACGGATTCGCGAACCTTCTGTATATCGCCACCATCGCCGTCGAGCTGGAAAGGACCGACGATGTAGAACTGACAATATTCCTTGTCGAAGAGCCGGAGGCCCATCTGCATCCGCAGCTCCAGGCCGCGGTTTTGAACTTCCTAGAGGAGCGAGCCAAACAGTCCCTTAACGCCAAGGATGACACAGACGCGCCCGCAGGACATTTGCAGGTCATCGTCGCGACGCATTCACCCAACCTATCCGCATGGGTCCCCGGCGAGAGCCTCGTCTTCGTCCGGTCTATTACGCCATCGGCAAAGGATGACGAAGTGGCGGGCGAGCCTGCGCCTAATGCGGCTGCTGACCCACATGCAGAAAGGACGCGGCCGCTGCGACCCGAATCCCGATGTATCCCCCTTGCCAAACTTGACCTGACTGGTCCCGACAGGAGGAAGATTGACCGCTACCTCGACGTTACCAAATCAGCCCTGCTATTTGGTGGCAGGGTGCTATTGGTCGAGGGTATTGCCGAAGCGTTGTTGTTACCGGTCATCGCCAAGCATCATGTCCTCAAAGACCGTCCGGCGGACTTTCGGGTATTTCGTTCAGCCGTCTTCGTGCCAATCGACGGTGTGGGCTTCACCCCATATGCGAAAGCTCTATTGTCCCCCTATGACGGTGTTCGGATTACTGACCGTCTTGTCATCGTAACAGACGGCGACAAACACACCGCTGATGAAACAGTGGCGACGCCTGGCAGCAAGCGGAAGGCCGATCTCGATGCGCTAGCGGTTGATAAGGGCGCGACTGGTATTCTCGATGTATACGCGAATACCTACTCGCTCGAAACGGAATTAGTTGCTGCGGGCAACGTTGCGTGCATGAAAGACGTGTATCTTGAGCTACATCCGCAGTCCGCCACGAAATGGGACGCTGCTGTCGCCAAGGACGGTAATGCCCGCGCCGAAGCTATACAAGAGCTATTCAAGAACACGCCGAAGGGAGACTTTGCCCAGCTCCTAGGGGAGAAGGTCGCGAGCAGCGAAACTTTCAGCGTACCGGACTATATCCGTGATGCGATTGAATCGCTCGTCAAATGAGCCAGCAGCCCTTCGAGCCCACCGACGAGCAACGCGCAGTTATAGAACATGATGGCTCAGCCTTTGTAACCGCCTGCCCCGGCGCCGGAAAAACACGGGAAATCGTCGAACGGGCTCGCCGCTTGTTCAAGGGCATACCACCGGGACGTGGCGTAGCCTTCTTATCCTTTACGCAAGCCGCTGTTTTCGAACTCGACGCCCGCCTCAGGCAGGAGGGGTTGCTGCCCACGCCCGTCTTTCCGAGCTTTATCGGCACGTTTGACAGCTTCGTCTGGCAGTTCCTGGTTTCACCGTTTGGTCTAAAGGATTGCGAGGTACGCCCACGCTTGATCGCCGACATCGCCCAACTTACGGTCGAGCCGTTCAATGGCGCGCACCCTCTACCCCTCTCCTGTTTTTGTCCGACGACAGGTGACGTCTTTGGTTTGGCAGCCAAACGCAAGGGTTTTGACGTAGCCGAAAAGCCGGCCAGCCAGATTCAAGCATATTCGACTGCCGCTACTCGGCTCCGTGCCAATCTACGCAAACACGGCCAATTGGGCTTTGACGAAGCGCGAGCCGTCGCGATTGAACGCCTCGATGATGAGACGCTTGGGGGCCGGATCGCCGGCGCGCTCAGGGGACGGTTTTGCGAAGTCGTCGTGGACGAAACGCAGGACTGCAACCCGGAGGATTTGCGTATCATTTCATGGTTGCGCGATTCCGGCTTGCCCGTGAAAGTTGTTTGCGATCCCCATCAATCGATCTATGAATTTCGCGGCGGCGTCACCGATCACCTCTTCAAATTCGCCGAAACGTTTCCCACCGAGCAACGCAAGGATTTAACCGGCAACTTCCGGTCGGCGCCAAATATCTGCAAAGCCATCGCCCAATTTCGGTCACCGTCGGCTCGCGCCGCGCCTGATGATGCTTTGGGGCAGCGTAAATGTGAAACCGCGCCGGTTCAGATTCTGTCCTATCCCGGGACGGCGGTCCCGGCCTCGATTGGCACGACATTTTGCGCCCTGCTGAAGGGCGCGGGTATTGACGTCTCATCCGCACCCATTGTCGCTGCAACAAAGGCAAGCGGTGCAGCCGCCGCGGGTCAGCCGCGGCCCACTAATTCAGGCCACCGGACCGTTCGGCTTGCCGAGGCCGTCACCGAATTTCATTTCGCCGCAGGCTTTAGTGACATCAAAACTGCAATCGAAAGTGTTCACCAGATACTCCTGGAACTGGAGGGGCGCCTCGGCGACGACTCTTACCATCAATACATCGCAGATAACGAAATCGAAGCGGTAAGCTGGCGTTTCAAGGTTGTTTCTCTTCTACGGGCGCTACGGTTCGATCCGGCCACGCATGCGGATGCACGGGCCTGGCATACCGCCGCCAAGGACCTTTTGGCGCGCGAACTTAGTATCGAAGACGGACAATCCATTGCGCAGAAGCTAAGATGGAATGCCAGACTGGACGCTGGCCTTACGGTCGTTCCTAACGCGACGGCCATGCCGCGGACGATCCATTCAGTCAAAGGCATGGAGTACCCGGCTGTCTGTGTCGTCACGACAACATCCACGCTCAAGCGCATTCTTGATTTCTTGGAGACGGGGCAACCTGCCGACAAGGCCGAGGATGCGCGCAAGCTCTATGTCGCAGCCTCAAGGGCTGAAAAGCTGCTAGTTGTCGCCGCGCCCAGGAGCCAGGCGGAACGGCTGCAATTTCATCCATCCGGTCAAGGGGCTAACGTGACGATAAAGGAAATTTGAGACGCCCGCTTTAAAGTAATAGCGAACGGCAGTTCGTCGTGATCGGGCTACATGGTGCATCCTGACCAGGATTGCCGTACAGCCCCGGCGAATCAACTCAGCAGGCGCGAATTTGAGCTGTATGCCTTGTCCGACACCGTACCGCGCGGCACAAACTTCAAACGCAGCGTAAATCTTCGCTGGTGTAAAGCGTTGTCCACTCGCCCGCGACGCAGAAGCCATCGGACCTCAGCGCCCAGGAGGAGTTCATCGACCATCCACCAACGGCCTTTGTCCTCACGTAAAGGCTAGGCGCGACAAGCAATCGTGTCCGGATTCGTGCCTATCGAGCTGGTCGAGCACGAAATGAAAAATGCTCCGATCGTGCGGGCAAGTGCTTGAAAACAAGTGGCAAGTTGGACCGGACCGAGGGATTTTCGCGCCATCCAAAAATCACTTATAACTATTTGTTTTTATTATTAAATTGGCGGAGAGGGAGGGATTCGAACCCCCAGTGTTTCTTTGTAATTCAGTCAGTTACAAAGGCGTCGTGTCCAGATCGTGTCTACCGGGCAACCTCCTCCAGCACCTTGCGCGCAGACTGCGCGCGGCTTCGTGGCAGTCGTCCTCGCGATCCTGGAGAGCCAAAGTGGCTCGCGAATCGCCGATGAAAACCGCGCAGCGAGCTCCCTTCGGGCAGCTTCGACCTCGCTTGCCGCAACCGCTGGCTCGAGGGTGACATACGCCGACCGGTTGCGCTCGGGCGGATCGCACACAGGACCCTTCCAACAATCGACAATCGGGGTAAGGACAGCTTGGAAGGCATGGCTTGAAACGCCGCGGTGTCAGAGACACTGCGACGAGCAAATCGGCGAACATCGGGCTCAATCTTGCTAGATGACCCACAGGGTGGTACAGTAACCCACAATGGAGTTATACGGATGATCGCCAGCTTTCGGGACGAGTGGCTGCGCACTTTTTTCGTCGAGGATGTTTCATCTCGGAAGATCCCCGCAGATATCGAAGCCCGTCTCTTCCGTAAGCTCCAAATGATCGACGACGCGACGACCGATCAGGATCTTCGCACACCGCCCAGCAATCACTTCGAGAAGCTGCGCGGCAACTTGGTCGGCTTCCATTCGATTCGCGTCAATAGGCGGTGGCGATTGGTCTTCCGATGGGATGGCGGCCGCGGGGAAGCGGCAGACGTCTATCTGGATGATCACAGCTACCGGTGAAGCAGGACCCGAAGGGGGTAGGACCCGTGTTAATGACGAAGCGCAAACCCGCCACCGTGAGCGAAATCCTCACCGAGGAATTCATGGAGCCGCTGGGATTGACCCAGGGCGCGCTCGCCGAGGCCATGGGCGTGCCGCGCAAGCACGTCAACGAACTGTGTAACAACCGCCGGAATGTCACCGCCGCAACGGCATTGATCCTTGCTCGAGTGTTCAGCAACAGTCCGGACTTCTGGCTGAACGTACAGCGCCGAAGCGAGCTTTGGGACGCAATGCACGACCCGAAGGAGCTTGCGCGCATCAAGCGCGCAAAACCCCTGGAGAGCGCCGCGTAACCGATCGCTCGGCGCCGTCTTCGCGGGCCAGAAAACCCTGTTGACCAACACCAGCAGCGTCCTTGAAACCAACGTAGTCTCCGGAAACATCGGGGGGATTCGCACCAGTTTGAGGGTCAGACACCGCCCGGATTATCAGCCTCGATTGAGCCTGCCGACCCCGCTAATTCGATATATCCTTCCGGTTGTCTCAGTTCACCCGGCCCAATCGGGCGGCGGCCCTTTACTCACCGACTGCCGTAACAGTGAAGGAATTCGTCGACGATTGACGCAGCAACGCGCTTGCGATCCCGCAGTGGTGTGGCCCTCACGCCGTACAGTCTCGACAGGACTTCACGATGCAGCAGCGTGCCGAAGAACAGATCCGTCGCACGCGACGTGTCGTCAATCACGAACTGCCCGTTGGCTACCCGCTCGTCGAGGAAGGTCTTGAAGTTCGCGTAGCTCCGCCCCGGTCCGCGTTCGTAGAACGCCTTGCCAAGTTCAGGGAAACGTCCGACTTCGGCCGCAACGATCCGGATCAGGCGGATGTACCGGTCGGAGAGGACGACTTGCAGATGCTGGTTCGCATGCAACGCAACGCAAGCAGATGCGCCGGGTAGGCTCGTTCGGGCGCGGTTGGCGCGCTGGTTCGCTGGGTGTCCCGTTCACAGCGTGGCCGGCGTCCCTCCACAACCATGAGGCTTCGATGGCCAGCGGGATCAACGAGAACGTCGAGGCACAGCTCGACGCAATCCGCGCCGTTGCGGGCGTTCGAAAAGTATGATTAAATAGTAATTCATTACTAAATTATTGTCGAATTATCATGGACGGTTATCAGCGCCTCGCCCGCGTCGCGAGCAGCACACTGCTCATGCAGCGCGCGCTTCCCGGGCTTCCGATGGGCGGCACCGTCATGGTCCGGCTCGTGCGCATCGCGGGCTTCGGCATGGGCAATTTCTTCGAGCCCATTTTCCGGAGCCTCGAGCTGTCCGAGCATTCCTTCCACGTGCTGTGCCTGCTCGTTGCAACCGAGTCCGGCAGCGCCGCTCCGAGCGAGTTGAGCGAGATGGTCGGTACGAGCCGCGCGAACATGACCCGCATCCTGAAACAGCTCGAAGCGGATGGATGGATTTCCCGCGAAGTGTCGCCGCGCGACGGGCGCAGGTACGTCATCGCCATCACCGACGCCGGCCGGGACAAGGTCGACGACACCGTTCCACGAATTGCCGAGCCGATCGAGCGAGCTTTCGCCGATCTCTCGGCAGACGAGATGGCGGCTCTCGACGGGCTGCTGCGGAAACTCATCATCTCGTTCGACAAAGGCGCGCGCGCACAGGCTGCGGCCGCCTGAACGCCGGTCCTGTAGCCGGCTTCGCAAACTGATCACCACGCATCGACGGAAGACAAGCAATGAATGAACAAACGAAGGTTCTGTACCAGAAGCTCGCGGTGTATTCCGGCCCGTTTTTCGTCGCGACATTCGTGATCTTCTGGGCCGTTCTCGGACAGAATCTACCGCCGCCGCATCCGGACTGGCCTGCACAAGCGTTCACGGATCGCTACGTCGACCACCTCGCCTCGATCCGCGTCGGATTTCTCGTTTGTCTCGTCACGATATGCTTTTACTTACCCTGGACTGCTTACGTGACTGCGCGCATGAAACGCATCGAGACGGGTCACTACCCGGTCCTGTCTTACCTGCAGCTCATGGGTGGTTGCCTGACCGTGATGGTCGTGTCGATCAGCATGTGGTGCTGGGTCGTTGCTGCACAAAGACCCGAGCGGTCGCCGGAGATCACGCAGATGCTTACGGACGCGGGCTGGCTGATGAACGATACGGTATACATGTGCACCACGCTGCAGATGTTCGCGATGGCGTTGTGTTTCCTGGCGGACAAGAAGAGCAAAATCCCCGTAATGTCGAACTGGGCCTGCTATCTGACCATCTTCTGCGGCGCGACGTTTTTCCCGGCGAGCCTGACAGCGATTCTGCGCGACGGCCCTTTCGCGTACGACGGCCTGATCGGATTCTGGGTACCTTACCCGGCGTGGCTGATCTGGATGTTCATTGCGAGCTACTACCTGGCGATGGATCTCAACCGGCGCGTGCTCGCGGGCGAGCCCGAGACCGCCGCGCTGCCACTCGGCGCGTCGGCGGCGCGCGGATGATTGTATGAGCAACGCGGCGGCGAGCGTTCCGGAAAGCACTGCAACGGAGGCGGCCGGATCGTTCCGTCGCCTGCCCGGTGTCGAGGGCGTCTGGGTGTTCGTGTTCGCCGACATGGCGGTATTCGCGCTGATGTTCGCGTGCTTCATGTGGGATCGTCATGAATCTCCGGCGCTGTTCGAGACTTCACGCCAGTTGCTGAGCCTGAACTACGGCGGCGTCAATACGCTCGTCCTGCTGACGAGCTCGATGCTGGTCGTCCACGGTGTGGACGCGCTGAGGAACGGACGCGCCCGGCTGGCTCCGATGTTCCTGGGACTCGCAACCGCGTGTGGCATCGCGTTCGTCGTGTCCAAAGCGTTCGAGTACGCGGACAAGTTCGAGGCCGGGATCTCGGTGCAGACGAACACGTTCTTCATGTACTACTTCGTCATGACCGGCCTTCACCTCGGCCACGTCGTAGTGGGGACCGTGATCATCGCTGTGCTCGCACTGAAGGCCCGGACGATGCGACCGGGCAGCAGCGTGGCTGAATACGAAGGTGGTGCGACGTACTGGCACATGGTGGATCTCCTGTGGGTTTGCCTGTTTCCTTTGTTGTACCTCGTGAGGTAGCACGCCGTGAGTGCCACCGTTCGATCCGTTCTCGTGGTATGGCTCGTGCTGATGGTCAGCACGGCCGCGTCGACGTGGTGGTTGTCGCAACCGATGTTCGCACCCGTCGCGTGCACCGTTGGCGTGATGCTGATCGCGGCCGGGAAGGTAGGGCTCGTGATGTCCCATTTCATGGAGCTCAGGAGTGCCCCGCGCCCTTGGCAGGTCGTCGGCGCGACGTGGGTCGTGGTGGCCGCGGGCTCGGTCATGTTCATCTACCTGCTTTGAGGGAAATGCATTCGAACTGCGGTCGCTCGCGAATGTGCCTGCAACAACAAGCGGGTTTCCTCCGGCCTCGAACGATGCAAGACAGCGTTCTCTGAGCTACGCTGACGGCTGCAGTTTGAAAGCATCTTGCCGGGTCGCCCGTGAATGGCGGAGGTGCTCCGTGGAGTTTCTGCGGCGGGAAATGTGATGAGGGGTACGGATGAACGACCAACGAATACCGGGTGACGGAGCCGTCGGAGACGCGGCCGTGTCGACGCTCCCGGCCGGCTTCGAATCGGCAGAACGATTTGTGGGCGAGTGGGTGTTGGCAGACTCGCGAGCCCGGGCGGAAAAGAGGCAGGCGTGCGGAATGAGCGAAATTCGCGGTTTCTATGACGCCATGCTGCCGCTCGCGGATGCCGCGCTCGAGTACCTCGGGCGGCACACGCCCGATGCGTTGCCACCCGACGGACTCAACCTATTGAAACTGATGCTGTCGCTGGCCGAGATCAGCACCGCGGTCGAATGGTACGGCAGCGCAACCGTTCCCGATTCGTTCTCGTTTACGCGCTTCGAGCTGATTCGGCAGATTCCGGACGAGGCGGCGCAGACATGAATGCGCGAAAAGAAGACGTGACGGCCGCGAACCTTACTTTGCGCCATCCCGAGCTCGGGACTGGAGCGGTACCGGCAGACATCTACCATGCGCCAGAGGTTTTCGAGCGCGAAAAGCAGGCGATATTCGAAAAGACGTGGATCTGGGTCGGTCGCACCGACGAAATCGCCGAGCCGGGCGAGTTCGTAGTGCGCCAGATCCGCACGTTCGGGTATTCCGTGCTCATTTGTCGGGATCGCGAAGGCGGATTACGCGCCTGGTACAACACCTGCCGGCACCGCGGGCACGTCGTCGAATCGCGCGAGTGTGGCAAGGCGAACGGCTTTACCTGTGCGTTTCATGCCTGGACGTACGGCCTCGACGGTACGCTTCGAGGCATACCCGACGTCGACGGCTTTCACGACCTGGACAAGTCGGCACTCGGGCTACGCCCGATCCCGCTCGACGTGTGGGAAGGATTCATGTTCGTCTACCCCGGTGACGAACCATCGCAAACGCTGCCGGATTACCTCGGCGAGCAGGGTGCGGATCTCGTCGGTTATCCGTTCGACGCATGCAAGGAAAGGTTCGCGTTCGCGGCCGAAATCTCTGCGAACTGGAAGTGCATGGTGGACTCGTTCTGCGAAAGCTATCACCTTCCTGCGCTGCATAGGCGCGGGATCGGACGCACCATGGCAGGCCCGGGCAACCCTGCTTGCCGTCTGATCGACGTTCGTCTGAAGGGACCGCACCGGACTATCTCGCTGTGGGCCAATGCCGAGTACGAACCGAGCCCGGTGCAGGCGCGCGCCTACGCGAACGCACCGGGCGCGGCCATCACGAGCGGACGTTCGGATGGCGGCGTCGAGCTTCCCAAAGGTCTGAACGAAACGCGAAACCCGTCGTGGTCGATCGACGTCGCGTGCTTTTTTCCCACGTTTCTCATAGCGATCGGTACGGGCATGTACTTCACGCACCAGGTATGGCCGCTGGCGGCGAACCGCGTGCGCTACGAGATGCGAGCGTATCTGCGCCCCGCATTGAACGCCGCTCAACGGTTTGCGCAGGAGCACGCTCTGGTCGAATTGCGTGACACCCTGCTGGAAGACACGAACACGCTGGAGCGCACGCAGCGAGCGCTCGATGCGGGTGTGATCCGGGAGTTCGTGTTTCACGATCATGAGTTAGCGCTTCGCCACCACTTCCATACCGTGACGAGCTGGCTGGATGAGCACGAATCAGCGCATGGCTGATAACGTCCCGACCGTTTATCTGCCATTCACCGCGGATCGGATCCGGCGTCCGGAGCTTTTGAGGACAGGGCTATGAAATTTTCCACGTTGTACGAGCTGCAAACACCGAAGCCGTGGGACGAGCATTCCGAGCTTCGTATTGTCCAGCAGGCGCTCGAGCAGATCGAGCTGGCGGACAAGCTCGGGTTCCATTATGCGTGGGAAGTGGAGCATCATTTTCTCGAGGAATACTGTCACTCTTCGGCGCCCGAAGTTTTCCTGGCGGCCGCGAGTCAGAGAACCACGAACATCCGGCTCGGCCATGGAATCGTCCTGATGCCGCCGAAGTACAATCCGACGGCGCGGATCGCGGAACGAATTGCTACGTTGGATTTGGTTTCGAACGGCCGTGTCGAGTGGGGTACCGGAGAATCGTCAGCCGTCATGGAGCTGGGCGGGTTCGGCATCGATCCGGATCGCAAACGTGACATGTGGCGAGAAACGACGGAGCAGTGCGCCAACATGATGGCGATGAATCCCTATCCGGGATTCTCCGGCGAGTTCGTCTCCATGCCATGTCGTAATGTCGTGCCTAAACCATTACAGAAACCTCATCCGCCAATCTGGGTCGCATGTTCACGGCGGTCGACCATTCAACTCGCGGCCGAAGCCGGTATAGGCGCATTGGTGTTCGGGTTCGTCGATCCCGAGGACGCGAAACAGTGGGTCGACGAGTATTACAGCATCATCAAGAGCGATCGCTGCATCCCGATCGGTCACGCTGTGAATCCGAACATCGCGATGATCGTCGGGTTTTCGATGCACGAAGACCGTGAAATCGCAATCGAGCGAGGCCAGGAGGGTTTCGAATTTTTCAGTTACGCGCTCGCCCACTACTACTTGACCGGTACTCACACGCCGGGTCATGTCGACATCGGGGCCCGGTTCCAGGCGAATCGCGACGCGGCGAAATTACCCGTTGGACAGGGCATCGGTAATCCCGACGAGGTACGTGATCGAATGCTCAAGTACCAGGCTGTCGGCGTTGATCAGGTGGGTTTCATCCAGCAAGCTGGCTGGAACCGGCACGAAGACATTTGCGCGTCACTCGAATTGTTCGCTGAAAGAGTCATGCCCGACCTGGTTGCGGACAATGCTGAGCGCGAGGCGAGAAAAATCGACGAGCTTGCGCCTTACGTCGAACGCGCGCTCGACCGAAAGTCCTGGATGGCGCCAATCGCGCGGGAAGACACGCCGAGCTTTCAGGCCGGAAGCAAGGACATCGTGGCGGCCGTCGAAGAATCACGAGGAAGCTTTGGTGGTTTGACGGCGGAACACACTGATCGCGTTCAATCGACATGAAGGCGCCGGTTGTGCAACGGTGCGGATCTGCATTGTGTAACAACCGCCGCAACGTCACCGCCGCAAAGGCATTGATCCTTGCTCGAGTGTTCGGTAACAGTACAGACTTCTGGCTGAATGTGCAGCGCCGAAGCGAGCTTTGGGACGCAATGCACGATCCGAAAGAGCTTGCGCGCATCAAGCGCGCAAAACCCCTGCTGAGCGCCGCGTAACCGGTCGCTCGCCGCGGGCTTCGACTCGCTCCACGGCAATAACAGGCGACGTCGGCGCGGCAACGCACGGATGTGTCTGGTTCGTGAACAACGCGCCCGGTTGCCAAGACCGGGCGCTGAAGCGACAACGACGCGAGAAGGAAGAAGCGCGTCTGAAATCGTGTCTAACAGGCGGTAATAACTGCTGGGTCAGCAGCAGACATGATCCGATATGCCGTTGATTCCCTTCAGGTTATCGGGTTCTTGGAATCACCGTGCCGAGGGTTTCGTAAGATCTGTATGCCTTTGTTTTGATTAGAAAAATGGCGGAGAGGGAGGGATTCGAACCCCCGGTACGCTCGCGCGTACAACTGATTTCGAGTCAGCCCCATTCGACCACTCTGGCACCTCTCCAACTGTTCGTGTCCATTCTAACCAACGGCGCCTCGCGCCGTCGTGCAACTGCTGTGATTCAGGCGCACTTGTCGGCGGCATCATACGGGATGTGGTGACTCAACTTAAGTAGTTGCAACCGTGAGCACACCAACAAGACAAGGCGCTCTCGCGCATCGTAAGACGCATGAGTCACGGGCGCAGGCTGCGCAGAAATGCCACCGGGTCCTTGTGCTGTTCGAGTTGTTCAACAAGTGCTGAACCGACGATCACGCCGTCGGCGTGCCGGGCAAGCATTTCGACTTGGCTCGCATTGCGCACACCAAACCCAGCGCACACGGGAATGTTCGCGAGTGACCTAAGCTCATCGAGGTAATCGGGCAGCGCCGCTGGCAAGCTCGCCGAACCGCCCGTGATGCCGGTCATGGTAACGGCATAAATAAATCCACGACTCGCTGCGCAAAGTCGCAACACACGGTCGTTGGGCGTGGTCGGTGCGACCAAGTGAATTATTCCTAATCCGTGAGCCTCTAGCGGCATGCTCAATTCGTCGGCTTCATCGATCGGCAGGTCCGGCACGATGAACCCACACGCGCCCGCACGCGCGGCGCTAACCGCCAGTTGTTCATAACCGAATACGTACAGCGGGTTAAGGTAGCTCATCAGTACGAGTGGCGTATCAAAGGGTCCCGCTGCTTCGAGTTGAGCCAAAATCCAACCTAGGCTGACGCCGTTCTCGATTGCGACACGGCTGGCGCGCTGAATCGTCACACCGTCGGCCAAGGGATCTGAGAACGGCACACCGATCTCTACGACATCGGCGACGCTGGCAATCTCTTGCAACGTCGCGATGAAGCGATCCTTGTCAGGATAACCCGCGGTAATGAACGGAACCAAAGCAACACGACCGCTCTCGCGAGTAGCACTAATCGCCGCGGTGATGCGTTGGTGTGCGAGCAGATCGGTCATGATGGTCTCAACGTCGGCATATCCTTGTCGCCCCGGCCGGAAAGTCCGATCACGATGCGCTTGCCGGGATTGTTGTGCGCCCAGTTGCGCGCGCCGACGAACGCGTGCGCCGACTCTAATGCCGGCAGGATTCCCTCCACAGCGCAACACTCGCGCAGTGCATTCAGCGCCGCCTCGTCAGTCGCGGATTGATATTCCACGCGGCCAATGCTCTTGAGGAGCGCGTGTTCGGGTCCGACGCCGGGGTAATCGAGCCCCGCTGATATCGAATGGGTTTCCTGCACCTGACCGTTTTCGTCGTGCAATAGCATCGACAGGCAACCGTGCAAGACGCCCGGCGTGCCGGTAGCGAGGGTTGCCGCATTCTGCCCCAGACCGTTGCCGCGCCCACCCGCCTCGATACCGATCAAAGCCACACTCGAATCTCCGAGCAGCGCATGAAACAAGCCGATCGCATTCGACCCGCCACCAACACAGGCGATGGCTAGATCCGGTAAGCCGCCAGCCTGCGCAATAATTTGTTCACGGACTTCGCGCCCTATGACAGTCTGCAGCTCACGCACAAGGTAGGGGTAGGGATGCGGTCCCACGACCGACCCCAACAAATAATAACTAGCTTGCGGATCGGCAACCCAATCTCGGAACGCTTCATCGATCGCCGCGCGCAGCGTGCGATCACCGCTTTCGACAGCAACGACTTCGGCACCGAGTTGACGCATGCGTTCCACATTCGGCGCTTGGCGTTGCACATCGACGGCACCCATATAGACGATGCACGGGATACCCACCCTGGCGCAAGCCGCAGCGGTAGCGACGCCGTGCTGACCTGCTCCAGTTTCGGCGATGACGCGCTCGGCGTGGAGCCGTTTGGCGAGCAAGGCCTGCCCCAGCGCATTGTTGATCTTGTGTGCACCCGTATGCGCGAGATCCTCTCGCTTCAGCCAGATATCCGCGCCCCAACGCGCCGATAAGCCACGAGCGTGGGTCAACGGCGTCGGTCGACCCACCCATTCTTTTAGCTCGGCGTTCAATTCCGCGACGAAATCTGGAGTGTGCAGAAGAGCTTGCACACCCTCGTTTAAACGCTCCAGCGCCGGCATTAAAGTTTCCGGCGCGTAACATCCACCATACGGTCCAAAGCGACCCCGCTCGTCGGGAAGCTCGCCGCGCACGAGCCGCTGTAATAGCGCCGGGCCGTCCGCGGCACTAATCTCAATCTGCATGCGCAGACTCCATATTGCGAACGGTCTTAATGAATGCGGTGATCTTATGCGGGTCTTTCACACCCGGGCTGCGCTCCACGCCGCTGCTAACATCAACGCCCCAAGGACACACAGACATTGTGGCATCAAGCAGGTTAGCGGCATGCAATCCACCCGCAAGTATCAGTCGAGTTCGTCGGGCGAGGCGCGCCGCCCGCTCCCAATCGGCAACTTGCCCACGCCCGCTCTGCGCACCTTCGAACATGACGCGTGCTCCTTGTTCGATATCGTCTTCATCGAGAGCTGGTGTATCGCGATAGACCGGCAGCAAACGAATACCGTCGAGCGGCCCGACTCGCGCACAGTTTGCCGCTTCCATTTGCAACCAATCCGGTTTAAAGGATTGCATGATATCTAAACATTGCGCGCGCGTCGGCGCACGCATTACGGCAACCCGAACAATATGTTCGGGTACCGCTTCTGCCAACTCCGCGGCAATGCTCGGGTTAATTTGACGCGGTGATTCGGCGAACACGAAACCAATCGCATTCGCGCCCGCAGCGACGGCTGCTTTAACGTCCGCGTGAGTTCGCAACCCACATATCTTGATAAACGTAGTGTTCATGATGTTTCGGCAGCACGTCGTCCCGCGGTGATCATCGCCTGCGCCACCGCCCCTGGATCTTCAGACTGCATCAATGCCGTACCAACGAGCGCGAGACGATAGCCCCACGCGGCGACCTCGGCGGCGTGATCCGGTGTCATCACGCCGCTTTCGGCGACCCACGGGAATCCCATCGGCAGTTGCGCCGCGAAAGTTTCGAAACGCGGAAATTCGATTGCGAGCGAGCGCAGGTTGCGGCAGTTTACACCGAGCAAGATCCGAGCAGTGCCTGCATCCACGGCCGGCTTGAATGTTTCAACTACCGGCACGCAACGATCCAGATCCGCCTCGTCAAATGCTTCGACTAAGGCAAACATTCCCAACGACAGCGCCGTCTCCAGCATTACCCGCATGTCGTCGGGCGCAAGTATCGCTGCGACGATTAATACGCCGCCGGCACCGGCTGCGCGGGCTTCAATGACTTGATAGGGTGTTACCAGGAAATCTTTGCGCATCGCCGGCGTCGCCGGAAGTCGTGCAACAACCTGCACCAGATCAGCCAATTCACCGTGAAATTGTTCTGGCTCGGTCAGCACAGATATGGCAGCTGCTCCGCCGCCGGTGTAGCGCTGCGCTTGTTCCGCTGCGGGCAGGACATCATCTACCAATTGACCCAAAGCCGGAGAGCGACGCTTAACCTCCGCGATAAGATCGAAACCGCTATCGGACAAGCGCAGCGGCGGTGCGGCGGGCACATTGCGGGCCACATTCAACAGCTCCACTTCGGGAACGACCGCTGCGGCGGCGGCGCTGCGTTGGCGGCTCCGCGCCGCCATGCGGGTTAGAAAATCGCTCACGAGGCGCGCCATGTTCGCAGTCGAGTCAATACGTCCGTCGCCGCACCCGAATCGAGGGCGCGGCGCGCGGTTTTGATGCCGGCCGCCAGGTCGTCGACCGTTCCGGTTACTTCGAGTATAAGCCCCGCGCCTAGCGTGAGGGCGTCACGGTGCGCCCCGTGATCTTTACCGCGAAACACGGCCTCGAGGGCGCGCGCGTTGTACTCAGCATCACCACCGATCAAGTCCTGTGGCGAACATCGCGGCAAGCCAAAATCTAGTGGCTCACGCTGCTGTTCCCCGATATTACCCGACTTCACGTCAAACAAAGTGAAGCGACCTGCCGGCGTCGCCTCATCCCAACCGGGTTCACCGTGAATGACGAACGCGCGTTTTTGCGACATGCCGGCCAGCGTTGCAGCCATCAGTCGCGCCGTCGGCAAATCAAATGCACCCACCGCACTGAAGGGTGGCCGGGCTGGATTGGTAAGCGGGCCGAGAATATTGAACACGGTGCGCACGCCCATCGCCGTGCGCACGGGTGCAACAATTTTCATCGCGGGATGAAAGTACGGCGCGAACATGAACGTAAAACCACACTCCTCGAGACACTGCAGAACTTCGTCTGAGTTCTTCGGTAACGGAATGCCGAGCGCGGTCAAAGCATCCGAACTACCCGATTTCGACGAAATCGACCGGTTGCCACACTTCACCATCGACACACCGCAGGCCGCGGCCAACAGCGCGGAACCCGTCGACAAGTTGAAACTACCGGATCCGTCGCCACCAGTACCAGCACATTCGGCGGCAACCGCACCGGGCGGCAACTGCACGGTATTGGCCAGCGCGCGCATCTGTTGAGCGAAACCGCGCACTTCAGCGGGCGTCTCGCCTTTAGCACGGAGCGCGGCGAGCAATGCGCCGGCAGTTGCCGGCGGGAGTGCCTCATCCGCCAATAAGCGCATGACATCGCCGGCCTCAGCTTCGCTAAGGTTTTGTCCGCTGAGCAGACGTTCCAGAACGTCTATCGTCGTTATTGTCACGGCATTCGCAAGTCCAAAAGATCTTTCATCAATGCGACACACTTTCCGCATGAATTGTACCCTCTGGAGCGTCTCGAGGTCTCAGGGGGCCTCGAGGGGACGATCGCCACTCCACGGCCGCGGTCGCTTCTCAAGAAGTTGTGGTTCGCGATATTCCGAGCAATCATGCTAATACAGATCCCATTTTCAAAATACCGCGATTGAACGATGCGCATAGCTCAAGTACAAAACATGTCTCGCTACAATCGTTGGATGAATCAGCGTCTTTATGCCGTATGTGCCACCATGTCCGACTCGGCACGACGGGAAGATCGCAAAGTGTTTTTTGGATCGATTCACGGCACGCTCAATCACTTGTTACTCGCCGATAAAATCTGGCTCGGTCGATTTCGCAGTGAGACTTTCGTAATCGCAAGCCTGGCGCAGGAACTCTACACGGATTTTGAGAGCCTGCGCTCAGAACGCGAAGCAACCGATCAAATCATAGAGGAGTGGGGCGCGAGTTTGACGGACGATATTCTAACCTCCAGGCTCACTTACACAAGTATCGTTAATCCTGCTCCTCGCAGCTGTGAAATGTCGCTTGCGGTTATGCATTTCTTCAACCATCAAACCCATCATCGTGGTCAACTTACCGCGCTCTTGAGCCAATGCGGCCGCGACTACGGGATTACCGATCTAATTTGGCTACCGGAAGTACTCGAAAGAAATGCAAAATAATCTGAACAAACGAAACAAAGGCGCCTGCAAAGCGTGAAGCGATACCGAACTAGTGGTCTGTCCAGCTAATCTGGACCCGCTATTCGCAGGATCACCCTGCGTGTTCCTTGCACTTGACCCCTATGCGTGACTCACTGCCTGTCTTCTATTTCTTCTTCCCATATAACTCCTCTCCTCGAGGCGGTTTGTTGATTAGCTCGTAGCGTACATCATCGAATACCAGCGCGCAGGGGGGGGCGCAGTTCTCGCCACCGGGTCATGGTTTAGATCTGGTTTTTATCGGGTTCGAAAGCGCCGGTCGCTATGGGTCAACAGTAAGCGCGAGCGTGGGCTAATGACGACGAAGCTGTGTGTCTACAGCATTTCTGCGATGCGACGAGTTGCTGCCCGATCGTTTCATTCGTGTAACACACAGTGGTCAAGATTTATGCTCTCCGTCCCCCTTTTTTCGGTAATCGCGCACTGTACCGTCACGGTTCACTTCAAAATCGCAACAACGAAACAACGCCGCTTTGAGTTTCGCGCGCCCGCGCTGCACGCGCGTTTTCATTCCCGAATGCGATAAACCCACCCGCTCGGCCGCAACGTTTTGCGCCAGGCCTTCTATTTCAGTCAGTATTAGGGCTTCGGCGTATGGCGCTGGCAAACGACGGATCAAAGGCAGCATGCAGTCCGCAACTTCGGCACTGACTATCTCATACTCGACATTGCCATATGAGCACGCCTCCTGCTCAGTCGTATCTTGCATTTGCGCGAGTGCGCGTTGCTCTATTTCCCGCCGCCGATAATGATCGGCGATCGCGTTTGCCGCGACCCGTAACATCCAGGCGGTGGGATTCTTAGCGGCCTCAAAATCTTTGCGATGCTGGACCAGCCGCAGCATGACGTCGCCCGATACATCGTCGACAAATGCATTGTCGACCCGCTTGCGAATATACGCACGCAGCCTGCTTTCGAATTCCGTCCAGGCGGTGCAATCCGTTGAGATCGCGTTAGTCATTGCCCGAGTCTCATCCGGAACGTACTGTGGCGTCTTCATCGATCTCTGCACAACAACCGGAAGCTTGCATTTTGTTGCCCTCTTTCGGTAGGTCGTCGGTAATGTAATACCACTCCCAGCGTATGCCCTGTGGTTCGGTGGACCATGCTTTGTCTTGGGTCGCGTGACAACACGTTTCATCGTGTTGCACCTCATCTAAGATCCCAGCGTCCGCCATACGGCGCGCGGACACCGCAACATCATCAGCGGTAAAGACTTCTACCCCGAGATGATTCAAGCGCTGTTGCGCTTGCGCGTCTTCGAACAACACCAGCTTCAGTGGCGGTTGCTCAATCGCGAAGTTCGCATAACCGGGTCGTCGTTTATGCGGCGCCGCATCGAATAGCTTGCTGTAGTAATCGATAGCCGCATCGAGGTTTTCTACGTTTAGTGCCAATTGTAGACGCATTTTCTCGCTCCTGTTTCACATCTGCAAACGGTAAGACGCACGAGCGCCACAAAAGACGCACCACCAGGGAAAGGAGTTTTCTGGAGTTTTCTGGGACACACACTTTAACTACTGGCGCCAAGACACGGATAGTTTTTGGCAGTAACTGCTGTGTGTTGATGCGCTATCCGTGGGCGCCGGGCGGGGAGTTCCGGGGAAGGGAAGTTCCGGGGACAGGCATGAAATAGCAGGGCAAAGCAACTCGCAAAATTCTCGCCGAGGATTTTTTTAGTGCCTGTCCCGGAAATTTCCGGTTAAAGCGAGCACGGCTCTGTGATCGAACCCACACCATATTGGTCCAAGCGGCCCGCACTCGCGCGTAGCATGTACACTAAGGAGAGAGTCTTTATTGCAATCACGCCAAGAGCAATAACATGAGCGACGTACAGGAAAAACAACAGGATTTCGATGCAATCGTGATCGGCGCGGGTTTCAGCGGACTCTACGCAATCTATCGGCTACGGGGACGAGGATTGAATGTTCGCGCACTCGAAATGGGCGAGAATGTTGGTGGCACGTGGTACTGGAACCGCTATCCAGGCGCGCGTACCGATTCCACGACGAATGTCTATCAATACTGGTTCTCCGATGAACTGCTCGAGGAATGGAAATGGAGCGAGCGTTTTGCATAGCAAGCAGAAACCGAGCGCTATCTAAACTACGTCGCCGATAAATTCGATCTACGGCGTGAAATCCAGTTCGGCACACAAGTCACTTCGGCAGATTTCGACGCGTCGGCCAAGCGCTGGACCGCGACGACGGAAGCGGGCGAACACTTCACGGCGCAGTTTCTGGTGATGGGCACGGGCGGGCTGACGGAAATCGTGTAGCCGGACTTTCCTGGGATCGACAGTTTCGCGGGTCAGTGGTATCACACCGCACGGTGGCCAAAAGAACCTATCGATTTTGCCGGCAAACGGGTCGGGGTTTTCGGCACCGGTGCTACGGGCATCCAGGTGATCCAAACCATCGCATCTGAAGTCGATCATTTAACAGTCTTCCAGCGCACCCCAACTTATACCATCCCGATGAAGAATCCGAAGTTGGATGATGCGAAACGCGCGAAGTTGCGCGCGCGCTATCCGAATCTTAAGGAACGGGTGCATACGACATTTTCCGGTGCTGAATTCACGTTCGATGAGCGCAGCTTTTTTGATCTCAACGAGGACGAGCGTCGCGCGCATATGGAGGCGCTGTGGGAAGAAGGATCGCTAGCATATTGGGTCGGATCGTTTCGCGAGGTATTTACCGACGAGCGTGCTAGCGCGGTGTTCTCGGAGTTCGCGCGCGAAAAGATCCGCGCTCGGATCGACGATCCCGCGATGGCGGCAAAGCTCGTACCGACGAGCTACGGTTTTGGCACCCGACGGGTTCCACTCGAGCAGGGTTACTACGAAGCTTACAACCGCGACAATGTCGAACTCGTCGATCTTCGCGAATCTCCCGTCGAATATGTAACCCGGAGTGGGGTTAAGACGAGCGCGGGTGAGCATGAACTCGACATGATCATCTACGCCACTGGCTTCGACGCCGGCACGGGTGCGCTAACCCACATCGATATCCGTGGTCGCGATCGTCTCGTGCTGCGCGCTGCGTGGGCCGAGGGTATTCGTAATTTTATGGGGCTGCAGATCCACGGCTTTCCAAACATGTTTATGACCATGGCACCGCTGTCCCCAGCGGCGGCCTTCTGCAATGTGCCAACATGTATCCAGCAACAGATCGACTGGATTACCGACTGCATCGACTTCGTCCGTGCCGAAAAGCGCAGCACCATCGAGCCGACGGCCGCAGCCGAAGCGGGCTGGGTTGCGCACCATGAAGAGATCGCCGCTACGATCCTCGTCTCGAAAACGAACTCCTGGTACATGGGCTCGAACATAGCGGGCAAACGCCGTGGTCTGCTGGCCTACGCCGGCGGCGTCGACGTGTATAGGCAGCGCTGCGACGAAGTCAAGGCCCGCGGCTATCAGGAATTTGAACTCGTCTGAACTCCGCGCGAGCGTGCGAAACGGAGACGGTTAATGGGCGCCGCGTTTAAGCAACGTTTACTAATTCCCGCCCTTTTTCACCGCAATTTTCCTGCTGCCCGTTGGTGGTAACGACGCAGTTACGACCGTTCGCTTTAGCGGCGTAAAGCGCCTTGTCGGCGCCAGAAATCAGATCATCGATAGTTTCACCGTCTTGCGGAAAGCTTGAAATGCCAACCGATGTGGTGACACCTTCAAGTAATTCGCCATGAAATTCCAACGCGATAGTTTTCATTTTCGCACAAATTTCATCAGCGCGTTTGCGCGCACCCTCGAGAGGACAGTCGATCATTAACACGGCAAATTCTTCGCCGCCGTAGCGCGACGCCACGTCACCGCCTCTGGTCGCTTCTTCCAGCACTTTGCCAAACGCGCGGAGCACCATGTCGCCGCCAATATGTCCGTGCAGATCATTAAACTGCTTGAAGTAATCGAGATCGAACATGAGTACGCTCAATTCATGTTCGGTATGCTTGGCCCGATAAAGCTCGCGTTCAATCGCTTCCATAAAATAGCGACGATTGTATAAGTGGGTCAGAGAATCCCGCGTAGATTGATGCTGCAATCGCGCGCGCAACTTCAATTCTTCGATCGCAGCCGCAATTTCGTCCGCCGCCATAACGCCAAGTTCTTCTAGCGCTTTAATGCTTGCATCGGCGGTCGATGCCGAGTGCGACTGATTTTCTTTGACCATATCAAGCTGCATGATGCCTACGGTTTCACCAAACGCGACCATCGGAATACAAAGGTAGTTTTGACGCTTACAATTGCGCGCATTAGGGCACACCGCGCCGAGGCTAGTCGGCTGTTCGAGGTGACTTTTCCCTTTCCTGAGTGCCCAGCACTCGGTGGGGGAGAACATTTCCGATCCGCCGCTACTATGCGTGCCCCAATTTACGAACGGTTCCACCAAATCGCGCGAGTTATTATGTAAATAGACCCTGGCAGCAATACCAGGGAAAAGTCGGTCGCAATATTTGCTGAGAACAGGTTTCGTTTCACCGACTTCGCGACAAACTTGCAGATCGGATTTTAATTCGTACAGCAGATTTAGGTCTCGCGAGCGTTTCTTTGTCGCTTGGGTCGACTCGATCAGTGCTTTTTCCTGGGATTTTCGGTCGCTGATATCGATCGTGGAACCAACATAACCAGCGAACTTGCCGCGCGCATTGGTCCTCGGGTGCGCCGAATCGAGCACGTCGCGATACTCACCATCACATCGCCGCAGCCGATACTCAACAGAAAAGCTCTGCTTGTTTTTGAGCGCTTCTACATAAACACCCATCGCGTGATCGATGTCGTCAGGATGAACTTGCCGCGACCAGGAATCAGGCGCCTTTGCCATCTCCTCACTGAGGCCCGTGAATTCGAGATATTGGGAATTCTGGAAAAGCATTGCGCCGTTGGCATCTGACACCCATAGCATCGTGGGCGCATGTCGTGCGATGTCCTCGAACAGCTCGCGCTCCTCAGCCGAGGACTGCGCGCTGACTTTCTGGGTTCGCTTAAGGGGGGGTCGGGACACTCGTAGGAATACTTTCAGGAACCGTAATGCGCTTCTATAGCGGCGTGAGAGCGAGGAAACTTTAAGTATTACTATTGTGAGAACGGTCACAATCGCACGCCGAGGTAATAATATCGCGGGCCTTAGCATCCATCACGATCTTGGTAATAAATCGTAATGGTCACCAAAGGAACGGACGCTGATAGATCCCCGCTACCGTACTGGTATGGGCGTGTCTAGCCCACAACAATTTCTAAACGCGACAAATTCGGTGAATATCGGGCTCGATCGCGCCTCGCCGATTCCACGATACACTGTCTTTCGTGCAAAGCTAGCAACGAATGGCGACACAGCACAATGAGATAGTTAGCTTCGTAATGGGCAGCATGTGTCTTAATTAGTCGAGGAGATTCATGGCTACAGTACTGGTCACCGGTGCGGATCGGGGTATCGGCGCGGCCCTCGTCGCGCATTATCGACGCCGCGGCGAGCGCGCCATTGCCGCGTGTCTCGAGAATGGACGCGACTTAAAGGCCGCAGGTATCGAAGTCGAAGCGGGCGTTGACGTCACCGATCTCGATTCGCTCATGTCACTTCGCAAGCGGCTAGGCACCACTTACATTGACGTGCTTGTCAACAATGCCGGCGCGTTCCATGCCGACACATTCGACGATTTGGATTTCACGGCGATGCTGCGCCTCTACGATATTAACGCGCTCGGCCCGCTGCGTGTGGCATATGCGCTCGCTCCGTTAATGGGCACAGGCAGCAAGATAGGTATTATTACCAGTCGCGTCGGTTCGATCGCAGATAACGCGAGCGGCGGTATGTATGGTTATCGCATGTCGAAGTGCGCCGCAAACCAACTTGGCATAAATCTGTATCACGAGCTAAAACCACGAGGTATCGCGGTCATGTTACTGCACCCGGGACAAGTCTCGACAACGATGACCAAGGATCTTCGTGCCGCCGGTGATTTTATCTCGCCGGCGGAATCCGCGACGGGATTGATACGCCAGCTCGATGCTCTCACTATCGCCACCGCGCCGGAATTCCGCCACGCCGATGGTACGCTATTGCCCTGGTAGCGTGTGATTTGGAGCAAAGATGAAAGTCTTCGGTTTGGCAAAAACCTGGGGTTTCCCCGATGCGAGCCCCTATGTCTGCAAACTCGTCATGTGGTTACGACTCGCACACATCGACTATGAGCTTATTTACGTTCCATGGCCCGACATGATCGAACGTGCACCACGTAAAAGTGTGCCGTGGATCGAGGACGATGATGGCGAGCTGATCCACGACTCTCAACGCATCATCGATCGCCTCAGTGAAAAGCGCGCGCTGACACTGGATACCCATCTTAGCCCGATGGAACGCGCGCAGGCCCGCGCGTGGCAACGCTTGCTCGAGGATCATTACTACTGGGCGGGTTTGGTGCAGATGCGGTGGGTGGAGGATCATAACTGGGCGATTTACCAACGCGAACTTGCCGCAGATCTCGAGCCTACGCCGGAAGTGGCGCGTTTCTTTGCCGAAATTCGTGACTATTTGGTAGCCGAATTTCGTGGGCACGCGGTCGGTAAAATGACAACTGAAGAAGTGCGCGCCGTAGCCTGTGAAGATCTCGACGCACTTGCCATATGGCTCGCCGAGAAGGCGTGGTTTATGGGTGATCAACCGAGTTCGATTGATGCGACATTATATGCGTGTCTGCTGCAAACTTATGCGACGCCATGCACGTCCCCGATCGTGGACTACGCGCGTATGAAATCGAATCTTGAAGCTTATTATCATCGTTTGCACACCCAATATTGGAGCGCATGAAGGTATGTCGAGCACCATCAAATGATCACTTTATACGGTCATGTGCCTGCTTGGGGGATCCCCGATTTGAGCCCCTACGTCACCACGATCGATTTGTATTGCCGCATGACGGCTTTGCCTTATGAGCTCGTTCTTGGTGACCTCGGTACCGCGCCTTATGGAAAGCTGCCGTATATAGAACACGGCACAGTGGTTGTTGCCGATACAAGTTTTATTATTGAATACCTCAAAGCAACGTATGGCGATCCACTGGATGCACACCTCGACGAACGTGATACAGCCGTACGTCTTTTCCTGTGGCGTATGATGGGTGAAAGCTTCTATTGGTACCTCGTGCAAAGCCGCTATCGACGTGACGAAGATTTCGCGCGCTACGATCCGTTATGGGCGCAGTTCTTCGGCCATCTATCACCAGCTGAGCAAACCGCCGCGATTCAAGATGCGCGCGCCAGGTTAATGACCGAGTTCTACCAATCCGGACGTGGGCGCTTGAGTTGGGATCAAGTGGAACACATGGGTAAACGTGAGATTGACGCCATTGTTGCGTGGCTCGGGGAACGACGCTATTTGTTCGGTGAGAAACCGACCACCGCCGATTGCGCGGTGCATGGATTTCTACAAGGACTGGTGTACGTACCGTTCGAGAATGGCATTAAAGAATACGCCCTCACCCAACCGCGCCTCATGGCTTATCTAGCGCGGATCTCGGATCGCTATTACCCCGAACTTAGATCACGTCAGCGAGAATACGCCAATGCGTGAGAACATTCTGCACGGTCGTAGCGCACTGGTCACCGGTGGTGCTTCTGGTCTGGGACGTGCGTCCGCTTTGCTGCTTGCCGCATCTGGCGCCACAGTAATGATCGCTGATATCGACGACGCCGGCGCCAACACGGTCGTGGATGAAATCGAATCGCGGGGAGGACGCGCATATTACCGCCGTACCGACGTCACGGATCGCGCCGCCGTACGTACGACGGTGGTTAGCGCGGCAGCGACAATGGGTGGTCTCGCGATCCTGGTCAACAACGCCATGTCCAATCCGAGCGATGAGTATGGGGTCGATGAACGGTGGGACACGATGATCGAAAGCGGATTGTCAGCGTACTGGGCTGCCGCCATCGCGGCGGAAGATCAGCTTATCAGTTCGGAACATGGCGCCATCGTGCAAATCGCATCGATCGCGGGGGCGAAAATGGGGATCGCGTTTGCCAGTGAAGCCTATTGCGCCGCTAAGGCAGGCATTGTGGGCCTCACGCGCACGCAAAGTAACCCCCTTGCAGCGTCTTGGCCGGGCGGAAGAAGTGGCGGAATTGGTATTATTTCTTGCAAGCGATCGCTCGAGCTATATCACCGGGCAAGACATCGCGATCGACGGGGGATTATCGATCGCAACGATGTTTGAATCCGTGGATCTACCCTAGCCCGGATGTTTCACCAGCACGCCGGATGATCGCGCCGACCTAGGGCGCCAGCGAGGACGCACCGTCCCGGGCCTAGCCACCCACGTCGCTGTGTATTCATCTTCGCATCAATCACTTGCGTTTGGCGCCGTGCCCGATTCGTGAAATATCCCGGTTAGTAAGTGCAAAACACTTCGGTCCGAGCGCTACGGGATCGATGCTAACTCGCTGGCACGCGATCAATACTACGATGCAAGTCGTTTTTGGGCTCGTTGCTCAGAGTCATTCGCCGAAGCATCGATCACTTCGGTGATACGGGTGAAAAAATCGAGGCCATTGACGATCTGAGCGTCACTCAAATTATCGACAATTAGTTGCACGTAGTCCGTCCCACGTTCGATCATTTTTGCGAGATGCCGTACGCCCTTGGGCGTGAGCGTTACGATTTTTTCACGCCCGGATACGGGATCCTCGTCCAAGCGCATCAGGCCGAGCGGCGCTTGTGCCATCGCACGTAAGGCCTTTGTGATCGCTGCATTCGAAATCTCAAACCAGTTACTAAGCGAGTGCACGATGGCTTTGCGATTCATGCGCATACCGTCGCCCCCCTCAGAATGAATAAGCCATAAAATCGCGACCTGATGGCGCGACAGATCGTCGCCACGCAAAGCATCCTCGACCCCGATACCGGCTTTATAGTGGATCGGGTAGTAAAGTTCGAGGAATTGATAAGCAGCATCAGGTGGAACGCGAGCTTTGGAAGTTCGTTTAGGTTTAGTCATGGCGGGTCGGCCTGGTCGGACGTCGATTCAGTATATTTTTCATAGAATAAATTATTTACTTTGTGAACTATTTCAGATATATCTATATCTTCAACTATAGCCGCGATAGACGACCATGACGACCACTGCTAACAATACCGCGAACGTCGACACCGCCGAACTCGTCGCCGCCCTCCCGCGGCCCGAAACCATTGCCAATCCCTATCCGCTATACGCGCGCTTACGAGAACTCACGCCGGTATACGGCTACCGCGACTATCCCCCGGGGACCGTGCCCGATCTGGACGAAGCGGTTACTGCCTGGGTGTTGATGAAATACGATCAAGTCGCGGCGGCGGCACGTGACCACGCGACTTTTTCATCGCGTGACCCGCTCCAGGAGCAATCGTCGGCGCCAACTCTCATGCTCGTGAATCATGATAACCCTGAGCACGATCGACTGCGTGCGCTCGTTAACGTTGCGTTTTCACGTAAGGAAATCGAATCGATCAAACCTTGGATCGCTGCGCGCATTGCCGAGATGTTCGACACGATCGGTGGCGGCGACATCGAAGTTGTCTCCGAACTTAGCTCGGTCATTCCGGCGCGCGTGATGATGCGTTTGCTGGGGCGGCCAGACGCAGACGCCGCGATGTGTCGCGGTTGGGCTACGGCGTTCATGTTGTCGGCCGATCTATCGCCTGCCGAGCGCCAGGCGAGCAACCGATCGCTGGTTGCCTATTTCACCGAACACGTAAGTGCCTTGGCGCAAGAGCTCGAGGCTGGCAAACCGGCACCGGACGGTTTAATCGCCGCCCTGCTTACCGCCGAGGCCGGTGGCGAGCGCCTCACGCTCGAAGAAGTGATCCGCTTCTGCGTCACGCTCGTGGTGGCCGGATCGGAAACGACGACTTTTCTGTTGACAAACTTGCTCTACAACCTAGCGACGATGCCGAAGATCGCCGACCAACTACGTGCTGATCGCTCTCTCGTAAGCACTTTCATTGAGGAAAGCCTGCGTCATACCGGGCCCCCGCAACGCTTGTTCCGCATCGCTACCCGTGACGTCGAAATCGACGGCCGTAAGATCAAATCCGGTGACTGGGTCGCATTATTTTATGCCGCAGCTAACCATGACCCCGCGATGTTTCCCGCACCGGAGCGTTTTGATCTGAACCGTAGGAACCTGCGGCAACACTTGAGCATGGGCTTAGGGATCCATCACTGTCTCGGTTTCGCGGTTGCCAAATCGGAAGCCGCGGCGCTCGTTGAAGTGGCGCTCGATCGCTTTCCGAACCTCCGCATCGGGGCCGCTGATCCGGTGCCGCAGACGGCAAATTTGTTGACCCACAGCTACGATGCGCTGAGCTTAAATTTTTGCTAGCAGTCTGTCGGACATAGGGGTCGGTAGCGAGGCGCGCGTTGCGCCTATGGCCGCTCAATCTCAGCCACAGGTCTACATGTACCGATCGTGATCCGGCATCGCGACAACGCGCTGGTAAGAATGTGAACATCGTTTAGAGATATTGCTGTTTTCACAAATCGAAAAACGAGGGAACCACCATGACTAGAGAGACGAACATCGCAACGACCCAGAGCCTATTTGCTGCATTCGCTGCCCACGACATTTCCGCAAACTTCGAATTTCTCGACGATGACATCGTCATTGAATTCTACGGTCCGGAGATTATTCCATATGCCGGCACCTATCGCGGCAAAACGGAAGCGCGGCGTTTTTTCGAATCAGTACTAGCCTCGATCGACATCAATCAATTTGACGCCGAAGAAATACTCGCTGCTGGCGACAAAGTTATCGTAACCGGCCATCTCAACTTGACTGCAAAATCGACGCGGCGCGAGATCGACTCCGATTTCGTCCACGTCATTACGCTCGCGAACGGCAAATGGCTACGTTTTCGCGACTTTATGAATACGGCCATTGCCGTGCAGGCTTTTGCGTAGTCTGCACTCATCACCTCATCCGCCACGCGCTCGAGAACAACGGATAAGCCCCGGCGCGCTTCGTAACCCACGCGATCGCGCCCCCGGCGATCGGGCCTTAAAGACCCGTGCACGGTCGGCGTGCAGCCGCCGCTGGAGCCTTGAAGCAACTCGGCAAACGCGAATCGCGCCCGACGCCCTGCAACCGTGCCCCGGGTTTGATGAGAACGCTAAGCCCCTGTATTCAGCCAAATATTTGCAAACCGGGGTGAGCTTAAGCCGCTCACGAAGACCGCGCTCTCGCGCTATGTGCGGGGGAGAACCGATTTGATCGGTGTGCATTCGTTAAAAACACCACAGTGGCGATTACAATGACCGTCATGCATGCTGGCGCGTAATTCCAACAATGAGACGAATAGGGAAAACTGAGAACTACCCATGACGAAATCTGCTACCGAAAATACCGACCTAACCGCAGCGACACGCTTAACGCCCGCAGCCTTGCGGTGGACCTGCGATGCCGCAGCGCTGCCGTTTCAAACGACGGATACGGTCGCCCACGCGCCCGGTGTGGTCGGTCAAGATACCGCCCGTGAAGCGCTGGCCTTCGGCGTGCAATGCGATGCGCCGAAGCAAAATATTTACGTTCGTGGTGCAACCGGCACGGGCCGCATGACGTTAGTACAACGCTTGCTAGACGAACTCGCGCCGCCTGCGAGCGCGAAAAAAGATCGTTGCTATGTGAATAATTTCGAGCGGCCCGACAAACCTCGATTGATAGAACTGCCAGCCGGTGACGGGCCGGCGTTTAAGCGACTTCTAACAAGCCTGGCGGACTTCATCGCTAATGATTTGATGAAAACCTTGGAAGCCGAGCCCTGGTTGTCGGAGCGCAACGCCCTGCTAGAGAGTGCCCAAACAGAACTTGCGAAGATAACGGGGCCTTTGGAAGAAGACCTAAAAACCGCAGGTTTTGCCTTGGTACCGATCCAACAAGGCGCGGTAACACAGACGTTGATCTTCCCGGTGGTCGACGGACAACCGGTGCCGCCACCCCAGTTCGAACAGATGATTGCCGCAGGTAAAATCAACGCCGAGCGACAGGCGGAAATAGAACAGCAATTCCCCGTTTTCCAAAAACGATTGCAAGAAGTGAGCGTACAGGTGCAGGCGCTACAGCACGAGCGCATCGACACCGAAAAACAACTGCTCGAACGCGCGATCCGTAGCGTGCTACAAACTTTGATCGACGACATCGCACAAAGATTTCCTGACAAAGTCGTACGTGAGCATTTAGATAGTTTAGTACGTGACGTTGTCAACAACCGCCTAGGGCAAGCCGAGGATCAATTACCCGACCCTGTCACGCTTTACGGCGTCAATATCATCCTGACTCAGAATGATGCAACGACACGACCAGTGATATTCGAAAACACACCGCGTTTGATGAATTTACTCGGCACGGTCGAACCCCATTTCAATGCCAACGGCACGGCAAGTTCAGACTACCGCGGCATTCGAGGCGGTTCGTTGTTGCAGGCCGATGGTGGTTACCTCATTGTGGAAGTAAAAGAATTGTTGTCCGAACCGGGCGCCTGGCGGGCATTGCTGCGCACCTTGCGTACCGGGCAACTCGAAATCGTGCCACCAGAAGCGGGTTGGATGAGACCTTATGTGGTTGTCCAACCTGAACCGATCGATATTCGCGTCCGCGTCATATTGATCGGTGATGAGATGACCTACTACCTGCTAGACGGCAACGACCCCGATTTCGGCGAATTTTTCAAGCTTCTGGTGGATCTCGATAGTGAAACGGATCGCAGTGCACAGAACATTATGCGTTACGCGCAAGTGGCCGCGCATCTCGTGAATGAGGAAAAACTGCTGCCGTTTGAAAACACCGCTGTAGCGGCGCTTGCTGAACATGGTGCACGCATCGCGGCGCGCGCTAATAAGATCACAGCGCGTTTTGGTCGCATCGCGGACATCGCCCGGGAAGCGGCGTTTGTGGCAAAAACCGATCAACAGGCCACCGTGACAGCTGATCATGTCAAACGCGCAGTGAAACGCACGCGCGCGCGCGCGAGCGGCCCTTCGCGGCGTTTTCAAGAGGCGTTGAATAGCTGCACGATCCTCGTTGCCACCGCAGGCTGTGTCGTCGGTCAAGTCAACGGCCTTGCGGTGATCCGTTCCGGACCTTTGACTTATGGCTTTCCGGCCCGCATCACCGCGACCATCAGCCCCGGACGAGCCGGCCTAATTAATATCGAAGGCCAAGCAGCGATGTCGGGTTCGATCCACACCAAAGGGTTTCATATTCTCGGTGGCTTATTGCGCCACTTGTTGCGCCTCGATCATCCCTTGGCATTCAGCGCCTCGATCGCCTTTGAGCAAAGCTATGGTGGCATCGACGGTGACTCTGCATCCGGCGCAGAGGCGTGCTGCCTCATTAGTGCGCTGACCAACACACCGCTTAAACAATCCTTGGCGATGACCGGGGCCATCGATCAACACGGTCGCGTACAGGCGATCGGCGGTGTCAACGAGAAAATTGAAGGCTTTTTTGACGCCTGCACATTCCGCGGTTTGAACGGTGAGCAAGGCGTCATAATCCCGCGCACGAATACCGGCGATCTCATGCTTCGGGAAGATGTGGTCCGCGCCTGCGAAGCAGGCAAATTTAGCGTTTTTGCGGTTGAAACTATTTATCAAGCGCTGGAACTATTCACCGGTTTGCCATGTCAACCGAGCGCTGACGGTAAATACCCAAGCGGCAGCCTCCTAGATAGGGCCGCGGTACAGGCGACCGCGTACTGGCGCAATACCTTGGCGAGTCCGGAGCAACTCGTGGCCGAGATGGGGAGCGAAAAACTCGACCACCAGGCACCGAGGCCAATAAGCTAAGCGCTTGATGCGCCAACGCGTGCGGCGGCCCAGCGTGCTGTCCGTGGCGTCTCCGTCTAGCCCCGATTTTCCGTCCCGGCCCACCCTCAAGCTCATCCTGGCGAGGCCGATAGGCGATAAGCCGGCATTTTCCGGCCCGCTCGATCCCGGAAATAGGCTTGAGACCAGGAGGCCTTATGGAACTCGCACAACTCACGCAAGACATTCAAGAGCTCGTACCGCTGCCCAAGTCCTATATACGCATCCAAGAACTGGTCAATGATCCGGATTCTGAGCTCGAGGAAATCACGCAAGTCATCGCCAACGATCCCGGCCTCACGGGGCGTATTTTGCGCATCTCGAACAGTGCCTATATGGGATTGGTCGCCAAAGTCGATACGATATCTCGCGCCGTACAAGTGCTCGGCTTGAATCAGGTCCACGACCTTGCGCTGGCGAGCGCAGCGATTGGGTCGCTGATAAAAACCCAATGCAGAGCTTTAGATATTTACGACTTCTGGCGGCGCAGCGTCTACTGCGCTATCACTGCACGCTTGATCGCCAAGCGTCTCCGCGCCCCCACCGCCGAGCGACTCTTCGTCGCCGGACTCTTGCACGAAACCGGTAATTTGATCCTCGCCTTTAAGGCCCCGGAGCTATATACCGAAATGCTCGTCGCTGCAATCAAAAGCAAAACTGCGTTCGCGACAATTCAAACACAACGTTTGGGGTTCGACTACGCGACAATCAGCGCCGAGCTACTGCGTCAATGGCAGCTACCGGATGAACTCCTTCTGCCCGTGAAAGAACACACCTGTGAGCTATCCTCGCTAGCGCCCGAGCACCGTGACGAGACGGCTATTATTCACGTTGCCTCGATAATCGCGCGGGCCGCGATGTGGCACGTAGAGGACGACGAACCCGTGCCGAATTTCGATCCCGTCGCAGCACAAATCGTCTCACTCGATGACGAAAATATCGAAAGCCTGATGATGGAAGCCGATAGCGCCGCGATAGAAGCGATGTCGCTGCTGCTACCCGATTTGAAAAAGAGTAAATCCGGCACGGCGATGGCGGGTGCCGCGTAACCGCTACCTTTCGCTAATTCTTGCTTGTATATTTTGCTAGCCCGGATATTGGATGAGGCGCTAACCGCGCACGTAACGACCAGGCGCAGCTTCGATAACAGCTAGTTCACCGTCGCCTGGCTCGCGCGCCGGGACTTTCTCGCCCGCGCGTTGGCTAAGCCATGCGGACCATTCCGGCCACCATGATTCATCGTGGCCGGTCGTGCGCGCAAACCACTCCTCAGGCGCCAGCGCCTTGATACCAGGGCCGGTAAAATAGCCATACTGACGACCACTCGGTGGATTGATAATACCCGCCACGTGACCGGCTTTGCTGAGGATAAATTTAGCGTCTGCGCCGAAACCCTGGGCGCCGATATAGGTACTTTTCCAGGGCGCGATGTGGTCTTCTAGCGCGGAAACAAAGCATAGCGGTAAATCAACGATCGATAGATCGATGGGCGTTTCACCGATAGATATACCGCCCGGCTCTTGCAGTGCGTTCTCGATATACAAACGTCGTAAGTAGGTACTGTGCATGCGCGCCGGCATACGGGTTGAATCTGAGTTCCAGTACAACAAGTCGAATGCGGCGGGTTCTTTTCCGAGCAGATAATTGTTGACGAAAAATGACCAAATAAGATCGTTGGCGCGAATCAAATTAAACGCCGCCGCCATTTCTGCGCCGTCTAAGTAACCTCGCTCTTCCATTTGCATTTCGATCGCCGAAACCTGATGTTCGTCGATAAAAATACCCAAATCCCCCGGTTCGGTAAAATCCGTTAACGTGGTGAAAAATGTCGCCGAAACAACACGTTGATCGCCGTTCGCGTGTAGATAAGCTAGCGTCGCTGCCAACAGGGTGCCACCGATGCAATAACCGATCATATTGACTTCGCTACTCCCGGTTGCTTTTTGTACCGCATCGAGGGCAGCTAGCGGACCCTGAAAAACATAATCTTCAAAATCCTTAGTGCGAAGCGTCGCGTCGGGATTCACCCAAGAAATAACAAACACTGTGAAACCTTCCGCCACCGCCCAACGAATAAACGAATTGCTCTCTTGCAGATCTAAGATGTAGTACTTATTGATCCACGGTGGGGTGATTACCAGCGGTCGTGCGTAAACGCTTTCGGTAGTGGGCGAGTATTGAATCAACTGCATGAGTTCATTTTCGAACACCACGCTACCAGGTGCGGTGGCGACATTACGTCCGACCTCGAACGCGCCCTTATCGACCATGCTAATGCGCAAACTACCGCTGTCGAGGTCGATATCGGCGAGAAAGTTCTTCCAGCCTTCGATCAGATTTTGACCATGGCTTTCGACGGTTGCGCGTAGCACTTCCGGGTTGGTCATGACGAAATTTGTTGGCGCCATCGCATCGATATATCGCTGCGTGTAGAAACGCACTTTCTGCGCTTCGTGCTCATCGAGGCCATCGAGATCGGCGACTTGTTGTGTCAGTAAATTGCTGATGAGCAAATAGCTGTGCTTGATAAAGTCGAAAAAAGGATTCTCACCCCACTGCGCATCCTTAAAACGGCGATCGCCCCGCTGCGGTTGCAGCGGGGCGGCGCTCGACTCATGACCGAGCATGTGTTCCCAGGTCGATTGCCATAGTTCGCAATAAGCCTTCCAGGCATTGAACTGAGCCTCGAGCAAACGCTGCGGATCGTTGAGCAGTTGGCCAACAAATGCTTCGTAAGTCGCAAAAAGGCCTAGGGGATCAATGCGCTTGACGTCGCTCGCGCTGTGGTCGGCATTGAACTGGTACAGTAATTTGCGAGTTTCCTCTCCGACTTTGCGCATCACCGATTCGAGCGCTTGTGGATCGATCGGCGGAACAGAAGGTGACACCATCTCAACTAACCTCGCAACAAGCGGGCCTATAAACTACTGCAAACCCTGTCGTGGTGCATGCGAATAATCACCATTAAGATTTCCCCAGGAAAAATGCGGGTGGCTACGCGCCACCCGCAATCGTCCGTTATTCGCACGAGGGAGGAGGCCGCGAATAATGGTGCGTCGCAGCATAATAAACTTCATGGTGCTCGTCAAGCATAATTGCGCCGCGCGGCAGCCGTCAGTTTCAGTTCGAATCAAAACGTTGTTGATTGCTCCGTCTCCCCAAGCCTAACCCTTTGCCGCCTGTGCGACGGGCAATAGATCGGTAATCGTGCCGGCTTGGGCTTCGGCCGCCATCGCGACCGTTTCGGCGAGGGTCGGATGGGCATGCACGGTCAAGGCAATGTCTTCCGCGTCACAGCCCATCTCAATGGCAAGGCCAATCTCGGCGATCACGTCGCCCGCGTGCACGCCCACGACGCCCCCGCCGATAACTCTGTTGGTGGCCGTATCGAACAACAGCTTGGTTAAGCCCGTCCCGCGTCCCATGCTCAACGCTCGGCCGCTCGCAGCCCACGGGAAAACGCCTTTCTCGTAGGCAATACTGTGTGTTTTCGCTTCGCTCTCCGTCACCCCAACCCAAGCGACCTCCGGATCGGTATACGCGACAGAGGGGATCGCGCGGGCCTCGAAAGCCGCCTTTCGGCCTGCCGCCACCTCGGCCGCCACCTTGCCCTCGTGCACCGCCTTGTGGGCCAGCATCGGTTGTCCCACGATGTCTCCGATCGCAAAAATATGCGCGACGTTCGTGCGCATGTGCTTGTCAACCGCAATATAGCCACGCTCATCAACGCCCACACCAGCCGCCGTGGCACCAATCACGTTACCATTGGGCCGTCGTCCGATCGCGACCAGCACGTGATCGAATTCCGCCTGTTCGGGCGCAGCATCGCCTTCGAGAGAAACGCGTACTCCTGTCGCATTCGCTTGCACTTGCGCCACGCGCGTGCGTGTATAGATCGCCGTCATCGTTTTCGCCAGGTGTTTTTCCAAGGGCGCGACGAGATCACGATCAACGCCGACCATCAAACCCTCCAGTAGCTCGACGATCGTGACCGATGCACCGAGCGCCGCATAGACAGTCGCCATTTCGAGTCCGATAATGCCGCCGCCGATGACTAGCAAACATGACGGGATCTTCTCCAAGGCGAGCGCTTTAGTTGAATCCCAGATCCGCTCGTGTTGCGCATCTATGTCGGGCAAGTCGATTGGCGTAGAACCCGCCGCGATTATCGCTTTTTCAAATTCGATTTCGTGGCGTCCGTGAGCACCATCAACCGCCAAGCTGTGGGGAGATGCAAATTGCCCAGTACCTGCGATCACGTCGACGCGACGCTGTTTTGCCAGACTCGCGAGACCACCGCTGAGTCGTGCAATTGTCCCGTCTTTCCAGCTACGCAACGCATCTAAGTCGATCGTTGGGTCACTAAAAGCGATGCCGTGAGTGCGCGCAGCACGTGCATCTTCGATAATCTTCGCTGCGTGCAGCAGTGATTTCGATGGAATGCAACCGACGTTTAGGCACACCCCGCCCAAAACCGCTTCGCGCTCGATTAGTCCGACTTTGAGCCCCAGATCTGCCGCACGAAATGCTGCCGTATAACCACCCGGACCCGCGCCAAGCACCACGACATCATATTTCATTTCAATTCCCTCACCATTGCCACACCACAGCCGTAACCACTATAAGCACCTCGGGAATATTACCTGTCATTGTCATTGCCCGGAGACCTCTGCGCCAGGTTTCGCTACGATGATAGTTTTAACGCGATCCCCCCAACAACATGCCGAGCGAATACTCCATTCCACCGCCCCGCATACGCGGCACCGCAGGATTTCCGGTGCTCGAAAACCTCTATCTCGGGGCCCGCCTCGCGTTGTTGCGCCCCCCTCACGGGCGCGTGTTCAACGACACTTTGCCGCAGATTTTGATCCTCATGTTCCTCGGTTGGATCTTGGCAATGCTCGCCGATCTGATCGACGCAGGCACGCCGGCTACTTTATCGCGTTGGGGCGTCGTGAGCTACGCGGCGTTTAGTTATCTCTCTTTGTTCGTGATTGCCAGCGTTGCTGTTTTAGCCCATCGTCCGCGGGTGTTTGCACCGCTAGCGACCGGCGTTTTTGCCGCCGATGCGTTTCTGTGGCTCGTGTGGATCGCTTCCTACTACGGCCTGCAACACTTCGCCGAAAATGGATCTGACCAAAGTCGACAGATCATTTGGTGGGCGTTCTTAACCTGGCAGTGTTTGATCATGCTAGTGTTGTTAATCCGTTTTCTCGGTGTCTCTCGTCTGCGCGCTTATATTCTCAGTGTAAGCTACGGTGGCTTACTGTTCGCACTGCAAACGGTTTTACCGGACGAACCATTCTTTAGACGCTTGCAAGACGTCGATTTCGGCAACGCCATCGATATAGAACAGACCTACTACGCGCAACACGGGTTACTGAATCGAGCCCTAAATAAACTCACTGCAGAACGCCGCGGAGAAGTAGACTTGTATTTCGTTGGTTTTGCCGGCTACGCCCACGAAGATGTATTTTTGCATGAAGTGAGTCAAGCGCAAGCGATCGTTGCTAAGCGTCTAGCGGGGTCGGGACGCACGCTTGCGATGATCAACAATCCCGCCACCGTCGACACCGTGCCGCTCGCCAATCGCCACAACTTGGAGCGCACCCTGAAGACCATCGGTAAGATGATGAATGGCGATGAAGATATCTTGATGTTGTTGCTATCCTCGCACGGCTCCGCGGACGCGTCGTTGGAGGTGAGCTTCGACGAATTCCAATTAAACGATTTAAACGCCAACGAGCTGCGTGCTGCATTAGATGCGGCACAAATTGAATGGCGCATCGTGGTCGTCTCGGCCTGTTTTGCCGGCAGCTTTATCGACGCCTTACGCACACCAAAAACCCTGATCATAACGGCGGCTGCCGCTGATCGCAGTTCTTTTGGTTGCAGCCATAAGCGACAGTGGACGTATTTTGGTGAAGCGTTTTTTGCCGACGCGCTGACCCAGACCACGTCGTTGTCCGCAGCCTTTGAGATCGCTCGCGAGCGCATTGCGAAGCGCGAATCGTTAGAAAAAAAAGAACCCTCCCTACCCCAGATAGAGGTCGGTGACGCGATCGCCGCTCACCTTCAGCGCCTCGCCACACCCGCTCGCAAATCACCTTGACGCACAGTACTCGGCATATTCTTCTTCATCCATCAACTCACTGATGTGCGCATCACTGCTTAACACCATGCGGATGAGCCACGCGTCATCCTCAGGGGATCGATTAATTTCATCGGGCTTATCGAGCACCACGTCGTTTATCGCGATTACCCGGCCGGCTACTGGAACAACTACTTCGATGGTCGTATTTGCAGATTCGATGATGGCAAAATCTTCACCTTCTTCGAGTGAGCGGTCGAGCTCGGGAAGTTCTACCGCAATAATATCGCCGAATTCTCGTTGCGCATGATTCGAAACGCCCACGGTTGCTATGTCTATATCGTCACATAACATCCATACGTCGTCTTTGCTGTACCGTAGATCGTTCATACCTCACCACCAATCTGCCAACGCGTTTACATACCGAACATTTTGCGCAAATTGTCAAAACCAGCAGCGTACATGTCTTGCACACTCTTAACCGCGTCATTCTCCGATGCGCCAGCCGGATCGAAAGTACTCGACCACTCGACGATCGCTTTACCTTCGCTGTCTTCGCGTACCCGTAACGTAGCAGTGTAATTAGCCACGGGTAGTGGCCCGGAAACGATACTGTAGCGATACATGCGATCGCCTTGTTCTATTTGCTCCAAACGCTCGATAATCTCGCCACCGCCGAGCAAATGGAGCCGGCGTAGCCGACCACCCTCTTCGAGTTCGCAACTCTGCACTGCAGGGTGCCATTCGGGCAAGGCGTTGAACTGGCCGATTAAATTCCAGAGCTGCTCCGGATCGACGGGCACGGGTGATTCCAACTGTACTTTAGCCATGTGTTTACCTCGGCGACGATTACGATGACAACGCGTGTTCGGTTCTTGTTTTTGGTAATATAGGCGCTCCGCTCGCCAGATTCATGTTTTTCTACCTGCTTGTGGGTAAGAGGCGCAAAAATGAAACGTTTTGAAACTATCGAAACAAAAGACGAAGATGCAATAATTGGCTGCGACGGCGGCGGCGGTCCGTTAGGGCACCCGTTGGTGTATTTGCGTTTCGCTGGCGAGGAGAGCGTCAACTGCTACTATTGTGGCCAACGCTTTGAAAAGTCTGATCCGAGCGCTGATTCTACCGCGCAAAGCGGTGCGAAGTGAAAACCGAAAACGCCCTCGATCGCCTACTCGTCCGCCTTATTCGCGCCTACCAAGTGGGCTTGTCCCCAGTTCTCCGGCCACGTTGCCGCTATTTCCCGAGTTGTTCCCAGTATTTTCAACAAGCGATCGAACAGCACGGTGCAAAACGCGGGATTTTTTTAGGTATGCGAAGGCTCGCGCGCTGCCACCCCTGGGGCGGCAGCGGCTTGGATCCGGTACCGCCATCGCCTTGTAATTCGCCATCGTCGCAGCCGCGCGCCGCTCGTTGTGGCGAGGCAACCACCTCGCTGCAAAAACGTATTTAGACGTTCGCCTTGTCGATATCCAAAAACTCCCGCTCGATACCTCTCGCGCTGAGCCATTCTTTCAGTGCCACTCCCGTGCCTGCACTCCACGGTCTAACACGTTCAACGGGCACCCATTTGTAGTCGGCGATCTCAACGGTGTCGATCGTCACGTCATATGACTCGACGGCCACGTGATAAGTAATCAATAATTGATTGCGGCGATAAAACTCGTACATGCCTAGGTAGGCAATTAGCTGTCCTTGCAAACCGATTTCTTCTGCTACTTCGCGTAACACCGCTGCAGCCGGCATCTCGCCAGATTCTAAAAATCCGGTGACCAAACCATACCAAGTCCGCGGCCAACCAACGTTACGCACGAGGCAGACATGATCGGCATGTTCGACGATCGCCGCGACTACCGGGACTGGGTTGTCCCAGTGAATGAAACCGCACTCAGCGTTCAGGCACACGCTGCGCTCGTGACCAGAAACCTCCCGTCGCCCGAGCGGCTGCGCACATTGTGGACAAAATTTCATGGTGAACATTTAAATCCTTCGCTTGCAGTGTATACGAAAACCGCCAAATTGCTGCCTACGGGGACGTTGGCAGTTCGATCGTCACTTCCAAGCCACCGTCCGCGTGGTTGCGTGCGCTGATGCTGCCGCCGTGGCGGTCAATCGCGTGTTTGCTTATCGCCAGCCCTAAGCCAAAACCACCCTGCTCACGGGCACGCGATTCATCAACACGGACGAACGGTTTGAATAGATCACCGAGGCGCGCCTCCGGCACGCCGGGGCCGGCGTCGCGCACGCGAATCTGAAAACCACTACTACTATCATCCAGGATTACGTGGACGGTGGATTCATCCGCTGTATAGCGTACGGCGTTGCGAACGACATTTTCGAAAGCGCTATAGAGGAGGGCTTTATCACCGTTGTAGTTGGCGTCAGCCGTTCCGAGCTGCAAAGAAATACCAACGCCGCGCTCGCTGCCCTCAAAATCCGCATCGCGTACCACGGCTTGCAAGATGGCGCCTAAGTCGAGCGCTTGGCGACGAATTTCGGCGGCGGTTCCGTCGGCGCGTGCGAGCGTGAGCGCCTGCGCAATGAGCTCATTGAGCACCCTCGCCTCGTGATCGATGCGCGCCAACTCCGGGGCGCCACCATTGCCCAAGCGTTTCCGCAATAACTCCAAGGCGATCTGCAAACGCGACAAAGGTGATCGTAGCTCGTGAGATACGTCGCGTAAGAGCTGCCGTTGCGCGTCGAGCAAGCCTTTCAGCCGGCTCGCCATGGTGTCGAAGTCACGCGCCAATGCGGCGATCTCATCGCCCCGACCGGCGACGCGTTCACTGACATCGATGTCGAAATCACCCGCGGCTAGGCGCGTACTCGCGTCCCGTAAATCGCGTATCGGTCGGGTCAAATGCCGCGCCAGCAAAAAACTAATGACCCCACTGACTAACACCGCAAGCCCCAAACGCAACAACGCGTGTCCCCGTCCCCAACGAAACCACCCCGCGGGTCGATGCTTGCGTCCGCGTTTACGTCGCTCCGCATCGATGACAATCCAAAGCTTCTCACCCGCGCCCGTGCTAAGTTCGTGAACAAATAAACGCTCATGCCTAGCCGTTGAACTACGGCCGTCCCTTGCATCCGCAATCGCGGCCATCAGCTCTGCTTCAGCGGGACGTCCCGATAGCAACTCTTTGCCGCTCGAATCAACCAACCGAGGTTTGCGCGCAAAGCGTGGCAGCCGTGTGCTCCACTCCCGCAGTCCAGCAACGCCTTGCGTTGCGTAGATCGCTTCAATCGCGACAGTATGGTTTTGAAGCAAGGCGCGCTCACGAGCACGTTGGGCGCTTACGTCCCCACGTTCAAATAGCGCCGTACTGACCCATGCCAAGACGATGCCAATCGCGATCGTCGCCGCCCAAAACGACAAAAAGATTTTTGCAAAAAGGCTTTTCAACGACCTGGGTTCGCACGCATCTCTAAACGCACATACTGATAACCCACACCCCGTACTGTCTTAATGCGCTCGAGACCGTCACCCAAACTGCCTAGTTTGCGCCTCAAGCGCGACACATGCATATCGATGCTGCGATCGTAGGGTCCAAGTTTGCGCCGTAGCACGGTCTCGGCGACCTTAGCCTTCTCCACAACATGACCGGCGTTTCGCAACAAAACAGCGAGCACATCGTACTCCGTTGAAGTAAGGTCGACGACCTCACCGCTGCGCAATACGACACGTTCGCCTAAGCGCATTTCGACATCGCCGACGACGACTACATCCGCCTGTTGTGCGTGGGTTTCTTGCTCACCCCGTCTCAAGATAGCGCGCACGCGGGCTACAATTTCCCGCGGGTTGCACGGTTTGCCGACGTAGTCGTCTGCACCGATCTCGAGGCCGACGATGCGATCCACTTCCTCACCACGTGCGGTTAGCATCAGAATCGGGGTATTACTGAATTCTCGGAGTTCTCGTAACACATCTAAGCCACTTTTCTCCGGCATCATTACGTCGAGGATCGTCATATCGAATGTGTCCTCGCGGAGTCGCGCGAGCGCAGCGTTACCGCTATGCACCGACTCAACGTGAAAGCCTTCGCTCGCCATGTACTCCGCGAGCAATTTGCAAAACGTGATGTCGTCGTCGACTAACAGCATTCTCTTGCCCATACGGAAAATGTACTACAGAAGCGTCACGCGGAGAATGCCTTTGCGCATCAACCAAGCGATGCCAGCAAGGGCTTTACACATATTTACTCACCACTTACGTCGCTTTACCGTCTGCCTGATCAACGTTCCGAAACCGTTGCTAAACTGCAGCATCGTTAAACACATCTGTCACCCTGAATTGAGGAACTTTCATGAAGTCAAAACTTTGCATCGGAACATTGTTGTCAGCCTTGTCACTTAACAGTCTCGCTTGCTTCGCGGGCGAGCAAACGCATCATTTTCAGCGTGCGCATTTCGCGCCCCACAAGATTATGCGCATGGCGAAACAATTAGATTTGACCAAGGCGCAGCGGGAACAAGTATTCGCGATCGTGGACGAATACCGCCCGCTAATGCGGGAGAGGATGTTTCGCATGCACGATTCACGCGAGAGGATTCGCGCGATCGTTGCAGGTGAGGTAATTACCCAAGAAGAAATCGACCGCTTAGCCGCCGAACTTGGACAGGACGCAGAGCAGATATTTAAGTCGGCCAGCGAAATGATGATACGTATCAGCGCCGTACTGAGCCCTGAGCAGCGCGAAGAGTTGGTCAAATTGTTGGAAAAGAAACGCTCGCGCGGCCAGCGACGTTTTTAAACAAAACCCTCGCCGAGCAACTCTGCCACATAGCACGCGTGGGCAAGCGCGAGTAGTTGGGCCGGGACGTTTACATAGGCAAGTTGCGCACCGTTTGCCTGGGCCTCCCGTCGCCATTCGATAAGCAGCGCGAGGCCCGCGCTATCAGCGTGCGTCACGCCGCTCAGATCGACAACGTTGGCGACAGACATCGTCTGCAGCGCGGGAACCGTGCCGAACGTTAAAGGTCCGGTAACCCGATAGTGGTTCTCACCGCTCCCTTCGAGGCGTGCAGTTTCTAAGCCATCGACCACTAAATAAAACCCCGCCCGGGCTGTGAATAAGGTAATCCGTCGTTAACTACCCACATCGCTACCCGCTTTACTGTAGAGAAATTTGCCGATCGTCTGTTCCAACACCAAAGCAGATTGCGTCAACGTAATCACATCTTGATCTTGCAAATACGCTTCCTCACCGCCCGGTTCCAAGCCAATATACTGCTCGCCAAGCAGTCCCGCAGTATAAATGCTCGCCGAACTATCCATCGGTATTTTGTCGAAACGACGAGCGATATTCAGCAGCACTTTCGCTTGATAACGTTCAGCATCGTAAGTGATCGACGCCACACGTCCGATGCGCACGCCACTCAAAGTAACCGGCGAGCGGACTTTTAATCCACCGATGTTGTCGAAGTAGGCGACAATTCGATAGCCGTCCGTTTGGGTCGCCTCGGCTAGATTACTAACTTTCATTGCCAACATAAGCAACGCCGCGATCCCGAGCGCAACGAACAAACCCACAGCGATCTCCATGCTACGAGTAATCTTCATCGTCCACCCCTCTCAAAAAGATATCGTTTCATTGATTAAACATTAAACCTGTCAAGACAAAATCTAATCCCAAGATCGCCAGCGACGAATGCACCACAGTTCTCGTTGTCGCGATGCTAACTCCTTCGGAGGTCGGCACCGCGTCATAACCTTCAAAAACCGCGATCCAACTAACCACAAAACCAAACACGATGCTCTTGAGCACAACCCCGTTAATGACGTCGGCACCGATTTCGATATTCGTTTGCATCTGTGACCAGAACGCGCCGTCATCGACACCGAGCAAACCCACGCCCACGAAATATCCACCCAGGATCCCGACGGCGGTAAAGATCGTCGCTAACAGAGGTAGCGCCATTGCCCCGGCCAAGAATCGCGGTGCGATGATGCGCTGTATAGGATCGACAGCCATCATTTCCATGCCCGCTAATTGCTCGGTGGCCTTCATGAAGCCGATTTCTGCAGTCAAAGCCGATCCCGCCCGCCCGGCAAATAGTAGCGCCGAGACCACTGGCCCCAATTCCCGGGTCAAGGATTTCGCGACCACCACGCCGAGGGATTGCTCGGCTCCGAAACTCACCAAGGTGTTATAACCCTGCAAACCGAGCACCATACCAACGAAGACGCCAGAGACGACGATAATCAACAACGACAACACGCCGACCGACCACAGTTGCTTGATGAGCAAACCTACTCGCCCAACCAAGCTCGGCAACGCCGCTAAGAGTTGCAACAAAAATAAGTGACCGCGACCCAAACGTTCGAAAAACGCGAGCGCGTTGCGCCCTAGGCGCGCGAGTAATTCGACGCTGTCGGCGATCACCCCAAGAGGTCCTCCGCCAGTGATGGGCCAGGGTAGTGGAACGGCACCGGACCGTCGGGCTCACCGTTGAGAAATTGGTTCACCATGCCAACACCACTCGCTTTCAGCACCGCAGGCGGTCCATGTCCGGCGACTTTGCCGCCTGCGAGCACATAAATGTAATCCGCGATGCTTGTCGTCTCGGGCACGTCGTGGGAGACCAGCACGCTTGTCAACCCGAGCGCCGTACTCAGCTCACGAATAAGTTTGACCACTACCCCCATCGAGATCGGATCCTGTCCCGCGAACGGTTCGTCGTACATGACCACCATGGGATCGAGTACCACGGCTCTTGCCAACGCGACGCGCCGAGCCATACCTCCGGAGAGTTCCCGCGGGTACAAATGATGCGCCGCACGCAGGCCGACCAACTCGAGCTTCATCAAAACCACGGTGCGGATCATCGCTTCGCTCAAGGCCGTATGCTCGCGCAAGGGGTAGGCCACGTTTTCGAAAACATCCAGATCTCCGAGCAAAGCACCGCTCTGAAATAGCATACCCATGCGCTTACGTAGGGTAAAAAGCCCATCGCGGTCCAATGCCGCCAGGTCGTGGCCATCGACGGTCACGCTACCGGCGCTAGGTGTAAGTTGCCCGCCGATCAGCCGTAGCAACGTCGTCTTGCCGGTCCCGCTGGGGCCTAAGATCGCGGTGATCTTACCGCGCTGTACCTGCATATCGATGCCGTCGAAAATCTGACGTTTGCCCCGTTCAAAGCACACCCCTTGCAGGGTAATTAATGCGCCTTTTTCGGGCGTCGTGCTGCTATCGGTCATTAATAGAATCCGCCTTCCAAGTAGAATTCGTCGCCGGCGCCAAATCAGCCAAAGTAACTCGCGGACCCGCCGATATTTAGTGCAGGTAAATCAACGAATTGGCCATATGGGTAGTCACCTACGCGTAGACCACGCCAACATTCGGGACACGGAATCCCAATGCGCGCCGACCAGCGCGCATTATACAATCATCGTGGTCGACGATGATGTGGTCTCGCGCACCGTCATACGGCAAATTTTTCGATCGCACGAACACCGTGTTGTGGAAGCAAGCGACGGCGCCGAAGCGGTAGAAATTTTTCGCACGACACCAGCGGATTGTGTGCTCATGGACTGTTCGATGCCTGGCATGGATGGGTTTACAGCTTGCGCGGCGATCCGGCAAACGCCGCGCGGAGAGAAAGTCCCGATCTTAATGCTGACCATGCTCGAGACAGCTGCCGATGTCGAAAAAGCATTTAAGTCGGGCGCCTCGGACTACATCAACAAACCCGTCAATAATGCCTTATTGTTGCAGCGCGTCGGTCGCATGGTGGCCGCCTACCGGACCGAACAAACGGCGGATTATCTAAGCTCACGTGACCAACTCACCGGACTTGTTAATCGCACCCAGCTGCACGAACGCGTGACCCAAGGGATCGCGCAAGCGCGCCGACGCAATTCACCGTTAGCACTCCTGCATATTGATCTCGATCGCTTCCGCGTAATTAACGAGAGTTTGGGCGAAAGCGGTGGAAATCATGCCTTGCAAGTCATCGCTAAACGGTTGAGCGAATATTCGCGCTCATCTGACACGCTCGCACGCGTCGGGGCGGACGAATTTATTTTGTTGCTCGTTGATACGCAAGGTCCCAATGAACCCGCCGCTGTCGCCCGACGCCTGCTAGATTGCGTTAACGAGCCGTTCGCGATCGACAACGAAGAGATCATCTTGAGCTGTAGTATCGGTATCTCGATGTTCCCGAACGACGGTGAAGACGCGGCGACTTTGCTCAAATGCGCTGATGCAGCGAAACTCGAAGTGAAAGCGAGCGGCAAACCCGGTTATCGTTACTACTCCGAACACATGGGCGAAATCGTCTTCGCTCGGCTGACGTTAGAAGCCGGCATGCGGAAAGCGATCGATCGTGAAGAATTTGTATTGCACTACCAGCCCATCATCGATTTGCAATCACAGGCACCCTATGGGTTTGAGGCACTCGTGCGTTGGGAACATCCCGATCTCGGTCGTGTCCCACCGGATCGCTTTATTTCTATTGCCGAAGAGACTGGACTGATCGTGCCGCTCGGAGAGTGGGTGTTGCGATCCGCTTGCCGCCAAGTCGCACAGTGGCAACGCGAAACAGGTCTCCCGTTGCGCGCGTCTGTGAACGTCTCGGGGCGCCAATTGTACGAAACGTCTTTCGTCGAGACAGTGCAACAGGCGATCGCGGAGGCGGGTTTGAGTGCAACTGATCTCGCACTCGAAATTACCGAGAACGTTTTGGCCCACGATGATTCGCAAGTGCTCGATATGGTTATGGCTTTGCGCGACGAAGGATTCAGTGTGTCCGTCGATGATTTTGGGATCGGTTACTCGTCACTCGCGGCTTTGCGACGTTTGCCGGTCACGATCCTCAAGGTCGATCGCAGCTTCATTCGTAATGTGCCTAAAGACGCGGACGATTCGATCATCGTCGACGCGATTCATGTCATGGCGCATCGTTTGAGGCTCGCCGTCGTTGCCGAGGGCGTGGAAACCGAGGAGCAAACCGAATACTTGCGCACGATCGGATGTGACTACGTGCAAGGATATCTTTTTGCGCGTCCGATGACGATCGACGATACTCGAGCGTGGCTCACCAAGTGGTCGCAGCGCAGCAAGCGCGAGAACTCGCCCACGACGACCACAGCGGCGAAGCCGGAGAAGGTCAAGTCCTGAAAACAGGTGTCCGGGCCGCGGGGCAAAAGCGTGCCCGCTTTTGCTTTGCTAACTTTCGACTTATCATCCCCACATAACCGCTGGCCCGGCGCTGGTTGAGCAGCTATTGTACCAGGGCCACGGATGTTAGCGGCGGGCAGGCTGGTGTGGGGAGTGCACGGGAAACGCATCGTAACCCCAATTAAGCTGAAGCTGATGCGCAAGCGCAGCTAACCCGGATATTACGCCAAGCGCTCGCTGCGCTGATGCGAATAGGTTGGGGTAACGAGCATTATCATCTGTTAACGATGATACATACCGTGTTCGAATAAGGAATTGCGCTGGTTCACTACCGCGGTCATGCCTGCCCCGGGGATCTGAGATACCGTCAAACGATGAGCAACGGCCGCTATGGAACGCGTAAATCCGTAAAATGAGCCGTGCCTGATAATAATTACTAATCGCCAAATGAGGACATGATGGAAACTATTGATTTCGCCTCACCCACGAATGTTGACGACGCCTTGGGGGCATTGTCGCAGCGCGACGCACGCGTGTTCGCCGGGGGTACCGACTTGCTGGTACAGCTGCGCAGCGGTGCGCGCCGTCCAACGCGCATTGTAGATATAAAAAATATCGCGGAACTCCGCGGCATCCATGGCGACGCCAGCGGCGTGCGCATCGGCGCCGCAGTGAGTGGCGCTGAATTAGGCCGGCGCGCAGAAATTCGTGCCCAGTGGCCGGGGGTCGTGGAAGCCTTAGAATTGATCGGTTCTACGCAGATTCAGAGCCGCGCATCGCTCGGCGGCAACCTCTGCAACGCCTCCCCTGCGGCGGATTCGGTGCCCGCGCTCATCGCTGCCAACGCGACGGCCAATATTGCAGGACCTCAGGGGCGGCGCGAACTCGCGGTGGAAGATATCGTCACGGGACCCGGAACCACGGCTTTGGAAGGCGGAGAATTCATCGTAGATTTCTCCTTCCCGGCACGCGCGCCGCACGCCGCGGATGCCTATCTGCGTTTCATCCCCCGCACTGAAATGGACATCGCCGTTGCAGGCGCGGGCGTCAATTTAACGCTCGACAACAATGGTCAATGCGTCGCCGCTCGCGTGGCGCTCGGCGCCGTCGCCCCCACCGCGATCCTAGTGCCCGCCGCGGCCGACGCTTTGCTAGGAACGCAACTCGAGGAGCCTGCGCTCACCGCGCTGGCGCGCGCCACACGAGCGGCTTGCGCACCCATTGACGACAAACGCGGTACCGTAAGCTACCGGACTCATATTGCCGGCGTGCTGGCATGCCGCGCGGCCGTCATTGCTTACCAACGGGCAAAGGAACAATAATGTCTAAACATCACGTGCAAATGACCGTTAACGGCGATCCCGTCGAGTTTTTGTGCCATACCGAGCAAACCCTACTAGACGTACTCCGCGACGAACTACACCTAACGGGCAGCAAAGAAGGTTGCGCCTCGGGCGATTGTGGCGCCTGCAGCGTTGTGTTGGATGGTCAGCTCGTTTGCGCTTGCCTCGTGCTCGGCGCCGAATTGCAGGACCACCAGGTGGAGACCATTGAAGGGGTGGCGGACGGCGCTGACCTACACCCTCTGCAAGAAGTATTTCTCGAAGAAGCCGCCTTGCAATGCGGTGTGTGCACCCCCGGGTTCATTGTCGCTGCGAAGGCGCTGTTAGAGCACAATCCTGATCCCACCGAGACCGAGATCCGCTATTGGTTGGCCGGCAACCTCTGTCGCTGTACTGGTTATGACAAAATCGTTCGCGCAGTGCTCAAAGCCGGCGCGCTCATGAGGGAAACGAATTATGGGAAATGAACAAAAAGAATTTAAATGGATCGGCAAACGAACGATTCGTCCGGACGGTGTCGATAAAGTCACTGGGCGAGCGAGTTTCGGGGCCGACTACCACATGCCGGGCACGCTCGTCGGCCGCGTACTGCGCTCACCGCACGCCCACGCCCGTATCAAGTCCATTAACGTCGAACGCGCCTTAGCGGTACCTGGGGTGCACGCCGTTGTGACGGCCGCGGATTTCCCCGATTTGCCCAACGAGATGGCTGCTGCCGGCGAAGTCATGGTCAACTTTCGCGATGTGTCGCGTAACGTCATGGCACGCGAAAAAGTGCTCTATGAAGGTCACGCGATCGCGGCACTTGCGGCCGCCTCTGCGCCGATCGCGGAGAAGGCACTAGCTTTAATCGACGTTGACTACGAAGTGCTACCACACGTAATTGACGTGCAAGCAGCCGCCCGTGAGAACGCTCCGCTGCTGCATGAGGATTTATTTACCGACGGTCTTGAGACGAAGCCCGAGAAACCGTCAAACATCGCGAGTCGATGTGAATTCGGTATCGGTGACACGGCGGCGGCATTTGAGCACGCGGACCTAATCATCGAGCGCGAATACACTACCCAAGCGGTGCACCAAGGCTATATCGAACCGCATGCCTGCATTGCCAGCGTTGCGAACGACGGTATGGCAACGGTGTGGTGCACCAGCCAAGGACAGTTCATGGTGCGCGAATTCTGCGCCAAGATTTTACGCAAGGACATCGGCGATATTCGTGTCATACCCTCAGAAATTGGTGGGGGATTCGGCGGTAAAACCACCGTCTACGTCGAACCTTTGGCGATCCGCCTCGCAGAAAAAAGTGGTCGCCCAGTAAAAATCGTGATGAACCGCGTGGAAGTCTTTCAAGCCTCTGGCCCTACGTCGGGATCGCACTTGCAGGTGAAAATCGGCGCCACCCGCGATGGTGACATTCGCGCTGCGGAGCTGACCCTGAATTACCAAGCCGGCGCATTTCCAGGCTCACCGGCAATGCCGGGGTGCATGACGGCTTACGCACCGTATGACATAGAAAATGTCAAAACAGTTGGTTACGACGTTGTCAGTAATCGCCCAAAATGTGCAGCGTATCGGGCCCCGGGCGCGCCAATGGCGGCTTTTGCAGTGGAGTCCGCACTCGATGAACTGGCGCTACAACTGGACATGGATCCGCTTGAATTGCGGATGAAAAACGCTGCCAAAGAAGGTACGCGCGCCGCTTATGGCCCGAAGTTTCCGAAAATTGGCTACCAAGAAACGCTAGCGGCGGCACACGCCCACCCCCACTACCGTGCACCATTAGGCCCGAACCAAGGGCGCGGCGTCGCGTCGGGGTTTTGGTTCAATATCGGCGGAGAATCTTCTGCGGCCGTGCACGTTAACTTAGATGGGACCGTGGAAGTCGTCACCGGTAATCCCGACATCGGTGGTTCGCGTGCCTCGATGGCACTCATGGCTGCAGAGGTATTAGGGATCGAGGTGACGAAAATTAAACCCTTCATTGCGGATACCGGATCGGTTGGGTATAGCTTTTTGACGGGTGGCTCGCGGGTGACTTTCGCGACTGGGAAAGCCGTCGTCGAAGCAACCCAAGACGTCGTCGAGCAGTTACGCGGTCGCGCTGCTAAGATTTGGGATTGCGGCATCGATGAAGTCGAATGGAAGGATGGCAGCGCGACCCCGGTTGGTGGCCAAACCGACGAACGCACCCAGCTGTCGCTCGCAGAACTCGCGGCGATGGCCGGCAAGACCGGTGGACCTATCAGCGGTAACGCCGCCATCAACGCGGCGGGCGCGGGGCCCGGCTTCGGTACCCACATTTGCGACGTTGAGGTCGATCCCGATACTGCACGCGTCACGGTACTACGTTACACCGCCATTCAAGACGTTGGCAAAGCGATACATCCGAGTTACGTTGAAGGGCAACTGCAAGGCGGCGCTGTACAAGGCATCGGTTGGGCCTTGAACGAAGAATACATCTACGACGATCAAGGCAAACTGCAAAATCCAGGTTTTCTCGATTACCGCATGCCGGTTGCGTCCGATCTACCGATGATCGATACCGTGCTGATCGAAGTGCCGAACCCGGGCCATCCCTACGGCGTTCGCGGCGTCGGTGAAGTACCTATCGTACCGCCGCTGGCAGCGGTTGCGAATGCAATCGCGCGCGCGACGGGCACACGTGTGAATGATTTACCGATCTCCCCTCCACGTTTACTCGCGGCGATGTCGGCGCAGCAGGCTTAAGGCATGGCCCGCGTGGTATTGTTCGCCACGCTCGCACACCAGTTTACCAATGGTCTAACGGAGCTCGAAATCCCCGCGGACAATTATCGTGAGCTGCTCACAGCACTCGAGACGCGCTTTCCAGGCATTGCCCAGACCTTGCGCTCGCGTACTGCGGTGGCGATCGACGGGGAAATTTTTCAAGAACCGTATTTAGAGTCGATCGGACCGCATAGCGAAGTATTTTTTCTCCCACAAATCGAAGGGGGAAGCTAGCTAGGCGACGATTATGCTCAGCGGTAAGACAGTGCTGGTTACAGGCGCAAACGGCACGCTCGGGCGTGCCGCGGTTGCCGCGGCTTGCGAGTACGGCGCCACCGTCCTCGCAACCGACCTTGCTTTCACCGCGGCCACGCCAGCCACCGAACACATCGACGTCGATCTCGGTGATCTGACGGCAACACGGGCAGCTTTTGCGCATCACACCGATATCGATTGCGTATTGAATATCGCTGGTGGATTCGCCATGGGAGTGCAAGTCCACGAACACGATGAGCGCCACTGGCAAGAGATGTTTGCGCTCAATGTAGAGACGCTGCGCAATGCCACAACCACCCTCGTACCGCATATGATTGCCCGTGGTCGCGGCACCATCGTTAACGTGGCTGCGCTATCCGCGCACGCCGGCCAGGCACGGCTGAGCGCCTATTGTGCGGCGAAAAGCACCGTGATGCGACTCACCGAAAGCCTCGCTGCAGAACTCAAAGACTACGGCATCAACGTAAATGCGGTATTGCCGAGCATTATCGATACACCGAGGAATCGCGCAGACATGCCGGAGGCAGATTTTTCCCGCTGGGTAGCGGCGCCCGATCTCGCCGCGGTCATGTGTTTTCTCGCTTCGGATGTGGCGCGAGCAATGCATGGCGCGTTGGTGCCGGTAGCTGGCTTAAGCTAGGCTGTCGGAGAGCCACCTTGCTCGAACAAGTAAAAGATATTGTCGAGGGCGAAACCTATGCACAGCACTTAGGCATCGAGTTGATCGAGGCCCAGACCGATCGCGTCGTGCTACTGCTCCCGTATGCGCAACACTTAGGTGTGGGGCGCATACACGGTGGCGCGATCAGTTCCTTAGTAGATCTTGCCGCGACTTGCGCCGTATGGTCACATAAGTCTGCAGGGCCGCAATCGCGTGGCGCAACTGTCGGCTTTACGATAAATTTTCTACGCCTTGCAGTTGCGTGTGACCTCACAGCCACCGCGGAACTCCGTCGGCGCGGCGGCACGCTGTGTGTTTGTGAGGTGTCAGTGAAAGACCCTGAAGGCGAAGAGATCGCTATGGCGGCGGTAACCTATAAGCTCAACGCGACCCCGCCGAGTTGAACCCTACTACGTTACGTCGTAGTGCGCGCGCAAACCCACTATCAACAAAAATACGCATGAGGAGAACGCCGTGCATCCAGTTCGATTTGGCTTATTCACGCTCTCGATCGATGTAGAAGATTCGATTAACACCGCAATCAAGGCAGAACGTGATGGATTTTATTCTGTTTCCGCCAACGACCACTTTTTTTCACCGCTAAGAGCCCCGTACGAACCGCAAATCGAATGCTTTACGATCTTGACCGCGATCGCTGCCCGTACGAAGACGATAAAAATTGCCCCTACGCTCGCCGCGGTTGCATTTCGAACGCCACCGTTGCTGGCAAAAATCGCTGCGACTTTAGATCACGTTAGCAAAGGGCGATTGATCATGGGTTTGGGCGCAGGTTGGCAAGACCGGGAATACGTTGCCCATGGCTACCCGTTTCCATCGACCGTAGAACGCATGGAACAGCTCTCTGAAGCGATCGATATTCTAAAAGCGATGTGGACTAGCGACGCAGCTGATTATGCAGGCAAACATTTTCGCATCACTCAAGCCTCCAACCTACCGCGCCCTTACCAGCAGCCCCATCCACCGATTATGTTAGGCGGCTCCGCGAAAAGCACGCTGCAACTCGCCGCCAAAAAAGCCGCCATCCTCAATCTGATCCCGCCGACCGCGAACGGTAAAGACTTCGTCAATGATCCCCTCGCGACGACCCGCTTCACCATGGAGCGTTTACGACGAAAAATCGCTTTATTGCACGAATTTACTCGCGACGCAGGACGCGACCCGGCTGAAATCGAACTCGGGGGCTTATGTTTAGTGGGATTGTCGCACCAAGCCAAAAGCCAGCCATTGCTGGATCTCGCAAAACAACTCGGCTTTTCTGATTATGAAAGCGCGCAACGTTCACCGGTGGCGTTGCTAGGCACACCCGTAGAAGTCATCGCGGAATTGCACCGGCGCATCGAAGAGACCGGCATAACTTACTACATCGTCTTGCCGGGCAATGAAGAATCCATGGCTCTGCTCGTCGAAGAAGTGATGCCAACGTTTTCCTAATGCAAACCCACTCAGTTATCGAATGCTTTATCTATGCGTTCAAAGCGACGGCGAATAAACGCCCGTGATTCTTCGTGGGTGACGATATAGAGCTCATTATTTTTGATCGCTTTAACGACCTTTGCGGCCACGGTCGCAACCGGCAAAACACGCCCCTGCATTTTTTCCGACTGCTCCGGTGTTACGTCGAGGTCACGCTCGGGACCACCGAACTCGCCAGGACGGTTGCGCGCTGAACGATTAATATTGGTCTCAACGACCATCGGGCATAGTACCGACGAACCGATGTCGTAAGCGCGCACATCGCGTGCGAGACATTCAGATAGCGCGACGACGCCGTACTTCGCAACACAATATATACCGAGACCTTCGTTCGCGACCAAGCCGGCGAACGAAGCTGTATTGACGATATGACCGCCCTCCCCCTGACTTATCATGCGGGGAAGAAAAGTTTCCACACCGTGAATTACGCCCCACAGGTCAACCCGCAAAATCCACTCCCAATCCGCGTGCGCCATGTCCTGCAACGGCCCAAACACCGCCACGCCCGCATTATTGAACACGACGTGGGCGGCCCCAAAATGTTCAAAAGTCCGCGCAGCGAGCGCCTCCACCTGGGCAAGTTCACCTACATCTGTTTTAACGCCAATAACTTCAGCACCTTGGGATTCTAACTCGGCGACAGATTTTTCGAGGGGCGCTTGTTCGATATCGGCCAAGACCAGTTTCATGCCTTCTTTTGCCAACAGATGTGCTGTTGCAAGTCCGATCCCACTCGCGCCACCGGTAATCACTGCGACGCGCCCATTTAATTCTTTCATCGTCGTTTTTCTCTCTTCTGGGTCAATCCGAGATCACTCACGAAATCTTGCAGCAAGACGCCAATGAGCACAATATAGCGCATGAATTTATCCCTCGCAGCTAGTAGCATTTGAGTTCAACTTCAAACGTGCCAATTATTTCCATAACGCCTTTGGGAGGTTCTTGTGAGAAAATTTTCCGTACTCGCCATCCTCATAGCTGTGTGCTTTGTAGCGCCGACAAGCGCCGAACAAACCACAAAATACCCCTCGCCTTTTGGACCTGACGATACCCTCGGCGCAGTCAATCGTCTCTCATCTGAACTCGTGTTGGCGGCCACAAAACTCGTTAAATCGGGCAAAACTTACGCCCTAGGGGTGGAGACCGGGCCAGATTCCCCCGCCTATCCGCCGCGTCAATACCAGATGACGATTTTGCAACTAGACGACGGTGTCGGCGCGGGCTGGGGCGATAACCAGCTTACCAGTAACGATGATCTAATGATGACCTGGATGGGGATCGGCTCACAAATCGACGGCTTGGGGCATATTGGCATTGATCACGTTTACTTCAATGGCGTACATGCGAAAGACTTTGTCAAGGTCACCGGCCTAACAAAATTCTCGATCTCCGATGTGCCTCCAATCGTCACGCGGGGCGTGCTCCTGGACATGGCACGGCTACAAGGCACAGCGATGCTGAATGAAGGTAGTGCGTTTAATCGCGCCGAAATCAAAGCTGCCGCAAGTGCGCAAGGCGTCGAAATTCGGAACGGAGACGTCGTGCTATTTCACACTGGTTGGCTAAATATCGGCGAATCAGACGGTATGCGTTTCATGAAAGGCGAACCCGGCTTAGGTGTGGATGGCGCGAAGTATCTCGCCGAACTAGGCGTCGTTGCGATCGGTTCAGATACGTTCGGTGTCGAAGTGATCCCGTTCGAACAAAATGGTCAGATGTTTCCTGTGCACCAAGAAACGATCGCTAAGAATGGGATCTATCTACTCGAAAACATGGACACCCGCGAACTCGCGCAAGATGAAGCATGGGAGTTTCTGTTCGTTTTAGGACAACCGCGCTTTGTCGGTGCTGTGCAGGCGGTCATCAACCCAGTCGCGATCCGGTAAACCGGGTGCGTGCTCAGCAACGCAGCGCGCGGCCGCTTACCGTTCGTACGTTAACGTCCGAAGACGCGCGCTAGATGTGCTTCACTCGGCGGCCGCGTAAGCAGAGAAACCACGACCATGGTGAGCAACGATGCGCCGGCGCCGAGCGTCGCACACGCGAATGGATTGGTCGCTTGAGCCTCTAACCAAGTGCCAAATCCCGCGAGACCGCCATCAGCAAACCACGCAGCTTTGATAGATGCCGATTTAAACAAACTAAAAAGTAATCCACCGGCAACGAACCCTGAAATAGCGCCGTATTTTGTCGCGCGCCGCCACAGCACACCCAGAAACATCGGTGCAGAAGTCGCGGCCATCATGCCGCCGACACCGATCCAAACGAGCAGCGCGATATTCATATCGCGCGTCGACCAGGCGATGGTAATTGATACCAGCAGCACCAATATCGTTGCCACCCGCCCAATGAGCAAACCGATACGATCAACACGCTGTGGGTCGATTTTCGCGCTGCGCGTCGCGAGCGTACGTCGATATATATCATTCGCAAATATCTGCGCGGTGGAAACAACGAGCCCGTCCGCGGTAGACATCACTGCCGCCAATACCCCGGCGCCAATTAGTGCTGCAGCCCAGGCAGGCAACGTGGTGATGAATAAAGTGGGGATGGCGTAATTGGGATTGCTACCCTCGGCGAGTAATTCGTCACCCACGAGAGCGCGGGCAAGCACGCCACCGCAGGTGATCGCCGGTAGCAGTAAACCGAAAACAAACGAAATCGAGATAAATTTGACTTGATCGCGATCATTTTTCAACGCCCACAATTTATTGCCGATGTGCGGCAATAAGCCCAAGGGCAGGTGGGCGACGAAAATCGCAAAAAGATCCCACCAAGAATTAAACAACGGATGGGTCGGATGGTGCGATGCAGTCAAAGCGGGATCGAGCGCTTTGAGCTTCGCAACCATGCCACCGAGTCCCCCATCGATGCCGAAACCGGTAAGAAACATCCACAACACCAGCACTGCCAGCGCCAACATCAAGGCCCCTTGCACGCCGTCAGTTAAAATATCCGCGTGCGCGCCACCCAAAGCAACATAAATCATCAATACGACAGCGGTGACCAACAGCGCTGGTAAGGTGGCGAGCCCTAGCATCTGGGTGAACATTACCGCGCCGGCGAGCAGCTGTCCGGCGAGATAAAATAACAACAGCAGGGAGAATAACGCCGCCATAATGCGCAAAGCATTCGATTCAAAACGATCGCCGAGATACTCTGGCATCGATCGTGATCCGAAACTTGCCCCGGCGCGACGTATTGCGTGCAAACAGACGAGTACCCCACAGTAGACGCCGAGGGGGTAGACAAAGGCATACCACAGCGACGACAACCCGCTACTGTAAGCCAGGCCAGGCAAACCCAAAAACGTCGCACCACTGGCAGTCGTAGCGGTGAGCGCAAAAGCTAGAAAAATAGGTCCGTAGCCACCGCGCGCGGTGGCAAAATCGTCGCTCCCCTTCACGCGACGCATGCCCACGAAGCCGAAAATCACCATCATGCCGATATACATCGACAAAAACGTCCAACCCCAAAATATGAGGGGATCAAGCCCAAACATCTTGTCGCTCCCTAGGAGAAATAGTTGTAATTTTTATGGCTTACGTCAGCGGTGATGTTATTTTGGCTTAACAAATTTCAGCGTCATGCGATCGCTTTCTCCGATCGCAGCATATTTCGCGCGGTCTTGTTCGCCTAAGCGAAACGACGGCGGTAATGTCCAGACACCTTTTGCGTGGTCTTTAGTGTCCTTAGGGTTCGCGTTAACATCGCAGCGCTCGAGGAATTCAAAGCCCGCTTGCTCGGCAAGCTTTATGGCCACGCTTTCAGCCAAATAACCCTTTTTCGCGTGTTCTGGTGTAGTCATATCCGGCGTGCCGCGGTGTGCCACTAAACCCAAAATACCACCGGGTTTGAGCATACCGTGCATCGCGTCGAACATCGCCTGCGCGCGCCCGTCACGATACCAGTTGTGCATATTTCGAAACGTCACGACGAGATCTGCGCTGTTTGCCGGCACACCACCCAAGCTGTGCGGTGGCATCAAGCTCGTAACGATGACGCGATCGTAGATTTCCGGATTCGCCGCTAGCTTATCTTTGAATTTTTGCGCGTTGCGTTTGAAGTATTCGATACCGCTACTACCGTCGTAGTTAGCGGCGTAGAATTTGCCACTTTCGCGCAAATATGGCGCTAAAATTTCTGTGTACCAACCACCCCCACCCGGCCAAATTTCGACCACGATCATGGCCGGACGAATCCCAAAAAAATTCAAGGTCTCCACGGGATGGCGCCAAGCATTGCGCGCGATGTTTTCAGCCGAGCGATGCGCACCATTCGCGGCCTCAGCTAAGGCGGTACTTTCGAGCGCCGTGGCCGCATTTATCCAGAACACCATTAGGGGGCACAGAACCCTAGTAGTTAGTTTCATAACTCAACCTCGTCTCCGCTGGCGGCACAGTATACCGATCTCCAGGTGCGCGCCGCGACTCGCTCAGCCCGCGGGTGCTGCGCACTTTGAAATTCGGTGCGCAGCGCGATCACAGTTTAGGTTTTACACGGACGCTGGGTTGCGAGATTGGCAGAGAACACGCAAACCGCTAGCGCGCAGTGTGAGCGCGCCAGAAACAGACGATACCGCTACCCGTGTGCTGCACCCGGCAACTAGTCACGTGGCTCCAGCACGATCACCGGGATCTCGCGGCTCGTTTTCGCTTGATAATCGACATAGGGAGGATACATTGCACTCATCTGAGCCCAGATCTGCTCGCGCTCAGCACCGCTGGCAACACGCGCACTCGCGGAAAAAACGTCTTTCGCCACTTGGACTTGCACTTGATCCTGGGCCCGCAAGTTGTGATACCACCCCGGATGTTTGGGCGCACCGCCCTTAGAGGCAATGATTGCATAACCTCCCGTAACTTTGCCGTACAACAACGGCATAATGCTTTCCTTGCCTGACTTTCGCCCTATCGTAGTCAACAGTAAGGTCGGCAGCAGTCCGGGCCCACCCGCAGCGCTCGAGTCCCACATATGACCGGCATCGCCGTCGGCTAAGTATTTGTTGCGGTGCTCGGCGATCCACCCGGTGGTGTTCGCTTCGATAATCGGGTCACTCATAAGTTTATCCTATAAATATATAGAGGCAATTTTCACAATGGTGGCCCCACAGCCTACTAGAAGCGGCGACGGACCGCTATCCGCCACGTAGCGAACGCACAAACGACGCGACTGCACGGCCGATTTCGTCAGGGCTGTCCTCTTGCACGAAATGGCTTCCAGCCACCGTCACTTCGGTCTGATGCGGCCAAGTACGACAAAACTCGCGCTGGGGACCGACTAGGATCGATCCAGGTTCGGCGTTGATGAATAGTTTTGGAATATCATTACTCGCCATCCACTGTGCATAGTCCTCCACAATAGCAACGACTTCCGCGGGCTCACCGTCAATGGGAATCATGCGCGGCCATGTTAGTGTTGGGCGACGATCCTCGCCTGGGTTTTTGAACGGTGCGCGATAGACGTCCATTTCCGCGGCCGTTAGGTCACGAATGACCGCGCTCGGCAAGACTGCATCCACAAATATATTTTTCTGCAAGACCATTTCCTCGCCCGCGGTGGAGCGAAATGCCTGAAATACGTTGCGTGCGGCGTCGGGCCATACCGTCCACGTTAGCGGTTGCACGATGGCTTCCATATACGCAATCCCTTGTACTGCCGTGGGATGCTGGCGCGCCCAATCGAAGCCCAACGCCGAACCCCAATCATGTATCACGAAAACAACATTGTCTTGAATTCCTAATGCCTCCCACAAGGCATGCAGATACGTGCGCTGCTCGATGTAGGTATAGCGCTCGGGTCCCGAGGGCGACAATTTCGCGCTATCGCCCATGCCGATCAGGTCGCAAGCAATCAGACGACCCAGACCTTCACAATACGGCATAACATTGCGCCACAAATACGATGACGTTGGATTGCCGTGCTGAAACACAATCGGGTCCCCCGTACCGTGCTCGACATAAGCCATACGGCTGCCGTTTATTTCTATATATTGCTTGGTGCCGTACGGCGCGTCTGATATCAGCATGATGGCCTCCTAAATTGATAGTACGCAGCGCGTGGAGTTCACGCTAAGAATTCTCCAAACCATTTACGAAATCGACAACCGCGGTAGCCGTTGCTTGCGGTTCTTCGATCATGCAATAAGTACCGCCTCCGCGTGGAATAAGTTTGAGTTCCGCGTGCGGCACAGCCGCGCGAAACGCCTCCGCAAGTTCGCGGTTTCCAGCCGCATCGTAACCGAGATTGCCTGATTGCCCCATCAGTATCAGAGTCGGCATGCTGAGTTTTAGCAGATCAGCGCTAAGGTCATTCGTCGCTACGATGCGCATCGTTTCGCCTAAAGTTTCCAAGGAAAAATTTCGCGCGAAACACTCTGCCTCCCAACGAGCGAGCTCACCCTGCTGCGGCGTAAACACATTATGTTCAGCACAACCGATCCAACTCGTTAAGCAGGCGAGCGCGTCATAACCAAACGTTTCTCCAATGGTCTGAAACCCAGCAAACGCTTGGCGAAACCCCGCGTCGGCTTTGAACATCGGATAAGTAATCAGTGCCCGTACGCGGTGCGAATACTTCGCCGCATAGCGAATGCTGATCGGCGAACCTGTCGATGTGCCCCACAGCACAGCGTCACGAATATCGAGGTGGGCTAGTATCGCTTCGAGATCATCGACCCAAGTTTCTTGGTTAAAAAAGCCACCCGGCCACGCGCGATCAGAACGGCCTGCGCCACGATAATTCCAGTCGATGACTTGAAAATACGCGGTCAAATACTCGCGCACGAAATCCCATTGGTTATGCAATAAGCCGAATCCACCCGAGAGCACTAGCGGTGGCCCAGTGCCATCAACCTCATACCACAGCGTGGTGCTATCTGTTCTCAATTCAGCCATGTGCTAGCGCCTCCGACGTCACGCTGCCCTCACCGCATATGCCTAAAACACGCGCGAATTTCTGCAACAAACTGCTCTGGTTGTTCAAACGCGGCGAAATGACCCCCTTTCTCTAGCGTGTTGTAGTAGATGAGGTTCGTATAACGCTCTTCAACCCAGCGTTTTGAAGCCCGAAAAATTTCGTGAGGAAATATGCTCGCGCCAGTTGGCAAGGTCACGGGCAACTTTGGCTCCAGCAATAAGGCGAAACTCTCCCAATACAGGCGTGCCGACGAAGCACCAACCGCTGGCAACCAATACATCATGATGTTATCCAGCAGTTCGTCGCGGCTTAGTACATTTTCGGGGTGCCCACCGCAATCCGTCCACGCCCAAAATTTTTCCAAGATCCACGCCATTTGTCCCACTGGTGAGTCGACCAAACCATAGCCTAGTGTCTGCGGACGCGTACTTTGTTCTTTCGAGTACCCCGAATCCCAATCCCAATAATATTTCGCGCTGCTAAGCGCTTCCTGCTCGAATGGCGTGAGGTCTTCCATCAGTTCCGGGCTCGGCGTAACGATCGGCATGTTGATATGAATACCTTTGCAATGCGCGGTCTGTGTCATGGCGATGCTGGTGGTCACCGCGGCACCCCAATCGCCGCCCTGGGCTACATAGTTCTCGTATCCTAAGCGCGCCATCAGTTCCCCCCAGACGTGCCCAATGCGGTCGACGCTGCAACCCGGCGATTTTGGTTTGCCGGAAAATCCAAACCCAGGTAGCGTCGGTGCAACCACGTGAAACGCGTCCTCAGCAACGCCACCGTAGGCGGTCGGATCAGTTAACGGTCCAAGAATTTTCAGGAACTCGATAATCGAGCCGGGCCATCCATGCGTGATGACCAAAGGCAACGCCGTATCGTGCCGTGACTGGAGGTGCATAAACTGGATGTCCAGTCCGTCAATTTCGGTATGGAACTGCGGTAAGGCGTTTAGCTGCGCCTCACACCTGCGCCAATCGTATTGCGTGCACCAGTATTCAGCGACTTCCTGCGTATACGCTAAAGGTACGCCTTGCGTCCAATCACTGGGTGTTTCCCGCTCCGGCCAACGGGTTAGTGACAAACGATTGCGCAAATCATCCAGCGCGCTATCTGGGATCTTGAATTGATATGGTTCGATTTTACCCATTACCCCTCCTTCGGATCTCGTTGGCAGCAACTCCTAAACAAACACACCAGCTAGTGCCCGCTGAAGACACCAAAGTGATGGTGTAGGATCAGCGGCTAGCCGCCTCTTGAATCTCCACCTATATGTACAGCTTACGCGTTCGCATTGCTAGATGGGTCATCGCCCATCGCCGCGTTTCGTGGACAATTTTCGTCCTTATCACTGCCTTTTTTGCCGCCGGGTTACCGCGCGTCGAATTACGTACGATTTTCTCTGACCTGCTGCCAAAAAATGACCCCTATGTGCAAATTTTTCAGCAGCATCCGCACTTCGGCAATCCGCTGACAGTAGCGGTCATGATCAAGCGCAAAGACGGCGACATCTACAGCCCAAACACCCTCCGCAAGGTATGGGAATTTACCCGTGATATCGATCTCACGCCAGGTGTCGATCACGAGCAAATTCTTTCAATCGCCAGCACCAAAGCGCGCTATAGCGAGGCGACGTCTTACGGGATCGACATGCGACCGTTAATGAGCGATCAAATCCCGAGCACCGACGCGGAAGTCGCCCGCTTTCGTGAGCTTGTGGATAAATCACCCAACACCCGCATTTTCTTAATTTCTCGCGACGACACAGCAACGTTGATCACGGCGACATTTATCGAGCACGCCGTTGATTACGGGGTCGCCTTCAACTACGTGCGCGGCCTGGCCGAGGCGGCTAAAGACGACACCCACGATGTCTATGTAGCCGGCCAACCGACCCTGATCGGTTGGGTCTACACCTACGAACTAGAAATGATCGGCATCTTCGCAGTCACGCTCGGCGCTTTGATCCTGGCGCTCGTATTGTACATGCGCAACTGGGTCGGGGTAATAACACCGATTATCACCGCGGCTACTGCGGCGATATGGGGGTTTGGGCTCGTCGGGTGGCTAGACATTTCCATCGAACCGCTGTTGATGGTCGTGCCCTTATTATTGATCGCGCGTTCGTTTTCACACTGTGTGCAATTTACCGAGCGTTTCTATGAGGTTTACGCCCAGGTGGGGGAGCGGGAAAAAGCCGCGGAGATCACCATGAGTGTGATGATGGTGCCGGGGGTGCTGAGCATCATTACCGATATTCTCGGCATTTTTATCGTCGTCGCCGCACCGATCCCCGCAATGGTACGCCACGCGATTTTCTGCGGGATGTGGGCTGTTTGGTTGATTCCAACCGGCGTGGTATTGATCTCCTTGCTGCTCGCTTCGTTGCCCCCACCCCGGAACGTCGAGAAGCTTATTGGACGCGGCACCTCGAACGGGATCCATTACAAAACTCAACAAATACTGGACGCGGTCGCGCGTTTAAGTTTTGGCGCGCGGGCCTGGCGCACCGCATTGGTCGTTGGGATGTTCGCGCTCGTTGCGATCTATACCGCTTCGCAGATCAAAATTGGAAATCCCGTAGAAGGCAGTAGCTTGTTTTGGCACGACTCAGCGTTCAATACCGCGGTACGCCAAATCAACGCGCACTTTCCCGGTGTTAACACCCTCGAAATTGTGATCGAGTCGCGCGATCAAGAAAGCCTCGACATGCGTATGCAAAAAGCCGAAGCGTTCGCACTCATGCAACGACTCCAAGTATTAATCGAACGGAGTGATTTCCCACCACGCGCGACGCTATCCGTCGCTGACTACATTGCCGAAGGCAATCGGCTGTTCAATGGCGGTAACCCGAAGTGGTTGCCGATCGACCATACCGATGCCGCCGTGCGTGCGGCCGCTTTCGGGGTATCGATGGGATCCAGTGCGAAGGATTTTGGCCATGTCGTTAACAACGTGTGGCTCAACGGTACGGTTTCGCTATGGTACAAAGACAATACACAAGAAACAGTCGACCGTGCACTCGCTTCCGCCCACCGTGTCGTAGAGCAAGTTGGCGTCGAACACGAGAATTTCCGGCTCCGGGTCGGAACCGGAACGATTCCGCTGCAGCAAGCAGTGAATCTCGTCATCGATCGCTATCACTGGCTCGTTATTGGCTTGATGAACGTATTGATATTTATTACATGCACCGTAGCCTATCGTTCGATCGTTGCTGGTTTGTTGCTGCTCGTGCCGGTTAATCTTGCTAATCAGGTCATGTACGCGGCCATGCACTTGCTCGGTGTCGGCCTCGATGTGAATTCTTTGATCGTGGCGGCGATCGGGTTAGGCGTTGGGATCGACTATGGTATTTATTTGTTGTCGCGAATCTGCGAAGAATATCAAGCAAACGCGCAAGATTGGGGCACCGCGATCACATTCGCGCTGCGCACCACTGGTAAAGCGATCATGTTCACGGCCACCATTATGGCGCTCGGGATCGCGCCTTGGTATTTCTTATCGGGGCTCAAATTCGTCGCCGATATGGGGATGTTGTTGATCGTCATCATGGCCATCAACATGTCGCTGGCACTGATCGTGCTGCCGTTGCTCGTGTGGCTGGTGAAACCAGGCTTTGCCGCCCGCGATGATTTGCTCGTCAAAAGCGACATCGCTTTGTCGCTCCACACCGACATGCGCACAGCAGTTTAGCATTCAGCGGCTATAGTATTTTTCGCAGCTGTGCCTTTGGGCTAAAACGCTTCGTCGTTAACATGCTCAGGCAAAGCCCCGCAAGCGGGTGTCGACGACGCTAAGGTCGCCAGCGCAAACCAAGCGATTTTTACCCTTAGCTTTCGCATTCGCCAAGGCTTGCTCGGTGGACTCGATCAAACTCACTGGTGCACGAAAAGCCTCTGGCCGCAATGCCGCACAGCCGACACTGATCGTGACGATGTCGTCGGCGTCAGAAACACGGTGATCGATGCGCATCCGGCGCGCCATCCTGCACATCCCCTCACCGACCACTTGGGCGCCAACTTCGGGCGTTGAAGGTAGGCAAGCGATGAGTCTCGCTCCTTCTTCGTCTCGTGCGAATATATCCGTAGGACGTTTCAAGCCTGTTTTGAGTCGATCCGTAATCGCCTTCAAGCACCGGGCACCGGCTACCCGGCCATAGTAGTCGTAGTGGCGTAGAAAGGCGTCGACCTCGATAAGCAGGATGGTAACAAACGCCCGGCAACGGATGGCGCGCTTGAATTCGCGCGCCAAAGATTCTCTGAAATACGCGGCGTTCCACCGCCCCATGAGCGGATCGTCACGCCTGAGCGCAAGAATCTGGCGCGCCTTCGACTCCAAGGCGGAGCACATCTGCCGCAGCTCTCGCCGCAGCGCGGCGCCCTCAGCGAGCGCGGCTAACTTCGCCGCGAGGATGCTCATCTCCTAGGGTTTTTCGAGGTATTGATTACCGCTCGCGAGCAGCGCCACGATCGTCTCGGCTGGGGCCTCACCGTCGCCGATCACGACCATGGGGATATCTACGGCGAGGGCTCGTTCACCTCACAAGTCCACCACGTTATTTCCGAAACGATCCGTTAAGGAAAGCGAGATGATCAAGGTATCAATGTTCGTTTCGTCAAATTTGGCGAGCGCGTCCCGACCGCTGGCGACGCCGACAGCACTATGGCCGGCACGTTCGACCGCAATATCATGCTTTATGGATAGCAGTTGACCTCCTGGTTAGGATCCACGATTGGTGTTTCCATCATTTACAGTGGCTGCACGGGACAATGATAATAATGAGCCAAGTTTAGCTACGGCTCGGATCTGTAAAATTAAAGGAACCACAATATTCATACCAATTTCTCGCCCGCGCGATGACAACGTTGCCGTGGCTGAGACGTGCTTGGGCACGGTGACGACACGGTCGATCCTCATTAAACGATGGATTTTTGACACGAAACCATCAAAATAGTGACGCATGGGCAGATCAGGGCAAACTGCCAGGGAGATATTTTGACACACCCAAAACGAGGTTATCGGCATGATCACAAAGGGCATTAAGGCACTTTGTGCTGACGCCGAGGCGCACATTGAGACCCTGTCGGTTAGCGAGGTAATGGCTCTGGCAGACGACTCGAACGTGCAACTGGTTGATATCCGGGACATTCGTGAGTTGTGGCGCGATGGTACGATTGCCGGCGCCAGGCACGCGCCGCGCGGTATGCTGGAGTTCTGGGTCGACCCCGACAGCCCCTATCATCGTGAAGAATTCGCCTCTGGAAAAAAATTCATCTTCTACTGCGCTGGCGGTATGCGCTCGGCACTAGCCGCCTACACCGTGCAACAGATGGGCCTAACACCCGTTGCCCATATGGCAGGGGGTTACAGCGCGTGGGTTGAGGCTGGGGGTCCGACCGTAGCGAAAGAAGCACGGCTACCAAAATCTAAGTCCTAAGCGCATCGCCAGCGTGGGTAAGGTTCGCAACTATTTGCGCGCATGCCGCGCGCGACCACGTTTAGCGACGGCGGTCAGGAAAACCCACCGTTCATATCACTCAAGTGTTCGTTTTGTCTCGCCGCTACCGGTTCTATCGGACCCTCGGTCGCCGAGCCGCGGCGTCAAAAAATGTTTCCCAGCAAACCGGATAAAAATATGGCCACTGCTGCACAAAACGCACCTGTTACCAGTTCCGCCGAGTGCCCCGATCTTGATTGGAGCCAAATTCGTGAAACGGTTGTGATGATAAATGTCGCCATTGCCCGTATTCAGCACGCCATGGACGATGGTAGTGATTCAGTGGCGGCACTTACCGAGTCTTTTATGTCCATGATTGCAGCAGTGAAAGATGTGCATAATGTCGCCGAAACTTTGGGTGACGGCGATGCCAAGCATTCGATCCTCGAAGATTGCGAACACATCGAGCAACGCACGCAAGCCGCAATCGTGGCATTTCAATTCTACGATCGGTTGACGCAACGCTTGCATCACTGCTCCAACAGCTTGCACGCGCTCAACGAGCTCATATCCCGACAAGACCGCCTCTATAACCCCAACGCGTGGGCGAATTTGCAAGCTCAAGTACGCGCTCGGTTTACCCTGGATTCCGATCAAAAACTACTCGCCGCCGTTCTCGCCGGCACACCGATCGATGAAGCGATCGCCCAGCTTGACACCGATAATTCGAAAGAAGACGCAATCGAGTTGTTTTGAGCTCCTCGCTCCTACGCCACAACATCGTCTCTGTCCCGCACCCGGAACGTCCCGGCAGCTAGCAAATGTGCACTGTACGCGCTAGCACTGGGGTGGATTTTCGGTACTATGCGCGTGCGGTCTCAATAAAAACGCTAAAAAGACCGTCGCAATAACGCCCCCCGGCAGCTTACGTCGAGGCGATGAAGTGGGAGGATCCGAACTGTGAACGGCCCTTTGCCGGTTCTCAAACCGACTGAAATAACGCCCGCGTGGATGACCCGCGCGTTGCGCCAACGCGGCATAGACGCCACAGTTGCTGATTTTGCGATTGAGAAAGTAGGCACCGGACAGCTGGGCGAAACACGGCGGTTCTACCTGAGCTACGCCGGATCACCGCCTCCCGACGCGCCGGCATCGGTGGTCGGGAAATTTCCATCCGACAACGAAGTTGCGGCAACTAGCGGCAGAGAGATGGGTTTTTATCGTGCCGAGGTGATGTTCTACCGCGAACTCGCCCCCAAGGCTGAAATAAACACGCCTGGCGTTTACGTCGCGGAAATTGACACGGCCAATAACTTCGCCTTGATCTTAGACGACTTGGCACCGGCCCAGGCCGGTGACCATATGCGCGGCTGTACGGTCTCTGAGGCGCGCATGGCACTCGCCGAGGCCGCCAAATTGCACGCCGCTTTTTGGAATGATTCCGAGTTGATGCAACAAGATTGGGTCTACGTCCCTGAAGGTGCCCAGGGTTTCTATACAACACCGTTAATGCAAAGTTCCTGGGAACATTTCGAGAAGACCTATGCCCACCGGATGGATCCGGCCGTCATAAAAGTTTGCGCTAAGTTCATACGCTGCCACGCTGCTTGGAACGCACCGCGTGATATGCCAAAGTGTTTTTCTCATAACGATTTCCGCGTCGACAACATGCTGTTCGGCGGCGAACGCATCGCTGTCGTCGATTGGCAAACCAGCAACTTTCTCGGCACCGGGATGGACGTTGCATATTTTTTAGGCGGCGCATTTGACCGCGAAACGCGCCAGGCACACGAAGCCGATCTGCTCAGACAATACCATGATGACTTGCTTCGCTACGGGGTAAATGACTATACCTATGACCACTTGATGGCCGACTATCGGCACTATAGTTTCGCTGTACTCGCGGTGGCGATAGCAGCGACTGTAATTGTCGAACAAACCGAAAGGGGCGATCGCTTATTCATGAAAATGGTCACCGACGGCGCTTATCAGGCATTAGACAACGACGCCGTCGATGCTCTCCCGGGCTAAGTGATATGCGCTTGGCTAAACCACATCTCGACATCGGCCTGTTTACCAACGACATCGACAAACACCGCCGGTTTTGGGGCACAGAAGTCAAGCTGCGCTTAGACCATAAGCTGGATTTCGGCAACGGCACGATTCAACATCGCTACGATGCGCACGATTCGGTTATCAAAGTAAATCATTTTCCCGAAACATTCAGTCCCACGCCGCCATCAGGCTATGTCGGTCTGAGCATCGCGCGCGCCGGCGATCAAGTGTGGCAAGGCTCGCATCCCGGTGGCGAGCGCGTGGAACTGGTCCCGCCGGGGACGCGGGGTGTCGTGGGGATCGGCGTCACGGTGCAAACGCCCGCTCCCGAGCGCATGATGTCGTTCTATATCGATGCAATGGAATTCGACTATGTTGATAAACACATCGCACGCTGTGGTGACAGTCTCTTGTTCGTGGAGCGTGGTCCAGGCGGCTCTGTCACCGATGACTTTGTGGGACCAAACTTCCGCTACTTGACGGTGCAAGTGTTTGACGCAGACAGCGCCTGTGAGGGGATCGTGCGCCGCGGCGGACGCCTCGGGAGGCCGCCGTTAAGCTTTGCAAAGATCGCCCGGTACGGGTTTGTTTGTGACCCGGACGGCAACTGGATTGAAATCTCTGCACGCACCTCGTTAACTGGCATCGTACCACCACCAAATATCTAAAGTGTTAGGTGATACTCATTTCTCTATGCAAGGTACTACCGCGCGATATTCGCATTCTATCGCGCTCAGTCTTTTTGCACTGGTCACCCCGCAAGCGGTAGTCGCGAACACCGCCAGCGCACTATTTGAAACCGTTAATCCGTTTGTCTACCAGATACGCGTTGTTGATATTGGATCACGTGACAAATTCGCAATTGGATCAGGTTTCAAAGTGGACAACGACGCCACCTTGGCGACAAACTTTCACGTCGTCGCCGCGCTCATTCACGAACCAGGCAAATATCGTCTCGAGATCGTCACACACGACGACAATACGTTGACCGGTCGTATACATGCGATCGATGTAGTGCACGATCTCGCGCTCATTCGCGCAGACCTACCTCGTGGTGGATTCTTAGAATTAAACGAACGCGCGCTGGCCCAAGGAGAACGAATCTACTCGATGGGTAACCCCCAAGATCTTGGCATGAGCATCGTCGAGGGTACTTATAACGGGCCGGTAAGAACGACGCGCTATGAAAAACTGTTGTTTTCGGGCTCACTCAACCCTGGCATGAGCGGCGGCCCAGCTTTTGACGCGGAGCGCAGCGTCGTCGGGGTCAATGTCTCGACCGGGGGAGAACAGTTGAGTTTCTTAGTGCCGGCGGCAAAACTCAAACACCTTCTCGACAATACGTGGGCACGGGTGGGCCAATCTGATCACAAAAAAACCATTGCACGTGCCCTGCGCGACGATCAGGAAGCATTTTATTCTACGTTGCTGAACAGCGAATGGCATCAACAACCGCTAGGAGAGTTACTACTACCTCACGAACTTAGCCCAAGCATGAAGTGCTGGGGCCACAGCAGTGAAGAAGAAGACGAAAAATACCAGAGCAGTCATCAACATTGTCATTCTGAAGATGAAATTTTCTTACACCCCGATTTCTATACCGGTCAGTTTTATTACGACTATGAATGGATGACGACTACAAAACTGAATTCTTTTCAATTCTATCGCGCCGTCGAGGAACGATTTAACCATCGTGCCTTGCGCAACGTAAACGACGAAGATTATGTCAGCGATTACGTGTGCCACACGAATTTTGTCGCAATTGAGCAACGATCTTGGAAAGCGTCGAGTTGTTTCCGATCCTATAAAGATTATAAAGAACTCTATGATGCGTTTATATTACTGGCATCGGTGAGTGACGAGCACCGTGCCGCAGTCATAAAAATGGGTGCCAGTGGGATTAGCAAAAGATTGGCCGTCGGAATGTTTAAGAAACTGCTGACCCATATAAAATGGACACATTGATCGTCCAACACGGCTCGCGCGGAAGCCGCACCCACGAATCAACCAGGATCACGAACGTGCGGTGCCGCATTGGTCGCGCTTATGACAACGACATTGTCGTTAATGACCCTTACGTCGACGCCTATCAAATCGAATTAGTTTACACGGCCGCCGCTTGGGTGCTGCGTTTAATGCAATCCACCAACCCAGTGAGCATTAACGGTCAAACGATCGCGGCAGGTGAGCACCGGTTACGCTCAGGCGATCGAATTTCCGTTGGCCGCAGTCAGTTCATCATATTCTGGGAGAATCACCCGGTCGCGGAAACAAAAAAACAGTTTTCCCCGTGGATCGACCCGGAGCGGGTCGGCTTGGTGGCACCGATAGCGGCCCTGCTCGTGGTCGTCGGTGGTGACGCGGTGCTGCGCTATGCCACAGATTCTATCGATTTAGAGTGGCGGCCCTATGCGCTCGGGGCACTGTTTGGCACTGCCTTGCTCGTATGCTGGGCCGGGGTATGGGCAGTGGTCGGTCGCGTACTGAAGCACCAACATCAGTTTCCAAGTCAACTGCTGGTTAGCAGCGTCATAGCCGGCGCCATCAGCATACTGTTCTGGTTTCTACCTTATCTGGAGTTTTTAGCGAACAGCGCGACGCTGGGGAAAATCGCAACATATTTGGCTGCTTTTGCCGCGCTCACCGTGATGCTGAAGTACAACTTAATGATCGCGACGCACGTTGAACGCTGCACACGCGCCGCCATGGTTGTCAGCGGGCTGATCGTCGTTCTGACCTATGCAGCTCTTGAACAACGCGCTGACCGGGATTACCAGACACCGAAGTACTCCCACGTCCTTAAACCACCGATCCCCCACCTAAGCAGAAGCGAAACGATCGAGAGTTTTATGCGCGGGGTGGAATCGCGAACCGCAAAATTAGATTGATGTGTCACGAAAATTATAATGGATCAACCCCTTTACAAATTATCGGCACTTGAACTCAGCGCGCGTTTGCGTCGCCGCGAGTTGTCCGTTACAGAAACATTGAATTCCTTGCTAGATCGGATCGAGCACATCAACCCGACGGTAAATGCAATCGTGACACTGTGCGAGTCACGAGCGCGCGCAACAGCCGCGCGTTTAGAGCGCGATTTCGATCCTGCGGGCAAACCGCTCTATGGCGTTCCTATCGCGGTAAAAGACCTGAGCTTGACGGCTGGTGTGAGAACGACGTTTGGCTCACCGCTGTACCGCGACTACGTTCCAGATATTGATGAACTGTTCGTCGAGCGACTCAAGGCAGCCGGCGCGATTCTGATCGGTAAGACAAACACACCAGAATTTGGGGCCGGATCGCAAACCTTCAACACCATTTTCGGCGCGACCCGTAATCCTTATGACTTGTCCAAAACCTGTGGCGGCAGCAGTGGTGGAGCGGCTGTGGCACTAGCCTGCGGCCTACTTCCGCTCGCCGACGGCAGTGACCTCGGCGGCTCGCTGCGCAACCCCGCGGCATTCTGCAACGTCGTTGGTTTGCGCCCTTCGCCCGGTCGCGTGCCGTCGTGGCCCAACCAACTCTCTAGCGATCAACTTGCGGTGCACGGCCCCATGGCACGCTCGGTTGCCGATCTCGCGCTGCTGTTATCGGTCATGGCCGGCCCCGACCCGCGTGTACCCATTAGCTTGCCCGAAGCGGGCACGATGTATCGCCGCGAACTTGACCGAGATTTCTCGCAGACACGGGTGGCCTACAGCCCGAATTTGGGTCATTACGAGGTCGATGCTGCCATTACCGAAGTATTGCAGAGCACAGCAGGCGCTTTCGAAACACTCGGTTGCAAAGTTGATGCTGCGGATCCTGATTTGAGCGACGCCGACGAGATTTTCAAAACCTTACGAGCGTGGTTATTTGCGGCACGTTTTGGCGCCACATTTGAACGCGACCGGACGGCGATGAAAGACACGCTAATATGGAACATAGAGCAAGGTTTGGCGCTTACGGTAGAAGATATCACCGCAGCCGAAACAGCACGCTCGCAGCTCCTTGCGCGCATCGCGCAGTTTTTCGAAAGCTTTGATTTTCTCGTCTGCGCCAGCACCCAAGTACCACCGTTCGATATTGACAAAGAATGGGTCACCCACATTAACGGCGTAGAGATGGAGACCTACCTCGATTGGATGGGGGTCTGCTATGCAATCACCGTAACCGGTTGCCCGGCAATCTCGGTGCCGGCCGGGTTCACGGCGAGTGGCTTACCCGTTGGCGTGCAAATCGTGGCGCCACGGTGGCGTGATTTCGAGTTACTCCAAATCGCGCACGCGCTTGAAACTGCTACCGGGTTTGGACGACGTCCTCCTATGATATTCTGACTTATGCCCTGCAAACGAGACCGCGAACTATGACGAATCAAGGCGCCACCAACAACGACCAAGAAACATTTTGGAACGAGGAAGGCGGTGAACGTTGGGTGGAGCACATCGATCACCTGGAAACGATGCTTACAACGCTAAGCAAACACTTAATCGCCGCGGTCGATGCCCAAGCTGCTGAACGTGTTCTCGACGTCGGTTGTGGCGGTGGCTCTACTGCTATGGCCTACGCGAAAACGGTCGGTGAGTCGGGTTATGTATTAGGCGTCGACATCTCCGAGGTGATTTTGCGCGTTGCCCGAGAACGCTATAACGCTCAACAAAACTTGCACTTTGAACAAGCAGACGCCGGTCGCTACGCTTTCACGCAGCCAAAATTCGATGTGCTTGCCTCACGCTTCGGAGTAATGTTTTTCCCCGATCCTATCGCCGCATTCACTAACCTCCGCACCGCCGCAAAGCCTGCTGCGCGCTTGGTGTTTTTGTGTTGGCGCGAACTTAACGAAAACCCTTGGATGGCGATCCCTTCCGCGGCTGCGTTCAGCGTCGTTCCGGCGCCACCAAAACCCGAACCTGGCACACCCGGACCTTTTTCCCTGGCAACCCCAGTACGGATCCGGGAAATTTTGACCACCGCGGGCTTCGGAGACATCGCGGTTGAGAAAGTTGACGAGGCTGTCAACATTGGCACCATCGATAGCGCTCTTGATCTCATGTCTGCGATGGGGCCCGCGGCAGCCTCGCTGCGGGAGGCAGGTGCCGCCGAGAAAAAGAAAGCACTCAGCGCAATGCGCGAGGCTCTGGTCGCCTATGAAACTCCCAACGGTGTCATCATGGATGGTGCGACGTGGCTTGTCAGAGCACAGGCAGTGTAATAGAAGTGCCGCCATGTTCAATACAGAAATTTCGCGGCGAGCGCCACTAATTCTGGAGTGTTTCGAATGTCCGATGTTATAGCGCGTATTCATCAAGATCACGTAATCATGAGCCGCTTGTTAGACGCATTGAGCGAACACGTCGATCAGCTTAGAGCACCTGGGGTGGACCCCGATCTCAATCTCATGGTCGATATTGTCAGCTACTACAATTCCTTTGCTGATGTCATTCACCATCCGCTCGAAGACGAGCTGTTCACCGCAATGGCCAATCATGACGCCGCATTAGACCCCACGCTTAAGGAATTAAAACAACAACATCGTGCGTTTCCGGAACAAGTCAAACCCTTGAGTGACATGCTCGAGGCAGCCGCCGCCGGCCAATTTGTTGTGCGTGACGATCTCGTAGCGGCGGCCGATAATTACATCTCGCTTATACGGAAACATATGAACATCGAAGAAACAGAAGTTCTAGGCGTAGTCGATAAATTCTTGACACCCGCTGAGCTCGCCACAATTGAGCATCACGAACTGGCGCAACATCCGTTGTTTGGCGCCACACTCCACGATACTTTCGAGAAGATGTTGGCAACAATCCGGGAACAGCTCTAGCGTGTGCTTGGGCATACTTTATGCGGTTTAGCGCACTATCTCATTGATCAGCGATGACGACTTCATCCACAGACTCGCGCTTGGGGATCGTATTATCCACGGTAACGGATGCATCGCTCGGCGAACTCGTCGAACTTGGACTTCTCGCCGAGCGCTATGGATTCGATGCCGTATTCGTTAATGAAGGTCGCAGTGATGCTCTAGCGGTAAGTCAGGCTATCGCCCAGGCGACGTCTCAAATCACGATCGGCACGAATATCGCGAACATTTTTTTTCGCCATCCTTATCTGATCGCCTCTAGTACCAGGACGATCGCCGAATTGTCCAACGGTCGCTTCATTCTCGGTCTCGGTATGAGCCATCGAAGCCTGCTAGCATCGCTCGGGATAGAAATGGGTGACGGGCGTAGCGCGCTCCGCGAATACGTTGCATTCGTGCAACGAGCGCTGGCCGGCGAGGCCGGCGAGGGATTTATGCGGTTGCCTCGGAGTGAGATAAAAACATCTGTTTTTGTGGCGGCAAATACCGTCGAGAGTGCGATAATTGCTGGCGCCGTCGGCGATGGCATTATGCCGTTCTTATCACCGCTGTCGTATCTACCTGGGCTCATCGAGGCCGCCCGCGAGGCGCGCTCTAGTGCGGCACGGACCCCAGGCGATCTACCGTGCATCTTGAGCATTCCGACGTTCATTCACACAGACCGCAGCGAAGCCCGTTCCGCAGCGCGCTATAACTTGGCCTTTTTTGCCCGTTTGCCGAACTACCGCCGGCAATGGCGTCGCGCGGGCTTCGGCGTAGCAATGGATGAACTTCAATCGCGCCTTAAAAGCGACTCGCGCCACGACCTCGCTGCGGTGATCCCGGATGCGCTGATCGATGAAGTGTGCATTTGTGGGCCCGCTGCCGAATGCCAACGCCAACTCGACGCGTTTCGCCGCGCGGGCGCCGATCTGCCAGTCGTCGCGGTCAGCCCCGTCAATGAAACCCGTGACGTCGCAACCCACAAAGCGATCGTGGCGCTTACTTGACGATAGCGTACGGTCACCACCAACTTTCTAGACGTATTCGCGCCCGTGACTCGAGCTTTCCTTACACGCCGAGCGCTGGCGTCGTTGGGCACCACCCTAGCCTGCTTATAGCGCGAGACCCAGCGGTGGCTGGCGTCCGAATCGTAACAGTCGTTCAGGCGAGGACGAAGCCCAGGCGCAGACCGATCCGGCCAAATCGGGCTGCGCCAGTGAATAAATGCAAACCCATTTGCATGACGGCCCACATCATCGCTGGCTAATGAAAATGCCCGTCACCTCAAAACCACTGGCACAAGCGCAGTGAGCGCCTCGTGCAATGGCCGGCTTAGACGCCCAACTGAGCTAGAAAGCCGCGCAGATCGTCGTTGAATATTCGGGGTTTTTCGAGTTGGCAAAAATGCCCGACATCCGCATAGATTTTAATTTCTGCAGCGGGAATATTGTCGGCAAGAAATTGATTGTGCGCGACGGTCGTCGCCCCGTCTTCCTCACCGGCAATGATCAAAGTCGGTTGCTTAATCTCCTTTAATCGATCCGCAATATTCCAATTAAAAACACCATCCGGATCTGCCGCGCTGGTAAAAAAAACCGCTTCGGTGAAATTGTCCTCAATGCGAAAGCAGCCCTCCATAAAAGCGAGAATTTCAGGGCGCTCTCGTTTAGATTTTTCTGCCACGGTGGCGTTCAAAAGCGTACTGAACACCCCGCGCCAATCTGTTTGCATAGCTTCAGCCGCTTCCGGATCCATATCCGCACCAAAATTTGTCGCGCTGCTTAGAATCAAATTTCCGATAACGCGCTGGGGAGCGTCTAAAGACAGCTGCATCGCTGTCATGCCGCCGATGGAATTACCGACCAACACGGCTTTCTCGATGCCGGCATCATTCATGACTGCGTTTACGTCGGCGGCCATCTCGCCAATGCCATAGCCAGCAGCTGGCTTATCCGACAACCCGTGCCCCCTATGGTCAACTACAATGCAACGATAATCACGGCCGAACTCAAATAACTGAAACGCCCAAATGTAACGGTTCGTGCTCCACGGATGCAAAAACACCAGCGGTGTTCCTTGACCAAAACTTTCGTAATAAATCTTCACTCCATTGCGTGTTGCACAAGGCATGGATAACCCCCTATTTGTCGCCGTACTACGAGAATTCGAATAATCCGTCGGGCTTAGAACACCCTGCGAGGCGCGTGGGACGCGATGCCAACAGCGAGCTCGAACCCGACAAAGAACTGCTAGAGTATAAAGGACGGCTGCGTGGTGATGCGACGACAGCCACCTTGGACTGTTCAAACTAAGCGCTTAGCGTCAGATCGTTCGCGGCAGGCGGCTCGACATAAGTTTCGTAGAAATTCCAGGCATAAGCTCGCAAACGCGTAGCAGAATTATCAAGGGGATCGTGCCATCTTCGAATAATCCGGCCCGCCAAGTGTGTGATCCCCGTCATCGCTAAGCCCGGGGGTTCAAAATCCATTAGCGGTCGTCCGACGCTGGCAGCCTCGTGCACCGTGGGATCGTCGCAGAGAAAACCAAGGTGAATCAAATCGAGGTTCAACATGCTGCGCGCGGCTGCATCGATGTGGTCGAGTAACGCGAGTTCACGGGGATGTCGCGCCATATTCATCACCACGCAGGGCTGCATCGCCGCGCAGCGTTCACGGATCGTGAGTGCTGCATCGGGATCATGCCAGTGCACGGTTTTTATTATCCGTGCCATCGTTAGCTTGTCGTCCACACGATGCTCACGATAGAGCGCCTTCAGCGCGGCGCAGACCGCTCCGTTGCGACGCATCGCCCGGTCGATATCACGCAATAACACATTTTTCAAAAATGATAGGAGATTCATCAGCGCGGTACGCTCAGTCGTCGTAACGACGATGCCGCGCGCAACAACGCGAAAGAAATCCAAGGTGTTAAATGAGGTCCCTGAACCGAGATCGAGTAGCACATATTTGGCCGGCAATGCGAGCAAATGGCGCAGTAGTTTCGCCTTATGCGCCGCACTCATATTCGCCATGAATGGCGTGCGTCCTTCGCCGGTCAGAAAACTTAAGTTTGGTCTGCCGCTCGGCACGAGATAATCCTCGAGCTGCGCGCCTTTGGTAGCGATGAAATCGCCGATCGAAGGATAGCGATTTTGATGGCCAAGAAGCGTGTGTAGGTTCGAACCGCCGAGGTCCAGATCGGCGACCACCGTCGCATAGCCACGCGCAGCCAGCGCCCCGGCCAAAGAAGACGCGATAATCGTCTTTCCCACCCCGCCTTTGCCGCCAGCGATCGGAATGATCGTGGCCGCTAGCATATCGCGAGCTTGCTGTGTGCGTTTTTGCTGTGGGGGATTAGTGCTCACAGAAAATTCTCGTTCAAGTTTCGTGCCACAATATTCCGCCCAAGCAGCAGCGCACCGGCACGGCAACACCAACCTGGACAGCGCACCGGAACCACGGATGCTAGCGACGCACAGGTTCGTACGGGCGGTCACGCTGGAAGTCGAACCATCACCACCGCCAATTATTTGACACCGGCGAACAAACACGCGCCACCACGACGGTTGTGTCCCGGAACGCGCTTCGCTATGGTCTTTTAATTCAGCCGCGCATGAGGATAGTTGAAAATGGCTTTGGTGAACTATGACATCGACGGTCACATCGCTACAGTAACACTGAACCGCCCCCAAGCACGTAACGCCATCAACCCGGAGGTAGCGGTGCTGCTCGCCGATATCTGGGCGAGCATCCGCGACGACGATAATGTGCGCGTGGCGATCCTCACTGGCACGGGCAGTGCATTTTGCGCGGGTGCGGATCTCGGCCAATTGATCCCTCTTATGTCCGGTGCGCGTGAGGCTGAAAACGAATTTGACGAACGGATTGTGGCTGATAATGGCATTTTGCAGCGCGCTATCCTACGCAACTTCGACCCTGAAAAACCGATCATCGCTGCGCTCAACGGTCACGCCATTGCCGGCGGAATGGAAATCGTACAAGGCACCGATATCCGGGTGGCCGCACCGGAGGCTAAATTGGGTGTGCAAGAAGTCAAATGGGCATTGTTCCCGGCGGGCGGTTCATCGGTGCGTCTGCCAGTGCAGCTACCGTTTGCAAAAGCGATGGAGCTACTGTTAACCGGCGACCTAATAACGGCCGCAGAAGCCTTAGAGCTGGGTTTTTTAAACTACCTAACGGCGGAACCTCTCGCAAAAGCTCACGAAATCGCCAACAAAATTGCCGCCAACGGACCGTTGGCCGTCAAAGCAATCCGAAACTCGGCACGCGCGTGCCTCGGCAAACCCGAGCAAGAAGCGCTGGCCATCGAAACAGCAGTCTCAACGCCGGTTTTTACGACAGAAGACGCCCGCGAGGGTCCGCGCGCGTTCATGGAAAAACGTGCTCCCGTGTATAAAGGGCGCTAGCGCCGGATTGCGGCGCGCGGGTAAAACGACGTTACGAGACAAAACGATAGATCGCGCAGTGCCGAAGCGGGCAGTTTTCACTGCTCGCGATTACCTGCTCAGTGAAGCTTGGCGGCTCGAAGAACGCGCGCATCAGGCCGTTACGCGTAACGCCACCATTGAAGCCCAAGCGATCGCCACAGCACCCGATTTCCAATCGCGAATTGTCGCACGCGCAAAACTTTTTGCCCGGTCGTCCGGCCTGGATATAGAAGTCCAAAGGTCCGGCCAGCGCTTCGCTCGCATCATGTGGGTATTGGTGGGGTGCGGTTTCGTACTCGGTTTAGGCACCGTTCGCGCTTTGCCAGACGGTGTTCCCGCCGCTGTCAATGTTTTTACCTTGCTCGTTTTATTGCTCGTTCCCAATTTGCTTAGTCTAATTTTGTGGGCGCTATTGATCGCGCTTGGCGCGCGTGGCCGAGCAGCGAACTACGCGAGTTGGTTTGGCCGTCGGGTAGTCGAGCTAAACGCTTGGTTTGATAAAAGACGCGCGTCCGACGAGCGGCGACCCGGTGCCGTCGCCGCGTGGCATCGTTTCCTGTTCGGCACGCGCGCGGGCCAAATGCGGTTAGCCATCGTCTCACACGGGTTTTGGATCGGTTTATTGGCTGGTGCTTTGCTGAGCTGTTGGTGGTTGTTCACCGTAAGGCAAATCGATTTTTACTGGGGCAGCACCTTACTCGATGAACAGCAGGTTGCGGATGTACTCGGCACTTTAGTGCACCCGCTGGCGCGTTTGGATTTGCCCGTGCCGAACACCGGCGAACTTGCCGCGAGCCGCTTTGGCCATGGCGAACAGACCTCGTTAGCGAGGCAACATTGGGGCTGGTTTGTGTTGGCGGCAATCTTTGTCTACGGCCTCATGCCACGGTTCATTATCGCCGCATTATGTTGGATCGCAAAGCTTCACCTCGAGCGACGCCTCAGTTTGAATCTTTCTTTGCCAGCGTATGCGCGCTTAAGGCCGGTACTGATGCCGATCCTTCACCACGCCGAAGTGATCGATCCAGACGACTCTCAGCTCGAGAAGAAATCAAGCGCCGCGAGGCACTCTGCGCGGCCGCGCGAAATTCCCGCTGACGCCGATTGGTTCGCACTCGAACGAGCGCCGCGTGCAGCTATTGTTAGCACTACCGTCGGGCGTGATCTGGGCGTAGTATCGACGCGCGATGATCAGCGGCGCATCCTGGCACTCGCCGCCGATGCTGCCGCCACGGCAGCGTTCGCGATCTATATCGAACTGGCAGTGGCACCCGACCGCGGCAACCAACGTTTTCTTCAGCAGTTACTCAGAAATACGCAGGCGCCCGTCTACGCATACCTCGCCGCCGCGCCGACGACAGCGCAGTGGGGCGACGACGATCTCCAGCAACGACACAGAGACTGGTGCGAATTGCTCCAAACCGTCGGTATCGATGCCGCGCACATTGTAACGGCGCCTGTAAGCACGCGTGCATAAACCGACGAATACCCAAGTCAAGATCGCCGTGGTTGGCCATACCAATGCCGGCAAGACATCGCTGTTGCGCACACTCACGCGCGACCGCGATTTTGGCGAAGTGTCGATGCGCCCGGCGACTACGCGCCACAGTGAAGCGACCAGGGTCATGGTAGACGCTGCTGTTGCGATCGAGTTTGACGATACCCCTGGACTAGAAGACCCGATGGGCCTGCTCGATATTCTGCATACTGAACACGACGAACTGCGAACCCCTGGACCTGAGCGCCTGAAAAACTTCTTGCGCTCAGATCTCGCCCACACAGACTACGCACAAGAAGCAAAAGCCATTAAACAACTATTAGCCTCCGACCTAGCGCTCTACGTAGTTGACGCACGCGAACCCGTCGCAGGTAAATATACTGATGAATTTGTCATTCTCAATTTAGCCGGCAAGCCGATTCTCGCGGTGCTCAATTTTGTCGCGAGCACAGAGGCTAACGTCACAGCTTGGCGGAAAGCACTGCAAAACGCTGGCATCCACAATATTGTCGCTTACGATTCCGTCGTCTTCGAAGTCAAAGATGAAATTCGCCTCTTGAGCCAACTCGCGCTGCTGCTGCCAACGGCCGAGACGCTGTTTGAACGGCTCACAGCGCAACGCTTGGCGGAGCGCCGCGCGCAAAGTGACGGCGCGGCAGCGTTGATCGCTGAGATGGTCCTTCAATGCGCGCGCTATACCGCGCCTAGTACGACGGAGCGTAGCGCGCTTGAACACCGAGTACGTGAGCGCGAACGGCACTGTAACCGCGAATTGCTGGCGTTATTTAATTTCGTGCCGGATGACTACGTTTCTGATACCTTGCCGATCGAAGGTACCGAATGGCACGTCGATCCCTTCGACGCGCAAGCGCTTACCGAGCTCGGACTCGGCTTGGGTAGCGCCGCGGCGAAAGGCGCGGCAGCCGGGGCCGCCCTAGATCTAATGACGGGATTCACCTCGCTCGGCGCCGCGACGGTTATTGGGGGCGCTGTCGGTGTCGCGATCGACGCCGGCCGCCGACTGCAGCGTTACGTCGAACGCGAACCCGACGATACAACCACGACCCGGATAAGCGACGACACCTTGCTGTTTCTCGCCCGCCGCGCGTGCCGCTTGGTAGCTGAGTTGTTGCAGCGTGGACATGCCGCAACCCGTCCGATTGATGCACTGCCGGATCTCGGTACGCCGCTTAGCTGCGAAGCCGAATTGCGGGCTATACTCAGCGATGCACGTCGCTATCAGCGCGATGTCGATGATCATATCTTGGCCCGTATAACGGCACTCCTGGCGGCAGAATTTACCGCGAGCCCGGATATCGAATGAGGGCCGCGGATGCTGACCCGGTAAGGACCGTGATGGTGAACCGGTGCGATGCCATTTGCATAAGGCGTACGCCATCGCCAACCGACGAAACGACTGTCACTACAACTTATTGGCGCAAACGCCGGGAGCATCTCGTGCAAATCCGGGTGGTCAACACGACTAGGCGCATCTAGCGCCGCGAAAGCCCCGACCGCTGTGCTGTTCAGTGCGAAGACGTGCTAGATTAAGTGCGCAAACGGGAGACGCTCAATGACAATACCCGCATTATTGGACTACGGCTTTTCTGAAGACTACCAAGCCATTTTCGATCAAACTTATCGGTACGCGCGCGAGCAATTATATCCACTCGTCGCGCGCATGGACGACGAGGATTGGTTCCCCGAAGCCGAATTTCGAGCGTTGCACGAGCAGGGATTATTAGGCATCACCGTGCCACCTGAGTACGGGGGTGCAGGATTGGATGTGCTCGCCCAGTGTTTTGTTTGCGAAGCACTAGCCTACTGGAATCACACCTTTGCTGCAGGTGTACTCGCCAGCGACAATCTCTGTGTAAATAACCTCGTGCGTAATGCGAACGATGCGCAAAAGGAAAAATATCTACCGCGATTTTGCCGCGGCGAAGCTATCGGTGCACTGGGTTTAACTGAACCGGGGGCGGGCTCGGATGCGCTGGGCAGCATGGCGACGCGTGCCACGCGCCGCGATGACCACTACGTGTTGAATGGCCGTAAATTGTTCATCACCAACGGACCGGTGGCCGACGTTTTACTGGTCTATGCGAAAACCGATCCGACGCAACGACAACACGGAATTTCTGCCTTCATTGTGGAGAAATCCTTTCCCGGATTCAGCGTCGCCCAGCGTCTAGATAAAATGGGCTGGCGTGGCAGTCCCACGGGCGAGCTCGTGTTCGACGATTGCCGCGTGCCTGCGGAAAATCTTGTCGGCGAAGAAAATAAAGGCGTTGGTGTCGTGATGAGCGGGCTCGATATCGAACGCGTTATCGGTGCATTTTATACCTTGGCAATGGCGCAACGCGCACTCGACTTAAGCGTAGAATATGCGCGTCAACGACAACAATTTGGCCAAGCAATCGGTACCTTTCAGATGATTCAAGGGTATTTGGCCGACATGTATACCGACGTGGAGACGATTCGCGCTCTTACCTATCAGCTTGGCCGCGAGTGTGCCGAGATCGCCGCCGGAGAAGGCGGCCGCGGTGCGATCCATCAACGCAGCGCGGCCGCGCTACTGCATGCGGGTCGCACGACAATGCGTGTTCTAGATCAGGCGGTGCAGATCCACGGAGGCATGGGATTTATGCGCGAGACGGAAGTGAACCGCATCTACCGTAGCGGCAAAGTTATGGAAATCGGCGCGGGCACCAACGAAGTACGCAAGATCGTGATCGCGGGCGAGTTGCTCAAGGGCGGCTGAACAGGCGCTCCTGCGGCCGCGGGATCCCTACCAGCAGGCATCGACGGCGGCCCTATCTACCGCCGTTCCATTATTGCAATGTGCGCCGTTAAGAATGCACTTAACACCCACCGAATCGATCCGCAGCGCGCCGCACTGGATGTCATCAGCTTGGCCCGCAACGGGTACCGCCTGCAACACATAGGCGGCGCTGGTCAGCGACTGGAAACTTAAGTTATACGCAACGCTGGCATCGCTTTGCGGTGAGGTAGTAAATGGTAACGTGAACGAGCCGGGATTGGCAGGATCATCATAGCGACCTTGATCGGAGAATTGCCGCTCCAAAACGTAGGTAAGTTCCATTAGATCTGCTTGCGTGGCAGCGCGTTTGGTTCGGATCACATGGTTGCGATAAGACGGTAGTGCGATCGCCGTAATGATTGCGACCAATACAACTACGATCATTAATTCAATTAAGGTGAAACCACGCTGTGTGATGTGTCTCATTGACGCCGCCCGCGAGCGGCGCCCGCCCGTGCCCGTTTTGCCACCCACAGCTCCGTCACATACGGGGTACCACCGCGATACATCGCCCGAAATTTCACCTGAGAAAGTAACGGCACGTTAGTGGCACCATTGATTGCCTTACCGCGGACATCGTGGATCACAAGTTCAGGACCATAGTAGAAAGAATGATCGTTGATCACAATTCTTTGTTCGTGGGGATAAACCGCGTGAACTTCGCCTACCGGTAATCGCGGCTCGGCGCCAAGCGGAACTGTGCAAACGCTCAATGCCGCTATCAATATCAAACTGAAAATACTTGCCGTGTTGCGCATCGTTTTACCCTCGCACTTAACGCAGTTGCCGCCAAGATTGACGCCCAATATCGATGGGCGGACCTTGCACTCCGGTGGGGTTGGCGGGTTTACCGCCACCGCCGTCCAAATTCACGCTGCCGACAAAGTTCTTCGAACCATCTTCATTATCGACCAGTGTCACAGGGCCTAAGCTTACTTCGGTGCGAAAACCGCTAACTATTTCATTGACATTGCTTGACGAGGCACCGTCTGAAGCGTCGAAATTCCCGTCGTTATTCAGATCGAAGACGTGAAATAAAGTTTGTCCACCGGAAATCGCGTGAAATGCCATCGTGAACGAGTAGCCGCCCATTTCATCACAGCCGCCGGCGGGGACAAACGTGTTAAATATTACCAGCGGGGTATTATCGTGGCTGAGGCGCACCTGGGCTTTGCTTACAACGCGTTCCCCTTCTGCACCGGCGACCGGTGAGACTAGGTCGATGTACCAACCGTGCTGGCTCGTGTAATCGACCGCGTTATCGCTCAGGACTCGGGCTGTCTTGTCCACGCCGTCGAATTGTTGCGTGACCTCTGCTTCGATCAGCTGCGGCTGCAACGTGCCACTCGGTTGTGCGCCTGCACTTGGCAGCACTCGGGTGCCTACCGAGTTAACAACAGCTCCCTGATCGCGGATCCCATAGAAAGTATGAACCTGTTCCGGCGTGCTGCGTAAATCATCGCCACTGGCGAAGTAGCGCCCCGTACCGAAGAGCAGCACATACCCACCATCGGGGTGCACCGCAATGCTGGGTTTAGAAGTGATCGGTTGAGGATTATTGTTGGGATCGCGGGCCGCATAAAGCGGTGTGCCGCTCAATGCTACGCCCCAATTGGCGGGATCGGGAGCGCTTAAGTCGAATTTCCACAGATTGCCGTGCAAGTCCCCGCCGTAAGCGTAGTCAACCGAGAAGTCTTGATCGCTGTCGACCAGAAGCGGCGTTGCCAAACCGTTTGAGTTAGCCGCTGAACCTGCCGAGGTCTCAATGTGCGCGAGCAAGGTGCCGGTCGCCAGATCAACGATGATTAACCCCGCGCGATCGCTACTACTATTGTAACCATTGCCAACGATTGCGACCCAGTGACCGCTGTTCGTGCGCACTATTTGCGGTTCGCCCAAGACATTACCAAGCTCTGCGTGGGTGAATTCCCACATCACATCGCCCGCATCGAAACTCCCGGGTGAGGTGACGTCTAGGGCAAACAATCCCTTACTACCGCGACCCAGGGTGCCGAGCAATACCGACTTCCAGGCGCCGGATAGATAGGCATCCGCTACCGTCAGCAGTCCATCGACGTAGTATTTATGTCCGTAGTCAGGTTTCGCGTATGCCGCCAGTCCGGCGAACAGCGACGAGGGTGCGTAGGCGAAGGCCTCGACACCGTCGGAGGCTTGAAGTGCGTGCAATAGACCATCGTTGGCGCCGACGTAGACCATGTCCGGTCGACTTTGCTTGGCCGCCAAAAAGGAGAGAAAACTAGAACCTTCTGTGCCTGGTAGCACGGAATAAAACGTCGATGATTGCAGCTTTGTGACCGCAACGGGTGAGGAATGAATAATGTCGCCTAACAAGGACGTTCGATCACGGAAGTTACCGCCGTTGACGCGTTCTTGACTGCGATCACCACGAATATAGTCGAGCACCTGCTGGCTGCCGATAGCGGTCTGTTGGGCGGCGGTCAAGTTGCCCCATTCAAAAATGGCGCCAGCGCTATTCGACCAAGTAAAAATCTCGCGCGCGGTTTCCGCCGGGATTTTATTTGCCGCCCGCCACCGCTCCGTACCGATGACGCCATCGTCTAACAGCTCATAGGCCGCCACATCGCCGTGCCAATTCTGGGTGTCAAATTCCGGCACGAACAGGAGACTGCCGGTTTTTATCGTTTGTCCCGAAGCTGACGCGGCCGAGGCTGATCCGGTGCGATCGCTGATCTTGGCGAACGCATTGGTAAGCCCGTTGATCAAGCTTTGCGGATCTTTGGCGGAAAAGAAACCACCGCGCGCGTTGAATGCCGCATGCCGCATATCGTCAACTGTAGTCGTCTGACCAGAAAGCGGCTGCGGCCACGGTGGCGCCGGGGTCGTATCAGCGTGATTCGCAGGTGATGCCGTGAGCGTGCCGTTAACGCCAAACGCGACCGTATAGGTGACGAGATGCTGCGTCGTGTTGTCATCAATCCCTGGGATCACGGCTAAATTGTTCGCAAGTCCAGGCGCCAAATCACGCTCATAGTAGTGCATCGCGATATCGGCCAAGGTATCGTCATAAGCGTCCGCATGGGGACCGCCGTCCCACGGGCCTGGGCCACCTATATCCGTATTGCCAACACCTGCGTAGGTACCATTCCAATAGCCATCGGAGAATAACAACGCAAAGTTTTGACCGCATTCACCGCCGTCGGTAGCGCTCAGGATCGGTGATGGGTCACTAAAACCTAAGCCAGCGTGGAGGGAATCACTGCCGTCGGTTTTATCGAAATACTGCCCGACGCGCGCCAGCATACTACGTAGGGGCGTATCGCCACCGTACTTCATGTCGCGCAGGCGATTGAGCAAGGCTTGCTTATTCGCCGCCACCTGCAGGTCTGCAACCGGAATGCCGCTAACAGAATTGTTGAGGGTTGCGAGGCCCATACGCGCATCCGAGATGTTAATGATTTCGCCGACCGCGCGTTTCACCACATACCCGATTCGGCGATAATAAGCGTACCAGTTCGCGTAATTTCGTTGCTGCGCCGCGCTGAGGGTATTGACGTAGACCCAACGCGCATCATAAGTGCGGTTGGCATAAGTCGTCCCATCTACCGCGCCCGATACGGGGCATTCGCCGGCTTGATAAACGCCATCCGCCGGGTTTGCCCCGTAGCCGTCAACCCAGGTCCCGTAACCGGCGGCTTTACCACCGATGTTCAGCAGATTTTTACTACCGTTAGCGGGCACCGCCGGGTTTTTTTGCGCCGCGGTGATCGACTGGTTTGCCCACGGATTACCGTTGGTATCGGTACCAACCCACGGTGTGTAAGTAACGTTTGGATTGTACGCTAAGACGTTGTAACCAACGCAGTGACTTCTGTCTTCAGCAGCAGAGGATGGCGCAAAAGCGTCATCGAGCCTGTCATATTGAAAGTACCAGTGCGACGTCAGCGCCCCCGGCAATGCGCGCGCCGCATCAGAGAGTGCGACTTCGTCGGCCATCGAGCCGGAATCATCGAGCGCCAAAAAAATGTTCGGCTGCACGTCGTTGCCAAGAAAAAGCGGACGATCCGGGATCGTGACCGCGGCGCCTACGCCCGACCACACGCTGATTAATACGCCGCAGATTAAGACGCGTAACAGCCCGAAACGGGGCTTATGCTGTAAGATCTTCATCGTCGTTTCCGTAACTTTAAGAACTATTCAATCGTGCCAACGGCGCTATTTTCTGAGTGCCACGGTGGATTGCGTGATCGTCGCCGCATTCGTATTGATGCCGAAGCCACGCGCTGTGACGCGATAGATATGACGCTGACAACGCGGATATTCCGACGGGTCGACGCAAGTCGGCGGAATATAGGGCCGAGGAAGTTTCTCGATCACGAACTGAGGCTGTGTGACGACATCCGGGAGTGCGGGATTCGCGCGGTTACGCCACGTCGTCGCGGGATCGTCCCACACCGCGATACCGCCGCTGACAGCGGCGTATAAACCGTTAGTGCCATCTTGGGGCGCTATAAGTGTTAAGGAATCTGCAACCTGTTCGCCTTCACGTAAGCCGGCTTCAGCCGCGTCAAAAGAGTTTTGCTTGTTGCGAAACTGACCTGCCATTCGTTCTTCAATAACCGTGGTGTCGACCGAGGCCACACCTAGCAAAGTCATGATCAGCAACATCACCAGGGCGACGATGAGCGCCGCACCACGCTCCGCCTGATGGCGTTTTAATGGCAATAGTTGCGTCATGGCACGCGGTTCCTGAGACCGATCGTTTGCGAGAAGACTAAGCGCAAGCGTCGATCCGCGTTGGCACCGTTATTAACCGTCACACCCGCAAACGTGATCGGTGTAGGGACGTCCGTGACAAAGTCTTCTTTGCTCTTCACGAGTAAGCCCACGCGCACGCTCACGACCCGTGACCAATCGGTCACGCCCGCGGCGTTGACGTACATATCGGCGAATTCGTCGCCGCCGGTGTCTTCCCCGTAGCTTATGCGCATCATCTCCACGCCCTCGGCCATGGGTAGCGCAACCGGGGTGACGCCCTCGTCAGTAAAGCCGATGCGATAGAGGGCACCGACGGGATCGGTGCGACCATCGTCGGGATCGCCGATGAAATAGCTCGCGCCCACGAGGGGCTGAATCACCGCATCGGTCGAATAGCTTTTCTGCAACGCCGCGTTGGGTGTGATTAACCAGTCGCCGCCTGCGGCGGTACCAACAGTGCTAGCTCGAAACAAGTCGGCACGACCGCAATCGGTAATCAAAACCAAGTCCTCTTGGGTTGTATTTGCATCCGCAGGAACGATGCGTGGCCGTAGTGCGTTGAATTCGGCGGCAGTCACTTGAACCGCAGCAGCGCTGGTGGCCATGGCGGAACTCAAGGTGGCGGCGCTGGCCGCGCCGCGGACAATTTGAATGGCATCGCTGACTTGACACGTTGCGCTGGCGCCACCCGCGGCATCGCAAATTGCAATATTGTCGCCGAACGGTGTTTGCGGCGCCGTGGTGGAGGTCCACCAGCCCGTGCTGCTGTCAAAACCGAGCACCGCTTGGCCGAAATCAACTGCTGGCGCATTCGTGGCAACGGTCTTCACTTCGAGCTGCAAGCGACTCATGCAGCCGCTAAGCCCCGCCATGCGAATATCCCGCGCGATGGACTGCATCGCGAAACGACCGTTTTCTTGCACTCGCGCTAACGCTTGCGAGAGGCGATAGGTTCTTTTATTCGCGACGAACACCTGCGAGGCTGTGCCGATGACGATCAGCCCGAGCGTTAACGCGACCATCAGCTCGACTAATGTGATCCCGACTTGCCGTTTGCGTGCGTGAACAGTGCGCATGAACATCAGATTTCGCTCGTGAAGTCAAAGCGCCGCGCGGTCGCACCAGGGTCGACTCGACTGTCGTCCCATTGCACCGAGACTCTACACATACCAGCGGTCGTGCAGGCGATCTCGCCATCACCAGATGGCAGTAGACCAAGCTGCGTGGAAAACCAATCTGCGAGATCATCGTCTGCGAGTGGCGCCACGCCGTCGCCGCTAGGTGGCGCGGCGGCGAATGCGAGATTGTAATCGCCGGCTAGAGCTGCGGTGCGATTACTGCGTATGCGATCCATCATGTCGTAGGCAACCAGCACAGCTTGCGAACTCTGCTCCGCACTCATGCCACCGCGCATCGCATACGCTTGCAAAGCGGCCAAACCTAAGATGCCGAGCGCGAGCACGAGGATCGACACCAATACTTCGAGCAGGGAAATACCGCTCTGACTGCGCCGCGTAATCACGGACAGGCTCCCTTGCTTAAGTCGACATAACCCGCCAAAGCGATGTTGATAACGCGTTGGTGGTCATGTGTGCTCGCGCAGTCTTTGGGCACCATTGTAAAAGTTGCGACGATATCAACCTCGCCGGTCGGCTGAAATTCAACGCGCGTGCTGGCGCTTGAGATAGCGGTGGCATTAAGCGCCTTGTACCTGCGAAACACCGGTTCACCCGCTTCTGGAAATATCGTATCGCCGTCGCTATCGATGCCTACGAGCCAACCACCCGACCAGTTTCCAACTTGGCTCGGCACCACCACTACGGATACGCCTCGTTGCGATGCTTCGCTGCGCGCCAAGGTGAACGTACCGACGAGGCGATTGACTTCGGTAACGGCCGCGTTTTGCTTAACGAAATTTGACAAAGCAGGAACGCCGGCGGCGAGAATGATGCCGGCGACCGTAATCGTCAGCATCAGCTCGATAATCGTAAAACCGATTTGTGTGCGAATGTTCATGGCAAACAACCCTAAATCATTTTTTAGCTGTTTCTGCCACGCTGGCGCTAAACGGCAGTTTCTGGCCGATGATCGGTTTCGACAAAATTCACAATGCGAAGTAGGGCACACCAACATATCGGCGATACACAGTGTGTAACGATCACTAAATCAGCACGCCCAATTCAATGTTGTTAGCTAATGACGATATAGCGGCGCGCCGCGCCAATCCTTAAGATATGGTGCGGTATTACCGGCAAAAAAGGGAATTTTTTGCGGAAAGTAAATTGATGATGAGTCGTTCGCCCACGCCGCGGCCCGCGTATCATCGGGAAAATCTTCGCAACGCGACCCTCGGGCAAAAACGTAGTTAAGGCAAACCCGCCTCGTCGGCGCAAGCGCGCCCCAACGCAGCCCAATCGAGATCTTGATATCCGCGCGCAATCGCGGCGATGAAACGATCACGGACAAGGCTCGCAATCGGCATCGGAACCAACTCCGGATCGGCCGCCGCGAGCGCAAGCCGGATGTCCTTAAGACCCAGATGGAGCTTAAAGCCCGGCGGTTCATAGCTGCCATTGGCGATTATCGAGCCGTAGCTTTTATACGCCGGTGCGCTAAATATGCTCTCGGTCATTACTTCGAGAAACTTTTGCGGATCAATGCCGTGTTTGCGCGTCAGCGCGAACGCTTCACCCAAAGTTTCAATCAGGGAAGCAAGCATAAAATTGCCACTGATCTTTACAATGTTCGCGCTCACGGGATCTGCGCCGACGATAAATGTTCGTTGGCCCATGACCGCGAAAGCAGCGTCACATATTGCCAGCGCTTCGGATGCGCCGGCAGCAACGATAAACAGTTCTGCGGCGGCCGCCGCGGGAGGCCGGCCAAACACCGGTGCAGACACATAATCGCCAGCATGATCACGGTGCGCGCTCGTCAATCGATTCGCCAAATCGACACTGATAGTCGCGCAGCCGCAGTGCACGGCACCGCGAGGCAAGGCCTCCAGTACACCCCTATCACCGAATACCACGGTTTCGGTTGCAGCATCATCTGCGAGCATGCTGATCACCAGTTCTCGCTCCTCGCAAACGGCCGCGGGACTATCGACAAGCTCCGCACCTTTCGCGACCAGCGCCGCAGCACGCTCCAGGGTGCGATTGAACAGCCGCAGCTCGTGGCCCGCGTTGAGAAGATTAGCGGCCATGCCCTGCCCCATCGCACCGGTGCCAATGAATCCAATTTTCATATTCCCTCCGTGATTGACTATTCGAGATATCAGCAATTTCCTACATCAAGTAGGCGCATTGTCGAGCAGCCAATCCTCTAATACGATTTGTTCCACGAACGGCGCACTTAACAACGCGGCGTTCTTTGTTAGCAAGTTGCTTAACCAAGTACGATTCCGTGTTATTTTCGAAATCGCGCGCAAGCTAACCCCGGGAAGCGTATTGCGACTGAGCTGTGCCGAGACATCGACACTTAGCCGGTTCAAAGTCGCCGGAATAATGTTCGGCTCAGGACCGACGTGAACAATGCGCTCAACGCCGAGGCGTAACGTTTTCTCGATCACGGACCACAGGCGTTGCGGCTGATCGATCCATTTAACGAGAATTTCGCGAGAATTGACTTCGTCGTAGCTCACATCCCCGGTTACACACGAGATGATGGGGATCACCGGTCGGATGAATCCACCGGGCAAGGTCTCTAAGGCAACCGCACCGCGATTGGACATGTTTTTCTGGCGTACGATGGCAGTGTGCAGGGGGGGCCAACGATGATCATTCTTGCGTAGATGCACTTTATGGGGTGGGATGTTTTTGATCGTTCGCTTGAAATAGTCGATCGTGTCTCCTTGACCGAGCAACAACACGGTATTTGGTGCCAGATAGCTCGAGATATCGATAGTGCCATTGCCTTCGTTAGTAATTTCGACGCAATGCCGTTTAACAGCATCGAAATCGAGCGCCCTCCCACGGCAGAAAACCACGCCCATTTGCACATCGAGGGCGAGCTCTGCCGCATCGCGTGCCAACGGGAGTACCAGTTGCAGCACCGCGTCAAGCTCGTACATTGCGGTCGCCGCAACTGCGACAAGTTCTCCCAGGCTGTAGCCGAACGCCACTTGACCCTCAGCAAAATCAACGTCGTGGTACTGCTTGAGCAAATCGAGGTGCGAGAGCGAAACGGACATTATCAGCGCGATAGCCTCACCGTAAGTCGCAAGTTCCGGCTCCGCGCCACGACGCACGCGATCGACCAAGTCGATGCGGCGATTGAGTGCATCAGCGGCGAGCTCGGAAGTGTGAAGAAGATGTTTTTCTAACGCTGCACCATATACAGGATGCTCTAGCAGTTCTTTAGTACGACCTAAATTGGAGACGTTATAGCCGCGAAAGGAAAACCCCGTTCGAGAAAGCTTATGGCGCAAATCAACGGGCGCGATGGTCGTCATTGTGTACCGTATTCGTACATCGGTGCTGATTAAGAAAAACTCGGTATTACTTTATCGGCGAATAACTCTAAAGAGCTTAGCACTTGATCGCGATCATGAATGCCTTGCGGTAATATTACAAAGCACTCCGTAATAGGCACCGCCTTTTCGGCTTGCTCGATCCGCCGTTTCAAGGTATCGGGTGATCCCACGAGCCAATTCACCGCACCCTGCCCGAAGGGCGTTGCCCAATTACGCCAAAACCATTGCATGTCGTTGGCGAGTTCCGCTGCTTGCGTGTCGGTTTTTGCGCGGATCATAATCCCACCCCAAGCGGCCTCTGCGCCGGGCTCAGGACAATAATCGTGTTGCCCCGCAGCCTCACGATACGCGCTCCAGAGCACTTTGCAAAACTCGAGATCGGAGGACATGACGATCGGCTTGCCGCGGTACTTCGCCCAAAACTGCGCCGTTCGTAGCGAGGCTGAAAAACCGCCGTAAAGCGGCGGATACGGTTCTTGGTACGGGCGTGGCGCGATACCAACTTCGGTGATCGTCATATCATCGTCGACACCCTGGCCGAAACGTGTGTAGGCCGAATGCACATGCGGATTAACATGGCCCGGTGGGGGGAAATGCCAGTATTTTCCCCGGTAACTAAACGTTTCTCGCGTCAATGCGGTAACGACGATATCAACGTACTCGGCAAAATAATCGCGATTGCGTTCGTCCGCCGGTTCATTCTTGTTCCACGGCCCAACCGCACCGACTTCGTTTTTAACTTTAAAATTGTCGACCCAGCGGCTTTGATAACCCCGCACTAGACCGACACCGAACCGCCCCTTCAACATATTATCAAGGGTCGCGATCGCTTCTGCGGTGCGCAACGGATTGTGCACCGTCGAGACGAAGCCACAAGTAATGATCCTGAGGCGCTGGCTATGCATCGCCAACCACATGGCCATTAGGGTCGGTTCGTTGGCAGCCTCGAACCCTTCGATTTGCAGATGATGCTCCGGGTGGCCCCAGCCCGCGTAGCCGGCGTCGTCCGCAAACCCCACGTACGCAGCAATCTCATCGAGCATACGTTGGTAGAGATAGGGGTCTTTACCGGCCATGCCGCGTGCGAGCTCGGCGCGTCTGCCGACCGTGCAATACATGAAAGGATTAAAACGAATCATTGTATTTCGGTGCTAGTGTGCGGTTGAGATTACTCGCATCAAACCAGCGAAGTCTACGGGCGTGGATTTCCCAACCGCAGCGTCGATGATATATTCAAACTAGACCAGCGCTGGAACGCCATGATGACAACGACTACTGATCATCTTCTTTCTGGATATCGGATCTTGGATTTCACTCGCGCCCTCGCCGGCCCAACTTGCACGCGCATGTTTGCCGAGATGGGCGCCGAGGTCATCAAAGTGGAAGCTGCACCCAACGGTGATATGGTTAGAGCACTTTGCAAGTTTCGCAACGATCGTAGCTTCTATTACGTTCAACAGAACTTGAACAAAAGGAGCTTGTGCCTGGATCTACGTCGACCGGAAGCGCAAGCAATACTCAGAGAGCTCGTACCGCAGTGTGATGTGGTAGTGGAGAACTTCAAGCCCGGCGTCATCGCAAAAATGGGTTTTGCCTACGAAGAGTTAAAGTCTTTACGGGAAGACATCATTCTTTGCTCGCTTTCGGCGCTGGGCCAAAGCGGCCCACTCGCCGATAAACCCGGCTACGATTTTATTGCCCAAGCTTATTCCGGCATTACTTCTATGATCGGCGATCCCGAGGCGCCACCCTATTTACCGCTCGCTGGGATCGGCGATGTATCGACGGGCGTTCACGCCGCATTCGCGATCGCGGCAGCACTGCTCTATCGCGATCGCACGGGGCGGGGACAACACTTAGATGTCGCGTTATTGGATTGCTACTACCACTACCACGAAGTCAACGTCCTCACCTATAGCGGCACCGACGGCGGGGTTGAACCACAACGTGGCGGCCGTCATTTGAGTTACGTGTGTCCCGCGGGTGTGTTCGCCGCAAATGGTGGAGCGATCGTGATCATGGCTTTTCTACATCATTGGCCCGATCTATGTACCGCGATGGGGCGTGAAGACTTGACCAGCGCACCTGGATGGGCCACTGATCCTGAGCGTCTGAGTCGTCGGGACGAAGTCGTGAGCTTGATCGAGAACTGGCTCGCGAAGTTCCCCGATGTTAACAGCGCAATCGCTGCCCTGGAGGAGGCGGGCGTACCTTGCGCACCGGTGTTATCCGTGGCACAAACCTGCATACATCCGCATCTTCTTGAGCGCGGTACGGTGCGCACCGTGCACGATCGACTCGGCGGCGAATTTCAAATCCCAGGTCACCCGATTAAATCGTCCGAAGTTGCCGCCAACCAAGCCTACGCGGCACCATTGCTCGGTGAGCACAACACGGAAATTCTGCAGGAAATGCTCGACAAAAGCGCTGACGATGTGGCCGCGTTGACAGAAAACGGCGTATTGTTTAACAAGGAGATTTGAGCCGATGTCGACGGCAGCGCTAGACCAAGCTCGGCAGGGGACAAAAACCCTGCATCAAGAAAATGTTGTGGCGACACTGGCACAATGGCGCCGCACCGGGCACCGCGCAGCGCTCGTGACGTTGGTTGCGGAAGATGGCGGAGCGCCACGACCACTCGGTAGCCAAATGGCGGTCGCAGACAACGGCGAGTATGTCGGCATGCTCACGGGCGGATGTGCCGAACACGCGATCGTTAGTGAGGCGCTCGCTGCTATGGAGAAGAATCGCAACCGCACGGTACGCTATGGCGAAGGCTCACAATTCCTCGACATTCAACTCCCGTGCGGCAACGGAATTGACGTGTTTTTCGATGTTACGCTTAGCGATAGCGATCTCGAAACATTGTCTCGCGCCGAGCGGGAGCGACGCAGCGCGTGGCTGTTAATTAACGTCGCTGCTGGTACTAGTAGCGTATCGCTCACAGCGCCGGACTCGAGCGCCGAGAATACCTTTTGTCGCGCCTTCGAACCCACCGCGAGGCTCGTGATCCTAGGCGGCAATTTCGTCTTAGCCAGTCTCATGCGCATAGCCCGCGAAGTCGGATTTTTGGTAGTAGCTTATTCGCCCGACCATGCGCTGCGTGAAATGCTCGCTCAGGACAACTTGCAGATAGAGGCTTTGACCCACGCGGATGAAATCAGCGCGCTGTTTGAACCGCGCACAGGACTCGTGTCACTACTGCACGCGCACGACTGGGAAGCGGAGATCCTTGCGCAAGCGATCCGCGCGCCGTTGTTCTACGTCGGTGCCCTGGGTTCGCGCCGCACCCATGCGCGCCGTTTAGAGGCGTTGTCGGAACAAGGCTGTGACGCAGCGCAAGTGGGGCGCATTAAGGCACCGATCGGACTCGATATTGGCGCCGCGACGCCGCCAGAAATCGCCGTCTCGATCCTCGCCGAGCTGATCGCAGCCTGGCGACGGTGACGCTGCATGCGGCAGCCATCGTGCTCGCCGCGGGCGCGGCGCGACGTTTCGGCGGTGATAAGCTGCATTATGCCATCGCCGAACACAGTATACTCGCATGGACGCTCGCAGCGGTTCGCGCCGCTGATCTCACCAAGATTTTTGTCGTGCGCGCTCCCGACGACCACCAGGCTGGCCACTTGGTGCAAGCACAGGCGTGCACGGATGTGGTCAACCCAAACCCCCAACGGGGTCTCGGGAGTTCGATTGCGTGTGGCGCGCGATTGGTCGCGCCTGACATCGCCGCGGTGTATATATGTTTGGCAGATATGCCCGCAATCACGGCGGAAATTTTTGCCCAACTCGCCAATGCGCTTCGTGGCGCACCAAAAAAAACGATCGCGCGGCCTTATTACCGCGGCATACCCGGTCATCCCGTTGTATTTCGGCGTCGCCACCTCGCCGCATTGTGCCAACTAGATACTGCTAGCGGTGCCCGCGAACTGCTCGATAGCTATCGCGACGAAGTATTCCACCTGCCCCATAATAACCCGGGCGTGGTCACCGATCTGGATAGCACTGCCGATATTGAGACTGTGCGTCATCTGGTGCAGCAAATGCGCTACTAATAAAGCACTCGCAAGCAACATTTTGACATGGCCGCTCGACTAAACGAGATCGCGGTGGCACTATTTGCCACAGCGCGCCTGGAGACGACTTAAAGAGCAACTACGCTATGAACGCAACCGCCAATTGGGATTTGCTGATAACCGGCGCGACGGTATTCGACGGTTCCGGTGAAAAACCGAGCGTGCAAGATGTCGCGGTCGCCGCTGGGCGCATCGTCGCGCGCGATGCAAAGCTTGCCGCGCCGCCAGGCACAGAGGTTTATAACGCCGCCGGCAAGTGGCTAATGCCTGGCTTGCTGGATATACACACCCATCTCGATCTGGAAGTTGAACTCGACGCCGGTCTAGCCGAAGTTGTGCGACATGGCACCACGACGGCGATATTCGGTAATTGCAGCATCGGCATGGCTTTCGGCGCCCAACGCCGTAACGGTGAAGACCCTATCCTAGATTGCTTTGCCCGTGTCGAGAACATCCCCAAATCGGTCTTAAAACGCTGTGTGGATCACGTCGATTGGCACGCACCGCATGAGTACCTGCAACACCTAGACACGCTATCCCTGGGACCCAATGTTACGCCGCTACTGCCGCACTCGATGTTGAGAATCGATGCGATGGGAATTCAAGCGGCGATCGAACGGCAGCCCTCCGAGGCGGAATTAGTGCGTATGGAGGCTAGTTTAGAGAGCGCCATGCGGGCGGGCTATATCGGCTTTTCGACCGATAATATCCCGTTCCACTACCTAGCCAACGAACCGAACACAGACGCACGGATCCCATCGCCACACGCCAAACCGAGGGAACATCGCCGTTTGCTCAATATCGTACGCCGCTACGATCGTGTCTGGCAAGCAACCCCCGATGCGATTAATCGTTTAGGCACCTTAACCCGCTTTCTCTATACCAGTGGGCGCCTTTTTGGCCGGCCGCTACGGACGACGGCGCTTACCGCCATCGATCTCGCCCACGATCGACAAGTCTGGAAAGTGTTTTTGAAACTCGCTCGCACCTTGAATTCCAAGTGGCTAGACGGTCATTTTCACTTTCAGGTGCTAGGAACACCGTTTTATTTATTTTGCGAAGGATCGGTAACCCCGATTTTCGAGGAATTTCGAGCTACCCGTCCCTTGTTAGCCTGTGACGTCGAAGACGTTGAGGGTCGACGGCGCATTTTGTCAAACGAGGATTACATCAAACAGTTCGAGGCAGATTGGTCCGACCCCAAGGTCGTGAGCACGTTTCAACGCGACTTAGAGGTGATCAATATCGATGAGACACCGGTTGCGGAGTGGAACGGTGAGACCGTCGGCGCGGTCTTCCGACGCTTGCAAAGCTATCAAAGCGGCAACACCAGCGCCGCCCGCAGCGCTGCAGAGCGATCTGCTTTCGAAGCGTGTAAAAAACCGATCGGTGGCGAGGCAGCATTCTTTTTGCACTTATTGCGCGAATATGATCGCGCGTTTCACTGGCACTTATTAGTCGGCAATGATCGACCCGAAGTCCTCGAAGAACTGCTGTTTGATGAACACTGCCTACCGGGATTCAACGACAGCGGTGCGCATTTGATCAACCTTGCGTTTTTCGACGGCAATCTCGCGACCTTGCAAATTGCGCAGCGCCGCTCTCTGGAGCGCGTCGCGCAGGCGGTGAAAAGACTTACGCGTGAGCCGGCAGATTTTTTTGGTCTCGACGTGGGCACGCTAAACATCGGCGCACAGGCTGATATTACGATTATCGATCCCGGCAACTTAGCGAGCTATGACACAAACGCAAACCGCCAGGTCGTTTATCGCGGCGTGCTCGGCGAAAAGCAACTTGTAAATCGTTCCGACGGCGTGGTCGACCGTGTTTATATCGCGGGCACGCCGGTGTGGGAAAACGATCACGTGCTACGCGCCCTAGGCACGCAGAAATTAGGTCGCGCGTTGCGCTACAGCGAGCGCGCCTAGGTAGCTGGAAAGTACTGCGAAGTAATGGCGTAATCATTTAACGTGGCGCGATTGAGTTGGCCTCGTGATCGCGATTTATAATGTATGGGGAGGAGAATTATGAGATTCATTTTTGCGTGCCTATTGGTGATCGCAGTGACAACGACGTGCATGGGGGTTGCGTGTGCGGATTCACCCGCTGGGATGCGCCTATATGTTTTTAGCTCCGGCGCATTAACGTTGCCCAAGGGCGCTTTGCAAAACTTCGGCCCGATGGATTCGATTACCGTACCAGTCGCTTTTTTTGTAATCCAGCACCCTAAGGGTAACGTTTTGTTCGATACGGGGAATAACGACAAGATCATCGAAGATCCTGACTACTGGGGCCCGTCTTTCAAAGCCTACCAGCCAGTAAACACCCCAGACGTCGCGATCGACACTCAGCTTAAGACCATCGGGCTTACACCTGATGACATTAAATATGTCGTCGTTAGTCATTTGCACCTCGACCATGGCGGCAACGTGTGGAAATTCCCTAACTCCACCCTAATCACCCAGCGCGATGAAATCGAATTCGCAATGTTTCCCGACGAACCGTTTGCTTCGTCGTTCATTCCAGGTGACATTTTCCCGTTGCGTTCCGGCCTTGGTTCGATCAAACCGAACGCCATGCCGATGTTACGACTCGAAGGAGATATGGATATATTCGGCGACGGCAGCATCGTAGTAAAACGGTTTCGCGGCCATACCAAGGGCAGCCAAATGTTGCTTTTACGACTCCCTAAGAGCGGCACAACGATTTTGACCGGTGACTCGATTTATTTTCGCGAAAACCTCGAAAAAAATGTCCCTCCCAGCATCATGCTTGCCTACGATCCGCCTGGCATCATGCGTGGTTACGAATGGGTGCGGTACATGATCGCTTCAGAAGATGCTACTTATTTTACCTCACACGATCCCGATGCGTTCAAAGCCATGAAGCACGCGCCGGAGTACTATGAATAAGCTCCCGAGAACATTGAGCGGGCCTGTTTTACCGCAGATCAGACCAAAACTAACGCCATAAGCAAAGAGACGGAGCAGCCACTAGGATTTGACATCGCCCCTACTCACTGCTGACCATCTGACCCGCTATTTCGGTACCAAGCGCGCAGTGCATGACGCATCGTTCGAACTTGCAAGCGGTGAGGTGCTCGGTCTGTTGGGACCTAATGGTTCCGGTAAAACGACGGTATTGCGATTGCTGACGGGATACTTGCGCCCTCATCACGGCAACGTACACATCGCCGCGCACAACATGCATACTCACCCGCGTGTGGCGCGCAGCTATATAGGCTATGTTCCAGAAAACGCGCCGCTCTATGATCATTTCCGCGTCTACGAATTCCTCCGAACGATGGGACAATTAAAGGGTTTGAACCACGCTGCATTGCGACGGGCCGTTCCTCGGGTATGTGAACGTTTAGGCCTCGAACCTGTATTCAAACATATGATCGGACAGCTATCGCGTGGTTACCGACAACGCGTCGCGATCGCGCAGGCGTTAATCAATGAACCACCACTGCTAATTTTTGACGAACCGACAAGCGGTTTAGACCCCCGGCAAATCGCCGCTTGGCGTGCGCTTGTAAATTCCTTCACACCCCAACACGCGGTGATTTTAACGTCCCATATATTGACAGAGATCGAACAAGTTGCGAGTCGTGTTGCAATTTTACTCGCTGGGGAACTCCGTGGCATACGCTCTCTCAAGGAACAGGCGCTGACTTTTAACGTTATCGTTGCCGGTCGTGTGCTTGCGGCGCTACGCGCTTGTTGCGATACGATTGCGGGCGTGCGGGTATGTTCTGCCCATTGTCAGGCAGACACCACCCATCTTGAAGTCGGCGTCGCGCGTGCGGATCTCGTAGCCACAATCCCGCGCGCGCTGATTGAACAGGGATTTGAACTGTTGAGTTTTCGGGCTATCCCGACGCAGTTAGAATCGGTGTATTTCAGTCTCACGGAAAAGCCATGACACCGCTACCCTTCGCGCTGCTTTTTAAAGAGCTCAAAACGATGTTCTTATCACCCATCGCCTACGCCCTGGCTGCGACGTTCTTATTGATCATGGGTTACACGTTTACCTTAGCGCTGTTCTATCACCATACAAGCAATTTGGTGCAGACAACGTCTCAAGCGGCCATGTTGTTTTTGGTACTAGTGCCTATCATTACGATGCGCCAATTAGCCGAAGAACGGCGTGGTGGAACTTTAGAATTAATTTTAAGCAACGCCACCGGCGAGCTGGAACTCGTGCTTGCAAAATTTTTTGCTGCTTTGACCCTGATCGTCTGCTTGTTGCTGCCGACGCTGGCCTACCCGATTACGCTGCAAATCTTAGGACAACCCGATTGGGGGCCGATTTACACGGGCTATTGCGCTTTGTTCCTGCTAGGCGCCGCGCTCATAGCGATCGGTTTGGCGTTCTCTGCGATGACTTCCAACCAAATTATCGCAGCCGCAGGAAGCTTCGGTGTCGCCATCCTCTTGTGGTCACTAGATGCTACCGGCGCAATCCTGCCAGAGCCGTACGGTTCATTTGTGATCAATGCATCATTAGTCGCGCACTTTGCGCCGATGGTCAGTGGAGCGGTGTATTTGTCGGATATTGGCTATTTTCTAAGCGTCTGTTTGATCGGCCTGCTGATCGCGGTACGCGCGCTAAAACGTCGTTGAACATGCTCGGTCCCGACGGCGCGGCGCTAGGGTGGGCCTGTGGATGGTTGGTCGCTGTAGTCACGCTCTTTATCTCCGCGCTGCATCTGCCCACTGACGCGCCGCGGCGAAACGCGCTCCGCTATTTCTACCCCGCACTTATTGTTGTACTCGTCGCCGGCGGGGGCATTCTTGCTAACGTCGCCATTATTTTGCACGATCGCCAATTCGACTTTACTCGAGAGCAACGTTTTCGACCCGATCCACGCGCCATAGCGGTGGTCGACAACTTAAGCCGCCCCGTCAATCTCACCTATTACTACCACGCTGACGACCCAGCCGCGCGCCGTCTCCGTGATGTCTTGGCGTTGCTGGCAAAACGCAACCACTTACTCCGCGTTCATACCGTTGATCCCGATCGCGAACCTGCTAGCGCCGCTTCCGCCGGAATTAAGCAATACAATCTTGCCGTTTTGGAAGCCGAAGGCCGTCGAATCGCGGTGCCGACGACTGAGGAAGTCAAGCTCGCCCTGGGCATTCAACGCGCGTTGCGAGAAAGCACCGTCACAGTGTGTTTTATCGAAGGCCATGGCGAATATCCTTTTGACAACGACGAATTTCACACTCATATAGAAGGCTTGCATGAACATAGCCACAACCACGGTGCCCACGGCGTTGCCACCGTGATCACGGAAAATCACGGTGTCGGTCGCTGGCGGCGGGGCTTGGAGGCGCTCGGCTTCGAGGTTAAACGTTTACTGCTCGCCGTCGATGGAGAAGTCTCCGCTAATTGCGACGTAGCTGTTAGCGCAGGACCACGGACGCGCTGGCTACCGCATGAAGTAACCGCGCTCGCTAGGTACTTGCATGCCGGCGGGTCAGCGCTACTTTTATTCGATGTTGGTTTTTCGCTCGACGCTGCGCTCAGAACTTGCTTAGACGAATACGGTGTAAATCTACCGAATCAGATCGTAACTGAGCCGCGCTTACACTATGCAACCGATCGCGAAATGGTCGCTGTGACCGGCTACCCGCAACACCCGATCACGCGGCGCGTATCGATGACGTTCTTCCCCGGCGTGCGCCCTTTAACACTGCGCAAAGTTGGACCCGCGACCAGTGTCGTGCCCATCGTCCGCAGCAGTGCTGAAAGCAAAGTCCAACACCTCGCTACGCCATATACTCTGCCTGGCACGTCGCCCACGCTCACAGGCGCGGATTCGTTAGCCGCGGATGCCGCACACGAGTCGCCGAAAGCCCAAGGCGAGCAAACACTCGCGGTTGCAATCGAGCGTAAATTGAACGAACGAGAATCCACGCGTTTAGTCGTCGTTGGCGACGCCGATTTTGCCAGCAACTCGTTCTTTCCCTATCTAGCAAACAGCGAACTAGTGTTGTCGATGATCAGATGGCTGGTAGGAGAAGAATCGCAAACACCGATCAGTGAACCAACACGCGTACCGAAACGCATTATCTTAACCGAGCCGCAAATGCGCAAAATATTTCTCGTGCTCGTGGTTGCGTTGCCCGCCGTGCCGTTCGGTATCGGCTTGCTTGTATGGAGACACCGTCGATGATAGGCGCGAAGCTGGGCTATGGCTTGGCGGCTATCGCTTCGTTGATCTATTTGAGCGTCATGATCGCCGCGGGACGCCTACCACCCCGCGGCCATTTGATCGTGCCGCAGCGTATCGGCATTGTCGCGGATACACCGAGCGACATTGTCACCGTAACCGTGCAAGCTGATCAGCATAAGTGTACGTTTCGCCGTAACGATCAGTGGATGGACAGCGACAGCCACGTCGTGCTCACCAGCAAACACAGGCTAGCCCTAGAACACGCGCTCAAGCTACTGCACAAGGCCGCACCGGTGCGCACTATTCCCCCGGAGCAACTCGTTCACAGCGAGCTTGCGCAATTCGGCCTGAAACCACCGCGCCTGTCGATCGCCCTTGAAAACACCCATGGCGAGATAGTGACGATCGACTTCGGCGCTACTACTATCGACGGTAATCAACAATACGCCCAGCGCAGCGACCGCAGCGCCATTTATGTAGTGTCGGGTTTTCTCGCCTCGAGCTGGCAATGGTCATGTGCCGGTGGCGGGTCACTAGCCCGCGCACGTACACCTTGAACGCCGTTAGCCAACAGCAAATGCTGGTGTCATCTTAAGCCGGAAACCGACAGATCTAAGCTTGTGATGATTTCAACAATGCATCGATGCCAGGATAATCGTCGCTGCATATGACATAACGCCGTGCGCTGCTACCTAATCCTCGATCGGCTTTGAGGTTCGTAATCGCGTCACCAGCAAGCACGATTTCGGAGCCACCAACCGTGACAATGCCGCGCGCGAAAAGGGGATCGGGGAAAAACCCCGCTGTCGGACCGATCACCACTACCGAATCTGCGTTGCTGCAATAGGGCAACATGTCGTCTAGCGAATCGTTGATCAAAGTCGCCGCTGTCGAAATGATTTTATTGCACGACCGCAAAGCCTCAGGTGCCAAGGTGATCGTAATGAGCCCATCGTCGTCTACCATATGCACTTTGCGCTCGCAAACCGTCAAACGGATCTGATTCTCACGCGCGTGAGTTACTAAAGACGGAAAATTTCCGATCATGCCTAAGTGATCATCGTGGCTAACGCACAAGTTACCCATGGAGTCGAACGCGGTTTGCGGATGGTAGCGGGCACGCTTGAAAACATGTGCAGTAATTGCGTTCATGGCCGCCAAGGCCAACGATCGTTCGGCGTCAGAGTTTCGCTCGTACCACCGTGCCAAGGTAACGGGGCTTTTGCCGATCAGTGCTTCGCCGGCAAACCGTGTCTCCATACCCTGTTGGGTTTCCCCCAACCACGCGTAGTACAAACCGGCGCTACCATCCGCTAGTAAGACGATTCCGAATTCCGTTTCACCGCCGCCGTGCGGATTCGGTTCCGGCATATAAATATCGGTGATCGGTGGCAGGTCCAGGACGCCGGCTACGCGTTCGATCAAGGCCAATAATTCAGTGCCAATCCGCATGAGGTTACCTTGCAAATTTTCGTGCCAGCTGTTGCTTAGCCCACCTACGTCAAGGTGTCGCCAGCACCGCACTCGGTAGACCGATTTGCAAATTTGGCTACCGATCTTTAATAGTTAAGGTAGCCCCAGCGTAGATTACCTGCAAGCTGCCTACCAACGGAAAATCTGCAGTTACCGCGATCCTCATGCAATATCGGAGCTCACGGTCTGTTGGACCGAGGAGAAAGCTACCGCGCAGATGGGAGAGCTTGCGGCATTACTATATCGCAGCCGCCGTTTTGCGCGCTTCAGTTATGCGCTCGTTGGACGAAAAGACTGTGTGATGGGGCGCAACTTTTCAAGCGCGAGACCGTGGTATGGTGTCACTAATTAACCAGCGCTACGGCAAGACCCCAGAGGTACTACATCGTCGCGCCGCCGAACTGTATCGGGGCTTGATGCGCTTTGCGTTGCGAAAGTCCCCTAACCACCAACATGAATAGCCCATACGACATCACGACCCCGTTGCCAAACACCGCCGCTGACGAGCCGCTCATCGAAGTCGTAATCGAAGTGCCGCGAGGGGGTTTTGTCAAACGCGGAGCCAAGGGCAGAATTGATTTTATTTCGCCGCTACCCTGTCCGTTCAATTATGGCTCAGTACCGGCCTATGTGGGACTCGAGGGAGACTTGCTCGACGCCGTCGTCCTGGGACCATCGTTAGCCGCCGGTAGCGCCGTACGAGTATATGCATATGGTGCGGTCGGTATGACCGATCGGGGCATGTACGACGACAAGCTAATCTGCGCGAGAACGCCGCCCAATTCCCAGCAACGCGTCGCAATTATGCGCTTTTTTCGTTTCTACGCCTTCGCTAAGGGCGTGTTGAATAGACTCCGGGGCCAGTCGGGGAAAATGGCTTGCGAAGGTTGGGGCAGCGCGCTAGACGCCATTGCACGCGCCACCCCGCGGCGACCCACGTGGCGCGGACCTACGGTCGGTTTCTAGGTTCAATCCACGACTCGCTCTGCGGTGGCAAAAAATAGCCACACGAATGCACCAAACACATTCACCGCGGCAGCTAGCGCGAACGCCGCCGTATACGTTCCGGTTACGTCGACTAACCAACCGGTGATCGCCACCCCGATAATGCCTGGTATCGTGCCCGCCGTATTCGTAATCCCCATTAATACATCGGCGTAACGTGGCGCGATATCGAGATGGTTGGGTACGAAGCCCGACCAAGTAAAGGACAAAAATCCCAACGCACCACACATAAGACCGACCGCGACGTTTACACTGGTGACATCACGAGCTAACCACATGCATAAAGCGCCGCCCAACAATCCTGTAACCTGCATAAGCTTGCGTACTGTCGTTAAGCTCACGCTACGTTTAACTAAGCCGTCGGCAAACCAACCAGCTAGGGTGCCAAACACAAACATGCTTAGCCATGGTGCGGCGGAATAAATCCCCGCATTCGTTATGCTCAAGCCCAACGCCCCGCTAAAATAACTCGGCAACCATGCAAGTAACATATAGAGAACCCAATTGCTGCAAAAATGATTGACGATCAAAGCCCAAATTGCAGGCGTTTTGAACATCTTCCCCCACGGCACAATCGCCTCAGCGTTTGTGCGTGGGGGCGCAGAGTCCTGTAAGTAACGAAGTTCGGCGGCCGAAATATTTGGGTGATCAGCGGGATCATTGTAGGCGCGTAAGAACCAAACGCAACACCAAAGTAAACCCACTACGCCGAAAGAGTAAAAGACAGCATGCCAACCATACCGCGCGATGATCCAACCGGTGGTCAACAACGCAAATAAGGTGCCCAGGGGAATACCGCCGATCAATAAGGATACGGCCCGCGAACGTTCGGCTGTGGGCACCCAACGGCCGTAAAGATTGTAGGCCGAGGGGAACATCGCCGCTTCGCCCATGCCCATGGCGACACGCGTCACGATTAAGACCGCCAGCGACAATGATGCCGCCGCAGGAGTTAGGATCGTGAACACCGACCACCACAAAACCGCGAAGCCAAGCACGATTTGGCCACCGATGCGATTTGCGAGCCAACCGCTCGGCGCCATGAACAACATATAACCGATAAAAAATGATGACAGCACAAAACCCTTGACGGTCTCCGACCAGCCAAATTCTTTCTGCATGGCAATTACGGCAACTGAGATATTTACGCGGTCGATATAGCAGATAAATACCGCTGCGATGCATAGCCCGACTAGCGTATAACGCCGTTGCCAACCCGTGCTTGTCACGTCGGATGCCAACGTGCTCGCTTCTTTCTGCATCTCTCCCCTCCGCTTGTGATTGTTGTAGAACAGCGATCGGATATCTCTATAATGCCGACAGCGTAACGCGATCGTGGCATGCTTTGCCACTCCCGAATCACGACGCAGACGGTGACGTCTCTTGAAAAAATGGCGCGCAAAACTTACCGATCACGATTATTAGGCTAGCCGTTAACTCAGTCTGTGATAGGGATCGCGCTTTTTTTTGTCTTGTAGTGCTAGCGTCCGTATTAGTAGCATGACAAGCTTGGCATAGTAACTGGAAAAGGCGGAACAAATAGTGGCGATACGTCGACGCTCGGTGGTAGTTGTTTTCATGCTCAGTGTCCTATGGGGTCAAAACACACTGGCGGATACATTCGTTTTCTATGACGACGCACTCGGGACTTTGCCTAGCGATCAAAATCTCGCCTTCATCGGCCTCGGGGGAACCCAAACCGTACTCACTCAGGGCACGGAGTTCGATAGTACGAGCTTCGGCAACACCGGCATCATCGGCTATAACAACGCACCCAGTGGTGTCGTTACGCTCAGCCCGGCACTCGATCGCAGCGCCGGTTTCCACCTCAACTTCGAGTTACAGATCAATAGCGAATTCCATGCATCGACGAATCGGGCTGGCTTTAGCGTGATCGTCGTCAGTAATGATTTGTTAGGCATTGAATTGGGGTTTTGGTCAAACGAAATTTGGGCTCAATCCGGCCCCAATTTCACCCGTGCTGAGAGCGTAAGCTACGATAACAACGTCGGTGAAACGTCTTTCGGATTGCACCTCGCGGGGGATAGTTATTCCTTGACTGCGAACGGCGCAGAAGTATTAACGGGCGCGCTACGCGACTATACGCCCTGGGATCATACCGCCGCCGGTTTGCCTTTGCCGTTCGATCCTTATGAGGTGCCGAATTTTGTGTTTCTCGGCGACAACACATCCAGTGCACGAGCGCAGGCAGTGCTCGGCGATATCGCGATGCACACCGGACTTATACCGCCCACGACGGTACCGCTGCCAGCGGGGTTTGGCTTGCTCTGCGCCGCACTGCTATCCGCAATCGGTGCGCGCCGCAAGCTTGACGGCTAACCCACTCGCCCTTGACGACAGGTTTTCATTCGCTTTCAGCGTCTGAAGATAAAAGGCAAGACCTGACACCTGTTCCCTGACACCTGTTCCCTTGTTGCTGGGATTTGGACTGGCTCCGTCATAGCACTTGTCAGCTAACGTCTGAGGTAACCGGGTTGGCGGACCAACGGAGTTCGCGTTGGCACATCGAGAATTTTAAACGTAAGCGCCCCGTAAACGACGCGCTATGCTTGGATATATAATTCGGTAAGGTGATCTGTTTTCCCGCAAGAGAGGAATGGCAGATGACAAAGCGAACAAAATCAGAGTGGTTATCGTTAATCGAGGCACATGCGAGCAGTGGCCAAACGGCGGCTGCATTCTGCCGTGAACGCGGAGTAGATGCGAAGTATTTTAGTGTCCGTCGGCAAGAACTGATGGGTGAATCGAACGCGGGTGCGACATCTTTTCATCCGGTTGGCGTGTCGTCGCCTCAATCGTTAGGTGCGATTACGGTTGAGCTGGGTGATGTGGTGGTGCGTTTTCCGACAGAGATACCAGGCGTTCGAGTCGCTGAAGTGATTAAGGCGTTGCGAGCCTAGACGGTGGAGGTGTTTCGTTCGGTTAGCGGTGTGTATTTACATCGCGAGCCGGTAGACTTCAGGAAAGCCATCAACGGGCTGTCGCTGATTGTTGAGCAAACGATGGATTTATCGCCGTTCTCGGGTGCGTTGTTTGTATTCATCAATAAGGGTCGTAATAAACTAAAGATTCTATATTGGGACAAGAGTGGTTTTGCGATGTGGTACAAGCGATTGGAACAAGATAAGTTCCGTTGGCCACGTCGTTGGCCAGAACCGGTGATCACGTTAAGCGAAGCGCAATTACACTGGTTACTGTCTGGGCATGACATTGAAGGTCATCAAGCGTTACATTTTTCGCAAGTTGGATAGGACACATGATCGCGCATCGTTTATACTTTTTGTATGTCGACGCTACGCGATCAATTACCGAACGATGTTGACGCATTAAAGTCGCTGGTCGTTGAACACGCTGCTCGCAATGAGCAGTTAAGTTCTAAAGTTGTTGACGTTGAACGACGCAACGACGAACTCTCCACAAAGGTCGTTATCCTACAAGAACAATTGAACGTCGCGTTGGCGAAGCGATTTGCTTCACGCAGTGAAGCGGTCTCGCCCGATCAGATCAAGTTATTCGATGCGACAGAGTCATCACACGATGAGCGCGTTGAACAGGAAAGCCCGGCGATTGAAGTCCTTTCACATCAGCGTCAATCGGGTGGTCGCAAACCATTACCGGACGCGTTACTGCGGGTTGAGGTGATCCATGAGTTGCCGGCGGCAGACCGGGTTTGCGGACATGACGGCCGACAGCTCGCTGAGATTGGCGAGGTAGTCTGTGAACAGCTGGATATCGTGCCGGCAGTGATCCGCGTTATTCGTCATGTGCGCAAACAATATGCGTGTGATTGCGGTCGATGCATTAAAACCGCGCCCTTGCCGGCGCAACCGGTACCGAAGAGTATGGCCTCACCGGGTTTATTGGCGCATGTCGCGGTGTGTAAATACGTCGATGGGTTGCCGTTATATCGCCAGGAAGCGATCTTAAACCGTATCGGCATCAGTATTCCGCGCACGACGTTGGCGAGTTGGATGATAAAGGCCGGCGTATTGGTTCAACCGCTGATTAATCTGATGCGTGATCGGTTACTCGCCTATGACATCATCCAAATGGACGAAACGACTGTTCAGGTGCTGAAGGAATCTGGCCGCACGGCGCAATCCACCTCTTATCTTTGGGTACAATGCGGTGGGCCGCCCGATTCGGAGGTGGTGTTGTACGATTATTCGCCGACCCGCGCGGGCTCGGTGCCGGCAAACTTGCTCGCCGATTACGCAGGGTATCTTCAAACCGATGGCTATGAGGGTTACAACGCGGTCGTCGCGGCGAATGACATCGTGCCATTGGGTTGTATGGCACACGCGCGGCGCAAGTTCGACGAAGCGGTGAAAGCGCAAGGTAAAAAAACGCGCGGCGGTCGTGCCTGGCGGGGACTCTCGCTCATTCAAAAGCTTTATCGCGTGGAGAAACAAGCGAAGGCCATGTCTGCCGAAGACCGCTATGCCTATCGGCGCGAGCATGCTTCGTCGCTCCTCGATGAGCTTCGCACGTGGCTCGATAACACGTTACCGCAGGTGCCACCGAAAACGGCGTTAGGCAAAGCGTTGGGCTATCTCAATAAGCATTGGGACAAACTCACGCGCTATCTTGATGATGGCCGATTACACATCGACAACAACCGTTGCGAAAATGCGATCCGGCCGTTTGTGATGGGCCGTAAAGCATGGCTGTTCAGCGATTCGGTGGCCGGCGTCAAAGCTTCAGCAAATCTCTATTCCCTTATCGAGACTGCGAAAGCCAACGGACTCGAACCGTATCGATATTTGCAGCGTATTTTTAGCGACTTACCGCGAGCCGAATCGGTTGAGGCAATCGAATCGCTGCTGCCACATCGTGTTTCTGCAGAAATTTTTCCAGTGAAATAACCGCAGTTTGTAAATCACGCGTTGTATAAAAATCAACCCTGGGGTTCACGTGGCGCTTACTTTTAAACGAAGGAACTGACGTTGAAAAACCGAAAGGCGAGCCAACTCCGGTTCACCGATTTGTTATACGACATGTCATGGTTCGGCCTCAATCTCGGAAGCTACCTGAAGAATGTCCCTTGCCTCTGGATTCTCTACATCGGCCATAAGTGATTTAAGCTCCCCGCGATGTCGTTCTTCGCGATCTTTACGAGTCTGCTGGTCTAATTTGCCTGCGCGGACGTATTGGTAAACGCCGAGCGCTAACGGAATCAGACACAACGATAGAACCCAAATGGCGATCGGATTCATTGCTTGGACGTCAAACGCGCGCCATGCGGCGAAGAAAACGACCGCAATCATAATTACAGCGGTGATCCACGATGCGATTTGTAGTGATCGATTCATGTTCTTTCTGATGTGTTGATTAATAGTGACTGGCAACTTGATCTAGCGTTGTCTTGTTGCGTATGGCTTTGTCGCGATAGGCTTCCGTGAGATTAGGCACGAATATTCTCGCCGCGCCTGCGCCAATGGGTGCGATAAGTTCTTCGACACCATCAAGTTCACCATCAAGGCCACCAGCTGCAAGTGCGCCGAAGAAACCCGTCCCCAGAAAGCGAGCAACCAAGTTAGTCCTTCGCGATGCCTTCATGCGATGTTCGTCGTATCGCGAAATCCAATACTTCGTTAACGAAAACACCCATGCTCCAATGGGATCGTTCTTGTCCGCGGCACCTTGCGGATATAGAGGTGGTCCCGCAAATTTGGACAGTTTTTCACAGCTTGATAAGTGATCGGCCCTGCGGTTTCACGGTTACGCCGCCCGGATGATCGGGAGCGCGCCAAAGTACGCCGCATCCGGCGTTAAGTCGTCGTTGGCAACATGCGGCCGACGACTGTTGTAGAATCCGATGTATCGGGCCAGGGATTGCCGAGCGTCCGACACGGTGTCGTAAGCCCGCAGGTAGACCTCCTCATATTTCAGCGTCCGCCAGAAACGTTCGATGAAAACGTTGTCTCGCCAGCAGCCCTTGCCATCCATGCTCAGCCGGATATGTTGGCTGAGCACGGCATCGACGAATTCAGCGCTCGTGAACTGGCTACCCTGGTCGGTATTCACAATCTCCGGTGGCCCATATTGGTCGATGGCCTCTTGCAGGGCTTCAACGCAGAAGTCCGTTGTCAGCGTATTGGACAGCCGCCAGGACAGAATCCGACGCGTCGCCCAGTCCATCACACCGACGAAGTACACGAAACCGCGACGCATCGGAATGTACGTAATGTCGAGCGCCCAGACCTCGTTCGGTCGTGTTATCGAACGACCGCGCAACAGGTACGGAAAGACCTTGTGATCCGGATGCCGACGTGATGTGTTCTTCTTCCGGTACAGTGCCTCGATACCCATACGGCGCATGAGCGTCCGCACATGGCGCCGCCCAACGTCGAATCCTTCCGTGCGCAGCAGCTTTTTCAGCCTCCGACTACCCGCGAACGGTAATTCCAGGTGGAGCCGTTCGATAGCCGACATCAGCGCCAGATCCTGACCCGAGGTCGGCACCGGACGGTAGTACACAGAAGAACGCGAAATCTGCAAAATCTTCGCCTGTCGGCTAATGGACAGTTCGTGATTCGGGTCAATCATCTTTTTGCGCTCAGCATGCCCGCCTTGGTGAGCGCGCCTTCTAAAAAATCATTCTCCAGCGTCAACTCGCCAATCTTTGCATGTAGCGTTTTCACATCCACCGGCGGCTCCGTGCTCGGCTTCCCGCCGTTGAACACCTGTGCGGCCTTCTCGAGCAGCTCGCTCTTCTATGTCGTAATCTGGTTCGGATGTACGTCGAACTGCTCCAACAGCTCTGACAGCGTCTTCTCGCCCTTCAGCACTGCCAATGCTACTTTCGCTTTGAATTCCGGGCTATGGTTCCTTCTTGATCTTCTCATTTTGCTTCGCTCCTCGCAGAGACCTTCCTCTGCATCAATGCAAAGCCTACACTTATCTCACCGTCCTAACGACCGGGACCACCTCTTAATATCGGAGCTTTCCATTACGTATAACGCTCCGGTTCAGCGGCGGGCCGCGCAGCGGACCGTCCGCTGCAGCCGGTTGTTGGGCGGCCGGCACGCGTAGAGGCAACCTGTTGGCCACACGGGTGATGGACACTGCGTAGCGAAATTGAGAATGCTGGCGACCGCCGTATAGCGTTCATAGGGCAGCGTTGAGATAAGCGATCGCTCGGCGTTCGGGGGATAGGCGGGACAGGGCAGCCTTACCGACGCTGCTGTCCAGGACGACGGATGCCGCTGCGCCGATAATCTCTGACGTGCCGAGCGTGGCGACAGCCAGTGTGGTCCGCCAGACGAGCGACACCGACGGCTTTTCCGCGAAGGAGATGACTTTCTGCGTTCGGAGGGACGCGAGGTGGTCCTGCAGGAACTGTCTGCTCAATGCGTTTGCGGCCGTCGGTGTCGCCCTTTGGCCGAGGTTGTCCTCCAGGTGCTTCTTGCACTGGGCGGTCAGCAAGCGAACATGTGCGAAAACGGATTCGTTGCGACGCATTTTCCAGAGCGTGTCCAGATCGATCTCGCCTGCTCCGCCGAAGGGTAGGATACTCACCGACAGCAAGTCATTCGGCGGGGACCCAGGTGCATCGCTGTCGAAGCTCAGCGTCCCGCCGATCCGAGCCATAGCGTCCGTGAGGTAGACAGGGTCCAGACCCAGAAGCCGGGCGTTGAGCCAAGGCACAAGCACCTTGTCGAACTCGTGCGCAGGGATGCCGTCCCTCCATATCTCTCGGGATGGGTCAACGATCCGCAGTCGCTCCACGTGCCCCTGAAGCTCGGGCGGAACGTTGGCATACGGAAAGGTCGGTGTGATGTAGTACGGCATGAACACCAGCGCGTTCGATCGAATGAGGTTGCGCAGTTCGGCCAGGATGGGTAAATAGGCCCGTATCCGGGCGATACTCATCTCAACCAAAGACACTACGTTAGCGTCAGCGCGCCAGCGGTCCCGGCTGACTGAGTCGGCGACCATATCGAAGCCGTAGTAGAAGTTGTCTTTGACAAATACCGAGTCCGCCAGCAGCAGATGCTTCTTCAGCGGATTGAGGAAAGCAGAAATCTGCTCACGGGTCACCCGAGGGTCTTCGGGGAGGAACGCTCTGTAGCCGAGCAGCGGCGTTTCGGCGAAGCGCTTCTCCAGGACTCGTGCCCAGTCGTGCGCGAACGAGGGCTCGAAGTAGAGCCGGACGGCATGCGCCGGAGCTGCTTGCGCATCGAGGTGTGCACCGGCGAAGCCGCTTTTCATCACGGCGAGATAGTGCTTGGAGAAGTCGATCCATTGCTCAGGATCAACGCCATCAAACTCGCCCAAGGTATCTGGCTTGAGTTCGGCGTCAAAGTACTTCTCGAGAATATCGATCGGGTTCGGCGAAACTTCCATCGATGCTATTCCCTCACGCCGCGATGAAGCGAAGAGCTGCGGTACTCCCGGCCGCCCAACGATTGAGTTCAGCCGCGCCGCTAAGCGGCGTCGGCTGGAACGACTTGTTCGGCAGTACTTCAAGCAGCACTAGTAGTACAACCCTGCGTTTCCACCCGTGTGAATGAACAGCACCGGACCGCCGCCTCCGAATCGTTCGTTCTCCGAGTAGTCCATCAGTGCAGCGGCTGCCTTGCCCGTGTACACGGGATCCAAGAGAATGCCTTCCAGCTCAGCAAAGGTCTGCGACGCTATCTCGCCTTCCTTCGAAGCATGGGCGTAACCTGGACCAACGAAGCCGTCATCGACGTTGATCTTGCCCGGATCCAGCTGCCTGCCCAGCAATTGCGCCGTAGATTGTGCAAGCTCGTGGACTAGCTCAAACTGCTCGGGCATAGGTCTAGAGGCACTGATACCGATGACCTGAGTCTCGTAGTTGGCGGTGCACTGTCCCACAACAAGTCCTGCCTGTGTTCCCGCGGAGCTGGTGGAATGCACAATGTGGGAGAAATGAACGCCGGTTCGCTCCGAGAATTCACGAATTTCGTCAAAAGCGCTCACATAGCTGAGTGCTCCGATCACATCGCTTCCTCCCGGATGCAGAACATAGACATCCTCTCCTTGAACCCGCAAGGATGCAACCACAGATTCCAAGCGGCTTTCCAAGGCCGTCCAGTCGCCTATCTCGTAGTGGAGCTTGGCACCCCACTTTGCAAAGGCGGATTGGCTCAAGGGATTCTGGTCCGATTCGGTGCCAGGCAAGACCACGTGGAAACTTAACCCGCAGGCAGCCGCCCCGGCCGCGGCATTTCGACTGAAGCTCGTGGCCTTGATGGTGGCTACGGTGGTTGCTTTCAGGGCGAGTGCATCTCCAAAGAGGAAGTCGACCTTTCGCGTTTTGTTTCCGCCGAGGCCAAATCCGGTCAGATCATCGCGCAAGACATAGATTTCGCGCCTAAGCCGCGATGACAGACGGGGCAGCCTGTGGATGATTGCAGGTATTTGAATGAGATTGGCACGTTGATGAGCGGCCAGACAACCAGATCTGGTGTTGGTCAATTGGGTCATTCTCCTATGCCGAACGCCCGCAACAGCGGCATTTGACGCGGACGCGAGCTTGGCGTTCAGCCAAGGGAGTGGCCGGGTCAAATGTCCGTTGCTTGCGCTGGTTAGGTGGCGACTGCATTGAAGCTACTTTGGCGGTAACGAATCCACAAACTTTAAGCTGAGATTAACCCAAGACTTGAGATCTCGCGAAGTCTTGATGCCTGCGGGTACCACGAACACGAATCCCTTCATCGGTCTACCCGTAAAATCCATCTTGCGAGCATGGGTTCGCTTCAGGGCTTTCTCGTACTGCTCCGGGCCGACGCGAACCATGAGCTTGTCCTTGATAACGCCGCAGGACATATGACCGTTGACCATGAAAGCGGTGCCGCCAAACGCCTTCTTTTCGACGACGTTGGCCACATCTTTATATACATGACGTAGCCGCTTAGCGATGCGTTCATCGTACGCCATAACTCGCCACCTAACGTTGTGCTCAGCTGGCCGTTTCAGCGCGCTTTGGAGGTGTGAAAATACTGGCACACCGGAGAAGCGCGCTGTAACGGGTCAGCTGCAGCACCTGGTTAGATGTTTCTTTCATTACCTAAAAGTAGTCGTCTCTAAGCGCACCTTCAAATCGTTTCGCTTTGAGACAACACTTCTTGAAACCTACGACCCGATCCACACGGACATGGATCATTTCGTCCAAGTTTCTCTTGTAGGTACTTGTCACCCCGGACAACGCGCATTCCGCGCTTGACCTGGGTTTCGGACGGATATCCTTTACGGCGTTTGCTAGTCCGCTCGAAAGGAAGAGCGTTCGTTGTTTTTTGAATTTCGCATGTCGCACCTCCTTATGTATGGTTAGATGCTTGGTGGGGTCGGCGATTATACACAAACGGTGCGAAACATCTAACGCCAAGCTGAGCGGCGCTTGAAAAGGGGCGACCGGAGCGGTAGCGAAGGGAGCGCCTTTTCAAGCGTCCGCTCGAGCGACTTGTTATGTTTCATTTGGGACCAAACCATACTTTTTAGCAAACGGGTCCCAGCTAGGATCACGATGCCAATCGTATTCTGTCCACGTGGCAATTTGTTCTGCTACGTCGTTGTCGAGAAGTTTGCCGATAATAGCCAGCGACATATCCATTCCGGCTGATACACCCGACGAAGTAAAAACATTCCTATCTTCGACCCAGCGCGCTTCTGGTATCCAGGTCACGTTGTTGCTTTGAGCAGCTGCCCATCCAAATGCTCTCTTGTTCGTCGTCGCTCGAAGTCCGTCCAATACTCCGGCTTTTGCCAGGAGTGCACTGCCGGTGCATACCGACGCCGTGTACTCAGCGACCTTCGATTGGTCCCGAAGCCAATTCAAGAGCCAGTCATTGTCAACTTCAGTTCGCGTTCCGGGTCCGCCAGGTACGAGCAATAGATCGAATCGAAGATCGTCGCCAAATCCCCTTTCGGCAATTGACTGTGGACCTTGTCGGCTCGCCACGGCACCCGCTTGTTCAGCTACCAAGTGAATTGTGAAGTTCTCGGGGACCATCCCGAACATTTCCAACGGCCCGAAGACATCGAGGAGTTCAAACTCTGGGAAAAGAACGACCCCAATCGACCATCTAGATTTCACGGCAACTATTCCTCTGTTGAAACATAACGGCAGAGCTAAGCGGCGCCGCTTTGCGGCGTCCGGTGGAGGCCATAGGCCGAAACGGACTTGAGCGACTTGTTATGAGTTTGCATGCAATACCAGTGTTTTTGCTATAACTGACAGAAGTGGTGATAAAAACATTGCCGCACCAATTTTAAATGGTAATGCTTCAGAAGCTGACATTCTTCTAAACACAGTTCTTGTTGGAATAGCTAATCCCACTAGTCCTTCATGTTTACGTAAGAACTGTATTTGGCTTACGGACAAAATTACCGCTCCAGTAACCGCAAATACAACAGACAGAGCCGGGCTAATAATGAAGCATATTACACCCATGACAAAAACTGTTATTGGTATTCGGTTTTTCAATGGATTACTCATAACGCTTCGCGTAACCGGACGCCCAAAGTTGCGCCGCTTTGCTATGCAACTTTGGGTGGTCCGAGTTGACGCGTTTGTTAGAAGCTTTTTAAGCTGCGCCCCTAGAGGCAAACCCCTGTGCGTCAATATAAGTTTGGACACTGGGGTTATAGAATGAAGCTCGCGATCAGGGCGGTAGGAGTGAGACAAGGTGCCCAAACCCACGACGGATTTGCCCGAAACGCAGGTGCTTGCCGAGGTCGCTCACGAGCGCGCGCAACGTCGGCGATTTAGTGCTGAGGAGAAGCTGCGAATACTGCAGGACGCCGATGAGTGCCATGAGCGTGGCGAGTTGACGGCGCTTGAGTAACGAGGCTACCCGGTGCACGCCGGGCATGGTCACATGCGCCGGATCATCGGCACCCAGCTGCACGGCTTTCTCGCGCCGATAGCCGTGCTTCTCCAGCTTTCGGTAAGCCGCAGAGCCGTCAGTACGCACCACCGAGCCCGGCTCCACAGCATCCAGCACGAACGGCAATGCGGCGTTCTCGGACTTACTGGTGACGCGCTGAAGCCGGATGCGGCCGAAGCCCTTGGGCTGCTTGATCTCGATGGCGACCATGACGATCGAGCGCAGCGAGGCCCGCTTCTCGGCAAGTTCTTGTTTCTTCTTGGTATCTCGAACCTTGTTCGGCGGTGAGCGTCCGACAAACACCTCGTCCACCTCAACCAGACCGTGGAGCTGCTCTCGACCTGGGCGGATCATGGCACGCCGTAGGCGATGTAGCATCGCCCAGGCCGTTTGGTAGCTGCCAAGCCCCAGCACCCGTTGTACACCTAACGCGTTCACGCCCTGCTTCTGGTTGACGATGTACCACACTGCCGCCAGCCAACTTCGCAGCGGCGTACGTGTCTTATCGAAGATGGTGACGGCAGATCCAGCGTCCACGACTGCCCTGGAACGCCTCATCTGCCTCGCCACAACCCGGACACACGAAGCCCCGCTTCCAACGGATACCTTCGAGATAGTGGCGACAGGACTCGTCGTCGGGAAACCAATCGAGAAACTGCTCCCAGGTCCGCGGGTAATCGCGGCCTGCAACGGGCATTTTGAGCGTAGCCGGCACCACTACATCTTGTATGATGTGGAGCTAAATAGATATCCCTTGATAATATACAGTATTCAGTCGGATGATTTCATGGACGAAATTCGCCCGCCGTTGAATCGCCACTCAGAGCGGTTTATGGATCAGTTGCGCGTATTCATGCCCAGCAAACATCTCGCATATCGAACGGAAAAGAGTTACTGCGACTGGATTCGCGTTTCATTCATTTTCACACCAAGCAGCACCCGGTGGACCTGGGTGCCCGGGAGGTCGAGTTGTTTTTGGTGTACTTGGGCGCTGAGAAAAACCTCGCCGCAAACACTCAAAAATCGGCCCCAAATGCACTGGTGTTTTTGTACCATCAGTTCTACGACCGCGATCTTGGCATACTCAACTACGGTTATACGCGCAAACCGTGCCAGTTATCCGCCGTACTCAGCCATGCTGAGGCAACTCAAGTGTTATCTCATGTGAATGGCGTGCATCGTCTCGCATTATCTCTCATGTATGGCAGCGGCTTGCGAGTTTCGAAGACGGTCCGCTTACGTGTGCATGACGTCAGCAAGGAGTCGATTTTCGCAACATTCAAGAAGTGATGGGGCATAGTGATATTGCCACTACGCAACTTTATACCCATGTAGTGGGAGTGCATAAGCGCGGCATGGTGAGCCCGGTGGACTGCTAAAACCTTGTTCGGTGCCGTGCAGCGAGCGTTGTTCTGCGGGATCCCCGCCCCGTTCAGCGCCTGGGGTGGCGCTCTTGCGCGGGAATGACGCGCTTATAGGAACGACTCATCGCCGGCGCGACCCGGGAAAATGATAGGCATACGTGCCTGCCTGGCGGCAAACGTGCGGCGACGGTTTAATGCGCGAGCGGATCAGGTCGCAATTGAATTTTGCCTACATAGGAACGCGGAACCTCTGAGTGCAAGATCGGATCGAGCCCATTCGTAAACCACAGACCACGCCCCTTCCAACCGTTGCGCGGCGCGTCGATGCGGCCGTCTAAACCGCGCGTGTAGGTGTTCAACGGATAGGGGATGCGAATAACGGTGAATCGCTCCATAGCTGGATCGAATGCGATCAGAGAATCCGAATTCGTACCATTGATGATCACAATGTCATGGCCCATGCCTAAAGTATTGAACTGATCCACCCACAAATAGTAATGCATATCGGTATGACCGAGGTCCTCGTTATCAGCGCCCGCAAACGCCGGCCCGGGTGTGCGCCATAGCGTCCAACCCTCAGGGCATTGCTCACCCACACCCCAAGTTTGCCGACAACGCTGCCGATCAAAACGCGCGAGGTGGCCACTGCCTGCGAGCGCGGTCCATACCAGACCCTGCGAATCGACGTCCACACCACGTGGACCAGACCCCGGGGCCGGTGGCGCGTAAGCTTCGTGCCGGTGGGTTTTGCGGTCGAACCGGAGAATCCAGCCGGACTCGCCCGGCGCACTCGAGATCCCCGGCGGGATCGCGCTCCACACAGAATTATCCTGCGGGTTCGGAATAACGCCGTAGTGAAATCCCACTAACGCGTGGTCGGCTTCACCATCACCATCGCTATCGAGTCGTACTTGGGAATAACCATGCGCTGCTTGCAAACTCGTCGGATCTTTCGGATCGAATTTTTTTGCATCTAGCCATCCGATCACATAGTCGTCGCCGCTAGTCCACAAGACATCGTGCTCATCAAACTGCAAATGGTGGGTACCATAACAGGTGTCAACTAATTCGAAGCGCTCGCTTTCAGGATCATAATATGCCAACTGACGATGGTGGCGTTGCCCCATAATCTCAGCATCGCTATGGCAGAAGTGTGGCAAGTCGCGGGCCCATTGACGCCTGATCTGGGTCGTCATCCACACCCGACCCTCGCGATCGAGCATCGGATTATGGGGGTTGGCAGGATTCCAATATTTGTCCTGATGCGCGGTCACGCCGCCCGGCCACGGGCAACCTAACGATCCAAAACCAAAAACTTCGACCTCATCGCTACCCAGCGACTGATAGGTTTGATCGCACCATGGTGTGTCAAAACCGCCGCGGGTGGGCACACGAACACGGCGTGCGTGATGCGTGTTCGGATCGAGGATCAAGAGATAATCGTTGGCAATATCAACACCGTAGACCGGTCCACCCGCATTGACACTAGGGTCGCGTTTATCGGTGGCGACTTCGTCGTGCGCGTAGGTATAGTGATCGCCCCATTCCCACTGCGTGATCACAAAATTGCGCGCCACGCCCATCGGTCGCTGCGGCGCGCTCGGCGCGGCGCCTTCACGTATGCGCTTGCCCCAAGCGCTTAACGTGTCTAGCAAGCGTTGCCGCCCTAATTGCGCGGCGAAATAATTCATGCCACCGGCTTTCAACAAACCATGGTCAAAAGCCTCAGCGCTGGGCAAACGTGTAATTGCTGATCCAAGCTGATGACATAAAATGCAATTGAGTTTGAATTGATGAGTCCACGCGATGTCGCTTTCGTAAGGCTCATCACGCGCTTCGAACTGTTCGCTCGCAGGGAGCGCCAACAAGCTCAGCCACTGGCTCGCCGGATAAACGGCCGCGGCGGCCCGCGCATCAGGCGCCCTGCGCACCGTGATATCTAGCGACTGTCCGCGCGCCACGTTCGCCGGCGCGGAATCTAACAATCCATAGCCGCGCACCCAGAGTCTGAAGCGCGCTTTCGGCAGCTCGGGAACGAGAAACTCACCGGCATCGTTTGTAACAACGATCTTGCGATATTTTGTGGCCAGATCGTCGGTCTCGGCAATCACCCAAACACCGGCTTCGGTCTTACCCGCGGCATTTAAAACGCGACCGCGAATATAATCGTCGCCCGCAGCCACCGCGTTTACCACTGAGAAGCACAGCGCAAAAAAAATCGCGCACTGGAGGGTCGGTGAAACGTTCATCCGGTATCGCCCGCTGGGGGCACCGAATTCCGCTCGCCCGTGGTACCCCGGTTGAGCCGCGTTTTGTCCATCCGCGCTTCGTAAGGCAAACCAAAGCGCTGCCAGACATCTGGACCGATCGCGGTTAGCGCACCGTCAACGACAATATGTTCCCCGCTGATAAAGCTCGACTCGTCACTGGCAAGAAACAAGGCGGTGGCGGCGATGTCCGTGCCGCGCCCATGTCGCGGCCACGGTTGCAGGCCATCTAGAAATTCACCGGCTTCAGCGGTCGTTTTATGCGCGGGATGCGTTAAACCGGTGAGAATAAACCCGGGGCAAATCGCGTTCACGCGGATCCGGTCAGGCGCCAATTGTACCGCCGCGGAGCGCGTTAAGTTAACGACCGCGGCCTTGGCGGCGGAATACGCCAGAGGCCCGCAACCGCCGCTCAATCCGGCGACAGACGCCGTATTGACGATTGCACCGCCACGTTGCGTTGCACGCATCGCGAGTGCGCCGTGTTTGACCCCGAAAAACACCCCTTTAACGAGCACGTCAAAGGTATAGTCCCACTCATCTTCTTCAAGATCCCACAGCGGGCCGATCGCACCACCGACACCCGCGTTGTTGAACACGACATCGAGCTGCCCAAAATTGTCGAGTGCGCATTCGATCATTGCTTTGACATCCGATTCCTTGGCGACGTCGGTCTTAAGAAATCGCACGGCGTCAGCGTAGCCATCCTCGGTTGCCAAACGCACGGTGTTCGCGCCGTTCTCTGCGTTGAAATCCGCGATCACGACGCGCGCACCCTCGGCGAGAAAACGTAAGGCCGTTGCCTGGCCCATGCCGCTCGCCGCTCCAGTAATAACCGCTACTTTATCCTGCAATCTCATCGTCCATCGCTCCGCACAATTGTGGAATGTATTACGATCCTGACGCTACAATCGATCAAAATGCAATGATAGGAAAACGCCATGGCTGCAAAATGCTCCCGGGCCCGCCTCAATTACCTACTCTCGATCCTAATAATCGGCTGCCTGAGCGCGCCCCACAGCAGCGCCAAGCGGCTTGGTCCGGTAACCGATGCTCAGCTCCGCGCTAGTCCCAACGACGGCGCGGCTTGGTTAATGTATGGCGGTAATTACGAAAACTGGCGCTACTCGACCCTAACGGATATCAACCATGAGAACGTGGCCAAACTGCAGGCTGCCTGGTTATTTCAGACAGGCGTTCCCGGTCAATTTGAAGCTGCTCCGATCGTCGCCGACGGCATCCTCTACGTTACCGCCGCTTACAACAATGTGTTTGCACTCGAGGCCACCAGCGGCGCGGTGCTATGGCGCCATGAACACCAACTTCCGGGAGATATCCCCATCTGTTGTGGGCCGACTAACCGCGGCGTCGCGATCGCCGGCGATAAGGTGTTTATGGCCACGCTCGATGCGCGTCTGGTAGCGCTCGACCGCCAAACTGGCGAAGTCGCGTGGAACATTGTCATGGATGACTACAAGGTCGGGCATAGCGCGACCGCCGCACCGTTGATCGTCGACGGCAAAGTCATCATCGGAAACGCCGGTGGGGAATACGGTAGCCGCGGGTTTGTCGACGCATATGCTGTCGCAGACGGCACGCGTATTTGGCGCCTCTACACTGTCCCTGCGGCGGGCGAGCCCGGGGTTGAAACGTGGGCGGGTGATTCTTGGAAAACGGGTGGTGCACCTGCCTGGAATACCGGTACTTATGATCCGCGGCAAAACATTCTCTACTGGCCAACCGGAAACCCTTCGCCGGATTGGAACGGCGATGTCCGCGCGGGCGACAATCTCTATTCGAACTCTGTGTTGGCGATCAATCCCGACAACGGCGAGCTGCTATGGCATTTTCAATTCACACCGCATGACGTATGGGATTACGATGCAACGAACGGTGTGATCGTCGCCGACATCGAACGCAATGGCGTCAAACAACGCGCTGTCATCCAGCCAAACCGCAACGGTTACTTGTATTTACTGGATGCTAGTAGCGGTCATTTTCTGCGCGCATCGCAATACGTTGACCGGCTCAACTGGGCAAAGTCATTAGACGAAAGCGGGCGACCGAATGTCGATCCGCGGTTTGTGCCCATGGCCAACGGTAATCCCGACTACATCTGTCCGGGCAACGTCGGTGGTCACAACGGGTCCTATACCTATGCCTACAGCCCCAAAACGGCGCTGATGTACGTGCCGGTTATCGAAAGCTGCAGCAAAATGGTCAAAGAGAGCATCGTGTTTATCCAAGGCCAACCGTTTTGGGGCGGAGGTCCGGGCATCATGCAAGGAGAAGATGGGTCGTCCTATGGGCATCTGTCTGCGATCGATCCGGCCAGCGGCGAGATCAAATGGCGTTACCGTGACGACTATCCGATGGTCGGTGGCGCCATGGCGACGGCGGGCAACCTCGTATTTAGCGGCAATCAAGAAGGCTATGCGCTCGCCTTCGACGCCACTAGCGGCGAGCTATTGTGGAAATTTCAAACGGGCTCGGCGATCCGCGGTCAACCCTCGACCTACAAAATCAACGGCCGTCAATATGTTGCGATCCCGAGCGGTGGTGGCGGTCTCGCCGTGACCTTAGTCGGCGAACCGCCGATCACAACGCCCGGCAGCGCCTTAGCTGTTTTCGCGCTGCCCGAGTGACATTCGCCGCTCAGGCTCGGCGTACGTGCGCCAGCGCGTTCGCGGTGCTGATCGCCCTATCGCAAACGACGCACGCAAACACAGCCGCGCTATCGGTATGTTTGCTGGAGTACAACTTGCCCTACGCTGAGCGCGCGGGCGCGCGCGGCTTTGATCTCGACACCGCACACTTCATCGCCGCGGAATTGGGCCGCGATCTGCAAGTACGGTGGATCCCAAACGATCCCCGCATCGTCGAAATCGACGAAAGTGATCTACCCTTGCACCACCTCGCAGGCGGTGCCTGCGATTTGTTGTTGAGTGTCCCTCGTATGGCGCTGAGCGATCAGCTGGAACTGCCTAAGGGCATTCGCCTTGGGACAGCGTACTACGGCGCCGCGTTTGAACTGATCCGCTGTGATGGCCAAGCCCCACCATCGTTCTCGGAACTACCCGGCATGGCCATTGCGATTCAAGCTCAGACCGTTGCTCACTACGCACTGCGCTCGCTGGGCGCCCGCGCACGCACGTATTTTTCGGTGCAAACCGCGCTCGACGCGCTCGCGAGGCAAGAGATTAACGTGGCCTTATTATGGGGGCCGGTCGCGGGGTGGCACTTACAGGCACAGGCGCCGACGGCTTGCCAGCTTTCCGAGAGCAACGAACCGCCACCCACGCTGCGCTGGGATTTTGCGCCAGCGACGCGCCATGAGGATGCCGATTTGCGCCGCAGTATCGATCGAGTCTTGACGACGACTGCGTTTCAACAGTGGCTCGTGACCATCGCGGCCCGCTACGGGGTGCCGCTCAGACGGCGCTAGCCGAGGGGAAAAGTAAATTTCTGCGCCATAAACGTAAAACGTGGCTCGAACAACGCGTGTTTCGGCGCGACTTCTATATGCTACTCGGCTGAACGCTGTCGCTTGGACCGTCATGACGGTCGTTAAGTATTTCAGCGAAACAAGCGGGAAAACAAACATGGTCAAGAATGGATCCCGGTACGGGGCTGCTGGTAATTTGAACAGCGAAGCGCTCATACAACAAATCGCATCTCTCGCGCGGTTACCGCGCGGTTACCGCAAAGTGCTCGCCGCCGCGGCAGAAATACAGCGCTTTGCGGCCAGACAACAAATCCTAAGCCCATCGGCACAAAACAACTACGTATTGTTTCTCGTCGACGGCGTGGTGCGGATAAAGTCAAACACGACCGATGCCAAAATTATTCGCACCGCGGATAGCCCACTCAACGATCCGATTTTTGCCGCGTCCGCCGATGTGACTGTCGACGCTATTGACGCCACAACGATTTTGAAAATTCCGTACGGGATCTACCAACGTGAATTGTTGCGCGCGGAGCAAGCCACACCGCTCGCGCAAACCGAAGTTAAGCACCTTGATAATTGGGATGAAATGGACGGCTTAGAGCGAGCCTTGACTTTCGGTGTTCTAGCACATATTCCGCGTAGCAACGCGCAACGACTACTCGCAAAGCTGCGGGAAGTCGAGGTTGGTGCGGGCGATGTTCTAATCAAACAAGATGCCCCGGGCGAGGCTTATTTCATTATAAAGTCCGGTACCGCAGAAGTCATACGCTGCGGCGCTGACGGACGCGACTATCGCTTAGGCGTACGGGTGCCGGGCGCGGGCTTTGGCGAAGAAGCGCTCATCACCGGCGGCAAACGCAGCGCGACGATTAAAATGTTGACTGATGGTTCGGTACTACAGTTCAGCGCAGAAGATTTTAACGCGCACTTACGAACGCCTCTCGTGCGCGCTTTGACGCTCACGCAGGCACAGGGTCTCGTTGACGGCGGCGCCCAGTGGTTGGATCTGCGCCACGAGAATGCATTCAATAGCAAGGCATTTCCGCACGCGCTGAACGTGCCCGCGACTTTGCTGCGCCTCAAACGAAATGTCCTCGACTCGGAACAAACCTACATCGTCTACGCCGAAGATGTTGCTAAAGCAGAAGTAGGCTGCTACCTGCTTGCGGAGATCGGTTACAATGCTTATTTCCTCACGACACCCTTCCTCAGCGACGCTGACGTCAACGACGATGCACGGAGCGACGAAGTGCAAGACGAACTATTACCGATTATTCCCCGGCCCGCCGCACCACCACCGAGCCCCGATCCAGTAGATATTTCTACCGCAGATGCCAACTACAAAACAGCGCTGCATGCCACGATAACGGAGATCAAAGCGGCCGCCGAACGACGCGTTGCGGAGCGCGTGGCAGTTATTGAAAACAAGCTAGTTAACGAAGTCGCGACTAAGATGAACGAACTAAAACAGAAGCATGCCACGCTCACGGAACAAGCGGCGACGCTAGCGCAAAAACATAGCGAGCTTGACCGGCGAGAAAAAGAGCGAAAGGCATTTTTGCAAGCAAAAACTGGCGAGATCAAAATAGCGGTCGAAAAAAACGCCACAGAGAAGATTCAAAAAATCGAGCGAAAATTACGCGCTCGATATGAACAAACGATCGCCTCACTCCGCGACGAGCGTCAAGAGCTACTCGAATTGGCGCAGACCCTACAGTCGCGTAACGACATGGTTAGTCATCAAGCACGCGAGTGGCGCGAGCAGCTAAAACGTGCTCATGCTGCGCTGACAACGAAAATTGCTACCGAACACGCGCGCTGGGAAGCAGAATTTGCGCACGAACGGGAATCGTTACGCGAAAAATTGGCAACGCTTGAAGAGGAATTCGACGATAAACTGAGCGCGGAGAAGCAACGTTACGAACGCTCACTCTGCGAGGAACGTGAGAGTCTTGCCGACGCACTTGCAGAGGAACGCTTAGCGATGGAACGCGAGCTCGCCATTCAAACCAGATCTCTGCAGGAGTCTTTTGAGCGGCGTCGCGAGGAGCTAGAAGTATTGACCAACCAACGTATCGCTGAGATCCAAGTAGACGCCAAGCGTGACGTCGAGGATCAAATCGGCGAAATGCAGCAAAGTTTCGTGCAGCGAATTACCGAACAACTGCCAGCGTTTCTCGCTAAATTATTGTCGGGAAACAACGAACACTCGGCGCACAACAAAGCGCAAGGCGACGAAGACCACCAGCGGGAGCGGTTTATCGGTCATTGAGCTCAGGTATGCGCGCGACTTGCACACGCGCATCGAACGCATCGTTGCCGATCCCCAAGTCTCCGATCCCGTCCGGCGTCAAGGCGTTTGCCGAGGAACCGTTAGCGGTGCATCGTGGCCACCAATTAAACGGCAAAGAAACAACTTCCGGTTGAATGCCGTCGCTGATGGCAGCATCAACCTCGACGCAGCCGAAGCGGTTGAACACCTGCACGCGCTCACCGTCGGCGATACCGCGTGCCCGCGCGTCGCGGCGATGGATCTGCAACTTGGGGCGGTGGTCCGCGATCCCCTCGTAGCCGAGATTCACATAACATGAATTAAGAAAATGCGCCGCTTTTGCGCTAATAAGCGCTAGCGGATATTCCGGTGCATCGGTCTCAGTGGCCGACGGAACATGGCTTGGGAGGGGGTCCAATCCCATCTCGGCGAACGTTTTTGAATAGAATTCCACTTTCCCGCTAGCGGTGTCGAAGTGTCCGCCGACCGCTGGGCGCCACGGCTCCGGGATCGCGAGTTTTGCCCATCCTTGCTCGAGCAAACGTTCGTACGTGATCCCTTTAAGATTAGGGCTGTCGCTTGCGAGTAAATCGCGCACAATTTGTTCGTCACTGCGCATCAGTTTTTCGTCGTCAAAGTGCATCGCGCGGGCGAGTTCGCGAAAAACCTCGGTGTTGGAACGAGCTTCCCCCAGCGGTTCTATCGCGGCCTGATTCAAAGCGATATAGGGATGACCCCAGGAAGGCATTAATTCTAGGTGCTCGAACTGTGTCGTCGCGGGCAAAACGTAATCAGCGTAAACCGCAGTATCGGTCATGAACTGCTCGTGCACGACGGTGAAAAGATCGGGCCGTGACAGCCCGGCGCGAACCAAATTTTGATTCGGTGCGCTCACTAACGGATTGGCGTTATAGACCATTAACCAGGTAATCGGTGGGTCGAGATTCGGATCTGTGAGCGCGCGACCGAGCTGCGACAAGCGTAGCGTACGCGTCGCCGGCGTTGCCGCGGCCGGCAGGACGGCGTCATAATTCAAGGTATCTAAGAATAACTTCGCAGTGAAATGGCATAAGCCGTCACCGCGCGCTCGAAACGCGCCGATTAGGCCCGGCAAACACGCCACTGCGCGGTTCATCATGCCGCCGTTGTGGTGGCGCTCCATGCCGACCGATAAACGAATTGCCGCCGGACGCGTCGTTGCGTAGGCTCGCGCGAGGCGCTCGATATCGCGTGCGGGGACACCGCTGATCTCAGCGACTCGCGCCGGCGGATAGTCAACGAGTCGTTCGCTCAGGGCCGCGAAGCCGACGGTATGTTGGTCGATAAAATCTCGGTCATGAAGATCGTCTCTGACAATGACGTGCATCAATCCCAAGGCCAGCGCATCATCGGTGCCGGGCTTCAATCGTATATGCCAATCAGCGCTGCGCGCCGTTTCCGTCGCGACAGGATCGATGACCACGATCGTCGCACCATTCGCTTTAGCCCCGCGGATCACCGAGCTCCACAAATGCAAATTCGTGGCAACCGTGTTGGTCCCCCAAATAATGATAAATCGACTGTGAGCGAGATCCTCGGGCATCATCGGATCATCCCAGCCCAAAGTCGCCGCCACGCCGGCAAAGGCGAGATTGCCGCAAATGTCTCGGTCTAAGTTTGTTGCCCCGAGGTGCGCAAAGAAGTGAAATCCTGCATAACGCTGCAATAGGCCGATCGTGCCGGCGAAACTGCACGGGAGCACGCTGAGCGGCCCGGCATTAGCGATGACGTCACGCAAACGCCCGCTGATCTCCTCGATCGCCGTCGACCAGGACACGCGTTCGAATTCACCGCTCCCTTTTGCGCCGACGCGCCGCAGTGGATGCAACAGGCGCTCCGGTGAATAAACCCGGTTCCGATAACGCTTGAGCTTCGAGCAAAGTGTTCCTTTGGTCAGTGGGTGATCGGGATCTCCGCGCAAACCCCGTGCAACCCCGTTCTCGACCGATACGTCCCAGGCGCAGGTGTCGGGACAATCGTGAGGACAAGCACCTTTTATAACCGTCATGTCGACGCTTCCCCGACTCTTTAGCCATCGTTAGTGTACCGAAAACCCACATGGCGACCCAAGTATGGCCCCGCGAGTCACAAGCGCAGGCGACGCTAAGCACATGGCTTGCACCGCGTGCCGGCCTTACAATGGCGCCGAGAGAATTTGTTGCGGGAAACCCGTGCGGTCAAAACACCATGCGAGTGCAGTTTGATCTTAACTGGTCGGTCGAGACGAAAACCTCACAACGCGCGCTCGACCCCTTATTGTTCGCGTTACTCGACGGGATCCAACAGGGCGGCCACTTGAGTTTTGCCGCGAAACAAGCGGCAGTCTCTTATCGTCATGCTTGGGGGTTGATCCGCACATGGGAAGGCGTTTTCGGTCATCCGCTCATCGCGACCCAGCAAGGGCGCGGCGCACGCTTGACAGCGTTCGGTGCGGCCGTGCTCGAACTTGATCACGATATTAAGCGGCGTCTCGCCCCGGATCTCGATAATGCGGCGCTAGACGCCTCGGCGCAATTGCAACAGTTGCTCGCCGCGCGCCATACACTCGCCCGCATTGCCGCCAGCCACAGCGAGGGCGTTGCGAAACTTCGCGAAGCCATTGCGAACGCTGGCTATCGGGTGCAGCTAGACTTTCTCGGCAGCGAAAATGCGCTCGAGAAATACCGTCAGGGTGAGGCAGATATCGTCGGCTTTCATTTGCCTTTAGGCGAACTCGGCCGCGTCGTTGCAGCGAGATTGATAGGCTTTTTGGCGCCACGCCGTGACGAAATCTATTTATTGGAAACACGCACGCTTGGTTTGATGTCACGTTCCACCCAAAGCTGCTCGTCCTTGCAAACGCTGGCCACTGGTGATTTTCTTTTTGTCAATCGACAAGCGGGCGCAGCTACGCGAATGATGTTCGACGCCCTGCTGGTGGCTGCCGATCTAAAGCCGCAACATATCGACGGTTATCACACCGAAGAACATACCCACACCGCCGTTGCTGCGGTCGTCGCTAGCGGCGGCGCAGACGTCGGTTTTGGTTCGCGCTCGGCTGCGATCGCAACGGACTTACATTTTGAACCCTTGGTCCACGAACGATTCTATGTCGCGATTTCGCGGCAGGCCGACAGCAGTTTACGTCGAGCGGTGCAAAAATATTGTGCGAGCTTGATGTTCCCTGAGGAACTCGATATGAAAGCAGATGAATACTCGCCAACCGTTGCCGCTTTGAAACGCATACACAGAGCAGGCTTTTGGAAAAACACTTCCAAGACTGTTTAAAGCGTGTCATAGGGGTCGGTTAGTGTCCCAAGTAGCCAACCCCGGCGAGAATTGAAATAGTATCCACAAAGGAGATCGCGCTATGGGCCTAATGAGCGCCGCAGAATACCGCCAGTCACTAAATGATGGTCGCATCGTTTATTGGGGTGGGGAGAAGATTACCGATGTCACGAACCATCCCCGCTTTCGTGTACCGATCGAAGTAGCGTGTCGCGACTACGCCTACGATGACCCGCGGCTCAGTCCGATCTTGACTTACGAAACAGAGACCGGCGAACGCGCGAATCGTGTCTATCAAGTGCCACAAACTACCGCAGATCTCGCGCAACGGCTCGAGCTCGGCAAGCATCAATCGATTGTCGGGGGGGTCACCGGTGTTTACATGGCATTGCTGCAAATCCGTGATCGCCTCGCGGCGGTGAATCCGCAGTTCGCAGCGAATATCGAAGCGATGTATCGCTATGCGCGCGAGCGCGACTTGCGCGCCGCGGAAGTCATCACCGACGCCAAAGGCGATCGATCAAAAAAAGCACATGAACAGATCGACCCCGATCTCTATGTTCGGATTGTCGATCGCAACGCTGACGGAATTATCGTGCGCGGCGCAAAATTGCATATCACTGCTGCCGCACTGGTGCATGAACTCGTGGTCATGCCGACAAAGTCTATGCGTGAAGCGGAAACGGACTACGCGGTGGCGTTTTCCATTCCGGCTAATACCCCGGGGGTGAAAATTATCAACCGCAGTTTCGCGTCCTCCGAGTTGAATGCGTTCGATTATCCTGCCAGTGCGCACCACAGTATGCCCGAGGGATTTGTCATTTTCGACGATGTGTTAGTTCCCTGGGAACGCGTATTTCTCGCTGGAGAACATCAGCTCGCAGGCGCTTTTGCCGCCGCTCTGGGTTTGTGGGAACGAACCTTAGGCTTGGTTCTCGCCGCTCATGACGCTCAGGTCATGGTGGGCTTAGCACAGTTAGTCACCGAACAACAGGGCAAAGACCGTGATCCCCATATTCAAGACACGATTGCGGAGCTGATCTGTTATGCAGAAACAATACGCATGGGTTTAGACTACGCCGTGCAGCACTACGAATCGACGCCAAGTGGGATGCTGCATCCCAACACCCTCGGGATCAATGTTGTGAAGTACTACTACGCGTCCAACTATCATCAAATGGTAAAACACTTGCATGACGTCGCTGGGGGATTGACGATCACGTTGCCAGAAGAAGCTGACCTGAGAAATCCGGAAAGCGGCGCCTACTTGCGAAAGTACTTGCAGGCCGTCGATGGCGTCGACATAGAACAACGCATGCGTGTCTACACGTTAATCCGCGACATGACGGCCGATGCTTTCGGCGGATGGCATCTCGTTACGTCTTTGCAAGCAGGCGGCGGACTGAAAGCACAGCGGATTATGATGTCGCGCACGTTCGACATGGCGCAAGCCAAGCGCCAAGCTCTGCTAAGCGCTGGCGCCATCACTGACACCTAACCCGGATATGGCACGAGCGCTGTTCAGCACGGCGTGATGACTGACATAATCACCACTTAGCCAACAAGCTCGAAGCCATACATATTAACTCCCGGAGACTTCCAATCATGCCACGAGTATCAGAAATCAGCGACGCCGGTGGCGATCCTATTCTCGAGCACGTGTTTGCAACCGAGCGACGCCAGTGCGGTGAGCTCCTAAATCCGACTAAAGTCCTCGCCCACTGCCCCCCGCTATTGTCCGCGATGAAGACGCTTTATGCTGCGTTTCAGAAATCTGGATTAGTATCGGGGGCGCTGCTCGCGCTAGTTTACGTACGTGTCTCCTCGATCAACGGCTGCCCCTTTTGAGTCGACATTAACTCGTACCGTGCGTTCGAGCTAGACAACGGCGCAGAGAAGATTAGAAACCTGGCCAACTGGCGGGCAAGCGACATCTACACCGATGCAGAAAAACTCGCACTCGAATACGGCGAACGCATGACAATAACCGGTCAAGCGGTTGACGACGCCTTTTTTGCCCAATTGCAAACGCATTTCACCGAAGCGCAAATAGTTGAGCTTACCGCCGGCATTGCAATGGAGAATATGCGCAGTAAATTCAATGTTCCGCTCGAGATCGCGGCCCAGGGATTTTGCCTACTAACCGACGAGCAATCACAGCCATGACGACTTTCACGGGCGCGCCGCATAAAAAAGGTTGACGGGACTTTTGATCTCCACTTTTTCGGAGTGCGTGAAACCGGCCGCGGTGAACAAGGCCAATGTTTTTTGCGGACCCACACACGCGCCGAGTCCGACACCTCCTTGCGCCAGGGATTGAGTCAGGCAATGAAATAAACTGAAGCCATAGAACATGGCGGCGATATCGTTAATATTATCCTCGATCTTATCTGCCACCTTCGGCTCGATCACAAACAAAGTTCCGTCGCATCGCAGCCGCGTGCGAATATCGGTCAGAACTGCGCTCGGGTTCGGCAGGTCGTGCAATACGTCGCACAGCGTCACGAGATCGAAATGCTGTTTGGGATCTAGTTCGGCGAGCGTCGTGGGATAAAACTGCACCCGTTCCGCTACGCCCGCTTCCCGTGCGGCGCTGCGAGCTTGCTCCACCGAAGCCATGTCGGGATCCACGCCGATGATCTCGGAGCGCGGGAATGCCTTCGCCAAAGCGATCGCGACTTGTCCTTGGCCGCACCCGACATCCAAGGCGCTGCCACCACGCTCGAGTGTATCGCCGACGTCGGGCAGCTGTGCTAACCAATAATCGACGAAGCGATGGGCGTAGCTACCGCGGTTCATGAGGTCAATCGCATGACGGCATGCGGGCGGAAAATCTCCGTAGGGGATCCCACCACCGTCGCGAAACGCGTCTTTCAAACGGGGCGCATTAGCAACCAGTGCCGGCATCATGCCGAATATCCCGCCCATGAAATGGTCTGTGCCCTCGGAACTCAACAAGTAAGCGTGCTCGTCCGGTAAGGAGTACGTTGCCTCGAGCGGGTCGTAGTCCAAGTAAGAAACGCTGACCATACCGTTTAGCCATTCTTCGACATAGCGCGGCTGCAATCCCGTTAGCGCGACCACTTCTGCGGCCCGCAATGGACCACGACCTGCCATTGCCTTGAATAAACCAAGCTCGGTGCCTAGAAACGCCATGCCGGCCGCGAGGCCCCCGGCGGCGTCGCGATAGATGCGTCCCGCCAGGGCGCGCATTTTTTCTTTATCCATTGCGTTTTTAACTCATTACTTAGGGCGGTTACTTATCGATTTTGTGACCACCTTCAAATTTATGTGGCGCATTACCACGGCGTTCTCAAGCGGTCATCTTCACGGGCCGTTACAGCCCCTGGACCGAAGGCAATACTATATATGAAACGCAGATCCAACAAAGCTACTGCGGGAGGGATCGCCCTGATCCTCGGTATGGCGACACCGGTGGTGGTCGCGCTCGCTTTGGAGCTGCAAAAACCCGCACCCACAGAAACGCACATCGTTGCAGCTACCGTGCTCGAATTACGGCCGATAGAAATGTCGGTGGCTCGCCAACGCGGATACGCGCAAGCCATTTTGCGCGCAGGTTTACAGGACGGCTCCAGTACCCGCCTACTGGTCAGCGCGCCGTTTCCGACGCGTGGTGACAAGATCGAGCTACGAATCCACGACTTCGGCGGCGCCGCGCCACGCTACGCGATGCTTAATTAGCCGACTACTGCGCCGCACGCCCGCGTTGTCTGCGCTCCTGCAGGAGCGCTGCCCAGGGCCGAATTTAGTTGCATTCTATTCAGCACCGCACTACCGTGCGGAGTCTGACCCCCGACCTAACTCATCATCACCGAGGAGGAGAGCTCTCGTGGAAATAGGCGTAATCATTTTTCCAACCGATAAATCCATTCAACCGATCGAGATCGCGAAAGAAGCCGAAGCACGTGGGTTTGAGTCCCTATGGTTTCCCGAGCATAGTCATATTCCTAGCAGCCGTGAAACCCCGTGGGGTGGTATCAAAGATATGCCCCCACTACCGGAGGAATATTGGCGTACTCACGATCAATTCGTAGCCTTAAGCGCCTGCGCGGCGGTCACCGAGAAACTAATCATCGGCACCGGTATTACCTTAGTCGCACAACGCGATCCTATTTGGCTGGCGAAGGAAGTTGCGAGCCTGGATATGATTTCTGGTGGACGCCTAGAATTTGGTATCGGCTATGGCTGGAATGTCGAAGAGTTCCGCAATCACAAAGTGGATTTCAAAAAACGTCGCGACATGCTGCGCGAATATGTTTTGTTGATGAAAGAGATCTGGACTAAAGATGAAGCGAGTTTCACGGGTAAATACGTCGACTTCGAAAAAAGCTGGGCGTGGCCCAAGCCAGTGCAAAAGCCACATCCCCCGATCGTGATGGGAGGCGCAGCCGGGCCCAAAACAGCGGCACATATCGCGGAATTCTGTGACGGCTGGATGCCTCTCGGGGGCCTTTATGATTTAGAGGGCGGGTGGAGCCGAATTCAAACCGCGTGTCAAAAAATCGGTCGTGATCCGGCCTCTATTGCGCTCGGGATCTTCTTCGCGATGCCACCGGAGGGTCCCGATGCGCTCAAACCGCTCCGTGATATGGGCGTTGCGCGCGTCATTCTACCGTTGCCATCAGCACCGGCGAGCGAAGTTTTGCCGATACTCGACAGTTACGCGAAATTCATGCACTGACCGTCATAGCGGGCTCGTGTGCATAAGCTTAACGGCAAATCCCGAAGCCTGTTTCAATGAGCGACATTGCGGAACACTACGGCAACGCAGATGCCACAGCGCTTGCGCATTTAGTTCGCACCGGCGCTGTTAGTGCGCTAGAACTTGTCGACGAGGCGATCCGGCGCTGCGAAGCGGTGAACGGTCGGTTGAACGCCGTGATCACGACAATGTTCGATAGCGCGCGGGAACGTGCGCAACAGCCGCTGCCGGACGGCCCCTTCGCGGGCGTTCCGTTTCTAATGAAAGATTTTGTCGCCGAGGTTAAGGACGTTCCGTTTAGCGAAGGTAGTGCATTTCTCGAGGGGTATATTCCGGCACAGGATAGTGAAATCGTTACCCACTTCGAACGCGCTGGCTTGCTCACGATCGGGAAGACGAATCTACCCGAATTCGCGATCGGCACGACCACCGAACCCCAGCGCTTCGGTGCCACCCATAATCCGTGGGATCCCGCGCGCACCCCGGGCGGTTCCAGCGGCGGCGCTGCAGCGGCCGTTGCCGCGCGCGTCGTACCGCTCGCCCACGCCAACGACGTCGGCGGCTCGATTCGCATTCCGGCCTCGTGCTGTGGCTTGGTTGGCCTCAAACCGAGTCGCGGCCGCACCACGTTGGCGCCTCATTATGGTGACCTATTCTCTGGTTATTTCAGCGAACACGCCGTGACACGCAGCGTGCGCGATTGCGCTAGGCTGTTAGACGCGATCGCCCGACCAGCGCCGGGGGAACCTTATCTCGCACCCCCACCCTCGCGACCCTTCGCGGCCGAACTTGACGCCGCACCGCGGCGCTTGAGAATCGCTTTTTCCACGGATACACCCCTGGGCGATCCCCTCGATCCCAGCTGTCGCCAAGCGCTGCTTGAAAGTGCGAGTTTGTGCGCATCCCTAGGCCATGATGTCGTCGAGGCGCAACCGCAATTCGATGCCATGGCATTTTGGACACAATATACAAACGTCCTCGCCGGCGGCGTAGCGTGGGCGCTTGCAGATTGGTCGCGGCGCCTCGACCGTCCCCTCGAAGCCGACTCCTTCGAACCCTTTGTGTGGGCATTCGCACAACGCGGGCGGGCGCTGAACGCGGCCGACTATTTGCTTGCAGTTCAAGACGTGCAGCGCCACGTACGTGAGATTAGCAAATTTTATCTCGACCACGACGTCTGGTTAACGAGCACGTTAGGGCAACCGCCGGTTCCGTTAGGGACCTTAGTCTATGCGGGCGATCCAATTGAATTACGGCGCCGCACGGCACAGTTCTCACCATACACCTATATCAGCAACGCGACCGGTCAGCCGTCGATTTCCTTGCCATTGTATTGGAGCGCCGAGAAGTTGCCGATCGGTTCACTATTCACTACCCGTATGGGTGAGGAGGCAACGCTCCTCCAACTCGCAGCACAACTAGAAACTGCGCGGCCCTGGGACCAGCGCAAACCACTGATTTGCGCTGATCTGTGACAATCTCGCAGCGATGAAATTTTTGTTCAAAACCCTTTTGCTGGGTCTTTTATTAACGCCTTTTGCGCTGCTCGCGCTCGTTTTTTTTACCCTCGAAAAAGAACCATTAGTTGTTACACCACGCGCTTTGAACGCACGTCAAGTCGAGCGCGCTCAAGCATTGCTCAAAGCACACGATCCGCGCACAGCCTCCGAAGGCGAAGTGCGGACGATACGTCTAAGTGAGGAACAGCTAAACCTAGTGGTCAGCCAACTAGTGAAAACGCTGAATAATGGCGGTGCGGCAATATCGGTACGCGCGCAGCACCTCGATCTGCGCCTTACTATCCCAGTGCCGATCGCGCAAGACAAAGCGTTTTTAAATCTTGATGTTGGCTTCGCCGAAAACGCCGCCTTGCCGAGCGTTACACGATGCAAGTTAGGGCGGCTCAGTGTGCCACCACCGCTTGCCGATCACCTCCTGATTTGGTTCGTCGACTATCTATATTCGCGACCCGGCTATAGCTTCGCCAAAGACGTGCTCCAAGAAGTCGCCTTCGAACCTAGGGGCACGTCAATGACTTATCAATGGCACCACGAGCTCGGCGATGCAGTGCGCTCTAGCCTCGTAAGCGTTGCCGAACAAAAGTGGATAAAGGAGTATCACAATCAACTGACGCGGATCATTGCCGAACAGAAGCTGGGGCGCCGAACGAACTTAGCGCAACTGCTGCAGCCACTGTTTGCGCTGGCAGCACAGCGCCGCGAAGACGCTGATCCGATCGTCGAGAATCGCGCCCTGATTCTCATGCTAGCCGCCTATGTCAACGGCCGCGACCTAGGCACGATTGTTACGGACATCAATGGTGTCGTCAGGGCCCCGTGGCGTAGGGTAACCCTGCACGGGCGCGTCGATCTCGCACAGCACTTCTTGACGTCCGCGGCGCTCAGCGTAAAAGGCGGGGCGGACTTGTCGAAGGCAATCGGCTTATTCAAAGAGGTCGACGACTCGAAAGGCGGTTCGGGGTTTAGTTTTACCGATCTGCAAGCCGACGACGCCGGCACACGTTTCGGGGAACTCGCGAGCGCCTCTACTCGCGCAGCCCGCGAGCTGCAACTCACGATCGCGAAGGGCCTCAGCGAAGAAAATCTGTTGCCGAGCGTCGCGGGTCTGCCCGAGCGACTGTCGGCACAAGAGTTTAAGCGTCGCTACGGTAAGGTTGGGAGTGCAAAATACAACGCCGTAGTTGCGGAAATCGAGCGACGGATTACAACGTCGCCGCTCTATAATTAGTAGCGTTTGGCCCAGTGCGTAAAGTATCCGCGTGTGGCCGACCTATGCCTTGCAAACACACTACCGTAGGCAAGGGGCGTCGGGATCGGTACTATAAAGACGTTGCGGCACGAGTGACTGCACCACAGCGACGTACACGTTGATAGTAAGCGGCGCGACGTCGATCGATAACGAAATACCCAGGAGAACACCGATGGCCTGCACTGTACTACTCGAAATCAATGCGAAACCCGATCAGCTCGATACCATAAAAAAGACCTTCAAGGAGATATTGGGCGACACGCGTGCCTACGATGGCTGCATCGCGGTCGAGGTCCGTCAAAATCAAGACGATGCTAACAATCTCGTACTTATAGAAAACTGGCAATCACGCGCCCACTACGAGAAATATCTAGCATGGCGCACCGAAACAGGCGCTCTGGAAGCACTCGGTGCGCTAGTCTCCTCGCCGCCGAGCATTCGTTACTACGACGAGGTAGACGCCTAGCGGCCGTATACCTCGACCGCATCCCGAAAATTAGGGCCTGTTGACCACAAGGTTTTCGAGATCGACGATTACGCGGCGGCCCTCGCCGCGTAATCATATTCTGCTTTGTGAGCCCCGCTTGATGGCGACCGTGAACGCTTCGCGGTTGTCCGAACCGATATGAAAGCTGATCAGTAAACTGAAATCGACCGTAGCGTCGCACCACGGGCTTGCCCGGATATTGCAGTCCTGAGGTGCCGGCCTGCAGTGCCTAACCACGACATCTAGCCCCCATAGTGCACGGGCACTCACGGTGCTCGTGCCGACGAGTTGAGAACGGTAGTTTCGTCTGCTGGCGATTATTGCACCGCCCGATTGCCCCGACCGCAGCACAGCGCGCTGCAACAAAAATGTGCACTCAATTCCGTCTCCTCGGACTTTTATTCAATACCTGTGATGGTGATCACAGTCTGCGTAACGGTGAAGTGAGTTTCGCCACAGCGCCGTCGCTATTTTGTGGTACATCATTACGAGGAAATTACGCTTTGCACCGAGCAGCGAATCACCGCCAAGGAGAGCAGACATGAGTATTACACGACACGAATGTGGCCATATCGCTGTCAGGATTGCGCTACTCATTGGTGTTTGTGTATTGACGGGTTGCGCCGCCGTCGCACCGCAACCATCCAAGACGCCAGTTGTTGACAACTACGACCGCGAAGCGTCGCGTACCAAGCAGGTGTTCTTTTATCAAAGTCGGGTTGCGGATGCCTTGCTCACGCACTATCCCTTATTTGATATTTTTACTGCCGAAGCCGAGCCTGCACTGATATCCGCCGAAGCCCGCATGACGGAAAGCTGTGCGTACCTAAACGAAGCCGCTTTGATGCATGCCGAGGGTCGCAAACTACCGTTGCGCTTAAAACTCAATGTGATGCGAACCCTGCGAAGCTGTGAGACCGACGCTCGCACTGTCGCGATGCTATTGCAATCCAAGGAGCCACGCCTCGTCGATCTCGCCGTGGGTTACTAACGCCATAACCGCGCCGTCAAACGGCGAATGTGGCGCGCCACTTAGCGCCATCGCAGCCTCCCAACCGCTCCGACTCTAAGTAAATCCGCGTTTTCTGGGCCGATAGTAGGCTAGTGAAATATTACTAATTCGGTATTATTATCCCCTGTGATCGTACGTGACCTCTTGCGTAGGTCGACATTTTTCAACCTAGAATCCTCAGTTGGATGGCATTCACCCAAGGCGTGAAACTGAGAGACTCGTTATTATCGGTATACCAAATAACCGGTAGCTGCGCGAGGCGATCAACTGAGGATTCTAGGTTCAATCACGTCTGCACAATAATAGGCACGTGCTACGGCGCCTCGAGCACCGATATCGAACTACCGAAAACCCGACTCAAAAACTTTGCTCTTGTCTGATCGTGCCTGCCAATGACTTCACTTGATCCCGTCTGCCATATGACCGTGGATGTCGCAAATGCCAAGGCACAACGACAATTCCGTGGCCAGGAATTTTATTTTTGCTCCGCCGGCTGCGCCGCAAAGTTCGACGCTACTCCGGAGTACTACGCGTCACCTAAAGCCCCGCCGCCAAAACCAGCAAGCAGTGCCACCGGATGGTATGTCTGTCCGATGGACCCGGAAGTTCGCGAACCAGCACCGACCGCGTGCCCGCTATGCGGCATGGCCTTAGAACCAGAAATACCCAGCGCAAGCGACCCCGACGCAGATCCGGAACTTACCGACTTTAGGCACCGCTTTTGGCTCAGCTTGGGCGCCACACTCATCGTGTTCATTGTCGCGATGGGTGGACGCAAGTGGTTTGGCATTACCGACGTCACCGCTAAATGGATTGAATGCCTAGCGGCAACGCCCGTTGTGGTGTGGGCTGGCGCGCCATTTTTTCGCCGTTGGCTCGCCTCCGTTCGCAACCGTGCACCAAACATGTGGACGCTGATCGGAACCGGCGTCGGCGCAGCTTATGCTTACAGCTTAGTCGCCACTTTTTTTCCGCACTGGTTGCCCGCGGCATTTAAGATCAATGGGTCCGCACCGGTTTATTTTGAAGCGGCAGCGGTCATCGTGTCCTTGACCTTGCTCGGGCAAATCCTCGAACTAAAAGCGCGCGCGGCAACCGCAGAAGCTTTGCAGGCGTTGCTTAGGCTTGCGCCTCAATCCGCCTTCAAAGTGGGCCGCGATGGTACGGTAGATGAGGTGCCGATCGCCGCAGTAAAATCAGGCGACCTCTTGCAGATCCGACCGGGTAGCGTCGTGCCCGTCGACGGGCGGGTAACTGCAGGCACCAGCGAAGTCGACGAATCGATGATCAGCGGGGAGCCGATCGCCGTGGAAAAGACGGTTGAGGATCGACTGCTCGGCGCGACGATTAATGGCACAGGAACGTTGACAATGCGCGCCGAGGAAGTCGGCGCGGATACTGTTCTAGCGCGAATTATCGCCCTGGTAAGCGCCGCGCAAAGAAGCCGCGCGCCGATGCAGCGACTCGCTGACGGCGTTGCGCGCTGGTTCGTGCTCGCCGTGGGCATAGTCGCATTGCTCACCTTGCTGCTCTGGGGTGTATTCGGCCCGGCGCCGAGTTGGGGGCACGGACTGCTGTGCGCGATCAGTGTGTTGATTATCGCCTGCCCGTGTGCGCTCGGTTTGGCGACACCGATGTCTATTATGGTTGCTAGCGGTGTTGGCGCACGGCACGGGATCTTATTTAAAGACGCGGTGACCTTAGAGCGCTTAGCCGAACTCGACATCTTAGTGATCGATAAAACGGGAACGCTGACCCAAGGGCGTCCCGCCGTTGCCGATATCGTGCCGGCGACCCAGTTGATCGACGAACACGATGTGCTCCGTGTGGCAGCTGCGGCCAACAGTCCTTCGGAACACCCACTTGGCCATGCCTTAGTTCGTGCGGCCCACGAACGCGGCCTGAAACTAGCACCGCCAGCGGATTTTCGCGCCGCGCCCGGCCGTGGGGTTACAGCAACACTCGCTGCACAAACCGTACGGGTCGGCAAATCAAGCTTCGTGGGCCCAGAACAAACATTACCACCACCATTGCGAGGCCTAAGCGCACAGGATCGAAGCGTTGTTTTCGTGAGCGTAGATGATGAGTTTACCGGCGCCATCACGTTTAAGGATCCGATAAAGCCAAGCACCCCCAGCGCAATCGCTGATCTGATGCGCGCCGGTGTCGCTGTCATTGTCGCGAGCGGCGATAACGAACAAACCGTAAGTCATGTCGCAGAACAACTTTGCATCGAAACACATCACGGCAACATGAGCCCGGCAGACAAAGCCACCCTAGTTACGTCCTTGCGTGCGCCGGAACACTGTGTTGCTATGGCTGGTGATGGTATCAATGACGCGCCAGCATTGGCGCAAGCTGATATTGGTATCAGCATGGGCACGGGCACGGAGATCGCGATGCAGGCGGGGCATATAACGCTGGTACAGGGTGATCTTGCGGGAATTTTTAGCGCACTTAAACTATCGCAAGCGACCGTCCGGAATATGAAACGCAATCTGACGTTTGCGTTCATGTACAACGCGATCGGGATCCCGATCGCGGCAGGCGTGTTGTATCCGTGGTGGGGGATTATCGCGTCGCCGATGTTCGCGGCCTTGGCGATGAGTTTATCTTCAGTGTCTGTAGTGTTTAGCGCCTTGATGCTAAGACGTGTGCAGCTACGGTAGCAAGCGCGGCGCCTACGCCGATGCACCACGCTAGCCCGGATATCGCACGAGGACCACGGCTGCTGGTACGACGCTGCAGCACTCCGGCGCTTATTCGCTCGATCGTCTTGGCCGCATCGCTGAGCTACTTCACGGGAGTGCGTGCGGAATCGCTCACGGTTTTTGCGGCGGCGAGTTTAGCCGACGCACTCCCCGCAATCACCAAGCAATTCAGCGCTGATACCGACTGTCACATACGTTTCTCGTTCGCGGGCTCATCGATTCTGGCGCGTCAACTTATCAATGGTGCCCGCGCTCATTTATTTGTCAGTGCCGATCAAACATGGGCAGACTATCTTGAATCGCACAGCCGATTTAGTGCCACTCCACGCCGCGACTTGATAGCCAATCGGTTAGTGGTAGTCGCGGGCCTCGTAGCGGGCAAACCGATGCCAGGGACGATCGAGGTATTCGAGCTCGTCGCATTGTTAAACAATGATCGCCTTGCGACGGGGGATCCTGATCACGTACCTGCGGGTCGCTACGCACGCGCCGCCTTGGAGCATTTCGGTTTGTGGCGCACACTAGCGCCGCGTCTGGCGCGTTATGATTCGGTGCGCGGCGCGCTCGCAGCAGTCGAACGTGGTGAGGCCCCGCTGGGGATCGTCTACGCCAGTGACACCATTGCCAGGCGCCAATTACGTACGCTGATGACATTCCCCAGCGACTCGCACCCGGCGATCATCTACCCCATGGTATTGCTCGCCGCGGATCCGCAAGCGCGCGCCCTGTACGATTATCTTCGCGCCGCCGCGCGGCAGGGCGCGTTCGCTAAATATGGTTTCAGCACCGCAGCGGAGAACAATTAGGCTGCGCATATGAGCACGCTTGCGAGCATTTGTTGGTTAAGTTTAAAGATCGCCTTGAGTGCTACAGCTATCAGTTTGCCGTTTGCGATTGCGGTCGCGTGGTGCCTATCGAGATACCGCTTTCCCGGCCGCGCCGTGCTCGACGCCATCGTCCACGCGCCTGTCGTGATGCCACCTGTCGTCGTCGGATACCTGCTGCTCTTGGCATTAGGTACGCGCTCTCCGCTCGGGCATTGGCTCGATGAACAGTTCGGTATCCGTCTCGTGTTCACCACTAAGGGCGCGATTATCGCCGCCGCAGTCATGTCATTTCCGTTAATGGTCCGGGCGATTCGACTCACATTGGATACCATCGATCGCGGGCTAGAAATCGCGGCACGCACGCTCGGCGCAAATCCCTTGGACGCATTCGCAACGATCACGCTACCACTTATGTTGCCGGGGATCTTGTCGGGCAGCCTGTTAGCCTTCGCAGCGAGTCTCGGCGAGTTCGGCGCCACGATTACCTTTGCGGCGAATATCCCCGCAGAGACACGCACACTGAGCTTGGCGATCTATACCGCGATTCAGACACCCGGCGGCGACGCGGTGGCCCTTAAGTTAGTTGGCATCTCAATGCTGCTGGCGATCGCAGCCTTGTTGCTCGCGGAGTGGAGCGCGCGCCGCATCGACAGCTGGTTAGGGCGACGATGATAGCCGTCGAGGTGCAAAAAACCCGAGGCACTTTCAAACTCGATGCGAAGTTTGCGCTGCCTCGCAATGGTATTATTGGGTTTTTTGGTCGCAGTGGTGCAGGCAAAAGCACCATAATCGACCTCATTTCCGGTACGCTGACCCCGGATCGCGGCACGATCGCGATCGGCGATCGGATCTTCGTCGATACCGCTAGCGGGCGTAATGTACCCGTCGAGCAACGTCGTATCGGCTACGTTTTCCAAGACTCGCGTTTGTTTCCCCACATGAATGTCGCGGCTAACCTGCGTTATGGGCTGAAACGCGCGCGTACTCGCCGCGCCACCAGCGAGTTTGATGATGTTGTCGCGTTGTTGGATCTGAGTGCCTTGCTGAAGCAGCGACCGCACACTTTATCCGGCGGTGAACGGCAACGGGTTGCCATCGCGCGCGCGTTGCTAAGCCAACCGGAGTTACTGCTGATGGACGAACCTTTAGCGTCCCTCGACGCGCCGCGCAAAGCCGAGATCATGACTTATATCGAGCGCCTGCAAGCGGATTATGACGTGCCGATCCTCTACGTTAGCCACGCGCTCGATGAACTCATTCGCCTCGCTGATCACCTGGTGATTATTGCCAACGGCAAAGTGTTCGCCTACGGAAACTTGATGGCGCTAGTCGGCCGCACTGATCTGCAGCCATATCTAGCCCGCTTCGACGCCGGCGCAGTTTGGGAGTGCGTGGTCAAAGACCACGATCCCGTCTATGAAATCACTTTGCTGCAATTCGCGGACGGCGAATTACGAGTACCGCTCGTCAGCGTCGAGCGCGGTACGCGCATCCGCACGCGCTTGCGCGCCCGTGACGTGGCGCTGTCATTGTCCGAACCCACTGATTCCAGCGTTACGAATCGATTGCGCGGCGTCGTGGACACCATCACCCCACGCGACGGTCCCTATGTCGACGTTCGCATCGTGCTCGGCAAAACCGCCATTCACGCGCTCGTCACCCGCCAATCGACTCAGCGTCTGGCCCTCGCCCCAGGGACAGAGGTGTGGGCGTTAATTAAAAGCGTCGCCTTAGACAATCGCGCCGTCGGATTTACGATCAAACCCCGCAACGACGCCGCTGCGGATACGCCCCTAGCGTGAGGTGAAGCGCAGTTTCAGGTATCAGCGGTGCCGGTGAAACATCCGACCTGAGCCCCCCGCGCACGGCCTTGCGCCAGGCCGATCCTATGCAAACGAACTACCTCATATAGAGGATAAAGCGCTAAGCAATGGCGCCCATTGAGCTCTCGAGATCTTCTTCATGAATTGACCGCCGACCGCATTTTCCAGCTATCCGAGCGCAGAAACTTGATCTGGCCCAGCAATGTTGTGCACGCCTGAAAGGAAAACGACCCAGTACCCAAACCTTACCGTGTTACGCACCGATTTGGCTCCAAAAATACTCTGTAACTTATTGTTTTAAAATAAATTAAAGTAATTGGCTACTTTTTCGCCAATTTAGTCCTCAGCTGTCCGCGACAGCCTCCAGCGCACGCTGTACTGAATCTACACACAGAGTTGTCCACAGAATCTGTGGGTAACTCAGCCGCTTTCCCCATGACCTTCGAGCGGGCTACGAGGCGACTCGAAATAGCGGTTCAGAATTTGGTCGTCGCTAGACATTGCACGCGAGATGGTGATAATTCGTCGATGCCTCAACAGACACGTCTTGCTCGGCGCGCTACCATGCTGGTTGCGCTGCTCGCTGCCGCTTGCCTATGCGTGGTGCTTGCCTCTGGGGACAACGCGTCCGCCGCACTTGAATTTAGCGAGCAGCTGGATGGCAAATGCCAAATCTTGAGCGATGGTGGCAAACTGGTCGTCTTGTACAATCGTCATCCATCGCGTGCTGTGCGCTACCGTCTCATCAGGCACTTTGCCGAGGTACGCCAGCGCGGTCGCGCGATGGGCACGGTGCTGCCAGGCGAGGCGCCGCACAAGATCGGCTGCAACCGCGTCGACGGGCGGGTGCAGTACTGGACGATAGAACGGGCTCAGTTTGCTGATGAGGAGTCGTGACGAGATGCCTAGTGTTGACTATTGACTATCGCGCCCGCGGCGTACACAGAATCTTGACCGCGATATGCCTGCTCGGCGGCCTCGCGCTGCGAGGTGCCTCAGCACCGGCGCAAGAACCAACAGGCTCGGACGAACCGCAGACGCGCTCACCGGCTGATATGAGCGTCGCAGAACGTCGCGCAATGATGGGCAAAGTAAACGACTATAACCGTTGTGTATACAACAAGGCGATGGAGCACATCGACGACTCGGTGGATATTCGCCAGATTGCCGACCAAGCGCTTGGGGCTTGCGATACGACGCTCGATCAACTATCTGAGCAGATCGCGCAATTCGGCTTCGAGGCGCGTTTCGGCCAACTTTTCGTCCATCGCACCCGCCAGCGCGCGGTACGGATGTTATTGCCCGAACTCGCGGTGCGCAAAGGTCGCTAACAAAACCGCAGACGTCAGGTTCTGCGCCTTTCAAACGTAGGGGTTTACGGGTAGGTCGATCTCGACTTTGCGGGTAACGATCGGTGCCAGCTCGCTTAAGGCTTTTTTATAAACGCCGCGTTTAAAAGAAACGACCAAGCGCGCAGAATCCCAATAGTCTATCCACCGCCACTCCTCGAATTCCGGCTCCTGAGCGACGTTGAGGTCGAAATTCTCTTCGCTAGCCGTTAAGGCCAACACATACCAACGTTGCTTTTGACCAATGCAGAGCGGTTCCTGATGGCGACGGATATAACGCTTGGGGAGACGGTAACGTAACCACCGGCGCGTCCAGCCTAAGATCTCGACATGTTCCGGCTGCAGGCCGGTTTCCTCATTCAGCTCCCGATACATCGCCTCACGCAAAGACTCACGCGGCATAACGCCGCCCTGGGGAAACTGCCATGCCGACATACCGATCCGTCGCCCCCAAAACACTTGACCCGCCGTGTTGAGCACAATGATGCCGACATTCAGTCGGAATCCTTGGGCGTCGATATGTGACATGTTCTTGCACCTAGTCCCGATATTGCACGAGACGCTCACTGCATTTGTGCCAGTAGGTTGAGCTAAAGGGTGTTTTCATGCGTCAGCAACGATGTAGATCATGATACGACTTGGATTCCCATTAGTTCTCTACCGAGTCCGGACTGGGTCAGGTTCGCTGTGCTTGGGCTTCGCCCTCCGCAGCTACGGCTACGCTTCGGACCCCAGCCCGGCGCCCAGAAAAAAGCAATGCTCGATTTTCCCCAACCGATGCTAGACCTGCAATCCCTATGCGCAAGTTGTGTTTACGTTGTTAACATTTGCTCGATTTCAGCCCGTTCTTCGCGCAACTCGGCGGCGGTTGCAGCCATCTTCTGGCGAGAAAACGCGTCTATCTCCAAGCCCTGGACGACCTCATAGCGGCCACCGCCGGCGAGACGCACGGGGAAGGAATACATTAGACCTTGATCAACACCGTAGCTACCATCGCTAACGACCGCCATGCTAGTCCATTTATCCGCGTCGATCCCCAGCGCCCAATCACGCATGTGATCGATCGCCGCATTTGCCGCCGACGCCGCACTGGAGGCGCCGCGCGCGGCGATAATTTCAGCGCCGCGCTTCGCCACGCGAGGAATGTACTCATCTTCATACCAAGCGCGATCGATCAGGCTAAGCGCGGGTTGCTGCCTGATTTTCGCATGGCTCAAATCCGGATATTGGGTCGTTGAATGATTACCCCAGATAGTTACCCCATCGATGTCGGCAACCGCGCTTTTCGTATGCCGTGCCAACTGGGCGACAGCGCGATTATGATCGAGGCGAGTGAGTGCCGAGAACCGCAGCGGGTTGACGTCGGGCGCGCAACGCATACAAGTCCAAGCGTTTGTATTAGCCGGGTTTCCTACGACTAAGACCAACACTTCACGATTCGCTTTGGCATTAATCGACGCCCCCTGAATTTTAAAAATACCACCATTTGCGGCGAGCAAGTCGCTACGCTCCATACCCGCACCGCGCGGGCGAGCGCCAACTAACAAGGCGAACCGGGTATCGTCGAAAGCAACGTCCGGATCGTCGCTCATGATAATGTCTGCGAGCATCGGAAAAGCGCCATCCTCCAGCTCCATTGCAACACCCTCCAGGGCTTTCATCGCCGGCGGGATTTCCAACAATTGCAGAATCACGGGCTGCTCGGGCCCCAACATCTCCCCCGCCGCAATTCGAAAAAGAAGAGCATATGAGATCTGTCCGGCGGCGCCGGTAACGGTTACTTTGACTGGTGTTTTCATGCGTAATTTCCTAGACGTTGAAAAGAATTACCCCGGAGCACGTCGTAAACCCCGTTCAGTGACGCGCCCATTTCCCCACCGCAAAGCGAGCGACGGCCCCTCGTCATCACTGTAACGCCGGCGACGTGAAAGCGACGTCGCCGGGGCGCCGATTCTACCTGGTGTAGGTCGCACGCCCATGGTTGTCGTGCGCCCGATACGACGCCCGCGCGCGCAAGCATACCGCTCGGCGGGAAATTGCATCAAGCACAACTTACTGTGGACGACGCCATGAAATAAGTCGCCAGCCCGGATATTGCACGAGGATCGCGGCTGCTGGCGCAGCACAGCTTAGCGGCACCAACGCGGCGAGCGTCGCGCGTAATATCCGGGCTAGAGGTGACATTAGTGTGCGGTTGATCAAAGATCCTCTTTTGCATGCCGATAGTTAAGCGTATCACCCCGTCGGCGCCTGATTTACACACGCGACATCGCCTGTTGGTGGAGGACAATGCAGCGCCCATCCTGTTTATCGGGCGGTAACGCCGCCTTTTTGGAAAGTCTCTACGAGGCTTATCTTACCGATCCAAATGCCGTGGAACCCGCATGGCGGGCGTATTTCGACGAATTGCAAGATCAGGACACACCGGATCGTGCACACGGACCTGTGCGCGCACGCATGCTCGTTCATGCACAGACAAATCAGCGCCCGAGCAATAGCCAAAGTACCGTTGATCAGAGCAAACAAGTAGCGGTGCTGCAGTTGATAAACGCCTTTCGCTTTATGGGGCATCGGCAAGCGCAACTCGATCCGCTCAATCAACATGAACGCCCCCACGTTCCGGAGCTCGATCCCCACCATCATGGGCTCGGCGAGCAAGATATGCAGCAGGTCTTTAATACCGGTTCTTTGCATGGGGTCGACGAAGCGTCCTTAGCGGAAATCATCGAAATCGTGCGCGCCACTTACTGCTCGACGATTGGTGCGGAATACATGCACATCGTCGAAACCGCGCAAAAACGCTGGATTCAGCAGCGCTTAGAACCCGCCCTGGGCAAACCACAATTCAGCCCGGAGAAAAGACGACACTTGCTCGACAGACTGATCGCGGCGGGCGCTTTAGAGGAGTATCTACACAAAAAATACGTGGGGCAAAAACGCTTTTCGCTGGAGGGGGGTGAAAGCGCGATTCCCTTAGTCGACCAAATCGTGGAAGACGCCGGACGTCACGGTTTAAAAGAAGTGGTTGTCGGTATGGCGCACCGCGGACGCCTCAATGTGCTCGTCAATATCGTAGGCAAACATCCCTCGAAGCTGTTCGACGAATTCGAAGGCCGCAGCCAAGAAGCCCGCCTGGGCGACGTCAAATACCATTTAGGATACTCCTCTGACATCGTCACCCCAGGCGGCCCAGTACACGTAACACTGGCGTTCAACCCATCGCACTTGGAAATCATTGATCCCGTCGTCGAAGGTTCCGTACGTGCTCGTCAAGACCGCCGAGGTGACGTGGAAAGAAACTTAGTCTTGCCACTGCTCGTTCACGGCGACGCGGCGTTCGCCGGGCAAGGCATCGTAATGGAAACATTTAATTTGTCGCAAACGCGCGGTTACACGACGGGGGGCACGGTACATTTAATTATTAACAACCAAATCGGCTTCACCACTAGCGATCCGCTCGACTCGCGTTCGACTTTATATTGCACCGACGTGGCTAAAATGGTGCAAGCGCCGATTTTCCACGTAAACGCTGACGATCCAGAAGCCGTTTGCTTCGTAGCCCAGATCGCGATGGATTTCCGCATGGAATTCAATAAGGATGTCGTCATCGATCTCGTGTGCTACCGCAAGCACGGACACAGCGAAGCAGACGAACCGTCCGCGACCCAGCCAATGATGTATCAACAAGTGCGCAAACATCCCGGCGCGCCGAAGATTTACGCGGAAAAGCTCGTCGCCGAAGGCGTCATCGATGCGGACACCGCAGGCCAGTATACAGCGCGCTATGTTGACGCTCTCGAAAATAATATCGTCGTATCGCGACCCTATGCCAACGTGCACGACAGTCGTTTTCTGATCAACTATGAGCCGTACCGTAATGTAGAATGGCGTGACCCGTGTGCAACTGCTATCGCACCCGCAATGGTCGCCGATCTAACCCAACGACTCATCGACTACCCCGAGCATTTCGAGCTACACCGCGCAGTGCGTAAGATAGTGCAAGACCGCCGCGACATGGGCCTCGATCAAAAACCACTCGATTGGGGCTACGCCGAAAACCTTGCCTACGCCGCCCTTCTGGTGGAAGGGCATCCGGTCAGAATTTCTGGCCAAGACAGCGGCCGTGGCACCTTTTTTCACCGCCATGCGGTACTCCACGATCAAAAAACCGGCGACACTTATTTGCCTTTGCAAAATTTGCGCGAAGACCAAGCGAGTTTTCTAGTTATCAATTCCACGTTGTCTGAAGAAGCGGTGCTCGGTTTCGAATACGGCTACGCAAGTGCGGAACCGCGCGCACTCGTCATTTGGGAAGCGCAATTTGGCGATTTTGCTAACGGTGCACAAGTCGTGATCGATCAATTCATTGCTTCGTGCGAAGAGAAATGGGGTCGGTTTTGCGGTTTGACGATGTTGTTGCCGCATGGCTACGACGGGCAAGGACCGGAGCACTCCTCGGCCCGTCTCGAACGCTATCTGCAGCTGTGCGCGGAAGACAATATGCAAGTTGTCTACCCGACGACGCCCGCGCAGATGTTTCATTTAATCCGCCGTCAGGTGATCCGCCCTTATCGCAAACCTTTGGTGATTATGAGTCCGAAAAGCCTCCTGCGACACAAGCTATCGGTATCCTCGGTGACTGATATCACTACTGGCACGTTTCGGGTGGTTATCGGCGAAATAGACGCTATTCCTGTTGATCAAGTTCGACGCCTACTCATATGCAGCGGCAAAGTCTATTTCGATTTGTTAGAAACACGTCGCAACCACGAAATTACCGATACCGCGATATTCCGCTTAGAGCAGCTCTACCCGTTTCCGACCGAAGAGTTGCAAGCGGCTGCGGACCAATATAGCGATCTAGAAGAAATCATCTGGGTTCAAGAAGAACCACGTAACCAGGGTGCTTGGTCGGTGCTTTTGTCGAAACGCCACTTAGGCGGTTGCTTCCCAAACACGATCCCGTTGCGCTGTGTTGCGCGGCCGTATTCTGCCTCGCCGGCCGTCGGTTACTATGCACTGCATATCAAGCAGCAAAAAGATATTGTTGACCAAGCCCTGCGCGTGCACGAACGCAGTGCGAGTGAAACCAAGAAAACGGCCTAGGGTCTGCAATAATTTGCCCTTTTCCGAATCAAAGCAAGGACAACTATCGTGTTAATAGAAGTTAAAGTCCCCGCGCTTGCTGAATCCGTACCCGACGCTACGTTGCTGGAGTGGTATAAGCAGGCGGGCGAGGCCGTACAGCGCGGTGACAACCTCATTGATTTGGAAACCGACAAAGTAACCCTGGAAGTCGCGGCACCTGACGGCGGCGTCTTGGTTGAAATAAAAAAGCAAGCCGGTGACGTCGTGCTAAGTGACGAGGTGCTAGCTGTTATCGACACCGCCGCGGTCGCCAGCCCGAGCGCCCCGGCCGCGGATGAGCCGCCAGCGGAAGCTGCGCCACCGACAGATGCGCAAACGACTGTGCGCGCGATGGAGGCGGCGGAATCGAAAATGGGTCCAGCGGCCCGTAAGCTGGTCGCCGAGCACGATCTCGCAGGCACAACGATCCCCGCATCGGGCAAAGATGGCCGTCTCACCAAGGGTGACGTGGTCGCTTTTATCAACGCCGACGCAAAAGCGCCGCCGGCGGCTGCGACGACAATGCCCCCGGCCGTCGACTTAGGCGCGCGCCCGGAAGAGCGCGTCGCGATGACCCGCTTGCGCAAGCGCACGGCGGAGCGCCTGCTCGCTGCCCAACAGCAAGCCGCGATATTGACAACGTTTAACGAAGCCAATATGCAACCCGTGATGGATTTACGTAAGCGCTACAAAGACCAGTTCGAACAGCAATACGGTGTGCGTTTGGGTTTCATGTCGTTTTTCGTCAAAGCCGCAGTAGCGGCATTGAAAAAGTTTCCCGTGGTCAATGCATCTATCGATAATGATGACATTATTTATCATGGCTATTTCGATGTCGGCGTCGCGGTGGGATCGGAACGGGGCCTGGTGGTGCCGATCCTGCGGAACGCCGATAGCATGTCTTTCGCGACGATCGAAAACACTATTCGCGACTACGGCGAACGGGCGCAATCGGGCAAAATTACCCTAGAGGAGCTCACCGGTGGAACGTTCACCATTAGCAATGGCGGCATTTTCGGATCGCTGGTTTCTACGCCAATTCTAAATCCACCTCAAAGTGCCATCCTTGGCATGCATAAGATTCAACCACGCCCGGTGGCAGAAAACGGTGACGTCGTTATACGCCCGATGATGTATCTGGCCTTGTCCTACGATCACCGCATAATCGACGGACGCGAAGCGGTGCAATTCCTCGACACGATACGACAACTACTCGAAGATCCGAGTCGTTTGTTATTGCAAATCTAGGGGTGGCTTGTGGACAACTATGACGTCATCGTCGTGGGCGCCGGGCCAGGTGGCTACGTTGCCGCGATTCGTTGCGCACAGCTAGGCTTCAAGACCGCATGCATCGACGCCTGGACTAATCCGGAAGGGGCCTACACTCTGGGCGGTACATGCTTGAACGTAGGTTGCATTCCGTCAAAGGCCTTGCTCGACTCCTCACATCACTACGAACACATCACGCGACACGCCGCCGCCCACGGGATCGCAGTGCGTGGTGAGGTCGAAATCGACATCGCCGCGATGCAGAATCGCAAGCAAAAAATTGTCGCGACCCTCACCCAAGGCATCGTGGGGCTGTTCAAAAAAAACAAAATCACTTGGGTACAAGGTCGAGGCTTCTTGCAGCCCGATCACCAAGTTAGTGTTCGTGACGGCAATGGCGAAGAAACTGCCCGCTTGCAAGCGCAGCACATCATTATCGCAACCGGCTCCGTGCCCGCCAATATCCCAGTCGCAGCGATCGATCACAACCAGATCGTCGATTCCACCGGCGCCTTGGCATTCGATCACGTGCCCAAACGCCTCGGCATTATCGGGGCCGGCGTGATCGGTCTCGAACTCGGTAGTGTATGGCGGCGTTTGGGAGCCGAGGTGACGATATTTGAAGCACTGCCCGAGTTTCTCGCTGGTGCCGATCCAGATGTTTCCAAAGAAGCCTTGAAGATCTTAACCAAGCAAGGACTCGACATACGACTCAACACCAAAGTGACTGGTGTTAACCCCGAATCGGAAGGTGTTGCAGTGAAGTACACGGGCCAAGACGGCGACGACTCGGCGGCCTTCGACCGTGTGATCGTCGCCGTAGGGCGGGTGCCGAATACTGCGGGACTTGGTGCTGATGATCTCGGGATCACGATGGCACGAGGCTTCATTCAGGTTAACCATCAGCTGCAAACGAATATTCCCGGCATCTATGCGATCGGTGATTGCGTCGGCGGACCAATGCTGGCCCACAAAGCGTCCGAGGAAGGTGTTGCGGTCGCCGAAATTATTGCCGGACAAAAACCGCACTTAGACCACACCTATTGCCCGTGGGTGATCTATACGTGGCCAGAAATCGCTTGGGCTGGTAGTACCGAGGCAGATCTAAAAAGTGCGCAGCGAGCCTATAAGGTCGGGAAATTCCCCTTCATGGCCAGCGGCCGCGCACGCGCGATGGGAGAAACCGCAGGCTTTGTTAAACTGCTCAGCGATGCGACGAGCGACGCCTTGCTGGGCGCCCACATCATTGGCCCCAACGCTTCAGAGTTGATCGCCGAAGCCGTCGTAGCCATGTCGTTTCTCGGCAGCGCGGAAGATTTGGCGCGCACTATTCACGCCCACCCGACATTGGCCGAAAGCATGCACGAAGCAGCCTTGGCGAGCGATAAACGCGCGATCCACGTCTAGCATCCGCGGTTTTGGTGCGATATCCGGGCTAGAACGCCGGCAAAACACGGCACACCGTGCATACGGCGGCGAATCGTCGCTTGCATAGTTGTGCAGTGCACCGTAAATTAGCGGTATTAGGCGTGATACTAGCAGCAGCCAGCGAGAACTTTATGAGCGAGAATCACAGCAGACGGGTTATAAAAAAGTACCCCAATCGACGGCTTTACGATACCAGCGAAAGTAAATACGTTACGCTGGCCGACGTGCGCAAATTGGTTTTGGCGGACATACCCTTTGCCGTCATCGACAATAAATCCGGCGACGACATTACGCGCAGTATTTTGCTGCAAATTATTATCGAACAAGAAGAAAGCGGCGAACCGATTTTTAGCACCGATATCCTCCAGCAGCTCATATCTTTTTATGGGAACTCCATGCAATCTGTCGCCGGTGATTATTTACGTAACAGTCTCGGCTTGATTTACGAACAGCAAAAGCGTTTGCAAGAACAGATGACAGACGCGATGCAATATAGCCCCATGCCCTCAGCCTTCAATGAAGTCGCGAAACGCAATATGGAAGTTTGGCAAAAGTGGCAGGAAAGTTTTTTGAAAGCAGGTGGCATAATAAAGAATAGTGACGAGACAACAGACTAGCCCAGATATTGCGCGATCTGGACCTGACTCAACGTCGACTGTCCTAGCGTTACGCACATCACCGCTTCGCTACTGTCCACACGTATTTTCCTGACCGCGACCTAGTGGCGCTCGCGCAACAAGCGCCGGGTGCGATAGCCGGACTAGCAGCGACTCACTTCAATGAGATAGATCACTAAAATATGATGATCACCGAATTGCAGGTGATAGGCATCCGATAGTTGTTCAACCTGCTGTATTTGGGCGAGGTTCTCCAGAAAAACCGGGTTGAAGTCGAAAAGGTTGAAATCTATCACGCGCGACTTCAAGCCGAGTTGCGCTAACAAGGCCGCAGTGCGGTACTGGCCGAGCACCGAAACCTGCATCATGTAAGCGACACCATCGTCACTCAACAACCGCGGTAATGCGGTGATGAAATGATCTAATAAGTTACGACCCCAGAAATCGATGGCTCTATGGGTGCTGAGCGTCCCTTTGGGATCCGTTGGCATTTGATAGAGGCTCGCCACAATGACGTCATAGGGCTTTTCCGCTTGGAATGCATAGAGATCAACAACCTCCCCTGCAACCCGATCGGCTACGTCGTTGCGAAACGCGTTGGTTAAAGTGTTCGCTACTGCTTCTTTCTGGATATCGATAGCAGTGACGTGCGTCGCGCCATTCAGCGCGAGCTGTACCGACAAAATGCCCGCACCGCAGCCGACGTCAAGGCAACGCCGCGCAGCGCCAGTACCATTATTGAACAAGTGCTTCCAGATCAAATAACTGCCCTGGGTCGGCACAAACACGTCCGGATCGACGATGATTTCCGGAACCGGTAAGGGATAAATATCGCGACCCTGCGCATCGCGCCAGGGAGCTGCTGGTACACCCTCAAGCGCACCCTGCGCCAAAGTCCCTTCCAAGGAGACGCCCGCAACAGCTTCGTACCGGTCATTACCGCTTGGGGTACCAGCAAGTGCCCTAGCCAGTGCGCGGATTTCCGCCGGCCCGACACCACAGCAGCCCCCAATGAGTTGCGCGCCTTCCGCACGCCAATGTAATGCTAATGCGGCAAACTCCTCCGGGGTCACGCTGGTATCGAAATCCCAATCCGGATCGAGGTGACGTCCGAGGTTGGGGTAGACGCCTAACGGTAAGCTAGTGAAATCGCGCAACCACGAAATCGTGCCGGCGACACGCTCCCTGGGTAAACAATTAATCAAGATTGCCGCAACGCCGACCTGCTGCAAACGTCGCGCCAAGCGACCGAAATAATCCCCCTCAGGCCCACCCCATATTTGACCATAGATATTGCACACACCATGGCGGCAACGGCGAAAGCTCACCCATACAGGCCAACCTGCGGCGGTCAGTTTTTCGATAGTTGGAATGGTCAGGTTGTCGCTGATCAGCGACATCGTTTCGAACAGGATTAGGTCTGGCGCGCTGGTTTCGAAGGTACGCAGCAGTAGATCGATTGTTTCCGCGTGCTTATCTGTTTCAATTTCTCCGCCAATACTGAAGGCAACGGCGGCGTCGCCGTCCTTACCGACTTCTGCAATGGCATTGCGAGCCAGCGTGACAGCCCGCCGGGTCATATCCATCCAATGGAAAGCGCGCTCGCGACGCGCGTCCAACTGACCCGTATAAGTCGGCGCCTCGAGAACGGCATAAGTATTGGTGGTGATAACATCCGCACCGGCGCGCAAATAACTTGCATGCACCTTCTGCACTATCTCTGGCGCGCTGTCCAAAGCATCAAAACCCCAATGCGTGGTATCGCTCAAGTGATACTCCTGTACTCCCTGTCGTTGCAACTCCGTGGCATTGGCTCCATCGAGGATCACACAATGCCCCTCGGTGATTTTGTTTTGAATCACCGCGTGTGGATTTTGATGCTGCACTTCTCTCATAAATGTAAACCCTGCAACCTTCTAAGCTATCGAACCCCCGTAGACCGTACACCATCGATGTCGGCGTCGCACGGAATATCGGCACAGGGAATTACACGCTAAGTCGGTTAGCTCTGCGATAATGAAGCGGCCGGGTAAACGTCTCACCACACCGACAGCGCTGAATAAATGCAAACAGTGCCGCGCGCGGCGTGCCTCACAATACCACTTCTCGGCACGGCGACGCGGGTTGCCATCACGGCCAGCAAAGTCGCTGGGTAGCGTCTAATTTTTCGGCAACCGTTAAGCTTCTTCTAAAGCGGTTTTTATCCGGTCAATTTGGTCGTGCATGGCGCTCGGTAGAGAGCCCTCATATTCAGCAAAATATTTTGCGATATTCTCGATCTCGTCTTTCCATATAGCGGGATCAACGGTCAGCAAATCGGTTATTTGCTCGCGATCGATGTCCAAACCGGTGACATCGAGTTCCTCCAAACGCGGCACGTAGCCGATCGGCGTTTGTTGGCCTTGCGCCCTTCCGGCGCAGCGATCGACAATCCATTTCAAAACCCGCATGTTATCGCCGAAACCCGGCCACATGAATTGGCCATCGGCGTTCTTACGGAACCAATTAACGTGAAAAATTTTTGGAAGTTGCGCCGCGCGTTGGGCAAAACTCAACCAATGCGCCCAGTACGCTGCAAAGTTATAACCACAGAACGGTTTCATCGCCATGGGATCACGCCGCACTTGCCCGACTTGTCCAACGGCCGCCGCCGTTGTCTCCGAAGCCATCGCGGCACCTGTAAATACACCATGATGCCAATCCATCGCTTCGTAGACTAGCGGTGCGACGCTAGAACGCCGCCCGCCAAATACTATTGCCGAAATTGGCACGCCCGTAGCCGTATTAGCCTCCGATGAATAGCTGGGGCACTGGGATGCGGAAACCGTGAAGCGTGCATTCGGATGCGCCGCCGGACCGTTGCTAGGATCATAAGGGCGACCTTTCCAATCGACCAACTCGGCTGGTCTCTCACCATCAATACCCTCCCACCAAGGTTGTAGATCGGGTGTGACCGCGACGTTCGTATAGATCGTGTTACGTCCTAGGGCACCCATGCAATTCGGATTGGTTCTGCTACTCGTGCCGGGTGCAACACCAAAGAAACCAGCTTCCGGATTGATCGCCCATAGGCGCCCATCCGGACCGGGATGCAACCAGGCAATATCGTCGCCGACGGTCCACACTTTCCAACCGTTAAATGCCGCGGGCGGCACCAACATCGCGAGGTTTGTCTTGCCACACGCCGAGGGAAACGCCGCCGCAACGTAAGTCGTCTCGCCGCTCGGCGCTTGCAAGCCTAAGATAAGCATATGTTCGGCCAGCCATCCCTCGTCACGTGCTTGCCAGCTCGCGATGCGTAAGGCATGGCATTTCTTGCCGAGCAGCGCGTTGCCACCATAACCGGAACCAATGCTTTTGATCATCAGTTCTTCGGGAAAATGCATGATGTAACGGCGCTCGGGATCGAGCGTACCGATGGAGTGCAAACCCTTCACGAATGAATTGCCCGACTCGATATGGGCCAGTGCTTGAGTCCCAATACGCGCCATGATGCGCATATTGGCGACCACGTAGGGACTGTCGGTTATTTCTACGCCGGCGCGCGAATAGGGCGATTCATAGGGGCCCATCAGATAGGGGATTACGTACATCGTGCGTCCCTGCATGCAAGCGTCGAACAGGCCATCCATCAAAGTATGCGCTTCGCGCGGCGCCATCCAATTATTATTCGGACCGGCCTCGGCACCGTCTTCCGTGCAAACGAAAGTCAGATGTTCGACGCGCGCGACGTCATTAGGATCGGAACGATGAAGAAAACAGTTCGGGTGTGTTTTTTCGTTTAAACGCGTCAACGTCCCATCCGCTAGCATTTGATCGATTAACGCAGCGTTCTCGGCATCGGACCCGTCGCACCAATGGATTTTCTCCGGTTGTGTTAATTGTGCTACCTGCTCGACCCATTGCGCGAGCGCCGCATTCGTAGTCATTTGCTCCTTCTCCTAAAATCGCGACGCTAACCGCCTGCGCGGCCGGATCAAAATGCGATTCTTGCGATTAGCGATGGCGTGAAAAACTGACTATTATACGTTCCGCGGCCGTCAAATAGTGGCTCGATGAACGCCTGTGTCGTAATTCATTAGCGGTCTTAAGGGGCACGATCTTGATGTTGGCCGGCGCGGTCGACAGTTTCTTTATTGCGACGCAACAAATAAGGATGTCATTAACCCAGCGAGCGCAACCAGGTATCGATAGCCTGGGGTACCTGTGCGACCGCCTCACTACTAACAAAAAGTCCGATATGACCGGTGTCGAAACCCATTTCCGTATACTTATCTGTGGCCACTAGATCCCGCAGTGCTCGCGAAGCGGCCGCTGGAACGAGGTGATCGCGCTCGCCATAGAGATTCAATATCGGCATCGAGAGATTAGCGAGGGTGACGCGCGCCGGGCCGATGTGCAAACCGCCGCCGAGCAGCGCGTTGGCTTGATAAAAGCTACTGATAAATTCGCCAGCGACGCTTGCGCCCTGCGCCGGACTATCGAAAATCCATTGCTCGAGGCGCGCAAAGCATGCTGTCGCCGCAGCATCGTCGGCCATATCCACGAGTTGCAAATATTTTTGCGCCATTAAGCGCCACGGTTTTAGACCTTGGAATAAATGGTTCATTGCCTCGCCCGGAACATCGCCGAGCGTGGTCACCCGGGCTACGTCAATATATTTGGCTAATTTTGCGAGTCGATCTTCAGGCGTGTGAAAATCGACCGGTGTCGCCATTGTGATCAGAGCTCGCACTGCACGCGGGTTCAACGCGGCGTAACATGCGCTGAACGTACCTCCCTGACAAATACCGAGCAAGTTTACCGCCTCCACATCGTGCGTTCGATTCACGAGTTCCACCGCCCAGGGCAGGTACTCACCGATGTAGTCGTGCAAGCCATGCTGCGCGGCAGTTTCCCCAGATGACGCCCATTCGAGCAGATAGACGGGCCAACGGCGCGCCACGAGGGCGCCAATCAAGGAACGATCGGGGCTTAAATCCGTGACATAGGGGCGATTGATTAGCGCATAAATAATGAGGATCGGCGCCCGCGACGTATCATGGCGGGGATCGCCATATGAAAAGAGCGCGTGACCGTCACGTTCGGCGATGCGCTGGCGTTGGCTCCTGCCCTCGCCCTGGCACCCGTTGCGCGCCGCGCCGATGCGGGCGGGCAAGTCCCTCAGGCGTCCTCGAAACGCGTTGATTTCCGCCTCGATCTCCGCGCGTGTCAATTGCACGCGCGTCATGTCTTGGGCGGATCCAGTTTCAGCTCAGCGATATTGAATGCCGAGCGCGGTAGCGGCGATTTCCTCGCGTCAGTATCGCCGCGTGCCGGCCGGGTCCGCCTGTCCGATGGTTCTCGGCGCCCGGTTTCCTTACGCGACAACTCGGCACGCAGCCCCAGCACCTCTTTTTCCAACACCGCGATCCGCTCTAGCGCGCAACTTAGCGGCGCTGCAGCGGGCGCCAGCGTGTCCAGGTGTTTCTTACGCGCAATGCCGAGGCAATCGAGGAGCGGTGCCGGCAAATCACGTACTGCCTGCAGACAGTCTATGTAGGCATTCACATAATCACCAAACCGGCGGGCGTGATCCTCGGACAAAACCAAGTGCTCGTAGGCGACCTCTAAATAGTCCAGCCACTCATCGAAGACGGCACGAACAGTGTTCAGCGGAGGTCCCTCAACATCGCTCAATGCTTTCTTGAAACGTTCGTTCGCGCGCTGCATCGCGTCGCGCAATACTTCGTTCAACGCCGTGCTCGCGAGGTTTAGGCGCTGCCGCGCGAAATGCAGCTCTTGGCTTTTGGCGAAACGCTCATCGACACGCCCGGATACGCCGCTGAGCCAGTCCGACTCTCCAAACGGTGAGCAGGACTTCACCACGGCGTTTACCGGCGTCCACCAGCGCTCGAGCAGCACTGCGGTTGCTAACAATTGCTCCCCCGCGATCCGCGCCAACGCACCATAAGTGCCTTCCCAACGCATTGCCAAGGTGTTAAGCGCCGCGATGAAAACATCGAGGTTGATATGAGCCTCGGCATCCACGCTTGCGGCCAGCGCGTCCGCAAACTCGAGGAACAAATGTGCCCACGCGGGTTGACCAACACCGTTTACGGCAGCGGTCGTGCCGGTACGACGAGTATTATCGTCGTCCCCCCGGCTACGCAGTTGTTCGATGGCCTCGGATAAGGGCCCGCTCACAGCGACATACAACCAAGCTAAAGTCTATTTGTTAGCCCGGTGCTCGAGCAGATCATCTACCACGGCGGGTTCAGCCAGGGTGCTGGTATCGCCCAGATTATCGATCTCGTTCGCGGCGATTTTACGCAAAATCCGCCGCATGATTTTACCCGAGCGAGTTTTCGGTAGTCCTGGCGCCCATTGAATGACATCGGGGCTCGCGATCGGACCGATTTCCTTGCGCACGTGCGCCACCAAGTCGCGACGCAAATCATCGTTCTCGTCGACTCCCGCCATGAGCGTTACATAAGCGTAAATTCCTTGGCCTTTGATATCATGCGGATAACCCACTACCGCGGCTTCTGCGACCGCTTCGTGCAGCACCAGCGCGCTCTCGACTTCTGCGGTTCCCATGCGATGCCCGGAGACGTTAATCACGTCATCAATACGGCCGGTGATCCAATAATAGCCATCAGCGTCACGACGCGCGCCATCACCAGTAAAGTAGTAGCCTGGAAACATTTCAAAGTACGTCGCCTTGAAGCGCTCGTGATCACCGTAGACCGTACGCATCATGCCCGGCCACGCGCGTTTTATCGCCAAGGCGCCTTCCGCCGGACCGACCATCTCTTGGCCTTTATCATCCAACAACACCGGCTCCACACCAAAAAATGGTAACGTCGCGGAACCCGGTTTAAGTTGGCGTGCCCCCGGTAATGGGGTAATGAGAATACCGCCCGTCTCTGTTTGCCACCAAGTGTCGACGATCGGACAGCGCCGCTCCCCCACAACGTCGTAGTACCACTCCCAGGCCTCGGGATTGATCGGCTCGCCAACCGATCCCAAAATCCGCAAGGAATCGCGTGTGGTCGCTTTTACGAGATCATCACCCTGCCCCATCAGCGCCCGGATCGCGGTCGGCGCGGTGTAGAAAATATTGACTTGATGCTTATCGACGACTTGCCAGAAACGCCCGGCATCAGGGTAAGTAGGCACGCCTTCAAACATGAGTGTGATCGCACCGTTCGCTAGCGGTCCATAGAGGATATAGCTATGGCCGGTAACCCAGCCCACATCCGCAGTACACCAGTAAACATCGCCATCGTGATAGTCGAAAACATAGCGATGGGTCATCGCGGCATAGAGAAGATAACCGCCGCTGGTATGCAATACGCCTTTGGGTTTACCCGTCGAACCCGAGGTATACAAAATAAATAGCGGATCTTCAGCATCGATGTCTTCGGCAGGGCACTTGGGGCTCGCGGCGGTCACCGCGTCGTGGTACCAAATATCGCGTTCCTTAGACCACGCGACCTCGGCACCCGTTCTGCGCACTACAAATACGCTCGTCACGTTCGGACAATCTGCCAATGCCTGATCGACATTGGCTTTTAAAGGTACCGTACGGCCGCCGCGCAGACCTTCATCAGCGGTGACCACGACACGGCAATCGGAGTCCAGAATGCGGTCCTTGAGCGCATCCGGCGAAAATCCACCGAACACGACAGAGTGAACCGCACCGATACGAGCGCAAGCGAGCATCGCAACCGCTGCCTCGGGGATCATCGGCATGTAGATCGAAACACGATCTCCTTTTTTCACGCCCTGTCCCTTCAAGGCGTTGGCGAAACGACACGTGGCCTCAAATAGTTCGTTGTAGGTGACGCGCTTGTCATCCGCGGGGTCATCCCCTTCCCATATAATCGCGGTTTGATCGCCGCGCGTGGCCAGATGCCGATCGACGCAGTTATAGCAAACGTTTAGCGTAGCGCCGCTGAACCACTGGATCTCTGCGGTGTGAAAATCCCAATTGCTGAGTTTATCCCACGGCTTACTCCAGGTGATGAATTCCTCCGCCTGCGCCGCCCAAAAACTATCGGGATCCTGGAGCGATTGGCGATAGCGTTCTCGGTAGGTCGCCTCATCGATATGCGTACGCGCGGCGGCGGCGGGTGGAATGGGATAGGTTTTTTCGGTTGACATGTGGCTCCACCTTCATGGCTGGCAGTCTTAAATACGCACCGCTTAGCGGGCGCTGCGCGGCGATTAGTATATCGTATGCGCTTCACGAGACCACGTTGCCGACGCTATCAAGTCTCGCTAAGGTAGTCCGATATAAATAGGGCGCTGTAGGCGCGACAATACACACGCACACTATGTTTGATCAAAACTCGCTTCTTCACACCGCCGCCGAGGCCGTCACCAAAGCAAGTGCCGTGACACGCGCGGTCCAAGCTGATTTGGACCGCATTCGCATGATGACCAAAGACGATCGCTCACCGGTCACGGTAGCCGACTTCGCGGCCCAGGCAATCGTTGCACTAACGCTACAGGAGAGCCTCGGTGAAGTCGTTATGGTCGGCGAGGAAACATCCGCCGAGTTGCGCGACGATAGTAAACTGGCTTTGCGCGCAGCGGTTACCCAGGCCATTCAGACTGCTTGGCCCGACGCCGATAGCCAGCAAGCGCTCGATGCGATCGACTTAGGCAACCACGATGCGAGCGGCGAACGCTATTGGACACTAGACCCAGTCGACGGTACCAAAGGCTTTCTACGCGGTGGACAATACGCCATTTCATTGGCTTTAATCGAAGCACACGAAGTCGTGCTCGGCGTGCTCGGCTGCCCGAATTTGGCCGCCGATTTTTCGCGCCCATTCGATGATCCCGATCCCGTAGGGACTTTGTTCGCCGCGGCCCGCGGCAGTGGCGCTTGGCGAGCCAGCCTTCATAACACCGTAGATTTTCAAAAAATTAGCGCGAGCGACAACGCCGACATCAGCGCCATGCGCGTTTGCGAATCCGTCGAATCAGGACATTCGAAACAAGACGATACCGCGCGCATCGTCGATTTCCTCAGCGTCGCCGGCACACCCGCGCGACTCGACAGTCAGTGTAAATACGCGGTTGTCGCGCGTGGTCAGGCCGACGCGTATTTCCGCTTGCCGACGATTGCGGGTTATGTCGAGAAAATATGGGACCACGCCGCAGGTTTGATCGTTGCGGAGGAAGCCGGTGCACTCGTGAGCGATATATTCGGGCACCCTCTAGACTTTTCTCACGGCACGACCTTGGCAGCGAATACCGGCGTCGTTTGCGCCAGCGCGCCGTTTCACACCCGCATCATCGACGCCATCGAGCGCCTTGGTATTGGCCGCTAATTAGCAACAGGATCTGATTAGCCCGGATAATGCACGAGGACGCTGCTCACGCACGTACTCGAACACTGCTCGGATCGTACATCGGCTTAATGGACGCGTGCACCCCGTAAGTTCGGTTCGCCTGCTCGATCTGGTAGGTGCCGGCGCTGATAAATTCCTCGCTCACCCCGGTGTCACAATTAACGTAGCCCAAAGCTACACAAGCACCCAGGGTGTGCGCATAGCCCGAGGACATCGTATAGCCAACCCGCTCGCCGTTGCGGAGAATGGGTTCGTTATGGGTCAATACGGGCACCGGATCGTCGAGTAAGAATTGCACGAGCCGTCGCTTTAAGTGGCCTAGCTCTCGTTGTTCAAGCAATGCTTCGCGGCCGATGAATCCGTCCGCTTTATCCCAAGCCGCGGTAAAGCCGAGCCCCGCTTCCAAAAGCGTATCGGTGGGCCCCATATCATGCGCCCATTCTCGGTACGCCTTCTCTATGCGCAGCGTATTTAGCGTGTGATAACCGCAATGCTGCAAACCAAAGTCTCGCCCTGCCGCCACGATCCGATCGTAGACCGGCAAGGTCATTTCGGTGGGAATATAGAGTTCCCAACCAAGTTCTCCGGTATAAGATATTCGCACCGCCAGCGCGTGCTGATAACCGATCTCGACCTTTTGCATTGTCCCGAACGGGAACGATGCGGTGCTGAAATCAGCGTGCGATATCGATGCTAGTAAATCGCGCGAATGAGGGCCTTGCACGTTGAGCATCGCATAAGCACCGCTAATATCCGTCTGCACGCAACAAGTATCGGTGGGCGCATTCTCGGCGATCCACGCTTGCACCTGCGTTTGCGTAAACGCCGCGGTAACTACTAAGTAGCGATCCTCGGCCAAACGCGTAATAGTTAAATCCGCTTCGACCCCACCACGAATATTTAAAAATTGCGTGTAGACGACGGTTCCCACGGGCACTGTTAGATCAGCGCACGCGATCCGGTTTAACACGCGCTCTGCGTCGCGCCCCTGCACGAGTATTTTCGCAAACGAGGATTGCTCAAATAAACCGACGCGTTCACGCACTGCTTGATGCTCGAGACGATTGTTCTCAAACCAGTTTTGACGCCCGAAGTCATACTCATAAACCGCCGCCTGTCCCTCGTGGGCATACCAGTTGGGTCGCTCCCAACCAGCCGATTCGCCAAAACACGCACCCGCGGCAGCGAGCCGATCATGCAAGATAGATTGTTTGAGGTTGCGCCCAGATCCCCACTGGCGGTTAGGCCAATGCATTTGATAAGCAATTCCAAGCGATTCCACCGTGCGGTCGACGACGAAAGATTTATTGTTGTAACACGGCTGCACGCGGCGAATATCCACATCCCAGATGTCCATCGGTTGCACGCCGTCGTTGATCCACTGCGCCATGACATGTCCAGCGCCCCCAGCTGAGAGGATCCCCAAGGAGTTAAACCCACACGCAAGATAGAGGCTCTCTTTAAACGGTGCTTTTCCCATCAAATAATTGTGATCTGGGGTAAACGATTCTGGACCGCAAAAAAATTGCCGGATCCCAGTCTCCAATAGGATCGGCAGACGCTGCATGCCGCGTTCGATATGGGGCTCCATGCGCTCCCAATCCGGCTGAATCTCGTCAAAACAGAAATTCTCCGGGATCCCATCTACTCCCCAAGGCGCGGCCACGGGTTCGAAAAACCCGAGCATGATTTTGCCCGCTTCCTCGCGGGCGTAGACGGCGCGGCCTGGGTCGCGCAAGATAGGTAATGTGTTATCTACGCCGTCGATCGGTTCAGAAATAAGGTAGTAATGTTCCGCGGCTTGCAACGGGATGTCGACGCCCGCCATTAAGCCGACTTCGCGCCCCCACATGCCCGGACATAACACGACGATGTCGGCTGCGATCTCGCCTTTATCGGTGCGTACGCCGCGGGCACGATTACCTTCATACAAAATATCTGTAACAAGGGTGTCTTCGATGATACATACACCGCGTTGGCGCGCACCTTTGGCTAGGGCCTGCGCGACATCTGCAGGGTTGACACGGCCATCTGCGGGAAAGTAGAAACCGGCGACGAGATCATCGATGTAAGCCAAGGGGAACAAGGCCTGCACTTGTTGCGGTGAAATCTCCTCGTTCTCGACGCCAAACGTGCGTGCCATCGCGCAGCCGCGACGCATTTCTTCCACCTTCTCGGCACTCATCGCCAGCTGAATAGAACCACAGCGAATAAAGCCGGTCGCCTGCCCCGTCTCAGCCTCTAGATCGCTGTAGAGTTGCAATGAGTATTGCGCGAGGCGTGTTTGCGCTTCAGTATCGCGTAACGTCGTGATGAGGCCGGCCGCGTGCCAAGTTGTCCCGCAACTTACTTGTTTACGCTCCACAACGACGATGTCTTGCCAGCCAAGCTTGGCAAGATGATAGGCAGTGGAACATCCAATAATACCCCCGCCAACGATTACCGCACGCGCCCGCCGCGGTATAGCCGTTTCACTCAAAGTCGATTTTCCCTGACACTTAAGCTGCGGAGCGCTCGCGGTTGCAGGGGTATCTATTCACCCAGTCGAGCAAGACGCGGGCGGTCTCCTCTGGCTCCTCGATCATGTAATACGTCCCGCCTGTGCCGGTGATAAAACGCGTCTCCACTGGGCCCGTAACCGCATCTGAAACAAGTTTAAGCTCGCGTCGATTGGCTTCGTTGCCGGCGACGCCAGCATCTCCCATCAACAATAACGTCGGCGCCTTGATAAGTTCGAGATCGCCACGGCGATTGCATTCTTTCATCGACCCCCAGTGAATTCGGAACATTTCCGGATCGAGGTTTTCGATGATCTTTGGTACCTCCCAATCCAATAATTTTTTCTGGCGGTCCTCAGCTGTGAACGCCGTCGCTATTATCTTCGCCCATTGCTCCATTGAATCGAAAGCGTAACTCAACTCGACCCCCGCATCGAAAACGCGATTAATCGTCTGCTTTGGGCTATACCACGGAAAAAATATCAGGCTCGCAGTACGTTCGGGATACGCCGCCGCAAAACGAACTGCGATATGGCTGCACGCAGCAGCCCAAATATGTGCACGCTCAACCCCGATCGCATCCATGATTGCGACGACGTCATCTGCTTGATCAGCGTAATCATTGTAATTGAGCTTCGGAACGGGACGGGATTTTCCGACACCCCGTAGATCAAAATTGATCACTTGCGACTTCTGCGCAAGATAGGGCGTGCAAAAATCAAATTGATTCGACACCAGCGCCATTCCACCTATCGCGACGATCGGCTCCCCTTCGCCCTTAACGTCGTACCACAAACCGGCGCCATTTGCTTCGATTATAGACATCGCTGCTACTCCAAATTTAGTGACAACTAAGCACTACATGGTTCACGCTGTTTCGCTACGTATCCTACGCGCTCGGGGTTTTCCGCGCCAGCGTGATCGCCGCACATCAGACACGTAGCGCTGACCCCGGGTGAAGACGTTTCAACTGCCATACCTACCTCGGCCCGAATTCGCTGTGCCACCGTTGCATCGCCCCGCAGCTGACGGAAACGCCGCGTTCTGCCTACAGATCTTCGATATTTTGAAGGCAGATTATGTCCGTACGCTTTAAGGCGTTGGTCGGGACACGCGGAGTTCTAACGTCCATCACATAAGAAAGTGGACTAAGTGAGTCGCCACGACGCCGACAACAAAGATCCTCCAAGCTTGATGGGGCATTTTGGTGCCCACACGCACCTGTCCTTCGCTAGCGTCCGTGGTCCTTATACAACGTCCAGGCTAGAAGTTGTACGGACCTGCCGCCATCTGCTCGGGTGGCATCCACGTTTCGTGTATATGAAGCCACCTGAGACACTCGGCCCTCTCGAACACCACGGTAGCGACGCGGCCGTTGTTAGGCGGTGTCGAAGCAAGTGCGTTGCGCTGCCACTCCTCATAGGTCGCGAGGATATGGTCGGGGAACACCAAGTGAACCTTCACGTTTCGGATAGCGATGCGGAATGCCGGATTACTGCCGTGCGCTCTCTCCACCGAGGCAGAGAGCTCGCTCAGGCCAAATTGAAACCCCGCCGGGGGTATAAACAACAGGTTCTCGGCGAAGCGACGGCGAAAGGATATCTCGAACGCGCTCTTGGGCAGGGCGCCTGAGAACCAGCCAACGAAGAACTCATGAAGCGCTTCGATTTCGGCGCGAGCCTCCGATTTGACTGCGCTGGTCACGCACTGCTGCCTAAACTGGTGCGTGCGGCCGTACGTTACCAAAAGCGTTTGACACGCCACATGACCGGCACTCAAAAAACGCTGCAAGGGATCCGGGGTGCTTCCCTCGTTGGACGGACGCCAAGTCCCCGAAAAGGTGCTCGGTACTTGCAAGCGCATCGTTTTTGAGGTTTGTTCCAGTGACCATCATTTAGGCGTCAAAACGACATGGCCGAGATTTTCATGTCAGCAGCCGCGGCGATAGCTCTATCTATTTCCGCAAACGAAAACACCTCGGCTTTTATGCAATCCACAGCGAGTGTACCACACCTGCATCATCGCTAGACGCGCTAACTCACGCAACACCGTTTGATTGCGCCCGAGCGCAACGACACCTGATGCGCCCATCGTCAAAGCCAACGGTACAGCGGGAAAGCCAAAGTTCCCCGTTGCGCCAAGAACGACAACCGTCTCTCCCCCACGAGACCCCGCAGCCTCCATAGACACTAAAACGTCACTATCTCTTAGAGAAGTGGACCCTGCCGGCTGGACAGGAAAGCAGGTTTACTAAGTGAAATCTTCTGAGATAATTCTTGTTGAGAGAAGGAGCAGAAGATGACGAAGAGGAAACGACGGAATTATTTGGCGGCGTTCAAAGCGAAGGTGGCGATGGCGGCGATCGGAGGTGATCGGACCCTGGCAGAGCGGTCGGAGCAGTTCGAGGTACACGCGAATCAGATCCAAGACTGGAAGAAGAAACTGACAGAGAATGCTGAGCAGGTTTTCGGTGCTGGTGCGGTAGCCGCTGCGCAGACTGAGCAAGAGGCCGAGAAGTTGCACGCGAAGATAGGGCAGGTGACGATGGAGAACGACTTTCTGTCAAAGTTTCTCGGGCGCGACCTGTGAGCGAGCGCCGGGCAGCGATACAAAGTGCTCACGAGTTATCGAAGGTTTGGCGTTGTGAGTTGCTGGATGTGGCGCGTTCGACGTCGTACTACCAGGGCAAGGGTGTCTCAAAGGAAGACCTCGAATTGATGCGGCTAATCGATGAGATCCACCTGGAGTTGCCGTTTTATGGTTCGCGGCGGATTGTAGATGAGTTGATGGGTCGTGGTCATCGGGTCAATCGCAAACGGGTGCAACGTTTGATGCGTCAGATGGGCTTGTGCGCGCTGTATTCGAAGCACAAGACGAGCAAGCCTGGGAAGGGTCACAAGGTCTATCCGTACTTGCTCAGGGGTCTGTCGATAACGCGACCGAATCATGTCTGGGCCGCGGATATCTGTTATATCCCGATGGCGAAAGGTTTCATGTATTTGGTTGCCATCATGGACTGGCACTCGCGCCGGGTGTTGTCCTGGCGGCTGTTCAATACGCTGGACAGTCGCTTTTGTGTCGAGGCGCTCGAGGAGGCGCTGGCACGCTTTGGTCGACCTGAGATATTCAATACCGACCAGGGCGCGCAGTTCACCTCTGAGGCCTTCACCGGCGTCCTAAAGGCACAGGAGGTGGCGATAAGCATGGATGGTCGCGGCCGATGGCTGGACAACGTGTTTATCGAGCGGCTGTGGCGCAGCGTAAAATACGAGGATATCTATTTGCGGGCCTATGAGACGCGGTAGTGTCAGAAATTCTGTGTTTGAGCCGTTTAAAGAAATCAATCGTTTAAATTAAACCGCTCTCCGAACTGGATTGCAAACTGGGTTTTGGCATGAGACCAGGCGATGGGTGGGTTCTTCCATTTCGCCGTGATATTTCTCAATGCCAGCCAGATCAATTTCGTTGCCGCTTCATCATTCGGGAAGTGGCCTTTATTGCGGATGCTTTTTCGCACGCCGCTGTGTAGCGATTCAATCGCATTTGTCGTGTAGATAATCTTTCGCACGGGTTTAGCGAAAGCAAAGAACGGGATGATGTGCTCCCAATGCCGTCGCCAGCTTTGTCCGACCGTCGGAAACTTTTCACCCCAATCACTTTGTTCGAATTCGCTTAGCGCCTGCTCGGCCGCTTCGACAGAATCAGCTTGGTAAATCGGCTTGAGCGCCGACGCTAGCGCCTTACGATCTTTCCATGAGGCCAACGCGAGTGAATTGCGGATGAGATGGACGATGCAGGTCTGCACAACCGTATCGGGAAACACCGATGTGATAGCGTCGGGGAATCCTTTGAGGCCATCGACAACTGCGATGAGGATGTCGTTGAGGCCGCGGGATTTGAGTTCGTTCATCACACGGAGCCAAAATTTAGCGCCTTCAGTTTGTTCGATCCATAAGCCCAATACTTCCTTGTGGCCCGAGCAACGCATCCCGATGGCCAGATACACCGCCTTGTTGCGGACCAGGCCTTCGTCACGGATTTTCACGCGCAACGCATCGAAGAATACCACCGCGTAGGTGGATTCCAACGGACGCGATTGCCACGCCCTCACTTCGTCGATAACTGAATCAGTCACCACCGAAACGAGATCCGGTGATATCGATACGCCATACAGTTCACCAACGTGCGATTGAATATCCCGGGTACTCATCCCTCGCGCATACAGCGCGATGATCTTTTCATCGAAGCCTGGGAATCGGCGTTGATATTTTTTGATTAACGCCGGGTCGAAGTGACCGTGACGGTCTCGGGGAATGTCCAGAACAATCTCGCCATCGTCGCTCAACACCGTCTTCTGGCTTGAGCCATTACGGTGGTTGCCAGCTTGCTGCTCGGCTTCGCCGTCGAGGTGCGCATCCATCTCTGCGTTGAGCATTCGCTCAGCCAGGGCCTTCTTAAGGTCGCCAAGCAACCCCGCCGAACTCAACGCCGTCGCCGGGTCTTGTCCTTTGAGAAGCTCGTCTAAGATATCGGCGTCGAACGCCGGGGATTTTGCTTTTGCCATACTGCTCTCCTTCCCATAGCAGGATAGTATGGCTCAAAACACAAAATTACTGACAGTCTCTGAGACGCCGGCAGCGCTTCGAGCTGGCCTCACGCGATACTTTGCATTTTATAATTCCCGGCGTCGTCACACGGCATTGGGCCGACGCACCCCGGATGCGGTGTATTTCGGTCAGGCCGCCGACAACTTGGTGGCCTGACCACGGGCGAGGATTTCACTTAAGCGGCTGCCCAAATTTTGGGGTCCACTTCTTAGATTTGGTTCATCAACGTCTTCTAGAGATATTGTCCGAACGGTTCGATCTGAGTTAGTGCTTTCATTACGGTTCCCAATTTGTGCGGTTGATTATCGTCGTCCTAACGAGTCCCAACAACCATCATAGTGGCCACCGAATAGGCAAATAATTTTTGTTCTCCGTCGGATTCAGCGAACACATCTGCCGAACACACGGAGATGGTTCGGCCGCATCGCAATACTTTGCCCAAGGCGATAATTCGTGCGCCGATACCGGGAGCCAAATAGTTGATTTTGTACTCGACGGTAACGACGTCGGCGCCTTCAGGTAGAAGAGTTTGCGCGGCATAACCCGCCGCACTATCTGCTACGGCGCTTGCCACGATCCCATGGACATTGCCGTGAGGTTGCAACAGTTGCTCATTAATCGGCACCGACAGTTCTACCAACCCTGGCTCGATGCGACGCACCTCAACACCTAAAACCTCACTCATAAGTGGTTGATCACCTCAACTCTCCCTTACGCGATCTTTGTATCCGGTGTACGTCGCTCTAAATGGTTTCGACATCGCAAGACTCTATAAAACGCCTAAGGATCAACATAAACCTTCGCATCCGGCAACGAACGTTCAGAAGGGCTCGGTACGTTGACTTGTTAGGTTATCAGAATTTTTGCAACCCCATACTTCGAAACCATTAAGAAAAATAAAACGATCATGGACATGAACGCCGGAATTCCCAACGCTATCCAGACTCGCATTAGCGGAGCGATAGCTTCGATGCTAGCGCCATTGCTAATTGCCGTTCGCATTTTAATCTGAATACCCACGACGGGTATCCAGCAAATTCCGACAACAACGAACAGTGATACCACCACAATAAACCATAACGATCCGTGCGAAATACCTAATATGCCCACCAGCCACAAACCGGTAATCAACTGCACGAATATTGCGGGAGTCGTGAAAAGCCAGTCGGCAAAAACGACATTTTTGGTTGTAACGACGAGCGCTTCCGTATTCGCGCTCAAATAAGCTCGCAGCATAAAAAAAGCCGTACCAATACCGGTGCCAAATAGAATCGAAGCGCTGATAATATGTATGGCTTTGACAGTAAAATAGATGTTCACTGAGCATTTTCAGTTTGGTTGATGACTCCAGCTTACCTCTAAATCATGCAACTCGTATGCGAAGTCATCCAAGGTAAACAGCGATAGGCATGGGATCGCGCCCCGAATAGGCATATCTCCTTCCAGGAGTTTTCTAACGAGAACGAGTGCCGGTGTACAGGGTATTTCCGGACCGTGATTGTTCTCGGCCACCAAATACCAATTGATCTGGAGTTCTTTGTTGTTCTTATCGATACCAGAAATAAGCATAGACATGCCACCGCGATCTGAACCGAGGCTAGAAAGGCCCTTACTAAACGACTCAAAAATTCCAGTGCATCGTGACCAGTTCGTGATGATTCCCATGCGCGTCAATGAAGCCATGCACCATAGACAAAGCTGTTCCCAGGGTGCTTCCAAAGCAGCATGAAATGTCGCGGTTTGGAGATTCGGATATTTGTCCGGAAGCAAGGCTAAATCCGGGACATCACAAGCACCGGCGAAGCGCGAACCGAGTTCCGGGTAGTGCACTCGTTTCAAATTATGCCACCCGTATCGTGTGCGCCACGCGCCGTTTTCGAGTACTGAGAATGGCTTACCGCAATAGCTCAGCACCGCTGCAATCGTGCCTAAGCCCCGTGGGGTTTGGTGAGCAGGGGCAATTGTCGTTTCAATGGATCGAATGGCTGCAAATTCAGATTCGAAAGTTGCCAAAACCGCACTGGATAAGCCCGGCAAAGTGCTCGCGCCCGTAACGAGCAACAAATCTTTCCGTAACGCAGCTTCATTCAAACAAGAAAACTTCTCTACAAACTCGCGCCCATCCGCGAGATCGATGTAGTGACAATTGCACTGAAGACATGCGTTCGCGACGGTGTAATCCTGTCCCTGATATGGACCAGCGGTGTGTACGACCACCTCTGGATTAAGCAGTCTCAGATCTGATGCGAACGCGGACGATGTCTGATCAAGTTGTACAGGTTCGACAATCGTGTTTTTGGATACAGGAGACAACTTCGCAGCAAAAGACTCAGCAGATGACTTGCTGCGACTAGAAATATAGAGCTTTATTCCAGATCGGCGCATGAGGCGGCGACATATCCGCCCACCGAAGTGGCCAGTTGCCCCGACGACGACAACATTTCTCATTACGAGAGGGCTTTTCTGATGAGCAACTTCTCCGAGATGATCGTCAAGATCCTGAAACTAGCCGCTGAAACCTCCCCAGAATGCCTTCCGAGGCCCGGTAAGCATTGCCGCACCCGCGTTTAACGCTTCATTCATGATGCGTTCGATTTCCTCCTCAGCGCACCCACTGTAACGCCGTGGCCGAGTGAGGTGTCGATCACTCCGCCGCCTCACACCCAGGAGAACAAATACCGCCAATCAAAAAGACACTTAACGTCTCATCCATGCGTCCTATTTCCATTGACAGATTCCGTCACGCAAACATCAAGATGTAGATTTGATCTTGTCTTCTAGACGTTGCAAAGCTTCGATGATTAGCGGATCTAAATCGTTTGCCCCGGCGCGCCAATAAGCCACGATTTTTTCGCGCATGCGTTGCTCCCAAAAGTGCTCAATGTGGCCGGCTATACCGGCCACCGCCACTTCACGATCGGGCTCGGAAGAGAAATAAGCGCCGATATCATTGGCCATTTCACAGAGATGTTCGTCGCTCATGTCAATTTGATGTTAGTGTGCGTGGTGCATCAGACAAGCGCCAAGTATGTGTATAGGCGACATGGGAATCCGATCTTACAAAACCGACTAGCGTCATGCCGGCGCTATCAGCCATATTGACCGCAAGCGCAGTCGGTGCAGAAATCGCCGCCATCAGGCCAATATTGAATACCGCTGCCTTTTGCACCATCTCGTAACTCGCGCGGCTCGTGATCAACAGCATGCCGCTTGCCGGATCAGTTTTGCCACGCGCCAAAGCACCGAGCAATTTATCTAAGGCATTATGGCGGCCAATGTCTTCGCGGGCGCAGGCAATCTCGCCAGCTAAGCTCGCCCACGCGGCGCCGTGCACCGCGCCCGTGACCTCGTTGAGCGCTTGGCGTTCGGCGAGCGCCGCGAACGCACGTTGCACGTGCACGCTGCTGGTGACACCCGCGTTGTCTACCCGTGGCGGCCAACGCACCGCCTCTTCTAGTGCACGTGTGCCGCATAAACCACAACCACTGCGGCCGCTGAGAAGACGCTCCTTCGCTGCGATCTTTGCGGCCCGCTCAGTGGGGATATCCATGGCGATTTCCACACCATCCATGTGTTCCCGGATTTCACAATTCAACAACTCCGAGGCATTCTTTAATACCCCCTCACTGAGGGCAAAACCAAGGACAAAATCGTGCAAGTTGCGCGGCGTGACCAGCATCACCGCATAACTGCGATCGTTGAACACGATCGCGGCGGGCACTTCTTCTGCGATTTGATCACGATGCCGTGTCCACGCGCCGTGCTCCCAGCGCCATATCGGCCGATCAGCGCAGGCGAGTTTTTCGCTGGATGAAGCGACGCGGTCAGGCTTCACTGTCGGCAGTGCGCCTTGCGGCTAGCAAACGCATTTGTTCATCACTAAAGGCTCGGTAACGCTGTTGCCACGCAGACCGTTGCGAGACTTTGACAACTTGCACCGCCGTGACTTTATATTCCGGGCAGTTCGTTGCCCAATCCGAATGTTCGGTCGTGATCACATTAGCGCCCGATTCGGGAAAATGAAACGTAGTGTACACAACGCCCGACTGCACGCGCTCGGTTACCGTCGCTCGCAGTACGGTTTCACCGACTCGGCTGGCGACACTGACCCAATCGCCCTCCGCGATGCCCCGCTCCTCGGCGTCGTGCGGGTGGATCTCGAGCAGGTCTTCGTCGTGCCAAGCGGTATTTGCGGTGCGCCGGGTTTGCGCACCGACATTGTATTGCGACAAAATCCGGCCCGTTGTTAACAACAGTGGGAATTGATTGTTTACTCGCTCTCGACTCGGCACGTAGGCGGTCAGCTTAAATTGGCCCTTACCGCGCACGAACTCATCGACGTGCATTGTTGGCGTACCCTCCGGGTGTGCATCGTCGCACGGCCACTGAATACTCCCTAATCGATCGATTTTCTCGAAGCTCACGCCTTTGAATGTTGGCGTAAGGCGCGCTATTTCATCCATGATTTCCGACGCATGCGCGTAATTCATGGGATATCCCAAGGCATTCGAGAGCATGCACGTAATTTCCCAATCCGCCTTGCCTGCCGCGGGTGTCATCGCTTTGCGCACTAGGGAAATACGTCGTTCAGCGTTCGTGAACGTCCCATCTTTTTCGAGAAACGTCGCACCCGGGAGAAACACGTGCGCAAATTTTGCGGTTTCGTTCAAAAATAAATCTTGCACGACGATGCATTCCATCGCTTCCAGCGCCGCGGTTACATGTTGCGTATTGGGATCCGATTGGGCGATATCTTCACCCTGGAGATATAGGCCTTTGAACTCCCCGTCCAAAGCTGCCTCGAACATATTTGGGATACGCAAACCGGGCTCGGGATCGAGGGCCACGTTCCAATCGGCCTCAAAGAGGGCGCGCGTCTCAGCATCAGATAAATGACGATACCCCGGCAACTCGTGCGGAAATGAGCCCATGTCACAAGAGCCCTGCACATTGTTTTGCCCGCGCATTGGATTCACGCCAACACCCTCGCGACCCATGTTACCGGTGACCATGGCAAGATTCGCGATAGCCATCACCATGGTCGATCCCTGCGCGTGCTCGGTCACACCCAAACCGTAGTAGATCGCGCCATTGCCCCCGGTCGCATAGAGCCGCGCCGCAGCACGCAGATCCGCCGCCGGCACGCTAGTTACACCGGCGGTGCTCTCCGGTGAATTCTTTTCGTCGATAATGAACGTGCGCCACTTTTCAAAAGACGCTTCCTCGCAACGTAGTTTAATAAAGTCTTCTGCGGCCAAACCTTCCGTGAGGATCACATGCGCCATGGCGTTCGCGACGGCAACGTTGGTGCCGGGTTTAGTTTTCAGGTGATAGTCCGCTTCGATATGGGGAGCACGCACAATATCTATCGCGCGCGGATCGACAACGATTAATTTCGCCCCCTCGCGCAGGCGCTGCTTCATGCGCGAAGCAAAGACCGGATGTCCATCGGTAGGATTCGAGCCGATCACCATGATGACGTCCGTCTCCGCGATGGAATCAAAAGCCTGCGTGCCCGCCGATTCTCCTAAGGTCTGTTTCAAACCGTATCCCGTGGGTGAATGGCACACGCGCGCGCAAGTATCAACGTTGTTGTTGCCGAAACCGGCACGCACTAATTTCTGTACGAGATACGTTTCTTCGTTCGTGCATCGACTGGAGGTAATTGCGCCGATTGCACGCTCGCCGTGCTCGCTCGCGATCCGCTTGAATTCTGCCGCCGCGTAATCGATCGCTTCCGGCCACGACACTTCGGTCCACTGATCGCGAATTGTTTTACGAATCATGGGGTTAACAACTCGGTCGGGGTGCGTGACGTAACCGAACGCAAAACGACCTTTCACACAGGAATGACCGTGATTCGCGTGACCGTCTATATTCGGCACCATGCGTACCACCGTTTCGCCCTTCATTTCGGCCTTGAACGAGCAACCCACACCACAGTATGCGCACGTCGTGACGACGCTGTGCTCCGCTTGGCCGTGTTCGATAATCGATTTTTCGCTCAAAGTCGCGGTCGGGCAAGCCTGCACGCAAGCACCGCAGGATACGCACTCAGAATCCAGAAAGCGCTCGCCCGCACTGGCAGAAATTTTGGCGTCAAATCCGCGCGCCTCGACCGTTAGCGCAAACGTAGCCTGAACTTCATCGCACGCGCGCACGCAGCGCGAACAGACGATGCACTTGCTCGGGTCGAAAGTAAAATAGGGGTTGCTTTCGTCTTTAGGGCTATCGAGGTGATTTGCGCCCACATAACCGTAGCGTACTTCGCGCAAACCCACCACACCAGCTACGTCTTGTAATTCACAATGCCCGTTCGCTGCGCACGTCAAACAGTCGAGCGGATGATCGGAAATGTAGAGCTCCATCGTATTGCGTCGTAGCTTTGCGAGCTCGTCGCTTTGCGTGCACACCGTTATGCCGTCGTTCACCGGCGTCGTGCAAGATGCCGGATAGCCGCGAGCACCCTCGATCTCAACCACACACAGTCGACATGAACCAAAGGCCTCGAGCGTATCGGTTGCGCAGAGTTTTGGGATCGTGATCCCGGCGAGAGCAGCCGCACGCATCACCGACGTTCCCGCCGGCACAACAATTTCTTGGCCATCAATGCTTAACGCCACATCCGTATCACTGGCTACGGCGGGGGTGCCAAAATCTTGGTCTGTTATCGATCGCATAGTTATCCTCCGGCAACGATATTCGGGCCCCGTTATCGTCGCGCTCGCGGAGCGAAATCCTCCGCAAAATATTTTATCGCGCTCTGCACGGGATACGGCGTTAACCCCCCCAGCGCACATAGCGATCCCTTGATCATGGTGTCGCATAAATCCTCGACGAGTTGCAAATTCATCGCGCGGTTCTCGTCGGCGATGATGCGATCGATGACTTCGACACCGCGCGTCGATCCGATGCGGCAGGGGGTGCACTTGCCGCAAGATTCGAGCGCGCAAAATTCGAAGGCATAGCGTGCCATTCTCGCCATATCGACCGTATCGTCAAAAACCACAATGCCGCCGTGACCTAACATCGCGCCGCGCGCGGCGAACGCTTCGTAATCAATCGGCGTATCGAATTGCGCCTCCGGCAAATACGCGCCTAAAGGCCCACCCACTTGCACCGCGCGGATCGGCCGCCCACTCGCACTGCCGCCGCCGTAATCGTAGAGCAATTCACGCAATGTGATCCCGAACGCCTTCTCCACCAAGCCGCCGCGCTTGATATTGCCGGCGAGCTGCAAGGGTAGCGTGCCGCGCGAGCGACCGAGACCAAATTGTTGGTAGTGCTCGGGACCATGCGTGAGAACGTCCGGCACGGCCGCGAGTGAGATGACGTTGTTGATAATAGTCGGCTGCGCGAACAGGCCTTTAACCGCAGGCAACGGTGGTTTAAATCGTATCTCACCGCGCTTACCTTCCAGGCTTTCGAGCAACGACGTTTCTTCGCCGCAGATATATGCGCCTCCGCCGAGGCGGACCTCCAAATCGAAGCGCCTACCACTTCCCAGCACATCGGCGCCGAGATAGGCGCGCGCATAAGCACGTTCAATCGCGGTTGCTAACGCCCGCTGCGCGTCCGGGTATTCGTAGCGAAGATAGATGTAGCCGTGATCAGCACCGACCGCTAGTCCTGCAATCGTCATGCCTTCGATCAAACAATAAGGATCGCCCTCCATCAGCATGCGGTCGGAGAACGTGCCGGAATCACCTTCATCGGCATTGCAGACAACGTATTTTTGCGGCGCATCTTGCTCGAGCACGGTTTGCCACTTGATGCCCGTTGGAAACGCCGCGCCACCGCGACCACGCAAACCGGAAGCCGTAATTGCCTGCACGATTTCAGCGCCGCTCATGGCCAAGGCGTTGCGCAAACCACGATAACCGCCATGCGCTTCGTAGGCCGCCAGATCCACCGGATCGATCAAACCAACGCGTGCAAACGTTACCCGCTCTTGATCGCTAAAATAGGGGATCTGTTCTATCAGTCCGTGCCGCAGCGGGTGTTCAGTGCCATTCAGAAACCCCGCGGCGATCAAGGCAGGAACGTCAGATGGTTGCACCGGCCCATACGCAATGCGCCCGGTGGCGGTGTCGACTTCAACGAGCGGCTCGAGCCATAACAAGCCACGCGAGCCGTTACGCACGACGTCGACGTCAATGCCTTCGCTGCGGGTTTCTGCCAGCAGCGCCGCGGCGACATTATCGGCGCCCACGGCGCGTGCACTCGCGTCGCTCGGCACATAGACGGTCGTCATCAATCGTGCTCCGCCAAAATCCCATCGAAACGCGCGGGTGTAACCCGGCCGTAGAGGATTTTATCGATCATCATTGAGGGTCCAGTCGCACAATTCCCTAAGCAATAGACAACTTCGAGCGTGGCTTCACCATCGCGAGAAGTCTCATGCACATCGCACGCCAAACGCTGCTTCGCATGGGCGAGCAGGCGTTCACACTGCACTGCCTGACACGCTTCTGCGACGCAGATGCGGATCGTCTTCGCGCCCGGCGGGGACGTGCGAAAGTAGTGATAAAAGCTCAACGCGCCGTGAACTTCGGCGCGGGAGATATTCAAGGCTTCGGCGAGCAGCGGGATCGCGTCCGCGTGAACGTAACCGAACCGATCTTGCAGAGCGTGAAATGCGGGCAGGAGCGCGCCGTCCAATGCTTGCACATCGGCGATCAGTGCTTTAGCGGTGAGTGGATCCCAACTTTCGTAGCTTGCGGCGTTGGTGTGCATGTACGGCCTCGACGCTTAGTCCAAACTCGGGAGAACGCGCGCGCCGCCCGAGTGGTGTACTGATTTTGCCGTCGCCGCGCCGACCGGCTGTAACCGTTCAATTATACGCCGGTTTTGGGGCCCGTCGAGCCGAGCGCACCGTTAAGCGTCGCGTCTATTGACCCGCCGGACTCGGATATTCGCGATTGATCTCCTCGATTTGCCGCAATAACTCCGGCGTCAGGTGCAACTCAAAACCGCTCGCCAACGCCTCGAGCTGCGCACTGCTCGTCGCGCCGATAATCGTTGCCGCCACGAAAAAACGACTGCGTACAAAGGCGAGTGCCATCACGCCCGGCGCCAAACCATGCTGTTGCGCAAGTGCACAATAACGTTCGACCGCTGGTGCGACGCGGGGGCGCCGGTAACGCTCCCCGAAATTAGGAAATAATGTCAAGCGCGCACGCTCGGGTGCTGCGCCGCCACAAAATTTTCCCGTCAATAAACCCATAGCCAGGGGGGAATAGGCCAGCAACGGGATCTGCAAACGATAGCTCGCCTCGGCGAGATCACCGTCGAACAAACGCGAAACCAAACTGTAAACATTTTGCACCGACGCGGGTCGCGGCAGTCCGTGTTGATCCGCGAGTCGGGCGAATTCACACAGGCCAAAACAAGTTTCGTTCGAGAGACCATAAGCGCGGATCTTACCCGCCGCCATCGCGGCGGCGAGGGCTTCGATCTGTTCGAGTAAGGGTACGGTGGCTTTTTCTTTTTCCGGGTTGAACTGCCACGTACCGAACATTGGCACGTTGCGATCGGGCCAGTGAATTTGAAACAGATCGATATAATCGGTCTGCAAGCGTTTCAAGGAGTCATCGATCGCCCACGGGATGGTGCGTTTTGAAACGCGCGTGTCGCCACCGCGGATCCAATCACGACGGCCAGGACCGGCAATTTTCGACGCCAATACGAATTCACCTCGGCGTGACGGGTGGCGACCAATCCATTCGCCAATAAATTGCTCGGTGCGACCTTGGGTCGCCTGCCGCGGCGGTACCGGATACATTTCCGCGGTATCGACAAAATTAATCCCGCGATCGAGGGCCCATTCAAGCTGTGCGTGGGCCTCGGCGACGCTATTTTGCTCGCCCCACGTCATGGTACCCAGGCATATCTCGGTGACCGCAATGCCGCTATCACCTAATTGATGTTTTTGCATTTCTCGACGCTCCTCTCCTGCCGACCTCGCTACGTCGCCCTATTTCCTTACCATCATGGGGAAATTTGTCTGATCTCAGCGTATCATTGAATCCGTGATTGTGCGGCCCGGGGTTTTGCGCTATGAGTTCACGGATCTTCTTCAACGCTTTTAGTCAGTGCTGTCCGACCCCGCAATCGGAGGGCCAATGGAAAAATCCTCGTGATCGCTCCGTGCCTGGATTTAACGACGTTGAATTTTGGATCGACCTCGCGCGCACGCTCGAACGCGGTTGCTTGGATTCGCTGTTCTTCGCCGACGTGCACGGCGGCTACGATGTCTACGGCGGGAGTCTCGATGCGGGGCTCAAGCACGGCGTGCAGTTACCGGGCAACGATCCGAGTGTGCTATTTCCCTTGCTTGCTCGCGAAACGCAGCACATTGGCCTAATCGCAACATATAGCACGACCTATTACCCACCTTTTCATACCGCCAAGCTGTTCTCCTCACTCGATCATTTTACCCAGGGCCGGGTGGGCTGGAATATCGTTACCTCTTACCTGAGCAGTGCTGAGCGCAACGGGCTCGGCGAGTTGCTTCCCCATGACGAGCGCTACGATAGGGCGGACGAATACATGGAAGTGTGCTACAAACTGTGGGAACACAGCTGGCAAGAGAACGCCATCGTCAAAGACCACGAACGCGACATGCTGATCGATCCCAAGCGGGTGCATTTTATTAATCACAAAGGACCGTATTTTGAAGTCGAAGGACCGCATATGTGCACACCAACAGCACAACGAACGCCGTTTTTGGTTCAGGCGGGTCAGTCACCACGCGGTTACGCGTTTGGCGCGACCCACGCGGAAGCGATTTTCTGTCTGTATCAAAACCCGCACAAGGCAGCTGCCGGCGAACGGGTTGTGCGCGAACTAGAGGCCACCGCTGGACGCGCCGCGGGCAGCGTGAAAAGCATGCAGGCGATGGGCGTCATCGTTGCGGAGACCGAGCAAGAGCTCAAGTTGAAAGTCGAACGCTATAAACAGTACGCAACCGTTGAGGGTCTATTGGCATTATTCGGCGGCTGGACAGGCATTGATTTATCTTCATATCAACCCGAGGATGAAATTGCTTCATTCGAATCTGAGCAAATGCAGTACATCGCGACGTTTTTCGGTGATATCGATCCCAGCCGCAAATGGACGTTTGCAGATGTGTGCGATTACATGAAATTAACCTCGATCTCACCGTGTATTTGCGGTACACCGGAACAAGTTGCCGATCGGCTCGAGGAGTGGGTCGACGTCGGCAAAGTGGATGGTTTTAACTTAATTCCGGTCGATCAGCCCGGAACGTTAGAAGACTTCGTTAATCTCATCGTTCCGGAGCTGCAACGCCGTGGCCGCATGCGACGCGCCTGGGACGCTAGTGAAGGCGACACCCTGCGCGAACGCTATCAAGGCCCCGGCAACGCGAGACTAGCGCCAGACCATCCCGCGCATCGCTACGGAAATAGCTAAGCTAATGTTGTAATTTGAACCATCATGGGCGAGCCGTGATCGCAGTATGAGGTGTAGGAAAGGAGGAGCAATGACGACATCAACGCCCCACTTAGGAGACCTGGACCAAATTAATTTTCTCAGTGAGGAGATTCAGGAGTGTCCTTATCCCGCCTATGAATTATTGCGCCAGCGTGCGCCCGTTTGGAAAGACCCGATAACGGGTTTTTATGTCGTCACCCGTTACGACGACCTTAGAACAGTCCTAGTTGATTCCGACCAGTTTGGCAACGACTGGCAAAAGCAGAAAACCGTCGAGCTACACCAAGATCGGGTCGAGATGATCCGCAAGATATTCGAAGAAAAAGGCTGGGTTCCAGCACCGACGCTTGCCGGGCGGGATGGTAGTGATCATAAACCCTTGCGGGCTTTGTTCGATAAAGCGTTCCGCGCTAGCAGAATAAAGCAGATTGACCCATTCGTGCAAAGCACCGCTTACCGCACCATCGATGAATTCATCGATGATGGGCATTGCGACTGGGTTAAACAATATGCCGTGCCATTCCCCTTGATTGTTATCTGTTCACAACTCGGTGCTGATGAAAAGGATATCTGGCAGATTAAAGCGTGGACGGATGCGTGGATCCAACGCTTTGGCATGATGCAGGCGGAGGAGGATGAACTCTGGTCCGTCAATATGGAAATAGAAGCGCAGCACTATTTCCAACCCTTTTTTGAACGCTTGCGCAGGGAACCGCAAGATACGCTATTGAGCGATCTCGTCAACATGGAGATCCCCGAATGGGGCCGCAAACTGAACGACAACGAACTCCATGCGTTGATGATGGCCGATACGTTCGTCGGCGGTAGCGAAACGACGACTAACGCCATCTCAGCGGGCGTGATGTTGTTGATTCAAAATCCTGAAGCGTGGCAGCTGGTAAAATCGGATCCAGAGAAGTATTTGCGCAGTCTGGGCGAGGAAGTACTGCGGCTCGAATCACCGGTACAAGGTTTGTACCGAATTGCGCGCAAGGATCTCGAACTGCATGGTGTATCGATTCCAAAAGGTGCGGTAATCAACGTGCGCTATGCCGCTGCGAACCGTGACGATGCACACTTTACTTGCCCTGAGAAAATGGATCTCGAACGTCCAAACGCCGCATCGCATCTCGCCTTCGGCTCGGGTGTACACCATTGCCTCGGTGCGCCGTTAGCCCGCCGGGAAATATATTGGAGCTTCAAAGCGCTTGTCGATCGCATCGACGAGATGTGGTTTGCAGAAGGCAAAAATAATTTCAAGCATCATCCGAATTTCGCCTTGCGTGCTTTGAAGGAGCTACATATAGAATTCAAGAAAAGGTAAGCGAAGCGGCGGCACTGCTCGCGCGCTTAAGCAAACGTCGCACCGCCGCGTTTAAAAAATCGACCTCTGCTTGGGCCGCCGCTCGACCAAGCAGTTTATCGCGATAAGGGAATCTATCGAACTTCGCGATGACGCTGCGATGTTCGTGAGCTCATCGCCTCATGCGCCCAGCTGTTTCTCGAGCAACTCATATCCGGCACGTGGCACAAACCCATGGCGAGCATAAAATGCGCGCGCGCGATCATTGCTGCGGCCAAGTTGCAAAGACAAATTCCCAACACCCGCATTGAGTGCCTGTTCGATGGCGAAATCAACTAAGCCGCTCGCTACCCCCAAGCCCCGAAACTGTGGCGCAACAAATAATTCATCGATTTCTGCCGTGATACCCCGGTGCTCAAGGCTGAAGACATACACTAACAGTAGGTATCCGGCGAGCTCAGTTCCCAGCGCCGCGATGATTCCATGGCCCGATTTTGGCTCGCTCAATAAACTCAGCAAGGGTGCGCGTAGCTGCTCGCGAGCAAACGGCACGATGCCCTCGCAGGCCCAATACTGTTCAACGAGATTCAAAATCCGATCGGTATCACCGAGCTGGGCTAGACGTATGCGCAAGTCCATCGCGATATTTCTTTACTCATCAGCGTCACATGGACGGGTAGCGGACGCGCGCATCTATGGCGCGTCCAGCGCGCTTATAAACGTGCCGTGCATTTGATTTCTACGATCAATCCCGGCATCGCCAACGCAGTCACTCCAATCCCGGTCCAAGCGGGCACGAGAGCGCCAAAGTAGCGGTTCTTCACTTCCATAAACAACTGTAGATCATGCATGTCGACATGATAGGTGACCATTTCGACGATGTTGTCGAACGTGGCGCCAGCCGCGTCCAAAACCCTTTTCACGTTTTCAAAGGCCTGCACAAACTGCGCTTCGGCCCCTTCTACGACATTAAGATCAGCGTCGCGCCCGACTTGACCGGCGATATACAAAGTATCGCCGATCTGCAGTCCTGGTGCATATTGAAACCGCTCACGAATGATTTCCATGCCGGCGGGCACAATTTCTTTCCTATCCATCGTCGGCCACTCCTTACGTATTGGTCTTCTGAACTAGCTCGAAAAATTTACGATGTGATAGCGAGATCCAATATAAACAACCTATCGAGTCGGCCGATCGCCTCAGCCAGCCCGGAGTTTGATTGCGATCTCACGCCACGCCCATTATTCTAATATCGTATTGCTGCTCCGACATAGACCAACGGACATACGCTCGCTAATAGTGTAATCATTCCGCGGTGAGATATTGTGACCGAGAAACTTACTTTAGATAACAAAGTCGCACTTGTCACCGGTGCTGGACGCGGTGTTGGTGCCGCGCTCGCGCATAAGCTCGCGCGCGCCGGTGCAGCAATAGTCGTCGCAGATCTCGACGCGGAGCCCGCCGAGGAAGTCGTTAATGAAATCGCGGCAACCGGCGGGAGCGCGGTAGCGTTCCCGGGCGATATCACTGAATCAGATTATGGTCAACGCGTGATCGCTTTCACGCTCGACACGTTCGGCGGCGTCGATATTATCGTCAATAACGCCGGTTATGTCTGGAACAGCAGCATTCATAAGACTTCTGATCAGCAATGGCAAGCCATGCTGGATTGCCACACGACCGCGCCGTTTCGAATTTTGCGTGCCGCTGCGGATTTTATTCGTCAAGCAGCGCGGCGCGAGGAGCGCGAAGCGCGCACATATCATCGCAAAGTCGTCAATATCTCCTCGATTGCCGGCTTTTACGGTGGCGCCACACAGATCGGCTATGCGGCGGCAAAATCTGCCCAGATCGGGATCACAAAAACCCTCGCTAAAGAATGGGGGCCCTACCGCGTGAACGTGAATTGCGTTGGTTTTGGCTGGATCGAAACGCGCTTGACGCAACAATGGCGCGGTGACGAGGTCGCCAAAATCAACGTCGCGGGCACGGACTATGCCGTTGGATTTCACGCGGATTCATTGGACTACATGAAGTCGCTGATCCCGCTTGGCCGGGCCGGGACCCCAGAAGAAGCCGCCGGTGCGGTGTATTTATTCTGCTTGCCTGAATCGGACTATATCACCGGCGAAGTGATCGTCGCAGGTGGTGGCTTACTATCCTACTAATACTCCTTCGTGGGCGAGTAACCAGTGTTTGCGCGACATACCGCCACCATATCCCGTTAAAGCACCGTTTGCGCCGATCACACGGTGGCAAGGCACGACAATAGCGACTGGATTGCGGCCGTTTGCGAGACCCACTGCGCGGGATGCTTTTGGGTTGCCAATAGTTCGCGCAAGTTGTCCGTAACTCCACGTTTTGCCCGCGGGTATTTTGCGTAAATACTTCCACACGCGTTGTTGAAACGCAGTGCCCGTAGTCGCTACGGGTAGTTTGTCGATGGCGTGCAAGTCACCATTCAGATAACGTCGCAGCGCCGCGCTCGCCCCGCCCGGGTTTTTACGGCTGGACAACGTCACAGCGCCGTAATGACGCTCGAGCTGCTGCAGCATGCGGGATCCGTAATCCTCAAAATCAACGGCACGCAATTTCTCACCATCTGATACGATAGTGATCTCACCCATGGGTGAAGCGATACGATCGCAATATAGTTTCATGAAAACCTCCCTGCCCGATTGATGAAATATCCCGGTTAGCCCCCCGACAAAGACAACCACAAATAGATGGCGCCATACGCGCGCCACGGCCGCCACTGCTCAGTACGGGCTTCGATCGCTCGCTTAGACGTTAAACCAAGCGCTTTTTTGATCCCCAAATCCCCTGCCGGAAACGCGTCGGGCCATGCCAAGGCACGCATCGCGACGTAAGACGCGGTCCAGTCACCGATCCCCGGAATGGCGAGTAAGCGCTCGCGTGTTCGTTCGGGATCGGCGCCCGGGACCAAATTCAGTGTTTCGTCGCAAATGGCTCGGGCGACGAAACGGATCGATTCCGCGCGTTTGCGTGGAATGCCTAGGCGCGCTATGCGATCGACACGCGCGTTCGCGATCCGGTCTACCGATGGGCTCGTATGCGTTAATGCCGACCACGGGGTTTGCAACGGCGTACCGAAAGCAACCGCCGCACGCCCCGCTAGCGTCGTTGCCGCTTTAACGCTCACTTGCTGCCCCAGGATCGCGCGTAACAGCAATTCGAAGCCATCAAAAGCCCCGGGCAAACGCATCCCCTCATGTTTTGCGATAGTTTTCGCGAGTACTTTATCGCCCCCCAAGTGAGCATCGATCACGGCACTATCCGCGCGCGTGTCAAACACCGTTTTTACTTTCTGCAGAACGTGCACACACACTGGCTGCAGCATTTCCGACATCGTGACCGCCAATGCGGATGGTGCACGTGCCGCGCCTCTAGGTCGACATGGCGCGACCATGAGCCAACCTTCATGCGGACCACAGCGAACTGTTCGCACGTACGCTTCACCGGCGATCGTTTCGACACCGGGGATAGCGCGTGCGCCTAGAAATTTGCTCATGTCTAGCCCATTGAAAGGGGCGCGATAATCGATGCGAAATGTCTGTGCGTCGTTCTCTACGTCTTGTTCTGGGAGCATACCTGCCGAAGAAATGCTTCGCCGACGCAAGCCCCGGGGCGCAATACCGTAACGCGATTTAAACAGGCCGTTGAAACGGCGCAGGCTATCGAAACCCGCGGCAAACGCGACCTCGGTAATCGACATCGTCGTCTCGGTGAGCAGTTGTTTTGCCTGCAATAAGCGTTGCGTTTGCGCGAGCTGTACCGGTGTGACACCGAGTTCGCGATGAACGGCCCGGCGTAAATGTCGACCACTGACGCCAAATTCTCGGGCGAGCGCATCGACGCTGATCTCATTTAAAGCGCCATCCTCAATGCGTCGCAATGCTAGGCGCGCAAGTCTTGGTGTCGCATCCACCGGCGCGGCACCCGGCGCGAGTTCGGGACGGCATAATAAGCAAGGTCGAAAACCGGCACATTCCGCCGCCGCAGCGTGAACGTGAAAAGTACAGTTCTCGAATTTTGGTACGCGTGCGTAACAGACCGGGCGACAATAAATGCCGGTCGATTTTACGCCGACGAACACATGCCCATCGAAGCGCATATCGTGGCTTTGCAGAATTGCGTAGAGGGCGCGATCGCTGAGGTTATGAATATCGTGCAGCGTCGTAGTCATGGGGCCATTGTGACCCAAGAACCAAGACAAAACTAGCCATTTTCGGACATGCTCGTGTCCGCTTTATTACCGCGGGCATATCCCGATCGGGCCGTGAACTCGGCGCTATGTCGCCACGTTCAACGCGGTTACAACGGACGCCCGAGCCAGTCGTTATAAAACGCGTCCAAATCAGGTTCAAAGTTATGCACGATCGGATAGCCCGGCGGCACGGCTTCAACGTGCAAGAGCGTGCCGTCGTTCGGGTCATAGAACTCTCGCAGCTCCATCCAATCCGGGTGCGCGTGTGCGAGCTCGGGGTAAATTTCCTGGTATTTCTCGTCCGTATCACGCACGAACATGCGCGCTTTAAGTTTCCAATTTTCTCGATAGTCGCCAAATTCGAAACCGCTCGTTGATTTCGTCACAAGCGAGCCGTCGGCTTTTTTCACGATATAGAGATGTGGGCCGAGCGGTAAGACGATTTGATCGTCCCACGGCACTCGCTCTTGCAGTACCGCGACATATTTATCGAAACGATCCGTGTCTTTGTAGTTGCTCATCATTTCGTGCAGCTCCGGCCATCCTAGTTTGCCGTCGATGAGATCCGCAATCGTTTTTTGGTCGTAATTCGCCATCGGTACGTACTCTACTAAATGGTCGGCATGAAATCTGGATCGAGATCCCAAAACTCATTAAACTCACGCCGCCATTTCTCCGACAACTCGGAGCTCTCGGCATACATGCGTTTCACGGGATAAATGAAATCCATTTTTTCCACTTTGGGTTTCGTCTTTGCTTTCCACTCCTCGACCGACATGCTGCGAGCCAAACGTTGTTTACGGATCTCTTCACGCTTCTGCTCTGTCGCCTCATGATCCAACACCCACTTACCATCCTCGCCTTGCAATGCAACGACCCCATAAATTGGTTCGGCGTAGCGCGGTAGCAATAAACCTTCATCGAGATCGTTCAGTACCATAGCAGGAGCGCGTTCCAATACGTCACCGACACCATGACCACCACCGATAATACTGAGATAGACGTCGTATTCAGAGTGCGGATCGGGATGATGGTAGCAATGCCGATCCTTAAGAACCTCGCCGTTGCAGTTTTCTTCCATTTGGCTGTTTTCTGGGTCTTGATCGGCGATCGGATACGGTAATTGTTGTTCGATCCGTTCTTTAATGTCGGTATTTTTGATCGAATGACGATAACCGCTAGCGCCGGGATAGCCGCCGAATAAACCGGACGTTTGAAAGACAAATCCATCGCGAGCATTGAACAGTTCTTGATAGGGTGTGTTATACACCAAACGTATAGATTCAAAGCCCAAGCCGCCGCGGTACTTGCCCGCACCACCAGTGTTCGGCCGCAACCGACGACCAAGATAGAGCAAGGGTTCAAGCAATTCCCACGCCTCGACATCGCCCATATCGCCTTCGGGATTCCATACGGCCGCGCAACAATGCTCGCCGTCCATCACGTAACGCGCCGACATGCCACAAGAACTGTGCTCGAAGTTCGACCAACCACCGTTCGGATTGCCGTAATGATTAGGTCCGCCACCCTGGGTGATATTGCCGGTGAACGGATAGGCGGCGACGATCTCTTCGACGTAACCTCGCGCTGCATAAGCCGTGCTTAAACCGTGAAACATGCCGGTGAAACAGGGGATCAAAAACATCCACGATAAGGTATTCGACACCGTAGGATTATCAGGGTTAGCCCAAGTCCCGTACGGTGTATTGAACTTCGTGGCAAGATACGCACCGTCGTTAACCTTGTCGTTCGGGATCAGCGTTTGGGTGATCGCGACCCACAACCCCCCCTGCAAACCCGATGTCGTACAGTTAAACGAATGATATCCCCACTTATTCGCGCCATCTAAGTCCAACTCAAAAGAACAATCTGCACCGATACGCATTTCTAACGGGCAATTCATCATGGTGTCGATCGCCGCGTATGCCACCATACGGCCTTTATCGATCGAGTGCGGCACATCCATAAACGCCGGAAAGCGATATGTGCCCGGGACCGTCATGAGTTTGATGTTGCGTTGAAACGCCTGACGCGTGTCTTCGATGACTTCTCGAATAAATTGCTTATACGTATCGATGCCCTCCTCTTCGATTAAACGCAGCACCGTATCGCGCATTAACTTACAACCCGCAATGCGACATTTATCGTCGAGCATCCAATAAAACGGCGAGCGCACCGCCGTATAAACGCGATTTTCATAATCTTGATGAACGTGGTCATTCGTGCCGATTTTCTGACAAGACAAGATCCAACCATCTTCATAGCGGCTAACCGTGCCGATGGGCATGCTTGCCGGCTGCGGCGCGCCGACGTCGATTTCGTGCGTGACGCCGGCGGCCCAACCGACTAATTCACCGTCGTGGAAGATCGGCATTAACGTCTGCACGTCCGCGTTGTGCACATCACCCAGTTGCGGGTCGTTATTCGCGAAAATGTCTCCCGGTTCGATGCCAGGATCATCTTCATAGTCGCTGCGAACCATATGTTTTATGGCCTCCGACATGGTATGCACGTGCGCCATAATGCCGGTGGATAACGTGATCGAATCGCCTTCAGGCGTATACAAACCGAAGCAAAGCTCGCCGATCTCGCGCACGATAGGTGAGGCAGAGATATTCAAGGCCGTGTCGCGGGCACCGACGATGCCGCCACGCAGGCGCGAGAAAATCTTCTCATAGCGGATCGGATCGCTTTCTTTAAGTGCGAGCTTCTCGGTGCCGTAATAGCGCCCCGTTTGTTCGATAAGCCGCTCGCTCTCCGCGAGCATCTCGCTAGCACGTTTACCGCCCCACCCGATCGGCGCACGTTTCAATGATTTCGCTGTAACCGCCATTTTATCGTCTCCTCACGCCGCAAGCGTTAGCTCTTTTGCAGCTCTAACGCTCATGTGAAAAATCCTGTGTTCATCTAAACGCACCCGTCTTCCGGATTGTACTAACATCGTCGAGGCCGGTGACTCCACAACCGCTGGCCCTGCGATTTCTGAACCGGCGGGTAGTTTTTCTAAATCAATGATGTCGGCGTCCACCCAAGCACCGTCATGATAAATAGAACGGGTAGCCTTCAACGCACCGTTCGATTTCCAAACATCGTCCGCTTGCAAAGGTTCTTTGGGCAGCTCTGGTTTCTCGATGTCCGTTGAACCGAACATCAAAACACCGGTGATCATGTAACCAAACTGTGGCGTTTTGGCGCCGAGGCCGTAGATGCGCGTATACAGATCTTCGAACGCCTGGCAGATTTTTTCTAAATCTTCAGCCGTCTCTAAGTGATCCGTTGCAGAAATTACTTCGAGGCTGTTGAGTTGCCCGTAATACAACATGCGTACGCCGGGTCGGAATTTAAGCGCTCCCGGCTCTACTTCGCTTTTGGCAAATTCGCGCATGATCTGTTCTTTCAACGACTTCCATGCTGCCGTCACGGCGCTACAGATCCCGCTACGCACGTCGTTGTCGGCATCCGGTAATAAGGCCAAATCGAGTGTTTTATCGAGACGATACTCGTAGTCGCCGCAAGCGCAGCCGAATGCCGAAAAACCCGGCGCCCAAGCGGGAATGAGAATATCTTCGAATGCGAGGCGATCGGAATAGCCGCCGACGTGCAACGGGCCACCACCACCATAAGACAATAAAACGTAGTTCTCCGGCGTGTACCCCTGGCCGAGGATCTGGCCGAGGAGAGTGTTGCGCAAATGGTCTTCGAATAACTGCAACACGCCTTCCGCGGCTTTGTACACATCCAAACCCAACGGCGTCGCGACTTGTTCGCTTACCGCTTTGATCGCTGCGTCACGATCCAAAGTTATATCGCCCCCTAAGAAAAAATCCGGGTTCAGGTAACCCAGCACGACATTGCAATCGGTGATCGTCACTGTATCGATGCCGCTTTCGGGCCAACTCGTACCGATCAAAGCACCCGCGCTATCTGGCCCGATCTCGATGCGATTCGACGTCGGGTTAATGCGCACATACGATCCGGTGCCTGCGCCAACCGAGTCGATCTTCACCAACGGCATCGACAACATGAAGCGCGCGACGTCGGGATTTTGCGTCACCGCGAACTCGCCCTCGGTTATCAATGCGAGATCAAACGACGTACCGCCGATATCTGAACACGCGATATATTTCTCGCCGATTTTCTCGCCCAAATAACGCGCACCGATGACGCCCCCGATCGGACCGCTTATCATGGTACGTGCGAGCTCTTTGGAATCCATCGAGATCGTGCCGCCATGACTTGCCATCACGCGCAAGTCAAAGTGCCCGCCTGCTTCTTTGCACATTTCACGTACTGCTTTCAGCGAAGCGCGTGAAGGCTCGGCGGCATAGGCTTCCATCAGTGTCGAGTTCAAGCGCGGGAGATCCTGGCGCACGGGATAAAGTTCGCTGGAAAGATAAATCGGCAATTCCGTCCCGCGCTCGCTCATTATTTCTCGGGCGATTTCTGCGACCCGTTGTTCGTGTGCAGAATTTTTGTAGGAAAACAACAAGCACACCACGATCGACTCGACTTCTTTGTCGATTAAATTGTTGACGGCATCGTGAACTTCGTTTTCATAAAGCGGAATAGCGACGTTGCCAAACATGTCGATGCGCTCGCGCACGCCCGTCATACGATCGCGCGTTACGAGTTGATCGTTGTGATGATGCGTCACCAAATGGATACGGTCGGAATAGGAGTAGCCAAGATAGGTTTGAATCGCGCGTTCGGTGCGCAAATAGTCTTCCTGACCGGCTGTCACGATCACCCCGACGCGTCGCCCTTTGCGCTCGAGCAGGCGGTTTAGCATGGCCGTTCCCGAATAGATCCCCGTTTTCAACGTCGGGAACCCCTCTTCGATGTTCATATCCCAATATTTGAGGCCATCTTTTGCAGAATTCATAAAACCGATCGATTCATCTTGTGGCGTGGTCTGCGCCTTGCCGACAATGAACTCACCGTGCTCGTCGATCAAAAACGTATCGGTCATCGTACCGCCGGCATCGATACCGAGAATAATGGGCGTTTTTTTTGTCACCTACGCTAATCCTCCACCTATAGCACCGGCCCGCGGTGGCGGGTCGGCGCCAAACTATGTTCAAAGGAACGTAATTTTAGCACTGAAAACCGACGCTTGTGGCGCGCCGGCGGCAGCGTGAGCAGCAGCTTAGATCTCGCTGCTGAGGAGTAGAAAAACCCCGCCGCAAATAATGGAGCTAACCCGTAGTAGTATCGCTTCAACGCCCCCGATCGCCTGTATTCGCACTGCACCATAGGCGGGCGCGGGCTTACAAGCGTAAGCGCACCCCTATCCAAGCACCGCGCTCGGCGCCGGCACCCAGAAACCGGGGCCGCGTATCGGCCAGACCCGTGAGCACCTCGCTTGGATCTTCGCCTAACAAACCAAAGTTCTCATACCCCGTGTCGAAGACGTTCACTACGCGAGCGAAAAACTGCAGGTGCTCGCTGACAGCATAGCTCGCGCGAAGGTTAACCAGCGCGTAGGCGTCGACTTCGTCGAGTTGATTCGACTCGTCGCCGCGCAAAAATTGCGTCGAATTATAGATGAGATCAAAGCCAAGGCTGATACCGTGCGGCAAATGATAATCGCCGCCGAATTTTAATTGATGCGGTGGAATGCCCGGGATGCGATCGCCTTCGGATACCCGGATCTCGCCCGCCTCGTCTGCAAAAGCATGATTGGGACTCAATGCCAAAAAGTCCGCCTCAAACGTTGCATCGATATAGCTATAGGCCAAAAACCAATCGAACGCGTCGAACGTGCCGCTGAACGCCGTTTCAACGCCTTGCCGCAGGGTTTCATCGACGTTTGCGAATAAACCCGTAGCCCGTCCCGTCGTTTGAAAAATGATGTCGTCTTTATTCGCAGTATGAAAATACCCGACGCGATAGCGGATCTCGTCAAGTGATCCGCGCACCCCGATTTCGTAGCTTTTTGCGACGACTTGTTCCAGCGGCGGATCGGCGAGAAACGCATTTGGCAGCCGACATTCGAGTTCGACATCATCCGGATCGTCGCCGTTGGCAATGGCATTTGTACGCGCGATCTCGAAGACCCCTTCGTTGCACGCAAGCTCGATCGGCGTCGGGGCGCGCGACGATTCACTATAGTTGCCGAAAACATTCATATTTTCTGTCGCATCGTAGCTCAGTCCGACAGACGGGTTGAAGCGATCGAAATTATGATCGCCGTTGAGTTCTGGACGCGCACCGCCGCGATCACGAAGCTGCACGTCCGTATCGTTAAACCGTCCGCCGATCGTCAGCGTAAGTGCGTCCGTGAGATCGATCGTATTCATGAAATAAACGCTCCACGTTGCCGTTTCTGTGGCAACGCTCACTGCTTCTTCGTCCACGAAAGTCCCGACCCCCAAACCCGCGGTGCTGCGCGAGATCGGATCGATGTCCGCTAACTCCAAGACAGAATCGAACGCCGCCTCACCGCGAAAATAGCCAAAGCCCAGGACAAAATAGTTCGATCTCGAAAATAGATCGCCACGGAACGTAAACTGAATATCGCCGCCGTAGCTTTCTTGTTCCCGTGTAGAATGATTGTTAATCGCACTATCTTCTAGAATCAACGTGCCCGATAACTCATCGGTGAGATCCTCGACAGCAAAGACATCGCTGCCCGCCAATCCATCGAGCGCATTCTCAAGCGCTTCCGGATCCGCGACGGCCAAGGCGTTTTGCTCGCACACGTCGTCTTCGTTCAGCCCTAAATCGTCCAAACCATCATCGTCGAGTTCTTCGATAAGAAACGCACCGCCGCCCAAATCACATTCTTGAAATTCACCAGCGTCGCCATTGAACGAGGCTGTTTCGTTGTCACGATAAAATGCGGTGGCGGCAAGTTCCAAGGTATTCGTCACGGTGTGATGCCCGTCGAACGTGAACATAATCATGTCGTTTTCGGTGATGTCGGGTGCCGTGAAGATCGCTGCTCGGTCTCGTGCAAGTAAGCCGACCGGGGAAGCACCGTTGCCCCTCAATTCGCTATCACCGTACTGAAAACCGAGATTCGCGGTGCTGCGCGCGCTTTGATAGGTCAAAGCGCCGTAGACATTCTTTGCATCTGACTCGGATAGGTCGCGCCAGCCTTCTTCGTCGAAGTAAGCGAAATTCGCGTAATAAGCGAAACGACCGTTATTGCCTCCGCTCTCGACCGTCGTTACCACGCGATCGAAGCTGCCGCCGTAAATCTCGACCTGATGGCCTTGAAAATTGAAACCGTTTTTCATTTCGATCGCCAGCGCACCGCCCAAGGTATTGAGTCCAAACAACGGATTGGCCCCGCCGATCATCGCCATGCTGTGAACCGCTGATTCGGCCAGCAGATCCCAGTTCACCGCGTCGCCCAAGGGCTCGTTGATACGCGCGCCATTCTGATAGACCGCTAGCCCCATCGGTAAACCTAGTAGGGGTGATGCGGTGAACCCGCGATACTGTACGTCCGGTTGCAACGGGTTGTTTTGCGCCGAATTGATATTGACGCTGCCGAGATTCGCGGCGAGATAATCCGTTAAGTCCAAGGCTTGCGATCGCGCTAGCGCGTCGCTGCCCGCCACTTGCACCGCGAACGGCAATTTATCCGCCGCGATACCGCCGTGGCCGGCCGGCGTGGGCGCGACGACAATGATTTCTTCATCATAGGCCCGGGTATCAGCGGCGCGAGCGGTCTGATCGGCCAAATTCGATGCAATGAACAAACAGGGGATGAGTATTAGCCCCCACGCCCCCCGTGCGTTATTGCTTAGCGGCAATCGATAGCGGCGCAGATCGGTAGCGATATCGGGCAAAATAATCCTCCAGAAAATCGGCCTGGGAGAACTGATCATGGTAGACCAACACGACAGTGAAAGTATTCGGAAGAACGCCTGGAGATCGCTGGGAAATAGTCCTATGACCAAGGACACAAGCCGGCGCTCGGCACCAGGCGCACTGCAAAACGTGACTCGGCCGAGAACCTTTGCGCCTAAGTTAAACGGTAATCGGTTTGCGTTTCAGCGAAGGCAATGAAGTAATCGATCGCGCTCGGATTCTGCATCGCATCGCGACTCACGGCTTTGCTCACATCAAATCCCATCAGTATTTTGCGCACGGGCACTTCGAGCTTTTTGCCCGTCAAGGTGTAGGGGATCTCATCGACCGCATAGACTTTGTCGGGAATGTGGCGTGGTGAGCATTGCGTCTTGAGACTCGCGGCGAGCTTTGCGATTAAAGCCTCGTCTAGCGTTTGACCTGTCGCCAGCACGACGAACATCGGCATGAAAAATTGCCCGGCGGGTAAGTCGAGATTGACCACGATGCAATCGTCGATCTCATCTAGCGCCTCTACGCAGCGATAGATTTCTGCCGTACCGATACGTACCCCATAGCGGTTCAAGGTCGAATCCGAACGGCCTTTGATGAAGCATCCGCCGCGCTCATTGACCTCGAAAAAATCACCGTGACGCCATACCCCGGGAAACGTGTCGAAATAGGATCCGTGATAACGTCGATTACCGTCGTCGTTCCAAAAATACAAGGGCATCGACGGCATGGCTTGGCGCACGACGAGTTCGCCTACTTCGCCGATGACTTCCTCGCCGTCATCGTTATAGGCACACACATCGACACCTAAGGCACGCGCCTGAATTTCACCCGCATAGACGGGCAAAATGCACGATCCGCTAACAAAACCGCTGCCGATATCGGTGCCACCACTTTGCGAGGTCACCCATAAGTCACTACCCACATTGTCGTAGAGCCATTGCATCGATTCGGGTGTCGCCGGCGATCCTGTCAGCAAAATTCCCTGTAATGCGCTGTAGTCATATAAATCCTTAGGCACGATGCCTTCTTTTTGCATCAAGCCGATATACGTCGGACTCGCGCCGAATAAGCTCGCCCGCGTTTCACTCGCTAAGCGCCATAACACGTCGAGTTCCGGCGCACCGGGATGACCATCGTAGAGCACGGGTGCGGCGCCGACGATCAACGACGACATCAAAATGTTCCACATGATCCAACCGGACGTGGTGTAGAAAAACATGCGTGACCCCGGCCGCAGATCGCAATGCAGACTGAGCATCTTGTGCATTTCAACCACGATCCCGCCATGGCCATGCACGATCGCTTTCGGCAGGCCGGTCGTCCCGGAGGAATAAACGATCCACAAAGGATGATCAAAAGCCACTTGCTCGCAAGACAGAGACGTCGTGGTGCTGTTTGCGATCACGTCTGCCCACGATTCGGCCTGCGGCACCGGTGCCGCAGCGCTTGCATCCAGATAGGGCAAATAAAACACGTGTTGCAAGGATGGCAATGCGTCGATGATCGCGCGCGCTTCTTCGCGGCGATCGAAGGCTTTGCCGCCGTAACGATAGCCATCGACGATGAAGATCGCCTTGGGTTGTATCTGCTTGAAGCGATCGAGCACGCTCGCGCTACCAAAATCGGTCGAGCAACTCGACCACACCGCGCCAATGCTCGCGACGGCCAGAAACGCGATGATCGTCTCGGGAATATTCGGCATGAACGCGACCACCCGATCGCCGGGCTCGATACCGCGGTGACGAAGGGCCCCGGCGAGCCGCGCGACGTGCTCGTCCAGCGCATCCCAGGACATGCTGCTGAGGGGACGCGTTTCCGCGGCGAAAAACATGGCGGGCTCGGCACCCCGCATGCGGCGCATCACATGCTCGGCAAAATTCAAGCGGCTCCCAGTAAACCAGCGCGCACCCGGCAGCGCCGGTTCCGCGAGCACCTGTTGGTAGGGTGCGGACGCTTGAATTTCAAAAAAGTCCCACACCGCGGCCCAAAACGCCTCGAGGTCGCTAATCGACCAACGGCGCAGCGCCGCGTAGTCTGCGAACTTCAAGTCCCGCGACGACGCCAACCAGTGCATGAAGCGCGTGATTTCCGCGGCTTCGATCCGCGCCGCTGTCGGCTGCCACAACAAATCGCCTTCTTGAACCATGCTGGCGTCTCGCGCTGATGAATGCGGCTTAGGATAACGCGACTCCAACAAAAAAAAAGGCCGCTCAGCGGCGGCCTTGGAGGATCTCAGCGCCGTGGTTTTACGCTGGCTTGCGTTTGCGCCGGGCGCAGCCCGCGAGGCCGGCCAGGCCGGAACCGAATAACACCGCGGCACCCGGCACCGGGATCGGCGCCGCGCCGATGTCACCGGGATGCACGGGCCAAACGTAGGCGCTATTTGATGCGCCGATTCTCCATTGATATCCGCTGTCAAAATCTAAATACCAAGCGTTTCCATCCGCTTCGACATCGGTAAAATAACGGTCTTCCTGCAAATTATCGAAAGGACCGGTGTTCGATAACCCCGCGCCTAGCTGCGTTGAGCAGCCGCCAGGTGCAGCGTCACTCGGGGCGCAATCGCCCAGATTCTTCAAATTCACGTAGAACATATGACCGAGTTCAGACGTAGGATTACCCGACGCATCACGCCAACCGCCTTGGGTGGTCGAGGTCTCGGTTCTCGCGGTACCGTAATCAGTGGTGCCATTGTTAGAACGATTTGGGTCGAACTCCGTACCGCCGTTGACGGGCGACACCGTGGGCAAGCGCCACAGATCATGGCCGGCGTAAACGAAGGTATCGACAAAAGCTTGCGCGGTATGCCAGTTTACCCACCCATCGGAATCCAAGCCTTGGGTTTGAATATAATTCGCATCTTGCAGCCAGGTGATATCTAAGACACTGTCATAGATAAGGCCGTTACCGCGATCGATGAGTGCGGCGTTAGCACTCCCAGTCACAGCGAGCGCTGCGGCGAGCGCGCAAGCGCGGGCTAAATGTCCGCCCCCCCCCCGGGTTTCGTAGTTGGCTTACGGTTTTATTGTCCATTTACAGTCCCCCTTATGGTATGTCGGCGTCGTCCACGTGATCGGTGCGGGGTCAACGGGCAGAGAGGCCGTTTATCCCACGTGACACAGCGCCCTCACGCGCAAACACACGTCGCATCGTTAGACATGCGTCTGTCGCGCGATGATGACTTTCGATTTGCCCCCTCTACCGAGAGCCGGTCCCCGATTTTTCGCCTCGCTATGGCATTTTAACGCCTTAGCTCGGTGTCCTGATTTAGTAGACTACAACAAGGTGTATTCAATCGTGCTAGGAGAAACTATCAAGGCATCGGAGTTCAAGACTAAATGCCTGCAACTTAATGGATGAAGTTAAGACGACCGGTAAAGAGATCGTCATCACCAAAAACGGAAAGCCGATCAGCAAGCTTGCGCCCTTCAAGAACAGACCGAAGACCCGCTTCGGGACCCATAAAAAAGCAATCCAAATTTACGGCGATATCATTTCTCCACTCGAGGAGGAATGGGCGCGATGACGCGATCGTGCTGGACACACATGCGTTGGTCTGCTTTATCAAGGCAGCGAACGTCTCGGGAAAACGCCCTGGCGCGCTATTGATGCGGCATGGGATTCAGGAGACCTGTCGGTTTCTGCAATCAGCTGTTGGGAACTTGCCGTCCTCAAGTCCAAAGGCCGGATCGACGTGCCATCACTCCTGAAATGGGGTCAGGAATTGATCGGCATGGGCCTGATCGAAATTCCTGTCAGTGGTGACATCGGTATTTCTGCCACGGGATTGATAAATATTCATCCAGACCCGGCTGACAGATTGATAATCGCGACCCCACTTCACCGAGATGCGACACTGCTCACCGCCGACCAGCGTATTTTAGCGTGGAACGGAGCCTTGGACCGATCGGATGTTAGGAAATAGGTACTCATTTCATCTATTCGTCCGCCCGTAAAATCAGGATCTTGAGTAGCACATCGTTAGAGCAAGCGCCCAGCGTTGCGGCGGGTGCACACGTGAACACGTGATTGAAATGATCGCTGCAGCATCCCGATAGAAAATATAGATGCGCGCGTGTGAAATACCACGTCTGCTAACGAAAACAATCCCCGGATAACCAGCGCGCGACCTATACTTCAAGGCCAGAGGAAGCAGATAGCGATCTGCTTGTTTAGTCGTGTAATAGAAATGTGTGTTTGGATGTCAATTCAATTAAAGGGATAGACAGATGGAAAGGTCGCCAAAAAAATCTTTGCTTGCAATTTCACTGTTACTACCACCCCTGCCGATGCAGGTATGGGGCACGCCAATCATGGTAGATGGCTATGAGGGACAGGCTGTCATTCAGTCGTATGAAGGAGGTATCTTAAGCACAGACGACTACGATTATCATTTGGCCTCTTCACCCGGCGTTGATGTCGAGCTTCAGGATTCGCGGAACTTTATTAAGGGGAGTTCCCATTTCTGGATCCCCGATCGAGACAATCTATTTGCCGAGGGCTCGGGCGAAGGCATGGAAGGAGCAGGTACCGGAGATACGTGGTCTGCGATCACCTTCGCAGAACGATATAGCACCTTTACTGCGCCAAATAATTCGGTCCTTTCGGTTAGTTTTGACTATAAGCAGGAGATAAATATTCAAGGTGATGGTAGCACCTACGGCAGTTCATGGTTTGATGTAAGCCTGCGGGATCGCACCGTCGGTGCCGAGCTTTTTAGCGTCGGAGATCTATTCTTCGACCCGTCTAGCGGTGTTGGATACGACACATTTAAATTTTTCCAATCAGATGACGGATCTGATTATTCCTGGGAGCGGAGTGACACCCTCACGTTCCTTGCGCCTCTTGTCGCAGGACACGACTACATGTTGGATTTTATTGTGGAAGCCGAAGGAGAAATTTATGGCCCACTGGAGGCAGGCGCAACGAATAAAGGCTATGGCTATGCTGAGATATCGAATATACAAATCACAGAAGTGGTCAGACCGGTACCGGAGCCTTCCAGCTTGCTGATTTCTGTCCTTGGCATTACCGGATTGCTGGGTATGAGCTGGTGCCGTGTTGCGCCGTGAGAGGGGTCGGACCAGGTTATGAGTTTGATTTAATTGACGATTATCTGGATAAAGTTCGCTTAAGTCCGCTAAGATTTGAGTCAACGACATTGTTTGATGTAACTCGCTGAGCCCTAGCGCAATACCGCACCATTATCGCCGTGTGAGTCGATGCGCCCGCGTTTCGTTAGACCCAGCCGTAACCGTATGGTATCCACGAACGATTCGCCACCAACTGCGATCGCCTCCGTCCAACGCGAATCGCGCGCGAGGATACCTTCTTTTAAGGTCGCTTCTACCCGATCCCGGTGCAATGCCTGTAGCTCCGTGATGCTCGAACACCCGGCCAGTTCGGCTAGACAGGGCAAATCCAGCACGCGATAGCGCGACCGCGGACGCTGGATTTCGTTGTAGCCTCCGTAACGCCAAGCGCTCGGATGCGCGACCACCCCGGCGCGCACCATATTCAGGTCGATATACACCAAGCAGCGCCACAGGTACGCCTCAGTATCCACCGCGACGGCGTGATGGCGACCCTGCCAAAACGCGCCGCTGCGGTGGTGACGACGATTGTAAGCCTGTGCTGTGCAACCTGCGACGAGTTGCAAGCTGCGAGATATCGAGCCTTCGCCAGCCACGTCGTTGAGCAGAATATGGATATGATTCGACGTAACGACGAAATTAAGCACACTGATCCCGTAGCGAGACTTCGCCTCCCATAACCACCGCCGCCAGGTTGACTGCGCCGTTTGCGCACGCAGCAAGAACTCGCGATTATGACATCGATGGGTGATATGCCAGAGATATCCGGACACATAAATACGGTTTGCCCGTGGCATCGCGCTCCCTCCCTGGAACGGTCCAACGCATCAGTGTATTGCAATTCGGCGTCGGGTAGCCACCACGGACCACGGCGAAAACGAATGCACCAAGGCCCTTGATAGGGCGCCAAGCCTATTACGCGTCCCTGTGGGCGGGCTATTTAAGATTTAAGCCTCGTAATTAGCTTGCTATCGCACCGAATGTTGAATGATTTTAAATGTTTAAGTTGGTCCGACCCATAGTACCCGCGGGACAACAACCATCCGACAAAGACATCAGTGAATGTAACGCGCAGCATGGAACTACTATTTCGTACGCCACGATCAACGGCGATCATGTTGAGCTTCGGCGCTTTATTTCTTGCCACGAATCACATCATAGGACGTGGCGTGCACGAGCTTTTGCCGCCAGTCGGTCTATCGTTCTGGCGTTGGCTCGCCGCATTGTTGTTCATATGGCCGCTCGTGGCCGGAAATCTACGGCAATCCGCACCCAAGATCCGCGCACATAGTTGTTTATTCTTCGTGCTTGGCGGTCTCATCATGGGCAGTACGACGGCGATCTTAGTCGCGCTTAATCATACTACAGCAATAAATACGTCACTGATTAATGCCCTGCAACCGATTTTTACCGCGTCGATCTCATGGGCATTTTTCGCACGCCGCCTCAACACCCGGCAATGGTTAGGCGTCTTGGTCGCTTTTCTCGGCATCACCACCATGATTTGTCGCGGCCGTGCAGAGGTATTACTGACACTGAATTTCGCACCGGGCGACGTACTTGCGATCGCGGCGATCCTGGGATTCTCGATTTATTCGGTTAACGTTTTCCGTCTACCTCCGGAGCTTAACCCGGCGGAGCATTTGTTCGGGATCATCGCCTATGGTTGCGTTTTGTTGTTACCGGCCTACCTCTACGAATCCTTCACTTACCGAGCGATGCCGATGACGTTCGTGGCAATCAGCACCGTGCTATCACTCGCTTTTTTTGTGTCATTCTTGGCGATGCTAATTTGGAATCTTGCCATTCGCGCCATTGGTCCAGATCGCGCCAGTATATTTATCAATCTCATTCCAATATTTGGTGCATTGCTCGCTGTGGTATTCCTACATGAGAGCTTTCACTGGTTCCACTTCCTCGGGATTATCTTGGTCGGCTGCGGTATTTTTGCCGTCGTCCAACCGCGTGCCGCTACGGCGCAACGTGCGAGCGCAGAGCCTCGCGACTAACCGACTTTCGGCAACGCCGCCAAAGACGCCGCGATCGCCTCGCTGGGATACGCATAGTCGATTAGCTCGTCGGCAAAAAAGCGATCGTAGGCCGTCATATCGAAATGCCCATGGCCAGATAAGTTGAACAGAATGATACGTTGCTCGCCCGTTTGCTGGCAGCGACGGGCATCACGAACCGCCGCGGCGATGGCGTGCGCGGACTCTGGCGCCGGTACAATGCCCTCGGTACGTGCAAACAAAATACCTGCCTCAAACGCTTCTGTTTGCGGCACGGCATGTGCGGCGATCAGTTTTTCCGCAAGGAGCTGACTTACCAGGGTCGAACAACCGTGATAACGCAAGCCCCCGGCATGTATGCCCGGGGGTACAAAGTCGTGTCCCAATGTGTACATCTTCAGTAACGGTGTCAGTCCCGTGGCGTCGCCGAAATCGTAAGCGTAGGCACCCCGCGTCAGGGTGGGACACGATTGCGGCTCCACCGCAACGAGTTCTATTTCCTTGCCCGCCGCCTTGTCGGCAAAAAACGGAAATGCGAGACCGCCGAAGTTCGAACCACCGCCGCAAGACGCGTAGACGGCGTTGGGGTAATCACCCGCTTTTTCCATTTGCTTTTTTGCCTCGAGCCCAGTCACCGTCTGGTGTAGTAACACGTGATTGAGCACAGATCCCAAGGCGTAATTCGTGGTCTTGTCGTTAACGGCCCGTTCGACCGCTTCCGATATCGCGATCCCCAGAGAACCTGGGCTAGCAGGATCTTTAGCCAAAATACTGCGCCCCGCTGCGGTCAGATCCGATGGGCTGGCGTGTACCTCCGCCCCCCACGTATGCATCATTGAACGGCGATAGGGTTTCTGGTCGTAACTGACCTTCACCATGAAAACTTGCACGTTCAAACCAAATAGCTGCCCCGCTAAAGCTAATGAGCAACCCCATTGCCCGGCACCGGTTTCAGTCGAGAGGGTTTTAATCCCGGCGATCTTGTTGTAGTACGCCTGTGCAATCGCGGTATTAGGTTTGTGAGAACCGGCCGGACTTACCGCTTCGTTTTTGTAGTAGATCTTAGCGGGCGTTTCCAACGCTTCTTCGAGACGGTGTGCGCGGTACAACGGCGAGGGGCGCCAGAGTTGCAAAATCTCGCGCACTTCCGTCGGAATGTCGATCCAACGCGCTGCACTGATCTCTTGCTCGACGAGGCCCTCAGGAAAGATAGCAAGCAAGGCCTCCGGCCCAACGGGCTGACTGTCTGGCCCCAGTGGTGGGGCGGGCGGACTGGGCAAATCGGCCGCGATGTTGTACCACTGGCCCGGAAGCTCATGTTCTTCTAAGAATATTTTCGTACGCAAAACGCTATCTCCAAATGTATCGCCTATTAATACCCACCAAGCGGTTCAGTGTTCCGTGATCGCTGACATAATCATATCAGTCTGAATCAAAAGACCGCGCAACTGCAATGACGTTGCCACGAAGCACCTGCAAATTCGGGAAAATGCGCCGCGAAATCAAGGCATCGACGGCGCTACAACAAGGCGTATTTTATATGCCGGACTTCCCGATCGCTGCCTCACCACCGATACTGCCGGCGGTCGTTTCGCACAACGCGGAGATCATGCGGCGCTCGCGGGCAGATCGCGACCGCCTTCGAGTGCCGACGGGTTCACCAGGGCCTCGATGTACTTTGGTTCGCCTCCCATGTTCGTATACTCTTAAGCAAATCGCGCGTTAACCTGGGAAATCCGGCCCTAGCAGTCGGTCGGACTTAGGAAGGGCCTACTACTTCGGTGACGGCGCCTCGTTGCAGCGATCAACGTCATCCCACTTGGTCCACATAGATGCTAATCGATAGCCTCAAAAATATCGTCGGTCCCAAAGGTTGGGCCGATACGGCCGCAACCCTAGCACCGCACTTGCGCGAATGGCGCGGCGCAGTACAGGGCAAAACGCCTATTATGCTCTTGCCTGCAACGACCAACGAAGTCGCTGAGATCCTGCAACTTTGTGCGCAAGCTCGTGTGGCCATCGTACCGCAAGGCGGTAACACCGGCATGTGCGCCGGCGCGGTGCCCGACGAATCAGGCTCCCAAGTTTTGTTGAACTTGGCACGCCTAAATCGGATCCGTAACGTCGACGCGGCAGATTTTTCGATGATCGTCGAAGCGGGTTGTATCTTGGCGAACGTGAAGGCGGCCGCAAGCGAAGCCGGTCGCTATTTTCCCTTAAGCCTCGGGGCTGAAGGTAGTTGCCAGATCGGCGGCAATGTCTCGACTAATGCCGGCGGCATCAACGTGCTTCGTTACGGCACAGCACGGCATTTCGTACTGGGCCTGGAGGTCGTGCTCGCGAACGGTACGATTTGGAATGGGCTTAAAACGCTGCGCAAAGATACTGCCGGCTATGATCTCAAGCAGCTGTTTATCGGTAGCGAGGGCACACTCGGGATTATTACAGCCGCTGCCCTGCGCTTGTTTCCGCACCCGGGACCCACGACAACCGCGCTGCTCGCGCTTAAGCATGTGCGCGATGCGATCGCGCTACTCGGCATGTTTCAAAATGCGTTGCCGGATCGCGTGCAGGCGTTCGAGCTGATCGGCGAGCTTCCGCTCGCCTACGTAGCACAATACATCCCCGGGGCGAAACTACCGTTTGGCCAGCGCTACCCGTGGTATGTGCTGACGGAGCTTGCTCACGCCGAGCACAATGCAGTTGAAAAACTGCTCGCTCAATGCCACGAAAAAATGTTGATCGCCACTGCGATCGTAGCGAAAAATGAACGCGAAGCAGCGTCCCTGTGGGATTTACGGCACGCTATCTCTGAGGCAGAAAAACACGCGGGCGTCGGCTTAAAACACGATATTTCCGTACCGATTTCACGCCTCGAAGAATTTCTCGAGAGTGCCGAGGCGGCCTTGGCAAAAACAATTCCCGCGGCCCGAGTCGTTGCTTTTGGGCACCTCGGCGATGGCAACCTGCACTACAACGTACTGCTACCGCCGAGCACGAGTGCGGCGCAAGACCACCAGCGACATCTCGCGACGACAATTGTCTACGATCTTGTCGCCGAGTTCGGTGGCAGCTTCAGTGCCGAGCATGGCGTCGGTCGCCTCAAAAAAGAATATCTCACGCACTACAAAGACGCCATCGAACTCACGTTAATGCGTGAGCTAAAAAGCACCTTAGATCCCCACGGGATCTTAAATCCAGGCAAAGTACTATAAAGTTCGCACGAGGCGCGTGCGGCACATTAACTGGGGTGCCACGGACGAGCAAAGCAGGCACCGCCACTAGCCAGACATGATATTGTTAGCTACGCGCCTACCTATGGGAGAATCATAATGACGAACAGGAAAAAAGCGTATTGGGGCATCGTCTCACCGCAAATGCCGGCCGCGAGCATCGCGGCGATCGCAAAGCAACAACAAGACGCAGGCCTTAAGGGTACTTGGGCGGCGCAAGTTTACGGCCCCCCGTTCAGTCCGCTAGCCGCGGCTGCAACGAGTACCGAGCGACTATTGCTCGCGACTGGGATCGCGATCGCATTTACGCGCAGCCCGTTCGAAACAGCGATGGCCGCGATCGATCTCGACAGCATGAGTGGTGGCCGCACGGTGCTGGGATTGGGCTCGAGCGTAAAATCGTGGACCCAAGGCTTTTTCGGCATGCCCTACGGCAAACCCGTAGAACATCTGCGCGAAGCAACCCACGTGATCCGCATGATTATCGCGAAAGCACACACGGGAGAACTCGAGCGCTTCGATGGCAAATACTATCACCTCGACTTTTCCGATCTGCAGCCCCCGCCCGCGCCGCCGCGTATGGAGATCCCTATTTGGATTTCAGCACTACGCGGTGCGATGCTGCGGCTCGGTGCAGAAATCGCCGACGGCGTTATCGGACACCCGATTTGGTCGACGCACTGGGCAACCACCACGGTACCAAGAGAACTCAAAGCCGGACTCGAGCGCAGTGGCCGTCGACGTGCAGACATTCACGTTAATAACTGGTTTTGGGTCACGCCGAATCAGGATGTCAAAGAATCGATTGAAGACGCGCGTGCCTGCGTCGCTTTTTATGCGGGCATGGAACAATACGAAGCCTACTTTGCAGCACACGGATTTCGCGAGGAATGCAAGAGATTGCAGGCAGGTACCCGGCGCGACGGCTATCTGAGCGTCGCAAATCTCGTTCCGGACGAGATGGCGAGCACGTTCGTCATTACGGGAACGCCAGCCGAAGTGCGCCTTAAGCTCGAGTCAGTATGGGAACACACTGATTCCATGACGCTGATGCCACCGATACTGTCGCTGGCGCCGGAGAAGGTAGCCGCCTATTTCGACACGATTGCGGCGACGTTCTACCAGGATTTGTAAACCACAGGCGTGCATCCGCGGCGCGATAAAATTTCGCCAGCCAATAAGTTTTGACCGTTTAACCTACGAATCCTCTTTGGGCGCCATTCAAGGTTTAAGCGTTCGCCCGCCGTGTCCAAGCCTGGAACTCGTCGATCGACTTATACCCACCCGAACCTGCAACAACGCCTTGTTCGCGGGCGTCGTGTATGCAACGCACCGGGCACAACGGCACACAAATGACGCAGTTGATGCACTCTTCTTCGCGGATCGCGAAACGACCGAGAAAGTCGTCCTCCACACGATAAATTGCGTCGACCTTGGCGGGACAGGCGTGCTCGCACGCCCCGCAACCGATGCAGGTCTCATCGATGTAAAAGTAACCCTTATCTGCTTTTGCCATACGTGCGCGCCGATACTAACTAGATACAAGTACTAACCTGGATATCGCACGATGTGTTCCTAAGCAAATCGGGTTGGCATCCGAGCGGCGGCATTGAAAAATTCTTGCAAGCTTTGCGCATAGCGAAAATAGAGGTCGGCTTTTACAGGACTGGCCGCTTCGAGCTTCATTGGCGTGCCCATGTGACTGAGCCGATTCAAAGTCTGCTCGAGATCGGGACGTCCATCTCCCGAGACAATGCTTTCGATCATTTGCCGCCACGTTGCGTACGACGCCTGCAACAGGAAATCCGCTTTGTCCGCCGCAGCGGCATCGACTTCCTGCACTTTTTTTGCGTCGAACTCCTCAAACGTCACCAGGAAACACTGCGACGATTCGTCACCGGGATTGTCAGTGATCACGAAACCTGCAGTGCAATCGATGTACCCCAGATGTTCGTGGCGCGCGCGATCTTCACGCATCAACGACGCGAGACGCTTAAACCATTGTTTAGAAGGAAACGTGATCGGTTTTGTGGCCTTCGCAACCGCGCTCACGCAGCTTTCCCCCACGGCAATTCGCGCGGAATAGTACAGCTCTCTACGCGATCAAAACCCGCACATTCACAGCGTTGCAAATACTCATCGATGAACATCTTCCACATATGTTGCAGACCCTCCATGCCTTCGTCGATCCTCTTCAAGCTACCGCCAAGCAATACCGCAATCGGCTCTATCAGAGCGGGTTCGGAGAACGCAGTCAATATGACTTGCTCGCCGACATCTGCGAAGCGATGCATATCCGCGAGTGCTTTGTCGCGCTCCGGATGATTTTCGAGATAGGACTTCAATTCGAGTACGCCATAGGAGACATGTCGCGCTTCGTCTTGCAAGCAACGCCTAAAAATTTCTTTATCGACATGGGTCTTGGCGATCATTTCGCCGGAACGGAACACCGATAGGACCAAGCCTTCGCCCAAGAGATTGAGCAAAAACGTGCCCATGGTATGCGTCGGTGCTTCCAGGATAGCGGCCAAGGCCCATTCAAAACCAGGCGCGCAATGCAGCAAGCCGCCACCGGCAATGGCGCGTTTGCGAAACACTTCTTGGTGGCGCGCCTCATCCATGATCTGCGTCGAGAGAAAGCTTTTCACTTCGAGAAAGTCCTGCGGGATGCGATACAACCATTTCGCCGGAAAATCACCCGCTACAAATTCCACTTCAGTAAGAAACGTGCATAACTGACACGTCGCTTTTTCTAAGTCTTCGGGTAAAGGTTTGAGTTCGTCCCAAGGAATATCACGTGTCGCGTTCCACTGCCGCGCTTTGGCCTCTTCGAAAAGGGTCAAAACATTCTCCGCCCACAATTCATTTTTATCGGTGACGGTGTAATCGCCAATCGTCGGCATTTCGTCGCGATAAGGATCGCGCACTGCCCCGCGGGGCGCAAAGTTAAACCACGTCGCCTCATCCGGCATTTTTCCGTAACCACGAATACGATTGATGTCGGTGTAAGTCAAACCGCGGGAGGATATTTTCGCGCGCTTACCCCAATTGGCTTTTTCGGTGTCCAACCAGTGCAAGGAATACGAGCCGGCATGTATGCGGGCCGTATTACGCTCCAATACTTCTGCCCACGCTTTATAGTGATTACGAAACGCGTCTTCGTAATGCACCAAACCTTCTTCATCCATCTTAGCTCGGGGGGGCAGAGGATCGATATCTCGTATTCGTGCACTCATGCTAAACGCTCCTTATATCGGGAATAAGCTTGCTCAGTCGCTGACGCTCCAGTGGTCATAGGTTGCTCTTTAATGATAAAATTGTCAATAAGAACTGCGAATGATGTAGCGAAGTGAGATGAGCCGCACAGATCCGATCCCGCGTGAGCAGCGTATGCGACGTATGGCCCCGGCCGCACGCCACGCTCAATTATTGCGCTGCGCCATTACGGTTTTTGCACGCGTTGGACTCGGGGAAGCACGCCACGCTGAAATTGCTCGCGAAGCTGGCACCTCGGTGCCCACGGTATTTAATTATTTCCCGAGCCGCGATGCCTTGGTGAACGCCGTTCTTAACGAAGTGGGGCGATATATTCTTGATGATGTGTTAAAGCCGCTCCAGGAATCCGATGAACCTGCGCCGCAAGTGCTGATAAATACCGCGCTCGGGTGGGCGAACGCAGTGCAACAACAGCCCGATTATGCACGCATCTGGCTCGCTTGGAGTACCGCTTTGCGCGATAACGTAGGCAGAAGCTATTTGGCGTTTCAGGAACAGGTGTTCGTAATTTTACGGCCCACCTTCCACCGCGGACAAAACGAAGGCAGCCTGCCCGCGTCACTCGACATCGACGATGCCCTACGTTTGCTCGTCGGCTCCGCCCACATGATCGCGCAAATGCAGTTCAACGGTTTGCCGGCAGCGCGCGTTAAGCACTTTATTGAATTCATGATCGAAGGCATTATTTTTCGACCGGATACGCACTTATTGGTTAGATAAGAAATTTCTCAGCTCGCCACGCGGTGCCCCACCTACGTGCGTAGTTTTGCGTCGCGTTTCACTGCGACGTAGAGAAGTCTTTACAAAGCAAGTCCAACTTTAACGCTTTAAACGCGTCCACCCGCCCAAACCATGCACCGCTAAGCGCGTCGTACCTGCGCTTCAGTGCACTCGCGCGTGTATTAAACAATACTTGTGGGAATTCCCACCGCGAGTAGCGCGCTTACCTCCTAAAGTACACCTACACGCTTAGCGCGTTCGAAACGCGCACTACCCAGGAGAGCGAAAGACGATGGTGAGTAGGTGCTTGTCCGACGATGAATCCCCTTTGAACTTTTCCCCTCTACTTTACAACTTGCGCCACATTTTCCCGTCAACATTTTTATTGAGCTGTGTGCTATTCATCTCAGCGTGCTCGCAACTGGCAGGGCCTGACTACGTACGCCCCACGACTCCGGAAAAAGCCGGGTGGTCACAATTAGATGGTCGCAAGATCGATGCGGCGGAAGTAATAAGGCCCGACTGGTGGCAAGGGTTCGGAGATGAGTATCTCGACAACTTAGTTGCAGCGGCTTTAGATGAAAATTTTGATTTAAAAATTGCCAGCGCGCGTCTCGACAAAGCGGGCATCGAATTCCGTAAAGCGCGCTTTCCCTTGACACCAACCGTCGGTATCGCGCCAACGGCTTCTATTCAACGTGCAAAAACGGAACCGAACCCCGCAACCACGACGCGCAATGCCGAATTGTTAGGCGCCAGTCTCAACTGGGAAATCGATATCTGGGGCAAAATTCGCAAAGGAGTATTGGCAGAAAAAGCCGCTTATATGGGCGTGGAAATGGACTGGCGCGCCACCTATCTCGCACTAGTCGCAAATGTTGCGGAGCGATACTTTCAGATTCGACTTCTCGATGAACAGATAAAGCAACAACGCGCCACGCGGCGACAAAATCAACGGCTGCTTGAAATATATGAGGCGCAATACCGTGAGGGTTTGATCCCAAAAACAAAAATCCTCAGCCAGAAATCCGAACTGAACAGTCTAAGCAAACAATTGCTGGACTTAGAGCGTAGCCGTGCGGAAACGGAACTCGTCGTTGCGACTCTACTTGGCAAACCGGCCGGTAGCTTTTCGGTACCTATCGCTTATTTAAGTGAAACCGTCAATCCGGTAGAAGTCCCGTTAGTGTTACCCGCCGATCTACTGTCACGTCGCCCCGACGTATTGCGTGCTGAATACGCCCTACTCCAGGCCCATCATTTAGTTGGACGTGCTCGTCTAGCAAGATTACCCACACTTTCCCTTACCGCCGGCGCGACGACCGGGTCTAGCCTGACGAATATTCTGCTTAACAGTTGGACCTTCGGGCTTGCCACATCATTCGCATCACTGTTTGACCGTAACGTACATATCGACGTGCCATTGAATGAGGCTGAAGTTCAAGTACGAACCGAGCAATATCGTCAAATCGTTTTGCGCGCTTTTGAGGAAGTCGAAGTCGCTTTGCTTAACCTGAAATCTAGAAAGGCACAAATGCGTGAACTCAAAGCACAGATCGACAACCTAAAAATTGTACGAGACGTACAACAAGAACGTCTAAAAGAAGGGCTTGTGTCTCAATTGGAATTGTTTGAAACCGAGCGCAGCTTGCTCAACGCACAACAAAACGTGCTCGCGGAATACCAGGCTACACTCCTCGAGACGGTCAAACTCTACAAGGCTCTCGGCGGCGGTTGGCCGCCGCAATCCGTACTTTAAAAAACCGCCTCCACGACGCCTCCTCCGCGCGTCAACACCAAGTAATTCGGGTCACGGGTATCGGTAAATTATGAACACTTTGTACCACCAAGCTAAGCACATGCGAATTAGTTTAGCGCCAACATCGCACCCCGAAATCGGGGAGATCGTCATCGACGATGCACTATTGTCAATCGGTCGCGAGAAAAAGCCATTTAGCGCTCTACCGGCAACGACGCGAAGAAAGCTTTCGCGTCGCCACGCAAGAATTTTTCGGGAACATGATCGATTTTATCTCTTGGATCTGGCTAGTGCCAACGGGACGCTAATTAACGAAAAGCTCGTCAACGGCACGCCCGTAGCGCTAAAAAATGCAGATCAGATCTGCTTCGCCGGCACCCTGAAGTTCGATGTGAGGTTTCCCTACCAGGAGATCGCTGAGGACCAGCCACAGCCATCTGAGACAACGCTGAGTCTGATCCCCGCCACCGAAGACAATGGTATCGAGACGATCGAGATATCCCGGTTTCCTTTTCTGGTTAGCCGTACGGAACAGAGGTTTGCACGCTATGCATGTCGTTATCCCAAAGACGTTCGGCGAATATCTCGACGCCACGCCATGATAACGCTCGCGGGAACAGAAATTTACGTAGAAGACTTAGGAAGCCCGAACGGCACGGCCGTCTCGAATGAAAGACTCCAGCATCGTGCGAGACAATTGGTCGACGGTGATCGGCTCAGTTTCGGTAGCGATCGTTTTTCCTATCGCGTACAAATAAACACACCGCTGAGCGTCGCTATGAGTCCGTCTGGGGATCACGCAACGCCCATACCACGAAGTACCGATGAAGATGCGCCGCGCACGATTTTCACTACCTCCGCCACATCTTTTTTGCACGTTTTCTGCACTGATAGCGGTGAGCAGCAAGGGCGCAAACTGAACCGGCATTTCGCGCGCACGCCCGGGCATTTAGCGGCCAAACTTGCACCCGGCGCGACGGGGTGTTCATCGACGCCTAGCAATAGCAAGAAGCGTGCATACAAAAGGTCGTTGCTGCTAAGTCTCGTTGTAGTTGGCAGTCTCTGCCTAGCTTTTACGGGCTTCTATATCTACGGTGAAGGGCGCCGCGAGATTAAAGCGCTGTCCAAGTCCGAGCGTCATACAGCGACAGCGATTGCCGCAGCCCAATATCTCAAAACGCACCCCAACGATAGCGAAGTTGCAACATGGGGACGGGTGGCCATGATAAAGGCGGTGTTGCCGATGTGGAGCGAGAACCTCGACAACAAACGTTTCGATGAGGCGAGTTCGGTATTAAAGGAAGCCCTAATCGCGCATCGCGCAATACCAGATTGTGAAGACCTGTTCGACGTACTTCAATGGGCGACAAGTGTCGAAGCGCATATCGCCGAACGTGGCGGCACGGCAGCAAGTTTTGACCTCTTCAAGCACGCCGAACCGATGCGGCGCTTAGTGGAAGAATGGAGCGTAAACAAGGCGCGCTACCAGCAGTTGCTCACCGAGGTTTTGACTTATTATCCACCGTTCGAACAGCTGCACGCAATTGTACAAAGCCATTTGCGCGCCCTGAGTAATGAGCAGTCATTGATCGGTAACGCGGTAGCGGATCTTCTGGATGCCATTACTAGTCAATTGCGAACAGAGCAGCCTAAAAACATTCACGCACTCGTTGATCGATTTACGAGCAAATATCCCCGGGTCGTAGGCTTAGACGCGCTACGTGACGACGCAACAACTTATGCGACGCTGTTGCAGCACCTCGAAGAAGGCGATATCGCTGCTCTAGTGCGACTTAGTAATGATTTGACGTTTCTTACCCCGCTTTTCCAGGAAGAGCTCAGCGCGAAGCTACGCCGCACCCTCCCTGCCCCGGGTTTTATCGAACAATACAATACCGCCACGAGCGCGTGGCGAGACGGAGACCACGTCAGATCTCGTCAAATCCTCGCGTCGCTGCAGAGCGGACCGTTCCGGGAACCAGTACTACGGGAAATTGCCCGTCAAAACCACATCGTTTCGGATCACAACCGCCTGCTCTCCAGTACCAACGATCCACAATACGGTAACCGACTGCTCGCTTTCCGCGCCTCTTTAAAAGATGCAGATGACGTGTTCTTCTTAGAACAAATCGCACCGAAATATGAAACGCACAAAGCTCGTGAGCTCAAACGCCTCGCAAGTTTAATCGATACGGCTGAAGACCACTGGCTCGCTTACGAAAACGACGGTGGTCTTGTCGCCGTCACGCGGGTCGAGGCAAAAGTATCGCAACGGTTTCAAATCCAGGCACAGCGGTTGTCGGACGCTTACCAAACAATAAGCACAGGCATCGCGATTTACAATCGCCTTGGTCTCCCGTTACCTCGGCGCTGTTCGTCATTGCAAAAAAATCTCGGCAACGAGATCAAGCGCCAACGACGTTCACTCGAAGATCTTCACTTAGTCCTAACACCTACGTTGTTAGATGCCAAGCTCGACCTACTACCTTCCCTCGACGAGGAAACACCATGAGTCCCACATATCATCGATCTCAAAACGCGCTAAGCCGACTGCTAAAAGATCACAGCCCGGAGGGGATCGCGTTGTTAAGCGCAGAGCCATCAAAATTGATGCGCAATACGATTTGGGTGCTGCTTGGCTTGTTGCTTGCCGGTATTACGTGGGCATTTATTGGTCGTGCTGATGTCATCGTCAACGCGAATGGGACGGTATCTCCCGGTACCCAAGAGCACCGTATTTATGTGCCCGTCAAAGGCGACGTCGCCGATATTTATGTCGCCGAAGGTATGCCCGCGTCTCGGGGTGATGTGCTATTTCGTATTAACTCCCCCGCTGCCATACAACTTCTCGGTGACGCGATGACCGCCACCATGGCGGTTGAAGACAAGGAAAAACAACTGCTCGAGTTCCCAGCGAAACGGCGCGCCGCTGAAAAAGAGCTGCAAGCACTGAAATTGAAGCTGGAATCTGATCGCCGTCAGCATGAAAAACAAGTCGAAGAAAGCATTGCAAAATTAGCTGAAGCACAACGTCTAAAACTCCAGCGCGCTCGAGCTGATGTCGAAAAAGCGCGCCAGCAGCGTGACCACGCTCTACAGATATTAGGACAACATGAACGCCTATTTAACTCCCCCGGTGGCGGCGGCATATCGAAGCAGCAGGTAGCAAATAAACGAAAAGACTATCAAGACAAGGTTCTCGATCTAAAGCTTGCTGAAGTCAAATTGGGCGAGTTCGAACTATCTTTGACAAAAGAGTACAACCAAAAAAAGGCCGATATAGAGAAAAAATCCCAAGAACTACTCGCCCTGCAATCACGATACGATAACACGCTTTTCTCGCTAACCAATCAAGAACGATCGTTGCGAAATGAACTTCGTTTGACGCGCGCGAAAGCACGTATTGCGTCGCGAGTGAAATTCAATGACATCGACGAAGACAATTATTTACGCATCCGCGCTCCGATCGACGGCGTCATTACCGTGCTCTCCATCGACAAAGTGGGTGAAAAAATAGATGACAAAAAACCGATTGCGGTCATCGCACCCGAACGGGGCGACAAATTCCTGGACATCAAGATCGACGAAAAGAACCGTGCATTTCTTAAAGTCGGTATGCAGGCCAAGGTTAAACTAAATGCGTTCCCTTATCAGCGCCATGGCTTTCTTCAAGGCGAACTAGAGTACATCGCACCCGTTACTCAATTCGATCCACTCACTAAGAAAACCTTCTACAAAGCCCGCGTTAGCCTCGAACAAGACTTTTTTGTAATTAATAACGCTCGGGTTCCGATCCGTTTTGGCATGGAAGCAAAAATCGAAATCGCTGTCCGCAAACGCCGACTAATCGACTTGGCTATCGATCCTTTGAGAAAAACAGTGGGGTAAACAACATGTCAGCATTAGCAAAAATCGATAATACAGAAATTCTGGCCGACGATATCGTCCGCTTTCTAAAACTTAATGGGAAATTCGATCAGATTTTGGATGATGTTATCAAAGACCGCATCACCATTTTAGGCGCTGATAAAGCGGAAGTTGAGGTGTCGGAAGATGAAGTTCAGGAACGTTTTGATCACATCCGCCGCGTCCAGGGCCTACATCGCGCACAAGCGACAAAAGATTTTCTAAACCGCATAGGTGTAACGTCGGCGGAATTCGAATGCTACTTGGTTGAGTTACTGCAAAAGGAGAAAATCGTCGACCACATCGCTTCTGATTCCGCGGTCGAAGAGTATTTCAACCTTAACTCCCCAGAATTTGACAGCATTGAAGTCGGCCACATCGTGTTGACTTCCGAAGGTGCTGCACGAGAGCTCGTCGCTCTTCTAGAAGACGATCCCGATGGCTTTTGCGAACTTGCCAAGGAGCATTCGATTGATCTCGAAACGCGCGATCGGGGCGGTTTCATAGGAACCATCACCCGAGGTGCATTAAAGAACGACCTGGAAGCCAAAGTCTTTAACTCAGATGTCGGTACGATAGTGGGACCGGTCCCCTCAATTGATGGAAGCAAGTTCGAGATATTCAAAGTATTTGCAAAAAGCACTGCGGAACTCGATACGGCACGAAAAAAGCAAGTGCAACAAAAGCTCTACGATTCTTGGTTGCAAGATAGTGCAAAAAACCACCGGATCGAAATTTTTTAGCGAGCAATCGCACAAAATTTTCACCGCCCCACTGACTAAACACTAAGCGAATAGGCTCGTCCTCGGTCGTTGAATTGCGACCGAGTGACGCGAACACACTATGGAAATCTCAACACAAAACGACATTAGTACAAACCCGTTATCTGCCGTTGACCTTTTCTCTGCTTTCCGAACCGAAGAGCTGGATCAGCTCTTCGAGCAAGCAACAGTGCGGTCATATGCCTTTGGCGAGACGATTTTCCGAGCCGGTGATAGCTGTTCAGGCGTCTACGTTGTGCTCGCGGGAACAGTGCGCCTGTTTGTCGACAATGGCGGCAAGGACATCAGCGTCGGGCTACGCAAAACCGCTGACGTCTTCGCCGAGCTGGGCGCGTTGCGTGAACATGAACAGGAGTACACTGCGCGCTCGTCGGCTAGTACCGAAGTGCTATTTGTCCCACGCTTGGCGATCGCCTCGGTCTTAAAGCAAAACCATGATGCCGCTAGCCACATTTCCCGCTACACGGCTATGCGCACGGCCGGTAACGCTCTCACGCATTTATTTGAGCTCAAGGGAAAGATTGATCAAGGTGAACTCGAACAATTAGTGAGCACCATTGGCATTAAACGTATCCCGGCAGGTACGACCATTGTTGAACAAAATTCGAGTGATGATCATCGACTTTATGTTGTTCATCAAGGCGATGTGGAAATTTCATATGCCGCAAAAGGAAACGAATATTCGCTAGCACATCTGCAGCAAGGAGATGTCTTCGGCGAACACGCGGCATTGTCTCGAGAAAAACAACAATACTCCGCGATCGCACAGACGGATACTGTTTTGCTCATCGTGCCCGAGCAGACACTCGATTTTGTCCTCGACAGAAATCCGCACGTTCGAGACATTCTCGTGGCTAGAACCAAGCGAGTTGAACGTGAACTGGAGCGGCAGCAAAAAGTCACCGCGACCAAAAAGAATCCGCTGATATTAGATCTGAGCTCTAAACCTCGCATAGGTGAAAAAGTTCTACCTCGATTCCCCCTAGTCGACCAAGCAGAAGAGGCCGACTGCGGCGCCGCCTGCCTAGCGATGATCTGCAAATACTATGGCGTCGGGCTTACGTTGGGAAAACTCCGTGATATGACCAACGTCACGACGGAAGGCGCTACCCTAGATAGCCTCGCGCGTGTCGGCGAATCTCTCGGCTTTCGTACCCGCGGCATACAGACAACTTTTGCGTCGTTGATCGATGTCGATCTGCCTTTCATCGCTCATTGGGAAGGCTACCACTATGTCGTTGTCTACGGTGTCTCTAAACGACACGTGTGGGTCGCCGATCCTGGCCGCGGTTTCGCCAAAATGACGACAGATGAGTTCGAGAGAGGATGGGCAGGTACCTGCCTCCTATTTTCACCGGCAACGGATATGGCGCGCGTGAAAAGCCGCTCGCCTTGGGCACGCTTCGCTAGTTATTTGAAACCCTACAAAGGCATTCTCAGCCACTTAGTGATGGCGACGATAATTATCGAAACACTCGGCGTGGCGCCTCCTGTCATCGTACAGAATATCCTCGATCGCGTCGTCGTTCACGCTAACGTCGAACTACTACATATTTTAATCATCGGACTCGCACTAGTTCAGGTCTTCGCCCAACTAAGCACAGTACTCCGCGGTTTTCTCGCAAATTACTTAACGCGCAATCTCGATTTTTCGATGCTTTCCCAGTTCTTTATGCACACGCTATCGCTTCCTATAAGTTTTTTCGATAAACGCAGAACCGGGGATATTTTCGCACGCTTCCAGGAGAACGAAACCGTTCGAGGTTTCATGACCGAGTCAACCATTAGCACTCTGTTGAACTTATTAATGGTTTTCATCTATTTCACAGTGCTATTCATGTACAACGTCAAAATGACGCTGTTACTGATAGCTTTCGTTGTTCCTATGGCCTTGTTGACAGTCGCTGTGACCCCGATCTTGAAAGGGTACGCGCGGCGTGCATTTGAGACTTCTACGGACGCGGAAGCCGTGTTGATGGAGACGATTAGCGGCGCCGAGACCGTCAAAGCAATGGCCATCGAACGACCCATGCGACTGCGGTGGGAACGTAAATACGCAGACGCCTTGGACGTGCAATACCGCGCACAGCGCTTTGAGATCCTGTTGGATTTGATCAGCGAACTACTGAACGCGGCTGCGACCATCGCCGTTTTATTGGTCGGCGCTAACATGGTGCTAAGTCAAGAACTCACGATTGGGCAATTGATTGCATTCAACATGCTCATGGGTAGCGCCTTGTCGCCGTTGATGGGCCTAATCGGACTCTGGGATGAAGTGCAGGAAACGGCCGTTGCGATGGAACGACTAGGCGACGTGCTCGATATCGAACCAGAGCAGAAAGCGGAAGATATTGAAGCACGCATCGTGTTACCGGATATTTCCGGTGCGGTCGCGTTTCAAAACGTGTTCTTCAGCTATAACGGTGAAGACGGCGTTCCCGTACTGAAGGATATCAATCTCACCATCGACCCGGGTGAGATGGTCGCAATCGTCGGACCGAGTGGATCGGGGAAAACGACGCTGGCCAAGTTAATCGTCGGATTCTACGGCGCCACGGAAGGAAAAATACTAGTTGACGATTACGACATAGACGCCATCGACGTCGAGCATTATCGTCGCCAGATCGGCTACGTCATGCAAAATAACCTGCTGTTCTCTGGCTCGGTCATCGAGAACATCGCGGCCGGCGAAGACAATCCCGACAAACGTCGCGTCGTCGACGTCGCGAAATTAGCCGACGCACATTCCTTTATTACGGCCCTACCTTCCGGTTATGAGCAAACCATCGGCGAACGAGGCATCGGCTTATCCGGCGGGCAGATGCAGCGACTTTGCATTGCCCGAGCATTGTATAGAGACCCCCGACTACTCGTTTTGGATGAGGCGACTTCTGCGCTCGACACGCAGTCTGAGAATAATATTCTCAATAATATGAGCGAAGTGTTGCATGGAAGAACCTCGATCGTAATTGCACACCGACTGAGTACGATCATGAACGCCGATAAGATCGTGGTCTTGTATGACGGAGCCATCACCGAAGTAGGGAAACACCAGGAACTGGTTGATCGTCGCGGCATGTATTACCAACTGATACAACGCCAAATGTCGGAGTTCACGACATGAATATCGCCAATGTAGAACGGTCCTCGGCAAATACCTATGGGAATTTGATCGAACGGATAGAGATATTGCGATCGGGTTTGCGTTGGGCGTCGAAGCTTGAGTTAAGGGAAATTCAGAAACTACTCAAGCAGTGCAACGAGCTTCGCGACGAGGCTATCTTCCAATTCCGCGCCGAACGCTTTATCGATGCCTATAGATCGCCCGCGACCAGTACAGAGAAAAGCACCGGCGATGACGAATTCGCGCTAGAACCGCTGGCGCTCAAAGAAACACCCGAATCGAGCGCAGCGCAACGGCGTCAAGCGCTGCTCGATCGAAGTTTTATTTTCGAAGGCATTTTCGGGGAAAGCCCGCCGCTACTCGAGGCATTGGAGATCGGGGAAAAAGCAGCGCCGACCGATTTACCCGTACTCATCGACGGCGAAAGCGGCACCGGCAAAGAATTGCTTGCCAAAGTCATTCACGCTAATGGCCGGCGCGCCGCGCAACCGCTCGTAAGCGTGAATTGCGGCGCGATACCTGAGAACCTCATAGAGTCGGAGTTGTTTGGCCACAAAAAGGGCGCTTTCACCGGCGCGACGAGCGATCGGCAAGGTCTATTCGAGGCGGCCGATAACGGCACGATATTTTTGGACGAGGTCGGCGAACTACCCCTGCATGGACAGGTAAAACTGCTGCGGGTATTGCAATCGAACGAAATCCAACGCGTGGGTTCTGATCAGGCCATTACCGTTGATACCCGCATCGTTGCCGCCACGAATCGCGATCTACGGGCGTTGTGCAAACGCGGCGAATTCCGCGAAGACCTATATTATCGGCTCAGCGTCCTCCAAGTTACGCTGCCGCCATTGCGTCAGCGCCGCGACGAGATCGGACTGTTGATGGATTTCTTCTCCGATGAAGCGGCGGAGCAGCTGCGTCGCCGCCCCCTGCGTTACACACCGCGGCTCAAGGATTGCCTGTTGCGCTACGACTATCCTGGCAATGTGCGCGAGTTGCGCAATATCATTTTTCGCGTGTCTTGCCTTGCCAGCGACATCGCCGATCTCGAGCATCTACCCGAACACGTGCGTCCTCCTAAGAACGCCGCAGTGAGCGCTGCTCAACCCGAGCAAGAAACGTCTTTAAGCGCGATTCGTAAACGTGCTTCGGATGCGGCCGAACGCGTTTTTCTTGAACAAGGTCTCCATGAGACCAAGGGACGGGTGGTGGACTTGGCGCAGCGCTACGGCATGAATCGCTCGCACCTGCAAACCTTGCTGAAAAAACATGGCCTGAGCGCCAAAGATTTTCGCGCAACGGCAACAGATGCCGACGCAGCTGTCGACTGACTTCAATTTTGAATGTTGGTTTTGTTCTGTGGGTCACCCGTTTTTGTTGGGGTTCATCTAACTCCCCATCCCCTGAAAGCGCCGATCAAGATCAACCGGAATCGACAATAAAATTTATTTTTCTTTTAGATCAAATAGATATAAAGACGCAAAAAGATTCGAGCCAAAGCTGGCATGGCTTCTGCAATAAAACTACCGAGCACGCCATAGCGTGCTCATAGATTGAAACATCATTATTTTTTAACGCACAACAGAGGATATCACCATGACTTTACTAGTAGCCGACCTTGAAATGAACCAAGCCTTAGACCGCAACGCCATGAGCGCCTTAATGGGCGGTTCCATTACCGTCTACAGCCCTTGGCAAACGACCTCGTCGAGTACCAATTATAGCAACTACACGTATGGTAGTTATTTCGACTTGTCTAAATCGATTTTTGGCTGGAAGATTGTCTATGGGCGTAAACGCTACGAGTTCCGCACCAAGACTTCGGTTTCTCGTCAACGACGCACCAAGTCAATTCTGTTCTAAACGACTATTGCGACTGTCGATTGAAAACGGGGGCTTAGGTCCCCGTTTTCTTGTTTGCCTAACGAGAACTTCGCGGACGCGCAGCGCAACCACAGCTCATCCCGAGACGGCCGACTCCGGAGATGATTTCGGCATATTGCCACGCCCCTCCGCATCGCTATCGCGAAACGTCCCTAGAGCAAGCCGCAGCGACTTACCAGGCGCTCGGATCTGATGGTAGCATGGTGCTACTCTAGACCCGCTGCGGTGGAACAATGCGAAGCGAGGCTGGTAAAAAGCACAGGTAGACAACTTGGTTAAATTCATAAGTAAGGTTTTGCCAGCGGGCGACGATAACAACATAAGTTGTGGAGATCTCAGTCGATGTCAACTTGGATAGCAGAAAACATGGGTCTATTGATTGGCGTAATCGTCGCTACTGTCGTTGCGCTGTTGCTACTGCGACGTACGCCTAGTCAATCTGACGAAGTTAGCGCGGCACAGGGCCAAGGCGGGCCACAAGCCCGGGTGCGGAGTGAACTGCCGGCGCAGAGCGAAGACCCTACCCTAACGACCGTTGCGGAACGCAGACCGGCTAGCGATGGTGCACCTGGCGGTCAACAGTCTCATCCCAGCGCGTCACCGACTGCAGCTAGCGCGACCGCCGGAGGCGGTGACATCGCCTTAGATAAATTGGACCTTTCCTCACTGGATTTTGACCTTACCGTTAGTGACGACGACCAAAGCATACCGGCTGTTGAGGCAGATCCGAACCAGCTAAACGTCCCTGAGCTTGATTTTGACTTAAGCGGCGCCACCGATAACACCTCCTCCGGCGTCGATTTTGATCTCAGCGGTGACGACAGCGATACGCAACCGGACCCTGCCGACCGTCTCGCCGATTGAGCCGTGAGGCGACCCTCGCTAGCACCTTAAACCGTTAATGACGGCCAGCGCGTGGCCCACGGCCGTGCGGTTTCCAGTTGGGAAGCGAGTCGAATCAGCGTTGCTTCGTCCGCGTAACGGCCGATGCACTGCACGCCGATCGGTAAACCCGCCTCGCTCCAAACCAAAGGCACGGTAATCGCGGGCTGGCCAGTCATGTTCGCGAATGCGGTAAAACGCGGAAACTGCTCCATGCGTTCAGTCGCTTGATGTCGATTTTGAGCTACAAAATCAAACCAGCCGAGCGGCGGCGGCGGCTGCGTCAAGGTCGGCGTTAGCCACACGTCGTAGCGCTCAAAAAACGGCGCGACATCACGTGCAAATTTGTGCATGTCCTGCAAGGCAAGTAAAAAGTCAGAAGGGCGTCGCTCTGCATCGAGCGAGTACATCTTCCAAGTATGCGGCTCAAAATACTCGGGCGCTGGTGTACGGCCGATGCGTCTCGCCCAATCTCGAATCGTCCAGCCCACCATGGCCAGCCAAATTGTCGTGAACATCTCATTGAAATGCTCCACCGATACTTCAGGTTTTGCTTCTTCGACCTGATGGCCTAAGTCTGCACAAAGCTCAGCGACTTCGCGCACCGCGGCTTGACAGTCGACGTGCACGGCAGTCGGGGTGACGGGTTGGTCGCAAAAGGCGATGCGAAGCTTGCCGGGATCGGCACCCACTTCTGCCGCAAACGGGCGCTCCGGCGGCGGTGGAAAATACGGTGCACCCGGATCAGCGCCCGCGGTAACGTCTAGCATCAACGCGTTGTCCAGCACTGTGCGGGTCACAACGTGTTCCGAAATCAATCCCGCCGCACCCAAATCGCCGTAGTCCGGTCCAAGCGGATTACGTCCGCGCGTTGTTTTCAATCCCACTAAACCACACGCGGACGCTGGCACCCGGGTAGAACCACCCCCGTCGTTAGCATGTGCCACCGCTACCATGCCCGCCGCGACGGCAGCAGCAGACCCGCCCGAGGATCCGCCCGGTGAGCGGCCTAAATCCCACGGATTCTTAGTTGCACCGTAAAGCGTCGGTTCTGTCGTGGGTTTGGAGGCAAACTCCGGCGAGTTCGTTTTACCGCAAACGATAAAACCCGCACGACGATAACGGGCCACCAGTTCGGAGTCGTGCGGCGACACATAAGCTTGTAGAAAACGTGAAGCTTCCGTTAGCGGTGCACCTGCATATTCTGCGATCACATCTTTCAGTAACATCGGCACACCGCTGAACGGTTCATTGCCGCTAAGGGTTTTCACTGCGTCGCGGGCGATATCGAACATCGGGATCACGACCGCATTGACAATGGGATTTAAACGCTCGATAGCCGCGATCGCGGCATCCACAAGCTCAGCGGCGGACACCTCACCGCTTTGCACCAAGGCCGCCTGCTCGGCCATCGATTTGCGCATCAATTCATCCACGATAAGCTCCTGTTTTCACCCGCTAGAAACCCTAAGTCGTACAATGCGCCGGCATCCGGTCCGACACCGTGACGCCAGCATAAACCCATCAGTTACCTTGCCGACGGCCTAAGTGATCACTTGGTCGCTCAAACTACCGAGCCTATCTGAAACCATAAGCTTAACTCGCTTGTGGGGTCTACCACATCGATCCGCGGCAAGCTTATTTAGAGTTTCTACGCCTAGACAACGGGTCTAGCTCAGTCATTGCACGAGGACCGGAACATGTCACGACTCATTCTCAGCATCACCGCTGTGTTGAACGCACTTGCAGTGAATGACGCTCATGCCTGCCGTGATTGGAACACAAAATGGCAACTGGAAGCGGAAAACGCAATGACCGCCGAGTTTCTACGCCGAGGCCCACGCGCGAGCAAGCAAGAATTTAGCACACTCCGTTTCACAAAACACGCTTACGATATTTTTACCTCAACCTGCCTCGCCAAGCGAGAACAAATGATCGATGAATGTGCGATGGTGAGCTACGAAAACAGCTATTGGCTTGTCAAGCATAAATCACCGCCAAATGAGACACACCGCGTTACGATTTCATTGCGTTTGTATACGTAAGCATATCGAAATAGTCACGCCACACATTGATCTTTCCATCTTTCATTTCAAAAACACCAACGCACGGCAAGTTCATATTCCCGTTCGTCGTTTTTGTTTTGTCTAATCGTTCGGCAACGACGAAGTTATCGGCCGACATGATAGTTCGAAGCTCCCAGTCGGTTTCGGTCCACGTGGCAAGGAATCCTTCAATGAAGGCGCGAATGTTTTCGCGTCCCACGACGGGATCCATTGGCATATTGTGATAACTGCCGTTTTCTGCGAAGTAATTTGCGAGCTTTTCTGCGTCTAGCGTCGACCAAGATTCAATAAATTCTTTGACGATTTGCAAATTGTCGTGCATCAGGATCTCCTCCGAGCAATGAATCTTCTTCATGTCCAATATACAGCTATGCTGCCCATGGCCGTAGCCGGCCGGTGCGGATCCGCACGGTTACCGCAGTCAAGCGTTGCGTGCAACGATTTTTTGAGTACCTACGTCGGCTTTCTCGATTCAGCGCTTCCTACCGCCCTACAATGAGGCATCACTCAAGGATGTAACCAATTTGAGGCCTACTATTCCTGACACGATAAGAAGCAAACAAAACACCCACATGATGTCCCGTGATTCGCCTAGAAGAAACATGCCTAAGATCGCTACGCCTGCCGCGCCAATGCCCGTCCATACGGCATATGCGGTAGCTACTGGAATCGTTTTCATAGCGATCGACAACAATAAAAAGCTAATGGCCATAGCGGAGACAGTCAGCAACGACGGCGTAAATTTCGTAAGCCCATCCGTATGTTTGAGCCCAATCGCCCAGCCGCATTCAAACAAACCCGCCACTATCAAATAAACCCATGCCATGCTCCCACTCCCCTTCTTGCTGATATTGACTCATTCACCGGGGCTGAGCTGCAGACCAAGTCGTATCGCCGCCACCCCCGCATTATACGGCGCCTCGGCTTCCAGCACCGTATGAAGCACGTTAAGCAGCACCAAGTGCACCGTACGATTTATGCAACGATGCCACCAAGCCATGCACAAAAAGCACTGAGTACTACGCCTCTGAGGAGCGTGGCGAGAAAGGTTAACGTCTTGTTAGGTTGCTTCTACCAAACACGACCGATGTCTATTGACCGATCCCGTATTCAAACCACCCTGCGTTTCTTACCGCGCTCATTTAGGATCTGCTTCAACCTGCATCGTTCTGAAAGATGGACGACACTGTACACCAAACCAGCGTTTACCGTTCCGTACATACCCAGAGCCGCAAGCCATATGAGATGTTCAGTAAAACCAGGTGGCGGTATTGTTGGCTCGCCGTTTCCCGGTATAAGCATGAGCGCCACAGCAAAAATAACGCCTACAGAAAAACCGTCGAGGGCAACTCTCAGCCAGCGGCCCTTGTGGCGATTTCCGAGCCATGTTCTGTAAGTAGGCGCACGGATAAAAACTAAATACGCCGCAATGCTGTTAAGAAAGATAACCCACAGAAAACCAACAGGCGGAGGAAAATCTGCGATTACGAAATGAAAGCCAAGCCAAAATAAGAAAAAGCCCAGAGAAATTTTAAATGCGGCAGATTTTGGCGGCACTTCCATTGTCGAGTTTTTAGGGCTCCACGGGAGGATCTATATCGCCTAGTTCGGGGCACCGAACACTCCGCGGCTTGTGGGGCGCTATGGTTGGCCTCATTTGTTTACCTTCTTGTGGCTGCGTTCACGCAAGTATGCAGCCACCATTAGCGCTGCTACCAATAATACCGCCCAATACGGAAACGTCTCAGGCATATTCCCCGGACCCATGAATTGGATAACCGGTTCGCGGTTGTGCGGCAGGGTAATGAACGCGGCAAAAACAATCGCAGCAGGGAATCGGAAAAGCCGAATTCCCAAATACGCCGAAATACGTTCCCTAAGGCGCCGCAGCGCGAGGTCCCGAGCATTCAGCGCAAGACCGACCAATGCACTGCTAATACCGAACATGGCATCTGATTTGCTAAGTAGCCGCCCAGTATAATCAACCAAAGTGTCGACCCTATCTGCGCTCCAAACCACCCGCCCGCATTCCAGCAAAATGCCGAAACCGTTTGCCTGCGATCAGATGTGGCACCGGTCTAGTTCATTTGTTACATCCAACGCCGAACGCAACGGCATTTTCCGAGCGCGGAACGCGCCGCAAAAATCTCCGATTGCCGCGCCGTATTATCCCGCACGTCGTTCGGGAGCATCGAGATTGATTAAGAATAAAGGCAAATAGCGACCCGGGATACTTTCTGACTCTCGTTCTCCTAGCCGCTTACCGCCCACCGCCCTATAGAAATGAGTCGTATTCGGATCACCTTGAATTATCATTGTTGTTGCGCCGAATTGCACCGCTGCATGCTTGGCATGTTGCATCAATTTGCGGCCAATTCCTTTACCAAGCAATGCGGGCTCTACGAAAAGTGCCTCGAGTTCGCATTCCGAAGTTGAAAGTTTCTTCAACGCATAGTAACCAACAACTTCGTCGCCGAGTTCAGCGACCATGTGCGTAAAGGGCGTCTTGTTGATTTTTTCTTTCGACACCGTAAGTTCTTTGCGACATGCTTCCATGAACTCAGAACAGTGGCCCCAATACGCCTTGGAACGCATAGATAGGGTAGACAGTTTTTCCGCCTCTTCTGATTTCGCTTGACGAAGATTAATGGCTGCGCTCATGATACCTAACATCTCGGGCGGCAGGTCAGGAGGCCCCACCGTCAAGCACCTAATCCTTCGTGCCAGCTAAACCAATGCACCTAGGCCATACAACGAGCGAGAGCATCCTCTCGCAACCAAGGATAGCGCTGAATAGCCAAGACTCAAATTTCTGCTGGAATTTGCTACCTCAGGCAACAGAATCCGCGTGTTCCCACAGATACTCACTCATGTTCGCGAGGACGCCGTTCAGTTCGGAACGAATTGCTTCTGCACTATCATCCAGACCATTTTTTGCGATGAATTCGCCCAACCGGTACTGATTAGTGATCGTTTCGACGTAGGCGCACATAGCATCACTTAACACGTCGGCGTTACGTTCATTGCAATTCTGACACCCAATATGCGCCACGCGCCCCAAGAATGTGCTGCCCGACGCTCTGCATAAACCGTCCATCCGGAACGTGTCAATATGTTTGGACAGGTTGTTTGGTAAACTAATGTAGCAAAGTGTGGTGCAGTCATAGCTTCTAGCTGAGCCGGTAGTCTTCACGACTCCCCCCCGTCAAGGCGCTGCGCGCCTCTTGCGTTTCGCTGCGGCCCTTCGGGTGACGGCCTCGAGCGGTTTCGGCTATGCGGTGGCCATGCCGAAAGCGATGCTTTCGGCGCATTCGATGATGCGCCGTGAACATTCACTGAGCCCAGAGTCGGACGCGCCGTCTTTCTCGCGGCTGGTAGTGTCGGGAAATTGACTGCGTCAAGTTCCTCCTCGTCAGATAGTGGATTGATCTCAACGACCTCTGGCGGCCAAGTCACCTTTGGCCGTCCCTGGACGAAGCGTTGCGGGTGGCGCGCAAAGGCCTCATCTAATGCCAGTTGACGCTCGCGCGCCACGCGCAGGTACTCGCCACTAAACACTTGTGCCGGTGTGTAGCTCGCCAGACCACTGTGGTGATGGTCGTTGTTGTACCATTGAAAAAAGTCAGCCCACCAGTGACGTGCACTGGCTAGTGATTCAAAGCGCCCCGGATAGTCGGGCTGATACTTCCCCGTCTTAAAGTGACTCTCGATGAACGGGTTGTCGTTGCTCACCCGAGGTCTGGAATGCGAGGCGGTCACCTGCAACTCACCGAGCAAGTCCAGAAAGCCATGTGCGACCATCGGTGCACCGCGGTCCTGGTGCACCGTGAGCGTGTGCGCTTCGATGGCGTAGCGTTCGAGTGCTTCGTCGAACAGTTGCTTCGCAAGCAACGTGTTCTCTCGCTGTGAGACCATCCAGGCGATGACGTATCGACTAAACAGGTCAAGAATGACGAACAGCGACAGATACACACCGCGTTGCACCGTGCGCAACTTCGTCACATCCCACGTCCAGACCTCGTTCGGCCCAGTGGCACGAAGACGCGGGATCGCATGGGAGGTCGCCTGACGTTGTCCTCGACGCTCACCGTGAGCCCGATGCGCCTTGAGAATGCGTTGCATGGTACGCACCGAACACAGATAACGACCCTCATCGAGCAACGTGGCGTAGACTTCACCCGGGGGTTGGTCGGCAAAGCGTTCACTGTTGAGCATCGCAAACACCTCATCACGTTCCGATTCACTTAACGCACGCGGATGAGAACGTCGCGCAGGCAAGTCACTGCGCGCGTGAGGTTCGCTCAAACGATAGTAGAGGCTACTTCGAGCCACGCCCAGCACTTCACACGCACGGCTCAGGGGTATCGATGCGCGACGCTCGCGCAGCAACGTCCTCATCACGTCGTCTCGCGCCCCTTGAGTTGATCGAGCAGCGACAAGGCTTTTTTTTGCAGCCCCAATAAATCGTTGGCAAGCCGAAGCTCGTCCTCTAATTTCGCCTTCTCGCGTCGCAGACGTCCAATCTCTCGGTCCTTCGCATCGCGCTGCGCCTTACGACCCACCTTCGCATTCGTCAAACCAACCAGCGCGCCGGCATCGCGCTGGCAACGCCAATCGGTCAGTTGACTCGAATAAATCCGTTCGCGACGCAGCAACGCCGTCAACTCGCCACGCTCATGGCACTCATCGGCGTCCTGCAGTATTCGCAGCTTCTCCTCAGCACTAAATCGCCGACGTTGCGCGCGCTCGTGAGCGACCTCGGCAAGCACCTGCGTTTCGGGCAAATCCGTCGTGGGTTTGGGCACCTTGTCTCACTCCTACCGCCCTGATCGCGAGCTTCATTCTATAACCCCAGTGTCCACTATAACCCCAGTGTCCAAACTTATATTGACGCACAGGGCACTTCGGGGTTGTGAGCACATCAGCACACCGAGTAAGCGTGCCGTAAGCCGTCGGGTTGATCCCGTTGTTAGCGGTATTTTCGCCCACTATACAATGCCATTGTGCCGAAGAGCGTGCTAATCGTTTGACGGAGCGACACGTCCGCAAATCCCGCGCTTTGGAATATCTCAGGCAGCAACCCTGCGCGATTGTCATTTGTGTTTTCGAACCCGTCGAGTAATTGGATTGAGTAATACAACATTCCCATTATGCGATTATCCGGCTTGCCCCAATCCGCAACATGAATTGCTCCGCCCGGTTTTAACACGCGATGCATTTCTGTCGCCGTCCTGATTTTGTTTTTGCGGCTTAAATGATGAAAGAATAAGCTCGACACAATCGTATTGAATTCGCCGTCATCATAGGGAAGTTCGAAAGACAAACCGTGATCTAATGCTATATCCACGCCCGCCTTTCTCGATTTCACCCGCGCAATTTCTAGTATGTCGGGATCACCATCGATACCAGTAACGAGTGCGTTTCGATGTCGTGACTTCAACAAGATCGCTAGCGTCCCAGTTCCACAAGCAACGTCTAAGACGGCTGAATTTGGTTCGATCTTCGCTTGCGTAACTAGCGCTTCCTTAAAAGTTCTTTCGCGCGTTGTCAGGCCCACAATTAGATCGTAAAAACGAGTCAGAGGCTTATAAGCCAACGCCGGAACGTACTTATCGGAATTTGACAATTCGTGCACCTATCCGCTATAGCTAACGTCGGGCATGAGCCGCAGGCCGACCAAAGCGGAACGGGTTTTGCTCTTCATCTTTGCAAAGGGCGAGACGCTTTAGATCCGTCAGCGCCATGCACCCCGCCCTTAACGAAACGACGCGGGCGAATCCAGAACCAACTGGCTACGACCAGCGCCCCAAATAACGTGTACGCCACTGTGAAGACCCACTTCGGCGCCTGATGGTACAAGATAGATTCGAGCCAATGAGCAATAAAGGCGCCAGAATAGACCGCCTCGCCTGCCTTCTCGCGAAGGGCTATCTCCCAGGTTGTGAACGGACAAATCACACCGAGCCAAGACTGGAACACCACGACGCCGATCCCTGCGATATGCGCCCAGCGAAACCATGGATTGCGCACCCATGCCCAGGAGAACAGTTTGCCGAGAATGATTAAGATAAGGCCGACCGCGACAAACGCAACGAATATCACATGAACGAACAGGATGGCGTCAGCCGCAAAAAGATATAGCGCGTCATCTTCCATAGTGCGGCTTAACGACAAAACTCAGCCGACCTGAAACCGTGCAGCGATTGAGCGGTCGGTTGAGGCGATTTGATATGCGTTTTCATAGCTTCCCGGCCTCATTCCACAAGCGATCCTTTCCTATTTCTCGAAACCAAGTATCGAACTTAACCTTATACCTCTGCCATGGATCAGAAAGCGACTGACGAGGATCTTCGCTAAGAGAATATGACATACCTTCGATCAACCCTTCTGGATCCAGCAATGAGGCAAAAACACCAAGTTCCTCCGCCTTGCGATGATGAATCATTTCATGGCGTAGGTAATGAGCTTTCCAACCCCTCGGGCTAACCACTATCCCAGACTTGCCAACGGCCTTTGCGGACGACCTATTGAACCCAAATGACTGAAAGCAAGCCTCGGTGGTACAGAATATGACGCGAGGATTCTCATCGAACGGGCCAACCGCACTGGCCACGAAACGTAGTGCGCCCTCATCAGACTCAATGCCCAGAAAGAGACCTCAGATGAGATTCTATAACACAACTCACCAGCATTATTGCGGTATCGACCTGTATGCGAAAACCATGTACGTGTGCATCATTAATCACGATGGCGATACCGTTTTACATCGCAATATGAAAACCGACTCGGCACTGTTGGCCACCGCCATCGAGCCCTACCGTGAGGACCTTGTCATCAGTGTTGAGTGCTTATTTACCTGGTATTGGCTCGCCGATTGGTGCGCCAATGAAAACATTCCATTTGTCCTCGGGCACGCCCTTTACATGAAAGCCATCCATGGCGGTAAAGCGAAGAACGACCGCATCGATTCCGAGAAGATCGCACGCCTCCTCAAAGCCGGTATGATCCCACAAGCCTATGCCTACCCTGCCAGGATGCGCGCCACCCGGGACCTACTGCGGCGTCGCATCAACTTCGCCCGACAACGCGCCGATCTCATCGCCCATATCCAAAACACCGTCAGTCAATATAACTTGCCGCCGCTAGGCGTACGGATTGGCCACAACAAGGGCCGGACCGACATTGCTGGGCACTTCCCAGATCCTGTGGTGCGTCAAATGGTCGAATTAGATTTAAACGTCATCGACCATCTCGATGAACAACTCCGGGTCCTGGAGCAAGACTTAGTCAACAAAGCCAAAGCACACGATGCCGGTGCGTATCACTTGCTACGAACAATCCCAGGGGTGGGCCGTATTCTCGCGATGGTCATCCTCTACGAGGTCGAAGACATTGGTCGCTTTCCGACCTTGGGGCAGTTTGTGTCCTACTGCCGCTTGGTGACATGTCATCGGAGGTCGGCGGGGAAGAAGTCCGGATATTCGGGCAAGAAAATCGGTAACGCGTATCTCAAGTGGGCCTTTAGTGAAGCAGCGATATTGTTCCTACGCGGTAACCCACCGGCGCAGAAAGCCGTACAACGCTTAGCCAGCAAACACGGCAAAGGCAAGGCCTTATCGATTCTTGCTCACCGCCTCGGTCGTGCCGTTTACGTCATGCTCAATAAACGACAGCCCTTCGATGAAGCGCGTTTCATGAGCACCTTATAAGCTTGGAAGGCGACCGTGACGAATACCGTCTAACTGAACCATGTCATCACACGACATCCATAACGTGCGTTTCTTTATCCATCACGCAATGGGCGTTGAGTCCGAATGACGCACATGATGCATCGTGGTGGGTCTGTGGCTTTGATTATCGCACGGTCGTGCTTCCGCCCATGATATTGACTGAACCGGTGTCTGCCCCTACGGTAAACCTGTTGCTAACGAGCGCTTCGCGCTGACGCTTTGACTAGGAAGCTGTAGGGACTGGAAGGAATTCTAGTGTCGGCTGTCGTTCGTCGACGATATCGGCAGCCGTATAAAACTCGATAGGTGTTTATTGCAGGCAACGTCCTGACAATGACTTGGAATCAAAGACGGGCCGACGTTCAATCAAGTATTTCTATCGAGCAACACTCGACGGGCATTTATTGCCCTTGACAAACGGGGGCCTCATAGGGGTTAGGTGGCGCGGATTTTAGAAGTAAGTGCGAGGTTGGGATTGTCTGTCACGTAACTGGGGCGCGATGATTCTGATTCCATGAACTGCAATCAGCCATTTGTCGACGCTTACGCAGGATCGCCGTTAGCTCGCCGCCTAACCACCGAAAGAAACGTTAGGGCTGTGCCGAATAGCACGGCTGCCCCAGGCGCTGGGAGTGGCGTAATCGAGAGATGCAAGTCACCTGAATTGTCGGGATAAAAAGTATCCTGGTAACTAACCGAGATAGGTACGCCTGCACCAAAAATGAGACCGAATACACGTGGTCGATTTTGAAATCACCCCAAAAAATCTTCACGCCATTGATCCGCACCCCAATGTCCGTGCCGTTAACTGCAGCGGTGCCCACGGACGACGGGGGATTTGAGAGGTGGTCCCGCAAATTTGGACAGTTTTTCACAGCTTGATAAGTGATCGGCCCTGCGGTTTCACGGTTACGCCGCCCGGATGATCGGGAGCGCGCCAAAGTACGCCGCATCCGGCGTTAAGTCGTCGTTGGCAACATGCGGCCGACGACTGTTGTAGAATCCGATGTATCGGGCCAGGGATTGCCGAGCGTCCGACACGGTGTCGTAAGCCCGCAGGTAGACCTCCTCATATTTCAGCGTCCGCCAGAAACGTTCGATGAAAACGTTGTCTCGCCAGCAGCCCTTGCCATCCATGCTCAGCCGGATATGTTGGCTGAGCACGGCATCGACGAATTCAGCGCTCGTGAACTGGCTACCCTGGTCGGTATTCACAATCTCCGGTGGCCCATATTGGTCGATGGCCTCTTGCAGGGCTTCAACGCAGAAGTCCGTTGTCAGCGTATTGGACAGCCGCCAGGACAGAATCCGACGCGTCGCCCAGTCCATCACACCGACGAAGTACACGAAACCGCGACGCATCGGAATGTACGTAATGTCGAGCGCCCAGACCTCGTTCGGTCGTGTTATCGAACGACCGCGCAACAGGTACGGAAAGACCTTGTGATCCGGATGCCGACGTGATGTGTTCTTCTTCCGGTACAGTGCCTCGATACCCATACGGCGCATGAGCGTCCGCACATGGCGCCGCCCAACGTCGAATCCTTCCGTGCGCAGCAGCTTTTTCAGCCTCCGACTACCCGCGAACGGTAATTCCAGGTGGAGCCGTTCGATAGCCGACATCAGCGCCAGATCCTGACCCGAGGTCGGCACCGGACGGTAGTACACAGAAGAACGCGAAATCTGCAAAATCTTCGCCTGTCGGCTAATGGACAGTTCGTGATTCGGGTCAATCATCTTTTTGCGCTCAGCATGCCCGCCTTGGTGAGCGCGCCTTCTAAAAAATCATTCTCCAGCGTCAACTCGCCAATCTTTGCATGTAGCGTTTTCACATCCACCGGCGGCTCCGTGCTCGGCTTCCCGCCGTTGAACACCTGTGCGGCCTTCTCGAGCAGCTCGCTCTTCTATGTCGTAATCTGATTCGGATGTACGTCGAACTGCTCCAACAGCTCTGACAGCGTCTCCTCGCCCTTCAGCACTGCCAATGCTACTTTCGCTTTGAATTCCGGGCTATGGTTCCTTCTTGGTCTTCTCATTTTGCTTCGCTCCTCGCAGAGACCTTCCTCTGCATCAATGCAAAGCCTACACTTATCTCACCGTCCTAACGACCGGGACCACCTCTTTGAGAAGTTGAAATACTCCGCATCAGCTAATTCATCACCGTTGCCGATACTCGTCACAGTGTTGACGACAAAAACGCCCGAGACTTCGAGAATATAATCCTGACCGGATTCCAGAATCGATGTCGACATTGCTGAGGAGCCGTCAATCGGAACGGCCAACACTTCGATAGGGCCGGCATCGATAGCTTGGGAGAATAGTTAGACCAGCACCAATATTGCGTTGCGATGAAGATGCGTCATACGTTCCTCGCTTCTGAAAGCGTGTATCGAGGATTCAATCACAATAGAACTAGTTCAGCAATTGCGCAACACCACGGACCGTAACTCGGCCGCTACGCGCGATTTGTCGCCACCTAACGTTGGGACAACCGGCCGGTTACAGTGCGCTTTGGAAATGTAAGCTACCCGGCACATTGAAGAAGCGCGCTGTAAGGCGTCCCAGCTGGCTGAAAGCCAGCGACATCATTCGCTTGTTATGCAGCAGCTTTTTCGTATAGGAATTCTGGTGCAAAATCGGCACCGGTAGATGGCCAAACAATTGTTTGAAGCTCCCTATCCAACACAAAGTTCTTAAAAGCGTTGAGATCTTTAAGCGGTTCAAAAACCTCGCCCCATAACTCATTTTCCAGTTCATCGCATGGCCAGATGGAAAATTCGCGATCTGACATATACGACCATTACTAGCTTCTGGACGCCTAGTCCTCTTCTGAAACTGAACGGATCGGAAGTTTTAGATCTGGTACTTGCTTAAGTGAGTCCGTGATTTTATACCACGACGCTTTCCAGTCCGTGAATAGATGCATTTCCGGTTCGATTTCCGGAGCTTCATCTAGGCCACCGCATCGCAACGAAATAAGGCCTTTACGAGCTTCCGCTCTCCCGTATATCGGAGAGCCGCACTCAGAGCAGAAATACCGTAATTCGCCGGGGCTAGAATTGAATCCCTTTATGTATTCTTCGCCAGCCCTAATAACGAAATCAGATTCTTTCATAAGCATGTTCGTCGCAAATGACGAGCCACTAGCTTTCCTACACATGCGGCAGTGGCAGTAATACATCGAATTGCCAGAGCCAGAAACATCGTAGGCGACCTTACCGCATAAGCAAGAACCACTAATCATCGCGAATTGGCCTCTTGTGATTTCCTGAGGTCCTACCGGCCATTCGGCGTTGCCGGTCGCCACCTCCCCCAAGTTTGGTTTCCATCTAACATTTATATCGACGTAGCGAAGACGAGATCGCTCCGACGCATAAGTAATTTCCTAATATACCGCCCATCGCTGCTTAACCCCTATTAGTACGCCGCTTTGGGCGATTTTATTAGAAATATTCTAGTAAAGATAAACGTCGTTGTGATATTTATCCCAGTCCGAACACGTTGTCTTACTACTTGTTATTAAGACTGCTTTTCGAGGTGATACATATCAACCGTCGCTGTGACCGATTTTCGATCGCCGGTCAAACCGGTTTATGGATCAACTTCGTGTGTTTATGCGCGGCAAGCAGCTCGCGTATCGAACAGAAAAAGCTTACTGGCATTGGATCCGCCGCTTTATTTATTTTCACGGTAAACGTCACCCTCGGGATTTAGGTGCGCGCGAGGTTGAATTGTTTTTGGAATATTTAGGCGCGGAAAAAAACGTAGCGGCAAATACGCAAAAATCGGCCTTAAACGCGCTGGTGTTTTTGTATCATCAGTTTTACTCACGCGATCTTGGCACCCTCAAGTACGGATACACGCGAAAGCCGCGTCGATTACCCACGGTGCTGACTCACGAAGAGGTGACTCGGGTTTTGTCAACGCTAATGGGTACTCACCGACTCGCGCTGTCGCTTATGTATGGTAGCGGACTTCGTGTGTCAGAGACCGTTCGCTTGCGCGTTCAGGACGTTGACCTGATATCACAATATATCGTGGTGGGGGAAACGAAAGGCGGAAAATCTCGCCGCACCATTCTGCCATCGGCATCAGTACCCCGGTTGAAGACTCAGCTAAGCTTTGTTGCGAACCAGCACGAACAAGATCTAACTGATGGTCTGGGATCGGTTTATCTCCCCGCCGCATTGGTACGCAAATACCCTCGCGCCGAGTTCGAATTAGGATGGCAGTACGTATTTCCCGCCGCGTCGCACTCCGTGGATCCACGTAGTCAAATTTTGCGCCGACACCACATCGGCGAACAACAATTACAGAGAGCAATGCGCAACGCCGTGAAAAAGCTTGGAATAATCAAAAAAGCTAGCTGTCATTCTTTGCGCCATAGTTTTGCCACCCGGCTGCTCGAACAAGGTGTTGATCTACGCAACATCCAGGAGGCGCTGGGGCATAAGACATTGCGACTACGCAAATCTACACCCATGTCGTCGGAGTACATGAGCGAGGAATGCTAAGTCCCGTGGGTTATTAGACGCAGTGTCAAAATTGCTCGACGCCGTGCGAGGTGCGAGCGGCGTGATCGACTGGGTGTTAATGAGCGGCGAGCAACGCGGAATTCCGACAAATTGCTCCGGTTGCTCCGGAGTATCGGAAGACTAAGCACCCCCGCCCCACATCACGAGCAAGGCACCCGGGTCACTGATCGGCCTTGAGAGCCCGGTAACGCAACTACCCTTCATCCAATATCCAGTACCAACAGACAAATCTACTCGATTCCGCATGCTTTCACCCCCGCCCGTCCCCATCAGCCAAAACGGCGCCCTGCAAGCTGTCCTTCAGTTGCTGTACCAAAAACTCGGGGCGAAGCGAACCAGTCCAAATCCCGCGGGGCCCGCGCCACCGGCAACCATTCGGGCGGCGGCGGCAATGCACCCTGGGCCTGTAGATGAGTCAGTATCTCGTCTATCACCGCCTGCTCCTCAACGCGCGCGATCACCTTGGCTTCACCGCCACACTTTGCGGGCCGTCGATCAGGACGGTGAAGTGGTTGATGTATTTCTACAAACGCTCAGAGATGCCAAGGCCGCTAAGCGGTTCTTCAAGCGCTTGATAAATCGCCATCGCCGTGAACCAAGAAAGATTGTGACGGATAAGTCGAGAAGTTACGGCGTAGCCCATCGCGAGTTACTACCCAAAGCGATTCACGATTCGTCTCGGTACGCAAACAATCGCGCTGAATTGTCGCATCAACCAACGCGATCTCGAGAGCGCGGAATGCGGCGATCTAAATCTGCCTGACAGGCGCAGCGATTCTTGAGCAACCATGCAGCTGTTTACAACCTGTTCAATCTAGAACGTCACGTAGTTTCCGCTCGCTATTTTCGGGAGTTACGGCGCCGTGCGTTTGCATCTTGGGAAGACGCAATTGTCGCTTGAGTTTGCATCGCCCCGGATACGGCCATGTTCACTAAAGTTAACTTGACAATACCTGCCGACGTTCTGCATCCATGATGCCCTCCAGCCCGGAGCTTCTGCAACTCAGCGGAATTCGGCGCCCTCCGCCCGCTTGCTTTCCACCGCGTGCAGCAAATCGTGCACCTGATCGGCAAGACTAACCGAGCTCCGCCGAGTTATCCGCGCATCGTTCATTGCGCCGCGCATCCACGTCTCCGCATGTGTGATCACACGATCCTTGCCGACGTCAATGAGATGAACGCGAAGAATAGATACTAAGAAGCTGAATTTAAACTGGGTGCAAATTCCGACCCAATCGGCATCGTGTGCTCTCCCGAGATCCGCCACGATGGCCGGATGGGCAAGAAAGTACCCGTTCTCGGTCAACGCGAGATTCTCTTCCGATCCGATGTAATCTGGTACCGTGTAGCCGATCTCTTGCAACCTTCTGCGGACGACGGGAGCGACGGCAGCGGTTCGTGCGAGCTCGTCCGCGACGTCCGGCAGTAGCGTATCGTCGCGCAGCGCACAATCCATGATGAGCACGCTCGGGGCAGCGGTAAGTGGTGGACTCAGTGCTGTACAAAGAACCAAAACGGCTAAATAGCCGCAGGTACACCTGGCGGAGTCTATGTGGTTCATGCGGGTTTCCTCTGCGGTTGGCCGGGACATTCGGGGCAGTTCGCGCAACCCACGGCGCGAGCTTCGCCCCGAGCGCCAAATTGTGAGCAAAAGGAGAGCCATCGCTTCTCACCTACGAGGAAGGTAATGCGGTCACTGCGCTCGAGTTCCAAGCCGCTGGATAACCATGGGCCGACGTTCCCGCTCACCGTGATCACCTTCGCCGCCCGCAGGGCTTCCGGCGGGAGGCCCGCGACGGTTTGTTCGATTCCCTTTTCGAAGGCCTCATTGACCGGGAAACCGAGATCGGAGCGATCGGCGGCAGCGAGCGTCCGCGCCATCAGAACGGCAAAAAAAAAGATACACGAGCTTCAGGGTGGGACCGGACCGCAGCATGTGGCAGCAAGCTTCCGTTAGCGTGAGTTTATGAAATCAGACTGCAGACTAACGCTTACACGCTTCGGATCCGTCAGGCATTCGTGACGAAAGTGTAAGAAAACTGTAAGGACTCTGACACATGAGCGGGAAACCAGGATAATGGCAGTGCCATGTCGTCGCACGTCGAAATGCGCGGTGTACCGTCTCCGAGGCGTTCCTTCCGAGCGACGGCTCGAACGGTCAGTCCGATTATTCTGGCCCTCATGGCCTTGTTGACGATGACGTTGCTCGTACTCGTCATTGCTGGGGTGCGAAGCCAGCGCGCGGCAACGGCTGAGCGAACGGTGTCCGAGCACGAGCGTCTCGCCGGGCAGGCGCGCGCGGCTGCCAATTATGTAGCTAACCGTGCGCTCGAGATCCTGGACTCGGTCAAGGCCGCGGTCGTCACCCGCTATGCCGCCGATCCGGAACGGCTCGCTTGCTCGGGACCGCTCGGATGTCCCGGCCTCTCGGGCGAGCCGATCGCGGCGATCGCGGTCTATCGGCAGGATGCTGGACGCGTATTGCCCCCGTTGGCGGCGGAATCGAGCATGGCCGCCGTGCTAGTCCCGCTTGAAGTACACGCGCGCGCGATCGAGGCGACCCGCGAGCAACTGAGCGAAGCGGGTTCGGCGTGGGGTCCGGCTAACTTGGTACAAGGCGCCATGCGTCCGTATTGCTGGCGAGCTGAAGATACACTCGAGTTCTGTTTGCTCGTGCGGCTCGACGATTTGTTCACTCGCATCGAGACAGGCATTACCCATGACGCTCCGACCGACGGTGGTACCGTGGTACGCTTTGCGAGGTCTCCAGGATCACCGGCGGGTTTGGATCGTCAGGCCGAGCATGCCCTCGGCCCGCCATTCGAGCACCTGCGCGTTATCGCTACCTCTGCGAGTTCACGCTCCATGCGCACGATGTGGATCGACTATGCGATCGTTGCCGCGATTCTGGCGGCCGCCGCAACGAGATTTACCGCGGCGGTTTATGTCGCACATCGCCGATCCGTGCGTGATATGGACAATCGTCTGTTGTCAGTCGCTGCCGTTTCGCACAGCCTGCGCACGCCGCTCACAAATCTGAAACTGTACGCGGAGCTGATCGGCCGGCGGATCGACGACACGGTAACGATTCGTCGCTATCTCGACATCATGGATACGGAGGCCACGCGCCTCACCGCGGTGGTCGACAACGTGCTCGAAATCGGGCGGGGGACTGCGTCGGCACCACTGAGCTGGCGCGAGGCCGAGCCGGACACGGCCATTCGATGTATCGCGGAGACCTTCAGCAACGACGACAACCCTCAACGACCTGGTCTCGACCTCGAGCTCGAATTATCCGCTTCCGAGAAGGCCGCATTCGATGTCGACGGGTTGCAGCAGGTGCTTTGCAACCTCCTCGACAACGCCGCTAACTATGCGCCCGGCCGGGTGAGCGTCGCGAGCACCCGCGACCGCGACTCGTTGATAGTGTCGGTACGCGATCACGGCCCGGGGATCCCAGCAACTGAGTGGAAGGCAATGCTCGAAGCATGGCACCGTGGCCACGGTGCTGGAACTTCCGGACACGGCTTGGGGCTCGCAGCTGCCGTTCTCATAGCGCGCCGCAACGGCGGCGGCTTTACGCTCGAGGCCGCGAGACCAGGCTGCCGTTTTGTTTTGACGCTGCCGGTGTCGGCGCGATCCGATCCCGCTCGGCAATGAATCGCATCATCATTGCAGAAGACGATCCGCACCTCGCCCAGGGGCTCGTCGCCCTGTTCGAATGCGAAGGCTATGGCTGCACAGCGGCTGCGGACGGCGCTGCCGCCTGGGCGGCCTTCGAACGGGATCCGGAGTCCCTGTTCATCCTCGACGTGGCGTTGCCCGTCATCGACGGCATCACGTTGTGTCGCCGTATTCGGGCCGCGGCGCCGGCAGTACCCATCCTCATCCTGTCGGCACGCCGTGAAGAGATGGATCGGGTTCTGGGGTTCGAAGCTGGTGCAGACGACTACGTGACTAAGCCTTTCTCAGCACGCGAGCTGGTCGCCCGCGTGCGCGCGATCCTGAAGCGGGTTCGCGCCGCGTTCGGCGACCGCTCGTTCCGTTTCGGTGACCTGACCGTCGACCCGGCGAGCCAACGAGCCCAGCGGGATGGTGAAACGATAGATCTCCACGCACGCGAAATTGCTATCCTGCGATACCTTTTCGAACGGCCGGGGCAGGTTGTCACTCGTGACGAGCTCATGGATGTGGCGTGGGGCCGCGCGTGGTTCCCGAACAGCCGTGCGGTGGACCAATACATCTCCGTGCTGCGAGGAAAGATCGAACGCGACCGACGGCACCCCGAGCTCATAGTCACTGTCTGGGGCCGAGGGTATCGTTACGGCGTATGAGCCGGCGCGGGACTGGCGCCCTCAGGCGCCGTCGCGCACAACCCAGTTTCTGCCGGCGTCTTTCGCACGATACAGCGTGTCGTCCGTGCGGTAGATGAGTTCGGCGTGATCCGCCTCTTCATCGAAGCGGGCGCACGCGACGCCGGCGCTCACGGTCACGTACTTGACGTCGGCGATATCCGAACCTTCGTGCGGGATCCGCAGCGCGAGGACATCATTTCTGATCCCTTCGGCGATCGTCCCCGCGCTTTCCACATCCGTGTGGGGTGGGACGATGGCGGGTACTGCCAAGTTAGTTGCGTCCGCGCGATACTTGTCGGATGAAGAAAAACGTCGGCATCTATAAGCGCCATCGATTTCCGCCAGAGATCATTCAATACGCTGTCCGGCTCTATTTGCGGTTTAATTTTAGCCATCGAGATATCGAAGATCTGTTGGCTCAGTGAGGGATCACCGTCACGCACGGATCCGTTCGACTTTGATGCAATAAATTCGGACCCCAATATGCCCGCGGGTTACGCCGGGATCACCGTGGCTGTGGCGATACTTTTTTCATTGACGAGGTCTTCGTTAAGATCGAGGGAAAGCAGCATTATCTATGGCGGGCCGTCGATCAGGACGGTGAAGTGGTTAATGTATTTCTACAGACGCACAGAGATGCCAAGGCCGCTAAGCGGTTCTTCAAGCGCTTGATAAATCGCCATCGTCGTGAACCAAGAAAGATTGTGACGGATAAGTCGAGAAATTACGGCGTTGCGCATCGAAGTATCGGAAGAATAAGCACCCCCGCCCGTCCCCATCAGCCAAAACGGCGCCCTGCAAGCTGTCCTTCAGTTGCTGTACCAAAAACTCGGGGCGAAGCGAACCAGTCCAAATCCCGCGGGGCCCGCGCCACCGGCAACCATTCGGGCGGCGGCGGCAATGCACCCTGGGCCTGTAGATGAGTCAGTATCTCGTCTATCACCGCCTGCTCCTCAACGCGCGCGATCACCTTGGCTTCACCGCCACACTTTCGACACACCGAGACAGTCGGCACTCATCGCGAATACCACAATGCTCGCCAATATTCCCCAGCGCAACTGCGATCCTTTTGAGCCGAAAACTACCTTCCGAGATCCAGGCATATGGCCACCGTGGTGTTTAACAATTATTACCTGCCGCATTGTAACATCGCGCTTAGAAGATCTTAGCCGCGAGATCTTCGAGTTCGGCAATCATGTCTTGTTCATTGGTACTCGATAATCACAGCACCGCATCATCGGCTCCTGCTTGCGCGATTTCCGCGAGTTGTACTGGCTCGCGAAACATACCGGGCGGCGCGAACAAGGTAATATTGATTGTACTAGGATCACGCCCACGCGCCCGCGCAAATTTGTTTATCTGTTCTCGGCCGTCAACGATCTCTTGGATATTGGTACAAAATCGTAGCCATCCGTCACTCCATTCGGCGACTCGCCGATAGACATTAGGGCATCCCACGCTGCCGAGATAGATCGCCGGATGCGGTCGCCGCATTGGACGCAGTTGGCAAATACTGCTAGGGAGGTCGACATACTTGCCATGGTATTCGACGTACTCCCCCGTCCATATGGCTTTCATCGCTGCGATATGGTCCTTTGTGTGTCCCCAACGATGGGCGAAATCGCCGCCCATGAGCGTACACTCCGGCTCGTTCCATCCAGCGCCGATGCCGTAGCCACACGACCCTTCGAATAATGGTCCATGGTGGCGATTTCTTCGGCTGCGAGCAATGGATTACGCTCCGGGACGAGCGCGATACCCGTACCGAGCTCGATCCGTTGCGTATGCGACGCGGCGCGCTGTAAGGCCAAAAACGGATCGGGCATTTTAAGCAAGTAATCCGGCGGCGGTTCAGGCCGGGCTCACCCGATACTTTACGTTTGATAATTCCCGGCACCGTCACACGGCGCGCGGCCGACGCACCCCGGATGCGGTGTACTTCGACCAGGCTGCCGATGACTTGGCGGCCTGACCACCGGCGAGGATTTCACTTAAGCGGCTGTCCATGATATGGAGCCCACTTCTACTGGTCACTGGTCTGCTTTACCCGCAGTAAATACCGCAAACGGTGAGTTAAGCGCGGGAAGTTAATCGGCTTTCCCGTAAAGTCAGTCGCCCCAGATTCGTATGCCCGGTCCACCGATTCGATATCGTCGCGTCCCGTCATCATCAATATCGGGACATGCAGCCCGCGCTCGCAAGAACGCAAGCGCCGGCGGAATGAGCGTCTGCAGATCTTTCATCTTTACCTTTGTTGAGCTCGAAAACTCGTTGGGTGTAGCCTTAGCCGTTACATCGGTGAATAATTGTCAAATCCCGGCACATCAGTCATTTCAGATAGCGGCTTGTTAGCGCCGCGCACACTTTGGCATGCAGCGCTTCGGCGTCGGCTATACGCTTACCCAGGTTTTCAATTGAATCTTGTTTGGCAGCGCTTTCGATTTCGCGACACAACTCCGCGAGTGTCTTCGCACCGACGGTGGCCGTACTCGACTTCAACGCATGGGCAGCGAATTTTATTTCACCAACATCGCGCGCTTCATAGCCGCCACGAAGTTGTATGAAATGATCGCGCGATTGTTCAATAAACCCGTTGATAATTCGGGTGAGTAAACCGTGGCGTCCCGACGCTTCGCGACGCTCGAATTGTGCGAGTGCCTGAAAATCAATAACCACCTCGGCAGTACCCAATGTCGCGTTTGGGTGCTCGAGTTCGACTAGTTCGTCTTTGCTCGCGGGCGCGCGCAACAGCCAGCGCGCCAGTTTCTCGCGCAATTCTTCGTCCCTGAATGGCTTCCCCAGATAGTCATCCATGCCCGCATCAAAACACCGCTGGGCATCACCTTCTAAGGTGTTCGCCGTTAAGGCGACGATCGGCGTACGCTTCGTACCACGTTCTTTTTCGATTTCTCTAATCCTTGCGGTCGTCGCGAAACCATCTAATTTCGGCATCTGGCAGTCCATGAAGATCAACGCATACGCTTTGCTTTGCACCGCTTCCAATGCAGCGATTCCGTCCTCAGCCGAGTCGACCTCGAGTCCTGACATCTCCAATAAATCAATTGCAACCTCACGATTGACGAAATTGTCTTCCACCACCAGCACATGTCCACGTAATGGAGGTATCTTTTGCGGCGCAACTGTGTCATCTACTTCGATCGACTCGTGACAGCGAAATTGGCGTAGGCAGCGAAATAACTCCGACTGCCGGACTGGTTTGGTTAAGTATTGCTGAATGCCTGCATCGCGAATTACCGTGCCATCTAAATGGTCACCGATAGAACTCAACATAAGGAGTTGCGGTGGTGGTGAATATTCTTGCGCGCGAATCGCCCGGGCCAACGCCAACCCATCCATTTTAGGCATATGCATGTCTAAAATGACTACTTCAAACGCTTCCTCCCGCGCGACCGCCGTTTGCAAACTCTCGAGCGCCGCAAATGCATCCTCAGCGATGTCGAATTCACATCCCCAATAAGCGAGCTGATCGCGGTAGATCATACGGTTAGTAGCGTTATCATCGACGGCAAGAACCCGCAGGCCGCGTAACACCGCTAAGTTGGTATCTAAGACGGGGTTTTCATCCACCCGCAACACTAAACTAAACCAAAATCGCGAACCCTGACCGACATCGCTCTCGACCCCGATCTTCCCATCCATTATCTTTGTGAGCTGCGAAGATATCGCCAGACCGAGACCGGTGCCGCCAAATTCGCGTTCCGTGGTTCCATCGGCTTGCGCAAAAGAGTCAAAGATTCGCGCGCGCGCATCGGCCGGTATACCAATACCGGTATCCTCAACAGTGAACACAATTTCCTGTAAGTTCGGAGCGCTTTGCGCTTGCCGTTCTATACGTACAAATACTTCCCCTTCGCTGGTGAACTTAATTGCGTTACCGATGAGGTTGGTAAGGATTTGACGTATTCGCGTATTGTCACCGAAATAGTTCGTATGGGCGCCAGCCGGGAAAAGCACGTTCAACTCCAAGCCTTTGCGCTGTGCACTATCGGCATAGAGTTGCACGATATCGTCGACCAGTTCGCGGAGATCGAAACTAACCTCATGTAATTCGATCTTCCCCGCTTCGATTTTCGAGAAATCCAAAATATCGTTGATGATCTGTAGGAGTGCCTCGACCGAGCTCCGAATTGTCACCGCACAATGATGTTGCTTTTGACTTAACTCAGTGCGTAGGAGGATCTCGTTCATACCCAGCACACCGTTGATCGGCGTGCGAATTTCGTGGCTCATATTCGCAAGAAATTCAGATTTCGCCTTGCTGGCCGCTTCGGCACGTGTTTTCGCTTCGTTCAATTCGGCGTGGGTTGCCTTCAGCTCGCTCATCATCAACGCGGATTTCGCTAGCGCCCGTGCTTGTGCAGCGTTTAGATCGGCGTGTTCCTTACGAATATTCTCCAAAGCAGCGCGAAACGCCGAGGCGATCTGTAAGGCCTCCTCTCGTGTCTGACCCTGCAATTGCTCGCTAAAGGATTCGAGGCGCGCAACGAGATCGACTTGCGTCGTCTCGGCGCGGGGAGCGACCGTAACCGTTGAAACGCCCATCGCTGCGCCGTCATCTCTCACTTAGCGGTCGGATTTACGAATTACCGCCCGTATCGCCTGATCATTGCTATGTAAATCGACGAGTTCATGCCCGGTGTATTCGCACCAAGCCGCGACATCGAGCTCGAATGCGGCATCATCGGCGACTGCCTCAAGGATCTCACCAACCGCGAGTTCGGCGATGACATCGTTAAGCTTGACAAGAGGAGTCGGACATTGCAGCCCGCAGAGATCAACCGATTGATCAATATTCACTCAATTTCTCCGCTAGAGGCTACTGAACTAGACCATCAAATTGGTATCTGCGGAGTTCGCCAACTGTAAAAATTTAGCGGCACCGCAATAGTGCATGTGCGGGTAGTCGATCAATTCTTCAGCACGTATCCCCATCAAATTCATCGACATTTGACACACATAAATTTCGACACCCGAAGCGCCGCATTGCTCGATGAGCAAAGGTAAGTCGCTGACGTTTTTGCGCCGCATTTCGCCGGTGAGCATCACACGACCAACACCGGCAAAATCGCAACGGGACAACGCGCGACGTTGCAGCCCACCGGGCAATAAGTAAGCGAACATCCGTTCGACCAAATTCTTGCCGTGTGTCAATGTGCGCTGCTTGAGGGCTGCGGTGCCCCAAAATGTAAAAAACATTGAAACCTTCATGCTGCAGGCGGCGGCTGCGGTCGCGATATTAAAAGCCGCGAGCAATTTATCCAGCTCACCACTAAACACCAACAGGCTCACAGAGCGTTGCGCGGTTTGATTTTGCGTGCCGAGCTGGGCCTCTAAGCGTTCCAAACGTGCTTGGATTTCAGTGATTCCGGCATCGTGGTCTGGCTCGTAGTGTGATTTTGTAGCTGCGTCCGCCATTAAATACCTTACCGACTTGTGTCATGCAGGATGAGCCCGTTAACGGTATCGACTTGTAGAAGGGCAAACTTTAAGCACGTGGCGACTGATACCGCGCTACACCCCCGGCAAAATTTGGCGGTAGGCTCTGAGTGTGCAAGACTCGGTATTTAATCTATGACCAAGCGACCTGGCCGACGCTTACCCGGAACCCCAACGCCTGAACATCGATGGCTAGGCACCGATGGTCTAATGCTCGCCGGCGATAGCTGGGGCGATCCCGACGCTCCCTTAGTATTGCTACAGCATGGCGGCGGCCAAACTCGCCACGCCTGGAAGGGTGTCGGTGAATCACTCGGCGCGGTGGGTCATCACGCGGCCGCCCTCGATGCCCGAGGACACGGTGATTCCGACTGGTCGCCAGATAGTCGTTATAGCCAAGACGCCATGGTTGAAGATTTGTGCGCCGTTGTTTCGACCCTGAGTGATAAACGACCGGTGCTCGTTGGGGCCTTCATGGGTGGCGCGCTACAAGCCTTGTTGCTGTGGGCGAAGATCGCCTCGATGCGACGGCGCTGGTACTTGTCGATATCGCGCCCCACATCGAACCGGCAGGGGTGAAGAAAATCTTGTCGTTTATGCGACAAAATCCGAATGGTTACGATTCACTCGAAGCGGTTGCCGCCGCAATAGCTGCCTATCAACCGCACCGCCGGCCACCTAAGGATCTTGCCGGGCTGGAGAAGAATTTACGCCTCGAGACGAATGGGAAGTATCGATGGCATTGGGATCCGCGTATTTTAACTGCACCACGCGATATGGAAAAGCGCATGACACGCCTGGAGGCCTGCGCGCAAGCGATGACACTGCCAACGGCTCCTAGTGCACGGCGGGCTTTCAGACGTGCTTAGTGAACAGGGCGCGCAAGCGTTCTTACAGACTTGTCCGCGCGCCGAATATGTCAACATTACCGATGCCGGACATATGGTCGCCGACGATCGCAATGATATCTTTGGTCATGCGGTGATCGATTTTCTCGCCCGCACCGTACCTACCAGTGGTGAGCCGGTACATCGGGCGCACACGCCGCAACCACATCACGAAGGCCCGCCAGGTGATGTGACTGACATTCGATAATAATGGGTAAACCTCAAATCACTTGGCCGAGTGTGCGAATGTCAATTTCCGTCGCGCTCACATGTCCATTGGTCACGACGATGTTATCGGTGTCCGATGCGCCGTCGATGCGCGCATTCGTCAAGGCGTGGTGATACTGATCGCCGGTGCGCTTAAAATACTGATCGTAGTCGGTATGGCCAAGACGGGTGCTTTTGATTTGCAGATCTGTCGCCGGGTGAGACGGAAAATTCACATTCAAGTCGTCGCGCGTGTACCTGGCGCCAGCGCCAACGTTCGCCAAACCCGCGGGATGAAACGCGCCAAGAATGTGTCGATGGTGGCGACAGTATCAGGCGACAAGGCACGGTCCTTTGTCAATTGCTGGAAGTGCTCGGGGTCCAGTTCTTGAGATAAGGCGAGTGCTGATAGCCCCGCGATATACGCCTCGATACACGCGCCGACGGTACCCGAGGCAAAAATAAAGCCCAGACCAATATTTTTACCAATGTTCGTCCCGGATACGACGATGTCCGGCCGCTGTTCGAGCAAATTATGAATCGCTAAATTAACGCAGTCCGCCGGGGTACCGGTGACTGACCATGCGGGTGTGCCATGTAGATCGATCCGATCGGCATCGAGCGCACCAACGCGCATCATCGCCTTGCCCTTCTAACTTTGTTCTTCGGCGGGAACCACGACCTCAAGATCGCCGAGGCGGCGCAAAGCCGCTATGGTGCAATGGAACAGCGGCGAGTCGTGGCTATCATCATTCGTTAGTAAAATCTTAGGTGGACGGTCCACGGAATTATCAGACATGAATGGCAAGCTTAAACATTTTCGTCTTTCTTCAATCCCAACCGTTCGTAGTACTTATCCGGTACCTTCTCTGGATCCTTGTACACGATCATTTTGCAATGCCCTTCACCGATATTAGCCGCGGGTTCCACCACGGCGAAAGGTCGCCCATGCGCTTGGATGTCGACTTTCTCCATCGCATATTCGTGCGCGCAATAGACAGGAAAATTCGCCCGCCCGTATGTTAAAGCTTGCGGTTCAGCGATCGTTAGAAATCCATCCGCACCATCATACTTGCCTTCTTGGATCAGCCGCCCACCGCTACCACAGGGGCAAAGTCTAATTTCTACTTTTTCCGCATCTTCGGTGATTTCTAACGGTTGTAAATGACCACGCAGTCCGGCGACGAGTTTCTTGATCCGTGCCGGCATCGCCTCTGCGCCCTGCGGCAAATCAGCTACAACCGGCGTCCACCACGCGTCGACGCCTTCACACATGATGCGCTCTAGGGCATCGTCACCGTACTCTCGCCCGACGGCGCTTAAGGTAGCGGTGACCCAGTTACGATAAAGGTCGTGCATGGCGAGAAATTCCTTATACATACGTTGCGCTAGCTTTTTCGCCATCTCGGGTTCGCCGGTGTCGATCGCTTCGGTCAGGCGATCGACGGTGCGCCGCCCCATGTCACGCAGTTCGTCGTCAGAAAAAAATTTCTCTTGCATGCTCGACTCCTGCTCTACGTTCCGTTTTCTTCTCTATAATGCGACAGTATATCCTATGCGTCCCGACCTCCACATGAGATAAGTACTGCTATTGCGTTCCCCCACGCGCTACGACGCCATTATTTTTGATTTATTCAGCACCGTCGCGATCTGGCAAGTCGACCGATTACCGGTATTTGAATGGCGCGGCAGAACGCAGCGCTCCACCTTGAGTCTACTGCGCCCAAGTCTAGAGTCCCTGCTCGTTGACACGACATTCGATAATTTTGTCGACCAACTCATGATGGTGAACGATGAACTCCAAACCCGCCGCGTTCGCGAAATGAGAGAGATCCCCTCTCACGAGCGCTTCTTGCGTACGCTTACCTATTGTGGCTACCCGAACACAGATGAAACGCACGTCCTTGCAGAAACACTGTCGTGCAAACACATGGCTCTACTAGCGAGCGCGGTTGAAATACCCCCAGCACATATCAATTTTTTAGATCGACTTGGCGATGAATATCGGCTAGCTCTGATCTCAAATTTCGACCATGGTGAGACCGCACGCGATATCTTACGCCGCGACGGTGCTGAGGAGTTTTTTAACCCCATCGTGATTTCCGACGAACACGGGTGGCGCAAACCGCATCACAAAATCTTTACGGATACCTTAGATACGCTGGAGCTGACACCAACCCAAGCGTTATATGTCGGCGATTCAATTGATGACGACGTCATTGGTGCTAAATCGGCGGGTTTATCGGTCGCGTGGATCAACGCGCACGATAGTGCGCTATGGAACGACTGCCCCGCCCCCGACTTAATCGTCCGCGCGATCCCTGATCTTGCTGCAGATTTACTAGGTGGGTGTTGAAACTATTGTGCGCTTTACCGTAAATAACCCCATTGCGAAAAGGCAAAGGCCCAGCGGCTGTTAACTCGTTCTAACGATCATTCGCTATCCCTTTAGGCTTGTCTATCCCTGAAAATTTAGGGAGTGAATATTACCGATCCGTGATGTACGGCCGGTGAAAGCGGAGGTGACGGGGCGAGTAGCGTCGCTACTCGCCCTATGACTCATAGCGGCGTTTTGCATTGTGATGCGGGTGGTATCGATTTCTTTCAATGCCGGCATGACTTCTTTGGCGAACAAGCGCATGTTCTTTTCCGCAAGTTCGATCGGCATGAGTATCGGAAGACTAAGCACCCCCGCCCGTCCCCATCAGCCAAAACGGCGCCCTGCAAGCTGTCCTTCAGTTGCTGTACCAAAAACTCGGGGCAAAGCGAACCAGTCCAAATCCCGCGGCGCCCGCGCCACCGGCAACCATTCGGGCGGCGGCGGCAATGCACCCTGGGCCTGTAGATGAGTCAGTATCTCGTCTATCACCGCCTGCTCCTCAACGCGCGCGATCACCTTGGCTTCACCGCCACACTTTCGACACACCGAGACATCGATGCTAAATACCCGCTTGAGACGCTGTGCTCAGGCCATGGCCTGATGGCGCTGTTCGGGTGTTCTGTCCACGTCTTCGGCGCCGGGACCACCCTTGCCGCGTTTGCCCGGCGTTACGTCGAGACGGTGTTTGCTGTTGGGTGCGAACACGCCATGGAACCGGGTCAAATTCACTCGGGGTTTCGCAACCAGCGCCGCCAGCTTAGCGATGAAGTCCAACGGCTCAAAGATCACATGGGTAGGGCCACCGTTGTAGGGCGTTTTAAGGTGATATCGGATATCCCCTGAGGGCGTCAGTGACAGCCGTTTCTCTGATACCGCCGGCCTCGAAATATAGCGGCATAACCTCTCCGGCTTCTGCCGTTCCCCGGCTTGTGCCGCAACTCCTGCGTGCAGACTAAACCCCGCCACTTTTGCTACTTGCGCAAAACGTTCATCCTCTTCCCAGGCCGGGATGGTCTGTAACCTGAATACCTTGCATCCTTGCTGCGGACCCACGGCAATCCGGTAGCTGACCGAGCAGCCCAATACCTGTCGCATCGGGTCTTCGTCACCTTCCTCCAAATTCAAACAGCTGTTTTCTTCATCCCGTTACACGACCCCTTCGCGTTCCAGAAATCCAGCTACACCGTGGTTGATCGTATGCACCAACTCCACCAATTCCTGCTGATCCGGTGCGTTGCCCACTTCGCTTTGCAAATCGCCCGCGAAGTGCAGCGATGACGGCGAGTGCCGATGTAAACAACAACAAATTCAGCACCACGCGAGCGAATTGTTGAGCATTTATGAATAGGCGGATCCTGCTCCCAACCATCCCGCTGAAATGGGCAGCGCTCCCATCCGAGTGTGGCGTTCTAGCCAAACATCGTCACCAAGTTCTCTCTTCTCAGGTTGCTGTAAGGCCTGTTTAAACGACGGATGAAATTGAAATGTGGATTGCTCTCCCGGGCGGTTTTCGACAAAGTAGCGGCGACGCGTCAATTCACGAGTTTCATAAATTGACCATCACTTGAGGCCGCGTTGCGCCATCGTAAGCATGAACGCGTGGAACACCGCGCTTTCTAGCGCTATGCGACGCTCGTGATTCGATAAGCGCGCAAAATCTTCTCGCGCTCGGTGTCAAATAAGCGTAGCGGAGCCAGTTGGTAGTGTCGGTTTGATGCGCGGGTATACGGAGGCTGTGGTAGGGGCGCCGAGCGGCACAGGTGCGGCGAATCAAGCCGCGTAAGACCGTTGTATTTGTCGGCGCGTCACTGGGTTTTCGTAGCGCCGCCACGACTTCACCGCGATCGGTGATGAGACTCTCTTTGCCGGCGCGCCAGGCCTAGGTAGTGGCGCTAGCGATTCTTTAACCCCCGAATACCGGCGGCGACCTGCCGATTGCAGTCCTTTGAGGCGACAATAGCAAAGCGCGCGATCTCGCGCGCAGTCTTGAGAGCGCCTCGCTATCTACCACCGGAGTTGTTTTGTTTGCTGAGCTCACGCATTACGGGGGACTATATCGATCGCCATTGATTACGACGATCTTGCGCACGTTACCGTGCATCTCGAAGGTTCCCGTAAAGCCTTTCTTCAGTACTAGCGCCTGACCTGGGAAAAACTCCTCTAGATTACCATTCTCATCCTTGATCGAAATTTTACCGCTTAGCAGAACCATCAATTCATCATGCGGATAATTTTCTAGCGCTAGCTTCACCGGTTCCGCTTGATAGGCGCCGACGAAAAGCTCGTCGTGCGTAAACTCCCACCGCTGATGTTTCGATTTGCCCGACAGTACGATATCGTCCGGGTAAGGTGTGAACTCGTCTAAACCCAAACCCGCCAGTTTTTCAGGATCCAATTTGATCAGGTGGTTTTGGTCTTTCATTTTGTTGCTCCTCGCGCTGTTTCCTGCGGTGACGATGCGCTTAATTCCGCGGACGATGGTCTAGCATCGCCGGAAAGTCGCTCGATCATGGTCTCGACGACTCGCGCGCCCCGTGCCTTTGAGTATCCTGCCGGATTCAGCAATGCCGCGACGCAAACGCCATCGAGGACGGCGAGAACCAAATCGAGAACACTGTCCGGTGATTTATCAATCAGAAATTCGCCCGCGTGTGTCGCGTCGTGAATATATGACTTAAGTAAGCGTCGATATTCGTTTCTCTTTTTCTTGTATGCCGACGCGAGTAGCGGATCGTTGCTACTGCGGATGCTGAAGCACATTGACACGAAGGCGACACTTTCGGGTAGTTTTTTGTCGGGAATGAGCGCGACGAGTGCATTTCTTAAGCGCTCTAGATCCGATGACGCCGCTTCGTTTGACTGCAGTATCCGATCGTGCGTGTGTTGATAAGCTAGATTGAACGCAAATCTAACAACGCTGTCTTTATCGCGAAAGTAATGGGCAAACACGCCGGTGGTAAACCCGACCTCCTCGGCGATATCGCGTAAGCGAAGTCGCTCGATACCAAGGTCGCTGACCGCGGCCCAGGTTGCCTGTGCGATCTCCGTGCGTCGCGCGTCATGATCAACCAGCTTTGGCATATCTCACCGCTCATTGGAAATAGTGTTCATAGTGATCTTCGAAGATCGCTGCTTGTTATATTATAACGGTAATTATAAAATAACGGAAACCTAACGCGAGTTCGACGAGTTCCGTTGGTGGGGCAGGAACTTAGCGACGGGGAGCCGCCTGCAAAATGACGATTAAGACGACACCGCTGTGGTGGGAAGAGACCCTGCCGATACCGCTGACCGATACCGAGCTGCCGCCGCGGGTCGATGTCGCGGTGATAGGCGGCGGCTTTGCTGGTCTCAGTGCCACTCTCGAACTGCAGCGGGCGGGAACGCAGGTCGTCTTGATCGATAAGCATTGGCCTGGCTATGGCGCCTGTTCCAGAAACATGGGCCTGGTGGTCGAACGCATCGACGGCACGACGAGCGGCGATCTGGACGCCGATCTTCATGGCGTACCGCGACACGAGCTGATTGCCGAAGGACAACGCGCTTACGATTATGTGCTGCACCTCATAGCGCACGAACAAATCCAGTGCGGATTGCGAGCGCGCGGCAAGCTAGTCCTCGCGACCACGAAATCTGCCTATGACGAGATGGCCCGATATCTTGATCGGCACGAGAAAGTTTTTGGTGTCTGCGACGCGTACATGATCCCCCAAGCCGAGCTGCACCAAGAAATCGGCGGCGAAGCCAGCCGTTATTATTACGGCGGTAAGGTTCTCCCGCACCATCACGATCTGAACCCGGGGCAACTGACAGCCGGCCTCGTTCAGGCGCTGACGAATACCGGCGCGCCCATCTGCACCGGCACGGAGTGTCTCTCAATGGAACGTCTGCCGGATCACAAATTTCGGATCAAGACCAACAAGGGCGAGACGGTCGCGCAACAAATCGTGGTCGCGACGCAAGGCTATTCCGGCCTTGGATCCGGCACTCTGCGTCGACAAATTTTTCCCTTCTTGGCGCACGTCGTCGCCACTGAACCACTTGAGGCGGACTTGATGGGCGAGTTGCTGCCGACCTTGCGCGGTGTCGTAGACACGAAACAGATGTTCTACAATTTCAGGCCTTGCGATCGAGAACAGCGCTTAGTACTCGCCTCCAATTACCTGCGGACGGATAGCGACCACGCGCAGGCGAGGAGAATACTCAAAACCTACAAGCGATTGTTTCCAAAACTGGAACAGGTTGATGCCGAGTATTGTTGGCACGGCAGTCTTGCCTTCTCAGCCGATAGCCTTCCACATATCGGTGTCGAGAACGGCATGCACTATTGCGCGACGGGCAGCTTTTCGATGGCGCTTTACCTGGGTTCCTTAATGGCGAACAGAATTCTTGGATTCGATCACTTAACCAGCGTACTCGACGAAATTCCACTGCCTAAATTCCCTTTTTATTACGGCAATCCACGATTGCTTTACACGTTATTGAGGCTCGTTTTCAACGCCCTTGATGTCGCTAAGGTCGCAGCTCCCAAGTAGCGGAAACTACGCGTCATTAACTGATTTTTCGGGAGCACACTCGAATGTTGTTACCACCATACGACCCCCGCCTGATCATCAATCCGTTAAGCGATGAGGAAATCTCCTGCGTGCCAGGCGCGGTTGATCGCGGTCGCGAGGACGTCGACCCGGTTGTGTTCTCCGTCGTCTACGCGCGGCTCGCCGGCATTCTGAGCGAGATGACCGAGACCATCCTTACGACCGCGCGCAATCCGATCCTCTACGGTGCTAAAGATTTCACCTGCACGGTGATGAGCCCGCGCGCCGAGGTGCTGTCCATGGACGACTGTCTGCCGGTTCACGTGGGCACGATGGACCCGGCGCTGCGATTCCTAATTCGGGTGTTTGGCGAAGATATCCGTGAAGGCGATGTGTTTGTGAACAACGCGGCTTATGCCGGCAATGCGCACGTCGGCGACTGGACGATGTTCGCGCCCATCTTTCACGACGGCATCCTGGTGGCGTGGGCCGCGAATAAGTGTCATTTAATCGATATCGGGGCGCACATACCGGGCAGTGTCGACGCCAGCGCCAGGGACGTTTACGAGGAAGCCATGCATTTCCCGGGTGTGCGCGTGTGCCGCAACCATCAGCCCATCGACGATATCGTCCGATTCCTTGGTTACAATATTCGCTATCCGCAACACTGGTATGGCGATTTTCTGGCGCAGCTGGGATCGCTATGGACCGCAGAAAAGCGCATCAAGAGCCTCTGTGAGCGTTTCGGCACCGATGTCGTGAAAGGCTGTTTCTCCGAAGCACTGAACTACGGCGAGCGCTGCATGGTGGATGTGATCCAGAAGCTTCCCGCGGCCGCTATCGAGGTCAGCATGACCGGCGAGATCTTCGAAGAGTTCTTTCCTCAAGGCGTGCCGCTCAAGCTCAAGCTCAAAGTCATGCCGGATGAGGGGCGCATCGCCTTCGATTACACCGACATGCCCGACCAACAGGCATTCGGATACAACCTCACCTATGCGACCGCGCGCTGCTCGGCGCTCCAAGGCACCCTGCCGGTACTCGACCCGGACATTCCCACGAACGACGGCGCCTTGAAACGCATCACCGTTATACAACGAGAAGGTGCGCTGGTTGGGATCCCCCGTTGGCCGGTTGGCACCTCGTTGGCGACAATCGCGCTGTGCGATGAAGTCACCAATCTGGTGCTCAAGGCTTGGGCGCAGATCCTGCCGGAGAAGGCGATGGCCGGCATGGGTGAATATTCCGCGGCGAACTTCATTGGCTCGGGTCGCAGTGCCGCGGGCGAGGACTACGGGCACGCGTTCTACCTCGCCGCGAGCGGCGGCGGCGCGACGGGTAAACACGACGGCCTGCCGCACATGTTCGGCGCTTGCATCATGGGCAACATGGGCTACGAGTCGATCGAGCTGGTGGAACTTGCACGACCGTTTTACGTCTGGGAAGTCAGCGCGATCGCGGATTCCGGCGGCGCTGGCACCCACCGCGGTGCTGTTGGAGTGCGCCACCGGATCCAACCGCGCGATCATGTGATGAATATTAACTACGGCGGTTCGGGCCATACCTGTCCGGCGTTCGGGATCAGCGGCGGTTCGCCCGGCGCACTCGCCGATCACTGGGTGGAAGATGCGAGTAGCGGCGAGAAACTTGTCGCGCTCAAGAATTCCGGTAGCGCCAATATTGAACCCTCGCAGGTGTGGGTCGCCGACACCGGCGGCGGCGGTGGACACGGCGACCCGCGCTCGCGCGATCCGCAGGCGGTGCTGAATGATGTGAGCGACGGCTTCGTCACTGTCGACGCCGCGCAACGCATTTATAGCGTTGCAGTAGTTCCCGGCGATGGTGGATATCGGCTTGACGATGCCGGTACACGCGCACTTAGGGCGACCGACTAATGGCTTATCGCATTGGTACAGACATTGGTGGTACCTTCACCGATTTGTCGATCGCCTGCGACGGTAAGCTCATCGGCCGCTTCAAGTCACCTACCACACCTGGACAGCTCTCCGCCGGGGTGCTGGCCTGCGTCCAACTTGCCGCGGATGCGCTGGCGCTGGCGGTCGAAGACTTGCTGGGCGACACCGAGGTCTTCGTGCACGGATCCACCGTCGCGACCAATGCCGTGCTCGAAGGCAAGGTCGCTAAGACCGGTGTGTTGTGTACCCGCGGGACGAAATACACCTTGTGGCGCGGCGAGGGGCGCCGTAACGATATCTTCAACTTCACCAAGCCCTCGCGCGCACCGCTCGTCGCACCGCACTATTGCATCGAACTCGACGAACGGGTTAACGTCGACGGTGAGATCGTCGCTGAACTCTCCGATGACGACGTCTTGCGCGGAATCGAAACCCTCAGACGCGCCGGATGCGAGGCAGTCGCGGTCGCGCTCCTCTGGTCGATTCGCAACGATACGCACGAACGGCGAATCGCGTCGTTGCTGAACGAGCACTGGCCCACCGCGGCTGTCAGCCTGTCGTGCGAAGTACAGCCGGTACTGCGCGAATACACGCGAACATCCTGCACGGTGCTGAACGTCATGTTGAAACCGGTGGTAGCCGCGTACCTCAATGAGCTTGAAGCCGCACTGAAGGAAAAACAACTGGGCGGTGAGTTGCTCGTCGTGTCGTCTGACGGCGGTGTCCAGCCGGTCAGCGAGATCGTGCAGCGCCCCGTCTATATGCTGTTCTCTGGGCCATCCACAGGGCCGGCGGCAACGCGCCAGTTCGCGAGCGAGGAGGGTGCGTGCGATGCACTGTTGATCGACATGGGCGGCACGAGTTTCGATGTCAGCACCGTGATCGACGGGCAGATCACCGTCACCCGGGATGGCCGCATCAACGACTACCCGACCGGTATCGCCGCAGTCGAGATCCTGACCCTCGGCGCCGGCGGCGGTAGTCTCGCTCGCGTTGACAAGGGCGGCTTACTACAGGTCGGACCGGAATCGGCCGGTGCCCAGCCCGGTCCTGCCTGTTACGACCGCGGCGGCACGCGCCCGACGGTAACCGATGCTTACGTCGCCTTGGGGTATCTGGTGCCGGAACGCTTTCTCGGCGGCCGCATGCGCTTGTCGCGGGACGCGGCGGTGGCCGCGATTACCGCGCATGTCGCCGCCCCCTTGGGCCTCGATCTCGAGACCGCGGCGCTTGGCATCCTACGCGTCGTCAACGAGCGCATGATCAATGGCATTCTCGAGATGACCGTCAGGCGCGGCATCGATCCGAGAGGTCTCGTGCTCGTCACCGGCGGCGGTGCTACCGGTGTTGCCGCCATCGAACTGGCACGGGAACTGGGGATCACCCGCATCATTGTGCCCCGTGAAACGTCGGTTTTGTGCGCGTTGGGGGCGCTCGATGCGGACCTCAAGTGGTCTAACGTCGTTAGCCTGCCGTCCACCGTCAGCAACTTCGCCGCGAACGAGGTCAATGCCGAACTTCGATCGCTCCATACCGCTGGCGAGGCGTTTTTGGATCGCCTCGGCGTGGATGCGGCGCGTCGCCGCTACGAGTTGTTCGCCTCTGCGCGCTATCCACTACAGGTCACTGAACTCGACGTCGCCTGCCCCCATGCGCGGGTCGACGACACAGATCTCGCCGTCATCGCCTCATCTTTCCACGAAACCTACCACGATCGCTACAGTATTTCGGAGCCGGATAACGATGTCGAACTTGTGATGTGGCGCTTGGTCGCCGCCGGCGTGGTCGATGCGCCGCAACGTCCGCGCCCCGCTGCTGAAGAGACCGACGCGGCGTGCGGTGATACGCGATTTTTCGATTCCGTAACGCGGTCCTGGGTGCAGGCACCCATGGTCGACCCAGATCGCATGGCCGTGGACGAAGTTGTCGGCGGCCCAGCGTTGCTGGTGGCCGTCGACACGACGGTCGTCGTCCCGAGTGGCTATGTGGCGAGAATGACGATCGGTGCTTACGTCGTGATTGAACTCGAGCGATCGACGCGGGATGCCGCGCCCTAGACAGGGTATTAGGCAAGGTGATCGCAGTGCCTAGGCCATGGCGTCGAAGTGGCTGACATTTACAAGGCGCGAATCAGACCGATCGATAAATTGTGGAAGTTTCGCCGGCCTGTTGAACAACTCCTTTTCTACGCCGGTGGCAGTATTAGACCGAATGGCGACAATATTCGTTGGGCGAAAACGCCCGATGAATGAATTGGTGTAGACTGAGAAATATCACGCAAAAATAGTCGTGAATCTTGACCACCCGCTTGCAATTAAGCGCGATGGCGATCATGAAGCACTGGATCTGGACTTTCGCAAGACCACGGTATCGGGCGCGCCTCAAACTGTGGTTTTGCTTGGCTTCGCCGAATAATTCTTCGATCTTCCATTTTCGTTCCACCAGCCGCTGTCGAAAAGCATGGGTCGATTGGCGCCGACCCACCGCTTCTATCTCGTCCTGGTGAAGGCCACGGTATACAAAGCCAGCCCTGGATTTCAGATTATCGGGTAAGTAGCTAGTGCGTACCGGACAGCTGCGAGAATGACCGCCTGTTAGGGGATAGCGTCTGGCCGATCCATGCGCCGGTTTTTCATACGGATAAAGATGATGACCCTCGGCAATGACTTCTTCAATAGGCAACCCCAACATATTGCGTTGGTATTCAATACGCTGGGGTAGAATCGGGCACTCATGCCGCGCCCCGGGGGTTGCATGACGATCGATGACCATGCGGCTCTCAGCATCGGCGCTGAAGGGGGCCTTGTAGCAGCGCTTTTTATAACCATCGCGCCGTGAAACCAGACTCGCACCGGGATCCGATGCGCTGACAGGCGTCTGATTGGCATACTTGCGTGGTTTCTTGCCCGTTTTGAAATCGTGGTAGCGTTGCTGGTACATTTTGAGCGCACGCGCGTTCGGATCGGCATCATCTCGTTCTACCAGGGAATCGACCGCTGCATCTGCCACGATGCGGCGCCCGCAAATATGCCCTTCCTGCTGCCAACGAGCGATAAGTTGCTCGAATATCTCCGTGAATGTTGCCTCCCCGAAACGGTCCCGAATATGGGTCATCGACGAATGACCCGGTACCTGATCGTGTAGGCTCAATCGGCAGAACCACCGATAGGCGAGGTTCAGATGGATTTCTCGACAAAGCGCCCTGTCTGACTTCATCCCATACAGGTAACTGATCAGCTGCATTCGGAAAAACAGAACGGGGTCGATCGAGTTCCGGCCATTGTCTCTGCAATACAACTCCTTGGTCACTTCGTCGATGAAATCGAAGAAGCAAATGGTCAGCTGGGATCAGGTTTTCCAGATCGACTGTGTCAAACAAAACACGTTGCGAATCTTGTTCACCCTGCATAGGCTGCGTCCGTCCGGGCGTTAGCTAATTTTGCTATAACGAGGATCACCCCAGGGACTTTTTCAACACGCCGGCGACCCGATCTGACACTGCGCTTGAAAAAGGTGAGGGTTACCCGGCTTGATCCGCTCGATAGCGATGCCGAGACGAAGCCACCACACCGAGAGCCGACTTAAGCCGAACAAGGCGTGTGCCGAGGCGAAGGGGACACCATTGTCGGTGTGAATGGCCGCGGGCAATCCCAACGCCTTGAACGCGCGCACGAACACGGGAGACGCGCCGGTCGCTTTAGTGGACTCGACTCCCTCGCAGGCGAGCAGGTAGCGCGAGGAGAAATCCGTGATAGTCAGCGGATAACAGTATTTGCGGTTTCCCAACCGGAACTCGCCTTTGTAATCGGTGCACCACAATGCGTTGAGCGTCCGCCCGTCGGTTAGCTGAGTACCTTCGGCCTTGTAACGGTGCCGTTTCCGTCGCTTGACCAGGCCGTGGTGATCCAACAGCGCATGGACCGTGCTGATAGCGGGCGGCCGAATTTGGGGTATTCCTTGATGAGCTTGTCGCGGAGTTTGGGTGCGCCCCAGTTCCGATGCTCCCGCTTGATCCGGAGGATTGCTTTCTCGACTTGGAAGGGCAGCTTGTTAGGGTGCCGGTACGGGGATCTCGGGCGGTCTTCCAACCCGCTCAATCCCTCGTCCTTATAACGGTTGAAGATTTTGTAGCCGGTCTTGCGCTAGGTGTGTCCGCCTTTCCGGATGCACTAACCCCGAGTTGCGCCTAAATGGGTGGAAACGGATGGACAAATGGAGGAAATGCTATTAAGGTTTAATGATTGGTAATGGATGGGAAAATGGCGGGCACGCTGAACACAGAAACACTGAGTATTAGCCAGGAAATCTTGAAACTTATCGCGGAGATCGATGAGTTCAAGGGATCCTGGATCGCGCTCGGACGGCTGGCGCCCGACCGCCTGTCTTCGTTGCGACACGTGGCAACGATTGAGAGCATCGGCTCTTCGACCCGGATCGAAGGTGCCAAGCTCAGTGATCAAGAAGTCGAACGGCTTCTTTCGAACCTCGATATCAAGGCCTTCGCCTCTCGCGATGAAGCCGAAGTCGCCGGCTATGCGGAAGTGATGGAAACGATCTTTTTGCACGCGGCGGATATTCCTTTAACCGAAAACCACATCAAGCAGCTGCATCGCGACCTGCTCAAATACACGGAGAAAGACGCGCGCCATCGCGGCGACTACAAAACACTTGATAACCACGTCGAGGCATTCGGTCCGGACGGGGAAAGTCTGGGGATTGTCTTCCAAACAGCGAGTCCTTTTGAAACGCCGCAGCAGATGACGGAACTGGTCGGTTGGACCCGAGAGAATCTCGACAGCGAAGCATCGCATTCGCTCATTACCATCGCGATCTTTATTGTGGTCTTCCTGCAAATCCATCCGTTTCAGGACGGTAACGGACGCCTGTCCCGCATTTTGACAACACTGCTGCTGTTACGCGCGGGTTACGAATATGTGCCGTACAGCTCACTCGAAAGCGTTATCGAGGAAAACAAAGGTAGCTATTACCGTGCACTCCGGCAAACCCAGGGTACCATCCGCACCGATAATCCCGACTGGGCGCCGTGGATCGTATTTTTCTTGAGAGCGCTGCAGAAACAGAAAGACCGGCTTAAGAAGAAGATAGAACGCGAGCGTTTGGTCTTAGGCGATCTGCCTGAGTTGTCCTTAAAACTCCTCGAATTTTGCCGAGAACATGGTCGCATCACAATCGCCGAAGGCGTAAAACTCACCGGCGCTAACCGCAATACGATAAAAGACCACATCAGAGCACTAGCCCGCGCCGGCCACGTAACTAAGCACGGTGCCGGACGAGGTACGTGGTATGGATTGAGCTAAACGCACTCAGGAAAAATAGGCTTAGTTGGAAAAGATAACTGACCCCAAGATTGGGTACTGCCAAATTAGCCGTTCGAGGTGAGCAACGTCAAGAAATTCTCGGCACTTACGCGGCGGCATTATCCCAGGACGCAAATGCCCGAGAACGAAAATACCGATAGTTCTTCGCAGAAATAAGGTGACGACCGAGATTGAACAAATTGTGTACGGCAGCGTGAACCGCCAAGAAACGCTGGCACTGCGTCGTCGATTTAAAACGACGCATCACCCGCTCCCTTACTCGGGTCGGCTGGTGAGATAGTTCGGCGCGATTATTTGCCTATTGTGATGTGTCATGCGTGGCGTCTGGGATCAGTTCCCGATGCGCGGCGCCATAGCTTTTCAACTCGTCCGTTACGATCGTTCTTGGTTCCTTCCGATGCGTTTCAAAGAGACGTTCGAAAAACCTCTTGGCCGCTTTGCCGTCGCGTCGATGCTGAAGAAACACATCGATGATCTCGCCATCCTGATCGACAGCTCGCCATAAATACTGTTGGACACCGCGGATCTTAACGAAGACTTCGTCAATGTAGAAAGTATCGCCGTAGCGCGGATGACCACGCTTTAATCATCGTGCATATCTCGACCCAAATTTAGTACACCATAACCGAATCGATTCATAGCTGACGACAATACCTCGCTCAGCGAGTAGATCTTCAACATCTCGATGACTGAGATTGAATCGATAATAGATCCATTCCGCATACTGAATTATTTCGGGTGGAAACCTGTGCCGTTTGTACGGTGTTCTGGATTTACTCATCCAACCATTACCGGCCGACACGACTTAAATTGTCAATGCCCGTGCGTTGCAGGACCGCCTGCTGAACCTCGAACTCTTCCAGCGTCACGAAATCGAGCTGCTCACAGGCACTGCGCAAAGCGATCTTGGCGCTGTCGCGCACTTCGTCGCCGAGATCCGCTGGCAGGATATCGCCGACTACGGCAGACAATCGCTCGAACAAGTCGGTGGGTCGGGTAGTCACGGTATCGTGTATCAAACCGCGGCAACCCGCCAAAGCTGCACGAAACGGGTGCAATCCGTGTTGCTCCGTGCTTCCGCACTGTGCACGGGATTCGGCGAGCTGGCGCGTAAAACTTGATAAGCCTCTATTTTCATAAATGAAAAAGCGCTTGGCACACATCGTGCTTAAAGCTAGACGACATTACCCACAAGCGCTCGAATAAAGACGGCACGCCTCCATTAACCAGACCTTTAGGAATAGCACAATGAAAAAATCCGTTTTGGTCAGCGGGCTCACGATGATTGTTGCCAGCGGCTCCCTTGCGTCAGAACCCGTACAAGCCGAAGGGCCGGTGTCAGTATCGGCCAACGTCGCATTATCCACCGACTATGTGTTCCGTTACGTATCGCAAACCATGGAAGAACCCGCAATCTCCGGCGGCGTCGATCTGGCGTGCGCCGACACCGGTTTTTACCTTGGGACCTGGGCTTCCAATGTCGACTTCGGTGATGACGCCACCATCGAAGTCGATTTCTACGGCGGTTGGACCGCCGAATTCGCTAACGGACTCGGACCCAATGTCGGCCTCATCGACTACGAATACTTCGGTTGGAGTATCGGCGTTTCCACCGAGCTAGTCGGCCTGGGTCTCGACCTCACTTACTACGACACGGACTCCGACGGGGAAGACTTGTTCGGCGAAAACTTGGCCGACGGCCGCGTGGTGTTCACCGCCTCCAAAGAAATCTGAGGAATACCATGAAGCTGATCAGCGCAATTATCAAACCGTTCAAACTTGACGACGTCCGCGACGCTTTAGCGGAGTTCGGAGTGCGCGGTATGACGGTCACCGAAGTGAAAGGTTTCGGTCGACAGAAGGGCCATACCGAACTGTATCGCGGCGCCGAGTATGCGGTCGATTTCCTACCCAAAATCAAACTCGAAGTGGCGATCGAAGACGGTCTGGTGGATCAGGTGATTGAATCGATCTCCGGCGCTGCGACGACCGACAAGATCGGCGATGGGAAGGTGTTCATCACCGATCTGGAACAGGTCTATCGGATTCGCACCGGCGAGACCGGCAATGATGCACTGTGACGAGCGGGGTGAAACGTGATTAATCGAATAACTATATCAACACTCGCGCTCGGCGGCGCGGGAGCACTACTGGTAACGGGCGCTGCGATGGCGCAGGACACTGCGATGCTCGACACCGGCGACACTGCATGGATGATGACCGCCACGGCTCTCGTGCTGTTCATGACCATACCCGGATTGTCGTTGTTCTACGCTGGGATGGTACGCAGCAAAAACGCGTTATCGGTGATGATGCAGTGTTTTGCCATTACCTGCCTAATGACCATTTTGTGGGCGCTGTACGGTTACAGTCTGGCGTTCGGCGATGGGGGTGCGTTCAATCAGTGGATCGGCGGGCTCGGCAAACTGTTTATGGCCGGGGTTGAAGTCGATACTTTGAGCGGCACTATTCCTGAAAGCGTATTCGCGATCTTTCAGATGACCTTTGCCATCATTACGCCGGCGCTCATGGTGGGTGCGTTCGCCGAACGCATGAAGTTCTCCGCTATGCTGTTGTTCATGACGCTGTGGCTGACCGTCGTCTACGCGCCGGTTTGCCATTGGGTATGGGGCGGCGGCTGGCTGGGCGAGATGGGTGTGCTCGACTTCGCCGGCGGTACGGTGGTGCACATCAACGCAGGCGTGGCGGGTCTGGTCGCAGCACTGGTCATCGGCAAGCGCAAAGGCTATCCGCGCACCGCCATGCCGCCCCACAGCCTGGTACTGACCCTGGTCGGTGCCGCCATGCTGTGGGTCGGGTGGTTCGGTTTCAATGCCGGCAGCGAGCTGGCCGCCGACGGCACGGCCGGCATGGCTATGGTGGTCACGCAAATCGCCACCGCTGGCGCAGCGCTCGCCTGGATGTTCAGTGAGTGGACGGCACACGGCAAGCCGAGCGCGTTGGGAATCGCCTCCGGCGCGGTGGCCGGACTGGTAGCCATAACGCCGGCCTCGGGATTCGTAGGCCCGATGGGCGCATTGGCCATTGGTGTCGCGTCGGGCTGGGGTTGTTACATCGCGTCAGTCAAAATCAAACGCTCGATGGGTTACGACGATTCACTCGACGTATTCGGCGTCCATGCCGTCGGTGGCATTATTGGCGCAGTGTTGACCGGGGTGTTCGTGAGCGCTGCATTCGGCGGCACCGGCTTGGAAGACGGCGTCTCGCTCGGTGCTCAGGTTGGCAAGCAGATCGTCGGCGTGGTCGCGACCATCATCTACGACGTGATTCTCACCTTGATCCTGCTGAAACTCGTCGACGGCCTATTCGGACTGCGGGTCAGCGAAGACGAGGAAACCGAGGGTCTGGATATCGTCCTGCACGATGAACGCGGTTACAACCTGTAACCACCACCGATTCGGTTGCGGGCGGGGCGTCATCGCTCGGCCCGTGACCATGCCGCGCGCCCGCGGCTCAGTGTAGAAACGATAGCGCTTCGCGCCGGTACTCGATGTAGGATTCGTCCCGCAACTGCCGCAACCACCGACTATAACGCTCATCGGATTTCCCCGTGCGGATCTGCTGGCGCGCATTATTGCGCGCCAACTCGGTGCCCATTTCCTCAGACCTGCGTGCCAGAACCTGGATGAGATGCATGCCGAATGGCGTGCGCACCGGATTGCTGACCTCGCCGATCTCCAGACGGTTCATGACTTGTTCGAAGGGTCGCACGGTATCCGCCGGTGACAACCACCCCAACTCGCCGCCGCGTCCGCTCGACACCGGATCACCGGCATGCACTCTGGCCAACTCGGCGAAATTTTCTCCGCCCTCGATCCGTTCTCGAATCCGCATCAGCCGCGCCCGGGCCTCATTGGGGGAAATGAAATTGTCGACCGGGATTAAGATGTGGCGCACCCGGGTTTGTCCGCCGACAGGTGTCGACCCGGTCGACTTCAGCAAACAGATCAACAGCCTCGCGGGACCATCGGGAGATCCACGAAGGGCCGCGTACGTGGTGCCACAGGGAGCATGAGCACCTCGGCGTTTTGCGAGTTTTAACTTGATCTGGATCATGAATTTTCAGATTGAGATCGCTACCGTTGGTGCCCTTACTAAAAGGAGTTCAAAATGCATCGAATTTTTCGATATTTCGAAACAGCTTACGATTCACGGAACCCCAAAAACACGAAGTTTCTCGCTATGTTGTGCGCAATTCTCCTCGCGCCGGTAATCACGAATGCAGCAACCACGGTCTATATGGACGAAGCGGCCTTTCTCCTCGCGCTGGAAGCAACACCATATACCATGGTCGTGACCGAAGGGTTCGAAGACGACAGCGTGTGGGGCTCGGCGCGTTCATCCATTGTGTTGGGAACCAATGCCGCGCCGTCTATCGAGAGCCGAAGTCTGACCTGGACATCGAACAATCTGACCAGCGGAATCACAACCAGCATGGGTGCGGCACGAACCGGGGACTGGGGCGTGTATTCCTCGCCGCATGGTAGCTACGGAAGTCCCGACCCCGGTACCGATTGCTCGATTCCGGGTGACTGCGGTGACGGTTTTAAGATCCAAGTGGCGATCGGAACCTTGTTCGCGGCCGGGGGTTGGGTCGACACAAACACGCCCTTTGCGAAAGTCGGCATCTTTGAAGGTGCATACACCTATTTCGGTGGTTCATGTGATGATGAAAGTATCGATTGCGAGTCGGTAACGGTCGGCACGTCGCCGAAATTTATCGGCCTAGTCAATCCCAACGGCTTTACCTCGGTTGAGTTCAGAGAGCTCGAAGGAAAGACCGAGCCGCTTGGCGGTGACTTGAAGTTGATCTTCGGTGACGACTTCACGATCGCGTTACGGCCGGTTCCGCTACCGGCCAGCGCATGGCTGATGATTGTGGCGCTGGCAACGTTGTGCGGCCGATATAGGGCAAGGCGACACTAGGGGTTGTTGATCTCTCCTGTCAGTTTCAAGAAAAGTCCAAAGTAGAGCGGACGCCGATATCTGGTATTGCCAAATAGATGGAAAACGAGGGGCAGGCATTTTCGGGAAACCTCAGCAGTCGCCTGAGTCTGGCGGCGCTGGTTGCGAAACCCCGAGTGAATTTGACCCGAGACTATCTTACAAAGTGTGTAAGTGGCCATGATAATCACTAAGCTAGTGAAGGATCAAAATCATGGTAGCAGCACGAATGAACGAATCGAAAGTCCGGGCTTTGGCGGAAGAATTAGCCAAAGGGATAAAAACCGAAGCGGATCTGAGTGAGTTAACGCGAAGCCTTCGTAAGAATTTCATCGAAACGGCACTCGACGCGGAGCTCGATGAGCATCTCGGGTACGACAAGCACGACCCGGTTGGCCGAGGCAGCGGGAACAGCCGAAATGGCAAAGGGCGTAAGCTTCTAAAGGGGGGTCACGGCGAAGTCGAGATTGAAACCCCAAGAGATCGTAATGGGACCTTCGAGCCGCAGCTCGTTACCAAAGGTCAAACGCGGCTGACTGAGCTAGACGACAAAATTCTATTTCTATACGCCCAGGGTTTGAGTACACGCGAAATCGTCGCGGCTTTTAAAGGGCTCTACGATGCTGAGGTTTCACCGAGCTTGATCTCACGCGTCACCGACCGGGTGCTCGAGCACCTGACGGCGTGGCAGAGCCGGCCGCTAGATGCGTTGTATCCGGTCGTCTACCTCGACTGCATCGTATTGAAAGTGCGTCACAACCAGCGCGTCATCAATCAATCGATGTATCTCGCCTTGGGCGTCAATCTGGAAGGCCAAAAAGAGCTGCTTGGCCTGTGGCTCGCGCAAACCGAAGGCGCGAAATTTTGGCTTGCAGTGATGACAGAGCTTAAATCACGAGGCGTGAAGGATATTCTGATCGCTTGCGTGGACGGTTTGAAGGGTTTTCCCGAGGCCATCGCCGCGGAATATCCGAAGGCAAAAATCCAACTCTGTATCGTACACAGGGTGCGTAATTCTCTACGCTTTGTGCCGTGGAAAGATTACAAATTCATCACCCGTGACCTGCGGCGGGTCTACCAGGCGGCCACCGAGGCGGAAGCCTTGGCGGCGTTGGATGCCTTCGCTGAGACCTGGGATGAGCAGTATCCCCAAATCGCGAAATCCTGGCGAGATCACCGGCCTAATCTAATCACCATATTCGATTACCCGCCACCGATACGCAAAGCCATTTATACGACCAATGCGATAGAATCACTGAACGGTGTATTGCGCAAAGCGACGCGCAAACACAAAGTATTTCCCAGTGAACAATCGGCGATGAAGGTCGCTTATCTTGCCATTCGAGAAGCATCTAAAAAATGGACGATGCCGATACAAAATTGGAAACTCGCATTAAATCGTTTTAGTTGTAGAAGTTTCGACGGCCTGTTGAAAAAGTCCCTGTTAAACACCTTGGCATAGTAAAATTCGTTAACTCCTAATCGGATGCAGGGTCAACAGGATTCTCAGCGTGTTTTGTTCGATACGGTCGATCTGGAGAGTTTGATACCCGAGGATCATTTGCTTCGGCGTATCGATGCCAGGATTGATTTCGATTTCATCTACGACGTAACCAAGGACCTTTACTACGCCGATAATGGCCGCAACTCGATCGACCCAGTGCTGTTCTTCCGAATGCAGCTAATCAGTTACCTATATGGGATGAAGGGAGCTCGCGAGCTTTGTCGGGAAGTTCATTTGAACCTTGTCTATCGCTGGTTTTGTCGTCTAAGCCTGCATGATCCGGTAGCGGAGTACTCCTCGATGACGCGGATTCGAGATCGCTTTGGCGAGGCGACATTTACAGAGATCTTTGAACAGTTGATCGCTCGTTGTCAGGAAGAAGGGCACATTCGCGGCCGACGCATCGTCGCCGACGCCAGCTTGGTCGAAGCGAACGCCGCAATTGATTCGATGGTTGAACGAGACGATGTCGATCCCGACGCACGTGTGCTGAAGCACTACGAGCACCGATACCACGATTTCAAGACCGGTAAGCGACGCCGCAAGCTGGCCAACCAGACTCACGTCAGCGCTAGCGATCCGGACGCGACGCTGGTATCGCGGCCCGGAGTTCACAAGAAGCTCTGTTATAAGGCGCATTTCAGTGCCGACACCGATAGCCGCATGATTACCGATGCTTATGCGACCACCGGCGCTCGGCACGAGTGCCCGATCTTGTCCGAGCGCATTGAGTACCAGTGCAATGTTCTGGGCCTAGCCATCAAGGAGGTGATCGCTGATCGGGGTTACGGTCGTGGGCCCACTTACGCGCAGCTGCGCGAGCAGAAGATCCGCCACTACATTCCCATGCACGATGCCACCACCGGCCGCGGTAAATTGACACCGAGCAACTTTAAGTATGATCGGCGTAAAGATCGGTATCGTTGCCCTGAGGGTCACTACCTTTACCCCTATGAGAAAACCGAACGTGGCTCGGTAAGGCGTTACCGCACTACCGGTGGTCATTGTCGGCGCTGCCCAATGAGCAGCAGCTGTCTCCCCGATAACCAAAAGTTCAGGGCTCGTTTCGTTTACCGCGGTATTCACCAGGATGAGGTGGAGGCGGTACGTCGGCGTCAGTCAACAGCCGCCTTTCGCCAACGCTTGGTCGAACGAAAATGGAAGATCGAAGGCTTGTTTGGCGAGGGCAAAGAGAATCACGGGCTGCGGCGGGCGAGACATCGCGGACTTCCCAATGTCCAGATTCAGTTTTTGATCATCGCCATCGCGCTCAACTGCAAGCGAGTGATCACGATTTCCTATCATCTTCGCCGTCTAATTCAATTTCTCAGCCGACTTTCGATCCGCCAAAGACATTCCGTTGTCGAACTCGATCGCCGAACACGACCGTCACCGTCACCAGCCTAGAAAAGGGGTTATTCAACAGGCCGTCGATTTGATCTGACACTCGAAATGACTCCCCCATCAATACAGTCTCAAGATTGGCCGTCCGCTGAGCCCGCGCCCCGCTCATGTCTCGACTTCCACCCGCTTCAACAAGAGATCCTGTGCGTGCGGATCAGTGACATCGCCCGACACCTCGACCTCCAACGCAGCGCCTTCAGCCACGGTGCCTGTGGGCGCATGGGCGAAGTGCGCGCGAAAATGGGCGGACGACATATGGCTAAGGACACCGAGCCATACATGAACACGCGTAATACGCCGTGCATTCTCGCTCGCCGCATCCTTCTCGACTTTGCCGACCAAGGCATTGATCAACGAAGCCTCGTGCATAGCATCACGCTTAGGAAGCCGATTCTGCCGCGATCTCGGCGAGCATCCGTTGCGTTACGATCTCGGCCGCCACCACCAGCTCCAAAGAGAGCGCGTGCCCGACCTCGAAGCGACGTCCCTCGATTGCATAGATGATGAGCCTGCGCGGCGCGCGACCGAGCGCCCGCGCCAACTCGAGCGTCTCGAGAAAGCCAAAGGCGTGACTCGAGCAGCGCAGCATTTCACGGCGAGCACCGCCGGCATCGTTCTCGATTCGGTGCACCGTACCTGGAGGTTTTCCGCAAAGCGCGGCGTCGACGACGTAGGTCACCGCAACCTCATTCCATACATCTATCATGGCAAGCGTGTCTCCGGTGTGTTCGATGACACGCGTATTCGCAGGCTTGTGCTCGCGTAAACGGCGTGCCACCTCGAGCCCGACTGCGTCGTCGCCCCGATCTGCATTGCCAAGCCCGATCACGACAACTTGGTTGGACTCATGTGCCACCGGCATTCGCTTCGTCAGCTACGCTCCACTTCGAGCTTCAGGAAATGCGTCGCGCAAGAAATGCATGGATCGTAGTTTCGTATCGCTTGTTCACAACGCCACTGGAGCTCGGCGTCGGGCAACTCGATGTGGCGTGCGGCAAAGACGCGAAGATCGACCTCGATCATTGCCTGATTCTGCGAAGTCGGCGGCACGATACGCGCCTCTTCGATCGTGCCATCTTGCGCCAGGCGATACCGATGGTAGAGGATGCCACGCGGGGCCTCGGTGCAGCCGAAGCCCACACCGGCACGCGGCTCGACCACGACCGAGCTCGGCGCTGAAGGCTCGGGTTCATAGGCTTCGATCAAGCGTAGCGCTTCATCGCAGGCGTATAACACCTCGACACTGCGCGCCACGATGCCCTTGAACGGATTGGCACACTCGGCATCCAATCCGGCCTCTGCCGCCGCCTCACGAGCGAGTGGCGACAGGCGATTATGATTCAGATGGAAACGCGCCATGGGGCCCACGAGGTAGGTGCCGCGCGCCCGTAGCTTGGAGTGCAACGCGGTGGAGTGCGGCACGTGGATCTCCTCGAAGTGCCCATCATACTCATGCGCCTCAATGTCAAGTCCACGGTTCGAAACGATCCGTCCCTCATTCATCGGGTATTCGAACTCATGGCGCAACGCAACGAACTCGTAGTCACGGACAAAGTCCGGAAACTCAAAGCCAGCAACCCAACGCACCGTCTCCAACGCCGCGTCGCGCGCCCAAAGGAGCGAGTCGCGCAACCCCTCCACCATGCGCTTGGTTGGTAGTTTGTAAAAGCCACCGACCCGCACATTAATGGGATGAATCTCGCGGCCCCCAAGCACGCGCAAGATCTCATTGCCGACTTTCTTCAGCTTCAATCCACGCTCGACCACCTCGCGATGTTCCCTGGCCATTTCAATGGCGCCGTCATAACCGAGAAAGTCGGGCGCGTGCAACATGTAAATGTGAAGCACGTGGCTCTCGATCCACTCACCGCAGTAGAGCAAGCGACGCAAGGCGCGCAGGCGCGCGTCCACCGATATTTCATAAGCGTTCTCGATAGCGTGAACGGCGCTCATCTGGTAAGCGACCGGACAGATCCCGCAGATCCGCGCAACGATGTCAGGCACCTCGGCATAGTCGCGGCCCCGAAGGAAGGCTTCGAAAAAGCGCGGCGGCTCAAAGATACGGAGCTCCGCCTGGCGCACCTCGTCGTTCTCTATCTTGATGCGCAACGCCCCTTCGCCCTCGACCCGAGCGAGATAGTCGACCTCGATTGTTCTACGCGTCATGGGCTTCGCTCGTCTTACGAAAAGATTCAGCGTCCGCGTTGAAGCTGCGGAAGCTCCGCACGATGTCCTCAGAGCTTTGCCCAAGCTTGCCAAGCCATGCGCTCAACGCATCGGTGTTGGGAGTTTCCATGGGACCGTAACAGCCGTAGCAACCGCGATCGTAGCTTGGGCACAGTGCGCCGCACCCGGCATGCGTGACTGGTCCAAGGCACGGCGTTCCGCGGCTCACCATCACGCAGAGGTGACCTTGCAGTTTGCACTCCATGCACACACTGTGCGCCGCGATCGCTGGCCGCCGTCTGTGGAGAAATGCGCTGATGATCTCGACGAGCTGGGTTTTGTTGATGGGACAACCGCGCAGCTCGAAGTCCACCGGAACGTGCGCCGAAATGGGTGTGGATGTCGCTAGTGTGTCGATATGGCTCGGCGATGCATAGACGATGCGCGTGAACGCGTCGACGTCTTTGAAATTTCGAAGCGCTTGGATGCCACCGGCGGTCGCACAGGCCCCAATGGTGACGAGGTGCCTGGAGTTGCGCCGAATTCGATGGATGCGCTTTGCGTCGCGAGGCGTGGTGATGGAGCCCTCGACCAGCGATAGATCGTACGGGCCCTTCACCACACCGCGAGTGGCCTCGGGAAAGTAAGCAATGTCGATGGAAGCAGCCACCGAGAGAAGCTCGTCTTCGCAGTCGAGCAGGCTGAGCTGACACCCGTCGCAGGAGGCGAACTTCCACACGGCAAGCTTAGGTCGTTGCGTACGCTTCACGTTCAAAGCTCTCGCACCAGGAATCGATCTTCGATATCCAGAAATCTAAACACCGGCCCGTCCCTGCAGACAAAGCTCGCTCCAAACTGACAGTGACCGCAAAGGCCGACCGCGCACTTCATATTGCGCTCCATGGATACAAAAATTCGACTAGTCGCGACACCGGTCTGTGTTAGTGCATCCACCGCAAACCGCATCATCACTTCGGGACCGCAGACCATGGCAATTGTCTCGTTCGGATCGAAGCTTACGCGCGACAACAGGGTGGTCACGACGCCGACATCGCCCGACCAGCCTTGGTGACTGCGATCGACGGTCACCTTGACCTGCAATCGCGGGCGTCGACGCCAGCCCTCAAGCTCACGCTTGAATAGGAGATCGGCGGGGCTGCGCGCCCCATAGAGTAAAATGACTTGACCGTATGCCTCTCGATTCGCGAGCACGTGGCGCAGCGCAGGCCGTAGCGGTGCGAGGCCTATCCCGCCTGCGACCAGCACCACATCTCGACTCATCGCCTCTTGCATGGGCCATCCACGCCCAAAAGGCCCGCGTAAGCCCACCTCCTCCCCGCGTTTTAAGGACAGCAGCGCGCGAGTGACAGGACCGACGGCACGCAAGGTGTGCTCGATGCCGCGATCGTCCGCCGGATCGCCACTCAGGCTAATAGGCACCTCGCCCACACCGAACGCATAGAGCATGTTGAATTGGCCGGGCACGAAGCCGGGCCAGTCAACGCTAGTCCCATCCACGGCAAGCACCACGGTGACCACGTCACGACTCTCTCGGGCCCGTTTGCGAATGGAAAGAAACGTGGGGGCCATCTGCCGTCTCGTCATGTCCAGTCGTGACGACATGTCAAGGACCCGTCGATCGATAGAGATCAGCGCTTTGCACCCGCGCCGCCTGTAGCCGCTCCATCAAAGGCGGTACGAATCGCTTCATTAGCTGATAACCAACGCGGTTGTATTGCTCGCACTTGTCTCGCAAACATCGGGCATCGAAGCGGAACGCCCGCGTGAGCTCTACGGCTCGTGCGTCGTAGCTCCAGCGATAAGGTGGAAACAGCCAGGATATACCAAGCATCTCACCCTCCTTGAGCGTGAGGAAAACGACGGGATCCCGGCCGGGAACATGCATCTCGAGGGCTACAGTCCCCTGACGAACGAGATAAAAGCTATCCGCCTCCTCGGTCTCGCGAAACAAATACTCCCCTACCGCAAATCGCGCGTTGCTGGCGCACCCCGCAATGAGGGCGACAATGTCCGAATCCAGGCCCTTGAGAAAGGAATGCTGCGCCAGGATCTCCTCGATCGATTTCATCATGTGTCCAGGGCCTCACCGTCACTTTCACGGATCGCAGCGGCCTCGTGCGTGAGGTCGATACCCACTGGACACCACGTGATACAACGCCCACAGCCGACGCACCCCGAGGTGCCGAACTGGTCATACCACGTAGCGAGCTTGTGGGTCATCCATTGCCGGTAGCGTGACCGGGCTGAGTTGCGAATGCTGCCCCCGTGCAAGTAACTAAAATCTACGGTGAAACAAGAATCCCAACGGCGCCACCGCTCGGCCTGCCGCCCGTCGAGCGTCGTAGTGTCCTCCACGCTTGAGCAAAAGCAGGTCGGACAAACCATTGTGCAATTCCCACAGCTCAAGCATCGCGACGCCACTTCGTCCCAGCGCGGGTGCTCTAGGTTGGATTGCAACAGCGCGGCAATCCCCGCCGTGTCCAGGGACCGGCCCATCTGCTGGGCGGCTCGTTTTGTGGCCATCTGCGCCGCCGCGATGTCATCCGCGCCAGCCTCACGATGTTGAACCCGGTCCATGAGCGCGGCGCCCCGCTCGCTACCTGTTTCCACCAGGAAGCCGTGACGGCCACCGCCGAGCAATTCGGTCAATGCGAGATCGAACCCCGAGTCGGCGCGGGGCCCCGTGCGCATAGATACGCAGAAGCAAGTCCCACCCGCTTCGCCACAATTTACGGCGACAAAGAAACCCTGTTCGCGACGCGCCCGGTAAATTTCATCTTTGCACGACTCACCGAGAAACACACGATCCTGTACGGTGATGGCGTGGAGCTCGCAGCTTCTAACCCCTAGAAGGGCGTAGCGCGGCATGTCGACGTGGTCGCCAGAAGTCTGGATCCCGTTCTCAGTACGCTCAACCCGCCACAACTGCTGACGCGGCGGGAAGAGAAAACGCTTCCACGACTGCGGGCCTACGACGTAGCCGAACATCGCCCCATCATCGCGACGCCGCAGCTGATATGTACCCGCCTCTTGGCTATCCGTCCACCCGGCCGGCAAATCACTCACGCCGCCTATCTCATCGTACAAGATCGCGCCGTCACGGCACACCGGGCCGAGCACGGTGTATCCATCCCGGCGCAACGCCTCTATCAGGTCGTTGAGACTTTCCGTATCGATAATGAGTGGCCTGTCGGCCCGATGCATCTCCCTTCTCCAGTCAGCCGGCATTTCATGCAGCATAACCCGTCGACATCGAGCGCGTCAGCACTACCGATCTGACCTGCGAATTTCCCATGAGATGCTTCAGGACCCAACGAGCGATAACCCACGGTGGCTGAGGGTAAGGCAACTACCGATCCGGAGAACCCATCCCGCCTAGCGCCAGCAATGCCGCGGTCACGATGAGAACGCCGACACAGGGGCGACTAAGAGCGTAAGCCAATAGCAACGCGCCGTCACCTTCTTTCCCTGCCGCGTAAGAACAACGCCAAATATTGCCCAACCCCACCGGGGCGCCGACTGCGGACAGCGCAAACTGCTACTCGGGGCTGCCGACGCACAACGCGAAGCCACCGTGTGTTTGATCCCGATCAAAACCTTTCCGCAGTTTGACGACTAGCATTCCGTGCTCGTCGAGGATCCGCTGTCCAATGAAGCAGTCATCGTTCCTCCACCGGCGACGACCGAAGCCGCGCAAGCGAGGCTCAAGAGAAACCCCGACTGCGTGAACTGGTATTTCTGCAAGAAAGCCGTTTGAACGGTAACCCGATGGCGCTTGCATTGCAGTTTTGATGCCTTGTCGGTCGGACGATGGCGATCCGAGCTTGGTGGGTATTCGGAGGCTATGGATGTGCACTGGCTTCCCTGCCAGCAGGCAACGGCGACATATTCGCATCCTTGCGAAGTCGTCTTGCCGTCTAGCCTAACAGGCCCCTTCGTGTTCGTCGCCGGCAATGATCTCTTTAGGATTCGCGATAGCAAACTTCGGCGACGTGCGAATGTCTCTGGTGGCCGCACATCCCGGTCCTTCAGGCCATCGAGTCAACGGGCCGCAAGTGCAAACAAACAGGTCATTCAGAATACTGCCAATCGAAGTTGTTCCTCATTTCGTTGTCGTCACGGTAGGATCGAATACCCGTACGAATCCGTCGGGCAAAGCCCAATCTAGTGTGCTGTCCTGCCAAGAAGTTTCGAAATTCTGGCGCGCTTTTGCAAGATGGCATCGGCGGTAGCGGTCCAAATGAATGGGGTTGAATGTTTGTTGTGTTGCTCGATGAACTGTTCGATTCGAGCGACCAGTTGTTTGACGGTTCGAAACAAACCTCGCTTGATAGCGCGCTGAGTGATGAGGCCGAACCAACGGTGTGGAATGAGCCCGGGGTCGGACCAACTCAGATGCTTGATTTGTTTCGCAATCGTTCCGTAAACGCCATCGAAGAACGCACTTAGAACGCGATTGTTTGCGGAAAACATCAATGTAAGACACAGAAATATACGACCCCACAGCGCTGACCAAGGAAGTGAACTGTTCATAATCAGAATTCGCGGACGTTCCTTTACTTCTAGCGCTCTGTAGGTCGTGTTTCCGACAAATTAGTGCTGGCGATACACGTAGATAGGTTGGTTCGACCCCGACCCAACCGAAATTAGTGCTGGCGATACACGTAGATAGGTTGGTTCGACCCCGACCCAACCGAAATTAGTGCTGGCGATACACGTAGATAGGTTGGTTCGACCCCGACCCAACCGACCCAACGCCCCCCCGACCCAACGCCCCCCCGACCCAACGCCCCCCCGACCCAACGCCCCCCCGACCCAACGCCCCGACCCACGCAGCCCGACCCACGGCGCCCACCGGCGGGGGAAAGCCGAAGGCGACGCACCTCGACTCTCCGTCACGCGCTCACCAGCTTCTGTCCATAGAGCGAGCGATGGATCAAGGCGGTGTCTAGATACTCCACGTCCTCGGCGATCTTGCCGTCGCGCAGGGTGAACACGTGGCAATAGGTGTTGTTGTAGGGACCGTGGTTGCCGGTGATGGTGCCTTGGGCCCGCGCGACCACTTTGTCTCCCTCGGCGATCAGCTCGACGATGTCGACCTGGATACCCGCGTTGACATCGATCACCTTGAGTACTTCGCCCATCAGCTCATCCTCGACCGCCTTGGTGCCCGTGAAGGTCTTGGACACCGGTGTTTCGCCGATAATGGTCCAGACCACGTCGTCGTGGCACAGGGCCAAGGCTCCGGCCAAATCGCCGCCCGAAAGGGCTGCGAAGAAGTCGCGGACCGTTTGTTTGTTCGTTTCAACCGACATGATTCATTCCTCGTTTGATGCTTGCCCCGGTCGAGCGGGGAGGGTTTCGTGTTGTAGACCGGCGCGGTCCGGGCCATCGGCGGTGCTAGTCCCGGTATTTCTCGCACGCTTTCCAGAACTCTTCGAAGTACTCGCCGACCTTGCCCACCCGCGTGTTCTCCGGGTGCGGCAGGTGCACCCGCCGCGTCTTGATCAGCCAGCGGCCATCCGTGAACACGTACTCGTCCTCGTACCAGCCGTGGAGGTTAGGATAGATCGCCTCGGGGCGTGACATGAACTCGTTCAACTGGCTCTTGCCCGTGGCGCGGTCGCCGTCGAGCTCGATCAGGATGCTGGTGGTGACGTGATGAAGGTGGGGCACGGTCCGGTACAAATCCTTAGCAAATTCCATGATGCGCTCGCGGCCGACGACCCGCGGCGCCCCGCCGGCGGCCTCGAAGACGCCGTCCGGCGTGAACACATCGGCGTAGTCTTCCGCCGCGCCGTAATCAATGGCCCAGACATAGCGCGCGAGCAGGTCGGTGATCATCACGCGGTCGGCGGCTTCCTGTAGGTATCTGGCGCTTCTGGTCATGGCTTCCCCTCTCGGCGCTGAGCCGTGGTTGGGCGTGGATCTTAGGGCAGCACCGTGCCGGGTGTGATGCGAGAGTATAAGATGAATAAACGCGCTTATCCGGGATCCCATTGAGTATCGTTAGATCATCAAACCGTCGTGAATCGGCATTTCGACGCGATGTTGGCTCGAATTGCGAGCTTGAGCCGGGAGAAATTCCGCACTTCAGCGCGATGTTTCAACGGTTTCCACGGACAAGACGACAGTGACCCCTGCCGCCCCTGCAATGTCGCAGCACCTGCTAGTGTGATTGCATATTAGCCGAACAAGCTGACTTCGGGTGGCACCCGAGACGGGGGTGAACGCGTGGCAGGAGCTGCGTCTTTGTGCTCAAGGTGCCTGAGGATCTTCTCGATCACCACAGGACCTTCGATGCCTGCGATGATCTTGACGTGACCACCGCAGCTCTTGAGCGGATTCTCCTGGGACGTTGAGGCCCTTAAGGCCGACAGTGTCGAGTCGAAGGACTATGTCACCGAGCCGGCTCTACATTGGCGCTAAGGCTCCACCGACTTGGCCTTTCAACCCTCGTTGTCGATCGTGCCACCTTTCCAAGCGAAGTTCCTTCCGCTCACGTCATTCAACCGAACGCCGTCCGCCGACTCCAGAACTTGGGGCTGTGGTCGGCGCTGATCGAGAACGGCGCCGGCGCCTTCGGTCGGATCTGTTCGACATCGAACAGGATCTGCGATCGGTTGATGTCCGTCTGGATCCCGACGAGTCGGGGATCTCGTCCATTCGCAGACGGGTCCTCGACGGGGTGCTGGTTGACGCCGTTCGGTCCGAAGGCGTGCGGATTCTTGAGGGCACCAGAGTCGATCGTCTGCTATTCGACGACGGTGGCCGCGTCAACGGGGTCGGCATTGGCAACAGCGAAGTTCGCTGCCGTTTGGTCGTGGGCGCCGACGGACGAAACTCTCTGGTGGCGCGGTCGGTGGGGGCCCGCAGCTATCACGTAGTTCAGGGCGCGCGTTGCTCATACTGGGGATACTTCCGCAACGTCAACCAAGACGTGCCCACCGGCTCTGCTTTCGCTGGGACAACCACACCGTGTTGGCCTGCCCGGCCGACAACGACCTCTTTGAGGTCATTGTCACCCCTGACAGCGAGCGCCGCGACGACTTCATGGCCGATCCGGTTGTGGCCTTCAACCGCGTGATCGAAGCGGTTCCCGAACTACATCAAACCCTCGAAGGCTGCGAACTTGACGAGCCGCTCCACTATTTCGGGCAGATGAAGAATTACTTTCGGGGGGCCGCCGGACCGGGCTAAGTTCTTGTCGGCGACTCCGGGATTTCCAAGGACCCGACCGCCGGTCAGGGCATCCCGGACGCACTTCGCCAAGGCCAGCAGGTGGCCGAAGTTGTCGCCGCCCACCTCGACTCGCCGAACGATCTGGACCGAGGCATGAACGCATGGTGGCGAAAGCGCGACCAGCAAGCCTACGACCACTTCTGGTTGGCCGATGACCTAGGTCGGCGGGGCCCCATGCCCGGTGTCGTGATCAAGCTCTTGCGCACCTTGGACGATGACGGCTACCGCGACTTCGCCGGTCTGTTCAACCATCGCAGCGAACCCCGTCAGGTGTTCACTATCAGTAGAACAGCCGTAGCGGTTCGACGAGCCTTCGCCGCCGACCACGTTCCCGCTCGCCAACCCGCGGTCGAAACGGCGGCCTTGTTTGCCGTCATCCTCAAGCGGGAGTACCGTCAGCGTCGCCCCAAGTTCGAAGAGCCTTCACTTGCCGGGCAACGTCAGCTTGAACTCGTTCACCAAGTGGAGTGAGTTGACCGGATCGGCCTTTAGACGCCGGTGTGGGATTTGACGAACGACGTGATGTGATCGGCTAGCTCGTCGGGCTTGTCGATCGGAATCAGCGTGTACGAGTCGGCGACGGTGATGAGTTCACCCTGAGGCAAAAGCTCGGCCAATCGTTTGCCGTGACGTAAAGGCATAAGCTTGTCGTCGGCGGCCCAGATGACGAGCGCCGGTGCCTCGAACTTGCCGATTTGTTCCCCGCCGAGCTGGACCAAGACATCACGCTTGGGCATCTTGTTGGCGTACTTCTTGAAGTCGCGCCGAATTTCTCGTGAGGTTAGGATGGGCTCGAACCAGGCGTCCATGATGGCCGGTGGGATGGTCTTCTTACTCATGCGACCCCAGGTCATTGGGAGGCGGCGGGCCGGTTTGAACTTCAGGCTGGCGAACGCGATCTGAAGGCCGGCTGGAAGTTTGGCCGACATCCCCAACAACTTGCCGGGAATACCAGGGGGATAGTTCTCGAAGGCCTCGCAAGAGGTGATGATAAGCCGGCCGATCCTACTAGTCCGCTCCTGAGCCACCAACACCTGGGATCCTCCCCAGTCGTTGTTGATCAGGGTCACGTCGTTGAGATCAAGGTGATCGAGAAAGTCCGAAACGATCTTGCCCATGGCTGGAAGTGAAAGATCGGCACTTTCGTTCATCGGGATCTTGTGGGCACCCAACGGAAGCTCCGGCACGATACAGCGAAACTCGCTTGGGAGTTTGCTGATGACCTCGTCCCAGAGGGTGTTCGACATCACCACACCATGGAGAAAGACGAGGACCGGCCCCTCTCCGCCACTGTCGATGTACTCGATAGTTCCCGCGGGCAGCTCAGCAAGCTTCTTAGTAGACATGGACATCCTCGAGTTGGCAGTCGGGCATTGCTGGTTTAATTGGCGCCAATGGTCTGATTGTAGACTGGGGTGAATTCATCTGCTGGATAGCAACGGAATGTCCGTCCTGGTCGTCCAAGTAGATGTAACAGGTCCGGTGTAACAGGGCTTGTGGTACGAGTTGAGTAGGCCCTGATGAGTTCAACCAATGCGTCGGCCTGCCATCGTGGCGCTCCGGTGGCCATCAGACCTCCATGCCAGTCTGTTTCCGACGCCTCCAGCAGCATCAGAGGTTGTACGGTGTCCTCGGCAATCATCGACGTTTTATCGTTGGTCAGCACAGTTTCAGGCGTCCGGCGAAGCCTTTCTCGATGCATGTGGTTCAGCTCGGCCGCCATCGACGGTGCATGACACGCTGCCTGCTGGAAACGCTGGCGGAGCTGGTCGAGCAGCCGCCCGGCGACTACGACTACCTGCGCGGCACATGGACAAGTGAGATGCTCGCAGAGACCTTGAGCGATTTGTTGTCGCGGCGACGGGTTTGCGATTCCGCCGCATGCAAAACATGAACTTTATATATTGGGAGACTACGCCGTACTAACCTGACGTGCCTGTGAACAGAAGTTGTCGCTAGTCTAGCTAGCTCCGATAAGAGATGAGGTGCGAAAGAAACCCAGCTCCGGGAGAGCGTGCAAAATTTTTGTTTCTCTACGCTCCGCCTTGCGCTCAGCGTGCGACACTAAAGGGGTTCATGCTCATGATGGGCTCGTAAACACCGATCTTGAAAATAAGAATTCGCCACGACAAAAACCCAGCCAATACTGCAATCACGGCAATAGACACCGCTAGCTGGGTGTTCGGTGAGAGCCACAGCAACAAGGCCGGCAATACGATGCCAACGCCTACCGTTACGACCCAAAACCACTTCGCATAAAGCGTCTGCAGCAATAATTCCACCGAGGTACGGGCGCCGGGCGTGCCGTGCCACGCGGCGTGCAATAGCATCAAGTGCATCACCGCCAACCCGAGCAACAACAACATCAACATGGATGCAAGTTCTAGTCGTGCGGCCCCGGAGACAAAGAGCAGTACCACCGCTAAACCACAGGTAAGCGAATAAAGAAAACTCGCCAGCGGCAAAATTGCCGAATTCCAGATCGCTATGGCGCTCGTATGCGACATTGCAAACCCTTGGTAACACATTACTACCAGCGCGAAGATGCCCGCCAGGATTTTGAGTAACCACGCAAGGCCGCCCGTCGCACCGAAATGTTGCACTAGTAGATGCAAGACGCCAAAACCCACCATGCCGATCAAGGCCAACAAGCCGCGGCTGATCCACGATCGATCCGGGCGCAACATCGCGCGCCAAGACTTAGCCGGCACGCCCATGTGGGTTAGATGAAAAAAAGGTTTACCCGTCGAGACCAGTACTAACCCCACTATCTTGCCGGCGGTGTGATCGAGTAATAGAGAGACAAAAAATAAACCGGCGCCGACCTCCGCAAACCAGAACGCGTAAGCCATCGAATTATCCCAATGGCGCTGAAAGCGATAACCTACCCGTAACGTATCGCCGCTGAACACCTTGTCTTCGATAGCCATCGTCGCTCCTCGGAGTTGGACGCAAATTCTTCCTTAATTTACGTAGAACACTTTTGGTCGGGTGTTTTTCTCTGGTAACGGTGCGCGTCCATTACGTTCGCGGATCATCTTACTGGGCGCGCTCTCGGGATCATCGAGATCGCCGAAAATGCGCGCATCGGTTGGACAGGTCGCAACACATGCCGGGTCGAGCCCCGCGTCGACGCGTTGGCTGCAGAAGTCGCATTTCGTCACCGTGCCCGGCGTATAACGCTTGTATCCGTCTTCTTCAAAAGGTGTGAGCTCGCCGGTGCCGAATAATCCTTTACGAAAACTATTTTCTTCCATCATGGTGCGCTGATCATAGGGACATGCAACTGCGCAAGTAGAACAGCCAATGCATTTCTCATCATCTACCATGACGATCCCGTCATCGCGCGTATATGTCGCCCCCGAAGGACAAACTTTCTCACATGGCGCGTCTTCGCAATGATTACAGATCGTTGGAATGTAAACGCGCTTGGTGGCCGGGTAAACACCGTACTCTTCACTTAAAGTTTTTGTAAAAAACACACCGTCTGGCAAGGAGTTCTCTTGCTTACACGCCACAACACAAGCGTTGCAACCAATGCAAGTCTTCAAGTCGAACACCATGCCGATTCGCGCCATCAGTGTTGTCCTCCTTTGCCACGGGCGGTTTCTAATGCTTCGACGACATCGTAGACGGTGCCGCCTTCTTTGAGAAAATCGGGCCAGTCGTCGAGTTTCGTGAGTTTTACTTTGCACACGGTTTCGGGCTGGGCGCTGGCGGCATCGGTATTTTTGAGATCGTAAGGCAGCATGTCGTTATAGTGACCGCCCGCCGGCAACACCCCCGTAGCACGCGATTTCATCCGCGACAGCGAATTAGACACACCGATCGTCTCCGGATGCATACCTTCGGAAGCGCTGATGCGTCCATAAAGTTGGCCATAGGCGGATTCGACTTTGACAATACTGCCCTTTTCCAGTCCTTTAGCCGCGGCCGTCTTGGGATTGAGCAATAAGCCCGTATGCACGGGATCGCGGTAGACGATGTCCTTGATCCAGGGATTACTTAAGCTCTCACCGAAATTGAGCTGAATGTCCTTGAATGTAATCGCATAGAGGTCATATTCGGCGGGCTCTTCGTGCACCGGATCGAGTTTCGTCGCTGGCAGCGGTTGATAATCGTCCCACTCCCACTCGTGGCGAAACGGCACATCGTGTTCTTCCATTTGCTGCTTGAGCTTGTCACGTTCGACGAGATAATCCTCGATGTAAAAATGCAAACGACTGCCTTCCCAAGGTCGATACCACTTATCTAAGCGTTTTTCTGTCACCGAATGGCCGTTCTCCATATACCACTCGATACCATGCCCATCCCACAGCAAGCCCTTGCGCTCGGCGATCTCTTTATCGGTATATTTTTTGTTCAAACTCAGTTTCAAATCCTCATGCGCCTCGAAACCGAGCGCTAAGTTAATCGCGTTGTTATAGGCTTCGAGGATCCCTAAACGCTCCGACAGTTCGTAGAAAATAAATTCCTCGCTGCGCGTATCATGCAAAGGTTCGACCGCTGGTTGGCGGAAGCACTGGCCTTCCGTATGCGGCGGTTCGATCATCGTGCAATTCCAGCTTTCCAATACGTCATGCGACGGCAGGATCACATCGGCGAAGTCCGTCATCTCTGTCGGAATAATGTCGACGCAAACGATGAATCGCATGCTCCGCAAAAACTCAAACCACTTCTCCCGGGATCCTTGAATCGCCCACACCGGGTTAGAGTGGCAATTAACGATGACGTCGGGAATAAAATCGACACCAAACTTTTCACGATTCTCGTGCACCAGTAAATTAAAATGTGGCGGGTGCACCCCGAGCGGGAAATAATCCATCATGTGGTAAGTGCTCGGCGGATAGTGAAATCCTGGTACGGGGCCGAGCTGGTGGGGTGTCGGTTGCATCATGCCGCTTTCACCGGGGGCACAATGATTAAAATCTACCTCTTTGGGATCTAAGGTCACGCCCATGTGACCCCCGGGCGTATCGATGTTGCCGATGAGAACATTGACGAGCTTAAACGCGTGATTCGTCTGGGCGCCATGTTTGTGGCCTTGGGCACCCCGATAATAGTTGTACGCCGCGGGACGTAGCGGCAAGGTGCGACCGTCTTCGACTTTGATGGTCGCGCCGATCTGCGCGGCCGCAGCGAATTCACGGGCGATGCGACGGATCGTGGCCGCCGGCACCGTGGTTATTTTTTCCATCGCCTCGGGCGTGCACTCGGTGAGAATGTCTTTATACACCTGGAAAGCTGGGCGGCAAGGTTTACCGTCAATCGTATAACTACCTTCTAGCGCGATCTCCTCTATGGAGTCGTCATTCCATAGTTTCGGGCGGTCGGCTTTAGCGTCCCAGACGTAACACTGGCGCTCGTCATTGCGAATGAAATAGCCATCTTCACCGACGAGATAGGGCGCATTAGTATCGCGTTTCAAAAATTTGTAATCACATAAACCTTCGTATACCAACACATGGCTCATACCCATGGCGAAATGACGATCAGTCGCCGGGCGGATCGGGATCCACTCTTCTGCTTTTGCCGCCGCGATCGACAATCGCGGTTCGACAGCAACGACGCGCATGTTGCGCTCGCGGCGGGCTTTCGCGACCCAATTGGATTGTGCAGCGGCGTGCAAATGGGACGAAAAGCCGTCGCCGGTGCCGTTGTTGATCCAGTAATTACAGTGCTTCGCGTCGTTGGCGCAGGCGAATGCCGAATGAATAAAACCGTTGACGGGATGATAGGCACCACCGCACATCGTGCCGCCCGACTGATAAAAGTTGAAGTTGCCAAAAGATAATGGCCATGCCCAGATATTGAACTTCTGAAAGTCTTCCAAAGAAGGTAATATCTTGCGCGGATCCTCGTCGAGCGATTTTTTGATCTGCGCGGCCGTGTAATCTAAGGCTTCCTCCCACGAGATCGGCTCCCACTTAGGATCGATGCCCACGCCTTTTTCCGGATTCGTGCGCCGCAGTGGTTGTTTGAAGCGACTCGGATCGTAGTGGCGCATGATGACCGAGTTGCCCTTCGGGCACAGTTTGCCGTTATTGGACGGATTGGTCGGGTTGCCTTCGATCTTATTGACGATACCGTCGTCGGTAACATGAATTAAATTGCCGCAGGAGTGCAGACACATTTTGCAGGTCGAGGCGATCCAACGACCGCTTTTCAGGGAATTCGCCGTGGGCGCTGCGCTAGCCATATTCATAACCCTCGCGGATTTGGGGTGCTAGTTCGGGAACTTAACGAATTTGAAATTTAATTTAATGTTTACTTTATATATTAACGGAATCTCACTGTAAACCACATCGGTAGGGAACATTGCCTAGCAACGCCGGCCGCGTGCCCACTCGAGCTCACGCCGCGGTGACCGTCACCTGAACGACGGCCGTCAAAACCGCGCTATGCCTGCACGTCGAGACGCATAATCGGGCGTGTTGGTGAGGCCCGTTTCACCTCCACAAAACCCGCTTCCTCGAATGCACGCGGGACCCCGGTCCAAGCAAAAACCGGCGGAATAGGCCGCTCATTTTTTGGTTCGACAGGATAACCCTCGAGAAAACGCACGCCCTTTTGCTTGCTCACATATTGCCCTGCGGCACGCAACAGTCCGGTGGCAACGCCCTGCTTGCGGTGGTGGCGATGAACAAACAGGCACGCGATCGACCAACAAGCTTGGTCATCCACAGGTTTGAGAATGCGTGAGCGCGCCAGCGCCGGATAATGTTCGCGCGGCGCCAAGGCACACCACCCGACGACGTGATCATCGGCATAAGCCAGCAGGCCCGGGTGCTTGCGTGCCATCACCACGTTTTTCATCGCCAGGCGATTTTGCTCGCCTTTTTGTGCTTCGAAATCCTTACGCGCGAGACGCCAAAGCATGCACCAACAGCCCCCACACGCGCCGTTGTCGCCGAACAGCGTTTCAAAATCCCGCCACCGCGACGGGGTCAACGGGTAGCAACGAAAAGCGCGCTTCGTGCTCACTTCGGCTTAAACTTCATCATACAAACCTTACTCACGCAATCGATCTAGAAATTGCCAACATGCCAACTCGTGCTGGCGTAATATCGTGTTAGGAGAACCAAGCTTGAACAGCATAGAACAAAGCAACGCCCCATTGGTCTACAAACTCGCTGATGACTGCGCACCGGTCGCGAGCCAGGAGGGCCGACGGCTGCAATTCCGCACTGCGGCGCGGGCGCTGGCGGGCATGCAAAAAGAGGCGCTCGTCAGCGACGGCGCCAACAATGTTTGCTGGCGCATCGTCTGCGACGAAGGCCCTTGGCTAAACGGCACTGATTTAGCGCCTTTCCCATTGGGCTTTTTCACCGCCGGACTCGTTGCATCTTACCTGTCGGAATTTTTAACCCATGCGCGTGCAGCTGAGATCCACGTGCGCGATCTTGAGATCATGGTGGACAATCATTACACCATGGCAGGTTCGTTGACGAAAGGCACGATGATCGGTAGCGCCTTGCCGGTGGAAGCGACGTTCAGTATAGGCGGTGATATAGACGCCACCACAAAGCAGCACCTGGCACATGCGGCGGTGGCGAGCTCACCGGCTGATGCTTATCTTCGTAACGCCGTGGATAGTGTCTTTAGCCTCAACCACAATGGCACTCAGATCCCCGTTACGAACGTCGCGGCGAGCCGCTCACCGCAGCCACCCGCTCCGGGTCCGGCGTTCCGCCAAGCAACACCGCTACCAGGCACCGCTGCCGAGCCGCTCATCGTGCGCCTGGACGAAGTCGACATGCTCGGTGGCGAGAAACTGGGTAGCGAACGCAGCGTTGCCGTCGGCCTCACCGATCAGCAAAAACGATCGGTGCACGTGCGCGGCGTTGGAAAGCTGCGTGAGGACGGCATGAAAACGCTCAACGTCGCCTGCTTCAAACCGATCGGCAGCGTCTTTGAAATTCTAAGCGATGACTCTGTTAGTGTCGGCGGCAAACAACGCGCGCCGAGCGGTTTGGTCTATCTCTCGGCCGGGATCGCGTTTTGCTTTATGACCCAGCTCGGACGCTACGCACAGGTCGCCAAACACGATTTAGAAGCCTACGAAATCGTGCAAGACACGAGCTTCAGTGTACCGGCGGTGCGCAATGATAACGCGATGCCGCCCACGAGTGCTGCGGTCGATACCGCAGTTTTTGTCGCCACGCGTGAAAGCGCCGAAGATACCCAGACTTTGCTGAGCATGGGAGAGCAAACCTGTTATCTACACGCCGCCTGCCACAGCGCGCTGAAAACGCGCCTCAAAGCGCGCCTGTGATCGAACTCAAATTTAGCAAGATGCCGGTCACATGTTTTGTCAATCGAAGTTTGATTGCGTACAGTAAAGGCTGTACCCATCGGGATCGTTCGCCAGCTTGAAACCGCTTCGCTTCGCCTTTATCGCGCTCACACTGCTAACGACTGGCGCGCTCGCCCAGGATGTCGCGCGTCACGAACTCGACTCATGGCTCGAACAAGACGTCACGATCGATCCCCCGGCGGCCGGCACGGTCATCGAAGCGCACCAAGTAGAAATGTTACGGCCATGGATCCCGCCGGGGCTGATAGACGAATTCCGGTTCCCAGAAATGCGCGTCGAAATTCAAGCAACGCAGGACTATCCCGGGCACCATACGTACGTCGCCGCCACGGAGCGTTTTAGCGGTCAAGCTCGCATCGGCAGCGACGGGCGGCTCGAGAACTATGTCGCCGGGCAACCGTTTAGCGATCAGCAGATCGTGACGGCGGACACGAAAACAGCAGGTTATATGGTGGCGTGGAACCAGATTCATCGCTGGCAATACAGCGGCTACAAAGTCGCCGATCTAACCATGACTTATGTCGGCTCAACACCCGGGCAAGCGCCGGCCGATAGCGAACACGGCCTCCTCGGTGGCGGTGACGTGACCAGGCGTTTGTCACAAGCTTACCACCGAGTCTATTTGAGCAAACTAGCCTGGCTCAGCGAGCAAAACTATCGCATGGACCTCGCCGCCAACGAGACGGTTTTTTTCAAAGACTTCATCGAGTTTCTCGCACCGTTTGACGTCAAAGGCACAAAATTCGTCGTTGAACGCTACCTCGATCCTCACGCCGACGATCAAGTAAATATTTATTCACCGACGGAGCGACGCGTGCGCCGCTTCTCCGCTAAGGAACGCGCCGATCGCTTCATGGGTAGCGAAGGAACACTCGACGATTTTGAAGGTTTTTCGGGCCGCGTGTTGGATTATGTCTGGACATATCTCGGTAAGGGCGCTTTGCTCTACGTTGCCGATAGCAAACACGCCGTAGCACGGGGGTTCGGCCCCTACAGTCGCTTGCCCATGGATCAGTGGCAGGTTCGCGATTGCCACGTGGTGGAAGTAATATCGACCTGGGATAAACATCCCTATGGGAGTCGGATCCTATTTATCGACACGCAAACTTATGGTGTCGCGCTGTCGATGGTATTTGATCACGATGCGCAACTGTGGAAGCTGTTTCAAACTGTCTTTCGCGGCCCAGCGCCGCAAGACGGATCGAACGCGCCAATTGAAACGTCTGTTCCGGGTTGGCGCGGCGAATTCATCATCGATCGCAAGACAAATAAAGCGACGATTGTGCAAGCGCTTAGCGAAACCGTTCATCCAACAATGAATGCAGCGCAAATCCGCCGCATTTTCAACGTGTCGAATTTAACTTCAGGACGCTAACAAGTGTAGCGATTGCCACCGACGCTATTGTAGTTACTCGTTATTCTCTCACGTCATTATGCGATGACGTTGAGATGAGGAATGACTGAGCGATACCGTAGCATCGTCTTTTGTTTGCTGCTAGCAAGTTCATTAAGCGCCTTGGCGCTGAAAGAGCAAGGTGATGACCCAGTGGGTTTGCCAGATCCGCCGCCCGTGGACTCACCGCCGCCGTCGACACCCCCGCTCCTGAGCCAGACAAAGGCGAGCCAGCCTAGGAACGTGCCGCGCCTGCTGGTTATCGTCGGGTAGGCGTCCTTAACGTTCTTACCCATAACCTATTTGGTAAACAAGAAGACTGCGAGACGCGCTTGCACAACGCCGGCTTGCGCTTGCGTAACTCTGTGCCGGCATTTGATATCGTCGGTCTCAACGAATACATCGACAATACGAATGTATTGGTGGAAGATTTCGACACCACAATTCTCGGTTGTGACGGTGGCCACCTCAAAGAATCCCTCTACGATCGCGATTCAATTCACTACGGCAAATATCCGAACACGTCTTCCCACCGTCGCTATCATTATCCGATCGGTGAGTTCTACGAGTGGGACTGCTGGTATTTGGCGTGTTATCCCGCTCCGGAACTCGACGGTAATGTCGGCATCAGCACGCATGCAAGCTATCCAATCGTCGCTTTTCACGAGCATGAATGGTTGACCGAGATCGATTACTCGCGCCGTCGCGTACACGGGTTCATCTTTGCGCACGTCCAGCTATGCTCATCGCCCGCACTTTTTGTTGCCGTTTACGTCGCCCACATCTATGCACATAGCGACGGCTGTGATCGCGCCTGTAGACGTGCCGCTTTGGTCCAAATGCGCGACAAGATGAAAGAGTACTCGGGAGCCACGCCGTGGCCCGTTATCGTCATGGGTGATTTTAATATCGGCGACCCCCAAACTTAGGCTACGGTGTACCTGACGGTTGGCCGGATATCGTGCAAGTATTTGGTGCACCGCGTGATGTTTGGCTGGAATCGAAACCCCACGCCGTCGAAGAACTCGGCGACGGCGCTGCTTATGATTGCGATAATCCACTCGCCGCTTGCAGCGGCGTTAAGAAGCGCATCGATTACATTTTTGTCTTGGAAGATATTCCATTTGTACGCAAACTTGGGCGCCAACCGCGTTACAAAATCGGGCGCGTTCTCGAGCAAGATCGCGGCGTCTACAACGAAGGTCTTTCAGATCGTTACGGTGCATGGGCACATTCGCAAGTACTCGAGCGGACCTATGAAATCTGCTTAGCGGAAGAAGAGGCTTTGCGTATCGCCAGCGAGCGCCTCGGCAAACACAACCGCCGTTTAGACGGTGTAATGGCGACCTACGACAAACTGTTAGCGCTTGCTAAGGGAGAAGAGGCAGATGCGTTATTGGATACGATTGAACAGCTAGAAGATGAGCGCATATTGCTCGCTCGCGCGGTGCGCGTCGCAGAACAAACGTATGAAACTTGTCTTGGGGAAGATATCGCAATCGAGTTACTCTGTGAATGCCCCGCCTTGCTGGGACGAACTTCGGTCATTGCATGCGACGAGCGTAACGGCAGATCAGCGGGGTATCAGCGATAAATTGTTGCTGGACGATCCACGAGCTGAAGGCGAGTTGGATATTGATATTGACACTTTCACAGAGACCACTAGCGCAGCACAGGAGAGCCGACGCCAGGCGCAAGACGATTACGAGACCTGCATGGCGCGCGAAATTACCACTACGCAAATCACCACCACGGACGCCCATCAGGTGATGGAAGCGAGCTCGAATACCAACTCCGTCGTCAAGAGCCCGGTGACGCGCCATAAGTCGCCAGTGTTGCGTTGGCGACAGTGTCCCCGCCGGAATTTGGTCCGGATAGGGCACGGCAACCGCGGATGCCTCATCCCGGCCCTGAGTGCCTCATCCCGACCCCGGATAACGCGACGCGTTTCCAGGGTGACGGATGTGTCACCGTCACCCGGGGTGAGGGATGTCGCACCGTCATCCCGGACTTGATCCGGGATCCAGTCAAGCTAACAACTGCGTACGGCCGCGAGAGCTGTTCGAGAGCTGTTAGATACCGCGTTCGCCCCGCGACGACGCCGATCACGCACGACCGATTAAAGCTCAGGCGCATTTCATGGCACACTAACCCTGCGGTGGGAGAAGCCGAGCTTCGCTCAGGTCGAACCCAATCGCCAGATCCCACGCTAGACCGGTGCCGTTGGGTCGGAGATGTTTTTCGATGAATCCGACGACGCAGCACTGTGTGTCTGCGATCGTCATGCAGGAGGAGCGCAAATATGGCACGTATCGCGCGATTCACCGAGATCGGTAGCCCGGAGAAAATCATCCTCGTCGATGAAGATCCGGGGCAACCGGGTGCAAACGAAGTGCTGGTCAAAATGAAGGCTGCCGGACTCAACCGCGCAGAGTGGTTATATTTGCACGGCCAATATCTCGTTACCCCGAAACTCCCGTCTCGCATTGGTGTTGAAGGGTCCGGGGTCATCGCGGCCGTCGGATCCGGCGTCGAGGGCTACGCGATCGGCGACGAAGTCAGTATTACCCCAAATATGTCGCCCGATCGCTATGGCGTGATCGGAGAATACGCGCTCGCGCCGGTAGCAGCACTCGCGCCGAAAGATCCTAAAGTGAGCTTCGAGAACGCCGCGGCGATTTGGATGGCTTATCCCACTGCCTACGGGGGCTTGGTGGAGATCGGTGGTCTGCGCGATGGCGCGGGTCAACATGTTGTCATTTCCGCCGCGAGTTCGAGCGTCGGCCTACCCGCCATACAGATCGCTAAGCAACATGGGGCAACCGTTATCGCCACCTCGCGGGGCACTGCTAAACATCACGCCGTACTAGAAACAGGGGCTGATCATGTCATCGCGACCGATGAAGAAGACTTCGCCGCACGCATAATGGAAATAACCGACGGCAAAGGTTTCGACATCGCCTTTGATCCCGTCGCCGGGCCGTTTCTTGAAGCGCTGGCTGCCAGTGCCGCGGTGGAAGCGACGATTGTGGAGTATGGCGCTTTGTCAGCAAGCGCTACGCCGTTCCCGCTGTTTCCCGTGATCGGCAAAGGTCTGCGCGTATGTGGATTTCATTTAGTCTTTAATTTATTCCAATACCCAGACCGCACCGAGCGCGCGCTCGCCCATCTCGGCGAACGTCTCGCCGCCGGCACTTACCTACCCATTATCGATCGCATTTTTCCACTCGAGGAAGTCGCCGCGGCCTATCGCCATATGGAAGCAGGCAATCATATCGGCAAGATTATCATCGCATGCGATTGAAACCTGAGAGTACCCACCAATGGCGACCAAAGAATTCTCGGGGAAAATCGTTTTCCTTACCGGCGCCGGATCGGGGATCGGTTATCAAACTGCCCGTGCTTTTGCCGCGCGTGGTGCTGACATTCTCGCCACTGATATCGAGCAAACCGGGCTCGACGATATTCAAGCCGAGGTCGAAAAATTAGGTCGTCGCTGTTTGACGCGCATACTCGATGTACGTGACGAAACCGCGTTTACCGCCATAGCAACGGAGTTAGAGTCGCTAGGGACCATTCCTGACATCGTTGTCAACAACGCGGGTCTCGGTGTCATAAAGAGCTTTGCCGACACGAGCCCATCTGACTGGCGTTTGACGCTAGACGTTAACGTTCTCGGCGTGGTATTCGGCTGTCGCGCGTTTCTCGAAGTTTGGCAAAGACGCGGCACCGTTGGCCACTTCGTCAACGTCTCATCGATGGCATCGATTGTTCCGATGCCAAACATGGCGGCTTATGTGGCAAGCAAATATGCAGTCGAGGGACTGAGCGACTCCCTCGCGATGGAACTGGCGAATACTGATATTGCTGTGACGTGCGTGCACCCCGGGGTGATCAATACTCCGATTGTGCAAAACGAGGCGCGCTTCGGCATCAGCGCTGCCCAAATCGAGAAGCTGCAAAATTACTATCGCGACGTCGGTGACCACCCGCGCGTGGTAGCAGAAGACATCGTCTCCGGGGTAGGTGAGAAGGCGCGCACAGTGCTCAGCGGTACAGGTACGAGCGCGATGGCGACGATGAAGCGCACGCTACCCCGCGAGGCTTTTCATAATCAAATCTTAAATGAAGCGCGTAAGATGGGATTTCTTCCGGAGTAATGCAAATTTGCGGAAAGCTGTAGCCGCCACCCACGCCGACGATAAAAGAACCACCAAACGCAGCGGAACTCGCGATGATCACGCAGTGAGTACTTGATGATGTCGACGCTATGGACGCCGCGCTCGTCGCACTATTCAGCGACCGTCACCGCCGCGTACAAGCAAAATCAGATAGCTGCCGTCGTAGAAAGTAGGCAAACCGCGTGGGGGTAGCAAAATCACGCGCGCGAAATTCGTCACGCCGACTTGCTCTGTCCCCGTCCAATACCACCCGGCGTGCACGTTGGGTAAGGAGTGCGGTGTCGCGCCGGGCGCTGTTTCGGTGGCCTGAGAGGCGACGGCAACCAATTCGGCAATCGTCGGCAAGCGCCAGTCGTCGAAACCGCATAACCGCACTTCGCGCACCGCGAATACATAGGCCTCGGTGTTGCACGAACGCTCCGCCATGCGCTCGCGAATACACTTACCGCTAGTTGCATCCTTGTAGCCAGCGTAGCCGCCATTCGTTGCTGGATTACTGTCGTAAGGCGTATACGTCCAGCGCTGATCGCGCATGCCCCCGTCAGCTGTTTTCACTTCCCAAACTAGATCCGTGCGCGTGTCTCGAACACACGCCCAGTCTCGTGCACCCGCGCCGAACGTTGCGTCCGGCGGGAGCGCGGTACCGTCATTGGCTATCCGGGTGAATTCAGCAGCAGCCGCGCTGGCAGTCACGCACGCGATGCTCAGCAAGTACGCTCCGGCCATACAGCACAGCCACAATCCGCACTTGCTCACGTGCCCGACAAGGCCACCGCGTCGTCTGCACCCGGATCGATGCAAATCAATTCTGGCACGCCGCCTTCTAATGCGGGCGCAGGAATGGGGTTATTCGTGGTGCAGGCGTAGCCCTCGTTCGTAAACGTGAAATCTCGGGTGTAGGTGCCGCGCAAAGGCATGGGATAGGCGACAAAACGTTGTTGATCGGGCAAGAACCGCCACACTAAATCAAGCATAGTATCGTTCACCCATACTTCTTGGGTCCGCGGATGTACCGCCAAAGCATAAGGTGCCGGAATTTCGCCAGGTGCATAGATCGGCAAAGCATAAATTTTCGCGCTCCACTCATCGACATTAATCTTAGCGAGAGAGCCATCCGAAAACCCCGCTACCCAAAGATAGCCCGCGGCATCGAAACGCTGCCGACGCGGAGCTCGCACCGGCGAATCGTATTCCGTCACTTCTAGCGTCTTGGGGTCGATGCGGCCAATCTTGTCCGAGGCGAGGCGTGCATACCAGACACCACCGTCACGCGGATGGATCGCGACGCCGTAAGGAACCGAGGTACCCATTATGCTAAGCGAGGGTGCCGATGGTAGCTTAATGACATTCATGGTTTTAGTTTTGGGATCGAAACGGCCGATCTGATCTGAAAACGAAATGGAAAACCAAATGACGCCGTCGGCGTCCGCACGCACCGTATGTGGGTAAAGAGCTCCGTTACCTACTTGAAAGTTTTCAAAGGCACGCGTTTTGGGATCAAACGCGGTAACGGCCGCACCGATGGAGTCGGTCAAATAAATTTTGCCATCGCGTCCTTCGGTAAGACTATGCGGCGCGCGCGCGACGGTAAGACCGTACGGCGCTGGCAAACCCATTTGCGTGAACGCCCCGCCCGGGGGAAGACCATCCGCCGGCAATTTGAAACGCTTCGTTGCGCCGGTTTTGAGATCCGTTTCCAACACTTCCCCAGCAAACATCTCGGAGATATAAATCTTTCCCGTCGTATGAACGAACTCGGCGTCGTGTGGAACGACGGTCCCGTCGAGACGCCATTCACGTAGCTTGGCGGTGAAAATTAGAGGATCGACGGGAACGACCGGTTTTGAGGTCGCGAGTTTCCCGTCAAACGATTTAGCGAGGAGCTCGGCGCGTTCTTTGATTGGTGCCGCGTCTGCGTTCGCGAGATAACCATGCATACGTTGCACGCTCGGCACCCACCCTTCCGCGGAACGTGGCCAGCGCGTGAATCGATTGCCAAGCTGGTGACAGCTCAAACAGTCGCGCGCAAAATTCGCGCGCGAAAACAGCGCCTTTTCGTTCTCGTCAAAATCAATCAAAGAGAAGTGTGACAACGCGGGATGCTCGTCAGAAAGTTTCTGGGGATCGCTAACGGCGCTGAGTTTCGCCTCGACTTTTGCGTTCGTTGTCGCAGTAAACGACAGCGCTTGTGTGTGGTCATTGAAATAGCGCTTGCGAACACGCAACTGCAGCTCACCGGCGAGATCGGACTCCAGAGCGTAACCCCCCTGCTGGTCGGAATACACAGAATCCGTTATGCCGCGCGCGTTAGATTGAAGGCTGATGATCGCGCCCGCGATCGGTGTACCGGCGTTGTCGGTTACATGGCCGCTGACGATGCCAGCTGCTGCATTCGAGCTGGCGAAACCAAGTATGCCTGTAAAAATAAGCATGCCGCGCCACGTAAGGTACGATCCTGTTCGCATTCTCGATCTCCTAGCGAAATAACATAACCACTGCTAACGCCGTAAGACTACCGCATTCTCCTGCGGATCGGAAAAGCCTCGTGCCGATGGTGCTTTTCCTAGCGCGGGCGTCACCCGCGCGGGTTCGTTCGCACTACAGCATATGGTGCATCAGTATGCCCGGGGGGTCGATACCCAACTCGGTGTCGCAATAAGGGCGTTGCATTCGACTGCGTGGCATGTCGTCACGCGAAGTGCAGGGCACGTGTCCCACCCCTGCCAGCTTAACGGGACGATGGGGGAACGCTAAACGATGCGCAGGGCCTCTCCGCTAGGCAGGTAACGCCTCCGAGCCCGCTGGGACGATGTGCCTTGCGCACATCACGCGTAGCGCTGTGAGGCCATTGTTTCTAAGCTGATCGGCCTAATCGCAACGGCCTGGCCGGCGCATCCGAATGCTTCAAAACGAGCGAGACAGATATCACGCGCCGCGTCTTTCGCAGCGCTTAGCGATTTACGCGGATCAAATTCCGCCGGCTTTTCACTAAAAGCGCGGCGCATCGCGCCGGTCATCGACAAACGAATGTCGGTATCGATATTCACTTTGCGCACACCGCTACGGATCCCGCGTTGGATTTCTTCGACTGGCACACCGAAAGTTTCACGAATATCACCGCCGTATTCACGAATAATCCCGAGCCATTCTTGCGGTACACTCGACGATCCATGCATGACGAGATGGGTGTTTGGAATAGCGGCATGAATCTCTGCAATGCGCGCGATATCTAAGATGTCGCCTGTCGGTTTACGGGTAAATTTGTAGGCACCATGGCTGGTACCAATGGCGATTGCCAAGGCATCGACGCCAGTGCTTGCGACAAAATCTCGCGCCTGTGCGGGGTCGGTTAACAGCATGTCATGGCTAAGTTTACCGACCGCACCGACACCGTCCTCTTCGCCCGCTTCACCCGACTCTAAGGAGCCGAGGCAACCGAGTTCACCCTCGACGGAAACACCCACTGCGTGCGCGAGCTCGCATACTTTTTTCGTGACCTCGACGTTATAGGAATAGCTCGCAGGCGTTTTTGCGTCCTCCAGTAACGAACCGTCCATCATCACGCTTGTAAAACCCGAACGGATCGATTGCTGGCACACCGCCGGTGAAGCGCCGTGGTCCTGGTGCAACACGATCGGAATGTCGGGATGCGACTCAACCGCCGCCAGAACTAAATGCCGGAGAAAAGCTTCGCCAGCATATTTTCGGGCACCAGCCGATGCTTGCAGAATAACCGGTGAATGCGTTTTTGCAGCGGCTTCCATAATCGCCTGGACTTGTTCGAGATTATTAACATTAAACGCCGGCACGCCGTAATCGTTCTCGGCCGCATGGTCAAGTAATTGGCGTAAGGAAATTAAAGCCACTGTATTCTCCTCATAAGGCTATAGCGTGTACGTTGACGCGCGCTAGGATGCGTTCCAGATTGATTAGTCGCCTTTGAGTTGCGCGACAACGAGTTCCGCGAGATTCTCGGCGGTAAAACCGAAATGTTCGAAAACCTGTTGGCCGGGCGCCGATTCGCCGAACGAATCGATCCCCAGTACGGCATCGCATGCGTAACGATACCACCAGGTGCTAGTGCCTGCCTCGACCCCGATGCGAGGCAGGGCGTGATTGCCCAGCACTGCGTTACGATAACTCTCGTCTTGACGATCGAATACACTAGCCGACGGCATCGACACAACTCGTACATTGATATTTTGCGTCGCTAACAAGGCTTGCGCTTGCATCGCCAAGGCAACTTCCGAGCCCGTTGCCAAAATCGACGCTTGCGCATTTTCGTGCTCGCTCAAAACATACCCACCGCGTTTAATGGCCTCGGTCTGCGTCGCGGAGCGCGGTTGCGGCGGCAAGCTTTGCCGCGACAACAATAACGCGGTGGGTCGGTCGGTATTGTAGATTGCACTTGCCCAGGCAACGCCCGTTTCCGCTTGGTCGGCGGGCCGCCAAACGTCGAGGTTGGGAATCAAACGTAGACTCGCGGCGTGCTCGATCGGCTGATGCGTGGGTCCGTCTTCGCCGAGTCCAATGGAGTCATGCGTCAGCACATGAATACTGCGCTGCTTCATTAACGCCGCCATGCGCAGGGCATTGCGACTATAATCGCTGAAGGTGAGAAAAGTACCGCCGTAGGGAATAAATCCGCCGTGCAACGCGATGCCGTTCATGATCGCGCTCATGCCAAATTCGCGCACCCCGTAGTTAATATGGCGGCCACCGGACTTACCCCCTCGTACCGCGCCACTGCCGGGAAACGCCGTGAGATTTGAACCTGTCAAATCGGCACTGCCACCCAATAGTTCCGGGAGTATCTGACTTAGGCATTCGATTGCTTGCTGCGAGGCGCGACGACTCGCCACCCGCTCGCCACGCGCAGCCAAGTCACTCACCATATCCTGCACCGCCGCGCATTGCTCGCGGGTCAGCTCTCCCGCCACGCGCCGCGAAAACTCCGCTGCAAGAGCGGGGAACGCGTCTCGATAACGATCGAACTTCTCCTGCCACGCTTGCTCACGGGCGATCCCTAAGTCAGTTGCGTCCCAAGCACGGCGTATCGTATCCGGAATTTCAAACGGCGGGTGAGGCCACGCGAGCGCCTCGCGAGTCTGCGCAATTTCGTCCTCGCCCAAGGGTTCGCCGTGGGCTTTTGCGGTACCCTGACGATTCGGCGCACCTTTGCCAATCAGCGTGCGACACCGAATCAAAGTCGGTTGCTCGGAACTTTGTTTCGCGGTACCGATCGCACGCCCCAGCGCGACCACATCGTGACCGTCTAGCGGTCCGATCACCTGCCATCCATAGGCTTTGAATCGCGCATCGGTATCGTCCGCAAACCAATCTTGCACCTCACCGTCGATGGAGATGCCGTTATCGTCGTACAAGACGATCAATTTATTCAGGCGCAATACGCCGGCGAGTGAGCAAACCTCGTGGCTGATCCCTTCCATCAAGCAACCGTCGCCGGTAAACACATAGGTATAGTGATCGACGATGTCATGTTCAGCCCGGTTAAATTCATCGGCCAGTAGTTTTTCTGCTAGGGCAAAGCCGACGCCGTTCGCGAGACCTTGCCCCAACGGACCCGTGGTCGTCTCGACACCTGGCGTTATGCGATATTCAGGATGACCAGGCGTCTCGCTATGCAACTGCCTAAACCGCTGCAGCTGCTCGAGTGACAAGTCGTATCCGGTCAAATGCAACAGCGCGTAGAGCAACATCGAGCCGTGGCCGTTGGAAAGCACGAAACGATCACGGTCCGCCCAGTTAGGGTTGCTCGGGTTGTGCCGTAGGTGTCCACTCCATAACGCGACCGCCATTTCGGCCATGCCCAGCGGCGCGCCCGGATGTCCCGACTTCGCGCGCTGTACGGCATCCATCGCCAGTGCGCGCAATGCATTGGCCCGCTCGGTCATAGATATGTTGGGATTTTCTGACTCCGCGCCACTCGACGCGTCTTGCGTATCCGTAGAAATTGGATGATTCATTTACGCTGCCTCTAGCGCGTGTTTGCGCCGCTCCATCATGCGCCAGATAAACGGTGTAAAAATCAACTGCATGGCTAGTTCCATCTTGCCGCCGGGAACCACGACAGTATTGGCGCGCGACATGAACGAGTCACGAATCATGCTCATTAAGTAGGGAAAATCGATGCCTTTGGGATTAGCAAATCGGATCACCACAAAACTTTCATCAGGTGCCGGAATATCACGCGCGATGAACGGGTTCGACGTGTCGACGCATGGCACGCGCTGAAAGTTCACATGCGTGTGGGTGAACTGCGGACAAATGTAATTCACATAATCGGGCATGCGACGCAAAATGGTGTCGGTCACCGCGGCAGTTGAATAACCACGCATCGACTTATCACGCGAGATTTTCTGGATCCATTCCAAATTAAGCACGGGCACAACCCCGATGAGCAGATCCGGATACTGCGCGATATCGACTTGCTCAGTAACCACCGCGCCATGCAGACCTTCGTAGAACAGCAAGTCGGTGTTCGGCTCTATATCCTCCCACGGTGTAAACGTGCCGGGTTCTTGTTTCCAACCCTCAGCCTCGGCCTCGCTATGCAAATATTTGCGCGCCTTACCGCCGCCACACTCGGCGTAAGTTGCGAAGAGATCTTCGAGCTCACTAAAAAGATTCGTTGCAGGGCCGAAATGGCTAAAATTTTTCTCCCCGGCAGCGTCTTTCTCCGTCTGCAATTTACGCATTTCGTGGCGATCGTAGCGGTGAAAGCTGTCCCCCTCGACGATCGCCGCCCGTATGCTTTCGCGACGAAAAATGTTTTGAAACGTCCGGGTAACGCTGGTCGTGCCGGCGCCCGAGGAACCTGTTATGGCAATGATAGGGTGTTTTTTTGACATAAAATTTCCTTCACCTAGGCACGCGAATCGATCCCGTAGGCTACCGCGCCGCGCGTCTATTTAGTTGCGAAACAGGCCTCGCTCGCGAAATAAGGGGCTGTCGCCGAGATCGACGGCCGGCTCCTGGTGATAGCGTTCGATGCGTTCTACTTCGTTTTTGGAACCAAATACCAAACCGATCCGTTGGTGAATATCGCTTGGTTCAACCGCCAATACGGGTTCACTACCGGTACTCGCTCGCCCCCCAGCTTGTTCCATTAGAAAACCGATAGGATTCGCTTCGTAAAGCAGGCGTAAGCGCCCCGCTTTGCGAGGTTCTTTGGTATCGCGCGGGTACATGAACACGCCGCCACGCGTAAAAATTCTATGGGCTTCTGCGACCATGGATGCGATCCAGCGCATGTTAAAATCTTTTTCGCGCACCCCGGTTTTCCCGGCGAGACATTCGTCAACATAACGTTTGACAGGAGGTTCCCAAAACCGACTATTGGACGCGTTAATCGCAAATTCCGTGGTGTCTTGCGGCACCGTTATGGACGGGTGTGTAAGCTTGAATTCACCGAGACTCGGATCGAGAGTAAATCCGACAACGCCGTCACCGACGGATAAAACAAATAGTGTTGCTGGGCCGTAAAGCGCATAACCCGCAGCAACTTGTTCCGAGCCCGGCTGCAAAAAATCTTCTGCGCTAACATCGCGACCAGGAGTCGGGGCACGGAGAATTGAAAAAATGCTGCCGACCGAAACATTGACGTCGATATTTGACGAACCGTCCAAAGGATCGAAAACCAATAAGTATTTGCCGCGCTGATATTGGCTTGGGATCTGATAGGGTTCGGCCATCTCTTCTGAAACGCAACCGCTGAGGTGACCGCCCCATTCTGTAGTGCGCAAAAAAACCTCGTTGCTCAACACATCGAGCGGTTCTTGTACCTCGCCTTGCACGTTGAGATCACGGGCGTGCGTAACACCTAATCCGGCGCGATGACCTACGCTACCACACGCGACCGCATGAGCGATGCCCTTGCACGCCAGTGCGACGTCTAAGATCAGGGCGTTCAGTTCACCGCTCGCGAGCGGAAAACGGCGACGCTGTTCGATAAGATACTGGGTTAGTGTCGAGCGATTGGAATAGTTAGGCGTTGTTGTCGGCATATTCGTCTCTCATTCCGGGCGCGCGTGTTCATCGCCAAATACACGACTGGCAAGAAAATCTTCCGGCATGATCGTGCTCAGCTCCTCGCGGTTTAACTCGCGTGATTGATCAGCAAACAAGCGGCTCGCTTGGCGGAGACGAGCACGTTCTAAAGCATTGCGAACGCTGCGCGCGTTGGCAAAATGCGGTTGCTGGATGCGATGATTTAAGTATGTTTCGAAGACCTCCACCGTGCCTTCTCCAAACTTGTAGTTCTCTTCACGCAACATGTGCTGCGCAATCTGTAACAGTTCGGCGACGGTATAATCCGGAAAATCGAGATGATGGGCTATCCTTGAACTCATGCCAGGATTCGAACGAAAGAACTCGTCCATGCGATCTTTGTAGCCCGCCAAAATAACGACTAGATCGTCGCGCTGGTTCTCCATTACTTGCAGCAGTATTTCGATCGCCTCCTGACCGTAGTCACGTTCGTTTTCTGGCCGGTATAGATAATAAGCTTCGTCGATAAAGAGGACCCCGCCCATGGCTTTCTTAAGCACTTCTTTTGTTTTTGGGGCGGTATGGCCAATGTATTGGCCAACGAGATCGTCGCGGGTGACCGCTACGAGATGGCCGCTCCGCACGTATCCCAGACGGTGCAGAATTTGCGCCATACGGAAAGCTACCGTTGTTTTCCCGGTACCTGGATTGCCCGTAAAGCACATATGTAAACTGGGTGCATTGGAAGCCAAACCATGATTCGCGCGTAACCGGTCGATTACTAGCAAAGCCGCGATATCACGGATACGTTGCTTAATCGGCGCGAGCCCGATGAGATCACGCTCGAGATCGTCGATAACGTCTTGCACGCGACTCTCGCCCAACACTTGTTCGACCGTGCGTGCATCCGAGTAATCGACGGCGTCAGCTTCCGCCGCACTGGGTTGCGCGGCGGCGTCAGCTTGTTCGCTGGTTGCTCCGGGAATATTGTAACGGGGCACGTTCATAGGTTAATCACCGAGAGAGCTTTCACTCCGCGTTGTAACGCTGCCCCTCGGGCTTGTTGGCGCCGTATCCTCGGATGGTATAACGGATCGAACGACCGACTGTTTCTTGTCGTTCGAGCATAAAGCCAGGTTCATCGGCGGGCCGATTAACGATGAACGACATTGCGATCGATTCGACATTACGGGTTGAATCGAAAGCCATCATGCGAATGTAGTGGTGGGGGAATGTTTTGCGACAGTTATTTAGTTCAAGCATGACCCCGGCTGCGTCCTTGAGATCGAACATCGGGTGTCCATACATTTCCCAATAGGTATTTCGTGGGTGGGGATCGTCGGTGTACTCGACGCTCCAGGCATAGCCCCGCTGGAGTCCGTATTCGATTTGCTTAATGATTTCCGCATCGCTTAGGTCGGGAAGAAAGCTAAATTGTCCTTGGGTTAGACGCCCGGTTGGATTCGTCATCATGAGAATTTGCTCCGCAATGCTGTTCGCCAATATGTCTTCTGAAAGAGTTTTTGCAGCTAGTTTGCAGCCGCTGCAGTCACGGCATAGTCACTAGAATCCGTGGACGCATAATTAAATGTCACTTGCCCCCAGGTATCTAAGGCTTGTTGCAGTGGACCACAGGATTTTGCGGCCTCGCGCAGTATCTCGGGTCCCTCGTTGAGCAGATCTTTACCCTCGTTACGGGCCTTAATCATAGTCTCCAGCGCGACGCGATTTGCGACTGCACCCGCTTGTATTCCCTGCGGATGCCCAATCGTCCCACCGCCGAATTGCAGCACGACGTCTTCCCCAAATAGATCGATCAGTTGATGCATTTGCCCGGCGTGAATGCCACCGGAGGCAACGGGCATGACTTTGCGCAAATCCGCCCAATCCTGGTCGAAATGCAGACCCCGCGGTAAATCCTGCTTCGTGTAACTATCGCGGCAAACGTTATAGTAACCCTGCACTGTTAGCGGGTCGCCCTCCAACTTGCCAACCGCCGTACCAGCGTGTATGTGATCGACGCCCGCGAGCCGCATCCACTTGGCGATAACGCGAAAACTCACACCGTGATTCTTTTGCCGCGTGTATGTTCCGTGCCCGGCGCGATGGAGGTGCAACAGCATATCGTTCTTACGACACCAGTTACTCATCGACTGAATTGCCGAGTATCCGATCACGAGGTCGATCATAACGATCACTGAGCCTAGGTCTTTGGCAAATTCTGCACGTTCATACATGTCTTCTACGGTGGCAGCCGTTATGTTGAGATAACTGCCTTTGACTTCACCGGTGGCCGCGCTGGCTTTATTGACGGCATCCATCACATATAAAAAACGATCGCGCCAATGCATGAAAGGTTGCGAATTGATGTTTTCATCATCCTTCATAAAATCGAGCCCACCCTTCAGGCCTTCATACACCACGCGTCCGTAATTACGGCCGGATAGTCCGAGTTTGGGTTTCGTCGTCGCCCCCAACAACGGCCGGCCAAACTTATCAAGTCGTTCGCGTTCCACGATGAGGCCTGTGGGCGGGCCTTTGAACGTCTTCACGTAGGCGACCGGGATTTGCATGTCTTCGAGGCGCGCGGCCTTTAAAGGCTTGAAACTAAACACGTTGCCGATCAAGCTCGCTGTTAAATTCGCGATCGAGCCTTCCTCGAAAAGGATCAGGTCGTAGGCAACCCAGGCGAAATATTGTTCCGGCGCGCTGGGCACAGGTTCCACTTTAAAGGCTTTCGCCCGATAGCTGTCACAAGCGGTGAGGCGATCGGTCCACACGACTGTCCACGTCGCGGTGCTCGATTCCCCCGCGACCGCGGCCGCAGCCTCAACCGGATCGACACCGTCCTGCGGGGTGATCCGAAAAAGGCAAATGGTGTCGGTATCAGTTGGTTCGTAGTCGGGTTGCCAATAACCCATTTCTCGATATTTCAACACCCCAGCGCTGTAGCGCTTTTTAGCATCGGCAGTGATATCGGTCGCGTCCGCGACGACGCCCTCGTTGGCTTGCTTGTTCAAACCGTCTCTCCCGTCGTTCCAGTTAGTAGCGCGGCACTGTAAGCTCGCTGAAAGATAAGATAAAGTTAATAATAATTTATATACAGATAAGTATTTACTTATGAAAAATATAACCTTTCGCCAGCTACGTGTTTTCGTCGAGGCTGCCAAACAGCTCAGTTTTGCCCGCGCCGCTGAACATTTACACCTGACGCCACCCGCCATTTCTATGCAGATCAAAGAGTTAGAAGCGTCCGTCGGCTTACCGCTTTTTGACCGTTCCGGTCGCACGGTAAGCTTAACAACGGTAGGGGAATATTATGTGATCTATGCGCGGCGGATCCTCGCCACCGTGAAGGAAGCGGAAGATGCGATGGCGCATTTTTCGGGCCTGCAGACCGGCGTGCTCACCGTGGGAGTGGTGAGTACCGCGAGTTACTTCGTACCACCCTTGCTACGCCGCTTTCACCAGGACCATCAAGGCATCGAAGTGAGGCTGACCGTAGCGCAAAATCGCGACCAGATGTACGCACAACTCGGTGCAAACGAAATTGATGTTGCGATCATGGGGCGCCCGCCGCGGGAGATGAATACGCGCAGTGAAACTTTCGCGGCACACCCATTCGTTTTTATCTGCCCCGCCGGGCACCCGGTGCAAGGTGCTGGCCATCCACCGTTGCAATTGCTCGAGGATTATCCCTTTCTGATGCGCGAAAACGGCTCTGGTACTCGCAGCGCGATGCAAGCTTTTTTTGAGGATCACGACTTTAATCCCCACCTCACGATGCAAATGACGAGCAACGAGACGATCAAGCAAGCGGTTGTCGCAGGCCTTGGTTTGTCATTCCTATCATTGCACACGCTGGGCCTCGAACTTAAAACCGGTGCGCTCGAAATAGTGCATATTCCGGACACGCCGGTGATGCGCTTGTGGAACATCGTGCACATGCGTTCCCGGATCTTGTCACCGGCCGCCGAAGCATTTCGCTACTTCATGCTCGAGAACGCCGAGCAATTTCTTGCTGCCGAAGACGCAAGCGCGCTGCGATAACAATCCACGGTTTCGGCGCCACGCGTTGGCCCCCAGATCTCAGCGTAACCATGATCCTAGAATTCTCAGTACGCGATACGCGCCTTGAATGCCGTGCAAAGAAGATTCTAGGATGATGTGAACAGCAGCCGAAAGATTAAGCGCTGGACGAGTTACGATTAAAGAGAAGTTAAGGCCGTCCTACGCGCCGCAATGCCCAGGCCGCGACCAACATGCCTAGAACCATGCCGAGCGATCCCAATAGGCTTAGCACCTGACCAACACCAGCCCAAGCGCTGCTCTGCAGTAACACGCCGAGTGGAAACAGCAATGCGCTCAGTGCTAAGAGCCGTGCCAGCAATATGCCGCGGGTGGGCGGCAAACTTAGGCGCGCGTAAATCAAGCCCAAGATTATCAGGATCAAAGCCAACATGCCCCAGTGTCCGTGGGCGTGGATCTCATGGCCATACTCGGTACGGATTGCGGCATAATTCGCAAAAGCTGCGGCGGCAGCCTCCAAGTCGCCATCAGCCGCAGCGGTAAAACCGGTGGCCATCTGTATGCCCATGCCAAGCAGAGTTTGGTGCTCATCGAAAATGGCATACCACACCCCATACACCATGGTCATGGCGATCAGAAAAACACCGCTAAGAAACAAAATGCGTTGCGGTTTAGTCATGCCCGAGCGTCGCGCGCCCCGGTGGTGCGCAATAAGCCAAACAACATCGCGATCAGGCTGACGATGAGACCCAAGCCGGCGAGGTCGGCAATGACACGACCGAGGATCCCGGCAGGGATCTCGAGCAACACGCCTAGGGGCAAAGCAAAAGCACTGACGAGTGCCGAGCGCGCCCAAAACCGCCGAGTCGCGTCGCGAAACTGGATGTGGCCTTGTAGAAAGGCCATTAGTAGCAACAAAATCCCCAGTTCATTGATATGCGTGTGGACCGCGATGTTGATCGCACGCAGCATTTGAAATCGTGCCAAAGCGGCGAAATCTTGATCGAGCAAATCCGTCTGCACAGCGGCAGCATGCGCGACAATATTATTGAGAATGTCTACCTCCGAGCTCCCTAAACCAAACCGCTGCGCCGCTGCATAAGCCGCACCATACAAGAACCCGCATACGAGGAGCACTAAACCACCTAGGAGCAATGCACGCGCAGCGCCATCATCGATGGCGATATGACACGATGTATCGCCGTCGATCTGCGGCGCCTCGCGGGCGTGTCGCCAGAGTCCATAGAAGTGTAAGAAAACAGCGAGCGCCAGCAGCGCGCCAGACAGATCGGCAAGCATACTAGCCCAACCAATATGCTCTAGCGGGCTGGCGGACAAACCGACGTAGTGGATCGCAAAAATTGACGGCGGCATGAGTATGGCGCCAACGATGAACACATACGTCGCACCGCGTTTGAGCGCACTCGAGAGCGCCACCCACGGGTGCAACAACGCCAGCAACAAGGCGATGTAGCCGACGTGAATGATATGCGAGTGGGTATCGACTTTCGTGCCACGATTCTCCAATAAGCTACCGATGGTGGCGAACTGTGCCTGGATACCCGCGTTGTCACCGACGGGAATGAGCTCAGCGGCTGTGTACAGCGCTTCGCCTATGCGCGCGTTGTTGGGATGCAATACAAACACGGCGAACAGATCGCCGAAAACGAGTCCGACCACAACCAACACGATGCCGCCGATAGCCAATAAACGCTGGGGATCACTAGCCAAGGGATCACCCCCAGCGACGCTCATCGCCGGCGTCGATTTCACTGCCCACCTCTCAGTGGCAACAGCACACGCTTTAACTTGCGGCGGCGACGGCCACCGACGCCGGCTTCAAGCGCGGCAACACTTCCTCACCGAAGAGCCGAATCGTCTCGAGATTATCAGCCTCGTTTGCTCCCACAACTTCGAGCAAGGGCGTGTTAAGCCCGGCATCTATTAGCTCTTGAGTGATCTCCAAACACTCCTCAGGAGTCCCCGAAATAACGGTGAACTTGCGCTGGATTTCATCGCTTACCAGATGTGTGACTTTATCCGCCGTAGCGGCAGCGATCGCCGCGCGAAAGGGATCCCAGGTCGATGCCGGCAACCCCGAACCTGCGAGAATGACGTCGTTTTTGATATTGCGTAGTTTGTTGATGATGTAGGTGCCGGTATAGCTGCGCGTGGCATTCTTAGCTTTCGCCCCATCGCGGTTGCAAGCAGCGAGAATGACCCCCCCGACAGGAAAGTCCGCTGGCAATACGCGACCGACCCGCGCCGCGCCTTTGTGCATATTATCGACCGCGTATTCCACGAAGGCGGGCGAGGTTAAACCGGCGGTGAGCAATCCGTCGCCGGCACTACCGGCAAGTCTTTGCATATATGGTCCGGTGGCACCGATGTAGATCGGGATCTCGGTACGCAAACCCCTACCGGCTCGATCGTAGGCGGGCATAGTCGACTCGAAAAATTTTCCCTGGTATTCGAACGGCTCTCCACGCCATGCGCGGCGCATGATATCCATGGCCTCTCGGTGCACGGGTACCGGCTTCATCACGCCGACATCATGTTCGGTATATTCGATGCCAACCTTACCCACCCCCAAGCCCATAATAAAACGCCCGCCCGAAAGCTCGTCGAGCGCTGTGGCTTCGGAGGCATGCACGGTTGGATGTCGCGTGTAGGGCGAAGTGATGCCGAGTCCTACGTCGATCGTCTTCGTCGCTTGCGCCACGACCGCAAGCGTCGTGTAGCAACCGCGCGACTCCAAACCATAGGAACGGAACCAATGATAAGCTTCGGCGATCCAAAACCCTCCCTGCATCCCGGACGCTTCCGTTTGCGCCGCGTATTTTGCGATCGACGCGAGAGGCTCGTAAGACTTAAAGATTACTCCGACGTTCACCTTACTCATAGTCGAGCTCCGCTAATTAAACTTTCCTACGCAACCAACTAGGACGCGTAACGTGCCACAACTTCGAGGAACTCCTCGTTCGTCACTAGACGTTGTGCCGCGGTCGCTTGTTGCTTGACTTCACTGAGAATATCGCCGTGCTTTTCTTCCGGCACCTCTTTACCGAGTTCTTTGAGCTTGAGCGCGATGCTCGCGAGCCCACTCTTTTTGCCTAACACGATTTTGCGCTCGGCACCGACAATATCGGCCGCATAAGGCTCTATCGCCTCCGGAATGTGAAATTGGTTGGCGACCGCACCGCTCTCGCGTGTGTATAGATGATCACCGACGACTGGTTTCCAACCGTCAACCGTATAACCGCCCGCTTGCTGTACGAGTCGTGATACTGCGCGCGCCTTGCTCAAATCGATTGCCACAGGAACATCGTAGAGGCACTGTAAGGCGAGCGCGACTTCACAAAGATCCGCATTTCCGGCCCGCTCACCCATGCCGTTAATAGTGCCTTGAATGAAATCTGCACCGCCGCGCACGGCCGCAATCGCGGATGCCGTCGCAAGCCCAAAGTCATTGTGACCGTGCCAATGCACTAACACCTCATCACCAAGCCAAGACTTCACTTGGCGGATCAAACCTTCTACCGCTTCCGGTGCGAGCACACCAATGGTATCGACTACCGAGACTTCGTCCGCGCCGGCAGCGAGCGCAGTGCCATAGACATCGCGCAAAAAGTCAAGATCACTGCGCGTGCTGTCGACAGCGAAAAAATTAACCCGCTTAATGCCATGGTCCTTTGCGTGCTTAACGGCATTTTCTACCCGTTGCAGTACCACTTCACGAGTAAAGCCGTAGGCTTCCATTTTTAGATCGCTAGTCGAGATCTCGATCAGCGTATATTCGGTTCCGAGTTCTATATGCGCATCGAGATCGGCCTCCACGCACCGCGCAAATCCCCAGATCTCTGCATCGAGATCGGCAGCCAAAATCTGCCGTACTGCCTGGGTATCGTCTTCCGACACACGTGGGAAACCGGACTCGATACGACTAATTCCTAGCGCGCTCAACTCGCAGGCGATCTCGAACTTCTCATCGGGTGTGAAACAAACTCCGACAGATTGTTCACCGTCGCGTAGGGTGGTGTCGTAGAAACGGATCGTTTTCGTGCGATCGAATTTTGAGCGGATCTCTTGCGCGTCGTTGAGCGAACTCGTCCACACTTGGTCACGAGAAATAGTGCGCATGGAACGGCCTCCGAATCGCTAGTTTCAAGCTAATAATGGTACGTAGGTTGTTCATCGTCGCCTTGATTTCCCGCGCCTGATAAATTGACTCGCAGCGTTGATATTTAGGAACCGCCAGATGTTGCCTCGGCTGATCTGCTGTTCGTAAGCACTGCGAGCGCCTCGCGCGATATCCGGACTAGATTCCAGGCATCGCTAAACTCATGCGCCCGCCGCTGGAGACATCGCATATCGGCAATCAAAGGTAGATGAATGTGTCAATTTCGCCCGCGGCGACGCAGCCGTTCGTGTCCCGCGGCACGTTCCACGTCCCGCGTCAGAAAGTCGAAAAATCCCACGGCCTTTGTCTTTTGCGCGGGAGACGCTTGGGCGGTTACCGGCGACGCCGTCAGTTCTTCCGTCTTATCACTGCGTGCTGTACGCCCCGCCAAACAACCAGCTTTTGCCGCCGCCCTTGCTGCGTCAAGCGTTTGCGGCGCCACCGGCGCCGGCGATGCTGCCTTCATTTCCGCCACCGTCACCGCGGCGATGTCGTCACAAGAGTCATCATTTTGCGCGGCGCTTAACCGATCGCCCAGCGACGAGATTAATATAACGAAAGCAATGCAAATTATCGATTTAAATCCCGCCACTTCTCACCTCCATCACCGGTGTGCAAGAACATTAAGGCTAAGGCGAATATCAACAACCCCAGAATCGGCGTGATAGGAACAACTAATACCGCCATACCAACAGGAAACGTAACTAAGCATTCAGACGTGGTCGGTAAAGCACCGCCCCATTCCGATTTAATGATCGTTACGGCAAAACCGTATCCATTGCAAGACGTCACCGCTTGGTGACCGGTTATTCGAAGGCGTTGTATTCGGGCGCTGACGAATAACTTAATTTACTGGGTTTTCCAATGAACAGGGGATTCGGTCATGGGGCAGAAGCCGAAGCGCAGCAAACGACGGGCCCTGTCGCAATGGCAAGCGTTATTTGCGGAGCAATCTGATAGTGGCTTATCGGTTGAGGCGTTTTGTGTGGCACGCGGTATTGGGTATTCGACGTTTTGTCGCTGGAAGTCACGCCTCACCAGTGAGCCGCATTCGGTCGAGCAAACAAAACACGTTATCGAGCTATCGCCACCGTCGATATTGACGGAGACGAGTTGGGATGTCGAGCTTGCACTGGGGTCTGACATGGTATTGCGCATTGCACGCTCCTGATGTTTTCGCCGCCGTTAGGGTTACGGCTGTGGTTGTGTTGTCAGCCAACGGACATGCGCAAGTCCTATGACGGATTATCGGCGATGGTGCGTCAGGTACTGAAGGAAGACCCACTCCCTGGCGCGTTGTATCTATTTATTAATCGTCGTCGCACGATGCTCAAAGCCTTGTACTTTGCAGGTGACGGTTATCGCATTTGGAGCAAACGTCTCGAGCGTGGTCGATTCCAAGGTCACGTCGACGGTGCGGTCAGAGCTGGTCCCGCATTTTCGGGCAGTTTTTCACTCCTCGATAAGTGATCGGCTTCGCGGTTTCACGGTCACGCTGCCAGGGTAACGGGTAGCGCTCCAAAATATGCCACATTGGGCGTTAGGTCGTCGTTGGCGGTATGCGGCCGACGACCATTGTAGAATCTGATGTATCGAGCCAGGGATTGTCGGGCGGCCGACATGGTGTCGTAGGCGCGCAGGTAGACTTTCTCGTATTTCAGCGTCCGCCAGAAGCGTTCAATGAACACGTTGTCGCGCCAACAACCCTTGCCGTCCATGCTCAACCGGATGTGACGGCTGAGAACCGCGTTGACAAATTCGGCATTTGTGAACCGGCCACCCTGGTCGGTATTCACAATTTCCGGTGGCCCGTATTGCTCGATGGCCTCTTGCAGTTCATCGGCAACCGCGATATCGAGAATGACATCGCAAATGTGCTTGTTTTCTTGCGCAGCAATCTGGCGAATCGTCATACCTTCGTACTTCACGAGATCATCGTTGTCCACCATGACGACCGTATTATCGGCGACCGTTTTGAACTGGGCCAGCGCTGTCGCGGCAACGTCATTATCGAGGTCGCTTTCGATTTGTTCGCGGGTCAAATTAGCGACTTCATCGTATTCCTCTTTGACCGCTGCGCGCCGCGCCAAATTCTGCATTTTCTTGATTTTTTCTTCAGTCGTACCCATGCAGAGATCCCGCCAGTGCGGGCTGAAGTCGTATAGGTTCCAGTCTTCGAACGTGAACGTGAAATCTATTCCGGTAGTGACCGCCTGCGCACTTAACTTTCAGGCCGCGCGTGTTCGCATCTACCATCCAGTCCGTGAAAGACTCCCACGAACCCTCGGTTTTCATACCGTGCTGATCGCATTCGAGCGCAAGAACGTTATAGATTACGTTGGCGCCGCTCGCTTCACAGACGCGTTCTGTCTGCCGAGGCGTTAACCCCAGTACTTGAACCGCACCGCGACCTTTGTTCGTGCGGAATAGTGTAGGCGCATTCCGCACAGAGGTGCGATGCGAAATACTTCTGGAAGAAGTGTAGGTAACGTGGGCCTGCCCGTCACAGGGAACTGGGTGACGCTCGCCGATGCGATCGAGCGGCGTGCGTCTGGCGGGCCGTAAATACCGGAACACAGGGGCCCGGCTGGATCACCAAAATCGACCCGCAAGACCGATGTGGGATCACCCGCGAGGATCCGGGCACCGATATCATCGAGAAAACTCGATTCCTCGATGTCTCCCAGATCGGACCCCGGTTTATAGACGTTCAGATCCGTTCTCCTGACTGTCGAATGGTGTCGTGATCACTTGTTGTCATCGGGGACATCGTCTTAGTCCCAGTGATATGAAACAGTCCCCCCGAACCAACGCGGCTGCCCCACCGTTTCGACGGACGAACCGGTAAACGTTCCGAGGTCGAAAACCGTCGGTACCCATTCCTCGTCGGTCAAGTTTTTTACCCACATCGCGGCTGTCCAACGTCCATCGCTCGTTGTATAACTCACACGCGCATTCAGGAGAAAGTAATCATCGGCAATGTAGGCAGGGCTCGGCAGTGCATTCAAATTCCGCTCATCAACGTAGTTGAAATCCATTTGCGCTGTTATGGACCCGCCCGCGAAGGCATCCCAGGTATAACGCGCCAGCCCGTTCAGCGTAAGTTCCGGCGAATTGGTCATGTCGACGTCGCTGCGAAGTCCCGCGCCGTGGTTAAGATCCAGGATCTGTGCATCGAGAATGGACACCCCAAATAAGAACTCCAGCCGCTTCCAGGGGTTGGTAATCAGTTCTATTTCTGCCCCCAACACTTCGGAGTCGATATTAAATACCACCAGTGACGGGCCAACCTGTGTGAAGGTCTGGAAATCCTTGTAATCATAGTAAAACCCGGTGGCATTCAGGCGGGTCGTTCCATTAAACAATGTGGACTTAAAACCCACTTCATAAGAGAGCAGCGTCTCACCATCGAACTCGGCCTGCCGAATCGAATAAAGGGCGAGCGCACCCGCGTTGAATGCTCCGGCCTTGTTGCCGCGAGTAACGCTGGCATACACCAACCAATCGTCATTCGGCTTCCAGTCGACTTCGAATTTAGCTGAGTAATCACCCTCGCTGCGGTCGAGGTCGAAGCCAAGCTCTTGCGCAGAATTGCCAGCGAACCCCAGAAACGGCAGCAGCAGAAACGAGCAGTCCGGATCGCCGAATATGTTCCATTCACAAGTGGGGCTCAATTCGGTCTCTTTCTCATCCTCCGTCCAACGAAAACCGCCAATCACCGTCCATTGCGGTGTAATGTCGTATTCGCCCTGAACAAAAAAGGCATAGGTATCCGTCTCATTCGAATAGCGGTTATCCATGGTAAAACCCAGGCCCTCGGGTAAACGTACGCCGGAGCGGTAATCGCCCTCGATGTGAAGGTAATACGCCCCGGCCACCCAACGCGATCGTTCAGTCTCCCAATGGACACGAAATTCCTCCGAGAACTGCCAACTGTCGACGAATTGAAAGAAATCCAGCGACGTAATAGGGGTACCATCGGTGTCTTCCAAATAGTTCTTATTCAAGGATTGGTAGTCGAGAATGTTGACAATTCGAAATGTATCGAAGTCCCAGTCCAAAGTGCCGCTGAAGCCCCAATGTTGTCGGTCGAAATTACCTAACTGATTAACGCGTCCGGTTTGCGGATCGCCGTCTTGCACGTTGCCGAAACAACCCACACCCCCACCCCCGCCAAAAAATCCGACGCTCAACGGGTGGAGACAAAAATTGGCGTATTCAGCTGAGTTTGGATTGGAAAAACGAACCAAACCATCTTTTTGACCGATACCCGGGATGCTCACCGTTGGGTCGTTGGGGATCCCTAGTAATACCGAAACGCCGTTCGTCGAGGTCGCCAAATCGGCACCGGTGAGATCAGGAAAATGTAATGCCACAGGCCGCGCGTGATAGCCAAGGGTATTGCTGTCGTCGTCATCGCTCCAGCGGCCTTGTACTAGAAAACTTACATCCTCGTTCGGTTCCCACAACAACTGTCCACGCAGATTCCGACTATCGACTTCAACCAGGTCTTCATCGGAGTCTGTTTGATTTTCGATATAGCCCGCGTTCCTGTTGTACAAGAGCGATAAGCGACCGGAAAAATTTTCGCTAAGTGGTCCGCCGATCGCGGCCTCAGTTTTGAACATACCGTAGTCACCGCCGGTAAGCTCGGCGTAGCCATTCGTTTCACGAGAGGGTTTTTTTGTGATCAGGTGGATGAGGCCACCCGTCGCATTGCGTCCGAACAACGTGCCCTGTGGCCCTTTTAGGACTTCAGCCCGTTCGAGATCATAAAAAGCCATTCCCACGCCACCGATAAAGCTCACATAGGCGCCGTCGAGATAAACCGCTACGGGTGGTTCCTGGTGATCGGCAAAATCGAGCTGGGTCGAGCCGCGCAGAGTCATGACACTGACGTAGGAATTGCCGAAATCGGTCACCATCAGCCCCGGCACGTGCATGTCCAGTTCATCGGGGGTGCTCATTCCGAGCTCTCGTAATTGATCGCCGGAAAACGCCGTTATCGCAATACCAACATCCTGGATGCCCTGCTCCCTTTTTTGCGCCGTAACGACCACCTCTTCCAGCACCTGTGCGTGGACAACACCTAGAGTCATTAGAACCCCTAAAAAGAGCGAAAGTGCATGCGCCAGGCTGTAGCGTTTTTGAAGTCGCGTTTTCATTGGTCTTTCCCCCTTCTTACACCACTATTTCAACGACCGTCCACGAACTTGGCGGTAAACTTTCTGCCTCGTAGGGCTTCACTTACCGGCTGTGCCTATTGGGCCCCTGCGGCCTCGTACCCGGCACGGGCTTTGTCGATGACATAGGCCTGCACCGCCGCCGAGTCTTCCTCGCTTAGATAATCACCGAAGGACAACATGCCCATTTGCTCACGCGTGCCATGCAGCACGATCGCGTCCCACTCGGCGTGTTTTTCTTTCGTTAAATAGCGCAGATCCGGCACCGAACCGCCGGGATGAGCAATAACATTGGCGCCGTGGCACAGTCCACAACTCATCTCATCATAGACTTGCTTACCCTTTCGGATTGTCTCTTGTGAAATATTCCCTTCTGGCGGTTCAGGCATTGTCTGCGCCAGCAATGTTGCTGTCGGTATCTCCTTATCACCGCCGAGCTTGAAGCTGAGCAAACGGCTCGGCCCTCGCGCTGATTTGCCCGCACCATATTCAGTCAATATCGAACGCGCCGCACCGCTCGAACCGACGGGAACAAGTACATATTGCTCGGATTCGTAACGGTAGGTCACTGGGGCTGCCTGCGTCGCAGAACCGGTGTGCGCAGACCACAGTCGTTTCCCCGTAGCAGCGGCGTAGGCAATGAATTCTCCGTCGGCCGTGCCCTGAAATACCAAATTGCCGCCGGTCGCGAGTGTACCCCCATGTACGGGCAGTTCATAATCGACCGACCACCTGGCCGACTGTGTCCGCGGATCCCAGGCAAGCAGTCGCCCCATGATTTCCGGTCGCCGCGGATCATCAGGATCGATACCGGTGAGATTGACCTGCACACCGCCGAGCAAGTTATCTCGCTTAGCGGAGTAAGTTGTCGGCATATCGATTGCCGGAATATAAACGAGGCCCGTCTCCGGGTGATAGCTCATGGATTGCCAATTATGGCCGCCCCATGCGGATGGAAAAATAAACGCCGTTTTATCGATATTCCTATAGTAGCGTGCCGTCGGGGTCTCTACCGGTCGTCCCGTTTCGAGATCGATGTGTGAAGCCCAGTTTGCCGTCGTATATTTTTCGGCCGAAAGCAATTTACCGGTACCGCGTTCGATGACGTAGAAAAATCCGTTTTTAGGCGCCTGCAATAAAACTTTGCGCACGGTGCCCCCGATCTCGAACTCGGTCAGGATCATCTGCATGGTAGCGTTATAGTCCCAGGCGTCTGCCGGCACCGTTTGATAGTGCCACCGGTATTCGCCGGTGTCGGCATCTACCGCGACGATGGAATTGAGAAAAAGATTATCCCCACCTTCGGGACTTCTAACCGCCGCGTTCCAGGGCAGCGCACTATCCGTACCGAAATACAAATGGTTGAATTCGGGGTCGTATACGATCGTATCCCAGGCGTTGCCGCCGCCGCTTTGCCACCAAGCTTCTCCGGTCCAGGTCTTCGCGGCCATTTCCATCGCAGGGGATTCGAATCCTTTCGCCGGGTCCCCCGGGACGGTGTAGAACCGCCAGACTAATTTCCCGGTCGCGGCATCGTAGGCAGAAACATAGCCGCGGGTAGCGAAATCCGCACCCAAGTTACCGATGTAGACTTTGTCGTTTGCGACTCGCGGGGCGCCCGTAATTCCATACTCCTGCTCAGGATCGCAGGTGAGTGTTTCCCAGATCGGCGTGCCCGTCCCAGCATCAAGGGCGATCAGACGGCAATCACCAGTACCGACATAGATTTTATCGCGCCAGGCCGCCACCCCTCGATTAACACGGGCCGCCCACGAACTGCCGAGGCTCGCATCCAGTCGTACTTGGGGATCGTATGCCCAGCGTGTTTCACCCGTTGTGGCGTCCAATGCGATGACATTGGCGAAGGTGCTGCTCATGTACACAACGCCGTCGATGACCAGCGGCGTAGCGGCGATGCCGTCGATACTCAGGATGTCGGCGGCCCATGCCAATCCCAGTTGGTCGACATTCTTATCGTTGATCTGATCGAGTGGGCTGAAACGATCCTCGGCGTACGTTCGGCCATAGAGCAACCAGTTATCCGTATCGTCCGCGGCGCCGAGCGCACGCTCCCGTGTTACCGGTTGCGGAAGGCGTGGCTGGATATCCGGAAGGTTTTTTGATTGAGGAGTTGATTCCTCTATCTTGCTTGCCGTTGGCCTATTCCCGTCTCTGCTCACATAACCATAGTAGCCGGCCACGACTACGAGCAGCAGAACAATAACAAGGGCAGACCTCACGCCATCAACGCCAAATACCGGTAATGAACCGCTGTTACGCTGAAAAATAATTTTTCAGCGTCATATGACGTAGATATTATAAGTCACATGACGTATTGTCAAACTGCAATTGGATTCACGGTGCGATTTGGGCAGTATTACCTACCTCCAACAGGAGATAGCGGTTTTATCGTGGTTGACAATCCATTGCGTGCGAAGCTCGAGGGCGCTCTACCGAAGCATACTCCCGCGAAAAACGATTCGCGAAAGGAACGAGAGATCGAAATACTCGAGGAGGCCCGCAACCTCCTAGCTGAAAAGGGTTATGTCAAATTCTCGATGCGAGGTGTCGCAGCCGCCGCCGGGATCAGCCTTCGCACAGTGCAGCATTATTTTCCGACCAAAAAAGACCTTCTGGTCGAGACCGTAAAATATACGTTGACGCACTATTACCATGAGCAATTCCATTTCCTGTTCGAAGAACACCAGGCGAAGGAGCCCGTGGACAAGTTTCTCATCGTCATGGACTACATGCTTGAGGACTTGCGCGATCCGTTCACCCTCCGATTTTTCACCGAGCTATGGGCCTTGTCCGTGCGAGACAAGGACGCGGCCACCGCAATGGACGTTATTTACACGCTGCACCGTAAGAATTTCGAGGAATTGATCAGGGCGATCAATCCGGGATTATCACAACGAAGAGTGGCGCACCGGGCCAGCATGGCAGTGGTCGTTATCGAAGGTCTGACGCTGCTGGTGGGTGACGGCAAGCCGCAGCATAAAGAGCTCGAGGGCATCGAAAGAGAGGTAAAAAGCCGGATCCTCGATGTCATCATGATGCCCGACGATGCGCCGATGTATTAACGATCCGTCAGTCAGTTCCCCTGGTCCGGATCTGACGGCACATTGTCAACAATTCGGATCCAGCGCGTCCAGATCGAAGGTGATGTCAGTCGGTCTGTCGCCCACGCGGACGCATAGTTCGTCAATGACTTGTCCAGGGTCCCACTCAGTTATCCAATTTTTGCCCGGATTCACACCTATTCGACGACCTGGGCAAGCAAATCCTTATCGGCGGATAAGCGATTTGCGATCATTCGATTTACCCGGACGAAGATGTACATTGCCGGAACGGTTGCGACGAACTGTAGCCAGACAATGCCCTTATAGCCGACCCCGTCTATAAGCGCGGCGCCGGTAACGGGACCGAGAGCCGTGCTCAGCGCAAATACCCCACCGGCAATCGCTGCCCATGGTATCGCCAAGTTAACTTTAATCAGCAGTACAATTTCGACCGTGGTGTTATCTTATGCAGCAATTACCGCTTCCCATTATGCAAACGCACGACATCTTAACTCCCGAAAATGGTGCGCGGAAACCAGGTGGCGTCCAAGATTGAATAGGTTATATACAGCGGCATGAACACTCAGAAATCGCTGCGCATGTCGGACCCATTTGAACCGCTGCATCACCCGCTCTCCTACTCGTGTCGGCTGATGCGAAAGTTCAGCGCGGTTATTGGCGTATCGGGATGTGTCGTCGGTCGCATTTGGGATCAGTACCCGATACGCGACACCATAACTTTTCAACTTATCCGTTACGATTTTCCTCGGCTCACCACGGTGCCTACTTATCAGGCGCTTAAAGAACTGCTTGGCGGCCCTGCCATCCCTGCGTGTCTGTAGAATGTAGAAAAACATCAACCACCTCAGCGTCCTGATCGACGGCCCGCCATAGATAATGCTGCTTGCCGCGGATTTTGACGAAGACTTCATCAATGAAAAAAGTATCGCCATAACCCTGGTGATTACACCGTAACCGACGGGCATACTGTGGTCCGAATTTAATGCACCACAGGCGAATGGATTCACGCGTGACGATGACCCCGCGTTGAGCCAACAGATCTTCGATGTCTCCGTGGCTTAAATTGAAACGAAAATAGAGCCAGACCGCGTATTGAATAATCTCAGGCGGAAATCGGTGACGCTTATAGGGGCCGAAGTTTTTATTCATCGGGCAATTATCGCGCATACGCCGTTAAGTTGGCAGTACCGGCGACGGTATTCGATAGCAGCTACGGCACGGAAACGAAAAGGGACGGAGGGATTAAAAACTAATTCTTCCGTTCCTTTTCGGCGACAAACCAAGCGTAGATTTCTTCTGCCGTAGCAAACCAAACATCGTCGTGCTTAAGAATATAATCGAGCGCTTGTTCAAAGTAACCAATCCGGTGCGGCACGCCCATAATGTAAGGATGAATGCTCATCGACATCACTCGGGGTTGTGCCGCGCTTTCAGCGTAGAGACGATCGAAGTGATCGACCGTGCGCTCCAACCACAGGCGCGAGGTGTGCATGTGCACGACCATCATCGGCAAGTCAGAGAGTTCCATTGTGTAAGGCATCGCGACGATCGGCTCGCTGCTGGTCGACATGGTTACGGGATGTTCATCCAACGGCCAATCGGTGACGAATTTAAACCCGACTGCGGCGAGATAATCTAAAGTATCCAGTGTTTCGTGCAAACCGGGACCCAACCAACCCTTGGGTGCGATACCGGTATAGTCGTGCAAAACCTCAAAAGTCTTACGAATATTATCTTGCTGATCTTCGACCGTATGCAGCGCTTGTTGATGAAAACCATGGCCCATGAAACCCCAACCGGCGGCACGCATCGCTGCGGCGACCGGTTCCCCCGCCCCGAGACAAACCCGTGCGTTGATCGCGGTACTCGCCTTCAAGTGGCGCTTATCGAACGCCTCGAGGATGCGCCAGAAACCGACACGCATACCATATTCGTGCCACGCCCAATTGGGAATATTGGGCACGGTCACAACCCCCGCCGGTGGTGTGACGTATTCGCGCGCAACAGGACGCTCGATATCCCACTCTTCGACGTTGACGACGGTATAAACCGCCATGCGTTTGCCGTCTGGTAGGTGCCAGCGCGACCGTTGCGGCATGGCAGAGAAAGGGAAACGTTGCTCGGGTCGCTTCACGCCGGCGTGACCACGTTCGTTAGCGAGGCATCAGGCACGCACTCACTGCACTGCCCCACAGATCTGCAAAATACACTGTATATAAACCTTGACGATGTCCACCATGTCGCCGATATGCGCGGCCTCGCCTTGGTGGGTTGAAAAACCGCCACCACCGGTGCGAATACGCCCCGCGGAGCCGTAGTTCACCGTCGGAATACCGTAACGATTCATATGCGCCGCATCGCTCATCCAGGTTTCAATTCCGAGTTGCGGTGGCGTGCCGAGCTGTTCGGTGTGTGCGGAAATTATGGTTTGCACGAGTTCGTGGTCGTCCGGAATTGACGTGCCCGGGACACTCATAAAAGTATCAACCTTAGTGCCTTCTAAGTTTGGGTATTGGTCAACAAGACGGGAGACCAGGGCACGGACTTCATTATAGGCAAGCAAAGGCAAATCGTCCGGCAAAGTGCGCACGTCCATGTAGATCACGCAGTTCTCCGGCGTGCGTGCACCGCGCCAACTCCAGCCGCCTTCGATGGCCGAGACGTTGACACGGGGTTGGAAGCCATCAGCCAGCGTGTGTCGCTCGCAGTAGTCTGGGATCCAATCGTGAACGGCATCTAGTACCAAGCGGGCTTTGTTGATCGCGTTCTTATCGGGTTCCGACCAGGCGGTATGAATAAGATGACCGGGCACTGTGATCTTTACCCAGGTGCTGCCACAGTGACGCGGGATCAACATCATGTTTGTGGGCTCACCTAGGATGCAACAATCCGCGATCGCGCCGTGGGTGATCGCGAACTTCGTCCCCACCCCGTAGCCTTGATACGCTGGACCCTCATAATCGTTGACCGGTGCTTTTTCGATTTCGCCGGCAACGCCTGCAACTACCACGTCTCCGCCCAACTCAATACCCGCTGTACGGATCGCATCGACAGCAGTGAGGTAGGTTCCCATCGCGCTCTTCATATTGAAAGAGCCCATCCCGTAGATCCATTCGTCGTCTACTAGGGTGGCTTTGCACTGGTACCCAAGACCCCGGTGAGCTTGCTCGGGGCCAAAAGAAGTATCCAGGTGACCATTAAACATCAGGGATTTGCCGCCACCCTTTCCTTGCCAACGGCCGATCGCGTTGTAGCGCTCATCGCCGATGGGTTGCAGCACCGCATCAAAGCCGGCATCGCTTAATATGTCATTCAGTGCCCGTGCGACATCGCCTTCGTAGCCGGTCGGGCTCGGAATATCGACCAGGTCCATCACGAGTTTGATAAGCCGTTCGCGATCAATATGGTCGATCGCGCGCTTAACGAGATCTGCGTTCAACGTGTTCATGATGTTTTTTTATGCTTCATCGCCGCTAGCCGATATGCGTGACGAGGCAACCGAGCTTTTCAACATGCGCTTCGATGACATCGCCGGATTTCATCCACTGCGGGTTTTTCATGCCCGAGATCACACCCGGTGGACTCCCGGTGGTAATAATGTCGCCCGGCTCTAAAGTCATTTGCGACCACCACGACACCAGACTGGCCATCTTGTAGTGCGTATTGCGAGTACTAGAATCTTGGCGCAATTCGCCGTTTAAATAGAGCTTCATCGTAAGGTCATCAGGTTCGTACAATTCGTCTAAGGTTACCAGCCATGGGCCAAGCGGACAGGAACCGTCGAAACTCTTGCCCATGAGAATGACATTGTTGGCGTGCTCGCGCGCCTGAATATCTCGCGCAGAAATATCGTTGAAAATCGACAACCCCGCCACATGTGACATAGCTTGTTCGGTCGTTACATTCTTTGTGGTTTTGCCGATCACGATCGCAACCTCGATTTCATAATCAAGCTGCTCGGTGAAACGCGGGATCTCTATTCTCGCCCCAGAGCCGATTGTGCACGACGGCGCTTGCAGAAAACCCGTGGGATGCTCGAAATGAAACTCGTTCCAACCGTGCTCCTGCCATTCGGGCGCTTGCCAGGTAGTCAATTCATCTAAATGTGCATCAAAGTTGCAAGAAGTATGAATAATCTTGCCGGGGCGCACGGGTGCCTGTAATTCAACTTCGTCCGGCTGATAGGCGTGCCGGCTGCCATCGGCGCTCGCCACAAGGTCCCGAAGCTGCGCCATCGTAGCGTCCCCACCGCGTAGCACCTCGACCATGGAGGCAGCGATCGTGCCCTCACTGAGCGCTACGGCGTCGAGATATTTGTCCTGTTGATAGATGGCAACCGTTTTTTCTCCGGTATTCTTAATGGCAATGGTGGCTAGTTTCATATCCACATCCTCGGGTAGGAACGGCTCCAGGGCGGGTGGGCGGTGACGATAGATTTTCGACCGTTGCACCGATGATAGGTGTCGGGCGAACCATCTGTCTTGCCCGCTGATGTCTAAACGGTTGACTCACCGCGCAACCGTCTAAATACTACATTTGCAGGCAAAATCCCGACAGACGAAAGCATGATTACATGAGCTCAAAGCGCTCGGCAAACGACCTCCAGGCTACCGTCCGTGCGGCTCATGTGGCTGTGGCGACAGAAGTCCTCGGTAAACCGATCAGCAATTTCAGCTGCCGGGAACTGCCGCTCGGAAAACTAGAGCTATTCGATATTGAGATCGATCCGATCGAGATCCACCGCCGGGTGGAAGATATCAATAAGGACGCCATTGACGATTTTCTGCTCGCGACCCAAGTGGAAGGCACGGTGGTGGTCAAACAAGGTGAAGCGGAATTCACCCAACGCCCCGGCAGCTTGGCGATGATGTCGGCCGGTGAACCGTATACGGTCATTCACACCCAGCACAGCCACCGCCTTATCCTGCATATTCCTAATCCGATTTACCAAGAGCGCATTTTAGGTCACCAGAACGAACGGCGGTTTCGTCCCCGCCTGCTGCCGCGAGGTGGTTTAGTGACGATTATTCACGAAATGTTGAAAGCCCTCGCGTTCGAGACGGAGGGCCTGCACCGCACCGAACAATACACCTTAGCCGAGAGCTTGCTCGAACTCACCGCAGCCGTATTGCGCGCGCAGGCGGATCATAGCTATGAACAGCAACACGCAAAACAATCCGCCTTGTTTCGCCGGATTTTAGAATTCATGGAAGCGAACTACGCCGACTGCGAATTGACGCCCGAGAAAATCGCCAAAGCTAACGGTATCTCAATGCGGTATTTGCATAGTGTTTTCCACCAAGCCGGCATGACGGTATCGAAGTGGCTATGGGATCGGCGCCTGCGCGCGACCCGACAGGATCTCTTGGACCCTAACATGAACCATATGCGGGTCAGTGAAATCGCGTTTCGCCGTGGCTTCAACGATCCATCTCATTTCAGTCGCGCCTTTAAATCGCGATTCGACGTGCCGCCGAGTAAACTCCGCGAGATCGCGGCCGAACAAGCAAAATCGTCCCCGGACGATCTCGGTGCCGAAGCGGCAAAAAATATTGCCGTCTCGAACCCTTGAGTCGCACCGCGATTGGGCCCTGCACCCCCTGAGTCAATAAGTCATGCAGCGACGAGCAAGACAGTGCAAACGCTGCACTTCTAGTATCGTTCGTGAGCGGTCATTTTGCTGCGCTAGCGCGGAGACGTGAGGGGTACTATGTCCAGTATCGAGCGGGTGTGCGTCGTGGGCGCGGGTGCGATCGGCAGTCTGTTTGTGGGCCACCTGGGCACGGTCGCCGAGACTACGGTGCTCACACGCCGCGAAGAGCACGCGCGAGCGCTGAATGAAAGCGGCTTGAAAGTCACTGGAAAGTCCCAGCGCCATGCGCGCGTTCGCGCCTCACATAAACCCGCCGATCTCGGCGCCGTCGATTTGATCATTCTCGCGACCAAGGCCACGGCAGTCGAGGCGAGTGCCACCACGCTCCACGGACACTTTCCGGATGCGGCGGTGCTGCTCGTGCAAAATGGCCTCGGTTGCGAAGCGGTACTGCAACGTTATGGCGACTGGCCGCTGATTTCCGGCGTTACGTTTATGAGCGGCGTACGTCATAGTGACATTCATGTCGAATACGAACTGGACACTGCCACCTGGATGGGTCCGTGGGCGGAACACGGACCCGATTTTGCGTTCGTGCAAGCTGTCGCCGCGCTGCTGATTCGTGCCGGCCTCCAAGCGGAAGCTTATGAGGACTTGCGCCCGCACCAATGGTCGAAGTTGATTTTCAATTCTGCGGTCAACGCCATTGCCGCGATGACAGACCTGCCGCACATTATTGCGTTTACCAAGCGCGATGACCTCGCCGATTTAGGGCACCTGGTACACACCATGATGGCGGAAGGGCGACACGTTGCATTGGCACGCGGCGTTGAGATCGCCGATGATCCATGGGAGATGAATGTGCGCGCAGTAAGCCACGGCTCCACGGGTGACGATGAGTACGGGCATGTGCCTTCGATGCTAAACGACGTGCGTCATCGTCAGCGCACCGAAGTCGACTGGATCACCGGCGCGATCGTGCGCGAAGCGCAGCAGGCGGGCGTCGCAGCGCCCTATCACGAAACTTTATATCGCTTGGTCAAGGCCCGTGAGTCGAGCTGGGACCATCCTAGCAATTATTGAGATAACGCCCATGAAAGCATGCATCATCGGCTGTGGTGCCATCGGTAGCTTGTTCGCCGCCCATTTAGCGCGCCTCGATGATATCGAGGTTTGGGCTTACGACCCTAATCAGGAACACGTCGATGCGATCAACAAACACGGCTTACAGCTTACAGGTCAAAGTGATTTCACCAGCGCGGTTAATGCGCGCAGCAATGCCAGCGAGATCCCGCCGTGTGAATTCGGCATTATTGCCGCGAAGACTTTGCACACGCGCGCGGCGATGGCAGCGTGCGCGGCGATTTTCACCGATGGCGCCGTGTGCTCGGTACAGAACGGGGTCGGCAGCGAAGAAATCATCGCCGAGTACGTGCCCCGAGTAATCATGGGGACGACCTTCCCAGCGGGGCATATCACCGCACCGGGCGTGTGTAATCACGACACCAAGGGCTTAACCACGATCGGTCCGTTTGCCGCCAAACCCGCGAGCGCGGCCGAATGCGAGCGCCTCGCCGCTACGCTCACGCGCGCTGGCATGGAGACGCAAGCCGTAGCCGATCCTCGTGGCCCGATGTGGACCAAGCTTATTTTCAACTGTGCTTCGAACGGCGTCGCCGCCCTTACCAGCCTGCCGCACGGCGTTGCCTGCGAGCAGGTGCGCGCGGTGATGAGCGCAGTCGCCCAGGAAGGCATTGCCGTTGCAGACGCCCTGGGGGTAACTCTCGAGAAAGATCCCGAGGAGATGATCGACTATGGACGGGAAGTTGCCTATCTGCACAAACCGAGCATGCTGCAAGATGTCGAAGCACGCCGAGCAACGGAAATCGACACTATTAATGGCGGCGTGGCCTCGATCGGCGAGAAGATTGGCGTGCCCTGTCCGCTGAACCGCGCCATCGCGGACATGGTGAAAGGCTTGGAATACAGCTGGACGCTGGCGCAATGAACCTGGAGAGAAGTCCATGAACACCACAACCCGAGCCGATACCGATTATGTCAATCGCTTTCGACCCAGTGCCGCAGAAGTCGAGCGCCGCTACCACAATACGCGCGCCGCGATGGCGGCACACGGACTCGACGCGTTAGTCGTCTGCGGTAGTGAATACACCGGCTTCGAGGGGGCGGTCCGTTATTTATGTGGTTTTCATATTTTGCATCGCTACGCCTACGTGGTAATTCCCGCCGACGCTGATCCGGTCTGTGTGTTTCCGCGCGAAGCCACTTGGGTAGGCGATCACAGTGCGACATTTATCGAGCAGCGCGAATTTCCCACCCATTGTGGCGAGTGGATGGCGGATTTTCTCAAGCGCAACAGCGCGAAAAAAGTCGGCGTTTATGGGCTTGACTACATTATTAATGTACGCGACTACACGCCGCTCGCGGCCGCCGATTTCGAGATCATCGACTTCGACATCCCTTTCGACTATTCACGCGCACAGAAATCGGATGAAGAAATTGCCTCGGTACGCCACTCGATGGCAATCAATCGCCACGGCGTGCTGGAAGTGATCCGTGCTTACGCTGCCGGAAAAACCGAAGCCGAACTTATGGGCGTTGCAGAAAATGCGTTCGCGTCCCTGGGCTGCGCACGCAACACGATGGACATGGTGCAGATCGGCCCCGGCGGGTCACTGCGCCCACAAATGGTGTTTCCGAGCAACCGTCCGGTACAGGATTCCGATGGTTTGATGTATGGCCTTGAAGTCTCCGGCGAAGGCGGGCACTGGGTGGAGTATTCGCGCCCACTCATGCCGCAAGGCATGGATACGGTCACGCGCGACATGATGGATGCCCAACAGGAATTTCACGCGTTGGTGTGCGAAAACATGAAGGCAGGCCGTACCGCTGAGGAAGTCCACAAGGCCTGCATGACGCCGTTTGCCGAACGCGGCTATATATCGGGTCATGTCTGTGGCCATTCGATCGGCATGACCATGATCGAAATGCCGCGCATCGGCGAGGGTTTTGATTTTGTCCTGCCGGAAAACATGGTGTGTTCCATGCACCCCCACGTGATGAACGAGGAACGTACCCACTCGCTTTATTTTCAAGAAACTTACCGTGTCACACCCGGTGGCGGCGAGCCGCTTTCCGGTACCGCCATTACGGTCTATGACGGCTCGGAGTCAGAGTTGCAGTTACTCTAGCGCCGACTCTCACCAAGTGGGCCGTTAAGCGCGGCGCGGCGCCGCGCCGCACGGCCGAGCAACGCGGCGACGGCGAAGGAGAACAACGGCAACGCCGCCGGCAACGGCACGGCGCTCAGGGTGACGTTATCCAAACCGCCGAGGTCAACATCGGGGTCATCGTTGAGCCATTCTCCGATAATGGAAAGGCGTAGGATCGGTCCGAAGTTCAAGAAATCTGCTTCGCTGGCGTCCGCCTGACCGGCTAGGGTGACGATATCCCAAGCTTCGTTCAGCGCGCCATCGAGCGGATCATCAAACATGGGGACGCTAAACGTCGTCCACGCGCCTTCTGACGGTACCGGCGCGAAGTAGACGAGCGCGCGATCGGCGCCCTCCAGCACCACAACTGGCGCCGTGGGGCTATCGAAAACACCGCTGCCATGAACGTCGATGGCAATCGCGTCAAAGGACAATACGCGTCGATTCGCGACCACGTTACTCGTCGTAATGTTGAGATTGTCCGTAAATTTATCCGGTGCGAAAAACCGCGCGGCCGTGCTCGAGCCGGGGTCTTCGGCGACAATCCAGCCGCCAGGGTTGCCATCTGTGGCGTCGTGGCGAAACTTCGCGCCTAGCGGCGAGCGCGACAACACACACACACCAGGGTTAGGGCAAAACCAACCCGTCCAGCCATCAAAGCCATCGGGGTTGTTGACACTAATTTCAAAGTCACTTTCGGCTATGGCCGCGTGAGCGGTTACGACGACACTCGTGACGAGAAATGCCACCACGGATCTAATGCTCGCATACATGGGACTGCCCTCCATGTTCTTGTCTGACGATTGCGTAGGTCCACATTATTCAGGTTTGGTACAGTTTCGCTTGATTGTCGCGCGTTTGTAAAGTCCCTTGAGGCCGCACGAAGGCGACAACTCGGTTACCACAAAATTTATCCGGTTAGTTGATTCGCGCTGGTACGCATTAGGTAGCACCAGAACAGCCCGCGTCTCCGGCTCGGTTAGTTACCCGGAAATTTTTCCTTGCAAATTCATAAACCTGAGATCAGACTCGGGCAGCTGTTCACGATCGATCATGCACATAAATTTCGCCAGGAGCATTTGATGAAACGCGCAAGCCTAATATTTACGCTAGCGGGCAGCGTTGCGGCGCTGTGTTGTGCAACTTCAATCCATGCCGCAGCGCTCAATGCAACCGATCTCGCCTCCCTATCGCTAGGCGCGAAGATCGTTGGACCCGTGGGTCCCGAAGTGGAGACAACGATCGCGTTTACCGACGGCAGCGGCGCCGTGATCGGGATCGCGGATCTGATTTCATCGGTGTCCTGCGACGCGCGCTTTACGACTGATTGTTCCGCCAGCGCCGTTAGTGGGGTCAATGACGCGGTCTATACCTATCAACATGTGGTCACACCGGGTGTTGATCTGCCCAACGATCCGCCTTTTCCGGCACCCGATGCCGTGGTGCCGTTCGATGGTGTCACAGAATTCGCGCTGCAGTTTCCGGCGAGCGGCTTCATCGGCGTCGCAGGCTACGATTTTACAACCGCGAGTGCCGCACTCGGCGCAGCGAACATCGGCATCGAGCAGCGCAATGATGGGCGTCTTATTTGGACAGTCCCGTCCGGAGCCGCCTGGGATACAAACGAAACGCTCACTTTCTTTTGGCGAACCACGCAACGACCCAGCGGACCAGGGGGGACGTACAGCGCAACCAATGGAGCACTGAGCGGGGTTGGCGCGGGCCCATTACCTGCGCCCATCCCGTTGCCGGGGAGCGGCATTTTCTTGCTCTCGGGTCTCGCCCTGTTGCGATGGCGAGGCAAATGCCTAGCGAATGGCGGCATAGCACGCCACTAACGAAAGCGTATTTTGATCGCTATGACGCGCTCGGACGGACTAGCAGCGCGCGTACGCAAACGGGAGACCTCTCGGCGTGGGAAGTGCTCGAGGCAGCAACGGCGCGCCTTGATAAGGCCCACGGTGATACAGATTTTCATCCCCATCACCTCGCGCTGTGCGTGCGACCACCGCACAACTCACCACGCTTGGCCATGAGCTCGCGTGTGCCGCGCCGACAATCGACACCGAAACGATCTCTGCACGGCTTTGCAACCCGTGGGTGTTTCGGCGGCTAAGTCACTCGGCGATCTCGGCCGTGAACGCGGTCGGGAAGTTTATCGCAACGAAACGACACGGTGTTCCCTGGCTGCGCACTGGGAACGAGCCCCTCCGTGGCGCGACAATAAACCGAATCTCCACGTTTAAGCGCTGACAACCGGCCGATCGCAGAGACGACGTTGCGAAACGTCGTGCATCACACTGCGCGTAGCGCTGCTGCGCGCAGAATCAAGTAAACTGTTCGCCTAGCTACGCGAACAGTCCGTGGAGATCGCAATGAACCAGGCACATCCTGCCTTGGATCGGCATTGGCACTTGGGCCGCACCGACGAGGAATTAGCGGTGGCTGCCTTCGAGTACGCCGTGATGCGTTGCATTGAAAGTTACAACGCCTGGCAACAAGAATGTTTGGCCGCTGTCGCCGGTTATAAAATGAGCGCCACGGATAACGTTGTGCTACATATTACACGTATGAACGATCGACCGAAGTCGGTCACGGAGCTGTCGCGGCTCATGAACCGCGCGGATCTCTCAAACCTCAAATACTCCGTACGCAAATTGATAGAAGCCGGCTTGCTCGAGAAAGTCAACGAGAATGGCAAACGCAAAGGCATGCGCTATCGTCCGACACGCGCCGGCATCGAGATCACCGAAGCTTATGCGCGACTGCGCCGCGAACAACTCATGCCCGCCATCTCGGCGCTGGCGGGCAGCAGCGAAAAACTCGATCAAGCAACTAGCACGCTCAATTTAGTCAGCGGCATCTATGAACAAGTGGCGCAAATGGTCGCTTTTCACCGTGGGCCTATCAAGGGCGAAGACGGCGACTAAACGGGGATTTCGTTGGCTAATAATACCCCGGCCTCGGGCGTGTCTTCCAAACCCCAGCCCCCCATCAAATAGTGATGCGCAATGCGTATCGCCATTTGGCCAACATGGCCGTCAAATCCGTCGAGATCGCCAAATCGTTCGCCGAGTTGCGTGACACAATAGTCTTTCATCGGCGCGTATGCCCAAATCGGTACGAAGTTGACGAAAGCTTGCTGGCACGCAGTCATCACCGCTTCGACAAAATCGATGCCCCACTCAAAGCCCGCGCGATCCGTCATTTGAAAACGACCCGGTACAAAACGCTCAAAATCGAGGTCGAGAAAACCCCGCATGTAGGCGACGAAATTGCAGAAATGATAGTCCGGCATGAAGCCGTAGCGCGCATTCGCTAAGATCGTATCGGCCGAGAACAAGATTTTCTCGTTCGCAAACCAGACCGCCATGTTGCCGGATCCATGCGTCGGACCAGGATTTAGCAAGCTCAACGTCAGGCCATCGATGTCAAGCTCATGACGTGCGCCGCGCAACACACGCGTGGGCGGCAACTGTCCTTCTGCACCGCGAAGTTTTATCACGTCGGCGCAAAGTTCATCGGCGATGATTTCGGCCTCGGGAGCCAGATCAGCGGCGCAGCCTGCGTGATCTAAGTGATCGTGGGAGTAGACGATCGTACCAATAGGCTTGCCAGGCGCAGCTTTCGCGATGGCTTTTGCGTACGCGCGTGCGCGCCCCGGCGTGCCAAAAGTGTCGCAGGCGATAACACGAGATTTTGCGACCACAAAAATCGTGCGCACCTGGCCGTCACTCACCGTATAGAGTCGTTCCGATAGCTGTTCGAGCTGCATTTCAGGCTCATGCGCGAGATAAGCTTGTGCGCCCTCGAGGGTAAACAAACCACGATTCTCCGCCATCACAAATCTCCCAAGGTCGGTGCCAAATTTCCCTCGATGCCCCAACCGCCCGTCAAATACTCTTGCATGTAACGACTTAGATTCATCGCGGCATATTCGTGAAAACGGAATTCATGACCATACGACGGCCCGAGTTTTTCGTCCGTGTAGCGGTTTAAACCGTCCCAGTCATGCGGGTCGACGCCATCGACGATCGCCTGCTGCGCGAAATCAAACAGTCGTTCCCAATAGTCCAGCACTTCTATGAAACGTTCGCGGGTGATCATCCAAAAATGCCCCGGCACCCAGAGATCCCACTCGAGACTCAAAAAGCGTTTCATCACCGGGACGTAGTGGGCGAGATGCCAATCCATCAGCGTTGTATAACCGACCCCGTCAGCAACCGTATCGACCATGAACACGGTTTTACTCGCAGGAAAATATACAGCGATGTTACCGTCACCGTGGGTAGGCCCCGGATAGATCAACTCGAAGTAGCAGCCGTCGATTTCATAAGCCTTGCGTTGTTCGTTAAACGTCTCGGTCGCGGGTTTTTGTCCGTCGGCGCGCCGCGCGCGAATAACGCGATCGGCATATTCGTGCGCGACGATGTGTGCGTTCGCCGCTAGATCGGTGGCATAACCCGTGTGATCCAGGTGGTCATGCGAGTAGACCACCGTCTCAACTGGTTTGCGTGGAAATACTCGCGTGATCGCTTGTTGGTAGGCGCGCGCCGTGCCGGGCGTGCCAAAGGTATCAAACGCGATGCACGTTTTCTGCCCCTCGAGAAAAATCGTACGGTAAATACCCTCGCTTGCGGTCCAGATATTATCCCGCAGCGGTTGGTAACATATGTCACGATAAGCGCCTTGGATCGGTAAATCACCACCGATCGTGAAAATCCCGAAATGCTCGCCGCAGCTCTGCGCGCTTGCCGCCATAGTTCTACCCTCCACCGTAGCGCGCTAAGCATAACCGATCGGCTTACCCGAATGGTGTGCGCACTTAGCCCGGATCTTGCGCCGTAACTTTAACCAGCGGCATGACATGCTCGGCAAACGTCTGCAAGAAAGGTTCGGGATCGGCCATGCCCGCGGGCCACACGAAGCGGTGCACACCCAGCGCGGTCAGTGCTTGAAACCGTGCCGCCGCTTCGTTCGGTGTCGTCGCCACGGCGACAGCGGCGATTATTCTCTCGGTGAGCAAGTCACTATGCAAGGCGTCGTTACGACCATGGTCTCGGTATCGATAGTGTGCCTTTAAACGTGCCAAGTTTAGGCGTAATTCTTGATCTAGATATTCCGGTGGCACGGTACGTGCGATGGTATTAGCTGCCACTGCAGCGTAGCCGCGCATCGCGTGACGCGCTTGGGCGGGATCGTCGGCGACCGCCACGCCGATGCGCATGTAAAGTTGGATATCGTTGAAATTGCGACCAACCGTGTCGCAACCGCGCCGAATATTGTCCAAAGCATAATTCACCAAACCGGGGTCAGCGCCGACTTGGAACAATACACCGTCGGCGAGGCGACCCGCGAGTTGCAAGGATTTTGGCCCCGAGGCCGCCACGATCAGGGGCACCGGGCGCGTCGGCCAGGCAATGCAAAGTTCATGGCCATTGTAGACGACCGCTTCTCCGCGGAGCAGCGCACCTATGCACTGCAGTTTTTTTTCGAACGCGGCGAGTCGTTCGGGTCGCAGCCCGAGGTTACGAACTGCGCTTTCGCCGACTCCGAGCCCGCACAGGGCACGCCCCCGAGAAAGCTCTTGCAAAGTCGCCCAACTATTCGCCAACACCGCCGGGTGACGGGTCACGGTCGGCGTAATGCCGCTCGCCAACTTGAGCGTGCGCGTTTGCGTGGCGAGTACCGCAAGCAAGCCGTAGGCGTCGCGCATGACCGTATGGGAATCCGCCATCCAAATTCCGGCATAACCGAGTTCTTCCGCGCGCCGCCCCAAGCGCAGACAGGCTTCCACCGGACGATTCGGCAGGCAGCCGAGATGAAACTCAATTGCCATCACATGGCACGTTCGTTATTTGAATGCGACCGTCACGTTCCCGCAGCCGCCACGCGCGCAACACTGCTCGCCCCGCGCGCGCCGCTGCGGGTAGCCATTGGCCGGCGGGCACCGCGGTACAACGCCCCTTGCCATCGAAATGCCAGCCGTGAAAGGGGCAGCGAATATCGTTTCCCATTAGTAGGGCATCCACCGGCTGGCCGGCAACGAGGCCCGTGGGCATGTAGTTGCCCATGTGGGGACAATAGGCGTGCACGGCGTGACAGCGCCCAAATTGAGTTCTGAAAAGCAGTAAATCCTCGCCACCAAACTCCAGCACCACCACCTGTCCCGGTGCAAGCTCGTGCGCTGCGTAGAGGTCATGCCATTCCACACCACTATTCTACGCTACTGGCTCAGTCAAGCGCTGGTGCAGCCTCGAACAAGACACCAAAGGATGTGGCGACTATCGTGCCTCCGAAGCGGTGTCCGAAAGGCGCTGATTGATTAATGCAATAATAGCGATGTCAAACCCCACCGGACTAGCTCGAGGATTAAGCATGTATCCCGCTCCGTTTCATTACCATCGTCCCGCCAGTGTGCTAGAGGCGGTCGACTTACTGGCACGTTCGGGCGGTGCGGCGACGGTTCTCGCTGGCGGCCAAAGCCTGATCCCCATGATGAAACTCCGCCTGGGTGAGTTTCCTGAAATCATCGACATCGGCCGCTTGCCCGAGCTATCCTCCATCGAGCGACGCGGGGACACCTTGCATATCGGCGCGCTCGCTCGCCATGCCCAAATCGCGCTCGCGGCGGTGACCGAAACCGTGCCAATTTTACGCGACGTCGCAGGCGGTATCGCTGATTGCCAAATACGTACGATGGGCACGATCGGCGGCGGCCTGTGCATTGCCGATCCCAGTGGTTGTTGGCCCAACGGTTTGCGCGCTGTCGGTGCACGTGTCGTGTGCACGGGACCGCAGGGCGTGCGCACCGTCGCGGTTGAAGACTTGATCGTGGACTCCTACACGACCTGTCTCGCCGACGACGAACTATTGACCGAAGTGCAAATACCGCTGCCGGCCGTGAACACGGGCAGCGCTTACGTGGCGTACAAGCGCACGGCAGCCACGTACCCCGCCGTCGCTGTCGGCGCGAGTGTGACGATAGCGGCAGATAAATGCACCGCGGTACGACTGGTTCTCAGCGGCGCCGGCAGTACCACTATCGTCTCGCCACCGGCAGAAGCGCTGCTCGTGAACACACCGCTCGATGAAGCGCAGCTCGCCAAGGCTGCAGAAATCATTGTAGCTGCGAGCGATCCGCCGCCGGACGCGCGCGGCTCCGAAGCGTTCAAACGCGCCATGTTGCGCTCGCTCGTTGTCGAAGCGGTAGCGCGCGCCCACGCGCGGGCGCGCGGCGAGAACGTGACCAAAGGACACCGTTATGCCTGATCCCAACTCAATTGCCGACATCGCACAAAAGATAGTTGTCGAAATCACCGTTAACGGCGGTACTTACCAACGCGAAATCGAGCCGCGGACTTTGTTGGTAGAGTTTGTTCGCGAAGAACTCGGTCTTACCGGCACCCATATCGGCTGCGATTCCAGTTATTGCGGTGCCTGCACGATTTTAATGGATGGCCGGCCGGTCAAGTCTTGCACGGTCTTGGCGGTGCAAGCACACGGCACTACGGTGACTACCGTAGAGGGCCTCGAACGAGCAGATCAATTGCACCCACTACAGACGGCGTTCTCTGAATGTCACGGATTGCAGTGCGGTTTTTGCACGCCGGGTTTGCTCATGTCTTGCCAATATTTGCTCGACAATAATCTTCGCCCAACTCGCGATGAGATAAAAAAGAGCATTGCCGGCAACACTTGCCGTTGCACCGGCTACCAAAACGTGATCGCCGCCGTCGAACGAGCGGCGCGGCAAATGCGCGAGAGCTAAATCATGGAAATGTCCTTCCAAGGTGACTTCGAAATCGGGATCCCGCGCGAGGACGCTTTCGCCCTGTTGTCGCAACCCCGTAAATTCATCCCCGTGCTGCCAAACTTTCACAGTTTGGCAGCACAAGAGGGCGAAGTTGAGACGCTGGTGGTCAAGATACGCGTCGGGATCGGCCGCGTACACGGCTTGGCGACAACCGAGATGCGCCTCGCGGAGAGCAACGCGCCCAAGAGCGCCCGCTACACCGCCAGCGGCAGCGTCATGGGCAGTGCTTATAACACCATGCTCGGTTTCGAGCTCGACAAGCTTGGGGCGCATCGTACCCGCGTCAACTGGCATGGCACGAGCCAGATCCACGGCAAGATCCTTTCGATCGCCGGTGGCGGATTGCGCGGCTATGCCGAGAAGGAGATCAAACGCACTATCGACAGCCTGCAAAGCGCGCTCATCAGCGTCGAACATTTCGAAGCCTTAGTCGCAAAAGCACAAGCTCAACCGACCCCCAAGCACAGGTTCTTACGAAAATTGTTCAGCCATAAAGAACCGAGCGACGATGCAGCGGCCACCGCCGAGCAAGCCGCGGCAACGCACGCACAAGCGCACACCCTGCCACCGGATCCCGTGCGCCCCTGGCGAGACATCGCCACCAGCATCGAAGTCGATCGCAGCGGCGGTAATCGCTGGGTTGGGCAACACTTGCGCCGCAAGGAGGACGCACGCTTAGTGCGTGGGCTCGGCTTATTTGTCGACGACTACCAAGCACCTGATATGCTGCACATGGGATTTGTGCGCTCCCCCTACGCGCACGCCAAAATTCTCACTATCGACGTCAGCGCTGCGCGAGAACTACGCGGGGTACGCTGCGTAATGACCGGTGCTGATGTGGCACAGCAAGCCACACCGTTCATGCAAATCGGTGCCGAACCCGGCGCCCTAGTAGAAGATTACGGTATCGCAACCGACACCGTACGCTATCCCGGGGAACCCGTCGTATTGATCGTAGCGGAATCCGCGCGGCTCGTTGAAGATGCAATTGAGCTGGCTGAGGTGAGTTATGAACCACGGCGCGCGATCACAGTCTCCGAAGATGCGCTCAACAACGATCCTGTTTTGCACGCTGCGGCCGGCAGCAACGTAATTTTTAGCGGCGTCTGGGACCACGGCGAAGTCGATGCTGCGTTCGCGCAGGCCGCACACGTGATAAAAATCGATCGCCTGCATTTTCATCGCTTTTCGAGCACGCCGATCGAAACTGCCGGGGCCATCGCAACCTGGTCACGGCGTGGCGACATCGACCTAATTTCCAACAACGGTCTTCCGGGCGTAACGGCGCAGATGATTGCGGCTTATCTCGGCATCAGCACCGAGCAGATCCGGCTGCGCAGCCACGACGTCGGCGGCAACTTTGGCACTAAGACTGTTATTCATACTTACATGGGATTGGCCGCGCTAGCGTCGCGCGCTAGCGGTGGCGCCACGGTTAAATGGATCGAGACCCGCAGCGATAACTTGGCCTCGTTTCACGGCGGTGAACGCACGTTTCTCGATACCGAAGTCGCGCTCGATGCGAGTGGCGTGATCACTGGATTGCGCTCGCGACACTTGGACGACTGTGGTGCGTACACGCGTTATGAGCCCTTGGGTTGCGCGATCTGGGCGCAGGTCTATCCCGCGACCTACAAACTCCGCAACTTACATATAGATTTCACCCAAGTAGTCAGCAACAAAGCGCCGTGCACACCGAATCGTGGTTACTCGCGCTTGCAACATTTATGGTTTATGGAACGCGTAATCGATATTTGCGCACATGAACTGGGAATTCCGGCTGACGAAATGCGTCTGCGCAACTATATTCAGCCGGCGCAGTTTCCGTACACGACACCGAACGGCAATATTTATGATTCCGGTGACTATCCGCAGATGCTTGCGCGTGCTAAGGAACTCATCGGCTACGACCGTTGGCGTGAACAGCAAAGCCAGGCACGCGAGCAAGGTCGTTTGCTCGGGATCGGGATCGGTACAACCTTGGATTCTGGCACCAACAATTTCGGCCAGGTTTTATACGTCAATCCTGAATCCCCATTCTCGGGTAACAATGAGGGGGCCCGGATCAAGATCGGTTTAGACGGCTCGGTAGTAGTCACGCTTGGTTCCGTGCCGCAGGGCCAAGGCCACGAGACGACAACAGCGCAAGTCGTTGCCGATGAACTCAATATCGGACCCGATATGGTTACGGTGCGTCCGGGTTTCGACAGCGACTGGAATAGCTATGGCGGCTTATCCGGCACTATTGCGAGCCAATTCGCGGTTACGGGTCTATCAGCAGCATATGGCGCCGCGCAGAAATTAAAAGCTCAACTTAAACGGCTCGCTGCACATGCGCTGCAGGCAAACGAGGAAGAACTTGAGTTTGGTGTTGGCGACATGGGTCCGCAGCTCAGTGTTAGCGGAGAGCCCGAACGGGCCATCAATTATTGGATGCTATCGAACCTCGCGAACTGTAACACCGCAGCGGTCGCTGAAGATGTGCGCGACATCGATCTCAATGTACACCACATTTATAAACCGCCGTTTGAACTTCCCGATGTCGAAAAGAAATTTGGCAATCAAACGTTGACTTACGCGGCGCAAGTACATATCGCCGTAGTCGAAGTCGACCCGCAGACCTGGCACCCACAGATCCTCGACTACGCGGTGATCGACGATTGCGGCGTGGCGATCAATCCTAAAATTGTCGCAGGACAGGTGCACGGCGCGACTTGCCACGGGATCGGCGCGGCGCTGCAGGAAGCTTTTCAGTTCGATGAACAAGGCAATCTGACTACTGCGACGTTTACCGATTATGCGCCGATCAGCGCGCTGAACATGCCCGATCTAAAATGCGTTTCCATGGAAACACCCTCACCGTTCAGCTACAGCGGGGCCAAAGGCTGCGGTGAGGGCGGCGGTGCACCCTTGCACGCGCTGGCAGCGGCCTTGCAAGATGCCCTATTTGAAAAAGATGTGATCATCACCGAGTCTCACAATGCCCCGTCGATTCTGCTCGACGCTGCATCAAATCCCAATCGTCGCAGCAGCGTCAACGTAGATACGAGAACATGAACTCGCGCGGCATATTCAGCGGCCAGATGAACCTCTCCTGCGCTAGCATTCGCGCTAACCCTTCGATAAAACGCTTTTTGCGCCGGCGGCCAACAGTATTATTACCAATACGACACTCGGCAAGCCGGGCAAAAAGCCAATCAGGCCAATCATATCCGGCTCACCCAGAGGATTGGGTCCGAGACTCAGCGCGCGATTACTAGAGGCGTTGCCTAACCAATAAAAAACCGTGAACGACCAAGCGATATAGATAAAACCATAGGCTGTGAACTTTTGCATAAACTCGCTTAACCTTAAGAATGGCATCGCGAGCGCGACGACAATAACGAGCACGCCGTTTAGAGAACCGCCGGTATGGGCTCTCACCCAGCCGTCGGTCGTTCCATACATAGGGACGGATACGATCTTACCGGGCCAAATTTCAACCCCACCAAGCAGAGAAAACATCAACATAAAACCCGCCAACATCGCGACGAGAATAACGAGCAGGCCGTTGCCAATCATAACTTTTTGTAGTCGCTCCACGGACTTTTCGCTCCTCTTTATACGGAATAATATAGAAAATGAGTCTATCAGTAGACGCCAACTAGCCCGGATAGCGCATAGGGACCGCAGTAGTAAACTGCTAGAATGGCACGGGCATATCTGAACTTTGTGTATCGATCAAAGGAATTAATTCGCCGGCCCGGAGTTTCGCATGACCAACAACCCAGTCTTTCATCCATTTGGGATCATCTTCGCAGCGCGGGTTATGCCAAGGTAGTAGCGCACGTAACAAATAGGGGCCGACATGAAAGACCAACGACGACATCTCGCGGACGAAACTGACAAAATGTCGCGGACGAGTTAAGGCTTTGTCTTTCTTAAGCGCCGTCCACATGCCGATCAAACCCCATCCGATCAGGTGTAGCGAGCCGTGAAAGACACCTATAGCGCGCGGCAGATACTTGCCTGAATAAGCCATGTAGACGTCAAACGCGACCGTCTTATGCTCGGTCTCTTCTACCATGTGCATCAACCAAAAGGACGCGACGTGCGCTGAGGCATTACGGAACAGCTTGATCCGCTTGTTTATCAGCCAATGCGTAAACCCGTTGGTCATACACTCAAAACCGGCGTTGTAGGCGAGCTGAGTGCGCAGACTCCTGCGTGATAAGCGTTCGAACGACCGCTCCATACGCTGCTCGACTGTTGCGAGTTCGGGATACCCGTTTGCTTTGAGTAGTTCATTGAGGCGCCGGTGGCATTGATAGTGCCGTGCTTCTTGACCGTTAAAACCCCGCATGTCCTCCAACAACCGAGGTTCGTCGATGAATTCCATTGCCTTCTGGGTACTTTTAATCAAATACGGCTCGAGGTACGGCATGGTCAGCGACAAGCCGTTGAACAGATGTGATCGCACCAGGTTACCGGGCACCCAAATCGGATCGAGATCCGCGGGAAATTCGAATGCGAATGCTCGCACAACGATATTCTCGACCTGTTTTGGCTGATATTCATATGCAGCGCTAGTCACGGGCGATACCTCATTGTTTGTCACAGTGTAACACCCTCATCAGGAGCACAAAAAAACGTACGGAGCGACTCGTATTCTAAGCTGGCCCAACGCGATACAAATGCTGATCCGCGCCGACGTCAGCGCCCAGCTCCGCGGTGCCGCCTCAAGGTCCACGGCACCTCCTCGCCCCGGTAGAAGAACAACGCGAGCGACCGGCACTGGCCTCATATTCAGCGTTCAGGTTAAGCTTTCGCCATGAGCGGCTGGACCAGAATCGTAGCGCACGCCGACATGGATGCGTTTTATGCGGCCGTAGAACAACTCGACGACCCGAACCTGCGCGGCAAACCCATACTGGTGGGGCCCAACAGTCCGCGCGGCGTCGTGCTCACGGCGAGCTACGAGGCACGACCCTACGGCGTGGGTAGCGCGATGCCGATCGCCGCCGCCCGGCGCCTTTGCCCTCAGGCTATCATCGTACCGCCTCGCTTCGAGCGTTATGAGGAAATCTCAAAACACGTGATGCACGTGTTGGGTGATTTTTCACCCGCGGTAGAACCGCTGTCTTTGGACGAGGCCTTTTTGGATGTATCTGGATCGGCGCACATTTTTGGAGCGCCAGCGGTTATCGGGCAAAAAATCAAAAACGCGGTTCGTGAGGCCACGCGTCTAGATATTTCAGTTGGTATTTCAGCAACTAAATACGTCGCTAAAGTCGCCAGTGGGCACGCTAAACCCAATGGCCTCGTGCTGGTACCGCCACATCGTGCGGCAGCCTGGCTGGCACCGCTGCCCGTCGGCAAGCTGTGGGGGGTGGGTAAGAAAACGACCGCAAAACTGCAGGCACTCGGCCTGGCGACGATCGGTGACGTTGCGAACTCCGACGAACGTGAGCTCCGGCAGCACTTTGGGGTAGGTGGTTCTCAATTCTTTCAACTCGCGCACGCAATCGACCCTCGGCCCGTGATCCGTGGGCGAGCAAGCAAAAGCATCGGTTCGGAGCGAACGCTGAGCGAAGACATTTCCTCACGTGAAGACATCGAGCGACATTTGCGCCGCGCGGCACAGCGAGTTGCCCGCCGCTTGCGGGCTAAACACTACGTTGCCGGCGGCGTACGCGTGCGACTGAAAACAACCCGCTTTGAAATGCTCACTCGCCAAATACACCTGACGAAACCCACCGACACGGCTGCCATCTTCTTTGCTGTGTCGCAAAAATTGCTCGCTGATATCGCGCATTTGGGCCCGTTTCGGCTAGTTGGTTTGGCGGCCTTTGATTTGGATTGGCACCAACAAGCGCTGCAATCCGATTTATTCGAAGACAAGCGTCAGCGCGAGCTGGAGACGATGATTGATTATCTTCGTGAGCGCTTTGGCGACGGCGCCGTGCGGCGCGCTAGGGATCTTATTCACGACGGTACGCTCGCAGAGCGCGGTGTAAATCTAGACTTTCTCGACCACCGCGAAGAAGAAAAAACGTTCACGTCTCGATAAGCGCTGCCCAGCCTGGATATCTCACGAGCACCACGGTAGTAACCAGTGCGCCGACATTTGCATCATGGCGACATTACCGCCAAGCAATGATAACCCTAGAATCCTCAAGCTATTAACACAAACGCAGTGAGCGCCTCGTGCAATATCCAGGCTGCTTACACCGTTTGCCAGTAAAGTATGAGTATCGCTGCGGCGACGTGTACAACCCAGGCGTCGGACACGAATTTGAGCGCCAGTGACGCGGTCGGACTTCCATAAAATACCGGATCACGAAGCGCACTTTTATAAACGCAACAATGATCACGCTGGTCGAAACCAGCGTCGCGTTGCGGGCCGGTGCAACACTGGCTGTGGTTCCGATCCACCATGAAAGCACTGTCGCTGCTACCAGTACCAACCAAATGAGCGTGACGGCGTGTTTGATTACGTCGTTCATCGCAGCCGATATAACAGCGGGAACAACACGATCCACAGCAAATCCACCTTGTGCCAAAAGATACCACCGCTTTCGAATACACGTAGGTCGCGCTCAGCACGCATATCGTCACGAACCATTAGGTACAGGTACCCGAACACGCCCATGCCGATCAACACCTGGATGAAGTGAATACCCGTGAAGATATAGTAATACATGGAAAACTCATTCTTCGTGATGCCGATCCCGGCACTGAGTTTTTCGCCGTACTCGAAAAACGTAACGACACTAAAGCCGAGCCCACACAAAAAAGCGACGCCGACCAAGCGTGGCGCATGTACGCCCCGCCGCTCCCGTACGTCGATAACAGCGAGCACGACGAGCCACGAACTCAATAACAGCAATACGGTGTTGAGCGCGCCGTAGTGTTGATTGAGCAATACCTGCGACGTCGCATCAACGTCAGGATCCAGTCCACGATAGTAGCTGTAGACGCAGAAAAATAGACCGAAAACCAGCATGTCTCCGAGCACGAACACCCACACCCCAACTTCGCCATGCAGCGCCGGAACGACACAGGATTTGCTGTTATTCGTAGTTTCGTTCATGGTCGGCTTTGACACGGGTACTGGCTAGTGAAGTGCGGCGCGATCTCGAATGACAGTGCGCAAAACAAAAAACATGACGATATACCAAGCGAAAAAAACGACCACCGGCATCCAGAACGCCAGCAGCCCATTCCAGGCAACCGGCCCCGTCTTAAAAAACGTGAGGAGTCCGCCCGGAATGAAGAGCACGGCTACCCAGATATTGAAATAACCCACCCAGCGCGGGAATATCGGTTGCTCGTGCTGAACCGACATGATCGCATGCCCCATGGCGAGGAGCTGAATAAAAATTGGTGGGATGGGCATAATCAATAACAACCAACCAAAATCGCTGAACAATAATAGTAATTCGGGCGCGTGCTCCGGTCTGAATACCGTAACGGTCCAGATGACGAACGGTAATTTAAGAGTAGAAACTGCGTCGCCGCCCCGGGGCCACAATCTGGGTGATGGTAAGGACCGGAAATTCGCCTTCACAACGGCGCATATGAATAGCGATTAACGCAATCCACGGGATCGTCAACGATGTGCTGATCACAGCGAGCAGCGCGCCGAAGCGAATCGCACCGGCATTTTGCCGATAGAAATGCGCGACCTCAGCGGCTTTGAGGGACGGTTGTGTCGGGGGTACCAAGCCGGCGACGACCATCCACCCGATAGTGATCAACACCACGAAACCCACGCCACAGAGCAAGCATAAATATTGCGTTTTAGTATTCGTCTCCAATTCACCTCGCCATCATTGTCGCAGGGTCTGCCTGTCGTCGGCGTCTAGCGCGGATATTGCACGAGGTTTCGGATCTTCTCCCCGCCGCTATCTTGAACTTCGCCGCTGCCGCGAGAGCGAGTACCAACAATGCTTGTCCCATGCCGCCTACTGCCGGCACCACCTGCGCGAGCGACGCTGAACCAAGAAACGGACCCGTGACTTCGAATGTAGCGCCGGGATTGCGCTGCGAGCTGAAATAGAGTCGACTGCCGTCGGGCGATAACGACGGACCTGTGATCTCCGTGCCGGAAATACCCACAAGTTGCACGATCGGCTTCAGCGCGCCGCTGCTTGTGATCGCGACAATTTGCAGATCACCGGGATCCTCCGCCACATAGACATCACCATTCGGTGCAACAAAAACATTATCGACGTTTACTAGTTCGGGCGTCGCGCTGCTTGCCCTGTCATAGACAATGGAGATCTCTTGGGTGGCAAGTACGAGTCGCCATACCCGATTGTCGCCTTTGGTAGTGAAATAACATAGACCGTTTTCGTACCAAGCGCCTTCGCCGCCGTTGAACGTCGTCGCCGCGGCGACTTGATAACGCGTCGCGAGACCTGCGGAGACAGTGGGATCCGGAACCGCGTGCCAAGCAAGCGGTCGTGTGGCCTTGGGGCTCAGCCGGCCGTCGCCACGAGGATCCAGGATTTCGGCGGCTTCGAGCGTACCGGACGCCAAATCTGGGTAGCGCGTGGGGCGAAACCGATACAGCAATCCATCGGGGCGATCCTCGGTGAGATACACATATCGATTGACGGGATCCACCGCCGCGGCCTCGTGCTTGAATCGACCCATCAGCGGACGCGGACTGCCTTGCGACCCGGAAGTGAAGGGATCACATTCCCATACTGCGCCCGCGCTAACTTCTTCGCAGGACAACCAGGTCCCCCACGGCGTTGGACCGCCAGCGCAATTGCGCGACGTTCCCGAAAGAATTGCATAGGCGTCGACGATGTTGCCGGCGCTATCGAACCGTACGGCGCCGACACCACCGCCGCCGGTACTACGCTCCGCGTTCGAGACATAAACCCAACCGCCGTCGGTGGTCGCGAACGTCGCGCCACCATCGGGCGAACGATGCCAGATATATCCCGTACCGGCTACCGTCTGTTCGCTAACAGCGATCATTCGGGAACGAAATCCAAGCGGTAAACGCAGTCCATTCACATCAGGATCTTGGAGCGGCCCGAATAAATCAGCACCATGGGCCACTTCGTCACTAGCTGTGCACACGCCGTGAATGCCGAATAAGCTAAGCCCCAGCGCGCCCCCCGCACCACCCAATAATAAACTACGACGGGTTGTACCGTAGCCGTTCAGCGTATCTTGCATATGCGGTGCTAGCGGGCTCTAGTTTAAACTTGCCCCAAATTCAATTTGCGTTTCGAGCATTACCAGCGCGGATCGATCGGGCACACCGGAGCGACGGCAGCTTCCAATTCAGCGGCGGCTTGCAAACATAAATCTTCGCGCCATCTGTCGGCGTAGATCTGCACCCCAGTGGGCAAGCCATCACTCTCTCCCATCGGCACCGGGATAGCGGGGATCCCCAATAAGTTGCCGGGCGTAATAAAGCGGAGGCGATCGAGCGTCGTCTCCGCGCCATGGTCAAGGTCCAGATCAGCATCGTGCACAAACGGCAGGTCAGTCCAAATAGGTCCGATAACGAGCGGATGTTGTTCAAAAAATGCCGACCACGCTTTGCACATGCGATCGCGCTCGGTGTGGAGCTCAACATGAGACATCGCCGTGGCCGGAAAACGTTCCACAATACCGTGCAGAAGGCGGCCGGGCGCGGCACTCATCAAAGGCGCAAGCCGCGGGATCATCTGCTCGATGTCACGCGCCAATAAGTGCCCCCAAAGTTCATGCACTAGTTCAAGTTCCGGCGCTTGTGTCTCGACGCTCGACCAACCACTGGCGGTGAGAATGTCCCCCGCACGGCGGACTGCCGCGACAGTCGCGGTAGGCAAAGAAACGCCCGGGATTTCAGTCACCAAGGCAATGTTCTTGGCAGCTGGCGCTGGGCCTTCTAAGGGCACTGTAACCGACATCGGATCGCGCGGTTCGCGGCCTGCCAATAGCGGCAGCACGAGTTTCAGATCCGCTACGCTACGCGCCATGGGTCCTTCGGCCACCATCAAACGATAAGAAATCGGTTGGTCATTCGGCGGCAAAGACAAAGCCCACGGGATCCGACCGGTGGTCGGCTTGAGGGACGTAATACCGCAACAATAAGCCGGGTTGCGCAAAGATCCACCGAGATCATTGCCAAACCCCAGTGGCGTCATCCCGGTCGCCAAGGCTGCCGCTTCACCGCCGCTCGAACCACCCGCCGTGCGATCCGCAGCCCACGGATTATTCGTGCGGCCGCGAAAAGGGTTGTCGGTGGCAATTCGTAACCCCAGCTCCGGTAAGTTAGTTCGTGCCAATGGAATGGCGCCAGCGCGTTTCATGCGGGCAACTACCGGTGAGTCAGCGGTAGGCATGGCCGCGGTGAACTGCGCGAGGCCGTGAGTCGTTGCCGAACCCAAGCAATCGATATTTTCTTTGACGCTAAACGGCACACCGTGCAGCGGACCGCTAGGGGCGTTCGCGTCAGCATGATCGGCGGCCGTGAGCGCCGTATCCGCCAGCGCGATTGTCACGGCGTTGATTTTTGCATTCACCGCTTCGATGCGCTCGAGATGTGCCTGTACGACTTCACGACTTGAAACATCCCGCTCGCGGATCATTTGTGCGAGTTTGCTTGCAGACTTGCGCCACAGTTCATCAGCCATATTCACCCCTCTCGAGCACCATTGCGTAGCTGTAACAGTCTATCGGATTGATAACTTTCTCACGAGTCACAACGGTCGTGAGATAGAACGAAAATCGAATGAACGTATAGCGAGCAGGCGAATTCTCCATGCGGGCGTTATCGCCTGGTGCGAGGCGGATCAAAAACGTGATAGGGATGTTAACAACCGTGGTTAGGCCCACGAAAACGCTGGTAATTCCCCAGATTCTCGCGGCACAGGAGTGCCGCATTCATGCGCCCGCGACCGCGCTGCGGCATTACGTCCGCTTAGCCCATCACCGAGATTAGCGCTGTGCCGAAGTGTACTTGACAATTGATCCAACTCAAGGCGGCGCTGGAAATTCATTGGCATCGTAATCTCCCGTAGGCCAAAGCCTTAGCGCTCGTAGTGCCTACAGGGATCATCATCCTATAAGGAGGACGTCACTATGTATCATTGGGTACGACAATATTCTGCCAAAATCGGCAAACTCGACGAGCTTCTAAGCCTAACCAGTGAGGCCATCAAACACCTCGAAAAAACGCATAACGTGAAGTGCGTTGCGTATACAAAAATTGGTGGCGATCCCACCACGATTGGCCTGCACGGAAGCTATGCTTCGCTCGCTGAAGTCGGCGACATCGAACAAGCACTCGCCAACGACAACGGGTGGTCAGCGATCGCCAAGCAAGCTGAGTCTTTGATCGTCGAAGGATCAGTACAAGATCAAATTTGGAAAGAATTACCATAACCCTAATTATCGAAGGACAACCCGCAGTCCCCATTTAGCAGAAACGCTAAGTCCACTCGGGTTTCCCAAACGCTAAGTTACTTGTACGCGCGAGTGCCACAACGTCGTGGTACTCGCGCGTGCCGATCAAAGCGCAATCCCTTTAGGGCCAAAGGTTTTGCGTAGCGATTTCCGCACCGGCCACGAGCGCCTTTAATTTCTCGTAACCGATCTCCGGCGCCACATGGCCATAGCGGTTAAAGGTTGATAAGCCACAATCGGTGCCCGCGATCACGCGCTCCCGACCGACGATATCGGCAAAGCGACAAATTCGTTCGGCAATGAGGTCTGGGTGCTCGATGTAGTTAGTACAAGTATCGATCACACCGGGGATCAAGATCGTATCTTCGGGCACGTCGATTTCACGCCATACTGGCCACTCGTGAGCATGCCTTGGATTCGAGGCTTCGAATGATATCGCTTGTGGTTTCGCTCGACATATGGTCTTCACAATTTTATGCAACGGAATATCAAAGTCGTGCGGACCCTCATAGTTTCCCCAACAAACGTGCATTCGGGTAGCGTCTCGCGGAACATCACGCAGCGCGGCGTTTAAGACCTCGACGAGCCGCTCAGTATGGCGAACAAATTCGTCATCACTAAGATCTTTGTATTGGGTGTGGCGCGCCATCGCGAAGTCCGGGCAATCGATCTGTAGCACAAGATCCGCTGCGATGATCGACTCGTATTCTTCCCGCATTACGACACTCAGGGCTTCTAAATATGCGTCTTCCGTTCGGTAATATTCGTTGGGTAGAAATGTCGAAACGACGCCTGGTGAGGAAGCATTTAAAAACGCGTCTGCCACGTTAACACCAGCGAGCGCGGCGTGAAAATTCTCGATGTCAATCTCCAGAGGTGCGCGACTTTTGATTGTAATCTCACCGCTGCACACTGGACGCGTGATCGTTGGTGCTTCATTTGTTTTTGCTTGGCGCTCCATATACGCGGGGAATCGTGCGAGGTCCGCCGGCGGGCGCCGCGGGCTATTTCCAGAAAAACCTGTGCAGCGGTCTTTGATGTACGTGGAATAGCCGATTTTGGCCATTTCCCCGTCGCTGACGATATCGATCCCAAGGTCCACCTGACGCCGCACCACGTCCGCTACCGCACGACGAACCTCTGTAGCGAAAACCGCTTCATCGACAATATTGCCCGTTTCACGCTGTTCGAGCATGTCAGCAAGCTTAGCGGGACGCGGCAAACTGCCGACATGCGTCGTTAGGATCCGATCGTCGCTTTGCCGCATCGTAGTGCGCCGTTAATCGATGTGCTAAGGAGACGTGTTCAGATCATCGAGCAGATCGTCCGCAGCATACGCGTGACCTTCTCGGCGATGTTCACGATTGTGGAAATAGATATCGACGATCGTTTTAAACAACACCAGCGCGACCAATAAATAAACTTGCGAACCAAGCTTTTCCACCAGCATGCTGCCGAACAAAACCGTCACGTGCAAAATCATGATGCGTTTGTAGGGCGCAGTCATAAGCGAATTTGACGTCTCGGCGTTATATTCCTCACGCCGAAAATAATTTACAAATAAGGATACGACGTGACTTACCAATAGCGCTGTAAACGCCCACATCCACATGCTCGAAGCGTTCGAGAAAATAGTTACGACCGGTTCCAACAACGTTCCCTCATACTGAGACGCGCCTAGCGCGGCTTCGGCACCGAAGCCACCGCCGGTTTTCATCGGATGACTATCAATCACCTCAGCTAAGATCGCACCATGGGCAATGCAAAAAATACCGTAGTGGACGAGAAAAAACGCCATTTTACCGAGTGCCCGCGGACCGTCTTTGTGAAACATTTTGAGCAGGGTGATTGCACCGATGATCAAATTTTCGCTCCAGTACAGGGTCACGACTGCACCAACGTTCCAATCCCAAAACAACACCCCGGCAAGTGGAATTAGATTGGCAATAATAAGGGTGATCGGCCCCGCGCGCTTGAACATCAAGCGATAAGAATCAAGCGTGCTCGACAAATTGGAGGGCGATCGATCACCGGTGGTTGGCGTCGCGGTGTGCGTCCGTGCGGTGTCGCTATCGCTAGGGTGCTTGTGAGTACTCATAGTCTAGTGTGATTTTGACGATCATCGAGCATGTAATCCGCGATACTAGCGAAAATCGGGAGGCCGAGCGACAAACCCGCACTCATCCAGTTGCGCCACCCATTTCTCTGATAAAGCTATCCGCATTCCGAATCGCCGTTTCCATTTGCCGCACGAGATCGTCAACTCGACCCTCGATCGAGACAACTTCGCCGCGCAAAGCGCTAAGTGCTTTAGCGTTTAGATTATGCTTCAGAAACAAAGTATGGTCTTGCAAAACATGCAACACGGGGTCGATCCTTGCACGTGCCGTATCCATGCTGTTCTTAAGTTTGGCGTAACGTTGTTGCGTAAACTCAAGCTTGCGTTCGCTCGACGCCCTTAGCTCCGGGTTTGAGTATTGGCCGAGCTCGGAACGCCATTCCGCAAACAAATCGTTAGCGACGTTGTTGACCGCGCGGAGATGATCATCGATCTCACCGGCTGTCGCTTCTGCACGTTCGAGATCTGATTTTAGTTTCTTGTAGGATGTTTCCAGCTCGCTATCTGGTGCACCGACTAAATTTTTAAACCGCTCATAGGTGCTGACAAACTGCTCCTTTGCTTGGTCCTGCACATCGCGCGCTTTCTCCACACGGTCGACGAGAATATCGCGCTTGTGCACGCCGACTTTTTCGTACGCGGCGTATTGCACCGAGGCACAACCCCCGAGCAGCAATAACGCCAGCAGCACCGCACCCAGCCGCGCGATCGTGGTGCCCACCTCGAGACGTTGTTTTAACTCATACGATCCAAATATCATTGCTTGACAATCCCCGCATCACGTCAATAGGGTGCCAACTTGTAGTGAAGCGCGTGGCAAACGCTCCCATGCGCCACCATCTTAATGTGAGGACGGCATGAATCCAAAATTACTCATGGCACTCGCGCCACTATTATTACGCAAAAAACGCTCGTGGCTGTTGATTTTACTCGCTGTCGGCGCTTACTTCTGGGCAAACCGCGGCACCGATACGGTGGCTCCCGGCGTCAACGACGGTTTTCGCATGCCAGATTTGAGCATTTCGCAGTTGTGGAAAGAACCGCGCGACATCTTGGTCGACCGCGTCGAAGACGCCCGCGATGCGCAATCTGACACCGTTGAAGAATTCAAAACCGCGCTGGAGAAATTTAAAGAGATTACAAATTTTCAAGGTGGAGACCTCGAGGAAAAATATACCACGTTGAACCGTTCGTTCGAACGTTGTGAGGCCGCCGCCGAAAATATCGGTAGCCGCATCGACAAGGTTACCGATGCCTCGAACGCATTACTGTCGGAATGGAAATCAGAACTAGCGCAATATCACGACCCAGGCTTACGTGCCCGCGCACAAAACCAATTTGACGATACTCGTCGCCGCGCAGATGAAATGATCGACGCCATGCGGCGCGCGAAAGCACGTACCAAGCCGGTTCTCGACGCGTTTCGCGACCAGGTGCTCTACATTAAGCATAATTTAAACATGCAGGCGATCACCTCTTTGGATAAGGAGGCCGCTTCTATCGCGAGCGACGTCGATAAGCTAGTACGAGAAATGGAGTCTTCTATTGCTGAGGCCAATGCCTTTATCGATACTCTCCTGAAGAGCTCGACCGGATAGATAGTCCAGGATCACATGGTCACGAGTTCTTCCCAGTTGCCAGCGAAGTTCAGTCGCGCGGCGTATGCCGAGTTCCTGAGCAGCACAACCACGCCGCGACGACGCGGTGGTAACAACGCCGTCAGAACGGCATTGGCGATCCTCGTTCTTGCAACCTATTCCGTTGTGCCTTGCACCGCCCTTCATGCCACCGAGTTGGCCGACGAATTTCTCGCGCGCTACCGCGCATACGACCAAGCTTACGCGGAGGGCGATCTCCCGCGGGCGATAGAACTCGCGCGTGAAACACGTGATTTGGGCGCAAAAGCCCTCGGGCCAAAACACGATAAACTCGCGGTTGTCGAAATTAACCTGGGTCATGTCTTACTGTTAAACCGGCAATTCGAGCAAGCGATCGCCCCGTTGCGCCGCGCGGAGGACATCATGACCGCGCTAAAGCGACCCTTAGACGCTATTCTTATTGTCGCCTTCGATGACCTTGCAACCGCCTATATTCAACTCGCTCAATATGATTCAGCAAGAAGTTATCTCGACAAACGAATTCAACAAGCGCGAGTGGCTGAACGCGATCGCGACAGCACACTCGCCCGCGCTGTTGCGCAGCGAGCACGCTTGGAAACAGCACTAGGTGAGCGGGAAAAAGCGGTGGCTATCTTAGCGCGCGGCAGGGAGGAAACTACGCGACTCACCGGCGCGGATTCCGTCGCGAGCGCGGAGCTCGACTATGAGATCGCGCTGGTATTATTGCAAGACGATCGATACCAGCCTGCTATTCAACGCTTGCGAACCGCCCTCGCGATCGCAGCTGAGGCGCAACCCCAATCCGAGGAACTCAGCTACCGCGTCCACGGCGCACTCGCCGCAGCCTATGACAAAGTGGGGGATCAGAAAAAGTTACGCGAGCATAGCGATGCCTTGCTCGCCGCGGTCACGCAAACGGACGGTCAGGCAGCCCCGATATTGATTTTGCAGCCGCGCCTAGATCGCCGCATAACCAACAGCTTAGACGGCCACGCCCTGTTCGAATTCGACGTCACGACTGCCGGCAGAGTCAAGAATGTTAAGCCCCTAGAATCTGACCTACCGGCAGGGATTACGAGCAAATTAGCCGCTACCGTAGCAAACTGGCGTTACCGACCGTTGCTCAGCGACGGGCGCGCCGGCGAAGCACCGGGCCAGCGCGCGAAGTTGCGCTATCGGGCTGGCGCCCTCACCATCGAAGTGGGCGCGCGCAGCAACTGATCGACCATTCCCAGCGCACCACATATGAACGTCAACTGAATTCCGCCCGCCCACGGCGACCGGCAGCTACCGAGGCGCACGCGTCCTCGAAGCCAACGCGTAAACCTCCTCAAATACGATTGTCAAGCGTGTAGCGCTGCTATACTACTGCCCGCACGATAATTAGACCTATGGGGGGGAGACCATGGATTTCCGCGCACTGATCGAATCGATCCAATCGAATTTAACGACTACGGTTCCAAAACTCGCCACCGCGATCGGTATCCTGATCGCCGGTTGGATAATTGCCTTGATCGTTCGCGCCGCGATTATCAAAGGATTGCGATTCGTCGGCATAGGGGAGCGTACTAAGGCTTCTTTAGGTGGTTTGAGCATTGAGAACGTGCTCGGCAAACTCGCCTTTTGGTTGATCATCTTGGTGACCTTGCTCGGTGTTTTTCAAACGCTAGATCTACAAGGAATTTCCGGTCCTATCGATGGCATGGTGCGAAACATTTTCGCCTACTTGCCACAGATTATTGGCGGTGCCGTGCTTGCCCTTCTGGCCTGGTTGCTCGCCGCTGCTGCACGGGCTGCAAGCGTTAAGGCGCTGTCGTTGACGTCACTGGACGAAACCCTTGCACTACAGGCTGGAATGCCGGCGACGAGCCAATCCATTGGTAACGTTTTGTTCGGATTAATCATCCTGTTTTTTCTACCCACCATCCTGGAAGCGTTGCAGCTGGAAGGCTTGCTCGCACCAGTTAATGCGCTGCTCAATCAAATCTTAACGGCGTTACCAAAGATTTTCGTCGCCTGTTTGATCGGGTTTGCAGGTTGGTTTGTCGCTAAGACGTTACGCTCTTTGGTGACGAATTTAGCTTACGCGACCGGTGCGGATCGCTTGCTAGCCAGCAGTGGCATTCCCGAACCGATCCAGATATCTAAAGTCCTCGGGATGCTGGTATTTATTTTTGTGTTTGTACCAGCCTTGGTGGCTGCGCTGGATGCACTAGAAATGGAGAGCGTCTCGCGCCCCGCTGCAGACATGCTTAACATGATGCTGCACGCCATTCCGAACGTTATCGCGGCACTAGTTATTCTCGGGCTCGCATTTTACGTTGGGCGTTTCGCTTCGCAGCTGGCCAGTTCGCTGCTCGTGAGCCTGGGTTTCGATGGCGTACCAAAAAAGCTCGGCCTGTCCGACGAAGTCACGCAAGGCTTATCGATCTCCAACATCGTCGGTCGGGTGATGATGTTGTTCATCATGTTATTTGCGGCGGTAGAAGCCGCGAATCGACTCGGCTTCTATCAAGTACGTGACGTTGTGACCATGTTCATCCGCTTTGGTGGGCAAATATTGTTAGGTTCGATCATTCTCGCCATCGGATTCTGGATCGCTAACATCGCCTACCGCGCGATTTTGCGGCTGGGCGGAGCGGAGATCAAAAACGTCGCCGCGATCGCGCGCATTGCAATCCTAACGCTGGTGATGGCAATGGGTTTGCGCGCCATGGGCTTGGCAAATGAGATTGTCAACATGGCTTTCGGATTGACTTTGGGCGCGGTAGCGATTGCGGTGGCTTTGTCCTTTGGCCTCGGAGGCCGCGAGGCGGCGGGGCGCCAAATGGAGTATTGGCTCAGCAAAATGCGGCATTAATTCAATCCGGGAAAAAGCTCGAGAGCGTGTGACCAGTCGACTCGACGCTCTCAAAAACTGTTCACGGCAGGCGGCAGCACCCTAGGGTGCTGTCGTCCTTAGTCACCCTCGGTTCAGTTAATACCCAACAAGATTAACGCCGCAGTCGAACCTTTGTAGGCTTGTCGTGTCACGATAACTAGGCTGCGTATCGTTGAAAACCATGAATAAAATTGTTAGACCTCTGTTGAGCATTGCATTGACGTTATCCTGTGCCGTCGCGCTCGCTTTGCAGGCGGTCGATAATTCTGATCCCGAGCAGTTGGTGCGCGATACGGTAAGTGCGCTAAAGGCCGCGCTCAATGCCGATCGCGCGCGCATCGAACAAGACCCAGAACAGGCGATGGAGATCGTGCAAAAAATCGTCGAACCGAACATCGACACCCAACTTGCCAGCCGCTTGATCCTCGGAAAACATTGGCGTCGTGCGACGCCAGAGCAACGCAGCGCGTTTATCGACGGTTTCCGCGCCCTACTATTGCGCACCTACGCAATTCACGCGACCGATTATCTAAACGTCGAAATCGACTATCACGCTGCAGTAAACCTCAGCGAGGAGGGTAAACGCAAAATGGTGCGCACCGATGTGACCCGTCCTGGCAAACCGAGCGCCCAAGTTGGATATCGGATGGCGCAAGGTAGCGACGGTTGGCGTGTTTTTGACGTCGTGGTCAACGGTATCAGCGTCGTGGTTACATTTCGATCGGCAATCGACGCCGAGATCGCACAACACGGAATTGATGGCGCGATTGCACGGCTTAGAGAAAAAGCACTAGCCACCCCTCAACCAGCACTTTAGCCTAGATATTGCTCGCGGACCGCGGATGATAGCGAGAAGCAATCGAGCACGCGACACCGTAGACAGCCTCCACAGTAATTATTCAACCGGCTCCTAGCTACGTGCCGTATCGAGCTCCCTTGCAAGCTGTTCCATGAGCGCGGCGGTGCTCGCAAGCGCGTCAATGCGATCGCACGACTGCCCACAGTATAGCGCTGCTTCTTCCACATCACCTTCGTAGATTTCCATTGGCGGCACCACACTGTAGCGCGGTATGTCCATGACCTCATCGCTTAGCTTCAAGTGCGCCACGACCTCGCCTTCGCCGGGCCGACTGCCGCTCGGCGCTCGGCCCGCTGCTTCCCAATTATCGTATGCGCGGTTACGCAATACCCGGTGCGCAGCGTCGGGCCAACCGACATCAAAAAGCTTGGTCATTACCGTTTGCTCGGAACGTGCCGCGATAACGCGGTCTTTATAAGCCGGTTGCACCGCTGCTTCATGCGTCGCGAGAAACCTTGTACCCATCGACACGGCGCAAGCACCTAACTGTAGCGCCTTGTTGATGTCATCACCGTTGGCGATCCCACCTGAGGCGATCACCGGCAGCGAACCTAGCGCACGCGCACTATCCACCACAACGTCGCCTAAAGGGTGGGTAGCTTTTACATGGCCACCGGCCTCGGTCCCTTGCACGATCACGGCATCGACACCGGCGTCCGCCGCGCATAATGCTTCCTCCGCGTCACCGCATTGAGAAACCAGCAAAATATCCCGCCTATGGGCATCCTTAACAAACGGCGCTGGGTCGCCCCAAAACAGGATCATTAACGGCACACGCTCATCGAAACAGACATCGATCTGCCCTTCCTGCATCATCGGCATAATGAGATTGACGCCGAACGCACGCGAAGTGAGCGCACGCAGGCGCTCGATTTCGTCGCGCATTTGCGCCGGCCGCATGCTACCAAGGCCGAGAACACCGAGCCCGCCGGCAGCGCACACAGCACTCGCCATCGCTGCACCAGCGATGCCGAGACCCATGCCAGCATTCCAGATCGGTAACTTGAGGTTCAGTCGATCGTCGATTGCACTCATCGTTCATCCCCTCGAAGCGGGGTGGATAAAACCAAGGTTATGCGGTCGCACGTCACGGTGCAATATCCGGGTTGCCCCACAAAAAAACCCGCAACAGCGGGTTTTAATGCAGCTTATTGATACTTCTATATCTTTTCTATTTTGGATTGGCGCCGAGCGTTTGATTTTATTAAGCTCCAACCCAGCATTGCGACGATTAACAATGCGAGCACAGAAGGCTCAGGAATCGACACTTGCGCCGCCGCCAGATCGAGCGTGACATCGTAGAAGTTCTCCCAAATGAGCTCGCCCTTGTCATTCGTCGCCTGACGTCGTTTACCGTTGTCGAAAAACCAGCCATCGTTCTCTGCTAAGAACAAGTAGACGTCCGTTAAGTCGGGAATATTCAAAGTAAGACCGGAACCGATTGCCAAGACACTGTCGGCTCCGAAAGCCGGATTTATGGTTTCCGGGTCGAGGCTCCAAATACCGATCAATGAATACGCGGGCGCACCGCGAAATGAAAATTCGCTATACCCGTTGACGTCGGTCCACAAATCGCGATCGTCTTGAATCCAACCGCTCGCTGATATATCGACAGAGTCATATCCAGAAAAGTTGAATACGCCTGATGCGTCCGACACTGCGCGTGCACGCACGCCTGCGCCGAGCGCATAATTTTCCGGGTGTTCCAGATGCGTAATGTCGTGAATATTAAACACTTCGTCATAGGCGTGGCCCCAAGCGTCATAAAATAAGTTATCTTGCGGCTCGACGATATGATGAAGCGTTGTCGCCATGGCTAAGCCGGGCAACAAGGTGAATATTGCGCTGAGCAATATAATGTATTGGTTATGCTTTAAAGTACGAATAAACATCAGCAACGATCCTAAATAAAGGTTTATAACTGCCTACGTTCTTGCATTGCTTATGCCAGTCTCAAATAACGGCCTTTTGTGTGCGCTTCTTCACATTAGCCGACGTGAACTGTGCTTTGCATCACGCATGGCAAATTGAGTTTGTCGGTTCCTAGCGACACTCTTGGGTTTTATAATCGCTGCTGAATAATGCTTCCCGTCGACACACGCGAATGCCATCCAAGCCTCAACAATGCGTTAGAATCACGCTGAAGATGAGTGTCGCTATCGCGAGATTTTGCATATGAGTTCTCCACTGTTTCCAGATCCCTCCGTACTGCAAAACCACTTGCAGAATTTTATGGACCGTCACATCTATCCAAACGAAGAGAACTACTACCGTTCTCGGGACGCGCAGAGCAATCGCTTCGCGAGTGTTCCGTTAATGGAAGAATTAAAGGAAAAGGCGCGGCAGGCTGGATTGTGGAATCTCTTCATTCCTGCCGGCCACGGCGGGCTGACGAACGCCGACTACGCGCCGCTCGCTGAGATCATGGGTCGCGTGTTGTGGAGCCCAGAAGCATTCAATTGCAACGCGCCGGATACGGGGAACATGGAAGTATTTATGAAGTACGGTACGACCGCACAACAAGAACGTTGGCTAACGCCGCTGCTCAACGGCGAAATACGGTCTGCCTACGCGATGACCGAGCCCAACGTCGCCTCCAGCGACGCCACGAATGTACAAACGTCCATCGTTCGCGACGGCGATGAATATGTGATTAACGGCCGCAAGTGGTTCATCACGAATGCCATGTACGAGCGCACGAAAATCTTCATCGTGATGGGAAAATCAGATCCCGACAATCCCAACCGGCATTTGCAACAAACACAGATTTTGGTGCCGAAAGATACACCGGGGGTAAGCATTGTTCGACCGCTAAGCACTTTGGGCTACGATGACGCGCCCCTAGGCCACGCGGAAGTCTTATTCGAGAATGTTCGTGTTCCTGTCGAAAATATTTTGCTCGGTGAAGGCCGCGGTTTCGAAATTGCGCAGGGACGGCTCGGGCCGGGACGAATTCACCATTGCATGCGGCTGATCGGATGCGCGCAGCGCGCCCTCGAGCACGCCTGCCGACGCGCCGTGTCTCGGTCTACGTTCGGTAAACAACTCGCCGAGCACCAATCCATTCGCGAAGATATCGCGAAGTGCTTTGCGGAAATCGAACAGGCTCGTCTGCTGACCATGAAAACAGCTCAGAAGATGGACGACGTTGGCGCGAAAGATGCTCGTGATTTGATCGCAGCAGCAAAGATAACCGTGCCGTTAATGGCGCAAACGGTCATCGATCGTTGCATGCAAATCCATGGTGCCGGCGGACTGACAGCAGATTATTTCATGGCGGAAGCTTTCAGTTATGCACGCTGGTGCCGCCAAGCCGATGGGCCAGATCAGGTGCATATGATGGCGCTCGGGAAACAGATCATCAAACGTTATGCAGCGGATTAAAACGGCATTTTAAAAGCTTGGCCGACTGTTTTGTAAATCACCCTGCAATAACAAGCGCAAAAGATTTAGCAAACCGATAACCGAAAACTCTCGCACGCGCACACGATCACCCGGCAAACGAATGCGCTCTGTTGTCGTCCCTTCCCCCCGGGTGACGGCAAGAAATACGGTTCCGGGGCGAAGCTCGGCAACGGGTGCTTCGCGAACGACGCCGGTGCTCGCAATACCGACCTCGGCATGGAATTTTTCGCGCACCGCGAGGGCGAGCTCGGCAGTCGTCTCGGGATTGGGAACCGCTGCCGGCGACACATCGAGCAACGGCTTGTATTGCTCTGGGGTGGGCAAAACCACACTGCCCCGCAACACCGTTTCGGCACCCGCTATTGCGCTCAGTCGCGTACTGATGAAACCACCCGTGACCGTTTCTGCTGCAGCCAAGCTGAGATGACGTTCGCGCAATAGCTCCAATATGACCGATTCCATGGTCTGCTCGTCCCTACCAAAAACGCAAGGGCCCAAGAGCTCGCGGAGCATATGTTCTTCGTCGTCGAGAATCGCAGCCGCTGTTTCCGCGTCGTTCGCCTTCGCCGTGATACGAACTTTAATCCCTTCGATGCCACTGGCCTGAAACGCCAAGGTCGCTGTTCCCGATTGCTCCAGTTCCATGAGGCGATCGTGCACCAGTTCGGCGAGGCCAGACTCCGAATGCCCCCAAGTGCGGAGCACCCGGCTTTGAATCACTGCGCTGATGCCGGCGCGTCGTTGCAAGTCGGGCAATACGGTTGCCTGCAACATCGCACGCATTTCACTTGGAACACCTGGCACGGCGTAGATGACCTTTTTTCCCACCGGGCAGATGAGGCCCGGTGCGGTACCGGGCATTTCAGGGATCGCGCTCGCGCCGACCGGAACGTCCGCTTGGCGCAGATTGTTGGCCGGCATACTACGCCCCCGATTCGCAAACATGCGGCGAATGTGCACCGCAATCGTCTCGTCGCGTTCGAGCTCGGCTCCCATCACCCTGGCGATCGCCTCACGCGTAATATCGTCCTGCGTCGGCCCCAAGCCGCCACACGTAATTACTGCGTCGCTGCGCTTGAGCGCGTGCTCGATGCATTCGACAATGCGGTGCAAATTATCACCGACCTTGACTTGATGGTGAGAGTCGATCCCCGCATGCGCGAGTTGCTCGCCGATCCACGACGAGTTCGTATCGGTGATTTGACCAAGCAGTAATTCCGTTCCGATCGCGACGACTTCACAACGCATGACTGGCTCAGTGATTTGGACAAGTTCGAATTATGTCAGATCATATTGGCACCAGGATTATAATCACTATTTTTATATTGTTTATTGAGATGCTAATAGTATGGAAAATTTATTTGATCTCTCCGGCAAAAACGCGCTCATCACGGGCTCGAGCAAAGGCATTGGTAAAAGCATTGCCACGGCTATGGCGGCCCACGGCGCCCAGGTCGTTATTTCGAGCCGAGACGCGGCACGTTGCGAGGCAGTTGCGGCTGAAATCAACACCCAGCTCGGCGCTGCGCGCGGCGGGGCGGTCGCGATCCCCGCCCATATCGGGCATCGTGACCAACTCGAGCAATTGCTCACCACGGCGCACAGCGAACTAGGTCCCATCGACATACTGGTTTGCAACGCCGCGGTCAATCCGCATTATGGCTCCATGCAGGATTTATCCGATTCTGCTTTCGAGAAAATTCTCGGGATCAATATCATGTCCAACCACTGGCTGGCACAGCTCGTGATTCCAGATATGATCGCTCGCCAAGACGGGGTGATCATTGTGGTCTCCTCCGTCGGCGGACTACGCGGCCACGATCGCCTCGGCGCATATTGCATTTCTAAAGCCGCCGATCTGCAACTCGTGCGTAACTTAGCGGTTGAACACGGGCCCAATAATATTCGGGTTAACGCGATCTCACCGGGCCTCGTGCGCACCGACTTTGCGCGCGCGTTGTGGGAAGACCCAGAGGTGCTGGCGCGTCGCACCGCCAATGATCCCTTGCGTCGGATCGGCGAACCCAACGAAATCGCGGGTATCGCCGTCTACCTCGCGGCGCCCGCCGGTAGTTTTACTACCGGGCAAAACTTTGTTATCGATGGGGGCAGCACGATAACCTAGCCAACGTTGTTGTCATTCGGTGGCACGAAGCCCGTGCGGCTGCGCTACCTGCCGCCAGCTTTATCGAACCCGCTAATGTTGCGACAGCAGCGTTTTGATTGTCGATGACATCGCGATCTCGCCATTCGAGAGATAGTCCTCGTGCTGCTTGACAACTACTTTCGGCTCATACAGGTAATTTACCAAAATCCCGAATGACTGCCGTTGGCGGAGGGCGGATGAATCCGCTTGCCAATTGATGCGCTCGATGCGCGCACCGTTCTCTAGATGAAACCTGGCGACGCTGTCTAAAGGCATTCCGTCGCACTTTTCATTGACTAGATAGTGAGCACACAGGCGCGTCAGCAGCGCTTCGCGCGCGGCCTCATGCGAATCTGCCGCGGGTACTTGCGCGCTGATTTCAGCGAGGAGGATATCGCGCTCCTTGGCATTTAGCTGCGCTAGCGATCCGCTCGCGAGGGCATCTTCGAGCCAGCGACGAAAACCAGGTAGGGGCGATAACGTCGCAAACTGTCGTAAGGTCGAAATTTCTTGCGCAAGATCATCCACGACTTGTTTGATCAGAAAGTTGCCAAACGAAATGCCCCGCAAGCCGGTTTGACAGTTGCTGATCGAATAAAAAATCGCCGTATCCGGCTCCGTTGACTTGGGCGATGCGGGCACCGGAAATTCGTCTTCCAAAACCGCACCGATCGTCGCAGTCAACCCTCTGGTCAACGCTACTTCAACGAAAATCAAGGGTTCGTCCGGTAATTGCGGGTGGAAAAATGCGTAGCAACGGCGATCAGAAGCGAGGCGTCTGCGCAGGTCTTCCCAACTCGTGATCTCATGCACCGCTTCGTAGGCGATGAGCTTCTCGAGGATGAATGCGGGCGTCTGCCAGCTGATCCGCCGTAGCTGTAAAAAGCCACGATTAAACCACATGGTAAGCAAGTGCAGAAAATCTCGGTCGAGCAACGACAACTCGGGGCGCAATGGCAACAAGCTCAATAAATCTGTTCGCATACGCACGAGTGCGGGTGTACCGCCTGGGGTCCAATTGAGGATGCGAATGAGCTCCCGCCGTTGTGGTTCCACCGCGTCGAGAAGTCGAGTGTAGTTCTCTGGCGAGGGTGCCTCGCTATAAGCCGATGTCGCGCGGACCAAATTCTCTTCGCACGGCCCGAGTTCGGTCACGAGAAAATCAAAATGGGCGGCTTTCGCTTCCATATCTAATCGCTCGTAGCACTGATGAATCTCCAAGGCGAGCTTAAGCGCCGAGGCTTCGCCCTTAATCCGCAACAGCGATAAGGACATTTCCCGAATATCCACACGCCGGCGCCGAGGAAATTTAAGTATTCGCCCCCAAGAAAGCATGTTCACGTACTCCACACGTTGGTCGTCGGGGGAATGTCGCCTACTTACTTTACGTATTCGTAGCGCTCGGCCGCGCTGTGACACTTGTTTACTGTAGCGACCGAGCCGGCGATCACGGAGCGTTTAACGGTTGGCGTTTACGATATGGTGACAATTGGGCAATGAGTTATGATCCGTTCGCAACAAGATTGCGCGATATCGACTGATGGGTGTACTGGACGATCTTAAACGAAAAGCGGCGGCAAAAGCGAACGCGCCTGCGCCGAGCTGCGAGCGACGAGAAACGGACGCAGAGAAAATCCGTGCGGCTGGATTTCCGGCTTTGTTCCGCATTCACCAAAAACTTGATGAACTTACCGCGCAGTTGCGAATTTTGGATGAAGAGATCCCGGTGACCTTGACCCTGGCGGGGATCGGCCCAACATCGGGTTTCGTACAACACCACTACGCGCTCGAGAGCGACGGCAAACCGCCGCATACGGTGCGCTGGACCTGTGCGCTGACCTATGCCGACCGACGGCCGCTTGAACTGAGTACCGCGGAGACGCCGACAAACTGGGTCGAGTCGATGCGCGAGCAGGGACTGCAAACGCGCGTCCTCAGCATTTCGCCCGCCGCGGGCGTGAACCAGCGCGCCACTTTATCCATAGACCACCCGATTCACGCCTGTCTTGTGTTCCGGCTCGATGTCGATCGGGGCGGGATCGAGTTAGCGACCACGAATTTTGACGAAATCGGCGTGCGCCGCCAGATCTTCAATCCTGAAGACGTCACCGAGCGCTGGTGCGAGGAATTACTGAAATTTTTGCTCCGCCGTGAAAACCGATTCTTAACGAAAGAGGTAACAGTGGCGGTCCGCGCCCAACTGCAGAAACGATTAGAGTGGGAACGTCAAAAAAAAGCCGCGGAGGAAGCGGCTCGCGGTGCCAAAAATTCGGGTTCGCGTCTTAAGAGCCTATTGACGAAACGCAAGGATTTAACGCTACGCTACAACGACGATGAATGGCGCTTATCGCAACACCTCGGTGCATTCACGATCGGGCGCGTGGCCGATTGTGATTTACGTATCAAGGACAAGCGCGTCTCGCGGTTCCACGCGCGCATAGAAATGCGTGACGGCGTATATACGCTCGTCGACCAGAGTGCCAATGGAACACAGGTGCAATTTTCGAAAGGCAAATCGGTTAACTTGCACGGTGATGAAATGGTGCTTAAAGGACGTGGCACGATCACGCTCGGAAAAATTGGCGCGGCGGGAACCCTCCATATCATTTACTTCTCGCTCGGGTCCGGCACGTAAATCGACGGCGACCCGGTGGATATCGATCGCGCGCTTATCGCTACGGCCGTCACCCGGCTCCAGCGCGGTGAGCTCGTCGCGTTTCCTACCGAAACCGTCTACGGCTTAGGGGCCGACGCAACCAACCTCCGCGCGGTCACGGCGCTGTTTGTGCAAAAAAAGCGTCCGCCGCAACACCCGGTGATAGTACATATCGCCGCGCCCCGCGATCTCAGCATCTGGGCGCGGTCGATTACGACTGCCGCGGCACAGTTGGCGGCCGAATTTTGGCCGGGCCCGCTGACGTTGATAGTTGACCGCGCCTGGCACGTGCTCGATCACGTTACTGGCGGGCAAGATTCCGTCGCCCTGCGATGCCCCGCGCACCCCCTCGCCCAGGCGTTGCTCAGTGCTTGTCGTGAGGCGGGCATAACGGGATTAGCAGCGCCATCTGCCAATCGCTACGGCCACTTAAGTCCCACCCAGGCACGCCACGTGGTGACCGAGTTTGGATCCGAGTTATTGGTTCTCGACGGTGGTCCATGCGCGATCGGCATCGAGTCGACCATCGCAGATGTACGCGACCGCTACCCACGCGTGCTACGACCCGGCGCGATCAGCGAAGACATGCTGGTTGCCGCTTGCGCCACTAGCGTGGCACATCGGTCGCCCACCGTGAGCCCGCGAGTCCCGGGATCGCAAGCCTTGCACTACGCGCCGCAAACACCGCTCTATGTCCTATCACTATCGGCGTGCCATGAGCGCGCACGGCGTGCAACGGCGCGTGGGCGGCGCCTCGGGATCGTTGCGCAAGCACCGCTCGCAGCGACAACAACGCGCTTCTCAAATCGTGTCCTCGTGCGTAGCTTGCCGCGAGAGGCAGCTGCGTATGCTCGTGGACTCTACGCGACATTGCGTGAGCTCGATGCGCATCACTTGGACGAAATCTTGCTCGAGCGCCCGCCTACCACGGCACAATGGTGCGCGATACAGGACCGCCTGCAACGCGCGGCGCGGTCGCGACCGTTACGCGACTAAGCGTTGCGAGAAACCCGCCATGGGACAGGTCACGATGGCAGACACGAACGTGCCCAGGTATGCTTCACTGTTTCTGAGCATGCATAATGGAGCGCGGATCTGGATCCGTCGCTTGAGAGGATCTGACGATGAGCCGCTTCCCCACACCAAGCCTCGCGGAATGGCAAGAATTAGCCCGTAAAGAGAGCGCCGGACGGCCGTACGAATCGCTGATTTGGCACACCCCGGAAAACATTGCCGTCAAACCACTGTACACGCGCGATGATCTCCTCGACATCGAGCACCTGAACAGTTTGCCGGGGTTTCCGCCGTTTTTGGGCGGACCAAAAGCGACGATGTATGCCGGCCGACCCTGGACGGTACGCCAATACGCGGGCTTCTCCACCGCGGAAGAATCCAACGCGTTTTACCGTAAAAATCTCGCGGCCGGTCAAACCGGGCTCTCGGTAGCCTTCGACCTCGCCACCCATCGAGGTTATGACTCCGACCACCCGCGTGTCTTTGGCGATGTTGGTAAGGCCGGCGTCGCGATCGACACCGTGGAAGACATGAAGATCCTCTTCGACGGCATACCGCTCGAAAAGATGTCGGTATCGATGACCATGAACGGCGCCGTCTTGCCGATCATCGCCATGTACATTGTCGCGGCGGAGGAACAAGGCGTCGCACCTGAGGCCCTGGCCGGGACGATGCAAAACGACATCCTGAAGGAATTCATGGTCCGTAACACTTATATATATCCACCGGCGCCTTCGATGCGGATCGTCGCCGACATTATCGCCTACACGGCGCGCAACATGCCGCGTTATAACTCGATCTCGATTTCTGGATACCATATGCTCGAGGCGGGTGCGACCGCCGTGCAGGAACTCGGCTTCACGATCGCCGATGGCATCGAATATGTACGTGCCGCGCTCGCTAGCGGCTTGGACGTCGATAAATTTGCGCCGCGCTTGTCGTTCTTTTTTGGTATCGGCATGAATTTTTTCATGGAGGTCGCCAAGCTCCGCGCCGCACGAGTACTGTGGGCACAGGTAATGCACGAATTTTTCCAACCCCAGCATACTCGCTCGCTCATGCTCCGTACCCACTGCCAAACTTCGGGCGTGAGTTTGACGAGCAAAGACCCTTATAACAACATCATGCGTACCACCATAGAGGCGTTGGCAGCCGTGCTCGGCGGTACCCAATCTTTGCATACGAACTCGTTCGACGAAGCGTTGGCCTTGCCTACTGAGTTTTCCGCCCACATTGCCCGTAACACGCAATTGATTTTGCAGGAAGAGACCGGCATAACGAACGTCGTCGATCCCTTGTCGGGTTCTTACTACCTTGAATCGCTGACAGCCGAATTAGTCGCCAGTGGGCGTGCTTTGATCGACGAAGTGGAAGAACTCGGTGGCATGACAAAAGCGGTTGAATCAGGCATGCCAAAACTGCGCATCGAACAAGCCGCTGCGCAGCGTCAAGCTCGTATAGACCGTGGCGAAGAAACCATCGTCGGAGTGAACAAATACGAACGAGAAGACGAGACCGAAGTCGAGATCTTGGATATTGATAACGAAGCAGTACGCGAAGCCCAGATCAAGCGCCTCAGCGACGTTCGTGCCACACGCAACGACCAAGCTTGCCGCGCCGCACTCGAGCAACTGAGCGAGGCCGCGGCGGGCACGGTGAATTTAGTGGAATTAGCGGTCAATGCCGCCCGCGAACGTGCCAGTGTCGGCGAAATATCTTATGCATTAGAACAGGTTTATGGGAGGCATCGCGCGGTGATCCAATCTATTAGCGGCGTCTACGGCGCCGCCTACGACGATGACCAAGCGTTCACCAAAATCAAACAAGATGTCGCCGACTTTGCGCGCGAGCACGGTAGACGGCCGCGCTTGTTAGTGGTCAAAATGGGACAAGACGGCCACGACCGAGGCGCAAAAATCATCGCGACTGCGTTTGCGGACATGGGTTTTGACGTCGATATGGGACCGCTGTTCCAAACCCCCGAGGAAGCTGCCCGCCATGCGATCGAAAACGACGTTCACGTCGTGGGGGTTTCTTCGCAAGCGGCCGGACACAAAACACTTGTGCCGGCCTTGGTGAGTGCGCTGCGCGACCAAAATGCTAACGATATTTTGGTGATCTGCGGCGGCGTCATTCCTCCTCAAGATTACGATTTTTTGCGTGACGCTGGCGTCGCAGCAATTTTTGGCCCGGGTACGAATATTCCCGACGCCGCCCGCGAAATACTGACCTTGATCGAGCAACAACCACGATAACACCGCAAAACATAGTAACAAGAAGGGACTAAGATGCACGATATTATTCGCGAGCTCGACGACAAGCGCGCTGCTGCAAAGCTCGGTGGGGGACAACGTCGAATCGATGCCCAGCACCATAAAGGAAAACTAACAGCTCGCGAACGCTTGGAGATTTTGCTCGACGAAGGTAGTTTTGAAGAGTGGGATATGTTCGTCGAACACCGTTGCACTGATTTCGGTATGGACGAACAAAAAGTTCCTGGCGATGGTGTTGTTACCGGTTATGGTACCGTTAATGGCCGTTTGGTGTTTGTGTTTAGCCAAGACTTCACCGTTTTCGGTGGCGCGCTGTCGGAACCCCACGCAGAGAAGATCTGCAAGATCATGGACCAAGCGATGAAAGTTGGCGCGCCTGTAGTCGGCCTAAACGACTCCGGCGGCGCTCGCATTCAAGAGGGTGTCGCATCGCTGGGTGGTTACGCCGATGTCTTTCAAAAAAATGTCCTAGCCTCGGGCGTCATCCCGCAAATTTCCGTCATCATGGGTCCCTGCGCGGGGGGCGCGGTCTACTCGCCCGCGATGACAGACTTCATTTTCATGGTCAAAGACAGCTCTTACATGTTCGTAACCGGCCCGGACGTCGTCAAAACCGTGACGCATGAAACCGTAACCGCAGAAGAACTCGGTGGTGCAATGACCCACAGCGGAAAATCGGGGGTCGCCGATCTCGCGCTAGAAAACGACATCGAAGCGCTGTTAACGACCCGCCGTCTGATCGATTTTTTGCCGGCGAACAACCGTGAAAAACCACCCAGCTGGCCAACGGCCGCCGATGATCGACAAGTGCGCCCGGCGCTCGACACCCTGGTGCCCGACGATCCGTCCATCCCGTATGACATTCGTGAGCTTATCCTGAGCGTAGGCGACGAAGCCGACTTTTTTGAAATCCAACCGAGCTACGCGCAAAACATCATCGTTGGTTTCATCCGTCTACAAGGCTCCACTATCGGTGTCGTTGCGAACCAACCGATGGTGTTGGCCGGATGCTTGGATATCGACTCTTCGCGAAAAGGCGCGCGGTTTGTACGTTTTTGCGATGCCTTCAACATTCCCATATTAACCTTCGTCGATGTCCCGGGATTCATGCCCGGTACCGCACAGGAATACGGTGGGATTATCAAACATGGGGCCAAGTTGCTCTACGCATATGCCGAAGCTACGGTGCCGAAGGTCACCGTGATTACCCGCAAAGCCTACGGCGGTGCATATGATGTAATGGCATCGAAGCACTTGCGCGGCGACGTCAACCTCGCTTGGCCTAGTGCCGAGATCGCTGTGATGGGCTCTAAAGGTGCGGTCGAAATCATCTTCAGACAAGATCTCGGCGATCCGGCAAAGATCGCGGAACGAACGGCCGAATATCAAAAAAAGTTCGCCAATCCTTTCATTGCCGGCGCGCGAGGGTATATCGACGACGTCATCATGCCGAGCACCACCCGGATGCGCGTATCTCGTTCGTTCGCCATGCTGCGTGCAAAGAAGCTGGACAACCCTTGGCGCAAGCACGGCAATATTCCATTATAAAAACAATCGGGATCGGATTCGTATGTTTAAAAAAATATTGGTCGCAAACCGGGGAGAAATAGCCTGCCGGATAATACGCTCTGCGCAGCAATTAGGTATCGACACCGTCGCTGTCTACTCAGATGCAGATCGCGCGGCGATGCACGTAGAGTTGGCCGATGAGGCGGTACATATCGGACCAGCCGAATCCGCGCAAAGCTATTTAGTCATCGACAACATCATCGAGGCGTGCGCGCAGACACAAGCCGACGCGGTTCACCCAGGATACGGATTTTTGTCGGAGAACGCCGCGTTCACTGCCGCTCTAGCAAAAACCGGGATTGCGTTTATCGGCCCTGGCAGTGGCGCGATAACCCGCATGGGTGACAAAATCACGTCCAAGCTTCTCGCTCAACAGGCTGGCGTAAACACTATTCCCGGGTACACGGATACTATTAACGACGCCGAGCACGCCGTGACGATCGCCCGTGAGATCGGCTATCCGGTTATGCTCAAAGCCACCGCAGGCGGTGGCGGTAAAGGAATGCGCGTGGTCTGGAACGACGACGAATGTCGGGAAGGTTTCGAGCGCGCCAGCAATGAAGCACGTAGTAGTTTTGGCGACGAGCGGGTATTTGCCGAAAAATTCATCGAACAACCCCGCCACATCGAAATTCAAATTATTGCCGACAATCATGGTAGCGTCGTCTATCTCGGCGAGCGGGAGTGTTCCGTTCAACGCCGCCATCAAAAAGTTATCGAGGAAGCCCCCTCGCCGTTCATTGACGAGGAAACACGCCGTGCCATGGGCGAACAAGCGGCGAACCTCGCCAGGGCGGTGGATTATCGTTCGGCTGGCACCGTGGAGTTCGTCGTCGACCAAGCACGAAACTTCTACTTTTTGGAAATGAACACGCGCCTGCAAGTCGAGCATCCCGTAACCGAACTCGTCACCGGCTACGACCTCGTCGAACTGATGATCCGAATTGCCAACGATGAGCCACTGCCATTCACACAAAAAGACGTGAATCTCGAGGGCTGGGCGATGGAAGCGCGTGTTTATGCCGAAGACCCATTGCGTAACTTTATGCCGTCCACGGGACGGTTGACGACTTGCATTCCACCTGCGGAAAACGAACATGTACGAGTTGACACCGGCGTCAAGCAAGGCAGTGAAATATCGATATTCTATGACCCGATGATCGCAAAGCTCATTACCCATGGGGACACCCGAGACGAGGCGATCGAACATATGCACAATGCACTCGACGCTTACTGTATTCGCGGGGTCAACCACAATATGCGTTTTCTTAACGCATTGTTTGCGCACCCGCGTTTTCGCGCGGGCGAACTAACGACGAACTTCATTGCCGATGAGTACCCTCAAGGAATAAGCGAGACGAAGCTCGGTGAGTTCCATCCGCTACTGTTGCTGGCTATCGCGGGAGCCGTTCATCGTGCGCACATCGATCGTGCTAGCGCTATTAGCGGCCAACTGCCGCATCATGAGCGGATCGAGAATTCACATTTCGTAGTCGTCGTTGGGAGTACACACCAAACGGTCGACGTCACAAGCGTAGAAGGCGGCTTCGAAGTCAACGCTGGAGATCATATCTATCGCATAGTGACGAAATGGTCTCTCGGCGCTGCGATCATGCACGCGGAAGTCAACGGCCATCCAATGAGCTTTCAAGTGGCTCGCAACGGTGTGAGATATCGCTTGTCGCGGCGCGGCGCGGAAATCGATGCACTAGTGCTCAGCGCGCGCGCGGCCGAGCTATCGCGACACATGATCGAAAAAGACCCCCCGGATTTATCAAAGTTTTTGCTCTCTCCTATGCCGGGCTTGTTGGTGCGGTTAAACGTCGGTGTCGGCGACAATTTGAAGGCAGGTGAAGAACTCGCTGTGGTCGAGGCGATGAAGATGGAAAATAGCCTCCGCGCAGACGAAGATATTGTCGTCGCAAGAATACTCGCCAAGGAAGGCGATACTTTGGTTGTTGATCAACCGATCGTAGAGTTTGGCTAGCCAGTGCATGCGCGGTGAGAAGTGATGCGAAACAACTTGCCGTTGCACTACGTCGCGGCGATAGACGCGCGCTGGCGCGAGCGATTACTTTAGTCGAGTCCAAACGCGCGCAAGACCGAGTACAGGCAAACGAGCTCATCGAATCCTTATCACCGCTTTGCGGTAATTCGATCCGCATCGGTATTTCCGGCGCCCCTGGCGTCGGCAAATCGAGTTTAATTGAAGCTGTTGGAAACCTCGTTATCGACCGCGGCCACAAAATCGCGGTACTCGCGGTAGACCCATCCTCGACACGAAGCGGCGGTTCGATACTCGGAGACAAAACGCGTATGGAAACCTTGTCGCGACGCTTAGAGGCGTTTATTCGACCATCACCGGCGGGTGATACGCTCGGTGGCGTAGCGCGGCGCACCCACGAGACGATACGCATCGTCGAAGCGGCGGGTTTCGATGTGGTGGTCGTGGAAACCGTTGGCGTGGGCCAATCCGAGACCACAGTCGCCGACATCACCGATATGTTTTTGCTGTTGCTACAACCCGGCGGTGGAGACGAGCTGCAAGGCATTAAGCGCGGCATCGTGGAACTTGCGGACTTAATCGTCGTCAACAAAGCCGATGGCAAACTCAAAACGGTAGCTGAGAAAGCAGCGGTCGAATATCGTAATGCCGTCGGTTTCCTGCAGGCTCGCCATCAAAACTGGCAGGTCACTGTGGCAACGTGCTCGGCACACACCGGCGAAGGGCTCGTGGAGCTTTGGACGACCATCGAACGCTATCGGAAAGTCATATTGGATAGCGGACAACAGCAGCGCATCCGCGAATATCAAGCGAAGGCGTGGTTATGGCGTGAAGCGGCCGCTTTGCTCAGTGAACGTCTGCGCGAAGATAATGCCGTGCGCGCGCAGGTGAACATGCTCGAGTCCGCGGTCGCTGCAGGGCAAATTTCGCCGTGGGCCGGTGCCCAAGAGTTAGTCACGTCATTTCTGGATAAGGGGGGAAAATCATCATGATAGGTCGACTGAATCACGTGGCTATCGTCGTACCTGACCTCGTTTCAGCCAGCAGCCAGTACCGTGGCACGCTTGGTGCTCATGTCACCGATCCCGTAGATTTACCCGATCACGGTGTCACAACTGTTTTTGTAGAATTACCAAACACGAAAATCGAATTACTACACCCACTAGGTGATGTTTCGCCTATCGCAAATTTTCTCGAACGCAACCCTGCAGGCGGCATTCATCACCTATGTTACGAAGTTCAAGACATCTATGCGGCCCGCGATAAACTTGTGGCGGATGGCGCACGCATACTCGGAGACGGCGAGCCGAAAAACGGAGCGCATAATAAGCCCGTATTGTTCCTACATCCGAAGGATTTTTGCGGCACCTTGTTAGAAATAGAACAAACATAAGCACGAGCACACAAAATGTATGCGTGAGGCAACAGCAGATAAATCGCATCCCTAGCGACCCAGTAAGCATTGACGAGAAACACAACAATTCACGCCGTCGGGATCCTCGGTGGCGGCCAACTAGGCCTCTATCTATGCCGCGCTGCGCAGGAATTAGGCCTTAAAACGCACGTCGTGGCACCCGATCAGGCAGCGCCCGCTTTAGCGATCGCCGATGAGGCAATCGTTGCAAGCCTCGAAGACCCGCGCGCGGCCGAAAAACTCATCCGCACTTGCGACGTGGTCACGTTCGAAATCGAATCCATCGGCGATGAAGTACTGAACGTTCTGACGCAATATGCCTCCGCCGGTGACATATTGGTCGCGCCGGATCCATCGATTCTCCGCATGGTGCAAAACAAGGCGACGCAAAAAGCGTGGCTCAAGCGCAACGGCTTTCGGACTAGCGACTACATCATTGTCGATAACCCGTCTGCCGAAGCGGCGCGCATCGCGTCGCATTTCGGATTTCCGTTCGTGCAAAAGGTCCAGCGCGGAGGTTACGATGGCCGCGGGGTGCAAATCATTCGGCACGCGCGGGACCTCGCAAGTCTTTTCCCGGTAGCCAGCGTGATCGAGGCGTTTGTGCCCATTAAACATGAACTTGGCGTGGTGCTCGCGCGCGGCTATGACGGTGAAAAACAGTGTTTTGCGACGGTCGCCATGGAGTTCGATGGCGAGCATAATATTCTCGAGCGCGTGCTGTCGCCCGCCCCTGTCGAGGAAGCATTGCGTTCGCATGCGCAGCAGTTTGCCCAAGAAATTATCGATCGGTGCCGAGGCGTTGGTGTATTCGCAGTCGAATTCTTTGCGACCGACGAGGAGTTGCTGGTCAATGAAATATCCCCGCGAGTGCACAATACGGGCCATTTGACCCTAGACGCCTGCGCTTACTCACAATTCGAACAACACCTCCGAGCGATCGCGAAGCTGCCTTTGGGATCGACCACCCAACGCGCTCCCGCGGTGATGCATAACATTTTGGCGTCTCCCGCTTACGCGAATATTTGCGCAGTGGATCCGAGTCGATTTGCCAATACACCCGCTGACAGCTACATCTACTGGTATGGGAAACGCGCGGCCACGCCATGGCGTAAAATGGGTCATATTACTACCGTTGGAACGACCATCGAGCAGGCGACGACGCGTGCGGATGATGCATTGAAATATGTTCGTGATTTGTGTAGGGAGGCCGAACCGTCATGACGCGCGTTGGCATTATCATGGGCAGCGACTCAGACTTGCCAGTAATGCAAGCTGCCGCAGACATACTCGACGAACTGGGCACCGCCTACGAGCTGACTATCGTGAGCGCACACCGAACTCCTGAGCGCTTGTTTCAGTATGCTAAAGAGGCTGAAACACGGGGTTTACGGGTCATCATAGCAGGCGCCGGCGGCGCCGCGCATTTGCCTGGCATGGTCGCGGCTATCAGCGTGCTCCCGGTGATCGGCGTACCGATCAATGCGACCGCACTCGCTGGTGAAGACGCATTGCTCTCCATCGTGCAAATGCCAGCCGGGGTTCCGGTAGCCACCGTCGCGATCAATAACGCGACCAATGCCGGACTGCTCGCCGCTCAAATACTCGCAACGAGCGATGAGCAGTTACGCAAGCGCTTGCGTGCTTATAAACGCGCGCTTGCCGAGAAGGTCGAAGAGAAGGCGACAAAGCTCGATTACAAAAAACGTTCTTAAGCCTCGCCGAGGCTTCGTCGTCAGCTACGACGCAGAGGCTAGAGCTTGGGTCGTTGGTGGCGCCAAGGCCGAGCTTTTTCAAAGGCCATCGCAATCCGAAAGACGGTGGCATCGTCGAATGTACGACCAACAATTTGCAACCCGGTCGGCATGTCGGTAGCACCAAAACCACTGGGTACGCTCATAACGGGACACCATGCAACCTTATTGAAGGCCCAGGTACTCGACCAACCAACGTAGGCGTCGATCGGCCGACCGTTAATCTCATAATCTGTTGCCGCTTCATCGTGGTTAACGGGCAAACTTGAAATCGCCAGGGTCGGGCAGATCAGCGCATCGTATTTTTCGAGGATCGGTCCAAGCGTTTGCCATTGCTCAAAGCGTCCGGCATTTGTCCTGTAAAAACGCGCGGCGCTGTGCTGCAAACCTCGTTGGGCAAGACGCAGACAAAACGGCGACATTTCGTAACGCCATCACGGCAATAGATCGCCGATCAATCCCGCAAACGCGCCCTCCCAACGCGTCATCCAAGCATCGAGAGCGTCCCCGTCCCAACCAAGGTCGACTTCCTCGACCTTAGCGCCGAGCCGTTTCAATGCCGTTACCGCAGCACGGGTATTTTTCTGGACGTCGGCCGCGATTTCCATGAACCCCAAGTCCATCGAAAACGCTATTTTCAAACCCCGAATGGCTTCATAGCCGTGTTGCAGCACCACTTTCTCGCGCACCGAACACATATCCGCTACGTGCTGACCGGACATGACGTTCTGCATCAGGGCAGCATCGGCGACCGTGCCGGTAATGGGCCCATAATGTAGTAGATTTTCGAGCGGGTGTTCGCGGTCCATGGGGTTGCGGCCGAACGGCGGCAATGGCGGCGCTCGCGCCGCCAGACGATCCACCGGGCGTGCAACTCAAAATCCCAAGGATTACGTGTGATGCCCCACAGCGGGCTGCGAGTCACGCCCGAGTGAGCAAATTCCGGCGTTGTGGTGCGCGCAAAAAGAATGGCGCCGGCCTTCAACAAACGGTCGACGGTTGGTGCCGGTTGCGTCGGTTTATGTCCTGAGAAAATCCTCGAACCGTAAGTCGTGATCTCGCCCTTGATCGAATGAAAGTCCTTGATCGCGATGGGGACCCCTTCGAGCGGCCGTGGCCGACGGCCCTTACGCGGTTTATATCGCGCCTCGGCCGCGCGCGCGGCTTTGAGCGCGCGCTCAAAGAATGTATAGGTTGTGGCGTTAAGCTTACTACCCACCTCCTCATTGCGCTCGATCAGCGCCTGACACAACTCTACGGGCGACAACTCGCGGCGCTTGAATTTATCAAGCGCATCCGTGGCGGTTAGATAACACAGCTCCAAGTCGGATTTTTTCATCGATGCCTCCTCATAGTTCGATCTCCAAACCGTCGTAGGCGGCGGTGATTTCCAGAGGCCGCTGACCTGCGCGCGTGATTTGTTCGAATCGTTTCGTTTCGGCTTCAATCATCGCGATGCGCGCATCGTCCGATGTCGGTTCGTGATGGAAAAGCACCAAGTGTCGCGCGTTCGCCAACTGACACAAACCAACGCCAACAACATTGCTGGAATGTCCCCAATCTTCTTTAACCGATATCGCCTCGGAGAACGAATACATGGCATCGAAGATGACGACATCAGCGTCTGAGAAAAAATCTGCGAACGTATCCACGAGTTCTTGATCATCGAGCTTGTGTTCTGAATCCGTAGAATAGACGCAGGTCTTACCGCCCGCGTGAAAACGAAACGCATATGAGTCGCCGGCATGCATTTGCCGTTGCGCGCGGACCCGAAGACCGGAGATCTCGTACTCTACCCCTTCTTCGAGCGGCACGAATTCAATGTTTGCCGGTAAGGCCTCGAACGGCACAGGAAACGACGGAGGGCCGTGTTGGCGTCGAAATGCTGCTTCCAAATCTGCATGGATCCCATAGATCCGAATTGTCGACTGACCCAAATAACTCGGCGCGAACAAGGGGAATCCCATAATATGATCCCAGTGCATATGGGACATCAAGACGTGAAATGTGAGCGGGGTTCCGGGTTCGTGCTGTGCTAGCGCCGCGTTGCCGAACGGTCGCGCGCCGCTGCCGAGGTCGCAGATAACATATTCGTGTGGCGCGACTTCGGCATCATGCAGTGCGATTTCTACACAACTCGAGTTGCCGCCATAAGTTCGTCCAATTGGGAACGGCAAATCAATGGCGAAACGTCGCGCCTGTTCTCGGGTATCAAAACGCTTGCCGCTCGCTCTAAATAAGGCTTCGGTTGCTTTATCCAAGCAAGTTTTAGCGTCCTGGGCAACGGGTAAAGACCCACGCGTACCCCAGAAAATTATGCGCATCCAACACCACCACCGTATTTCTCCGGATGATCTTTTGCCATGCTAAGCCATGCGTCAAGCAAATCCACAACATTCGCCGCCACTGACGTGGGTCAACTACTCAGCACACTGCCTATGAACTTTCTTGAAAAATCTCACGCCCTATCAGCATGCGTCGTATCTCAGAGGTACCGGCACCGATCTCGTAGAGTTTGGCATCGCGTAGCAGCCGTCCGGTGGGATACTCATTGATGTAGCCGTTCCCGCCGAGAAGCTGGATCGCGTCTAGAGCGATCTGGGTGGCTTTTTCTGCGGCGTAGAGAATACAACCCGCGGCATCCTTACGCGTTGTTTCACCTCGATCAGCCGCTGCCGCAACAGCGTATACGTAGGCGCGGGATGCATTCATCGTCGTGTACATATCGGCAATTTTCCCTTGCACCAGTTGAAATTCTCCAATGGCTTGATCGAATTGCTTGCGTTCGTGAACGTATGGCACGACGACATCCACGCAGGCCAGCATGATCCCTAAGGACCCGCCCGCCAACACAATGCGTTCGTAATCAAGACCCGACATCAGCACGCGAACGCCGCCATCGACTTCCCCGAGTACATTTTCTCGCGGCACCGCGCAATTAGAAAACACCAGTTCGCAGGTATTCGATCCTCTCATGCCGAGCTTGTCGAGCTTTTGCGCCGTTGAAAAACCGGGAAAACTGTGCTCGATAATGAATGCCGTAATGCCGCGTGGCCCGGCGTCGGGTTGCGTTTTGGCATAGACAACTAAGGTCTCTGCATCAGGTCCATTCGTGATCCACATTTTGCTGCCATTCAAGACATAGTGATCGTCACGCGGTTCGGCGCGCAAACGCATGGAGACGACATCAGAGCCCGCACTCGGCTCGGACATCGCAAGCGCGCCAACATGCTCACCACTGATCAACTTGGGCAAATATTTGTGTTTTTGCGCTTCAGTACCATTGCGTCGAATTTGATTGACGCACAAATTTGAGTGCGCACCATAGCTGAGCCCAACCGCCGCGCTAGCGCGCGAGATCTCCTCCATCGCAACGCAATGGGCTAGGTATCCGAGGCCTGCGCCACCGAAAATTTCCTCCACGGTCACCCCGAGCAAGCCAAGTTCGCCAAGTTGCGGCCACAGATCGCGGGGAAATTCGTTGCGGGCGTCGATTTCGGCCGCGCGCGGCGCGATCTGTTCCTGCGCAAAGCGGTAACAAAGCTCGCGCAAGGCATCGACGTCTTCGCCGAGAGCAAAATTTAGGCTGCTGAGCATAGCTTGTAGCCCCATTTGTACTGGACGTGAGTGCAATGATATTGCAAGCTTGGTGTTTGGCTAAACTGCCAAAGTCCTATACAGGATACGTCTATTTACAGATTTTGGGGAGAAAAACCATGGCTATTGCCCGAATTACCGAGATTTCCGCTGAATCAACCAAAAGCTTCGAAGACGCTGTCAAAGAAGGTGTTTCACGCGCGAATAAAACGCTGCGTAACGTCAGTGGCGCCTGGGTGCAAGATCAAGAAGTTACCGTCAAGAAAGGGAAAATCACGAATTATCGCGTTAAGCTCAAAGTCACTTTTGTTCTGGAAGATTGATTCTCAAACTCACCCTAGAGCCAGGGAGATACGGTTATGAGTCTATTTGGATTCGTGAAAGAAATCGGGCGCGAGCTGTTTAATCAGGATGGAAAAGCGGCCACGGCCATTCAACAACACATCGAAGCTAATAACCCCGGTGTCCATGGACTCGAAGTCGACTACGACAACGGCATCGTCGGTTTATCGGGCGTGTGCAATTCTGCGGAAGCATTCGAGAAATGCGTTCTGATGGCGGGTAATGTGCAAGGCGTAGTCGATGTCTATACCTCGAAGCTAAAAGTTGCGAAAGGAACGCTGCCAAACACTACCGCCGGGACCATTGATTCATCGGGCGTTGTCTTTGACAACATCGACGCCGTTGAAATGGGCGCGGCACCCAATGCCGATTTAGTTAACCAACCCATCCCTAAAGATACGCCCAGCGCGGAATACTACGTGATTCAAGCCGGTGACTCCTTGAGCAAGATCGCAAAGCAATTTTATGGCGATGCGATGGCCTACCCACGTATTTTCGAAGCCAACCGGGAAGTGATAGAAGATCCAGACAAAATTTTTCCCGGTCAGAAAATTCGCATCCCGACAGATTAAACACACTGGGATGATGAAAAATACTTAAGGAGTTTGTCGCAATGAGTTTGCTCGATACGATATTAGAAGCCCAGGGTGGCGCAGTTGTGGGCCGGTTGGCCAAACAATTCGGCGTCGGTGAAAACCAAATCGGCGAGGTATTAGGCCAGCTAGTGCCGGCACTTGCAGGCGGTGTAAAAAAGAATATTAATCAGCCCGGCGGCCTTGATTCGCTGGTCGATGCCTTGAAGCGTGGTAATCACGGCCGCTACCTCGATGATCTCAACCACATCGGTGAACAAGCTACTGTTGACGATGGTGATGGGATCCTCGGTCACATCTTTGGCAACAAAGACGTGTCGCGAGAAGTTGCACGACGCACACAAACAAAAACGGGAGTTAGTGCGTCGATTCTGAAAAAGATGTTGCCCGTTATCGCCACGTTGGTTATGGGCGGCTTAAACAAACGATCCCGAGGCGGCTCTGCCATCAACGACATGCTGGGTGGTGGCAACGCGCGGCAAGCTAGCAGCGGCGGCCTGCAAAATATACTAACCTCGTTTTTGGATAAAGACGGTGACGGCAGCATGGTCGATGACTTGCTCGGCTCGTTGCTGAAGCGTTGAGGCGCACAGCGTCGTCACAGTGGCACGAAACCTAGCGGAAGCCACGCTTTCTTTCGCTAGGCGCCAAGCCATGCCTATCCCGCTTTTAAAGCCGCGAGAACTTCTTCCAACATCGCCTTAGCGTCACCAAACAACATGCGGTTGTTTTCTTTGTAGAACAGAGGATTATCGACACCCGCGTAACCCGAAGCGAGAGAACGCTTCATGACGATAGAGGTCTTCGCGCGCCATACCTCTAAAACGGGCATGCCCGCGATGGGGCTGGTGGGATCGTCCTGCGCCGCCGGATTGACGATATCGTTTGCGCCGATGACCATAACGACATCAGTCTCCGGAAAATCTGCGTTGATTTCATCCATTTCAAAAACGATATCGTAGGGGAGTTTTGCCTCCGCGAGCAGGACGTTCATGTGACCGGGCATACGCCCGGCAACTGGGTGTATTGCAAAGCGCACGGCCGTGTTCGCCCTACGTAGAACATCTGTGATCTCAAAAACCGTGTGTTGTGCCTGAGCAACGGCCATGCCGTACCCAGGCACGACGATGACCGTGCTTGCTGCGCGTAGCAACTCGGCGGTCTCTATCGCGCTGATCGGTTGAACTTCACCTTCCGCCTTTGCACCGCCGTTCGCAACGCCGCTGCTGCCGGTGCCAAACCCCCCAGCGATGACCGCGAGAAAATGCCGATTCATGGCGCGACACATGATGTAGGAAAGAATCGCGCCCGAGGATCCTACCAAAGCCCCCGTGACAATCAGTAAATCATTGGCGAGCATGAATCCCGTCGCTGCGGCGGCCCACCCCGAGTAACTATTGAGCATCGACACGACCACCGGCATATCAGCGCCGCCGATCGCCATGACCATGTGCACGCCAAAAGCCAGCGCGATGACCGTCATCACGAGCAAATAAGGAAAGCCATTGCTCATGCTCTCGGCATGCAGAAACGCTCGTGCGATGAATATCACCGCAACGAGCCCTGCCAAATTTATCCAATGGCGCGCGGGCAACAACATCGGTGCACCACCGAGTTTTCCTGACAACTTACCGAACGCAACAACAGAGCCAGAAAATGTCACCGCGCCAATAAGCACACCTAAGTAAATTTCCAGTTCGTGGATCGTTTTCGCCGCACCCGCGTAGTGAACGGAGGTGTCGAAATAGGTCGCGAAACCGATTAACACCGCCGCTAATCCCACCAACGAATGCATGAGCGCCACGAGTTCCGGCATTTGCGTCATTTGTATTTTGCGCGCGGCGTACAAACCTATCGTGCCACCGATAAGTAAGGCGAGCACCACCGCCCAAAAACTCGTCACGCGCGGGCCGAAAAGTGTCGCAAGTATCGCGATCGCCATACCAAGCATGCCGTAGAAATTACCGCGCCGCGCGGTTTCCGGATGGCTTAGCCCACCGAGGCTTAAAACGAACAAGATAGTCGCCCCGATATAGGCGACCGAGACTAGACCTTCACTCATGGCGGGTATCCGATTTGCGAAACATCTGCAACATGCGTTGGGTTACGGCGAAACCGCCGAACATGTTGATTGCAGTAAGCATAAGGGCAAAGCCGGCCAGCACACTGATCAGCGTGCCAGGAGCTCCAATTTGCAGCAGCGCACCGATGGCAATAATGCTGCTGATGGCATTCGTGACGCTCATTAGCGGCGTATGCAACGCCGGCGTTACGTTCCATATCACCATGTACCCGACGAAACAGGCTAGCACGAACACTGTAAAATGGCTGAGGAAGTCAGCTGGCGCATTCGCTCCTATCCAATAGAACAACAAGCCCAACGCGGCTGCAACGATACCAACGCGTTGCGTCTTCGACAGCAGAGGTCGTTTTTCTGCTGGCAGTGGCACCGATGTGGGTGCCGGTTTGGGCGCCGCCGCGGCGACTTTGATCGGCGGCGGTGGCCAGCTTACTTGGCCATCTTTGATCACTGTGGCACCGCGGATCATCTCGTCGTCCATATCGACGCTAACAATACCGTCTTTGTCTGGGCACAACTCCTGCAACAAACGCAACAAGTTGGTGGCGTAGAGCTGACTAGATTGGCGCGCCATGCGACTCGGCAAGTCGGTATAACCGACTATGCCGACGCCGTGTTGGTGCACGACCTCGCCGGGGGCGGTTAACTCACAATTTCCGCCCTGTTCCGCGGCGAGATCGACAATCACCGATCCCGGTTTCATGGTCTCCACCATCCCGGCGGATATCAGCTTCGGTGCGGGCTTTCCCGGGATCAACGCCGTTGTAATAACGATGTCCACGTCCATGCATTGACGCGCAATCATTTCCCGCTGCGCCTGCTGGAAACCTGCACTCATCACGCGCGCGTAACCATCGCTGGAACTACCATCTTCCTCGTACTCGACGGGCACAAATTCTGCACCCATGCTCGCGACTTGATCGGCGACCTCGGGACGGGTGTCCGTGGCGCGCACAATCGCGCCGAGGCCGCTCGCAGTGCCGATCGCCGCGAGGCCCGCTACACCCGCGCCAATGACGAAGACTTTCGCCGGCGGCACTTTGCCCGCGGCCGTGACTTGGCCGGTGAAAAATCGACCAAAGTGATTCGCTGCTTCAATGACCGCACGATACCCGGCAATATTGGCCATTGAACTCAAGGCATCGAGCTTCTGTGCGCGGGAGATCCGCGGTACGCTATCCATGCTGATCACTGTTGCGTCCCGTGCCGCGAGGCTGTCGATCAACGCCTCGTTTTGCGCCGGCCAGATAAACGATATGAGGGTGGCGTTCGGTTTTAATAACGACGCCTCGTGGCCATTGAGTTCGACGTTATGGGCGGGGGGCCGCACTTTGAGAACGATATCCGACTGTGACCATAGCGAGGCGGCATCGGGGCAGATCTCTGCGCCGGCTTCGACATAAACTTCATCCGCCAAATCGGCGCCGATACCCGCCCCCGTTTCAACGATTACCTCGAAGCCGAGCTTTTTGATCTGCTCGACGATCTCTGGTGTCGTCGCCACCCGGCGTTCCCCAGGAAAAATTTCCTTTGGTATACCGATTTTCACGAAATCGACCTCCTTGAAGTGCGTTTAATTTCAGTGCCTTAGTACGCCCGCATCGGGGCTAAATGCGTGCCCGTGCAGGGCTACGCTCCAAGCCCTACAACAGGGCTCGCCGACGGCGGGTATGCTGCGACGGAGGAGCACGTCTCGATCCCCATTTGAGGTTATTATTTTTTCCACTCATCGCTGATGGCGCTGTTCCGACAATGCAAACCCGCGAGCCATGGGCCGAGCTGGCCCCCGAAATCTATGCCGAGGTTATCCGACATGGGCGGGTTGCCACCTACAAACGTCGTAGGCGGTCTACGCGCCGGGACAAGCGCCGCGCGGTGTCTATTTTGTCGAAACCGGGTTAGTCGCCATCGTTATCGTCGGTCGCACCGGCAACGACCATGTGCTGCGTTTCTTTAAGCCGGGGCAGTTTTTCGGTCACCGCTCGTTACTCGCTGATGAAGCGTTTCACGCGCGTGCCCTCGTCATTGAAGACTGTACACTGCGTTTCGTATCGAAGGAAGTCCTCACCGCGGCGCGCTCCCGGTATCCGGCGTTCAACGAACTGCTGTTACGTCAGCTTGCGCTGGAATTGCGCATGGTCGAACAGCACCTCGTCGAAGTACTTGACCACGAGGTCATCGTAGGCACGGCACAGGCCCTGGTGTTTCTCAAGTCGCTGTTTCCAGAACACGACTGGACCCGACAGGAAATCGCGAATTTTTGTGCAAGCACCGTCTCCACGGTCATCAAAGCCCTCGGAAAACTGGAACAGCGTGGTTTTATCGCGCAGTCCGGGCGCCATATCGAACTCATCGATCCCCACGGTCTCATCGCCCTTCAGGACAAACCGTGGTGATATACGGCTTTTAGCTGCTAGCACATAGTACCCGCAACCGATGGTCCGTAATCTAGGGATGATGAACGAATCTTATCTGCTGGGTCTCGCGGGTGGCGCCTTGATCGGCAACGCCGCGACCTTGATGTTATGGCTAAATGGGTGCGTGCTCGGCATCAGCGGTGCGCTCAACGGGGTCCGCCGTTATATGCGTGGGGATCGGGCTTGGCGCTTGGCTCTGCTCACAGAGCTCATGGTGGGTCCTGCAGTCGTCGGTTATTGGCGCGCCGATAGTTTTCTCAATGTAAGTGGGCGTAGCGTCGCGGAAATCGGCTTTGCAGGTTTACTCGTCGGCATCGGAACCGTGATGGGCTCCGGGTGCACCAGTGGGCATGGCGTATGTGGGATCAGCTGCCTGGCACCGCGTTCCATCCTCGCCACGTTGAGCTTTATCGCGGCCGGCATTGCAAGCCTGACATTGCTGCGCGTCGTGGGCGCGTGAAATGCGCAACTTGCGAACCTTCAATATTCTGTCGGCGCTGATAGTCGGTACCTTTCTCGGCGCCGGCCTCACGATATCCGGCACGACCCAGCCGGCAAAAGTCATCGGCTTTCTCGATATTTTCGGTCGCTGTGACCTGACCCTGCTCTTCGTCATGGGCGGCGCAATTGCCGTTCACGCACCAATGTACCGCGTGATTACTAAACGTAGCTCGCCCCTGCTGGATGCGCAGTGGCACATCCCTCCGCGCCGGGATGTTACCCCGCAACTCGTTTTTGGTGCGATACTATTCGGTATCGGCTGGGATCTCGGTGGTTACTGCCCCGGCCCTGGCGTTGCCGCATTACTCTCCGGCAGCGTGAGACCTGCGGTATTCGTTACCAGTGTCGTTTTCGGCATGTTGATCTATCGTATGCTCGCGAGGGCCTAGTGACCTTTCATGCCCGGGAGGTGTGATATGAACCCGAACGTAGAATCATTTTTTGATCCCGACACATGGACTTTGACGTATGTCGTGTGGGATGCGGAGAGCAAAGACGCTGTGGTAATCGACCCGGTCCTCGATTACGAGCCGGCTTCATCAACGGTCTCTACCAAATCGCTCGTCCCAGTCATCGACTTCATTGAGGCATCACGACTCACCCTGCATCTAATCCTCGAGACCCACGCCCACGCAGATCACATATCAGGTTCGCAAGCGCTCAAGAAACGCTTTCCCGGTGCAAAAATCGGCATCGGTGCGAATATAACCGCAGTTCAAGCAATTTTCAGCGAAATTTTCAATTTGGGATCAAGCTTTGCTACGGACGGATCACAGTTTGATCTGTTACTGGCGGACAACTCGATTACTGCTGCCGGCCGCATACGTTTCGAAACACTGTTCACCCCTGGCCATACACCAGCGTGCGTGAGCTATGTCATCGGCAACACGCTCTTCGTTGGCGACGCAATCTTCATGCCCGATTACGGTACGGGTCGTTGCGATTTTCCCGCTGGTAGTGCCGCTGATCTCTATGATTCTATTCATCGACGGCTCTATGCTCAGCCGGATGAAATGCGCCTGTTTGTCGGCCATGACTATCAACCGAATGGTCGTGAGCTCAGGTATGAAGCGTCGATCGCCGAGCAAAAAGCACACAACATTCACCTCAAAGCCAATACCACGAAGGAAGAATTCGTAGCCTGTCGCTCTAGCCGTGACAAACAGTTAGACGTGCCGCGCCTACTTTTGCCCAGCGTGCAGGTGAATATTCGCGCCGGGATATTTCCAGACGCAGAAGCGAACGGCGTCAGCTACCTGAAAATACCGCTGAACTGAGCATTGCGTGACGAGCCCGGATATGGCAAAGGACCGCGGATGATGACGCAGGAAGGATTCGTCTGGACGCCGAGCTAGAGTCCGCAGCGTAGCCATAGCTACCTTGAGGGTGAAGCGCCCCGTGCAATATCCGGGCTAGCAGTCACTGAAGCTCTGTTAGAATGATGCTAGATCATCGAGCGACCACCTCGGTCGCTTGTTGAAAGTTCCTGCCCCCTTACACTGTTGTAATCCGAGCGTCGTACGACCGACATTGCGTTGCCCACGGTACTTTCGCGCAAATATGACGGGCGGTGATTTAGCGAAAGGTAGTTTTTAAGAAAGTCTTTTCACGATGGACGCGCCTAATTCCGACGAAACCTACAGTGAAGTACTAGAGCGTGTTATCGAGCACCTCGAGCAAGGGTCACAAGACGTGCTCGCCGATTATCTGCACGACAGCCATCCTGCCGAAGTCGCCGATCTGCTTGAGTCACTGCCGCCTGAGCAACGCATCGAGCTCTGGGAAACGCTGCCGACCGAACAAACGGGCGAGATCTTAAGGCACTTACACGATGAAGCCCGCGCTAGCATCATCGATGAAATGGACCACCAAGCGCTGGTCGCGGCGGCACAGTCGATGGCGCCCGAAGATCTCGCCGACGTTGTCGAAGAACTACCCGATGAGCGCTATGCCGCCCTCCTCGAAACTTTAGATCAAGATCACCGCCGCCGTGTAGAAACCGTCCTCACCTACGATGAAGATACAGCGGGACGATTGATGAGCACAGATGTCATAAGCGTTCGTGATGATGTGACGCTAAGCGTTGTTTTGCGATGGTTGCGTCGCCATGAGTCGCTACCGCCGCATACGGACGCAATGATGGTAATCACCGAGAGTGGCGCATACCTCGGTCGCGTGAGTATCGATCGGCTCTTAACACAATCATCCGAAACGATGGTCAAAGATGTCATGGACGATGGTGGAGGCGTCGCTCGTGCCAACATGAGCGCCCACGAAGTTGCTGCATTGTTCGAGCGTAGAGATTTGATTTCTCTCGCCGTGCTCGACGACCACGACCACTTGCTCGGGCGTATTACGGTCGATGACGTTATCGATGTTATCCTCGAAGAGTCAGACCGCGCTTTGCTAAATCGCGCCGGCCTCGACGAAGAGGAAGATTTGTTTGCGCCAGTGCTCCCTAGTGCTAAGCGACGCGGGCTCTGGTTAGGGCTTAATCTGCTCACGGTACTACTCGCTTCGACAGTCATTAGCAACTTCGAAGCAGTGCTCGATAAGGTTGTCGCACTCGCGATTTTGTTACCGATCGTTGCCAGCATGGGTGGGATCGCCGGTAGCCAAACCTTGACGTTAACGATTCGTGGCATCGCTCTTGATCAGATCGCAAATACAAACGTGCGTTGGTTGATCACGAAAGAAGTTGCCGTAGGTGCCGTTAACGGCCTCGCCTGGGCAATGGTCGTGGCGGTTATTGCCTATTTTTGGTTTCGCAGCAGCGCCATCGCTGTAACGATCGGTGCGGCGATGATATTGAACCTGATCGCCGCTAGCCTCGCCGGCGTGGTTATACCCCTATTGCTAAAACGTGTGGGCCTGGATCCAGCTCTGTCCGGTGCGGTGTTATTGACGACCGTAACAGACATAATCGGCTTCCTCAGTTTTTTAGGGCTCGCTTCATTGATATTGCTTTGAGTAATTTTCGTTCGATCGTTGTCGCGAAAGCTGCGACGGGAAAAAATGTATATCACACGCGCAGCACTGATCAAGTATCAGGTGCCGATTTCATCGATTAGCTACACCTATAAGCACAAGATCTCGTTTGCATGTTTAGTGTCTAAATACTCGCGTACAGCAAACAACTTGCCGTCACGGATCACGTTTTGAAAATGATACTTATTTTTATAGATTCGGCCATTTGAACGCTCGCCATAAGATGTCGCTTCCACCGCGACACGATCCTCTTCTGCGGTCATTATCGTCGGCTTAACCTCTATTCCTTGGGGAAACTCCTCGGTAATACCGCGGACTAAGGTTTCGAATTGCGGTTTCGTGTAGGTACCCGAGATCGGTAGATCACCTGCGACCCACCAGCTTGCATCGTCGGCGAGCAAGGCAAAGGCTTCGTCGAGGCGCAAAGCAGAGAACGCCTCCCAGAAGTTCGCGACCAGTGTTTTGTTTGCCGTTGTATTCATGAGAACCCCAGTTTTCCTTCAAACCCAGCGCTAGTTTACGCAAAATGTAGGTGCGCTGCGCGCTAGCAGACAACGACGTTGCGACCGATCACGCGTCGGGAGGAGATTTCCGCAAAGGCCTCAGCGAGGCACTCAAATGGGAATACACGATGAATGTGGGGTTTTAAAACCCCACTAGTGGCTAGAGTAAGTAACTCAGCGTGTACGGAAAGACCGGCTGCGGGGTTTTGCCGACCATACTCCCCGGCGCGCACTCCGATGAGCGAGATTTGCTTAATCAGCACCTGATTTACAGGCGCCGCGGGAAACCGACCACTCGCAAAACCGATAATTAGAATACGCCCAAGCGGCGCAATACAGCGCATCGATTCATCAAACACATCACCCCCAACCGGATCGTAGATCACATCCGCTCCCCGACCATCGGTGAGCGTTTTGATCCGCTGGCGAAAACCACCTACGGATAAATCGATGAGGTGATCAGCGCCCTTGTCCGCCGCTGCTCTGAGTTTCTGCGCATCTGAACCCGTCGCGATAACGCGCGCACCGAGGTGTTTGCCGAGCTCGACTGCGGCTAGACCCACCCCGCCCGAAGCACCATGAACAACGAGCGTTTCACCGGCTTGCAACCCGCCGCGCGTGATTAAGCCCACATAAGCCGTTTTATAAGCGGCCATGAAAGCCGCGCCGGTGACAAAATCAAAAGACCGCGGCAGGTGAAAGCAATTGTTCTCTGCGGTCACAACGATTTCCGCATAAGCTCCAATTCGCGGTGTACAGATCACATAGTCGCCGACTTTAAAAGTGCTGGCCTCCGATCCCACCGTGCGCACAATGCCGCAACATTCATTGCCGGGGACAAAGGGCAACGGTGGTTTGAGTTGATATTCACCGCGCACCATTAAGAGCTCCGGAAAACCGATCGCAAATGCTTGATTTTCGATCAAGATGTCCGTAGGCCTGAGCACGGGCACAGGCAGCTCGTCGATGCTTAGATCTCGGTAACCGCCGAAAGCGTGACAGCGATAAGCACGAAACGTTTTTCGTGTGGAGCTCACCCGTCATCCCTATCGATGACTGCAGATCCTTTATAGATCATTATAATTACGACGGTCGAGTTAGGTTTTCCAGGGCCGTGGCATTCTCGTTAATATCGCCATGAACTGCAAACAGGCCGTTTGTATGTTCAAATCGAAACCGACAGCGCCGATCGCCTCGAGAAGATGTGGATTTGCCCGTGCCGCTATCGGGTTGATGGAAGACGCCGTCGATAAAATCAATAAACCAAGCTAGCACTCGTCGTGCAACACCTCACGGGTTCGTCAGCTTAAGTTCGATGCGCCGATTGCGCGCATACGCCGCCGCTGTGTGCTCGCCGACGATCGGCCTATGCTCCGCGAAACCCGCTGCGACGACGCGGTCCGGCGCCACACCGTCGTCGATGAGTGCTTTAACAATTGTGATCGCGCGAGCGCTCGACAGCTCCCAATTAGATGCAAATTCTGGAGTACTGATCGGTCGCCGATCGGTGTGCCCGTCGACCTGTAAAACCCAGTCGACATCGGCAGGAATTTCCGCCGTCACCGTGTTCAAGGTGTGCGCTAGTTGACGAACCTGCTCGCGGCCTGCGGCGTCGAGGTTCGCGGACCCGGAACTGAACAACAGCGCGGATGGCAATACAAAGCGATCGCCGACGATCTGTACGTCAGGGTAGGCAGCCAATGCATCGCGCAAGCGCCCAAAAAAGATCGAGCGATAGCGTTTAAGCTCTCGGACTTTCTCGGCGAGCGCGATGTTTAGCTTCTCGCCCAAATCCGCAATCTCGGTATCGCGCGCAACGATTGTTGCTTCTGCAATTTCCAAAGCCGAGCTCACACTGGCCAATTGTGCGCGCAGTTCGTCGAGCTGACGACTTAACAACTCGATCTGGGCGCGCGCTGCGATAGCGGCGCGCGTTTCCTCGTCGAGCTTTTGGGTCACGTTTTCTTGGGCCGCCATAGACGCCGCGATATCCCGCTCTAAGCGCAGACTAAGCTCGCTCAATTCGGCGAGTTCGTTACGTATTTTAGCGGTTTCTGCGCGCTGTGCGTCGATCGTCTGTAGCGCCTCGGAGTGGGTTTGTTGCAAGGTTTGCAACGAGGTTTGCGTTTGCTCTAAATCACGTTGGCTTTGCTCGAGGCTCGCCGTGCGTAGTGTCAATTCCCGCGTCAACCGCGTGCTTTCGTCTTTCTGCAGCGACAACAGATCGGCGAGTGCTTGCACGCGCGCGTTGAGTTGCGTTAAGGCATGCTCTTTGTTCGATAGCGCATCGCTCAAAAAAAACTGACCAACCGAGGCCAGTAGTAATACGAAGACAACAACCATCAACAATGATGCTGTCGCGTCGACGAATGCCGGCCAAATGTCGAGCGGGCGACGCTTGCGCACAGCCGGCATCGCTAATTCCTAAGACCGTTGCGCGAGCGCTTTAGCGATCGTTCGATTGAGCAGGCGCAGTTCATTGCGCAATTCTTCGCTAAAACCCGCGCCACTGAGACGTTCGCTCAACTGGCGCAGGGCCGGCGCCAACTCATTCTGCTGCGCAGATAGATGCGAAAGCTGTTCATGTTGAGCACGCGCGATATCGTTGAGGCGTGTCAAGGTCTCGCTAATAGCTTGAGATCCTTGCGAGAATTCGCGCCGATCCTGACCGATCTGGGCTAACGAGCGTTGCAATTTCTCGATCGCATCTGCAGTTTGCTCGAGCAGCGCTTGAGTGTAAGCGGGCGCACCGATATCTACGTCGTCGCCGATTAAGCCGCTAGATAGTCGCGTACTACCCGCCAACCAATGTTCCAGTTCGTTCAAAAACCGGTTCTGCGCATGGGCCGCTTGCAGATCGAGAAAACCTAATAGCAACGCGCCCGCGAGGCCAAATAGTGAAGACGAAAACGCGACACCCATGCCGCTCAAGGGTTCGGCTAAACCTTGCTTCAGATTTTCGAACACCGCGAGCCCGTCGCCGTCTGGCACCTGCAGACCATTGATTACCGTGCCGACCGAATTCACGGTCGCCATCAACCCCCAGAACGTACCCAATAAGCCTAAGAAGATCAGCACGCCAATGACGTAGCGCGAGAGATCGCGCGCTTCTTCAAAACGAGTCTGAATCGATTCCAACAAGGTTCGCATCGACATCGCCGAAAGGCGAATTTCGCCTTTGCCGGTGAGCATCCTCGCCATTGCCGCGAGCAACTCGGGTTCATCGCTCAATGCAGCCGCTTCACCGTCGAGACGATAAGCTTCGATCCAGTTAATTTCCGGATTCAATGACAATACTTGACGAAAATTGATCACCATGCCAGCGATCAAGATCCCCAAAATCAAACCGTTGAACCAGGGATTGGCAAGATAGGCTGCTTGCAGCGCCGGCGCTAAGGCGATCACGCCCAACAACACGAGTACGATGAATACGCCCATCCACACAAGGATTTGAGATGGCCTGCTCATGACGTTATTGAATTCGTTCATCGGCACGCTAGCCCGGATATTGCGCGAGCGCCACGATGCCGTGGGAAGCTAGCCGACGGGAACGACGGCAATTGTCGGGGAGCACATCAACGGTACTCCCCAGCGCCATGAGATCAAGCAAGCAAATCGGCGAAATCTTGCACCGTGAAAGTACCGCAAACGGCGCCGGATTCGTCGTAGAACTCGACGAGGTCAGAAGTTCTGCCGCGGTAACTCACATAGGCAGTCAAACCCTCAGGGCCCGCTTCCTCGACATGCTCATCATTATGGGGCTGGTAACACAAGTCACCGGGGTTAAATTCACAACCCGTTGTGTGGTTAATGAGCGTACCCTCCAAAACATAAGCGTAAGTCTCGCAAATGTGGGTATGACGCTCGGATTTGTACCCTGGTGCTAAGCGAATCAAGCACTCCACGGTATTATTTGCTGCGTCGATCGCGAGCGTCTTTGCTTGTATGCCCGGCGCGCAGTCGCACCACGCCATTTTGCTGCCAGCATCGCTAGGTAGTCGGATCGCTAGCCCTTTCAATACAGCACTCATGACTCAACACCTCTTGAAGTTCACGCACTGCCCACGATGGCCTTGCCAGGGACCAAAGTATAGTCACTTAGGGCGCTGACAGAAACGTCGCGGCGAACAGTTCCAAGTTTTTGTCAACGTAGTCATCCGGACAAGCGGCGGAGAAAAATATAAAACGCGCACCGGCATCGATATATTCCGTCAATCGGGCGCGCACTTGATCAGGGTTTCCCGCAAGCGCATATTTGTGTACCAACTGACTGAAGTCCTGGGCATATTGCGTACTGAGACGATCAGCCGCCATCTTAAGGGCACGCTCACCATCCTCGTGAAGCGCGCCAAAAATGTACAGCCCGGCCTGAAAATCGGACATATCGCGCCCCATATCAGCGCCGACGCTATGGATTTTCTCGATGCTCGCGGCGAGCTGCGCGGGGGTGTACATATAGGGCAACCAACCTTCAGCGTAGCGCGCCGCGCGTGCCATAGCTGCGTTCTTACGCCCCGAAACCCAAATTGGCGGCCGCGGTTTTTGCTGCGGGAGCGGTTTCAAGGAAAAATCGTTCAGGGTAGTGTAGCGACCCTGATAACTCACGTTCGGTGCACACCAAACTCGATGCAAAATCTCGAGGGCTTCATTGGTCCGCGAGCCTCGCTGCTCGACCGGCACGCTACAGGCCTCGAACTCGGGCGGATATTCACCGCCAACGCCGACACCCAACATAAAACGACCGTCGCTAGCGACATCTAGGGCCGCGCCCAGCTTAGCCAAGACGGCCGCAGGATAGAGGGGTACCAGCGTAATCGTACTCATTAAGCGGATGCTTGAGGTTGCACCCGCGGCGACAGCCAGAGAGACAAACGCGTTGGCCGTCTCACCATGAAACGTGATGTGCTCTCCACAGCCCAAAACATCAAAGCCGAGCGCTTCGATGCGCCGCGCCGAAGTCGCGACATCGCGCGGCGAACGCAGGGCTGTGCCGAATTGAATAGGCTGTCTCGTCATCGCTTTACCTGAGCATCAGAGCGTAAATATCACGATACCGCCTGAGCCGCAATTTTTGTAGTACTCCGTGCGGCACGTCGCGCCGATGCTCATGCGCTTATGACATAACGCAGTATCTCCACTACTTGCTGCGGTGTGCGAGCCGTCGCACTCGCTGCGGCATCGACTTCCTTGAGAGCGTGATCATGCTCTTCATCATGCAAAATGACTAAGGGTTTGTTTAACGCGGCAGCGTAGCCGGCGTCGAAAGCTGCGTTCCATTGCTTGTATTGCGAACCAAACCTCACCACTACCACGTCCGCGTCACGAATCATCGCCGAGGTACGAATCGCGTTTAACCCAGCGCCCTTGCGGTCTTGCCAAAATGGCTGCGATTCTGCGCCGAGTATGTTCACACCGCACATATCACTCGCCGTGTGGTCAGTGACTGGTGCAGAAAACGTCACCGGCAACGCGTCAGCCGCCGCGGCCGTCTCGATCTGGGCACGCCAATCGGAATGAATTTCACCGGCAAGATAGACGTTCCAAGTTTTATTCATCATCGTAGGACCTTCGATAAGCACAATATGCGTGAAGAGATTATGGATTATAGGACACCCAACAAAATTCACGGACAAGTTAAAAGGCGATTACTGGCTAGTGTCCGTGCGCTAAGCTGCGATTCGCCGATAGAACCGCAACGCGTGTCGGTACCCGCGATAAAAATGGCCGCCTCTAGCTTCAGCGTGAACCTTCATCTTCTCAGGTGAGCCCATGACCAATTCAAATCTGGATTGCATCGTCGTCACCGTAGGTAACCATTCGTCGTGTGCGATCCCCAGTTGGATCAAAATGGTCGGCGTAACTGGATCAATCGCGCCACGTTTGTCCGGTCGAACACAACGCCCGGTCCAGTCGACTAAGGCCAGGTAATCTTGCAGATTAAACGGTAAGCCCGCGGCCAGGTGGTTCGCGATGCCCGCGAAGGGTGTCAGCAGGATAGCGGGTACATCTTCATTCGGCTGAGTGACTGCTTCAAGCCGTTGTTTGACCGATGTCTTGTCACTATCGGTCAAGTCTGTCGCCAACCCAGCGCGGATCGGATTCAAGTCAACATAGGTCATCGCGGTGATTAACGCTGTTTCATCAAGCAAGGCTTGAGACTTAAACCGTCCTTCCCAGAATCGACCCGTACACCCATCTTCGGCATTCGCGCGCCGCGCAATGTACTCGTTCAAACAACGCATGAACCAACTCAAATCGGATAAGCGGGCACGCCAAACTACCACAGTGTCTGTGACCGCCGCACGCTCCGAGGTGGTTAATGTGTCCCCCTGTCGATACCGTTGCATGACGTCAGGGCCCCGATACAACCGACACCAGCGCTCGATGACTTCATCGACAGTGAACGCGCTGGCTTTATCAGCCACGATGTTAACGACCACATGGCAGTGATTGCTCATCACCGCATAGGCGCAGACTTCTATCGCGAACACCTCGGTGAGTAAGGCTAAGCGCTCCACAAACCAATCGCGACGATGTTCAAACGATTGGCCGGTATAGCGGTCTTCACCGCAGAGAGACGCACGGCGTACACAGCGGGAAATACAATGATAATAAGGCGTGTCAGACACCGACACGATACTCGAACGGGATTGGGTCATCGTCTCGTCCTCCTTGACAAGATACCGTGAAACTACACGACCATACTAAACGAACCGCTAATTTGGCTCAAACTTTTATTGGGTGTCCTATATTTTATATTTTCCATATTTTCTAAGTTCGGCAGGCCGCTAGCGCAAAAAGGACTGCACTACTTCATCATAGCGGGGTCGCAATGCCACCGGATCGATATCCAATTCCGCAGGCACCATAAATTGGGTGCTCGCGACCTGCGCTTCCAAAGCCTTGCGTTCGCCTGAGTACAACAAGCCGATAGGAATTTTGCCGGCCGCGCGCCACGCGAGCAAGTGTGCGAACGAGGCGCCGCGATCGGTCGCGTCATAGTCAGGATCGCTATCGACATTGTGTACCGCTGTGCGCCATTGACGATAAGTGTCGTTATAAGTAACGCACGGCGATAAGATTTCCAGATACGCAAAACCACGACCCGCACGCGCATGCTCTAAGGCCGCAACTGTAAGTGCTAACAACTGCGCCGGCTGACCTGTGTAACCGCGCGCGAGAAAACTCGCCCCAGGAATGCTTATCGCGAGCATTAGCGGGTCAAAGTCCTCTTCCAAATTCGGTCCGTAGCCGACGGGACTCGTGGGCGAGGGCTGGCCTTTTGTGAGTCCATAAGTGCCGTTATTCATCACAATATAAGTCAGGGACGGGTTACGCTTAACGGTGTGCAGAAAATGTCCGCTGCCGATGGCATAGCCGTCGCCGTCGCCACCGACACCGATAACCGTTAAATTTGGATTAGCGAGTTTGGCACCTGTGCAAACCGGTAATACGCGCCCATGCAAGGTATGGTATCCGTAGCAGGACAGGTTATTTTGCAGGGAGCCGGAACAACCGATGCCGGCAACGATCAGCGTCTCGTGCGCCTGAATCCCGAGTTTTGCAAGACTCTGCTCAAGCGCTTGTAAGACGCCGAAATCACCGCAGCCGGCACACCAGATCGGTCGCGCGGGCGTGAATGTTTTTGTCATGCTACTTGTACCTGTACAGAATGTGGATCGGATTTTTCTCGCTCGACCACGGCGCGGACGATATCCGCGGGCGTGATGGGCAAGGCATCGTATTTAAGGATGCTGCGGAGTTTAGCGCGCTCGACACCTTCATGGAGCAAGTAGCCGTACAGTTGGGCACCTGCGTTGTAGTCAACCACGTAGGTATATTTGCGCGCGTCAACGAACGCCGAGGTTTCTGGCAACAGCGGCATCAGCGTCTGGGGTTGAAAAAACTGCATGTTGATCCCCCGCGCGGCGAGTTCCTCTAAGGCTTCGGTAATCGCCCCATAGGCCATGCCGATACCGATAATCCCGATCTCGGCCTGTGCATCACCGCGGCGGTATGCACGGGGTAATTCTGCTTGCATCGTGACGAGCTTTTGTTGGCGCTTGTCCATCATGCGTTGACGATTAATAGGATGGGTATTGACGTGGCCAAATTCATCATGCTCATTACCCGTTACCAACCACATGCCGTTCGCCATGCCCGGTACCGTCAACGGTGAAATCCCATCTTCGCTGAACGCATAACGTTTATATTCGGGCTTGCCCGCAAGCTCGTCCGAGTTGAGGCGTTTGCCCTGGTCGACGACCACTTGATCTAAATCCACGGTATCGATCGTAGCGCTATTCTGACCTAGACCCTGATCGAGCACGATAAACACCGGGCACTGGTATTTCTGGGCGAGATTCGTCGCCTGTACCGCGACATAGAAACACTGTTCTGGGGTTCCCGGCGCCAGCACCACGCGGGGGAAATCTCCATGACCGCCGAATAAAATAAGGTTGAGATCGCTCTGTTCGGGCTTCGTCGGCAAGCCGGTACTAGGGCCACCACGTTGAGCGTCGGCGATCACTAACGGTATTTCGGCCATGCCCGCTTGCCCGATGCCCTCCTGCATCAAGGACAAACCAGGCCCGCTAGTCGCGATCATCGTGCGGGTACCGGTCAACGCCGACCCAATGGCCATGTTGATAGCCGACAACTCATCTTCGGCTTGCCGCACTACGCCACCGAACTTCGGTAACCATTTGCTCAGCCATTCCATGATATCGGTAGAAGGGGTGATTGGATAACCGGCGAAAAAGCGACCCCCGGAGACGAGAAATCCCAATGCCGTCGCTTCGTTACCGGTAATGAGCATTTGTGCCTGGCGCTCGGCGTGTTCGAGTTCGTAGAGACCATTGTCGGCATCCAGACCCGCTTGTTCTGCGAGGTCAAAACCGACTTCAAGCGCTTGCAAATTGTACTTCAAGATCTGCGCGCCCGCGCGGCTAAAACGACGTTCGAACGATTGCTTTAGCACTTCATCGGGCAAGCCGAGCACGCGAGCGAGAAACGCAAACCCAATGCTGTTTTTGAAAATATCACGGCGAAACATGCGCACCGCGTGGCGTGCAAACGAGGCGCCATAAGTCACCACCCCGGCGGGAACAATATCGCTGGCGAGCTCACCAGCGGAATTATCGTAAATGAGCACGCTATCGCTATCCAATTGCGCGCGGCGTTTTTCGATGGCATCGGGATCAAACGCCATCATGACGTCAATGCGGCTACCTATGCAGTAACGCTCACCGTGAAAAGCGCGCAAGGTCGCGGAGGTAATCCCGCCTTTTATTCGCGATAACACGTCGCGCTCGGTATACGCTTTCATGCCACCTTGTTGCAGCACCCCGGCGAGCAGCGAGATCACCGTCAATGACCCATCGCCACCCTGGCCCGCGACCACGACGTTGAGATCTTTTAGTGGTTTTGGTGGTTTTTTCGCGCTCATCCCGTGCGCTCCACAGACGCCCCTACCGGCTTTTTGTAATCCTTGTAGAAATGCTTTGGATCGAGATTGCCAATCGCTTCGCGCTCCGCCAAGGTCGGCATCAGCGCCGGCAGGGGGCGATTACGTTTGTATTTCGATAGCTTCGCAACCAAGGCTTTTCCTTGCGGGTAATTTTCCATCGATCTGGTCTCTAGCAGACCAGCGTCGAGGGCCGCCTGAAAAGCTTGGTGACCCGCCTCAGTCCGCACTGCAGTGAACGTCCAACCATCGATACCAATGCCGCCGAGGCCGATGTCGGCGTTGTCCGCGGCGTAATCCAGGCAGTACAAGCAGGCCGGTCGCGCATACTTGCCAAACGCCTTCAGTGATCTTCGTTCCTCCCGCCCGTCACGTAGCGTGATTTCGATCTTGCCCTTGACATTGATGTTGACAATGTCTTTTCGCGGCACGTTCAAATCGTCGGCAATTGATTGCATGCCTTGTTCAGTAAAGCTCTCCGAGCAAAACAAGCCGATAACGAGTTTGATATTGTTACGATACCATTCGGCAACATCGAGACGAATGCTTGAGAATTGTTGTTGGCGTACGCCGTCGACTTGACACGGCACACCAACCACCGCCAGGGGGCCCGCGTCTTCCTTCATCGCTTGCACGAGCGCCAAGGTATTAGCCTGATAGGTATATCGAGATCGCGCACTAGCAAGCACGTCTTGCGGCGTTTTCGCGAGCAATTGCGTGCCGAACTGTGGATCGTCGGGGAGTTCTGCGCCGAGCACGGCCGCGTTGATCGCGCCGCGTTTCATTTCGTTGATAAGCAGCGTGCTGCACACGCCCCCATCCTGAAATTGCGTGTCATACAAGCCCGGCTTGGCGCGCGCGTAAACCGCGTAATTGTAAGGACCGAATCCTTCGTCGACTAAGGGTTCGCGCAGACCGATTTGCTGGGGCAAGTCCTGATCGGTTGGGCGCAGTACCGGACAGGCATCGGCGCAGAGCTCGCAGTAGACACAAGCGTCACTGCGAGCGCTAATAGGCCGCTCGGCCCGGTAATCGAACACATCCACCGGGCAAATCGTGACACACGCGGCACAACCGACGCATTTGCCCGGATCAACGACCTCCCGCATCAAAAAATCAACGGCTTTAAACCCCCCGCGGTTATATTCCGACCGCCACGCGTACGCCCACTCGTTGGGATCTGCTTCGTTTTCCAACAACGCGTGATAGCGTGCTTGTACCGCTTGCGTTAACTTTTCCGAGTCCAAGATAAATTCTCCTTAGCTGTGCGCCGACAGCGGCTAGATGAACGCCACGAAAGCGTGGTCTCCGGGCGCGTGTGTGGGTACACTAGTTGGCCTATACGCAGCCCAGCGAGACGCAGGTCTTGGAATCCGCGCTCGGTCTCTGCACATCTTCCGGTCGGCTGCCAATGAGGCTGTAGAACATGACAAACACTGCCCGCAAATCATTTGACCGCGACGTCTGGCTGCACAAAGCGCTGGACGTTTTGTTTTCCCACGGCATTAGTCACGTTAAAGTCGAGGTGCTCGCGCGCGAACTGCAGGTCACAAAAGGAAGTTTTTATTGGCACTTTAAGAATCGAGACGAGTTGTTGCATAATATGGTGGACGGCTGGCGAGATAAGCAAATCGCCTTCATCGAGTCCCTAGATAGCCCTTCTGGCAGCGATCCCGCCACGCTTATCAAAGCCGTCATCGCATTTACCGACCATACCGACGATTCCCGCCACGATGTCGCGATGCGCGAATTCGCACGGTTCGACGGCTACGCCAGCGACGCGGTTGCCGACATCGACCGGCGTCGCATCGACTACTTAGCGCGCTTGTTTCGCGCTGCGGAATTTGATCAAGCTGAATCATCATTACGCGCCAGAGCGCTCTATTTTTATCAGGTCGGCGAGTACACCACGTCGCTGCATATTGATCCGGCGCTGCGCGACGAACTCGCCGAGCGACGCTTTAAGTTATTAATCTGTCGTCCTTTAGACGAAGGGCAAGCAGCCTATTAAGGACTTAAGATACGGTAGCGTATGTTTAGTGTAGTGCGCGCTCCGCAGAATTGTCAAGACAGTGGTGTGTGGCCGCTAAGCGCGAACCCGTATGGTGTTTTGGGGAACGCGTCGCCTTCAGGAGGCATATTGCCGATGCGCAGTGATTGTTGCAACGCAATAAATACGCACGTAGCGCTCACTACAAAATGATCCTCGAAGGTATTCGCGTACTCGATTTCACGCAGTATCTTGCCGGGCCCACCGTAACCCGCTTCTTAGCTGAAATGGGCGCCGAGGTGATCAAAATCGAGCAAGCGCCGGAGGGCGATCCCGCCCGCGTCCTGCCGGCCATGGTCGATCGGCGCAGCGGTTATTTTGTGCAGCAAAACCGCGGCAAACAAAGCCTATGCCTGGACGTAAAAGCCGCGCAAGGACAGGCAATAGTGGCCGAACTCGCCACCACCGTTGATGTGGTGGTGGAAAATTTCGGCCCTGGGGTGATGAGCCGGCGCGGCTGGGATTACGCCGCTTTGCAGGCACTGAACCCCAAAATCATTATGGCGTCGATCTCGGCGTTTGGGCGTAACAGCCCGCTTGCCCATCTCACCGGCTACGACTGGATCGCACAAGCCTTCTCCGGAATCATGCACATGACCGGCCCGCGCGATGCACCCCCGCACCCGGTCGGGGTTGGCGTGGCTGATATCTCTTCAGGCGTGCACGCGGCTTGCGCTATCGGCTACGCCTTGTTCTACCGTGAACGCACCGGTAAAGGACAATACATTGATATTTCGATGGTCGACACGATGTTTTCAATGCACGACGTCAATGTGCAGGTACACGCCCTGACGGCGGGCGAGTTCGAGCCTCACCGCATGGGTTATCATCACGAACTGGTCACCCCCACCGGGGTCTTCCAGGGTCCTGAGGGCTATATCGTCGTGATGGCCCTAGATCGGCAATGGCAAGCATTTTGCGCGGCACTGGAGCAACCTGAATTAGAACACGATCCGCGCTTCACCGATAACGCGCAGCGCGCCAAAAACCAAACCGCGTTAATCCCGATTATTGAGACGTGGATGCAAACGTTTCAAAGCGACCAAGAAGTCCTCGCGCGCCTCGAAGAATACCGCATCCCGAGTGCGCCGGTGCTCAGTCCGGCAGACGCATTGGAGCATCCTTATTTCAGTGCGCGTGGTGCGGTACAAGTCGTGCATGACCCGATCCTCGGCGAGTTTCCCATTCCGGGATTCCCGCTGCGATTCTCCGCGCAGCCCGAACCCTTAGCGCTCGTCGCTCCATTGCTCGGCGAACACAACGACCGTATTTTGTCCGAGGTGTTGGGCTATTCAGCGTCCCGAATTCAATCCCTGAGTGACGCCGGCGTACTGATGCAAGGCGATCGTTAGCGACACGCAACGACAATCGTGGTGCGCGAAAGCGAGCGCGATGGCCTACGCGGTCGCCGAACGATGAAAACGTCTGTTACTTCACCCTGTTGGTGTATGCGCGGTGAGCGCCGCATGCAATACCCCGGTTAAGCGCTGTGCTGGTCAAAAAGCCGCCACTCGAGCGGCACACTTTGGGCTAAAAAATGGTTTTGCGCTTCGCGGAGGAACGCCTTGCCACGTTGCGGCAGCGGGTAACGTGCCGCGATCAATACGTCTTTGCCGCATTCGTTCGCGACGGGATAGGATTGGTCGATAGCACCCGTCACGATGAACCGCAAATAAGTATTGAGTTTTGCCTGTAGCAAGCTCAGATGGGTATCGGGATCACGCCAGTCCATCTCATCGGCAAGCGTTAACACGCATTTGCCGCGTTCTGGAATCCCAACAAAATCGATTTTATCCGTGGCGCTCAGAGACATCGAGAATACACTGCCATGATAAGCACTATATTAGCGGCCGGCTTAAAATTTCACGACGCTAACAACGTCTTAGCACGACCATCCCCGTGCGCTGCGAGCAGACAATAAACGCCCCCAGCTGAGGCGAAAACCCCAGTGCCAACGCTAGGCCGCGGCCGCTATTTCGTTCGCCCAGTTATGCGCATCGGCAACTAAGCGCGTCATCGCATCTGCGTCGAGTTTCGGAAAACTAATGGTGACTTTATCGAAACCCGTCATATCGAGTGTTTCGAGTTCCTCGACGACCGCCAGTAACTCACCTAATTGACCACCACGATCTACCAAAGCGTCGCGCACCGCCTCACTGACCGGTAACTCATCAATTACGGACTCCATATCAACGCCGAGCAACGATGGCACTAAAGAAAGAATACCGGTCATAAACGCCTGGTCCGAAAAATCCTCGGAGCTACTCGTGATTCTCTCGGCGATGAGCTCCATGATGCGAGCACGTGTCGAGGCGAGCGCCAACAGCGGTCGCGTTGAGCCCATCGTTCGACCACCACTCGAATAGAGCAAGATCTGCATCCAACGGAGAAGCTGACGACGACCAACGACGTTAACCGCGTTCAGGATTGATGTCACTTTCGATCGCAGTCCATTCGCGGCGCAATTGGCAATGCCGAGGAGATTCATCGACAAGCCCGGTTCTTGCTTGATCAGATTTACAATCTCGCTGGTATCGGCTTCTGACAACAATAAAGCTACGACCCGCAATATCGTGGTTTCAGCCGGCTCAAGGGCGCGCCCCTTTAGAACCTGGGGCTTTTTGTAATAGTAACCCTGGAACAAAGTAAAACCGAGTCGCTTACATTGCTGAACTTGCTCGTGCGAGTCGACTTTTTCCGCCAGCATCGTGATCGAACCGCGTTGCAAGGACGCGGCAATTTTAGCAATCTGATCGCTATCTAAGCTCGCGATGTCTACTTTTACGATATCGACGATCTCGAGCAGCTCAGCGTACTTTTCTGCTTCACCCATATAATCGTCGATGGCTATCGTATAGCCTAGTTCTTTGAGCTCGCGACAGCGGCTCAAGACTTGCGGTGTCACCGCCACGGTTTCGAGGATTTCCAGTACGATGCGATCGGCAGGTAGTGCTTCGAGCATATCACTCATAAGTACCGACTCATCTATATTGATGTAGCCTTGGTAAGCACCCAAAGCCACTTCGATACCAAATTGAGAGAAAACGCGCCCGAGCACGGTCGCGGTCGCCGCCGCCTCATCACGGATTTCGGCAAAATTTTTCCTGCTATTGCGGAACAAGAGCTCGTACGCGACGAGGTTCTCGTGTTGATCAAGTATGGGTTGCCGACCAACGAATACCTCAGCAGCAACTGCTTCGTTCATAGTCTCTAACAACAGCTATCGGTAGTGGTGCTTATATCGGCGCCGCGGAACACAATCTTAAATAATCGGAATTAACGTTCAAATTCTATCCTGACCAACACCAAAAATCTCTGCAAAATGGTAGTCTAACCGAGGACAGACCCGGGAGGACACTGCACGATGTCAACAAGCTTATCCGTCGAGGACCTACTCGAAGCATATCGACTCATGAAAACCATTCGCGAATTCGAGGAACGCGTTCACGTCGAATTCGCCAAAGGCGGGATCCCCGGATTTGTGCACCTATACGCCGGTGAAGAGGCATCGGCAACTGGGATCTGCATGAACTTGCAGGACCAAGATCATATCGCCAGTAACCATCGAGGCCACGGCCATTGCATTGCAAAAGGCGTCGATGTGAAGGGCATGATGGCGGAAATCTACGGCAAAAAGACCGGCACTTGCCACGGCAAAGGCGGTTCGATGCACATCGCAGATCTCGACGCGGGGATGATGGGCGCCAACGGTATTGTCGGCGGTGGACCACCGCTGGTCTGTGGTGCGGCCTTGGCACATAAAATGAAAGGCAGCGGCGGCGTTGCGGTCGCATTTTTCGGTGACGGTGCTTCTAACCAAGGTACGACGTTCGAAGCGATGAATCTTGCCTCGGTGTGGAAATTGCCTTGCGTTTTCGTTGCCGAGAACAACGGTTACGCAGAAGCAACCGCGGCGAGTTTTTCGGTTTCCTGCGGCGATGTAGCGGTGCGGGCGGCGGGCTTCGGCATGCCCGGTGTCACCGTGGATGGACATGACTTTTTTGCCGTTCACGAGGCCATGTCGGTTGCGACGGAACGGGCACGCAAGGGCGACGGGCCGTCTTTAATTGAATGCAAACTCGATCGATTCTTCGGCCATTTCGAGGGTGATAATCAAAATTATCGCGGTCCGGATGAAGTAAAAAATCTACGCGAAAACAAAGACTGCATTAAACGCTTTACCGACGAGATTACAAATACTCACAGCATTTCCCCCCCTCAACTCGCGGCGATCGACGCAGATGTTGCGGCGCTCATCGACGACGCGGTAGCGGCCGCCGAAGCGGCGCCCTACCCGGGTCCCGAAGACTTACTCACCGACGTTTATATCAAGTACTGAGGAGAGGGCAAACATGGCACGAAAAATAAGCTTTCAAGACGCGATCCGCGAAGCAATCGATCAAGAAATGGCGCGCGATGAATCCGTCATTGTCATGGGCGAGGACGTAGTCGGTGGGACCGGCGCAGCTGGTGAAATGGATGCTTGGGGTGGTGTGCTTGGCGTAACCAAAGGGCTCTACGGAAAATACGGCGATAGAATCATGGACACACCGATTAGTGAATCGGCGTTTGTGGGGGCAGCGGTAGGCGCGGCAACCGCAGGATTGAGACCGATTTGCGAGTTGATGTTCATTGACTTCATGGGCGTATGTTTCGACCAAATCTACAATCAGGCGGCGAAATTTCGTTACATGTTTGGCGGTAAAGCTCGCACACCGGTCGTGATCCGTACGATGATCGGCGCAGGTTTTCGTGCCGCCGCGCAGCACTCCCAGTGTTTGTATCCATTATTTACCCACGTCCCAGGGCTCAAGGTCGTCGTACCCGCCACCCCCTACGATGCGAAAGGTTTGCTAATTCAAGCTATCCGCGACGATGATCCCGTACTGTTCTGCGAACACAAAGCCTTGTACACGCTCGAAGGGGAGGTACCCGAGGAATCTTATGCGATCCCGTTTGGAGAAGCGTCGGTAGTACGCGAAGGTAAAGATGCAACGGTGGTTGCCCTCGCGCGCATGCTGCATCAGGCGATGACGGCTGCAGAGGGCTTGGCGAGCAACGGGGTAGATTGCGAAGTAATCGATCCGCGCACGACTTCGCCTTTTGATGAAGACACCATTTTAGAGAGCGTCGAGAACACGGGTCGTTTGGTCATCGTGGACGAATCCCACCCGCGTTGCAGTATGGCAACGGACATTTCCGCGATGGTCGCACAAAAAGGCTTTAACCTCTTAAAAGCACCGATTGAAATGGTTACCGCACCGCATACACCGGTACCGTTCGCCGGGTCTTTGGAAGACCTTTATATTCCGAGTGTCGAGCGTATCGAACAAGCGACCACAAAAGTTGCGGAGTACCACTAAATGGCGGAGCGAAATATTACGCCGATCACGATGCCGAAGTGGGGCTTATCCATGCAGGAAGGCAAAGTAAATGACTGGCTAGTCACTGAGGGCACCGAAATCAAACGGGGTGATGAGATTCTTGACATAGAAACGGAAAAAATCGCGAACGTCTTCGAAGCACTCGACTCAGGCCTATTGCGCAAACAGGTCGCGCAGGTCGATGAGACTTTGCCGATCGGAGCGCTATTAGGCGTGCTCGCACCTGCAGAGATAAGCGACGCGGAAGTGGCGGCTTTCATTGCTGAGTTTCAAGCCAATTACGTACCGCCGGATCCCGACGAAGACGACACAGGGCCCGCGTATGAATGGGCAAATGTCGAGGCGTATCGACTGCGCTACAGCCGCTTAGGCGAGCAGGGACCAAACGTCGTGTTCATTCACGGCTTTGGCGGTGATATTAATAATTGGTTGTTTAACCAAACAGCGTTATCCACGAACGCGGTTTGCTATGCGCTGGATTTGCCCGGACACGGAGAATCATCAAAAACCATCAGCGACGGCAGTGTCAACGCGCTTGCTGAGGTCGTGAGCAAATTTATGATGGTGTGCGGGATCGATAAGGCTCACCTCGTTGGTCACTCGCTGGGCGGCGCGATCGCAGCGCAACTGGCGGCTAGCCACCCCGCACAGGTGGCATCTCTAACCCTGCTCGCGTCGGCGGGATTTGGTCCGGAAATCAACGGTGATTACGTACGTGGGTTCATCAACGCTGAAAGCCGCCGAGAATTGAAACCCCACTTGCAACAATTGGTCGCGAACAAGGCGCTGATTACGCGACAACTAATCGACGATGTGCTCAAATTTAAGCGCCTCGATGGGGTTTCCAGCGCGTTGAAATCGATCGCGTCGGGATTCAGTAACGAGGATCGCCAGTCATTTCAAGCGACCGATATTATGCGGGAACTCAACTGTGATGTTCGTGTCGCGTGGGGCACAGCGGATCACATTATTCCGGTAGAACACGCATCCAATATCCCCGAGGCAGCCGCGTGCGAACTCCTGGCCGACGTGGGTCACTTACTGCAAATGGAAGCAGCCGCTGAGGTTAATGCGCTGATCGAACAAGCGTTCTTGAAGTAAGTAACGCCCGTTACGTTCGTGCAGCTTGTAGGGTGCGGGAAACAACCTCGGTGGTATCTTTGGACAAATTTTTTTGTGCCAAGATAAGCTCAAGTGCAGCACGTGCATGAGCCTGACGGCCGGGGTCGAACTTTCGCCAACGATCAAACGCCCGTGTTAATCGTGCCGCCACCTGTGGGTTCAAGGGATCTAGCGCCATGACTTGCGCGGCCGCAAAAGCGTAGCCGCTACCGTCAGCCGCGTGAAAATGCAGATAATTGCTGTGACAGAACGCACCAACAAGGGCCTGCACCCGGTTCGGGTTACGCAAATCGAACGCGACGTGTCGAGACAATGCTTGCACTCGCGTCAGCGTGTCGGGTAGCCGCGAAGTCGCCTGCACCGCAAACCACTTATCAACGACTAAAGATTCGGCTTGCCATTTCTGGTAAAAATACGCCAGCGCTTTCTCGCGCAAGTGAGTGCTGCAGTTCGCCAGCGCGGTTAGGGCCGCGAGCGCATCGGTCATATTGCCGGCTGTTTGCAGTTGCGAGAAACACGCGCTTTCGACCTCCTCGTCACCGAGTTCCATGAGGTACGCTAAAGACGCGTTGCGCAGCGCTCTCCGACCTGCCTCCGCGGCGTCCGGCCTATAGGGTTCCTGTGCTACGGATTCACGATAAATCGCCTCAAACTCCGCGCGAAGTTCGCTGGCAACGGCACAACGCAACCCGATCCGTGCGGCATGAATTGCGGCTGGATCCGCGACTTCCGTTTGCTCCGCCACGTAGGCTGCAGCGGGAATGCTGAGCGCCTCGGCGATGAAAGCCGGATCTTGATCTCGAGAGTGCAGCAATTCCCGTATAGCGGCAAAAAAAATCGGTGGGTAGGCGGGTGTGGCGTCAGTCCGCCGCGCCGCGACAGCGTGCAAAATTATGCGCAAAGCCAAGCGCTGCCCAGCCTCCCAGCGATTGAAAGGATCGCTGTCGTAGGCGAGTAGATGCGCTAACTCAGCGTCGCTGTATTCCACCTCTAACACGACAGGCGCAGAAAATCCGCGCAGCAAAGAGGGTATCGGGGCTTGGGGGATATTGGTGTAAGTCACGCTCAGCGAGCGCGCGCTCAGAGCAACGATTTCTGTCGTCGTTTGCGTACTCGATTGCGGGTCCTTGCGCAGCACGTATTCGTGGCCCTCGGGAGAAATCAACGCGAGTGCGATCGGGATTAGAACAGGATCTTTGTGCGCTTGACCCGGCGTTGGTGGACAACGTTGAGAAAAATTCAAGGTATAGGTGTTCGTCTTGGCGTCGTAAACACCTTTAGCGACGACGACGGGCGTACCCGCCTGGGAATACCAGCGCTGAAACTGCCCGAGATCGACAGCGGCAGCATCTTCCATTGCGCGAACAAAATCCTCCGTGCACACCGCTTGGCCGTCGTGGCGCTCGAAATAGAGATCCATGCCGCGACGAAATGCCGCCGCGCCGAGCAGAGTGTGCATCATGCGCACAACTTCGGCACCCTTGTCGTAGACTGTCGCAGTATAGAAATTGCTAATCTCCAGATACGCTTCGGGGCGCACCGGATGTGCCATAGGCCCGGCGTCCTCGGGAAACTGTCGCGCGCGCAGGTTCCTAACCTCTTGGATACGTTGCACCCCGCGTGAATAGACGTCCGCGCCGTATTCCTGATCGCGAAAAACCGTCAATCCTTCCTTGAGGGAGAGCTGAAACCAATCGCGGCAGGTCACCCGATTACCGGTCCAATTATGAAAATATTCATGTGCGACAACGCGATCGATAAACATATAGTCTTGGTCAGTCGCGGTATCGGGCCGTGCGAGAACGTATTTCGTATTAAAAATATTTAGGCCCTTGTTTTCCATCGCGCCCATGTTGAAATCTCCGACCGCGACGATCATGTACTGATCGAGATCGAGCTCTAAGCCGAACGTATCTTCGTCCCAGCGCATCGCGCGTCGCAGAGCCTCGAGTGCAAAGGCGCATTGATCCAATTTCCCGGGCTCAACAAAGACGTGCAACGTAACCTCGCGGCCCGAGCGTGTAACGAATGATTCTTTGCGTTCATCCAAATCCGCCGCCACCATCGCAAACAGATAGGCAGGTTTGGGAAAAGGATCTCTCCAACAGGCCCAATGGCGATCGCCATATTCTTCTCCGCAGGCAATGCGATTACCGTTGCTCAACAATACCGGATACCGTTCTCGATTGGCGTGAATGGTTGTGGTGTAACGCGACATGACGTCGGGTCTATCGAGAAAATAGCTTATACGCCTAAAACCCTCGGCTTCGCATTGCGTAAAATAACCTCCGCCGGAAGCATACAACCCGATCAACTGGGTATTGCGTTGGGGATAGATCCGCACGTGAGTTTCGAGGGTGCACTTCTCTGGGGGCGCTTTAATCGTTAACACATCGTTCTCGACGACGTAATCGGTCGCGGGCAATGACACCCCGTCGATCAAAACCGAGAGTAACTCTAATTCCTCGCCGTTTAACACCAAAGGACCGCCAGGATCCTGTGCGTCGGCGTTGCGTTCGAGCGATAATGCCGCCACTACTACGGCATAGTCATCACGCAAATCGATGTCGAGTTCGACGTGCGGAATCAGGTAATTTGGTGGCGTGTAATCTGCTAGGCGAACTAATGGCGAATCGGGCTCCAACATAACAACGATCTCAAGACTTACCCGCGTGCTTAAGCCACACCCGGACATCGTGAAAAGCCGCGCCCCCGGCTGGCGCAATGGGATCCGATCCGGTAAGCACGTTAATGCCGACCCCATCGATAAAAAACCGATTAGGCCAGAGCCCCTCGCTAACGAGAACGCCGCGCGACAATCCGGCAAAAATCTCAACATGAATCTTCAGGTGACCGTGATCGTTGCCCAACTGTACGACATCGTCGTTGCGCAGGCCCAATTCAGCTGCGTCCGCTGGGTGCAGCAACACCGTTGGTCGACGTTCGCGTCGCTGCGAGGTAGGCGTTTCGTTAAATGTAGAGTTCAGAAAATGCCGCGCCGGTGCCGTGACGAGACGAAACGGCGCTTCCTCGGTGGCCGCTTCGATCACCGGCCAATGGTCGGGCAACTCGGGAGGCATCGGTGAGTTTTGGGCGCCGATCGCCGCCTCACGATACCCGGACCAATCCACGCGGAAATGAAATTTCGAATCTGCATGAGCAAATCCGTCGATGTAGTGGGACGTAGAAAATTCGGGCTGGCAGTCGCGCCAATGGCTATTCTCGAGACTAGCCAGATCACCCCAACCGGAAACTCGCAACGTCTCGTCGATAATCTCCCGCGGCGACATAGTAAAACCACGATGTTCTGCCCCTAGACGTTGCGCAAGTTCACAGATTAGCTCGTGATTCGAACGACACAGTCCCGGCGGATCGATAAGGCGCGGGCCGAAGTGAATGTGTTGATGCCCGCCACTTTGGTAGAGGTCGTCGTGTTCTAGGAACATCGTCGCAGGCAACACGACATCGGCCATGGCAGCCGTTTCGGTCATGAACTGCTCGTGCACACAAACGAACAGATCATCACGGACGAAGCCAGACGCGACTTTGCTCGAGTTTGGCGCGACGACTACAGGGTTGGTGTTTTGGATCAACATCGCCGTCACCGGTGGGCCACCGTGGAGAACCTCTGGTTCACTGCACAATATTTCGCCGATGCGGGATTGATCCAACGCGCGTACGCTGTGGTCACGTGCGTCTAAACCATCGATCAAGGTGCGGTCCCAATGATATATCGCACTGTTGTTCATCATCGCCCCACCACCGGTATGCAACCACGCGCCGGTGACCACTGGTATGCACGCGACCGCGTGCATATTAACGGGGCCGTTTCGTTGTCTCGAAAACCCATAGCCCAAGCGAAAATAGCTCCTCTTATGCCGCCCGATAAGCACCGCGAGTTTTTCAATCTCCTCGGCCGTAACACCACATCGTGCAGCCGCCCAGTGTGGGTGACGATCCTGTAAGTGGTTTTCCAGATCGTTGGGGCAATCGGTATACCGTTCGAGGTAGGACCTATCCGCATAACCGTCGCGGAATAATATATGCATAACCGCACAGGCAAGCGCGCCATCTGTGCCCGGCTTCACGCAGAGAAACAGATCGGCTTGCTTCGCAGTGGCGTTTTCGTAGACATCGACTACAACGATCCGCGCGCCACGGCGACGCCGCGCCCGCAAAGCGTGATTCATGACGTTGACTTGCGTTGCTGCGGCGTTGGTGCCCCAAATCACTATGACATCGCTTTCCGCCATCTCCCTCGGATCGACACCGGCCAGTTTACCGGTACCCGCAAGGAACCCTGTCCAGGCGGATGTCACGCAGATGGTCGCATGCTCGCCGGAATAATTTTTTGCGTGCCGCAAACGGTTAATCCCGTCGCGCATTACTAAACCCATCGTACCGGCATAGTAATACGGCCAAATCGCCTCGCTGCCGTGATTATCTTCGGCAGCACGAAACGCGTCTACGACTACGCCCAAGGCTTCCTCCCAGCTCGCTGTGCGAAATTGCCCCTGCGCTTTAGGTCCGTTACGTATAAGTGGATGTAGTAGGCGATCGGGATGATGAACCCGCTCTGCGTAGCGCGCAACTTTGCTACAGATCACACCAGCGGTGTAGGAATTTTCTTGCCCGCCGCGAACCGCGCCTATGCGCTGCCCGTCCACGATCTCAACTTCGAGCGCGCAAGTGGAGGGACAATCGTGCGGGCATACACTGTAGGCTACTGAAGTCATCAACATCTCTGCAATGGCGCTAGCCGGGTATTCTAACGAAGTCGCACAGATCTCGCGCGGCGGCGCTGATCCGGCATAATAGGCGCAACGTCTCCCTACTTTGCTATGGGAAAAAGCGTGTCTACTAAAAAACACTATCGACTCGTGGTCGGCTTGTTATGCGCAGCTTTAACCGGTTGCCTAAATCAAGACGAAGTTCGACTAACGCCTGCACATAGCATCACGTTGAAAACCGCGGGGATTGTGAATCTTCTTCCACAGACGCCGACTATTCACTACGCTGCGCGACTCATCACGGACAGCAATTATCCACGCCTTGTGCTCGACAATTTCGACGTTGAAGCCACTACGCAAAATTATTTGCGCCAACGATTGCAAACCCGTGGATTTGAGCCGCGACCAATTTTAGTCCCGAATATGATTCGAGCGCAGGTTTACGCTAGCAGTTGGGCACCGCCCAACGCCGCGGCAGGGCGTACGGCGCTGCTAGATCTCGGCCGCGCCGCGAGAGTAGACATATTGGTTATTGTCTACCACCAACTTCAACAGGATTTTATGAGCGATTCGAGCGAAAAAATGCGTGGTTACGGCATATTTAAAAAACATAATGCTGCCCCGTACGCCTACAGCAGCCTGGCACTGGAAGTGCTCAACGTAAAAACAGGTGGTGTCATCGGGCGTCTTAACGCCCATCGCGGCATCGCCATCGACGCATCCTTGTGGAACGCAAAATACGAATCGACCATCAATTCCATAACGCCGGCGGCGCCAGATCAACAGGCGCTACAAAGCGCCATTACCACGGCCCTAGAGGGAAGCTTATTGCAAGCCGCGCAAGAAGTGGGTTTGTCGAATTAAACTTCGCGTTGCGGATCACCTAGTGATTAGCCTAACTCTGCGCCGTCGAGCGTTTCGAGTTTAACGACTTCCGCTAATGGCCTGCGGTAGCCGCGTGGGGGTTGTTGGCCGTTAAGTGCCTTGCCGATCACAACCATCATTACGGGAATAGTCGTCTCATCCAACCTCAACATCTTCGCGACGGCCGTGGCGTCAAAACCGATCATCGGCCCACTGTCCCAGCCATGACTCTTTGCAGCGTACATCAACGACATCGCCGCCATGGCGCCGCTCCTGATGGCTTCTTCACGTTGCAGCTCCGGTTTACCGGCGTAAACCGCGTCGATCATCGGCACATATTTATTGCGCGTCTGAGCGGCGCTGCTGGCGTAAATTTTCGCCGCATCCTCGTAGGCGTCAAGCCTCCCACAAACGAGAATCGCGGCCGCGCACTGCTCCACTTGCGCTTGCCCGTACGATAGCCGGCGCAATTCATGTTTGGCCGCGGATTCGCGCACGACGACAAATTTCCAATGCTGACAATTAAACGAACTCGGACTGAGGAGTACGTCTGCAAAAATTTCTGCGAGCATCTGGTCGCCGATATCGACGCCGGACTGATATTCACACACACTGTGCCGCGCGCGAACGAGTTCGCTAAAATTCACCACATCCTCCTCATTGATCGTAGGGCTCGGTACCGGGCAAGGGCGTACCGTAGGAATCGAGATGTGCACACTCCCCTAAGGATCGGCGCCGTAACTTCTGGGGAAACGGTTTGGCCGGCCAACCCAGCGTAATCACGGCCGCGGTGGCGATTCCAGCCGGGATGTCGAGCAAGGCTTTGACTTCAGGTTCAACTAAGCACCACAACGTTGTCAACACCGTGCCGAGGCCCTCATTACGCGCCGCGAGCATCAAGTTTTGTACCGCCGGGTAAATTGAGGCACCGCCTGTAAGCGGTTGGCGCCCAAGATTTGCATCGATCGCCGTCACCCGAGAAAGATCCGCGCACACGACGATCAGAACGGGAATAGCGGAGATGTGGCGGGCAAAATGATCAACATGTTTGATGAACCCTTTGTCGAATCCAGCGGTGATGTCACCCGACCTATATTTGTCCACCACCCCATCCCAGATCGGCTGGTAGAGATCATGCAGTGCCCGCCGTTTCGCCGCGTCACGCACGACAACGTAGCTAAGTGGTTGATTATTACTACCTGATGCGGCCCAACGGGCTTCGTTTAAAACCTTCGCAACGAGCGCCTCCGAGACTGGATCGGTTTTATAGTATCGACAAGCGTTTAGCGTTCGCATCGCCGTTAAGACATCCATCTAAAAACTCCTCAGTGACAGTTGTGAATTTAGCGGCGCCTAACACCGCCCGAGCAGCAAGTTCGCACTCACCGAGTGCTGCGTGGGCGCACCCTAGCGATTAATAAAGCTATCTTGACTTTTTCCTTTAGTATCATTTGTTTTCTATGCTTTCTTGACCACCTTTGTTATTGTCATGGGGCATTTACCGCATTGTATGCCCAGCGTGGTTTCGATTAATAACTATTTGAAGCCGTTCAAGCGCGTGCCGAGCGCCCAGATTTGGGCGGTTCCCGCGACGCTAAGCGAATTGACGCAAGCGAAAGTTCGATGTTTGTTGAACGTCGTATTGTTAACGCTTGCGTTGACAATCTACTATCACAATCCGGACATTAGCATAATTCAGATCGGGATCACCGCGGCCGCGACCGCGTTATCCGCGTTGTTTCTGTACGCCTGGGCTTATGTGCTCGAATCCCGGCAACTGGGTTTTCGCTACCGCTTCTGGCAACGAACGGTTTCCATCATTCTCGATAACGTCGCGATCGGGTGGATCTTTCATTTCGCGGGTGAAAATCTCGCGGGAATTTATGCCATCTACTTATGGATTACGATCGGTTACGGCATTCGATTCGGCTTACCCTATCTATTCGCAAGCCTCGCCGCCTCGGTAGTCAGTTTTTCCGTCGCAACCTATTACACGCCTTTTTGGTACGAACACATCCTGGTCACAGCGGGACTCGGATTCGGCCTCATTATCGTACCGCTGTATGCCGCGTTCCTAATCAACAAATTGCACGCCGCGGTCCACGCTGCGGAAATTGCTTATCGTGCGAAAAGCGATTTCGTTGCAAAAATGAGTCACGAATTACGCACGCCCTTGCACGGGATCATCTCTACTACTGAGCTACTAAAAGACGCCAAATCGGCACCCGCACGCGAAGAACTACTGCGCATCATTAGCACGTCTTCCAATACGCTGTTGGAGCTCATAAATCGCGTACTCGATATCAGTAAATTGGATAGTGGCAGCGTCGTGCTCGCGAAAGAGACGTTCGATTTGCACGAAGTAATCTGCGATGCGTTCAACGTGCTTGTGCCTCAGTGCCGACGCAAACATCTTAAACACTCGGTGTTCATCGATCCGAACATTCCCAATTTCGTTGTCGGATCACCGCGTCAACTTCAAGAAATTCTGATGAACTTGTACGGGAACGCGGTGAAATTCACTGATGTTGGCAAAGTATCACTCAACGCGACCTGCGTCTCACAAGATTCCCGTGCGGTGAATGTGCGCTTCGAGGTCACCGACAACGGTCCCGGCATTCCATCCGATCAAATCGAACACATTTTTGAACCGTTCTCGCAAATAGACAATTCGATGACGCGGCTACACGAGGGATCGGGGCTCGGTACGGCTATCGCGCGCGAGTTGGTTCGCGCCATGGGCGGCGACATCGTCATCGAATCGATCTTGGGTTTGGGGAGCAATTTCTCCTTCGAATTGAGCTTCGACCGAGCGGGAGCAGCCCCTGGGGTGAAGCCGCTATACCCGATTATCGTCGCCGCACTCGGATTCAGCGAAGTAGAAAGCGAGCTGGCGGAGAGTTTCGGTAACTTCGGATGCCGTGCTATTTTTGTCGATTCAATAGAAGAATTAGTCGGTGTGCTAGCGGACATTCATAACATCGGTGCGGTGTTTGTAAATGCGGAAACAAACGCAGAATATCAACGTGACCCACAGCGGATCGCCCAGGCGATTCCTACCAATACGGTGCCAAAATTCATTGTCGGCGCGAATGAACCCGTGTCAAATTACGCCAATTGGGGTTACAACGCGGGCGCGCTGTCGTGGCGAGACACCGCCACGACCGTACGCATGCTCAATATCGCCTGCGCGCTCCGCAAAGACTACTCCGAATCTTCGCCGCCGACCCGGCGACCGAGTCGCGCGCCGATACGAATTCTCGTCGCAGAAGACAATCCAACGAACCAAACGATTGTGCGTCTTACCTTAGAGCGAGAAGAAATGGAAGTGGTCATCGTCGACAATGGCGAAGCCGCGCTTGCCGAACTCAGTTTCGGTGAATACGATATTGCCTTGCTAGACGTCCATATGCCGAAAATTAGCGGACTGGAAGTCGCGAAACTGCACAAGTTCGCAGAAGACCCTTCTTCACGGTCTTCGGTCCCCATCATTTTGTTGACTGCGGACTCGCGCTCTGAGCTAGCGATCGAAGCGCGCGCAACGAATGTCACTCAATTGCTATCCAAACCGATCAAGCCGAAAGCACTTGTAGACGCGATTTACGCTGCTACCCAAAAAACTTCGAGAGCTGACGATGCGAGTGGGAACTCGGAACAGCTTGCGGACTACCGCCCGGTGCGCTCGGTTCAGCCGATTATCGACCGCGCCATTTTGGGTGAACTAGAGGCGTTGATGACGAAAGTGGAACGAGACATCTTTCTCTCCGAATTCGTGGAAGATGCCCGCCGGCAAGCCGCGACTCTAGTACTCAACGACGACTCCATAGACACTGACAAAGTGCGCGACGAAATGCATGCGTTGTGTTCCGGGGCATTGTCGATTGGTGCGCTTCGCTTAGCAAACGCGGCTCGTCGAATTGAATTCACCGGGAAATCCGTGCTAATTTCGGACTGTGCGAACTTCCGTCAGACTTTAGAGCTGAAAATTAACGAGTTAGAGTCGACCCTAGGCCTCAGCGTAGCGTCGCGCGACAAACAGACGCAAACGTAGAAAAAGCCCACCTGGAATTTGTTTCGCCAGATTTTCGTAGCGGCGACCATGCTGCAAATTGGTGCGAGGTTTCTAAAACGTGATTTGGCGATCTATCCGAGCTCAGTTGAGCGCGGGTGCACTACGCCGCAACCGCGTTTGCACATATTTTGCAATCCACTCAATGGTGACGTCGTCGCGCGGCAAGTCATCGAGATTGAATTCACAATCGAACGTCTCATCCATGGCGATTAGGATCGTGGTGACATCCATTGAATCAGCGTTTAGATCGGCTTTTAGGCGCGTGTTAGCGGTAAGATGATATGTGCCGCCCAGGTTTAACGATTCCCTCAAAATCTCCTCGACCCTATGTTGAATATTTGCCGACTCGCTTAGATGTTTACCAGTCATCGAGGTACCGCCTAAGACTTCTTTTATAAGGCGCAGTGTCCCATAAAACGACGATACCCGCATGACTAACTGATGTAACCCATTTTGAGTATCTTCGGATGGGAAATGCATCGCTGATGGGGTTTACAGTGTAATCAAACCGCCCGCCGCTAGAGATCACCGTCGAGCCTCAGGCGCCACCGAAAAAAATTACTGCTAAGGATAGCCAAACTTACCGATAAGGATCGTAGGATTTTTGATCAAACGCAGGAGAAATATGCAATGTACTCGAACGTTATTACTGGGCCCAGCAACAACTACTTTCCTACTGCAACTACGCCGCTCACGAGCGAGACCATTTTAGCTCGTCTCAAGCGCGACTTAAGCAACCAACTTGAAGTTGCCTTCGATACCAGCACACAAACCTTGTGGTCATATCTGCACGCCGACGGCGTGCCGTGGTTCTCTCCCGGTCTATTAAAGGAAATAGATAACCTTCATCTACAGGTGGAAAGTAAAGAACGTTTTCATGATTGCCGTTACCACGTCATCGGTTCGAAAACCCCAGGCATCTTCTCTCTAGGGGGTGATCTCGCGAGCTTCCTCAGTTGGATCCGCTCGGGTGACGAGGCGTCACTGCGGCGTTATGCGACGACCGCCATCGACCAGGTTTGGCACTGTGTTAGCGGACACGGCGCCGATATCCACGCGATTGCCTTACTAGAAGGGGAAGCCCAAGGCGGCGGTTTCGAGGCCGCCCTTGCGTGTCGTACCTTGGTTGCAGAAAAAGGCACGAAGTGCGGATTCCCGGAATCTTTGTTTGGCCTGTTCCCCGGCATGGGCGCACGAGCGCTGCTTGCCGCCCGCATCGGTGAGGATGTCGCCACCCGCATCATTGCTTCAAGTGAGCGCTTTACGGCCGATTTTCTCCACGAAATTGGCATCGTCGACGTATTGGTAGACAAGGGTCAAGGCAGCGCCACGATCATGGACATGATCACAAACGGCTCGCTAGCGAAAACATGCTGCGACTTCTCGCAGATAGGTCGTAACGATCTTTACGGCGAGCTTGATTTGTGGGTCAAGCAGGCGCTCAGTTTGCCGGAATCGAAACTACGCGCTATGGGCTATCTTGTCGCGGCCCGTACTAAACTTATGCGCCGCCGCCTAGAGTCGTCGATAAATTTTCGACCAAACCACCCCTCGCCGGGTGGCTACACCGGGCACCAAAATAGCACTGTCCGGCAGCCACGAATTAACTAAGGCGGGCCCTAAACACGCGCGGGTTTGTACGGGGCGTAAACGTCAAAAAAATACCCCAGAGGCGCAACGCCCCTGGGGTTTACTCGAGTGTTTAAAGCCTGGCAATGTCCTACTTTCACATGGCAGCTGCCACACTATCATCGGCGCTGAGCAGTTTCACTTCTGAGTTCGGGATGGATTCAGGTGGTTCCCACTCGCTATGGTTGCCAGGCAAACTGGTCGCATGACAGGCGAAAATTAATTCACGCGTCACCACAATTGGGAAGTATCAAATAGGCTTGCATGTAACCTTGCATTGAGATTGCTTGAGCGTTATATAGTCAAGCCTCACGGGCAATTAGTACCAGTTAGCTGCACTCATTACTGAGCTTCCACACCTGGCCTATCAACCTTGTCGTCTACAAGGGCCCTTCAGGGACCTCGAGGGTCCAGGGAGACCTAATCTTAGGGGGGGCTTCCCGCTTAGATGCTTTCAGCGGTTATCCCGTCCGTACATAGCTACCCGGCAGTGCCACTGGCGTGACAACCGGAACACCAGAGGTACGTCCACTCCGGTCCTCTCGTACTAGGAGCAGCTCCCTTCAAGTCTCCAGCGCCCACGGCAGATAGGGACCGAACTGTCTCACGACGTTCTAAACCCAGCTCGCGTACCACTTTAAATGGCGAACAGCCATACCCTTGGGACCGGCTTCAGCCCCAGGATGTGATGAGCCGACATCGAGGTGCCAAACTCCCCCGTCGATGTGAACTCTTGGGAGGAATCAGCCTGTTATCCCCGGAGTACCTTTTATCCGTTGAGCGATGGCCCTTCCATACAGAACCACCGGATCACTAAGACCTACTTTCGTACCTGCTCGACGTGTCTGTCTCGCAGTCAAGCGCCCTTCTGCCTTTACACTCGATGCGCGATTTCCGACCGCGCTGAGGGCACCTTTGTGCTCCTCCGTTACTCTTTGGGAGGAGACCGCCCCAGTCAAACTACCCACCATACACTGTCCCCGATCCGGATAACGGACCTGGGTTAGAACCCCAAACACGTCAGGGTGGTATTTCAAGGTTGGCTCCACGAAAACTAGCGTTCTCGCTTCAAAGCCTCCCACCTATCCTACACAGACATGTTCAAAGTCCAGTGCAAAGCTGTAGTAAAGGTTCACGGGGTCTTTCCGTCTAGCCGCGGGTACACTGCATCTTAACAGCGAGTTCAATTTCGCTGAGTCTCTGGTGGAGACAGTGTGGCCATCGTTACGCCATTCGTGCAGGTCGGAACTTACCCGACAAGGAATTTCGCTACCTTAGGACCGTTATAGTTACGGCCGCCGTTTACCGGGGCTTCGATCAAGGGCTTCGCGAATCCGAAGAAATGCTAACCCCATCAATTAACCTTCCGGCACCGGGCAGGCGTCACACCCTATACGTCGACTTTCGTCTTTGCAGAGTGCTGTGTTTTTAGTAAACAGTCGCGGCCACCTGGTCGCTGCGACCCCCTTCCGCTCGGAGCGCAAGCTCTTCACGTACAAAGGGCACACCTTCTCCCGAAGTTACGGTGCTATTTTGCCTAGTTCCTTCACCAGAGTTCTCTCAAGCGCCTTGGGATTCTCTCCCTGCCCACCTGTGTCGGTTTGGGGTACGGTCTCGCATAATCTGAAGCTTAGAGGATTTTCCTGGAAGCAGGGCATCAACCACTTCGCTCCCTACAAAGAGGGTGCTCGTCATCACGCCTCAGGATTGCCCTCCCGGATTTACCTAAGAGGACTCCCTACACGCTTAAACCAGGATATCCAACACCTGGCTGGCCTAGCCTTCTCCGTCTCCCCATCGCAATTATGCGAGGTGCAGGAATATTAACCTGCTTCCCATCGACTACGCATTTCTGCCTCGCCTTAGGGGCCGACTCACCCTGCGCCGATTAACGTTGCGCAGGAAACCTTGGGCTTTCGGCGTGCGGGTTTTTCACCCGCATTATCGCTACTCATGTCAGCATTCGCACTTCCGATACCTCCAGCATGCCTCCCGGCACACCTTCACAGGCTTACGGAACGCTCCTCTACCACGCAGTACTCCCTTTAATCGACTGAGCTTTTGAATTTTAGGGACACATTACTTAATTGTGCACCGACTTAAGTGCAATCTATCCTTGGAAACAATTAAGTAATGTGCCCCCAAAATTACAGTCGACTAAAGTGGAGTACTGCATCCGCAGCTTCGGTATACAGCTTAGCCCCGTTACATCTTCCGCGCAGGCCGACTCGACCAGTGAGCTATTACGCTTTCTTTAAAGGATGGCTGCTTCTAAGCCAACCTCCTGGCTGTTTTTGCCTTCCCACATCGTTTCCCACTGAGCTGTAATTTGGGGACCTTAGCTGGCGGTCTGGGCTGTTTCCCTTTCCACGACGGACCTTATCACCCGCCGTGTGTCTCCCGTGATTGCACTTCTCGGTATTCGGAGTTTGCAATGGTTTGGTAAGTTCCTGGGAACCCCCTAGCCATAACAGTGCTCTACCCCCGAGAGTGATACACGAGGCGCTACCTAAATAGCTTTCGAGGAGAACCAGCTATCTCCGAGCTTGATTAGCCTTTCACTCCTATCCACAGCTCATCCGATAATTTTTCAACATTACCCGGTTCGGGCCTCCAGTAGGCATTACCCCACCTTCACCCTGGCCATGAATA